>NZ_JAGDZM010000040.1:0-671 GCF_049099775.1 Roseivirga sp. | reverse complement strand
AATGTTCTTCGAAAACGTCAGCTAAATGGTTGCCAATTATTTCAGCAGAACGACCTTCAATGTGATGTCTTTCTACAAAGTGAACAAGCTCACCATCTTTGAATAACGCCACTGATGGAGATGAAGGAGGGAAGGGTAAATGAAATTCACGAACCTTCGATGTTGCCTCAATATCACCACCTGCAAAAACAGTAGTTAAATTATCGGGTTGTTTGTCTGAAAGCTTAAGCGCCATCTTCACACCAGGTCTTGCTGTGCCTGCCGCGCAACCACACACTGAGTTTATTACCACTAGGCTTGTGCCTTTGTGATCAGATAAATGTTCTTCAACAGCTTCTGCAGATTTTAACTCAGTGAAACCAGCTTCAGTCAATTCTTGTCTAAATGGGACTAATAAATGTTCTGGGTACATATCTTATAATTTTTAATTTTTCTTTCGATTACATGAAGCCTAATTCCAATCTGGCTTCTTCAGACATCATGTCTTGAGTATATGGAGGATCAAATGTAAGTTCTATTTCCACATCGCTAACCCCTTCAATTTCCTTTATTCTCTGTTTGGCCTCTTCGGGAATTACTTCTGCGGCTGGGCATGAAGGAGAAGTCAAGGTCATTAATACGTAAACATTGTTAACCGGAAATACATTGATCTCGTAAATCAGGCCTAGTTC
>NZ_JAGDZM010000039.1:0-453 GCF_049099775.1 Roseivirga sp. | reverse complement strand
TAATCACTGGACCAGTATTATCAATCTCTTTCAACTTGAAATTCCAAGTGTCATTATCAAATAATTCACTAATACTATTGCCAGAAAGGTCTCTTAATGCACCCTCAGAGAATAACACGATCAATGCCTCATCCAATGGTAAAAATAAAGGTGGCTCAATAATAAGTTGGTTTACTTCAATAGAGACAGAACCACCTGATATATCCAATGAACCTACTTCTGATAAGTCACTCTTTTTAAGAAACCTAACCTCTCCACTACCAATGGAAAACGGTTGACTGAAAAACACTGCTAAACTTTTTCCCATTTCTACAGTACCTCCATTCAACGGATTCAAAGAAGCAATTTGTAATGCGTCTCCATCTCCTTCAATTGCAGTAACATTCCATGTATCTAGATCAAATAGCCCTTCTAAATCCTTCCCCGCAGCGTACTCCAAGGTGTTATTCGCTA
>NZ_JAGDZM010000038.1:0-854 GCF_049099775.1 Roseivirga sp. | reverse complement strand
CGGCCACCACCTAGATCTACACTTATGCGATCGTCGGCAGCGTCAGATGTGTATAAGAGACATGCTATAGATGGCGACGGTCAGAACACCTATCAAATAGAAGTCAACGCAACAGATGGATTGAATACGGCTACTCAAACCGTAGTGATCACGGTTAATGATGTAGATGAAATACTTCCAGTCTTCACATCAGCCACCACGCGCTTATACAAGGAAAATGGTACCAATGTGGTTTATATAGCTTCTGCCAATGACGCGAACGCTGTAACCTTGTCCCTTGGTAAAAGTAATGACGAAGCCTTATTCAGTATCAATGAAGGCGAAATTACATTCAAAACAACACCAGATTTTGAAGCGCCAATAGACGGAGATCAAAACAACAGCTATATTATTGAATTACTGGCGAATGATGGATTGAATACAGCAAATCAACTCGTTACTATTACAGTCACTGATGTAGATGAGATACTACCAGTCTTCTCATCTGCTACCATAGCAAATTTTGCAGAAAATAGTACTGAAATAGCTTATACTCCACTAGCCACCGATGCAAATCCAGTAACCTATACCTTAGGTACAGAGAATGATGAAAAACGTTTTGTGCTCAAAACAGGAGTTGTCACTTTTATAGATGCTCCTAATTTCGAAAAACCGGTCGATGCCGACTTCAATAATACCTATATCATCGAGATACAGGCTAGCGATGGATTAAATACTGCTACCCAAATCGTGACAATTTTAGTTACTGATGTAGATGAGGTATTACCCGTCTTTAGTTCACCTTTAGCAGTAAGTAATACTGAGAATGGTTCAGGTTCAGCTTATACGATAATCGCTACAGATGCAAATACTGT
>NZ_JAGDZM010000037.1:0-1772 GCF_049099775.1 Roseivirga sp. | reverse complement strand
CTTTTCTCGTTATTGTCGAAACAGTCGGCACGGTGCCGTCGAAGGTCTTGCTGACTGTATTACCTGCTGCACTTGCATTTCCTGGTGCATCTGTTGCCACACCTGCAGCTAGCGTTACGCTTACCGTTCCATCAGCGCTTGGTGTAATGTCAGCCGACCAAACACTACCTGCGGTCACTTCTGTGAAATTGCTCGCTATACCGTTGGTGACAGTGATATCGGCTAAATCAAAATCAGAAACTGACTTATCATAACTAAATGTAGTTGTAAAGGCTGCATTTGTTAGTTCATCACCAACAGTAGAAAGTGTAGGCACTGGTCTAACTCCATCTACAAGTACACCAGTTAAGGTAGCCACATTGTTCAATGAAAGGATGGCATCTACATCGAATTCATCTCGCATGGTACCGCCATTTAAGTCCATCGGTGCATCTAAACTGATACCGTCTACATCTAAGTTATCTTCGACTATTGTGTAGCGGAAGACAATGCTCGTGCTATTGGACACTGTGCCTACTTGTGTTGCATTAACTGTTACATTTCCAATTGTTATTGGCAGTGTGGCTGTTCCTGTTATCGTTACTGGCAACACCATATTTACTGTAAAGTCAAGGCTGGTACCTATGGCATAGGTTCCATCTGCTGGCACTATAACGTTGCTTACTACGGATGCTGCTATTGTCGTGAAACTCCAATCCGCATTGTTACTTATTCCTGCATAGTCATTCCCAACATCATCTTTTAATGCACCTGCATCAATCGTTACATAGAACTCTGTACTTGGTGGTAACAATTGGTTTTCTGGATTAATTGTTATTTCACCACCTGATATAGACACCTTAGTACTGGTTACGTCTATGGTTTCTAGCACTGAATCATCTCCTACTTGTTTGATGGTGATATTACCCGTGCCTTTGTTCATGTTTTCTCCAAAAGTCATGGTCAAATCTGAACTTGGTAGAATATCTACCGCATCGTCTGCTGGTGATAATACTGGATCAACTATGATCGCTTTCTTTTCTGTTGTACCAGTGACTGCACTTCCGGTATTCGAAAAACCATCGGTTAGTTCTAGAGATATTGTTAGTGTGCCATCTCCGAGACCAGTTAAATCGCCTAAAGTAATCTGATCTGTTGCAGTCGCAATTGTACCTGTTCCAGTAACATTGATTCCACCACCTGCTGAACTTATGGTGAAGTTATAAGTTGTTCCTACTTCTGCTCCTGCCATAGTAATGGTACTAGAAGTTAGTTCTGTTCTTATGATCAAGTTATCGTCAAAACTGACGCTGTATCCGCTTGGCGCAGTATTGTCATCCTCGTTGGTCAGTGTTCCTGTACCAGTAGCCGTTGCTATGGTCACGCCCTTGTTTCCATCAGCTACATTGGATAATGTTACTGTAAAGTCTTCATCGGATTCTTCAGTCATATCGCCAGTTATATCAACTGTAATCTGCTGTACTTCACCGTCTGTTCCATTAAACGTGAGCGTTCCGCTCGCCGCCGTATAATCACTAGCAGCGGTAGTAGCAGTACCGTCCGCCGTCGTATAGTCTACCATCACTTGCTGGTCAACAGCTCCAGTAAGGGTCACATCAAATGTGAAGGTGGTTATACCTGAATTGCCTTCGGCCATGGTTACATCGGTGATGGCCAGGCTGGCCGCATCATCATTGGTGATCGTTCCAGTTGCCTGGTCATCGATCTTTCTATCTCTAACATTATTGTCAAGGGTTGTGCTGAAGATGCCTACATCCCGCACCTCATCTGCC
>NZ_JAGDZM010000036.1:0-1580 GCF_049099775.1 Roseivirga sp. | reverse complement strand
CCTGCCGACAATGGTAGCGAATCTAATCTCGGTGGTGGTGGGCCAATCGAGCCTACTTTTGAAGCAAATGAAATCAATTTCAACCCTGCCCTCAGGTTTGTTGATCCTAACTCTAATAATGCCTCTTACATTGAAACGAGTTCTAATACGGTTTCAGGCGATATGACATTGATCTCTGTCTTTAAAACTGGACAAGCCGCGGGTACGGCTGGTGACTTCGTCAACTCCCCTGCCCTGATCGGAGCAAGTGAAACTACAGGAACACTTGACTATGGTTTAGGCATGGAAAATGGTACTATTTGGGTCAATGCAAATACCTCTACAGGTTTTGATGCGGAAACTGCCACTACCTTCAACAATAGTAGACCACATTTTGTAACTGCCACTAGAACTCAATCTTCTGGTGCCATTACCATCTTTGTTGATGGTAATAGTGAGGCAACTGGTACAGGTAGTACATCAGCACTCACTGACCCAACTTCTTTTGGTATTGCTAACCACAGTGATGGAGATGTAGATGCTCAGTTTGCAGGTGATATTGCAGAAAGCATTGTATTCTCGAGTGTCCTTAGCTCAGATCAGCGAAATAAAGTGGAGTCTTACCTAGCCCTTAAGTATGGGCTTACTATGAATGCTAGTGATGATGGAAGTACAGGTGGTATCGATGAAAGAGATTATAGAGCTGCCGATGGAGATGATATCTGGGATTTTGATGGACAAGGAACAACTTACTACAATGATATATTCGGTATTGGTAGAGACGACCTCTCTTGTCTTTCACAAACCAGCTCTAAAAGTGAAAATAGTGATGCCTTAGTTACCTTCACCGAACCTGCAGGTAGTTTTGATAACAACGACTCCTTTATCATTTCCGGTAATGATAATGCAGCTATTGAAGATTCTGATAACAGAGAATTTGACGGCGCTCAAGTTCAAAGTAGGCTCAATAGAGAATGGAGAGTACAAGAAACTGGTACCCTAGATGATATAGAAGTTACTTTCGATCTCAGTACCATTACAGGCCCATTAGGTGTAGGAACAAACAACCTGACCCAACTAAGACTTATGGTCGACGATGATGGAGACTTCTCCAATGGTGGAACTACTTACATCAGCCCTTCTGCAATTGATGGGGGGGGTAACTCTGCTACTTTCACCGTTGACTTTACCGATGGCCAGTATTATACTTTAGGATCTATTGAAATAGCCGCATTACCAATTACGTTAATCTCTTTCGAAGCTGAAGTCAATGATCAAAGTCAAGTTCAATTGGATTGGGTTACTGCTTCCGAAACTAATAATGCCTTCTATACCATAGAAAATAGTACCGATGGTGTAAACTTTAATGAAGTAGCCAACATTGATGGCGCTGGAAATAGTGATGCTGTTCTGTTCTACACTTACACCCATACTAAGCCTGCCAACGGATTATCATTCTACCGATTGAAACAAACAGACTTTAGTGGAGAATTTGAATACTCTGAAATCAGATCGGTAAGAGTTGAAAGTCTATTCCAAGCTTCTTATAGAGCGTATCCAAACCCTATTAGAAAAGGAGAAACTCTTAGAATTGCTTATCA
>NZ_JAGDZM010000035.1:1039-1161 GCF_049099775.1 Roseivirga sp. | reverse complement strand
TGCCTTCTATACTGACTGAAGGGTCATTGATGTCAATCGTATAGAGAAGTAGTGAATTACTCTTATTGAAAATTCGAACTTTACCGTCTGACGCAAAAACAGGTGCTGTAAACTCTACTTCA
>NZ_JAGDZM010000035.1:0-909 GCF_049099775.1 Roseivirga sp. | reverse complement strand
TTCGAACAACTATCTCGTCCAAAAGAAACATGTCACGTTTTCTGTAAATCCGCACTATCCCATCAAAAATCCTGACATTCTCACTGAAATGAATAAAAATATCACTGCCTGGAAATATAAATCCACCATCTTGTGGAGTGAACTTTACAATGGTTGGAGCAGCACTCCCATCGGTTAAAGCAAAATCCCAAGGTGTTAAATCAAACAAGTCTCCTATCGGATTACCCGATACATCCGTTATAGCGCTTTCTGACATTGTTACCGAATACCCAACATCGTATGAAAGCTTATTATCCAAACGGATTGTTAGCGCATTACCATCTATTTTGACAAGACTACTCCCTATGTTAATTTCTGTCACAGTTCCAAACGAATTAGAAAACTTAACAACGCCAACTCCTTTTACTATCGGCTGATCGAACTCAACAGTTATCGTACTTTCTCGATCAAAAATTACACCCCCACTCTCAGGTATATATGAACTAATCTTTGGACTCGTATTATCGGTTTCTTTCAGTGTGAAATTCCATGTATCATTATCAAATAATTCACCAATACTATTGCCTGAAGGATCATTTAAAGCACCTTCTGAGAATTGCACAATCAATACTTCATCTAAAGGCAAAGACAATGGTGGAGTAATAGTAAGTTGGTTTAAAGATACTGAAACAGCGCTTCCGGAGACATCTAACGTAGCCAACTCTGACAAATCACTCTTTTTAAGAAATTGAACCTCGCCACTACCAATTGAAATTAGTTGATTGAAAGCTACCCTTAGGTTTTCTCCTACTTCAATGGTGCCCCCATCTAGTGGGTTCAATGAAGCAATTTCTAGCTCATCTCCATCTCCTTCAATTGCAGTCACATTCCATGTATCTATATCGAAGAGTCCTTCTACATGTTTACCTG
>NZ_JAGDZM010000034.1:0-1941 GCF_049099775.1 Roseivirga sp. | reverse complement strand
GTGATGCCAATGAGTTATTGATCTTACAAAGCCATCGGTTTAGGTTTTATGCACGTAATGCGTTCGTACAAACCGAACTTTCAAGTAATTCAGGAAATTATGAGGCCACCGGTTTTCGTTGGAGGTCTTCTGACGATAGTTTGGCAGTAAATCAAGATGGCAATTTGACGCTGGATACGTTACTTAATACAAGCAACACGGCTATTCGATCTGGCGGTACATTAGTGATAGGAACAGATCAGGATGCGGTAGATGGAGGTTATGAACCCGCACAATTTCATTCGGGTACATTTACAGAGCTGATGCTGTATAATGTATACCTTAATACGGCCCAAAATACGATAGTTAACAACTATCTAGCCGCTAAATATAATCTGTCGATTACAAACGATTTCTACGCCTATCAAGCCAGTCACCCCCATGATGTGGCCGGCATTGGAAGGCATGATGTTGATAACATCCATAAAGCGGCTATGTCTGACAATATTTTAAGGATAGAAAACGCTAGTAACCTTATCAACGATGAATCATACATGCTTTTTGGTCATGATAATGGGGCAATTGATACATGGTCGGAAAGTATTGGTTTAAATACACTGAAAATACCGAGAGCATGGCGTGTAGATAAGACAGGAGACTTGGGTGATGTGGATGTTATTATTGATACTAGTCAACTACCTGCTCTACCCTCTGGTTATACCGATTACATTTTGTTAGTAGATACTGATGGAGATTTTAGTTCAGGTGTTACCTACTATCCGTTTACTGCCGATGAAGTCAATGAGTATAAGTCCCCTGATTTGTCGCTTAATAATGGAGATTATTTATCCATAGCTACTTTTAAACCAATACTAACAATAATAAGTGAGAACACTGTCAGTGGACTGGAAAATGCTGATTTTACTTTTAATGTATCGCTTAATTTCGTTCCGACCGAAGCCGTGACCATTGATGTAGTGATTTCAGACCTTTCAACCTCTGATGCAGATTATAACGTTAACGTAAACAATAGTCAAATAACAATTCCAGCTGGCAGTACTACTGGAAGTTATACACTGGATATTGTAAATGACGGCATAGTTGAATCAGATGAAAGTCTTCAAATTAGCCTATCCAACCCTTCCTTACCTCTGACACTCTTAAATAACGATATTAACTACACCATTTTGAATGATGACGAATATGAATTGAGTTTTCGAGAGGCCTTTTATTCTGGCTACGAAAACATTGCGGATAATAGTAGTGGTACTCCAAATCCAAACATTTTAATTGAAATGGATCAGCCCGCTCAATCAGATTTAGTCATAAGATATAGTCTTGATTTAGGATACAGTAATGATGCAGAACTAAACAGTGACTACGTATTAACTGGTTATAATACAGTTACTATGTTAGCAGGTACTGACGAGGTTGAAATTCCTGTTCAGATAATTGATGATGGATTTTATGAATTAATTGAGGTTTTCCGTGTAGAATTTACAGCTGATCCATCCTATCGGATCTCTTCAACAAATAATAAACTTGCTTATGTTATATACAATAGCTCAGATTCACCGGAACCAACTATCGGATTTATCAATGGGTCAGTCAGTGTGAATGAGTCTGCTAGGTCAGTAAGCATCGGAGTTAGTTTAGATGCTGCATCAGGTGTTGATGCATCTGTTGACTATCAGGTTTCAGGGGGTACAGCTACCGGCAGTGGTGTGGACTATACACTTTCAAGTGGTACACTGACAGTTCCTGCTGGCGATACTGAAGCTTTTATTGATATCACCTTAATCCATGACCTATTGGAAGAAGGTACTGAAACTATTGAGTTGCTCCTCTCTAATCCCGATGAATCAGTACTAGGCACCAGTTCTGCTACTTTGAATATTCTTGATGCTCCTACAATTGGTATAACTGGCCCAGGTGGCGTGGGTGATGCTACTAATAATATTT
>NZ_JAGDZM010000033.1:0-1964 GCF_049099775.1 Roseivirga sp. | reverse complement strand
GAAAGTTCGGTTTGCATGCTCTCGCCCCCCCTAAAAAACCTAAACCGATGGCTTTGTAAGAGCAATAACTCATTGGCATCACTGGCATCACCTGAAACCGCGTATGAAATAACACCGTCATGACTATCCGTAGTTTGATTCACATATAATGCGGAAACCGCATCCGTTGGAAAATCAGTGAAGTTTGAACGCACCAAACGGTCGTCAATACCATCGAACACTACTCCTCCATAGCCATTTAACACATTAGCACTATAGCTAGGGAGTGTACTGGTGCTGCCATTGCCTTCTGATAGGTTATTTGAATTGCCAGAAACATCATCCCATGAATTTAAACTTGAGCCCCCTGAATTGATACTCCCCGGAGTCAGCCATAGCTTGTTAGTACCTGCATCACCTACCCCACCCGGACCTGAGTAGCCAACATACGGGCTGTCTTCAATCCGATAAACTAGTTCAGCAGTGCCAATTGATATTTCTTCATTAAGATTCGAGAATACAATTCTGAAGTCTTCGTCACTTTCTGATTCATCATCCTGTATAATACTTATAACATATGTTATGCTAGTAGTACCTGCTGGAATCACAACGGTTTCGTCTATCTCCTCAAAATCTTGACCAGCAATCGCCGAAATGCTTTCAGTAGAAATATTAACGATCACATCATTAGAAGGAATGTAGTTGATCGTAATTTCTAGACTTATATCAGTGCTCTCATTATTCACAGTATTCAGCGTTGTTATATTAATCGTAGGATTTATAATACCTACTGCCAAGTAATCATCATCATCAACATCTAAAAAGTAGGAGTAAACGGTCTCCCCTAGGTTGGAGTTTGCTTCGTATACTTTAGCTCCGCTGCTAAAATCCCCATCACTATCTACCATTAGTACAATTTGTGAATACCCGGAAGGTAATGCAGGCATTTGCCCTAAATCCAGTTTATACTCTATACTACCTAACTCCCCTGTTTCACTAACCCGCCATTCTCTGGCTAAACGCTGGGTATTAGGGTCACCATTAGCAGTCTCGGTTGTCGTCCAAGTGCTATAATCACCGTTGTCACTACCTAATAGAAAATATTCGCCATTTGCATTTAAACCTGAACCACTTGCAATGCCTAAACCACTCTCAGATACAGATTCGGTATGAAGATCGTTACTCGTCTCACGACCTACGCCTATCACATGATACTTGTGCGTGCTTTCGTGGGCGTAATAATCATTAGCAATAGGAATATTATACTTGGCAGCCAGATAGTTGTGAATAATGATCTGCTCGGCTGAATTCAACTCATCATCAAAAACAATGACCTCTGCAAAATCTCCTGCATGAGAGGTAGCCGCACTAAACCCACTACTCAAACCAGCCATGGTAAAACTACCTCCATAGTAGATTAGACTAGGAGACTCGGATTGACCATCAGGAGGATCTTGATAACTATTTTGGATGTAATTCACAGCACCATCGACCCAATATTCCATTTGACCAGTAGGGCCACCAGCCCCTATTAGAGACCCGCCAATACCAGCAATATGAAATGCCCCATCGTTCAGCGACTGGTTCAAGTTGTAATCCATTGTTGTTCTATTTACTGTTAAGTCATTACTATGCTCAATGGTATAATGAGCATAAGTATAATCTGGATGTACATATTTAAATAAGCGATCATTACTGTCTGTCGTTTTATTAACATAAATCAATGAAAACTCACTATCATTCCATACTCCAGAGCTTCTGGTTAGAGCTGAACGGTATAAACGATCATTTTCAGTATCTGTAAAGCGAACTATGGGAAACCCATTTACTCCATTTTGAATATAGGTAGGGCTATATTGAGCAGCGGGAGGACTCAGTGCATTTGTATTGCCTGAATTATCTGGCCAATTACTTAAATCTATGCCATTAGTTAAACCAATGAGTTCATCGGCCCTAAGCCATAAAATATTATTAGTAGCATCACC
>NZ_JAGDZM010000032.1:0-789 GCF_049099775.1 Roseivirga sp. | reverse complement strand
CCATTTGTGGTTTGATAGGTACCATCTGCAAATGAAAGTGTAAAGCCCGGGTAGTTAAGCGATATGTCTTAATTGTCTCAAAGAATACTTCCTTGAGTGCCAATTGTCCAATCTCCACTTAACAATTCAAATGCGAGCTGCCGTAATGATGGGTTGTCATCGTCTTTACATGATGACATTGCCACAAGTGATAGGATGGCGAGTATGGATATATATTTTTGAATTTTCATAAAACTTCTTTCTATCGTTTGATCATTACTTTCTTCCTAACTATTGAGGTGCCATTATTAAACTGAACAATGTAGATACCTGCTTCATAGCTCGACACGTCTAGTCTTAGTTCCTTTTCGGTAAAGCCATCTATTCCAAATAGTTTCACTCCAGTTGTGTTGATTATCTCTATGTCCAACTTACCGGCGTTTATTTCAGATAAATCTATCGTCAATAGACGGTCTGCCGGGTTAGGATAAATCGAAATATTGGCGGCATTTATGCTTCCATTATCTACTGAAGTAATTACTGCTCCTTCACCTGTTACTGCATGGGTAAGATTGACTTTCTGATCATCAAATGAATACTCAAAGACTATATTACCGCTATATGCTCTTGCTTCTGTTGGTACAAAGGAGATGGTAACATCTGCGCTAGTTCCTACTGATAGTATCAGAGCACCTGGTATAGCTTCGAAGCCTACTGGGGTAGAAATAGTCCTTACTTCTACTGGAATTTCACCATCATTTGTGATTGTAATGGTTCTTTCTTGACTTAGACCTAGTGCTGAAATATCAA
>NZ_JAGDZM010000031.1:0-1850 GCF_049099775.1 Roseivirga sp. | reverse complement strand
ATCTGGACCGTTGTTGGTTAATCTTACAGTAAATGTGATAACATCACCCACATTAGGAGAAGTAGAACTAACTGTTTTAGTCAAACTCAGGTCAGCTCTTGGTGCATCTACAATTACACTAGCAGTATCATTACCACTAACATTGTCCACCTGATCTAGGTTGTTTACACTAGCCGTATTGGTGAAGTCGCCATTGGCGAGCACCGTTGCAATTACTTCAAGGGTCACCACACCATCTTTCGGAAGGGTACCGATCGCCCAAATTCCTGTACTACTGGTAAAAGTACCTTGAGTAGAAGTAGAAGATACGAAGGTGTATCCGCTTGGTAGTTGATCTAACACCTGCAGGCTAGTGGCTGCATCATCACCATTATTAGTAGCAGTTACCGTGAAGGTTACATTCTCCCCAACATTGGCAGTTGCATTATCGACTACTTTTGTTAGGGCGATATCAGCTTGCTGTAAAGTGATTGAAGTACTCGATGTATTGTCAGCGGTATCGGTATCAAACTGATCAGAAGCCGTAACTGAAGCCGTATTGGTGAAATCACCAGAGGCTAAAACAGTTGCTCTGATAGAAAGTACAGCAGAGGCAGAGTTTCCGATGGTACCGACAGTCCACATACCAGTTCCAGCAACATAGCTTCCTTGAGAAGCATTAGCTGAAACGAAAGTATATCCTGAAGGTAATTGATCAGTAATAGAGACGTTAGTTGCTGCATCAGGACCATCATTTCTTAGTGTTACGGTGAAGATGACATCGTCACCCGGAACTGGGTTAGCATTGTCAACCTCCTTATTCATATTCAAGTCAGCAAACTGCGTATCTACCGTTACAGTAGAAGTGTTATTAGCGGTTACTGGATCACCTTGATCAGCGGCTGTAATCGTCGCTGTGTTATCATAATTACCTGTAGAAAGTACAGTGGCTACTATCTCTAATGTTGCAGTCTGTGTTGTTGAAACAGAACCGATTGTCCAAAGGCCGCTATTTTCATCGTAAGAACCGAAACCTGTGTTTTTCGATACAAAAGTGTATCCATCAGGAAGTAAATCTGTCACAGAAACTCCCGTGGCTAGATCTGTTCCATTGTTACTAACTCTCACAGTGAAGGTAATGTCGTCTCCAACATTTGGCGTCGCATCACTCACTACTTTTGAAACTTCAAGATCGGCTGATTGCGTCACTAAAGTAGCAGTAGCGGTATTGTTTCCTGCATTAGGGTCAAACTCGTTAACGGCTGTCACAGATGCCGTGTTTTCATAATCACCAGTAGCTAAAACAGTAGCTTCGATAGCCAAAGTAGCATTAGCATCTTTTGCCAATGAACCAACAGTCCATACACCAGTACCGGCAACGTAAGTGCCTACACTTGGGGCGGCTGATACGAAGGTATATCCGCTTGGTAGTTGATCAGTAATTTCAATGCCGGTTGCCGATCCAGTGCTTGGTCCGTTATTGGTTAAGGTAACCGTGAAAGTGATATTCGAACCGACATTTGGTGCTGTATTATCAACTACTTTTTGAATTTCTAAGTCCGCTCTTGCTGGAACAACCGTTGCAGAAGAAGCATCATCTGCATTATCAGGGTCTAATTGATCCAAAGTAGTTACTGAGGCGGTATTTCCATAGTCGCCTGTAGAAAGTACAGTAGCAGTTATTGTTAAGGTAGCATTAGCTGCATTGTTGAGTGTACCGATATTCCATACCCCTGAGGCATTATTGTAAGTACCGGTTGATTCATTGGCACTAACAAATGTGTATCCAGAAGGAAGTTCATCAGTAATCGTAAGTCCAGTAGCGTTGTCTGCCCCAGTGTTCGAGGCGGTTACAGTAAAGACAACATTAT
>NZ_JAGDZM010000030.1:0-5876 GCF_049099775.1 Roseivirga sp. | reverse complement strand
ATTCGCTACCATTGTCGGCAGGCGAGCTTTGGTCATTCCATTGGAGCACATTGTCTCCATCAGTAGCTGCGGTTGATCCTGCATCGGAGAATGCTTCTAGGTCACCTCTCAACCAAAGGGCAATGTTAGAATTCACACCACCAGGGCCACAGGTTTCCAAAGCCGTACCTAGGGTAAAGTACTGTCCATCAGTTAGATTGATACCAGAGAAAGAAAGTACGTCGCCATTAAATGTTCCCCCAGCGACTAAGGTACCGCCGGCCATGGTTCCTCCACTACCTGCATCAGCGATGATAAGTCTAAAATCAGCCGCATCGCTCGAATAGCCTAGTCCAGTTAAATCAAATTGAATTTCAGTTTCGCCAACAGTTCCCGTATCTTCAACTCTCCAGACTCTTCTCATTCTTTCAGAAATAGTAGTAGGTAAGTCACTTAAGTCACCAGCGGCAGTTGCTTGGTCAGTTGCAACCCCATCATGTCCCCATACTAAGAAATCAAGATTGTCATGTACACCGGAGTTCGAAGCATTGTTGGTAGCAACTGCATCTAAACCGATGGTTAGAATAGTTCCATCTGAGGCACTGGTACTTTGTTTCTGGTTAAGACAAGCGGCGTCATCTCTACCAATGCCTGCCATGCCATTGTGGTACGTGCTATAACCATTTGATTCGTCCCAGATAATAATGCTCTCATCAGAGGCAACTAAATCTCCTTCTGCCACACTTCCTGAAATCACTTCATTAAGCGTGGCATCATTGTCATTATCTTGAGGTAGTGTAATTCCATATTTGATGGCGAAATAAGAGTAGATCTGTAGTTTCTCTAAGTCAGTTACTTCTCTGTTATAAACGAGTACTGCGCTGATAAATCCAGCGTAGTTATTTACACTTACTAGGTCCCCTACAAAGTTTGTTCTAGTTCCGCTGATGGCCGTAGTAGTAGCATCGGTGGCTCTGTTAAAGTCATCTGATCTCACTTCTTCAATCACTCTATCGCCACTAGTATAGGTAGCACCGACAAGGAAAGGAGCACTTGGACTATTCACAGCATTTACGGTTACATCTTGGTCATTGCCCCAATGGGCAATTGTCGCTGAAGTACTGTTTCTGTAGCCAAAGTGTAGGTCTTGATTGCTGCTACCCCCTAATGAGCCTAAAATATAATTTTCATTTGTACTAATACTTTCTCTTAAGCCGATACCGAACATACTGTACTCACCAGAACCAGAAGTTGATTTAATTTCACTAAGGTCTCCAAGGTTAAGGCGATCATTAGTGCCATCAAACTCCATAGTTGGCTGGAAGTTGATATTGTCTGTTGTATTGTCTCTGTACAATGGCGGGTTGCCATCATCTGTGGCATTGTTAGTAGCTGTAGATTGATCAGTCCATGTGGTTAGCGTGGTGTTATCCACTAAGGTAGAGGTCCCTTGGTCAGGTCTCAACCACAGTACCATGCTACCCGTAACCCCACCAGGAGCACAGAATTCAGAGGCAACACCGAGCGTAAAGAATTGACCATCAGTTAAATTTACACCACTAAATGTGAGGACATTCCCATTAAAAGTTCCGCCTGCTATGGTTGTACCGTTTTCTAATGAAGTATTATCACCACCATTGGCAATAATAAGCTGATAGTCTCCTGCATTTCCGCTGTAGCCTAGCAAAGAAGTAAGGTCGAATGAAATATCTGTTGCACCTACATCTCCAGTGTCTTGAGCTTTCCATACACGAAGCATACGGTCTGTCACCGTTCCTGGTGTACCTGCGGTGGTAATATTGGCAAAGTCTGTGCTCGCACCATCTGAACCCCATGTAAAAAAATCCCCGTCATCATCGAATGAGTTGCTGTTGGCGTCATTGGTGGCAGCGATTTCTCCCAAACCGACGGTGACAATGGCATCATCGTTTCCGCTTCTGGATTGTTTTTGCTCTAAACAAGCATCATCATCTCGCCCAATTCCTGCAATGTTTACGTCATAGCCTGGATTGACAGAGGCATCCCAAACGGCAGTGCCATCGGACGCTGTGAAATCGGTGGCCACCGTTTGATCTAAGGTAATGCCATACTTAATAGCCATACTACTTTCAATTCTATTTCTATCCGCTGCTAAATATGAGCTTGGGTCATTGTAATAGCTCATTTCCGAAATAAAACCGTCAAAAGAGGCAGCTCCACTGGTCGTACCATCGCCATAGCGTGATGCCGAGTTCTCATCACCTAGTCCAATAGGATCTGTATGGCCATATAATCGACCAATATTTGATAATGGGGTACCAAAACTGGCGCCATTTAAATAACCAGTAACAATTCCAGTAATGTCATCGTTACCGGCGTAATCAAATGTGACTATGTAATCTGTATTGATAGCAATTGAAGAGGTGTTTACAGTAGCTATAGCTCCTGCCGTATTCCATGGAGCCCCTATTCCGTCACCAGCTCCTTGGTTCCACGCCGATAGGTGTAATACCCCAGATTGAATATAGAGGTTGATTCCTCGAGTGGCACCGCCTTGCTCATAAATTACTTGTTGTGTTGTAATGTCATCACCTGTTCTAAAGGCTATTGTGAATTTTTTAGATGTCGATTCATCAACATTGAAGCCACCAACATTGTCAATAAATAAACCTGTGCTAGCGGTACTGAAATCGATCGTAGGATTAAAATTGATCAGATTTGTGGTGGCTCTATAAACAGGAGCTGTTAAATCTTCGGCATCATTGTTCGATGGAGTTTGATCATCCCAAATTGTCACATTAGCGCCTTCTGTAGCTGTTGTCACGCCTTCATCGGCCCGAAGCCACATGATAATTTCATCGTTGTAATTTCCAGGTGTACAGAAGAAGAAAGCCGTTCCCAAGGTGAAATATTCACCATCTTCTAAATCTACTCCAGTGAATGTCAATGTATTGCCGACCAGTGTTCCTCCGGTTAAAACGGTGGCGTTACTAAAGTCACCATTAGAACTGTTTGAAGCGACTAAAAGGCTAAAGTCATCTTGATTTGTACTTAATCCCAAGCCAGTAATGTCGAATGAAACGGAGGTAGTCAACACTTCGTTTTCTTCCGCGACTCTCCAAACGCGTTCCAATCTTGTATCAATGGTGCTTGGTGAAGTAACAGACGAACTTTCTGTCAAAGCACCTCCGTCATTTCCCCAAATGAGCCAAGTATCATCCGTGCTGATGGAAGCGCCTCTGTCAATGGTGACTAAACTCCCGGTATTTTCACTTCTTGAGGCCGGTTGATCTAATTCAGAATCATCATCACGACCTATACCAGCAATATCATTGTTGTACTCTAAATAACCACCTATGGCGGCGCTACTGGTGGTATTAAAGATGATATCCCCGGCAGAATTCACATAGTTTATTGGGGTTGATTGATCCAACGTGATCCCGTACTTGATGGCCAAATAGCTTTCAATTCTATTTCTTCCAGCAGTAGTTAAGGCTGCCGGGTCATTGCAGTAGATAAACTCAGCGATTTCACCTTGATAAGAATCAGCATCCGTTGTGTTATTGTGATAACGAGATCCTCCATCTTGATCACCCAAGCCAATATCATTCCCGTGGTTATAGAGTAGGCCCACACTACTGAGCGAGCCAAAGCTCTGCCCGTTCAAAAAGAGCGTCACGGTTCCTGTAAAATCAGTACTACCATCAAACTCGAGGGTCAAGATATATTCTGTGTCAATGTCGACACTTGTGCTCACGAAACTTGTAGGTGTGCCATCGTTCCATGGTGCGCCAGCACTTGTGCCATTATTCCTATTCCAAATAGCACCATATAATGTGCCCCCATCAATGTAAATTCCTAGACCATTTCCACCACCGCCCTCTTCAAAGATTTGTTGCCTAGTGGCAATATCCGTAGTACTTGTTCTAAAAGCGATGTTAATAGATTTTCGAGTAAAAGGTCCATTTATATTGTAGTCATCACTGTCAGGTATTTGAAGACCTGTGTCAGAACCAGTCAAGAAATCTACTGTTGGATTGAAGTTGATGGAACTGGTCGAGCTACGGAAAGTAGGTGCTGTGGTCAATGTGGTAAAGTTGTTATCTGCCACAGACTGATCTTCCCAGAAACCTACAGAACCACCTTCTGTAGAAGCTGCTCCGCCATCTGAAACAAATGCCCCATCATTGGCTTTTAGCCAAGTTCTTAATACGTTGTTGGATTTATAACCTCCAGGTCCGATGGTTTCTATCAGGTTATCGTCATTGGCTACAGCGGCTGACACACCAGCGACTAGGTCAAGCCCTGAGTCACCTGATTCCGTATCTGCAGGAAATGTAGAAATATCAGTCAGAGTTATACTACTTGCAATTGCTTGGTTACCTGTAGTTAATACGTTGTTTGTACCGGTACTAAAACCATCCACAACGTCAGCAGGAAAAATAGAATATCCGAAGATGCTTTGATTTGCTGAGATTCCTAGCTCAGCAAAAGAAATGGCTACACCTTGTACAAGCTGTGCTGACTGACCCGCTACAAGTTCTCCGATATTCAATAGCGGCAGTGGATCAGATCCCGCTGTTTCTCTTCTTAAGATTAAGTAGTCGTCAAAAGAAACACCGTTTGTACCACCTGGCCAAAATGTTTCAGGAATGCCAATAAGCGTACCGTAAGAGGCAGGGCTTCCGTCTGGGTTAATACTGGTAATGGCTGCGACTGCTATATTATCATTTCCACCTCGTTCGATAATTGGAAAAACGGCATTATCAGGCTCTGATGTTTGAATACCAGAATACCAAATAATGTCAACACGTTCCGTTTCTACCTGTATACTGCCCTGTGCGAGGTCATCTACGTTTACCAAAATGTTGTCATAACCATTATTCAGGGTGCCAGATAAGTAAATAGCGTCTGCATCACTGACTTGATCCGCATCCATATTCACAATGTCAGGGTCGCCAATGGTACCAGCATTATCACTGATTTCGTTTCCAGCTTCCAGTACATACCATATGTTAACGAGTCTATCACTTACGACTCTTCTGTTCAGTACCAGTGTATCAGGCCTTAAAAAGTTGCTGAAAGCGGTGC
Source organism: Roseivirga sp. (assembly GCF_049099775.1). Classification (GTDB taxonomy): domain Bacteria; phylum Bacteroidota; class Bacteroidia; order Cytophagales; family Cyclobacteriaceae; genus Roseivirga. Next base: position 827 of record NZ_JAGDZM010000030.1, on the reverse strand, counting down.
CAATTCCACTAACTGTATATGAAGTGACTGAAATATTATTTCCTTGCCCGTAGTTAACCGTGAAAACTTCGTCTGCATCAATATCATTACCGGTATTACTTGGGGAAGTGGCGGTGTAACTGCTTGGTGTTGCACCAGAAGAGGTAGTTGAAATAGTAGTAATGATGGTCTGTGCATTAATGTTTGACCAAAAGCCAGACATTATGCAGCAGACTACTAATAGTAGCGTTATGTGTTTTTTAGTACGTATGGTTCAGATGTCTAGGTGTTGAGCCAAAGGCTCATAACACCGTAAATTTAAAATTTCTTAAATACTTTTTACGTTTAAACGATTTCTAAATTTTGTTCAACGGTAAAAACTTCATGATTTAGGCGTTTGACTTTACTCTATAATGATTAGTCCTAATGTGAGAAAAACCCTTCTTAACTAGCTATGTTTCTTTTAAAGCCTAGATTTTCATGATTATCAACTTTCAATACAAAATTATGCCAAATGTAATTTTAGGCTTGAAAGCACTTGATTAAGGGCTTTACTTCTTTAGAGAACTCATGGTTGAGATACTAATTCTCAAATTGGGAAGGGTTAGGGGTAAATTTTTGTTAAACGGGTTACCTAATTATCACTTTGAGCGTAGTTGTGGCTCCAGATTGATCAATGATTCTGATAAGGTTGAGTCCTGTTTCGAATCCTTCGGTGCTGAGCTCGATATACTCTTCGGTGAGTAGGGCTGTATGTTCTTCTTTTCTAATGATTTTACCGGTTCTATTGAACATGACGAACTGTAAATCTTTGTCCTCGTCTAATTGATAAGCAATTCTAAGAGTTT
>NZ_JAGDZM010000029.1:0-1086 GCF_049099775.1 Roseivirga sp. | reverse complement strand
ATTAACCAACAACGGTCCAGATGTAGCTGATGCTACTGGCATTGAAGTGACTGATCAAATACCGTCTGGGTATACGTTTGGTACGGCCACTCCTAGTCAAGGTACTTACACAGCTGGAACAGGTGTCTGGGCGGTTGGGAGCTTGGCTAAAGATGCGAATGCTACTTTGACCATTACTGCAACTGTACTTGGTGCGGGTGACTTCACCAACACAGCAACAGTAACCGCTAATGATGTTTATGATCCGAATGCCGGTGACAATACTGCCTCTGCGAGTACGCAAGCGCAATCTTCTGACCTTTCCATTACCAAGGTGGCTAGCGACGACACACCTAATGTTGATGACAATATTACGTTCACCATTAGCGTCAACAACGCTGGCCCTGATGCGGCTACGGGTGTTCAAGTAACTGATCTATTGCCTGATGGCTATGACTTTGTTTCTGCTACTACTGCCTTTGGTAGTTATAACAATACCAATGGACTTTGGTCTGTAGGTTCTGTTGCCAATGCGGGTACGGCTACCTTAGAAATTGTAGCTAAAGTGAAGGCTACTGGTACTTATGACAACACGGCAACTATTTCTGCTGCTGATCAAACTGATCCTGATGGGGGTAATAACAGCAGTACCGAAACAGTGGCTGCTCAGTTTGCTGATCTTAATGTAACTAAGTCAGTAGATAACCCTACCCCTACGCCTGGTGCCAATGTGGTATTTACCGTAACGGTATTAAACCAAGGCCCTGATGCGGCTACGGGTATAGAAATTACAGATCAACTGCCTGATGGCTATACTTTAGTTTCTGCGACACCTTCAGCTGGTACATACACTGCTTCGACAGGCATATGGGTTGTTGGGTCCCTCAATAGCAGTTCTTCTGCCGTATTGAGCATGGTAGCTACAGTACAGTCTTCGGGTATCTTCACCAATACCGCTACTGTTTCTGCTTCTGATGTCTTTGATACTGATGGAACTGATAACGCTGCAAGCGAAACTGTAACATTACAAACTGCCGACATCAACATCACTAAAACCGTAGATAACCCTACGGCCAATGTGGGTGATAATGTTGTCTTTACTGTAAC
>NZ_JAGDZM010000028.1:0-3232 GCF_049099775.1 Roseivirga sp. | reverse complement strand
GAAACCTTTACGATTACTTTAGGAGGCGATACGAAGGTAGAAGCAGATGAACTGGTAGACATTGCGATGAGCAACTTGGTACCTACCACAGTAGATGCATCAGATATTGACATCACCGATGCAGCTCAATTAACGATTACAAATGACGATGCGGCAACGGTAGCATTCAATGCTACTGCCAGTTCAGGAAGCGAAGCAACTGCCTCAACCAACTTGCAGGTAGACTTATCTACATCAAGTGACTTTACTATAACTGTAGATTACGCGGTTACGGGTACGGCAATGGGTGCAGGAACTGATTACACTTTAGCTAACGGTACTTTAACTTTCACCCCAAGAGATGTCAGTGAAAACATCACGATTGCTAGTATTGTAGATGATGTTTTGGATGAAGTAGATGAAACAGTTATTGTGACCCTATCCAATCCTAGCAACGCGACCTTAGGCACCAATACAGTCCACACCTATACCATTCAAGACAATGATGCTGCACCAACGGTTGAGTTTGGAATAGCAGCAGACGGTCAAGCGGAGAGTGAACCAAGCCAGGACTTGCCTATCGGACTCAGTGCAGTAAGTGGTAAAACCATTACGGTTGACTATGCACTGACAGGAACAGCTGCCGGAGATGGAGTAGACTATACAATGGCCAATGGCACGTTCACTTTCGATCCAGGAGATCAAAACCTAACGCTGCAGCTCATAGGAATTATTGACGATTTATTGGATGAAGAGAACGAGACGATTATTCTGACCTTGAGCAATCCAACGAATGCCACTTTAGGAACTCAGACTACGCTGACTTATACGATCACAGACAATGATGCGGCACCAACTGTGACTTTATCAGTAGGATCAGCCAACATTGCTGAAGCTGCAGGTACATCGATCATAACCGCAACTTTGTCAGCCGTATCTGCTAAGGATGTAACGATCACTTTAGGGTATACAGGAACAGCAACGAGCGGAACTGACTATAATAATACAGCAAGTACAAGTATCGTAATCACAGCAGGCAACCTATCAGCCAATGCTGCTGTGGGTATTACAGCTACTCAAGATGTAAACCCAGAGGCAGCGGAGACCATCATATTAGATATAACAGCAGTAACTAATGGTACTGAAGATGGAACGCAGCAACAGACCATCACGATCACTGATGATGATACGCCAGACCTAACCTTCACGGCAGCTTCAAGCAATGGAGCAGAGAGTGTGAGCAGTGCAGGCATTATAGTAGACCTGAGTTTGGCCAGTGGTCTGACAGTCACGGCCGACTATGCAGTAACTGGTAGCGCAACAGAAGGCACCGACTTTACGCTAGCCAATGGTACACTAGCCTTTAACCCAGGTGATGTACAGAAGACGATCACGATAGCTGGCATAGTGGATGATGCAATCCTTGAGTCTAATGAGACGGTTATAGTGACCCTGTCTAACCTGAGCAATGCCAATGCCGGCACCAATCAGGTGCATACCTATACCATTAATGACAATGACGCAGCAGCCGTAACGATAGCCGATGTAAGCCAGGCAGAGAATGGTGGCGACATCACTGTTACAGCGACCCTAGACAATGCTGTGCAAGGCGGCTTTACGGTAGACGTTACATCAGCCGATGGCACAGCTGAAGCAGGTGATGATTATACTGCAATTACTAGTCAGACACTGACCTTTTCAGGAACAGCAGGTGAGATGCAAACCTTCACAATCACCCCGACAGCAGACACCAAACTGGAAGCTGATGAAACATTGACGGTGAGCCAAGGCAACTTTGGAGCTACTTCCTTGAGTATTGATATCTCAGATGGTGCTACAGTGACTATTAATAATGACGACAATGCAGCAGTAACGATAGAAGATGTGAGTGGGGCGGAGAACGGAGGAGCTATCACCCTTACCGCTACCTTAGACAATGCAGTACAGGGTGGATTCTCAGTAGATGTGGTAAGCACAGATAATACAGCTACCACAGCTGATAGTGACTACACCGCGCTAACAGGTACTACCCTGACTTTTACGGGAACAGCCGGAGAAACCCAGCAGTTTACAGTAATCCCTACAGCTGATACGAAAGTAGAGGCAAACGAGAGCTTATTCCTAGGTATGCAAAATATCCAGGGTACAACATTAACGATCAACAATGGTGATGGCGCCCTGGTGACCATTAACAATGATGATGCAGCCACACTGGCCATTGATGATGTAACCATGAACGAAGGAGCAAGCGGCACAGCTACTTATACCTTTACTACCACCCTGACCGGAGACATTGATCAGGCCTTTACAGTAGACTATGCCACACAGGATGGTACGGCTACTACGGTAGACAGTGATTATACCGTTGCTACCGGAACACTCAACTTTGCGGGCACGAATGGAGAGACTCAGAGCTTTAGCGTATCAGTAAATGGAGATGACAAAGTAGAGTTGGATGAAGCCTTTAATGTATTGCTGTCCAATCTACAAGCAGGAGGCAAGAACCTCACGATCACAGATGATACGGGTGCAGGTACGATCACCAATGATGACAACGCAGCCGTTACGATAGCCGATATCAGTCAGGCAGAGAATGGTGGCGACATCACCGTCACCGCCATACTAGACAATGCAGTTCAAGGTGGCTTTACAGTAGATGTAAGCACTACTGATGGTACGGCCACAGCGGGCAGTGACTATACGGCAGTAGCCAGCGAGACCCTCACCTTTGCGGGTACGGCTGGAGAGATGCAAACCTTCACCATCAGCCCAACTGCAGATGCTATAGTAGAAGCAGATGAAAATCTGACCGTGTCTATGGGCAACTTGGCCAATACCGCTGTAACAGTAGATATCAGTGATGGTGCTACCATAAGCATTACTAATGATGACGAAGCCATCTTTACCATTACAGACGCTAACAGCAACGAGAATGGTAGTGGCAATGAAGATGACGGAGCTATCACCATGGTAATTACCTTGGACAAAGCGGTGGACATGGGCTTTGATGTTCGTGTAAGAAGCCAGGCAAGTTCAGCCACGGAAGGTACTGACTACACTGTGCTTGATGAGACACTGACCTTTAGCGGAACAGTTGGAGAGACGAAGACTTTCACAGTCATTCCGACAGCAGATCAGATTCTGGAGGCAGATGAGGTGCTGGATGTAGGCATCTTCAGCACAACCCTTGACAATAATGTTAGAGATAGAAATATCGATGACCAGGCAACAGTAACGATCACCAATGATGATG
>NZ_JAGDZM010000027.1:0-1049 GCF_049099775.1 Roseivirga sp. | reverse complement strand
TCTTCAGATGCGGTCTGACTACTGGCTAGGGTTACAGATGATAAAGTGGGGGCAATAAAATCTGCTTCTACTGAACTAGCATCCGTGGTTGCCGTCACTTGAGTTCCGGCATTACCGGCATCATCTGTAAAATCAATCGTGAAGGTGATGGCTCCATTATTCTCTGTACCTAATAAGGTATAGGTAGCTGTATAATTAGGGGCTGAGCCGGTATTCACTGTAGCAGTGACCGCAGTACCACCAATAGACAACCCTACAGTGGGATTGGCACTCAAGTCATCATCTGCGGTAAAGGACAGTGTAATTGTATTACCTGTAGTACCATGACTGGCGTTTACAAATGTTTCTGATGCTGTCTGACTACTCGCTAATGAAACAGTAGTGAGTGTAGGTTCACTAGCGTCTACCTCTACAGAAGTAACATCTGTGGTTGCCGTTATCTGGGTTCCTGAAATACCTGCATCATCTACAAAGTCTATGGTAAAGGTAATGGTGCCATCTCCATCTTTGTCGGTTCCGGCTGTGGTGCCTGTACCATCTACTGCATAGGTTACATTAAAGTTCTGGAAATCTGGTGCTCCAGGGTTATCGTGGGCTACAGTTACCGATCCCTGAACATCAAAACCTCCACTTTTGATACCAACGGTTGGCAAGGCACTCAAAACATCTGAAGAGGTAATGTCTATGGTTACTGTATTACCATCTGAGGCATGACTTGCATCTGCAAATGTCTCAGAGGCAGTCTGACTACTTGCAATTGAAACCGTAGTTAATGTAGGTGCATTAAAGTCTGCTTCTATCGAGCTTGCATTCGTAGTTGCCGTCACCTGAGTTCCAGAATTGCCTGCATCATCTACAAAATCAATTGTGAAGGTTATCGCACCCTCATTCTCCGTACCCAGTAAGGTATAAGTAGCGGTATAGTTAGGAGCCGAACCTGCATTCACTGTAGGGGTAACACCAGTACCTCCTATGGACATGTTGACCGTTGGGTTAGCACTCAGATCATCATCTGCTGTAAAGGAAAGGGTAATCAAATTGCCCGTAGT
>NZ_JAGDZM010000026.1:0-2822 GCF_049099775.1 Roseivirga sp. | reverse complement strand
ACTTCACCTTTAGCAGTAAGTTATACTCAAAATGGTTCAGGTTCAGCTTATACGATAATCGCTACAGATGCAAATACTGTTACCTACAGTTTAGGTACAGGTAATGATGAATCACTGTTTGATCTGACAGGAGGAGTGGTGACCTTTAAAACGTCACCAGACTTTGAGAATACAGCAGATGGCGACGGTCAGAACACCTATGAAATAGAAGTCAACGCAACAGATGGATTGAATACTGCTACTCAAATGGTAGTGATCACGGTTACTGATGTAGATGAAGAAGGTCCTGTACTTGTAAATCTAGATCCATTAGATGAGACCACTATTCCAGCTAATCAGTCTTTACGTGCTCAATTCGATGAATTAATTTTTAAAGGTACAGGCAAAGTAAAGATCTTGAATGAATCAAGCAACGAACTGGTTCAGGAGATAGATATCAGCAGTAATTCGATATCTATAGATGGAAATACTTTAACGATAGACCCTCCTTCAGATTTACCAATCGGCGAAGACCTTACGGTGCTTATAGCTAACACTGCTATTGTAGATGGGGCAGGCAATGATATTACCGGTATTTTTAATAATACAACTTGGAATCACTCTGTGACAGGTGCTGATCTTGTAGCGCCCAGACTAGTGAGCCTTGATCCAGCCGATGGAAGTAATGTAGAATCTCTAGCTATTGTAACGGCTACTTTCAGCGAACCTGTTTTTGCCAATCAGGGTAGGTTAAGGATTTACCGTAAGAGTGACCTGCTGCTCTTGAGGAATAGTGATATCAATTCAGATCAAGTAATGATCAATGGAACAAAGGTTTCGGTTAAAATGCCTGGTAACCTTATCAATGGCGAAGAAATTATTGTTCATTTTAGCCGTAGTAGTTTGGTAGATGGATCAGGTAATGAGATTGGTTCGATTTTTAATGATGAAACTTGGAATTTAATACCTCAGATAGATCAGGCTCCATTAATTACCACCCTATCACCGGCCGATGGTTCTACAGTAAATGCAGGTAGCACAATCACAGCAACCTTCAACGAAGTATTGAATATTGGTACAGGAAAAGTTAGAATTTACCGAACAAGTGATGGGCAGCTTTTACATGAGGTTGATATATCGGATCAATCAGTAGTAGTGAGTGGAAGTAGTGTTTCAGTAGAGCTTCCCTTAAGCCTAAGTTTGGGCGTTGAAATTGCCGTTCATTTTGCCGGTAGTACATTACAAGATCAAGGCGGGAATGACATTACCGGAGTATTTACCACCAATACCTGGAACCTTACACCAGTTGTTGACCCATCACCTTCTATTGAGAGTTTAAGTCCATTAGATGGCGGTAGTTTTTCACCTGGGGAGATACTTACGCTAACTCTTAGTGAAAGTGTAACCAAAAACAGTGGGAAGATTCGTATTTACCGAAGCTCAGACAACACTGTATTGAGAGAGATTGATGTAAGTTCAGCAGACGTAGAAGTAAACGGAAGCGTGGTCAAAGTCACCACTCCACTGAATCTTCCAGTAGGACAAAATGTTTTCATTCATTTTGCACCAAACACATTGCGTGACAGTGGGAACAATGGTTTGAATGGATTATTTGGTGTTGATACTTGGAACCTGACCACGATACCCGATCCAGCCCCATCTATCTCTCAATTGAGTCCGGTAGATGGTGGTAGCCTCATCCAAGGATTTAATATAGAAGCAACTTTCAGCGAAGCTGTATTCAAGGGGAGTGGTAAAGTTCGTTTTTACCGTTCCAGCGACACCCAGGTGTTAAAAGAGATGAACATAGGAGATGGGGGCATTAGTATAACAGGAGCAGTAGTAACCATTACCCCTCCATTAGGCTTGCCAACAAACGAAGAAATATTTGTTCATTTTGCAGGGAGCACCCTGTTAGATTCCAGAGGTAATAACATTGGAGGTGTATTTACCGCAACCACCTGGAACCTTACGATGCAACCTGATCCTTCTCCAACAATTGTGAGTTTGAGTCCGGTAGACGGAGGGAGTGTAGTACAAGGCAGTACAACGACAGTTACCTTCTCTGAAGCAGTTTTCAAAAACAGAGGTAAGATCAGGATTTATAAGAAAGGCGACTTGAGTTTGTTGAATCTTATTGATGTAAGTGATCCATCTGTCACAGTAGATGGAGCCTCAGTATCAATTGATATGCCTCTAAACCTGCCAATTGGAGAAGAGATTCTGATTCACTTCAGTCCATTGAGTTTTGAAGACGCAGGAGGAAATGGTTTGGGCGGATTATTTGATGTAGATACCTGGAACTTGTTTCCACAGTCAGACCCAGGGCCAACCATAACAAGCCTAAGCCCAGCAGATGGAGGATCTGCCGTAGCAGAGTCTACGATAACGGCCACCTTTAGCGAAGCAGTATTTAAAAATGAAGGGAGGCTTCGTATCTATAGAAAAAGTGACCTATTAGCGCTACACAGTGTCAATATCAATAGTGCTGCGGTGGTAATCAACGGTAATACCCTTACATACGATTTACCATCTTCTCTACCAGCTGGAGAAGAGTTGTTGGTTCACCTAGGAAAGTCAGCTCTAGTGGATGGAGGGAATAACAATATTGATGGTTTATTCACAGTAGAAACTTGGAACTTCACAATTACGGGCTCTCCTGCGATGACTCTAAATACGGAAGATATTATAATCGTACCAGAGCAGGATTTATCAGAACAACAGGAGATGAAAGTGCAGTTATATCCCAACCCATCGACGGGCATATTTAAGTTAGATCTTAGGCAGGCAGGCGACTCACCGATAGTAGAGATTTATGACTTTACTGGCCGTATGGTGTTCTT
>NZ_JAGDZM010000025.1:0-1287 GCF_049099775.1 Roseivirga sp. | reverse complement strand
AGATACAAGCCTGAAGGATAATCTTTAACATCTACCCTAAGTGTAGTCTGATCAACACGTGCTTTGCTGTACTTTTCTGCACCCGTCAAATCTACTATTCTTACGCTCGGTGAATCTCCAACTCCTGAAAGGTCTAGGGTCAACACGTCTTTAACTGGATTAGGGTATATGTTAAAATCGTATGTGACTTCTTTTACTTTTTCTAACTCTGCTGAATTAATCGCTTCATTAACAGTACTCGGAGGAACAGCATTTATAGTGAAATTCCAGGTGTCTACTGTAAATAAACCGTTGATGTCGTTGCCGCCTGCATCTACCAAGGCAGCCTTACTCAGGTGAATCAATAACTCCTCTCCTGCTGGGAGGCCTGCTGGGAGGTCGAAACTCAATGTACTTCCTGATACTGTTATCGAACTACTTGAGATATCAGTAACCGACATTAAACTTAAATCTGACTTTTTATAGATCCTCAACTTACCGTTGTTCTTGAACATAGCTTCGCTGAAAGTCGCTGTAAACGTCGTTTGTTCTTCTGTATTTGCACCACCTATTGGACTTAAACTTACAATAGTCGGTAAGACATCTATAGTCGGTGTCAAGTTCCACGTATTCACATCAAAGAAGCCAGCTATGTTATTACCCTCTGTATCTTCTAAAGATTTCGGGCTCATATGAACAAAGAATTCCTCTCCGATTGGAAGGTCATTGGGTAACTTGAAAGAAAGTTCTTCTTCTTCAACAGATACTTTACTGCTCTGTATATCTAATTGATAGAGCAATGTCTGATCGCTCGATTTGTATATACGGATCTTACCGTTTTTCTTCAACACTTCTTTGTTGAAAACAACCTTTAAGAGTGACCCTTGAGTTACGTTAGCCCCATCAACAGGGCTTAGGGACGTAATACTTAGAGGTACGCCTGCTTGTTTGGTTAAATTCCAAGTTGTAGTCGTAAACAGCCCTGAAAGGTTATCATTATCAGAAGAGCGCAAAGCATCGCGACTAAAATGAACAAAGAAATCAGTGCTCTCAGGCAAGTCAACCGGCAAAGGAATAGACACAGTTGCTCCATCTACAACTATTTCAGATTCATTAATATCTATATCGCTCAACAACTTTACATCACTTGTACGATAGAATCTAACTTTACCATTATTCTTGAATACAGGTTCGCTAAAGGTGACGGTAATACGCTCCTCACTATTGATTACGCCTCCATCTGCTGGGCTGAAACTGGTAACTTCAAACGGTGCATCAGGTATAACCGTGACATTCCATGTATCTATA
>NZ_JAGDZM010000024.1:0-12325 GCF_049099775.1 Roseivirga sp. | reverse complement strand
TCTCGTAAATCAGGCCTAGTTCGTAAATGTCTACAGGTATTTCTGGGTCGTAAACCGTTTTTATTGCGGTAACGACCTTGTCTCCTAATCCCTTTACCCGTTCCAACCTTTTTATTGCCTGTATTTTAGTGTTAAATTAGTCTAATTGAGTGATTCGTAATGTTTGAATATTTCAATTGGGTATCCTTATATTTTTACTTGGTTTAAGAACTTTTTGTTTCTACTTTGGGACTTTTATCAACCAAAACCATTATGAACTTTCGATCTGCTGTCCTAGGGCTAATTCCTTTATTCTTTATCCTAAATAGTTTTGCCCAAACCAACCTGGGTTTTGATTTTCAAGGTTACGCACGAGACCCAAATGGTAGTGCACTGTCTAACCAAAGTCTAAAGATTAGATTCGAGATTTTTAGAGATGGTGAATCCAATGCTGAATATCAAGAAGAACACCAATCGGTTAGCACAGACGCTTTTGGTGTGTTTGCGGTCGAAATTGGAAGTAATCCCGATAACAATGCTTCAGGAGATTGGGATAATATTCTATGGGCAAACTATGACTACCGACTTAAGATTTCTGTTGATTTGGATGGTACTTACAGAGAAATAAGTGATAAGAGATTGTCCAGCGTACCATTTGCAAAGTCTGCTGGAAATGGAGTTCCTCCCGGAACAATAATTCCCTTTGCTGGCCCTGCTAGTAACATACCCTTAGGCTACGTCTTATGTGACGGCGGAGGATATTCTACCTCAGATGCGCGTTATCTTCGTTTATTTGAAACTATTGGTACTAATTGGGGAGGGAATGGTGGCCAATTTAATGTGCCTGACCTTAGAGGGCAGTTTTTAAGAGGATGGAATGGTGTTAATAATGGAGGTGCTGATCCTAATACAGCCCAAAGAACGACTTTGGACGGACTGACAGTTTTAGCTAATCAAGTTGGTAGTTATCAATCGGATACGCTTAGGTCTCATAATCACGGAATAAATGAATCTTCACATTCTCATACTTATGAAGATGCTGTTTACATCACGGACTCAAAATTTTTAACTAACGCTTCTGCTTCAAGTTTTGAATTTGACACTAGGGCAACCCGAGATAACTTATTAGGTTCAGGAAGTGCAGACGAAAATAATTCTATATATCGATATAAAAACGCACCGAGTACTTCTGGAGCCAAGACAAACATCACAATAAGTACAAATGGAGGACCGGAATCTAGGCCTAAAAACGCTGCTGTTCTGTATATAATTAAGCTTTAAGAAATACTAACAAATTGAATATGAAGAGGTTAGTGTTTGTCTTGGGTTTCTTTTTAGTATTTCTTCCTTTTTTTGGTCAGACAGGTGATCCTATCCAATCAATTGGTTTCGTTCAAAACCAAACCAAAATAGCTACGACCAATAATGGAGAAGTCACTTTTGGCATTAGTGGTTCGCCTTTATATGGTGCTGGTATAGTCACTATTCCGTCAGGAGCAGAAAGTGGTTCGACTGCCGATGTTAGAATCCAAGATGGATTTAGTGGTTTTGTAGGGTATTTCCCACAATTGCTAGATCAGCAAGTATTTGCGTCTAAAGGTTACTTTGGTGATAATGTACAACTGCGATGGGACGTGCTTAATTCATTAAATTCCATCGATAGATTTCAAATATTCAGAAAACCCTTGGCTGATGAAGGTGATTCAGTTCAAATCACCTCTTTGGCGAGTGATATCTATTCTTATCAAGATATAACCGGCGATTTAGGAGTTTTGTATAAGTATACAATTTTTGCAAAGGGCGTTGCTGACGACTTAAGAATAGAATACTATAATTATGTTGAGACAGTAGGCTTCTCTTTCCCGACTGGTTCTCTTTCTGGTCAAATTGCATTTGAAGGTGGGAACGCTGTGGAAGGGGTATCTGTTTTAGCGACTACAGCTGGAGACCTGGAAGGTCAAGCAGTTCAACTCGATGGATTAAACGATTACTTAGAAATCGTTCACGGGTCGGACGATACAGAACTAGAATTAAATAGTGGTTTCTCTATTCAACTATGGGCAAAATATGAAAGTGATAAAGAATCTCCATTATTCAATAAGGGTGATTCCTATAGTCTAACATATGATGGATCGAATTTCAACTTTACGATTGATGACGCTGAGCTTGATTTGGCTTTCGAAAATCCTGTTGACTCCTTTTTTCATGTGACCGCTTCCTATAATCTTGAGTTAGCAGAAATATCACTAACAATCATCTCCGATAAAGTATATGAAAAAAGTGTTTCCTTAGATGCCAAGCCTTTGGCAAATCGTTCGGATTTTTTAATCGGGACAGATGATTTAGCGTACTGGAAAGGCTATGTAGATGAAATTAGACTTTGGAATAAAGCACTTACATCTAATGAAATAATTAATAACTATGATAGATACATTAGTGGGAATGATGCCGACTTAAGTGGCTATTGGAGGTTAGACATGGGGGTTACTTCCTCCTTTTATGATTTTGCAAGGGCAGGCACAAAGTTTACTGAAAATCACGGGGCTCTAAGAGGAGGAGCTTCTTTTAGTCCTAATACACCTCTACAAAGTCAGTTGGCCTTTAGGGGTTTTACAGATGAGTTTGGGAACTATACCATTACCGGTTTTCCGTATGAGACTGCCGGTTCACTTTATAAGTTTACACCCTTATTGACTCATCATGAATTTGAACCTAGCCAACAAACAAGGTTTGTTGGACCAGGTACTACAATCCATAACAATGTAGACTTTAAAGATATATCTGCATTTGATGTTTCTGGTACTATCAGATACTTTAACGGGCCTATGCCTGTGTCAGGAGTTAACCTCTTGGTGGATGGAAGACCCGTTTTTGATGCTGATGGAAAACTAATTGAAACAGATACTGAAGGTAGGTTTAAGATTCAAGTGCCAATTGGATTGCACACCGTTAGGGCTGATTTGACAAATCATACTTTCGTAAAAGAAGGAAGGTTTCCAGAACCAAAAGAAGATGATTCAATTCCTTTATGGAATTTCCAGCAACCTATAACAGATTTGAGTTGGGTCGATTCAACCTTGGTTAAAGTGGTAGGTAGAGTTGTAGGAGGCCCCGTAGAACAAAATAAACCACTAGGTTTTGGTAGGTCGGTAAACAATATCGGTGATACAAAAATAATTTTAAGGACAAAAAATCAACTAGACTTAACATTGAGCTCAAGCTTTCAAGATAAGGTTGATTTTGAGACTTTGGGAAATAGATCTCAGCAGATATCTGAAACAAATATAGACCATGAACATATCAATCAAATAGAGTTTAGTGGGAATAAAGTCACTATAACTCCAAATCCTGAAACAGGAGAGTTTATTGCATATTTACTTCCTTTAGAATATGAAGTATTTGAAATCACTGGTGGTAAGTTAAAAGCTGAGGATTTTGGTGTTATTGATTTAAGGAATTCTTTCATTGAAAAAAGCAGTGTTCTTGTCGATACTGTTGCTGCTTCAGTAAATGGACAAAATATTTCTGACTCTAGGTTCAATGGTAAATCACCAGATTTGTATGAAGGATCAGAAGAGCTTTTACGTAATGATACACTTTTTACTATCGCTATAGACTCGTTTAAATATCAGAGCAGAGTAGACTTTATTTACAGAAAAAGACCTGATATACAAGTAAAAAATATTAAAGGTGAAGAAGTTTTTGGAGAATCCTCTTATGTTTTTTCCGATGCATCAACAACAGAAACTATCCCTTTCATAGGTGAAAATGGAGAGTACACTTTCGGGTTCCCCATATTCAAGCAAGACAAGAATTACTTCTTTAAAATTTCTCTTTTTGAAGAATACAACGATGGAAAAGGGAATACAGATAAAGTGCCTGTAACAGATGGTAAGCTTGAAATCCTTAATTTCCTTTCTTATTCAAGTGAAAAACTTACGCTAGAACTAGACAAGAAAGGTGCCGTTACTTATGAATTTACTGCGGGTCTACCAAACAGAAGTAAAGAAACTGGAGCGAATGAAGAGAATTTTGACTTTACAAAAGTCTTAAACATTACGGCTTTCTCAGGGAATAATGGGGCAATTGACACCAAATTCAGAGAGGAGGATCCATTTAGAGGGGTTGTCTTGGGTGCCCAAGCTCAGGGAAATAATTTTGTTACTGGAGGGCCAGATATTTTACATTTTATTTTGCGAGATCCACCAGGGTCAGCTAGCTCAACGAGTATAGCAAAAGGAACTACTACAACTAACTCATTAACGGTTGGAGGATCTACTAGTGTAGGTACTTCTAATGAGACAAAATTGGCAGCTGGAGCGAATATAGAAACCTCAGTCGGATTAGGTGCAGCCCTGCATAAGAGTGTAAAAATTGCTTTGTCAGCAACTGGTACTGCTGATGTGTCCACTACATTTAGTGGTTCAGATGCGTCAGTAACAACAGTCACTTTAAATGAGACTATTAGTACTAGTAATAACTCTAGTTTAGTTGGTGATGCGGGAGATGTTTTTATCGGAAATGCAACCAACCTCGTTTATGGAGCAGTCTCAAGGCTTGAATTAGTGCCGGTTGCACGTTGTGAAGACTGTGGCGGTAAAGAATACGTAGGATATAAGTTTGGAGTAAAAAACGCATTAGCCGTTGGTTCAGAATTTAAAACAAGCTTTGCTTTTTCTCAACAATATATAGAAACAGTTCTAATTCCAAATCTTAGAAATCTTAGAAATAATTTATTGGAATATTACGAAAACCCGGAGAGTGTAACACCACAAGGAGAATCTCCTATTTATATCTCAAAGCTAAAACTAGATGATCCTAAGTATGGAAGTAGCAATACAGACGAGGAAATATGGGGAAATGAAGCCAGTGAATTCCCTGAGTTTGGCCCTAGCTACATAATTAGATACCCAGAAAACTTTGAAGGTGAAGAAAATGATCAAGTCCATTATTATAATCAGCAAATAGAAAACTGGATTATGAACTTGAGGCATAATGAGGAACAAAAAATAAAAGCTGAATTGGTAGAAAACCTTTCATTCGAAGGGGGGACTTCTATCTCAAAATCAAGAACATCTAGTAAATCAATTACTAATACATTTCAATGGGATTTAACTACTTCAGCATCTATAGCAAAAGAAGTAGGTTTCTTCGTTGATGGTACTGGAGCAAGTTCTACCACCAAGGTGTCATTTGGGGTTGGTACAAATGTCTCAGACTCTAACACCGAATCACAAGAAACCACAGTTTCTTATACTCTTTTTGATGGTGATATTGGTGATGCATATACAGTAGATGTCAAAGAAGCTGATGATGGTTTTGGACCTGTTTTTACAGTGAGAGGAGGTCAGACTTCTTGTCCATGGACACCTGAAGCCAGAACAAAATATTATGAGCCAGGAAATCACATTCTTAATGTTGCTACCGTTAGACGTGAAGGCCCGCAGTTGGCAGTTGAACAGAATCTAAGAACAGGCATTCCTAGTAACAGGTCCGCTTTATATACATTGCTACTCTCATCTGATTCTGAAACTGAAGAAAACAATACGTATAATCTAACCCTCAATGAATCATCAAATCCTTATGGTGCCATTTTGAAAATTAATGGTACTCCGCTAGGAAACGGTTTAAGTTTTGGCGTTACACACGGTGAAACCTTAAAATTAACATTAACTGTAGAACAGGGGAGGGAGGATGTTGATGACTATGATAATTTGGAGCTCGTTTTATCTTCCCAGTGTGACGGTCAAATCAATAGTGGGCCGGTAAAAATTTCGGCAAAATTTGTACCAGGCTGCTCGGACGTTAATATTAGTTCGCCTGGGAATAATTGGGTCTTAAATACCGAACGAGAAGATCCTATCTTACCAATTCGCATTGATAGTTATAATCGAGACTATGATAATTTTAGTAGAATAGCCTTACAATACCGAGCTCTTGGCGCTTCAAGTTTCACTACACAAATGATTTTCTACAATAATCAAACTGATTTTGATGCCGCTAATGAACCCAAAACCCTAATTGTTGCTAACACAATAGATTATGGTTTTGACATGTCTTCTCTTCCTGATCAAGTTTATGACATAAGAGCTGTAAGCTATTGCGATGCCGGCCCTGGTCTTATTTATGAGACTCCTTCTGAAGAAATTCGTGGGACCAAAGATATCCAGAAACCTGTCTTGTTTGGTACGCCTCAACCTGCAGATGGTATTTTGGGTGCTGATGACGATATAATTATACGTTTTAATGAGAAGATTAATGCAGGTAGACTGACACTAAGTAACTTCTCCATTCGAGGAGTATTGAATAATACACCGGTAGATAATAGTGTGAGTTTAGATTTAGATGGGATTGATGATTATGCAAGAATTGAGAGGGGACTCAACCTAAGCAATAGATCTTTCACTATTGAATTCAAAGTGCGTAGGAAAGCCATAGGCAAAGAAATGATTCTCTTCTCAAAAGGATATCAGGAAGATTATCTTCAGATTGGAATCAACAAAGATGATCAGTTTTTTATTGACGTGGCAGGTGAGATTATTACATCATCTACTAAGCTCATTGATTTAGAGCTTTTTCACCATTTTGCCCTAGTCTATAACCAAGATAATAATAGTTATAACGCCATTTTGAACGACAACTATATATTTGAAAGGCGGACTCCGGACAAGAAGTATTCTGGCAAAGGACCAGTTCTAATAGGTAAGTCATTAACGCAAGACAACAGATTCGCTGATTTGAATTTTCTGGATTTAAGAGTTTGGGACCAGTCTAAAGATTTGGCAGATGTCTTCGCTAGTATTAATGATAGGTATACTGGCGATGAACAAGGTTTGCTGGGTTATTGGTTATTTGATGAAGGTAACGGTCGACTGGGGTTGGATAAAGCCAGTTTTAGAAATGCTAGAGTCTTCTCAGATTGGCTAGTGCTTCCTGAAGGTAAATCAGTCAGTTTTGATGGTAATCAAAGTCATCTTACAATTAATACTGCCGAAACTGTTGTGATTGGAAATGATACGGATTTTTCAATTGAGTTCTGGTACTACGGGATTAGCGATCAGACTGATGTAGTTATGTTTTCATCTGGCAGAGGTGAAAGTACTACCGCAGAAGAAGATAATGTTGACGCCCCAAACAAGTCTTTGAGCATTGGATTTGATGAGTCTGGCAAGCTTTATTTGGTTAGTAAAGGAGTTGTCAACCAAATTCCTCTCGAGTCTCAAGAGGTGCTAAATAATCAATGGCATCATTTCGCTTTCTCCGTAAAAAGAAATGGAAGTGCGAACGTATTTCTTGATGGTGAACAGGTTTTGGCATTTAATCCTGATGATGTTGGAGGACTTATAAGATCGAAAATGACAATTGGTGCCAGAGGATATAATGTTGGAGTCACAGAAATTACCTACGATAAACATTTCCAAGGTCTAATCGATGAGTTCCGTTTTTGGAAATTCGGCTTAAACCAAACGCAAGTTAATATCAACAGGTTCTCTCATCTTCAAGGAGATGAATTTGGTTTGTTGGCCTATTATCCCTTCGAGGATTATCGAACAAACGCAGGCACTTTAGTACTTGAGAATTCTTTAGGCGATCAGAATGAAAATCCATTTGGTTTAAATGGAGGGTTTGCTGAGTCATTTGGGAGTGTGGAATTCTCTATGAATACGCCTAATATCAAAATAGCACGGCCAATTCAAAAGGTTCCATTCACATGGGTGGTAAATGACGATGAGTTATTGATTGAGTTGGACGAATCTTTGGCTACGATTTTAGAAGGGAGTTTGATAGAAATTTCTCTTGATGAAGTTCAGGATTTATATGATAATAGGATTGAGTCGCCTATATCTTTTACTGCATTAATTGACCTGAATAAAGTCAAGTGGACTGATCGTCAAGTGGCAAATGAGCTGTTTGTCGATGAAGGTTTTGAATTCAACGTGCCAATTCTTAATAAAGGTGGTACAGAGGAGTCGTTTGAGATTTTTAATATACCAGCTTGGCTTTCTGTTGAGCCGAGATCTGGATTTATATCACCTCAGTCTTCTCTAGACATATCTTTTACGATTGATCGCGGTATAAACGTTGGATACTATAATGAAGATATCTTCCTCACTACTGGATTTGGTTTCAGTGAGAAACTAAATTTGGATTTAAGCATTTTTGAAACCTTTCCAGAATGGGAGGTGAATAAAACCGATTTTGAGTTTAGTATGAGTATTGTAGCACAATTGAACTCACAAGGTATTGTATCAAGAGATGAAAATGATTTGATTGCCGTCTATATTGATAATCAGTTACGAGGCAGTGCCTCGCTTTCATATGTTGAAGAACTAGATCAATATATGGCTTTTATTGACGTTTATGCCCTTTCATCAGAGGGCCAGGAATCTTTAGAGTTCAGAGCATTTGACGCTAATACAGGCATAGAATATCGTTCTCTTGAAATTGACAACCCTATAAGATTTGAAGCAGATAAAACATTCGGTAGGCCGACCGATCCTATAGAACTTAGAACTACGACATTGGTTTCTGAGACTGTGCTATTAGAGTCGGGTTATTCTTGGAGATCTTTTAATATAAATTCTACATCTCTTGATAAAACAGATGACTTACTTGTAAATGTGGACGCTTTGACAAAAGATCGAGTCACGTTTCAGGATCAAGTTGATGTTTATACAGAGGACATTGGCTGGACTGGTCAAATCACAAACAATGGAGGTTATCAGATTGGCAACTATTATCTATTCTACTTACAGAATGGTGGTGATCTTGATCTAGTGGGAACAAGAGCCAATATTGACACAGAAATAGCAATAAGAAAGGGGTTCAACAGGGTTGGCTATATTCCGGACTATAATTTAAATGTCAATGAAGCCTTTTCTTCACTACCTCCATCTGATGGAGATGTAGTTAGAGGTCAATTTGCATTTGCAATTTTTGAGGAAGGAATAGGCTGGATAGGAAGCTTGAACAACCTAGAACCAGGGGAAGGTTATATTTATGAATCGAAAAGTGAGGTCGATAAGACGCTAAAATATCCTCAGGTTTCGTTTTTATCAAGTGCCGCCCCCCCTGAATCGGATGTCATTGTTGATTACGAATATGTTTCTCCTTGGAGATTCGATCAGTATCCATATCCGAATAACATGGCACTGTTTGCTGATCTAGATGCCGAAAATCCAGAGGAATATGTGATTGGTGCCTTCAAAAATGGAGAGCTAGTCGGCATTGCCAAAGCTGAAAAACAAGGCGATGATACAAGGTATTACATGACTATATTTGGGAATGTAGCACCATATGACGTTTCATTTGTAGCTTTTAATAGAAGAACCGGCAAGTATTCTGGTATTTCTAATAAGATTGATTATCGAC
Source organism: Roseivirga sp. (assembly GCF_049099775.1). GTDB lineage: Bacteria > Bacteroidota > Bacteroidia > Cytophagales > Cyclobacteriaceae > Roseivirga. Next base: position 2,974 of record NZ_JAGDZM010000024.1, on the reverse strand, counting down.
CATTTGATCTGGTAGCGTCAAATGAAGAGCCACTAATTCTAACATTGGAAGAGGAGATTAATTTAAATGCTACAAGTGTTGCTTACCCAAACCCCTTCAGTAACCAAATTCAAGTAAAGCTTTCGGTACCTTCTTATAGTCTCGGATATCAAATAGTTGATGTTTCTGGTAATGTTATTTTTCAAGGGAGAAAAATTGAAGAAAAACGCTTGAGATTTTTCACTTGGGATGCCACCAATGCAAAGGGTTTAGAAGTTTCTAATGGAGTATACTTCATTAAACTATTAATGGATGGTAAGGCTGAGACGATAAAGGTTATAAAACAGAAGTGATGCGTTTTTTAAACTACCTCCTTACGGCTTTTAGTCTATTCTTGGTGAACATGAGTGTGGCCCAATCTCCTGATTGGACAGTAGATCCTAATGATTATGCTAACGCAATGACTATTGTCGGTTTCTTAAAAATTGACAAGGTAGAATCTGATAATACCTCTGATATGATTGCGGCTTTTATTGGTGGAGAGGTAAGAGGGGTATCGAATCCAGTTTATGAAGCTAAAATTGATCGCTATGTCATTTACTTAAGAGTTTTTAGTAATGCATCTACAGGCGAAATTACGTTTAAAGCATATGACGAAGCCAGTGATACAACTTATGACCTACTTCAAAATGTTGATTTTGAAGTTAATGGATACATAGGTGGGCTTACGGAATCCTTTGTTTGGAGCAATGTTCAACTGAATTCAGGAGCTAGTATTTCTTCTTTCGAAATTCCCAATCAGGCGGGAGTTTCGAATATTGATGGTGATACAATTCGTATTGTTGTTAATGCATCAAGTTCAGATGAATTAAAATCTCAAATTGCTACGTTTGAAGTGTCACAAGGAGCTGAGGTTAAAGTGGAGGGTTTAGTACAACAGAGTGGCCAAACCGCTAATGACTTTGACCAATTGGTGACTTATAAGGTGCAATCAGAAGATTTATCAACAATCAACGACTATGTGGTTAAAGTTTCGACCGATAATTCTGGACCTACTTCTATTGCATTGTCCAATCAAGAAATCCAAGAAAATCTCAGTTCTTCGGCTTTCATAGGCACATTCAATGTAACTGATCCAGATCCAAGTGATGCACATGAGTTAAGCCTCGTCAGCGGAGACGGTGATGCGAATAATTCTGACTTTGCTATAATCAATGGAACACTTATAAGCCAGTCTTCTTTCAACTTTGAAAATGTAAATGAGCTATTCATTAGGATCAAGGCAACTGACGAAAAGGGTCTTTCTGTAGAACAGGGCTTTGTTATAAATGTGACTGACGAAAATGATACCCCTGATAATGTTGCGTTGAGTATTACTGAAATTGAGGAGAACCAGCCAGTCAAAACTTTAATTGGAATATTAGTTACGACTGATGAAGATCCTTCAGATACGCATACATATGAATTGGTTGCAGGGGAAGGTGATGACGATAATTCAAAAGTAACCCTTGAAGGAGCTAACATTGAATCTGCAGAAATATTTGATTTTGAAAGTCAGCCAACATTAAAATTGAGAGTTGAGAGTACAGATGACTTAGGTGCTACTGTTCAAAAGGCTTTGACTGTTAGTGTAACTGATGTAAATGATGTGCCTTATGCCATTAACCTATCATCCGATGGAATAGACGAGAATCAAACTAGTGGACAAGTGATTGGAGAATTCTCCACGGTTGATGAAGATAGTGGCGACACATTTACGTATAGTTTCGCAACTGGAGAAGGAGAAGATGATAATGACCTATTTGAAATTTCTGGAACAGCACTCCAATCAGGTGCGAGCTTTGATCATGAAATCAATGAGACTTTGAGTATTAGAATTAAATCAACTGATGCTGCCGGTGGCATGATAGAAACAAGCTTTACAGTGAATGTAAATGATGTAAACGAGGCACCTACACTAATCAGTCTTAGTGCAGGATCAATTGACGAGAATGGTCCGGTTGGTACATTTATAGGGGATTTTTCTACAGAAGACCCTGATGAAGGTGACACCTATGATTTTATATTGAAATCCAATGCTGCCGATAATAATTCATTCGTAATTAATGATGGTAACAAACTAGTTTCATTAGAAGTCTTTGATTTTGAAATTAAAAGCAATTATGAGATTCGAATTGAAGCGATAGATAATTCTGGCATTCGTTATGAAAAGAGTTTTGACATTAGTGTGACAAATGTGCTTGAACCTGGAATTTTAATTGATAAGGAAAAGATTCAATTTGAAATAACCGATGTTGGAGAAACTTCAAGTCAATCTTTTGTGGTCTCTAATAACGGTTCAGATGGGACTTTAAGTATAACGTCATTCGATTTACCAATGGGTTTCACTGTTTCTCCAATAGAAGCATCTTTAGCCCCAGAGGAAGACCTAACATTTACTCTCTTATTCGAGCCTTCAAACGCTGGTGTAATAGAAGAAATGATGGTGATTAACTCAAATGTTGAGAATAAAGAGGTGCTTATTGAGGCAGAAGCTGCCGTTGTCACAGGACTGGAAGATTTGCCTGACTTAAGTGATAGAGTGAGTATTTACCCAATGCCTGCCAAGGATTATTTTGTTTTAGAAACAGAACTATTTAATTCAAGGCCTTTTGATATTGAACTTTTTGATCCTGTATCAGGAACGCAGCGAAGGTTGGATGTGGAAATGCAATTTGATCGGATAAGAGTTAATACACAATCACTATTTCCAGGTTTGTATTTGCTGGTGCTAAGAAACGAAGACTTCTTAATTAAGAAAAAGATACTTATTATTAAATAGTCACTTGGTATGTGACACTTGAATTAAATAAAAGCGAGGCTTTTAGACCTCGCTTTTATTTATAATTATTCTTTACTGGGTGTCCAGTTAATGTCATTCTAATTGACAACTGGTTATCCTGAGATCCTTTAATTATTTTCGCTAAAATCTAACAATGTTCTTCGAAAACGTCAG
>NZ_JAGDZM010000023.1:0-5514 GCF_049099775.1 Roseivirga sp. | reverse complement strand
ATGCACCTACATTAACTACGGTGACTTTATCAACCAATAACAGTACTGACAATCAACATGGCACAACCGGTGATGTAGTCACCTTGAGTTTTACTTCGACTGATGTACTCAGTGCTAACCCAACAGTGGGTATGTCCATTGGTGGTACGGGTGTCACCGCAACGGTAAACGATCTTGGAAGTAATAACTACAGTGCGACTTATACTTTGTTAGGCACAGAGAATGAGGGTGCAGTTACCTTTACGATAGACTTTGTAGATGATGCGGGTATTTCCGGTACACAGGTTACCACCACAACCGATGCAAGCAGTGTAGAGGCCGACTTCAATGCGCCAACTTTATCAACGGTTACTTTGATAACTGATAATGGAACAGATAATCAAAGAGCTAAAGACGGTAATACGGTACTACTGGACCTTGCCTCATCAGATGTATTAAGCGCATTGCCAACAGTTGCGATAAAGAGTGGCGGAACCGATGTTCAAGGGCCGATAACAGTTGCTCATGACAACCCTGGAGCCCCGGATTTCCAGAACTTCAACGTGACTTACGCTGTAGATGGTGTGGGCTCTACCCCAGGAACCGACAAGGATGCAGACGGTGCAGTTACCTTTACAGTTGATTTTGTAGACGATGCGGGTATTTCCGGTACTCAGGTTACGGCCACCACCAATGCTAGTACGGTAACTGTTGATGCATCAGCTCCAACGGTAACGGGCGTAAGTTCATCAACAGCTGATGGCAGCTTTATTGCAGGAAATGTAATTGCAGTCACGGTCACTTTCAGTGAGTCGGTAACGGTTACTGGCACACCACAACTTACCTTGGAAACTGGTACTACCGACAGAACGGTGAACTACACTTCAGGCTCACCAGGTACTACGCTGACCTTTAACTACACGGTACAGGCAGGTGATGTAAGTGCTGATCTGGATTATGAGACCAATAACTCTTTGGCACTAAACTCAGGAACTATTACTGATGGGGCAGGCAATGCAGCTACATTAACCCTACCGTCCCCGGCAGCGCCCAATTCATTGGGTGCCAACAAGGCGTTGGTGATTGATACCTCCAACCCGACCATCAGTTCCACCTCTCCATTAGATAACGCTACTGATGTAGGCATTACAGGAGATATTACGATCACTTTCAATGAAGACATTGCTTTCGGAACAGGCAATATTACGCTGGTTGATATTACCGGTGCTGGTACCAATACCATTGTCATTGATGCAGCCATCCCGGGATCGCAGGCTTCTATCAGTGGGGCTGTACTCACAATAAACCCTACAGCAAACCTGGAATTGAATAACAATTATTCAGTTCAGATTGCTGCCACGGCTATTGATGATACGGCTGGCAATAGTTTTGCGGGCATTACTGATAATACAACTTTGAATTTTACCACAATCAATACTTCGGTAGCCTTTAGTAGTACCACATCCAGTGCAGCAGAGTCTACTTCGAGTGCCAATCTTGCGGTAAGCTTGAATTCGGCCAGTGGGGCGACAGTTACGGTTAACTATGCCGTAGTAGGTACAGCCACTGGTGGAGGTACAGACTATACACTTGCCGATGGTACACTGACCTTTAATCCTGGAGATGTCACTAAGAACATCACGATCGCCAGTATTATCGATGATGCCCTTGATGAGAATGATGAGACAGTGATAGTGACCCTATCCAACCCGACCAATGCTGGCTTGGGCACCAATACACAACATACTTATACGATCAACGATAATGATGCTACGCCAACGGTATCCTTCAATACTACTGCTAGCAATGGAGCAGAGTCGGTGAGCAGTGCTGATCTACAAGTTGATTTAAGTGCTGTAAGTGGTCGTAATGTAACGGTCAACTATACGATTACCGGCACAGCCACTGGCTCAGGTACAGACTTTACGCTGGCTAATGGAGCACTTGTAATCAGTGCAGGGGATGCGAATAATAACATCACGATCGGTAGTATAGTAGAGGATGCCCTGGATGAAGTAGATGAGACGGTAATCGTCAGCCTAAGCAGTCCAGTCAATGCTACCTTAGGCAGCAATACACAGCATATTTATACGATCAATGACAATGATGCTACGCCAACGGTAGCCTTCACAAGCGCCACCAGCAGCGGAGCAGAGAGTACGAGCAGTGCCAACCTACAGGTGGCCTTGAGTGCAGTAAGTGGCCAGAATGCTTCGGTAGACTATACGGTGACAGGGACAGCCTCAGGTAGTGGCACCGATTATACGCTGAACAGTGGAACTTTAAACTTCACAGCAGGAGATGCCACTGAAGACATCACGATCGCCAGTATTATAGGTGATGCCCTGGATGAAGACGATGAAACGGTAATTGTGATCCTGTCCAACCCGGTGAACTTGACCCTGGGTACCACTACCCAGCATACCTATACGATACTAGATGATGATACCTCGCCAACGATTGCCTTTACAAGCACCACAAGTAGTGCCGCGGAGAGTGTGAGCAGTGCCAACCTTCAGGTGGCGCTAAGTTCAGTAAGTGGCAGAGACGTTACAGTTAGCTATACCGTAACGGGAACAGCTACCGGCTTAGGCACAGATTACACCCTGGCTGATGGCACGCTCACGATCACAGCGAGCAACTCAAGCAATAACATCACGATCGCCGGCATCATAGAAGATGTCCTGGATGAAGTGGACGAGACAGTGATTGTGACTCTAAGTAGCCCAACGAATGCGACTTTAGGTACCAATACCCAACACACCTATACCATCACCGATAATGATGCAGAGCCCACAGTGGCCTTTGCATTGGCAACTGATGCTCAGACAGAGGATCAGCCGAGCCAGGATGTTCAGGTATCACTAAGCGCTGTGAGTGGCAAAACGGTTACTGTAAACTATGCGGTAACAGGAACAGCCACAGCAGGAGGGACCGATCATACCACAACTGGTGGCACGATCACCTTCAACCCGGGAGATCAGAACTTCCAGCAGCAGATAGTGGGCATCGTTGATGACCTGTTAGATGAAGAAAACGAGACGATCATTCTGACCCTATCCAGTCCAAGCAATGCAACACTGGGAGGGCAGACCACACATACCTATACCATTACTGATAATGATGCAGAGCCAACAGTAAGCCTGTCGGTAGACAATAGCAGCATTGATGAGGCCAGTGGTACAGCAACGCTTACTGCTACATTATCAGCGGTATCAGGCAAGAATGTAGATGTAACGATCGGTTACTCAGGTACGGCAATCAACGGTACAGACTATAATAGTAATGCGAGTACAACGATTACGATTAATGCAGGTAGCCCATCAGCCACAGCACCAGTAATCATTACTCCTGTGAATGATGGAGACCCAGAGGCAGCGGAGACCATCATATTAGATATAACAGCAGTAACTAATGGTACTGAAGATGGAACGCAGCAACAGACCATCACAATCACTGATGATGATACGCCAGACCTAACCTTCACGGCAGCTTCAAGCAATGGAGCAGAGAGTGTGAGCAGTGCAGGCATTACAGTAGACCTGAGTCTGGCCAGTGGTCTGACAGTCACGGCCGACTATGCTTTGACGGGAACCGCGACAGAGGGAACTGATTATACCCTTGCTGCTGGTACACTAACCTTTAACCCAGGTGATGTACAGAAGACGATCACGATAGCTGGCATAGTGGATGATGCAATCCTTGAGTCTAATGAAACGGTTATAGTGACCCTGTCTAACCTCTCCAATGCCAATGCCGGCACCAATCAGGTGCATACCTATACCATTAATGACAATGACGCAGCAGCAGTAACTATTGCAGACATCACAGGAGCAGAGAATGGTGGCGACATTACCGTTACAGCGACCCTAGACAATGCTGTGCAAGGCGGCTTTACGGTAGACGTGAGCACCGCTGATGGCACTGCAGAAGCAGGTGATGATTATACTGCAATTACTAGTCAGACGCTGACCTTTTCAGGAACAGCAGGTGAGATGCAAACCTTCACAATCACCCCGACAGCAGACACCAAACTGGAAGCTGATGAAACATTGACGGTGAGCCAAGGCAACTTTGGAGCTACTTCCTTGAGTATTGATATCTCAGATGGTGCTACAGTGACTATTAATAATGACGACAATGCAGCAGTAACGATAGAAGATGTGAGTGGCGCAGAGAACGGAGGCGACCTTACCTTCACTGCTACGCTGGATGTAGGGGTACAAGGCGGCTTTACAGTAGATGTAAATACTTCTGACAATACGGCCACTACAGCAGACTCTGACTATACTGCTTTGACCAGCCAGACACTGACCTTTACAGGAACGGCAGGGGAGACTCAGCAGTTTACGGTGACCCCATCGGCAGACACGAAGGTAGAAGCTGATGAGACTATAGACATTATTATGAATAACCTTCAGGCCACCAGCCTGTCTGTAGCCATCACTGATATGGCTGTTGGTACGCTCACCAATGACGATGCAGCCACGCTAGCCATCGATAATGTGACTATGAATGAAGGCGCTAGTGGAACCACCACTTATACTTTCACTGCTACACTGACCGGAACAATAGATGAGTCCTTCACTGTGGATTATGTCACAGCAGATGGCACGGCCACCACAGCTGATGGCGATTATTCTGCTGCCAGTGGCACCCTGAACTTCTCAGGAGGCACATCAGGTGAAACACAGACCTTTTCCGTATCGGTGGTCGGTGATGCTAAGGTAGAACTGGATGAAAACTTCACAGTGACGCTTTCTAACGTTCAGGCCAACGGTAAGAACCTTACCATTGCCACAGCAACAGGAACGGGTACGATTACCAATGATGATGCCGCTACACTCGCAATCGATGATGTGACTAAGGCTGAGAATGCCGATGGCGGAGCCACAACAGACTTTGTATTCACGGTAACATTGGATGCAGCGGTTGATGCAGCCTTTACGGTAAACTATGCTACAGCTGATGGTACAGCGACCGCCGCAGGTAGTGATTATACCGCTAACTCCGGCACGGTGAACTTTGCAGGCACCGCAGGTGAGACCCAGACGATTACGGTGACTGTAGCCAATGATGACCTGGTAGAAGCAGATGAGGACTTCACAGTCGACTTAAGCAACCTACAGGTAAGCGGCAGATCTGTAACATTAGCCGATGCTACCGGAACCGGTACCATTACCAATGATGATGTGGTAACGATCACTATCGGAGATATGAGTGGAAATGAAGATGGTGGAGCCATTACCTTAACAGCTACCCTTGACAAGGCAGTAGACCAGGCCTTTGATGTGACGGTTGCCAGTGCTGACGCCACTGCTACAGCAGGAAGCGACTACACTGCGGTGAGTCAGACACTGTCTTTTGCAGGTACGGCAGGAGAGACAAAGACTTTCACAGTCATTCCGACAGCAGATCAGATTCTGGAGGCAGATGAGGTGCTGGATGTAGGCATCTTCAGCACAACCCTTGACAATAATGTTAGAGATAGAAATATCGATGACCAGGCAACTGTAACGATCACCAATGATGATG
>NZ_JAGDZM010000022.1:0-683 GCF_049099775.1 Roseivirga sp. | reverse complement strand
GTTTCGACAATAACGAGAAAAGAAGCAGACCAGTTGAATACTGCCACAACTACAGCAAACTTCAGAGTAACCTTCTCAGAATCAGTGAGCGGAGTAGATGCTACCGACTTTGAAGTGGCACTGTCTGGAACAACAGGAGCCATAAACACTGTAACAGCCGTAGATGATAAAACTTACGATGTAAACGTGAATGGAATCTCAGGAGAAGGTACAGTGGGTATCAATGTAAAAGATGATGACAGTATCCTTGATGATGCAGGTAATGCTTTAGGCGGAACAGGCGTAGATAACGGAGATTTCACAACAGGTCAAGTCTATGCTACTAATGCATTGCCAACCGACATTACGCTATCAGGAAGTATATCTGAGAACAATGCCATTGGCGATGTGGCTCGGGTTTTATCAAGTGTAGATGCTGATGCGGATGATAGTCATACTTACGCCCTAGTATCAGGTACAGGAGATACAGACAATGCAAGCTTTAGTATAGTTGGGAATGAGTTAAAAGCCGGTGTTACCTTCGACTTCGAGACAAAAGATAGCTATACCGTAAGAGTGAAAACTGATGATGGGTTTGGAGGAAGCTTTGAGAAAGCACTCACCATTAGTATAGACAATGTGCTCGAACCATCGGTATTCATAGTTCAAGACCTAACCACCTTTGATATTTCAGCACTAGGTCT
>NZ_JAGDZM010000021.1:0-2464 GCF_049099775.1 Roseivirga sp. | reverse complement strand
AAGTTGCAGTAACATGCAATGGAGGTCCGAACCAGTTGACGTTGAAAAGTCTTTAGATGAGTTGTGGGTAGGGGTGAAAGGCCAATCAAACCGGGAAATAGCTCGTACTCCCCGAAATGCTTTTAGGAGCAGCGTGGAGGTAGAGTCTGTTAGAGGTAGAGCTACCGATAGGACTAGGGGGAGTCAAATCCTACCAAATCCTGACGAACTCCGAATGCTAACAGATATACTCCGCAGTGAGGGCAAGGGTGCTAAGGTCCTTGTCCGAGAGGGAAAGAACCCAGACCTTCAGCTAAGGTCCCAAAATCTATACTAAGTTGAACTAAGGCGGTCCAGTTGCATAGACAGCCAGGATGTTGGCTTGGAAGCAGCCATTCATTTAAAGAGTGCGTAACAGCTCACTGGTCGAGCGACAGGGCATCGATGATGATCGGGCATTAAGTATAGTACCGAAGCTAAGGCAGTAGTTTACTACTGGGTAGGGGAGCATTCTATTCGGCGATGAAGCAGTCTGGTGATGGATTGTGGAGCGTATAGAAAAGCAAATGTAGGCATAAGTAACGATAAGGCGGGTGAGAAACCCGCCCACCGATAGACTAAGGTTTCCTGATCAACGCTAATCGGATCAGGGTTAGTCGGGACCTAAGGCGAAACCGAATGGTGTAGTCGATGGACAATGGGTTAATATTCCCATACTACCGTATTCAGCGATGGGGTGACGGAGTAGTGAAAGATCCGCGAACTGACGGAATAGTTCGTTAAAGGGTGTAGTTATAGGCTGTGTAGGCAAATCCGCACGGCTTGATGAACCTGATAGTACCACAATGCTTCGGCAGCGTGGATAGTGATCCTAATCAGACTTCCAAGAAAAACCTCTAAGCATATGTATATGGTACCCGTACCGCAAACCGACACAGGTAGTCAAGGAGAGAATCCTGAGGTGCTCGAGTGATCCGTGGCTAAGGAACTAGGCAAAATGGCCCTGTAACTTCGGGAGAAGGGGCGCTTCCTCATGCTTGCATGAGAAGCCGCAGTGAATAGGCCCAGGCGACTGTTTAGCAAAAACACATGGCTTTGCGAAATCGAAAGATAAAGTATAAGGCCTGACACCTGCCCGGTGCTGGAAGGTTAAGGGGGGATGTTATCCGTAAGGAGAAGCATTGAACTGAAGCCCCAGTAAACGGCGGCCGTAACTATAACGGTCCTAAGGTAGCGAAATTCCTTGTCGGGTAAGTTCCGACCTGCACGAATGGTGTAACGATCTGGGCACTGTCTCAGCCACGAGCTCGGTGAAATTGTAGTAGCGGTGAAGATGCCGCTTACCCGCAACGGGACGAAAAGACCCCATGAACCTTTACTATAGCTTCACATTGGTATTGGGTAAATGATGTGTAGGATAGGCGGGAGACTTTGAACCTGCGTCGCTAGGCGTGGGGGAGTCGTTGGTGAAATACCGCCCTTTATTTATCTGATGCCTAATCCAGCAATGGAGACAGTGTGTGGTGGGTAGTTTGACTGGGGTGGTCGCCTCCAAAAGAGTAACGGAGGCTTTCAAAGGTACCCTCAGTACGCTTGGTAACCGTACGTAGAGCGCAATAGCATAAGGGTGCTTGACTGTGAGGCCTACAAGCCGATCAGGGTCGAAAGACGGATATAGTGATCCGGTAGTTCCGCATGGAAGGGCTATCGCTCAAAGGATAAAAGGTACTCTGGGGATAACAGGCTGATCTCCCCCAAGAGCTCACATCGACGGGGAGGTTTGGCACCTCGATGTCGGCTCGTCACATCCTGGGGCTGGAGAAGGTCCCAAGGGTTGGGCTGTTCGCCCATTAAAGTGGCACGCGAGCTGGGTTCAGAACGTCGTGAGACAGTTCGGTCTCTATCTGTTGTGGGCGTAAGAAATTTGAGAGGACCTGTCTTTAGTACGAGAGGACCGAGATGGACTAACCGCTGGTGTACCAGTTGTCCCGCCAGGGGCACTGCTGGGTAGCTACGTTGGGAAGAGATAAGCGCTGAAAGCATCTAAGTGCGAAACTCCCCTCGAGATGAGATTTCTTTATAAGGGACGTTATAGATGATGACGTTGATAGGCTGCAGGTGTAAAGGCAGAGATGTCAAAGCCGAGCAGTACTAATTACCCGTAAACTTTCCGTAGCCACCTACTGACTAGTTCAGTAGGTGGCGCCAAAACACTCTATTGTGTGATACTCTTACAATTAATATGTCAATCCACTGCTGTTATGGTGGTGGATAAGAAATTATAGCTCCATCAAAGGATGAGCTGAAGATTTTATGGTGATTATAGCGGTGGGGTCCACCTCTTCCCTTTCCGAACAGAGAAGTTAAGCCCACTTGCGCTGATGGTACTGCCTTTACCGGTGGGAGAGTAAGTAGTCGCCAGATTTTTATTATGACCTGTATCCTAATCGATACAGGTCTTTTTTTTGCCCTAATATGAAGGGAA
>NZ_JAGDZM010000020.1:0-18139 GCF_049099775.1 Roseivirga sp. | reverse complement strand
AAATTTATCGTTCGTAGGTAGTGTAGAATGCTAATAAGAACAGAGAGGTTAACTATCTAAGATGAACGGCTTAAGAAGGACTATCAAGGTACTATGCTGGCTGGACTGCCATGGAGTACTCAGAATTTCTAGGAATGAAAGTAGAGGTTGGAGTTATTGCACCATTTAATATGTTAAATCCACTAATATCTATGATCGATGATTTGGCTGGCAAGCACAATCAATTCATTATGGAAGTCACCAATATTCCTGGTAACAGTACCGTAAAAGTACGTTGGATTGTAAGTGGTAAAGGTAAATTCACCATTACTGTTGACAGTGCTAAAGGAGGTTTAGTTAGTAAATAAGCTATTCTTAAATAATAATAAAAAGCCAACTCGAATTTTTGAGTTGGCTTTTTTTGTTCGCTAAGATTAACCTCAACTTCTTATATTGCTCCTTAAACCAAAACTACCTCAAGTACTATCCGCTCTTGAGTTTTACATTAATGATAAGGACTGTCTTTTTAACGGTACTCTTGGCGTTATCAACCATTTGTTTTGCAATGCAAAATGAACCAGCAGTAATTTCTATTAAGGTTTCCGCTAAACCGCTTAATAATGTTACTGAAGTAATGTTTGAAGTAAATTTCAACCATAACGTAACAGGTGTTGATGTTAGTGATTTTGTTTTAGAAGCAAGTGAACAAATAAAAAGAGCACAGATTTCTAGTATTGAGGGAAGTGGAGCAAAATATGTAGTGAGCGTTAATAGTATTCCTGAAAACGCTGATGGTTATATAAGTATTGATCTCAAAAATTCAGATACAGGAATTGTTAATTCAGCTGGAGTAAAAGTAAAAGGTTTTACAAATGGCCTTTATCACTATGTAGGAGCTGCCTTCGATATTTCTAGAGCTGTTTACGCTGGCGATTCTGAAGCATTTTCTTACGCCAACCAAGAATTACATGCCTTTTCTTTAGAATTCAAACCAGATGGTTCCGAGATGTTTGTCACTGGCTTTAACAATAAGAAAGTTTTTAAGTATAACCTTTCAGTACCTTTCGATGTATCTACGGCACGTTATTCAGGAGGTCTTCAAAGTTTTTCGGTGTTTGAACAAGAGAATAACCCAAGATCATTGAATTTTGACCCTGAAGGTTCAAACATGTTTTTAATAGGAGCAGCCAAAGATAGTTTGTTCCAATTTAAGCTTAGTAGACCTTTTGACGTGTCTTCAGCTGTTTATAAATATGGAGACAATTCATATTCTGTTAAAGCACAAGCAAATTTTCCGTATTCGTTTTCATTTAATAATGATGGAACCGCACTCTTTGTTTTAGGGCTGAGGAGAGGCGCCATATTTGAGTATTCACTATCAAGTCCTTTCAATATTTCTACCATCAAATATCTCGGCGATGAAGAAAGTTACCTGCTTAATATGCCTGGTAGGTCCGCAGTTTCTTTTAAATTCAATCCTGACGGGACAAAGGTTTTTGTTGTTGGAATAAAAAACCTTGAAATCAATGAATATTCGCTTTCCCAGCCTTTCGATATATCGACTGCCCAGGGTGCAGGTGAATTGGAAAAACTACCAATTGGTAAGCAAGATCAAGATCCAAGGTCTATTACATTCAATCAAGATGGCACCAAAATGTTTATTCTGGCAAATGGTATTGATAAGGTCCTAGAATACCATCTTGATTCTGAAAAGTTGCTGATCAGCGAGGTTGGTCTGTGGAAAAAGGAAAGTAAGAACCCAACCGAATCATTAATAAATGTAGAATCAAAAGAGTCGAATTTAATCAACCTCAAAGCTCAAGAACGTAATGTTGTATTTCGATTTAGTACAAATTCGGTCAACTCTTCAGACATTGTAGAATATCAAACCCTGCTTGAGGGAGCTGAAGAATACTGGTCTGAATGGACGAGTGCTCCGCAAAAACAATTCGATCGCTTGTCTCATGGCAGTTATACATTTAAAGTGAAAGCTAGAAATAGATATGGCCAGGAGAGTGCCGTAAGTAAGATAGAGTTTACCATTCAAACACCCTGGTACTTTACCGTTTGGGCTTATGTCTTATATGGCCTTTTGTTGGTGTTATTGGTTTGGAGAATTGTCAAGTTTAATACGCAGCGATTAGAAAAGGAGAAACGAGCGCTAGAGTTGGTAGTCCAAGAGAGAACCGAAGAAATTGCATCGCGCATGGAGGAAGTTGAATCTGCCAATGTGTTGATAAAGGAACAAGCAGATAGACTGCAAGAACTAGATAAAGTAAAATCAAGATTTTTCGCAAATATCTCACATGAACTCAGGACGCCTTTAACTTTAATAAATGCACCCTTGGAAGCCTTGATAGAAAATGGAAAGATTGAGGATCAGGAAACGCTGGAAACCCTTGGGATTGTAAAAAAAAATGGAGGAAGTCTACTTTCGCTTGTAGAAGAGATTTTAGACTTGACTAAGCTTGAAGCAGGTAAACTCAAACTGATTAAGAACCCAGTAAGGCTATCGGAGTTTATTAATGATTTGAGTATTCCGTATAAACAAAATTTAAAAGCTAAATCAATTGACTTCAATATTGATTTAGGACCAGAACCCGACTTAACCTTGTCTTTAGATGCAAATAAGGCTAGCAAAATCCTTAATAATTTGTTGTCGAATGCCATGAAATTCACTCCTAAAGGTGGTTTTATTAACTTATCAGTTCGGTACAGTGATGAAAATAAGCATTGGCTCAGCATTACCGTTGAAGACAACGGGGAAGGCATTTCTTCAAAAGACCTCCCAAATATTTTCGATCGTTTTTATCAAACTGAGCATTCAGATAAGAAAGCATCGGGAGGTACAGGTATTGGTTTGGCTCTAGCCAGTGACCTTGCAAACCTGTTTGGCGGAAATCTTTCAGCAGAAAGTACTTTAGGAAAAGGTAGTAAGTTCAAATTCGATTTCCCTTACGAAAGAATCACATCAGATTTAGGCTTCGAACCAACAGAAAATAGCAATACAGATTTGGAAAACCTCCTGACCGAAACGATTGAAATTTACAATAGAAAATTCGAGGTAGGTAAACCCGTTCTTCTTGTTACTGAAGATCACCCAGAAATGCGTTTATTTATAGTAAAAACGCTCCAACCGTTTTTCGAGATCATAGAGGCTGAAAATGGTGAAGTTGCCTTAAAATCCCTTAAAGAGAATCGCGTCGATATTGTGATTTCAGATGTGATGATGCCAGTTATGGATGGTTTTGAACTGCTAGAAGCCATAAAAGCAGATGAAGCACTCCACGAAGTTTCAGTTATTATGCTGACAGCAAGAACTGAGCAAGAAGATAAACTGTTCGCGCTAACTTTAGGAATCGATGATTACCTAACAAAGCCATTTAGTGCACCAGAATTTCTTGCCAGAATTAAGAATATTTTACAAAATAGAATTAGGATTTTTAGAGAATTGAAAGGTTTAGGAGCAGCTGATAGTGAAGGTTTCTCTGTTGACCTGGCTGCACTTATGAAGGCACATGATCTCTCCGAAAGAGAAGTAGAAGTCATTAGACTTATTACTAAGCGATATACTAATACAGAGATCGCCGATAAGCTGAGCATTTCTAAGAATACTGTCAAATTCCATATCCGAAATATTTATTCTAAGCTTGATATTAAAGGAAGAGCTGACGTTTTAGATAAAGTAGCAACATTCTCTTCCTAAAGCCTTTTATTTTTTTCACAGGAAACTCCCTTTTTAAGCGTTAAATAGTGTTTGTGACTAAACTACCCCTAGAGGGGTGGTAGGTTTAGTTCGTTTTTTTTTGATTTTCAATCAAGTAAAGCCATCGAGCTAGCTAATTGAATTCATCAATGACTATAAACGCCCTGAACAAAATTCTTAATATCCATGGACGGATTTCAGCAAAACTCCTTTTGCTGACTTTTGCAACAATCTTCTTTTTAGAACCCGCTATAGCCAATGATTCAAACCCTGAAAAATCAAAACCAAGGGTTTTAGGCATAGAAGTCTTCGGTCACCCAAAAACCAATGTCGACGCCATAGAGTTTGTCATCACATTCAGTGAAGCCGTAACAGGGGTCGACATTAGCGATTTTACTTTAGAAGCCTCTTCACAATTAAAGGGAAGTAAAATAAATTCAGTTTCAGGAACTGAAGCCAAATACAAAATCTCTGTCGGAAATATTCCACTAAATGCTGACGGTATTTTGAGTATAGACTTGAAAAATGGAACTGATATTTCAAATAAGGTAGGTTTTAGTCCCTCAGGATTCACCCAAGGAAAATATCATTACGTAGGCGCTGCGTTTGATGTGTCGAGAGCTGTTTATGCTGGAACTTCAGAACGTTTTTCAGTAAAGAGTCAATCTGATACACCACATGGTATGGGGTTCATTAATAACGGATCATCATTGCTGATAATTGATAGAGATAAAGCGTCCATATTTCAATATGAGTTGTCACAAGCCTATGATGTGTCAACAGCCAAATATCTAGGAGACAATCAAACCTTGTACGTGGGGAATCAAGAGTCAAGACCAAGAACTTTTGCCTTTGATGATTCTGGAGCTAAACTCTTTATTTCTGGCGGAGATACAACGGCCAAAATACAGCAGTATAACCTAAGCAGGCCATTTAATATCTCAACCGCGAAGTTTGCAGGTCACCATTTAAGTCTCGACGTTTGGAAACAAGAGGTAAACCCGAGGGCCATTCATTTTAACAATGATGGCACAAAGCTATTTTTAGTGGGTTTGGTTGATGATGAAGTAAATGAATACCTGCTAGATCAGCCTTATCAATTGTCAAGTGCAGTTTATACTGGAGAAACCGAGAAGCTTTTGGTTCGCGAATATGATGAAAGTGCGCGTGTCATCGAGTTTAACCCTGATGGGACCAAACTGTACATTGTTGGAGGCTCCGCGAATATTATCAACGAGTTTAAGTTGAGCAACCCATTTGACGTGTCAACAGCAAAATTTGCAGGTTCAAATGAAAGTTTCCTTTTCGGCAAGCAAGAACTGACTCCGAATGGAATGAATTTTAACAATGATGGCACCAAACTCTTTGTGATTGGGCAAGACAAAGATTTTGTCATTGAATATATTTTAGATGCTAAACCCTTAGTGATTAATGACTTTAGCCTTTGGAGTATTGGTGATATTACAGAACCTGATTCATTGCTTCACCAAATTATAGGTGATAAGAATAAAAATAGTCACCATTTTAAAGCTACTGATCTGCGCCTTGAGTTTGCCACAAACTCTATCAATTCATATGATTTTATCGAATTCCAGACCTTTTTAGAAGGGGAGGACGCGGCTTGGTCCGATTGGTCAACTGTGAATGAACGCGCTTACCCAAGGTTGAATTATGGAAGTTTTATTTTTAAAATTAGAGCAAGGAATGCGTACGGTCAAGAAACTGAAATACTTGAATATAGCTTTGAAGTTTTGACACCGTGGTACTTTACCAAATGGGCTTATTTTGGATACCTATTGATAGCAGTATTGATCACTTGGTCGATTATAAAAATCAATGCAAGGAGGTTAGAAAAAGAGAAAAAAGTATTAGAACAAGTCGTTTTAGAACGTACTGAAGAGATTTTAAAACAAAAAGATGAAATCGCTCTTCAGATGAATGAGGTAGAACAGGCGAACGTTTTAATAAAAGAACAGGCAGATCGATTACGAGAACTGGATAAAGTAAAATCAAGGTTTTTTGCCAACATCTCACATGAGTTGAGAACACCATTGACTTTGATCAATGCACCTTTACAATCATTGATCGATTCAGGTGAAATTAATTCTCCGAAAGTATTAGAAGTGATAAAAATGACAAAGCGAAATGGAGGAAGTTTGTTGTCATTGGTTGAGGAAATTCTTGATTTGACGAAGCTAGAGGCAGGGAGATTAGAATTAACTGAAAATCCGGTTCGACTTTCGGAATTTATAGATGATTTGACAAGTCCATATGAAGCTGGTTTAAATGAAAAATCAATCAAATTGAAGATTGATTTTCAGCTTGAAAATGATTTAACCATCATGTTAGATGGCAATAAGGCAAGTAAGATCTTCAATAATTTATTATCCAACGCGCTAAAGTTCACCCCCCCAAATGGACAAATCGAATTTGGTATACGGTTTAAAAATAACGCAACTGATGTTCTCGAATTTACCGTAGCTGATAATGGTGAAGGAATTCACTCAAACGATTTACCATACGTTTTTGACAGGTTCTATCAATCAAGTCAACCTAATAAGAAAGCGGCAGGAGGCACAGGTATTGGTCTAGCTTTGGCCAGAGAATTAGCTCAGTTATTCAAAGGGTCACTGTCAGTGGAAAGTGTAATTGGTAAAGGAAGTAAATTCACCTTTGTTTTGCCTATCCAAGAAGTTTCTTCGGAAGTAGTGTTGCCAATGACGAAAGTAGAAGGCCAATCAATTGAAAAGGCACTAAAAAAGACTATCAAAAAGTATGTTGGGCAATTTGATATTGGAAAACCAGTATTATTAATTACTGAAGATCACCCTGAAATGCGTGCATTTATTGCTCAAACCTTAAGTCCATATTTCGAGGTAAAACAAGCAGAGAACGGAAAAGTAGCACTTGAAATCTTAAAACAAGAACGTATCGATATCTTAATATCTGATGTAATGATGCCTGAAATGGATGGTTTTGAGTTATTGGAAGCCGTTAAAAGTGATCAATCACTCGATGAAGTTTCTCTTATTATGCTAACTGCGCGTGCAGAGCAAGAAGATAAGCTCTTTGCGCTCAACTTGGGTATAGATGATTACTTAACAAAGCCTTTTAATGCGGCAGAGTTTTTAGCGCGGATAAAGAACATATTAGAGAATAGGATAAAAATACTCAGAGAGTTGCATGGCATTGATCAAGAGGATGCCATTCCATTTACTGCCGATGTTTTGGCTTTAATGAAGGCACATGACTTATCTGAGCGCGAATTAGAAGTTATACCTCTTATTGTAAAGCAATTCACGAATCCGCAAATCGCGGAAAAGCTCCATGTATCAAGAAATACCGTCAAGACCCACCTTAAGAATATCTACTCCAAGCTTGACATAAGCGCTAGGTCAGAGATTACTGAGAAACTAAGAAAGTATGCCCAATAGTTAGGTTTATCAAGCTTGGTGATATCATTAGTCAAAAAACTCAATTTAAAAAAGCCTATTCAATCTATTGAATAGGCTTTTTTAATAAAATCACCCACCCCTGGGTGACAGAATGAGCTCCGGTTCTTAGCAATTTTAGATGTCTAATTGTGTCCACTTATTGGATCTAGAAAGTAAAGAACTTGATGATTATGCTCAGTAAGAATATCTGTTTTGTTAGCGCTGGAATATTTCAGTCTATTCGGAAAAACTCCAAGAGGAATGCCCTTGTCTTGATTCTCTTTATGATGATCTTCTCTGGACTCTTCAATTCAAAAAGTTTATTAGCTCAAAACGCAAATCCGACATTTTTAACTGTACCTATAACAAGTGTAGATAAACTTGGAAGTTATCAATATGTCATTTTAACCAACGATGCTGATGGCGATGTTGTGACTGTTACTGGAACTACTATCCCTAGCTGGATGAACCTATCAGCTCATGAAAGTGCAGTATCTACGTTTGCTGGTAGTGGTACTACTGGCAGCGCCAATGGTAGTGGTAGTGCAGCGGAGTTTTCTAACCTTCAAGCATTGGCTGTTGACGCCAATGGAAATGTTTATGTGGCAGAGAGTGGTAGTCATAGCATAAGAAAAATAACGAAAGATGGTAATGTGACCACTTTTGCCGGAAGTGGTACTGCAGGTTATGCGGATGGTACCGGCACCCAAGCACAGTTTGATTTTCCACAGGGAGTGGCGATTGATGCCAATGGGAACGTGTTTATTGGTGATAAGAAGAACCATCGTATACGTAAGATTACGCCTGAAGGAGTTGTTACTACATTTGCTGGTAGTGGTGCTGTCGGTTTTGACTCAGGAACGGGTACATTAGCAACTTTCAATAGTCCTCAAGGTTTGAGTTTTGGTCCAAATGGTAATTTGTATGTTGCCGATCAGCTTAATCACAGTATTAGGAAGGTTACACCTGCTGGATTTGTTGATGTGTTAGCTGGCACTGGCACTTCAGGTTTTCAAGATGGAAATGTTGCCGAGTTTAATGCTCCATCCGATGTAGTGATTGACGAAAATGGAGTTGTTTATGTGGCAGACAAGTTAAACAGGCGTATAAGAAAAATTGCTTCAGGAGTAACCACAACATTGGCCGGTAACGGAAGTACCGGATTTGTTAATGGAGCAGGCAGTAATGCTAGGTTTGGTTCTCCTTTTAGCCTTGCTATTTCAAATGTTGGCAACATATATGTCGCAGATGAAACTAATCATCGCATTAGATCTGTCTCACCAAGTGGGGAAGTAAGTACCGTAGCGGGTGGTGAAACCTCCGGTGCATTAAATGGAGTAGCCTTGAATGCCACCTTTAAGAATCCAAGAGGTATAACTAGTGATGATAAAGGCAACTTCTACATAGCAGACAGGACTAACGCACAAATCAGAAAGCTGGTAGGTACAAGTTATGTATTATCAGGAGACCCATCAGCAAGTTTAGGAACACATGCAGTATCTCTCAAGGCAACGGATACGAATGGTGGTGAATCCACTCAGGCATTCAATGTTGAAATTAGTTTGGGGTCCGTAAGTTTTACTTCTTCACCAGTTACTGTTGTAAATAGTAATGAAGAGTATGTATACCAGATTCAAACCTCAGGAACGACGGGAGAAGCAAGGAATGTAGCAGGTACAACACTTCCAAGCTGGATGCATTTTACTAGTAGTTTAGGTAGTAATGTCAAAACGTTGGCTGGTGTAACCTCATCATCAGGTAATACAGATGGCCCTGGAACGTCAGCTAAGTTCGATAATCCCACCGGAATGGCTGTAGATGATCTTGGAAACGTCTTTGTAGTAGATCGGAGTAATCACAGGATCCGTAAAATTGCTTTAGACGGATCGGTAACCACTTTTGCCGGAAGTAGTAGTGGCTATGTTAATGGTACAGGTACCAACGCAAAGTTTAATAACCCCAGAGGAATTGTGATTGACAAGTCTGGGAATTTATTCGTTACAGATACCAACAATGGCAGGGTAAGAAAGATTACCCCAGACGGTGTGGTAACAGGTTTTGCTGGTAGCGGGGCATTTGGTACAAATGACGGGACAGGTACGCTGGCAAAATTTGCCTCTGCTTATGCAATTGCCATAGATGAATCAGATAACCTATACGTTACGGAACAATACAGAATTCGTAAAATCACTCCAGAAGCAGTTGTTAGCACCTTAGCAGGAGGGAGTATTTCACCAGGATTTGTGAATGGTACAGGATCAGATGCCAGGTTTGGTTTGATGACGGGTATAGCTGTTGCAGATGATGGAAACATTTATGTCGCAGGTCAACAGAATAATGTCATAAGAAAGATTACCCAAGCTGGCGTTGTTACAACTTTGGCAGGTTCGGGAACATCTGGTTTTTCAAATGGAACAGGAACATCGGCCGTCTTTAACTCTCCATCTGGCATTGCCATTGCCGACAATGGTAATTTGTACGTTACAGACAATGATAATTATAGGGTTAGGAAGGTGACAACTGCTGGGGTAGTGACAAGTTTCCTAGGCTCAGGAACTCAGGGTGTAGCTGATGGTAATGGCATCCTTGCAAAATTTGCCGGGCCATATGGAATCACCATAGACAATAATGGGAATTTGTATGTTAATGATCAAAATACATCAGTAGTTAAAAAGGTTGATGGAACGAGTTTGAAACTCATAGGAATTCCAGCAGGACAAACAGGAAATCATAGCGTAGCATTAACGCTTACTGACGGGCTTGGTGTGACCGCTACTCAGAATTTTGTTGTCACAATAATTGATGCTATACACCCAGTTATAACATCTCCTGGTACTACTAGTTTTGTGGAAAATGGATCTGGAACAGCATATACCATTGCCGCTACGGACCAAAACTCAGTAACTTATAGTTTAGGGACAGGCAATGATGAAGGATTATTTAATGTGACCTTAGACAAGGTCACTTTTAAAACACCTCCAGATTTTGAATCCCCGACTGATCTGGGACAAGATAACACTTACATCGTCCAAGTAAGAGCAAGCGATGGCACCAATACTGCGACAAAAACCGTGACCATTACCGTTACAAATATTGATGATACTTCACCTGTATTTACCTCTCCTAATTCGGTTTCTTTTAAAGAAAAAACAGCCGGTATTGCTTATACCATTTCTGCTACAGATGCCAATGCGGTTAGCTACAGGTTAGGCTCTGTACATGATGAGAGCTTGTTCAATATATCTAATGGAAATGTGAGCTTTAAAACACTCCCTGATTTTGCCAACCCAATTGACCAAGGGAATGATAACACCTATGAGATAAATGTGATTGCTTCTGATGGAGTGCAGTCAGTCAGTAAGCTAGTCACGATTAACGTTACGGACGGCACAGCGCCAATATTTACATCGCTGAGTACAGCCACATTTGCGGAAAATAGCACTGGCTCAGTATACCAAGCTACGACTACTGATGCAAGCCCTGTTACCTATAGCATAGAACCAGGGAACGATGGGGCGAAGTTTAATATTAATAGTGGAATCCTATCCTTTAAAACAGTTCCTGATTTTGAGCAACCGCATGACACCGATGGGAATAATAGCTATTTGGTCAATTTGAAGGCCAGCGATGGAGAAAATGATACACTATTTACGCTAACCATTAATGTGACAAATGTTGATGATACACCTCCAGCAATTACTTCGCCAATGGCCGTCAATTTTGTGGAGAATGGAACGGGGACAGTATATACGATTCAGGCCACCGATGCCAATTCCATCACCTATAGTTTATTGCAGGTAAATGATCATGCACTCTTTAACATTGTTGACAATGTGATCACTTTCAAAACAGCCCCAGATTTTGAAGCCCCTGATGGATCGACAGCAAACAATCAATACCACATTCGGGTCAGAGCAGCGGATGCTAATAATGTAGCAGACCGGGATGTGATTATCACAGTAACAGACCTAGATGAAATTGCACCAGTCTTTACTTCATCAACGGGCGTGTCGTTTGCTGAAAATGCAACTGGAACAGCCTACACTTCTTTAGCAACTGATGCCGCAGCAGTTACATATAGCCTCGGTACAGGAAATGACGAATCTTTGTTTAATATTTCGGGGGATGCCTTTACGTTTAAAACGCCACCGGATTTTGAGAATCCAAATGATGGCGGCAATAATAACACGTATTTAGTCCAGGTGAGGGCTACCGATGTAGCCGGTAACACCGCTAATCAGGTAGTTACCATTACTGTGACCGACGTTGTTGAATTTCCCGTGTTCACTTCAACACCATCTACGGCCCACGACAACGACCAGAATTATCGCTATGATATTCAGGTCAATGGTTTTGAACATATCAATGTAACTGAGACAAACATTCCAAGCTGGCTAAGCTTAAAGAAAACAGCAACCGTTTCCACACTGGCAGGAAATGGAACAGCTGGAAACCCTTCCAGCACCAACACCAGATTTAGTTCACCAAAAGGTATAGTAGTGGATAATGCTACAGGACGAATCTTTACAATCGATCAAGATGGTTCCTTTATCCAACGAATCGACTTGAATGGTGAAAATGGTCTTCATGTCAATGAATGCAGTTTTGATATTACATGTTCAAAGACAAACCCTTTTGGTTTTAATGGTCTTCAAGACATCACTTTTGGGGATGACGGGAATCCTATTTTCATAGAAAAGAATTCGTTCTATCAGATTACGAGGAATGGAAATATATATTATGAAGGAGGGTCTGGCGTAGGCTTTGCTGATGGAATAGGGGGTAATGCACAATTCACAAGTATGCAAGGGATTACGTTTGATCCGGTTACCAAAAACATTTACGTATCAGATGCAAATCGCATTCGAAAAATTCAGCTGACTTCAACAGTCGGCCAAGCAATTGTTTCAACAGTTGCTGGAAGTAGCGCTTCAGGTGCAGCTGATGGACAAGGAATAGCCGCTTCGTTTAATGGACTTAAAGGGCTTACCACAGATCCGTCAGGAAACATCTTTGTGGCAGATACTGCCAATCATTTAATTCGAAAAATAACACCAACAGGATTGGTCTCTACTTTCGCTGGGTCTGGAAGCAATGCCGATATAGATGGACAGGGTACATCCGCTTCCTTCAGTTATCCAAAAGATATAGAAATAGATCATTACGGTAACCTCTATGTGGTGACTGGTAGCAATAAGGTTCGAATGATTACACCATCAGGTCAAGTGACCACAATTGCAGGGACAGGAGTATCAGGGTTCAATAATGGTGATGAGAGTGTAGCAACATTTAGCAATATTCAAGGCATAGCGATTGACAAAGAGGGGATTTTATATATCTCAGACAAAAATAATCATGGGATCAGGAAGATTGTGCGCTCTTATTATCTTGAGGGTCATCCTAATGGACTTGTTGGTAATTACGGTGTAGGATTAAGAGCTATAGATACCCAAAATAGGGCGACGGATCAAAAATTTACTATAATTGTTGGTGATGCAACGGTTCCGAATATTACTTCTCCAATCTCGGCTACTTTTCACCATCAGGGTACGGGTAATGCGTACACTGTTGTAGCCACTGATGACAACAGCATCAGCTATAGCTTGGGTACTGGGAATGACGAAGCACTATTTAACATTTCGGGAAGTACATTGACTTTCAAAACTCCTCCTGACTTTAATAACCCTACAGATTCAGATGGAAATAACACCTACGTAGTTGAGGTAAAAGCGAGCGATGGAACTAATACCGCTAAACAAAATGTGACGATCAGCATTCTTGATGGACCACCGGTATTTACCTCAACCCCGGTAACTTCAGTAGATAACACAGGTGCCTACAAATATGATATTACGACTACTGGTTTTGATACAGAAATTTCGGCTACAAGTAAGCCAAGTTGGTCGTCATTGATTAAAAATACAGCTGTTCAAACACTGTTAGGAACTGGTTCGCAAGGCAACAGTAATGCCTCAGGAACAGCTGCACAGTTTGCTTCTCCAAGAGCTATCGCTGTTGACAATGGGAATTTTTATCTGTATTCAATAGATCGGTTTGGTACTCGTGTCAGACGGTCTAATCTTTCAGGAGGAGCGGTAACCTTTGTCACTAACCTTTCTTTTGTTGATCCAAACCTGGTTGTTGGTCAGGAGGATTCTTTTATTTTTCAAAAATTGGAAGACATTACAGTTGATGGAGATGGAAATGTATACATGGTTGATTCAGAAGTCCATGGTGTATATAAACTAGCAAATGATGGTCATATTCTAAGTTTGTCAGGTTGGGCTCAGGGCACGGCCGACGGTAATGGAATTTTAGTGCCTCCGGGTAGAACCGGGCCAGATGCTCAGTATAATGCGCCAACAGGTATTGTGTACGATTATGTATCTTCAAGCCTTTATGTAAGTGATGGCAATAGAATAAGGAAGGTAGATCCAAGTACTGGTGATGCAATCACAATTGCGGGTTCGGGTAGTGCAGGTTCTGCAAATGGGCTAGGAACCGCGGCCGCATTTAATGGATTAAAAGGCCTGGCCACAGATGCTAGCGGAAACATCTATGCCGCGGATACGGCTAATCATTTAATCAGAAAAATCACCCCAGCAGGATTGGTGACTACTTTTGCAGGCTCTGGCAGCAGTATCGATACAGATGGTATCGGAACTTTGGCCTCTTTTAATTCTCCTAAGGATATTGTAATAGATCCAGGGGGTAACTTATATGTTGTGACCGGTGGAAACAAAGTTAGAAAGATAACGCCTGCCGGAATTGTCACGACAGTAGCAGGAACAGGAGTAGCTGGTTTTGATAATGGAAATGGGGCTGCCTCAACATTTAATGAGATCACCTCAATTGCCATGGGGCCAGCACTAAATTTCTATTTAGTCGACAAGAAAAATCATGCGATTAGAAAAATGACTAGAAGTGGATATAGTCTAGAAGGTACCCCTATAGATGTGGCCGGTGATTTTAATGTTGAGCTTACAGCTACTGATAATCTGTCTAGAAATACTGTTCAGAACTTTACGATTACAGTTAACGATGTGGTAGATCCTGTTTTTACATCAGCAACTGCCGTGAACTTTGCAGAAAATGCAACTAATGCAGCCTATACGTCAGTTGTGACTGACGCTAGTCCAGTAACCTTTAGCTTAGGTACGGGCAATGATGAAGCCTTATTCAATATTGCTAATGGAGAGGTAACCTTTAAGTCTGCTCCAGATTTTGAAAACCCTGCAGACGGAGATAATAACAACTCCTATATAATTGAAATAATAGCATTGGATGCTGCGAACAATGCGAAGACGCAAGAAGTCACAATCACTGTGACTGATGTAGAGGAAGACGTGTCCGCACCCGTGTTTACCTCAACAACTACCGCTTCCTTTGTAGAAAACGCAACGGGTACAGTCTATGTAATTAATGCAACAGACAATAACCCTATAACTTATGCTCTTGGTACAGAAAATGATGAGATCTTCTTCGACTTAAATGGCCCCACTATTACCTTTAAAAGCATTCCTGACTTTGAAGTAAAAAGTAGTTATACAATTGAAGTTCAGGCTAATGACGGTATTAATCTTTCAAAGCAGACGGTGCTTGTGTCTATTACTGATGTAGATGAAGTTGCCCCAGTCTTTACTTCTCCTACAGCCGTTTCTTTTGCTGAAAATGGTGCAGGTGCGGCTTATACGATAGTTGCTACAGACGCAAATGATATAAATTACAGCTTAGGGACAGGAAATGATGAAGACCTGTTTAACATTACCGATGACAAAGTGAGTTTTAAGGTAGCCCCAGACTTTGAAACACCTGTTGATGCTGATAAGGATAACGCATATGTGATTAATGTGATTGTAAATGATGGAGTTAATAGTGTTAGCCAAATTTCAACAATTACGGTAACAGATGTAGACGAAAATGCACCTAAAGTGCTAAGCATTAAACGCCATTCTCCTACAAATGAATTCACAGCATCTGCAGGTGGATTTGTCACCTTCAGAGTCACTTTTGACAAACCAGTCAAAAACGTGAATGCTGCTGATTTTTCGCTGACCACAACGGCCTTCTTCCCTGAATTTGAGTTTAGGTTTATTACCGTAAACGCCGTCAGTAACACTATTTATGATGTCAAAATTGACGGTGTTAAAGGCAATGGTGGAATGGATTTAGATTTTTCCTTGAGTCAAAATATTAAAAGCCTCAATGACATTGCCTTTACAGGTACTATTGATTTAGAGGAGACGTATACAATAGACGTTAAAAAACCAGTTATCATTTCTTCTACGCTGAATTCAACATTAAGAAAGGTTTATACGGAAGGTGAACATATGGATATATCGGTTGTTTATGATGAGGCAGTCTTAGTTAATACTTCTGGAGGTACTCCATATTTTAATCTACCATTTGAAACAGGAGCAAAACGAGCTAGCTATTTAAGCGGTTCAGGTTCAAATACGCTTCTATTCCGATATACGGTACAAGTTGGCGATAGCGATGCTTCATTTAAGATAGAAGATATAGAGTTAGATGGTGGAGAAATACAAGATTTTGTTCCTTTAGATGCTAGCCTAACGACAAGCACTTTTATCCATTTTGGAGTTGGCGTAGAGGCAAAAAGACCATCGATAATTTCCTCGTCCATCACTGCCAAAACATATGCCTTAGGTAATGCATTGGATATTACGGTCAAATATGATGAAGAGGTAGTTGTAAATACTACAAATGGGGTTCCATCCATGACGATTAATATTGGTGGAGAGAATAGAACTGCTGCTTATTTCAGCGGTAGTGGAACGTCTTCAATTAAATTCAGATATATCACCCAAGAAGGAGATTCTGATTCAGATGGTGTCACGATTTCTGATATTCAGTTGAATGGTGGTATAATGGAGGATTCTTTTGGGAATTTTGCAAACCTTTCCGTTAACACTTCTGGAGTAGAAGGAGTAAGAGTAGATACTAAAGCACCAGCTGTAATTTCTTCGAGCGTTGTGGCTAAAACTTACGGACAAGGAGATTTTCTTGATGTGACTGTGGTTTATGATGAAGTAGTATTAGTGAATACAACGTTAAATACGCCATACATACCTATTAATATCGGCTCTTCAAGTCAGCGAGCGAATTATATCAATGGTTCAGGCACCAATTCAATTGTTTTCCGTTACGAAATGTCCCTCCTGAATGATAATGATGGTATTGAAGTATTAGATATTGTACCATTGGCTGGGAAACTAACTGATGAAGCAGGAAACAATGCTTCTTTGAGTTCAAACAATGCTTCAGAACAGGGGGACGTTCGAGTCGATACAACAAAGCCAGTCATCACATCAAAGGAGAATGCTAGTTTGCTTGAAAACACCAGTGCTTTTGCATATGTAATTACAGCAACGGACCTTAACAGTATTACTTATTCATTAGGTGCCACCAATGACGAAAACCTTTTCAATTTGGATGGTAACACACTTACATTCAAAACTGCCCCTGATTTTGAAACTCCTAAAGATACCAATGGTGATAATGTTTATTTGGTTGAAGTAATAGCTTCCGATGCAGTAAATGCAGCTGCTTTACTAGTCACGCTTACCGTTACTGATATTGATGAAGTCAAGCCAGTATTTACATCGGGAACAACAGGTACATTGAAAGAAGGCGAACTAGGAATAAATGTTTATTCAAGTCAAGCTACAGATGCGAATCCTGTTTCATTTACTTTAGGATCAGCCAATGATGAGCGATTTTTCAATATAAATAACGGTATTGTCAAGTCTAATTTCATTTCAGATTTTGAGAACCCGAGCGATGAAAATAAGGATAATACATACATTATAGAAATTATTGCCAGCGACGGATTAAATACAATAAGTCAGGTAGTAACAATTACAGTAACGGATGTAGATGAGAATGCGCCCATTTTCACGTCTCCATTAATAGCTTCTTTCGCTGAAAACGATAACAGGGTTGCTTATACTGCCGTTGCAACTGACGAAAGTCCTATTACTTATAGCTTAGGAACAGGAAATGACGGCCCGTTTTTTAGCATTAGTGGAAGTGATATCACATTTAAAACTCCCCCCAATTTTGAAGCACCCATCGATGCTGGCAAAAACAATACGTATGTTATTGAAGTCATTGCAAGTGACGGTAATAGAACCGCGAGTCGATTTGTAACAATAACAGTAACTAATGTAGATGATACGGCCCCAGTATTTACATCTGTTACCGCAGTTAACTATGCTGAAAATGGAACAGGTACAGCTTATAGCATTACAGCAACGGATGAGAACGCTATTACTTATAGCTTAGGCACTGGTAATGATGAGAGCTTATTCAACCTGGAAGAGGGTATAGTGACCTTTAAGGCCTCCCCAGACTTTGAGGCACCAGCAGATGGAGACGGTAATAATACTTATTTGATTAATGTACTAGCTAGTGACGGTATCAACACTGTTAATCAGAATGTGATCATCACAGTAACCAATGTAGATGATTCAGGCTCAGACTTTATTGCACCAAAGTTAATAACACTAACACCAGAGAATGGTAGTGACGTTGATGCGCAGAGCATTATTACCGCTAAGTTTGATGAGAATATCTACCGGAATAATGGGAAACTCAGGATATATCGAAAACGTGATTTATCTCTTTTGTTTATTCGGGATATAAATACAAATGAAATCACCATTAATGGTGCTGAAGTCTCGATTCAATTGCCGCCTGATTTACCCAATGGTGATGAATTACTTATCCACTTTAGCCCTTCCAGTTTAGCTGATGGTAATGGTAATTTGATAGGTTCGGCTTTTGACGCAGATACATGGAATATTACCATAACCTCTGAGGTGCCAACGATTAAGAGTTTGAGTCCTGTTGATGGAGGTGTATTAACCTCAGGAACTAACCTTGAAGTAGAATTTACCGCACCTGTTTTTGCATCAGATGGAAAGGTTAGGATTTTCAAGAAGAGTAATTCACTACTTCTCCATACGATTGATATCGATGATCCTTCAGTCAGTATAGA
>NZ_JAGDZM010000019.1:46703-49441 GCF_049099775.1 Roseivirga sp. | reverse complement strand
CTTTTCTCGTTATTGTCGAAACGGAAGGCACAGAGGTATCAATGATCACATTAAAGGCACTACCTTCCACACTTTCGTTACCTGCTGTATCCATAGCTTTAGCTGTCAGGCTGTAACTCGCATCACTTAAAGTAGCTCCAGTATGGTCAAAGCTGAAATCTCCATTAACATCTGCCTTGGTCGTACCAATACTAACGCCGTCAATAAAAACTTCTACCGAAACATCGGCCTCTGCCGTACCTATAATGATAAGTGTGTTATCATTCGTGATGCCATCGCTACCACTATCTTCACTGATACTGCTAACTACTGGTGCTGATGGAGCTATCGTGTCTATCGTAACATTCAATGCACCACTTTCTCCACTTTCATTACCTGCCTCATCGGTCGCCTTAGCTGTTACCACTAATACGCCGTCTTCGACAGGGCTACTGCTATTATACACCATGGTCCAATTACCTTCAATATCTGCACTTGTTGTGCCGACACTAAGGCCGTTTAAGAATACTTCAATTGTACTATTTGCTTCAGCTGTACCGTTTATATCTGGTGTATCATCGTTGGTGATTTGATCTGCACCGTTGCTGCCACTATCAGTAGTAATGCTACTCACTACTGGTAAGTCAGGAGCTGTAGCATCTTTGCTAGTACTGCTAGTCGCTGCCGGACCAATATTGCCTGATGGGTCGGTCAATGTCACTGATAAACTCAACGTACCATCTCCAAGGTCTGATAAGTCAGTTAATGTAATCTGATCGGTTGTTGTATTGATCGTACCTGTTCCAGTCACATCACTGCCACCACCATTTGAACTGACTGTGTAGTTATAAGTAGCTCCTACTTCTGCACCAGTGAAGGTAAATGTACTTGTTGTTGTTTCTGCTCCTCCGATCAACGCATCGTCCATGGTTACGGCATAACCACTTGGAGGGGTGATGTCATCATCATCTATTATGGTGATTGTCTGCTGCTGTGTACCATTTTCTGTACCATTAGTCACAGAGGTAATGTCAACAATAATGGTCTCAGGGCCTTCTCCCTCTGTATCTTGGATTGCAGTTAGCCCTACAGCAGCATCTGCTGAGGTCTGACCTGCCAAAATAGTAATCCAAGTACTGGCTGTGCTATTGTAATCCGTACCATTTGCAGCAGTACCTGAATAACCCAAGTTCACCTTCACATCCCGACCAGATATTGCTGATAGTGTCGCAGTCATGCTTGTTGTACCTGCGGCTTCCAAAATAGAATTTGTTCCTGTTGATAAACTAACTGTTGGCTCCGCATCATTATCGGTAATGGTATAGATCAAGGTTGGCTGTACTCCTAGTATGGCATTAGTAGGATTGGAAAGAGTGATTATGATTGTTTCGTTATCCTCGTCTAAGGCATCATCAACAATTCCTGTTAAAGGGAAGGTTCTGGTTACATCCCCTGGATCAAAAGTAAAACTACCATCGGCAAGGGTATAATCTACCCCTCCTCCTGTTGCAGTTCCCGTTACTGCATAATTTACAGTTACAGTCTTACCGCTAGCTCCGCTTATTGATATTGGCAAGTCTTGAGTTTCTTCACTTTCTGATTGACTATCTGTTGCTATATCAAACTGTACAGTTGGTGCATCATCATTATCCGTAATCGTAAAGGTATGGACTGTATTAGTTCCTAATGTCGCATTGGTTGGAGCAGACAATGTAACAATTACTGTCTCATCTATTTCATCTAATGCATCATCGATAACAGCAATTGAAATATTACTACTTGTGCTATTTGGATCAATGGTTAACACACCATCGGCTAGCAAATAATCAGTATTTGACCCTGAGGCTGAGCCAGTAATCGTATAATTAACTCTGACAGTCGCTGCTGTTGCTGAAGATAAAGCAACATTCAGGTTTGCAGTGCTTATTGATTCTAATTGACTGCTACTTGTAGCTGAAAAAGCGACCGTAGGTTGTGTAATATCAGCTGTAAGGGTTGGTTGTATTACCACATAGTTACCGGCATCTGATCCTATTAGAGAATAACCTGTTGTGGAAATTGTAATATTGATACCAATAGTCGCGCTCGCAAAAGTGAAAACAGGAACACCATCCAATATCACATCATCTACACCAATAACACCACTCAAAGCAGGACTGCCGCTAGCACTGGCTATTGTAGTGCCATCGAAAATTTTATTATCCCCTTTTAATCCTGTAACCGTTAACTCCTTGGTGGTGATATCAGCTGATAAAGTAGGTTGAGTAACCTTATAATTGTCTGCATCGGTGCCTGTTAAGGTATAAATACCTGTTGCCGAGACAGCAATGTCTGTCCCGACATTATCACTCGCAAAGATGAAGGCACTTGGGCTATCATCTATAGTCACCTCATCGCCATTCTCTATACCTACCAAACTGACTGAGCCCACTGTAGCCGTCGTTGTTTTATCATAGGTCTTATTATTAACGGCGATGTTGACCGTCAGGGCCTTAGCCGTGATGTCTGCCGTTAAGCCTGTTGGTTGTATAACTGTGTAATTACTAGCTGCGTCTCCGGTGATTGAATAATTACCCGAGGTTGTAACATTGATATCTGCTCCTACATTGGCATTTTCAAAGGCAAAATCTGGAGACCCACTTAATTCAACAACGTCCCCATCGATAACACCGACTAAACTTGCTTCACCGACTGTTGCCGTTGTCGTTTTATCATAGATCTTACTATTAGCGGTGACGTTGACCGTTAAGGCCTTAGCC
>NZ_JAGDZM010000019.1:0-46601 GCF_049099775.1 Roseivirga sp. | reverse complement strand
TGCCGTTAAGCCTGTTGGTTGTGTAACTGTGTAATTGCTAGCATCGGTACCTGTTAAGGTATAGTTACCTGTTGCTGAGACGGCAATGCCTGTCCCAACACCTTCACTCGCAAAGGCAAATTCTGGAGAACTACTTAATTCAACGGCATCACCTTCTATAATACCTGATAAACTTGCGTCTCCAACTGTCGCTGTCGTCGTTTTATCATAGGTCTTATTGTTAGCGGTGATGTTGACCGTCAGGGCCTTAGCCGTGATGTCTGCCGTTAAGCCTGTTGGTTGTGTAACTGTGTAATTGCTAGCATCGGTGCCTGTTAAGGTATAGTTACCTGTTGCTGAGACGGCAATATCTGTCCCAGCATCTTCGCTAGCAAAGGTAAATTCTGGAGAATTACTTAGTTCAACAGCATCACCAATAATAGTACCTATTAGAGTCGCCGAACCATTTACCGTTGCCAACGTATTTCCGTCATATTCTTTGTCATTACCAGTAATCCCTGAAATTGTCAAAGCCTTTGGTGTAATATCACCAGAAAGGGTTGGTTGGTTTAATTCGTAGTTTCTTGATTCTGCTCCTGAAATTGTATAGCCACTCACGCCAATCGTGATACTATTAGCTACATTGGGGCTCGTGAATGTAAATGCAGGGCTTCCACCTAAAATCACTTCATCTGTTCCGACAATCCCTGATAATGACGCAGTTCCGCTCGCAGTTGCAGCAGCATTACCATTATAGGTTTTATCATCTCCCGTTAAACCTATGATTGCTAATTCTTTAGGAAGAATGTGACCTGTGGATTGACTATCATCTATAAAATAATTGGGCGCAGCATCTCCTGCTAATGAAAATAATTCCTCTGTTATGATAGGTTTATTCGTTCCTACGTTAGCACCTTCGAAATCTAGTGTACTTGGTCCGACAACGGTTACTAGATCACCTTCAATTAGCCCCTCTAGTGTAGTTTGATCAACTGTAGTGGAAACTCCACCATCATAAACCTTATCATTAACCGTGACGGTTAATGTCAGCGCTTTTGGGATTATATCAGCACTTAAATTCTCTGGCTGAATGACCATATAGTTACCAGCATCGTCTCCACTAAGTTTAAATTCACCTGCTACTACTGTTACTGCTTTTTCACTACCCGCATTTGAGTCTTCGAATGCATATGCACTTGGTGTTTCACCTAATGAAACGTCATCGTCACCAAATACCTCTTCATCCGTATTTAGGTTGGCCGAACTTACTGAAGCACTCACATTACCATCGTATATTTTATAATCGACTTGCAATGAGACTGACAAGGGTTTAGGTGTAATATCAGCGGTAAGACCTATTGGTTGGGTAATGGTGTAATTACCAGCATCGGTGCCTGTTAAGGTATAGTTACCTGTAACTGAGATAGCAATGTCTGTCCCGACATTATCACTCGCAAAGATGAAGGCACTTGGGTTATCATCTATAGTCACTTCATCACCACTCTCTATGCCTACCAAACTGACTGAGCCCACTGTAGCCGTCGTTGTTTTATCATAGATCTTACTATTAGCAGTGGCATTGACCGTCAAAGCCTTAGCTATGATATCGGCAGTCAAGCCTGTTGGTTGGGTAACTGTGTAATTGCTAGCATCGGTGCCTGCTAAGGTATAGTTACCTGTTGCTGAGACGGCAATATCTGTCCCAACATCTTCGGTAGCAAAGGTAAATTCTAGAGAATTACTTAATTCAACAGCGTCTCCATCGATAACGCCCTCTAAACTCGCTTCACCGACTGTTGCTGTTGTAGTTTTATCGTAAGTTTTGTTATTAGCGGTGACATTTACCGTCAAAGCCTTAGCCGTGATGTCTGCCGTTAAACCTATAGGCTGAGCTAGTGTATAATTACTAGCTGCGTCTCCGGTGATTGAATAATTACCCGAGGTTGTAACATTGATATCTGCTCCTACATTGGCATTTTCAAAGGCAAAATCTGGAGATCCACTTAATTCAACGGCGTCTCCATCGACAACGCCCTCTAAACTTGCTTCACCAACTGTGGCCGTTATGGTTTTATCGTAAGACTTGTTGTTTACAGCTACGTTCACCTTTAAGGTCTTGGCTGTGATATCGGCCGTTAAACCTGTTGGTTGAGTAAGGGTATAATTTGCAGCTTCATCTCCTGTAATTGAATAGTTATCCGAAGCAGTAATTGCTATTCCTGTCCCAACATCTTCACTTTCAAAAGCAAATTCTGGAGAACCACTTAATTCAACATCATCTCCCTGAATAACGCCTTCTAAACTCGTTTCACCTACTGTAGCTGTTGTGGATTTATCATAGGTCTTATTGTTAGCGGTTACATTAACAGTTAATGCTTTGGCTGTAATATCAGCAGTCAGCCCTGAAGGTTGGGTGATGCTGTAATTACCGGCATCTGCTCCTGTTAAGGTGTAATTACCAGTTGCCGAAACAGCAATGCCTGTCCCTACATTATCATTGGCAAAGGCAAACGCACTCGGACTGGTATTTATGCTCACCAAATCGCCATTCTCAATCCCTACTAAACTCGCAGAACCTACAGTGGCTGCCGTCGTTTTATCATAGGTCTTATTGTTAGCGGTTACACTTACCGTTAGTACTTTAGCCGTAATATCTGCTGAAAGGGTTGGTTGGGTTAATTCGTAGTTCCCTGATTCTGCTCCTGAAATCGTATAGCCACTCACGCCGATCGTGATACTATTAGCTACATTGGAACTCGCGAATGTAAATGCAGGGCTTCCACCTAAAATCACTTCATCTGTTTCGACAACCCCTGATAATGACGCAGTTCCGCTCGCAGTTGCAGCAGCATTACCATTATAGGTTTTATCA
Source organism: Roseivirga sp. (assembly GCF_049099775.1). Taxonomy (GTDB): domain Bacteria; phylum Bacteroidota; class Bacteroidia; order Cytophagales; family Cyclobacteriaceae; genus Roseivirga. Next base: position 43,750 of record NZ_JAGDZM010000019.1, on the reverse strand, counting down.
TCTCCCGTTAAACCTATGATTGCTAACTCTTTAGGAAGAATGTCACCTGTGGATTGGCTATCATCTATAAAATAATTGGCCGCAGCATCTCCTGCTAATGAAAATAATTCCTCTGTTATGATAGGTTTATTTGTTCCTACGTTAGCACCTTCGAAATCTAGTGTACTTGGTCCGACAACGGTTACTAGATCACCTTCAATTAGACCTTCTAATGTGGTTTGATCAACTGTAGTGGAAACTCCCCCATCATAAACCTTATCATTAACCGTGACGGTTAATGTCAGCGCTTTTGGGATTATATCAGCACTTAAATTCTCTGGCTGAATGACCATATAGTTACCAGCATCGTCTCCCCTAAGTTTAAATTCACCTGCTATTATTGTTACTGCTTTTTCACTACCCGCATTTGAGTCTTCGAATGCATATGCACTTGGTGTTTCACCTATTGAAACGTCATCGTCACCAAATACCTCTTCATCTGTATTTAGGTTGGCTGAACTTACTGAAGCACTCACATCACCATCGTATATTTTATAATCGACTTGCAATGAGACTGACAAGGGTTTAGGTGTAATATCAGCGGTAAGACCTAATGGTTGGGTAATGGTGTAATTACCAGCATCGGTGCCTGAAATTGAATATCCAGAAGAAATAATCGTGATGTTTTCGGACGCGTTTACATTCGAAAATGCATGAACTGGCTCACCCGCCAATGTTACATCATCATTCGTTTCTACTCCTGATAGTTCTGCCGTACCACTTACTGTAGCTTCCGTACTTCCATCATACACTTTGTCATCTCCGCTAATACCTGTAATCGTCAGCTCTTTAGGTGTTATACTTCCTGTGAGTGTTGGTAATGCGAGGGTATATTTATCAACATTATCCCCTTCTAACACATACCCTGTTACCAATATATCTACATCGGAAGCAGCATCAGGTGCATTAAAATTGAATTCAGGCGTTCCTGTTAAATAAACGTCATCACCTTCTTCTATTCCCAATAACTCAGCGGTACCACTAGCTTCTGCCAGTGTGTTACCATCATAAACTTTATCCACTCCTGTAAGGCCAGCAATCGAAAGCGTAATCCCTAAATCAAGATTTGCTTCTCCTGGGGTATCTGGTTGGACAACAAATACACTGCTATTAGCTACCCTTCGAGATAGTGAATTTCTATCGTCCCCAGGTTCTTGAAGATTAGTATTGCCTAACGCTGCCCTCAAATCTTCGTCATCTGTGTCACCATATACGATCACATCTACCAAACCATCTAAACCGGGGGCTGATCCTGTATTAAAATCCGAAGTCGAGCCTACATATAAAGCAACGGCATCAGGGCCATTCTGAAAAGAAGTACTCCCCCAATCCAAATCCAAATTGGGCACTTGATCACCACCAATCACAAAAAAATCATTGCCACTAAGGGATCCATCCAGCCCGATATCCTTATACGCCAAATCATTTGCTCCATTAAATAATACCAGTACTAAATCACTTAAATCTTTTGCTTCGTCACTTTGATTAATAATTTCTAAAAACTCAAATTCTGCGCTTGCTTTGGGGTATATTTCATTAATCAACAAGTCATTTGGTGTTATATAAACGGTAACATTATCTTGTGTTGATTTTTCCCTATAGTCGTTGTACAGGCTTATGGTCAAATTAGCTATCCCATAGGCATTGGAATTTGGAGTGAAGGTTAAAATTCCACTATTTGATATTTCCGGTGCCGAGCTGAATAAACTTGGATTGTCATTTTCAGTGATGCTAAACTGAACTTCATCATTTAGATAAAGGTTACCATCATCAAAAGAAGTAATAAAGTTTAAAATAGTTGTGGCACCCGCATTTTGGTCAACTGTTTGGTTTCCGGCATGCATGAAAGTTGGCGACAGGACTTCAGATCTTACGTCTCCAATAACTCGCTGCGGGGTAGGAAGCTCAAAGTATGTACTAGCACTAATAGGCACGAACAAAGTAGCATAAATAATATTGTATTGACCATCTTCTCTATTTGGAGTAAATATGACTTGATCGGTTGAGCTAATACTGTCATTTTGATCCTTAACTACGGGTTGACCATTGATTAATAGTTCTCCGTTGATCTTTTGCACTTTATAATAGCTTCCTTCTGGATAATCCGTTGCACCTGCCAGATCCGAAAACTCCAATTGTGTTGCTCCATTAATATTCACTATATTATTATCTGACGGCCTTGTAGGATTGAACGTATCGCATTGCGCTTGATTGACTGTACATCCACTGAAAGTAGGGTAATTGATTAACCGAGATTGCTTAACCTTTTTAATTTCAAGCCCACCATTATTTCTAGCTACAATAGTTATTTCACGGAGCTCCTCTGAAATAAATCCGTACGCCTCCTCAAATCTAATGGACTGCAAAACCTCTTGTAGAATAGTATTAGTGGCATTTTCATTGAAATCTACCGACAACAGATCATTACCTCCGGCGCGTCCATTAGCCATATTTAGGCTACCAACTACAACATCATTGGCTAACAAATCCATGTTCAGAGTGGAAATGGATATATCATCTTCATCATCATCTGAAATTATGAGAGAATCTCCGGGTTCTGCATTAGTAGAAATTTGAGCGGACAAACCGCCCCCAACCCACATGGTTTCGTCTGCTAAACTCACGGTACCAGTAGGAGAAATCTGTACAGGATCGTCCCCTTGAGAAAAAGTAACTTCATCATCACCTACCGTCAGAGAGGGTGCATTACTCGCAGTTACATTTTCTACAGCGAGCGATGAAATGTAAATTGAAAAATTATTGTTTGTACTGATATCGATGTATGAAATAGCTGTGTTATTATCGCTAAGGCTAATTGTCATACCAGATTGTGCTGGAATGGAAGCTAAATCGGCCATTGGACCAGTATTACTTACAAAACTGAATACTGCGGCGTTTCCATTATTGAAAACGTAGATTGAATTTGTACTGGAGACATCAAATGTTTCAGATCCAGAAAAAGATAGTCTCAACTTAGTTTCGAAGTCGTTTTGATCTTCAATATTTCCTTCAGTATAGCTATAAGCCTTATTATTGGCACTTCGCGTTCCAAAACTTTCCCCATCTACAACCAAAACATGTTCTTGGTTTTCTGATGTGTAGAATTGGGCGTTTTGAGCAGCAAAAGTACCCCCAGCATCTTTAACATGCTCGAAGGTGATTGTCCCTGTAAATTCTAACTCATTAGGATTAACGGGCGGAATATCTCCTGCTAAAAATGGAATTGCATTAAAAAGCAGGCTTAAAAAGACTAGGCTAAGTGTGTTCTTTACTGGTGAGAATTGGCGCATATACCCCATTTTTATTCAAGTTGATTTGAAGATCATTTTTGAAACCGACGCAAATCGGAAACTCCACACGAAGTAGGAATGGGGTGCTTATACTCTAGGCAATGCTAGGATAAAGCACTTCAAATAATATCAGGGGGTAATGCCTTGTAAAAGAAGTACAAGACTTGGTTCAGAAAACCTGAGCAACAGACTATGTTATGCATTCACGTTGGAACTATACGTTCTAAATGAATACGGCCTAATTAGTGTCGAGCTTTCAAATCAAATATAATAGGTAAATAGAACTATCCATAATTAAATTAATTTATTTAGTAATTATTTCATTTTATTAAATGGAATAGATAATTACTTAGAAGGATAATATTACTTCAAAAAAATATGCAGTAAAATTTAAGGAGGCCATAAAAAAACGCTAGCCAAGCTCTTACCAAAGCCCCACTAGCGTTAGATTTTTCTGAAAAAAGGTGTTTTTAGTTGCCTACTTCTTTAAGCATTTCTTCAATGGCTCTTTCTAATTGCTGATCTCGCTTTTGATCAATTAAGCCAGGCATATTCTTCACCTTAATCAAAGGCTCTGTTTGGTTATTTTCCATCCATTCTCCTGCCTTATTTTTAGCACTAACCGGCACAACACCCCAACTTCCACCACCTGGTAATCCTTCCCATCCGGCAAAACTACATGTACCTGGCACCGGCATACCTACTGTTTTACCGATTTTCAAATCAGTATAACCACTAGCAAAACAATGGCCATCTGAATACATACTTTCGTTAAACAGGGCTAAAGTTGGTTTAGTCCAACGGGACGTCGGCTCAGCACCAACAACCTTTGCTTCAGTTTCATAGGTTATAAAAGGTACGCCTGTAAAAAACATAGCCAAATCGGCCACAAGGTCACCTCCACCATTGAAACGGGTATCCACAACAATACCTTTTCGGTTGTAGTATTTACCCATAATATCTTCATAAATACTTCTGTAAGGGCCGTCACTCATGCCTGGGATGTGGACATACCCAAGTTGACCATTTGACTTCTCTTCGACCTCTTTCTCATTGATTTTAACAAAACGCGTATATAAAAGCCCCCTTTCAGCACCTAGTGAAATAGGCTTTATTGTGATTTGCTGTCTATCCGATTTCTTTGGCCCAGTGATTTCAAGTAGTGTAAACTTATTTGCTTTTCGGTTTAAGTAAGTAGCAATATCTCGGTTTGGCGTCACAAGTTCTCCATCAATTTTCTCGATGATCATTCCTGGCTTGACATCAAACTTGGCTTTGTCAAGCGGCCCTCCTTTTATTACTTCCGTAATCTTGATACCATTTCCCTTATGTTTATAGTCCATGAATATACCTAATGATGCCGTAGCATCTGCATTTGGTATACTGCTGCCGTATCGCGATCCTGCGTGAGATACGTTAAGTTCTCCAAGCATTTCTGATAGCATTTCTGAAAACTCATATCCGTTTCCGATAGATGGTAAATACTTGCTGTATTCCTTTTTCATCAAGTCCCAATCCACTCCATGGAAAGTTGGTTCATAAAAGATATTCTTCGTTCTTATCCAAACATGATTAAACGCATATTCTCTTTCGGCTATAGCATCATACTCCATTTCTCCTCTAATGGTAATACCCGTTCTCTTTCCTCCATCAGGGTTAATCTTTGAAATACGACCACCACTTAATAGGTAGAGGTTCTTCATATCTTTGTCCCACTGAAGCGAACCAAATCCAGCATTTAGTTTAATCGCAAGTTTCGTTTCACGAGTTCTTAGATTTGTGGTCCATAAATTCTGGCCACCTTCAAAGCTTGCCAAGTAATATAGTTTCTCACCGTCTTTTGATAAAGTAGCATCACCCAGGCTTGAAGAATGAATTGTTAATCTTACTTGACGCTCTCTCATATCCTCCTTATCGAATTGAAGTGCCTTTACTTCATCCTTTTTCTTGTCATCTTTTTTATCCTTGCCTTTATCTTTATCAGAATCGGCTTTTTTTGCCTTTTCCGTTTCTTTCTCAATTTCTTTCATCAAGGCATAATCGTCTTTGCTCATTTTGAATTTGTCCCAAGCATCTTGCGTAAAGAACATGGAGTACACATCGCTTTGGGAACGACCGCTAGTTGCATAGCTCTTGAGTCCATTTTTATTGCTAAACCACAGCATCTGCTTGCCTCCGTTTACCCACTTAGGTCGGGAATCTCTATAACCACTCTCAGTCAAGTTCTCTCTTTGTTTACCATCAGCAGACATGAGCAGCACTTCACTATTACTCAGGGTTTGCCCCCATTCTACCAGTAACCATTTACTATCTGGGCTCCAATTAAAATATTTGTCGCCATCTCGCATATGATAAAGATCTTCTGGCGTCAATAGATCGACAGTAGATCCGTTAGCTACATCCATTATTCTCAAAGTTCTTCTTCCTGATATGTAAGCTAGTTTTTTACCATCAGGTGAATACTTTGGCATATAGTTATCCTCGTCTGTGCTTATCAGAGCCTCTTCTTTAATAATAGTGGCAGCAAAAAAGAAAGGCTCCTCCGTTTCTCGCTCCCGAGTAGCCTTATAAACATTCCATTTATCTCCTCTTTCGCTGGCATAAACCACGCTTTTACCGTCAGGTCCCCAAGTAACAAATCTTTCTTGCGCTGGTGTGTTCGTAATTCTCTTGGTAATTGCGCCATCTACAGAAGTAACGAAAACTTCCCCTCTGGCGATAAAAGCAATTTCTTTTCCACTTGGTGATATCGCCATTTCTCGAACACCTCCATTAATGGTGATGAATTTATCTGAATTGGCTATGGCTTGCGTACGGATATTCACTTCAACTTTTTGCGGCTGACTACCCTCTTGCATTGTATAGAGCTCGCCATCGTATCCAAAACTTAGCGTGCCATTCCCAAAACTTAAAAAACGAACAGGGTGTAGTTTAAAATCAGTCAATTGCTCGCTTTGCGACGGGTTTTCAATCGACATTTTATGTATGTTGAAATTACCGTTGACTTCACTCAGGTAGTACAGGTTTTTCTCGTCAGCTGTAAACAAAGGTTGCCTGTCTTCTACTTCCCTGTTTGTGAGCATTTTATGCTCATTCTTCTTTTTGTCGAAAATCCAGATATCTCTTGTAATAGAAGACTTATGGTGTTTTCTAAATTCGTTTTCGCCACCTTTTTTATCATGATAAACCATGTAGCGACCGTCATTGCTTAATTGTACATATTCGGCAGGAATGGTAAAGATTTGGTCTACTCTACCTCCACTCACTGGCACCTGATAAAGCTCTGGCTGAGACCCTGTTGGGTATTGTCTGTGCTCGGCGATGTCTTGGCGTTGTGCTCCGAAAATGACATGCTTATTATCATTAGAGAAACTAAAAGGGCTTTCGGCATTTGAGTGATAGGTTAACCGAGTAGCGGCACCTCCTAATGCGCTCATTACATAGACATCAAAATTTCCATACCGATCAGATGCAAAGGCAATGTGTTTACTATCATTACTCCAAACAGGCATATAATCATGTGCTTGATGGAAGGTTAATTGTACGGCATCTCCACCAGTGGCAGCCACCCGATATAAATCGCCTTTATAAGTAAATGCGATGTGCTGACCATCAGGCGAAATGGATTGATATCGAATCCAATTCGGCGTTGTTTGAGCATTTAAACTGAAAGCAAACGCCATTAAAGTAAGCGATAAGAGTTTTTTCATTTGGTTGTTTTTTTGGTCTCGGAAGGTACCAAAAGAAGTGATAAGATGGAAGACCGCTGATACTAATCTGTTATGAAAAGACCGAGTCTAAGCGATCGGTTTAGAGGTCAATTCTAGCAGGGTAATCTCTGGAAGTATACCTATTCGCCCCGGAAAACCTAGAAAACCGAAGCCTCTGTTGACATATAGGTATTGATTTTTTTCTTGGTATAAATCAGCCCACTGTTTGTAGATATATTTTGAAGGACTCCATCTGAAATCGCCGATTTCGACACCTAGCTGCATGCCATGCGTATGGCCCGAAAAGGTTAGGTCAATATCTGGTTGTTGCTGTCTAATTTGTGCATCCCAATGGCTTGGGTCATGCGATAGTAACAATTTTACGTCTCCTTCAGCATACAAAGCAGCTTGATCTAATTGACCATATTTTGCAAACCGACCTGCACCCCAGTTTTCTACGCCCAGAACAGCGATTTGATCTGAACCTATGCGAATGGCTTCATTCTCATTCATCAGTAGTTTCCAGCCCATGCGTTCATGGGTCTTGATCATGTCTTCCAGGTTTCTGCGCTTGGCATCGATGGATGTCCATTGTAAATAGTCTCCATAATCATGATTGCCTAGTGTGGAATAAACGCCAAGATCAGCTTTTACTTTTGAGAATAAATCAATGTATTCACCTACTTCTTTGGTTTGATTGTTCACTAAGTCACCGGTAAAGAATACTAAGTCTGGCTTTTCGGCCATTAGCATATCAATACCTCCTTGAACAGCGACTTTATCATAGAAGCTACCGCTGTGGATATCGGACAACTGCGCTATCTTAATGCCTTCAAAAGCTTTCGGCAAATTTGGTAGGTACACCCTTCTTCTTCTAATTCTATAATCGTAAGCACCTCTTACTATACCAAAGCTCATGGTTACGATCGGCAAGGTGGCCATTACAACAGCGCTCCTAGCCAAAAATTTAGAACGAGGCATTTTCTGACCTGAGGCTACTCTTTTTTCATAGCGCCTTTTTCGGCCTGAAAAGAATAGGGATAAAACTCTCCTAATGTCATCTATAAAAGTGACTACAATGGCCAGTAACTTAGCGGCATAGGCCATGAAAATGATCGAGAGTGTAAACATTGTGTTCACCGTCCCCGAAACGCGCCATCTTAGCGAAATTGTTAGACCTATCAATATGACTGCTTGGAGGATATAGGCAAGCTTAACAAGCTTCTTAAGTCTATCGGATTTATTGGCCATCACCAAACGTGTGGCTTGGTAGGCATAATAATCCATCCAGACCATCACAGTCAAAATGATTATAAAAGCTAGAGGAGAAATAGGCATTGAATTGTTAACGAAAGAAGCTTTGAAAGCGTTCAAAAAAAAGACTCCCGAGTACCACCTCGGGAGCCACCAAATCAACCTTAACTATGATTGGCGCCACTCTTGCGGCACCAAAATCACCACGTTAATATTGTTTACAAACATCAGGCCAAAACTTCTTTAGTCCCACCAGATGTTTGAGGAATATCTATAACGTTTGAATCGCCCCTCCATCGCGCAATCCTATAAATTACTCTGTCAGCTAATAGGTACATAGTTGGTACCATAATCAGCGTAAAGAAAGTTGCGAACGTTAACCCAAAGATAATTGTCCACGACATTGGGCCCCAGAAAATTACATTGTCGCCCCCAACATAAAAGTCAGCGCTGTAACTCACGAATGCCCCGATAAAGTCAATATTAAGACCTACCGCTAAAGGCACTAAACCTAGAATGGTAGTAATTGCCGTTAATAATACCGGTCTGAGCCTTGTTTTACCTGCAATTATAATTGAGTTAATCACCTCATCCATTGGCAACTTACCACCCTCTGGCAACCCTAGTTCTTTTCTTCTTCTCTTACGGGTAAGCTCAATGAAGTCAATTAATACAATCGCATTGTTTACTACAATTCCAGCCAAGGCGATAATACCTACCATGGTCATGATTACAACGAACTCCATATTAAATATTACCAGCCCTAAGAATACGCCAATAGTACTTAAGAGTACAGATACCATAATGATAAATGGAGCGGTTATTTTATTGAACTGTGAAACGATAATCAAGAAGATTGTAAACACTGCAATTAGTAAGGCTTTAGCCAAGAATGCCATGTTCTCTGCCTGCTCCTCAGCTTCGCCAGTAAAGGCATGGCTATAGCCCACTGGCATTTCATAATCAGCCATCAACAACTTCAATTGATCGTTAATGTCTGTCGCGTTGGCACCTGCCAAAACGTTAGAACTAAGTGTTACTACTCTGTCCAAATCCTTTCTTTTAATAGAACCATATGTAGAGCTATAACGCACGTTGGCTACTGAAGAAATTGGCACTTGTACCAGTTTACCAGAATTCTGGTTTCTGAAAGTGATATTCTTGTTCATCAAGGCATCTACATCGTATCGATAATCTTGATTTAGTCTAACGTTGATCTCATAGTTATCCTCACCTTCTTTGTATTTAGAAACCTCTTTACCAAAAAGAGCTGTTCTAATTTCATTGGCGATTGAGTAAGTCGACAAGCCAAACCTACGGGCATTGTCTCTGTCTATGTCTATTACTAATTCCGGTTTTCCAAGCTCTAATGAACTCTTCAGTTTCTCAATTCCCTGAATTCCAGACTCAGCAATTCGCTGTTGGACATCTTCACTCAAACTGATCAGCGTTTGTAAATCTTCCCCGATCAATTCTAGATTTATTGGCTTTCCTGTTGGAGGTCCTGCTGCATCTTTATCTACTGTCAACGTAACACCAGGTTGCAATTTTACTTGCTCTCGGATATCATTCATTACGTCCTTAGTATTTAAATCGCCACGGAGCTTACTTTCAATAAAGTTGACGGTGATTCTCGCTTTATGCGGCTCCTCTGACTGACCTACAGCTGTAGGATCATTGGGGTCGGCCGCACCTTGACTTACATTAGTCGATACAGACTCTACAATGCTTTCGTAAGGCTTGATAATTTCAAGCACTTGCGCTTCAATGTCTTTAGAGAAGTCATTTGTTACTTCAATGTCAGTACCCACAGGATACTCCACAAAAACGTTCACATATTTAGGTTCGTTTTCAGGAAAGAAAAGCACATTTGGCTGAAATGCTCCGAATATTCCTAGTGAAATAATCAAAGTCATAAACGCACCCCCTAAGTATAAGAATGGATGCTTTACCGCACTCTTAAGCACTCTTACATAACGTTTTTCCAGTGCTGGTAAAAAACCAGCTTGAAACCTAGCTGAAAGTGGTCCTAATACATATACATTGAGCAATGTAATGACACCAATCAGCATTAATAAATTACCTAGTGGCGGTACAGATAATACAAATGAGAATACGATACCGGCTATAATAGCAAGACCTGATCTGACCATAATCTTCTTATGGTCGTACATTTTTTGACCATCAATTTTCATAAAGCTTGAGATAAACACTGGGTTAATCACCAAGGCGACAAAGAGTGACGACCCTAAGGTAATAATCAGTGTTAATGGTAAGTAGAGCATAAACTCACCGATAATTCCAGGCCAAAAAGCTAGTGGAATAAACGCTGCCAGCGTTGTTGCTGTAGAAGAAATAATCGGCAAGGCCACTTCACCAACTCCTCTTCGAGTAGCTGCCATTGGGCTTAATCCTTCCTCCATGAGACGGTAAACATTTTCAACGACCACAATTCCATTATCCACTAACATACCCAAGGCCATAATCAGCCCGAATAATGTCATTGTATTAATGGTAATACCCGCAAGTCCTAAAATCATCAATGCCATAAACATTGACAATGGAATAGCCATACCTACAAAAAGTGAGTTTCTTGTACCTAGGAAGAATAACAGTACGGTAACTACTAGAATTACACCGAAAATAATGTTGTTACCTAAACTACTTACTTGTTCTCTAGTGTCTTTCGACTGGTCATTAGTAATGGTAACCTTAGTGCTCTCTGGTATCTGACCGCTCTCAACACTTTTATCTAAAAGTGCCATAATGTTATCCGTAGCGATCAATAGGTTCTCGCCACTTCTCTTCATGACATCTATTTTCACTACTGGATTGAGGTCAAGGCGCGCATAGTTTTGCTTGTCTTTATAGTCAAACTCTACAGTCGCTACATCTTTCAGGTAAACGATGTTTCCGTTTTCATTGCTAATGATGATATCTTCCATTTGAGAAGGATCATCAAATTCACCAATTACTCTTACGTTTCTTCTGATACCATCTGCAATCACATTACCGCCTGAAAGGGTTAGGTTTTCAGAGGAAATGGCATTTTCGATATCGGTAAAAGTGACTTTTCTTGCTTCCAATTTGAAAGGATCAACTTTAATTTTGACTTCCTTTTCGTCGACACCAACGATGTTTACTTTAGAAACTTGAGCAAACTTTTCAATCTCATCTTCCAAGAATTCTGCAATGTCATTCAGTTCATCCAATGTTTTTGTTGGATCAGTTAAGTTGACATTGAGGATTGGGAAATTTTCTGAGAAGCTGAATTTAATCACGTTCGGATCACTCTTCAGGTCGTTCGGAAGTTCGGACTTTGCTCTATCTACTGCATCTTTTACATCGATCACTGCTTCATCTACATCTACTCCTACTTGAAATTCTACTACAATAGCAGAGAAATCTTGTACTGAAGTAGATTGAATATTATCAACGCCTTCAATTGTATTGATTTCTTTTTCAAGCTCTCGTGTAATTAAGCTTTCGATATCTTCAGGGGAGTTTCCAGGGTGTGCTGTACTTACATATACAGTTGGCTGTTCTACTTCCGGAAAATTCTCTTTTGGCAGTGTTATGTACGAGTAAATACCTGCAAACACGATAAGCAGTGTAAGCACATATACCGTAACCTTATTGCGTAAGGAAAGGGAGGTTAACCCAAATTCCTTGTCAATTATCTGTTTTTCGTTCTCTTTAGCCATAATCTATCGCAATGAGGTTAATTAGTTTTGAGCAGTTACCATTGTACCATTTGCAACTGTTCTGTTGCCTTTGTCTACCACAACTTCTCCGCCATTTAATCCGGAAAGTACCTCGGTGTGGTTATCGTAAGAATAACCCAATTTGACATGTACTTTTGCTGCTCTTTTGTCTTTTACGGTATAGACAAAGTTGCCTTCGAAATCTTCTTGAATCAGTCGTGAAGGAATGACAACAGCATCATCAGACGAATAATCTGTCAACTTTAATAGTGTTACTAAATTGGTTTTAACAGAACTACCAAGCCTAGGCAGCTGTACTTCAATTGTGAAAGTTCTACTAGCTGGGTTAATCACTTTTCCTACAGAAATTATTTTAGAAGCTTCTTCTTTACCTAGAGAAGGAATGCTCACCATTACTTTATCTCCTCGGTTAAACTTGCCGATATAAGACTCTGAAACTTCAGCAGTAATATACATGTTCGCATTGCCTACTAAGTAAGCGATCGGCATGCCCGGCTGAGCAATTTCACCTTGTCTGACGGATACCGTTTCGATAGTACCATTAAAAGGTGCTTTTATCTCTGCCTTATCCAATTGTGTTTGGAGTGTAGCCAGCTGCTTTTCTAAAGACTCTTTGTTGTTTTTTGCTTGCAAGTAATCTATTTCCGTTCCGATATTCTTTTTCCAAAGTCTATCTCTTTTCTCAAAAACAGTTGTTGCAAATTCAAGCTGGTTTTCTAACTCGTCTACTGATTTCTTGAGGTTCTCAGCATCAACTGTAGCTAGGATCTGACCTTTTTCAACGTATTGTCCTTCCTTAATTGGTAGGCTAGTCAATAAACCCATCATTTCTGAGCTAATTGTTACATTGGTTCTTGATTCAACATTTCCACGTATTTCAATTTTATGATCGAAATTCTCTTTAGCAGCATTTACTGTTGTAATTAATGTAGCCGCCTCAACTGGCTTATTATAATTTGGATCTTCTGCTACAAGTGCTTTTTCGATTTCTGAAACTTCCGTTTCCAGCGCTTTCATTTCAGCTTTCGCTTCCTGAATTCTCGCCTTTTTGCTTTCGATAGTATCTTTTGGGCCACAACTAAAAGCAACCAAAGTCAATACTAAAATTGTGATGATACTCTGAGGTTTCATGTCTATATATTTTTTTGATATTCTGTAAGTCATTGTTGTATTAGTTGAGTTTTCCTAAAGATTTGTCGAGATCAATTTTCGCTATAATTGCATCATACAAAGCGGTGAGATAATTTACCTCCGCTTGTTTATAGCTATCCTCTGCATTGATCAATTCTAAGTTTGAACCGATTCCTTCAGAGTATTTTTCTCTGGTGATATCGGTCACTTCTTTAGCAAGTGCCATATTGGCTTCTTGCACTTCTAATCTTTGGAGGTTTACTTCCAAAGCATCCTTAGCATTTATTAATTGTTGTTGAAGACTGTTTGTCAATAAATCGTACTGATTATTGAGCGTTTCCAACTGGTACCTCTTCCGCTCGGTAGTGTACTTTTTTCTAAGTCCATCAAAAACCGGAATGCTCACGTTAAGTCCTATAAAAGAACTTCCAAACCACTGTCTGTTCGCGTTCCATAGGTTACCAAAAGAATCGTTTCCTGTGTTTCTACCCCAGCCTGCATTTAGTGTCACCTTTGGAATGTATTGTGATCTAATATTTTTAACATCCAAGACTGCTAAATCTTTAAGGTAATTCAATTGCTGTGCTTCTATTCGCTCTTGCACATTGAAGGCTTGAACCTCACTGTTAGAGTAACTAAAATCGAAAGTGTCTAAGGTAGCAGAAAGGCTAATCGGCTGAATAACCGGCATACCCATGCTCAACTTAAGCAAGTTCTTGCTAGAAGCAATCACCTGAGTAACACCTTGTCTTTCAGTTTTCAAGTTGTTCAATTGAACTTGTAACCTTGTCACATCAATTTTTTCAGCAAAACCATTTTCATAAAGCTCACGGGTTTCTTCCAATGTTTGCTCAACAGTTTCGATGTTCGTATCGATCAGCTCGGTTCTTACTTGATTCACCAAAACCAAATAATAGGCTTTAGTAACGCTTTCAACTACATCGATTGTCGTCTTTTGTTCATCTACAATCACTTTTTCACGAAGTTTTCGTGCGGCTTGTAAGCCGATAAAAAATGAACCATCCCAAATCATTTGAGAGGCCGTGATGTTCAAATTACTTTGGTGTTGAATACCAAAGGCTACCGTTGTAATATCACTAGGCCCTGCGGTAGGGTCAAAAATATCTGCCCTTACAATACTCTGTTGTAACTTAGTATTGTTGGTGTAGCCAAAGTTTGCATCAATCTGAGGCAAACCATCAGCTCTGGTTTCAAAAACTTGAGCCTCGGCATCTTTTGTGGTTACCTGAGCATTCTTGATATCCTCATTATTGGCTATCGCATACTCGATAGCTTCCTGCAGAGAAAATACATTCTGTGCATTAGCCCCCAATGCTATCAGCATCAGCAGCGCTAAAAAATTTACTCTTCTAATTGAGCGTTTCATTTTGCTTAACTTTTGAAGTGGTGTATTGATTAAAAAGTTGATGACCTTCTATTGTAAAAAGTCCGTGTATAAAGTGATCAAACAATTGCATCTGTACATCGTAAAGTGAGTACTGATCTTTTGGAAATAAATTTCTCATAATAAAGGATTGAACTTGTTCTATCCTCATAACTGCCACTAGGTGCGGGTCGACTTCAGCTCTAAAAAGTCCTTCTTTCTGCCCTCTTATAATCACCTTTGTGATTGAATCGAGCATTACCCCTTTTTTAAAATCTTCGTACATCTGCCAAGATTCCGGGTAAAATTTCTGAAGTTCATTCATCAAGCTCATTTTCATGTCCTTCATAGAGTCTCTCAAACATTGAGAAACTATAATTAGCTCATGAACACTATCGACACTTTCATTTGCCGAACCTTCGAAACGTTCTTTTTCTAAATTCAGGTGTAGACTTGTAATGGTATTGACTAATTCCTTTTTGTCTTTGAAATATTGATAAATCGTCTTCTTAGAAATACCCAGGTCCTTCGATATATCATCCATCGTGACCGTCCTGATGCCAAACTGCAACATTAGCTCACTTGCCCGCACTGCTATCTTCTCTTTCATTTCCATTCACTGACTAAACTAGGGAAACTATTCTGGTATCCAAAGTTTCCTACCGAGCTAATGACGTGATAATGAATGTTTTTGTTCCATTTTTGTGAAAAATAATTTCTGAAAACCGAATGAAATCGATTGCGATCACCATAGGATGTTTGGCTAAAGCTTAAGTACCTGAGCGATTCAGCAAGCGAAAACAAAAACCCCAAGTAGAAAACAAAAGTGTCAGGCCGGCGACATAATTTTATTCCGATTGTCAAATTCATTAAGAATCCTTCAATCATCTTATGAATTCTGAAAATTGGCTGATTTGAAATAGTAGATTTACTTGACGAAATTTATTCTTAAAGTCAAAAGTCATGCGCTATCTTCTTTTAACAATTCTCCTTTGTTTGGGCTTCGCCTCATCCCTTTCTGCCCAACACGTTTATCCTTTAAAATTCGATGACTGCTACCTTGATCAATTCAAGTTTGAAACTGATTTTATTCAGGTGAAAGTGGATGAAAAAGTACTCATCGAAAAGGTAACTGCAGGCTGGACTTCTAAAATGATAGAAAAAGCCGTTGGGGACTTGGGTTTACAAATATTAGTAGACAAACGTGGAAAATCATGTTTGGTAAGCGTTCGGAACGATACTAACATGAAAATGAAGAAAATGAATCTCAGCGCTAACATTAATAACAAGCTTCAATGGGAAAGATCTGAAAACAAAATTTCGGCCTTGGTCTTGCTTCAGTTCAAAGACGGTACAATTACCACGAAGCGACTAGGAACCGTAGACATGAAAAATCTTACGGAAATAAAAAACAACTGAACTTATTGAGTAATTTTCGATAATTCTGTCCTCATGCCTTATAAGCTCGTTTGCATATTCTTCTTCATATCTTTTGCAGCTACTGCCCAAAGCAATAGCCTGATTGAAGCAAGAACCCTTCAAGCCGAAGGAAAATTGACCGCGGCGCTAGCAGTTATAGGCAAGGCGGTTGACAAGGAATTATCTGAAGATGGCGGTGCATGGTATACCTATGCGGAGCTGAATAAGGCTCTTTTTCAGCAGAGCCAAGCCGAGGAAGAGAAGGCTCAATTTTTAACCGAGGCCATCCGAGGTTATCAAATGACGCTAAAGCACCCATCGGATAACATCAGAATAAACCTTTCTGCTGGCCAGAGCATAGACTTGCTTTATCAAACACTTATTCAAAGCGGCGCTACGCTTTACCAGCAACAAGATTATAATGCAGCACTTAAGGCCTTTAACAATGCTATAATTATCGAACCGAAAGACACTACTATAATTACTTATGCGGCAAATGCGGCTGTTCAGGCAAAACGATACGATTTAGCCATCGCAAACTTTCAAAAACTTATTGATTTAGGGCCTAAAGTTCGAACGTATCAGAATATGATAAGCATACAAAAGGATACGCAAAAGGATTTAGAGGCTGCACTAGCCACTATTGAGAAAGCCAATTCCCACTTTCCTGAATCTTCTGTTTTTAATCGGTACAAACTCGATATTTTATTAGATCAAGAGCAGAATCGTGAAGCCATAGCACTCATTGCCGAAATTCTAGAGAAAGAACCAAAAAACAGCCAGCTGGCTTTAAGAAAAGCAGTACTTCACGATCAGTTTATTGCGGAAATTAAGGGCATAACGCCTTTGGATAGCCTTGGTCTTCAGCAAGAACTGGAACTGGCAGAGGCAGCCTATCTGCAAGCACTCGAATCGGATAAAGAAAATGTAACGGCAAATTTTAATCTCGCTATGCTTTATAATGATCAAGCGAATACTTATTACCGATCCATCAATACAATGACCATGGATCAGTATAAAGCAGATCATGAAGCTTATGAAGAAAAAGCACTCGATTTTATCAAGAGGGCTTTACCGTTAATGGAAGCAGCATCAGCAAAAAAACCAGAAGATATTGGCATTTTAAAGACACTTATTAGCTATTACAACAGACTTGAAATGGGTGAAAAGAAACGCGAGATTGAAAAGAAAATTGAAGCTTTGGGTTATTAAACCTTTCTAGTCTTTGATTCTGTAATTCGTGGCTATCTCGTTGAAAAGCTCAATCTGATCTTCTACCCAATCACCATCCTCACCCAATTCTTTAGCCATTATTTCAGCCACTCTTGGAGCAACTTTCAACGACTCTTTAGCATCTAAAAACAGGCCTCTTACCCGCCTAGCCAACATATCTTCAACCGTTCTGGCCATTTCATGCTTTACAGCCCAAACAATTTGCGATCGTCTTAGCGGTAAAGTCTCACTTATAATTTCGGCTAACTCGGGTTGTTCTTCCTCTAAGTCAAGCAACTGATATTTATCCGTTCCATAAACTGCAAGTGGGTCGGTGGTAAGGTCTAAATTCTTATCGTAACCGTAAACCGGCAGATTTTTCGTAATACACTTACGCTCCGGCAAATCACCAATCAACATGGCATTATCTACGGTATCTTCAGCCATTTTGCGGTAAGTAGTCCATTTACCTCCAATAATTGTAATTAAACCTGATTGGGAAATCATCACTTTATGATGTCTTGAAATTTCCTTTGTCGATTTACCATCCCCTTCTGGCTTAGCTAAAGGCCTGAGGCCTGAAAAGACACTTAAAATATCGTCACGTGTTGGTTGTTTCACCAAATACTGACCTGCCGTTTCCAGAATAAAATCTATCTCCGCCTCTTTCGCTTCGGGCTCTAGCATCGGTTTTTCAATCATGGTATCCGTTGTACCCAAAACCACTTTATCATGCCAGGGAACGGCAAACATGACCCGACCATCCTTGGTTTGAGGTACCATAATCGCGTGTCTATCGGGCAGAAAATCTTTGCTCACTACCAAGTGAATGCCTTGACTCGGTTGAATCATTTCTTTCACGTCGGGCTCGTCCATTTTCTTCACCCGATCGGCAAAAACGCCGGTCGCATTAATTACGGTTTTAGCCTTAATACTATAGTGTTTACCCGATTCTAAATCTTTTCCTTTTACGCCACAGATTATTTCATCTGCGTCTTTTTCAATACCTGTTACCTCAAAGTAGTTTAGTAGTGTTCCGTTGTAATGTTTAGCCGTCCTCGCCAGAGAAAGTGCCATTCGCGCATCATCAAACTGTCCATCGTAATAGACCACACCGCCTTTTAAGCCTTTTTGGTCAATGGTGGGTATGCGTTCTATCGTTTCATCCTTCGTGAGCTTTTTCGATGAGCCAATACCCAGCTTACCTGACATTAAATCGTAAACTTTCAGTCCTACTTGATAAAAAGGACCATCCCACCATTCGTAGTTTGGAATAACAAAGGCTTGATTCTTAACTAAATGAGGAGCATTCTGAATCATTAAACCCCTTTCCTTGAGAGCTTCTAAGACCAAAGAAATATCACCTTGTTGTAAATATCTTACGCCCCCGTGAACGAGCTTGGTGCTTCGGCTAGATGTGCCTTTCGCGAAATCATGCTGTTCTAGAAGCAGGGTTTTATAGCCTCTAGAAGCAGCATCCACGGCCGTACCTAAGCCAGTTGCTCCTCCACCAATGACTACAATATCCCATGGCTCGGTTTGTTTTTTGAGCCGCTTTAGCATTTTCTCTCTCTTCATTTTTTCACTAAATCTAGTAACGACTTATTCTACCCAAGCCTTTGCACGCTCTACGGCCCTCGACCAATTCTTCTTCACTTCATCAACGTCGGCACCAGAAGGCTCAAAAGACTTATCTATCGCCCAAAGCGACTGTATTTCTTCTTTGTTTTCCCAATATCCAACCGCTAGACCTGCTAAAAAAGCAGCTCCTTGTGCGGTAGTTTCTACAATTTCGGGTCTTACAATTTTTAATCCCGTCACGTCAGATTGTATTTGCATTAAGAGATTGTTAGCTGAAGCACCCCCGTCTACTCTCAGTTCTTTTTGTTCTATTCCGGAATCTAAGGCCATTGTATCAATCACCTCCATGCTTTGAAGTGCTAAAGCTTCAAGCGCAGCTCTTGCGATATGCCCTTTTTGAGTACCTCTGGTGAGGCCAATCATAAGTCCCGTGCTGTATTGATCCCAGTGTGGAGCGCCAAGACCTACGAAACCAGGAACGAAATAAACACCGCCGTTATCCTCTACTGACTTAGCCAAGGTCTCGATTTCTGGTGCATTATCTACAAAATGAAGGTTATCTCTCAAAAACTGTACAATAGCTCCACCAATAAAAATACTTCCTTCTAAAGCATAAGTCACTTCCCCATCAAGCTGCCAACCAATGGTTGAAAGTAATTTATGTTTAGACTTAATGACTTTATTACCCGTATTCATTACCATAAAACAGCCTGTCCCGTAGGTGTTTTTCACCATGCCCGGCTCAGTACACATTTGCCCAAAAAGTGCCGACTGCTGATCTCCAGCTATACCAGCGATTGGGATCTCAGCGCCAAATAGATCAGCATCTGTATGCCCATAAACTTCACTACTACTTTTAACTTCTGGAAGCATTGCTTTTGGAACATTGAACAGCTCCAATAATTCATTATCCCATTCTAGGGTATGAATATTAAATAGCATCGTTCTACTGGCATTACTCACGTCAGTGGCATGCACTTTTCCACCCGTTAGCTTCCAAAGCAGCCAAGAGTCGACAGTACCAAACGCCAATTCACCTTTTTCAGCTCTTTCTTGCGCACCCTCCACATGATCTAGTATCCACCTGATTTTTGAAGCCGAGAAGTAGGCATCAATAAGCAAACCGGTCTTTTCTTGGACCAAATCCATTTGCTCCACAGTTTTTAAAACCTCACAAGCATCGGCAGTACGCCTATCTTGCCACACAATGGCCTTGTGGATTGATTTTCCCGTTTTCCTATCCCAAATTATTGTTGTTTCTCGCTGATTGGTGATGCCAATCGCAGCAATATCTGAAGCATTTGCCCCTTGTTTCTCAAGTACATCGGTAATCGTGAATTTCTGTGTCTCCCATATTTCTAAAGGGTTATGTTCAACCCAACCTGGTTTAGGGTAAAACTGCTCGAACTCCCTTTGAGAAACATTGACAATTTCACCTTTCTTGTTGAATATGATGGCTCTTTCACTGGTAGTTCCAGCATCAACGGTAATGATATACTTGGACATTTGAGGATATTTTGTGATGTCTGACTAAATTATAACAAATATTCTTTCAACCGAGAAAATCATGAAAAAGACCTACCCAATATTCGCTTTGATTTTTACACTTGTTTCAAATACCATTTTTGGACAAAGTCAGGTATTGGAAAGTCAGCATTTTAAAAGTCAAATATTAGGCACAGACATCTACTATTCCGTCTATTTGCCCGAAGGCTATCAAAATAATTTACGCTTTTATCCTATTGTTTACCTGTTAAATGGATTCACTGGAGATCAGACAGATTGGATTCAATTTGGTGATATGCAACGGATAGTGGATGAAGGAATTGAAAATGGAGATTTCCCACCCATGATCATTGTTATGCCTGATGGCGACGATCGGCTTTATATGAATAACCATGATAACTCCTATCGGTATGGAGATATGTTTATCGAAGAACTTATGCCATCGGTCGAAGACAAATTTCGTGTCAGAGCCTCAAAAGAATTTCGAGGAATTAGCGGATTATCTATGGGAGGTGCCGGCACGTTAAGAATGGCTATGCAGCACCCAGATTTATTTAGTGCGGCGGCAGGTTTCAGTTCCGCTGTAAACACCGATGAAGAACTACTTTCGGGTGGGCAAGCTGGGTTTGATGGCTACTGGGGAAGAGTTTTAGGAAAAGGACTTAAAGGCGAAGCTCGACTTACAGCTCATTATAGAAAAAACTCGATTCTGGATATTGTGAAAAACGGTGACGTAAGAAAGCTCAATTCCGTTCGATTTTATTTTGATTGTGGTGACGATGATTTCCTTGCTATCGGTAATGCTAGCCTACATATTGAAATGAGAAAACGCGGCATCCGTCATCAGTATAGAGTAAGAGATGGCGCTCATACTTGGGATTTTTGGAGAACTTCCTTACCGATCGGTTTGAAGTTTATAGGCCAAAGCTTCACCCGCTAGGCTAGCGGAAGGATTTTAAGCTTAAAGCAAGGGCCAAGATTGTTAACCCCAAAAGAAATACAAAACCATTGTTTAAGCCGTATTCTTCGGCAATAAAACCAATAATTACTGGACCAATCAGCATACCTATGTAGCCTGATGATGCGACGGTGGCAATACCACTAGATGGATTCAACCCTTCTATTTTAGCGGTAGCACTGTAAAGAATTGGTACGATGACTGAAAAACCCAGCCCCGACACGCTAAACCCAATGATTACTATGACTGAATTGTCAAAAAGGGTAAGCGTCAACCCAATTATACCGATAACCAAGCCAAGAATCACCAAAAACCTACCGCCTAATTTACCTTGAAGCTCATCTCCCTTAAATCGCATTAAAGCAGTAGCTAGCGAAAAACCCGCGAATCCAAAACCGGCAAATTCAGCACTAAGATTTAGATTATCTCTTAAGTATATCGTGCTCCAATCCGTAATACCGCCTTCGCTCATCATTACGCATAAGCCGATGGCCGCATAAACAATGACTTTCATTGGTGGAAATTGAAAACCCTTATGAGGCTCACGTACAGCAACATCAATTAAATGTTTGAAACTTGGTAGTAGGAATAGAATAAGGATTAATGCTAAAATCGACATTTGCAAAGTCAGCCCAACCTCCAAAAAGATAAACAATGCCCCCAATAGAGCACCAAACATGCCTCCTAGACTAAAAAACCCATGGCAAGCAGACATAATTGACCGGGATTTTGCCCTTTCAATTTCAGCAGCTTCGGCATTCATGGCCACATCCGTAAGGCCCATGGCCAAACCAAGCAGATAAAGGCTAGCCATTAACCAATATAGATTTGCCGTTAATCCTGGAAGTATAATCACTATCAAAAACCCAATAATGGCTCCGGAGGTAGTTTTTCGTTCCCCAAAACGAGCAATTATTTTACTATAAAAAGGGAGTAATGTTGCGGCACCCAGCGGCAAGAAGAACAAGGCTGCACCCAATTCACTTTCGCTCAAGTCAAGTCTATCTTTAATATCTGGCAGCCTCGTAATAAATGCACCAAAAGAAATGGCCAAGGCCATAAAAACAAAAGCTGTGATTTTATTTTCGCGGTGTGCTAAAAGATGTTTAATGATTTTGATCATTGGCCCTTAAAGAAAGAAAAGTGTTATCGAATTAGTCAAGCAATTTTAAAAACTTTTCCAAAGCTTCATTTCTATTTTGCCTGTTCCAAATGGCCATTAATTTTGTCCTTTGTGGTAAATGTTTTAGTGGAATAAATGAAACATCAAGGTCAATTCCTCCTTGAAGCGCCGAAGGAACTATCGCCACACCCAATTCTCTTTCCACCAACCGAAAAATGCTATTCGCCTGCACTGATCGATGCGATACTTTCGGCACGAAGTTATGATCTGTAAAAATGCTCATGATATTATCGTAATACTCTTGACTATAGTCATTCGAAAAAAGAATAAATGATTCCTTTTCGAATTGATTGAGGTTCTTAAAATCCTTAGGTTGAATCTTGTGTCTTCCTGAAACAACTAGCGAAAAAGAGTCCTCCATCACCACTTTTTGCTGAAAACCATCATGCACGCTTTCAAGTCTTACAAAGCCGATATCTAGTTTATCATTGGAGATAGCGCTCAATTGATCTTTATTATTCAGCTCGTCTAGTGAGGCATGAATGGCCGGAAATTTCAAGCTCATCCGTTCAAGCAAATTAGGTATAAGCTCCTGCATAGCAGACCCAACAAATCCTATCCTAATTTCGCCTTCTTGCCCTTCACCTTTACGCTTGGTAGCATCCACCACACGACCCAAATGATTGATCAGATATTCCGCTTCATGCATAAAATATTCCCCTGCCGGAGTAAGCGAAACACTTCGTTTGGTTCTAGTTAAAAGCTTGGTATCTATCTCCTCCTCTAGCTGCTGTATCTGTTTACTAAGCGCCGGTTGAGTGATAAATAACTTGTCAGCAGCACGCCCAAAATGAAGTTCTTTGCCCAAAGCCAAAAAATACCTTAAATGCCTTATTTCCATTGATAACTAAAAGTAATTAATATATAAATATATATCATTTATAAGAATTAATTATTCGAAGTAGATTTGATAGAGAAGCTTAATCAAAATCTGTCTATGGAAGTATTTAATTATGGAATCGATCACTTAACGACTGGTCTTGCACTACAAATTGCTCAAGGTCAAATCAAAGGGATTTTAAACGAAACGGCTGAGAAAAGAGTAATGCTAAGTGCCCAATATGTAAAAGACATTACTGAACACGGAACAACGGTTTACGGTATCAATACAGGTTTTGGCCCGCTTTGTACCACACTTATTTCGGAAGAAGATACGCAAACGCTTCAATACAATATTCTGAAAAGCCACAGTGTAGGTGTAGGGAAGCCGATTTCGAACCAGCTGAGTAAGCTTATGATGATTTTAAAAGTACACTCACTAGCACAAGGCTTCTCAGGCATTCAACTGGCCACGCTCCAACGAATTATTTGGCACATAGATCACGATGCTATTCCATTGGTTCCGGAACAAGGTTCTGTTGGCGCTTCGGGTGATTTGGCACCTTTAGCACATCTATTCTTACCTTTGATTGGTCTAGGAGAAGTCCATTTTCAAGGTAAAACCATTTCCGGTCAGGCACTATTCGATCAAGCTAACTTAAATTCTGTAAGTCTAGGCCCAAAAGAAGGGCTCGCCTTAATTAACGGCACGCAGTTTATCGCCGCACATGCCATTGAAGTTGTTGACAGACTTCATAATTGCCTTACCCATGCCGACATTATCGGTGCTATGATGATAGAGGCACTTCAGGGTTCCATCAAACCATTTAGTCCTGAACTTCATGCGCTTAGGCCTTTTAAGGGGAACATCCATGTGGCCCACCGCGTGAAGGCCATGCTGACTGGTTCGCAGATATTGGAATCTCATGTGGATTGCGATCGGGTGCAAGACCCTTATTCACTCCGTTGTATTCCGCAGGTACATGGCACTTCGCGAAATACATGGTCGCACCTAAAGTCATTGACAGAAATTGAATTGAATGCGGTTACTGATAACCCAATTATTTTCAGCGCTGAAGACACCATTAGCGGTGGAAATTTTCACGGTCAGCCTCTGGCCCTTCCTCTAGACTATGCCGCATTGGCCGCCGCTGAACTGGGCAATATTTCTGATAGAAGAATTTATCTTTCGCTGGAAGGAAAAATCTCTGGACTTCCACAGTTATTGATGAAAGACACCGGTATAAATTCTGGCTTTATGTTACCACAATATACTTCTGCAGCTTTAGTGAGTGAAAACAAAAGCCTCTGCTTCCCTGCTAGCGCTGATAGTGTGCCTACTTCTTTAGGGCAAGAAGATCACGTGAGTATGGGCTCGATAAGTGGAAGAAAAGCATTACAGATTATAGGTAATCTTGAGCAAATTTTAGCCATTGAACTTCTGTGCGCAGCACAAGCTTTTGATTTCCGTAAGCCACTTAAGTCCAGTACCATTTTAGAGGCTTGCCATGCCCATACTAGAAGCAAAATCGATCATGCCGAAAAGGACAGAATCTTTGCAAAGGATATTGAAAAGGCGCATCGCATTATCAAGTCTAGAAAGCTACCTACGCTATGCGACACAACCCTTAATAGCCAATTTCAGAACGAATTTGAACAGTACTAGCCATGAATGACTTTCAAAAAGAACTTGTAGAAGGTATACCAACGTTGCTTCCAGAAGCACCCAGCCTCGACCTGAAGATCAGCAGGGCACCTAAGCGAAAGGATATCTTAACTGAAGCCGATAAGAAGCTTGCCCTTCGTAATGCCCTTCGCTATTTCAAAAAAGAATGGCACGAAATTTTGGCACAAGAATTCCTGTCAGAATTAAAAACTTATGGGAGAATCTACATGTACAGATTCATGCCAAAAACTCCTATTTACGCAAGATCCATTGAATCATATCCCGGAAATTCTCTCCAGGCTAAGTCTATCATGATGATGATTCAAAATAACTTGGATCCAGCGATTGCCCAACACCCCTATGAGTTAATTACCTACGGCGGAAATGGCGCGGTATTTCAAAACTGGGCTCAGTATAGATTGGCTATGAAATATCTTGCTGAGATGACAGATGAGCAAACTCTGGCGATGTATTCAGGTCACCCCATGGGTCTTTTCCCGTCAAGCACAAACGCACCGCGCGTAGTAGCCACTAACGGCATGATGATTCCCAACTATTCTAAACCTGACGATTGGGAGAAATTTAATGCGCTTGGCGTCACCCAATATGGCCAAATGACGGCTGGTTCTTATATGTATATCGGACCACAAGGCATTGTACATGGCACTACAATTACGGTGTTAAATGCTGCACGGATGAAACGACCTGACGGTGATTTCAAAGGGTTATTGTTTGTTACTTCCGGCTTAGGCGGCATGAGCGGAGCGCAACCAAAAGCAGCAAAAATCGCAGGCGTAGTCTCCATTACAGCAGAAATCAATCCCAAAGCGGCGCGTAAAAGGCACGAACAAGGCTGGGTGGATGAATTAGTGGAAGATCTTGACTTACTGTTAGATCTAGTACAAGCCGCGCGAGATGCAGGAGACAATACCTCTTTCGCTTACTTGGGCAATATTGTCGATTTATGGCAAGCGCTCGCAGATAGAGGAATGAAGGTTGACTTTGGATCAGACCAAACATCCTTACACAACCCATTTGCTGGTGGCTACTACCCAACAGGGATGTCCTATGAGGCAGCCAACGAAATGATGGCTCAGCAACCAGAGGGTTTCAAAAAAGCGATTTATTCGACTTTGAGAAAACATGCAGAAATAGTGAACCAGCACACCGCTAAAGGAACGTATTTCTTTGACTATGGCAATGCATTTTTGCTTGAAGCTGGCCGAGCTGGGGCCGATGTCTTCAAAAATAGAGCCGCTAAATCGGGCGATTTCAAATACCCATCTTATGTTCAGGATATTATGGGACCAATTTGCTTTGACTTTGGTTTTGGTCCTTTCCGATGGGTTTGTGGATCGGGTGGTGCTGAAGATTTAGATAAAACCGATCAGATTGCAGCAGATGTACTGACGGAGATGCTTCAAGAAGCACCAGAAGATATAAAGTCACAACTGCAAGATAATTTGCACTGGGTAAAAGAAGCTAAAGCCAACAAATTAGTTGTTGGTTCTCAAGCCAGAATACTTTATGCCGATGCCGAAGGGCGCATGAGAATAGCCGCTGCCTTTAACCAAGCAATCGCTGCTGGTGAAATAGGGCCAGTTATTTTGGGTAGAGATCACCACGATGTTTCTGGAACAGATTCTCCTTACCGAGAGACGTCCAACATTTACGACGGATCACAGTTCACCGCAGATATGGCCGTTCAAAATTTTGTAGGCGACTCATTCAGAGGGGCTACTTGGATTTCGCTGCACAATGGTGGTGGCGTTGGTTGGGGCGAAGTGGTTAATGGTGGATTCGGAATGCTCTTAGATGGATCGGAAGAAGCCGACAAAAAGCTTAGAAGTATGCTTTTTTGGGATGTTAACAATGGAATTGCGCGAAGAAATTGGGCCAGAAACCCTAATGCCATGAGCACCATAGAAAGAGCTATGCAAAAGGAAAAGCAATTGCAAGTCACCCAACCAAACTTGGTTGATCACAACTTGCTAAACGACCTCACTTATTAGAATATTGATTCTGGCATTGACTGTTTTATTGACAGTGCCGATAGAAAAATTGTATCTTCAACTATGCAAAAAGTCTTCACCAACATCGGTTCTTTACTTCAAGTGAGAGCACCTGAGAGCAAAATCTTGAGGGGTGCTTTAATGGCAGATGTACCATCAATAGAAAACGCATGGCTTAAAACTAAAGACGGTCTCATTGAAGATTTTGGTTCGATGGATGAATTTCAGGAAGACTCTTCATACGAAGAAATCAATCTGAAAGGCCAAATGGTGGCGCCAACTTTTGTCGATTCGCATACCCATCTCGTGTTTGCTGCAGATCGGGACGAGGAGTTTGTGATGAAGATTAAAGGAATGGGTTATCAAGAAATTGCAGAAGCTGGCGGCGGCATTCTCAATTCTGCCCGCAGGCTGCAAGAAACTCCTTTTGAAATCCTTTTGGCCGGTGCTAAAAGACGGCTCGAAGCAGCAATTGCTGCGGGAACTGGTGCCATAGAAATCAAAAGTGGTTACGGCCTAAGCACTGATGCTGAAATTAAAATGCTTCAGGTAATCGCTCAGCTGAAACAAGATTTTGACATCCCCATTAAAGCTACTTTTCTAGGTGCACATGCCTTCCCCACGGAAAATCATGAAAAGTACATGAATACGCTCCTTCAGGAGATGTTACCAGAAATATATTCGCAAAAACTGGCCAACTACATCGACTGTTTCTGTGAAAAAGGGTATTTCAACACCAATCAGATGTGCCAGCTTTTAGAAGCTGGTGAAAAATACGAACTCAAGCCAAAAGTACACGTCAATCAGTTCAACGCGATTGGTGGTGTAGAAAAAGCAATAGAATTCGGCGCCGTTTCTGTCGATCATCTAGAAATTCTTCCCGATGCTGAGGTAACACTTTTAAAAGATTCAGACACTATACCTGTGGGTTTACCGGGCTGTTCTTTCTTCCTGAATATCCCTTTTACCCCTGGCCGAAAAATAATTGAAAATGGTCTTCCATTGGTCTTAGCTTCCGATTTCAATCCTGGTTCTTCTCCCTCTTTCAACATGAGTACGATTAATAGTTTAGCCGCTATTAAAATGAAATTGCTTCCAGAAGAGGCATTCAATGCCACTACTTACAATGCAGCATTTGCTTTAGAATTAGAAAATGAAGTGGGAAGTATTACAAAGGGCAAGCGCGCAAATTTTATAGTGGGCAAACCGGGTAAAAACCTAAACTCAATCTCTTATAACTTTGGGGTAGATTGGATAGAGCGTGTTTATATCAACGCAAAAGTGGTTTAGCACTACTGGCTTTACCGATCTTATGGTCACTTAGTTTCAGCGCATTTGACAATTATACATTTCATCGAAAAATACTAATGAATAAAAGTCAAAGGTTAGATCATTCGGTAGAAAACAATACTGACCCTAAAGGTAAATTGAAACAAATTACGCTCACACCCACTTGCCCCAAATAATATTCCAATTAATTCCTTAATAACAAGGTTTTCAATTGCATTGAATAAAATTTTCAGAATTTATTTTGGATTAAATAAGGGTTAACAGGTCTATATATTGTTTAATCGGTAAGACGGCCGTCTTCTTCCGATTTCCAAATTCATTTATGGAAAAAGGTGACTAAGCGCATCATTAAAACAATGATGTTAATTATCCATCCTTAAATCAAAGCTTATGAAAACCTTATCATTACTTCTAGTAATGTTCGTGGCCATAAACATGGCATATGGACAAGCAGATGTTGAATCTAAAATAATTTCGGCCAAAATATATACGCAAGGAGCTGAGCTCAAGCGCACTGCAAAGTTGAAATTAAAAGAAGGCAAAAATGAATTTAAATTAATAGGCCTATCGGCGAATCTGGATCCTAAAACCATTCAGATTTCCGGGAAAGATATCACCATTTTATCTGTTCGTCATGAGAATGATTATATCGAAACCAACAAACCAGAAAAAGTAAAAACACTCATCATTGATCGCCTCGCCCTATTAGATTCTTTGGAACTAGTCAGAATGAATTTATCCATTCTTGTAAAATCGAGAGAACTTTTATCGAAGAACATGAAAGTTATAGGAAATGACGGTATCGGAGATGCCAAATATCGAGAAGCACTTGACTACTTAAGCGATAAATTTGAAGAAAACACCAAAACCAGTTTCATGCAGCAGTTACTAGAAAGAGATTTACAGAAAAGAATCAACAAAATCGAATCTCAGATAAAGTCTTACAGTATACAAGACGAAGAGCCTACTTCGAATATCTATTTAGTAATCAATGCTAATAAGGGAGTCGAAAAAGATATTTTGATTAGTTATGCAGTGTCAGAAGCCGGTTGGTTTCCCACTTATGATATTCGTGCGACCAACGTGGAAAGCCCACTTTCATTAACCTACAAAGCTCGAATTTTTCAGAACACAGGTGTGGACTGGAAAGATGTAAAACTCATCTTAAGTTCTGGAGACCTAGAGTCCAGCGGTACAGCACCCTTGCTTAATCCACTTTTATTAGGACGTGAGAACTCAAAGCCTTATCGCTACGGGGTCCAAGCAGAATTAAGGCAACCCGCACCGTATGACTCACAAGGAGAAATTACTGGTGTAGTTACCAGTTCTGATGACGGTTTACCATTAGTACAAGTCACAGTGATGGTAAAGGGAACAACTATAGGAACTCCTACTGACTTAAATGGCAAGTATAGCCTTCAAATCCCAAATGGAGCCAAATCTTTAGTTTTTAGTTATTTGGGGTTTGTAAGTCAGGAAATAAAGATCAACAACAGCTCTAATATAAGTGTGGTTATGGTTCCAGATGCAACATCATTAGGAGAAGTTGTGGTTACAGGGGTAGCTGCAGCAACACCGGTAAAAAAACTCCCCTTTACCGTAGCCAGCTTAACTGAAAGGCAATTCAACCCTACAATGGCTGGGATTTCAAATATCAGTTCATTTTATGGATCGGATGAAGCTTATGACCTAGAACAAAAGTCTGAAAGAGTACAACGATTTAAAAAACCAATTCCAATTAACTATATCAACTACCAAACCTCTTTCGTCTATAAAATCAAGCATCCTTACTCTATACCGAGTACTGGGCAAACTGAAACAGTAGAAATTCAAACCTTGGAAGTTTATGCCGATTATAAATATTCAACCAGCCCTAAAGCACGTGAAAACGCTTTTCTGGTAGCAGAAATCCCTGATTGGGAAGAACTGAAGTTGCTCGACGGAGAGTCGAACCTATATTTTGAAGAGAGTTTCGTGGGTAAATCCATTATTGACACGAACATCGGTAAGGATACACTAGATATTTCCTTAGGAAAAGACGAGGGCATTGTAGTGAGTCGTAAAAGGCTGAAGGAGTTCGAAAAGAACAAAATCTTCAGTAATAAGAAAAGAGATGAAAGAACCTTTGAAATTACTGTGGTCAATACGAAATCAACAAAAATCAATCTTAATGTTTACGATCAGCTACCTATAATCCCCAATAAAAATTACAAGGTAAATATCGTGGATATTGCAGCTGCAAAACACAACAAAGAAACAGGTCTCTTAACATGGGAACTTCAGTTGGAACCTGGTGCTAAAAAGGTGATCAGGTTTCGATATAGCGTTGACTATCCCAAGTATATGGATTTAGATATTGATTAAATAATTGAGGCAGCTTAGTAAAGCTGCCTCAATTATTTTGGTGCGTCGTAAGTAAGGGCAAGTCGCAAAATGCGGGTAAACAATAGCTATGTAGAGTCTAAATATGAAAGTTGTTTAGAGCAGTTGGGTGTAACAGATCATCGGCTTAAGAAAAAATAAGCACTAACTGGAATTTGAATTTCGGCAGATTTTGACTGATAGTTGGATTGTTAAAGTAAGTCCTGTTTATTTGATCAAAATTTGGCAAATGCCAGTTTATGTCCCCTATGCTTAGATTTTTAAGGCGAAAACGCATGCAGATTTTATCCAAAAGCAAAGCCGGAAGGTATATTATTTATGCCGTGGGCGAGATACTTTTGGTCATCATAGGAATTATGATTGCGGTTTGGCTCAACAACATCAATGAGGCTAGAATTCAGGACAAAAAGATTCAAGCTACCCTAGATGAAATACAAGAAGAGCTTCTCGTAACCGTGGCTGATGCCAATGACATAATTGAGTTTTATAATGCTAAAGACTCACTGATTTATTTAGTGATGAGCAACCAACTAACAGAAGCCGACTATAAGGACCCAAAAAACTGGGGATTGGCCCTTATTAGCTTGAATTATAGTAGCCTTTCTATTCAAGATGATGGGTTTAAAAACTTGATGTCTAAAACCGAGAATATGTCCAAAAGATATTCGCCATTGGTTAAAAGACTCAAAAGGCTTCATGTGCATTTGAAAACGAGCCTTGAATCTAATAATGAAAAGATGAATAAAGCCGTTGAAGCATCATTTCAAACCCTTCAAAACAACCAAGATTGGTTTTCAGAAGATGCATTTTTCCAAAAATGGAACTCTGATAATATGGTGAATTATTTTCTGAACGACCCTAACCACAAAAACAGCCTTTATACGTACTCGAACCTCGGTATAGGAAATTTGACCAATACCATCTATAACATCCGAATAGAGTCCATTAAAGCCATTTACGAAATTGATTCGCTCCTAAATCGCAAAAACAATTACCCTTTCGACCTAAAGATTGAAGATTTCATTTCTTGGACAGGAACTTATACGCTAGAAAAAAACAGTTTTAGTATTACTTCAGAAGGCCATCAACTATTCTATAAAAAAGGAAGCAATACAATGGAAATATATCCATTGGGCAATGGCAAATTTCATATAAAAGGTCCGGGCTTTTATCAAGTGTTAAAGCAGAAAGACGGCAGTGTATCAGGCATTAAATCAAGTGGTTCAAACATCAATGACCTCTATAAAAAAGCAGCTTCTACCAACTGAATGAGAATCAGCCATTCTGGGTGATCAAATTGATGGCAGTTGCTCAAATCTTTTATTACTTTTGCGAGTGGAATTAACACCCAAAACCAATCGTTCTAATGATTCAATTTTTCGATGCAGGAGACAACAGAATTTACGCTGTCAGTCTCACCTCGCAACTCGCTTCACAAGACCTTCCAAAACTTGAATGGCTCTTCGGAAATGCCTCACTTATTGAAGGCGAAACCCTGAAGGGCTTTTTTGTTGGCCCTCGGAAAGAAATGATTACCCCATGGAGTACCAACGCAGTGGAAATTACACAGAACATGGGGATTTCTGGAATCATAAGAATTGAAGAATTTGAAAAGGTTGACAGTGAAAACACCGCTATCGACCCAATGCTACAAGTGCTTTATAATGGGCTAGATCAGGAAATATTCAACATCAGTGTTGAACCAGCACCCGTAAGGCATATAGAAGATATTACCACTTACAATCAGGAAGAAGGACTAGCGCTAAGCCAAGAAGAAATTGACTACTTGAACGAGGTCAGTGAAAAATTGGGGCGTAAACTCACCGATGGAGAAGTATTTGGGTTTTCTCAGGTGAATTCCGAGCACTGTCGACATAAAATCTTTAATGGTGTATTCATTATCGATGGACAGGAAATGCCGAATTCACTGTTTAAAATGATCCGTAAAACCTCAGAGGAAAACCCTGATGGTTTAGTATCAGCTTATAAAGACAATGTGGCCTTTGTACAAGGCCCTGTTGTGGAGCAATTTGCCCCGGCCACCCAAGACAAAGCCGATTGGTTCGAATCATCGGATTTTGAGTCTGTAATCTCCCTAAAAGCGGAAACACATAACTTCCCAACGACTGTAGAACCTTTCAATGGAGCGGCTACAGGAGCAGGTGGAGAGATAAGAGATAGAATGGCTGGCGGAAAGGGCTCCATGCCTTTAGCCGGTACAGCCGTTTACATGACCTCTTACTCAAGGCTAGAAGATGGTCGCGAATGGGAAGCCAACATGCCAGAACGTCAATGGTTGTATCAAACGCCCATGGACATACTGATAAAAGCTTCGAATGGAGCGAGTGATTTTGGAAACAAATTTGGTCAGCCGCTTATCGCTGGATCGGTCTTAACCTTTGAGCACGAAGAAGGTGGCAAAAGGCATGGCTTCGATAAAGTGATTATGCTTGCTGGCGGTATCGGGTATGGCAAAAAAGCCGATGCGCTAAAAGCTACGCCAGACCAAGGCGATCAGATAGTAGTAATGGGCGGTGATAACTACCGCATAGGAATGGGCGGAAGCTCGGTATCTTCCGTTGATACAGGTGAATTTTCAAGCGGCATAGAATTGAATGCCATTCAGCGTTCGAATCCTGAAATGCAAAAGCGTGTTTACAATGCGGTAAGGGCAATGTCTGAATCAGGCAAAAACCCAATCGTTTCGATTCACGATCACGGTGCGGGAGGCCATCTTAATTGTCTTTCAGAATTAGTGGAAGAAACAGGTGGCACTATCGACGTAAAGAAACTTCCGGTGGGCGATCCTACCCTATCGGACAAAGAAATTATTGGTAACGAGTCTCAAGAACGCATGGGGCTTGTCATCAAAGCAGAAGATATTCCCTACATGGAAAAAGTGGCGAAAAGAGAACGCGCACCTTTCTATGTAGTTGGTGAAACCACTGGCGATTCTCACTTTAAGTTTGAGAATAAAGTTTCAGGAGAACACCCGATCGACTGGAACCTGGCCCATATGTTTGGTTCATCACCCAAAACGGTTTTGGAAGACACTACACAGGGGCAGCAATTCACTGATGTCGCTTACGACGTTAAGAAAATTCAAGAATATTTAAATGCCGTGCTTCAGTTAGAAGCCGTGGCTTGTAAAGATTGGTTGACAAACAAAGTCGATCGATGTGTTACAGGACGCGTTGCCAAGCAACAAACTGCGGGGCCAATACAATTGCCATTGAACAATGTTGGCGTGATGGCCTTGGACTATAGAGGCGAAAAAGGAATTGCAACCTCAATCGGTCACGCACCGGTTTCAGCTTTAGCCGATCCTGTGGCCGGTTCTCAGCTTTCTATTGCCGAAGCACTTACAAACCTTGTTTGGGCACCGATAGAGAGAGGACTTAGCGGCGTATCGCTGAGCGCCAACTGGATGTGGCCTGCGAAAAATGAAGGCGAAAATGCCCGACTTTACAAAGCCGTAGAAGCCGTTTCTGATTTTGCCTGTGCACTTGGTATTAATGTGCCAACGGGTAAAGATTCCATGTCGATGACACAGAAATATAAAGATGGCGTTGTTTACGCCCCTGGTACCGTCATTATTTCAGCTGGCGCGCAAGTAACCGACCTTAAGAAAGTAGTGGAACCGGTTTTACAACCGAATTTCGATTCTACACTCCTATACATCAACCTTTCTGATGGTGCCTTTAACTTGGGCGGCAGCTCCTTGGCACAAGTAGTGGGTAAGGTGGGTACTTCTGCCCCTACGGTGGATGACAGTGATAGATTTGCCAGAACTTTCAATATGGTTCAGGCCCTGATTGAAGAAGGTAAAATCTTAGCGGGGCACGATGTTTCTGCCGGCGGTATGATTACAGCACTGCTCGAAATGACTTTCTCGCAAGTAGACCTCGGTATAGCAGCAGACTTAAAAGACATTAAAAACCTAGACGATATTTCGGTATTGTTTTCAGAACAACCTGCGCTGATCATTCAAGTAGCGAATGAAGACTTGGAGGATGTGGCCAATTTATTTGATGAAATTGACGCTTCTTATGTTGAAATAGGAAGCCCGATAGGCGAACCTATTTTAGCCATTCAAACCAATACGCAAAGCTACTTGCTCGACATTGCTAGCCTGCGAGATACCTGGTATAAGACATCTTATTTGTTAGATGCAAAACAGTCTGGTGAAGCTTTGGCCAAAGAAAGGTTTGACAACTACAAACAACAACCTTTATCATTTACCTTCCCTGAAGGATTTAAAGGACAATATGCTGATCTTGGTTTAGACCCTGACCGTAAGGCAAAAACTGGTTATAAAGCGGCCATAATCCGAGAGAAAGGCGTAAACGGAGACCGCGAAATGGCTTATGCTATGCATTTAGCCGGTTTTGATGTGAAAGACATTCACATGACGGACCTTATCTCGGGTGCCGAAGACTTAAGCGATGTAAATTTCATTGCTTTTGTGGGTGGCTTCTCCAATTCAGACGTATTAGGATCGGCAAAAGGCTGGGCTGGTGCTTTCTTATACAACGAAAAAGCGAAGCTAGCACTTGATAACTTTTATGCCAGAGAAGATACCATCTCACTGGGGATTTGTAATGGTTGTCAGTTGATGGGTGAATTAGGACTGCTTTACCCAGCGCATGAGGTGCACCCTAAACTAGATCATAATATTGCGCATAAATTTGAATCAGGATTTGTGAATGTGACCATTCCAGAAAACAACTCAGTAATGTTAGGCGGACTCGCTGGCACCAGGCTAGGTATTTGGGTAGCGCACGGTGAAGGGCGTTTCAGACTTCCAGAAGCCGAAACTGATTATCATGTGATTGCTAAATATTCTCATGAAGCTTATCCAGCATCGCCAAATGGTTCTGATTACCACGTAGCTGGTTTGGCGAGTAAAGACGGTAGGCACCTG
This sequence comes from Roseivirga sp., assembly GCF_049099775.1. Lineage (GTDB taxonomy): Bacteria > Bacteroidota > Bacteroidia > Cytophagales > Cyclobacteriaceae > Roseivirga. Next base: position 8,265 of record NZ_JAGDZM010000019.1, on the reverse strand, counting down.
GCGATTATGCCTCATTTTGAGCGTTCCGTATTCCCTTGGAACTGGGGGAACTACCCTGCCGACCAAAAAGCAGATGTATTGAGCCCATGGATTAAAGCCTTTATGGCAGCCAAGGATTGGGTGGCGGCGAAAACTTAAAGTAGTAGTGTAAATCGAATGCGATTTATTCTACTACACCCTTATGGGCTATACAAAATAGATAGAAATGTGGACCTAGGTTGTTCACAATAAGTAACGATAACTCACGCCTACCAATGAAAATTCAAGTAGCCTTTTTACTATTATTTTTTGTCAAAATTAGTTGGTCTCAAAGCCTTGAAGAACGGATTGAGAGAGTAGAAAATGGTTTAACCATTCAAGCCACTATGCCTATTGGGGAAGAATTTTTCGGGTCGAATATTATTCAAAGGTTAAAAGAAAACAAAGCATACGGTGCCAGTGTGGCTATTGTTCATGATGGTAAAATTGAATGGTCTAAAGCTTATGGCGTAAAACAAAAAGGCTCTTCCGATCTGGTAACTACCGAAACACTATTCCAGTGTGCCTCAATTGGCAAGGTTATTACCGCCGTAGCCATTCTGAATTTAGTAAAAGATGGAAAGATTAGCCTAGACGAAGACATAAACAGCAAGCTTCAACGGTGGCAAATCAAGGAAAATGAATTTACCAAATCTCAAAAGGTGACTGTCAGGCACCTCTTATCTCATACTGCAGGGCTAACAGATGATTATGGTTTTTTAGGTTACGACCCAAAAGATAAAATCCCTTCCCTTTTACAGATACTCAACAACGATCCTATTGCCAACACTAAAAAAGAGATTATCGTCAAAACCACTCCAGGCCAGGTAGAACGATACTCCGGAGCAGGATATCTGATTCTTCAGCTATTGGTTGAAGACGTAAGTGGGGCTTCTTTCTCCAGTTTTGTTGAACAACGCATATTTACTCCACTGCAAATGACGCATTCCACCTATGATAACGAGCCAGATAAGAATTTAAAAGTTCCTATTGCCAGTGGTCACTTGTCAAAAGGCAAAGCTTTAAAAAACAAGAGCTACAATATCTATCCAGAGAAAGCTGCCGCTGGTCCTTGGACAACAGCAGAGGACTTAGCAAAACTGATTATAGCCATTCAAGAGGCCCTCCATAATGAATCAAGTGCTATATTAGATAAATCAACTGCTGAAGAATTAACGACCGTTCAGCTTAATAACAAGGGCTTAGGAATCAACCTAAAGGGAGTTGAGAAGGCAGAAGCTTTTTGGCATGCAGGACAAAACTTAGGCTATACCGGGCTTCTTTATGGTCTAGTCGATGAAGGCGATGGGGCTGTTATTTTACTGAACACTGACGGCGGAGAGCGATTAATGCAGGAGTTTATAACCAGTGTGGCACATGAGTACAATTGGCCTGTTATGAAATCCTTTGAATCTCTGGACATTCCTAAAGAAGTTCGGTCATCATTGGTTGGAAAATTTGAAAGTCATGACAAGTCAAAGACCCTTTTTATAGCAGAACAAAAAGGGGGGCTCGTTTTAAAACCGGCGGGTTCAAAAAGAGGTGTTGAGCTTGTCAGAATTGATGATCTAGAGTATACGTTCAAAGACGCCCAAGATTATTACAGGCTCACGTTTAACATTGAGAATAGCGTCACCACATTGCGTTATATAGAAAGTGTTGGTAATATTCTTGAGTTAAAAAAGGTAAAATAAACACCTTTATTCCAGCCTAAATTTATCAAAGACTCAGAATCCCATTACTTGCTAAAAAAGAAGAGTTTCTAATTCTTAATGCTTGTCTAATGCTAATATTTATCGGAGATGATCATGAGGTTATTCTGACTCAAAAAGCTGAGGATATTTTAAGGGAACATTTTAAAACTTAGGTAGGCATAATTCTATTCAGATTGCTGAATATACAAACATTATCACAAAGGATGGAAAAAAATACAATCTCCTTTGGACAAAATGAACTTCAATGATTAGCTTTAGTTATGAGCGTTATACCCGAGAATTATGTTGGCTAACGCTCACTTTTGTTTAACAATATGAAATATAACGCTCATAAAAGTGAGCGTTATACAACGTTATATGTCATAAGTGCTACCGAACAAACTGAACTGCAAATGCCATTTTCCTGCAAATTTCAACTGAACAATGGAGCAATTACTGAACACGAAGAAGTAAAGTTTGAAGAGTTTACTGACTCATCATTTGGAGACTTTCACCAGAACAGTGTGAAAATTGCTAAGGTACTAGTGAACGGCAAACCTGCATTCATTGCATCAACTTGCCCTTGTTTCCCTTCATCCAAGAACAAAGGACTCAAGCTTGGTGATCGTTTGGATTCACATACAGTAATTGGATATTTTTTAGCTAATGGGGAAGATATTCCATATGAGAAGCCATATGCTCAAATAGTTCTCGAATGACACCAACAGAAATTAAAGAATGGCTAGAGGACTTATGGAAAGTTTTGGTCGACCTGAACATCTCAATAAACAATGCAAAACGGTTGACTGAAGACAAATATGAAAATGAAGAAAAGATTAAAAAACATGGTTTCATTCAGCATCATTGGTATCAACTGAGATTTATAATTGTAATTCAACTATCAAAGTTGATTGCTGATAAAAGAAACACTCACAAACGAAATCTTTTCCACTTCAGCGACAAACTTGAACTAACTGATTTTGATAGTCTTTTCTTCAAGGAACTGAATAAACTCCAACCTGAAAGGTATTTTGAGACTGATACAAGGGCAGAGAGCATCCAAGAAGTAATCAACAAAACGAGGGGAAAACTAAATGAGAACAAAGATCTGATTGAGAAGATTATCAAGGCAAGAAATCAAACATATGCTCATAACGATCCAATTCCTGGAAAGAAAGTACCCACTATGAAGGATTTGGGAACGATGGTTCAACTCTGTAGCGAGATTTATAATGACTTTTCTGGTGAACTTTTCAAATCACGAACAGGATTTGAACGAACCAACGATTGGGATGTCGACTATATCTTGAAGGAACTCAGCAACCGAAGAACTAAACTTCTTGAAGAACTTGAAAGAAAGAAGAAAGGCATATAACAGTCGCTAAAGAGTGCATATGCAAACGCGCTCGCAGCCTATTCATTAATCCCAACATTCGAAGCAAATCAAGCTCCTAAACTATAACTCCTCACAGATTTTACACCAAAGCACTAATACCCAACATACGGTATAAACCATGAACAGCTTGACTTGTCAACTGATCTTATTCCCAGAATATGCAAAATCAATCATTTCAATCGTATCTTAAGTCGCAAACAGATAGTTCGAAAACAAGCACTGTGCTAGAGGACAGGCTAACATTTTGATATTCCTCCATAATTCACAGTTCATACCTTCGAACGTTGTGCTTCATTATGACAAACCTCTAACCAATGATAAAATTCTTTAGAAAAATACGCCAAAACTTGCTTTCAGAAGGGAAAACTGGAAAGTATTTTAAATACGCCTTAGGTGAAATAATTCTCGTGATGATAGGTATTCTTTTGGCGCTACAAGTGAACTACTGGAATGAGAGGCGAAAAGGCAGGATTCTAGAGCAAAAAATATTGGTACAACTAAAAAGTGAATACGAAGCCAATCTTGCACAGCTTGAAGAAAAAATATATATGCGAAATAGAGCCATCAAAGCTTCTCATAACTTGCTAAGTTTTGTTGACAATCCAGATTTTTTTGATGAAGAAACTTTTTATATATCTTGGTGGCATTTAGCGGTAGACCCCACTTTTGATCCTTTAAAAAATGACATAATAGGCACAGATAAATTACAGCTGATACAAAACGAAAAGCTTGTATCTCTTCTATCTAACTGGTCAACTGAAGTATACCAAGTACAAGAACAGGAAAATCAATATCAAATATTTCGAAACCAATTTATTGTGCCATTGATTACTGAATCCGGCATATCAAGAAATCTAAATAATAATCTTTGGAAAGATGGATATTCTCCAGCAGAGGCTTTAGATAAATCTTCTAGTTTAAAATTTAAAATATACCCATCTAAAAGGAAAATAGACTTCAAAGAGATTTTGGTAGACCCTGTACAAGAGAGTATTGCGGCTATGGTCATTTCATTTCATCAAAATGCAAATATACAGTCAGTTACGCTAAAAAGTAGAATTATTGAAATGCTTGACATAATAAATTCAGAGATAAAAAATGATTAAATTGTTTAGAAAAAATAACGAAAGCACAACAATGGCTATAAGTAATTGCTTGTCCTCGCCTACTTTGGAAATTCCTGCGGAATTTCCAGCTTGATGTGTACTTGCAAAGTTAAGTGCTTAAACCACGCAACTGCTCATAGCCGAGACCGTTGGGATTAATGCCCCGCGAGGGGCATAGACTTCCGCTGCGCTCCCAGCCTATTCATTAATCCCAACGTTCGAAGCAAATCAAGCCCCTAAACTATAACACCTCACAGATTTCACACCAAAGCACTAATACCCAACACCCGGTATAAACCATAAGCAGCTTGAATTGTCAACTGATCTTATTCCCGGAATATGCAAAATCACTCATTTCAATCGTATCTTAAGTCGCAAACAAAAAGTTCGAAAACAAGCACTGTGCTAGAGGACAGGCTAACATTTTGATATTCCTCCATAATTCACAGTTCATACCTTCGAACGTTATAAATAATGCCTGCTTCTAACGCTACGCTGCTTAGCGCTGGCTAAAAACAATAAAAGTAAATTGTGATGAAATCGATATTCACTGTTCTTAGCCGATGTCGCTAAACAGCATTTCCCCCGACGCTCACGCCTACACAATTCATAACAACGTGCATAGCTCATTGGACAGGCTAAGTACTATTGAATTTTCAAAAACTATGAAAATAAAAACCGTTTTTAATTACCTTTAAGGTTCAATAATCCAAACGAAGCCATGCACGCGGCCCGTTAACTACCATAAATAACAATGGAGAGAACTACTGAACTCAGAGAAATTCAAAGGAGACAATTCCTCAAGTGGGTGAGCATGTCGTCAATAGCTCTGTCATTGCCTTTTGCGGGATGTGGAATTTCTAACTCTAGGAAAAATGAATTACTAAAGAGCGATACGGACTTGTCCACTGTGAAAAATGTATTTGACTTAGAAAAACTATCAGGTGAAGTAATGGGCAAGGATGCATTGAATTACCTCAATGGAGGAGCAGACGATCTTCGTACTGTCAGAGCCAACTATGATGCCTATGGGAAAATTCAAATTAGGGCAAGAAGGCTTATCGATGTAACTACAGTGTCTACCAAGATTGAGCTATTTGGAAAGACCCTAGACAATCCCATAATACTCAGTCCCGTTGGATTTCAAGCGTTTTTTCATTCTGACGGAGAGATTGGAACTGCTAAAGCGGCTGAAAAAAAGGATCATCAAATGATCGTTTCTTCTGTTTCAAATTTTGCAATTGAAGATATTGCTAGTGAGTCTAAAGCAGACCTTTGGTTTCAACTTTATCCATCAACCGATCGAGAAGTGACCAAATTATTGCTTGCCAAAGCAGAGGCAGCAGGATGCAAAATATGTTTTCTTACCGTTGATACCCCTGTCGTTGGTAATCGAGAAACTCATGGCACAACGCTTCTTGAGATGATTAAATCTGGAGAGCTAGAAATGGGCAATTTTAAAGATATTCTACCTGAGGGCATGAGTTTTACAGATCCATCTATGACTTGGGATATGGTTGACTGGCTAAGAGCAAACACCAAAATGAAAATCGTACTCAAAGGCATTGTTACGAGCGAAGATGCTCGAATGGCCAAAGAACGTGGCGTTGACGGAATAGTTGTATCAAATCATGGTGGTAGGCAGTTAGAAAGTAATAGAGCTACAATTGATTGTCTTCCCGAAATTGTAAATGAAATTAATGGCGAATTTCCTGTTTTGATTGATGGTGGTATTAGAAGAGGAACAGATGTTTTCAAAGCACTGGCACTTGGAGCCACCGCAGTTTGTATTGGAAGACCATTTTGCTGGGGTCTTGGTGCACTTGGTCAACCTGGCGTTGAATTAACCCTAGAAATTTTAAAAGCTGAATTGATCCGAGATATGCAACTCGCTGGAACAACTTCAATTGATAAAATTACTAGAGAGTTCGTAACAACTAAATGACCATTAAAAAGTAGTTAACAAATGCTATGAATGAATGGGGTTTCATTGGTCAAGATATTTTTGTGGAGATTGGAAAGTCCGCCACAACTAATAAATTTAAACAACGGTGTGGCTATGTGCGAGACGAGAGGTTAGTGCTATCTAATCCCCACTCATCATAGCCTGGCGTTGTGCTTCATTATCAGAAACCGCTAACCAATGATAAAATTCTTTAGAAAAATTAGGCGAAACTTACTTTCAGAAGGGAAAACTGGAAAGTATTTGAAATATGCTATTGGAGAAATTATTCTTGTTGTTATTGGAATCTTGATTGCATTACAAATTAATAATTGGAATGAGAATAGGAAAAACGAAGAACAAGGAATTATTCAAAAAAAAGCACTAAAAATTGAATTGGAAAATGATTTAGAAACCTTAACATCAGACTTAGCCTATGTACAGAAAGATTTGAAAATTAATAAATCATTTGCTGAACGATTAAGTAGTAAAACTTCTAACTTAGATACACTCGTAAAAATTGTTAGATACGAATACGTTGCTCCTTATAGCTCATTAAATGAACTTAATAAAACTACGTTTAATTCCTTAGAGTCTACAAATAAACTTGGTTTATTAGGAGAAGAATTAACAAAAAATGTACAGAATTATTACAATACTAGAGACGATGGCATAGAAGTTCTTTCAGGCAATCGGGAGCTTTATTTTAGCTTATGTGAGCCAATGATACTAAAATACCCTATAAACTGGTCCAGTATTCGGGGACATTTACAAGACATTTATTGGGAGAAGATAAACAAGAGAACCCTTTATGGTGGCTTTAATGGTCTTTTGACAATGCGAATATTTATTTTGGAAGTGAGAAAAAGAGTGGTTGAAAATTTAATTACTAAAACAAATCATTTACTTAAAGAGCTTTAGTATCTGTAATGAAAGAATAATAAATAACGAAAGCACAACAATGGCTATAAGTAATTGCTGGTTTCAGCTTGTTTACGAAAGTCCTCGCGGACTTTCTATCTGTGATTTATTTGCTAGCTTTAGTGCTTAAACACGCAACGAAATCATACACTAAACCGTTGGGATTAATGCCCCGTGAAGGGCATAGACTTCCGCTGCGCTCCCAGCCTATTCATTAATCCCAACGCTCGAAGCAAATCAAGCCCCTAAACTATACCACCTCACAGATTTTACACCAAAGCACTAATACCCAACATACGGTATAAACCATCAACAGCTTGAATTGTAAACTGATCTTATTCCCAGAATATTCAAAATCAATCATTTCAATCGTATCTTATGTCGCAAACAAAAAGTTCGAAAACAAGCACTGTGCTAGAGGCAAACTAAACACTTTGATATTCCTCCATAATTCACAGTTCATACCTTCGAACGTTGTGCGTCATGCCACAGAACGAAACTCAATAAAAAAACGGGAAAGCCGAAAACCGAACAATGTAGATACAAAATAATCTGAATTATGAAAAAAATAACCAACCGACTGACTTTTCTCACAACACTTTGCATAGTAACTATTGGACTATACAGTTGTGAACAAAAGCAAAAAGAAGAAACGAAAGAAGTTGAAAAAGAAGTAATAGTTGAATCCGAAAAACCTGAATATTTTCTGTTACGACCAGAAGTGGAAAAAGCTTATGGATATTCACACGCTGTGAAAATTGGGAATAGCATCAAAATTTCAGGAGCAGTAAGTATGGACGAAGAAGGAAATCCAACTGCGGTTGGCGATATAGAACAGCAGATGAAAAACTGTTATACTGATTTGGGCAAAATATTAAAACACTTTGGTTGTACATTTGACGATGTGGTAAAAGAAGATATTTTCACAACTGATATGGCACAAATGCTCGAAAAATCAGCCTACCGAGCTGAAATCTATAAGAACGGATTCCCAACAGGTTCTTGGCTTGAAGTCAAAGGGTTGGCATTACCTGAATTTATGGTTGAAATTGAACTTGAAGTGCATAAGGCAAAATAATACACGAACGCACAACAAACACTAAAATGAATATGCGAACTGTAAACGTATTTGCTTCCAGCAACTGGTGGCATACTCATTTTAGCTGATCGTTGGGATTAATGCCCCGC
>NZ_JAGDZM010000018.1:0-50528 GCF_049099775.1 Roseivirga sp. | reverse complement strand
CAGTTCATACCTTCGAACGTTGGCACACATTAAAAAAAACAGATAAACGAAGTAACTTTACGACATGAATGGAATATCAATTTACTCGGGAGCAGGCGGACTAGACATAGGGTTTAGAAAAGCAGGTTTTGACATAAAATGGGCTAACGACTTTAACAAATATGCTTGTGAGAGTTACGCAAAGAATATTGGTGACCATATACGCTGCGGAGATATAAACAACTATTTAGAAGAAATTAAAGAACTGAAAAACGTAGACATTGTAATTGGCGGGCCACCTTGTCAAGGATTCTCTGTTGCAGGAAAAATGGACCCAAATGACCCTAGAAGCAAGCACGTTTGGACATTTACTGACGTAGTTGAAATGCTCAATCCAAAAGCATTTGTAATGGAAAATGTAAAAGCATTAGGTACTTTGTCAAAATGGGAACCATTGAGAAAATCTCTACTTGAAAGATTTAGAGAATTAGGTTACTCAACAAATTACGTTGTTTTAAATGCGACTGAATTTGATGTTCCTCAAGGAAGAGAAAGAGTCTTTTTCATTGGATTTAAGGGGAACTCAAAACTAATTCCAGACCTAAAAAAAATGATGGAGCCGTACAAAAAGATGGCTCCAACAGTTCGTGAAACTTTATCAGTACTAGATAAAGCAGGAACAGGAAACAACACAGGAGTTTGCAAAGCAAAAATCACTTTAACTCCGAATCCTGTTTTGAGAAAATCTCCTTTTGCAGGTATGCTTTTTAATGGGATGGGTCGACCTATTAGACTTGACGGATATTCTAATACTCTACCTGCTTCAATGGGTGGTAACAAAACTCCAATTATTGATGACAAAGAATTATATGAAAACCAATCAGGTTGGGTTCAAGAGTACCATTCAAAAATCATGAACGGAAGCAAACCAAGTGAGTTTAAAGAAGCTCCTGAAAGGTTAAGAAGACTTACTGTAGAAGAGTGTGCACTAATCCAGACATTTCCATTTGACTATGAATTTTGTGGTTCACAATCTTCTAAGTTTTGTCAAATTGGAAATGCAGTACCTCCAAACCTTGCAAAACATATTGGGAAAATGGTAATGGATTGCCTAGTTAATGAAGTCATTGAGAACATGATAATTAATTTACCATATCAATTAGAAATGGAAGTAAATGGCTGAAAATATAGACAAATCAATAGCAGAAAAAACTCTACTTAGTGCCTTCAGAAACAGATGCGCTAAAAATGATGAAATTTCAAAGGCGGTAAAAAAAGTGCTAGGCGGCAGCCATAAAACTTACAAGTACGTATTGGTAAATGCAATACTTGCAAAAGCGTCAAATTCAAATATCGACCCTCTAGCTTTACAAGCAGGTGCTCCCTTAGACGGAGCTTATGATGCTCGTAGTTTATGTCACCAAGTTCTAGTACCATTCGAACGTGATTTTCTTCAAAATGCACTTGGTGGTTCAAATGAACCTTTCTTGAACAAGCCAGCGAGATTTACTCATTTATCAAATGAAAATGCCGTAAGAAAAGGTAGAGACAAAGAAACTTTAGACCTCTTAATTACTACTCTGCCAAAAATCAACTCTTCAAAAGACGCAAAAGAATATCTGTCTTGTGCCCTTGAGTTCCTAAACAAAAGAATAGAAGAACTAAAAGTGCTTAATGAAAGTGAGATAAAGTATAATCCTACTCTAGTCGAGATTTATGAATTCATTTATCGCTTTATAGAAAATTCGTTTGAAGGTGAAACTACAGCAATTGTTGTTGGGACTTTAGAAAAAATATATCACTCTAGACAAAAAGGAGAGTTCAAAGTCATTGCTCATAAAGTAAATCAAAGTGGTGCTTCCTCAAAAGAAGTTGGAGATATTGACATTATCAAAAACGAACAGTTCCAATATGCTGTTGAAGTAAAAGATAAAAACTTCACAGCTTATGATTTGGAACACGCTTTTAGTAAAATCATTGAAAGTGGCGGTAAAAAGGGAGAGTTCGTCTATGGTCAAAATGCAGCCTTTGATGAAGATGTTATTAAGGCTAAACTTGACAGCTTTGAGAGTAAAGGTTTCATGACTCTTTTCATGGACATATATAGCTATTCTCGTTTCATGTTGTTTAAGTCTGATGTTCTAAATAAGCAAGAATTCATTGATTGCCTAATGCAAACTGCGATAGAAATAAACTCTAAGGAAGCGGTAAGAGAAAGTATACAAAACCTGCTTTCTGAACTGAATTGGAAATAAAAACGTGTGCCAACAAAACCTATAGTGCATACCCTTCGGGATACGCACCATAGCCAAACCGTTGGGATTAATGCCCCGCTAGGGACATAGACTTCCGCTGCGCTCCCAGCCTATTCATTAATCCCAACGTTCGAAGCAAATCAAGCTCCTAAACTATAACTCCTCACAGATTTTACACCAAAGCACTAATACCCAACATACGGTATAAACCATGAACAGCTTGAATTGTCAACTGATCTTATTCCCGGAATATGCAAAATCAACAAATTCAATCGTATCTTAAGTCGCAAACAAATAGTTCAAAACAAGCACTGTGCTAGAGGACAGGCTAACATTTTGATATTCCTCCATAATTCACAGTTCATACCTTCAAACGTTGTGCTTAATTTCAGAAAATGGGAAAAATTACCACAAGCAAATTAATGAGTTGAACTTTTGATAATAGAAATAGAGAACATAATTATGAAAGAAATACTTGAAGAATATGCTTTGATTGCTCAAATCATATCAGCCCTTGCTGTTATCATTTCATTGATTTTTGTTGGATTACAAATAAGGAGTAATACAAAAGCAACACAAGCCTCAACTTTTCATGAGATTGCGGCCCTAGATATTCATATACTTCTAAGTTTAGGTGCTTCAAAAGAAGCATCAAGAATAATTTCAACTTTCCGAATGAATCCGGATGCCTTAACCGAAGAAGAACGTAATCATGGGTTTCACTTATTTGCTGCGGAAATAAGGCACGTTGAGAATCTATTTTTGCAGAACGAAAACAAAATGTTGAGTAAAAAAAATTGGGAATCTAGAAAATCATTGGTAGATGGAATGGTACTAACCTCTGGCTTTGGAGCACTTTTAGAAAGTCCGAATAAACAATTTTTTGACGGCACTTTTATTCACTACGCAGAAAGTTTAAGAAAAGAGCACTTAAAAAAGGATGACGATTTTGAAAATAAAAACTAAGAACAACAATGTATATAATCCATTAAAACGGCTCATATACTAAACGTTGTATGCCATTGGAAAAAAGAAAAGCCCACCACACGTTCAAGCACATTTAATTTTGCTCGTACCTCACAAAATCAAAAGAGCTTTCACTTCCCCACCGCCACCCAAATTAATAATTCAAATATTTGCCAGTGATTTCATTTACTGGCGTTTTTTTGATTTCTAATATCCGCCAATTATTACTATCTTTGGCATAAATTAGATTTGAAATGCCGAAAATCATTGAAAATAGACTCCTAGAGGAATTTAAAAACAGAGATGCTTTTTCAAGGGAAGAACTATTTGACTTTTTTAGGTATTTCGAACCAGACCTTAAAGAAGGCACCTTTGGTTGGAGAATATATGACCTGAAGAATAAAAACATCATCAAATCTATTCAAAGAGGGTATTACACTATATCATACAAACCCAAGTACAAACCGGAGATTTCTGGAGAAATTTTAAAACTCGCCAAAGTAATTTCTGAGCGTTTTGAAGATGTAAAACATTGTATTTGGGATACTCATTGGATAAATGAATTTGCTCAACATCAATCAGGCAAAAAATTAATCATCATTGAAATTGAAAAGGATTTTATTGAATCACTCTACTATGAACTAAAGGACAACTTTAGATTTGATCTTTATCTCAATCCAGATGAAAAAGCGATTGACTTTTATATCTCTGAGAGTCAAAAGCCTGTCATTATAAAAAAACTAATCACTAGATCGCCTATTTCGAAAAGGACAGAAAAGAGAACTAAATTCTACACTCCCCTACTAGAAAAAATATTAGTAGACCTTTTCACAGAAAACAAACTGTTCTATTTCTATCAAGGTGCAGAATTGATGCACGTGTATGAAAACGCTTTAAAAAACTATACACTTAATTACACAAAATTATTCAGTTACGCCAAACGTAGAGACAAGGAACAAGACATTAAGCAATTTATGACCAACAATATGTATCATCTAGTAAAAGATATAATAGAATGATAAAAGAACATTGTTTTACAGATGAGTGGCTAGACTCCTTCAAGAAACAGAAGGAACACAAACGTATAGACAAAGCTATTCTAGAAAAAATGATCTTTGCATTGCATTTGCTTGAGCGTATTAAAGCAAATGGGCTTGAATTCACCTTTAAAGGTGGTACCAGTTTAGCTTTGCTATTGGAAGAAGGAAATAGATTTTCCATTGATATTGACATCATCTGTAATACTGATAGAGAAGCCTTAGAAACAATATTGAACAAGGTTATTGATTCATCAAACTTCAAGTCATTCGAACTAGACGAACACCGCAGTTATAAGGAAGGTGTGCCAAAAGCACATTATTCTTTTGCCTTTGATTCTGCAACGAAAGGAAAATATTCTGGGACCATTCTGTTAGATGTGTTAATTGAAGATTCTATATATCCAGCATTAACTGAAAGACCTGTTCAAACCAAATGGATTGAAACGGAAAACGAAACAATGATTGTAGTTCCCTCTATTGATGCTATTACAGGAGATAAGCTTACAGCCTTTGCTCCAAATACTGTTGGTATCCCTTATTTTAAAGGAAAAGACCAACAACCATTCTCAATGGAGGTTTGCAAACAATTATTTGATTTAAGTAAACTCTTTGAAAGAATAGAAAATATGGAGATTGTTGCTCAAAGCTTTGAAGCCTTCGCCATACAAGAAATTGAATATCGTAAAACTGAAAAATCAGACTTAACTACAGAAAAAGTACTGCAAGATACGATAGACACTTGCGCAATTCTGGCTAAAAAAGGAAAAGGCTCAGCAGATGAAAAACAAAAATTCACTGAACTGCAAAAAGGCATAAGAGCCTTCGGTACAGGTTTTCTTATGAATGGGAATTTTAGGATTGATGATGCTGTGCCAGCAGCTGCAAGAATAGCTTACCTATCTGTTAAGATTTTGCATAATGAATTATCACCAATCGAATATTACAAAGGGCAAGACATAAAAGAATGGAATATTGAAAATCAAGAATGGAATTTCTTGAATCGACTTAAAAAACAACCAGATAAATCAGGTTTTTACTATTGGTACAAAGCCCTAGAAGTAATGAATTTGATTAATTAAGATAAAAAAGACGCTGAATAAATGTTTGAACAAAGCTTTAAAAACATAGGCGACATACTACATAAAGATGCAGGATGCGGAAGTGAATTAGATTATGTAGAACAAACCTTTTGGGTGCTGTTCTTAAAATATTTAGAAGACCTTGAACAAGACAAAGAAGCCGCGGCTTTATTGTCGGGGAAAGAGTATACGAGACTCATAGAACCAACCTATCAATGGACAACTTGGGCAGCTCCTAAATTAGCTGATGGTAAAATTGACCACAATGCGCAGACAGGTGATGATTTACTAGACTTTGTAAACAACGAGCTGTTTCCTTATCTCAAAAAGTTCGAAGCAAATCAAGCTCCTAAACTATAACACTTCACAGATTTTAAACCAAAGCATTAATACCCAACATCCGGTATAAACCATGTGCAGCTTGAATTGTCAACTGATCTTATTCCCGGAATATTCAAAATCAACAAATTCAATCGTATCTTAAGTCGCAAACAGATAGTTCGAAAACAAGCGCTGTGCTAGAGGACAGGCTAACATTTTGATATTCCTCCATAATTCACAGTTCATACCTTCGAACGTTATGCACCACTAGGATGAATGAAGATAGGAATTATCCCAACGTACAAAGAGATTTTCGGTGATAACCCGCCTGAATTCAAAAATCTAATTGCAGGAGTACCAACGAAGCTTATAGTGGGGCTTGTCTCTGTAATGAACGGAGAACTCTACCTAAATCAATATGATCTCAGAACGCATCTGAAATTGTTGCACTTTCTTCTCCAACGACAAAGCAAAAACATGCAAGAAGAAATTCATCACAAAATAGCGCAACAGTTTGGGAGAAAGGGAGTTGATGACTTTTCGATTTTTTCAACTCACCTTAATCTTCAGTTTCTTCACCTTTCATTACTACATTATCATGAAGACGAGACATTTGAAGATACTACGCCTGAACAAGAATTAAAGATTTTCAAAGCCTATCTGGTATCTACAAGCCAACTTTTTGGTCAGATGGAAATTGATACTCAAACAGATTCTCCACTTGACTACTTTAGAAAAAACACTTGGCCAATTATGATCGGCCAATTCATGTTAAACCACCCTTACAACTATTTTCTAGCAATCGTCAAATCAAAGTGCTTTTTTGACGCCTTGGAATTTGAAACTGAATTTGGACAGTATGTTAGGAATTTTACAGAAAGGTTTCAAGATCCTAATTCATTGACTTATATATTCAGATTTGCCAATACTCTTCAGTTGTCACAGAAAAGGGATCAGACTAAACGATTTTCACCATTCTCCATTAAGTCAGATTCACAATCAATTCCTTTCTTTGATGAACTCGTGATTGACCTGAAAAAATACAATGAGACTTATTCTGAAAGCAAAGGCAATTTCACGGGACTAAAAGAGAAACCTCTCTATAAAGTCAGTGAAAATTCTTACGTGATAATGAACTGGGATTTCTTAGCTCGAAAGGTCTATGATGGTATGCTATTCGACTTCTACAATCAATCTGGAATTTCGAATGAAAGAAAGTTTCTAAAATTTCCTGCCTTTAAACAGTTTATCGGGGAAAATGCAATTGAAAAATATCTCTTTCGCAGGCTGATAAAGGGTTGTTTTAAAAATAAGCACGTCATTATTGAATTTGACAATGGTAATTCTTCTGGGCACCCTGATGCCTACGTCCGGCTAGGTAAGAAAGTATTCCTTTTTGAAATCAAGGATTCATTATTTCCTTCCAAAATCATCGATTCTGAGAAATATGAGCTTATTAAATCAGAAATTGATAAGAAGTATAATACTAGTCAACCTAAGAAGAAAGGTACTCATCAACTACTTAGCCAGATCAAGCAGCTTTCCAGCAAGCCTTTTGAAAGCAAGTCGTATGATGAACTGAAAATTAAAAAACGAAACTTGATCATCTATCCAATAATCATCTACACCGACCCTCACTTTGATCTCCCAGGAATCGGAAGATACTTAGATGAGGAATTTAGAACTTTAGTGGAATTTGAGGGACTAGATCAAGTATTTGAGAAAATCAAAAACCTAACCTTTCTCAACATAGATTTTCTCGTATCTCACCTGAATCAACTTCAAAAGAAAGATACATCACTGGACAAATTGATTGACGCTTCATCACTTGAACTGACTAAAAGAGAAAAGAGATTTAAAAGAACTAATAGCACAGATGATCTTATGTTACTGAATGATAACTTCCATAGCCTAACTTCGAAATACTTGGGAGAATTCGAGTCAGATGGAGATTATGTGAAAGTACTTTTTGATGAACTGAAGCTTAGCAGAGGTCTATGAATCGAAAGGTACATAACAGGCGCTAAACCCAATCGGCTTACTTAGTTGTTTGCAAAAGGCATTGTGAACAGATACTTTTGAGATATTTCAAAGGCTAAGCCGACTTTGCTTAGCTGAACGTTGGGATTAATGCGCCTCGAGGGGCATAGACTTCCGCTGCGCTCCCAGCCTATTCAGTAGGCTGTAGTTTTCCCTTATTCCAATACGTCCACAAGCAAGTTGTAATATCTAATCGCAATAAATTCAGCTCCTGCTTGATTGTAGTGAACTTCATCTGCCAAATGAGAGTCATTAAATCCAGTAAACATATCAACCGCAATTACTTGTGAATTTGTGGTTGTTTGGTCTGTTGCAATCCTCAGAACATCTTGGCGCATTTGATTAAAGGCATTAGTGAATTCCGTTGTCATAAAATCAGAACGTCCTTGCGCAGGTTGTTCAATAATGATAGTCACATTCGGATTATCTGTCTGTAAGGCATCAATAATTGCATTGATGTTTGATATCGTTTGGTTGTAATCTTGTCCATCTAAAATATCGTTTCCGCCTGGTGAACTAAATAAAACAATATCAGGAGCACCTGTCTGGTCTAACCAATCATTTAGTCCGTTCAAAATTTCTCCAGAAGTTGAACCACCTCTACCCTCATGGTCTATATCAAAACTCATAGCATTGAATGCTGGATAAGTAGCCTCATCAGATTGAGTTCCAATGAAATCAAAAGTCCAATCATTTTCCTTCAAATCTTTCCACAGTTCGTAGCGATAACTTTCATATTCAGGTCTTGCTCCTTCAACTCTTGAAGCGCCTAAGGGAAGTATTTTATTTATTGACGTGCTCTGTGGTTTTGGATTTGTGTCATCATCTTTTTCACAAGCGGTGAGCATCAAAATCGATAGACCAATAGTTAAGTACTTTAATGTGGATTTCATTCTCTTATTTTTCACCTATTAAGTGTTGTTATTGATTATTAAATACCTCCTTTAAATGTTGTTCTAAACGATGAAAATCGTTTTCAATATTCCCGTTTTTCATTACGTCAAAACAGGCAAAAGTTGGCAGCTTTTGCATTCCAAAAAATTTGAAATTCATATGTTGAGGGAAGAATAAATCGTCTATGCTCTTTCCTTCAAAAAAATCATCCGAATCATTAAATGCCTCTTCTGGCGCATTGAAAGTGAGCGATAACATATATTTAGTATTCTTCAAAAGGCCTCCACCACCATAATTTTTCTTAGGCGCTTCTGCTGTTCTGCCATCATTCTGACTCATTTTACCAAACATACCTGCTGTGTATACCTCGTCCATATATTTTTTGAAACTCCAAGGCAGCCCCATCCAATTAGTCGGTGATTGTAAAATGACTATATCTGCCCAAGTATGTTTGTCTACCTCTTCATCCGCATTCCAGTCATCTTTCATGGTTGTGGTTTTTATTTCAAAACCCATACTCTGTAGATAATCTCCTATTCTTTTCGCAATTTCTCTGTTCAATTCACCTTTAGCGAAAGGGTATTCTTGATGCCCGTTTATTATTAGTGCTTTTTTCATTATTGAAATATTTAAAATTTTTTAATTAAATCGATGACGCATTGAATGCTAGATAATTCAGTACGGTAGATGCTATCCAAAAAAGAGAAAACACAATACCTACATTACGCCCATTTTTGGATACCCTAGGATGATGCCCCAAGAATGGAATACCAGCTTGATTGGCATTAACCAAAGCAAATAGTGCAGACATTAACACGAACAACAGGTGAATGGTATGTCGTTCGGGTAAAGACAAACCCATTGCATAAATAGACGTTACGAACATAGCAATGAACGCTAATGCGCCTTGTCTTTGCTCAAACAGCAGGATGAAAATGTAATCTTTAGCAGCAGTCTTTTTGGCTTCAGGAGCGGCAGCAATAGCAGCATCGAGCATACTTAACTGCTCCTTTTCATTGATGGACTTCTGTTTGTTTGGCAAGCCAGGTGCAAACACGGGCAATACCAAATTCACCACCCAACTTACCCAAGTGGGCTTGATGACCTCCACAGCATGCACGGCTGCTGGAGCTAAAGATAGGGTTAACCCTAAAATTGAAATTGTTTCTGTACTCATTTTTGTTGGCTGTTTATAAAATATTACTTTTGTTTCCGAAGCAAAAGTAAATAATTACTTTGGAAACCGAAGTAATTATTTAAAAATTTCCAGATTTGGATTTCAACTTTGATTACTATGAACCAAGAATTTAGATGCGACTGCCCAGTTACTTCAGCTATTGATATTTTAGGGGATAAGTGGGTACTGATAATTATCAAGCAGATGCTGATAGAAAGGATGGAAACATTTAAAGATTTTACAGATAGTGATGAAGCCATCTCTACAAGTATTCTCACTTTGAAACTCAAATGCTTGGAGTCCTATGGACTTGTAGAAAGAAAAAATCATCCAACCAATAAGAAAACTAAACTTTATCATTTAACTGAAAAAGGATTATCACTTGCACCTGTTGTGGTGGATCTAGCTATTTGGAGCGACCAAAATTTAAGAGAATTCAATCCAATCATGAGACAAACTGATGAGCTTGAATTCATGAAGAGCAATAGAGAAGGTGCTATTAATGCACTTAAAAAGAACTATAAAGAAAAACTGGCTAAAACACAGTATACGAAATCATAGCACCCAGTGGGATGCTGTACTTCATATACTAATCGTTGGGATTAATGCCCCGCGAGGGACATAGACTTTCGCTGGGCTTCCAGCCTATTCATTAATCCCAACGTTCGAAGCAAATCAAGCTCCTAAACTATAACACTTCACAGGTTTTAAACCAAAGCACTAATACCCAACATCCGGTATAAACCATCAGCAGCTTGAATTGTCAACTGATCTTACCTGCCTCTCGGCAGACAGGTTCCCGGAATATGCAAAATCAATCATTTCAATCGTATCTTAGGTATCAAACAGATAGCTCGATCACTAAAACTGTATTAGAGGCAAACTAAACATTTTGGTATCCCTCCATAATTCACAGATCATACCTTCGAACGTTGGGCGTTATATAAATGAAACGAAACAGACTAATCATATTAATCTTAGGACTACTCTTATTTCTGACAGGAATTTGGGCTTATCCGAAAATTGACCAATTCTTCAAAGTCGACAGTTGCTTGGATAAAGATGGAAGATGGAATTATGAAACTAAAGAGTGTGAATTTGAATCTATAGAAGATGGTTCAGTTTCGGAAAAGACTGACAGCTTAAATGGTTATAATCAACTTGCTGACGAGCAAGGCAGAAATATTTATATTATTTCAGAGTATAACACAGATTTGGAAAGTAAAAATATTAACAGACCTGAAAAGTCAATAATCACCAACCCAACTGTTGATACTACAGAATTGTTCAAAATTTGGACATTAGACCCTGACGGACCTCATGCAGACTTTTGGTTTAAACCGACAGAATTTTATATAGTGGACTATGACGGAGATGGAGCAATGCCATACTTATTGAATCGAGACAGCCTCACCATATTTTACAATGACTTTATCCAAAAAGGAAAGATTGTTTCGGTAAGTAAGGACACTTTGAAAATTCATTGGAACAATACAGAGAGTCCGACTCAATATTTAGAATGGAAAAATTAAAAATACTGTGTACAACACTGTATATAGCAAATAGAGATTCCTGTGGTTTACGAAAGCCCAGTACTATTTACCAACACCGCCACAAGCCATATCCAAACCGTTGTAGGTAATATGAAAAAGAACATTCCACATATACAATTTGATGCTGCTAGAAGCGAAAACTTTGGGTTTGAAATTCTTCCCATTGAAAAAATTGCTAGAGAAAAGGAAAAATTCAATCACGATCCTGAATTACCACATCAGCTCAAATTTTATAATTTGATCTTTTTTACAAGTGGTTCAGGCAAACATTTCATTGATTTTAATTGGCACCCGGTACAAGAAAATAGTTTAGTCTATCTGACAAAAGAGCAAGTTAATGCATTTGATTTTTCAGGTAACTTAAATGGTTTCTGTATCATATTCACTGAGCAATATTTTGTTAATTGCTTTTCTAATTTGCCTGAAGATTTTGTGTTTAGATTGTTTAACCCACAATTATTTTCTCAAATTTTAAAAATCCCAAAACAATCTGATTTCAGAACTTATTTCAACCTGCTACAACAAGAATTTAGTGGCAACGAATCATTCAATCGGAAAACAATTATTGAATCCTTGTTTGTTATTCTTGTTTCAAAAGCTGAAGATTTAAAGCAGAATCAAACCTTTGATGTAAAGGATAATTCAAACATCAAAGTGTTTCAAAAATTTACTTCTTTAATTGAAACACATTTATCAAAGAGTAGAAGTGCTGATTTCTATGCCCGAGAATTAACCATCACATATAAACACTTAAACGTAATCTGTAAAGAGCTGGTAAACAAAACAGCTAAAACCGTAATTGACGATTTTATAATTCTTCAAGCAAAAAGAAATCTAATTAATTCAAACCTAAAGGTTACAGAATTAGCTTATAAATTAGGTTTTGAAGACCCGACAAACTTTTCGAAATACTTCAAAAAGCATACAAGTTTAACCCCAAATTCCTTCGTAAAATCAATTTCAAAATAGAAAAGGTTCGATTTTAACCATTATTCTTCCGTTTTCAATCTTTCAGTATCACAATAGCTGTTTCACCTTTGTATCAAATAAAAATCAAGGAAATGAAACAAATAGTCCTAACAGTTGCAGCAGCACTTTTAATAGCTTCTTGTGGAACTAAACAGAAAGAGTCAAAAACAAATAACACAGAAAAAATGGAATCAAAAAAAGAGTTAACAAACAAAGAAAAATCATCCGCATTACTAGAAAGTCTTGAGAATGGAGACAAATCAACCATTGCGTATATTAATCCAACAAACTATAAACAGCACAATCTTGGTGTTGCTGATGGTTTAGAAGGTTTTGGAGCCGTATTACAAAATGCGCCAGAAGGTGGTTTTAAAGCGAATGTTGTACGTTCTTTTCAAGATGGAGGCTTCACCTTTTCGCACACTGTTTATGATTTTTTCGGACCAAAAGTTGGATTTGATATATTCAGATATGACAATGGGCAAATTGTCGAGCATTGGGACAATCTTTCTCAAATAGCAGACGTAAATCCAAGTAGCCGAACTCAAACAGACGGAAGTACTACTTTAACAGATTTGGATAAGACCGAAGCTAATAAAGAAATAGTCAAAGATTTTGTAAATACTGTTTTAGTAAATGGTGGTTATGACAAAATGGGAAATTACTTTGATGGCGACAACTATATTCAGCACAACTCTATGATTGGAGATGGACTATCAGGATTAGGTAAGGCTCTTGAAGAAATGGCAAAAAATGGAATTACAATGGTTTATGAAAAAAATCATATTGTATTAGGAGAAGGTAATTTTGTACTTGCAGTAAGTGAAGGGCAGTTTGCTGGAAAACATACTTCTTTTTACGATTTGTTCAGAATTGAAAATGGAAAAATTGCTGAACATTGGGATGTAATGGAAACTATTGCTCCTGCTACTGAACATAAAAACAGTAACGGAAAATTCAACTTTTAGGTAAAAAAACTACCTACAATAATGTATAAAAGCAATAGCGGTTCGGGTGCAAACTCGAACCGTTTTTATATTTAAATAAGTATCTTAAAATCGAAAAGCAAGGTGTTATTTACTCTTTACGTTTTTTATCAAGACGTTAACTACAATAAAACAGAAGTTAATAATCCATAGAATTTGAGAAGAGCTTATGTCAACTAATGATAAAAATAAATCTAGATTCTTTCAAGGACTGGTTGACATTGGTGCTAATTATAACTCTTCGAGTACTGAAATCAGATATTTACGTGTAACGAATATTGCATCCATTTTAGGAGCAAGTTACAATGCAATTTGGATGCTAATTGCATTTTTTCTCACAGACGCACTGGTGATTTACGGGAGTAATGCTTTGTTGGGATTGATGTTTCTCATGGCGTTAATGTTTAACAGGAAAGGGTGGCGGATCATGGCTTCTATATGGCTTATCCTGGCATCTTATATATCCGTTCTCGTGTTTCTTTATTTGTTGGGATATTCCTCAGGCATTGCAGTCGTTTGTTTCCTAATAATTATTCTGCCATACATGACTTTCCCCCGAAAGGCAAGGAATATAGCCCATGGCTTTAGTATTTTGGCTTGCCTAACATTGATTGTCGTTGTAATGCTTCAATCAAACATAACTGGTCATGTTGGCGGACTAGATCCACACATATCACAGATAGTTAATATCGGCATTACTGGATTCATTTGCCTTATACTCATCTCCAGTATGTCTGTGTTAATTGATAAATCAGAGGAATCGTTAATGGCTGAACAGAAAAAGTCAGATGATCTTCTGCACAATATTCTTCCAGCAAACATTGTCAGGGACTTAAAAGAAAGTGGTAAGACAATTCCTAAAAGACACAAGAACATCACCGTTCTATTCACTGATTTTGAGGGGTTTACAAAACTCGTAGCATCTATACCGGCAATCACATTGGTCAATGAACTCAATGATATTTTTGGTCGTTTCGATGAAATAATGGAAGAAACGGAAGTTGAAAAGATTGAAACAATTGGTGATGCATATATGGCAGCATGTGGCCTTGATAAAGAAATGACAAATCATGCTGCAAACTGCATTCGAGCAGCACAAATCATGCTTTCCTATCTTGAAGAGAGAAATAAAAGCCATGAAATAAAATGGAGAATGCGGGTTGGAATACATTCGGGAACGGTAGTAGCAGGTGTTGTAGGCAAAAAGAAATTTGCTTACGACCTTTTTGGAGACACGATAAATACTGCCAGCAGAATAGAATCAACTGGTGAAGCAGGTAAAATCAATATATCTTCATCCACCTATGAACTGATTAAAAACGAGTTTACATGTCTTTCTCGTGGAAAGATCCATGCAAAGGGAAAAGGGGAATTGGAAATGTACTTTGTAAAATAAACTGTAGCTAACATGGTGTATAATGCCTACCCTTCGGGATACGCACCATGCACAAATCGTTATCATCAATTAAAGAATTAAACATGAAAAAGCTGAATTACTTATTCCTTTTATTGTGTATATCATGCGGAGAAAAAGAAGTGACTAACCCGGTTGACTTTTTAATTGAAAACGCAATTCCAATTAAGGATATTTCAAAATTGAATCAGCAGGTTTATGAGGAGATATCTGATTACGACATAATAATGGTTGGAGAAATGCATGGGACAAAAGAGCCCGCCGAATTTGTCTATGGACTATGTGACCTCATAACTAAATCTGAAAAAGAAGTTGTCTTAGCCTTAGAAATCCGTGCTTCACAGATGGAAAACTTATCAAATGAGATGTCAATTGCCGAATTAAAAGAATTGGATTTCTTTCGCAGAGAAAATTTTGATGGTAGAAATGGTGTATCAATGCTTGATTTAATCTACAAAAGCATCCAAAATGAAAAAATCATTCTAAAATTCATTGATAATTCTTACCCATCCTCACCCAGAGATTCATCCATGTATATGGAAATACGTGACATACGTAATACACACCCTGACAGCAAAATAGTGACACTAACAGGAAATGTACATAATTCAATTGCGCCTCGTTTTGATAAAGAAAGAATTGCAGGATACTTGTTTAAAGATACTATCAATTTCGATTCAAAAAAGATCATGTCAATTGACCATGCATTCAGTGAAGGCAGTATGTTCAACAACGACGGCACAGGAATAAAAATTCGAGATATTGATAGAAAAGAAAACATTTATAATACCACACTTTCTCACGAAATGTTCTTGTGTGAGAAATTTCCTGAAGAACAAAATCGGTACACACATATTTTATATACCGATAAAGTAACTGCTTCAGGTAAAATTGAAAAAGATGATAACAATAGATAAGAAGTAATAGCTCCCTCGTCACTACTACTCCTATCATTCACCGTTAAAACCGTCAATATATTTCAGGGTGGAGCGCTCCTTATCGGATAATTACCATTTTACCGAAACCATTGTCAAAGGCTCTGCTGTCTTTTCCAGTGCCTCTTTTACCAATAGCACTTCCATTGCTATTCTGTATTTGCACACGGTAGAGGTAGGTTCCGTTGGCTAGTTGGTCGCCATATTCATCTCGACCATCCCAAGCATATTCTGAAATGTTACTACCAATTCTGATAGGACCCAGTTCTGCTTGTGTAATTTCTCTTACCAACTTACCAGATACGGTAAAGATTTGAATTTTAATCTGATCTGGAATTTCATTTCCTGTTAAGGTAAATACAAATCGAGTACTAGTAGAAAACGGATTGGGGTATGGATAAAAGTTGGTTACCGTTGACGCATTTACAACCTCGAAGTTAATTTGATAAGGACCAATTCCTGCTTGGTTTCCTGAAGCATCCGTTGCATTTACTTGTAGCTGATATGTAGCATCTTCTAAACCTGACGGTCTGTATTGAACTGTGAAATTTTGGTTTTCCGATGCTGGTGTAAAAGTTACCTCAGGATCAGAAAAGTTCACGCGCTCTGGTAGGCAACCTTGGCACACTTGACCCAGCATGATTTCGACGCCGAGCGTATCCGTTTTGAAAATAAACCTATTGTTATCTCGTAGTTCTACTTCTATGAGTGGTTCGGGCGATACAATATCTCCGTCAATGATATAAATGCCGTCAAAAGTCACGTCCATGGCGGGGTTAACATCATCACGCTGCACATTAAAAAATGACTCTAGTCGAATGACATTATTACTTGTAAACTGCTCTATTTCATCACCTAGGTTGACTACAACTTCTAAATCATTCAGTCCAACTCTACCCCCTGTCGCAATTGGTAGACTAAAATTAACGGATTGTCCTGAAGCTACTGCTGGAATCTGTGCTGTTTCTGTGGTTTCTTCTCTCGTATTCTGATTGGTCAAGGTATATCGAACATTCAATGGCCCTTGGAAATCATATTGAGAAATATTAGTAAAGCGGAAATCAGCCACAAATGGCTCACCCTCTTGTAATTCAATATCTTGGTTCTGATCGTTTTGCAGTGATATAACACCTTCAGGAACTCCAGTATAGCTAACCGACCATTGGTCGAGTTGCGCTGGTGTAGCAGATACTCGATCTACCATATTGACAAATAGCCTCACAAAGGGATACTCCGCAGGATCTACACCGCTTAAGTCTAGATCATTTACATCGTTGAGCGTAAACAGCGTTACTTCTGTTCCATCCAAACGCCTTCCACGCACTTCAAAATTAATCTCGTCTGAAGGCTCTTCTAAAACGCTTTTGGTGAGTTGCCCCCACTGACTAACCGGACCGATAATTGGTGAGAATACGGTTCCACTATCTGTACTGGCACTTATTGAAGTAGAAAAAGAGATCTCCGTATCAGAAGCGTCCAGTGAAGCACCCGCCGCAACACCTGTAATCAGTTGAGCAGTACCTTGAGCACGACCTTTTTCTCCAAAAATGATTAAAGGCTCGCCAGCTGCCGATGGTAAACCGCCTTGACCAACTCCTATTCTACCCAAATCAGCAATCGTTTCTGCGTCCCAGCCATAATTAATGGTTCCTAAAGAAAACAAGAGGACAAAATCCCCATCATTAACACCATTCATATACTGCCTTAACAGTCTGTCGTCACCAGAAGTATTTACATCGTTCAATGCGCCATTAGTAAACCTATTAATCACCTGTGGGGTAACCCCACAGCTTAGTGGGTCTAGGATGTCAAATTCCTCTCCGGGTGTTCTTACAATCAAGTACGGCCGTCCACTATCTTTGTCAAAAGCTATGGCCAACATGGCATCAGGAGAACAGGAGCGGTTTGAACCGCTAGAAAACATTGATCTACCGTCTATTTCTATCGTCATATCAAATGGTCGGCCTCCAAGCGGATGATTACCGCCATAAGTGACTACTTCAATGTCAGTCGCCGTTCCATTAAATACCCAATTACTATTTTCTTCATTTTTACTGACTGAAGAAAGGCTCAGTTGTTCGAATTGATCGAAAGTCGTTTGTGCCCAACCTTCTCCTCCATTTTCTAGGAAGGTAAAGGTTGAATTTGCCCATGGTTGTGGGTCTGCTAATAAATCTTCTTCAAAAATTGACCTCCAATAGTATCGGATCGTATCATTTACAGTTGCAGGTAGCAAGGTCACATCCCAAGAGGCTAATCCTTTTCCGGCCAAAGTTGTAGTTTGTTTCCAAGGGCTATCAAATGTATTTACGGTATCTAACTCAACTATATAGGTCTTATCATTCACCTTTAAATCAGAAGATTGCACAACGAGCTGTGTACTGGTTTGATTAAAAGTGGCAAAGTTAGCAGGTGCTGTATTGAAGGTACCGGAGGAGGTGAAAAAGAAACTAATTTCAGCGCTGTTGTTTAATTCACTTCCTTCTTCTATACTATTTGAAACATCTAGAAAAACCTCAAACTTGTTTTCACCAAAAACATCAAGTCCTTGGTTACTGATTTGATAGAAAACGGTATCTCGATTTCTAACCGCTGGCACTTCTATTTCCGGGAGATCTAATATTGTACCGTCTGACAAGGTTCTTCGAACACTCACCGTTATAGGATCAGTTGTGGTTCTACCTGCATTATTCACAACCACGCCTAGATTGAAAAACTGAGTAGCGGAAGTGATCGGTTCGTCATTGATCGACTGGCGGAAAATATCTTCTTCTCTTACGATATAATCTACTTTATCATGACCAAAAATCTTTAAGGCGGGATCGCCTTGCAATACCGTTTGTTCAGCCGTGGCAAAATCTGCTTCGTCTGGCAAGAATCCTGAAATCTGTTCTGCAATTACTTTTTGCTGAATAACTCCTACCGACTTGGTCATGAAGAGCGTGTCAGACATTGCCTTATAGAAATTCTCGGTATACTCCTCTAAAACATTGGGGATTCCAACATCGCTATGGGAAATGAAATTCACGGCTCCACGACCCTGAGCCGCCAACCAGTTTTCTCCGAAAGAATTGAAAAAGAATATCTCGCCTCCACGACAGCCATTTACCAAAAAGACCGGATACCTACCACTATTATTATAGCCATTATTCGAATCTGTTACATTGCCAATATCTATATCAGTAAATGTAGATGAGGAATGGCCGAAGAATGTTACGAAACCTGTTCCTCTATTGATCTGATCTGCTATATTGAAATTTTGAACAGCATTGTTATTCTGCTTCGAAATATTGGTTACATCAGCTCCAAGAAAATCATCCGTTACAATCTCTTTAAACCCTTCTATAAATGATCTAAATCGATTCAGTTCATCTGTACTTAAACCACCGCTAAGCTGTATAAAGTTCTTTGTCCAAGGTGAGTCTTTCAGAGTGGCTTCTTTCTCTTTTACTTTGTCTAAGTAATAGGCCACATTTTCCGGATTCACCACCGAAAGTCGTCCTACCGGAAATGCTGGATAGTGTTCAGTTCCATCTAAACCCTCCACATACATAATATCTGAACCTGGTGCACCCATTGTAGGCACTAACTCCCTTCTAGAAGTTGCTAAAGGGTCGGAAAGCCTTTGATTTCTACGGTCTACTCGGCTCGATTTCCCTAGGATAAAAAGGTATTCGGGGGTGCCTTGTGCATACGCTTGAACCATATATCGGCGTAAAGCAAGTGGTGTATATTCCCCATAACCAAACTCATTAATCAGATCGGGGAAGTCAGCATAGCCTACATTGAAAGAACCACCTTCAATTGATTCTCGATAGTCAACATATGCCTGAACGGGATCGTCATAAAAACCAGAAACTTCTTGTTTCAAGTAAGGATGGGATACTATATAGTAATTGAAAGCAGATAGGTCTTCGAACTGGAATGTCACAGGTTCTACACTTGCATCAACAATTTGATCGACCTTTTTCAATAACAGTTCTTTACCATTTGCATCATTGACAATGCCACCAGTAAATGTATTGGCCGAAACGGAACCACCGATGCGAATTGGATTCTGATAATCAGTTACGTCATAAAGTGCTACCTCTCCGTCTACATTGGCTATCTCTATGCGCTGGCTACCGGTAAAAGGGTCTAAATAAATACGTTTTTCTTGTGCCTGTGCGTCAATTCTTTGTGGGAATGTAAGCTTGATATGACTCACTGCTATTCTACTGTCAACAACACCATCGACTTCAAGTGATTCCGTTCTTACAATTAGTCGACCATCGGCGATGTCGGACCATTCAAGCTGAAAATTAATAGTGATGGAATTATTCCTATCAAATTCAACTTCACTTCTTATTACTCTTAAATCATCTGTGGTTGGCCCAACAAAAACGGAAGTTTTATGGGCTACATTATTAAAGCCAACAATCTGCATGGAAAGCTGTGGTTTTCCATTGGTTTGATCTTCTAGAATAATTCCGTTAAGGGCTAAGTCGAGGAAATTTAAGTCTCTTGAAACACCAAAATCACTTCTGATTATTTCTCGGCTCATAAACATCTGACCAAGATCATACAGTGACCTTTTCACTTCGCCTGAAGGGTTACTCAAAGGGTAATACTGACCGAAACTGAACCTGCCAGTTTGAAGGTTTAAAATCTCTTGGCTATGTAAGTTGACTAGGGGAAAAGAAGAAGGATCAACATTGTTTGACTGCATCCTTTTTCCGGCAACGGAACCTTCTGTTAAGAAAAAGGCCGTTACGTCAGAGAAGAGGTTATAATATTGGTGAATTTGATCCGAAGCTCTATAAAACAATTCGGCATCTTGAGTACCATCATTTCTTCTGCCATAAAATTCTATATAATCTCCAGCATCGAAACTACCATCACCGCCATCGACAATATGAATCGCTACTTCTTCACCTCTATGAAAAAGCTGAAGGTTGGTTAAGTTTATTGTCGTTATATCCATTCCGGCGGCCTGTAAGGCTTCTGGGGAAATCCGATGAATTGTATTCAAAGAGGTGTTAATCTTATAATAGCTCTGACTATAATTAATCCATTCATTGCCTCTTGCCTGACCTAACACTAAGGCCGGAAGACACAGAAAACCAATAAAGAGTAAAAGTCTATTTATCATTATCGATATTCTTTTTCCTAATTCTTCTTTTGTTTTTAGAATAAATGGCCGCTAAAGGTTCAAGAGAGTATGTTATTGAAAAAACATGTGAATATGGCGACTCAGCAACATTGCCGATATCTGTAAGGGCATAGTCAATTGTAAATTCGTCTAACTGAATACCCATGCCCATATTTGGCTGAAAAGTCCAAAATGTCGATTCAGTAAGGTCGTTTCCAGTAGTAAAGTCTTTCACACGTTGAAAATTCCCCATACCCATTCTCAAGAAGAACTTATCCTCATAGTCAAATTCAAAACCAAAGGACGGATCGATAGACGCGATTCTGTTAGGAATTAGAACATTGCGTCTACCATCAAAGCTAAAGGTCAAATCCGTTGAAGCTAGCATGTCAATCTTTGAATTGATGACAAAGCTTCTGGATGCCCCTACAATCATTTTGGGCAGTGTAAGTTCTAAGGAGTTTCCAGGTATTTCATTGTTAGTTTGGTTGAAAGAGTTTCTAAGCCGTTCTCTATCTATAGTCCAAGAGTTGAAAGTTGTGCTGATATCGCGCACCATAACTCCAAAATTCCAATCATCCACGCGATATTTCATAGAAGCATCTAGGCCAAAGCCCCAAGCTTTTGCAAAGGCCCCAATAGATCGTCGAACCACTTTAAAGTTTACCCCAAAAGTTAATCCACCACCCTCAGCAAAGGTTTCACCTCCTATAAAACTCACCCCTCTTGCATATGAAAGCACCAAAGCGACATCGGATGTACTGAAAAAGTCAATCAAACTGTAATCAATTCTTCCTTGGTCGTCAAAAAGCAAGCGAGTATCAGGTATATCATCAATCCCCAAACGAATCAATGCAATCCCCAAATGGCTATCCGTATCGATGGCAATGGCAGCTCCTAAGTAGTCATAGTTTGCAACTCCTTGAAAATAGGCGGCATGCTGAAACGAGAATTGGTAGCGATGTTCTATATCAGTAAGGGCAGCCGGATTCCAATAGGCCGCCGTAACATCATCCGCTACAGAAGTCATAGCATTGGACATGCCAAGTGCTCGGGCTCCTACACCTATTGAAAGAAACTCATTGCTATACTTAGGAGTAGACTGAGCAAACGCTGTCTGCGACAACAAAACCGTCATCAGCAATGATCCCCATAAAAATTTATTGAATGTCTTTATCACGAGCTTTATAGCCACTAGTACACGTCAAAAACAAATATACCTACTCCAAAGAAAGGAATTTTAGATAACAACTTATTTAATGCCAGAATATTTCCCAAAAAGGTATTCAAAAGTCGATTTAAAGCAGCTTTTGGTCGTACAGCAAACACATATGTAGACTACATGGTAATATTTTTTCTATAGTACTATGCAACACATAGTACCTTTTTACGTATGTTTGTATCACAAGGTCAATATCTTAAAATGAAAAAGAGATGAATTTAGAGAACACTCAGGTACAAATGCGGAAGGGAATCCTCGAATTCTGTATTCTGAAGATCATATCCAGAGGTGAGGTCTACGCTTCGGATATGCTAGGGGAATTAACATCTGCCAAGATCATGGTGGTGGAAGGAACATTATACCCACTATTGACTCGGCTTAGAAAAGCCGGACTGGTGGATTATAAATGGGTCGAGTCAAATTCTGGGCCTCCTAGAAAGTACTATACCATTACTGATCTAGGGCTTGAATTTGTAAACAACCTAGACAACACTTGGCAAGAACTTGTAAAGTCAACTTCTCAAATCATCTCAAATACTAAGTAAGCGGTCATGAAAAAGAACATAAGCATAAACATAAGCGGCATCATCTTCCATATAGAAGAAGACGGTTATGAACGATTTAAAAAGTACCTCGATTCAATTAACCGATATTTCGCATCCTATGAGGATAGCGAGGAGATTGTTGCAGACATTGAAAGTAGAATCGCCGAGCTTTTCCTTGAAAAGTTAGACGACGGTAAGCAAGTCATCTCCATTGAAGACGTAGATGTACTCATTAATACAATGGGGCAAATCTCTGACTTCGAAGCGATGGAAGAAGAAGCTGACTTTTCTAAGCAAGAACCGGTTTCTGACAATGCTCAAACGGAGGAAAAAGAAAAATCGAAAAAGGAGAAAAAGAGAAAAACCACAAATCAGAACAGCACCACCCCTCCGCCAAGACGTTTGCAAAGGGATAGTCAAAATCAGGTATTAGGCGGAGTTGCTGCAGGTCTAGCACATTATTTCAAGACGGACCCTATTTGGACGAGAGGTGCTTTTATAGTGTTTACGCTAACAGGTTTATCTCCACTAGTATATATCATCATGTGGATCGCAATTCCAGCAAATGATGCTTTAGTGGAACAAACAACTGTTAAAAAACTCTATCGAAACCCAGATGAACGAGTTTTAGGCGGGGTAGCTTCTGGTTTAGCCAACTATTTCAAGGTCGATTCGATTGGCGTGCGGATAGCTTTTATCTTGCTCACATTCGCGGGTATCGGAATTCTAACCTATATAGTTCTCTGGATTATTTGTCCGAAGGCTAATTCAATTACCGATAAAATGCAGATGAAAGGTGAGAAAGTAACGCTTTCAAACATCGATTCTAGTATTAAGCAAAACAAAGAGGAAGAGTTAAATCCTAAGGGTGAAAATGCATTCACTACTATCCTATTGTTCCCTTTCAGGCTGATAGGCAAGGTATTTAGCTTAACGGGAAAGGTCTTAGCACCATTATTCCAATTTATTGGAGCTGCCATTAGAGTATTTACTGGCGGAGTTATCGCCATAACGGGTATTTCTGTAATGTTCTCCCTTTTGGTTACTGCTGGAGTAGTTTTAGGCTTATATAATGGTGACTGGTTTATTTATGGAAATGAGGCAGAATACTTCCCTTATGAAGTATTCACGAATACCTTCCCAGAACTAGGCTTGCTATTCGTACTGATTGCCATTTTCATACCATTCTTGTATGTCTTTATCGCAGGTATTACAATCATCGCGAAGCGCAAAATCATGAGCGGTTCTGTTGGCTGGAGTATCCTTGGTATATGGATGATTGCCGTAATCGGAACATTTGCAATCCTTCCAAACATAATTAGAGACTTCAGTGAGGAAGGTTATTATGAAGAAGTAGAAGCCGTAAATATTCAAGCAGATACACTGTTCATTGGCATCAATGATTTCCCAGCATACGAATATGATTCAAGACGTTCGCGAAGAAGGTTTAGAACGGACGATCCAAACGAATGGACAACTGAATTTACTGATATTGATTTAGAAGCAAGTAAAGATGACGCTTACAGCTTGAAGAAAAGATTTCGAGCTAGAGGTAGAGATCCGAAAGACGCCGATTTCAATGCACAGGATGTAACGTACGGTTACAAAGTAGAAGAAGATAAAATTCTATTCGATCCACAAATGAGGTTTAAGCCAAGGGCAGAATTTAGGTTTCAAGAATTGGACGCTACTTTTTACATCCCTAAAAACGTGCCATTCAAAATTTCAAGAGAGCTGAGAGATATTGTGAACAGGTTTAGCTACAGATATACTTGGCGTGAGACTTATCTCAACACCTGGATGTTTAATGACTCCGGGCAACTCGTTTGTTTAACTTGCGATAAAGATGATTATCAAAGTTCGTCAAGATATGATAACGGCGACTATAGCAAAACGATAGCTGTAGATGCTTTTACTGGACTAGACGTTTGGGAAAACATGGAAGTAATCATTACCAACTCTGATTCCTATGAGCTTGTCTTGGAAGGGCCACGATCAAAAGTTGAAAAGGTTTTTGTTCAGGTAGCAGGCGAAGAACTTAAAATAGACGAAGATGGATCAGGAGGAGATTGGTCAAATGTGAAAGTTTACATTAAGTGTCCTCCACTAAAGTCGATAGACCTTCAAAATGGTGCTACAATAAAGTATGCACCCAAAGAAAGTGGTTTATTGGTTCTGAAAATGTATGATAAATCGAAAGCAGATATCAGTGGAAACTTAGATGAATTAGAGTTATATATCACAGATAATTCGCGAATTGACTTAACTGCTACAGTGAAGAACATGAAAGCCAGCATCATAGAAAAAGGAAGGCTTTATGCCTATGATTCCAATGTGGAAGAGGCTGAAGTTAGCACCTCTTCGGAAGGCAGAGCAAGACTAAATGTTAAAGGCTACTTAATTGCCGAGGCAGGGGGGCTTTCCTCTATCCGATACAAAGGAAATCCTCAGCTCGAAATCAGAGATGAGAGCAGAACTGCTACCATAAGCAAATATTAATTTCCCCGTTCAAAGAGTCGCCTTTCCGGCGACTCTTTTTTATTCCATTCATTTTCAAGCATTTGCGCTTTCACCAAGCGCATTTTTTTTACCATTAGAAATTATTTTTCTAGTTGGATGCAACCGAATTTATCAATCATACATCTACCTTGTGTAGTCAACCAAAAAATGCTTCAAATTAAAAGGTCAAAAACTGAAGACAAGCTTCTCGAAGGATGCCGAAAAGGTGATCGGAAAGCGCAAAGGGACTTATACGAAAAGTATTCACCCTTAATGTTTGCGGTGTGCCGTAGGTACATCAATGACACTGCGGAAGCTGAGGACGTTTTGGTTTGTGGATTTACAAAAGTGTTTGCGAAAATAGATCAATTCAAATCTGAAGGAAGTTTTGAGGGTTGGGTTCGCAGAATTATGGTCAACGAAGCACTTTCATACATCCGCAAAAATAAGAGCATGTATATGGAAGTAGAAATTGAAAAAGCTGATAGAGAACCTGATTATCGTCAGATTCAAGATCAGCTGGAAGTTGAAGATCTTCAAAAACTGATCGATAGACTTCCGAGCGGATACAAAACCGTTTTCAACTTATACGCCATAGAGGGCTTTTCACACAAGGAGATAGCCGATAAACTGGGAGTTAGTGAAAATACTTCTAAATCTCAGTTGAGTAGAGCAAGAGGACATTTACAAAAACTCTTGATCGAGGCTGAAGATTTTTTGAATGATAAATTATTAAGACATGAAGGGTAACAAAACGGATGATCTTTTCCGCAATGGACTTGGATCACATAAAATAACGCCACCCTCAGCTGCTTGGGATAAGATTGAAAGTCAACTCCCAAAAAAGTCTAAGAAGGGTATATATTTTTGGATGAGTGTAGCAGCTTCTATCCTAATAGTTCTTACTTCTGGATGGTTATTAATTGGTAACAATAACGCCAACCTTTCATCAGGTTTCGAAGAAAAGCAAGCGAGTATTAAACCCGCCATTGTTGAGGAGCCTTCGGTAGATAAGAAAGACGACAAACAAGAAGAAATTCAACCAGCCATAGAAAAAGCTACGCCTGCGCGGCAATTGGTGACAAAAAGCATGTCGACAGACCATAAGCCACAGGACAACTTACCTAAAGACGATAATAAGGTGCCAGTTTCTACCATTAAGATGACTGTGAGCCCAAGTCTTCAGGCAAATAGCATAGATAATATAGAGAAAGAACTGACGGTTCCTCTACTAATCGATCGCATTGAATTTGATTTAAATACACAGCAAGCCTTTATAGCAAACAATACTTCTATAACGAGTCTTGCGAACGATATCGAAGTAAACTTAAATAGCTATATCAACAGTTATGAGATTATGACAATGGAATCGGCTTCTAAACGAAAAAGATTCAGCCTACTCTCTGGAATTGTCAATGTGGCCAAAGGGGTAAACAACAGTAAAATAGCCTTTTCCGAAATCAGAAAGTCGAAAAACGATTTCTTTAACAATGACCTAAAGTATGGGACTAACGCTGAAGAATCAGAAGACATTGATGAGGATTTGAATCAACAATAAAATATCAACTCAAAATATATATTAATGAAAACGCTCACTAAACTATCCGTGGTGCTAATGTTGGTCGCATTTAGCATACCGAATATCAAAGCACAGAACTACCAATCTCTAAACGATCTTAGAGACCTTGGAATACAATTAGAAAATGAAGGCCAATTTGAATTGACCGAAACACTTATAGAAGACCCTAAAGAGGAATTCGGTAAAGACATAAGAGTTTCTAGAAGATACAAGTTTAAAAAGAACCGTAGGTTTCGCGATGACAAATGGGATATTGATAAATACTACCCGAGAAGAGGTACACAAAATTTCGTCAATGTCTACGTCGGATTAAACAACTATCTACAAGATGGAGAACTTCCTAACAGCAATTCGCTCTTAAGCTTACAGCCTTTAAACTCATGGTACTTAGGCCTTAACTTTGACAATGTAACACACGTACTCGGACCTATTTATTTAGACTGGGGAGCTGGTGTAAGTGTTCAGAACTTTAGTTTTGAAAATACTAGAACCCGTCTTATCAAAGGCCCAGACTCCATCACTTTCTCAGAAGAAGCAACCGTTTCTGGGAAGAAAAGTAAGCTCACAATGAGCCATATTAACCTCCACTTTGTTCCTACAATCTCTTTCGGTAGGTACCGCTCATTTAGAGTTGGGTTCGGAGCATATGCAGGTTATAGAATTGGAGCCCACGTAAAGTATAAATACGACGACGTTAATGGCAATGGCCAAAAAGATAAAGAAAAAGACAACTGGTTTATTAACCCATTTAGATATGGTGCAAGAGCCACTGTTGGCTGGGACTTCTTCGATTTATTTGTCAATTATGATTTGACAGAGCTATTCGAAGATGATATTGCCGCCCCTCGATTAAACCCAGTAACATTTGGGGTAATATTCTAACAACAATCAAAACTCAAAATCGAACCTCAAGCGGCACGCGTCAAAAGTGCCGCTGGTTCTATCACAACATTAAACTTTAGAGAGATGAAAAACATCTATAGAGCAATATTAGTATGCATAGTGGCATGTTTTGCCGCTCAAAATGCACAAGCACAATGGCAATGGGGTCGGTACGACGATTTCGAAAGACTAGATACGGTAGTCAGTATTCCAAAAAGGAATCACAATAGTCTATTCATTTCAGATAACCAATTCTACATAAGAATGAGCTTCCTAGGTCTTGAAGTAGAAGTAGAAGACGACTGGGACAATGACTGGAGAAGTAGAAGTAGAAGATCCAGAAACGTAGAATACTTCGAGCAACATGATCATGGTACACTCAAAGGATTGAACTTTGAATATGGAATCATGAATTTCCTACAGGATGGTGAATTTCCTTCTTCAAGTGACTTGTATCAAGTGAAGCCACTAGGCTCAACATTCGTAGGACTAAACTGGAACCACGTTTCTTATCTATCCGGACCATTATACCTTGATTGGGGTGGAGGATTGACGTGGTACAATTACAAATTTGAAAATGCCGCGACTAGATTAGATCCAAATGGTGGTGAACTAAATTTTGTAGAAGATTTAAACATCAATAGCGCAATTAAGAGTAAGCTTAAAGTGACTTACCTAAATTTTCAAGCCGTTCCTATGTTTGATTTTGGACGAGGGAAAAGACTTGTTCGCGTTTATGAAGAAGATGATGTTAGAGTTGCATTCAGTGCCAGAAAAGGCATTCGAGTGGGAATTGGCCCATATGTAGGCCTAAGACTTAGCAACAAAGCCAAATACATTTTCAAAGATGATGATGGCAGAGATAAGGTGAAAGACAAAGGAGGTTTCTTCGTAAATGATTTCCGATACGGAATGCGCTTTCAGCTAGGAATCAATGGTTTCGATATGTTCGTGAACTACGACTTTAACGAATTGTTTGAAGATGGAAATGGCCCTCAGCTAAACCCTGTGAGCATTGGCGTAATCTTCTAAAAAAAATCCAGACCAACTGATCGTTAATTCAAGCTTTCAGTTGGTCTGTTTTTAACATCCAATCTTTTTCCTCTCCCTTTAGCTTAAAGAACTTTACGAAATATCTTGTACTTGGTCTGTTAGTAGTTATCAGAACTAAAAACAAGGTGAATACAATCGCATAAACCATATCCCCTTTTTCGTAGAGTCCATAAGCACAAATTCCAGCACCAATAGACCACATAATATTTCTATATATTATAGGTTTACGCACAGCTTTTAGCTTCACGTCTATCTCTTTTGTTCTTTCTAAGGCTTTTAAAATATCCTTCTTCCATGTCGCAATAGTGCGCATAAGCACATAACCAATTCCAATTGCCATTACACTATGGAACATGATGTCTGGGTCTTCAAATACTACCGACCTTAATCCGCCAGCCTTTTCTTTCTCAAGAAACACCCAGCCAAAAAGGATCAATGGAATCACTAAAAAGAGATAGATTACCGACTCAAGCGACTTTATAAACTTGTCTTTGTTAAATTCAGGATCATTCAGTACCATAAGGTTATTGAAAGAGTTAAAACAATAATTTGCTAACGAACGTTAGTATGTTTAATTTTGAGTGAATGGAAACGCTAGTTAAAAAGAACAGGAAGCAGCAAATTGAAGAAACGGCAACGGCACTCTTTCGAGAACGTGGTTACGCTGCAACCTCTATGCGTGATCTTGCTCAAGAACTTGGCATTGAAGCCGCGAGTCTCTATTCGCACATCAAATCTAAAGAAGAAATTCTTCAAAAAATATGTTTTCGCATGGCGGATGAATTTTTTGAAGCGTGGAAGGGTGTAGAATCGGAGAATTCGAGTTTTGCAGCTAAAATGAAAAAGGCCGCTATTGCTCACGTAACTGTGATTACAAAAGATACAGCGGCATCTGCCGTTTTCTTTAATGAATGGCGACACTTAAGCGAACCATTCTTGGGAGATTTCTTATCGATGAGAAATGACTATGAAGGACGCTTTATACAAATAATAGAAGACGGTATTGAGGGTGGAGAATTTGAGGCCGTAGATGCACGATTTACCATGCTTGCCATACTTTCTTCACTGAATTGGACTCATAACTGGTATAAGCCGCATGGCTCATTAGCTCCAGATGAAATTGGTTCAAGGTTATCAAAAATGATTTTAAACGGGCTTAAAAAATAAATCTTATGTACGGAGGTGGAAACACATTTGAAACTATGAAAGCCACAGCGCTTGCTGAGGAAGATCCGATCAAACTTGCTGAATTTGAAGCCAGAATAGATAGAGGAGAAAAAATTGAACCTTCTGATTGGATGCCCCAGCTTTACAGAAAGCAGCTCATTAGGATGATTGAACAGCACGGACATTCGGAAATTATCGGTGCCCTCCCTGAAGGTACTTGGATTACTCGTGCGCCTGGTTTTAAGAGAAAATTGGCACTAATGGCCAAAGTCCAAGATGAAGTAGGTCATGCACAATTGCTTTATTCTGCAGCCGAAACATTAGGTAAACCAAGAGAGCAACAAATTGAAGACTTGATTTCTGGAAAATCTAAGTACTCAAACATATTTAACTACCCTGCCTTTACATGGGCAGATTCTTGTTTCATTTCTTGGTTGGTAGATGCTGGTGCAATTGTAAACCAATTAGCTAATTCCAAGGGCAGTTACGGACCTTATTGTAGAGCTTTAGAAAGAATTTGTGCAGAAGAATCATTCCACTTGAAATATGGCCACCATTGCGTGATTCATTTGGCCACAGGTACGCCTAAGCAAAGAGAAATGATGCAGGCTGCCGTCAATCGATGGTGGGCACCAATGATGCATTTCTTCGGCCCTTCTGATAAGATTTCAGTTCACTCTGAAATACTAATGAGATGGAAGGTAAAGATGGCTTCTAATGACGAATGTCGTCAGCAATTTTTGGATATGTACGTTCCGAAGATCTGGGAACTTGGCTTAACCATTCCAGATGAGAACCTGAAGAAAAACACCGAAACTGGGCAATGGGAATTTACAGAACCAGACTGGGAAGAATTTAAGCGCGTAATTAACGGCGATGGCCCTTGCAATAAGGAACGAATTGCTGTTAGA
Source organism: Roseivirga sp. (assembly GCF_049099775.1). GTDB lineage: Bacteria > Bacteroidota > Bacteroidia > Cytophagales > Cyclobacteriaceae > Roseivirga. The sequence continues at coordinate 19,931 of NZ_JAGDZM010000018.1, read as the reverse complement.
CGAACTGCCGAAGAAAGAGGTAGATGGGTAAGACAGGCTTTGCTTGCGCCAAAGACCAAATACGTTACGCCTTTAGCATAATTTTGATGTTAGAATCACTAGACCCTAGGGTAAACCGATTGAAATTACCGGAATCATTTGATGCACCAATGGCTGCAAAAGATGAACTAGATCAATTCGAAACTTACCAAACATTTGTGCAAACAAAAGAAGGTAAGCCTTTCGAGCATGCGGGTATCGTACACGCACCTAATCTAGATATGGCATTTCTCTTTGCGAAAGAGCAATTCAGTCGAAGAGGAATGTTTTGTAATGCACTTTGTGTAGCAAAAACGGAGCTTATCAAGACATCGGTATTTACAGATAACCTTCAAGATGTTTACGACACTTTTGAGGGCACTTACTCTGGTGATGAATCAGAATCGTTTGAAATTTTCCACCTACTAAAACGAGGCAAACAGCATAAATACATTGGTAATGCGCTGGGAAAAAATTCCCAGGATGCTATGCTCGCTGCAAAGGAATTATATCCAAGAAGTAAACCCGTTTACAATGTTTGGGTTATCCGAACGGAAGACATTTTGATGTCGGACGAGGAAGATGCAGATATCTGGAATACATTGAAGGAAAAAAAATATCGTGATGCCATTGATTATAGGGCAGCGGATAAAATAAAGGCATTCAAAGAAGAGAATAGATGAATCAGCAAGCACTAAAAGAGCTATTATATAAAATGGCCGATGATCAACTAATCCTAGGTCATCGCAATTCTGAGTGGACTGGTTTTGGGCCACTTCTAGAAGAAGATATTGCGTTTTCTTCAATGGCACAAGATAAGGTTGGGCAAAGCTGGCAACTGTTCAAAATACTGAATGAGCTAGGCGAATCTGACCCTGATACGGTTGCATTTATGCGAAATGCTGAACAGTTCCATAATTCTCAATTCGTAGAATTACCAAATGGTGAATATGATTTCAGTCTAATAAGACATTTCTTATTCGATACAGCCGAACTCATCAGGTTTCAGATGTTATCTGAATCAAGCTATGAACCGCTTGCCAATCTTTCTAAGAAGATAAAAGGTGAGACGAAATATCACAGCATGCATGCTAAGGTTTGGATAAAGCAACTTGGTTCTGCTACGCAAGAAAGTATTTCTAGGCTTCAGAATTCTTTAGACATGGCTATGCCATATGCATTGGGAATTTTTGAGAAATCTGCGTTTGAAGAAGACCTGATCAACGACGGAATTTTTGGTGGAGAAGAAGCTCTTAAGGCACAATGGATTCCAGCGATTACTTCTGTTTTAGAAGAAACGGCCTTGGAGTTGCCAGATTTAGCTTTAATAGAGGCAAAATCCGGTGGAAGAAATGGAGTCCATACGGAGCATTTACAACCTCTACTGACCGAAATGTCGGAGGTATTTAAAGTAGACCCAACTGCGGATTGGTAATTAAGTAGTGAACATATGGTGACTGAATTATCAGAAGATATTGTAAAAGAGTGGCTAGAAGAGGTAAAAGACCCGGAGATACCGGTACTTTCGCTGAACGATCTAGGCGTAATTACTAATATTGATGTATCGTCAAACCATAAGGTTGTGGTGAACATGACACCTACTTTTACTGGTTGTCCCGCTATGGACGTTATGCAACAAGACGTTAAAGACGTTCTTGAAAAAAGGGGGGTTTCTGACTACGACGTGATTATCTCTTTCGAAACCCAATGGAATTCGAACATGATTTCAGAAAAGGGAAGAGTAGCGCTCAAGAACTTTGGTTTAGCACCTCCTCCTGCTCATGATATGATCGTTGATATAGACATTATTGAACGGGCTAATTGTCCGCATTGCAACAGCGAGGATACAGAAATGAAAACGCCCTTTGGCCCTACCCTATGCAGGTCTATGCATTACTGCAACAGCTGCCAGCAAGCGTTTGAGCAATTCAAGCCTATTTAGCCTTGAAAAAATAGAGCAGCGCATCATCAAGGAGCGGTTTCCAATTCCTCCAGTTATGCCCTTCATCTACTTCCATATATTTAAAATCATAGCGCTTGGTTTCTAAAGTGCTTTTCAATCGTCTGGCATGCACTTCCGTATCGTTTTTGGTACCTGTTGTTAAAAATATCTTCAGTGGTAACCGGTCCTGCTTTAAATACAGATCGTAAATTTCTGAAACCGGATGCAAGGCAGGGGATTGTATACCCAACATGTGAAATGTATCTGATGCTTTCGCCCCAAAGTAAGTAGCGTTCAACCCACCAAACGACAAACCCATAATGCCCCTGTCCTTCTGCTGCTTGCTCACCTTAAAGTTTTCTTCAATATGAGGTACAAGTTCTTCCCTGTAGAAATCTATATAATTGTCATAACCTAAAAACTGTTTGTTACGCCGATTATTCTTTAGGTTGTGCGGATCGCGATTATCAACAAAAACGGCAACAAGAGGTTCTATTTCGCCATTCGAAATCATTTCATCCATGATCTCGTGCATGCTACCTGCTTCTAAATACCACTGCCCGTCTGTTAGGTAAATTACGGGAAGGTCCGACAGTTGCTCGTAGTTCTCGGGGGTGTAGACTCTGTATTGTAGATCATAACCCAGAATAGTGCTTGAAATCACCGTATTATCACTCAGCGTTCCAGCAATATTTTTTTCTTTTGCTGAAAGCGAATTGATTAAGAAACAGGCAATAAGAACAGAAAGAAGCTTTTTCATAGTTATTAAAACGGCAGGCTTATCACATAGTTGCGTACCATTAAATACTGTTTCTTAATAGGACCTAGTAACTAATATGCCCGTCAGTTACTGCTAGTATTATATAAAATCAACAGACAATAATTTGGGATCATTGTTCTGAATTTGTCGGAGCATTAAAACCTAATAACCAGCAATTGCTACATTTTTTCCCAAAGCGAATCGACAAAATAGTCGTTGGAATCCGTGAAATTCTTGACAATTCGGAATCCGGCCTCTTCTGCAAAGGATTCGATCATCTTGTAGGAATACTTTTGAGAAACTTCTGTGTGGATTGCTTCCCAAGCTTGAAACTCGATACTTTCGCCCAAAGCCTCAATAAATACTTCTTGCTTGATCTTGCTTACAATATGACTTTTGGTTTCTCCGGTTAACGGATCATAAGTAGGAAAGTGATCGAATTGGTCGATTTTAAAATTTGCACCCAACTCTGCATTAATTCTGGTGAGTAGATTCAAGTTAAAGGCTTTGGTGACTCCTTCCTTATCATTATAAGCCGAGAGAACTTTTCTTGGGTCTTTCATCAAATCGAAACCTATTAAAAGCATATCTCCTGACGAAAGATTATCGCCGATATGCTTCAAAAACTCAACTCCCGATGCTTGATCAAAATTTCCGATGTTAGACCCTAGGAAAAGTACTACTTCTTTGGAGCTGTTATCGGTGTTAAGGGCACTAAGGGCTTTGAAATACTCTCCAACGATAGGTTCTACATGCAGAGAGGGGATTTCAGATTTTAAGGCTTCTTCTAGTTGCGCGAGTACATTACCAGATATATCAATTGGCGAGTACGTAAAGTCTACCTGCTGCTCAACAAAATGAGAAAGCAATACTTTCGTCTTGGTTCCATCACCGGCTCCCAATTCTACCAAACGAAATTTCTGATTATCACCTTGAAAGGCTTTTAAAATTTCAGCCTTTTGACGAACGAATATCTCGAATTCGGCTCGGGTAAGATAGTACTCATCCAAGTCCATAATCTTTTGAAATAGCTCGTCACCTATTTCATTATAAAAGTATCTGGAAGGTAAAGTTTTAGGGAACTGATCAAGGCCCCTTTTTATGTCTAATGCGAAGGCACTGAGTGCCTCTGTGTGTTCATTCATATTAAATCGTTTCGGCTAACCGTAAGCCGGTAAAGTGCCAACGTAAATTAGGGTGAAAGAAGTTTCGATAAGTGTGACGAATATGGTTTTTCATTGTGGCGAAGGAACCTCCTCTTAGTACCATTTGATTTATCATGAACTTACCATTATACTCTCCAAGCGCCCCATCGACCTTTTTATAATATGGATACGGCGCATAAGCACTACTTGTCCATTCCCAAACATCGCCAAAAAATTGATTGCTCTTCCCTCTTCTAGGCATAGGCCTAAAATTTCTTTGGTCTAAAAAATTTGAAACTTCTGGAATAGTGGGTTCGAACTTTCTACAAGCAATTTCCCATTCAAACTCAGTTGGCAAGCGCTTTCCTTTCCATTTTGCAAAAGCATCGGCCTCATAATAGTTGATATGCGTTATAGGTTCATTAGGATTGACTTCTTCTAAGCCTGATAGCGTATAGTGTTTCCAAACACCATCTTCCTTAAACCAGTAAAATGGTGCTTTAATTTTTTCTGCTTTGGCCCACTCGAATCCTTCCATGAGCCAATAATTAAAATCTTCATAGCCGCCAGCTTCTATAAATTCCATGTATTCGCCTGCAGTAATCAATCGGTCTTGAATTCTATAAGCATGTACAAAGGTTTTGTGTTCGCCTTCCTCATTATCGAAGTGGAAATCATCGCCTTGATAGCCAATTGGATACACACCTTCTTCTACTTCTAAGAATTTATTATCAAGAATAACTTCTTCTTCATTTACACTGAAGCTTTTATAGGATGGAAAAAGGGGGTTAATTCCGAGTATATGCTTTACATCATAAACCAATAGCTCTTGATGCTGTTGTTCATGGTTAATTCCAATTTCAAGTACATCTGCCACTGATTTACTCAATGCGTTTCCGGTTAAAAATTGCGACATATGTTCATCTACGTAGTCGCGATATGCCATTACTTCTTTCACCCAAGGCCTAGTAAGGAACCCTCTTTCCGACCTCTGCCATCTGTCTCCTTCCGTTTCGTAGTAACTGTTGAAAAGGAAATGATAATCGTCGTCGAAAATTTTATACCCAGGCATATGTTCTTTCAAGATGAAATTCTCAAAAAACCATGTGGTATGAGCCAAGTGCCATTTCGGAGGGCTCACTTCTGTGGCTGGTTGAACTACAAAATCTTCTGGCTGCAAGGGCGCACAAATCTCTTCAGTAAGATTGCGTACATCACGATATTGATTTAATAAATCTTTCGACTTAGCATCACCAGAATGTGTTGTGAGTTTCATTTTTCAGATTTAATCAAATTATACCATAAAGGCAAAATTCATTCCTTAAGCATTAGATATTTATATGTCGGATGTGTTACAACTTTGGGGACAAAAAAAGCCCAGAGATTTTTCTCTGGGCTTCAATTCTTTTAAAATTTTATTTTAACCGATCTCTATGACTACATTATCTGTAAGCGGATGACCAACACATGGAAGCACATATCCTTCATCAAGTTCTGCTTCAGAGAGGCCTTCATCCTCATCCATCTTAACTTTTCCTGAAAGACATTTACCTCGGCAAGCGGTACATAATCCACTTTGACAAGAGAAAGGAAGGTCAACATCCTCATCTAATCCTTTTTCAAGAATTGTTTCATCCGGTTCTACGGTGTATTTATACTCGTCGCCATCGTATATGATTGTTACCTCTCTGGCAACCAGCTCGTCAGAATCAGCATTCTCTTCCTTCTTTTCGGCAGCTGTAGAAACGAAGCTTTCTTTTCTGATTTTAGAGGCTCCTATTCCCAATCCTTCAAGAGCGCTAATGGCTACATCCATCATAGGTGTAGGCCCACAGATGAAGAACTCAGATGCTTCATCATCAAGGTTATCAAGGACTTCTTTGACAATCCCTTGTGTCAGATAACCTTCATGGCTAGGGACTTCAGCATTAGGAGTTTCCAAAACATGAACAACATTAAAATTGTCATTAGATTCCATAGCCTTTAAACCATCCTTGAAGATGATGCTATCTATATTTCTATTAGCATAGACTAGAGTGACTTTCGAATTAGGCTCTTGGTCTAAAATTGACTTGGCAAGTGACATTAAAGGTGTCACACCACTTCCTCCACCTAACAATATGACATGACGGTTTTGGTTTGCATCAATAGTAGTTACAAAATTACCATTCGGCTCCATGAGCTTCATGGTATCTCCTGCTTTTACATGATCATTCAAGTAGTTAGAGACTATACCTCCTTCAACGCGCTTTACTGTAACTGCAGGATGATCATCCACAAATGGTGAAGTACAAAGAGAATATGCTCTTCTTTCTTCCTTGCCGTTTACATTCACAATGACAGTTAAAAACTGACCTGATTTGTATTCTATATTACTGCCTACAGGGTGCTCAAAATGAATACTGACAGCGTCTGCTGTTTCGTGAATAACTTCTTTCACTTTCAGATTAAGAAACCCTGTTTTAACTTCAGGTACCTTGCCTTGCTTCTTCTTGAATAAACCGAATGCCATAACTTGAATTGAAATTCTTTTCTGTGTAACAAAAGTTTGGGCAAAGAGTTTAAATCGCCCTATTTTTTTTGATTGGGCAAAGGTAAATACTTATTCACTAGAAATGAAGCTTAGGTAAGAGCATTAGCTGTCAGTGGGCTTACCTGTCAATGATTGATTTTGTATCTTTGCCCTTTCTCAAAATCAGAATCGCAATTCATGGAATTAAATAGTTTAACCGCAGTTTCGCCAGTAGATGGTAGGTATAGAAGAGTCACGTCGTCTTTAGGTGAGTATTTCTCAGAATATGCACTGATCAAATATAGAGTTGAGGTAGAGATTGAATACTTCATCGCGCTTTGCGAAAAACCAATTCCTCAATTGAATGGTGTTGATAGTGGTCTTTTTGATGCTTTGAGAAAGATATATCAGAATTTCTCTGAAGCTGATGCACAATCGATTAAAGAAATCGAGAAAACGACTAATCATGATGTAAAGGCTGTTGAGTATTTCATCAAAGAACAGTTTGACACATTGGGCCTTTCTGATTTTAAAGAGTTCATCCATTTTGGTTTGACTTCTCAAGACATTAATAACACTTCAGTACCGCTTACACTTAAAAGAGGCTTGCATGAAGTTATTGAACCTACACTCCTAGAAGTGAATACACTTTTAAAAGAAATGTCTAGCGAATGGGCCAATGTATCTATGTTGGCCAAAACGCATGGACAACCCGCTTCTCCAACTCGATTGGGTAAAGAAATAGCTGTTTTTAGCGCTCGAATCGACGAACAATTAGTAATGCTGGGCGATGTACCTTTTGCTGCAAAGTTTGGTGGTGCTACCGGTAATTTTAACGCACACCATGTAGCCTACCCAAATGAAGATTGGATTGATTTCGGTGACCACTTTGTTAGTGAATATTTAGGCTTAAAACGAAGTAACCCGACAACACAAATTGAACATTACGATCATTTAGCTGCTCTCTTCGATGCACTAAAAAGGATCAATACGATACTTATAGATTTCTCTCGCGACATATGGCAATATGTATCGATGGGCTATTTTAAACAAAAGATAAAAGCGGGTGAAGTGGGTTCTTCAGCTATGCCGCATAAGGTTAACCCAATTGACTTCGAAAATGCTGAAGGAAACCTCGGTATTGCTAATGCGATTTTCGAACACCTTTCTGCTAAACTTCCTATTTCAAGATTGCAAAGAGATTTAACGGATTCAACGGTATTAAGAAATGTAGGAGTGCCTTTAGGACATACACTCATTGCACTCAGATCATTAATCAAAGGCATAGGAAAGCTTGAGCTTAATGAAGCTGCAATAAATGCTGACCTTGAAGATAATTGGGCCGTAGTTTCTGAAGCTATTCAGACGATTTTAAGAAGAGAAGGTTATCCAAAGCCTTATGAAGCGCTTAAAGCACTAACAAGAACAGGAGACCGGATTACCGCAAATACTATTCAGGAGTTTATCGGTACGCTGAACGTGTCGGATGAGATTAAGAATGAACTGAAGGTTATTACTCCTTTCAATTACACTGGCCAATAACAAAAAAGCCATTTCCGAAAATCGGAAATGGCTTTTTTCTATGGCTATTAAAGAATTATTTCTTCCGAACCCTTTCAATTACTGAATCAGTCTTTGGATCATACTCTAATAATGGGTTGTACAACAGTTTATCCTCTTTGAAATCGTACAATGTCAGAGCTCTTAATTCGTAAAAAGCATTCCAATACTGACGTAAGGCAGTAATATAGCTTCTTAAAGCTGAGTCCTTAGTAGTTCTAGCATTTACGAGAGCCAGAATATCTACTTTACCAGCTAAATACCTCCCATTAGTTATTTCAAAACGCTTGAGTGCGATTTCTTGACGCTTCAATGCAATTTCTATCTGACTTCTAATTTGTTGGAAATTTCTAACGGAAATTGCAATTTCTTGCTCAAAAGTAATCTGACCTTGTTCAATATTGAACTCGGTAAGTTGCTGACGTTCTCGTGCTTGCCTCATTCTGGCTTTATTCCTTCCACCGTCAAGAATTGGCAGTGCGAAATCTAATCTAAAGGTAGAACCCGTCGCCAAATTATCGTCTCTGTAAACTCCTCTTAAAGCGTCAGTAGAAACACTATTGTATCCAAAAGAGGCTCTCAAAGTAGCACTAAACCTTAGAGCTCTAGCCTCAGCGACTTGTCGTTCCGCATTCAAACGATCTAATCGAAAATCAAGATATTCAGCTCTATTTTCCTTGGCATATTGTAAAGCAGTCTCATATTCAATTGCAAATTCAGGAACATCCGCAGGAGGAATTAATTCTAATTGAACATCGTCAGTGATATTAATAAAGTTTCTCAACTCTAATGAGCTTGTTTGCAAATCAAGTCTAGCTTGTTGTGCACCACTTTGAGCAGTAATTAGATCAAGTTGTGTTTGTAACACTTCATCCTCAGTCGAAGTACCAATATTATACCTTCCTTGCTCAACTTTATTAATCGTATCACTAGCAGCTTCGTTTTGCTCTTCAATTTGCAAATTCATTTGCTCTTCCAGAACTTGAAAAAACAACTGAGCCGCTCTTTGCGAAGTAGACTCTAGGCTTTGAACATACTGTCTTTTAGACTGCTCAAATTCTAGAGGTTGGGTTACTTTGTCCCACTTGAATGGATTCACATTGAAAAGCGGTTGCGTCAAAGTAATTCCAAACGGATCTCCTTGATACCTTGTAATATCGCTAGTATAGTTATCAAACCTTGCTAGATTAGTCTCTAGAGCAATGGTTGTATTTGTCCAAGGTAAGACTTGCTCTAAGCCGAGGCTTAGATTCGAATTATTTTGGTTAACCGTTACGAAAGCAATTTCTCCATCTTCTTGGGTCACTGGCGTTGCTCTATCGGTAATATTTGGAAGTGTACCTCGTAGTAACAATTGCGGTCTTAATTGAGAGCTATATACATTGTAACTCCAATAACCTAAGTTCCTACTTGTCTCAGCTTGCTTAGCATTTCTTGACTGCGTTCTGGCTAACTCAATAACTTCCTCAAGTGTAAGAACTCTTTTTTCTTGAGAAATTGATGTTTGAGAGAGGCAAAAGCATGCCAATAAAAGAATAATGACCTTTTTCATATGTGTTGAATTATTCGTGTCTTAATGAAGTAATTGGATCTTGCTCGGCTGCTCGCTTCGCTGGTGTTATACCAAAAACAAGCCCTACAGTTGCCGCAACACCAAATGATATGAGTATAGATGTATAACTAATCTGGGTTGGGAAATCTGCTAAACTCGATACTGCATAGGCCAAGCCTACACCTAAAATTACACCTACGATACCTCCGGAAACCGATATAACAATCGATTCGAAAAGAAACTGCATAATGATATCAGCTTTTTTAGCGCCTATGGATAAGCGTAAACCGATCTCTTTGATTCTTTCTAATACTGATGCTAGCATGATATTCATAATACCTATACCACCTACTAGTAGTGAAATAGCAGCAATCGCTGCTAAAACAATATTGAAAATGTTTTGAGTACGCTGTTGTTGTTTCAACAAGAGCTCGGGAATAGTGACTTCAAAATCTACCACACCAAAATGTCTTCTTTCAAGCATTCTAGCTAATACGTCGGCCGTAGGATTCAATTTTTCAGATTCGTTTACCTGAACAACTAAACGGTCAATTTGATGATAGTTTGATGGTTTACTATCGCTATCGTCAGATGCTGACGATGTAGTTATAGAAAAACCGCCTCTTCCAAAAGACCTAAAACTTGTTCCAAAATTCTTTTTCAAACCGGAACCTGTTACTAAATCTCTATTGATGTATCTAACTAAAACAGTCTGAATTGGCGTATATACATCCATGTTATAATCTCTAATACCGAGATTAGTCATAGCCTTTTCAGAAATAAAACGCTCTTTCAAAACACCAACTACTTCTAACCACTGACTTCCCACTTTGATCTTTTTCCCTATTGGATTTTCTCTTGGGAAGAACTTAGATTGGATGCCTTTTCCTATTATGCAAACAGGTGTTCCTTTAAGCAATTGTTGGTCACTGAACATTTTACCACTCTGCAACTCAAAATTGGCCACTTCAAAATAACTAGGCTCTACACCTACTAGTTTAGAAGATCTTCTGATACCATTTTTGATAATATAGGTTTCCAGTAGGATCTCAGGACTCAACCTCTTGACCCCTGGAATACTCTTTCTAATACTTTCGACATCTAGAAGCTTCAAGCCAGGAGAAAACTTATTACCGTCTTCTTCTGTATCATCTCCTAATGTTTGTTCCACTTGCTCTATGTTGGGCTTAACAATGATGTTGTTCACGCCAACGAGCTCTATTTGCTCCAAAATTTCTGATTGCGCACCATTACCAATGGCAAGCATCGCAATAACTGCGGCTACACCAAAGATAATTCCTAGTGCTGTCAGCAGTGATCTTAACTTATTAGCGATCACCGCCTCCATGGCAATATAGAAATTGGATAATAGACTCTTCTTATTAAAATCCATTCTTAAAAGAATTAGTTAGATGGTTGTCCTGATGTTGCCGCTCCAGAAGTTGCTGCGCCACCTCTTGGTCGTCCGCCGCCTCTATTACCACCACCAAAGCTCTTCATCATTTCAAGCCCCTCTGCTGGAGTTTTAGCTCCTCTTTGCTTTAAGACATCAATAATACGTTGGTTCATTGGAGAACCGTCAGGCATTAACCATTCTTCATTAAGCAATTGCTCGGGAGCTGCTTCATATTTCTGCATTCTCGTTCCATTTAATTCAGGAATGAGGTTTGGCTCTTTACCATCAAGTGATTCAGGAAGTGACATGTAAAGCATATCTCCAGCTTCTACGCCTAAATCTATTACAGCTTCATTACTATTCGTCTTGCTTACTTTAACTTCTTGAAGTATACCACCTTTTTTAACAACATAGTTGATTGAATCATTGTAAACGTGCAAGCACTCTAATGGTACAAACACAACATCTTCTAATCTCTCAGTAACAATAATATTACTTGTAGTCATTGCAGGTCTAAGATCTGAATCTCTTTCGTTCAACCTTACAACTACTTCAAATACCTTAGCGTCAGAATTGGGGTTTTGCTGACCTACTCTCGCTACTCTCATGACTTTACCAGTCAATTTTTTCTCAGGGAATGCATCTAAACCCATTTCAACTGGCTGACCTGGCTTTACTTTACGAATATCTACTTCATTAATAAAAGTTGTAGAAATCATACTTGATAGGTCTGGAAGTTCAGCCACGTCTGGAGACCAAACATTAATTTGAGAGCCTTCTACAACTCTATCTCCTCCAAATCCACCTTTAGTGTAGATTACCATACCCGATTGAGGGGCAGTAATAGTAAAGTCAGAAATCAAATTGTTCATTCTGTCGTATCTATCTCTTACACGCTTTAAGTCAGAAGTGGCTTCGATTAATTTAGACTTCGCTTGCTGTATTTTTAAGACATAATTCTCATTTGCCCGCACCTTGTCCCTTTTGAGTTTTTCCAACTCATTTTCATATTTTTTAATTGTCGCAGGTGGCTCATACTGAGACTGCTCTAATTGAAGTTTCTTTTCCTCAATATTATAATCAAGATTAATCAGCTTATCTCTCTCACCACTTAGTGTTAAGGCTGTGTCAATTTTAGCATTGTCGTATTCTGCAATTTCTGCTGTAAGTCTATCCTTTTCGGCTTGTATCTTATCATAAAGCTCTCCCGGGTCGAGTTGAGCAACAAATTCACCTTCGCTTACTTGAGTACCTTCTTCAACGAGCCTTTGAATTGTCATTTGACGAATACCAAAATCTCTTGCTGCCGCAGGGCCAATTATTTTCGTTGAACGTTCTGCTGACAACTCACCAGTTGTAGTTACTTCGACCGTAAACTCTCCGCGCTCTGCTTCAGCAAATAGCACTGCCGATTCTTCAGCTTTTGCTGGATTAAATACTTGGACCGCAACGATGATCACCGCGATGATTGCGATACTAAAAATGATTAACTTGTTTCTCATGACTTTCTGATTAACCTCAGTTCCTTATAAATTCTCTTCAAAATTATGTCTAATAAAAATCATTCTACTCCCATCTAAAAAAGATTAGCGCCTCTGAAATAATTGAGAACGAGTGAAATAGTTATGATTTTTACAACACATTGCATAAACCGTAAGCACTAACAATTGTTTTATTTTTTTATGCTAGGGCATTAATTCTTTAGATGTTTTGAAGCAGCCCAACGTTTAATCGAGCTTGTCTAATTATAAGAACGGCAAATAGGCGATACTACATGATTGAATCATAATTTAGGTGGTCGTCATTTACTTGGAACAGATTTCTATCTTTGACGAAAAATAAATCATGAAGAAACTAATTAGTTTCATGCTGAGGAATGTTCCTCGTAGGTACTTGCAGTATTTTAGCCATTATGGTCTAAGGTTTATCAGTCTTTTCATGAGAGGCAGCAATGTAGAGTGCCCGGTATGCGAAATATCTTATCGAAAATTCCTTCCATATGGTAGGTTAAACCCGAGGCCAAATGCTCTATGCCCTGATTCGCTTTCTTTGGAACGGCATAGGTTAATGTGGTTATACCTTAAGGATAAAACTGACTTCTTTTCGGCCGATAAAAAGCTACTTCACATTGCCCCTGAGCTCTGCTTTATCAAAAAGTTCAAAGCGATGCCCAATATAGATTACACTTCTGCCGATTTAGAGTCACCCTTAGCAGATGTTAAAATGGATGTGCATGACATACCTTTTGGGGATAACACTTTTGACGTCGTTTTCTGCAACCACGTAATGGAACACGTAGATGATGATATTAAAGCTATGAGTGAAATTCATAGAGTGCTGAAACCTGGCGGATGGGCGATTATCCAGTCTCCTCAAGATTATAACCGTGAGGAGACTTTAGAAGACCCTTCTATTACTGACCCTAAAGAGCGAGAAAGAGTTTATTGGCAAGATGATCATGTTAGGTTGTTTGGGTTGGACTATGGGAAAAGACTTGAAAAGGGTGGTTTCAATGTAACAGAAGATCGCTATGTGATGGAACTTCCTGAAGAGACAGTTAGACGTTATGCTCTTCCAAAAAAAGAGATTATCTATTTCTGTGCAAAAGGTTGATTACCTCTTGGCTTTAGTTTTTCAGTAATTAATCCCATGCCGTAACCAAATAACTGTACGAAAGATGTCACGATACTTATTAGGCCAACTTTAAGGCTCTTTGTTTCAGAAATAGCATGGAGCAAAATTCCTAAGAAGTATAAACTTAGTATTAATCCTCCGATTTGAAATAACAGGTCATTCCAGAAAAAAGTACTCAACCATGTCAAAAAGCCAAGTGTAAAGGCTGCCGGCAATAAGTGGATGGCTTTAATTTCTCCTGGAAAAAACCGATTTACATTTACTCGCGCTCTACCAAAAAAGTGTAGTTGTTTATAGAACTGCGAAATACTGGTTCTTCTTTTATGGTATACAAAAGCGGGATTAATGAGTGCTGTTTTAAACCCAGCATTGATGACACGAATACTAAACTCAATATCTTCACCCATTCGTGTCAATCGGTAACCTCCAGTTTCCTCAAAAACTCGTTTGGAAATACCCATGTTAAAGCTTCTAGGGTGAAATTTGCCTACGTGTTTTTTATTGCCTCGAATCCCCCCTGTTGTAAATGGGGATGTCATTGAGTAGCTGATGGCCTTTTGAAGACTATTAAACGAAGGGTGTGCGCTATCAGGTCCTCCAAAAGCGTCTACTTCATTCGCTTCAAGGAATTTGTCTACTTCTTGAAAATACTCTTTGGGTATAATACAATCAGAATCGAAGACGATAGAAAAATCTCCATTTGCTCTTTCAAAGCCATAGTTTCTAGTAAAACCTTGACCAGAATTTTCTTTGAAGAAATACTTAATATCGAGCTCTCCTTTGAATTCTTCAACGACTTGATCGCACTTATTGGTTGAACCATCTTCAATGATCAGTATCTCGAAATTTTTGAAGGTTTGGTCAAGTAGAGAGGTGAGTAATTCTCTAACTTCTTCAGGGCGATTGTAAACAGGTATTACGACAGAGTAAAGTCTCATTGATCCAAACCAATCGTCTCATCGAAAATATAGTCGTTGCGTTTGTGTGAATTCATGACCATCATTTCACCAACAAATCCTGCTAGAAAGAGTTGTACACCGATAATTATGGCTGTGATGGCAATAAAGAATAGTGGTTGATCAACTACCTCTCGATAATCTGAAGTTTTCAAGAAAACAATCGCCCGCACTTTTTCCCAGATAATCCAAATCACTGATACGAAACCTAATAAGAAAGAGACTGTTCCCAAGCTTCCGAAAAAATGCATTGGTCTTTTCTTATATCTAGAAACAAACGATATAGAAAGAAGGTCTAAAAAGCCATAAATGAAACGTTCTAAACCGAATTTGGTCTTCCCGTATTTCCGAGCTCTATGTTCAACTACTTTTTCACCGATTTTTTTAAATCCATTTCTCTTCGCAATTACAGGTATATAGCGATGCATCTCGCCATAAATATCTAGGGTCTTGACCAGTCGCTGATCATATGCCTTTAAGCCACAATTAAAATCATGGAGTTTAATTCCTGATAGTAGCCTAGTTACTCCATTAAAAAGTTTCGAGGGGATCGTTTTTGATATTGGATCAAATCTTTTCTTTTTCCAACCTGATACGAGTTGGGTGCCTGATTTTACCATTTCGTAAAGCTCAGGAATTTCGTCAGGGCTATCCTGCAGATCGGCGTCCATTGTAATGACCACTTCACCTATTGAATTTTTAAAGCCAATATTCAGCGCAGCGGATTTGCCATAATTCATATTGAACTTAATGGCTTTTATTGGATGACTTTCAGAGAGTGATTCAATAACAGTCCAAGAACTATCATCGCTTCCATCGTCAACCAAGATTATTTCATAAAGAAAGCCATGCTTTTTCATCACACGGCTTATCCATTCTATGAGTTCTGGTAATGACTCTTCTTCATTATAAAGCGGTATTACTACAGATATTTGTATCAAAATTCTTCGGCTTCGTTTTTCATGACTGCTGATACAATAGCACCAAAAATCAGTCCGGCAAATATAGCGCCTATAAAAGACATTATTGCAAAACCGCCTGGGGTAAAGATAGCTTCCATAAAGCCTGCTGCTTCCTCTGTACTTTCAGGTTGTGCAAACGGACTGTTTTGTTGCGCCTCTAGAGCGAACTCAAAATAACCACCATCAAAAACTAAGTATGCATAACGAAGCACTGCTCGTACTGCTCCACCAATTAGCGTTGCTAGCATGACTATTCCAAAGCCTTGGCCAAAAGACATTATACCCCCGTTTGCTTTACGGAAAGCTGACAGTGCTAAATAGAAAACGCCCACAAAATACGCCCAGTAAACTAGGAATAGTATTGAAATGCTAAGCCTAAGTGCTGCAGGGAGCACCCATACAAGAGTTCCTACCAAACCCAGTATAACACCGTACTTAAGTGCGTACTGCCGGCTATTTATTTGTTCATCCATGATTTTTATTTTAAGGTTGCTTGATCGAAAAATACTTATTTTCTACAATTATACCTAGTAAGAACTATTCCCCTTAAGTTTTTACTTAAGCGATAGTATGTGATGATTAACGATATAATTTAAGCTTGACGTGTCCTAAGAATGATTGAAAACACTGGCGCTAGGAACAGACCTATAAACAGCCTTTTGGCAAATTCGCTCAATACATCGGCAGAAACGGATACTGAATCCATTCCTTTCAATTGTCTTTCATAAACCTCTAATCCGAGTTCTTCAATTTTTTGCTCGCGCTGATCGATTAGATTAGTTCTTAAGAATTCCATTTTCTCTATGATATAATCTGGCTCGATTACTTTGATAAAGAGTAGATAAAAGAGACTAAAAACAGTAGCAATTGATAGGTAACTTATAAACCCGATGGTCATCCCATGATAAAATCTAAACCCAGCACTATTTTGAAATTTGAACTCACGCATAGGCAGAAAAATAAACATACCTACAACAATCACAGTTGCTAAAAATGAAATGAAACTACCTGCGGGAAGGCCCATGTAATGAAACACCGCAAACGCAACTACAGCAAGAATACCACCTACTGCCCCATACTTCACAGAGAGTTGTGGAATTATCGGATTAAGCTTAATCTTCATAAGAATTGAGGAATAATGCTCCTTTATTGACTACGCCTATGACTTTGCCCTTAAGTTTAGAATTGAACAATGGCGAAGCAACTGATTTTGATTGATTTGTCTTTGAGTTAAATTCCCAAGGCTGATCCGGGCTAAATAAAGTTAGGCATGCATCTTGGCCAACTTCAATTTTCGGCTTGTCAAGGCCTAAAACTTCTCTCGGACGATCAGTAAAGTGATCTACCAGGTTATCTAATTCATTGCCAAATACTTCATTTAGAACACTAAAGTATGTTTGTTGATTCGACGAGCCGAAGTCTGCTAAGTCGAATTCTAATTTTTTACACTCTTCATCATGTGGTAAATGATCACTGACAATCGCATCGATGGTTCCATCTTTCACGCCTTCAATAAGCGCATCTCTATCCGCAGCCGTTCTGTAAGGTGGATTTACTTTCAGGTTTGTATCGTAGTCATTTAAATCATCATCGGTGAACTTCAGGTAGTTTACACCCACATCGCAAGTCACCTTTAATCCATTAGCTTTTGCTTCGCGAATTAGCCTTACACTTTCAGCACTTGATATTAATGAAAAATGAATTTTACCTCCCGCGTAGGCTAATAAACTGAGATCTCTTTCAACCATTAAGGTTTCTGAAAGTGTGGGCATTCCCTTTAGCCCCAGCATGGTACTTACTTCTCCTTCGTTCATATGCCCGAATGAAGTCAGAAGCCTGTCCTCAGGCTTATTGATTAGTAATCCATCGAATTTCTGAAGGTATTGTAAGCCTTTTATGAGGATATCCGTGTGCCAAATCGGTTTGATACCGTCAGAAAAGGCAATTGCACCTGCAGTGTGCAAATCAATCATTTCCGTGATTTCTTTGCCTTCACAACCTACAGTCACTGCCGCAATAGCGTGCAAGTCGACTTGAGAATCTTTATTAAACCGCTGGTAATAGGAAACACTATTTTTAGTGCTTACAATTGGATGTGTATTGGGTAAGAGTACAACATCCGTAAAGCCTCCTGCCAAAGCAGTTTTGGCACCTGTTTCTATGTCCTCCTTATGCTCTTGCCCTGGATCGTTATAATGCGCTCGCATATCAACCCAGCCAACGCTGACTTTTAAATGCTCAGCACTTATAACCTTTCCCTCAAAATCAATACTATCTGCTATTTGAGTAATCTTACCATTAGAGACAAGAATGTCTTTTTTGGTTTTGTGAAGTGGAGAATTGGGTTGAAGAATTTCTCCAGCACGGATTAAGAATTCCATGCTACAAATATCGGATTAAAATTATCTCCACAAAAAGAAAAAGCAATCCTACTAAAAGAGCATACTTCCAAAGTGGTAATCCGTTGATACTTGCGGCTAAATCTTTTTCGATACTCGAACTACTTGCTGAGTTCAAAATAGATATGTTATTGGCTCTGGAAAGGTCTTCCAGCACATCAAAATCTACTTCTTTAACATCTGATTCTTGTTTGGGAAGATTGAACGATATTAAGCCAATAAGTTCTTCCTCTAAGAGTAGCTCATACTGACCTACTTCAATTAAGTCCTTTGGTATTTCCATAATCAAACGACTTTCTTCTTGCCGCTGATCTGGTATAATTACTTCTTCATTTTTTCTCAAAGAATAAACCTTTGTATTATCTGGTCTATCGATCGGGAAAAATATTGTTTCACTATCCGTATAGTAGTATAAATTGGTTAGACTCACTTTACTACCTAAGGCCAGCTTATACATAACGGGAACAAAAATGGCGTGATTGGTAAACGAGGTTTGCGTTGCCTCAAAGCTACTGGCAAAAAAGAATAGGTTTCCTTCGCTTACTACCTTCGAAAGGAAAGAACGACCATTTCTAAAAGACAAATAAGACAGTTCTTCATTAATCAGTCTATACTTGGTTCGGGCAGAAGGCATATCTAGGCTTGGGGAGTTTTCTTCAAACACTCCTTCAAAAAAAGGATTTTCATAGTCTGGAACGTCCAATTCAATCATTTCATCGGTATCATTTCGAACGCTCAATCCTAATCCAGTGAAACTACTGACTGAACCATCATTTGAAGGCACAACTACAACCGCCTTTCCATTAGTAATAGCTGTTTTTAGTGCTGTTTGAAGTTGGTTGGAAAGGGAATTCAATTCATTGATCATAATAAAATCCGCCGCGGCTATAACCCCATTGTCCAATGCGTTAATGCTCAACCTATCGAACTGAAAGAGTTCATTACTTTCGAATAGCGATGACAGATAAGTAGGTGATTGACCGTTATATATTTCTAATACACGAACTTTATCCAATTGATTAATTGTAAGATAAAAATCATTATCAAACGCTAAACCTGGATCATCTATGTTGATCCGTATTTTATCTAGCCTCGCTTCTGCCAATGGAATTTCAAAATCATGCTCTGCATAAAGTGTCTCTTTAAAATCTATTTGTGCAGTTCCCGAAAGTTGATCTTCAAAATAGATTTTCGTACCAATGCTATTAGTTGTTTTATCGTTTCTCTTAAATCTCACTTTTAAGAGATTGGTCACATTCCCAGAAAGAAAGGTGTTTTGGAGGAAAGCTGTATCAATAGAAATATTTGAGTAATCGTTCCCTGTTACGGGCACTAAGAAATACTGGCTAAGTGTATCTGCTCTTAATTTTTCTAATCCGGCTGTGTTCTGAAAATCTGATACCAAATAGACATCTCCTTCAATGTTTTGACCATCCTTTCGTTGAATGACTTCATCAAATGATCGGCCCACACCTATCTGCTGTAGTTCTGTTAAATTATCAGTAAGGGAAGCTTCTGTAAATTCTGTTGTGACAGAATTGGTGTAACCATTTTCAATAAAGCGAAAAATTGTTCCTTCAGGATAAGCGTTAACAATACCTTGAGCAAGGTTGTATGCTTTATCAAAACCTGTTTGGTCTCCATCTCCTTTTACTGAGAGGCTCTGAGAATTGTCAAAGTAAATTAAAACTTCGTCCTGAAAACTCAGCTCGTTTCTCTCACTCTTATAAATGGGGCGAGCAAAGGTTAAGACTAAGCATATAATCGCCAAGATGCGCGAAGCTAAAATTAGTAGTTCGATTGGTTTTCGTTTTGAAGATGTTTCTTCTTGAACCTTTCTTAATAGTGCTGTATTAGAAAATTCTATCTTCTTTACTTTCCTAAGATTGAAAAGGTGAATGATAATCGGGATCAGGATTGCAAACAATCCAAATAGAATAGAAGGGGCCTCGAAAATTATAAATGCAGGCAAAGTATATACTGTTACGTCTTTCTCTCCGAATGATACGAAAAGAATCAATTTTATTTTCCGTTTCGGTTAAAAAGAGTGCTGAATTATATAAGTGGAGTCAATTCCCTTCATATTAGGGCAAAA
>NZ_JAGDZM010000017.1:0-17323 GCF_049099775.1 Roseivirga sp. | reverse complement strand
GTAAAACAACGAACTTATGATGTCATGTATTTGAACATCTCAAGTAACGAAAGTTGAATTTTATTTAAAGATGATTCATCGAACGGGGACTTTGACAGTATACTATTATCCCAACCTGGATTTAATTTTAGCTGATAGAACATAAAACGGCTAAACAATCCATCCTCTCCATTTTTGAACAGTCGAGGCACCTGCTCAGGCGTACCACTAATCAGTATAGAAAGTTTTGGATTATCAATACCAATGAATTCCTTTTCTCCTTTTCTATATGAGCTAACATTCTCATGATGAAACGCTTTACGCAACAATTCGCTATAATTCCCATGTTCTTTTGCGAAAGAATCAGAGATACAGTCAGATTCTGTCTCAATGATTAGACCATTCCCACCGTATGCATTAAGAAGCTGCATAAACCCAGGGTACGTAATATTTCCGGGGATTAAGAGGCCAGAATCCTTATCCTTTAAATATTTATCAACCAAAGAAACAATTTTGGAACATTTAATCAGCTTACCTTTCCCAGTAGCGGCATTCCCAATAAAAAAAGAATAAAGGTTGGGATAAATCTCTTCACCTCCATAGCTACCCGTGTAATTAGGAAGAACAGAACTCAACGAAACTAAGGAACCCAAAAGCATTATATTTTTCGCTTCCTCATCAGAATATTGAGAAGTAATTATTTGCAACAAACTAGGTAGTTCACTTTCGCACTTCGAAATATCAAAATCACTCATGCTACATTCTTTTTAGAAGTTGAGAGATTCAGTTCATCAAGCCTACCTAAAAGCAGCGACTTCTTGAAATATACTCTGTTGCCCATCTTTTGGGCAACTAGAATTTCTTTCTTAGTCCAATCAGAAATTGTTTGTAGTGATACATTAAAAAGCTGAGCAGTCTGTTTTCTAGTAAGCAATTCTTCTGCAGGATGTTCCGTTTTTTCCTCATGAATAATTGATCTGATCTTATCAGAAATAGAATCAACCATCTTAGAAGTAAGATCCTCTATTGAGGCATTGATTAATATGCTTTGTTGCATCATAAGTTTTTTTTAATTAAACAATTATTACAATGCAAAACTGTGTACAATAGGAATCGAAAATTGTATCTTTTTTATACCCATTTCATCCTAAAATATACTTATTCAGCCGGAATTATCTCTTACTTCATTAATTCATATTATTTTCTAATTTGGAAATGATCTTTTGCAAGTTTGAACTAACAGAATCCTGTGACTTTAACTCATTCTCTTCTTCATATTCTTTCAAAAAAGAACGAACAATTTCACTTGCTTTCATTTTCTTGCTCTTACTGAGAACATTTAAATCTCTAAACTGTGTATCATTTGAGCTAAGCCCCAAATTCAACTTGCAAGAAGAAATAAAATCTATTTGATTACACGATAACAAATCAGGTTCGACAACAGGATAAATAAAAATTGAACCCACAAGAGAAACAGATATAGAATTTACATCCAACCTTTTAAATATCAGCTTAGCTAAACGATAGTACTCTATTCTTGAAAAATTAATAATGAAAGGATCTTTTAATGATTCATTATATTCCTGTACAAGAAATTTGATTTTCTTTTTAGTTTCTAAATGAATGACAGAACACAAATCAGCCCTAATCAAATCACCAATATCAATTGATTTACCTATCGATCCTTTATGATCATGTAATCCATCAACTTCTGAATAAAGCAAGAATGGTTTGAAATTTAAATCGTCTAAATCACGTTCCAAATCGGATATAAACGATTTGAAATTACCTATTTCAGATTGACTAAAACAGTAAGCATAAAACGCAATTTCTCTTTTAATGAAATCTGATCTACAAATTTCTGGTATTTTTTCACTAAAATTTAACCAGGTACTTTCAAACGAGTCCATGTAAAAACTAAACTTAGAGAATTGCCATAATTCGCCGTAATTCAACATCTCATCCAATTTGTCATTTAGCAATTCAATTACATATTCAGTTGAAAAAAACGGACTACCGTTGGAGTATGATGTACCATAATAATGGAATTCTTCAAACACCAAATTGGCAGGAGGATTTTTACCAAGGTTTGGATAATTCATATGAATGCACGTAGCTATCTTATATAACTCAATGTTGTTTTGATTGACAGGAAATCTCATAACCATGTAATATAAAACTTGCTACTTATTGGCCCAATATTCAGCCAAGGACTTAGCACTATCAGAATAGGTTTTACCAATGTAATCTAAAAATTGACTTTCAGATTTATGCCCAGTTAATTCCATTATTTTAACAGTTGGAAATTCTCCAAAATGAATGGTCGCAAATGTTCTCCGACAAATATGAGAAGTTACCAATTCCCACTTTTCAAAAACACCATTTTCTTTCCGTTTTGTCACTTTATTAAGTCTAGCACCCTTTACCTTTTGAAGTAAACCAGCTTTTTTAGCAACGATTTTAATGTAATCATTAAACTTCTGAGACGATATTTTTCTAGGAAACTCAAAATCACGTTTGTTCAAAATGTTTTCTATCATTCCATGAATTGGCAATTCAACTTGCTGATTTGTTTTTTTATGAGTCACGTGAATTAAATTATCAATGATATTAGCAGAAGTTAATTCCAATAAATCAGATACTCTTAAAGCTGTCCAAATTCCAATTATCAACCAATCACGGGCATTATCTAACATACTATCTCTTTCAAGAGATAAGTCATACAATAAATTAATCTCATCATCATTAAACACAATAAAATCAACCTTTTCAGTAAAACCCTTTATGTCATTTAATTGATGATGTGTAGATAATCCATTTGACCTAGCAAAAGTGCAAAATGACTTAAACACCTTTAGATACCTGCCAACTGAATTCAAACATAATTTGTCAACATCAATCAGATAATTCGTGAATTCACCTGCGCAAGCCATATCAACCTCATGAACATGTATTTTCTTTTTTCTGAAAATTTCAAATTCCTTTACTTTTTTAGCAACGGTACGGTATTTTCTAATAGTAGATTGACTGGCCCCAATTTTTCCTTTATAAATTTTCGATGGCAAACTATCTATACATTTTGCGGCTTGATGAGAGATTAAAGTTTCACATTCAATTGAATAAGTTTTTTTGAAACAAACAGAAATTTGTCTTTCAAGCCAATCGGAATCGATTCTTACACCATCAGCCAAATCTTTGTTATGAGCATTAATTATGAATCCGTGAAGCTTATTCAAAGAATTATTCAAATTAATACGATCAAGAAAACTGATAACATTTTTAGGTTCGCCTTTATTATTATTCCAGAATCTCAATGGAACAGTAAGACCTGTAGATTTGGATAAATCAACTTTTGCCCCGTGAGTAAAGCGCATATATATAGTTAAAGGAAGGTCTTTATTCTTTTTACTTGATACCGTAGGTCTTGTAAAGAATTTTATTTTAGCCATGAGATAAAGCTACTTACCTTTCCCGATATTTTCCCGACTATTTTCAGATTCAATTAAATTCGACCAATTTTATACATACCATAAAAAACAATTTAGCACTACAAATTAGCTGTTTTTAGTATAAGCAGGCAAGAATAGAGAAAAATAAATAAAGTAGGTTCGATTCCCTCCGACTCCACAACTAAAATCCTTAATTATCTACTATTCAGATAATTAAGGATTTTTTGTTTATTAAATCCCGATATATTCCCAATAAATATTAGTGAATGCTTAAAACCAGTCTTCCTCAATCGGTTCACCACCAAACATAACAGACAAGTAAATAAAAGCCAATCTAAGACGCTTCGCGACTTCAAAACTATTACTACTAAGTACAACCATAGGTACTACCTCAGATTCCTTATCCCACCCTTCATATGATTTCACATATTCAGTTGAAATGAATGAATCATTATTGAACGTGAACCTCAGAGTAATATACCCCTGCTCCTCTTTGATCAAAATTCGTCGAATACCTTTAAGGTCAAAAAAATTACGACGACAAAGATTAAAAGAATTTGAACACCTTTCAAGAATAATCAGGCTCTCAGGAACATTGGGAAGAACAGGCATAAATTCAAGAAGAAAATCATCGGTAAATGAATCTCCAAACCCCATTTCATAAGAATAATCTTCTGGTTGGTAATTAACAATTAAATCTTCGATGTAACTTTTCACTTCCACTACACTCTGAGAAAAAACGTTGAAAGAACTAGCAGTCAATGCTGCGATAACGAATACTTTTTTCATAATTTATTAGATTTTTAATTCATCATGAGTGTCGAGTTTATCTACTTGAGATCACTCATCATACATAAAGGCTTTTGGTTTTTAATGCGAGCCAACAAAGCGAAGGAACGGATGTGGATGAGCGCGCGAGCACGATGTTCGGTGAGAGACAAAGAGTACGATAGTACGTTGTCGACCTATGTTAAAAATAGGGTGGAATGAGAAAGGGTTTTTAACACGAGGGCTGGCGTGCATTTTTGATTAGTGCGTTGGTAATTATTAACGTTGGCAAGAGGGAAGGAATAATTTGGGAAGTTCAAAAATCATGACAGCCCGAAGCCGGAGAGCGTCTGCGAGGCTCGCACAAAATGGGAAGCCGTTGGATGCGTTGTGGCTGAGAGAAGTACAACGTATTGAAGCGACAAAAGCATACAAAGAAGGCTTTCGTGAGGAATGACAGAGGAGCGCAAGAACCATGACAAACTCGAAGCGCAGCGGAGACCCAGAGGGGATCAATCTCTTTTTTCACCAAAAAATAAAACTACAAAAAAGGGATTGATCGTTTGGCATGGTTCTTTGCCGACGACAGAGTGACGAACTCCATATTACCTAGCAAAGGTATCGGAAACAACTACAGCTTATCTAGCGACCCTTTGGGAGTTTACCACTGTAATGAAATAATAGTCTCCTTTTTGCTGTTGAAAAACCATTTTAGGACTAAAGCATAATACAAGATTTATGAGCACTCCCATTTTGTGTCTGGGATCACTGTAACAATAAACAAGTTGTTCTCAAGCTGTGTGTTTCCTACAAGGGTAGATGAAATTATTACGATTTGAAGATTCGAGTGTGGTTTTGATGGCAAGAATATATTTAGCTGGATTGGTTTGTTTTTTTTGGCACTAATGCTTCATATTAATTTTTTGTTTGAATTGAAATTGTCAGCTCTTTTATATCTGCCTGAGTAATCATAGAAGTAATTGAGTTAAGGTTAATTCAATTTTAAAGACTTCTAGTTTACTTCACACCATTTCAACACGCACGAACTCAAATTCAGCTGCCATTCTGCTATCAATGGTTCAACTACAAGGCTGATAATACTACATTCGTCTTGTCCAAGCTCTTCTTTTCCTTCTTTAAAATATTTACCTGAACTAACGTTATTCGAATCTCCTGGGTATATCAACGCCACTCTTTTAGCCTGGTAGTATTTTGAATAGACATAGAGCTGTCTTAAGTCTTCAGGGGAAGGGTTGTACCCATTCAAATTTTTCCATTTGGTGTCTAAAACGATACAATCTTCTTTGTTCTTATTCAACACAATATCAGGTTTCATTCGGGATTTATTCCCAGACTCTGGCATCCAAAAATTCTTGATGTTTTGAGCAGTGATAGAGGTTTGGTTGGGTTTGTGTTTTCGTAGGCTCACATAGACAAATTGCTCCCAGAGTAGATTCATATCAAACATCAAGGCAAGTACATCAACTCTGCCTTTGCTCACATCTGGGTGATAGTTGAGCAATAATAATTTTGCAATATCTAGTGCGCTTCTGTAATCTGCAGTTTTTCTATCAAGCTTTATCTTTTCAAATGTAGCTTCTCGAACATTGATGTCTTTCATCTCTGGAAAATTGAGAAGGAGAGCGCCAATGCGACTTCTGAGTGCTTGATTCGTGTTGATTCGAATCAATAGCTGCAAAGCTTTGTAAAGTACTTCATGAATCAGATGATCTCTGTCATAGATCGTATGACGTACATAAAAGCGCTCTTTATGGACTAGGTTCCTCTGAATGTGTTTGGCAAAGAGGATGCTACCTTTGAGTGCAGTGGTATTACCTTCTGTTTTTCGATACTTTTTAACTAGGCCACTATGAATAAGAAACTCCAATTCATTTATGTACAGCTCAAAATAGAGTTCCAGTATAGAGTTTGATTTCAGACGGAGTAGGCTTGAGCTAGGAGCATGGATATTAAAAACCCCAACGGCACGCAACATACCAATGAGTACATTTCTCCAGCTTTCGTCGGTGCCTGATTTATCAGCCTTAGGTAAAACTTCTATTGTCAGACTTCCAACACGAATGACGCCAACAAATTCATTGAACCTGACCCCGTGATGGATTAGAGAATAATACGACACACCCTTTTCACCATAAAAAAGCTGTAAGGAATCTAGTTGAGATTTAGTTAATCGCTTATCCCCCCTGTCTATTCTTAGCGTTTCGTGCTCAAATACTGTGATATGGTTTCTGCTCTCAAACAAAGTCAGCATTAAGCTAGAAGAAGGTTCATAGCAGTAGTAAACTCTTCGTCCTCCATCAATTGTACATCTCTTAAATGATAGACAGGCCTTTCTGTTAAGTCATTCACATCATAGTCTCTGAACTTCGCAAACACATCATTTATATTTTCATCCAAAGGCTCAAAGAATCCTTCGCCTAGAACGAGTCCTATTTTACCATAGTCCCCAAAGAAATACTCTTGCAACAACGGGATGATTTTGTTTTGAAAAGCGTCCTTCAGGCCATCTAACGATCCAACTGAAAGGAAATAACTATGTCCAATCATATGGTTCTTGTCGATCAGTTTTTCAATTCGTATATTAATTGTTTGTAACAATAGCGAGAGGTCGAATCCATCAAATTCAACTATTCCATTAAAGACATTTCTTATAAATCCTTCAGACCAAGGAAGATCTTCTAGAGATCTGTAAGCTTTCTTATCTTGAATAGTACCTCCAAGTAAATTCAATAAATCTGTTTCATGTTTTAACCAAATGGGATCATCCCATTTATAGTTCCAGTCCTTTAACCATAAAGACCATAAAAGTCTATTCGGTTTTAACAAATCGCAGTTTGGAGCCATCTCAGTGAAACTAAACCTACGTCTAAGTGCTGTATCTAAGGCTTCCACACTTCTGTCTGCCGTATTCATTGTCCCAATTATATAAACGTTGTTAGGCACACTAAACTTGGATTTACTGTAAGGAAGAACTAATTCAAGTTCTTCCATATTACCCTTTCTTTTGTCTTCTTCTAATAGGGTAATTAATTCACCAAAAATAGATGACACATTTCCCCTGTTGATTTCATCAATAATGAGCACATGAGGTTTTGGAACTGTATCTCCACTCGCGGTCAATTCTTCGAATGCATCAAATTTTATATCTTTTGAATAAAATTCATAAATCGTCTGTTGAGAGATATTTTTTTTAAAAAATCTCTCAGGAGCAGTATTTAAATCCTTAGCAATCCATTTGACAGACCTTAAATGATGAAAACCAAATTCATTAAAATCATCATATTCATAAGGCCCATCAATAATTCCGATCGCATCAATTATATGATTGCCTAAAGATGCTACAACAATTGATCCTTCCTTCATTTTCATAAAGGATCTGGTCGCCTGAATGTTAAATTTTGATTCCTCAACTATGCTAGGGTATTTGGCTATGAACTTATCTCGATGTTCTTCCCAAGACTTACAATTTTCGAATTCAGAAAGATCTTTTTCGCCGCCCCAACCAAGTGCGACTTTATTATTTTCTATACACCAAGAATGGATATGAGAACTATTTTTTCCTCCTAGTGACATTTTGAAAAAAATTCGATCATTCCAATTCACATCTGCCTCAGAGGCTTTCAATGTTTTTGCCTTTGCACATATAGATTTAAATATTCCATCTTCAATACAATATGTAACTTGCCCTTCATTCTCATCTGGCTTGATACCTTCTACAAAATCTTCGTAACTCATGCTTTGGTGGAAGGTAGTAAATACTATCTGACCTTTAGCTTGATAGTCTTTGTAACGGTTCAATACGTCTGCTCTTGGTTCAGATTCTAGAAGTTTAATATTTACTCCTTCAATAATGCTTAAGGCATGGTTGATTGAATGGTATGTTTTTCCAGTGCCGGGTGGGCCATACAAAATAGAATTTAAGCCATTTTTAACAGTTGAATTTGGATTTGTCACTTTGATTAATTGCCTTATAAAAGTCATAAAAGCACTGCTGCCAGAAAATCTTTTTTTATCAATAATATTCAATAATTTATCGACTTCTTCAATCTCACAATTTTCAATACTCTTAATTGAGATCCGATGACTATTTGAAAGCTCTAAAAGGTAGTCTCTTGAATTAATAGCATAGTTCGATTGACTACTAGAATTCGCGGTAAGCCAATCGGTTTTCATCCAATTTTCAAAATCAGAAATAATTCTTGTTAAAGGCGCTTTATTAATTAAGAAATCATCTATAAAATCGATCTTTTTTTTGAACTCTGGTAAGATCAAATCCACCAAAGATTGCCAGTTTGAAGGAAAAGATTTATCAATTGGTATTTCCCAGTATGTTTCACTTTGAAATTCTTCCCTATAATCATTATAGGGATTATTGGGGTCAGAAAAATTAACATCAACATCTAGTCCAAAATGCGGTTTACTATTAAACCCATGAAAACTAATTTTGAGAAACACATCTTTATTAGATGATAAATTGAAAGGAACAAAACCCGCGAGTATATAATTTTTTAATACAAAGCCTTTGCCCTGGCCAGCCATTTGATTTGGCTTTTCATTATAATTATTTTTAAGTTTTACATTAAGTTTTTTACCAAGAGTATGCCCAAGGAATTGTAGTTTTTCCCTTGTATCATAATAGAAACTAGCCCCTACACTAGTTTCGTCATATTTTTCTCCAATTTCTGATGTGTATTGGCTTATTTGGTTTAGGTTAAAATATTCCATAGCTATTACAAATTAATTTGCTTCAAATCTGCTATTGCTATGGGATGACCAGAGCTGCTTTTTATTTGTCCATCAATAAACATTTTTACGTACACTGGTTGATCGAGCTCATGAACTAAAAATGCTTCTTGAAAAATTGATAATACATATTCATCATTTGTAATTAGCATTGGCCCACTTTCCGTTTGAGCGACTGCAAAAATGTGCTCGTCTGGGTTAAATTTTTGCTTAAAGAATATATCTACTTCTTCTTGAGTTGTATTATGAATCAGGTACTTATTCATCTTTCTTACGGTTTAATTGATTTAATATTTTCACTTTCCCCATCATACCGATAACCCACAATCTCACCAGACACAATCATCTCAATGGCTTTTTCAATGATAGGCAGTGGGGCTATAAACCATTCCTGCGGACGGTGTCGCTTGCCTTTTGCATCAGTAATTTCAGTATCCAGGCATGAAGACCCAAAGAAGTTGTGAAGTAGCTGTTCGAGCTTCTGAGGGTTCATATTGTAGCACTGCCAAGCGCCCATGACTCTCACTGGCGCCATAAGGTAGGTAGGTTCTTTTTCTGCGTTCTTAATGCGATCTTCTACGGAAGTTTTAGAGTAGCCAATTTTGAAAAGGTTCTTGATGGATGTGATTTTAGGGTCTTCGCTCAGTGATTCCAGAACGTAGATAAAACCCGCTTCCTTGTCATCAGCTGTTATCCCTGACAGCTGAGCCGTTATCTCTTCACTTACTTCATCTGTGTTTCTGGTAACTGCTTTTCCATTGTCATAGAGAATCTTCTCTACAGAACGCTTCAGCATGTTGGACTCAGTCCCATTTTCAAATATGCACCTGGTTCGCCCATCTTCTCTCACTCGTGTACCATCTTCTCTATAGTGCTCCTTTTTTGTGATTTTTATTGACTCCAGATAAAATAGGATGCCGTTGTGTACATAATAATTATCGGGTCGGAGATTTCCTTCTTTATACTCAATCAGTTTTCTCTTTCCTTTTGAGAGATCTATCTGAACCTGTTTTAACTTCTCCTCATATTGATCAAAATCCTTACAAGGTTTTCTCTTAGCGACAAAATCAGTGGCTGCACGGTCCAAGTCCTTGGGTGTATGCTTAAACTCAAAAAGTCCTTCAGCATCATCACCTAACAAACCCAATGAATCGTCACTAAATATGTCGTCAATAGAGTTGATTTCCTTAGGTTTATTCTTCTTATACTCTGCTGCAGGTTCATTGACTACATCCAAGCTTGGCAGAATATCATGAGCATCCTGATCTTTCAGCATGGCTACTTTTTCATCATCTTCACGCAAACTTTTCAAACGGTAGTACAGCTGTGTTTCAGCAACATTGGAAACATTGGGCTCAGGTTCTTTGCCATGCTCGGACACGAAATCATTGATTTCCTGAAACGCAGAGGAAAGCCTCTCATCAGCATTTCTAGCACTAGAGGCTTTAGGCTTGACGTTAAGAATACCCAAAGGATCATTATTGAATATATCTTCGAGAATTTTCTTCTTATCCATTGGCCATCTGCTTTCGTTTCTCTTCTTTCAGATAGATAATACATTCAGCCATTCTACGCTCTAATGGATCATTTGCATTTAGGTTAGGTTCTTTACCAAATGTCTTTTTGAACTCAATGATTTTCGGCCATAGGATTTTGGCCTCTTCAAAATCCATCTTGATGCGTGTAGCCTCTATGGTTTCCTGAATAACCTTCAAGACTTGCTTGGTTACAGACTTGGACATCACTTCAAACGCTTTTTGGAAAGGGTTGACCTGATCGATTAAATCAATATGAATGTCATCCAATTCTACAAATTTGCCGGCCATTCGAATAAAGCGCTTATCTCCTTCTTCTTTGATCTCACCATTTTTAACCACAGAATCTACCACTACATGCTGCCTGATTTCTTCGATTTCTTCATCGGACAGGTCTGGGTATTTCACTCTAATGATCTTCGGGATCATTACCTGATTGATTACCTCTGGATCTACGTTACCAGGGATAGCTTTGACCATTTGATCATCTTGCAATATGGTCGCCTTTAGATCAATCAGATCAGTTTCTATAATATCTTTTACTCTGTTCGTGCTCGGTTCCTTCAGCCCTCTGATTTTGATCTCTCCAGGTTTGGCCTCATCGTCATCTGATAGTTTGGTTTTAAATTTCCAATTAGGAGCCATGACTTGCTCCATGAGCAATGATGCGGTAATGGCCTTTAACATATTGTTGACCGAATACTTCACCAAATCATCTTCGGCATCTGGCTGAGCGATCAGGTTCGTGAACTGTGCATGTGTTTTATTGTTGCTGTCTCTGGTGGCTCTACCAATGATCTGAACTATCTCAGTGAGTGAACCCCGATAACCCACAGTCAATGCATGCTCGCAATAGGGCCAATCAAAACCTTCCTTTGCCATCCCCAAAGCAATTATGATATCCATGTCATCAACAGATTTGATTGTACGCAAATAGCTCTGAATCTTGTCGCGTTCTTTCGGGTTGTCTTCTACCAAATCAGCTACCAACAATACTTTACCATCGGTATGGCGCTTGACATGAATGACACCTGTGCTGGAATCCTGTTTGATCACCTTTCCTATAGCATCCAAAATGAAGCCTACTTCATTATGCTTGTCTTTAGTGGATTCACCAGAGTTGACATTTGGGATATGAAGTATGGTCTTCTTATCAGTATCTAAGACATCCAATATCGCTGTAGTGTATCTCCCTTGATAGAAATGATAGCCTATACCCAAAGACTTGAGGTACTCATAACCATTCAACTGCTCATAATAGTTGTAGGTCACTTTGGTGAATTTAGCTTCTTCTTCGGCTGGCAATACAGGCACGCCATCTCCTCGAAAGTAAGAACCCGTCATGGCGATGATATGTGCAGACGACTTTTGCATAATGCCTCTTAGCTTATCACCCAAAATATTGTTTACATCGGCAGATACGTGATGAAATTCATCAATGGCTAGCAATACATCATTGAACTTAGCTTCTTCCAATCCTTCGCATGCAAATCGTAGAGTAGCATGTGTACAAATCAAGATAGATTCATCACTTTCCAAAAATTCATGAAATGCTTGGACCTTGCTCTGACTGCTGTCGCTACCTGGGGTACACAAGTTGAATTCATCTTTTGGGCTCCAATCAGCAAAGAAACCATAGGTTTTCAAATCTGTAGGCGCAAATGAACTTCCAATGGATCGCTCTGGCACGGCCACTATTACTTTCTTCAATCCTTGATTGACTAGCTTATCTAAACCTAAGAACATCAAGGCTCGAGACTTTCCAGAAGCCGGAGGAGCTTTCAGCAAAAGATACTGTGCATCTCTAGCTTCGAATGCTCTGGCTTGCATGTCACGCATACCATATTCATTGGTGGATTTACTGGCTCCGGTTTGACCGTATGTTACATCTACTATGTTAGGCATTGGCTTTCTTTTTTCTAGTTTTCTTCTCTTTGGCGAACAACGTCCCGGCATGCTTCTCCTCTTCAATCATCTTCTCATAGAGTCTAAGCAAGTGCTCAAGTCGATCATTGTCATTCTCGAAAGGTCTACTTCGGTAGCACCTATCAATTGCAAGATCATTCAGTCTATGAGCATTTTTTAATCCTACTGGCATCTTGTCTGGGTCGTACATATCAGCTAGAGTTTTTTCAGAGTGCTTTTCTCTTTCCTCCATAATACGAAATGCACTTTGCGTGATTTCCTCCTTACGCTGTTTTGATATAGCAGGAAATGGAAAGGTATTGTAAACCAAATCTTTTGCATAACGATAATCTGACTTGATTTTTCCTCCAATAACTTTTACCCAAACCATGTGAATAGCAGAGTTTAGTACTGCAAGCAACCACGGTTCAGGGTCATAAATTGCAAGAGCAGAATCTGCTATTATAGCATCAGAATTTAAATAACCCATCGGAATATAGTTTCTTCTTACAGATGAATGTCTGGGTAGTATTATTTGTGCATTAATAGCAACGTTTCTATCTCTAAATTGATGAGGTCTTTTGGCAAGTTCTTGAGTTCCTTTGTCTCGACTTTTTAGTCTATGCTCAACTGTTAAATTAATTCTATTTTTGATTTCTGGGTCAGTTAGAGCATCATCGTAGTCTTCATTTTCTATCCACAAGCAAAACCTTTCGGTACCTCTAATAAACTCGGAAGCCCCTATAAATTTTTTAACAATGCTTTTTCCAAAAGAGCCCTTTTCAACAATCCGATCAGCCTCTTCTTTTGTCAAAATCAACCCACCGCCATCATTGGGCATGTTCCCAAACGACATTTGATCTGAAAACGACAAAGGTTGGGATCTTCGATAAACAATGGTACCTGATCCATCTGATAAGTATGCATTAATTGATTTTACCTTTTTTTCCACACCTTCAAAGTACAATGACTTTAGGTTTGAATTAATGTTTTGCAATCCAACTATAGCAACAATAACCGCAGCTTTTGATTTTGCATTGTTTTGCCATTTGAATGATGTGTGTGCAAAACATATTTCAACATTTTTCTCAAATATCTGAGGCCAAAGTAAACTTACCTGCAACCCTTGGCAAATTGAATTGGTAGAGACAAAAGCAAACTTACTTTTGACACCCTCTATAAAAGATGCACCCTTATAGAACCATATAGCGATATAATCCAAGTCTCTATAATTCTTGAAAGCCCCTAAAACAATGTCCATATCCTCCTTTTGATCAGAGTTCTGCATCCTTGCACCCAAATATGGTGGATTTCCTAAAATATAAATTTCATCATCCTTCTTCTTAGGACAGACCTTTTCCCAATCCAAACGGCAAGCATTCCCTTGCGCTATTTGCCCTGCATCTCCGAGAGGTAGTGTAGCATTGGCTTGACCAAATGCTACAAAGGATTCTACATTCATTTGGTGCTCTGCTAGCCACAGGGCCAGCTGTGCAATCTCATGTGCAAAGTCGTCTACTTCAATGCCGTAAAACTGTGACAAATGAATACCTGACAAAGGCATCTCTTTGGTCTCTTTGAAGATTTTCATCTCCAGTCTCCTCAGCTCTTTGTATGCGATGATTAGAAAGTTTCCCGAACCACAGGCAGGGTCGAAGATTTTGATTTTGTGCAGTCGTTGGAGCAGTAAGCTTAGCTTGGTTTTGGCGTCTTTGTCTTTTTTGGCTGCTTCGAATTCTTCGTACAACTCATTCAGAAACAAAGGCTCTATCACCTTCATGATGTTGGGTACAGAAGTATAGTGCTGCCCTAGACTACCTCGCTGGTCCACTGAGATAACGGCCTGAAACATCGATCCGAAGATGTCTGGGTTGATGTCACTCCAGTCCATCTCCCCACTGTCTATGATGGCTTGTCGCGACCGTCGGCTAAACTTAGGAATCACAAAGCGCTCTCTAAAGAGGGAACCATTCACAAAAGGAAAAGAAGCCAAGTGAGAGGGTAAATCTTTACGCTCTTTTTCAGGTGTATCAAGGACCTCAAATAGCTTGGTCAAATATTCATCCAGATCGCTCCCGTCCGTCTGCGTATGAGAGTCGATAGCATTAGTCACTTGGTTATCCGTGAAGATTCCCGTGTCTTCTGCAAAGAAACAGAATAGCAGCCTGGACAGAAATACATTGAGCCCATGCACGAATTCAGGGGACTCGTCAGGATTGTCCTTCTTGATGGCATCAAACAGCTTGGCCATCTTCTCTGCTGCTTTGACATCCGCCGGATTGTCACCTACATGGGTGGTTTTTTCCATACCGGCCCAAGGCAGGAAGAAATCGAAGTGCTTGGGTAGTTCTTTGAGTTCTATATCCAGTTTATCTTCAGTCTTGGTATCTATAGATACGAGGGTCGTGTAATCAGTAGCAATGATAAACCGCTGCTTGTGCTTGATGATCTTACGCATACCAGCGGCTACTTCATTCAGGTCTTCGCCATCCAGTTCTTTGAAGAATACCTTTTGCTTCCAGGACACTTCCCCAAAAGTCTGGGACATATTCAAGCTGCCTTTTTGCAGCCTAGTGATGGATGCCTTTGGTAGCCCATAAGCCAATAGCAGATCGTAGATGAAGCTTTCCTTTTTAAAGGACTTCATCAACTTCTGCAGGTTTTCATCTATTTGTGCTATGTTCATGCTACCACTAAAATTTTTGACAAGTCAAGCCGTAAATACCAATTTGTTTATCAGGGTATTCTCTATTATTATAGATATGTCTCAAAGATTTTGCTCCAATCCCTGATGTACCATTTCCACTACTCATCTTATCCTGAGCTCTCCATTTGTAATTTAAAGTGTAGTTCGATGTAGTGCTATTTTGAGCTAAGAAAACCCTGTATTCACCAATAGTCACAGCGATTACATCAACGCAATATTTATCTTTATAAACCCACGAAACACTCCCTCGAACTCTTGAATTGGCCTGATTAAATTGATCAATAGTTGGCGTTCCATTTCCACAATCACCAACAGCCGCTATAAACTCTTCCAAGGCTTCTACTTCTCTCTTGAGCTTCTTTAATTCACTAATTTCAGAAGAATCATATTCGTCGTCATCATCCAATGCTTCATCAATTTCATCAGCTAATTGATAAGCTCGGTTCTTTTGATTATCGCACTCATCTTTATCCATGATATTGTTTCTAAATGATGAGGCAATTCTGTTGAGGTCATAGCTAAAATCGCTAGGGCTTTGGCCTTGCAAAGAAATAATAAAAGTAAGGTTAAATAAAGTGGAAATGAGGTATTTAAAGGTGTTCATGGAAATTGCTTTATGTCATCAGCCAGACATGCAATCAGCGCATACCTAGGGTTAATTTAATGTTCCCTAAAATGCTGCATGAAATAAGCGATTATTAACGTGAATCACAAAGTAAATCTTATCAAATAAAAGAACACCTCTATAAGAGGCATTCATCCGCAAAGCTGAAATAGTCATTTTTAGTGATAATCAGATGATCCAAAATAGGGAGATCCATTAAGGCACCAACTTCTTTAACTTTCTTAGTAAGAGAGATATCCTGCTGACTTGGTTTAAGGTTTCCACTAGGATGATTATGAATCATAATCATGCAAGAAGCATTACACAATAGTGCATGCTGAAACATAATCTTGGGGTCAGCAGTTGTACTACTCAAGC
Source organism: Roseivirga sp. (assembly GCF_049099775.1). Classification (GTDB taxonomy): domain Bacteria; phylum Bacteroidota; class Bacteroidia; order Cytophagales; family Cyclobacteriaceae; genus Roseivirga. The sequence goes on along the minus strand of NZ_JAGDZM010000017.1, from coordinate 1,234 downwards.
CCCCTATTGAGATCATAGCGAAGCCCTGCACTCGGTTAGCTCTATTTAGATACAAACACATAAAAGCTTCTCTGGCTTCAATATCTACAGGGAAAACATTGCGAATGTAGTTATTCACATCTCTGGAGCTTTTCAGATCAAGAGCTTCGGCTTGGTTTAACATATTATAAGATGCTTGAACTTCAGCGACGAATTTTACACGAGGTTTGAATTCAGTATTAGTCATAAGAATTGATTTTAAATGAACGATTAAAACCAAAAAAGCGTGTGGTTGAAGAATCATACTACTATTACTACTACGCTGTTAATTGTGGGAAAATTAGGTGTGTAAAAGCGTAGGCATTTTTCCACTGTTCACAGCTTAATCTATTGTGGAACAATCAAAAATGAGTGAGAGTTGTGTAAAAATCGCAAATCCGAAGGCCGATTTACATAGTTGAGGGAAGCCAAAAAGCAGACGTACTATAAATGGAAGAGAGAGTGGAAAAGAATTGAGAGCAAAAACACAAAAAAAGAGTGCAATTGTATCACACTCTTTCTTCGTATTATCTAGTCTCATTTTCAAAACCAATTCTCGTAAACCCTCACAGAAGCACCCCGGGGGTGTTTTCCATCCTTGTTAAGGGCGGGGGGGTCTTATATAGTACATCGGTACGTATGGGGTGTTTACGAGAATTGCCCAACATAAGTAGCGTGAGTTGCGCGAGCTGCGTCTTTGCGTATTCGCGCAGCTCGCGCAACTCACGCAACATGTCGTCATGCTACTTTTCGATACTGATTATGTCCAATATGCAATAAGGTGCCTTCAACCACAAATCTCTTAATATATCTTTCAGCAGTTCTTTCATTAATCCCACATGACAGTGCAGCTTTATAAAACTCTGACCTGTCAAATAATACTCCGGACTTGGGAAGGTTTTCAAAGAAAACAGAAAGAATGGGTGGTAACTGTGAATTAGATTTAGGAAGAAAATTGAAAACATTTAAACTATTAAAAATCAGAGGATGACAAATTTTTAATGCCAAAGACATGTCACGATTGGAACATTGGATACGAGTAGGCCAAGTTCCTAATTCATAACATCTTAAAACAGAAAGAATCATTGCAATCCTAAAAGCAATCAATCCAAAACGACGAATACTAGAAATCAAATCAACAGAATAATTTGCCTCTATACACGAAGAAAAGTCATTGAAAAAAGCAGTGAACATTTCTTCTTCTTGAGGTAAAACA
>NZ_JAGDZM010000016.1:0-29958 GCF_049099775.1 Roseivirga sp. | reverse complement strand
CTCAAGGAAGTATTCTTTTAGATAATGAAGACATATCGCTGAACTACCCGGGATTTACACTTTCATTTGCTGATGGTACCTATCAAACCACAAATGGAGCAGACTTATTCAATGCCACAGGAACTTGGGATTGGACAGACGATGCAGGTACAGTACTTACACTAGATACAGGAGAGGAGATAACTATAAATACCTTAAATCTGACTGAATTTAGTTTCTCCTTCTTCCATGCAGGCAGTAGGAGAGCCGGTATTCGAGGGAATTATACCATTAATGTTTTTAAGTAACAGTTTGCTAAAGGCACCACATTATCATGCCGAGTTTATGCAGTAGGAAATAATTCTTATCACTTAGAATGATTTCAGACTATCTCAGCTTGTTAAATACTTAATCTTAAATTCATAATAATTAAGCATTTTCCATTAAATACGTGTTAGAAGTGTTTTGGTGAATATACGCCAGACTGTACGAGTTTGGTACTGCTTTTATACTCAATGATCGATTGCCCATTACTAAAAACGGGGCATATATGTAAGCTTCTGTTCTTTCTGGATAAGACTATCTAATATTCAGGCTGCTTTTTACATCCTATTCCTTAATTTCGAACCCTTGAACAATAGCGGAAATCGGATAGTTCAGTTCTCATTCAGCGTATTTTTTTAGGATGAAAACTGAGGAAATACTTTTTTAAGGTTTTACAAATCCAATGAATTTTATACCCAAATCATTACTCAAAAAACTCTACACCCGAGGTAGTCTAACAAAAGCAAATGAAGGCTTTACTTTTAACATTAAGAATAGACTGATAGATGTCCACTTCGAAGGCCTGAGTCATCTTTCTATTGAAGGAAGTGAAATCCAAAAAGATCAAATATTTGCTGATTTAGGCGACGGAAAATGGCTTTCCATTGAAGAGATTAATAAACAAAACGGCTTTGGACTAAAATTGGGAAAAAGCTTCAATGTGCTGGTAGTATCACAACTTAATGGCGCCAAAAACCTAGATTTAAGTTTCAAATTCGATACAAAGCCATTCGGTAAGCTAAGCTTTAGTATAACTGATCAGGTAAATGCACATAAGGAAGAACGTGCCATAAAGATTCCTAGAATTCATAATGCTGATTATGGCAAAGAAGCCATTAAAGAAAGGCAAGAATTTGTTCAGTCCTTTTCGGGTTCGAACCCGAAGAATATCAGTAATCCGATTGAAGATACAACCGTTTATCAAGGTAATATTGAGCACCTTACCGGGTTTGCCAAAATTCCAATGGGTATTGCAGGGCCTATAAAAGTGAATGGAGAACATGCGCAAGGCGAATACCTTGTTCCTTTAGCCACTACGGAAGGCACCTTGGTGGCTTCGTACAACAAAGGAATCAAACTCGTAAATGAGGTAGGGGGAGTGAATTGTAGAGTTATCCAAGATAGCATGCAGCGTGCACCTGTTTTTATTTTTGATACCCTCATAAAAGCCGTCGATTTTGGAAAGTGGATTAAAACCGTTTCCAAAGATTTAAAAGCACAGGCTGAAATAGGATCAAACCACCTTAAATACGATTCAGTAGAAGTTTATCAGGCAGGAAATAATGTTTTTTTACGCTTCAACTTTTTTACGGGAGATGCAGCTGGCCAAAATATGGTAAATAAAGCCACCTTTCAGATTTGTCAATGGATTTTAGAGGTTTATGATGGTGTACAGCACTTCTTTCTTGAGTCAAATATGGCTAGCGATAAGAAGCACTCTTTTATCAATTCATTAAATTCTAGAGGTAAGAGAGTAATTGCTGAGGTTACATTTCCTGAAGAATTATTAGTAAAGAACTTTGGTGTAGATGCTCATCAATTACAAAGACATTTAGGTGTAGCCAATCTAGGTGGAATGATGGCCGGCGTTAATAACAATGGCTTGCATACTGCAAATGCATTAGCCGCTATGTTTATAGCTTTTGGGCAAGACGTAGCCAATCTGGCCGAAAGTACAGCAGGCTTTTTACATACTGAGGTATTAGCCGATGGCAGCCTTTATGGGACTGTTACCCTTCCCTCATTAATTGTGGGAACAGTTGGTGGAGGAACTGCACTCCCAACTCAAAGAGATTGTCTAGAAATGGTTGGTTGCTATGGGTCAGGAAAAGCCAAAAAATTAGCTGAAATTATGGCCGGCGTTGTATTAGCAGGAGAAATTTCACTGGGCGCTGCTATTTCATCCTTAGACTGGGTAGCCGCACACGAAGATTTGGGCCGTAATTCAATCCCATAAATGGTAACTGTCTCCATCATAATACCTACATACAATGAGGCGTCATGCATTGAGGCAGTATTACACCATATTGATCAATTAGAACCTGCCCCTCACGAAATTATTATCGTAGATGGGGGAAGTTCGGATAATACAAAACACTTAATAGCAGCACATCAATTTCGTTTGATCGATTCTCCCAAACTTGGTCGTGCTGCTCAAATGGATTTAGGTGCAAAAAAAGCGTCAGGTGAGATTTTATGTTTTCTCCATGCCGATACCTATCCTCCACTTGATTTAGTCAATATCGTTCAAGAAACACTCAGCGACGAAGTGGTTTTAGCCGGCTTTCGAAGCATAATGCAAGGCTCTTGCAACCAACGAATGACTTCGTTCCATAACAGGGTTAAAACCTACTATGCGCCATTCATTTACAACCCATATCGTGCTTCGTTTAAAGGCTTGAGATTACTTTTCGGAGATCAGCTGATGTTTTGTAAAAAGGAAGATTACACGCGATCAGGAGGCTTTAATACAGAAATGGAGATTATGGAAGAGGCCGACCTGTGTATCAAAATGAATCGAATTGGTCGAATAAAGCAGATTGATCATAAAGTTTATTCTTCGGACAGAAGAGTGGCAAAATGGGGAGTGCTTAAGTCTAATATAATCTTTATTACAATAGCCACACTTTGGGCGCTTGGTGTCCCAAACAAGAAATTAGCTCGGATTTATACACATATAAGGTAGCATTCAATTAACTTGAAGCTCAATAAACCTTTTTAGCCCTAACAATAGCTTATACTTTATTTTCCTCTCAGAGGCAGCCTTTTTTTAAAGGATTAAGTATTGATGTTATTAAAGTGGGCTGCAATCGACCAAGATCGAAAAATATTGGAAGCAATTATCATAGGCTGCAAGGAGCAAGATAGGCAAAGCCAGCAGGAATTGTATCGCAATTTCTATAGCTATGGTATGTCTATTTGTCTGCGCTATACAGGTTCTGAAGCAGATGCTGTAGAGGTTCTAAATGACGGCTTTCTTAAGATTTTCAAGAGTATTGAAAAATTCGACATTGAGAAATCTTTCAAGCCTTGGTTGAGAAGAATTCTGGTTAATACATGTATTGATCACATAAAAAAGAATGCAAAGCATAATCATCTAGTAGATATTACGGAAGCAGCAGTGGAAAGTACTACGCAAGAGGCACCAGATCATAATCTTGACTATCAAGAAATATTGACCAAGATAGGTGAATTGTCTCCGGCGTATAGAGCTGTATTTAACTTATACGTAATAGATGGTTTTAAACACCACGAGATTGCTGAACAACTGGGTATTACAACTAGTACTTCAAAAGCAAACTTGACGAGAGCAAAAGCAGCGCTAAGAGCAATGCTTGGGAAGGAGGAGTACCAATATGGATAAGTCTAAGCCACAAGGAGGGGATCCGTTGGATCAATTAGCGAGAGAAGCGGCTGCGGGAGCTCATTTTGAGTTCAATCCAGCGGCATGGTCGGCTATGGAAGCAAAAATGGCTCCACCGAAGCGTGTAATTCCGTGGTGGAAAATAGGGGGAGGCCTTGGCGTAATAGCGATCATCATCTTTTTGATTTTTAGACCTGTAGGCGAATCTAGAGATGTGTTGAATGAAAACGGTGCTACTCAAACTAATAGCAAACAGCTTGAAAGCTCACGTACTGCTGAGCCAGAAGCAGCAAAAGATTCTGAGAATACTCTAGATGGGGAAAGCTCCAAAGCATCAGTCAAGCAAGGAGCAGAAAAGTCATCGGAATCCTCGAAAGAAGCATCAGGTCAGCAGGCAAGTACAAACCAGAACGAAACACAAGAAAATAAAACTGTTCAGATAGACCAGAAGGAAGCCCAACCTTTTGTCGTTGATGCTAAGACGAATACGATAAATGCAGGTAATACGACTAGCAATAATGAGTTAAAAGAGGAAGCGAATAAAAAAACTGATCAAAATGCTCAGCAAAAATCTGTAGCTGGTGACAATTCGAATGACAATAAGGAAGAAGCCATAAAAGAGCTTAATGCGAATGTAAATAGCAAAAAGGAGGTAAACTATTTTGAGCTCTCGCAGCCCAATGCAGTGAATGATAGTATTGGAAAGCGAGAAGCCGACTTATACGGAGTTAGTTTCGAAACCATTACACCTGAATGGTTCCCACCATTGTATCTATTCGATCAGTCAATAAAGCCCATGACTTTAGATTCAGGGAACTATCGAACGCCAAAAGTTGATAGCATGCAGCAATTAAAAAAATGGTCGTTCGGTGTAATGGTTTCATTAGATCTTAGTGCGACGGGGCTCGATGGTTTCACAAAACCGGGCACCATGCTTGGACTAGTGGCAGAATACAGAATTGCTAATAATTGGACACTCCAATCGGGGCTGACTTACGCTGTAAAAAGATATAGCGCACTAGGATCAGAGTACAACACATCAGCTTGGCCAGGAGGCCGATCAGACAATTTAATACGAGCGGAAGCCGTTTGTTTTGTCATTGACATTCCGATTAATTTGAGAAGGTATTTCAATACTAAAAATGGCAACCAATGGTTCATCGGTGGTGGCGTTTCCACTTACCTTATGCTGAGAGAAGATTATGACTATGAGTATACTAGGCCTAGTCCAAATTGGGCACCTACTAGTCAAATAAGAGGGGAGAATAATCACCTTCTGGGTATCGCAAATTTCAGTGTCGGATATGAGACGGGTATAAGTAAAAAATTTAAGCTAGGAATAGAGCCATTTATGAAACTGCCGCTTACCGGAATTGGTCAAGGAGAAGTTAAATTCTTAAGTTTTGGCACTAACCTAGTTCTTAAGCTGAAATAATCTTTTGTACCATTCATTTAGAAAATTGACTTCTTTGTAGAACTCTTTTCTTGTTTTAAGAAAGTTTATCGGTTAATTACGTGCTGGAAACGCATAATTGATAAAACACGCACTAACAAGTAAATCGATGAAGTTCAAGACGCTACTACTTTTCTGCTTTTTCACAATATTGGTAACACAGGGATTTAGTCAGGATTTTTATACTGGATTAAGAATTGGATATGGCTTGGCAGGTGTTCAAACTGAAGGTTCTCCTCAGTTCGACTTATCAAGAAGGCCATCGACAAATATTGCCCTTGTTTTTAATAACAGGTTCAAGAATTCAGCATTTGGTTTCTCGATAGAGCCTGGTTATCATTTGAAAGGCACAAGGGTAGACGACAGTGAATTGGATTATAGATTCAACTTTTTGAGTACGCCAGTGTTACTTGACCTTTATCCTACCGACAAAATTAAAATTAGTGTTGGCCCAGAATTCTCATATTTAATGAGCCCTAAAAACCGTTTCAATGATACTACTAAGGTTGACTTAACAGGAACTTATACCAGAAAATGGGAAGTTGCCGGAACTGTAGGTGTAAGTTTTGCGCTTGATTATTTTGTCAATTTCGGTCTTCGATATACCAAGGGTTTTACCGATATGGTAGCGTTAGATCCGGCACTTGATACCAGAAATCTTAGAAACGAGAGTTTTCAATTTTTCTTCTTATTCAAAATTGCCAATTGATTTTTAGGATCAATTCCCTTTCTTAGTTCTATGAATTGGGGATTTATAGGATTTGGAAGAATTGCGAGAAAATTTTTAGAGAGCTTAGAATCGGTTGATGGGGAAATACCCTACGCATTTGCTTCTAGGTCGAACGCTGTCGCTTTACAAGAAGAATTTCCTGGAGTGAAAGTTTACGACTCCTACGAGTCTCTATTGGCAGATGATAATATAGACGTCGTTTACATAAGTACTACCCACAATTTCCATTGTGATAATACCATTGCTGCCCTAAAAGCAGGTAAGCATGTGCTTTGTGAAAAACCAATGGGTATCAGCAGTCAAGAGATTGCTAAGATGACCGAAGTGGCTAAATCATCGGGTAAATTCTTAATGGAAGCCATGTGGATGAGGTTTTTACCCGCCTACAAATCGGCCATAAATTGTGTGAAATCTGGTGAAATAGGCAAGGTCAATTATGCCACGGCCAGCTTCGGTTTTCGGTCGGAGGATAAACTTACAAAAGAAGGCCGTTTGCTCAACCCTGAGCTAGCCGGTGGAGCACTTTATGATGTTGGCGTATACCCATTGACCATTATTTCTGACTTATTTGGATGGAAACCTCAGCACTTTGCAGCACACGCCATTAAATCAGAAACAGGAGTAGATGAGACGATTCAAATACAATTTGATTTTGGAAATAACAAGCTAGCCCAAGTGATGGGAAGTGTTACCTTTCACACTAACAAAGAAGCTTGTATTTATGGCGATAAAGGGTTTGTTAGGATGCCAATGTTTTGGAAAGCAGACTCTTACGAAATAGTAAAAGGTGATGATATAACTGTAGTAGAGTTACCGTATAAAAGCACCGGCTATGCACATGAAATTGAAGAGGTAGTAAGCTGTATTGGACAAGGAAAAGTAGAATCGCCACTTTTCAGTCTTAACGATAGCTTAATGAGTGCTCAATTGGTGGAAGAAATTCTTTCCACCATATTCAAATAAGACAAGAGAATTATGGCTAAAGGATTTCTGATTGATCAAGACGGTGTTATTTATGTTGAAAACCAGTTAATACGTGGAGCAGATAAATTTATTAAGACACTTCAAAAAGAGAATATTCCATTCACATTCATGACCAACAATAGTCAACGTTCTCCGCTCGACGCAGTGAGAAAATTGTCAAAAATGGGCATTGAGGTAGGAGAAGAAAACGTGTATACCTCGGCAATGGCTACAGCGCATTTTATGAGCCAACAGTATCCAAAAGGTACTGCATATGTGCTAGGAGAAGGTGGGCTGATTTCGAGTTTACATGAAAATGGAATTACCCTTGTTCAAAATGATCCTGATTTTGTAGTCGTAGGAGAGGGTATAAACTTTACGCTCGAAATGGTGAAAAAGGCCATAGATTTCATTTTGTCCGGGGCAAAGTTTATTGCTACAAACCTCGACCCTTCACCACGCAAATTAGGATGGAATAATTTAGGCATAGCGGCAGTTGTGGCCATGATAGAATCAGCTACGGGTAAAAAAGCGTTTTCAGTAGGTAAACCAAGCCCAGTAATGATGCGCCTGGCTAGAAAACATATTAATCTTACTACTGCAGAAGTAACGGTGATTGGTGATACGCTGGCAACCGATATACAAGGTGGCGTTCAGGTTGGTTATAATACCATCTTAACCCTATCTGGAATGTCAAAAAGAGACCAGTTGAATGATTTTCCTTTTAAGCCAGATATGGTAATTGATTCCATCGCCGATTTAGAATTACCATTGCCTTGGTGGTCATAATCTAGGGCTAGGCGCGATGATTAATATCCGCTAATCGTTATATTTCATTAATGTATTTTTTAGGATACGATATAGGGTCTTCTTCGATAAAAGCAGCATTGGTAAACGCTGATTCACTGGAGGAAGTAGCCGTTGTAAAGTATCCAGAACATGAACAGCCTATTCACTCAGAAAACGAAGGTTGGGCCGAACAGGATCCCGAAGATTGGTGGAAAAACTTAGTTCATGCCACCGATCTATTATTAACTAAAACGGGTGTAGACGGAGCATTGATTGTTTCTATAGGTATTGCCTACCAAATGCATGGTTTAGTTCTTGTTGACGAAGATCAGAACGTACTAAGACCTTCAATTATTTGGTGCGATAGTAGGGCTGTGGACATTGGAAATGAAGCGAACGAGTACTTAGGCAATGAGTTTTGTTTGAATCACCTATTGAATTCGCCGGGTAATTTTACAGCTTCCAAACTTGGCTGGATGAAGAAAAATGAGCCAGAAATCTATAAAAAAGTATTCAAATTCATGCTTCCTGGAGACTACATAGCCATGAAGTTAACAGGGGAAATTACCACAACAATTGGTGGGTTATCGGAAGGTATATTTTGGGATTTTAAGAACAAAAGCATATCCCAAGAACTATTAGAATACTTAGGAATTGATAGCCAAATGATACCTGATATTGTGGAAGGAATTGGTCATCAGGGTAGATTGTCTGATCTTACTGCGAGCACTTTAGGCTTAAAAGCCGGTATTCCGATAGCCTATCGGGCAGGGGATCAACCCAATAATGCCATGGCACTAAACGTATTAAAGCCTGGTGAATTAGCAGCTACTGGCGGTACCTCTGGGGTCATTTATGGCGTGACGGACCAACCGACTTACGACTTGAAGTCACGCGTCAATGGATTTGCGCATGTTAATTACACACAAGAAAAGGATTCAATAGGCATTTTACTTTGCATCAACGGCGCTGGTATTCAATATAGCTGGGTGCGTAAAATGTTGGGTAAAGAATTGACTTACGGTCAGATTGAGCAGCAAATTGAGAATATAGAAATTGGAGCAGAAGGACTGAGTTTTCTTCCGTTTGGCAATGGAGCCGAGCGAATTTTCGAGAACAAAACTGTAGGTTCTCATTTACTAGGAATAGACTTAAACCGACATCATCAATCACATGTTTTTAGAGCTACCATAGAGGGAATAGCTTTTGCTTTTGTTTATGGAGCAAGAATAATGGAGTCTATGAGAATACCATTAAAAACCATGAAGGTCGGTAACGATAACCTTTTTCAATCAAAGGTTTTTTCTAAAACTATTGCCACGCTACTCAACTGTAATATTGAAGTTTATAATACCACAGGAGCATATGGTGCAGCAAAAGCATCGGGAGTAGGTGCTGGTTTCATTCGTTCAATGGATGAGGCTATGAGTAAACAAAATTTAGTAAACACTATTGAACCCGATGGAAACAGCCAGCATTACCAAAAGGGCTTCGAAATTTGGAGTAGAAGATTAGAAAAGCAATTGAAAGCATAAAAGATGAGTTTTTTAAAAGGAGATCAAGAATTTTTTAAGGGGATAGGCACCATCAATTTTGAAGGCTGCAAATCTGATAACCCTTTCGCCTATAAGTTTTATAACCCCGACAAGGTAGTAGCAGGAAAGGCAATGAAAGATCATTTTCGATTTGCTGTAGCTTGGTGGCACACCTTATGTGGCACAGGAGGAGATCCCTTTGGCCCAGGAACAAAAATATTCCCTTGGGATGCTTCGAAAGATGTGGTTCAAAAGGCTAAAGATAAAATGGATGCAGGCTTTGAATTCATTACAAAAATGGGAATTCCATATTACTGCTTTCATGACTTCGATCTCATCGATGAAGGCGATTCTCTGGCTGAATCTGAACGTAGATTAGATATAATTTCGGATTATGCCTTAGAGAAGCAACAAGCGTCAGGCGTTAAAGTACTTTGGGGAACCGCCAACTTGTTTTCTAACCCAAGATATATGAATGGTGCTGCCACAAATCCCGATTTTGATGTGGTAGCATATGCAGGTGCACAAGTGAAAAACGCTCTTGATACAACCATTAAACTGGGTGGAGAAAACTATGTATTCTGGGGAGGAAGAGAAGGCTATATGTCTTTGTTAAATACAGATATGAAAGCCGAAATTGACCATTTAGCCCAGTTCCTTCATATGGCTAAAGATTATGCGAGAAGTCAAGGATTTAAAGGGAATTTCTTGATTGAACCGAAACCTGCCGAACCTTCTAAACACCAATATGACTTCGATGCAGCAACCGTAATAGGTTTCCTAAGAGCATATGATTTAATGGATGATTTTAAGTTAAATCTAGAGGTAAACCATGCTACACTTGCACAGCACACTTTTGAGCATGAGATGCAAGTAGCAGCAAATGCCGGTTTGCTTGGAAGCATGGATGCTAACAGAGGGGATTATCAGAATGGATGGGATACGGATCAGTTTCCAAACAACATAAACGAAGTCACCCAAGCCATGATGGTTTTTCTAAAATCAGGAGGTTTGCAAGGTGGTGGTATAAATTTCGATGCAAAGACAAGACGAAATTCTACCGATTTAGAAGATATCTTTTTAGCCCATATTGGGGGAATGGATGTATTTGCCAGGGCTTTGGAAATAGCGGATAAAATCTTGAATGAGAGTAAATACAATACATTGATCAAAAGTCGCTATGCTTCTTTCGATAGTGATAATGGTAAAGCTTTTGAAAAAGGGAGCTTAAGTTTAGCTGATTTATCTAACTTGGCATATGGGAATGGTGAACCCACTCAAAGCAGTGGAAAGCAAGAGCTTTTCGAGAATATCATCAATCAATACATATAGTACTTAATGAAATAAATGTAGCTACTTACAATTTCGTAATTTAGCGTTAATCGACTAGTACATTGTTATTAAGTTCTAAAAATCAAAGCTTAGAAATAGACCTTACCAAAGGTGCTGCTATTTCTCACCTCACTCTTTCTAAAAATGGAAAGCGCAAGGTTCTTATTAGTCCAAAAGCAGGCTATCATTATGAATCTTCATTGCTATTTCCATTTCCGAATAGACTAGCACAGGGTAAGTTCATTTTTGAAGGCACAACCTATAAATTTCCGCTAAACGATTTTGGAAGGCCTAATGCACTCCATGGTTTTATAAGTGACAAGCCGTTTCAAATTCTTAGTCAAGAAAATCAGGCGTTAATACTTCAATATGAATATGATGGTGGACGGTCATACTATCCATTTCCTTTTCGACTAATTATTAAATACAAATTAGAAGTTAGCGAGTTGATTATTGAAGCAACTATCGAAAACACAGGAATATCTTCAATGCCGTGTGGTTTTGGTTGGCATCCGTATTTTAACATGTTAGAAGGTGCAGATCAAGCAATATTGCAGCTGAAAGATGTCTCTAGAATTGTAGTCGATAAAAATCTATTACCGACTGGTAAATCGACACCGTATAAGACCCTCGACAATGGTTGTATTGTAGATCTTTTAAGCCTTGATACTTGTTTCGAGTATAATACCGAAAGAAAAAATGCTACAAACCTTCGTTTCCAAGATGGTATGACATTGAAAGTTTGGCAAGATAGTGAGCTACCATTTGTACAAATTTATACCGCCGCTGACGACAAAACTATCGCCATAGAACCTATGACATGTAGTATAGATGCTCTGAATACAGGAGCTGGTTTAAAGGTGCTGGAAAGCAGTGAGCATTGGTCTTTCCAATTTGGGGTAAAACTTCACTAGAATACTTATTGAAGGTATAAATATCTGTTTCCAATAATGATTCACTAGACCGTTTCAAGATCATCGATCCGTACTATATTTAAAGGAAAACCATCCACTTGAATGCATATTATCGGTTAATGCTTTAATCGAACAATCTCTCCAAGAATGATATAAATTATTTCAGTGTTTGTTATCTCTATTTTAGAGCCTCTGTCCTTAGGATTTAAATTATTATAATACTGACAAAAAAATATAAAATTATCAAGTTTGCTTGGGGACGGGCTGCATATAATGTAAATTAAATTTTTATGGTTTCCATCCATGAGAAAATTACAAAGCTATTCGACCTCTTGAACGTCTAATAGTAGAAGTAAATCGATAGTGAGAACTATTAAAAAACCTTAACCATGTTATTAGTCGAACCTTTGTTTTCTAGCGAATCAGGATGTCATAAACCCTTTTATTATCGCTTATTCCTTTCTGTTGTTTTTATTTTTTTAGCCGTATTACCTCATGACCAATTGGAGGCACAAGAGCTGCCGGAATCCTTTTTTAAGAATTATCTAATAAGAGTAGGAATTGAATATGATGAATACATTGACCTTCTGGAAGGGAAGTTAGATGGAATAAAAGAGGGCAGTCTAGTAGAGGCTACCATAATCGGTCATTTAGGAGAACTCTATAAAGAAACACAAGACACCTTAAAGTTAAATTTTTATAAATCCAAAGAAGAAGAATATTGGTCGAAGGCAGAAGTTACGTCTGTAAACAAGGATTTATTCGGTCAATATTTATTGCGGCAAGTGCCAATTAGCGCTTCAAGAAATAACAATGAATTCTTAGATAGTGCCTCGCAATATATAGAGAACAAAGACGATTTACTTTTTATTCAATATCTCAGACTTCTTAAAACGTCTGCTACTGAAGAACCAGAAATGTATGCACCGCGATACAATGATTTATTGAATTCCCAAGAATTACCTCCCGATATAGCAGCATTAGCCCACGTGGCGATGACGGAACTTCTATGGAATTCAGGTAAGCTGGACAGTGCGATAGTCTTGAATTCAAAAGTTGATGTGGACAACGTAAAAAGTATGTTCACTCTGCTTGTTCACTATATGTTTAGCGCATTTAATGAGATGCGCTATGCAAACCTTGTGGAAGCTGGAAGAATAGGTGAACAAATGAAAGGAGTGGTAAGAAGGTACAGTGGAGATAAGTCCAAATACTCTAGTGTGTTTTATTCTACAATGAATCAGCTTTATACATATACCAATCAATATGATTCTGCTGCCTTTTATTCAATTAAATCGATTAACCTATTGAAAGGAAAAAAAGGGGCAGAATTACGCTTGGTAGATCAATATCGTAGGTTAAGTTTAATTTATAGCGAAAATGGTGAATATCAAAGGGCCTTAGAAACAGCTAGGGAATCCATTGCGGTAGCGGTAAATCAATTTATTGAGCACCCATTAGTAGGTGAAGCTAATAGTCAGCTCTTAACGGCTCTTTTCGACGTATATGAATTAACAACGAATATTGACGAAAAAAGGCTCCTAATTAAAGAATTAGAGCAAGAAATTGTAAAGCAAGATTTGCTGTTGCTCAAATTTACCCGGCCAGATCATAGGGTTCATTTAAAAGTAATTAAAGGAAGACTAAGGCTAGAAAGGTCACAAGATAAGGTTGCTGAAGAGCTGTTTAAAGAAGCCATCTCTATAGCCAATGAGTTTAAACAAGCACAGTTCGATAAAGAAAGAGCAAGATATTATTTGGCGCTCATTGCTAATAAAAGAAAGGATTATAGTAAATCGATAGAGCTTGGAGAACAGGTTTTAAAGCAGGATCGTATGAGTTTTAGGTTTGTAATAGATGTTCACAAACTACTGATTAGTTCTTATACCAACAAAGGTATGGTAGCGGAGGCAGCTGATCATATAAACCAAATACAAAAGATTATCGAGGACAAAACCGCAGAAAGAACCAAATATCTATTAAGTCAGTCTGAAGTTCAGCTAGAACTAGAGTCGCAAAAGGCACTAAATGCAAGTTTAGAATCCGAGCAATTAGTTAAATCACAATTAATCAAAAGGCAACAGCTAATAATTGTCATTATTGCCGCTAGCATAGCTATAATTGGCTTTTTTGTGTTAAGGCTCAAGGCCTTGCATAAAAAGAACCTTACGCTCCTTCAGGTAGTTGAAAAAGAAGGAGCAGAGCTTCAGTTTACAAATTCAGAATTAGGAGATACCATTGCAGAACTACAAACGAACCAGTCTGCAAATCAACAACTCTTAGATGGTTTGTCCATTCATTTAAGCAAGACCTTTAATGGCATCAAAGGATTAAAAAGTTTTATCCCAGAACTAGGTAAACTGAACAATGAGCAAGAAAAGTATCTCAGTAGAATATCTGACTTAGTTGACGATGAAGAATTGGCCTTGAATAATTTGATTGCCTTGAATTCTATTTTGGGTAACCATAAAATCGATATACGACGCGTTGCTATCTCTGATACACTCAACAATATCGAAAGCCAAATGCAGAGTAGTTTAAAGTTGCATCAAGTAGATCTAGATATTGATATGGCGAAAGGTCTCGTTTTCTTGGCAGATCGAAGCTTGATT
The DNA here is from genome assembly GCF_049099775.1 of Roseivirga sp. Lineage (GTDB taxonomy): Bacteria > Bacteroidota > Bacteroidia > Cytophagales > Cyclobacteriaceae > Roseivirga. The sequence continues at coordinate 15,963 of NZ_JAGDZM010000016.1, read as the reverse complement.
GAAATGAGCCTTACTTCTCTACTGCAACATGGCTTGCATCAAGAACTATTAAACAAAAAACTGAAACTTCAAGTAGCCTCCAATGAAGGCCTACAGGTAGCGCTAGAGTTTAAAGGAACAGCGATAGATCAAGCACAAATAGATAAATGGTTAAAGCCGGGAATAGAAGATGAGAAGAACTACTTATCCAAACTCTCTCAGTTGAAAGATTTAATGGACGGTGATCTACATTATCTTGTAATGGGTGATTTGCATAAAATCACACTAAAACTGAATCTAATTGAGTTGAAATTAGCAGATAGTAAAGGTGCTGAAATAGATCAATTGGAAATTGATGCTGTATATGATAAAATTCACCAGCTTCTTGTTTCCGAAGATGGCCTGACTAATCCAGACTTGTCCATGAATCAATTGTCAAGTCAAATTGGTATACCAAGTAGAAAACTATCATTTGTAATCAATACTAGAGAGAAAACCAATTTCAGTAAGTATCTATCAAGAATAAGGATTGATAAAGTGAAGCAAATTCTTGACAATGGTGATCATACACATCTGAATATTGCTGGGATAGGTTATGAAGCAGGATTTAACTCAAAATCTACTTTTTTCTCATCCTTCAAAGAATTTGTTGGATGCACCCCGAAAGAATACCTTAAGTCCATAGCACAAGAAGCATCTTAAGAGTACAAATTTTGTAACAAGTAAATTTTTAGTACTTGTTTAGACTAATTCGAACTTAAGGCCATTCAACCTTTTGTTTATTTGTATTGAGCTTAGGGTAATTTATGGGCTCTATCCTGCCTTGAAATACCCTGATCAGCGAACCCTTCCTCGTTCTAGCCATGTGGTTAATTCGGTTTGTTATTGTAAAGACGGATCATTCCATTTAGGTGTGTGTGTATTATCCAACTAGGTTCATTTAAATAGTCAGTGATATAGGACTAACATGATCCGTCTAGTTATTTACTTAGATAAAACTCTGTTGGAAAAGAGATTAGGGGGCATATTAGAACAAATATTTATTGAGCAAGCAATTGTTGAGCTTATTCATTTAAAATTCAAGTTATCGGGACTGCAACCGCTCAATACAGAGGAAAAACATCCTTCTAGAACTATTTTACTCGAACAGATCAAGTCTGTAGATTCTTTGATTGAAAAATTTAATCAAACCCAGTTGGCTTGTGAGTTTAACTTTATTCTTAATGGCGGGCTAGATGAATTTTGGAATTCGCATACGGGTTTGTCTAAAGACGAAGTGTTGTTCTGTGGTGCTCTTGTCACCTTCTCCGATTCTTGTGCCCTAGCAGAATTCTACAATGAAAGTCTCAATTTCTGTTCAGATAAAATTCAGTTAATCAGTGATAAACTCGAACTAGATTCTTCTCTCTCTTTAAGAAATTACACGCTTACATATTTAAATAAGGAGTTTGAACCACCCAAAATGCGTGTTATCTACGTGAAATAAGGTTCGGATTTGTGTATTGGACACAAATCTGTACTTCTAAAACCATTATCACACTAAAATAATTATGAGTTGAATCACCTTGCTTTCAGTAAGTCACAAAGGCTTAATGAAAAGCAAGTTAATGTTCTATACAGACAGACCTTTCGGATTAGAGAACAACCTTAGAAATTATAGTTCTATTAAAAGAGCAATTCTAAATCAAGGGTTCTATTTGCAACTGTGCGTAATCTTAATTCTCATAAGCGCACTTCTCTTTTCTTCCACGCAGGCTGAGATTTCGAAAAGCCAATTGGTCTTTACACTGCTTGCGTTAGCAACTTGTTATACTAGTCAATTCTATAACAATACCCCTCTATACGACAATGAAATAATCACTGGCAATTTGGACTCCGCGGCTGACTCGTTTTCCAAGCCTCTTAACTTGTCAAAGTCAAGATGTGATTTTGATATCAAGGATGATATTATGGTGAATATCGGCTCGAACGGTGCTTACGTAGAGACCAGTGCCAGTGATTTTACTAAACAAAATTCTATTCAATCTTCATTCATAGGAAACCTGGCACTCGACTTGGCCCCACTTGTGGGAATAAGTAAGGTGGGCAGTGGTTTTGACTTCGCCAGCCAGTTTGCTGTTGCTTCAAATAAGAAATCGGTTGTTCTGACTTCTTACTTGTCGGGTCCTATGAATGATTTGTTTTCAATGAACCATACGATTATACAAGCTTATCAAAACCGATCTTTTTCCACTCGATTAAACACATGCAATACAACAAATTTCGTTGCTCGGAAATCAGTCATCAAAAAACAAAAGGAAATAAATTTTAGCAAACCAGCTTCGGTGAACAGTGCTTATACTCTGTCATTTTATTCAACAAAATCAAGACGTGATTTTGTCTCAAATGATGTTACGGTAAGTTTTGGTTCAGGTGGTACTGTCACCGATACTGTTGCTAAACCCAACATTATCCTGACCCCCACCGAGTCATTAAAAGTAGAAGATAATGTTCAGAACAAAAAAATTGTGATTAACACACACAACAAAAGAGAAGATACTAGCGACTGGGAATCAGTGAATAGTACTGTTACTATTTCATTTAATTTTACAAAATCAAGACGTGATTTTGGCTCAAATGATAATACGGTAAGTTTTGGTTCAGGTGGTACTAACACTGTACCCGGTCCTAGTTTGAACTCCTCTTCAACAACATTCAAAGATTACCTGAAGCTGTACTCTTATGCAGGTTCTGCTTAGAGTACAGCTAGACAATGGTTATGACTTCGCCAGCCAGTATGCTATTGTCATGGAGCAAAGACCGGATTTCCAGTCTTTGTTCCAAAGGTAAAAATATAATTATTCTTTAAGCTCCTTAATTCTTAATCTCTAGTTTTATAATTAAATACCAAGTAAGCTGCATTCGTAATAAAGCGCTCAACATTTACTTCATTCTTGAAGATTAAGTAAAGATCAGAATTACCCACTTGAGGATTAATCGATATACGTGTGTCTCGCAAAGACTGTTCTTTTAACTCATTAACATCTACTTGAGCCGCTCCAATCAGCAACCCGTTTTCTCTTTCCATTCTTATTTCTAGCTCCCCTTCATAATGGTAACCATCATTATAGATTCCTCTGAAAGTTATAGAAGTAAGTCCATTGAGAATTACATCATTAAACTTAAGGTAATGCCCGTTCTTAATGTTGCCTACGACTTTTGATCCGAGCGCTTGCCAAATGGTATTTCCCGGATGCATTTCGTCTGCCTTTTCTGCTTCAAGCTTAGATGCTTTAAGAATGAATTGTGCAGTGGATGATAGTGATGATACAGCACCATTTCCGTTGTCATTATAGGTAGCTGTTAGAACATAGGCACCATCGAAATTATTTGATTTATGCTGATCGAAATTTAGTTTACCACTTATTGGAAGCTTTTCTTTTTCCTCTTCCAAAAGAAGTATATAATCAACTATAGCTGAAAGAGCCTCTTCATTTAATTGAGGATGTGCAGCCATCGGCGTTTCTCCCCAAACACCAGAACCTCCATTCTTTATTTTGTTCATCAAATACTCCTTGTGATCTGAGTTGTACTTTTTAGCTATTTCTAAATAAGAAGGGCCATTAACCTTCTTGTCAATGGCGTGACAAGCACGGCAATCAGAATTATCTATTAAAGATTTACCGTTTGAAACAATTTCAACCTGATGACCTATTTCGGTTATCTTTTGTTCCTTGATATTTGGAATGAAATCAAGGGTAACCGTTACATTCTCGGCTGCTATTGATCCAGCTTTTGTGCTACCATCTTCCTGGTCTAAAACATTGACACTATAAGAAAGAGGGTCATTTATATTATAGAATTTGTTCTTCGAGTCAAATTCAACCTCTATTTCAGGAGGAGCATTTCCAACAATCACTTTAATATTATCCTCACTTTCTAGCCCTTCGGCATCGGTTACTATAAGCGTGACTTCATAGTTGCCGGCGCTTTCAAAAGTGAATCCCGGATTCATTGAATTACTTTCTCCTAAGCCATTTCCAAATTTCCATTTATACTTCAGAGGTTCTCCTTCTAAATCTTCAGAACTTTCACCAGAAAACTGAACGGTCAAAGGAGCAGCACCTACAGTTTTATCAGCACCGATTAAGGCAGTTGGTTGGCGATTGCCTGCCACAAAAGTAATCTTGTTTAGTTGAGCATCTAAGTTTCTAGTATTCCAACTTTCCCCATATTCAAGAATATATAAGTTGCCGTCTTTCCCAAAAACCATGTCCATTGGGTTGTGAAACTCTTCCTTACTTAAAAATGGTTCGGCTTTTTCATAGTCATGGTTTTCGTCCATGGTAATTAAGTAAATCCAATCTCTCATCCACTCATAGACCAATAATTTGCCATCAAAATAATTTGGAAATCCAGGGTTTGAGTATTCATCCAAGTTGAAAACAGGACCGGCCATAGCCGTTCTGCCTCCTTCGCCTACCCATGGAAATTCTGGCGATGGACCATATGGGTACCAGATAAACGATTCTTGCGCCGGAGGTAAATTCTGAATTCCGGTGTTATTTGGCGAGTTATTTACCAACAGGTTTGGATTGAAAGGAGCGATGGATTCTTTCTTCTCGAAGTCGAAGTCCCAATATGGCTTATTGTTACCCCTCGTATAAGGCCACCCCCAATTACCCGGGTTTTTAGCTTGATTAATTTCATCATGACCTTTAGGTCCTCTATTTTCACCGTCACTTCCGGCATCCGGACCAACATCTCCCCAATAGAGAATACCACTCTTTTTATCTACCGATATTCTAAAAGGGTTCCGAAGACCCATTGCATAAATTTCAGGCCGAGTTTTGGGATCATTGTCTTCAAAGAGGTTGCCACTTGGAATTGAATATGTACCATCTTTTTCTGGTTTAATACGTAATATTTTACCTCGTAAGTCATTGGTATTTGCACTCGATTTTTGTGCATCCCAAACTGATCTACTCGGGCCTTCATCGCTTGGAGAAAAACCATCTGATGCAAAGGGATTAGTATTGTCACCGGTTGATAAAAATAGATTTCCATCACCGTCAAATTCTAAAGACCCTCCTGAATGGCAGCAATCGTGTGTTGACTGGAATGTTAAAAGTGTTTTTTCCGTAGACGTATCCAGCTTGTCATTGGTAAAACTGAATCTTGAAAGCTTTTGTAGGTTGCCTTCTTCAGTTGAGGAGTAGAAAAGGTATATCCACTTGTTTTCAGAGTAATCCGGGTCAACGGCAAGTCCAAGAAGACCATCTTCAGCAATTCTTTTCACGTTAAGGTGTCCACCATCAAGAAGTTCTTCTGCTTCCAAATCGTATAACTTTAAATCACCACCTCTTTCAATAAAGAGAACCTTATTATCCGGTAAGTAGTCGAGTTCCATTGGCTCATTTAAGTTAAACGCAAGTACTTCTCTCACAAAACGATTTTCCTCAGGTACCCTTTGAGATTTTGCTGTTTTTAAATTTCGGCTGTTTTGCCCAATAGCGTATTTGATTCCGCCCCACAAATGATCCTTAAATAACGAGTCTTCAAAGGTCTCATCGGTATGTCCTAGGCCTGTGTAGAACATTCTTCCACCATCAAATGATCGGTACCACGAAATGGGGTGATATTTACCATTTTCGCCACCCTTATAACTGTTTTCGTCCAGTGACATTAAAACATTTAGTCCTTTAGCAATGCTCTTGTAGTTATACCATTCATCGAAATGCTGCCACTGATCTGGAAGCATAGTGGTAGCGGGATGCTCTTTATCCAAAATGTTAATAGTAGCTTGCTGCTGTTCCGGGTGACTGAGAAAATAAGCACCTACTAATTCATTGTACCATGGCCAATGATATTCTGTGTCCGCTGCTGCATGAATGCCAACAAAGCCACCTCCAGACTGTATATACCTTTCAAAGTCTGCTTGTTGAAAGTGATCTAGGACATCACCAGTAGTGCTCAGAAATATTACAGCACTGTATTCTGATAATTGCTTTTCGTTGAAGTATGTAGCATCGGTTGTAGTATCTACCAGCACATTGTTTTCTGCTGCCAGTTTAGAGATAGTGGCAACTCCTTTAGCGATTGAATTATGATGGTAGCCTTCAGTTTTAGAGAAGATGAGAATCTTTTCAGGGTAATTTTTTGAACAAGAGAAACTTGTAAGCGTGATGATCAGTACTAAAAATAATTTGCACAAAGAAGTATGTGAATTGTAATGTTGATTTCTCATTCCTGTAAAGATTTTTTGTAAGCACGTTTATTACTTAAATCTTTTACCAGTTTTCGCGTAAAGGGAATAAAAGGCCCTCTTCTTCCAACATTATTCTAGTGCTCTTATGACTATCCCAGAACTGGTCGTTGATCTCTTTTAGCGTAGGTAAAAACTCAGGATGATCTTTCATTCTTTTCATTATAGGATCATCTTCAAGCATCATTACCAACCAATAAAAATAATCTTTTTGCTCGGGAAATCTCTTTAAGTGATAGATACCTTTCTCATTATCACCTATATAGGCATAATAAGCCGATAGCAATAAGTCTCTATAGATTGAATCGTCCTTTTCTGCGAACTCCTTGTAGACAGCCAAGTGTTTATTAGCCTCCTCAAGCCGACCCAATTGTTTATAAGTGTAAGCAATTTTTATTTCCTCACTATCGAATATGTCTAGGCCAAAGGTCTCTTTCATCTCAGTGAAGACATCGTAATAGAACGCCGCCGATTCGTATTCTTCTTGGCAGTAATGAATCTTAGCTACCTCAATCATTATATCTAATCGAGTAGTGTCCTTTTTCAATACAGCTTTTAAAGATTCTCCCGTCTCAGCTAAGCTTTCTCCTTGAGCAAATTGTATGTAGGGGTAGAGATATTGAGGAAACAAATTGTCCTCATCGAATGCAATAGATTTTTGAGCATATACTTCAGCTTCTTGGAAGAAACCAGCCTGAGCAAGCGCATTACTCAGATGAAGGTATGAAATGCTCATCGCAGCAGAATCAACCAATGCCACATTCAACTTATTTCCCCTTAAAGCATACTTTAAATACTTTTTAGTATTAGGGATAGACATGGCATAGATATCCGAAAGAAAATTAGTAGCCATTGATGAATTTGGGTTGTATTCTAGTGCTTTTTCGAAGTACACGACAGCCAAATCGAATTTTTGATCATGCATATAAAAAAGTCCTTTGGCAATAAGGCTTATCGGCAATTCTGGGCTCGCAAGAAGTGCTCTATCGGCAAAACTATTGATCTCTTCAGTGTGTTGCTTCCTTGCTTGGAATATGTCTAGGAAATAGTAGCATACGGCCGTATATGCTTGAGCTTCAGCAAAGAGTGGATCAAGGTCAATCGCCTTTTTGAAATATTCAATGGCTTCAATGAGGTAACCATCAGCGTAGAGGTTCATTAGCTCATAACCTTTCAAATAGTACTCATATGCTTGAATGTTCTCGGTAGGAATTCTCTCAATTCTTTCCGCTTCGTCCGGCGTAACAATTACCTTAATTTCACCAGCAATATCTTTAGCTACTTCAGCCTGAAGGTTAAAAATATCTGTTACTAATCGATTGTACTGTTCAGACCAAAGGTGGCTGTCTTGCTGTGCTTCGATGAGTTGAACAGTAAGTAAAATTTTATCACCAAGTTTTTGGCCACTGCCTTCCAAGATATAGTTGACCCCCAGCTCTTTTGAGATTTCAGTGATACTTTTGTCGCTTTCTCTATATTGTTCCACTGAAGTTCTGCTGACTACCCTTAGGTCTTCTATTTTCTGCAGGTTAGAAAGTACGGCTTCCATAAGACCATTAATGATATGCAGGTTGCTAGAGTCATTACTGTCATTTTTAAATGGAAGAACAGCAATTGACTTTTTCTGCGTGGAATAGCTTGAAACTTCCAGTTTGGGTAAGAAAATAGCCAGTAGAATAATAGCCAAAAGGACTAATGTAGCTAAGAGCCATTTTTTTGATGTAACATTTGAGCTCTCAGGTTTGTCAAGCGCTTTCTTCTGTTCTGCAAACTTAATTTTCTCTTCTCCTGGAGGGTATCCGTAATGGTCGCGAAAGCATTTAGTGAAATAAGACACACTATTGAAGCCAACTTTAAAAGAAACTTCTGAAGCCGTTAAATCATCACTTCTTAAGTATTGCTGGGCATGGTGAAGTCGAACTAATCTTATTAAAATGCTAACGGATATTTCGGCAATCTTTTGAGTTTTCCGGAGCAGATTCGACCTACTCATACCGATATGATCAGCCAATTCCGAAACGCCGAAGTCTTCATCTTGCATGTTCCCTTCGATGATTGATATCAGCTTGTCTAGGAAGTCGCTTTCTATATCTAAAAAGTTCGGCATGCGATTGATGAATACTATTTATATGCTTACAAAAAAGAGCAAGATAGTTGCCAATTCCAAACTGCCTTTTTTAGAGTAAAAATGATGTTTTGCATCATAATTTATATTGATGAGTCATAATTTAAAGCATCAGATCATGTTTGATACTATTCGAAGCATAGCTATTAATCATGCATAATCACGATTTCTGACCTTTGATTCATTAAGAATTTTAAAACTCAAAACATAAATTGACATGAATTTCAAAGTATTAAAATCAATAAAACCCACACTAGCAATAGCCTTATTAATACTAGGTTTTGCCTTACAATCATGTGGTATTAATAAAGAGGCCGCCAACGAAGAAATTAAAGCACCACGGCAAACTCTTTTTGAGGCAGCTTTTCTTGGCAACTTGGAAAATGTAAAGAAACACATCGCGGCCGGAACGGATTTAAATTTAAGAGACGATTTTGGCTCGACAGCATTGGGGATTGCAGCAACTTTTGGTAAAACTGATATTGCTCAAGCCCTTATAGAAGGAGGTGCTGACCTTGAGGCAACAGGTGCAGATGGGTCGACAGCACTACATACTGCTGCTTTTTATGGAAGGGTTGAAATAGTAAAAGCATTACTTAAAAAGGGCTCTAATGTAGGGGCAAAGAACAGTTATAATGGCACAGCGTTAGAGTCGGTTCAAGTACCTTTTGAGCAGGTAAAGCCGGTTTACGATCAAATTGCAAGAGACTTAAGGCCACTGGGCCTAAAGTTGGACTACGACCAATTGATTCAGGGGCGTCAAGAAATAGCTACTTTAATCAGTAATCATATACAGTAATGGAAGGGTCTATAGTTCATACTCGACGACACGATATCGATTGGTTGCGAGTAATTGCAATTGGTTTATTATTGATTTATCATATATCCATTGGCTTTCAGCCTTGGGGAGGCTTCATAGGCTTTATTCTAAGCAATGAAACAATGGAGTCTATCTGGGTTCCAATGTCGGCACTAAATGTTTGGAGGATTCCACTCCTGTTTTTCGTTTCAGGAATGGGTGTATGTTTTGCTATGCGCAAAAGAGGATGGAAGGCATTAATAAAAGAAAGAGCACTTCGCATTCTTATGCCTTTCCTATTTGGTATGGCGTTTATTGTGCCACTCCATTTTTTAGTCTGGCAATATTTTTATGACATTCCATTTGCATATGTTACCCAACCAGGGCACTTGTGGTTTTTAGGAAATCTATTTGCCTATGTGCTTATCCTGTCGCCTTTTTTCTATTTAATGAAAAAGAATGAAGGTGGTAAAGTCTATCAATTTCTAGTTAAACTATTTCAAAACCCGCTTGGCCTATTAATGGTAATGATTCCTTTTGTTCTCGAAGCCATCATTGTTAACCCTGTAAGTTTTGAGACTTACGCTATGACTCCCCACGGGTTTTTCATAGGACTTCTTGCGTTCTTTTTTGGTTTTTCCTTTATGTATGCTGGTAATGCTTTTACAGATACCGTGAAGAAATGGAAATATCTATTTCTACTAGTTGCCCTAGGGTTATATAGCTATCGGCTAGTAGAACTTGAGCTTGTAGCGCCAAGTTATCTTTTGTCGATTGAATCTAATTTTTGGATCTTCGCTGTTTTTGGAATTGCCTTTACTTATTTAAACAAGCCAAGCAAATTATTGAGTTACTTGAGCCAAGCAGTTTACCCAGTTTATATTATTCACATGGCATTTCTCTACTTGGGTTCATTATTAATTTTTCCACTAGATATTTCTACAGGGTTGCAGTTTTTTCTACTGATAATATTCACAGGAATAAGTTGTCTTTTAACCTATGAATTTGGTATTCGAAGAGTGAGGATTTTAAGACCATTTTTCGGGTTGCCGTATCTGAAGAAAACATAAAGGCTAGAAGGTTATTTGTGTAAAATTCTAATATGGCTTGTGTTGGAATTTTACACACTTAATAGGCTTAAAAAGCATTGAGTCCCCCATTTTATAAGAGTTTTAGGCAATTATTGCCCTTCACCTCTTATTGTCCCCCTTTTGTCACCCAGCTAAAATTTTATGTAGACCAAGGTATAGGCATTTTGCATTTCAACTGGACTTGAACCATAACACATTTATTTTGAAAGAAGCAAAGAGCCCCGCAATCACGAGGAATTTATTCTCATCGATCGCCTACAGTCTATTTTTTCTAGTACTATCTAATACTTTACTTTCGCAGACGTATGACCTAAGGCTCACCAGAGTTTCTAACAACGGAAGTACTTTGGTGGTGAAAGTTCAAGCTTCGTTCTCTACAGCTGAGAATTTAGGTTCTTCAAATCTAGTTTTTACCTACGATGGGGCCGAAGCGAATACCCCGGCTTTAGGAACAATTCACAATTTTAGTGGAGGGAGTTACTCAACAATGACACTCACTTCACCCGCAACAAATACGGTGTCTCTAAATATAGAATACACCGGTGCTGATGGAGGAGGAACTGCTGTACCAACAGGAGGGACATTCATTGATGTAGCGGAAATTAGCTTTACAATACCAGATGAATCAGGTACGGCAAACTTTGTTTGGCAAGAGTCTACTACTACGAAAACCGTTGTTTATCAAGATAACAACAGTTCATTTTTATCCTCCGGAACACTAGCGAATAATAATTTGTCTTTGGATGCTACGGCCCCCTCAGCTCCTAGTACACCAGATATGACCACGTTTACTGATTCGGGTAATGAAGAACATACCACGGGGGCTACATCAGATAATCTAACGAACGACCAGACACCTACCTTTGAAGGAACTGCTGAGGCAGGGTCTACCGTTAAAATATTCTCAAATGTTGATGGACAAGTAGGTAGTGGTACAGCTACTGGTGGTAACTATTCTATCACTACCAGTACACTCACTGCCGGTGCACATACCATTACCGCTACGGCTACAGATGCGGCCACCAATGCCAGTGGGTCTTCCTCAGGGTTAAGTATTAATATAGATGTAACGCAACCTACGGTTGTGGTTTCTACTACCTCTTCAAACCCTACCAATGATAATCCGATCCCTGTGACCATCACCTTCAACTCAGAAGCTGAGAATATGAAGGAGAATGAGGTTACGGTTGTGAACGGTACAACTAGTGATTTTGCCTCTGCTGACAGTACTAGCTTTACAGTGAATATAACACCAAGTGGAAATGGTAATGTACAAGTATCCCTAGGAGCGGCTAGGGCATTTGATCGGGCAGGGAACGGCAATACAGCTTCTAATACACTAAGTCTTACTTATGATGGAACTGGGCCTACGTTGATCAATCAGGCCTTAGCACAAACCGACTTTAATGATTTACAGATCACCTATCAGAGTAATGAAACGGGTACGCTATACTATGTAGTAACTACGAATTCATCAACACCAACCCAAGCACAGATTTTGGCAGGGAACGATCAGTCAGGAAACTCAACCAATGTAGTGTCAAGTGGCAATGCAGCCGTTACGGTGACAGGGTCGAATCAAACAATCGCACTCAATGGCTTAACACTTTCCAGTACAACATACCACCTATTTATTTATGAAGAAGATGCGATAGGTAATCAGAGTTCTGTTGTCACCAACAGTGCAGCAGTAGATGCCACAGCACCCACGCTGATCAATCAGGCCTTAGCACAAACCGACTTTAATGACTTACAGATCACCTATCAGAGTAATGAAACGGGTACGCTTTACTATGTAGTAACTACGAATTCATCAACACCAACCCAAGCACAGATTTTGGCAGGGAACGATCAGTCAGGAAACTCAACCAATGTAGTTTCAAGTGGCAATGCAGCGGTTACGGTGACAGGGTCGAATCAAACAATCGCACTCAATGGCTTAACACTTTCCAGTACAACATACCACCTATTTATTTATGAAGAAGATGCGATAGGTAATCAGAGTTCTATTGTCACGAACAGTGCAGCAGTAGATGCCACAGCACCCACGCTGATCAATCAGGCCATAGCCCAAACCGACTTTAATGATTTACAGATCACCTATCAGAGTAATGAAACGGGTACGCTATACTATGTAATAACTACGAATTCATCAACACCAACCCAAGCACAGATTTTGGCAGGGAACGATCAGTCAGGAAACTCAACCAATGTAGTATCAAGTGGCAATGCAGCGGTTACGGTGACAGGATCGAATCAAACAATCGCACTCAATGGTCTGACACTGACCTCTACGACATATCACCTTTTTATTTATGAAGAAGATGCTGTTAACAATCAAAGTTCTGTGGTGACCAATAGTGCTTCGGCAGATGCCACGGCACCTAGTTTTGAGAATTCAACTCCCAACGCAGCATCAATTACAACAACAACATTTACTTTAAACACTGATATTGATGAAGCAGGAGATATTTTCTATGTAGTGTTAGCGGATGGGGTCACGGCACCAACTTCTACAGAAGTAGTCAATGGGACAGGAAATGGCGGAGTAGCGGCAGTAACATCAGACAATGCGAGTGTAAGTTCAGGAGGTTTTACCAACGCTTTTAGTATCTCAGGATTGACTGCTGGAACAGACTATGATGTGTATGTAGTGGCAAGAGATCAAGTATCCAACTTACAGACATCACCAACATTAGTGAATTTCTCAACAAGTGCAGCACCATCTATTTCTGTGAACGACCCAAGTGTATCAGAAGGAGATGCAGGAAGTACTACTTTAACCTTTACGGTGAGTTTAGATTCCCCAGCCCCAGCAGGAGGAGCGACTGTAGATTTTGCTACCAGTGATGGGACAGCATCTTCATCAAGTGATTATACGTCAACAACAGGAACAGTAAGTTTCTCAGTAGGAGAGACTTCTAAAACAATAGATGTAACCATCAGTGGAGATGAAGTAGTAGAAGCAGACGAGACCATCACGATGACATTATCCAATCCAACAGGGACGAGTGTTGTGATTGGGGATGCCACAGGGTCAGGAACGATTACCAATGACGATAGTGCCACAGTAACGATTGCTAATGTAGCAGTGAACGAAAATGACGGTACAGCTACGATCACATTAACTTTAGACAATGCAATAGATGGCGGATTTGATGTAGATGTAAGTACAGCGGACAATACAGCAACGACAGCAGATGGAGATTATACAGCAGTAACATCAGCAACAGAGACTTTTGCAGGAACAGCAAGTGAAACAGAAACCTTTACGATTACTTTAGGAGGCGATGCGAAAGTAGAAGCAGATGAACTGGTAGACATTGCGATGAGCAACTTGGTACCTACCACAGTAGATGCGTCAGATATCGACATCACCGATGCAGCTCAATTAACGATTACCAATGACGATAATGCTACGGTAACGATCGCCAATGTAGCGGTGAACGAAAATGATGGTACAGCAACAATAACACTAACCTTAGACAATGCAATAGATGGCGGATTTGATGTAGATGTAAGTACAGCGGACAATACAGCGACCACAGCCGATGGAGATTATACAGCAGTAACATCAGCAACAGAGACTTTTGCAGGAACAGCAAGTGAAACCGAAACCTTTACGATTACTTTAGGAGGCGATACGAAGGTAGAAGCAGATGAACTGGTAGACATTGCGATGAGCAACTTGGTACCTACCACAGTAGATGCATCAGATATTGACATCACCGATGCAGCTCAATTAACGATTACCAATGACGATAGTGCCACAGTAACGATTGCCAATGTAGCAGTGAACGAAAATGACGGTACAGCTACAATAACACTAATCTTAGACAATGCCGTAGATGGCGGATTTGATGTAGATGTAAGCACAGCGGACAATACAGCAACGACAGCCGATGGAGATTATACAGCAGTAACATCAGCAACAGAGACTTTTACAGGAACAGCAAGTGAAACAGAAACGGTTACGATCACCATTGGAGGCGATACCAAAGTAGAAGCCGATGAGCTGATAGATATTGCGATGAGCAATTTGGTACCAGCCACAATAGATTCAGGCGACATCGATATTACCGATGCAGCGCAAGTAACCATAACCAATGATGATAGTGCATCAGTAACGATTGCCAATGTATCGGTCAATGAAAATGATGGTACAGCCACAATAACACTAACCTTAGATAATGCAGTAGATGGCGGGTTTGATGTAGAAGTAAGTACAGCCGATGGCACAGCAACGACAGCCGATGGAGATTATACAGCAGTAACATCAGCAACAGAGACTTTTGCAGGAACAGCAAGTGAAACCGAAACCTTTACGATTACTTTAGGAGGAGACACCAAAGTAGAAGCTAATGAGACCATCACGATTTCTATGAATGGACTCTCACCAGCGACAGTAGCAGGAGGAGATATAGATATTACCGATGGAGCTACCTTAACCTTAAACAACGACGATAGTGCAACGGTAACGATAGCAAATGTAAGTGGCAATGAAGATGACGGAGCCATTACAGTTACAGTTACTGTAGACAATGCTGTAGATGGAGGATTTGACGTAGATGTAAGTACAGCAGACGGAACCGCAACGACAGCAGATTCAGATTATACATCAGTAACAAATCAAACATTAACCTTTGCAGGAACCGCAGGAGAGTCAGAAACCTTTACAGTAACTCCAACAGCGGATGTAAACTCAGAATCGAATGAGACTGTAAGTATCAGTATGAGTAATAAATCACCAGCGAGTGTAGCTTCGGCAAATATTGATATCACAGATGGCGCTACCTTGACCATTTTAAATGATGATGATATCTCAGCAAGTATCAACGATCCAAGTATATCGGAAGGAGATGCAGGAAGCACAACCTTAACCTTTACAGTGAATTTAGATTCCCCAGCCCCAGCAGGAGGAGCGACTGTAGATTTTGCTACCAGTGATGGGACGGCATCTTCAGCAAGTGATTATACGTCAACAACAGGAACAGTAAGTTTCTCAGTAGGAGAAACCAGTAAGACGATTGACGTTACTGTAGCAGGAGAAAACATGGTTGAGACCGATGAAACGATTACGATGACATTATCCAATCCAACAGGAACAAGTGTAGTGATTGGTGATGCCACAGGATCAGGAACAATTACTAACGATGACACAACCGTTGTAACGATAGCCAATGTAAGTGCGAATGAAAATTCAGGTGCACAAACCATTACTGCAACCTTAACCAATCCCGTACAAGGAGGTTTTGCATTTGATGTATTTACTACCGACGGAACAGCTACTGTAGCTGATAGTGATTACTCATCAACAGCAGGTTCTACATTAACCTTTGTAGGAACCGCAGGCGAAACGCAAACACTGAACTTGCAAGGGTTGGGTGACACGAAAGTAGAGGCGAATGAGACTTTTACTATGAGTATGACCAATGTAGGATTTACCTCAGTAGATACTAACGATATTGATGTATCAAGTGTGGCTACGTATACGATTACCAATGACGATAGTGCCACAGTAACGATTGCCAATGTATCGGTCAACGAAAATGATGGTACAGCCACAATAACACTAACCTTAGACAATGCAATAGATGGCGGATTTGATGTAGATGTAAGTACAGCGGATAACACAGCAACGATAGCCGATGGAGATTATACAGCAGTAACAGCAGCAAAAGAGACTTTTGCAGGAACAGCAAGTGAAACCGAAACCTTTACGATT
>NZ_JAGDZM010000015.1:229-894 GCF_049099775.1 Roseivirga sp. | reverse complement strand
TTATTCTCTGAGGGTGCATTAAGAGACCTTTCTGGCAATAGTATTAGTGAATTATTTGATAATGCCACTTGGAATTTCAAGTTGAAAGACATTGATAATACTGGTCCAGTGATTAGCTCTCTTTCTCCAGTTGACGGAGGAATACAATCTGGCCGTGAGAGTACTTTAACGGTTGTTTTTGATGAGCCGATAGTAAAAGGAGTTGGCGTTGTTAAGTTTTCTAATTCGTTAGAAACTGTGACAGAAATTAACATAGGGAGTAGTCTTGTCAAAATAGATGGTAATGCGCTGACAATCCGTTTGGATAATAAGCTTTCATACGACTTTGGGTATTCAGTGGTTTTGACTGAAAATGCAGTAACTGATGTGTCGGGTAATCCGATTGGTGATTTGTTTAATTCAGATACTTGGAACTTTGATTTAGTGGACGGGAGCTCTGGGCCGAGTATAGTGAAATTATCTCCTGAGGATGGTGGGGTTCTTTTTTCTGGAAGCAACATAACAATTGACTTCAATGAGCGTGTTAGCCAATCGAGTGGTTCGGTACGTATCTATAGAAAGCGAGATATGCTCTTATTGCAGCGCCTTGATGTCTCAGAGTTTAGTTACTTTGACGGTCGCCAGTTGAGCTATAAGCCATCCAGAGAATTACCAGAGGGTGAGGA
>NZ_JAGDZM010000015.1:0-163 GCF_049099775.1 Roseivirga sp. | reverse complement strand
GTTTGAGCCCTGTTGATGGAGGAACATTAACCTCAGGAACTAACCTTGAAGTAGAGTTTACAGCACCTGTTTTTGCGTCAGATGGAAAGGTTAGGATTTTCAAGAAGAGTAATTCATTGCTTCTCCATACGATTGACATCAATGATCCTTCAGTCAGTATAGA
>NZ_JAGDZM010000013.1:0-345362 GCF_049099775.1 Roseivirga sp. | reverse complement strand
AAATATTATTAGTAGCATCACCTACGCCACCTGGGCCAGTTTGAGCCATGAGGATTTGGCTCAGTTGAAGAAAGAAGAGAAAGATTAATAACCTCTTTGCCTTTGTACTATACATTGCGTCACAGTTTATGTGTCGCAAGTGTAGTTTCGCGTAAATAAAACGCGCCAGCGCCGAAAGCTCACCTGCAATTAAAAATGGAGAGTTTGTTAGGTCTCCACGAGTTAATTATATGGAATCAAATTTATGAATTAAATTAATTAAATCACAATATAATTAATTATTCAATATATATTCTTTATATATATACATTTATATGAATTCATTGATTTATATTTTTATTTAATAAACCCAAAGAAACACTAATAGGTCAACCAAGTCTTGCTTACTATTTAACTAAACAGATAGTTTTTTGCACTTTGAAGCTGCTTATTAGCTCTTCACATAATAATGAGCTTGACTTCTGTTACAACATATCCAAAACCACAGGGCTCCTTTCTCATAAAAGACTCACTTGATTATCAATTTAAAAGTTTGTATTAATCGATCGGCCTCGGATATTCTTATGATGTAGAGGCCTTGAGTTAATCTATTTGTATTCAATAATAACAGGTTCTCACCAGTTAAAACCTTGACATCTTTGGCCAAAACTGTGGTTCCCTGACGATCGAAAATATGAATGGTTAAAGATTGCTCGGTTCTTGAACTGTAAGCAATTTGAAGTTCCTTGCCGCGATCAATCGGATTAGGGTAAATCTTATTCCGTTCATAGTCAGCTTCTCTAAAACCCTCAAAAAATATGCTCACAATTTCAGAATAGTCAAATACTCCATTAAAATCCACCTGCTTCAAGCGATAATAGTTCCTCCCGTTTGCAAGATTTTTATCTAAAAACTCATAATAATTTACTGAATCACTTTGTCCGTTACCCGCTACAGTCCCTATGGTTTCAAACGTAATTCCGTCAAAACTTCTTTCTATATCAAAATGACTATTATCTACTTCAGATGCCGTCTCCCAGGTCAAATAGACTTCATTCTTCGAAGTAAGCTCTCCAGCAAACGAAATCAACTCTACCGGTAATGGTGTTTGTTGCTTATCGAGGGTGGCAAGTGTAAAATATAAACCATCAGTAATAGCCGTAACATTTGAAAAGCGATATGAATCACCACCATCATCAAGAGCACCACTCACTTCAATAGCTCCAGCATTAAACGTACCGTCAGAATCAATTAGTAAAACCAAATCTGATAGTTCCACATTACCCAAACCTGCCAAGTCAAAGCTTATATCAATAGCACCAACATCAACTGACACATTAGAACGATTTACTTCGCTAACCCTCCAAACACGCTCCAGACGTCTAGATATACCCATCGGTACGTCAGTACTTGTCGCCCTTAGCTCCGAATTGTTATGCCCCCACAATAGAAACTCTTCATCATCCAAATCTTGAACATTATTTACCCTTACGATACCAGAACCTTTCGCGTCAACATGTAAATTTGAAGCTCCTATTCTACCGATTCCAGCTACTTCGTGATCAAAATCTCCACTCGCGAAATCGTCTTGTTTATAAATATCATTTGTAGAGAGCGTAATATTGTACTTGGCGGATAAATAGTTCTGTACTATAATTGTCTGTGCCTCATTAAGGACCAAGTTATAGATTGCAACCTCTGCAAAATCACCTAAATGATCCTGGGCTGCATCATATCCAGAATTTACTCCATCTTGCTCTGCTCCTATGGCTAATGCACCATTATTTGTGATAGCCGTACCTGTCTGAAAGCCTGTAGTTGTATAATCTTCGCTACCATTTTTCCAAACCGAAACCGCACCGCTAGTTTGCCATGTCGCTGTTGAGATATTGAAACCTCCACCGTTAATTGCAACACCTGAGGAAGTATTGGTATTTGCTCTAAAGAGCCTTAGATTATTTGTACTAAAAAGTAAAAAGTCATTATCACTGGCACTACTCGCATAGGATAGCAAACCATCGTCAGATGTTTCATTTGTAGCATTTACAATCACTGTTGTTATTTGATCTGTAGGAAACTGACTGAAATTCGTTTTTACCAACCTACCATTTGATTGCTGAAACCGGGCAACAGGTTGATTATTAAGGATATTCGTAAAATACCTTGGTGTAAAAGATAGATCTGCCTGTTCAAGATCGTTTCCATTTCCAGAAAAATCTGGCCATATCGTTATATCGGTACCGTCAGAAACAACACTTAACTCTTCAGGTCTATTCCAAAGAATATTACTGGAGGCCTGACCGACACCTCCTGGGCCTGTAAACCCAATCACAGAGTTGTTGATAATTGTGTAAGTAAAAGTTGTATTACTTCCCAATGAAGCATTAATCGGTAAGGATAGGGTTATAATTAGCGTTTCAGACAATTCTTCATTTGAATCGTCAATAATTGTCGCGTTAATATTTGCAGTAGTATTCCCTTCCGAAATTGTAATAGTACCATCCGCCAAAGTGTAATCTGAACCACCACCAGTTGCTGTACTAGCCATAGAAACTGTATATGTAGCGGAAGCATCTGTTCCAGAAACGGTACTTAAATCAACTTGAAAGGCTACAGCTGTAATAGTCTCAGAACCTGAAGCAGCTGTACTGTTAAACTGAATTTGTGGAGCAACGTCATCATTAACAATGGTATAAGTATGCGTTACAGCTCCTGTACCAGCAAATGGCATGGTATTATCCAAGTTTGAATTGACCGGATTGGAAAGTGTAATAATTAGGGTTTCGTCAAGTTCAAATAACCCATCATCAATGATGTCAATATTAAATGATCCTGTAGTAATACCTGGCGCAAAAGTCACCGTTCCAGCAGCCAAAGTATAGTCTGTTCCCCCACCAGTAGCCGTACCACCAGTTACTTCATAATCAACACTGGTTGGGTTAGTCATATCTACCAAACTAATTGATAAACCCACATTAACACTTAGTACAGTCTCTGAACCACTGCTGGATGCCGCATCAAAGTATACTTTCCTCACTTGATCGTTATCTTCTATAGTGTATGTAAACTCATCGTTATCCCCAATATTTAATCCTGCCGTAGGATTGGCTAGAGTGATTAATAATGATTCATTAGATTCTTCATCCATATCATCTATTACTGTCACACTGTAGGTCGCTGTGGCATTTCCAGCGGTTATAGTTACAGTTGTGCCGCTTAAAGCAGTATAGTCGTCGCCGACGGTAGTCGATATATCTGATGTGGTCACTTCAGCAGTTCTGCTCGTAGCAGGAATAAAATTCAACGTCACCTCAATCGTTGGACTAAGGCTTTCGGCACCCGTATTAGAGGTTAGCGTATGTTCTATTACAGGTCTCACTGCGGCTATGGCCATATAATCACCGTCATTGATATCATAACCGGCATACGAGTACTCTGTACCCGCAGATAGGACTAACTCATAAACACTTGCCCCACTACTAAAGTCACCGTCGCTATCCACCATTAATGCATAAACAGTATAATCAGCAGGCAACGTAGGGAGGTCGTTTACATCAATGACTATATCAATATTTCCTACAGTTCCCGTTTCATCAAATCGCCATTCACGTGCTAAACGCTGAATATTAACCCCACTGTTTGGGGCCTCAGTAGTGGTCCAAGCCGTTGTGGCATCACCTCCATCATGACCAAAGAGTAAATATTCTTGATTTGCATCTAAACCATCAGCACCTTCAACTCTAAAAATGTCGGCAGACATGGCTGAGGTATGTGTATTACTGGCGTCTTCTCGGCCTATACCCGCGACTTCATTTGGATGCGAGCTTTGATAGTCATACCTATCATTTGAGATAGATAGCGCATACTTTGCCGACAAGTAATTCGCGATTATGATATGCTGGGCCTCGTTCAGGTAAGTATCGAAAACCATAACTTCCGAAAAATCTCCAAAATGAGCCTGACTGGAGGCATAACCACCGTCTTGCGAATCTTGCTCCCCGGCTACAGCAAAGCTACCACCTGCCGTAATAGAAGTTCCAGTTCGGAAACCAGAAGTTGAAAAGTCCTGACTTCCATCCTTCCATACTTCTACGCTACCGTCACTATTTCGCCAGGCTGCATTCGTAATATGAAAAGCATTGTCATTAATTGAAACTCCAGAGGCTATATTAGTGCCTCTATAAAAATTCAGGTTTTCACTTCGAAAGAGTAAAAAATCATTGTTGCTTGAAGAGCTGGCATAAGAAAGGATGCCATCACCGCTGTCTGTCGTTTTATTCACATAAATAGCCGTGATTGCTGAAGTAGGAAAGCCTGAAAAACCGGTTCTTCTGATCCTACCATTGGTCTTATTAAAGCGTACTACTGGTAGCCCATTAATTTCTCCAGATTGAAAAACAGGACTAAAAATTGAGTTGGGCTGGGTCAAGGTATTGCCATTCCCAGAGAAATCAGACCATGTAAGTACATCAGCACCATCTGCCAGACCAGTAATCTCATCCGCCTTAAGCCAAATAATGTTATTCGCGCTAGAGCCTACCCCACCAGGGCCTGTTTGCCCCATAAGGGCAGCACTAATAAATAACATTAAACACAAGAAGTAAATACCTCTTGCTGCTGCAATTCTGCGCATGGTTCAGGTGAATTGTACTAAATATTAACGGTAAGGTCTGTTGAGGCAGAAAGCAGATTTTCTTTCTGCTCCAAAATTAATACACTTAGATCTAATTTCACCCTGCTAGATCACAAATTTAATGTCGAGAGATTTTTAGTCCTGAAGCTGATTGCAATCAATCAATTCAGCAAACCATTTGGCAGATGCCTTTGGAGTACGCACCAAGGTTTTATAATCCACATAGTTCAGCCCAAATCTAGAACCATAACCATGGGCCCATTCGAAGTTATCGAACATACTCCAAGCGAAATAACCTTTTAAGTCTACACCGTTCGAAATAGCTTCATGACACCCTTCAAGGTATCCTCTATAATAGGCCAGTCTGGTATTTGAATCGTCAACCTGACCATTAACCATTTCGTCATCGCAAGCAAATCCGTTTTCTGTGATATAAATCGACGGATTATCATAACGAGAAGCAATCCATTGGAGTAAATTTCTGCAGCCCCATGGTACAACAGCCCAATCCATGGCAGTAAGTGTCCAGTTATGATCTTGTGTTAGAGTGACGCCTTGATCTTCCGAAATGCCACCATTACCTTTGATGTTTTCTTGAGGTCTTTCAGCCTCTTCTGAAGCATACATCGTTGTGTAGTGATTAAGCCCAAAGAAATCCGATGACCCCTTCAGTATTTCTGCTTCTTCTGGGGTAAAACTCGGTAGCCTGTCTCCCAATCTTTCTTTCATAACGGTAGGGTAATCACCGAAATAAACAGGATCAGCAAACCAACCTAAAAAGAATTGCAAAGCCCTTTCTGCTGCCTCCTTATCTTCTTGTTTATCTGTTAAAGGCTCTCTCCAATCACAGTTATTGGTAATGCCAATTGTTCCTTCTTGATGCGCATATTTGGTTCTGTATAAATCAACGGCTTTGGCGTGAGAAATTAACAAATGGTGCGCCGCTAAGTACGGCTCTGTATTGGACTTTCTGCCAGGCGCAAAGGCGCCTTGACCGTAACCTAAAATGGATACAACCCAAGGTTCGTTTAACGTAATCCAGTTTTTTACCCGGTCGCCAAATCGCTCAAAGCATAAATCAGCATAATCTTTAAAGTATTCGCTAATTATTGGATTTAACCAGCCATCTTCCTCTGTCTGAAGGGCCAATGGTAAATCCCAGTGGTATAAAGTCACCCAAGGTTGGATATCATTCGCCAGCAATTCATCGATAAGATCTGAATAGAATTGAATTCCTTTTTCATTGACTTTTCCCTTTCCTTCCGGCATTATTCTTGGCCAAGCGATCGAAAAGCGATATGCTTTAAATCCTTGAGACTTCATTAAGGCAACATCTTCCTTATATCTATGATAATGGTCAATCCCGATATTTCCATTATCATCATTTTTAATACGATTGGGAATTGTACAAAAAGCATCCCAAATGGATGGACCTTTACCATCTATATTATGTGCTCCTTCAATTTGATAAGAAGAGGTGGCTGATCCCCATAAAAAGCCTTCAGGAAATTTTTTCATAATCGAGCGTATACTACAAACATAAAGGACTGTTTCCAATGCTTTAAATAGTTTCTTCTCAATTTATGACTTGATGTATAATTGATGTATTGAAATAGGCAAATCACTAAGGTATAAACTATCCAAGCTCATTCTTATGATCCTTTGATTTAAGTCTATACTAGGTTACATTCAGGAATTGATCAACACTTCAACCATGAAAAACAGCCTATTAACCTTTTCATTAACCTTATGCTTTCTACTTATAAATTTCAGTAGTGAAGCGCAACGAAGAAAGAGAAACTCAACACCACCAAAAGGAGCAACATCTGCTATAAATTCGGCACAATTTGACGACTTTAAGTTCAGGAATATTGGGCCTGGCTTCATGTCTGGTAGGATTGCCGACATTGCCATACACCCTGAAAATGAGAATATCAGATACGTTGCAGTGGCTTCTGGAGGCGTTTGGAAGACTATTAACGCCGGAGTGACTTGGAAACCCATTTTTGATGATCAAACATCTTATTCTACGGGCTGTGTCACAATAGACCCCAACAATCCACATGTAATATGGGTAGGAACTGGTGAAAATGACGGCGGACGTCATATTGGTTTTGGAGACGGAATTTATAAAAGTGAAGATGGCGGCGCTAGCTGGAAGAACATGGGCCTAAAAGCATCTGAGCACCTATCGAAGATCATTGTACACCCAGACAACTCTAATGTAATTTATGTGGCCTCACAAGGGCCTTTGTGGAGTAAAGGTGGAGAGAGAGGCTTTTATAAATCAGTAGATGGTGGCCAATCATGGACCAAAACTTTGGGTGACGAGGAATGGACTGGAGTAACCGATATAGTGGTAGACCCGACTAATGCTGATAGAGTTTATGCAGCAACATGGCAAAGACATAGAACATTGGGTGCTTATATGGGAGGTGGCCCTAAAACGGGATTATATAGAAGTGAAGATGCTGGCGATACATGGACTAAACTAACTTCAGGTCTACCCAAAGGAAATATGGGTAAGATTGGCTTAGCAATTTCTCATCAAAATACTGATATCCTTTATGCCGCTATCGAATTAGATCGAAGAACTGGTGGCTTATATAAATCTTTAGATCGTGGGGCTACTTGGAATAAGCAATCTGATGCAGTTTCGGGAGCAACAGGCCCGCACTATTATCAAGAATTGTATACATCCCCTCACCACTTTGATTGGCTATACCTGATGGATACGGATGTTCAATTTTCAAAGGATGGTGGTAAGACATTCACACTTTTAAACACCAATGATAAGCATGTTGACAATCATGCCTTAGCCTTCAAAAAAGATGATCCAAATTATTTAATGATCGGTACCGATGGCGGCGTATATGAGAGTTTCGACCTAGGAGATCAATGGCGTTACTTCCCCAATATACCGGTTACTCAGTTCTATAAAGTGGCTTTAGACGATGCCGCTCCATTTTATAATATTTATGGTGGAACTCAAGACAACAGTAGTCAAGGTGGCCCTTCAAGAACAGATAATTTACATGGAATTCAGAATTCGGACTGGCGTGTTGTCTTAAACTGGGACGGTCACCAACCTGCCACAGAACCCGGTAATCCTGACATTATCTATGCCGAACGCCAAGAAGGTGCTCTTTCAAGAATTGATATGACAACTGGTGAAGTCGTAGATATACAACCACAACCAGGAGCCGATGAAGATTATGAACGTTTCAATTGGGATGCGCCAATTCTTGTAAGTCCTCACAAACCAACAAGGCTTTACTTTGCTTCTCAACGCGTATGGAAATCTGAAAACAGAGGAGATAGTTGGACTATAATTTCTGGCGATCTAACTAAGAATCAAGAACGTTTAGAACTCCCCATAATGGGCAAAAAACAAAGCTGGGATGCTCCTTGGGATGTTTTAGCCATGTCGAATTACAACACAATCACTTCTTTGGCAGAATCACCGGTAGAAGAAGGTGTTATTTATGCTGGAACTGATGATGGACAAGTTCAAGTGACGGAAGACGGCGGTCAAAACTGGAGAAGTATCCCTGTCGGTAACATGACTGGCGTTCCTGCTACGGCTTTCGTTAATGACATTAAGGCTGACCTTTATGATGCCAACACAGTCTATGTAGTCTTAGACAATCATAAGTATGGCGACTATGCTCCTTACTTAGTAAAGAGCTCCGATCGCGGTCGTACTTGGACATCCATTTCAAATAATATTCCGGACAGAACATTACTATGGCGTATAGTTCAAGACCACGTTAAGCCCGAATTAATGTTTTTAGCTTCAGAATACGGTGTTTATTTTACAGTAAATTCAGGGACACAATGGACCAAACTGGCAGGTGGTGTACCTACAATTTCCTTTAGAGATCTGGCCATACAGAAAAGGGAAAATGACTTGGTCGCCGCGTCATTCGGCAGAGGTTTCTTCATTTTAGACGATTACTCTGCTTTAAGAAATGTGTCCGATGAACAATTGGCTCAAGAAGCTACTTTGTTTGCTCCAAGAAAAGCGTGGTGGTATATCCCTCGTTCTCATCTAGATTTTGATACGCCAAAAGGGTCTATCGGTTCTCAGCACTATTTAGCCCCGAACCCTGACTTTGGTGCCACCTTTACCTATTATCTGAAAGAAAGTCTTCAGTCAAAAACTGAAATTCGACAAGCCGCTGAAAAGAATTTAGGAGAAGAAGAGGATGTTAGCTTTCCTGGCTGGAAGAGTTTAGAGGCCGAAGCTAACGAGCAAAAGCCATTAATCTGGCTAATTGTAACAGATCGTAGCGGAAAAGTAATAAGAAGAATCCCAACAAGTCATAAAAAAGGATTTCATAGGGTTACTTGGGATTTAAAATACCCCGCTCCTGCAATTGTGAATCTTGATCAAGAGTTTAATGGATCGGGAATGATGGTAGCACCTGGTACTTATAGTGCAGCACTATATAAACGTATCGACGGTCTGGTGACTCAATTAGGAGAATCCGTAAACTTTGAAGTTGAACAGATGAGAAAAGGAGCACTAGAAGGTGCAAACCCAGCCGATGTAGCCGCTTTTTGGAGGGCTTATGAAGAGGCCTCAAGAACAACAGCACAGCTGAGTACAATGCTAAGCAC
This sequence comes from Roseivirga sp., assembly GCF_049099775.1. Classification (GTDB taxonomy): domain Bacteria; phylum Bacteroidota; class Bacteroidia; order Cytophagales; family Cyclobacteriaceae; genus Roseivirga. The sequence goes on along the minus strand of NZ_JAGDZM010000013.1, from coordinate 336,127 downwards.
TGCTATTAAGAAAACAACTGCTATGCAAACAGCTTTAGAGAATTCACAAGCCAACCCAGAAAACTTAGATCGGCAAATCAGTAACTTGAGAGATGATTTATTAAAAATTAACTCTCAGTTAAACGGAAACCCTGCCAAAAATCAAATGGGTGCTAAAACCCACACGACAATTGGTACAAGGCTGTTTAATGTTCAATTAGGCGTAGGCAGTTCTACCTATGGACCAACTGATACCAACCGCATGAGTTTGAATATTATCAATAATCAGTTAACGGATTTAAATAGTCAATTAAATCAAGCTAGTGATGAAATGGAAAGATTACTTAAAGCTCTGAAAGCGGCTGGTGCTCCATGGATAGAAGGAATTAAATAGTATTTATATTATGCTCATAAGAGTAAAAAGGAGATCAATCGAAGATCTCCTTTTTATTTTTTCGACTGTTACCCTCCTGAAATCGCCTGCATTATATAGACTTCATCTTCAGCTGACAATTGATCTGAAAGGTACTCTCTGTCCTTAATTAAATTATTTCCGATATAAATGTTGACATGTTGTCGTACGGCACCAGTCTCATCGATGATGTAGTCTTTTAAACCATTATAAGATCGCTCAATTTCTGAAAGCACATCTGCAACAGTTTCTCCTTTTACCTCCAAGTCTGTTAGTTCTGGATAGAAACGTTTTAGATTAGAAGTAAATTTTACGCTAGCCATATAAAGAAAGAAGCATCAATTGATGCTTCAAAGTTATCTGTTTTTCTGAGTCAATTAACGAATCTTCTTTGGGAAAAATTCTTGATCGCCTTGACGATAAATTGTCTTGCTTATTTTTCCCTTTTTATCCAACTCAAATTCAAACGAAGAATTCATGCTTTTATAGAAAAAATCGTTTTTGCTCTCCGCAAACAAACGTGCTGGACTAGAGCCATTTATAGTTGTCATAAGGTAATTTCCACGTCTAAAAATTCGCATAACTTGCCCCTTCCCAAAGTCATACTTACCAATGTATTTTTTCAACTCAGCTTTAGATAATACTATACTATTCTTAACCGGAATGCCTAACATTAGCTTTTCGATATCAGCTTTTAAGTCATTGAACCAAGAACCGCCACTTGAAGTAAGTAGTATCAAGCCTAAATCTAAATCTGGATAAAACTCAAAAAAACTACCGAAACCGTCTACATCCCCACCATGGCCTAACTGTAAAATATTATTGACGCTCGGATTCTTACCTTCAAAAAAGCCATATCCGTAATTAGTATTTTCCATCAACGACTTTTTATCTGCCGTCAGTACTAAAGGTGTTACAATTCCATCTTTTTGATATTGTTGGAATGCCTTCATTTCAGCAATAAGCAATTCAGATAAATCTGAAACAGTTGATACTACACCACCTGCGGGAATTGACATTCCCATTTCCCAAGCAGCTGTTTCCGCATTTCTTTTGTGCACATGATATGGGGTAACCAAAGTACTTCTAATTGATTCAAGGTCGCTTGTAGTTGCGTTCAGCCCATACGGTTTAAGCACATGGCGTTGAAGCAGTTGCTCATAGGACTCGCCTGTTTCTTTGGTAAGAATATAGCCGATTAGCGCATAACCAAAATTTGAATAACCAAAGTTTCCAATCTGGTCTTCTTTGAGCGCTATATTTGATAAATCTTTCAAAAAGTTGGCTTTAGTATATCCACCACGCATGGCTTGTCCATTTGGCGTAGGTGGTATTGATGCACCATCATTGGGCAGTGCTGCCCTATGTTTTAAAACATCCTTCAAGGTGATATTTACAAAGTTTTTTGACTTTTCATCGCCCAAATCAGCTTTCACATAGTCAGCTATTGACCTATCTAAATCAAGTTTTCCAGATAAGTAAAGGCTATTGGCAATAATGGCTGTCATAGATTTTGTGAGAGATGCTATTTGATACTGAGACTGACCATTCACTTTAAGACCACTTCCTATTTTATACTCCCCTCTCGAAAGTGTGTATTTTAACTTTCCACCTTCAACAATACCAACGACTACTGAAGGTATATCAAAACCAGCAACAGCGTTGTCAATAAAAGTTTCAATTCGATTAAGCGTTTTCTGTTCTATTACCTGTCCATTAAGACCCGTACATAGCGCGACCGACATGATGAGTATTCCGATTTTTTTCATTTGAAAATATTCATTGTTTTCTGAAACTACTCCTTATAATAAGGGCAGTAATATAAAATCGACCGAAAGTGATTAACTCCAAACATATGAGCCATTCCACATCATTAATCCGTTGATCATAAGTTTTCAGTTATTGGTAGGGCGCAAACCATGATTCACCTACTTAGAAACCAATGTTCTAACAGAAGTGCTTATTTTGCCTTTTCAGATGCAGCAACTGGTAGACAAAATTCTAGCACGACGAATAATACCACATGTATTATTTTGGGCGGTTATTTTCCTACTATACACTCAAGTATTTTTCTATACAGGTGTTTCTTTTTGGTTTGGGTTTATGAGAAACATCGTGCTTTTCCCTTCTATGATTGGCGCAACGTATTTGTTTGCTTACTATCAGGCACCTAGACTACTTCAAGGGAAAAAATACATCCAATTCGTCTTCTCCATGATTGGAAGCGCTTACATTTTTTTAGTCATAGCCAGGTTGTTAACTGTATATGTTTTTGAACCCGTTCTAGGTTTAGATCAACCGCTGGCAGATATGTGGGCTATAGTTTTAATTTCACCTGAGCGACTCATCCGGAATTATTTAATGAGCATATATTTAGCTCCGATCATATTCTTTTCTATTAAACTTGTTAAAGCCAACTTTGAAGCCAAACGTAAAGCAGATGATTTAGAAAAAGAAAAACAGCTTACAGAAATCAACTTTCTAAAAGCTCAAATCCACCCACATTTCTTATTTAACACCCTCAACAACCTTTATACACTTACATTACAAAAATCTGATGAGGCGCCTAAAACCGTTGTGAAGCTATCGGAAATGCTAGACTATATGCTTTATCGTTGTAACGACAATGAGGTGTCTATTAACGATGAAATTAAGCTGATCAATAATTATATAGACCTTGAAAAACTCCGCTATGGCGGCAGACTCAATTTAGTTTACAAGGATTCAATCGACGAACCGAATACAATGCTTTCACCCCTTATTATGCTTTCTTTAATAGAAAATGCCTTTAAACATGGCGTGAGCGGAGCTATTGACTCACCGTATGTGTTTATTGACCTGACTGTCGTGCGGAGTACTTTGACCTTAATTGTAGAAAACAGCAAAGCACCAGTCCAACAAGCCGACCCTACTAGCTATAAAGCTGGAATTGGTTTTTCGAATGTTAAAAGGCAACTTAATTTGATTTATCCAGGTCAATATGAACTTAAGATTGAAGAAGCACTCAAATCATACAAAGTGGAACTAGTAATAAACGATCTATGAAAATCAACTGTCTGATAGTAGATGATGAACCACTAGCAGTTCAGCTATTAACAGCACATGTGGACCAAGTACCAATGCTTGATTTAGTTGGTACCTGCTCTAATGCCTTAGAAGCCTTAGAAAGCATAAAATCTAAACCTGTTGATCTCATATTCTTAGATATTCAAATGCCAATACTCTCGGGCATTGACTTTTTAAAATCACTCGACAATCCGCCGAAAGTAATCTTCACAACCGCATTTCGTGAGTATGCCATGAGTGGTTATGAACTAGATGTTGTTGACTACCTGCTTAAGCCTATCACCTTTGAAAGATTTTTTAAGTCTATTAATAAGTACATCAAGCAAACCACATCTCCTACATCTAGTACTCAAAACACAACTTCATCGGTTTCAGTAGAAGAATTTATCTTCGTAAATGTGAATAAGAAACATGTTAAGGTGAATTTTTCGGAGATCTTGTACATCGAGAGTTTGAGGGATTACATCAAAATTAATCTCATCGATAGTGCAGTGGTAACCAAAGACAAGATCAGTAAGTTCGAAACTAAATTGCCAGACGAATTTCTAAGAGTACATCGCTCCTACATCGTGAATAAGATGCATATTTCTGCATTTACAGCTCAAGATATTGAATTAGGTAGGCAAGAAATCCCAATTGGTAATAGCTATAAAAAAATGGTAGACAGTTGGTTGAAAAACTAAATCCACTGTTGGTCATTATGGGTACGCTCGTGCTCCACATCACCTGTGTGTTGGGTGGAAGCAGGTTCAAAAAGCAACACCCAAACCTCTTCTTCTGATTTAGTATATGGGTTATGCTCTACTCCTTTTGGAACAATAATCATGTCTCCGGCTTCTACAACTTCAGTACGGTCACGAAATTCCATGAATAAAGTACCTTTAAATACTTGAAAATATTCATCTTCATGCTCATGGCTGTGCCAAACAAAACTACCCTGTAGCTTGGCCAATTTAACTTGCTGACCATTCAATTCACCAATAATATGAGGTTTCCATTGATCGGTAAAAAGATCAAACTTCTTCAATATGTTCACCTTAGATAAGTCCATCCGATAAAGTTAAAAGAAAGATGCTGAGGCTAACATTTATTCTGGTTCAATTATGTATTAAACAACTGCAATGCATATAAACTCATTTTCTGACTTGTAGATTTGAGTTCTGCCAATTTCTTAACACCTTAGCCAAAGTGAGTGCCCAAGATACCTGCCAAGAGTCTGTTTACAACGAGCTATTTCGAAATATAGCTCCGCTGTTGCGCAACTTTCTATGCTTTAAATACAATAATATTGAAGGTGCAGAAGACATGGTACAAGAGGCTTTTATGGTACTTTGGAATAATTGCAAGAAAGTAATGCCAGAAATGGCCAAAGCATATGTATTTAGGGTTGCTCAAAACCAAATGCTCAAACTTGTAGACAAAGAGAAAGTCAAACAAAAGCACATTCCCTTTATTACTAAAACCACAGATCAAGAAGATCCCCAGTTTAAAATGGAATTTTCTGAATTCGACCTGAGAATTCAACAAGCCATTGGAAGACTTTCTGAAGGACAGCGAGAAGTATTTTTACTCAATAGAGTGGAAAAGAAAACGTATAATGAAATAGCTGAACTACTTGGCGTAAGCGTAAAAGCCGTTGAGAAGCGTATGCACAAGGCTTTAGTGAAAATTAGAGAAATTCATAAAAACATATAAGCAAGTGGTAGGGTAAAAATGGGCGTAACGTATTTAAGAGTATCTACAGTATAAATGAATGAAAAAATAAACGATAGCGATGACTTTTTAGCCAAATGGCTAGCAGGAGAATTGTCTCCTGAAGAAGAAGCTGAGTTTTTGGCCTCGGAAGAAGGTCAAGAATACCTTGCTATCGTGGGTTCTGTAGAAAAGGTTGCCCTACCTGCATATGATGTTGAACGAGAGCTCCAAAAACTAAAAGCTAAACAAAACCATCATGTTCAACCAGAAACCAAGGTTGTAAAGTTGCAACAGGTTTTCAGATATGCCGCTGCGGCGGTTATTATATTAGGTGCATTTCTTGTTTACAGATTTACTCAACCAAATTATGAGGTATATGAGACCATAGCCGGTCAAGTAGAGACCATAACACTTCCAGATGAATCTGTAGTAACACTCAATGCAAATTCAACATTAAAATACTACCCAGATAAATTCGATAAAAATAGAGTTTTAGAATTGTCAGGTGAAGCCTTTTTTGAAGTAACTAAAGGAATCAATTTTGAAGTAATCACGGATCAAGGCACTGTAAAAGTACTGGGTACTTCCTTTAATATTTGGAATAGAAATGAGCTATTAGATGTCATTTGCTACACCGGTAAAGTAAACGTGTCTGAAAAATCGTTCACACAAGACCTTACGCCTGGAAATGGGATTAGACTCAATAATGGAACCTACAGCCGTTCATTATCCATACCTCAAGCAGAATTAAAACCGCTATGGCTTACAAGCGCCATTACTACATTGGAAAGCGTTACCTTAAAAGAGGCTTTAAATGAACTAAGCAATATTTATGGAATCAAGGTTGTTTCTAATAGTGAGCAAGAAGCATTACCTTATACCGGAACATTCCCTAATGATGACCTTAACACGGCTATTAAGTCAGTATTAGCAATAAATAATATTGAATATTCTTACGACCAAATTAGCAAGACATTGGTACTTGAAGGTACCTAAGGGCAGTAAATGTTCAATTTTCTGCCTGTTCTTACTTATTCTACCTTTATTAAGCCTTGGTCAATCAGCTCAGGGTTTTCGGGTTTCGAATAAGCCATTGAAACAAGTGCTTAATGATCTGGAAAAACAGTTTCCTGTTTACTTTTCCTTCAACCCAAATGAACTTAAAACGAAACGTGTTTCCGCCGATGGATCTAACAATGATCTTGAATCGATTCTTTCTGAAGTACTAGCAGAGACAGATTTAGTTTTCGAAAAAATCAAAGGGAAGTTTTACGTTATTAAAACCCCTGAAGCCAAATTCATCCACCTGAGTATTTTAGATGAGGAGAATAATGCCCCCCTCCCATATGCCACCATCAGGTTGCAAGGCACTTTACTTGGCCAAGTGGCTGATGACGCGGGAGACATAAAACTTGTGCTCCCTAAACCTAAAGATGCCGTGCTGGAAATATCATTTCTCGGTTTTCAAACACATTCAATACCCGTAAGTAATATTAATGATAATGAAGCCTTCCAAGTTGCTTTAAAACCTTCACCACTTGGTTTAACAGATTTTGAAGTTAAGGAATACATTAATGTGGGGATTGGTTCCGACCCTAAGGCAAACAGTTTCAGGGTTCTTCCTCAGGAAATGGAAATCTTACCAGGCCTATCGGAAAGAGATGTACTTTTATCTGCTCAAATCATCTCAGGCCTTACTTCCAACGACGAATCGGCTTCTGGCATTAATATTCGGGGAAGTGCGCCCGATAACACGCTACTTTACTGGAATAACGTTCCTGTATACCACACAGCCCACTATTTTGGTAATGTTTCCAGCTTTATCCCTTCATCAACCGGTGCTTTAGACATTTATAAGAACTACATACCCGTTCGCTATGGTGGTGCTAGTGCTGGCTTGATCTCAATTTCCTCTCGAAACGAAATAGATGGTAAAACAAACGCAGAAGCGAGCCTTAATATGACGCACGCTGATGTATATGCTAAAGTCCCTTTTAAGAAAGACTTTGGATCAATCATGGTCGCTTTTAGGAGGTCTTATAACGACGTTATACCCACCTATACCTTCAATTCTTATTCCACTAAGCTATTTGGTAGTGAAACAGATGATGGCCTCGGAATTTTTCAAGTAACTGAAGATGAAAACGATTTTGAAAATGACCTGAGTTTTACTGATATCAACGTCAAATGGGATTATCAACCCAACGACAGATCGCTTTTCAGTGCAAGTCTTGTCAACAACCGAAGTAGTTTTAAGTATAGTGAAGAAGAAGAGGAAGAAGACATAAACATCCGCCAGCAACACGACGTGAAGAGTTTTGGGGCCAACCTTGGCTGGTCATATAGGCTAAAAGACGATTTCTCTATTACGTCTAGTTTAAGCTACTCTCAGTATAGCATGGCTTATCGGTTCAATAATCTGAGAAACTTTATTATCCTTGGCGACGATGATGAGGTTAATAGAAGTAATGATCTTAACAACCTAGAGTTTAGACTTAGTAACCATTGGCGAAGTAGCGAAAATTCGGTATTGGAATTTGGCTACCAAATGAACCGATTTGATGTAAAGAACCGTATCGATGCCTCTGATTTTTTCGAAGAAGATGAATTGACGGATATACGCTCAACGGGCTTTGTCCATGCTCTTTTTGCTGATTATAATTACCGACCAAGTGATAAGTTAGAAGCTGTTTTTAGCGGAAGATTGACTAATGTAGGTACACTTGGTGAGTCTTTTTTTAGCCCACAGATTAAATTAAACTTCAACCCGATCAAAGCCCTAGTCTTTAAGTCGTCTTTTGGTATTTATCACCAATACCTAAGCACTATTCAAGAATCAGAGTTCACACTCTCAAATGCAGTTGAGCAACACTGGTTGCTATCTGACGTCAATTCAGACGAAGAAGAAATCTCTACCGTTCCGATTATCATCAATCGTCAATTAACCCTTGGTCTACTCTATAATTTAGATTCATGGCTAATAGACCTAGACTTCTACATTAAAGATATTGATGGGATATTAGCAACTAACCAACGGTTTGGTTTCGAAAATGACGAGGCATTTGAACCTGGTTTCGAATTATTGAATGGCTTTGACTTAACCATCAGAAAAAGATGGAAACATTTCAGGTCTTGGTTTAGCTATAATTTTCAGGATTCAAGAGTAGAGTTACCTGAGATAATTGATGGTTCATTTGCCTCCTCTTTTAACATTAGACACCAGTTTAGGCTTTCGGCTACATACAACGTGAAAAATTGGGAATTTTCAATAGGCTACATTTTTAAAACTGGCCTTCCGATAACCAATAAGAATAATTTGATAGTGGTAGATTCAGATGATAATGTAGTTCCATTAAACACTCCAGGTGCATTTGATGAGGATGAGGAGTATGATATTATCTTTTCTACGCCTAACGATGCTAGGGCACCTGATTATCATCGTGTTGATTTTTCGATTTGGCATAAGTTCGGTGAGCAATCTAAAAAAGTGAAAGGGGAAATAGGACTGAGCATCATTAACCTACTTGATAGAAGGAATATCTTTAATAGTACTTACTCGCTCGACTTTGACCGGGATGAAAACTTAGCTATCCTTGAAAGAACAAAGTTCTTTTTAGGCTTTACGCCTAATGTGAGTCTACGGCTTTGGTTTTAAGGCCCTCAAGTGGATATTAATCAATAAGATCCTTCGCGGTTAGTTAGTTCTTTACCTTACACTTATTTGATTACTTGATCATGTGAATTATTACAGGCTTGCAACGCTTTATTCTACATTGAGCACAAAAAAAGAAGGTGCTTCCAGAGTTGTAAATGCCTCTACAACATTATCACAACTCCTTCAGCACCTTCTACTGTCAGGTCAAACGCAATCAATCAAAATCATTCACTGTCATCATCATCTTCATCACCATCATCATCATCTTCGTCTTCATCATCAACATATTCTCTCAAAAAGTTACCATCAGCATCGAAAACAAGAATCTTGTCATTAGAAAGTTCTATATAATATTCATTCGCTTCGTCATCAAACCAAGCCTCTTCAATTGTTTCTCCTTGGAAATTAGCCCCAACGTAGTCTGAAATAGTTTGCGGTAAGTCAGCAATATCTACTTCATCACAATAATCTTCGAAATCAAGGTCAAACGCTTCTATAAAATTGCCTTGTAGGTCGAAAATTAAGACAAGGTCCGTATCCAAAATAATGACATATTCTTCCTCCTCGTTATCAATAAAGGCCTCGTTAATAGTGGCATCAGAGTAATTGGCGGCTACATAATCGATTATAGCTTGAGGTAAAGACCCGGTATCTACTTCCTCCAGATCATCAAAATCATCGTAGTCATCTTCCGTATACTGCTCAATAAAGTTACCGTCAGTGTCAAAAATCAAAACTACTCCCGATTCTAAAACAATAACGTATTCGCCATCTTCTGCATTTAAACCTGCTATATCAACATTATCTTCCGCATGATTAGCCGATAAGTAATCAAGAATTGGTTGAGGCAAGGATGAAACTTCAACTTCCTCAAAATCATCTTCAAAATTGCTTACGTAACCATCTAGATTAAAGGCAATAACAAACTGTTCAGAAGCATTGAACACCAACACGCTGTCATCACTTAATAAAACAATAAATTCTCCGGTTCCCGTTAGCCAGGTTTCTTCAATCATATCACCACTATAATGCTCATTCACATAAGTCTGTATAGCTTCTGGAGGTGTTGTTACTTCTTGCCACTGGCTCATTCCTGTTGTATCGTAATCGCTAGAATTAACAAAGCGTAATCTTGATGTGACATTTGCTCCACTTTCATTCTCTTGTGGAACTACATCTTGGTCTGCATTGTCACAAGAGGCTAAAAAAGCCATCGAGACCAAGGTCATTAGCATAAATAGGTTTTTGAATAATTTCATAGTACGGTCATTAATAATTTTATTTCTTCAGACATTTTTTATTTCGCCTAATTAATGGCGGTTTCGATGTTAAATACTGGTAGTTCTTATTTACCCTACCCCCATTTTTCATTTTTCCTGAAAGTTTTTAGGCCTACAATCAATTGTCATCGTTATCATTATTGTCATTGTTGTTACCATATGGATCACCATCAGTTACCTGTACATCTGTACTCACCGCACCATTTGCAGGTGGATTTACTTGTTCACATGAGTAAAAGGCACTTAGGCTCAGAAGGAATAGCACTGCATAAATTCTTTTCATAACTTTTCTTTTAAGCAAAAACTCGAAGCATATTATCTGTTAAACTTGTATTATAGATTGTAAGACCTTTTCGGCCATTGCCATTCAAGCCAGCGCCATCTAACCTGAACCTTGCACCATGAGCAGTGCAATACCATTCGCCATTCCTTAGTATTACTTCTTTCCTAGGGTCATGAGAACACGTTCTCGTTGCAGCCACGTATTCACCTGTATTCGTTTTGGCCACTACTACTTGGTTATTGACCACCACATATCCGCCGTTATTTTGTAACCTTGCATTGGCCGTACTATCAAGGTCTAGTGTAAAATCAATTGGCCCACTAGCAGTGTTCGGCGTATCAGGATTAATGTTTTCTACTGCACAACCACCTAGGCATGTGGCCGTCAGTGCAAACGCGGCTCCCACTCCTAGTCTCTTTAAAAAGTCTTTACGATTCATATTGTTTTATTTATATGTTGTCATATTTATTTTTATTCATATATAATATTCTCAGAATGTGAAATTCATTCCGAAACTGAAAATTTTAGATGCTAAGCCTGGCGTTCTTGTATAGTGCCCATACTTAAGATTCAATTCCTTAAGCACTAAAAGCCTATTGTTTTTTCCTGGTAATCTAAAGGCCCCTATTCCTTCTGCAGGAGAATACCGAACACCCATTCCAAATTGATGACTAGATAATTGTGCCAAATCATAATCAGAAGTATAGTATTGAACTTGAGTAGTATGCTCACCAAAAGGTTTGAAATAATTCGCTTGAGATTGCGTATGGAACCTATAGAAAGGATAGACAGAAAAGAACCTATTAAGCTTTATTGGAGCTTCTATTGACATTGTATGTCCCTTCACTCCCCAATCATCCCAATAAAAACGGTAATAGGCCCTTAATAAAACCAAATCACTTGCATAGTAATTCAGCCTTAGACCAATCCGGATTTTTAGTCGCGTAAACGGAAGCCTTTCAACTCTTGCATCAACTTCATCAGAAAAGTAGACACGATGAAATGGTGTACTCAGTAAGCCAGATTACGTTACAATATCAGTTGAAATACTTGCTTGCATCCGTTTATTTATAACTGTAGAAAAACTAGCGGAAAGACTATATGATCGCCTTTGATCCGTCGTGACCCATTCCTCTTCTTATAAATTAATTTCGAAACCGTTTTCTGATTCGTTTTTCAGCTCACCTATCGTAACTTTATTGAGTAAATTAATTAAACATACTAACATAATTTTAATTATATATATTTCTATATATACATAACAATTTATTTACATGTATTAATGTATGAAATTTGACTAGTTAATCGAATGACATTAAACCGTGTTAATAAAAGTATGGGCGGTCGTGCGTACTATTCTCAATAATTAGGCAACTCCCACATTCAGGAGCAAAGTTTTCTGGAGATGCTGGGCACGGTTCTCGCAGAAAGAAATTGAATTCATCACTATCCGTAGAAATACGGGTTGTATCAACTCTTGCTACTTCAAAATAGCCAAACACTTGACTTTTTGGGTCATCAGGATAGTAAAGATTTCCTTGAATATTGGCGACCGTCTTATCAAATACGAAACCAGAAAGATTCGATATCTCTTCGATCTTAGACCAATATTCATAAGCCTGCTGATCTATTGTTGACTGTATAACTTGATAATAGTACAAGAAAGCGAATCTGCCATCGACTTCAGTAGTTCTAAACAGGCGATCAGGAATAACATCTGCTTTTAAACTGGCACCATCATAAATCCTAATTTCCTGTCCAGTGATGTCATTACCAATGTAACAAGGCGGGGGTGGCGTGCCACAACAACGCGGCGTTTCGACAGCAATATAGCTTTCTAAAATATTCCATTTCAGGAAAAAGTCATTCTCTAAGTTTGTCACTTTGGTATCTACATAGAGCTGTGCAGCTCGAATATCACGACGAAAACCACGCTCATCTACCACAAATTCTATCAGGTCTACTTGAATAGAAAGAGAATCTTTTGCTGCTAAACTGGGCATTACGCTCGGTTGCGATAATATTCTTTCTCCATTCGGAAGTTCAATTTCAATATGGTAAGCCTCCCCTTCTCTGGCAGAATCGGCATAATTAAGCCTATAATCACCTGGACTTTCTGATTTCTCGATATATCGCCCTAGCAACTCTTCACCTTTCATCAGCGCAATGGTGGCGCCACTAATGGGTTCTTGAGCACCATCCGATCTTTCAGAAGTTAGGGCCAAGGAAATTTCATTGCCCGCCTTACCGTCAGTTACTCTTCCATACACTAGTACGAATTGGCTCGTAGGGTCTCCATCTAAGTCTATTACTTCGGCACAAGTGCAGACCAACAGCGTAACTAATGTTAGATAACACGCCCGTTTAACCCCATTTAAAACCTTTTTAACCTTCATACCCTATACTTAGGAAGTTAGTTGATAGGAGTATCATTTAATAATATATCCGCTAGAAAAAGTGGCTAAACCTATCTTATTCGCGAGAATTAAGTCAAAAGAGAAAACAGTAATCTCCAATCCTTACCCCTTTATCGAAATATTGAAGCAGCTTATCGAAACTGATAATCGCTGAAGATTGATACATCTACATTTGAAGCGAACCAAAAAACAAAAGCCGTTATGAAAAAGATTTTGATCGTAGAAGATAACTACATGATGAGAGTGTTTTTACTGAACTACCTTGGTAAAACATATGATGTAGCAGCGGTAGAAACCCCATCTGAGGCACTAGCCTTAGCATCACAAGGTCAACAATTTGATCTAGTTCTATCTGATTATCAGAAAGAGCACTCAGAAGAAAGTGAAGTGTTAAATGCACTAAATTTACAATTAGCCTGGTCATCAACCTCTCTGTTTATTTTAACAGATGAAGATAAAAGTGACCAACGCATTAACGCCCTCAATACTGGTGCTAAAGACACACTTAGCAAACCATTCAATCCAAAAGAACTCAACTTAAGAATCAATTCATTGCTTGATCAATCAAATCTATTCACAGGCTTAAGAACAGTGGCCTAAAATTTAAAAAGATTATGAGCAACAAATTATTAATACTACTTATCTGCATAGCGATTTTTTCGTGTGTAGAAAAGCCTGAAATCGAAATTGATCAAGTTCCTGAACAAGGAACAGATTTTGATTTTAGAACGACATCATCAACAAACATTGAGCTCACCTTTCAAGACAATACTGGTCAGCCCATAAAGGGTATAAAAGCCAATGTTTGGTCAACGGTAAACGGAGAAAAAGACCTTTTACTTTTCACCACATTAACGGATGGACAAGGGAGAGCAAATGGCTTATTAAACATTCCTACACACATCAGTGAAGTGGTTATTGAAACATCATTCATTGGTATTCCGAATAGCATACATGTACCTATTCTGAATAATACCATTGACATGGTTTGTACTGGAGGTAAAGTTTCAACACCAACTATTGACACTTATAAATCGTCTAGCAGTAGAAGTAATGGTGGTTTTTCAGCAAACAATGGAAATTCCGTTGAAAGTTTCACCATTAGCTACATGGGCGCCTATAACAACCAGGGGGTACCTAGCTATTTAGAGTCTGAAAGAGACGAAATTTCTAGCACACTTTTACAATACATTAACGCCTCGCTTCCAGAAAAACAGCCAGTTCCAGACTTTCATCCATCGTACTTAGCCAATGGTAAAAAGACCACACTAGATATAGATGAGGTTTGCGATGTATGGCTAACTTTTGTGCATGAAGGCGCCGGCTGGAGAAACGCCATGGCGTTTTATACCTATCCTACTAACACTCCGCCACAAAGTCTTGACGACATTGATAATGTTAATGTAATTTTTCCAAACCTGTCATTTTCAGGATCTGGTGGTGGCTTATCTTCTGGAGACAAAGTGAATATTGGACGATTTGATCCCGGAACCTCAGTTGGGCTTGTTCTATTAGCCAACGGTTGGGACGGTAATAATTCTGAAGACTACGAACACATTGTATTTGCCGACAAAAATCTAAATCCAGAAGCCGACGACGACTTAAAACAGCACAATGTTCTGCTTTGGGATGCTGATAATGAATTGTTTTTAATAGGCTTTGAGGATATTAGACGCGATGACATTCCTTTTAAGTGTGATCAAGATTTTAATGATGCTATCTTATTTGTAACCTCAAATCCAGTAACAGCCATTAACACAGATAATGTAAGCCCAATTGATAAACCTGGGATACTAGACACTGATGGCGATGGGATAAATGATGTATTAGATGAATATCCGAACGACCCTAATAAAGCATATGATAGCTATTATCCATCCGCATCAACATTTGGTACCTTCGCCTTCGAAGATAACTGGCCAAATTATGGCGACTATGATTTTAACGACTTAGTGATTGATTACCAATTCAAACACACCTTAAATGCTGATAATGAAATAGTCGTGATGGCCCCTAAATTTAAAATTAGAGCCATAGGTGCAGGTTATAGAAATGGTTTTGGTTTTACGACTGACCTATTACCAAGCGATGTTCTTTCCGTAAATGGGCATTCAGTCAATTCCAATTACATTTCCTTGAATAGTAACGGTACTGAAAGCGGACAATCTCAAGCAACATTTATTGTTTCAGGAAATGTTCACGATCATTTTGAAACCAATGGATTTGTCAATACCGAAGAAGCTTCATTACATCATGAACCTAGTGAAGTTGCTTTAGAGATAGTTTTCCAAAGCCCTAAGCGATATGCCGATATCGGAAGTGTACCGTACAACCCATTCTTGATAATTTCACAGAACCGAGGCAGAGAAGTACACTTACCTGGATATGCCCCGACTGACTTAGTGGATGCGTCTCTTTTCGGCACACAAGATGATGACTCAGATATTTCTATTGGCCAATATTATCGATCGAAAACTGATTTGCCTTGGGGGATTCATTTACCTGAAAGTTTTGACTACCCAAGAGAAAATTCAGATATAAGATTGGGCCACTTAAGGTTCGATGAATGGGCCAAAAGTTATGGGTTCAGTTACATGGATTGGTACCGTGTACAAAACGGATATAGAAATACAAATCACATATATCTAAGAAGATAACATCTGTCATATATTTATGAACTAACTGGTAAACTCCACCCTCTATTGGGTGGAGTTTTTATGTTTTAAAATACTAGAAACAAATTCGCTTATCATATTGTATAACAGCTATTTATAGAAATAAATATGCCAAAATAATACTTATCGAAAGTATCCGTTCGCTTGACGACATAATCCTTTCAGTCATCCAATAGAACCGTCACATCTAGTCATTCAAAATAGCTTTGTAATAGATAAAAGAAAGCTTATGACTAGTTCAAAAACAACTCAAATCGCCAAGCGCACATTAGACATCATAGTATCAGCCTTAATGATCATGATGTTAAGTCCGCTATTGCTAATCATTATTCTAGCAATTCGCCTAGAATCGAAAGGACCAGTTTTCTACTACGCCATGAGAGTGGGTCAGAACTATCACACTTTCAAGTTTTACAAATTTCGATCTATGCGTACAGATGCCGATCAAATGGTAGAAAACATGAAGCATTTGAACCAATATGATGACGGAAAGAATGACGAATGTGAGCAACATCAATTAAACAGGCACCTCATTAGTAATATAGATAAGCATAGAGTTGTAGTGGGTGATGATGTCTATTCTCAACTCGATGAGTTTGAAGATCATAAAGCTACAGACGAACGAAACACATTCGTTAAGTTCAAAAACGATCCTAGAATAACGCGTGTAGGAAAATTTATTAGAAACACGAGCATAGATGAACTACCACAGCTCTTCAACATTCTAATCGGCGATATGTCATTGGTGGGTAATCGCCCGCTCCCTTTATATGAAGCTGAAAAACTAACAAAAGACCATAGTGTAGGGCGTTTCCTAGCTCCTGCCGGCTTAACAGGATTGTGGCAGGTAACGGAACGTGGAAAGGACAATGCGGATCCTGAAAGAAGAATTGAATTAGACATAGAATATGCACTTCATCATAGCTTTTGGATGGATATGAAAATTCTCTTCAAAACCCCTGTAGCTGCATTTCAACACGAAAACGTTTAGCCTATGAAACTTCTAAACAAACAACTGCAATCACTTACAAGAAATACTGGGGGTAAGCGATACATCCCTTTCGTAGATGGCATCAGATTCATGGCCATTATACCTGTTGTGCTATTACATGCAACAGAACGGTTTGAAAGATATGTGGTAACACCTTCATCGAATTTCGAAACTGAATTGTCTTATGTAATTAGTAGAGGTGCCATTGGCGTCATGATCTTTTTCACTTTAAGTGGATTTATCCTGAGTTTACCCTTCGCCAAACAATACAGTAGATTCAGCTACAAAAAGTATCTATCCAAGCGATTAACTAGGCTTGAACCGCCTTATATATTATGGATGACCATTTTTGGTTTGATCTTCTTTTTTAAGCAAAACATTGGGTTAAGCGAACTTCTAAATCACTATGCAGCCAGTATCTTTTATGTACACAACATTAGTTATGGAGAGTTTTCTATTATCAACCCAGTGGCCTGGTCACTTGAAGTAGAAATACAGTACTACCTCTTTGCTCCTTTCTTAGCCATGTGTTACTTCCGACAAAACAAGGTTGCCTTACGAAGAACACTGTTATTGGCATTCACTTTGGTTTTTATTGTGGTACAACACCAGTTCGGATGGCAATATCTACCAACAAAGGCATCCATACTGGGTCAGCTACAGCATTTCATGGTTGGGCTATTAATGGCCGACTTTTACGTGAACGAACCAAAATGGCACAAAGAGAAAAATAGATTATGGGACTTAATCGGTTTTGCAGCTGTGCTTACCCTCATGTTTACTTGGACAGAAGAATTAGGTAAATCTGTAATCTTTATGGTGGCAATGCTGGCACTATTTGCTTCAGCATTAAAAGGTAAGCTTATACACCAAATATTGACCTACCGATGGATTGCCGTGATTGGCGGAATGTGCTATACCATCTATTTAACGCATTTACCTCTTCTAGAGCTGCTTTATTCACTTATCGCACGATTTGGTTATTCATCCCCTTATTGGGTTCAACTAACGATTAGCCTGATTATCGCCATTCCTATAGTCTTAATTAGCAGCATGATCTTTTACAAATACACAGAGCAGCCATTTATGAGCAAAGACGTTGCGACAAAAATTAAGCAGCAGCTGACTGATAAATGGATGCTTTTAAAAGGTCGCTTAATTACAAAACTCGATTAATCATGAAAGTATTTACAAATCAAATTAAACATGAGAGACCTGACGCTTATTCAGTGATTCAAATGAAAAATGAAAGATTCAACAAAGGCTTTTTCATAGCCATGTTATTAGCATTACTCCTACTCTCACAAGCAGGGCAAGCGCAATCAGCAAACACTGACATTGCTTTAGACAATATCAAACCCTTAGAAGAACTCTTAACAATAGCTGAAGGAAATATGGCAGCTATTGACAGATTAAGTACAAGTCAAGCGAAAGTTAGTGAAGAGATTAACGTCACTAAGAAAAAGTGGCTTAGACATTTGGCACTAACAGCAGGTGTAAACTATGGCAACGGCATAATTTCAGACCAGCTAACAGATGGTGGAACTGACAATAGATTTACCTACCTGTCCAGACAAAACGTAACCTACAATGTAGGCCTAAACTTAAGACTCCCTTTCAGCGAAGTCTCATCAAGAAAGCATGAGATTAAAATCCAAAAACTAGAAATAAAGCGCCTTGAAGGTATGAAACAAGAACAGCGTGACTTCATCCGTCAAGAAGTAGTTAGGTTTTACAAAGAACTTAAATCTTGCTTAAAAGCGGTTGAATTGCAAACTGAAGTGGTTGAAGCCAATGAGGTTGCTCTAAAAATAGCCGAGAACTTTTTTAAAGCCGGAAAAACACCAATGGAGCAATACCGAATGGCAGTTGACGCTCGATTCACATCGAAACTCGAGTACGAAAAATCTAAAAACGAAGCATGGTATTGTATGAAAATACTTACTGAGTTAGTGGGACAATCAATCTTAAAATAAGGCCATGTCATTACTAGATCTTATTCGATTAATCGTTCGCTACTTCTGGCACATAGCTGGTACAGCGATTATTTTAACACTTTTAGTATTCTTCAGCACCAAAAACGACAAGAAAGAATACGCTACACATACACTGCTCAATACGGGTCTAATTTCAGGCTATAGTATTGAAAGCAGTAGTTCTGGCAGAATTGACTATGCTAAAACAAACAATGAATTAGAAAACCTTATAAATCTAGCTACGGCATATGAAACACATAAAGAACTTTCTGCCAGGCTTTTAGCATTCTTTTTATTGCAAAACCATAATGAGTCTTTAGAAATTCTTCCTGAAAACTATTCAGATTTCAGAGAATCCATTAAAAATCTTCCAATATCCGTAAGCGATCGGGATAACGAAGAATCAATACTTTATCAAATCATCAAAATCAGAGATCGTGACAATGAAAACTCAATTTATGATCTAATTAACTCCAAAAATCCATTCTTCGGACTGGAACAGCTGTCAACATTGACTGTTTCTAGAGAAGGAAATAGTGATATGATTCGCATGGAATATAGCTCTATTGATCCTCGACTGAGTCAAAAGACATTGTCACTACTTACCGACATTTTTATTACACAGCAGAAAGAAAATAAAGAGGGACAGACAGATTCTGTCATTGGCTTCTTTAAAGATGCCGTAGATAAGTCTGACAGAAAACTTAAAGGTGCTGAAGATGAGTTACTCAAATTTAGAGTTAGCAATCAGATCATTAATTACTATGAACAAACCCGATTTATATCTGGAAACAAACAAGAATTAGACCGACAATATCAAGAAGAACTGAAGATACTTGCAGGATCCAAATCTGCTCTTTTGAAAGTTGAGGCAGAAATTGTCGACAAACAGATTATCCCACAACTCCAAAGTAGAATTGCATTCAATAGATCGGAAATTTCAAAACAAACAGCCCAGTTGACGCAATTGGAGTTAATCAACGATACTACGTTCGATGAAAGCCGCTACATCAGGAAATCGAATTTGGGCGCCACTATTGATTCTCTAAAAACTGAAATGACAAGTATTGCCAGTGAGCTAATCCTTGTGAACCAAACTTCAGAAGGTGTAGAAACTAAAGATCTATTAACCAACTGGTTGAACCAAGTTATAATTAAGGAAGAGTCCGCTGCAAAACTCCAAGTTATGGATGTGAGGAAACGTGAATATGAAAAGATTTATGATCGTTTTGCTCCACTAGGATCTACTTTGAAAAGGCTGGAACGTGAAATAGACGTTGCTGAACGTGCTTACTTAGAAAACCTTCACAGTTATAACCAAGCCAGACTACATAAATACAGTAGCCTAATGTCTAGTAACTTAAAAGTGATTGATTCTCCTTATTACCCAGACAAGCCTTTAAAATCTAAAAGGATGATGATGGTAATATTAGCCTTTCTTGTTGGCCTTGTTTTACCATTGGGAATCTTAATTACCCTAGAGTTAACGGATAGTAGTTTAAAGAACCCTGAAAATGCAGGAAATCAAACTAAACTGAAAGTTGCAGGCGTTTTGTCGAAACAACCAGCAAACTCTGAAAAGCATATGGTTGATTTTCCTCAGCTGAACAAACAGGCTTTGAACCTTCTGGTGCAAGAATTAAGGGCTAAAACTAGTGGACAAGATGTACCTAGAGAAGTAATTCTTCTAAGTACTCAGCATGGCGAGGGAAAAACGCTTTTAGCCGAAAGTTTAAAGGCATACTTCGAGCGATTTTTATCCTCCAGCGAATTACAAATCCCGGAATTTACTTTTAAAGAAATAGATGCCATACTTCATGAACCATATGCGCAAAAGGATCTGCAAAACGCGTCAATACATTTATTGGTGACAAGAGCCAATAGAAAATGGACAGCCGCCGATAAGCATGCCGTAAAAGTATACTCCAAACTAGCTGGACAAAAGCCTTTGCTCTTCCTAAATGGTGTTTCAGTTGATGTAATGGAAGATATCATTGGCGAAATTCCTAAAAGAAGAACCTGGTTAAGGATGAAAGTTCGCCAGCTTTTAACTCAAGGTTTTAAACCTGCAACGATATAAATATGAACACCATCATTTGCCATTCTTTTCCTGCATGGGATACACCTTACGTAAAATCAACACTAGAGCTTATGACTAGGCTTACTGGTGAAAACAGAGTCATTTTAGTGGATTATCATTACACTTGGAAAGATGTTTTTTTAAACGATCATGCACCTAAAAAAAGGCTACTAGGCTTTAAGAGTAGATGGAGAAAAATAGAAACTAAGAATGGAGTAATTGAAATTTATAACTCCTCTCCTGTTCTTCCCACTAATTGGGTCAATAATAAAAAACTTTTGAATCTCTTTACCCAAGTTAACAGGTGGATTTTAAAAAGAAGCATTCGTTCAATTATGAAACGGACCGTTTCAGATAAAACAACTTTAATCAATGCTTTCAATCCCGTTTTCGGCCTACTCACACAAAAGTTTTGGAAGGTTAACAAAACGTATTATTACTGTTATGATGAAATATCAGGCACATCATGGGCAGGAAAACATGGTCCCGAATATGAAGCAGAATATATCAAGAACGTTGATGGTGTTATATGCACAAGTCATCACTTGAAAGAAGAAAAATCTCGTTTAAACCCTAATTGTCATTTAGTACCAAATGGCGTAAACCTCGATATTTTTAAAACAGTAGCTCCTAATAAAAATCGCAATTATACTTTAGGGTATGCAGGTGCTGTTGACAATAGATTAGATTTTAATTTGATTGGATTACTAGCTGAAGAATTAGATACATATCATTTTCATTTTTTTGGTCCTATCAAAACAGCACTTCCTAAGCTGCCTACTAACGTTCATTTTCATGGAGCAGTAAGTCAAAAAAGTCTTCCTGAAAAATTGAATATGCTTGACGCTTGTTTGATCCCGTTTGTAAAAAATGAGCTTACTAAAGGAATTTACCCTTTAAAAATCAATGAATATTTAGCGCTAGGAAAACCAGTTATCAGCACTGATTTTGCCAACCTTTCAGATTTCGATAAGCTGATCAGCATAGCAACAAGTAATGCTGATTTCGTGACAATGACTAAAAAGGAAATACGATACAACAACCGCTTAAAGGGGCAAAAAAGGATTGACTTTGCACAAAAGAATTCTTGGTCTGATCGCGCTAATCAATTCAATGAAGTAATTCATCAATCGGCATAATCACACCGATGAACTGTTCTTTACTGCAGTTTAGCTAACATCTCGAATTTTGACCCAACTGAAGTTTACCTTCAAATCGTGAAATACCGAGAACTTAATAGTAACATTTTAGTACAACGCAGCGGTGCGCAAAAAATCAATTCCGGTTTCGGGATATTGGTATTGTTGATTGCTCTAGTCGTTTCCTATATCGCCATCCAGCTTTTAGGACTTGCTGGTGGTTTCATTGTATTGGCTTTACCAATTGCCTTAAGCTTGCTCTCGATTATTTGGAAGAATCCAAAATTTGGTGTTTGGGGAGCTTTGACTATGGCATTTCTTTCTACAGGCCTAACTAGGTACTTACCAGGGCCATGGGGATTAAGTATAGACATCTTACTTGTACTCTCTTGGCTTGTAGTTTTCTTGAATAAGGATATCAAAGTTAATTGGAAGCACGCTAAGCAAGATATTGTTTGGTTAACCGTAATCTGGATGGGTTACATTGTGTTTCAAGCCGTAAACCCTGCAGGAAATGGCCTGATTGCCTGGTTCTATGCTATGAGAGGCATAGGTTTCTATCAATTCTTAACAGTACCATTAGTCTTCCTACTCTTTCGGAAGCCCAAGGATGTTAAGCAATTCATGAACTTTATTTTACTGTTATCATTATTAGGTACAGTCTGGGGTTTTAAACAACAAATATTAGGCGTAGATGCCGCAGAATATAACTGGCTTTATGTGGAAGACCATCATGAAGAGCACATTCTTCACGGTGTACTGAGAGTCTTCTCGTATTACTCAGATGCCGGTGCTTTTGGAGCTTCACAAGCCATGATGGCACTTGTTTGCGGGATTCTATTTATGGGGCCATTCAAAAAAATCACCAAAATAAAGTACTTGCTTTTAGGCCTAGCCTTTTTCCTTGGCTTTGGCATTTCTGGTACTAGAGGCGCATTAATGGTGCCGCTAGCAGGAGGAATTGCCTATTTAATTCTGGCAAAGAACTTCAAAATACTTTTGGCAGGTTTTAGCACCATTCTCATCGTGTTCTGCATATTAAAATACACCTTCTTATTCCAAGGTGTAGAACAAGTTCGAAGAATGCGAACCGCCCTAGATCCTAATAATAAATCACTTAGCGTTAGGCTAGATAATCAAAAAACTTTCGGCAGGTATTTAGCCAATAAACCATTTGGTGGAGGCGTCGGAACTGCCGGCTTTTGGGGCGCTAGGTTTAATCCAGAATCACTTATGGCAAATACGGCTACAGATAGCTGGTATGTTAAAATATGGGCAGAAACTGGTCCTGTTGGACTTATGCTTCATTTAATAATCTTAGGCTACATATTGGGCAAAGGAGGTCATAGAATCATGACAATGAAAGATTCGAAAGAAAAGTCGCATGCCATCGCATTCTATGCCGCTTTAGTCGGTGTAATCTTCGCTAGCTATGGAAACCAAGTTTTAGGGCAAATGCCTACTGGTCCGATCATGAACATGCTCATTCCATTCATTTTTATTCTTACCAGAAAGCCCAAATAGTTCTATTTCCAGTTATCGGAATTACTCAGCCACTCGCCTACTCATTGTTGTCGCCTATCGGATTCTAAAGATTGATTCTCATTCAAAAACTAGCTTTATATATATAAATAAAGAGTTATGAGCACAATCATCTACATCATCGCATCAATCATCATTTGCTACCTAGTAGCCAGTGGAACATACCAGCTGGTATTAGCAATTGCCTCTAAAAGACCAGCACGACGCATTTGCAAATTTGATGGAAGAAAACGCAACATGCTAGTATTAGTACCTGCTTATAAGGAAGACAAAGTCATTTTAGAAACCACTAAACGAAACATGAACCTTAGGTATAAATATCCTAAAACACGGTTCGATTATGTAGTAATAAGCGATGGACTTAAGGATAGCACCAATGAAAAACTAAAAACACTGGGAGCTAAAGTCCTAAAAGTAAATTTTGATAAAAGCACCAAAGTAAAGTCTCTCCAAGCGGCAATCACTAGATATGACAAAGCATATGAAGGTGTAATTATTCTCGATGCTGATAATGTGGTGAATATGAACTTACTCTTCAAGGCAAGTCATTACTTGAGCTGCGGATATAAAGCAATCCAAGGCCTTAGAAGTGCTGCAAACGCACAAACATCAATAGCCTTGATGGATGGTCTTTCTGAAGCTGCAAATACCGAAATGTTATGTAAAGGAGCGAATAGACTCGGCTTCTCATCAAAATTATCGGGATCAGGAATGGTATTCGATTATCAATTATTCAAATCACTCATCTTCCAACTAAAAGCCATTGGTGGGTTCGATAAGGAATTAGAATTAGCGTTAACAAAAAAGAGTATCTATATCAAATATGCTCATGATATTGTTGTATTAGATGAAAAAGTGGCAAACACTCAGGCTTTTGCAAAGCAAAGAGGAAGATGGCTGCAAGCGCAATATACCTTCTTATTCAAATCGATTAAAGGAGGGTTTAAATCATTAATAAAAGGCAATTTTGATCATTTCCATAAAGTAATGCAGTTGGCACTACCACCACGCGTATTGGCTCCTGTATTATTATTTATCGCTATTGCTATTACGGCACTCTGTGGTGCTTATTTCTTGACAGCTTTCTCTATAGTTGGTTTAAGTGCAACACTTATCTCCTATTTGCTGGCCTTACCGACAATTCAATTGATGAGAAACGTCTTTGCCATTATAAGATCTATTCCAAAACTGATTTGGGGAGCTATTAAAGCCATTGGATTTATGAAGGCTTCTAAGACTCAGTTTCTTCATACCGAACATAAATTAGCAAGCTCATGATATTCCAAGGAATGCCATGGCCATTAGTATTACCAATTGCACTTCTGGCACTTACACTTGGCGTAATGAATTCAAAAAAAGAAATCGCTGAAGCCAAAGCATTAAAAGCTAAACGAAAGAAAAAATGAACAGCATAGGACTTAACATATTACTTATCTGCAAGACCCTTCCTTGGCAGTTTAAAGGAGGAATTCAAACGCATACTTGGCAATTGGCCAAGGCCTTGAATGATAAAGGTCATCAAGTTTCAATACTTAGCGGTGGTGCCTTTAGAAGCTATGAAAAGCGGGTTATAAAGGAAGGTATAGAGGTTATAAGCAGGCCTTACTTCCCTGGCAGGTATATTAAACCAATTAGTTTTCTTGCAGAAGAATTTGCGTTCAATTGGGCGGCAAAGAATTGGGTTGAGGAAAACCATGAAGCTTTCGACATTATTCATAGTCAAGGTAGAAGTGGCTATCTGCTCTTCTTGGTGAAAGCCGTGCACCACAAACTTATCAATACGGTTCATGGATTAATTGACCTTGAGAATCAGGAAAGGCCCTGGTATGCTTTCAATAGAAATCTGCATACTTCTATTACTAAATGGATTGAAAAGAAGTTACTCTTTGCATCACGGATAAATATTTCGGTGAGCAAATCACTTAAAGATCAGGTTCAAACTTTAAGATTAAATACCCCCCTAGAGGTTATTTCAAATGGGGTATCAGCTCAACACATTTCAAAGCAGACTAGCACGAACAAATCTGCCAAATTCCTTTTTATAGGTCGATTACATCCTGTAAAAGGAGTCAGTCGCATTGTAGAAAAAATGGCGATGGCATCAGAAGATATTACTTTGGATATTATTGGAACTGGTCATGAATTTGAAAGAATTTCAGAAGCGATCAGAAAAAATGGTCTCAAAAATAAAGTAAGACTGCTTGGCGAATTCACAAACGAAGAGATACATAAGGTAATTCCAGATTACAACGCATTGATCCTGCCAAGTCATTATGAAACACAGGGCATCGTTCTGCTCGAGGCTAATGCGCATGCCATACCCGTAATTGCTTCTGATATTCCTGCCATTAGAGAAACTGTAACTGATCGATTCAATGGTATTTTATGTAATGCTGACGACCCAATGGAATTTATAAACGCTATGGATTACATGTCTAAAAATGCTGCAATTGCCGAACAAATGGGACGCAACGGCCAGGAAAAAGTATTGAAGCAATACACATGGAGTCAGATCGCAGAAGATACACTTCAAGCTTACTATAAAATAGCTGTCTGATGTTTGATCGAATCAAAAAGAGCAAATACCTGCAGCACTCTGTCTTTTCATTTGGGGGTCAAGTAGCGTTTTTGCTATCTAACTTCTTACTATTCATACTCTTGGTGAATAAAATCAGTCAAGATCTGTATGGCGCTTGGGCTTTATATATGACGATCATATCAATAGCGGATTCATTGCGTCAAGGCATGGTTAACAACGGCCTCGCTCGACTTTTAGTGAAGTCTCCAAATGATAAAACCCTATCGAGTACTGGTTTTTGCTTAAACTATGGTTTAATACTCACTTTAGGTTTGATCGGCTTACTAGCCTCATTCGTCGTTGCCCAAACTAGCACGATTCAAGAACTTTTACCACATGCATGGAAGTCATTGCTCATGTTAGGCACCATGCAATTTATCAGCACATTATGTCAGGCCAAATTTAAGTTTAAGGCCTATTTAGTAACCAACCTCATCTATTTAACCTGTCTTATTGCAGCCATAATTTATGTGAGTCAGACTTCTGAAACCATTACATTAATTCAGGTGATCAATGCACAAGCAGTATCGTTAATTCTACCTGCGCTCTACTTTTTAATACAAAGTGATTTATCATTGGTATTACCTACCCGCATTCAATTTAAAAGACTATTGGATTTCGGACGGTTTGCAGCAGGCACCAATATGTTGTCCATTCTATTTCATAAGGCCGATATACTGATGATTGCCTTTTTCTTAGATCCGGTTTCTGTGGCAATCTTCCATTTTGCGACCAAAATTATGAACTATGCAGAACTACCACTGCATGCCTTATCTCAAGTCATTTATCCGAGACTATCCGCAAGTTATCATGCGAATAAAGCCAATGAACTAAATAAAGAATATGGCCTAGCAATAATCAGGTTATTAGTATTTGTGATACCTATAGTAATAGCTGTTGTAATGTTAAATAAAACAATCATAAATATCTTATCATCAGGTGAATACATTGATTCATCTCAATTGATAATCATACTTGGTTTAGGCATAATATTTAAGCCGTGGGGTAGAGTTTTTGGATTGACACTCGATGCGATTGGAAAACCTAAAGTCAACTTTAACATGCTTCTTATTAGCCTGATCATTAACATTAGTGTCAACCTGATTTTAATCCCGCTGTATGGGGTTCGAGGCGCAGCTATTGCCACAACACTAAGTATAATTATCACAACCATCATTGGCCAATTCAGAATCGGTCGCTATGCGTCGATTAAACCAATAGAGGATGTTTGGTTAGCGATAAGAAATCAACAATCACATTTTAAATCATTCTCATGGAACTAACATTCGGACAAGGACAAGTATTTACGAGTGAAAGACTGAATAAGTATCCGATTCTCGCGAGCATATTTCGCAAAACATTCGGTTATTCTAACGTAGGAAACTATGCTCGTTTTACAATTTTTAAAAAGCTTGTTAAAGGTATAGAGTTACCTGAAACTGGGAATTTTCTTGATTTAGGCACTGGTTATGGAGAATACGCACTCAGCTTAGCTTCGGCTTTACCAAAAGCTAAAATTCATGCTTTAGACATAGATCAGTCAAGAATCAATGCGGTTCAGTCAGCTATCGAAAGTCTTACTGTTGAAAATATCAAAACACACCGGATTAAAATCGAATACACTGACTTAGAAATGCTTGATTTCATTTTTACGATTGATGTATTCGAACACATTGCCCCTGAAGAAATGCCATTTTCTGAGTGTTATAAGAAGCTTAAGCCAGGCGGATATTTCCTTGTTAAAATCCCCAGTAAAATACAGCGTACCATATTTCCAGAAAGATTATTCGAAGAGCATCATGAATGGCTAGAGGATGAACACATTGGTCAAGTTTATGAGTTAGAGGGTTTATCTCAACGTTTCAAAGACGAAGGTTTCAATGTTATTCATGCTTCATATTCTGACGGATGGTTATCACGTTTGGGCTGGGAAACGGCCTATTTAGGTAAGAAAATTGGAATTTTAGGTCAACTGATTACACTACCATTGGCCAAGATTATGATCCATTTGGATAGGATTATTCATCATAACAAATGGGGAAATGCCATTCAAGTGATAGGACAAAAACCATTGTAATGAATCAGCCGAAAGTAAGTATCATAACCGTAAACTATAAACAGCCCGCTGTTACCTGTGAGCTATTAGATTCTATTAGAGAACTAAGTTATCCTAACCTGGAAACTATTGTGGTAGACAACGGTCAATTGGCAGATGATACTGTGATTTATGAAATCCACCTCCCTAGTGTAAAAGTGATCAATGTTAAAGAGAACTCGGGTTTTGCGAAGGGTAATAACATTGGAATTAAAGCAGCTACTGGAGACTATTATCTGCTTCTAAACAATGATACTGAAATAGAAGATGGGGTAATTGAAAGGCTTATAGAAACCCTTCAAGACACATCCATTGGTGCTGTTAGTCCCATTATTAAATACTTCGATAATCAAGAAATTCAGTTTGCCGGCTTCACTGAAATCAATTCCATTACTGGCCGAAACAATATACTCCAAGAAGCACCAAAGGAAGAATTAACTGATACACCTTATATTCATGGAGCTGCAGTTATGACGACTAAAAGCGTTGTTGAGGCTTGTGGTGGCTTACCTGAAGACTACTTCTTATACTATGAAGAACTTGATTGGTCTAGGATAATAAGATCATATGGTTATTCCCTAAAAGTACTTAATACGGTATCTGTCTTACATAAAGAATCGGTCACTACCGGTAAAAACAGTCCACTAAAAGTCTATTATCAAACCAGAAATCGAGTTCACTTTATGAGGGCTTCTCAAGTAAGATCCTCATGGATGTTCATGGCTTACTTCATTCTAATTAGTCTACCTAAAAACTTTATTATCCACCTTCTAAAAGGCGAAATAAAGCACTTAAGAGCATTTAGAAAGGCGTTTTCTCATAGCATTTTCCAAAAGAAGATTGGTTTTCAAAATTTCTAGTCAACCAATATAGTCTGTCAATTATCCCTGTTTTACGGTCAGTCATCTGAAATTCAGAAAGCCATAAGACCATAAGTCTACCTTGCTTTAGAACGGTTCAAATAGATCATTTTCGGACCTAAAAATTAAAGACATGGAAATCATATTCTGGACAGCAGCATTCATCATTTTCTACCATTTTATTGGCTATGGAGTACTGATAACCCTTTTTAATAAGATAAAAAAGAGAAGTACAAGCCTACCAAAACTTTCTGATGAAGACTTACCAAACATTACTTTAGTAGTGGCAGCTTACAATGAAGAAGAAGTCATTGAGGAAAAAATAAAAAACACGCTCTCACTGAATTACCCAAAGGACAAAATGAAAGTTCTAATGGTAACTGACGGTTCTAACGATCATACGAATAGTATAATTAAAAGGTATCCTAAAGTTCAATTAGAATTTATGCCTAAAAGAGCAGGGAAAATTGCGGCAGTCAATCGCGTTATGCCCAGAATTGATACTGAAATCACGGTATTTTCAGATGCCAACGTTATGATCAATGAAGATGGTCTTCAGCATTTGGTCAATCACTTTCAACAAAACAGAATTGGTGTTGTTTCAGGTGAAAAGAAAATCTTTCAAAAGGATGCTGATAATGCTGCTGGTGCTGGAGAAGGGTTTTATTGGAAATACGAGTCCTTTCTGAAGCAAAACGACGCAGAGTGGAACACCTTGGTTGGGTCTGCCGGAGAATTATTTGCTATGAGAACTCACCTTTTCACTCCTGTAGATGAGAATACACTTATCGAAGACTTCGTAATGACAATGACTTTAGCTGCTGAGGGCTATAAGGTTGCCTACGAACCGAAAGCAATTGCTCTCGAAACTGCCTCTGCTACTATTCATGAGGAACAGAAGAGAAAAGTACGAATCAGTGCTGGAGGAATTCAAGCCGTTATAAAACTGGCCTATCTTCTCAACTTTTTGAAACATGGAAAACTGACTTTTCAATATATTTCTCACCGAGTACTAAGGTGGACACTCATTCCAATCGCTTTCGCGTGCGTGTTGCTTGCATCTTTGGCTTTGGCTGATAACCATTGGGGATATGAGTTAATGCTAAGAATACAACTCATATTATATTTATTAGCTTTTGCAGGTTACGTTTTAAGAGATGCTACTGTTAATATGAAGATGGTACACATACCATACTACTTCATCTTTATGCAAGTTTGTGTAGTACTTGGTTGGATAAAATACTTCAGTGGTGAACAGAAAGTAACATGGGAAAAGTCTAAGCGTGCTGAAATAATACAGGTCTAAACCTATCCTACTGGAAATGCACTGAGTTCAGCATTAGGTTCCTTATCAGCATCAGGTCTACCAAGTAATTGCAACGTTTTAGTATGCTGATTTAAAGCGCTAAGAAACGTCTTATGACTGTAATAAGGTACATTAAACTCTTCGGCTGTGGCTTTAACTATTTTAGATAATTTTCTATAGTGAACATGGCAGATATTGGGAAATAAATGGTGTTCCACTTGATAGTTTAAACCACCAATTAACCAAGAAAAAACGGTGCTTTTAGGTGCATAGTTAGCAGTTGTTTCGAGCTGATGCACTGCCCAGTTCTTCTCAATTTTGCCATCTTCGTCCATTTTCGGAAACTCCATATCAGGCATGATATGAGCTGTCTGAAATACAGCACTTATGCTAATTCCAGTAATCATATGCATGGATATAAATGCAGCAAAAACCACAAACGGATTAAATGGCAAGAATATCATTGGCAAGATCAACGCATAAACATAATATGAAGCTTTCCAGAGAAAAACTTGTAGCATTTCACGCCTATATGTGGCTTTACAACCCACAAGACCCATTTTCCAATAGCGTTTTACACGAATAAAGTCTTTGGTTGTAATCCAAGAAATTGTACTTAAGGAGTAAAAAAACCAAATATAAATGTGTTGATATCTATGAACCTTCATCCACTTTCGGTTTGGTGTAAACCTTAAGAAAGGCGGCGTGTTGATATCGTCATCAGCTTCATCAATATTGGTATACGTATGATGCAAAACGTTGTGTTGAATCTTCCAAACACCAGCATTCGCTCCAATAATATTCATTGAATAGCCCAAAATCTTATTGACCATTCTATTTTTAGAATAAGAGCCATGAATCGCATCGTGCATTACACCCATGCCAATACCTGCCATTCC
The DNA here is from genome assembly GCF_049099775.1 of Roseivirga sp. GTDB lineage: Bacteria > Bacteroidota > Bacteroidia > Cytophagales > Cyclobacteriaceae > Roseivirga. The sequence continues at coordinate 305,199 of NZ_JAGDZM010000013.1, read as the reverse complement.
TAAACCACTAATAATATAAAGGGCAAAAAGTAACCAAACTTGTTCTACTATACCCAGATTAATCAAGGTAATTGGAGCGATAAAAAGGGACAACATAAGAATAGTCTTTAGCACCATTCCGACATTAGCTTGCTTGCTTATATTATTGTCTGAGAAATAACTATTAACTCTCTCTTTCACAGTACGTGAAAAATCTGAACCCTGGTTTTTTTGAAATTTAGGATGCTTGATAGTAGTGATTTTAGTATAAGATTTGGTTTCGGAAGATAAGCATAAAAACTAAGCATTTATACTTGCTCCACCTATAATATTGAACGTGCTTGGTGCGTGCAACTTAGGTTTATCTTCTTCGACCTCTATTCCTTCTGCCGGCTGGGTTGGGACTGCTTTGAGAGCGACTTCCGCCACTTCTACCCCCGCCTCTACGACTTCCGCCACTTCGCTGGTCTCCATCTTTACCACGATAGCCACCGCCTGAACGTGATGAATTTCTTCGTGCCGGTCTGCCTTCTTCATCTCGATTTACGCGGATAGCACGTCCTTCAACTTCAATGAACTCAAAGTGCTTTCCAAGATCGTCATCTTCCTTCTCATCCATATTAAAGAAGCTACAGTTTTTCTGTATCGATAAGTCTGAAAAGTGTTTACGTTTTATACCGGTTACATCAGCTAAGAAGTGGACTAAATCCGCTTCAGTAATTCCGTCCATTATACCGACATTGATGAAATAACGGTTAAAACCTTCCTTGGTATTTGATCTTCGTTCTTTCTTTTCTCTGCCTTCGCCTACATTAATATCACCTTCTTCATCTCCTTGAACCATTAAATGATCTAGTTGAGTAGTAATTAATCGTTTCAGCAGATCTTCTTTGGTAAGTTCTGCAAACTGACCATGTAAACTGGCTAAGATTGACTCCGACTTTTCATCAACTTTCGTATTCAAGATCAAGCTTGCCCAGTTGTTGATACGGCTCACTTTAAGTTCATCAACCGTAGGAATAGTTACTTTTTGAAAGCTAACGTTTACTCTACGTTCAATATCAGTGATTTTACGTGTCTCCCTAGGGTTAATAAAGGCCATTGAAATACCCTTCTTACCAGCACGTCCTGTTCTACCACTTCTGTGGGTATAACTTTCTAATTGATCTGGTAATTTATGATGGAAAACGTGTGTCAAATCATTTACGTCAATACCTCTAGCTGCCACATCGGTTGCAATCAAAAGCTGCATTGAACGTGTCTTGAATCGCTTCATTACCGTATCGCGCTGCCTTTGTGACAAATCACCATGAAGTGCTTCAACAGCATACCCTAGCTTTGATAATTGATCGGCAATGTCCTGTGTATCCATTTTGGTTCTACAGAACATGATACCTTTCATATCAGGCTGAATATCCATAAAACGACGAATAGCTGATAGCTTATTGTCATTCTTTGTTACAACATATTGATGCGAAATATCTTTATTACTCTTTTGGTCTGCATCAACAGCTACCTCTAAAGGATCTTTCATATAGACCTTCACCAAACGCCTAATTTCTTTAGGCATAGTAGCAGAAAATAACCAGGTAACCCTATTGTCGAGTGTATGGCTTAAAATCTCATCAATATCTTCTTTAAAGCCCATATTCAACATTTCATCGGCTTCGTCTAAAACCACATGCTGAACATTTTCTAGCTTAATTGCTCGTCTTTTTATTAAATCTAATAGTCGACCAGGTGTGGCCACAACTATTTGAGTTGGCCTCTTTAATGCTTTTATCTGTCGGCTGATATCTGCTCCGCCATAAACAACCTCTACGTTGAGTCCTTTTTTACTTTTGGCAAAAGTTACTAGTTGTTGTGCCGTTTGCTGGCCCAACTCTCTTGTCGGTGCCATGATTAAAGCCTGAGTAGAAGAATTATGCTCATCGATTATGTCGACAAGTGGCAAACCAAAAGCGGCTGTTTTACCAGTTCCAGTTTGTGCTAAACCAATAAAGTCTGTCGGATCGTTTTCCAACAACATTGGGATGGCTTTTTCTTGAATGGGAGTTGGCTTTTCAAAACCTAATTGTTCTAAAATGCTACAGGTAGACTCTGAAAGTCCTAATTGATTAAAATGACTCAAGGGATATTAATAAGTGATTCGCAAAGGTAAGTAGATGAATCGGCATTCTAATTGTTATTCAGATATTTATGAACCTTTAAAGCAAAAAGATCAATAGCCTACGATAAACTGATTTTAAAGCATTAAAGCTTCTGTATCTTGGTTATACTACAGTTTATTAAGCCTTTTCATAAGCGCTTCTTTATTCGCCCGAGAGATCGGAATTACTTTATCCTCGATTAGGAGGTTAGATTCTTCAATGTCTATAATCTTTGAAAGGTTCACAACATAGGATCTATGCACTTTTGCAAAATTATATTGATCTAACCGTTCTTGAACACGTTTCATCGTCGAATGAACTATATATCCTTTAGCTGAAGTCTTAAAAAGCGCATAATCCCCTTTCGCTTCAACGTAAAGAATATCATCTATCTTTACTTTGATCAACTTGGAGTCAACTTTTAGGAAAAGACTATTGTCAATGATTTTAGATACGCCTGGGTTTTCCTGTGCTTTTTTTAGTCTACCATAGGCCGACATTGCAATTTCAATGGCCGCATTTATGTCCTTTACACCATAAGGTTTTACTAAATAACCAAAAGGCCCTCGTTCTGAAGCCCTTGAAACCGTGGCATCGTCTGCAAAAGCTGTTGTAAAAATGAAAGGTATATCGAATTGATCATTGATAAGCTCAGCTAAATCAACGCCGTCAATATCACCACCAATTTGAATATCTAAAAGTGCTATTTGAGGCTCATGATCATTACATAATTGAATAGCTGTTTCTGCATCTTCGGCAATCCCAACTACTTCATGGTCCAAGAGTTCAAGTATGTCTTTTACACTTTCTGCGATCATAAGATCGTCTTCAACCACAAGTACTTTCAATTTGTTCATATGCTTTCTTTGATGTTAATATAAGCATAAGACGTGAAACTCAAAGATTGGAAATATTACTTATCAGGAATTTCAACAATAAATTCAGCGCCTTTATTTACCTCGCTGATTACCTCCACCTTTCCGCCGTGCATCTCGGTGAACTCCTTTACAATAGACAGACCAAGTCCAGACCCTTGAATATTCTTGACGTTTGTAGCCCTGTAAAAGGACTGAAAAAGGGCCTTTTGGTCTTTTTTGGGGATGCCAATGCCGTGGTCTTTGACATGAATTCTGGCCTTATCTAATTCATTGAAAACCAACGTTAACTTGGGTTCCTTTTTACCCACAGAATACTTCATTGCATTGGTTAAAAGGTTAGATACAACATGATCTAACAGTTGTCTATCGAACATGATTGGCCGTGGCACACCTTGAATTTTCATGTGAACAACTGGCTTTTCGTCTACAATCTGTTTGTCTACCATTTGTCGACAGAATTCAACTAAATCGTGTTCTTTTTTCTTGATTTCGATTTTACCTGATTCAATTCTACCCAACATGAGAATATCGTTCATTAAACCAGTCACCCTTCCCAATTCAGATTCTATTCTTTCAAAGTACTTAGCAAATTTTGGAAACTGCTCAGGAGCCGTCAATTCAAGTCGGTGACTTATAAGATCTGAGTTTTGTTTAATCGTAGTTAGCGGTGTTCTGAATTCATGCGAAGTCATGGCAACAAATCGAGACTTTAACTCATTGACTTCCTTCTCTTTATTCAACGCTTTTTCCATTTCTAGTCGAACCTGCTTTTGAATAGTTATATCACTTACAAATGCAGTAAATGTTTGAACACCTCTAGTAATTACCGGAATAATAGCCAACTCTATTGGGAATTCTTCGCCGTTCTTTCTAAGCGCTGAAATCTCAATTTTTTGATTCAAAACAGGACCCTCTCCTGTGTTTAGGTAGTGCTTCATTCCCCTATCATGCGCTGATCGAAATTCTGGGGGAATAATAGTTTCAGTTAGGGTTAAACCAATAACTTCTTTGGAAGCATAACCAAAAATCACTTCCGCCTGCTTATTCCATTCAGTGATAAACCCGTTTGAATCAATAGAGATTACACCATCGATAGCAGATTCAAGAATTGTTCTTAATTTCTTTTCGCTATCTCTTAGATCTTTCTTAGTTTCTAATTGCCGCTGATGGACAATTGCATTTTTCAATCGATTGGATGCTAAAGTGGCTACTGTAGTAAGAATTTCCATGTGAGTATCACTAAAATAATTCTTATCACTATGTTCGGAGTCTATAATCCCTATAACATTACCATCAGCAACTATAGGTACTGTAATTTCAGACAAGCGTTTAGCATCATCAACTATATATCGAGGATCTCTAGTGGTATCCTTTATGATTTCAGCTATCCCACTTTTTGCAACGGCTCCAACTATTCCTACTCCTAATTCAATCTCGATTGGATCAACCACCATACGGTTCTTGGTTGACTTAGCCCCATAGGCTGCCAGTTGCGTGAGTTTATTGGTCGATTCATTTAGAACATAAATCACACAATCCTCAAAACCGAATTCTTCAATTACGTTTTCTGCAATTTCCCAGGCAATTTCAAATAGTGTCTCATCATTCAAGAGCTTTGTCACAAAACCATTAATTGCGCTTAAAAAACGCTGATTTTTATGGAGTTTCTCATTTTGTTGCTCTAATTGATTTCTAGCAAAAATGAGTGCCTCTTGATCTTTTTGCTTCTCTGTAACATCCATATGAATCCCAATGGACCCCACTCTATTTCCTTTCGCATCGTAGATTGGAGCTCCTGAAATCAGAGCCCAGAGTTCATCCCCGTTCTTATGTCTTAATTTTAATTGGTAAACAGAAGCTACTCCTTCAAGTCGCTGCTCATGCTGATTATCAATGACCGATCTTGTCGTATCATCAACTAGCAAATCAGATGCGTGCTGTCCAACGAGTTCCTCTTTGGAATAACCTGTTATTAGACACATCGCTTCATTGGCATAGACAATTCGCTCATCTAAATCAACTTCCATTAAGCCATATTGAAGGTTTTGAATAATGCCTCTATATTTCTCTTCTGATCTTTCTAGAGCTTTTTGCGTGTCATGATCTTTAGTAATATCCCGTGCAATGGCCATTAGGCCTATCAGCGAAATTTCATCTTCCAATAATTGTACATTCTGGCCCAGCCATATCTCTTTACCTGCTTTGGTTACGATAGGGAATTCTAAGTATGTTGAATGTACGGCTTCCTTAACTTGCTTAATGTAAAAGTCTTGAACGCGCTCTGCCCAATCCTCTCTTACCAGTTCTAGGTAATTCATTTTTAAGCATTCCGCTTCTGTGAAACCAGTTACTTCTGTCGATTTTGGGTTAACGTAGATGAACTGTCCTTTCAAGTCGATCTCATAGATGACATCTTGAGCTGCCTCAACTAATATTCGATATTTATCTGTAGCATACTTTTTTTGCAACTCTCTACCCTCTCGTTTTGAAAAAGTAATATGGTATAAATCAGTTGAATCGTCAACTTTTGCAGAAAGTATAATATTCTGATACTCGGAAATAAATGAGGAAATTTCGGAGTTTCCAATCTCTGGGATTGCATTATCTAAAAATTCTGAGCGGGCTTTTTGGCCAACAATCAATCCATAATCATTTTTCAAATGATTAGACAATAGACATTCTTCGTAAAGAATACCTTCCCTATCTATGATTATAAATGGTTTGATATCTCTTGATTAAGCGTTGCAAAGAAACGCTGGAGATATGTGGCAAAATTTTAATTTCGATTAATGGGAGAAATCTTTAGATAACTGACATCATCTTTCGATGAATGACCAAATAATTCGACGAATGGAATTGGTCATTTAATTACGAGAATAATTCGACTTGTAATCCTTGGGTGACTTTGATTTTTGGCATTGCAGGCCTTGTTTCACCAGACACAACAGATAGACGCGATCTTTTCAGCGGTTTATTCTGTTTCCTAAGCTTTGTATGACTCAAAGCATGCGCTATCAACTCTTCTTCTTTATTAACCAATTGTTTCAATCGATTCAGCGGATGAGTCGTAGCTTCTACTTCAACTACATCGATTAATTTACTTTCAATATTCTTGACTGATGAGAGTGCCCTTTTTAAACCATCCTCATAAGCACCTAACTCCTCATCTCCACTACTTGCGGCTACATTAGAAGGAATTTGAATGGCTAAAAGGTTAATCTCTTTGATAAGGCCGGCTATATCTGATTGTACATATTCATTCGTTAAATGATGTGCTGTTGATATTATCTCTATGCCTTGTTCCATAATTTTTAAGCTTCCAAAATCTCTCATCTCTTTTTCTCTTTTATAAACCGCTTTCAAACTTTAAAAAACCTAATCAATCTTCGCCACCTGGGAAGGCGAAGATTGGCTGATATCGCTTCAGCTAGGTTTACCTAAACATTTAAAGAAGCCCCAGCAACTCTCCTTCTGATTTTGCCAAGGGCAGTGTTGTTAAACTTTCCCAAGTTTTGAACGGTGCCTTTCTCTTTAGCACATGTATTCTTGTAATTCTAAAATTGTTAGTATATGGCTCATGTTCGTAATCTTTCACCGCATCCATAAATTGTAATGCCGAGAATCCTGTACCAATATTGAGCGTAGGTTCGTAGCGTTTATTTAAAAATGATAAAGACACCAACTCCTTGAAAAGCCTAAACCTTAGAAGGTGATAAACATCTATAAGCGACTGCTTATTCAGTACATCGAGGAAAACGTGTCGATCCACTCCATAAAAACCAAAGCCATTTAGGAAAACCTCAAATCCCTTTATTTGACTAAGCACTTCATGAGATGCTTTCAGCAATCTTTCTTCTCTTTCCTCCGGTTGAAAAAAAGAGACCAAACGAATATGAGCACAGGAATTCTGACCCGGATAAGCACCATACTTATTGAAGAAATCTCTTTTAAAAGACTTCACCTCTTTACTTATCTCAGCATAGGGCAAAACGATAAATAGATACTCGCTAAGATCGCTTTGATCGCTTTGATTAAACAATGAATGATCCTTTCCTAAAATCATATTGTAAATATACTAATTAGTTTAGTATCTAAAAGCTATTGAGTTTAGTTTTTACTATTTATTTTAGTATTAAGCTCTTAATGGACTGGAATACAGTTTTTAGGGGTTAGGACATACTTAGACTATCTGCATACAGGGTTAAACCATAACTTAAAAACATAAAAAATAGGCTCAATTTACTAAGCATACTAGTACTACTAAGCAGTGCTTGGGACAACTAATTTTAGCCGCTAGAAACGAATAGTATTTGCATGGGTTGGATGTTTTTAGGAACTTCAAATCTATGTTAAAACCTAAAAACGTTGAGGACTATTTTGCTTCAGGCGCACCGCAAGCTAAGCAAATGAAATGCTTAAGGGGAATAGTAAACACATTCCCTTTTGACGAAACCGTTAAATGGGCGTTTCCTGTTTATACCATATCAGGCAAAAACATTATAGGGCTTGGAGGTTTCAAAGCCTACGCTGGCATCTGGTTTTTTCAGGGTTGCTACCTAACCGATGGAGCTAATCGATTGGTAAATGCGCAAGAAGGAAAAACGCATGCAATGCGCCAGTGGCGTTTTCAGTCGGTAGAGGAAATCAAAGAGAACGAGGACTTAATCAAAGTTTATATTCAGGAAGCGATTGACAATCACCGTGCGGGCAAAGAATTTAAACCCGTTAAAAAAAGGCCTAAACCGCTGATCATCCCACCTGAACTTAAGGTCATTTTTGATACTGATAATGCGTTAAAAGAGAGTTTTGAAGCACATTCATTAACTAATCGGCGAGATTTCACAGAGTATATTTCAACTGCCAAAAGAGAAAGTACTAGGCAAACAAGGTTAGAAAAAATCATTCCTATGATTCAAAATGGGATCGGTTTAAACGATAAGTATAAAAAATAATGAAAGCACTACTTTGCCATGAGTTTGGCCTACCAGAAACGCTACAAATATCTGAAGTCGATAAGCCCTCACCTACTGAAAATCAAGTCCTAATAAAAGTAAAGGCATGCGGCATCAACTTCCCCGATAGCCTTATTATTCAAGATAAATATCAATTCAAACCAGCACTCCCCTTTGCACCTGGCGGTGAAGTTTCTGGCATTGTAGAAGCCATTGGCGAAAACGTGATACATGTAAAACCGGGCGACAGCGTATTTGCACTAACCATATGGGGCGGAATGGCAGAATTTGTTTTAGCTGATGCTCACAAGTGTTTACCAATACCCAGTAATATGGACTTTGTTACCGCCGCTACTACTATGTACACCTGTGGTACGTCCTTACATGCACTTAAACAAAGGGCTCAGATTCAAGCGGGTGAAACTCTTTTAGTATTAGGAGCTGCCGGTGGTGTAGGTTTGGCCGCTGTTCAAATTGGAAAACTACTAGGTGCCAAAGTAATAGCTGCGGCCTCTACAGAAGAAAAACTCGAAGTTTGCAAGAATTTAGGCGCAGACGAAACCATCAATTATACAAGCGCAGATCTAAGGGAGCGCATTAAAGCATTGACAGAAGGAAAAGGAGTTGATGTAATATATGATCCGGTGGGTGATAAATTTTCGGAACCAGCCGTTCGATCTTTGGCTTGGGAAGGAAGATTCTTAGTGGTTGGTTTTGCAGCTGGCGTTCCAGCCGCTATCAGATTAAACTTACCTTTATTGAAAGGAGCTTCGATTGTTGGTGTTTTTTGGGGAGCATTTGCTCAAAAACGACCCAAAGAAAGCAACCAGAACTTTCAGCAAATTTTAAACTGGATTAAGGATGGTAAGCTAAAACAGCATATTAATCGCTTATACCCACTAAAAGAAGGTAGCCAGGCCATTCGCGATTTAATGGATCGCAAGGTTATCGGTAAAAACGTGGTTACAGTTCCTTAATCGTACCATAAGCAATTACTTCTCGCAAAACACTCCTACTGGAAAGTATAAGGGTTTCACATAAACCTCCATTGCCCCTTTTCTGACTAGTTTCTGTTTAGCGAAATATGCTTCATAGGCATCGCTTTCTGGCGCTTTAAAGATAACGACTTGTCCTGCATTACCATCAAATTTAAGCACGCTCAACACCTCCAAACCTTTAAACATCCTTTGTGCATCACGCATATGTCTTACCGTATGGTTACTTGTTTTAGTGCCAAAACCATTACCCTTATTCGTATATCGTGCTAAGTAGTAAATCGTCATACCGATGTCTTCTTCTGGCTTGTCCCACAAAGTGCAAATTTCTCCCATGGCCATATCAAAAGCCATAACTTCCAAATTGAATCTTCCTGCGGCAATGGCTGGATCGGAATCTAATATTGCTTTCGTTTCTTGCACATTTGTATCGAACAGAAAAACACCTCCTCCGCCATCGAATGGGCCTGCGGCAATCATCTTCCTTGCCTTTACCAACCGACCTATATTGGCCATATGACCTGCCTGAAGACTATCTACCTCATTTTTCGGAAGGTCTGCTCGGTTCTCATTCGTATTTAAAAAAACAAAGGTATATCGCCCCTGATCTTGGGCAAATACTCCAAAAGAGAACAATAGGAAGGTGGTGATAAAAAGCTTTTTCATTAGTCGTACAGTCGAAACCTAATTTAATAATTCTTGATGACTGAATTGTTAGATAGCGTGTTCAATCCAAGAAAAACATCTTCAATAGACCAATCACAAAAGTATTTGACTGCCTTTCAAATGAAATTCAATCCAGTAGTTAATAATCATTAAATTAACACTGAACTATTACTAACATCATGCTTCGAAATAGAATAACCTTAACCATCGCATTACTTATCACCTCCTGCACTTTATGGGGCCAGCAAAGTTTAAATGACAAAATGGGTAATCAACGCTTTCGGTTTATCGGACCTGAAGGCAACCGAGCCATTGCCATAATTGGAGAACCCGGCAACCCAATGGTCAACTATATTGGTGCGGCATCTGGTGGTTTATGGAAAACAGAAGATGGCGGCATTAACTGGAGACCAATTTTCGATGGTCAGGATATTTCCTCTATCGGATCAATTGATTTAGCAAAATCAGACCCCAAGCAAGTTTGGGTTGGCACTGGAGAAACCTTTGTGATTCGCCCAGCGCACGCTATGGGTAATGGGATTTACTTTTCCCCTGATGCAGGCCGAACTTGGCAACACAAAGGATTAGAAAAAACTGGAAGGATTGGTAGAGTAATAGTGCACCCTACAAACTCAAAAGTAGTTTATGCTGCATCTCTAGGTCATACTTATGGCCCTCAGCAAGAACGAGGCATTTATAGAACAAAAGATGGTGGTGATTCTTGGGAAAGAATACTTTTCGTAGACGAAGGAACTGGAGCTGCGGACTTAGCGATTGACCCAAAAAACCCGAATATTTTATATGCGGGCATGTGGTCTGTACATATTAATTCTTGGGGCCTTAATAGTGGTGGCGCTGGTGGTGGCGTTTACCGATCAATGGATGGTGGCGACACTTGGGAGCACCTAACCTCAAAAGGATTACCGGGTGGTACAGAAAGACCAGTTGGTAAAACAGCCGTTGCGGTTTCATACTCAAACCCTAATGTTGTTTATGCACTATTCGAAATCGACAGCCCAGAGCTTTGGAGATCGGATGATAAAGGTGAGACGTGGACCTTAATGAGCCAAGACCATACTTGGAACGAAAGAGCCCCTTATTACACTCGAATCGCGGTAGGTACAGATAACCCAGATGAAGTTTACTCGATGAGCGTTCGATTCGTTCAATCTTTGGATGGTGGTAAAACACGTAGCCCAAGACCGCCAAGAGGTGGTGGCGATAATCATGACATGTGGATAGATCCTACCAACCCAGACCGAATGTTAGTAGCTCACGATGGTGGTGCCAGTATAAGTTTAAACCACGGTAGGTCATTTCAGCGTGTCGTTTTGCCAATTGCCCAAATGTATCATGTATCGGTCGACGATCAGATTCCATATAATGTCATTGGTAATAGACAAGATGGTTGGTCTTATATGGGACCAAGCAATTCTCTTCAAGGATATATTCCTCTTGGTCTTTGGAAAGGTGTAGGTGGCTGTGAAAGTGGTTTTGCCAAAGCAGATCCTAACGATAACAACATTATTTGGTCTGGCTGTTATGATGGCGGACTGGAAAGACATGATTTACGCACCGGATACTCTCGTGAAGTAAGAGTATGGCCAGAAGCAGGCTATGGCTGGGCTCCTGCCGACATGAAATATAGATGGCACTGGAATTTTCCATTGAGCTTTTCTACCCACACAAAGCATCGTGTTTATGTAGGTAGTCAGTTCGTACATCAATCAGACGATGGTGGTCAAAGCTGGCAAATCATCAGCCCAGATTTAACTTTAAACGACAAGAGCCATCAGCAAAGCTCAGGTGGTGTGGCTATCGATAACCTGATGACTTTTGATGGTTCTACCCTATTCGCCATTGAAGAATCGCCCATTGAAGCTGGTTTGATTTGGGTAGGTACTAACGATGGCCAAGTACAACTCACTAAGAATGGTGGCAAGGAATGGAGCAATTTAACGGCAAACATCCCTGACCTTCCGGCTTGGGGAACTATAGCCAATATTCACCCTTCTAAATACAATACCGGCACAGCCTACATTACGGTAGATTTACATCAAATGGGCGATTTCGATCCATACATTTACAAAACAAGCGACTATGGCCAATCTTGGAAGAAAATATCTAACGGAATTCCCAAGTCAGAATCAAGCTTTGTTCATGTAGTAAAAGAAGATCCAAAAAGAGAAGGATTGCTCTATGCAGGTATCGATAAAGGCATTTATATAAGTCATAACGATGGAGATTCCTGGGAAAGATTAAGACTTAACCTACCTCCAGCACCCGTATACTGGATGGAGGTTCAAGAGCGTTTCGATGACCTTGTGGTAGGTACTTACGGACGTGGCTACTACATTCTTGACGATTTAGGTGCCGTGCGTAACATGGACAAATTAGGCAGCAAAGCTAATCTGGTCGATATCCGTGACACCTATCGTTTTAACAGTAGAGAAAGCATTAAAACAGATGGCGGCAGTAATAACTCAGGTCAAAATCCACCAAATGGCGCTATTCTAAACTACTACTTACCGGAAAAAGTAGATGGTGAAATCAGTATTGAGATAAAAGATAATAATGGAGAGGTTATTCGTACACTGAGAGCTAGAAACAATAAAGGTGTTAACCGAGCAGTATGGAACTTGAGGTATGAATCGACCTTCCGTCCTAAATTGAGAGTACAACCTCCAGGCCGCCCATGGGTGCAATTAAACGGTGAAGGATGGCGACCATTAGTGCAATGGGATTTAGACTTGAATGCGGGGCAATTAGGACCTAGAGTTGCTCCTGGCACTTATCAAGCACAATTAATAATTAAGAATAAATCGGGTGAAGTGGTAGAATCTATGAGTAAGCCACTGAAAGTCTTAAAAGACCCAATGGCCGAAGGAAGTCAAGCCGATATAGAACAACAAGTTGCTTTTGCTCTTGAATTACGAAACGCCATGAATTTAGCTGTTGTGAATATCAATGCGGTTGAAGTTCTGAGAAAAGAGCTTGAAGAAATCATTGCAGAAGTTGGGGATAGAAGAACGCAAAAAGAGGCAGTTCGTTTGAAGGCTTTGGCAGAAGAAGTCGCAGGAAAGCTATACGATATTCATTTGACAGGTGCTCGAGAAGATGCTTTTAGGTCACCTATTAAACTTTATGGCCGACTAAGTGCGCTCGCTAGTGATATTAATGGAAGTGGCATTGATTTTAAACCGACTGATCAGCAAGGCGAAGTAAAAGAGGTGCTCAGCGATAGACTAGAAAACGCCATTGCACAATTTGATAAGCTGATCAACCAGGATATTAAAAAGTTTAACAAAGCGCTTGAACGTAAAAACAGAACCATAGAAATAGAAAAAACCGGAGGAGAGCGATAAACTCTAAATAGATCAAAAAACATATATATGCTTAAAAAACTAACTTCTTATTTGCCGAGCATGCTTTCTATTATCGTTGCTGGTATTATAACGGGCAACTTTATGTACAATAGTAATAGAAGCGAGATGGCAGCTTTGGATGGCCTTACTTACGAGGAGAAATATAACTACCTTATAGAAGGTCAAAATAATAGTTTGAATTACGATCTCTTCATGGGGATTTTCGTAATCGGGCTAATCGTTGGTTTTTATAAACTTGTTAAATGGGGTTTTAGTGCTTTATTCAATGAATTATCGAAGATTAGACCTGCTGATTGAATTTAGGTAACACTTCCAACTCGTAATTTATGCTTGTTTATATCTTAGTTGCCATTTTAGTTTTAGTGGCAATCGGTTTTTTATTCATCAATTTCCATCCTCAGTTTGGTCGAAAAGTATCTAAGACCTTGATTGAGCGATACAGCAATTCATCGCAATGGAACGGAAAAATTTTCGAAAATCAGTCTGAGACACTGATGGATATTAACCTCAAAACACTGCCTGGTCTTTTAAAACAGCAGTTTATTGGCAGAAAGTTAAGAAGCCCTGAAAAACCAATTCCATGGGTACCCTTTAACCCAAACATATGGAATAAAAATATTGAAAAGCCAAAGTTCATCTGGTATGGGCATTCTGTACTTCTACTACAACTTAATGGAAAGAATTTACTCATAGACCCAATGCTAGGACCAAACGCTGCTCCTATCTCCCCCTTTGCAGTAAAACGTTTTAGCGATAACTCACTAGACATTATCGATAACCTGCCTCCTATTGACATGGTTTTAATGACTCACGACCATTATGACCACCTAGACTACGAGAGTATAAAAAAACTGATACCTAAGGTCAGAAATTGGTTCGTTGCATTAGGTGTTTCTAGGCACCTTGAATCGTGGGGTATTCCAACTGCTCAGATTACCGAATTTGATTGGTGGGATGCACATGAATTTGAATCTATCAAAATCACATTTACACCTAGCAGGCACTTTTCTGGTCGAGGCCTAACTGATAGGGCCAAATGTCTTTGGGGTGGTTGGGTTTTCACAACCGACCAACACAACATATACTGGAGTGGTGATAGTGGATATGACGATCATTTTAAGGAGGTCGGAAAACGTTTAGGACCTTTTGACTGGGGTTTTATGGAATGTGGGCAGTATAATAAGCTCTGGCATCCAATTCATATGTTTCCAGAAGAAACTGTTAATGCATCTATAGACGCTGGCGTCAAAACATCAATACCTGTTCATTGGGGAGGCTTTCCACTCGCTCTTCATACGTGGAAAGACCCAATTGAAAGATTTACAAAAGAAGCGCAGCTTAAGAAATTAAGTATTTCCACACCAGAAATTGGAGAGATTGTTCTCTTAAATGAAGAGTCCACCAAAGATTGGTGGACTCATTTAGAATAGGCTTTAAAGCCTTATAAAACTCTTATTTATTTACGTAGAAAGGAATGTTAGCATGAGCAGTATGTTCATTGTTATCGTCAACATAAATGAATAAACGATAGGCACCTTCCTCATTTGGCGCCGTAAAAGAAACCTCTGTTCCAGGATCACTTTTTATAAGCCCTTGAATTACTTCTGGCACTTCTTCGGCGTCTCCACCTGTTGCGTTCGTGGTACTCTCTTTCATAATTTCCCATCGATATACTAAAGGGTCACCATCAGGATCGGTTACATCTACCATAGCAGCGTACGACTGACCACTCTTTAATTTGATGTTGTTCTCAGCTACTTTCGACTCTAGTTTGAAGTCGTTAATTCTTGGTGTTCTATTATCTGGCCACTCACCATTCCAAATGTAATGCATGGCATCGATTGACTCGGTTTCACGGCCATCAGGCATAAACATCCCAAACCAAGTTGGAGTTCTTTCCTGTTTCTGCCCCCATAAGAATACATAAGAACCTACAACCTGCTGCTTCTGAGATTCAATCGCTTTTCTGAACCTACTACGGTAAAAGTCTGCTTTTACTGAGCTATTATTTTCCAGCGGAGCTTGCCATTCGGTAGTACCAACCTCCCAATAACCAGTTGCACCCCATTCTGTTACCATTATAGGGCCTTCCCAGCCAGACTTTTGGATTTGTTCAGGAAGAATTTCTACTTCAGCATACATCTGGACACTTAGTATATCTATATCAGTAGCTCTTTCCTTAATTAAATGAACATACTCTTTATTCATTCCCGCTAAAGACGTAGTCGTTAAGTGGTTTGGATCAATCTCGTGGATCATCTTTGAAATATCATTCACTGCATCCCATACTTTAGGGTTTTCAGAATGGTGATTCAACTCGTTACCGATCCCCCAAATTATTAAGGCAGGGTGATCTTTAAGCGCCATTACTTCTCCTCTAATTCTTTCTAGTTGAGCTTTAACGGCAGTTTCATCATCATAATCAAACCCAAGACGTTCTCTTCCTACATCAATGCCCATCGTAACTTTTAAACCATACTTTAGCGCATCATCTAATACTTCTTTCCCCGATCGTCGGCCATTATCTGTTCTCCATGTTCTAAAAGAATTAGCACCGTGTGCCGCAAGTTTTGGAATACTACCATATTCTAAACCAGCCCCTTGAATATAGAAAGGCTTATCGTTTACAAAAAGCTGATAACCCTCAGCAGTTTGTCGAATTTCAGATTTAGAAACAGTATTGTCATCATTTTCTTGTTCAGTGGTAGCTTGGCAACCGAGCAACATAATTGCTATTGAAAATGACAAAATTGATTTTACGGAAAGAAATGATTTAATCGTCATCGAAATGGTTAAAAGTTTAAGACCTTAATATCTCAAATTTTTAATAACTAAAACTATCCACTTACCCTAAAGTGATTCTTTTAAGACAGTTGATGTGTTATTGATGTATTATTCCTCGAATAACTGGCTCAATCGCTTTTTGAAAGTATTTGCTAAGACCAATCAATGGCCTTATTTTGATAAACTAAATATCAGCTGCAAACAAGTATTGATTCATGAACGAACTCTTAAGAAAGCTTAAATTGACACAAAGTTTTATAACAGAGTTAGAAGTTAGTAAAAGCGAGTTTCTGCAAGTTTTTAAGGCTTCTGTAGACCCCGGCACCACTAGCCACTTTTCAGACACTTTCGAGGTTTTCAAGTCAAGTAAAAACGAATATAAAGGGCGTATTGGGTACAATGATTTTAAAATAAAGAAAAGGAAAAAACTATTTGATTTCAACGTGAATCTAGCCGTTGCCGAAGGATCGTTTATAGAGAAAAACAATACTTTAATTATTGAAACAAAAGTAAATGGCTTTATAGGGGCCATGATTCCCTTCTACATTTTCGTGACTCTTTTCTACCTAATATTCTTAATTGGTTTTCCTGTTACCAACCCTGAAGCTGGCTTTGAAGGTTTTTTAATCATTCCATTTATAATAATTCATGCCGCTTTTATGCTAGGCATCCCATATTTCTTTATGAGAAATAGCACGAAAAGAATGGTTCACGATTTAGAAAGAGACTTTTTTTACATGACTAAAAACCTAAACTCATATAAGAAAACGAACTAAGAAGTCTATTTCTTTTCTTCATCCTCTTTCGGGAAGAAGTATTTATCATAATAGTTGAAAATTCTCTCCCACTGATCGTAATAGTCGCTCTCAGTGCTTGCCCAACCTGCGCCATGGCCGCCTTTCATATAGTTGACCCAAGTCACGTCTTTTCCAAGTCTTCTGAGTGCGTAGTACATTTCACGGGAATTAGTACCCGGTACATTCCAATCACCTTCACCAGAAATTAACATATGTGGTGTTTTAACACGATCTGCAAAGAAAACTGCAGAAGTTTGGAAGTACTTTAATGGTTCGTTCCAAAAAGAACCTCCTATCCTATCCTGACCGACTTCTGCTGCCGCATAATTCCGTGTTCCTATTTTAGGGCTATCTCCTAAAAAGCTAATAATGTTAACCTTACCAGAAATATTGATGGACGCTGCAAAACGATCGGTTTGGGTAATTATCAATGATGTAGCATAGCCACCATAACTTGTCCCCTGGACACCAACCTTGTCGTTGTCAACCTGACCTCTTTCTACTAATAAATTAATCGCTGAGGTAACACCTTTTAACCACGCTTCCCCAGGATACCCTTGCTCTAAATCAACTGATGGTCTTAGTCCGAAATAGCCGCGGTTAGCCAACAAATTCATCGATGAGCGATAGCCATTATTGAAGAACGTTTCATAAACTTCTAAGACGAGTGGATATTTCTTGTTCGGGTCGTAGTCAACGGGATAATACAGTATCCCCTTTAACTCTTCACCATCAGCATCTCGATAGGAAATAAGCTCAGAATACGTCCATTTCTTATTAGAAACCCATGGGTTTAAGTCAGTTAATTGATCTTCTGAATTAAAATCAAGCGTATTCGTAAATACATTATTTGGTCGATCTCCATCTGATTTGCTGTATACTACTCTATCTGTATCTCGGGCAAAACGCCAACCGCTATACAAATTTTTATTCGTCATCAGATCTTCAAATTCACCTTCGTCAATGTTAAAGCGTTGAATTCCTCTTACCCAATCTTCCTTTTCCGAGTAAGAGACATAAAGATAATTACCATCATTCGACCATTTGACGACATTTCTATTCGGAGCCAACTTCTTTTCCTCATCGGTTTGAGGCAATTCATAAATCATTTTCAGGTCATCACCATTCGCATTTATCGTCCACCACCCCTTCTTGGAACTTAATAAGAGCTTGCTTCCAATCGAATTCCATCTAACAACGGAAAACTTGACCGCCTTCTCGTTCTCTTCATCTTCAAAAGCTTTTCCTTTGGTAATGTTAACCGGCTCTTTTGTTCCAAATGTGCTCAAATCGTCTACATAAACATTTCCAGAGTCAACCCATGCAAACTTTCGGTCCGCTTCATCCCACCAATAACGTCTTCTTTTGTCCGATCTTTCATAAACTGCGATAGGTTCAGCCTCTTTTTCGATGAGTTTTATGTAACTCATTTTGTACTCCGTTCCATCGTTTCGTGTATAACTCGTTTTTGTTCTGAAATTCTCAGTAAACGATAAAAAACGTCCTTCACGACTAATAGATACTCCACCATAACTAGACTCAGGCAAAAGATCGTCTACTCTACCTGATTTTATATTGATTTTCACAACTTGCGCTAGGCCACCAGTAAGACCAATTCTATCCCACTTTAAGAATTCGTCATTGCCATCGTAAACTACAATAGGCCCTTCAGTAGCTTCTTTATATTCTGCCATGGCTTTTTCGAACCAACCCTCTTTTCTCACTGAAAGGACAACTTCATGGCCATTAGGCATAACATTAATACCAGAATTAGAAGTTAGAATTCTCGAATCTTTTACTTTGACATATTTGACGCGCTTGTTTTTAACTTCATAATAGGCCAAAACCAATTTATCCTCTTGCTGCTGAAGGAAGAACAGCTTTTCACCATCCTCATCCCATGTCAAATTCGTAACGCGAACAGGCTCGTTAAAAACAGCTGTCTGCTGGCCTGTGTTTGTATTAACTACCACCAAGTTACCAGCTCTTAAATTCAAATAACTCGGATCCCTGAATCTGAAATGATCAGTTCCAAACCTTGCCTTACCGTCTGAAATGGTTCCGGCCAAGAGAGCACCATCATTGCTAAGTGTTTGACTACCCAGCGATTTTACTTTAATAGCATCTTCAACTGTAAATGCTGTTTTCTGTGCTGAAATGGTAGAGGCTATCAGCAAGAATAAAATGAGTGAGATGGAGATTTTTTTCATGGGTCAATGATTTGAAGCAAAATAATGAATCGACATTAGATTGCCTTTATAGATTTTATAACTGGTCGTTTTCATAATGTACATTTAAATAAATAGTAACCGTAGATTGCTCTGTTTTTAGTAAGCTTGCAACCATAAAAAAAAGTACTATGAGATTCATAAGCATATTAATCACATTATTCTTTGTCAATACTAACCCAACACCTAATGAAGCTTATTGGGGCCAGATTGGGCATAGAACTATTGGTCATATTGCCGATGGTATGCTTTCTAAGAAGGCTACTAAAAAAGTCAAAAAAGTACTGGGCACAGAAACTCTTGCCGAAGTAAGTACTTGGATGGATGAAATCAGGTCAGATAATGCTTACCGCTATGCAAACACATGGCACTATTGCACCATACCCGATGGAATGACCTACGAAACTGCACCGAAACAAAATGGTGGTGATGTAATTTGGGCTATAGAACGCATTATAAATAAGTTAAAATCTGGTGCGCTATCGGCCAATGAAGAAGCAGAAAATTTAAAGTTCCTCGTTCACCTTGTAGGAGATATTCACCAACCGTTGCATGTAGGAAATGGTGAAGATCGTGGTGGAAATGATGTGAAGGTGGAGTGGTTCGGCAATAGCACAAACCTGCATAGCGTGTGGGATTCCCGAATGATAGATGGCAAACAGTTTAGTTATACTGAATTGGCTGATTGGGTAAACCATCCCACAAAAAGCGAAATAAAAGAATGGCAAAAAGCGACAGTGAGAGAATGGGCAATGGAATCAATGTCCTTCAGAGAGCAAGTATATGCTGTTCCTGAAAATGGTCGATTGAGCTACCGCTATTCGTATGACAACTTTGACTTAGTAAAGCAGAGAATCCTTCAAGCTGGGGTAAGACTTGCTGGAGTCATTAACGAAATCTATAGATGATATTTTTTTAATCACCATAAAAGACCTTAACTTAGGTACTAACCAAATTTAATCCATAATTAGATGAAAATAATCACAACAATAGCCACACTTATTCTAATAACTCAGTTAACTATCGCTCAAGAAGGAAATGACTATGCGCGAGTATCAAAAGTAAATGGAATTCCTGTGTATATATTTAATGAGCCTTTGAATGATTATGACGTAGTTGCAAGTCGAGGTACTGGTGGTAAAGCAGGATCATTATTAACTGGCGGACTTGTCAATGAAGGAATCAGTGGTAAGGTTAGTCAATATGTTAAGCGTCTAACAAAATTATCGAAAAAGAAGAAAGGTTTCGAATTTGATGCCATTTTATACTCCTCTGGAAAACAAGCTATCGCTATTAAATTCAAAGAAGATTTAGATCCAGCAAAAAAAGATCTGGCCCGAGTCAAAAACATCAATGGGACACTTGTTTTTGCTCTATGTGAACCAATCGTAGAATATGATTTAGTAGTTGAAAAATCAGGAGGAGCTAAAGTGGGGTCTTATTTGTCTGGAGGATTAGCTAATAAAGGAATAGAAGGTGATTTAACCCAGTTCGCAAGACGTATTAAAAAAGCCGCTGAAGAAGAAGGAAATACGATAGACGCAATTCTATACAATGCAGGAAAAAGAGCAATAGGAATAAAATTCAACTAAACAATCTAAATGATTATTAATTAGATTTTCAAAACACTTAAGACTTGTCAGATTTGAACGATAGTATCTTCACTCTTTACTAAACGGCTTTCACAGAAAAAACAAAGGGGTTCACAGAACTTTTTTGCCTAGTACTGATCAACCACTCATCTTTTAAAAAAAAGAGATGAGACTATTATTAAGCGGTATACTAATCACCCTTTTCCATATAGGGCAAGCACAAAATCGAAAGTCATTCACAATACAAGAACTAGCCAATTGGCCAACATATGGCATTGGGAAAGCGAGCATTCAAAATGATGCGCTGGTATTGGAGGAAACTGAAGGGTCGGATGGTTTATTTCTGATAAGCCCAAAGTCTTATCAAGGAGAACTTACCATAACCTATAAGGTAAAGGCACTATCGGAATCAGCTGTGCAAATTGTTTTGTTCTCTGCCTCAGATGAGGGTAAATCGACTGATTTAACTATCCCTGAATCAAATGATCTTAGCCCAAGGGAAGTGTGGAATTGGAGAACAACTCTGGAACATTACAACCTAACCTTCAATAATAAGTCGCACGGAATTCGTCCATTCTTCTATAAAAACATAAGTCCTTATGAAAAAGGATTTCGCCTTGACCAACCGAACAATATTATGGTAACAGAGCGATGGTATGATGTGGAAATTATAAAGAAAGATAAAACCGTCAGGTTTACTCTCGACGGCAAACTGATTTTTGAAGTAAAAGATCATGAACCTTTACCTGGTGGACATATTATACTTAGAATTAGCGGTACTAATGGCGATGAAATAATCTTTGCTAAAGCGGCTTATAAAGATTTTGTGCTTACCCACGGCTAAAAGCCATAACTTGATTGGACTAATGAAATTGAACAGTTCAGGTCCGCTTAAACAAGAATACATTATTCATATAATGTTATGGTGTGGCGTTCTTTTATTTCCCTATATCAAGTTCATTGAACTAGAGGGAGGTTATCCGGAGACCTTTCTACATGAATTGAATTCAATTTTCTTCATCATCCTACCCTCTTATGCTTTCTATCTTTGGTGGCTCCCCCTTACTTCAAAAAACAAACTCAATTGGCTCCCAGTGCTTTTACTCATATTTGTGGGTACAATATTCGCATATGAATATTCTGACAGCTTATTTCATGATAATAATTATCAACCGTTTTCATGGAATCATTTCTTATCTGATGTCATTAAAATTTCTGCTTTTATTCTATTCTTTCTTGTCCTCTTTCTTGTCAAAGGTCTATTAAAACAAAAGGAAGAAATCAGGCGAGTTTCTGAAGCTAAAAAGTCCGTAGAACAGGAAGCAGTCCAAGCTCATTCAAAGTCAACCATCGACGAAATTCATTATCTGTATGCAGATAAAACCACTTATAAAGTCAAATCATCTGAAATCCGCTTTATAAAGGCAGAAATTGATTATGTAAAAGTTGTGTGCATAGATAAGGAGATACTTATTTTAGATAGTCTCAGAAAATGGAAAGACAAACTCAACAAGCAAGGTTTCATTCAGTCACATAGATCCTATCTAGTAAACCTGAACGGGATCATTAGTATTTCCAAGAATGAAATCAACCTAAAAGACCATACATTACCCATTGGACCTACCTACAAAGCGGAATTAGTCAATGCTTTTAAGCAAGTGACTTCTTATGTATAATAACCACGATTCGTTTAGTCAAGTTTAACTAGCTGGAAAAGAAAGTTTCAGCTAATACAATTCATATTAACCTTATGACTTCATAACACTATCTTTTTTATTGATTTCTTTTATAGATTTAAACATAATTTATTCTATATTTTACATTACTTTTAATCCATGCACAAGAAATACATTTTTATATTAATAATTGCTTTAACATTATTATCTACTTTATTAATCACAAACAACATTATTGGGCAACGTTTGGCATCAACAGCAAACGAACAAGTACAGCAAATTTTAAACGAGCAATTAGAATTAAGCTCATTTAACATTGAATATGACGAGATAACAGCCAGTCCTATCAACGGTAGTCTCACAATCCATGGGTTCGAAGCACTAGACAGCATTGGCGACTACGGACTATCTGCTGATCGAATCAAACTATCGTTACCACTTTCAGAATTATTATCAATCAAAGACGATAAGTCAATTTATTCCTTTGAGAAAATATCATTTACACTTATTGACCCCAAGATCATTTACCCGAATGATGTAACCCGACTATTAGGTGAATCAATCAAGCTCACTTTTGATGGAGAATTACCGTTTTCTCAAATCAAGAAAATCGACGATGGCCTATTGCCAACTACCTACCAATCTGTGAAGGTAGAAGCAAAAAACATCTACTGGTGGAATATAAATGAGATTAATAATGAACTAGGCAATAACTATCAAGAGGCCTTAAATGACATGTCTCAATCGCCAGTAAGTTTAAGCTTTGGCGCCGCCTTTATTCCCGATGAAAAACGGCTGGCGTTCAATGATTGGGAAATAGAAACGACTAATTCAAAATTAAATGGGTTGGCAGAACTAAGATTTAGTGGTGAAAACATAAATGATTTTGAGTTGAGTGGGCTAACTATGGAGTCTGAATATGACCTGAGCCTTTCGAAAAGTCTCGACCCAGAATTTGTCGATCTTTCTATCGGTCGAATGCAAGGTCGCTTTCTGATAGACGTAGAACTTGATAACATAATAGACTTAATCCAAACTGATAATTTTATCGAAGAGTCACCTATCAAAAACTTTGAATTGGACTTTAAAATCGAAGATTTTAAGTTGTCTACTACCGAGAAACTAGGCTATAGCATATCGAAGTTCGGAATATCATTGATCCAGGAGGAGTTGTTTGTAGACGAGTTATCGTTTAAGCTACGGAAACAAAATCAAGGCTTAAACATCAACGACATCAATCTAGAACTTAAAGATTTTATCAGACTTGATGCAAACGCAGTCCTAGTCTACAAAACAGAAGCCATGTCATCGCTACTTCTACAAAGAAATACAGAAGTACTTACCTTTAAAAATGCTCAAGTATACCTAAAACCATTTTCCGATGAAGCAGAGGAATTAATTCAAAAGTGGGAAAAGAATAAATCTAATATACTGATCAAAAAAAGAGGTAAGTATCGTTTTCAGCTGACTGGCCCAGTAATTAACCCAATAGTGAATGATCTAAACAATTAACCTCTATCCTTCTTTTTAATCTTTTTTCAAGTATTTTTTTGGCAGTTTATATTCAGGAGTCTCTCCCATCCAGAACACGCTTACAATCCACCAACGATCACCTGCATTTAGTAATTGAATACTATTGATTCCGCGTGCAAACGGCTCTTTATCTTCTAAGGTTCGCCTTGATTCATAAGTACTGAAAACGTGAGAAATAGTGCCATAAGATTCTGTTTTACGACTAACTTCCACCTCAAAAAAACCACTCTGTTCAAGGCCTGCCCCTGCCTGATCAATATATTGCTGAACTGTCCAGTAGAGGTATTGAACTTTACCGTCTCTTTTAAAAGAAGGTACCAGCTTGCCTTCTGGAATAAATAAACTTTTCATTCTGTCCCAATCTCTTTTCTGCCCAGCAGGGCCTGAAATCACATCATACAAAGCACCCAGAATAGCGTCGGCTGATTTTACATCTTCCGGTTTAGCCTCTTGAGCAAAAAGTGACGTTGACAATGCAAGTGTAATTGTAAGTGCGATAATTTTTCTCATGGTTGATTTTTTAGGAAAACTAAAGATACTCAGAAATCTATCATTGGTTTTTCTTGCTGAAACCATGAGTAATTTGGCCCCAGAAGTCTTTAGGAAATTTAGTAATTCCGGGAAAACCCAACTTTATTGACTTACCACTTGAAGGGATATACGCTGTTCCAAAAATGTAGTCCCATACACTCAATGTTAAGCCGAAATTTACTCCAGTTTTGCGGTTTTCAGGCAGGTCATGTGCATGATGCCACATATGCATATTTGGATTGTTAAAGATGTATTTCAAAGGCCCCAAATTCACTTTAATATTGGCATGATTCCAATGCCCAACAGCGAGCGTAAACATATGCACATAAAAGAAGTCGTCGATACCAAAACCGATCATGGCCAACGGTAAATATTCTATAGTTCTATAAACTAGCGTCTCCATCCAATGATACCGTAAATGTGCGGCAAAGCCCATTTGTTCTACAGAATGGTGCACCTTGTGAAATCTCCAAAGAAACGGCACGGCATGCAATAAGCGGTGTGTCCACCACTGAACAAAATCTCGAATAATAAATAATGCGAAGAGCTGGGCAACAATAGACCATGAGCCTATCTCTATTGCCACCAAATTATTTAAACCCAATTGTGCTAAAAGATTCGAAAATGCGTCCACCACAACTTCAGACAATGCGTTAAAAATGATTAGAGAGAAAAGAAAAAAATTAAAGAACATATAGAAAGTATCTAACCAAAAATCCTTTCTAAACTTAGGCTGATCTTTTCGCCAAGGTCTTAACCATTCCCAAGCCAAGAAGATCAGAGAAATACCGATCAGGGCCCAAAAATAATTCTGCCACCATGGCTTATAATCATATTGAAACGTAATCTCCTGCCAAAGGTAGTTAGCGTACCCTTGATATGCACTCTGAACAATCTCCCAATATCTATTCACAACGTAATACTTGTATTTCGACCACTAACATAATGAATTACCCACTTTGGGAATAGTCTTTTCTCCTTTCAAGTGAAAGTGTTTCATTACAATGAAATGAAAATAAACCTGATGATAAAGAAACACAACCTAAAGAGGGTTGCTAGCCTTTGCTTAACCGGCGCCTTTTTGTTGACGCTAGGGAATGATGCTTTAGCCCAACGCAAGAAGCGAAATCAAAAAGCTGAAACGGCTCCAACAACGGAAAAACCAACTCCTCCGAAAAAGAAAGAAAAAACATATGCCTCTTTGGTAAAAGGTATGAAAGCCGATGAAGGGCTTTTTACCACATACACTAAGGATGGTAAAATCATGTATGAGATACCTAAAAGTGAACTTGGAAAAGATATGCTTTGGGTTACTCGATTAGTATCTGCACCAGAAAATTTTGGTGGTGGATTTGTCGCTTCAGGTTCTAAAATGATAGAACAAGTAGTACGTTGGGAAGAAAAAGGCGGTAAAATTTACCTTAAGAAAATGTCTTTCAACAATGTAGCTGACAGTACGGATGCCATTTATAAATCTGTAGTAAACAACAACTTTGCTCCTATTATCGGTTCATTCAAAGTAATGGGACAGCCTGAAGATTCAGCCGCATACCTAGTTGATGTGACGCAATTCTTTACCGCCGACACGAGATCGATTAGTGCAATGTCTGGAAGATTCAGAACACAATTTCAAGTGAGAAGACTTGATGCGTCAAAAAGCTATACAGAATCAGTAAAGTCATTCCCTGAAAATGTAGAAGTACGACAAGTTATGACTTATGACGCTGGCCGACCGCCTTCAAATGCAAGTGCAGGCCTTATTTCAATGCAAGTAGCTCAGTCAATGATAAAACTTCCTGAAACGCCAATGATGCCACGTTTGGCCGATCAGCGAGTAGGTTGGTTTGCCATGGGAAATGTGAATTATAGTTCAAATAAGCTCAAAGGAGACCAAGTACGATTTTTAAAAAGATGGAGGTTAGAACCAAAAGATCCTGCAGCATATGCAAGAGGTGAATTGGTAGAACCAGTAAAACCAATCGTTTATTATTTAGACCCTGGAACTCCTGAAAGGTTCAAAAAGTGGTTTAAACTGGGTATTGAAGATTGGCAAGTAGCCTTTGAAGCAGCTGGTTTTAAAAATGCAATAATTGCAAAAGAACCACCCACCAAAGAAGAAGATCCAGATTGGAGCCCAGAAGATACGCGTTACTCCACAGTAAGATACATTGCTAACATGACGCGAAATGCCACTGGGCCAAGTACTGCCGACCCTCGAAGTGGTGAAATTATTGAAAGTGATATTATTTGGTACCATAATCACCTAAGATCATATAGAAACTGGTACTTGATTCAAACTGGTGCAGCTAACCCTAAAGCCAGAACACTTGAAACACCAGAAGAAGACATTGGGGAAATGATGCGGGCCGTAATTGCTCATGAAATAGGTCATGCATTAGGCCTACCGCACAATATGAAGGCTAGTTCAGCTTATCCAGTTGAATCACTCAGAGACCCAGAATTTACTCAAGAATACGGTGTAGCCCCTACTATTATGGATTATGCACGGGTAAATTATATAGCACAGCCTGGTGACGGCGTAGAACGTTTCATTAGAAAAATTGGCCCTTACGATAAATACGTAATCAATTGGGGTTACAGAGTTATTCCTGGTGCTAATACGCCAGAAGCCGAAACCAGCACTTTAGATCAATGGATTTTAGATAAGGCGGATGATAGAATGTATAGGTTTGGAAGCAGCAATGGTTTCAACCCAGAATCTCAAACCGAGGACTTAGGCGATAACAGCGTTTTAGCCAGTACTTATGGTATGATGAATCTGATGAAAGTAATTCCTAACCTATTAGATTGGACTACTACCGATGGTGAAGACTATACTGAAACAAGAGAGATTTATAACGAATCAATCGGTCAGTGGAGAAGGTTTGTCGGGCATGTGGTAACAACAATTGGCGGTGTAACAGAAGATTTTAAATCTGCAGATCAAGAAGGTGCCGTATACAATGTAGTACCAGAAAAACGTCAAGTAGAAGCCATGGCTTGGATGCATAAACACGCTTTTTCAACCCCAGAATGGTTACTAGATGAAGGTTTACTGAGAAAACTCGAAGGATACGGCGCTGTAAACAGAATTCGTACAACACAAGTATCTTACCTAAACCGTCTTTTAGATGCTACTAGAGCGCAACGTTTAATTGAAGCTGAAGCCTTTAAAGGAAGAAATACTTACACCATTTATCAGCTTTTCGCAGATACCAGGAAAGGACTCTTTAGCGAACTTTCAAGTGGAGCTGTTATTGATACTTACAGAAGAAACTTACAACGTGCCTTCGTGGCAAGACTTGAGTTCATGATGAACAATGAGTCTAGTCAGTTCCAAGCAAGACAAGTAAGCATTTCTCAATCAGATATTCGGCCAGTTGTAAAAGCTGAATTGAAAACACTTCAAAGAGATGTCAATAGCGCGATGTCTAAATATTCAGATCGGGCAAGCAGATTGCACTTAGAAGACCTAAAAGACCGCATTAGCAATATTTTAGATCCTAAGTAATTCTTAACAATCATAAAAAAAGGGCTCTAACGAGCCCTTTTTTTATGTCTTTTCGGTAAATAATCTTAGAGAATTTAAAGATTAAATAAGCCTTAAAGGTGGCGGAGGACAATATCTATGTAGAGAATACAAAAAGAGCCCTTACCCTCAAAACCAATATAAAACCACTCTCATATTTGGCTTTGAATTGAAGCCACCTTTGAAGTATATTATGCCTTGAACTAATCTTAACTAAATATTGAATATGAAATCCTTTCGAATGTTACGTCTACACTTAGTGTTGCTCCTATCATTCACAGTATTGCATACATCTTTGGCACAAAGTGATCCATCTGGAACATCAGCAGTGACAAGGACTTACGCAATTACAAATGCCACGGTGATAACAAAACCGGGTAGTGAAATGAAAGACGCTACTGTAGTGATTAAGGATGGTTTGATTGTCGGAGTTGGCAAAAACCAAACTATACCTGCCGATGCTGAAGTAATTGATGCATCTGGGCTTTATGTCTACCCAGCTTTTATTGATGGGTTGGCTAATACTGGTGCTAAAAGACCTGAGAATCTTCCAAGACCTCAGAATTTATTCACACCTGATCCTCCAAACGACTATGCAGGAATTACACCTGAGAATAGTGTTTTATCTCAGTTAGATGTAAAAAGTAGTACCATAGGAAACATCCGAAAAATAGGTTTCGCAATTTCTCATACGGCGCCTTATGGTAGAATGCTACCAGGTTCAGGATCTCTCATTCTATTGAAAGATGCCAACCATATGGATGAATTGGTCCTAGCAAAAGATGTAGCGCTTTACGCTCAGTTTGTTGGTGCACCGGGTGCTTATCCTGGTAATATTCTTGGAATAATGGCTAAATGGAGAAATTTGTATAGAAACGCAGTTCAGCACAAAGATCATGTGGCACTATACGCTGAAAATCCATCTGGGCTACCACGTCCAGTGAATGACAGAGTAAGTATGGCATTCCACCCAGTAATTGCACAGCGCAAAGCAGTAATGTTCGACGTAAGCAGTATGCTAGACGTTCGCAGAGCGATGAGACTTCAAAACGATCTTGGTTTTAAACTAATGATAGCTGGAGTAGAACAAGCTTGGGATATTATGGATGAATTAAAATCCACTGGAACTCCAATTTTCCTTTCTATGGATTTACCAGATGAGCCAAAAGAGATAAAGGATAAAGATAAAAGCGAAGAGGTTATTGCCCTAGAGGCTAAACGTGATGAGTTCTACAAAACTTATGTAACGCAAGCTGGCAAACTTCAAGAAGCAGGAATCAAATTCGGATTTTCTACTAAAGGTACTTCTAACGGTAAAATCAAAAAGAATTTGATGACAATGATTGAAAATGGACTTAGCGAAGATGCAGCATTGGCAGCATTAACTACAAATCCAGCTTCAATGTTAGGAATTGATAAAGTTACTGGAACAGTCGAATCAGGTAAAATGGCCAATGTAATGATTACCACTGCACCTTATTTCACTAAAGATTCACAAGTAAAAATGATGTTCGTTGATGGTGATAGACATGATTATGAAGTGAAAGAAAAGAAAGCTAAGAAAGAAGAGGGAACTGAAAAAGAAGCAACTCCGGCAGCTGCGAGTGACGATCCAATCTTAGGAACATGGTCTTACACTTTCACAACCCCAGGCGGTGATCAGTCTGGCAAAATGATCATTAAAAAAGAAGAAGGTAAGTATACTGGTGTTTTAACCAGCAGTGATGGTAGCCCAGACAACGACATGAACAATCTCAACTTCAGAGATGGTGAACTATCTTTTGATTTCGCAATTGATGGTGGAGGTCAATCGATCGAAATCGTTGTTGTAGGTCAAGTATCTGGGAAGAGTTATGATGCTGAAGCTTCTGTTGCAGCATTTAATGTAACGTTTGAACTGACAGCTACAAAAGACGGCGTTTAAACTAGCTAAAGAAAAAAATCATGAAAATGAAAAACATAATAACAATCCTCCTAGCCCTGTTTAGCACAGTTGCGTTGGCCCAAGTGCCAAAAGGAGACTTATTGATAAAAGGCGGTACGGTATTAACGGTGACCAATGGTACGCTAGAAAACACGGATGTACTCGTTCGAGATGGTAAAATTTCGAAAATAGGAAAAGGACTTCGTGCCCCTAGAGGAGTGGAAACTTTGGATGCCTCTGGCAAATTTGTTATGCCAGGAATCATCGATGCTCATTCCCACATTGCGGGCAGTGCCATTAATGAAGGAACTAGTCAAGTAACTTCAGAAGTGAGCATGGAAGATGTAGTTAACCCCTTAGATGTTTCTATTTATAGAGCATTAGCAGGTGGTGTAACTAGCATTCACCTTATGCACGGTTCTGCCAATGTAATTGGAGGTCAGAATGAAACACTTAAACTTCGTTACGGTTTTACTAATCCTGATGATTTAAGGTTTGAAGGTGCGCCAAGAACTATCAAGTTCGCGCTAGGGGAAAACCCTACAAGAGGTGGTCGTTCAAGAGGAATTCAGCCTCAAAGTCGTATGGGTGTAGAAAACATGCTGAGAAATTCATTTACTCAAGCTGTTCAATACAAGAAAAAGTGGGATGCCTATAATGCGAATAAGTCCGCTAGAAAAGTAGCTCCAGAATATGACTTAAGGCTTCAGACCTTAGTAGACATTATGAATGGTGATGTATTAGTTCACTGTCACTCCTATAGAGCCGATGAGATTTATATGCTCTTAAAAGTGTTCAGTGATTTCAATATCCCTAAACTGACTTTCCAACATGCTAATGAAGCTTATAAAGTGGCACCAGAATTAGCAGCTTTCGGAGCAACAGCTTCAGTATTTGCCGATTGGTGGGCCTATAAACTTGAAGTATACTACTCTACTGCCTATAACGCAGCTATTTTAACGAAAGCGGGTGTTAATACGTCAATCAACTCTGATTCTGGAGAACTAATCAGACACTTATTTCACGAAGCTGCTAAAACGCAGAAATATGGTGATTTAACAGATGATGAAGCACTAGCAATGATTACATTGAACCCTGCGAAGCAACTAGGAATAGATAGCCGAGTTGGTTCATTAGAAGAAGGTAAAGATGCTGACATCGCTATTTTCGATGCGCATCCATTATCTGTTTATGCTGTTCCATTAATGACTTTTGTTGATGGTGTAAAATACTTTGACAAAGCAGATGACCTGAAAGATGTTAGATTATACATCAACCCTGAAGCGGCTATTGAAGATGTCTTGATTTATGAAAGACATGATGATCATAGATGTCTAGAAGACGCACATCTGTTAACGATGGAAGAATTATTCTCCAATAAAAAATAAAGAAGGATATGAAGAATTTAAGAATACTATTCGCAGCACTCTTTATGTTGACTTTCGTTCCTCTTTTGTCTTTGGCACAGGAGGATGATCAAGTCCTAAGAGCGCGTAACGGTAAGTTTGCGTTGACTAACGCAAAAATTTATACCGTAACAAACGGGATTATTGAAAACGGTACCATTGTAATTAATGGCGGTGTAATCGAAGCTGTTGGTGCCGATGTAACTATTCCTGCTGATGCAGAAGTTATTGATTGTAAAGGAAGAGAAATCTACCCAGGCATGATCGATGGTGGTACTACTTTAGGTTTATCAGAAATCGGAAGTATTGCAGAAGCGAATGACACCAGAGAATTTGGTGCATTAACACCTCAAATGGAAGCTTTAACGGCTGTAAACCCTAATTCGGTGGCAATCCCTGTTACTCGAGTTAGTGGTGTTACAACGGTTTGGACTATGCCAAGAGGCGGTGCTTTAGCGGGTACAGCTGCATCAATTAACCTATTCGGTTATACACCTGATCAAATGTATGCTGGTTCCAAAGGGATTGTTATGACCTTCCCTTCTACTGGTCGAGGCAGACGATTCAGAAGACTTTCTCCAGCTGAACTTAAGAAACGTCAGGAAAGAGCATTAAAGCAAATCAACGATGCTTGGGACAAAGCTGAGCTTTATGCTAAAATTGAGAATGCTGATGAAGTAAGATCATACCCAGAAATCGAAGCATTAGTACCCGTAGTGAAAGGTGACATGATGCTTTTCATTGAAGTAAATGCGGCAAAAGATATCATCGCAACTATTGATTGGGTAAAAGAAAGAGGTTACAAAAAAGTAATCCTTACTGGTGTATCTGAAGGATGGAGAGTTGCCGATAAAATTGCAGAATCAGGTTTATCAGTAATTACTGGTCCAGTTCAAGCGATACCAACACGTCAGTCCGATGCTTATGATGCAGCTTATGCTAATCCAGGTATTATGTCTAAAGCCGGTGTTAAAGTCGCCTTAAGAACTATGGAAGCTGAAAACGTAAGAAACTTACCTTATCATGCAGGTTTTGCTGCAGCATACGGTATGGGGCGTGAAGAAGCATTAAAGGCTATTACCATTAATGCCGCTGAAATTCTTGGAATTGGAGATCAGGTAGGCTCTATCGAAGTAGGTAAAAAAGCAAACATCTTTGTAGCAACAGGAGATCCGTTTGAAACCGCTACTAAAATCACTGAGCTATTTATTGATGGTTATAAGGTACCGATGACATCACGTCAAATCAGACTTTATGACGAATTCTTAAATAGAACACCAGGTGTAGATAAGTCTAAAAAGGCTATCGACATCAAGAAGAAATAAACCTCTTCAACCTCAACCTAGGAAAAGGGCTTCGAATTATCGAGGCCCTTTTTTATTGTTTTTAGCCGACCAAAAACAGCGTTAAAATACAAGACAAAAAACAACATCATGTTTTTCAGAACATTACAACTATTTTTGCAAAAACGATGTTAGCCTTCCGAGTTAGGATAAAATCATGGGAAAAAGAGTAGTTGTAGGACTTTCGGGTGGAGTAGATTCCAGTGTTACCGCCCACTTACTAATAGAGCAAGGCTATGAAGTGATAGCCATGTTTATGCGTAACTGGGTTGATGACTCTGTCATTATTTCAGAAGAATGTCCATGGGTAGAAGATAGCAACGATGCATTAGCCGTTGCAGAGAAATTAGGGATCCCTTTTCACGTAATAGATTTAAGCGAGCAATATAAAGAACGTATCGTCGATTATATGTTCAAAGAATATGAGCAAGGTCGCACGCCGAACCCAGATATTCTTTGCAACCGAGAAGTGAAATTCGACATATTCTTAAAAGCAGCATTAAAACTTAAAGCAGATTTTGTGGCTACTGGACATTACGTTCAGAAAGACACCATTGTGGAAAATGGCAAAGAAATTCACCGGTTACTAGCAGGAGAAGACCCTAATAAAGATCAAAGCTATTTTCTATGTCAACTAAACCAGGAACAGCTTTCGAAAGCCCTCTTCCCTATTGGACACTTACAAAAATCGGAGGTAAGAGAAATTGCTAGAAAAGCTGACTTAATAACAGCAGAAAAGAAAGACTCACAAGGTTTATGCTTTATAGGAAAAGTTAGGTTACCTGATTTCTTACAGCAACAATTGGCACCGAAAAAGGGCGAAATTCGTGAACTAGGTGTTCATGAAACAAATTTTCAAACTTATTATAAACAAGCCAATCAGTCATTTGAGAATAAGCGCGAGGAACTAATAGCGCTTTCAGCACCTTACGAATATCAACCAGAAGATGGTAAAGTAGTAGGCCAACATAACGGAGCTCACTATTTTACGATTGGTCAAAGAAAAGGCCTAGCTGTAGGTGGTACACCAGAACCACTTTTTGTCATTGAAAAAGATACGATTAATAACATCATATATACAGGTCAAGGTGATCATCATCCAGGGCTGTTACGACGTGGGCTATTAGTACCTAACGAAGGTATCCATTGGGTAAGAGCAGATTTGAAATTAAAAGTCGGTGAATCTAGAAGTTATTTAGCGAGAATTAGATACAGACAACCACTGGAACGAGCTACGCTATATATGGAGTCCGACGGTTTGTACGTTATTTTCGATGAACACCAGAAAGGAATAGCCCCAGGTCAGTTTGTAGCTTGGTATAGTAAAAATGAACTAATTGGATCAGGTGAAATTGCCTAATTTGGCATTTAACACTGATTCAAATCCAAATTTTATATCCAATTAAACCTTTTGGACAATCTTTTGTCCAAAGCCATGTAAACAGAAAACTATGAGAAAGACATTATTATTTATGAGTATGCTGCTTTTTGTAGGACTTGCGGCACATGCACAAAGAGGAGGTCAAGGCGGACAGCGTGGACAACGCGGCGAGAGAGTGAGTCCAGAAGAGGCTGCTAAAACACTAGCTGAGAATTTTCAAGAACAATTCGGCCTTTCTGACGAACAATACAAAAAGACATATGATGTGCTTTTAACCACTAATAAAGAAAGAACTGAAAAGCTTCAGGAAATGAGAGAAAGTGGTGAAAGAGCTGGTATGCGTGAAGTAATTACAGAGTTTCAAGAGAAAAGCGATAAACAACTCAAAGAAATTTTTAATGAAACACAATGGACCGCTTACGAAAAGTGGAAAGCAGAAAGAGAATCACAAAGAGGTGGTCGCGGAGGCGGCCGCGGAGGCAATTAAACTTGCTTGTGTTTTTAGTTGAATAAAGAAGCCCCGACTGCAATCGGGGCTTCACTATTTTTAGAAGTAAGGACTAATAATTATTCGTAGCGAAGAGACTTTACTGGATTCTCATTCGCCGCTTTTATTGCTTGAGTTGTTACTGTTGCCAAAGCGATTAAAAGTAGTCCTACGGCAGGTACTATAAATAATAAGACAGATAACTCAATTCGATAAGCATAGCCTGATAACCACTCATTCATTCCGAAATAAGCTATCGGTGTAGCAAGAAGAATAGCTATAGAAATCAATTTCAAGAAACTTGACGAAAGTAATTTAATAATTGTACCTACGCTGGCTCCTAATACCTTACGAATTCCAATCTCTTTAATTCTTTGCTGCACTTCGTAAAGGACAAGACCGAACAAGCCAAGAATAGCCACGAATATCGTAATTCCTGCAAAAGTTGTAAATACCGTTCCAAACTGTCGATCAGCTTGATACTGTTTTTCAAAATTCTCATCTAAAAAGAAATAGTCAAAATCGCTTTCAGGATATACTTGTCTATATACTTTCTCAATCTCACCTAATATAGATTTATACGCCTTTCCAGGATTATTTCCCGCATTTAGCTTTATGGATACATAGTCAGAAGCGTAGCCATATCGATCGAAGAATAAAACAGTTGGGTCTACCTTAGTCTTTAAGGAATGGTGGTTGTAGTCTGCGAAAACGCCTATTATTGCTACTTGCGCACCAAACCTGTTGATCTTTTGTCCTACAGCCTCTTCATTAGTGGAGTACCCGAAAATTTTTCGGCTTGTTTCGTTAATCATGATTCCGTCATAGCCACCGCTATCTGGAATCAAGTTTTCAATATTCGAATCAAATGTTCTTCCTGCTAGAATTTCAAACTCAAAAGCTTTTGTGAAATCTTCATCTACTCTGAAAAATGAGAAACTTACTCCCCTTCCGGTTTTATTGACTAGTTCATAAAAACCCGTTGTCGTATTCATTTCCGTTGTTCCTTGACCAAAAACTGTTTCGGAATAGGCTACCGATTTCACCTGTGCGACTCGATTTAATTCAGATTTTAAAGTTTTTCTATGCTCACTCTGAAGACTATCGTTTGCCGACATTACAGGGTTTCTAATTACGATGGTTTGATCAATATTTACACCTAATGATTGTGAACGCATATGATTAACCTGCTGATATATTGTAACAGTACCTGCTAGAAGTAACATCGTAATCATAAATTGAAAAATTACTAAACCCTTTCGTAAGATTAACCCGCCCTTAGAGTCTTTTAAGCGTCCGCTAATAACCGCTAATGGCCTATAATTGGACAAAACCAATGCTGGATAAATACCAGAAGCGAAAGAGCCAATTATCAAAATTGCCGCTACCTGTAATAGGGCCTGCGTATTCTGGAACACATTAAAAGAAAGATCCAAACCAGCAAACTCATTGAAAAGCGGCAATACACCTTGGATGCACGTTAGGGTTAACACTACGGCCAAGAAATTGAGCATAAAGGACTCCATTAAAAATTGAGTAATCAATGCTCCTTTGTTCGAACCCAATACTTTTCTTACCCCTACTTCTTTTCCTCTTTCCATAGCTCGTGCAGTAGAAAGATTGATAAAGTTCACCCAAGCAATGATCAATACGAATATGGCAACCACTAAGAGTATATTTACAATAGACTGGCTGCCATTAGTTTCTGCCTCATAAGTTTTATCAGAGTTTAAATGAATGTCAGTTAATGGTTGTATATCTAAACTATCACCGCGCTCTAAGAATGGTTCAGTTCTTTCAAAGTAGGTCGCATTGAAGCGTTTTTCGAATTCATTGTCCAGCGCAGTGTTGGCCAAAATGTACATATACTCATTATTGCCACCGAAATTATCGTACTTACTTCCGAACTCTTCGACAGCCGTTTGATATGAGACCAAAATATCAAACTTCAAATGTGCGTTTTCAGGAACATCCTTAATAACTCCTGTAACAAGCATTGGTAACTCACCTCCGCCAGGTAAAAGTTTAATCATTTTACCCATTGGATCTTCTTCACCAAAGTATCTCTCGGCAGTACTCTCTGAAATTACTATGGTATTAGCGTCTTTTAGCGCGGTAGCCCTATTTCCCATTTGCAATTCCCAATCAAAAACCTCTAACCAAGAAGGCGTAGCAAAGTAAACACCGTCTTCATTAAACGCTTTATCGCCATTTTTTAAAGACATACGACCAAATTTTCTCGCCATGGCATACTCCTCTACCTCTGCGAATTCGTCTTTTGCCAACTTGCCGGCTGCAGGGTAACATTGCGCATCTGCAATCTGGAAGTCTTCGCCATTGTAAATGTCAACTGAAATGCGATAGATATCATTGGCTCTGCTGTGAAATGTATCATAACTCATTTCATACTTAGCATATGTTAAAATGAGTAAACAGACCGTCATGCCGACAGTAAGTCCTAAAACATTGATAAAGGTGAAAGACTTTCTTTTTTGAAAGTTTCTAAGTGCAACGGAAATATGATTTTTAAACATGTTGTTTTGAATTTGTATGCCATACAACAGACAATACTAATACCAAATATATAACTCTCTATTAATCAAGTATATAACGGATTTAGCATCCTAATAAACGTATCATGATGACACACTTTCGTATCATCATGATACGTTTTATTACTCGTATCGCAAAGTGTCAGCCGGGTTTGTTCGAATAGCTTTAATCACTTGATAGCAAATGGTACCTAAGGTTAAGAAAAACAGCAGTGCAATAGGAAGAACAAGCAAGCCAGTAGTGATATCCATATGGCTGGAAAAATTAACTAACCACTTCTGTATAAAGTAATACCCAATAGGCAAACCAATAACCGAAGCGAGACTTATTAACAGCGCATATTCCTTGGTTAACAAATAGAATATGTGATTCACTGGCGCGCCAAGAATTTTACGAATACCAATTTCTCTCGCGCGCTGACTGATATTATATAATGAGAGCCCAAAAAGTCCTAATGCCGTAATAATGATCGCTAAGATGGAAAAGAAAGAAAATATTTGACCAAAAAGACGATCTGCTTTATACTGCCGATCATAATACTCGTCTAAAAAGAAATATTCAAAATGACTGGTCGTAAAACTCCTGTCGAATATGGTTTGAATTTCACTTACCACTTCGCTCATATTGTCGCTATTGAGCTTTATTGAATAAAATTTATCCCTATTGACTTTAGTATAGATATGAGGTTTTCTATTCACTTTGAGCGACTCTTGACTGATATCATCTACAATACCAATGAGTCGGTATGGTAGCGTTTCATAATAAATCGTTTTACCAATCCAATCAGCAAGGTTATCTTCTCCCAACAATTCTTTAGCCGTTTGATGACTCAACACTACTGATGTAGAATCAGAAAATCCCTTAGAAAAACTACGTCCATAAATGACATCAATCTCGTAGAGATCAGTAAAAAACTCATCCACGGCAATATCTTTAGCATAAAGTGCTTTATCATCAGAGCCAGGACCTAATGCAATCCATCTCATGCGTGAAATTTCATAACCCGGAATTTCTGATGAAGCACTTACGCCCAATACTTCACTCATTTGATTCACACTATTCATGAATGAAGCCTTGCTTGAAAACCGGCTTTCCATTTCCATAAAAGGCTTTTTCACTACTAGCGTGCGGTCAATATTCATTCCCAAAGACTGATTTTGCATGAATAACAGCTGCTTTTTCACAGCTAATGTTCCTACGATTAACACCAAGGCTATCACATATTGGAAAAGCGTTAGGCCACGTCTGAATAGCAATCCAGATTTACTTGTTTTACTTTTCCCGTTCAAGACGATAGATACTTTTTGACTTGAAAAAAGAAGCGCTGGATAAAAGCCAAATATGATAGATCCAAGCGGAAAAGCCGCTATAAAAGCTAGAGTGATAAATAAAGATTCAGCTTCGAAAAACGTGATGGGTATTCCTATTAATCCTTCGAAGAAACTCCGCGTTAACTGAAGTAAGGTCAAAGAAATTATGATTGCAAAGAAATTGGTTGTGAATGATTCCATTAAAAACTGTCCCATTAATTGGCGTTTATAACCACCCATTACTTTTCGAATGCCTACTTCTTTGGCCCTATCAACAAGCTTTGAGCTGCTTAGGTTTATATAATTTACCCAAGCAATCACCATTATAAAAACCCCAATGATGGATAGAAAAGTCACAGTGTCGCCATTTCCATTTGCCTCAATTTCATAGGAATGGTGAGAATTAAGGTGTATATCTTGAATATTCTGTAGTTTCATTGTCACCCCGTCCTCATCAAACCAAGCGCCCTCTATTCCAGCAAAAAGCTCGTTAATCTTTGACTCTAAGGCCCTAGGAGAAGCTCCACCGGCTGTTTTTATATATGTATAGAAGTTTCCCCAGTTATATACGTTATCTAGGTTCCAATTTGCCGGCAAGGATTTCATAGAGCACAGCATTTCGAATTTAATATGTGTGTTTT
The DNA here is from genome assembly GCF_049099775.1 of Roseivirga sp. Classification (GTDB taxonomy): domain Bacteria; phylum Bacteroidota; class Bacteroidia; order Cytophagales; family Cyclobacteriaceae; genus Roseivirga. The sequence continues at coordinate 266,478 of NZ_JAGDZM010000013.1, read as the reverse complement.
CCGGCAAGTCTTTAAAAACACCTGTCACTTTAAAATCTGTTCCTAAATTTTTAAATCGCAGTACTTTACCTAAGGCTGGGGCATCTCCAAAAAACAGTTTAGCATACTTCTCGGAAATGATTAATTCAAACGGATTGTTAAGCGAAACGGAAGATGAAACGCCTTCTTTCCATTTAAAATCAATGATTTTAATGGCGTCTTGATCTGAAAAGAACCCACTCGAAACATTATAAGTCTTGTACTGATCGTCCAGACCATTGTATGTGAAAGCAAATGATTGAAAAATCTTATCGTAACCAATAAAGCGAGCGACATGCTTTATTTCAGGTAATTCTTCCTCTAAAGGAATTTTCATGCCTGAGAAAACAGATGCTACGCCGTCATCTGGATCTTCGTTCGCTTCCACCCGATAAATTCGATAGATATTATCAGCTTCGGCATGATATTGATCATAACTCTTTTCGAAACTCACATACTTGTAAATAAGCAAACAGGCAACCATCGATAAGGCTAAACCAAATACATTTACGATAGAAAAAACCTTGTTTTTAGAAAGCTGTCGAATGGCCAATTTTATATTTCTAATAAGCATTACGAAGTTATTTTAATCTTTTCTTAGTACTTCCATTGGATTACTATTTGCTGTTCTTACAGCAATCCTCCCTGTTGTTAAAATGGTAATAAAAACATCACTCTTTGTAGAAATCAAGAACATATAAGTCTTTAAGCCTATTCCTGACGTAAGGAATTGATTGGGTTAGATTTTGCAGTTTTAAAGGTCTGTCCAAGTATAATAGCCAGACTAATGAACAACACACTAACAATGGGAACCAGAAAGAAGAATAAACCGATAGAAGTTTGATAAGCAAAACCTGACAACCATTCAGTAGCTCCCCAATAAATTAGTGGCAAACCAATTGCACTAGCCAATCCTATTAAAAGGATAAAGTCTTTAGACAGCATTTGCAAAATATTTGGAATAGTAGCGCCAAGTACCTTTCTAATCCCTATTTCTTTAGTCTTTTGAATGGCAGAGTACCCTGCCAAACCAAATAGGCCTAAGCATGCAATGGCTATTGCCAAAACTGAGAATAAGTTGAAAATAGCGCCAAATTGCTTATCCTCTTGGTATTGACTTTCAAAACGAGTATCCATGAAATTATATTCAAAAATATCGTTTGGATAAAACTCTTCGAACGTCTTTTCTATATAAGCGATTGTCTCGGAAAGCTTAGCATCATTTACACGTATGTGATAAGTATCATCACCGCCGCTCATAAAGGGCGCTAACATTAAAGGTTCAATGGTTGATTTTAAAGACCTGTGATGAAAATCGGCGGTTACTCCCAAAACTTCCCAATCTCTACCGAAGAAGGTAAGTTTTGTATTTACAGCATCTTCCGGACGTTCAAAGCCCAAGAGTTTTGTAGCTTTTTCGTTTAGAATTGTACCTTTTACCAAATTAAAATCAGGGTTATGATCAGTTCTCACGAAATTTCTCCCAGCTATAATCTCAACTTCATAAACATCTAGAAAACCATAGTTTGCGCTAATCCTATTCAACATATGTCCTTCACTTTCTGGACCTGTTCTTACATTGAAAGTTCTAGGCAACCGACTACCGAAAACAGAACCCGAAGTGCCTACTTTTTCTATTCGGGAATTTTGTTCAAGCTTATTGGTAAACTGATGCATCCGTTCAACAAACGTACTATCGAAACGAGTTAAAGAAGGTGGTTCTACGGTAATGACCCGACTCATATTAACGCCTAGGTCTTGATTTCTCATAAAATTAGTCTGCTGATACACTAAAATAGTTCCAGCTATTAATGCAATAGATAGTGCAAACTGAAAGACTACCAACGTTTTTCTTAATTGCTGTCCTTTTGAACTCTTGCCAAAAGTACCTTTCAATGATTGAGAGGCTTTGAAGCTGGAAAGCACAAAGGCGGGATATATTCCGGATATAAATGACCCAATAAAGAGTAAGCCAATCATCCAGATGTATAATGGTAAAGAATATAGTTCAGAATTTAAGAAAACTAAAAGGTCTAATTCTCTGCCTACCAAACGGTTAAAGAAGTTCCGAGAAACTTGTACAAAAGTAATCGCCAGAATAAAGGCAAAGAAATTTAAGATTAAAGACTCTACTAAAAATTGGTTCACTAGCTGCCCTTTGCTTGCACCTACTACTTTTCGCACGCCGACTTCTTTAGCGCGTTGTAAAGACTTAGAAGTAGCAAGATTGATATAGTTAATCCATGCCATGGCCAAGATAAAAGCAGCCACCAATATCAAAGTCCAAACCATGCTTCCACTTGCAGTGGTATGGTTTTCGTACTCATAATCTGAATACAGATAAACATCTTCTAAAGGCTGTAAATGAAACTTTTCGAATGTCCCAGTCACATTATCTCCTTCAAAATAAGTATTACTGAAATCTTCAAATTTGGCTTCCAGTGCTTTCACGTCCGCATTTTCAGCAACTTGGATATAATGGAAGTAATCTGAACCTGTCCAGCTAAATTCAGCTTGGTCGAAAAAATCAAAAGTGGTGGCTCGAGATAAAATGATCTCATACTGAAGACTGGAATTATGCGGAGCATCTTCAATCACCCCTGCCAGTTCATATTCCGTGCGGCTCGATCCCATTTCTATAATCTTACCTAGGTGAATATCCCACCCTTCATTTTTACCAGGAAATAGTTTTTTGGCTGTGCTTTCAGTAACAACCATTTTTCTTTTTTCATTAAAAATAGATTCTGGGTTACCAGCCAGTACCTCAAAAGAGAACATTTTGAAAAAGCTTGGCTCAACTAAAATGCTAAAAGGTATTTTAACTGTATGCTCATTATGCGTAATCACATTTTGACCGAATGTGCTTAGTGTAAAGTAGTCTACGATTTCCGGATAGTCTTCAAACATTTGCTTACCTACAGCAGAATAAGTGATCTGTCCACGTTGAATCATTCTATCGCCTGTAAACCGTTCGTTCATCACGCGATAAATATTGGCCGAATTCTTATGAAAGCGATCTACATTTAATTCGTTAAAGGCATATTGTAGAATTAATGTTGACGCAGTAATTCCAATAGAAAGGCCCATTATATTGATGAAAGAAAAGAGTCTGTTCTTTCTTAATGACCTCAATGTTGTTTTAAAGTAGTTTTTGAGCATTTGATTTAGGTTTAATCGTTTCTTAATACTTCAGCAGGATTAGTTCTTACTGATTTGATTGAATGGAACAACACCGTACCAACAGCAATGGTGAGCAGTACTAGCATAGATATCATAAACAGTTCTGGCGAGATTTCTACATGATATGCAAAGCCATCAAGCCAACTTGACATCAATTGATAAGCGATGGGTATAGAGATAAGGGCTGATACAACTATCAGAATAAGGGTTTGTCTGTTGAGCAAAAATGCAATCTCACTAAATTCGGCACCGAGAACTTTTCGAATACTAATCTCTTTGATTCTATTCGCCATGTTGATCCCTGTAAGCCCAAAAAGACCTATACAAGCGATCAGAATTCCGATAGTCGTGGACGACTGAATAATGCTCTGCCAACGCTTGCTATCCTTATATCTGGTTGCCAAGAAGTCGTCCATAAATCGCACTTCATCTAGCGGTTCTCCCGTAGCGTTTTTAAAAGCTGTTTTTATATCTGCAATACCCTGTTCTACACTGCCTCCATTTAATTTCACAAATAGAGATGATAAGTTTTCAGGGTTTCTTAAGTCGAAACTTATAGGGTACATGGCCGCCTGAAGCGATTCGAAATGAAAGTCTTTTACGACACCACCAATGTAGGATTTCATATAGCCAAAAGCGGCAGTATCTGCTTCCAGCAAGTCAAAATAGGTTTCGTTAATATAGTTTTTGCCTTCCACTAATTCGCCTTCTTTAGGTGCCGGGTAACCTTGTCGGTCGACAAATTGAATATTCAATGTTTTCAAAAAATCTTTATCCACACCCACCCGTCTAATCCTGTGTTCCACTCCATTCATTACCATCATACCGAAACCGCTACCTCCTATAAAAATGCCATTGCTTGTTCCGACACCTTGAACTGCGGTCGATTTGGCAAGCTCTTGTTTCACCAGGTGGGATTTACCCCATAGGCCACCAACCATGACCACCTGATCTTTATCAAACCCTAAATCCTTTTGATTGATGTATTCAAATTGCTTTTGCATTATTAACGTCACAGAAATAAAGACAAGGCATAATGTGAATTGGAAAATCATCATGCCTCTAATCAGTTTTGGACTGACACGACTAGTTGTTTGCCCCTTTAGGCCGGCTATTACCTTGATTCTTGACAAGACCTGAGCAGGGTATCCTCCGGCTATAAAAGAGATCAATAATCCAAATACTAAACCATAGCCTAACAATTGCACATTTTCACCCACCGTAGGCATTAGAGATTTTCCAGCGAAATCGTTGAATTTAGGTAGCAAGCCCTGCATTAGTGTAAAACCGCCAAGGACTGATAGTATAGTTAGGGCAACCGCTTCCAAGTAGAATTGCAATTTTAGCTGAGTTACATTAGCTCCCACTACCTTACGAACTGCTATTTCTACCCTTCTGCTGGCAGAAGATGCGATGCTGATTGATAAATAGTTTATACTAGCGATAATAAGTATCACCGCAGAAATAGCAATGAGTATATAAGAGTAAAGCGGTGAAGAGGACTTATAGAATTGTAAAGTAGGATCTAGGTATACATCTGAAACGTTTCTAAGGCCATATTCTTGAACTGGATTATCCGCTGACAACTTTAACATCTTACGCTGACCATCAAGCGTCTTATCACTGTTTCGCTCTAGCCAAATGTCTCTTACTTTCGAATTGACTGCTTCTACTTGCGAAGGATCTTTGAGTTTAAAAAAGGCAGAAATGGCAAAGTAATTCCAATCGTCGGCATGCTCTTTATAGTAGTATGAATTCTCAACAGGCAACACAATATTCAAATTGAACATCGTATTATGGGGTAAATCAATAAGGCCAGAAACAACATATATCGTGTTGGGCTCTCCTAGTACTACTAGGTCTTTGCCGATTACATCGGTACTTCCATAGTGTTTTATGGCAAAGTCTTTTGTGATAACGGCATTGCTCTTATTACTAAGAGCGACTTCCGCATCTCCCCTAAGGAAATCGAATGTAAAGTGATCGAAAAAATTGCCATCAACATAATGAACCGTCTCCCTAGATTTTACACCATCTTTTAAAGTTTGCAGCCCTTGCGACTCCACTCTTGTGATACTTTCAATCTCCGGTACTTTCGATTTAATATCGCTAAGAAAAGGTAGGTTAGTCGTATAAGACCTTTGTATTCCTTCTAGCGGTTCAACATCCCAAAAACCAGCTTCCATTTTAGGATTGTCCGCTTTGTATTTGATCGAATGGAATAAATACAGGCTTTCGCTATCCTTATGAAAATTGTCATAGCTGAACTCATCTTGGACGAATAAGTAGACGAGAAAGCACATCATTAATGATACTGACAGGCCAATGAAATTGATGAAAGAATAAAGCTTATTCTTAATGTGGATTCTAAATGCTGCCTTGAAATAATTTTTAAACATTTTCTGACGGTTTAAGGGTCGATGCTCCACATTTATCCTAATTCCGTGCCTAAATTACAAACACCTGTTATTCTGATAGTTACAGAATCTATCTACCGATTATAACTAAATTCGTCTCATTGTGACACGAACACTTGTATCAATATGAGACAATGAATACATTAGTAGCTCATTAAGACACTGTATACAGAAAATGAGCAAAGAGGACGCTAAAATCCTAGTATTAGATGATGATCAGGGAGTGCTGTATACAGCGAAAATGATACTTAAACAACACTTTGAAACTGTCATTATTGAGAAAGACCCGTTGAAGCTTGATTTCCTTCTCAATCAGCATCAGTACGATGTTATTGTACTAGACATGAACTTCTCCTATGGACTTACCAGTGGAAAGGAAGGTATAAAGTTACTTCGTAAGATTTTGGCGAAAGATCCGAACGCTCATGTTTTAATGAATACGGCTTACGGAGAAATCGACATCGCTGTGGAGGCAATGAAAGAAGGTGCCGTCGACTTTTTAGTTAAGCCTTGGCAAAAGGAAAAACTTTTAGCCACCGTTCAATCAATTTGCAAGCTCAGCAAAACCAAAAAGCAAGTACAAGACTTAAAAACAAGCCAGAAAATCGTCGTAAAAGATCAGCAAAGAGAATTTGATGATATAATAAGTGTTAGCGATTCTATGAAGCCTATTTTTGAGGCGATCAACAAGGTAGCTGAAACTGATGCTAACGTATTGATTTTAGGCGAAAACGGTACTGGAAAAGAACTAATAGCCCGAGCAATTCATAATAGGTCGCCAAGGGTAGATGAAAATTTTATTAAAGTCGATTTAGGTGCAGTTTCTGAAAGTCTTTTCGAATCTGAACTATTTGGTCATGTAAAAGGAGCATTTACTGATGCTCGAGAAGATCGACCTGGACGGTTCGAAATGGCGCATGAGGGTACCCTGTTTCTCGATGAAATTGGCAATTTATCCCTAGCCATGCAGGCTAAGTTATTGACCGCCCTTCAGTTCAAACAAATATCAAGAGTCGGCTCTAATAGGGCTATCACTTTAGATACTCGTTTGATCTGCGCAACGAATATGCCCTTGTATGACATGATTGTCGAGAATGAATTTCGACAAGATTTACTCTACCGAATTAATACAGTAGAAATTAAGCTTCCACCTTTAAGAGAACGTCTAGAAGATATAGAACCTTTGGCAAGACATTTTCTAAAAATGTATGGCAAGAAGTATCGCAAAGAGAAAATGCGATTAAACGACACCACTTTGAGCAAGTTAAAAAAGTATTCTTGGCCAGGGAATGTCAGGGAACTTCAGCATGCCATTGAAAGGGCGGTAATCATGGCCAACTCTCCACTTTTAGCACCTGAAGACTTCTTATTAATAGAAAGGCCTACCCAAAACGTAATTGCTTCAGACAATTATAACATTGAGGAAATGGAAAAACAAGCCATTCAAAATGCAGTGAGGAATGCGGAAGGAAACTTGACAAAAGCCGCTCAAACTTTAGGTTTAGGTCGTAGCACACTCTACAGAAAGATGTCGAAATATGGTCTGTAATTTTGAAAAGATTTTGCTAGATTAGCCTGACCTAACCACTTCAACCAGATGAAATTCTTCACCACTTTCATGGTCCTATGTTTACTACTTTCTCCAGCTTTAGGACAAGAATCTATCGATGATATTGCTAAACAGATCAGAGAAAGTCAATTGAAAGATGAAACCAGCGACTGGGTTCATTTCGGTACTTTTGATTACACAGTGAAAGGTGTAGACAATAAAACTACCAGTTATTTAAGAGTTGAAGAAAATACTACGGTTAGAATGTACCTGTTGGCCAAAACTGATTGTTACATGTATTTCGATGTACGAAACCAGAAAGAATCTTACGTTTTTGGAACTAACGATCCGTTGAGCTTAGAAACTGACTTAAAGGGCTTTAAGGCGGCTACTTCAATGTATACCACGGAAAAAGAATTTATGATGAACATTAATTACGGCTTACGCTGGGGATGTGAAAAGATGATCAATACCGAGATGCGCCTGATTGTGTTCTATGTAAATAAAAACGCAGATGACTAATGGAGTACAAGTACTTCCGCATTAATGTTATCATTCGCATTTCCCTTATTATTCTTTTTGGTTACGGGGCTGTATATGTAGTTACGCAAACGCATTTTTGGCTTGTTTCCTTTTGGCTCTCCTTGGCGCTAATCATTACGCTAATCAACCTTATTAAATACGTTGAACGATCGCGACGAGAACTAGCTAATTTCCTTTTGGCCATTAAGCAGCAAGACTTTAGTAATACGTATCATTACAAAAAAGAAGGCGATCTCAATTACGCATTCCATGAGATTAACCATGTACTTAAAAAGTTGAGAAACGAAAAGGCTTCTAACCTTATATATCTTCAGACAGTAGTGGAGCACATACGGGTTGCGCTTATCTGCTTTGACGATAATATGCGTGTTCAACTATCGAATCATGCAGCCAAGTCTTTGTTCAATAAACCATTCATTACCTCCTTAAGATCGCTTGATAATACCTCATTAGAGTTGGTCGAATTAATAGAGCGATTGAAAAATGGCGAAAAAGAACTCGTTAAGCTCTCCATTGGTGGAAAGTTCGTGAACCTGTCGATTTTAGCCACGGAGTTCAAACTACAAGACGAATCGTTTAAACTTGTTTCTTTCCAAGATATAAAAAGTGAACTAGAAGCTAATGAACTAGAGTCTTGGCAAAAACTTATCAGAGTGTTGACTCATGAAATTAAGAACTCTGTTATTCCCATCTCTACCCTATCCGATGTTATACTACAGATGATAAAGGACGAAGAAGGACTCCCTGACCTTTCGCGATTAGATGATGAAGGTGTCGAAGATTTAGTAGGTGGGTTAGAAACGATAGAATCAAGAAGTAAAGGTTTAGCGAATTTTGTTAAGACGTATGATCAACTTACCAAAGTACCTAAACCTAAGCTACAGACCGTTTCTGTAAGCGGTATGCTGGAAAGGGTGAAGAACCTATTTAAAGTAGACATTGATCAGAAGCAAATGCGTTTCAAAATTGATTGTGATCAAGATTTGATGGTTTTAGCAGATCCGGATTTAATGGATCAGATTCTAATAAACCTTGTAAAAAATGCAATTGAAGCATTAAACGAATCACCAGGCCCTTCCATTTACTTAAGTGCAAAAAAAGAAGGCGATGAAATAGATATTTTAATCAAAGACAATGGCCCAGGCATTCCAGATGAGGTCATTGAAAACATCTTTGTGCCTTTTTACACGACCAAAGAAGCAGGTTCTGGGATTGGTTTATCGCTATCTCGTCAGATTATGAGACTGCACAATGGAAGCTTAGATGTTCTTTCAACCAGATCAACTGGTACTACATTTATTCTAAAGTTTTATTGATTATTGTGGGTCTACATTAGGTCCATATACCATAGAGTTGGGTGCGCTCAGTCCTTCTACATTAATAAGTCTTCTGAATTCTCCTGAAGTCAGGTCATATTCCTTAATCGTATTCTCTTGCCAGTCGCAAAGATAAAGTGCGTTGTTTCTACCAAATAAGAAGCCTTCAACACGTTCTAACCCCGATATAAAGTCACCTTCAAAATCACCGGACTGTAAATTGAACCTTCTTACGGCGCCATCATACCAATCCACTACAAATAGAGCATCACGTTCTTCATCAACCCAAATATTCACAGGAGCTGTGAGTATGTTTTCTCCAAAAACATTTAATTCATTACCCTCGCTGTCAAATTTTAATACCCTTCCGCTACCGAAACTAGCTAAATAGTAATTGGCTTGACTATCCCAAGCATGCCCCATTCCCTGGGATACATTCAAAATATATTCATCTACAAATTCACCATCTGAAGAATTGAATCTAACCACATGATTTCTACCATCTAGCCATTGACTAACATATAACAAACCATCAGGACCGATTGCCGTTTTAGTTGGTGTAACCAATGGGTAAGTCTTTGTAAAATCTCCTTTATACTCCCCTGTTTCTCGAGAAAAGGTTTTGACAGTATTATTCCCAATCCCTGTTACTAGAAAATCACCATCCGGCTTTTCAATGATGTCGATCAGTTCTACTAAACCTCCCTCAAAAGGGTTGATAAAGTTTCCGATTAACTCTCCTGTTACTTCATCAATAATAGCCACTGAATTACCCTGCCCATTGCCGATATATAAATCTCTAAGCTCTTTATCTTCAAGCAAAACAATCTCTTCAGAAATGGTAAACTCACTGGCAGCATTATCAAGATTATGAATGGCGGCTATTCCTACTGCATATGACTGACCGTTTCTAACCTGATTACCGGCATAGTCAGAAATTGTACCGACAAAATTCAAACGTGTTTCGCCTGAAAAAGCGGAAATAATTTGTGCTGTATTATTATCTCTTAAAAAATCATCGATAGTTATGGCACCTTGTTGACCATCTGGGATCAGAATCAACCTGAACTGTTCAACGTTTACAACAGGATTTCTATAAAAGAAAAACACACGGATGTCAGAAGCATCGTTCCGATTATTAATATCAAATAGTTGAATGTCCGATGGCCCGATGATATCGGGAACACTTTGTGCATCATCCTTGCTATTACACGATGTCAAAAGCGCAAATGATAGAAGAAATAGAATCAGCTTCTTATTCATAGTAATTAAATCCAAGAAATAGAGTTGATTTGAGCTAGACCTGAGAAATTCTCTGCGAAGACGCATTTTAAACGCAATCACAAGTTTAATGTAATCATTTTCAATTATATACGCGTTTAAAAAAAGTAAAAACTAACCAAGGTTTCTAGGTTTTCAGCGATATAATTGGCTCACCGAATGCAGAAGAAAGCATATTATCTTAAGTTTGGCTCCTAAATTGTAAAAGGAATGGGAAACCATATGCGGAAAGGCAGTATTGTTTCTTAAAAGGTTAATGAATTCAAAAGAATAAAGATGAATAGAAAGAGTTTAATGGTGCTGTTTTTGGGTCTAATGATCACAGCAAGTGTATGGGCAGCAAAGCCTTATAAATACACAGTTTACCTTACTAAGGTTGAGAATGACAAGGTTTTCGTAGAATTGACTCCTCCAAAAATCAAGAAAAACGAAATCGTTTTTTATTTGCCGAAAATTATACCGGGCACATATGCTATTGCTGATTATGGTAGAATGGTATCTGCATTTAAAGCATATGACAAAAAAGGAAATGTGCTAAGTGTAGAAAGAGTTGATGATAACACATGGAAGATCAGCAACGCAAAAAAACTACGAAAAATCACTTATCAAGTAGAAGATACTTACGACACTGTTTTAGAGGGCCCAGATATTTTTCAGCCCGCAGGAACCAATATTGAAGAAGGCAAGAATTACATAATCAACCCCAGTGGATTCTTTGGCTACTTCGAAGGCATGAAAAAAGAAGAATTTGAGATCAATTTCGTTCGAGACAGATCATTCTACGGTGCCACAGGCCTGAAAGCTGAAAAAATAGGTTTACAAAAGAATCTAAAACTTAATCCTGAAATAGCTACAGCAACAGAATCAGCTGTTCTTGACAGGTTTTCGGTCAAAGATTACGATCAGTTAGTTGATTCGCCATTAATGTATAGCAAGCTAGATACAGCCATAGTGAAAGTGGCCAATACTGAGGTCCTTGTCGCTAGTTATTCGCCAAACAATAAAGTAACATCAAAAGAAATTGCAGCGAGTATCAAAGAAGTTTTAGCCGCGCAAACTGATTTCCTCGGTGGGAAATTACCTGTTGATAAATATGCTTTCATTTTTTACTTCACAGATCAGCCTGTGACATCTTATGGTGCGTTAGAGCACTCGTATAGTTCTTTTTACTATATGCCTGAGCAAACTATTGAACAAATGAGTCAGCAATTGAGAGATTTTGCAGCGCATGAGTTCTTTCATATAGTTACACCTCTAAACATTCACTCTGAAGAGATAGGCAGTTTCGATTTTAACGATCCTAAAATGTCTCGTCACCTTTGGATGTACGAAGGTATGACAGAATATTTCGCAGGAAGCGTTCAGGTAAAATATGGCCTTGTATCGCCGGAAGAATATTTAGGCATGCTCGGAGAGAAAATTCTAACGGCAACACGTTTTAAAGATGAATTACCTTTTACGGAACTTAGTCTTGGTGCGTTAAATGAATATGCAGACCAGTATTACAATGTCTACCAAAAAGGGGCTTTAATCGGTGCTGCGCTTGATATCAAGTTGAGAAAACTATCTAACGGTTCATATGGTGTTCAGAATATGATGGCCGATTTATCAAAAAAATATGGCAAGGATAAATCTTTTCAAGATGACCAGCTTTTTGAAGAAATCGTAGCCATGACATATCCCGAAATTGATGAATTCTTCAAAACCTATGTTGCTGGTAATACACCGCTTCCTTATGATGAGATTTTTGGACAGGTAGGTGTAGAATTAACTAAAGATGCTACTACACTGCAGCACACAATTGTTATTAGCGGAGAGAATGTAGCCGTTACTATGCACGAAAACAAGCGCTACTTAGCGGTTGGCGATGTAACTAAAATGGATGCTCTAGGTCAAGCTTTAAAGTTCCAAAATGGTGATATCCTAGTTAAAATGAATGGAGATGAAATTAACTTCGGACCTGAAATCAATAGTTTCCTCAATAATCAGTTTGGCAAAATATCTACCGGATTAGAAACTATGACATTTACTGTTTTGAGAGACATTGACGGTGAGAAAAAGGAGGTGAAGTTGAGTGCACCAAATGTAAAAGTTGAGGTACCTCTCCCCTTATCTTTAAGGTTCGTTGATAACCCTAACGCTGAGCAACTAAGTTTAAGAAAATTGTGGATTGAGAAATAATCCTTTTTCAACTCCGAAAAAAATTGGGCCAGCGCGAAGCTGGCCTTTTTTATGCGCCATATTCAGCTTTTAAAACTTCTTGGCTTGATAATTATTGATTATCCATTTTCCCAAAATCTTTATAACTTATTGTCCTGACTTCAATCAACTATACATGGATAAGAAAATCACACCTGAATCAAGACGTTCGTTCATTAAAAACCTTGGCTTCGCAGGCGCTGCCTTCTCAATAGTTCCTAGGCATGTTCTGGGCAAAGGTTTTACTGCTCCTTCAGACACATTATATATTGCCGGAATCGGTGCTGGCGGTAAAGGAACAAGCGACTTAGCCAGTTTTGCCCAAAGTCCTAATGTGAAAATTGCCTATTTGTGTGACGTTGATGCGAGAAACACTAAGCAATCGGTTGAGAACTTCCCTGATGCACCTATGTATAAGGACTATCGCAAGATGCTTGAAGAAAATAAGGATAGTATCGACGCGGTATCTGTTTCTACACCAGATCATATGCACGCTGTTCAGGCCATGGCTGCCATGGAACTAGGTAAGCATGTCTACGTTCAAAAACCCCTGACGCATGATATTGCCGAAGCCCGTCAATTGACAGAGGCCGCCCAAAAATACAAGGTGGTGACACAAATGGGTAATCAAGGAGCCTCTGGGGATGGAGTGAGAAAAATGAAGGAATATTACGACGCTGGGCTAATTGGTGAAGTTCACACAGTGAAATGCTGGACGAATCGCGCGATTTGGCCAATGGCGCTGGAAACACCTACAAAAAAGGATAAGATACCAGATGGTCTTGATTGGGATTTGTGGTTAGGAACAGCAGAAAAAAGAGATTATAACGACGCTTACTTACCATTTGATTGGCGTGGATGGTCGGATTTTGGTACTGGTGCACTTGGAGATATGGCTTGCCATATTATGGATCCGGTATACCGAATTCTACCTATCCTGTACCCTAATCAAGTAGAATGTAGCGTTGCTGATGCATTTAAGGCGAACTTTGAGACCGTGAGCTACCCAAAAAGCTTCCCTACGGCCAGTAAAATTCATTTAAACTACCCAAGAACTGATGGTATTGGAAACATCAAAGTAACTTGGATGGACGGTGGCCTTAAACCGGAAAGACCAGAAGAACTTGGCGATGATGAAGCGTTTGGAAATTGGGATGGTGGAGTACTTTTTATTGGAACTAAAGGCAAACTCTTGGCGGACTGTTATGGTGCAAACCCAAGGCTCTTACCTCTTTCATTGAATGAGCAAATAGCCGTAAAAGAAACGATAGCCAGAGTACCTGAAGGACACTATCTGCAATGGGTAAATGCTTGTATTGCTGGCTTTGGTAATGCGGAAACAAGCTCATCGTTCGATTATGCTGGACCTTTCACCGAAAGTTTACTCATAGGCAATCTGGCGCTTAAAGCTTATTTCGAAGTAGATCCGGCGGCCAAAAACCAGGGTTTCTGGGGTGGTACTAAGTACCATGGTAGGAAGAGACTACAATGGGATGCTGCAAATATGAAAGTGACCAATTTCGAGGAGGCCAATAAATATGTGAAACGAGAATATAGAACAGGCTGGTAAACCGCTGCACTTTCAAAATTCAAGTCAGTAACTGAGAAAAGGCACCTATTGACCAGGTGTCTTTTTTATTAGAAGTGAATAGAATTAGTCGAAATACATTAATTGTTCTTTAGTTCAATAAGATTTAAATAACCATCAGCCCCCTATCGCTTAATTGAATTATGAGTTGCTTATTATATATGTGATTAGTTTAATATGTTTATATATATCATTATATATATGATAATGTATTAATAAAAAAGAGCAACCTAAGTTGCTCTTCTCATCTACATATAATCAACTAAAAAAGACTCGACTAAAAAACTCGAGAAATATTAAATCCAAAATGAATATCTCCATTGAAAAAGTCACCAGTGGTTTCTGTTATGAAGGCACGTTCGGCCATTGACCTAGCATTAGTAAAATTGAGATGGAATACGTGTCCTCCCGTCTCTATTTCTAAACCTATTCCAATCGCATCGTTGAATTGACTATCTAACTCATCGGTTAAACGATAGAAATACTCTGCATTAAGCGCTATTCTTTGAGATAACTTCATCCGTCCTCCAATTCCTAAAGCGAAAATATCGTTGGCCTGATTTTCTAATATCTTATTCCTGTGTACATAGGTTGGCGAAATTTGAACAGAAAATTTTTCATTTAATTTTCTGGCCACAAGCAACTGATGTGTATAAGATACTTTTGACGCAAAATCATCGTCTTCAAAATCAAAGTTATCTGCTGTTCTAATGGCAATACTACTTAAACCAGTTATAGTAACTGGTGTATTTACCTTGCCAGTAGATTGTCTTAAAAGATTGTATTTAATAAAACCGTCATAAACTTTCTGAAGCGAATTTCGGCCAATACCTGCTGTTATACGATCTGAAAGGCCGTATTCTAAAGAGAAACGTACATTTGCCGCATCCAATCCAAAGAATTCTTTGATTCCACTATTTACTCTTCCAAACCTGTGTGATATAAGGAATTCAAGTTCAGACTTTTTACGAGTCACCACTGTATGTCCGTTTATAAGGCGCTGGCCTTTAAAAGTGGCTAGCACGTAGTCAGTTTGGACTTCTTGTTCTTCATTTAAAAGATCAAGTAGGTCATCTTGAGCAGATAAATTAATGCTGATAACCATTAGTAAAAATATTGTTATTACGCTTTTCATGATCTTTTATTTATATAGCTCGTACGCAAATGATGCGGTCACTTCTACTACTTCTGCAATATTTTTAACTACTACTTTCGGGATACTGATCTCGTGATCTTTTACGCGAACATTGAAGACTAGGTCCCCTATTAGTTTTTGATCTTTTACAGTAAGTATTGCCTTAGTTGTGAGCGGCCTTTTCACCCCATGTATTGTAATTTCTCCTTGAACATCGACTTCATAGGTTCCATCCTTCATTTCTTTTAACCCACTTGGAGAGTCAAAGCTTCCTTTAAAAGTAGATTTAGGATACTTGGCCGATTCCATGTAATTCTCGTTGAAATGCTCTTGCATGAGTTTTTTCTCGAATTCGAAGGCCTTCATGAGCATATCTACTGCCACTTCACCTTTGCTGACATCTACTATGCTCAACACTTTATTGTTATGCGCTTCAATGTCCTCCATTGGCGCTGTAGAAAAGAACTTCACATGTCCTGTTCTAGTCAAATATCTATTTTGTGCATTTACTGCCAACGTGCACATAAGCATGGTTAGCGCTAAAAAAATTCTCGTTAGTTTCATTAGTTAATTTTTAATACGTGATTTTCAGTTGTTATTGATGATACCTCTGATAAGCAGGACATCTAGTAATAAACCAATGCACTCTGCTTTCAGTGTAATTGAGCTGTTAAGTCTTATTTTTTGTAGCTCTTCATTATCTAATGGTGCTTCCATTGTGCATTTAATTACACCGAATCCACCTGTTTTAAGGCTTATAATTGGCAAACTACCTTCCGGAGTCTCTATTTCGCTTATTTCACCTGTTACCTCTACTATCTTATTCAGGTACTTCTGATTGGACGCTTCTTCGTTTGCATCAAATTCATTGTAGAGTTGTACAGCATTGACTTGATGGTCTGCATCTAACCTTTTCATGGCTGGTGCAGTTCTTAAAAAATTATCGTAAACCAAATAGGCCGCTATTAAACCGACGATAATCACAATGATTAATATTGATTTCTTTTTCATATCCCTTATTAATTTCCTTGTGCTCCATCATTCACCCAGCAAATGATATTCGCGATTTGTTCATCAGATAGTGAACCACTTCCTTGCGGTGGCATTGTTCTAGCACTAGTACGTGCTCTTATTCTTCCAGCCTGCCCTGTGATGTTAGCATCAACTCTGAAGTCTGGTGCTTGTGAGCCATCATGGCAACCTGATGTAGCACAATTAGCTTGTACTAATGTTCTTATTTCTGCAAACAATACTGTAGAGGCAATCTCACTACGTACTTCAACTTCACACCCACTCGCATCTCTCACCGTAACTGTGTATTCTCCAGGTGCAAGACTTGCAAAATTCGGATCTGCCTGAAATGAACCGTCATCTAGCTTATATTCGTAAGGTGTAACCCCATCTGTTGCTACAATTTGAATTGTACCATCCGGATTGTTGCAGTCACTCGGTGTTACAGATGAGGTTGCATTTACGCCGTCTTGGTTTCTAACCTCGGCATTTACTTGAATATTACAGCCTAAATCCGTATCAGTAACGGTAATTGAATAAGTGCCTGCCGCTAAGTTTTGAAAAAGGGATGAAGTTTGAGCTGACCCTCCTGCTAATTGAAAAGTGTAGTTTCCTGAGCCTCCCGTTACATCAATAGTAAAGCTTCCGTCGCTTTGACCACAGTTAGCATCCACTTGATTTGAGAAGGCAATATTTAATGTTGTACTACAATCAATTGTTCCTGGTAGCGGTTCTTGTTCTGAAGTACAAGCCCAAATAAGTGCTAGACTAAAAAATATGATACTAGGTACCTTTAAATATTTCATGAACTCTTGTTTTTGGTCGATTGCACCCTATACGCTACGCCTTTATAAAAGGCTGCGGTGTCCGACAAAAAACTTCAGAAATTAAGAATTCAAAAGGTACTCTAATTTAAATAAGTGAATGAATGCGGCTTATTAGGCAGATTTTAAATATATGGACTACTATGCGAATACGTTCTTGAAAAACAGCCACGCCATCCAACCAGAGGCAATTAATTTGAGTAAAACGCCAACTAGAAACCCCACAAAGGCTCCGAAAGCAGCTCGAAGTGCTTCTTTATTCGTGGCTTTTCCCGTGCTCATTTCACCTAAAAATGCCCCTATAAAAGGACCTAGAATGATACCTAAAGGCCCAAAGAATAATCCGACTATTAGGCCTATTGTACTGCCCCAAACCCCTCTTTTGGTGCCACCAAACTTCTTAGTACCATATACGGGAACTACATAATCCAATGCGGTTACCCCTGCGGCAATCAATCCCCACATCCAAAGAAAATCTGAATCGAAAGGTGATTTCTCAGTGAATTCTAATAATAATAGGCCTACAAAACTTACAGGTGGACCCGGAATGATAGGTAAAAAGCACCCTAAGATTCCCACTATTATACATATAGCACCAAGAATAATGAGTAAAATATCCATTCAATAATGTTTTTGACCGAGATTAAAGATGCCTAAATTTCGTTGATTATAAAACATGGACATCAGAAAACAACTCTTAAAAGAGCACTCTAAAAAGAATACAGCGCTTATTGTAAGTTTTATTGAGTCGAACCCAGATCAAATAGTTGAATTGATGGATATTTTCATCAATGAACGCTATAGGTTAGTCCAAAGATCGGCCTGGGTAGTTGGTGATTTGGGAAGGTCACGTCCCGAGCTTATTCAACCTTATATACCGCTATTGATAGAAAACCTTAAAAAGGAAGGGCTTCATGATGCTCCAAAAAGAAACACCATGCGCTTTCTTCAAGAAACTAAAATAGACGAAGTGCACTGGGGGGAATTATATGATATAGCCATGCAATTCTTGGAAAGTAAAGATGAAGCGGTCGCTGTAAAAGCTTTTTCTATGACTGTCGCTTATAATATTGTCAAGAACGTTCCTGAATTAAAAAATGAACTGGCCCTTGTTGTAGAAGACTTATTGCCATACGGCACGCCAGGCATAAAAAGTAAAGGGCAAAAAATTCTTTCTGCCCTTCACAAATTATAGTTTATCGTTCTGCCCGATACTTGGCTTTTACTTTCTCAGGAAAATATTTTTTAAGCTTTTTGACTTTAGGAATGGCCACATTAATGATGTATGGGTTTCCTGGGTTTAATTCGTAATAGTCTTGATGGTAATCTTCTGCCAGCCAAAACTTTTCGTAAGGCTTAACTTCAGTCACTATCTTTTTATCATACTTACCCGACTTATCTAGTTTAGCAATCGTAGATTCTAGTGCTTCTTTCTGATCGTTATTATGATAAAATACCGCTGTTCGATATTGAGATCCAACATCTGGTCCTTGACGATTTAATTCTGTAGGGTTATGTGTAGCAAAGAATATATCTAGCAGCTCTTGATATGTGACTACGCTCGGATCGTAATATATCTGTATTCCTTCTGCGTGCGTTGTCCTTCCATAGCTAACTTGATAATACGTTGGATTTTCTTCCTTACCCCCTGTATAACCAGAAACCACATTATTGACGCCTTCTACCCTTTCGAAAACAGCCTCTGTACACCAGAAACATCCTCCGGCAAATGTTGCTATGGCTTCACCATCTTGTAAATTATTTAAAACAGCTAATTCAGTACCACCTTGGCTAGCGCATGAGCCAATAGAAAGGTTTAAAATCAGCGATAACATTATAGAATAAACTCCCTGCATATCTTCCTCAATTACATTTGTTCTCCCGTAACGCCATGTTCCTTGAAAAGGTTTTTAAATATGGTCAGCTAGGATGCTTTTCAAATCAGCAGGAGAATAATTCACTGATTTCAATGTCTTATTATCGGCCGATCGATATACTAAAAAGTGACCATCTGATTCCTCTATGTAACTTTCTGTTCCGTCTTTATCCATGTAATGCTTTCTGGTAGCTTCTGCTTCATCCATTGTCTTACATGTCTTGCTCATGTTGGAGCGTTGAACCTCATCAAAAAGCGACTTGAACTTACCACCTAAACCAAACTCAAGAATGGCTCCAGATAATACATATTGTATGTCTGCTAACGCATCGGCTATTTCAACTAAATCGTTGTCAGCAATTGCTTCCTCTAATTCTTTTAATTCCTCTGCAATTAGTGACACACGAAGCTTGCATCTATCCTCAGAAGGTATTTGAGGTGAATCAAGAATAGGGTGTTTAAAAGTCTTATGAAATTCTGCTACGCTGTTTAAAGATTTGGGTTCTTCCATGGTACAAATAAAAAAGGCCTGATTAATCAGGCCAATGTTAGTGAAATATTTTGTTCTGCTGAATTACTTCAGGTCTTTTTTAAATTTTGGTGGATCTTCTCCTTCCGGTACGAAAATCAAAGCTGCAGAATTTAGGCAATAACGCTTACCTGTTGGATTTGGTCCATCATCAAATACATGACCTAAATGAGATCCACTCTTGCTATCCACCACTTCCCATCTAACCATGCCAAAAGTGGTGTCTTTCACCAACTTGATGGCATTATCTGAGATTGGATCCCAGAAACTAGGCCATCCTGAATAAGAATTGTATTTGGTTTCAGAACTGAAAATTGGCTGTAAAGAAGCTGCAGAATAGTAAGTCCCTTTTTCATAGAATTTATTGAGCTTGCCTGTTCCAGCTCTTTCTGTTCCACGTTCTCTAAGAATATAAAATTGTTCTGGAGTTAAACGTTTTTTCCATTCGTCATCCGAAAGTTGAATTTCGTATTTCTCTTTATCTTGAACGTCTTGCTTTGCAACTGCTTTATTCCCTTTGAGCGTTATGAAGCTTGATACTACCAGAATGATCAAACCAGAGATTAAAATTACTTTAGTCTTCATATGATTGCTTTTTTTGCTAACCGTATGTACGCCAAAAAGGTTTAATTGGATTTAAAAACCTAGAACAATTGTCTCTTCAAAGAAGTCTTCCCGACAAATGTATCTGACATATCAGAATCTTGAGTAGCTGATATTGGGTGAAAGTAGATTTCACAACTGCTTACTTTTTTCCAAGGTTTCATTAGCACCTTGGCTTTTTTCACAAGTTCATCCTTTTTCAGCTGACGTTCAGCATTCAAAGGTAGGCTGTCATTAAACATGACAATTGAAGCACCTCTACTACATACTACACGCTTAATTTCTCCAGCCGCTTCTTTTTCAACGTCCTTCTCGTATTCATTTATCAAATCAAATGAAACGAGCGTGTCTATAGATTCTTGCGCAAAAGGAAGCGCCACAGGATCACATAAAACAAGTGTCGTATCTTTCTTAAGCTCTGATTTTAATGCTTTAAGTCTCTCTAAATCGAAATCTGCATGAACATATTCCGCGAAATGAGTATTAAAAACAAGGTTATGAACGTCATCTGCATTGTTCGAGCACATGCTCACAAAAACATTCTGAGATTTTGTTATGTATTGTTTTAAAGAAGCGATGGCATCAGAGGGCATTGAAGGTACACTTGGTAACTTATTTACTTGCTCTGAATCAGTTTTGCGGTTAAAACTATAAATACTCTCGAAGCTCGAAATTACTGTATCTGAAACTCTTTTGAGGTAATTCTTTGTCCGGTTTTTGGTAACTATAGCGGTTTCCTTTTTCAGATATATAATATTATCGTCAACAGGGTAGATATAGGTTTGATGTTCTGTTACCAATGCGCGTTTTAAAGACTCTTTAACTTGAACACCCGGATAAAAGAAAAGCTCACCGCCGTTAATTCTTGAATTAACAACAACAAGCTCAGCATCTGTTAAATACCTTAGGTTCCTTCCAGAGAAGGGGCATATTAAGAATGTATCAGCAGTGTTTTGAGTCATTTTTTCGTAGTCTCTGTATGTGATACAGACTACGTGCCAATAACCCTACCAAAAATTTAAAAATTCTTTTCTGAGTGTTAAATCGACCTTTTGGATAAAGGTATTTCCCGATATGGGAATTATTCTCCTAGGATGAAAAGAAAAATCTTTTCAATTTGAAGAGTACTCAGAAACTTCTAGCTTCTTATGCCCAGCCATCAGCGTACTAGCAAACATTAATTCTTTGCTTACGTCGCTTACGTTGTTCACATACTTTCTAAAACGTTTCGATGTCTTTTTAGACCTCTCCTGAATTGACTCTTCAGCGTATTTTAAAATTTTTCCTCCAAGTTCTTTTGTCTTCTTCATGACTGCATTTTCTATGATTGTATAACCAAGTTATGTCTAAGATGTTTATGATGACTTAGCTTTTCTATCTTAATCCTTCCAACGGGAAATAACGTTTACGGTTGGTAGGATTTTCATTTTTATAACAATCAACTTCATCAATACCCTAACCGGAATATTTTTAAAAAACAACAATTTCTCTTTTATCGATATATTGATTTATGATTCTATGTACATCAGGATTATCAGGATAACTTTTCACAAGATCTTTGACCTGGTTTAATGATTCTCCTGTTACTTCTTCATCAAAAAAGCCAAACCCTTTATAAAGCCCTTCTTCTACCAACACAACACTTTTCTCTCCTATCGTTCTTCCATCACCAAAAAGACAATAGGTGTTTTTCACATCATTTATCGCCGCTAGAGCCGCTTTGAAACGCTCTTTTAGTGTTTCTTCATCAGAAACCTCGAAAGAATACCCGAAGTATTTCATCATTGAAGCAGGCAAACTGCAGAGTTCGGGATCAAGGTTATGGTCTTTTACGAATTGAATTAGGAAGGTTCTGGCCTTATCAAATGAAGTAAAAGATTTTAGGGGAATATGTCCTTTTTGAACCTTACCAATCGATAAACGATGAAACCCTCTTGAGTCTTCATAATGGTAGATTCCATATTTTCTCGAAGGGTATTTCTGGGCTTTATTAAATGGAGGAAAGAGTCTTTTAATTTCGAATGATTCAAATAAGAAAGCAATCATTTCATCACCACAAAGCTCAAAAGTAATATCGTATATCTGATCTTTTAGGCCTTGCTTATAGATAACATCGCTTGACGAAAAATGATTTCTAACTCTCGACTTAATATTATTAGCCTTTCCTACATAAAGAACTTTCCCATGGTCGTCATGAAAGTAGTATACGCCTGTTAAGGCTGGTAAATTTGCGAAAGTCTCTTTTGGCAAATTAGGCGGTAAATCAGATTCCTTTGAATTCTTCTTCAGAAACTCTTGAATTTGTCCTGAATCGTCGGCAATTAATAAATCCATGAGCTCCGCTGTTGCTCTGGCATCCCCCATTGCTCTATGCCGAGCAGCATTTTCAATTTGAAAGTGATCAGCGAGCCTACCTAAGCTGTACGACTTTAAACCTGGAAATATCTTTCTGCTCAGCCTCACCGTGCATAGTTTGGGTAAGCTCAAAGTACCTCCTAGTTCAACAAATTCTTTTTTGATAAATGAGTAATCGAAATTCACATTGTGTGCTACAAATATGTTGCCCTCTAACATCTGATGAATTTCTTTGGCCACTTCGTAAAACTTAGGGGCATTCATCACCATCTCATTTGAGATACCCGTTAAAGAGGTAATTCCCATTGGAATACCGCATTCAGGATTTATCAGGGTCTGATATTCGTCTATTACACGCTTACCATCGTGAATAAGGATCGCTATTTCTGTGATCTTACCATAAGCCGCAGCGCTTCCAGTTGTTTCTATATCGACTATGGCATACATGGAAATGAATTTAGAAAAACTATTGAGTATTTCTAGGTCAATCTTATGAAGTCAGGAGAAGTTTTCAATAACACATTAATATTACTACATGTTTAAATATGTGTATATGTAATTTTATTTATTTCTATCGATTTGATTAATGATCAAACTAAATAAGACTACGAGTATACAACCCAATGCATTGTACCACAAAAAGCCCATGGTAAATATGCCAGCAAGGTCTTTTGTATTAAGGTAATGAATAAGAATGATAGCCGCTTGACTCAAAAGTGCTCCAATAAAAACGGCATTTGATCTCACTTTCTTTAAAAAGAAGGCTACCACGAAGATTCCTAGAACAGTTGGATAGAAAAGTGATCCAATCAAATTAACAGCTTCAATTAAGTTATCGAACAAACTAAGGGTAGAAGCTACTATAATGGCCAGAATACCCCATCCTAATGTAAAAATCTTGGAATATTTTAGATAATGTTCATCACCGGCATTTTGCTTCACTCTTCTTTTATAGAAGTCAATTGTGGTTGTACTTCCGAGTGCATTTAATTCTGAAGAGGTTGATGACATTGCTGCGGAGAATATTACGGCGAAAAGCAGTCCAACAATACCAATTGGCATATTCTTGAGCACAAAGTCCATGAAAATATAGTCGGTATCCTTGGTTTCAGCACCAGGAACCGCCTCTCCTACCAGTTCAATTGCCCTTTTCCGAAGGGTATCCGATTCAGCTTGTAATTCATTAACTCGTAATGTTGCACTTTCAATCCCAGGCTCATCTCCTGCTCTTACAGCGTCATTTAAGTCTTCAACAGCTTGCAGTTTTTCAGAAAAAATTTCGGCATATTCCCCTTCATAATCCTTAAAATCTGGTCCTCTATCAGTCTCGTATACTTCTTCTTTTAGTGTTTCATTAAAAAAGATCGGAGGCTGATTATACTGATAGAATACAAAAACCATTGCTCCTATAAATAGGATAATAAACTGCATGGGTACTTTTAATAATCCATTCATCATAAGTCCTAAACGGCTTTCTGATAAGGATTTACCCGATAGGTATCGCTGTACTTGTGACTGATCTGTACCAAAATATGACAGAAACAGGAAGACTGCTCCGGTCATTCCAGACCAAAAACTGTATTTATTTTCTAAATCAAAAGTGAAGTCAACTACATTGAGTTTCCCCATTTTACCTGCCACATGCAGTGCATCCGTCACATTAACACCTGTAGGTAAGGAATTGAGCACAAGAATACCTGCCAGAATCATACCTCCCATCATCACAGCCATTTGGGTCTTCTGTGTTTGGGTTACGGCCTTGGTTCCACCTGATACGGTGTAGATAATAACTAGTACACCAATTACAATATTGGTAGCTCTAAGGTCCCAATTCAATAAGGAAGATAAAATAATGGATGGGGCATAAATGGTGATTCCCGCAGCCAATCCCCTTTGCACAAGAAATATGAAAGCGGCCAACATGCGCGTCTTCATATCAAAACGAGTTTCTAAATACTCGTAGGCGGTGTATACTTTTAGTTTGTAATAGATCGGCAAGAAGAAAACCGAAATGATGATCATTGCGAGCGGTAGCCCAAAATAGAACTGTATAAAGCCCATGCCTTCAGTGTAGGCTTGGCCTGGTGTGGAAAGGAAGGTAATGGCACTAGCTTGCGTCGCCATAATAGACAAGCCAATTGCCCACCATTTAACGTCGTCGCCTCCTCTTAAATAGCTATTGATATCATTGTCGCTTCGCGTTTTCCATACGCCATAAGCCACAATGGAAATTAGTGTACCAAATAGTACAATCCAATCTATAGTACTCATGAATAATGGATGGTAAATAGGTAAAACAATAGAACCATTATCCCTAAAACGATCATAACGAGCCAGTACATTTTAGACCATGAATCGAAAAAAGGAGGCTTATCTTCTTGGGTTTCCTCGTTGTCTTTGATCATTTGTTGTCAGTTTCTACAGAGTTCAATGCCGTATTCTTTGGTCTTTCTTTTCCTAAGGAAATCATATTAGTAAATATCCTGAAAGCTCCTGGAACACCTGCTGGCAATTCTCTAAACCAAGAATAGCCTGTATAAACAAAGTTTCCTTCGCCATATTCTGCAACAAGCAAACCGCCATTTTTTGGTGTTTCACCGGGGTCATTACTTGATAATATCGGCGTATACTTTTCATCCCATTGATTCGGGAAATATAGGCCTCTTTCTTGTACCCATCCTTCGAAATCTTTTTGGGTAATCTTATTTGGGCCGTTAATAATGGGGTGCTCCGGAGCTAATATCGTCACTTGGGCTTCTTCTACGGTTACTCTATCTCTTGAAATTTGGAAAGGATATGGACCAATAGGTGGCTGATTTCTCATGGAAGTATTGTACTGTGTAATAACAGTGCCTCCAGTTTTAACATATTCCATCAACCTTGGTTGTATCACATTCATTCGCTCAATTGTGTTGTAAGCTCTTACCCCTACTATTACAGCATCAAAAGCTTCAAGGCTTTCTGTGGTTATGCTATTGGGGTCCAGAATTGTAACTGTGTATCCTACTTGTTCTAAGCTTTCCGGAATGGCATCTCCTGAACCCATGATGTAACCAATATATTGGTTGGCTCTTTTAATTTCAGCCCGAACTACCTTTGTGTTGCTTTTAGGAAAAATAGTTTGAATTGGGATATGATCGTAGTCTATAATCTTTAGGCCTCGGTCATAACTTTTTCCATTATAAGTAGCCTGAACGCCGATATAGGCTTCTTCTGGAGATGAAGGTGGTAAGACACTAAAAACTGCTGAAAATTCCTGATTTTTTTCTTTCAAGTCGTATGAGACAAAGGCTGGATTGGATTTCCAACCGTTAGGTAAGTTCAACCGAACAGCACCTTTAACATCAGTTCTACCTGATTTAACCACAACGTTAACCGTTTTAGGTTCATTATTCGGAAACACAAGCACGCTTTCCTTGATATCTGCCATTACTGGAGGCGTGATAACGAATGGCCTATAAAATTCTCCTTTTACACGATCGTTACGTTTAAAAATCACATCGGACCTGTATTGGTAGGGCTGACCATTGATTTCAAGATTAAAAAACACAGGTACTGCTCCTGGGTTTTCTGCTAGCCCAATCATTTCTTGGTCTTTCACGGCATACATACCTAATGAGGCTTCATCCTCAAGCCAGTAAGGTTGTGAATAATTCGCATTCTGATTGATCTTAATTGAATCATTCTTACGTAGCCTTTGATTGTTTACCAATGACTTATTTATGCTTATCGTCTTTCTTAAAGAAGGAATATTAATAGAAAGTATTTTAGTATCGATTACGGAACGATTTATTGCTTCGTAGAAAATAGGAACAACTTCTCCTGGTACTGCACTGTATGTGCTTGCAGCTACTTCAAGGTAAAGACCCATGGCTGATTTTATGACTAGATCAAGCTCTTTTAATTTTATATTCTTCCAATAATCATTCTTAAGATTCACTAAGGCCGTTCTTGCTTCTAATAATGTAGGTACTATAGCCGATGGGTTCTCTAAATTGTAAGCCTTGTTAGCCCTTCTCAAAAGATCACCGATCGTGCTCCCACCCTCTACTCTGTTCCATGTCTGATCAATATTTTCAAAGACATCTTTACTCGGTGCTTCACCTTTCCATAACTTCAAATATTCTCTTAATGCCCCCCTATTACCGGTACTACCAAACCCCTGAGACTTATGTTGGCTCCTGCTTATCGCCGAAATTTCATCATATGATTTACCTAATAAAGGGTTGTAGGCGCCAAGCTCTAACTCATAGTAGCCATCTTCTCCAGCAAATGTTCCGCTATTGCTTCCTCTAAAATTATAGGTATTCCAATAAAGGCCTTTTGGTTGCCAAGGATCTACATATTTCAATTGCTCTGGGAAAACATTAGGATCACCTGCGATATCAAATGCTTCTATGGCTAACAAAGCTGAAGCGGTGTGATGGCCATGCATTCTCCCACCTGGAACTCTTGCGGAATCGAATCTGGCGATCATTACATCTGGCTTAAACCTTCTTACATTCCAGACTACATCAGCAAGTGCATCGTTTTTATCCCAAGTATTAAAAGTTTCGTCAGGATCTTTAGAGAAACCAAAGTCATTGGTTCGGGTAAAGAATTGTTCGCCACCATCTCTTCTTCTTGCAGCCAACAATTCCTGTGTTCTAATTATACCTAGATATTCTCTTATTTCCGTGCCAACTAAATTCTGACCACCGTCGCCCCTAGTCATCGCCATATAAGCTGTTCTAAGGTTTCGTTCATTCGCCATATAGCCAATAAGTCGAGTATTCTCGTCGTCAGGATGTGCAGCCACATATAAGACAGTACCCAATACTTCAAGCTTATTTAAGGCTTGCTTTATTTCGGCAGCATTTAACTTGACAGGGGCCTGACTATAAGAATTGACACTAAAAGCCGATAAGATTAAAAGAGCAAGAATCTTAATTTGAAATTTCATAGGTTTCGTAGTACGGATGGGTTTTAGTACGAACACGAATATAGTAAGTTGTATTTAGTGAAAAGAAGTCACTTTTGTGAGCGGTTAAATAAAAAAGGGCCACTACTCCTAGCGGCCCCTGGATCAAAACTCAAAACAACAATTTATCTTCTAAATAGTACAGTGTTACAAAAGTCCGTTCTATTGTTTGCTGAGAAAGTATCGTCGACCGCATAAGTCAGATAGATTTCTCCATTTTCTAATCTTCCAGTTCCTTCGATGACATACCCGTCAATGGCTTGTCGAGGAATTGTAATTCTTCTTCCATTTACTTCAGCATAGACCTCAATGCCTTGCGCATAAAAGTTTCGAATGTAAATAGCATTGCCGTAGTCATCTGAATCTCTAACAATTCTCATGTCGAAAAACGACAATTGATCATAAGTTTCACTGTATTCTTCAGCTTCAAATCGACCGACAAAATTGTCTCTGTTGTCGAATGGTATTTCAATTATTGTTAAGTCGCAGCTTGATAATAAAACTAAGACTGATACTATGAGTAAACCTTTTTTCATGTTGACCTCCTTTTTTGGTTGATGTATAACTACATTTCCAAAATGATGCCAAAAATGAATTCAACGCTTATATTGGCTTTATTTTTGATCAGTAAAGAATTCTAAAAACCATCTATTTGAATCAATTAGATCCCTTTTATAAGTTTCTACTTTTAATATTACTCTTGTCTTTTTCGGGGTGTAATCAAGGGAAGGTTAAGACTTCGGTAGATAATTCTGAATTGCTTGCTTATCTAGATCAAAATAATTTTCCTATTTCTATAGATGGCAACAAGCCTACTGACTTCTCTCCTTTGGACAGTAATTTTACTAGAAAAAGACTCATCCTATTAGGAGAAGTTCATGGCAGTCAAACTAACGAAAAGCTGGACATGGAGCTATTTAAGTATCTTTACTATAAGCATGGCGTCAGGTATTATTTAGGAGAAAGTGGTTATGGCATGGGTTTGCTCATCAATGAATATTTACAAACTGGTGACGAACAATTACTCAAGTCAATATTTCAGTCACTAACAGGAACATTTAGTGGCACTCAAGAAAATTATGAACGCCTTCAAGCGCTAAGAGCTTTTAACCAGAGTTTACCATCCTATGCCAAGATTAAATATGTAGGAATCGATTTAGAACAACATTTTAGTACTGGGATTCTTTCCATTAAAGGTTTTCTATTCGATGATCTTCAATATTATGACAAATCAATACAACAGGCTTTAGTCAGCTTAATAAGCCTTCAAAACAACAACTATCGTGACGTGAACAGTTTCTGCAAGTACTTTCTTGAAGATTTACGAAAAGAAAACTTAGTGGATAGTTATAGAAGGGCGTTTGGCATACATTACAATGAGGTATTGTTAATCTTAGAGAACATGATTATGCGGTATGACCTCCACCAGCAACCTGAAGCTTACTTGGTCAAACGAGAAAAACAACTTGCCAAGAATTTGCAATTCGTCATGAACAAGAACCCGATCGGAAACTTCTACGGTAAATGGGGTGCTTTCCATATATGGAAAAATAATGTTGGTAATCAGTCGAGTAGCTTCATAAAAGAATCAATTGAGAGTGGAGCATTGAAAAAAGATGAAATACTTAGTATTCCCATTTTCTACGAAAACAGCTTTTATGCTGATAAAAACAACAATTATCAGTCGACAGCCATTTCTTCGATGAACCTACCAGGTTTATTGGAATCCAATGATGATGCGTCAGTTAAAGTTTATTCCCTAAATAAAAAAGGTTCACCATTTAAGCACCACATGCTGTTGGTCGAAGGTCGTGAAGGTGTTACTACTGATTATTTCACTGAGTTTATAAAAATTAGAGGCTCGAAAGCCTCTAATAAACGTGTTTTTTAACTCACTTTTTCCAGTCTTTCAAAGACTTCATTTGATCTTCATAAGGAATTCCTTGGCTGATCCAAGATTCAGCCTCTTCGCCTTTCAAATAATGACCAAACCATTTCAAAATACGGTATTGATAATCTGAACTATTCTTTTCAGCCCTTAAACCATGTCCCTCATTGGCGTAAACAAGGAGCACGAATTGTTTTCTAGCACGCCTTGCAGCATTATAATATTCTATACCCTGTCGCCAATCTACATTCTGATCGTTATCTCCCACTTCAAAAAGTAGTGGCGTATTGAGTTTCTCAACATTAAAAACCGATGAGTTTCTAACATAGCCCTCCACATCTTCAAAAATTGGAACCACCATTCGTTCTTGACTTACCTCGAAATGTTCGTTTTCTGGTGCACCGCCAAAAGCCCAAGCGATCATACCAGCCATACTCGTAAGATTAGTCAAACCTGCCCCTGCTACACTTGCTGCAAAAATATCAGTTTGCGTTACAGCATATCCTGCCTGATATCCTCCCCATGAATGGCCGACTAGTCCAACTCTTTTTTCATCTATTAGCCCTTTTTCAACAACTGCTTTTACTGCTGCTTCCATTGTTCTTACTGAAGAAATACCAGGGTCTCCAGCATCAAAAACAATATCTGGTCTTAAAACGAAATAGCCATTTTGTGTAAACACCGTATGGCTATAGTAATTGGTCTGTGATGGGGCGCTGTACGAATGAATACCATCGGACAACAGCTCATAGATATAGGTGATCATTGGGTACTTTTTCCCCGGCTCGTAATTGGCAGGGTAAAAAAGAGCACCTTGAAGTTTTTTACCATTGGCATTCGTATACTCTACAATCTCAGATTTACCCCAAGCAAAATCTTTTTGGAATGGGTTTGTCTCTGACACCTGCTTTGCATCTTTAAAAGTTGAAGACGTGACAAAAAAGTCCGGTGAATCACTAAAGGTTTCAGTACTGTAAGCATAAACCTCAGCTTCTTCTGCTTTATTTAAACGACTAACCCTAGCATCTTCCCAAATCAGTTGTTGTACAGCTTTTCCGGGTACTATTCTAGCATAACCAGATTTCTTAGACTTGTAACCGAACGTGCTTAGGTACATAGCCGATTTCTGATCGATATAATCTTCAAAGTCTATATAGCTGAATCGATGTCTTATTTCTTGGGCTTTTCCATCAGTTATTCTCCTATTATTTTTACCATTCACAGCAAGCTGCCAAACATCATATTTTGAATTGACAAAGAAAGAATTCCCACTTTTCTCCCATGCTATGACTCCATAAGACCTTTTTCTTGGTGTTGGGTGATCATCGTCATAGTTTAAAAAAATGGCATCACCATTTGTTAAACGTAGGTGTGTCTTTTGGTTTAAATCATATATATAATAGTCATCGCCCTTCACATAAGGAAAGTATTTACCATTAGGGCCTATTGAACCAATGGTGCTAATATCAGTAAGCACTTTGGTCTTAGTGCCCGTCGCTATATCAATGGCATAAGTATCAGAACTACCACGACCAAACATTGCATCCTTCTCATAAGGGGTAGCATCTACTCCCAAAAGAATTGGTTGATTGGTTTGTAATCGCAAGCTTTCAACTAGTTCATCTTCCAATTGAACGAACTTTTCCTTTTCGATATGCCAAACAGACATAAATTGATTGTCTCTTCTTCTAGCAGCGGATAATTTCTGTTCTGGGATTACTTTTACGTCCTTACTATGCCAAATCTGTAGTGCGGGCGCCTCATCCGTAAAGTCTTGGAATGACGTTTTCTCTTCATCTGTATCCTCTTTATTCTCAGATTTTTGCTCCCAAGCTTTAATGGCAAAGAACAAATACTCACCATTATCCGACCATGTTAAAGATCTAGAGGTTATCACCTTATGATGCACCGGAAAATCCTCAAAATCCGTTTGATTAAAGACGTAGACATTTCTCTTTTTTGAACTTACTTTTTTCCAAACTAGAATATGCTGACTTGCTTCTTTGTAGTCATCATCTTCAAAATCTCTAAAAACTACCAGGTCATCGCTGTCTTCTCTCCAGCGCAAGCCGCTGTATTCAGCTTCCTTACTATCTAATACACTTAAACTTCCTGTTGTAGGGTCGAATAATTGAACACCATTTCCGGCCTGACCATCAGCGTCGATCACCATAGCCAGTAAACTACTTTCATCTTTCCAGCTGTATTGAGCTACATTACCGAAACTAAACTCTTGACCGGTGGCTAAGTTCCTTATGA
The DNA here is from genome assembly GCF_049099775.1 of Roseivirga sp. Classification (GTDB taxonomy): domain Bacteria; phylum Bacteroidota; class Bacteroidia; order Cytophagales; family Cyclobacteriaceae; genus Roseivirga. The sequence continues at coordinate 234,947 of NZ_JAGDZM010000013.1, read as the reverse complement.
CCAAGTCACTACCCTTGCTTTTCTTTTCTTTGGTTTTGACGCGTTTCATTGCAAGGAAACGTGAATCATCGTTAAAGCTGAAGGCATTTACATCCTTTACCTCCATACTATCAGGCTGAGCTAAATTCAGAAGCTTAAAAGTACTTTTAAGTGGCGATTTACTCTTTTCTTGGGCTTTGGCTGATGGGTTTTCAAAGTAACCTAACCATTGGTTATCCGAGGAAAACTGAGCCCTTGTACCTTCTGAGAGAATTTTTACTGAATTCGACTTGAGATTATGTAGTCTAATTTCATTTACCTTATTATTCCTTCTGATGTCGTAAAAGAACCAATTACCATCTGGTGAAAAAGTACTTCTAAAACCAAGATTTTCCCACTGCTCGTAGTCACTCACTTGGAGCGTCTTTTTGGTATCCTGAGCAATAATTTCAGCCGAACAAACAGTAAAAATGGAGAAAATTAGTATTGCTACCCTACTGGTAGTCTTTGAAAAATTAAGCATGATGTTGAGTTTTTGTAGGAAGTGAATTTACCACCTATTTCTCAAACTTAGCAAGCCAATTTCTAGTAGATTTCAGACTTCAACTACCCAATGTTGGTATATACCGCCTGAACATCGTCATCATCTTCAAGCTTATCGAGCATTTTCTCTATTTCTTCCAATTGCTCATCGGAATACTCTACAGGGGTGGTTGGAAAGCGTTTTAGATTAGCACTTTTAACATCAATAGAAAGGCCTTCTAGTGCACCTTGAAGTGATCCAAAATTAGTATAGTCACCATATACTGAAACCGTATTGATTTCCTCACCATTTTCGTTCTCTTCGACGTCTTCTTCGATTTCTTCCAAACCAGCATCAATCAATTCAAACTCAAGTTCTTCTAAATCCATTTCATCGGTTTTATCGAACTCAAAAACAGCTTTTCGGGTAAACATATACTCCAATGAACCTGTAGGTACCAAGGCTCCCTCTGCTTTATTGAAATATGACCTCACATTAGCGACAGTCCTGTTTTGGTTGTCAGTAGCGCATTCTACAAAAACCAAGACACCATGTGGCCCTTTGCCTTCATAGTTCATTTCTACATAAGCCTCTACATCTTTACTAGTTGCTCTTTTGATGGCCCCATCGATATTATCTTTGGGCATATTTTGAGCTTTCGCATTCTGAATGGCTGTACGTAATGCGGCATTCATATCCGGATCAGGGCCACCCTCTTTAGCAGCCATGGTAATGGCCTTACCTAGTTTTGGAAAAACGCGAGACATCATGCCCCATCGTTTCATTTTTCTACCCTTCCTAAATTCGAATGCTCTTCCCATAATGATTTGGTTTCTGCTAAAGCCTCAAAATTAAAAAGTCTTTGATATGAGCAGAATTATTTGTCTTCTTTTTTCTTCCGAGGGTCTACATATGTTTGAGTTACCATAGGCCCCACCTTCATTCCTCCTAACAGATGTAAATGTATATGGAATACTGATTGTCCTGAGTCTTCGTTCGTATTCATCGACAAACGATAACCAGTTTCGGCGATATTATACTCTTTGGCTAAGTCGCGAGCCACTTTATACATTTTACCAATCAAGTGAATATCTGCATCTTCCAAATCGGCAATGGTGGGGATACGTTTCTTAGGTACAATTAAAAAATGAACTGGAGTTTGCCGTCTTAGCGGTACAAAAGCGATGATTTCGCTGTCCTTATAAACAACTTCAGCAGGTAACTCTTCGTCCCAAATTTTTTCAAAAGGAGACTTTACGGCCAATTTTTTCGCTTTATCCGATGCATAGGCTTCAGACTGCGAAAAGGCTTGAAAAGTCAATGCTAAGAAAAATAATGGTATCAGATATTTAAACATGGTACGCCAAACGATAGTTCTATGCAAAGGTTCAAAAAAAGCTCCGATGAATCGGAGCTTTATAATATAAACACAATAACTGAGTACTAAATAATAGTACTTAACCCTAATTTTATGTTTCCTTGAGCACAAGATTCTTCACCATCGGCTATACAACTCGCTATAAAATCGCCTACTCTATCAGTTCCATAACCTTCTTCTTTGGCTAAGTCTTCTGTCACCATTCCTATTCTTAGCGATGCGTTAACAGCATTTCTTACTTCAATCGCTTCATTCACTAAACCTAAATGATCTAGCATCATGGCCGCCGAAAGTATAGTCGCCAATGGGTTTGCAATATTTTTTCCAGCGGCTTGTGGATAAGAACCATGAATTGGTTCGAACATGGCCGTTTTATCACCAACTGAAGCAGATGGCAAAAGTCCTAGCGACCCGCCAATTACACTTGCCTCATCAGAAATAATATCACCAAACATGTTTTCAGTTAGAATTACATCAAAATGCTTCGGGTTTTGAATCATTTGCATAGCCGCGTTATCAACAAACATACAATCCAAAGTTACTTCTGGATACTCCTTTGCTATCTCATTAACCCTTTCTCGCCAAAGTCTTGAGGTTTCCAAAACATTAGCTTTATCGACTAGTGTGACTCTTTTTGATCTATTTTTAGCCGCTTGAAAAGCCAAGTGGGCGATACGATCAATTTCAAAATCAGAATAAATACAATGATCGAAGGCTCCATTTTCGGTTCTTCCTTTTTCACCAAAGTAGATTCCACCTGTGAGTTCTCGATAAACCACCATGTCTACACCTAGAATCCTTTCGGTTTTTAAAGGTGACATGTGTACCAAACTATCATATGCAGTTACGGGTCGAATGTTTGCATAGAGGCCAAGGCTCTTTCTGAGCTTAAGCAAGCCTTGTTCAGGTCTTACCTTAGCAGATGGGTCATTGTCGTATTTGGGATGCCCAATGGCCCCAAAGAGAAAAGCATCTGACTGTTCACAAACCCTTAAAGTCGTGTCGGGTAAAGGCTCTCCAGAATTATCAATTGCTACCGCACCTACATCTCCATAAGCGTATTCGAAAGTATGACCAAACCTTTCGGCAATAGCATCTAGTACTTTTCGAGCTTCGGTAACTACTTCTGGACCAATTCCATCTCCAGGTAGCATACCTATCTTTTTGTTTACTCCCATGTTATAAGAACTTGAGTTTACTGTGTATTTAATTTTCTAGTTTAATTCAATCAGATGACTACCGACGAAGTTTCATAAGCTTCAATTTCAGCCTTCATATTCACCAAATAGTCTATATCGTCATAGCCATTAATTAGGCATTCCTTTTTATAGGGATTTACTTCAAATGATTCTGAGTGCTCTTTAAAACTTATTGCTTGTCTTACTAAGTCTATACTTATTTGAGTGGTTGGATCAGCTTGAATCGTTTCCAACATTTCCTTTAAAAACTTATCACTGACTTGAACTGGCAAAAGACCGTTATTGAGAGCATTGCCTTTAAAAATATCAGCAAAAAAGCTCGAAACAATCACTTTAAAACCATAATCAAACAAAGACCAGGCAGCGTGTTCTCTTGACGATCCGCATCCAAAATTTCTACCAGCTACTAAAACCTGACCTGTAAAAGTGGGGTTATTTAGTATAAAATCAGCTTTTGGAGAATTGTCAGGGTTGTATCGCCAATCACGAAACAGATTATCGCCAAAGCCTTCTCTAGATGTTGCCTTTAAGAACCTTGCAGGTATAATCTGATCGGTATCTATATCTTCTATGGCCAAAGGCACTCCTGTTGATATTACCTTTTCGAACTTCTTCATCTTAATTCAAATACTTTGTGATATCTACGATTTTACCCTCAACAGCTGTAACTGCTGCCACTAAAGGACTAGCCAAAAGTGTTCTAGCTCCTGGACCTTGCCTGCCTTCAAAATTTCTGTTGGATGTTGATACGCAATACTCGCCAGTAGGAACTTTGTCCTCATTCATGCCTAAACAGGCTGAGCAGCCCGGTTCTCTTAATTCAAACCCTGCTGCTAGCAGTACTTGATCAAGCCCTTCTGCGATGGCTTGCTTTTCTACCTGTTTCGACCCTGGAACTATCATAGCCGATACATTGTCGGCCTTTCTTCTTCCTTTCACGTAATCTGCCACGATTCTCAAATCTTCAATTCTAGAATTGGTACAACTTCCTATAAAAACATGATTGATAGGTTTACCCAAAAGTGATTCACCGGGTTTGAAACCCATATAGTCTAAAGACTTTTTAAAACTGTCTTGACTACCACCACCTACATGTTGAGGTACTTGCTTAGTGATTTTTATACCCATTCCTGGGTTAGTACCATATGTAATCATTGGTTCTATATCCGTAGCATCGAAGTGATATTCTTTATCAAAACTCGCATCTGAATCGGTATGGAGTGTTTTCCAGTACTTGACGGCTTCGTCATAGGCGTCTCGTTTTGGGGCAAACTCTTTTCCTTCTATGTAGTCAAATGTGGTTTGGTCTGGAGCGATCATTCCCCCCCGAGCACCCATTTCAATACTCATATTGCAAATGGTCATTCGTGCCTCCATGGTAAGGTTTTGAATGGTTGAACCGGCATACTCAATAAAGTACCCTGTTCCTCCTGCTGCAGTCAGCTGCGAAATGATATATAGAATAATATCTTTCGCTAAAACGCCTTTGTTTAATTCACCGTCTACAGCAATTCGCATGGTTTTAGGCTTAGTCTGAAGTAAACATTGGCTTGCCATCACTTGTGCGACTTGGCTTGTTCCAATACCAAAGGCAATAGCTCCAAAAGCTCCATGGGTCGATGTATGACTATCACCACAGACCATCGTTCTTCCAGGCAAGGTTATGCCTAGTTCTGGACCGATAACGTGAACAATACCTTGAAATGGGTGTCCTAGGCCATATAGTTCAACATTATGCTTTTTACAGTTGGCTAAAAGGGTATCTACCTGATGTTTAGATAAAGCCTCTTTGATCGGTAAGTGTTGGTCTTTGGTTGGAATATTATGATCAGGCGTGGCCACCATCTTCTCTTTCCTGAAAAGCGATAGGCCTCGTTTTTCTAGCTCAGTAAAGGCTTGTGGACTGGTTACTTCGTGTATAAGATGTCTATCTATGTATAAAACATCGGTATCACCTGCTAGGCTTTTTACCACATGGGCATCCCAAACTTTGTCAAATAATGTCTTTCCCATAATTAAACGGCTACTTTATGTCTATTGGCAGCAATTTGATGAAGATCATCATCCAAGACTTCCTTTTTGGCATCTGCCGTTTCTAGAAAGCTCTTGTAGACAATATCTAATTCATCTCTTGTCAACTCATATCCTATATTTTTCATTCGATAAGCTAATGCTGCTCTACCGCTTCTTGCAGTCAATACAATAGAAGAATGATCTACACCGACTTCTTTCGGGTCTATAATTTCATAAGTTTCACGCTTCTTAATCACACCATCTTGATGAATTCCGGATGAATGAGCAAAGGCATTTGCCCCTACAATGGCTTTATTTGGCTGCACAGGAACACGCATGGTATCAGATACGTACCTAGAAATGGCATTGAGCTGTTTCGAGTCGACCCCAGTGGTTTTATTCAATAGTGGATGTTGTTTTAAAACCATCACAACCTCTTCTAAAGCGGTATTTCCTGCTCTTTCTCCAATTCCGTTTATAGTACATTCAATTTGAGTCGCACCATTTATCACGCCAGCAATTGAGTTAGCTGTCGCCATACCCAAGTCGTTGTGGCAGTGGGTGGATAAGGTCACATTATGAACGCCTTTTACATTTTCTTTTAGGTACTTAATTTTAGCGCCATATTCCTCAGGCAGGCAGTAGCCGGTCGTATCGGGAATATTTAGTACAGTTGCGCCTGCTTGAATGGCTTTCTCACAGATGTAGGCTAAAAACTCATTATCCGTTCGGCCAGCGTCTTCAGCATAAAATTCTACATCTTCTACATATCGTTTCGCTAAACTAACAGCCAAAACCGCCCTTTCTACAATCTTTTCAGGGGTAGAATTTAGTTTAAATCTAATGTGGGATTCTGAAGTACCAATACCAGTATGAATTCGTGGTCGGATCGCATTTTTGAGCGAATCAGCGGCGGTAATAATATCCTTTTCCACGGCTCGACTTAGCCCGCAAACCACTGCGTTTTTCACAACTGAGGATATGGCTTCTACAGATTCAAAATCTCCGGGACTGGAGATTGGGAAACCCGCTTCAATCACATCTACTCCTAAGGCTTCAAGTCGCTTAGCCACTTCTACCTTCTCCTTGGTATTCAACTTACATCCTGGCACTTGCTCGCCATCTCTGAGCGTGGTGTCGAAGATTTGTATTTTTTGATTTGACATCGTTTATTTGATCAGTCTTCAGAATTTCTATTATCGCTTTTTACAGATTAATTGAATTTAAACTGGCCTTGGATTGATACCATGTGAGAACTTGTTTCTTATACTATTTCAAAAACGGGCTTTTCAATTTACAAATCACTAATATTCAGACATTTATGTAGTCTCACTTTACAATGGCAAACACTAAAAGCGATCCTCTATTTGAATTGATAAAATCTCTGAATCAGACGGAGAAAAGACACTTTCGTTTGTTCGTGAAAAGGAGTGGAAATTCGGATGATCTTAAGTTCGTCAAACTGTTTGATGCTATGGATGGCATTAAATTTTACGATGATCAAAAAATTTTAAAGAGGGTTTCGAGCATTAAAAAGAGCCAGTTTTCAAACCAAAAGGCTCACCTATACAAACAAATTTTAGCGAGTTTAAGACACTATCATATCGGTCAAAATATCGACATCCAACTTCGTGAAAACATGGACCATGCGAAAGTCTTATATAACAAAGGCTTTTATAAGCAGGCGCTTAAGATGTTGGGTAAAACCAAAATAACTGCTCAAGAAACGAAGCATTTTACCATCGCGCTAGAAGTTTTAGAATTCGAAAAATTAATCGAGTCTGAATATATAACTAGGAGTATTGAAAATCGGGCTGAAGAATTAACCATAGAAGTAAATACAACGGCAAAAAGGGTTAACTCGGCTCATGAATTATCTAACCTCTCGCTAAACCTTTACAGTCTTTTCCTAAAAAATGGTTATGCTAAAACAAAGGATGAATTCGAAGAGGTAAGATTTTATTTCAATCAAAACTTACCCGCCGTAGATTTGAAAGGCCTCTCCTTTTACGAGAAACTCTATTATCATCAGGCCCATGTTTGGTTCAATAAAATCACACAAAACTTTCCTAATGCCTATAAGCACGCCAAAGCTTGGGTAGCGCTTTTTAAGGCCGATGAGTCCATGGCTAAGAAGCAACCAGTGCTGTTTATCAAGGGGTATAGAAACCTGCTAGCTGCACTGTTTCAGTTACAATATTATACACAATTCTGTGAAGTTTTAGCCGAAGTAGAAGCGCTTGGCAAGGATAAATCAATTGTAAAAGATTTAAACTCTGAAATACTGATTTTCAAGTTCTTATACATTTCAAAAATTAATAAGTACTTCATGGAAGGTCAATTCGAAAAGGGTATTGACCTAATCCCAGAAATCTTGGAGAAACTGAAGTTATATGAAGGTAAGATTGACCCTGAACGGGTACTCATGTTCTATTACAAATTTGCATCGCTCTACTTTGGAAACGACAACTACAGGAAAACAATTTTCTATTTAAATCAGATCATATATTTCAAGGATGTGAAACTGAGGGAAGACATTCACTGTTTTGCAAGAATCCTAAACCTTATCGCACATTTTGAGGATGGTCAAGATTTTCAACTAGAATATCAGATCAAATCAACTTTTCAATTCATCGGTAGAATGAATGATCAGCAAGCTGTTCAACGAGAAATCATTCAGTTTCTTAGAAAGACAGGAAAAATAAAGCCCAATGAGCTTAAAAGTGAGTTTATACAGCTCCACAGTAGGCTTGAAAAATTTAATGAGGACCTTTATGAGCGTAGGCCGTTCCTTTATTTGGACATTCTATCTTATCTCCAAAGTAGAATTGAAAGCAGACCTGTTAAAGACGTAGTGAAGGAGAAGTTTAAAGCGCTCCGATAAGAAAAAACAAAGCCAAATATTAAGGAATATGAGCCCCTCAATACTTGGCTTAAGAGTTAGACAAGTTCCTTTTCCTTTGTTTCAGGTGCATTTTCTGGCCTCAGGGCTCTTACTGCTTTACCCGCTCGCCACATTTCAGAATTGTGTAATTCATTCAATTCTTCCTGAAGCTTTTCACGATAATCTGTTTGTGAATTAGAGTCTATACTTCTTTGTGCTTCGGTTCCTGCCAGTACCGATGCGTATAGTTCTTCGAAAACTGGCTTTGTTGCTGCTTGGAATTTATCCTTCCAATCTAAGGCTCCGCGCTGGGCTGTTGTAGAACAGTTTGCATACATCCAGTCCATACCATTTTCTGCTACTAGTGGATATAAGGACTGTGTAGCTTCCTCAACTGTTTCATTAAATGCTTCTGATGGAGAATGTCCATTGGCTCTTAAAACTTCATATTGTGCCATAAACAGCCCTTGAATAGCTCCCATAAGTGTTCCGCGTTCACCAGTTAAATCTGAGGTTACTTCTTTTATAAAAGTTGTTTCAAATAGATATCCTGAACCAACACCAATACCTAATGATATAATTCTATCCTTGGCTTTTCCTGTGGCGTCTTGATGGATGGCAAATGAAGAGTTTAACCCTTTTCCTTCTAAAAATAGCCTTCTTAAGCTTGTACCAGATCCTTTTGGTGCCACTAGTGCTACATCTACGTCAGCAGGTGGTATAATCCCGGTTTTCTCTGAGTAGGCAACTCCAAAACCGTGAGAGAAATAGAGCATCTTACCTGGCGTTAAATGTTTTTTCACTAAAGGCCATAGTTGGATTTGCGCAGCATCTGAGAGTAAATAACAGATGATTGAGGCTTTCTCAAGTGCTTCCTCAATTGGAAAAAGGCTTACGCCTGGCTCCCAACCGTCTGCTATTGCTTTATCCCATGTCTTGGACTCTTGTCGCTGACCTACAATTACTCTAATTCCATTGTCTTGTAAATTTAAAGACTGTCCAGGCCCTTGAACTCCATAGCCTATGATGGCTACGGTTTCATTTGCCAATACTTCTTGTGCTTTTGCTAGTGGAAATTCATCTCTCGTGACGACATTTTCTTCTACTCCACCAAAGTTGATTAAAGCCATAATATTCTAATTAAAAGGTTATTGTTCTTTCTGTAATTCAATTTTTGGCCGGATAACAGATACTCTGCCCGACCTTACAAATTCTTTAAGTCCAAGAGGTCTTAAGAATTCTAGTAACTCTTGTGTTTCTTCCTTATGCCCTGTTTTCTCTATAATCATATATTCTGGCTCCATAGACAGAATACGTGCATGAGAATCACGAATAAGTCTTTCTACTAAATTATTTTCTGATGCTTTTTCTGTTGATAGTTTGTAAAGGGCTATTTCTTGAAAAACTGTCTCTTCATCGAGGTGATAAACTGCTTGGATTACTTCGACTTGCTTTTCAATCTGCTTTACAATTTTTTGAACCAGTTCTTCTTCGGCTTTTACAACTACTGTAAACCTAAAAACACTTTCCTCTTCTGATTCTGAGGTATTTAAACTCTCAATACTCAAATGCCTTTTTGTGAACACTGAAGTAATTCGGTGCAATAAGCCTATGCTATTTTCTGAGAAAATCGATATGGTAAAAGACTGCACCATTTTATGAAAGCCTTATATCTGAAACTGATGCACCTGAAGGAACCATTGGAAAAACATTGTCTTCTTTACCTACCTTTACTTCAAGTAAGTAGCTACCCTCATGATCGAACATTGCTTCAATAGCACCTACTAAATCTTCACGCTGTTCTACAGTACTTCCTTTTATTCCATAGCCTTCGGCTATTTTGATGAAGTCTGGGTTAAGCAGTTCAGTACTTGAGTATCTTTTGTCGAAGAACAATTGCTGCCACTGTCTTACCATCCCCAAGAAATTATTGTTCAGTATAACAATCTTAACTGCGGCTTGGGTTTGAAAAACTGTCCCTAATTCCTGAATAGTCATCTGAAAGCCACCATCTCCTATTATTGCCACAACTTCACGTGTAGGGTTACCCAGTTTAGCGCCAATGGCGGCCGGTAAACAGAAACCCATTGTTCCTAATCCACCAGAAGTAATATTACTTTTCGACTGATTGAATTTGGTATATCGACAGGCCATCATTTGATGTTGGCCTACGTCTGTCACCAAAACGGCATTTCCTTTGGTAATTTTATTGATTTGCTCGACCACTTCGCCCATCTTCAAAGGGCCTTCTTGTGGGCTAATTTCATTTTTAACAACACTTTCGTCTTCTATGGCATTTAGGTTTCTAAATCCTTCTAACCATTCTCTATGACTATTGAGTCTTACTTGTTTTGTAAGTTCTTCCAATGTTTGTTTACAGTCGCCGAGTACTGGGATTTCTACTTTTACATTCTTATTTATTTCGGCTGGATCTATATCTAAATGGATGATTCGAGCTTGTTTAGCATATTTTTCAAGATTCCCTGTCACGCGATCATCAAAACGCATGCCTATGGCAATCAGTACATCGCATTCATTGGTGAGCTTATTAGGTCCATAATTACCATGCATTCCCAACATACCTACATTCAAAGGGTGATCTGTCGGTAAGGCGGAAAGCCCTAAAATTGTCCATGCGGCAGGTATACCAGTTTTTTCTATAAATTTTTTGAACTCTTGCTCTGCATTCCCAAGAATAACACCTTGACCAAACAAAACGAATGGCTTCTGTGCTTGATTAATCAATTCTGCCGCAGCTTTAACTTGATTTAAATTGATAGCGGGCACTGGTTTATAACTTCTTATAGATTGGCAATGGCTGTATTGAAAATCAAAATCTTGGAATTGAGCATCTTTTGTGATGTCAATTAATACTGGACCCGGTCTACCTGATTTTGCAATGTAAAATGCCTTGGCTATGGCTTCTGGAAGCTCTTCTGCCTTAGTCACTTGACAATTCCATTTAGTGACGGGCATAGATATACTAATGATATCCGTTTCTTGAAAGGCATCTGAACCCAAAAGCTGAGAGCCAACCTGGCCGGTAATACAAACCAATGGTGTTGAATCAACCATGGCGTCGGCAATTCCTGTGATAAGATTTGTGGCTCCAGGACCAGATGTAGCTAATACAACACCAACCTTACCTGTTACTCTAGCAAAACCTTGGGCTGCATGAATGGCGCCTTGTTCATGTCGTGTCAAAACATGATGTACTTCTTCTTGAAAGTCGTATAGTGCATCGTAAACCGGCATAATGGCCCCTCCAGGATATCCGAAAACTAGATCTACATTCTCGGCTATGAGCGATTTTATCAGTGCTTTTGCGCCTGAGGTTCTTTCTTTTGTTGCTATTGACTTGGTCAAGACTGATTCCATTTCACCTTTAGTTATCAGTTACACAGCCTTCAGATGCTGAAGACACCGTTTTTGCATACTTTTTTAAAACGCCCGCCTTTACCTTCAAGGCAGGGCTTTTCCAAAGTGCTCGTCTCATTTCAATCACTTCATCGCTTACTTCCAATGTTATCTTATTATCGATAGCGTCGATTATGATGGGGTCGTCGTTTTCTACTAATGCGATTACTCCACCATCTTGTGCTTCTGGCGTTACATGCCCCACTACAAATCCGTGACTTCCTCCTGAAAAACGGCCATCTGTTATCAGCGCGACAGATTTCCCTAAACCTGCGCCCATTATAGCTGCTGTTGGTTTAAGCATTTCCGGCATACCTGGTGCACCTTTAGGCCCTTCGTAACGAATCACTATTACATGACCGGGTTTTACCGTTCCATCTCCAATTCCTTTTATTGCGGAAAACTCATTGTCAAATACAATGGCAGTTCCTTCAAATTTTTCGCCTTCCTTTCCAGTAATCTTGGCTACCGAGCCTTTTGCAGCCAAATTCCCGAAGAGCATCTGTAAATGACCTGTAGTCTTTATCGGTTGATCTAAGGGCTTCAATAATTCACTTTCCTCACTTATTGGCGCTACCGTCGAAAGGTTCTCTGCTATTGTTTTTCCCGTCACCGTCATACAATCACCATATAGCATTCCGTGATCTAGCATAAAACGCATAACAGCCGGTACTCCACCTGCTTCGTGCAAGTCTTCCATTAGGTATTGACCGCTTGGTTTTAAATCGGCTAGAAAAGGTGTGGTATCGGAAAGTGCTTGGAAGTCCTTAAGGCTTAAATCAATATCTACGCTTTTGGCGATAGCGATTAGGTGCATTACGGCGTTAGTAGAGCCGCCGAGTACGATAATCAGCCTGATCGCATTCTCAAACGACTTCTTCGTTAGAATATCTCTTGGCTTTAAATCCAGTTCAAGCAGGTTTCTGATGGCTTTGCCTACTCTTGCGCATTCTTCTCCTTTATCCTTACTTATTGCAGGATTTGATGAACTATAGGGCAAAGACATCCCTAAGGCTTCTATGGCTGAGGACATCGTATTCGCGGTATACATGCCACCGCATGCGCCTGCCCCTGGGCAAGAGTTCTTTATAATTCCTTGATAATCCTCATCGGATATATTGCCAGCAAACTTTTCGCCTAAGGCTTCGAAAGAGGAAACAATGTTCAGTTTTTTTCCTTTATAGCATCCTGAGGCAATGGTACCACCATAAACCATTAGAGAGGGTCTATTGAGTCTCCCCATGGCCATCAGTGCGCCTGGCATATTCTTGTCGCAGCCAACTACCGTTACCAATCCATCGTAGTAATGGGCTCCTGCTACGGCTTCAATAGAATCAGCAATGATCTCTCGCGATACTAAGGAGTATCGCATCCCTTCTGTTCCATTTGAAATACCATCGCTTACTCCAATGGTATTATAAATCAGTCCGACTAAGTCAGATGCTAAAACGCCTTGCTTTACTTCTTTGGCAAGATCATTCAAATGCATGTTACAGGTATTGCCTTCGTAGCCCGTACTAACGATACCCACTTGTGCTTTTTTCATGTCAGCTTCAGTGAGCCCAATGCCATAGAGCATAGCCTGCGAAGCAGGTTGTGTCGGGTCTTGGGTTAGTCGTTTGCTATATCTATTCAATTCCATGCTGTGGATATTCAATAAATAAACTTATCGACTAGCGCTTGCTTCAGTTAATAAAGTTTTGATAATGGTACAATCTCTTAGCTGGAACTAAAAAACACATCTTACTGAAATTCAATTACTTAAATATATTTAGTTTACACCTTTAAGCTTCCATTACAATCGATTTCAATGGTGGATTTATCTGGATTAGTCTACAATAAACTTGTAGCCAACTCCCCTAATATTAAGAATTTGAAGTTTTGGTTCTTCTTTAAGGTATTTCCTCAGTCTAGAGATAAATACATCGAGACTACGAGAATTGAAGAAAGAATCGTCTCCCCAAACGGCCAATAACAATGACTCTTTGGTAACGGTCTGATTTTGCTGCATGCAGAGCGCTTGCAACAGATGTGATTCTTTTGCGGTAAGGTTTCTAATATCATCAGCAAGCTCAAGCGTGAACTTTCTACTATCGAATATGAAGCTTCCTAAATAAAAAACCTTGTCTTCAGGTTGGGTTTCATCGGCTAGCAATCGAGTATCGCTTAACATCACTTTCATACGGATGAGTAACTCTTGAATACTGAAAGGTTTACGGAGATAATCGTTGCCCCCTGACTCAAAACCCTCGATAACATCTTTGACTTGTACTTTGGCGGTAAGAAAAATGATCGGCACGTTTTTATTGGTGGTTCTAATGGCCTTTGCCACATCATAGCCGTTAACTTTTGGCATCATTACATCGAGAATAATCAGATCAGGAGTTTCTTGATTAAATCTTTCTATCGCGGCTTGACCATCCGAAACATGGGTCACTTTATACCCTTGTTCTTCCAAGTTATCTTTCACTAGCATGGCTAATGAAAGTTCATCTTCTACCAATAAAACTTTAGACATAAATGGAGCTTAACATGGTTTTAAATGTATTGAAAAAATAGAGCCTGATTCCGACGAACTCTTCAACCGCAGGTCACCTCCCATTTTGTTCATGATCGTTTTTGATTGATAAAGACCAATACCCATCCCTTTAACATTATGTACTCCATTTTGACTTACGCGATGGAATTTATCAAATATCTTCTTTCGATCTTCTTGTTGGATTCCAATGCCGTTATCTTGAATATTAACAACCACTTTATCGCCAATTTCGACACTAAATTGTATCTCTTTCGGACTTCTGCGACAATACTTTAAGGCATTATCGACCAAATTGTAGAACACATTGTTCAAACGATAAAGGTCTGCTTTTACTTTCACATCTTTAAATGGCACAATCTTAAAGTCAATATCTTCTTTTGATTTGACTTTATAATAATCGATTGTGTCATGTACAATTTCTTTCAGGCTTACCTCTGTCATGCTCAGGCTAATTAAGCCCGGACTATGTAAACTAACTTGAAGCACATTTTGCAACAATCCAGAGATTCTATTCAGCTCCATTTTAGATATTTTCAAATAGTCTCTGGCTTTCTCTTTATTATCAAGAACATGGTACCGATCGAGGCTCTCCAGACTCACATGTAAAGTTGAAATCGGTGTTAAGAGTTCATGGGTCACATTATCGATAAAATCGTCTTTTGTTTGGGCCAAGAGGCGTTGTTTTTTAATCACATTGGTTAAGAACCAGAAACTAAATACAACCAATACAACTGCAAAAACAGAAGCAATAATCACGGCTGTTGATCTTTGGACAATGTTCCAAAAGGGTTCAGGAATTAATACCCCTACTTGTTTTTCAGCCCCTTTATCATTGATTATGAAAAAGTCGGAGATAAACGCCTGACTATCTTCTAGTGTATATGAACCCTCTTTGGGTATAAAAACTAACTCATGATTGGCTTGAATTTGATAGGTTTTGAAGTTTTTAACTAACAGACTATCAAGCATTTTCTTATTAACAGATAATGTATCCTCATATAAATTAAAACGGTTATCAACTGCTTCAGTGATACTCATGTATACCCTTTGGCTGTTTTTTAATCGGCCATTATTACCGAAGGCTTTATTAAATAGAAACTCTTTTGTCAGGGTATCTGGATCATAAGTTGTAATGAAATTATACTTCATTAATCTATTATTGGTAGCAGCCTCAATCAGACTGACTGTTGGATTTACTCCATTGTTGAAAACATATTCAATTTTAAAATAGTTGGTGTCCAGCAAATCGATTTTGTGCAGCTGATGCTTACGCTCCTCTCTGTCTTCTTGCACATCCCCTATTATTAATTCTAATGAGGCATTTACATCATTGGCAAATCCAGTTTTATTGTTAAAAAAATCTGCCCTTAAAAAGTATGCCTGAATAGCGAGCATACACATTAAAGAGAAAATAGTCAATGGAATGGTTACCGATTGCTTCTTAATCATAATCGAATATATGTGGCTTTTTTCGCTCCCAATAATCCATTAACAAACATTTACAATAGTTAAGTCTCAGTTTAACACCCCGAAAAAGGCTATACGCTAGGTTTGTTAAAAAAAGAACGATATGAAACTTAAAGCCATAATTATTCTCGCACTTATTCTCGTTTCAGGTTTACTCAGAGGCCAAGCACTTACGGTTGGCGATAATATAAACCACCTGGAAGAACTTGAAGTTGATTTGATTGGACCTAAAAATGGAAAAACTACAAATGGTCTACCCAAAAAGAAAGTGATTCTAATTGATTTCTGGGCTACATGGTGTGGATCGTGTATTGTGAACATGCCTCACTTAGATTCTCTACAAAAGGAGTTTAAAGATGATTTACTAGTCCTTGCCGTCAGTACTGAGGATGAGGTAAGGTTAGAGCGGTTCGCGGCAAAGAGACCATATAGTTTTATGTATGCCCGAGATAGAGAGCATAAAATGAGTGATTATTTCCCATATAGGATGATTCCTCATTCTGTGTTAATAGATGTAGACGGCACTGTACTAGCGATTACTAACCCTTCAAATATTGATAAGGAGGTTATCAAAGACGTCATTAATAAGGAGAAAATAGACTTGCCACTGAAGGTTGATAACACTGCTTTTGATTATAGCGCTGACTATTTTAACCTAGACCCTGACGCGATAGAATCGTTTGATATTCAGCCTTACAACCCAAACATCCCTGGATTCACTAAATACAATAAAGCCGGGGGACGCATTTCTATGCATAATACCACGATTACAGGTATGTATCGTCAGGCCTTTGATATGAGTTCTTTTCGATTAGTGCTGAAATTAGATGAGGCGAAAGTGGACTGGGAAAATACTGACAACCGATACAATTTGGATATTCTGGTTGCTCCCGAAGACGCCGGTAGGTTAAACGAAATTTTCCAAGAAAAACTACTTTCTACTTTAGATATAAAGGCTAAAACTGAGAAGAAGGAAATGGAAGTAATTGTTGTTTCTAAAATTGACTCTATCCCCTTTCCTCTGGAAAAAGCTGGATCTGACGTTAAAAATCTTAATTCTCGCGGAGATAGGTTTATATCCAATAGCTCATCGCTGGATGACTTTACTAAATACTTGGAAGATCATGGTACTCTGGGAAAACCAGTAGTCAATGAAACTGGTATTGATGGACTATTTGTTTTTGATTTCTCTTATGACCCTGAAAATCCTCAATCATTTCATGATGCCATCAAAAAAATGGGAATCAAAATGAAAAAGGAAACGAGAGAAATAGATGTATTGGTGATTTATGAAGAAGACTATAAATAACGAAAAAACACAAAAAAGGCCTTATACCATTTAGATATAAGGCCCTTTTTATTTCTCAGTAGTCAAGAGACTAATTCGTCGTAGTTGTCACGGTAGTTACAATCATAGTCGTGGTTATGGCAATCATGATGGCAGCTTGTACTTCACGAATGCTTTTGTTTATAGCACTTGAGATTTTCACATCTTGGGTCACTTCTTTAATCTTCTTTTTTACGGCTAGATAATCCTGTTTATCCCTAAAAGCTTCTCTGGTAAGATCAGAAATATCGATTAAGCTCAATAGCATAATATCTCTAGCCTCAGATTTTTCTCCCAAGAGCATTACCCCTTTCAAACGTTCACGGACTTTGTTTTCAGGACTAAGATTACTTGTTGGGTATTTATTATACGGAATTATCCAGAGGATTTTATGCTCCTCTTTTTTCAAGATTCCCTTGTTCATCAAGCGCTGCAATGTGTCATCTTTCAATTCACTGGCCATTTTTGCCAATTTGGCAATCAGCTTTTTAATCTTGATTGGCTCCGTACTAGTCTTAAGGTGTTCGATAACTTTATTTAGCGCAACTTCTTTTTCCAAAGCGCTGTCTACTAACCTAACGTAGTCTCCTTCAACAACAATTTTTTCGCGCAGGGCGAGTTCGAGCAAAATAGCTCCACCAAAACCATAGTGTAGATGCGTAGAATCAATGACAAACTTTCCTTTGTCGTCGTCTAGGGCTATCAACAGATATTCTTCCAATAAATCCAAATCCATATCCAAAATCTAAGTAAACACTCTTCCGGTCAGGTATGCTAAAGGTCGGTTATTTTTCTTAGAGGTTCAATGGAATGGTCTAAAACCATAAAATCTAATATTGTTGAGGCCGTTTCATTCGATTTTTATTGAGACAATGATGATCGATGATTTCTTGAAATTTTAATTTAACTTATTGCTCTATGGAGCACAAAGCAAAATCAATTCGACCCTTTATTGGGGCAAAAGACTTCAAAGAGTCCAGTACATTCTATAAAGAACTGGGGTTTAAGGAAATTCCTATCTCTCACAACATGTCTTATTTCGAGGTGCATGAAGGCTACGGTTTTTACTTGCAAGATGCTTATGTGAAAGACTGGGTTGATAATACAATGCTATTTCTAGAAGTAGATAGCGTGGACAGGTATGAGGCAGAACTTATTAAACTTGACCTTCATAATAAGTATAAACGTGTTAAGCTTTCTTCAATAGTAAGGAATGATTGGGGGAGTGAAATCTTCCTACATGATCCATCAGGAATCTTATGGCACTTTGGAGAATTTCATTGAATGAAATCTAACTAAGGTCTTAGCGCTCGATGGGTAGCTTTTCTTTTTGCCATGCTCTTATTCCACCTTTCATATCATAGGCTTCTTTGAAACCCATTGCTTTCAAGATTTTCAGGGTAGATGAGCTTCTACCTCCAACGGCACAGTAAACAGCTATAGGTTTACTTTTATCTAGTTTCTGAAGTAGACTTTTGAAGTCGGGTTTATAATAATCGATAAGCACGGCTTTCTCTAAATGTCCTGACTGGAATTCTCGTTCAGTTCTGACATCTATGATTTGAATGTCCTCATTTTCTGCAATGACTTTCTGAAATTCAATAACTGTGATTGCTTTTGCTATAGTCCCAGCCTGCTCAACATTTGGTGAGCAAACTGAGAATAAAACAAGCACTGAAAGAAAGACCCTTATCATGTTAGCAAATTACCATCATCATCCCATGTAGCAATATCATTGCGTTTCGTCTGATCCACACACTTTGCCAACCATTCTGGTTCATAATCAACATCGTGCTCATCAAGAACATCTTGAGGCACACCATCCCAATAATTGGGGCTGTTCCCTTTGTATCCCAAGTCCTTCACTCCTAGTTCAGAGGTATAATATCCGGTCAGTATTAGGTTTCGCATTCTTGTAAAGAAGCGCTCTCCTGCCATTAGTTCTGGAGCTGTTTTCCCTGGATAAGCTATTGTATCGGCTATTGCTTTTTGCTGATCTGTGGAGAGTTTTTTAAACTCTAAGTTATACTGCTTAAAAGAATGATTATCAAGCCAAGCCAGTCCACCTCTGATTGGCAATTGCTGTCGTGGCATATCTTTGACTATAAACTCAATGAAAGCGGGTACTTCTGCATCATTTGCACCACCTATTTCGACTGTCGCCGGAAGGATAATGTCGCATAATGACGCAATAGTTTCTAATTCGTGCTCATTTAAGAACGTTTCCGCCAGTACTTCTTCATCGTGCTTTTGTTCTGGAACAGTTCTTCCATAGCCCGGTAATGATGCCTTATCAGTTACTTCAGCGGCTTCTTCGGTACCCGGTGCGCAACCAGTTACTAATAAACCACCAGCTACGGAACCTACTAATAATCCTTTAAGTGAATCTCTTCTATCCATGATAATTAGATTTTACGTTTTTTGACTTGATCTACTAAGTAATCGGATGCTCTCCAAGCTAAAGCCAGGATGGTCCATGTTGGGTTTTTATCGGCTTGTGATACGAATGGCCCTGCGTCCATAATAAATACATTGTCACAATCATGTAACTGATTATACTTATTAGTAACCGATGTTCTCGGGTCATTACCCATTCTTGTGGTTCCTACTTCGTGTATAATTTCACCCGGGGCAGTTAGTCCGTAGTTTCTGTCAGCTCCTGGCTTATCGCCTAATATAATTCCTCCTGTTGCTGTTAAAACCTCTTCAAAGGTGTCTTGCATGTGCTTTGCTTGCTTTACTTCATTATCAGTCCACTGATAGTTGAATTTTAGCACAGGAATACCCCACTGATCGACTACCTCATTGTCTATTTCACAATAATTATCTTTCTGCGGAACACTTTCTCCACGGCCTGAAACACCTACTACGGCACCATAATACCTTTTGATGTCTTTTCTCAGTGAATCGCCATAGCCTCCTATATTACCACCGACAATCTTATTGAGGTTGTTAGGGTTAAAACCAAAGCCATAACTAGGCATTCCCATTCCACCCCATACTTCTATATGATAACCTCGAGGGAAATCTAGCTTAGCATCGTTTAGCCACCATGGGGTGTAAACGTGCATTCCTCCGACACCATCTTCGTTATAAACCTTTCGATCCATCAGTTCAGGAATAAAAACTGACCTACTGGCTCCTGTAGAATCGTGTAAGTATCTCCCCACCATTCCGCTACTATTACCTAGTCCATCTTGATGAACAGAGCTCTTGGAATTCAAAAGTATTCTAGCAGTTGAACACGCTGAGGCAGCCATTACAACTACTTTCGCTTTAAGATGGTATGCTTTTCTATCTATTTTATTGATGTAAGTAACACCTGTGGCTTTTCCTTCCTTATTAGTTGTCACTTCACTCACCATGGCTTCGGTGAAAAGCTCTATTCTACCACCATTTTTCTGAGCTGGAAAGATCAAGCAAGTACCCGCCGAGAAATCAGCATAGGCTGAACAGGCTCTATTACACTGTCCACAATAAAAACAGCTACCTCTTTCATTGTTAATTCTTTTTGTAAGGATAGATAAACGGGAAGGAATAACAGGAATACCTGCTTTTCTTGCTCCTTTTACATAGTATAACTCATGAAGCCTAGGCTTTGGTGGCGGCAAGAAGAAACCATCCGGTTCATTCTTGATATTCTCTTTACTACCAAAAACACCAATAAGCTTATCTACCTTGTCATAGTATGGTTTCACGTCATCATACCCAATCGGCCAGTTGTCACCTAACCCATCCACGCTTTTACGCTTGAAATCTAGTGGACCGAACCTTAGGGAAATTCTACCCCAGTGATTGGTTCTTCCACCTAACATTCTTGATCTAAACCACGCAAACCTTGTTCCGGGAGATTCTGTATATGGCTCTCCCTCTAAATTCCATCCACCGTAAGCAGCATCGAAGTCACCGAATGACCTTCGGTCTGAACTTGCCCCTCTCCTTGGAGATTCCCAAGGCCACCTGAGTTGATTTCTGTATTGATCTTGTTTCGGGTCGAAGAATGGTCCAGCTTCTAATACGGCGACATCAAAGCCTGCTTCTGAGAGTATTTTGGTGGCCATTCCGCCACCTGCTCCTGAGCCTACTATGACTACATCGTATGTCTTGGATGATTCAATTATTTGCATAGTGTTAGTTAATCTATTTGTGAAATGGCATTTCGGATAGCACCAATGGTTTTCTCCAATGCCTGGTCAGTTTCTAATTTATTTAATTCCGCATTAAACGGCTCGGCCCTAACAGGTCCATCATAACCGATTTCTACTAATGCTTCTAAAAATTCTTTTGTCGATAATACGCCACTATTTGCTGGTAATTCTCTCTCCCAGTCCAACTGTTCGTCAGCAGTTCTACCTGCTTTTGCATCATTGAGGTCTACAGTGATGATCTGATCTGGTTTTAACTTTAAGACATCTTCTTTAGATTCTCCTGCACAGAACCAATGAAATGCATCTAACTGGTAACCCACATTCTTTTGATCTATTGCATCAAGTAGCTCGCTCAATTCAGCCATAGAACGAATGAAAGCGTATTTGTCTCTGGCCATTAATGTCTTTGGCCCTACATACTCTAGTCCTAGCTTAATACCGCTATCATTGAGCACTTCCGCGACCTCTTTTAAACGTCTTGCATGCCGGTCGAAATTCCTTCTATAAGTTAACTCGTTGTGCGTGGGCATAATCCAAGTTGACATCCGTTTTGCCCCAAAAGCTTCTAGTGTTTTAGCTGCTTTTGGCAAGCCTTTCAAGTCTTCTCGAAATTTCTCTTCAGATGATCGGAATTGTATCGGTAAGTTGGCCGTTCCCCATGAAATCTTATTAACTGTCTTCAA
Source organism: Roseivirga sp. (assembly GCF_049099775.1). Lineage (GTDB taxonomy): Bacteria > Bacteroidota > Bacteroidia > Cytophagales > Cyclobacteriaceae > Roseivirga. The sequence continues at coordinate 213,390 of NZ_JAGDZM010000013.1, read as the reverse complement.
ATCACGAAAGCGCGCTCTTTCATTGCTATCAAACTTTGCTAGCTGATCGGGAAAAGGCACTATTGCTTCAAAACCGTGCTGGACTGCCTTTCTAAGAAGTGCGTTTTGAGATAGTTCAACCCCGATGGCACCAGGGTTTAGACAGATTTTGAATTGCCTTGCAGGCTTACTGATAAATGACGACAAAGAAGCTGGGTAGAGTGCAGCTACACTGAGTACTGCGGTTTTAGATAAAAAGGACCTTCTACCGAAATCGATCATTCCCAAAAGATAAATAAATCAGTCGAGAATTCAGACAAAATATATGCTAAGAACAGAATAGTTTGAAATCGATTGTCAGTCGTTCAAAACGAGTGCTTTGAATAAGTAATTTCATATGAGTGTACCTTCTAAGCGCCTAGTTTACTTAAACTGTTTAAGGTCAGTTATAAACAACTTATTCTCTATTTCGGGATGAAAAACAATCATGCGACCGTCCGGAGTAAGCGTATATGACTGAAACCAATCCGGCAAAGATAATTTTGCCAATAATTTACCCTTCAAATTAAAAACTAGTAAAAAGGGCTCGGCTTGTGATATCCATTGATAGCTACTGACACCATTAGTCGTAATCTTCTCTGCTAAGCTTTCTCTATAGTGCGATACTATCAAGTTTTCACTCATTTTAACATTGTCTTGGTAACTATATAGACCAAAACTGTTTCTGATGCTCATTCCTGCTTTATCAGCTACAATTTTAGATGCTTGTTGATTCTTTGCTTCAAAATTAATATCTGTATATGCTCCACTTGGTAATTCGAAGAGCCTTATCATTGGAAAATTCATATACGCCTTAGCCAAAAACCTACCGTCCCCGGAATAGCTCGACATCCCAGCGTATAAGTGATGGTAAGCCGTATTGGGAATATCAGGATACAGGCTTGGATAATCGCCAAAATCACCATCCGGCTCATAATTTTCTTCGGTTTCAGGTCTGATATTAAAGGTTACAAATTCTTTTGGCTTAAACTCAACAGCCCCGGCCAAAGTATTATCATCAACAAAAAAGCCTTGATTAATAATACCTAGAGCAGGTGGTGCTTTGAATTCAAATGACAGTTTAAGGTCAACTTTCTCTTTACCGTCCACGATATCGTAGATCCGGACGTATTTTAGACCTTGTATCATTAATTGACCTTTACGAATACCAAAACCAGATGGGTTGAACATTTGAAATTCTCCAGGGCCACCACCCTTGCTCGCAAATCCACCCATGAATTCACCATCGGAAAGACGATATGATTTTACTGGTGGTACTTCGTCAGCGTTTAAAACAAAAATATATTGACCATTAGATGACATGTTATGTGCTTGCCATATTTCACCGTTAATGTTTATGGTCGTTAGAATCTTTTCTAGTTCATGCTCCCTATCGAAATCTTGAACATTTACTACTTCTTTCGACTTCTGGGCGAAAACGGAAAGAGAGAAAAGGAATACACAAAACTGAAGTGCAATTGGTCGGTAGATCATATGGTTGAAATTTTATAATATAACTCAGAAAAAGTCAATTATATTATGATTCGCTAACTCAAACTTTGTGATGAAAAGATGTGTTCAAGTATGAATTGAGGTGGGCAAATAAAAAAGGCAATCATTTCTGATTGCCTTTTGTGAGCCTCCTATCGGGATCGAACCAATGACCTACTGATTACAAGTCAGTTGCTCTACCATCTGAGCTAAGGAGGCTTCTTGATCGCTTTTCGTTCAAAGCGAGTGCAAATATATAAGTGTCATTTATAATTGCAAAGCTGTTTTGAGCAATTTTTTCAAAGTATTTTTAATCCATTGAAGATCAAATACTTCTTAATACTCTAAGTTGCTTTTTAAGGGTTTGAACTTCTTTCTGAGCTGTTTCTATTTTCACGTCAAACTCTTCTTTCAATTTATCTGCAGTCTTGGAATTGGCGAAGAAAGCCAAATTGTTATTCCATAGTGAGATATTATCCTCAAGCTCGTTAATCTTACGTCTTAGTGCGCCTTCTTTCTTCTGCAATCTTCTATCCGCACCTTCACCTCTATTGCCTCCAGAAAGTTCAGCTTTTAGCATAAGCGTTTCAGCATCCGACTCATCTAATTTCAATGCAGCTATATAGCCTTTAACTGCGCCTTGAAATTTAGCATCCATAGACTTAATGGCACCCCGTGGTACAAACCCAAGTTCATTATAGGATGATATTAAGGCCATTAATTCGTCCTCGCTTGGGCTTTCTCCGCCTGCTTTCTCAGAGATATCCTTTAACACTGCTTCCTTCTTTTCTTGGTTTTCAACATAAGAGGCTTCAGCCATGTTATGTTCCTTTCGCTTATTATTAAAGAAAGTATCACATGCTTCTTTAAACCTGGCGTATATGGCGTTGCGTTGCTTCTCTGGAACTGGACCAACTTCTTTCCATTTATTCTGAAGTTGTTTTAATTTTTCTGCAGTTTTATCCCATTCTGTACTTTCCTGAAGGGTAATCGCTTCTTTTATAAGCTCTTCTTTCTTTTCGAGGTTTACTTTTCGTAGGGATTCAAGCTTTTTAAAGAACTCATTTTTCTTAGCGAAGAATCCTTTAAACGCTGACCAGAAAGCTTTATTCATTTCTTTTGCTTTCTCCCTTGGTACTCCGCCTATGGCTTCCCAAGACTTCTGCAAGTTGAGTATCTCTTTTGTTTTTGCATTCCAATCATTTATTCTATCGGAATCGAAAGAGCCAAAAACGTTTAAATCTTCAATCAACTTTTCTTTTTTAACCAAGTTCTCTTTCAGGTCACCTTTCAGGTGCTCTAAAAAGTCTTTTCGCTTGCGATATACTACATCGGAAGCTGCTTTAAAACGTTGCCAGAGAGCCTCTTGTACTTCCCTCGGTACGGCACCTATTTTCTTATATTCTTCGTGTAGTTCATTCAATTGAATGATGGCATCTTTCACATTTTCTAATGTACCTAGTGCCTCAGCTTTTTCGCAAAGAATGGTTTTAGCGGCATGATTTTTCTTACGATCTAAGTCTTTTAGTTCAAAGAGGATATGTCTATTGTGATAGAACCTATCGAGCAGCGCATTGTAATTAGCCCATAGGGTTTTTCCTTGCTGATTTGGCACCGGACCAATGGCTTTCCAGACTTCTTGAATTTCTTTAATTGGTTTAATACTTGTAGTTGCATTTTCACCGTCAACAAGTTCTCTTAGGGTTTCAAGGAGCTCTTGTTTCTTTTCTAGGTTCCTAGTTTTAGTAGCCTCACGTTCTTTGAAGTAAGCGGATTTACGATCTCTGATTTGTCTTAATGAGGCGTCGAACCTATTAAAGAGTGCATCATGCCTGAATTCAAAATCTTCAGCGGTACCACCATCTGCAATGTACTTTTCTTCAGCTTCTTTTCGGATAGCACTTTCCATTCCTTTGAAAAGCGATTCAGTCCCTCCGACGATTAAGTCCATTTGAGAGAAATTGGTAAGCTGAGTAGCTGCCTCAATGGCGTCTACAAGCTGCTCTCTTGTGAATGTGCTGTAATCAGGTAGTACAAACTCTTCTTCGACTTTTTCAACTTCTTCTGAAGCTTCGTCATTTGATGCATCGCTTGCTTCAGCTTCAGGTTCTGTTGTGGCCTCGGATGATTCTTCATCAGTTGGAATAGAATTCTGTTCAGCTGCTGCTTCGTGTTCTTGCTCATTAGTTTCTGAGACTACTTCACTAACAGTGGTTTCAACTTCTTTTTCTTCCTCTTCTGTCTCAATTACGGGTTCTGGTTCCGTTACTTCCGTTGCAGGAGTTTCAGTTTCTTCTAGGGTTACTGAGTCATCAGCTTCTGACGCTGACTCTTCTGAAGAAATAGTTTCAACAACTTTTAAGGGTTCAGGCGATACCTCCTCTTCCTTGCTGGCCGTTACTTCTTCGTTCTGATTTTCAATTTGAGGTTGATTATCCTCTTGTTCTACATCCTTCTTATTCTGTTCTTCACTCATAGCTCTAGATCTATCGGCTTTTAACCGCACCGTTACACATTCAAATTTAGCAATTCTATCAATTCAACCGCGGGTCTACGGGGTAATTTGAAAACACCTTGTACTTTCCTCCCATTCCTTCCAAGATTGACTTCCAAAGAAAGTCCGACTCCATATCCAACACCTCTTGGGCAGTTGCACCCTTACGGATGAACCAAGACTGTTTATCCAGCTCTTTTCTTAACTGACCTTTTTCCCATCCTGAATAGCCCAAATAAAACTGTATATCGTTTTCGCTGATCAAATTAGAGTTGATAAGAAATTTTATTTGCTCAAAATCACCACTCCAATAAAGGCCATGGTTCAATTCAATAGCGCCTTCTACTTTTTGATTGTTCAATCTGTGCACAAAATGTAATGTATTTTGCTCTACTGGTCCCCCAATATTCAAATAGGTTGGCAGAATGATTTTCTCTTCCAGTACATCATCTAATTTAAGATCTGATAACTTATTCATTACTAAGCCAAACGTTCCTTGATCGTTGTGCTCACAAATAAGTATGACAGTCCTTTCAAAATTAGGGTCATTTAGAAATGGTTCTGAAATCAGGAAATCTCCTGGTTGCGGGTCTGGTATGTCTTTATCGTATTCGAACATAGTTTGTATAAAAGGAAATTATAAAGGCATTTTTACTTTGCCTAACGAATTTGAAAAACTTTCGTGTGTTTGAGTGTTATATTTGGGTACGATAAGGAAAGCACCATGACTCAATCGATTGCAGATCTCAGAAAAGAATATACTCAGGCTTCATTAGACATTGAATCCGTTGATAATAATCCGATGATTCAATTTGAAAAGTGGTTTAAAGAGGCGCAAAATGGTGAACTATTAGAACCCAATGCCATGGTATTATCAACTTCCGATACCACTGGCCAACCTTTTCAACGGACAGTCTTAATGAAGGCTTTGTCGGCGGAAGGAATAGTTTTTTACACTAATTACGGAAGTCGAAAGGCTAAACAAATTGAGGAAAACAACAAAGTGTCTGTAATCTTTCCTTGGTACGCAATGGAAAGGCAAGTGTCTATTCAAGGATTAGTAACTAAAGTGAGCACTAAAGAGTCATTGAAATATTTTAGTAGCCGACCTCATGGCAGTCAACTTGGGGCGTGGGTTTCTGAACAGAGTAAAGTCATCAGTTCTAGGTCTATTCTAGAAATGAAACTGGCTGAAATGAAACGTAAGTTTAAGGAAGGTAAGGTTCCACTTCCCGATTTCTGGGGTGGTTATAGGATTGAACCTATTAGCATTGAGTTTTGGCAAGGTAGACAAAGCCGCTTGCACGACCGGTTGATCTATACGAAAAATGATGCTGACGATTGGACTATTGATCGCTTAGCGCCTTAGATCAAATCAAATACCGTTTGAATACCAAGCTTGCGATCAACGGTGAAGCCTTCGCCATAAGTAACGCCTATTTCATGGCCGTAATGAATACCACGTGACTCTACCATTTTCATAAATTGAGGCGAAGAAATATAGGTTTCAGGCTCTCCACTATTAGGATCGTGGAATTGAGATTTAAATGCGAAAATTGACTTCATTCGAGTTTCCCATGTTGAAGTGACATCAACTATAAAATCGGGCTCATGTGGGATGCTCTGTATATAGTTATAAATAGCTCTAGGTCTCCATGGTGCTTGATTTAGTCCATCAAGTTCGGTTTTAACATTAACTAAACCAGATAGAAAACACGCCTGTCTTGATAGCTGAGATGCTTTGCCATGGTCGGGGTGTCTATCATCTACTGCGTTGGCCAAAACGATATCAGGTTGATATTTTCTGATCATTTTAACCACTTCTAATTGATGTGCTTCGTCATTGACAAAGAAACCGTCTCTAAAGCCTAGATTTTCTCTAGCTGAAAGGCCAAGTATTTCTGCTGATGCGGCCGATTCTTGCATTCTTAACTCAGGAGTGCCTCTAGTTCCGAGTTCTCCTTTAGTAAAATCTACAATACCTGCTTTTTTACCATCAATTACGGCTTTTGCCAAAGTTCCTGCACAAGATAACTCAACATCGTCAGGGTGGGCGGCTAATGCCAATATATCTAGTTTAAGCATATTGATTGGTTAAAGTAAAAAGCCACGGCAAATGCTGTGGCTTAGTATTGTTATTCTATTAAGCTGTGGCTTCTGAAGCCGACATCTCGAATTCTTTTGCGGCTAAGAACCTCTCTGCGTCTAAAGCTCCCATACAACCAGTTCCAGCGGCTGTTACGGCTTGTCTATAAACTCTATCAGCTGCATCACCTGTAGCAAAAACGCCTTCTACATTGGTGTGAGATGTTCCTGGCTTTACTTCTAAATAGCCAGTATCATCCATATCTAGCCAGCCCTTAAAAATATCTGTATTCGGTTTATGACCAATGGCCACAAAGAATCCACTTACTTCAATCTCTTTTTTCTCACCAGTTTTGTTATTTACTAAACGAGCTCCGGTTACGCCTACAGTATCATCTCCAAGAATTTCCTCTGTTTCAGTATTCCAGAGCACCTCAATATTTGGTGTATTTAATACTCTTTCTTGCATGATTTTAGAAGCTCTCATTTCATCTCTTCTCACAATCATGTAAACTTTCGGACAAAGATTAGCCAAATAAGTTGCTTCTTCTGCTGCTGTATCTCCTGCTCCTACTACCGCTACTTGCTTTCCTTTGTAAAAGAATCCATCACATACTGCACAGGCTGAAACGCCCTTATTGGCAAATGTTTGTTCAGATTCTAATCCTAAATATTTTGCACTTGCTCCTGTTGAAATAATAACAGATTCAGCGGTTATTTCATGCTTGTCATCAATCCATACTTTGTGAGGGTAACTAGAGAAGTCCACCTTAGTGGCTAAACCGTACCTAAGGTCAGTACCAAAACGTTCAGCTTGTTTCTGAAAGTCAACCATCATTTGCGGACCATTGATTCCATCAGGGTATCCGGGATAATTCTCTACATCATTTGTAGTTGTTAGCTGCCCTCCTGGCTGTCCACCAGTATAGAGCACAGGCGTTAAACCTGCTCTAGAGGCATAAATAGCTGCTGTATACCCTGCAGGGCCCGATCCTATGATTAATACTTTTACGTTCTCTGTAGTCATTTCCAAAATAGTACTTTGTTTAAAACTAAGGCACTAACAACTTTTTCGCAACCAATTGTTCCCGAAAAGCTGATAATAAAAAAGGCCCTCTTTCGAAGGCCTTTTAATTATTGCCAATATTATTAAAATTAACCTAAATAAGGCTTTAAGGCTTTACTTCTAGAGGTATGTCTCAACCTTCTAATAGCCTTTTCTTTAATTTGTCTTACACGCTCTCTTGTCAGATTAAACTTCTCACCTATTTCTTCTAAAGTCATAGAGTGTTCGCCGTTCAACCCGAAATACAGTGTGATAACGTCTGCTTCTCTTTGCGTTAGCGTAGAAAGTGCGCGTTGCACTTCTCTTCTAAGAGAATCATTCATCAATCCTGTATCTGGCTTCTCCTCTTGATCATTTTCAAGTACGTCGAGTAAGCTATTTTCCTCACCTTGTACGAAAGGAGCATCCATTGATACGTGACGACCAGAAATCTTCATTGTATCTACCACTTCTTTGGTAGTTACTTCTAAAACTTCCGCTAATTCATCCGGAGATGGTTCACGTTCAAATTTTTGCTCTAATTCTGAAAATGTCTTAGAGATTTTATTTAAAGAGCCTACTCTGTTTAATGGTAAACGAACAATACGAGACTGTTCTGCCAATGCTTGTAGAATTGACTGTCTAATCCACCAAACTGCGTATGATATAAATTTAAAACCACGTGTTTCATCAAATCTCTGTGCAGCTTTAATCAAACCTAAGTTTCCTTCATTAATTAAATCACCTAATGAAAGTCCTTGATTTTGATACTGCTTTGCTACAGAAACAACGAAACGAAGGTTAGCCTTAGTTAATTTTTCCAACGCAAGTTGATCACCTTCTCTGATTCTCTTCGCTAAATCTACTTCTTCGTCAGGGGTCAAAAGATCCACCTTGCCTATTTCCTGAAGATATTTATCGAGAGACTGTGATTCTCTGTTGGTAATTTGCTTACTAATCTTAAGCTGTCTCATTCAAAATTTGGGTTTATCCTATGCTAGGAACGGTTCAAAACAATAATAAGAGTAGAATAGTTCCTACTCTTTCAAACGCTCGAAGTATTACTTCTGTTCAGATTTATTTTCTGGCTTCGGTAATAATACCTTTCTAGAAAGCCTGAATTTACCAGTCTTCTTGTCAATGCCAATTAGCTTAACACTGATTTCTTCGCCTACTTCTAAAACGCCATCCATTTTCTCTAGACGTTCCCACTTAATCTCAGAAATGTGTAGTAGTCCGTCTTTACCAGGCATAAACTCGATAAATGCACCAAATGGCATTACCGATTTCACTTTACCTTCGTAAACTTCTCCTACATCTGGAACTGCCACAATAGTTTTAATACGTCCGACAGCCGCTAACATTGCATCTTTATTAACTGCAAATACAGTAACAACGCCTTTGTCATCAACTTCTTCTATATTAACTGTTGCTCCAGTTTCTTTTTGAATTTCCTGAATTACTTTTCCACCAGGTCCAATTACTGCACCTATCTGATCTTTATCGATTTTGAATCTTTCAGTTCTTGGCACGTGCGCTTTATAATCTTCTCTTGGAGCAGATAAAGCTTCGTTCATTTTACCAAGGATATGAAGTCTACCTTCTTTTGCTTGGTTTAATGCCTGCTCTAATACTTCGTAAGAAAGACCATCCACTTTAATGTCCATTTGACAAGCAGTAATACCATTTGCAGTACCAGTTACTTTGAAGTCCATATCACCCAAGTGATCTTCGTCTCCAAGTATATCTGAAAGGATAGCGTACTTACCTGTTTCAGCATCAGAGATCATACCCATAGCAATCCCTGAAACTGGACCAGAAATGTTAATTCCTGTATCCATAAGTGCTAGTGAACCAGCACAAACAGTTGCCATAGAAGATGAACCATTTGATTCTAATATATCAGATACAATTCTCATTGTATATGGATTACTATCGGTTGGAGGCAGCACTTTTTTCAATGCTCTCATGGCTAGATTACCATGTCCTACTTCTCTTCTTCCAGGACCTCTATTTGGTCTTACTTCTCCTGTAGAGAAGCCAGGGAAGTTATAGTGAAGTATGAACTTGTTGTAACCGTTCATTGTAGCACCGTCAATCATTTGCTCATCTAACTTAGTACCTAAAGTACATGATGTTAATGACTGCGTTTCTCCTCTTGTGAACAAAGCAGATCCATGTGCCGATGGCAAGTAATCTACTTCGCAAGCGATATGTCTGATTTCATTAAATTCTCTACCATCTAATCTCTTAGAATCGTTGAGAACGAAATCTCTCGCTGCTTTTTTATGAATTTTCTTAAAGAACTGATTCATCAAGAAACCGTCATACTCATGATCTTCAGGCAATGCTTCCAACCATTCGTCTTTGATAGCTCTAACATCAGAACTTCTTACATATTTATCTGCCGTTGCTTTTGAAACAGACGCGTAAAGCTTGTCATAAAGCTCAGAATTCATCTTTTCAAAAAGGGCATCATCAATTTTTTCGTGAGCGTATTCACGTTTTTCAGTTGTACCAGCTTCTTCAGCAAGTTCAATCTGAGCATTACACTGAACGCGAATAGCTTCGTGAGCTACTTTCATTGCCTCAAGCATATCTGCTTCAGACGCTTCGTTCATTTCGCCTTCTACCATCATAATGTTGTCCTTATCGGCAGCAACAATTATTTCTAGGTCAGCTTCTTCAGTAATCGCCTTACTTGGGTTTACTTTAAATTCTCCGTCATGTCTCACTACACGTACTTCTGAAATAGGTCCGTTAAATGGAATATCAGATACAGAAAGTGCAGCCGATGCGGCTAGTGCGGCCAGTGAGTCTGGCATTACATTCTCGTCGTGAGAAATCATTGAGATCATTACCTGCGTATCTGCATGGTAATCGCTCGGAAAGAGTGGTCTTAATGCTCTATCAACCAATCGACAGATGAGTACTTCGTGGTCTGATAGTCTTCCTTCTCTTTTTAAGAATCCGCCAGGTATTTTACCGGCTCCAGCAAACTTCTCTTGGTAGTCTACTGATAATGGAAGAAAGTCAACATCTTCTTTGGCATTTGTTGATGATACTACAGTAGCTAGCAACATGGTGTCGCCCATTCTTACTACTACCGAACCATCAGCTTGTTTGGCTAGTTTACCCGTTTCAATCGTGATTTCAGCGCCATCGGGCATTTTGATGGACTTTGTTATAACTTTTGTCATATAGTGTTTTTATAAAATAAGAAAGCAGGTAATCGTTACAACCTGCGTGTAATTAGAAATGGAAAAGGGGATTCATAAGAATCCCCTGTTATATTATTTTCTCAATTTCAATTCTGCGATGATTGCTCTATATCTTTCGATATCCCTGTTATAAAGGTAATCTAACAATCGTCTTCTTTTACCTACCAACTTTAAAAGACCTAATCTTGTAGAGTGATCTTTTTTGTTACTTTTTAAATGTTCTGTAAGATAATTGATACGGTAAGTAAAAAGTGAAATTTGAGATTCAGGAGATCCTGTATCTGTCTTTGCTTTTGACCGACCATGATTCTCAAACAGCTCTTGTTTCTTTTCGCTTGATAAATACATGCTTAGCTAAAATAAATGTGATTAATAATTAAACAGCCGCAAAGGTAGAGATATTACTGAAAACTAGCAAACTAGGCTGTTTTTAATTCTTTTCGCTTTGAAAACGGCTTCTTGAACCTTTTGAGCAAATTAGCATAGAAATCTACCTCAAAAAGGCTTGCGTCATTTCTGGCCTGACGGAGAAAAAATAGACCAAAGGGTAATAAGACTGCATTGGAAATCCAAACGGCTATAGCAGGATCTACAACCCCCTCTTTTCCCCACTTATCTCCAGTTGTATTAAATACATAGTAGATCAAAAAGAAGATCACCGATACTATAACTGGAAGCCCGAGTCCGCCTTTTTTAATAATGGCGCCTATCGGAGCTCCTATTAAGAACATGATAAGACAGGCCATAGACCTCGATATCTGTTGATTTTTTGTTACAACGAACTTTCTTTGATCTCGTTTTACGGTTTCTAGTGAATTCAACCTTGTTTTCAAAATATTGAGCGCTGATCGAGACTTATTAATCCCAAAACTCAAAGCAGAGCTTAACCTTGTATTGTCTCGCCTTACTAAGGTATCCGTTGGGTTATAATACTCATCGAATCGTTTGAGATTTTCCGCAAATGTATATTTCGTATAGGCAGCCTTATTATCTTGGGCACGTCTCCGTTCTTCTATTCTAGCGTTTATCTTATCATTTGCACTTTGCACTACCGCCCTATCAGTAAGTCCATTTTCATCTTGTAGTACTTGTTTATTCTGGGCAATTACTTGCGTTACCTCTCCTTTATTGTCCGAAAGTTGAATGGTATCTTTTTTAACCACCTTAGCCATTTTCGCATCTATTCTCACTTGTCGCATAGAATCATAAAATGCTTTAGGCTTAGAAATCTGCTCTGGAACCGGTGCATTTTTCACAAAGTGATAGTTAAAGGTATTCGCAACAAAACTGAACATTTGCTCTTCACGATTGTGAATATCTCTTTGCATTGAATCAATTCCGGTTTTCAGTTGATTCCTTGTTTGCACAATTCGACTTCTCCTAAACAAGTTCTCGTCAGTATCACCCATTTCAAATGATGACAGGTCAAATGACATTTTACTTGAGGCAAAATCATCTCGTACAAATTGTCCTCCGGCTATTTTGTCTTCGTAGTTTTCTTTAATATTCTCCTGATATCTAGTCCCATCATATAACTCCAGCGTTAGGTACCTTTGATTCATAAAGGAATACATGCGTCCAGAATCTGCTAAAATGACTTCCGTATTACCCTGCACGTTTGATTTTGAGTGATCGTAGATGATGATATCTTTCAATTGTTCATCTCCAATTTTTTCGTTCACCTTGATACTGTACCCTGGAATACCTGTGTAGAAAACTCCCTCTTTAATGTCTAGAGCAGGTTTTTTCGTCCTCATATCCCAAAGCAAGCTATAGGTCTTTAGGTTTGTTTTCGGTACTAGTTGTGTATTTGAATAATAAGTAAAACCAGTTAGCAGGATCACGAAGAGAAAGATTGGCAATAAGGTTCTTACCAATGAAATTCCTGAGCTTTTAACTGCTGTAAGCTCTGAGTGCTCCCCAAGATTACCGAAAGTCATTATTGAACTCAACAGCACTGCCAAAGGGAAGGCATCTGGTGAACTAGAAATTGAAAAATAGGTGATCAATTCCGCAAAAGTCGCCGCACTTAAACCCTTGCCCATTATTTGGTCAAAGTATTTAAGAAGGGTAACTAATAGTAAAATAAAATCCACCACGACTAGTGTCAATAAGAATGGGCCTATGAAGGAACCAAAAACTAGTCTATCAATTTTTTTCATTCAGGACAAATATGCAAAACGAACGCTCAAAGATCATGCCTTTAAGCCGTATTCACAATAATAAATGAAAAGTAAGTTTTACCCTCCTATGATTTGCTTGAGGTTATAAACGATGTTCTCCCAAAGATCTTCTTGTTCTTCGTCATCATCTAAATCCGAGTAATCTGTTATTTGAATAAAAACAGACTGGGTGAGTTCATTCACGTTCAGCTTAAGCTCTATGTAATTAGGGTCATCTTCGTCTTCTTCAGTTTCTGGAAGAAACTCAAACTTTACACTGATATTGGCTTTTTGAGCCACTTTTTTTGCCCTATGTTGATCACCATCCCAAAGAAAACTGAAAACCTTATCCTCGTTGATATTTACATCGTCTGCAAACCATTGAGCAAGCCCACTGGCAGTGCTCATGTAAGGGAATAAAATTTTCTGCGATGCATTGATTTCAAACTCAGTTATAAATTTATTTTTCCCCATAGCTAAAAAAGTTAATGCGAATAAGATAGAACTTATTTACTAGATAACAAACCACAGACCTAACGAGTGTTCGTATAGTCGTGCCTAACATTTAGATATCCATCTTTATCAATGAATTCCAATAAAAAAGCCCAGCTCACAACTTAGAACTGGGCTTTTATTGTAGCGAAGACGGGAGTTGAACCCGTGACCTCAGGGTTATGAATCCTGCGCTCTAACCAACTGAGCTACCTCGCCAAATTACTGCGTTGCCATTTCGTTAGATAATTAACAACGCTCAAAATAATGCTCAATAATATCCTGCTCTAGAACTTGCCCATGGCATTTTAGAACTACATCATTTTTTCAGGGTGCAAAGATATAAATTCACATCTTACAAACACAACATATCTAGACTCCTTTTTAAAAAAATTATCCCCTAAATTTCAGATTTACTTAACCAAATGCTTAAGATGAAGCCACGTTCTATTTTAACACTATTCTTTATACTTTCTTTCACCTCTTGTAATCAAACAAAACTAAGCGAAAACGTTCCTGTGAAATGGGAAGATTCCGAAGTAAAATCGATTATCGACGACTTTTTTATTGCCTTAGGAACTTCGGACAGCACCAAAATGAATAGCATTCTGAGCAATGAGTTCTATATGTTCGAGCATGATGAACTATGGACCAGCGAGCAATTAACTGCACTTATGCCATTAACCGTAGGCAGAGAATGGGAAGTGAAAGATTTAAAAGTAAAACAGAATGGTGACTTAATTCACGTTAGCTATTTCAATCAAGGCATAATTCCTGATGATAGATCATGGTTTGAGAGTATGCTGATCAAAGATTATGACGGCACACTAAAAATTGAGTTTATGCACTCGACTAAACTCTATTTAAAATAAAAAAGCCCTGACTTCAAGAAGTCAGGGCTAGCAAAGCAAGTGATTTAACTTACTTACTGATTTTATCTAATACTGCTTTGAATGCTTCAGGGTGGTTCATTGCTAAATCGGCAAGAACTTTTCTATTAAGCTCTACTTCTGATTGGCCTAATTTACCCATGAATTGAGAGTAAGACATTCCATGAAGTCTAGCGCCTGCGTTGATTCTTTGAATCCAAAGCTTTCTAAATTCTCTTTTCTTAGCTTTTCTATCTCTGTAAGAATATACGAGACCTTTTTCAACGGCATTTTTTGCTACCGTCCAAACATTTTTTCTTCTTCCCCAATAGCCTTTGGCCTGCTTGAGGATTCTTTTTCTTTTAGCTCTTGAAGCTACTGTATTAACTGATCTTGGCATAGTTTTAATTTTTCGATTTTTGGTGATTCACATTTGTGAATGCTTAAAACCAAAACTCCGGTGAAACAATAAACCTTTAAAATTTAATTAAATGTTGAGCATGTGCTTAACGTTCTTCTCATCTGACTTATCTACCAAACCGGCATTTGTCAAATTACGTTTTTGCTTCGTCTCTTTTTTGGTTAGGATATGGCTTTTGAAAGCATGCTTTCTTTTAATCTTGCCAGTTCCTGTCAATTTGAAACGCTTTTTAGCTCCTGACTTTGTTTTTACTTTAGGCATTATATATAACTAGTTTAATAATTATTTCTTTCCTGCTTTAGGAGATAAGAAGAGAAACATTCTCTTACCTTCTAATTTTGGTAACTGCTCTACTTTCGCGTATTCTTCTAAAGCTTGAGCAAATTTAAGAAGCAAAATCTCGCCTCTTTCTTTATAAACAATTGTTCTTCCTTTAAAATGTACATAGGCCTTAACCTTTGCACCTTCCTTTAGGAAGTTTATTGCGTGTTTCAATTTAAATTCAAAATCATGATCATCCGTATTCGGACCAAACCTGATTTCTTTCAATACAGTCTTCGCAGCTTTAGCTTTAATTTCTTTTTGCTTCTTTTTCTGCTCGTATTTAAATTTTGAGTAATCTATAATCTTGCAAACAGGAGGTACTGCTTTAGGCGAGATTTCTACTAAGTCTAATCCCTGACCACGAGACATCTCTAACGCCTTACTCAGTGGGAATACACCCGGCTCTACATTTTCTCCTACAACACGAACTTCGGTTGCAGTAATTCTGCCATTGACCTTATATGGCTCCTCTACCCTACCTCTTGGCGGATAGCGTCTTCTCATTTTAGCGATTGTTACCTCCTTGTTTTATCAAAATGACTGCAAATATCGGCATTATTTTCAAATAACCAATGTGCTTAATAGTTATATAACATCTAATTCTGCCCCAATGAGTTTGCTTTTTCTTTATTGAAATATGCAACGAACTCATCTATGCTAAAACTACCAACGTCTCCGTGGCCATGTCGACGTACTGAAACCGCTCTATCAGCTGCTTCTTTTTCGCCTACAATCAGCATTATTGGTATCTTTTTAACCTCCGCATCTCTAATCTTTCTACCGATTTTTTCATCTCTATTATCAACAAAACCGGTAATGTCTTCAGACTCGAGTACATGATATAATTCCTGAGCGTAATCGGCGTATTTTTCAGATATCGGTAGAATAGCTACTTGATCAGGTGTTAACCATAATGGGAACTCACCTCCACAATGTTCTATCAGAACTGCAACAAATCGTTCTAAAGACCCAAATGGCGCGCGGTGCAACATGACTGGTCTATGCTTTTGATTATCTGAACCGGTATATTCTAATTCGAATCTTTCTGGTAAAGTATAATCAACTTGAATAGTACCTAATTGCCATTTTCGGCCTAGGGCATCTTTAACCATAAAGTCCAGTTTTGGACCATAAAATGCTGCTTCTCCTAATTCTGTTACCGTATTGAGGCCTTTCTCTTCTGCTGCTTCAATAATTGCTCTTTCTGCCTTTTCCCATGCTTCGTCAGAACCGATATACTTCTCTTTATTTTCAGGATCCCTCAAAGAGATCTGTGCTGTATAGTCTTCAAAACCAAGTGATTCAAATACATAAAGTACCAAATCGATCACTTTTGTAAACTCATCTTTCACCTGATCTTGCATACAAAAGATATGCGCATCATCTTGGGTAAACCCTCTTACACGTGTTAAACCGTGCAATTCACCACTTTGCTCATATCTATATACTGTTCCGAATTCTGCATAACGAACCGGTAAATCTTTATATGACCTTGGTCTAGATTTATAGATTTCGCAATGATGAGGACAGTTCATTGGCTTTAGCAAAAACTCCTCTCCTTCGTGCGGGGTGTTAATTGGCTGAAAAGAATCAGCACCGTATTTCTGATAGTGACCTGATGTCACGTACAAATCTTTATGTCCAATATGTGGCGTTACTACAGGTTCATAACCAGAACGTAGTTGAGCTTTTCTCATAAAACTTTCCAAACGCTCTCTAAGTCTTGCCCCTTTTGGCAGCCATAACGGTAGCCCCATGCCCACTTTTTCAGAAAAAGTAAACAGGTCCAATTCTTTTCCAAGTTTCCTGTGATCGCGCTTTTTCGCCTCCTCCAGCATATGAAGGTATTGCGTTAATTCTTTTTGCTTCGGAAAGGTAATTCCGTAAATACGGGTTAATTGTTTTCTTGTCTCATCGCCTCTCCAGTATGCACCGGCCACGCTTAAGCACTTAATCGCTTTGATGAAACCAGTATGCGGAATGTGTGGTCCTCGGCAAAGATCAGTGAAGTTTCCTTGCTCATAGAAAGTAATACTTCCGTCATCTAGCCCTTCAATAAGTTCTAGTTTGTACTCATCGCCCTTAGACTCAAAGTAGCTAACGGCATCGGCTTTAGATACATCCTTTCTTGTGAATGTATTTTTCTGACGGGCTAATTCGAGCATTTTCTGCTCTATTTTTTCAAGATGTGCAGCATCAAATTCTCTATCACCAAAATCAACGTCATAGTAATAGCCGTTCTCAATAGCTGGTCCTATCCCTAATTTAACACCAGGATATAAGGCCTCAAGTGCTTCTGCCATTAAGTGGGCTGATGAATGCCAGAAGGTGGACTTACCATCCTCATCGTTCCAGGTGAGTAATTTTACTGATGCATCGGTTTTGATTGGTCGATTGGCATCCCAAACTTCGCCATCGACTTCAGCGGCTAATACATTTCTAGCGAGACCTTCGCTAATACTTAATGCAACATCCATCGCTGATGATCCTGCTGCGTATTCTCTGACACTTCCGTCAGGGAGGGTGATTTTAATTTGCTCTTGGCTCATTTTAATTGGTACCTGCTGCTACAAACCAACAGGATTTATTAAAACAGTTAATTTTTTACGGATGCAAATATGCAATATTAATTGCAGTTAGCGCTCTTAAATGGTCTTTATTGAGAGAATTATAATGAAAGGTTAAAACTGAATTTAATGCTCGTTTTATCTATACCGTCATTCTCAAGATAGGTTAGTCTTCTTACAAAGTCTACTCGGAAAAATTTAAAGATATTTTCTACACCTAGACCAACTTCGGCAAAAGGTCTTCCGCTTTCTAAAACATTGAAAAAAGGTAAATCGTTTCCGCCTTCATCTGATCTTACCTGAGCAGCTAAAGTGCTATCGCTCACACCACCAAAAAGCACATTACCTGTACCAACTAGTCTCCATTTAAGCTTCTTCATTAGTGGAATTCTATTAAAGACAAAGCCACCAAATTTGTGCTGATAACTCAGTGAAGCA
Organism: Roseivirga sp.; assembly: GCF_049099775.1. GTDB lineage: Bacteria > Bacteroidota > Bacteroidia > Cytophagales > Cyclobacteriaceae > Roseivirga. The sequence continues at coordinate 195,763 of NZ_JAGDZM010000013.1, read as the reverse complement.
TATGATTGACTGACAAACTCGAAGAAGTTCATTGTATTATAAGCGATGTCAGTATAGACGAATTGTTCATTACCAATATGAGCTGTCAATAATGGATAAGGAACATCATCGAATATTTTACCAGCACTTACTTGATAAGTAGAAACTCCCCAGAAGCCCATTTTCAATCTTTGAGATATTCCAAAGTTCACTTTATTATAATCAAAATCGCCTCCTAAACCACTAAATCCTCTGGTGTAGGAGAAGAGAAAAATAGGCCATCTTAATGTACCTAGACTAAAACGGCTATTGTCATTTATTAAAAAGGTTTCATCACGCGCATATTTCAGTCTTATCGTAGCTTCTGTGGTTGAAAAGTCGGTCGCTAGCGGAGAGTCTGTTCGTGTCAAGTCGGTACGATATCTGAAATCGAATGCTGGTCGATAATCCTGTTTTTTGACTTGCAGAACGGCAGAAAAGGCCCTAGAGAATTGCCTAGATGCATCGAACTGATATCGCTGATATCTAAACGGTCTTACCAGGTTTCCTAATTGGGTTAAAGCTAAAAAGGCACTTCCATCGCCTAGACTTGTAAGTGGGTCCGGTTGAATTCCGAATTGATCTATATCATTCCTATAGCTGAGGCTTAAGGTTGTCCACTTATCTCTATCTACGATGAGGTTCGCTCCTAATCCATATTTCAACCGTTCATCTTGAAAACCATATGCGGCATATCCGTTGAATTGCCATTTCCTACTGAAATTCTCGTTAGTTCTACCGCCTAGTCTCAACCGAAACCCTTCAACGTCGTTGGCACCTACCAAGAAAGGCCAAGGCCCCAAGTCGAACTTTCCAACTTCTACATAACCTCTGGCAATCGTTTTAAAGATCTCCGTCCAAGTTTTTACAAAGGGTACTTGATTGAGTGAATCAATCATAGCCATTACATTGATTTCGGTATCGCTGAGTTTATCGTGACGACGAGAGGACCAGAACTTTTCATCTTGCTCTCTGGCGTCCTCTGCCAATTCAATTGTTCTTTCAAAAAACTTGGTTGGTTTTGGTTCAGTTACTTTAAGATTCTTATTTGAGCTATAGAATTTTGCCAAAAAGCCGGCAGATTTATTTGTTAACTCTAACACATCTATCAGAATACGGGATTTGACAGGCAACCATGCGCCAGTTTCTGTTCTTTCTAACTCTTGCTGAATTTTAATCTTTTCAATAAAGTTCAAGTTAGCAGTAGGCTGCATTGTGGCATCTATCTGCTTTACACCAAAATCTTCTTTGGCGATCCATACTTTGCCAATGAATGCCAACTCCTGATCGTTTTTTGGCTTAAAATCCAGTAGATAGCAAAACTCATCTCCGATATAGACACTATCCTCTAACTCATAATTGTAGATTAAGCGCCATGCATCTCCTATTGGTGAAGCAAACTCACGTTCTACAATATTCATTCTGTTTTGGTAGAAATTATACTCTTGAAAGGACGAGCCTATTATTTGAGATATTAACGAACCATCTTCTATACCGACTCCTTTGATTCTGGTCTTTTGAACCTCCTCTTTTTGTAAACGAGGATTATCTCGATAATAAAACTTAGAAAGTGATTCTGATATAAATAGCGGTAAAATCGGCTTGCCATCATCACCGGCAATTGTTTCAATGGAATCCAAGACAGCGGCAATTTTCTGCATGTACTTCTTCTCTCTCAGCTTGTCGGTAATGTTGTCTACGTCTATTTCAATCTTATTATAGCTTTCATATTCATACGCATCCAAGCCCCTCTTATCATTCTTCTTTTTATTATCTATCACCGACCTCATAATGGCAAATGCCGGATTTTCCTGTTTTCTGGCATATACTACAAAATCATCAAGTGCCGTTGATTCGGGTTGAAGTTGAAAATTGATGGTTTGCGTAATCCCCTTTTTATAGATTTTATATTTCTTCTCGTAACCGATGTACGATACAAATACGGAGTCTGATTTGGCATCACCTTCAATTTTATAAAACCCATCAAAATCAGTCGTTGAGCCAATAGTTGTTCCTTTGATAACAACATTGGCAAATGGAATTGGATCTCCCGATTCAGCATCGATAACCTTACCGGTTATTACCGTTTGTCCATTCAGAACAGTAAGGCTTGCAAAAAAAATAAAAATTGAGAAAAATGATTTCAGTTTCAATGTGTTGTGCTTTATGAATTTGACCTTTTTTAAACGCAGACGTCGCAAAAGAAGACAATGTTTTCGAAGTTTCTTTGCGTTTTAACCCTCAAGTTTTTAGGAACGTTCCTTTAAATAGTTTTTTATGTGTAAATCTGATCTTTTTACGATTCGAGAATACCACTCAAATTTCAACTCTTCTTTCTCTTTTTCTGTCAACTGCCAGACCACTTCGCTGTTTTTTACTCTTTTAACGAACTCTTGAAGTATTAACGCAGCACTTACAGATATATTAAATGATTCTGTAAATCCATACATAGGAATATGTACCAGTTCATCCACTTCCGACCTTGCATAGTCTGTTAAGCCGCCTAATTCCGTCCCAAAAACGATTGCTGTCTTTTTAGTTAAGTCTAACTCGTGAATAGATGCAACTTCTTCCGAAGGAGTTGTCCCGACAATACGATAATTTTTATCCCTAAGGTCTTTGAAGCATTCTTGCGTGCTTTGTTCAGACCTCTCGTACTTATTGAGCGTTATCCAATTAGAAGCTCCTCTTACCACATTAGGGTTCACTTCGTAATCATGAAGCCTTTGGGTAATGTATAAGTCTTGAATACCAAAACAATCGCATGAACGCATCACTGCACTGGCATTTTGCGCATGATAAATATCTTCAAGCACAATTGTTAAATGGCGTGTTCTTTCTGAAAGCACCTGATCAATAAGGGCTTGCTTATTTGGTGTTACGTACTCGGCCAACATGTCATTTAAGCCACTATTCAATGATTTATTGTTTAAAAAGAAAAGCTATTGACTTATCGTCAACAGCTTTCTAATATGTATAAAATTATTAACTCTTAGATTTCACATTTATTCGAAAACTAGTCTAAAAAAGCTCTATTGTATCTCCTACATTATAGCCACCTGGCCCTTGTTTTTTGTCATCTTTTTTATCCTTCGGCTCTTCTTTTGGCTTAGCCTGGGGTATTGAATTTTCCGGTGCTTGTTCTTTTTTAGGTTCTACTTTCTTTTCTACAGTTTCTTTGAGTGTTTCTACCGGTTTTACTTCAGGATTAGGTTTTACTGTTTCTGGTGTTCCAAGCTTTGTTTCAGCTTGTTCGATTGGTTCATTGCTATCTTCTGCATCAACGCTTAAATCGGCCTTTTTACCTCCAAGCAACACTACTTTCTTTACATTGTGCGGGGAAAGTCTATTTCCATTCGCTCTCCATCCTTTCACATCTATAAGCATGTCCATGTCAAAAACAGTTGTCTGTCTTTCTCTGGAACCCTTCACGGTATAGTGCACTTCTATTTGTGCATCTTTTAACGTGGTAGCCAATAATAGCTTTGATCCTTTTTCTTCATTGATAAACAAGAATTTCTTGTCTCGTGTAGACGTTTCTACTTGAAAACGCTTCACATAATACTGAGAACTTCCTGCGTCATAATGAACAGCAGCAATCACTCCGTCTGGATTGAATTTCTCTATTGAATGTATTTTTGACTGCTCATAACGGTTAGTCAAATCAAAAGAAGTCAGTTCATACTCGCCAGAATTAAAAATCACCAGTATCATATCTTCTGCTTGGAAATTCCCTAGGTGTTCCCCTCGTTCATCTCGGTTAAGGCGACCTACAGATTCATCATACCACATATCAATTCCGCCTAACGTGGATTTACCTTCCATTTTAAGCTGAATTTTCCTTACAGCGTATTTTGTAGCGATATTACCTCCCGCTGCTCTTCCTTTAATCTCTATGTCGGCAAAATTAAAGTCAAAGACTTTTACCCTTGCTTTAGCACCAGATGTTAGATAAACAGTGACAAGTTCTGCCTCACCATTCTGATTTGCTGTAAAATACAATGTCTTCGACCCTTTAGCTCCTTTAGTCAGATCATATTCTCGATCTCTGGTGACGCCTAAGACTTGAAAACGCTTTACCATGGTTCGGCCAGATTTACCATCGAGGTACATCATATTATACACCATGCGCTCGTCGTTCTTCTTGAACACACCGGCCCAGAGAATATCTTTGCCAACAAAGATCTTATCGGAGATTCGAACTACCTGAAACTTTCCGTCAGCTCTAAAAACTATGATATCGTCGATATCAGAACATTCAGAAACGAATTCGTCTTTCTTAAGTCCATACCCAATAAAGCCTTCTTTACGGTTTATATAAAGTTTGGCATTGTTAGCTGCTACAACTGTTGCCGCAATGTTCTCGAAAGATTTAATTTCAGTTTTTCGCTCTCTGCCTTTACCGTATTTTTCTTGAAGCTTTTGGAAATACGCAATGGCATATTCGATCAGGTTGGCCAGATTATGTTCTACCTCTGCTAACTCTTCTTCAAGACGCCTCATAAGGTCATCGGCCTTGAAAGCATCGAAACGAGAGATTCGCTTAATCTTAATTTCAGTTAATCGAACGATATCTTCTTGGGTAATCTGCCTGTAAAACTCTTTTTTAAATGGATCGAGGCCTTTATCGATCGTTTCGATTACGGCTTCCCAAGTCTCACACTCTTCAATATCTCTATAAATCCTATTCTCAATGAAAATCTTTTCTAACGAGGAGAAAAGTATCTTTTCTAGGAGTTCTCCTTTGCGGATTTCGAGCTCCTGTCGAAGGAGTTCAACTGTTTTGTCTGTGCTCAACTTGAGCATGTCGTTCACTGAAACGAAATGCGGTTTATCGTCGATAATTACACAGGCGTTCGGCGATACGCTGCTCTCACAATCGGTGAAGGCATAAAGCGCGTCTATTGTGATATTAGGAGACTGACCTGAGGCTAGTTCCACCAGAATTTCAACGTTCTCAGCGGTATTATCAATTACCTTCTTAACCTTGATTTTCCCTTTATCGTTGGCTTTAATTATGGAATCAATAAGCCCTGTGGTAGTTGTACCAAAAGGAATATCTTTAATCACTAGTGTTTTCTTGTCGTGTTCTTCTATCAGTGCGCGTACTTTAACTTTTCCGCCACGACGTCCTTCATTGTATTCAGAAAAATCTGCCATTCCTCCCGTTGGAAAGTCTGGATAAATTTTTGGTTTCTTGCCTTGAAGCACTTTTATAGAGGCTTGAATTAGTTCTATAAAATTGTGTGGCAATATTTTAGTGGACAGCCCTACTGCAATTCCTTCGACTCCTTGAGCAAGTAAGAGCGGAAATTTTACTGGAAGTGTTACGGGTTCTTTTTTTCTACCGTCGTATGAAAGTTGCCATTCTGTTGTTTGCGGATTGAAAACTACTTCTAGGGCAAATTTTGAAAGTCTGGCTTCTATATACCTAGCTGCTGCGGCTCTATCTCCAGTTCTAATGTCTCCCCAGTTACCTTGGGTTTCGATCAATAAGTCTTTCTGACCAATATTTACCATCGCATCGCCTATGGATGCATCGCCATGCGGGTGGTATTGCATGGTTTGGCCAATTACATTAGCTACTTTATTGAAACGTCCATCATCCATTTCTTTCATGGAATGAAGGATCCTTCTCTGAACTGGCTTAAAGCCATCTTCAATTGCAGGAACTGCTCTTTCTAGTATTACGTAAGAGGCATAATCGAGAAACCAGCTCTCATACATTCCGGAAACCGGAATTACGTCTCTTATTTTACCATCTTCTTCTGGCACTAAGCCCTCACTATTTTCTTCGCTCATGCTATTCTATGCGGCTTCTTCGGCCAAATCTTTCTCAATCTTTAAATTGTCTATGATGAATACTTGTCGGTCTGGCGTATTCTTACCCATATAGAACTTCAGTAATTCTTGTATACTAGTATCTTTTCTCAGGATAATCGGCTCAAGTCTCATGTCTTGACCTATAAATCCTTTGAATTCATCAGGAGAAATTTCTCCCAAACCTTTAAACCTTGTGATTTCCGGTTTAGCGCCTAGTTTACTGATGGCGCGCTGTCGCTCCTCATCACTATAGCAATAGATCGTTTCTTTCTTGTTCCTTACTCTAAAGAGCGGCGTCTCTAGAATGTAAACGTGCCCCCTTCTTACTAAATCGGGGAAAAACTGAAGGAAGTATGTTAATAAAAGGAGTCGGATATGCATGCCGTCAACGTCAGCATCGGTAGCAATCACAATTTTATCGTATCGCAAACCTTCTAAACCATCTTCAATATTCAAGGCGTGCTGCAGCAGGTTAAATTCCTCATTTTCATATACTACCTTTTTAGTCTGACCATAGCAGTTCAAAGGCTTACCTCTCAAACTAAACACTGCCTGACTCTGCACATCACGCGATTTGGTAATCGATCCACTGGCAGAGTCTCCTTCGGTTATAAAAAGTGTAGAAGCGTTTCTTAGCTCTTCATCTTTTTTAAGATCATTTAAATGAACTCTACAGTCTCGTAGCTTCTTATTGTGAAGATTGGCTTTTTTCGCCCTGTCGTTTGCCAATTTTTTAATGCCTGCTATCTCTTTTCGCTCTCTTTCCGATTGCATGATCCTTTTAAGCAAGGCATCGGCTACATCTGAATGGCGATGTAGATAATCATCGAGTGCTTTTTTCACAAAGTCATTCACAAATGTTCTCATTGTTGGCCCATCAGGGGCTACACTTTGAGAACCTAATTTGGTTTTCGTTTGCGATTCGAAGACGGGCTCTTGGACTCTTACGGCAATGGCTCCTACTATAGATGCTCTTACATCGGTGGCATCGAAGTTCTTTCCATAAAATTCTCTTACCGTTTTCACTACTGCCTCACGTAAGGCTGCCTGATGTGTTCCTCCTTGTGTGGTATACTGCCCGTTTACAAAAGAGTAATAATCTTCGCCATATTGATTGGTATGTGATAGGGCAATCTCAATGTCTTCACCCTTCAATTGAATAATTGGGTAACGCAAGTTGTCCTCATCAGTCTTTCTTGACAGCAGGTCATAAAGTCCTTTTTCTGAATGATATTTCTCTCCATTGAAATTAATGGTAAGCCCTGCATTCAGGAAGCAATAATTCCAAATAAGATCGTCGAGATACTGCGGGATGAAATGGTAGTTTTTAAAAATGGTTTCATCTGGTCGAAAGACTATTTGCGTACCGTTTCTACCACTGCTTTTAGTCTCTTTAGCGTCGCTAGTAATCTCACCACGCTTAAATTCGGCGACTTTCGTCATTCCTTCACGGTAAGACTGCACTTTGAAGTAAGTGGACAGTGCATTTACTGCTTTAGTACCTACCCCATTAAGCCCTACGGATTTCTGAAATGCTCCAGAATCGTATTTACCACCAGTGTTTATTTTAGAAACACAGTCAACTACTTTACCTAACGGTATGCCTCGGCCGTAATCTCTTACTTCCACTTTAAGCTCAGAAACCTTCACATCGATAGTTTTACCAAACCCCATCATGTGTTCATCGATACTGTTATCGATAACTTCTTTTACTAATACATAAATACCATCATCTTGAGCTGACCCATCTCCTAATTTCCCGATATACATTCCGGGTCTTAGTCTAATATGCTCTTTCCAATCGAGGGACCGAATGCTATCTTCGGTGTAATTCGCTACTTGTTTCGCCATTCAAAAATTCTACTACAGATGTGAGCGGATGATTGTGCTCATTTGCACAAATGAAAGGGGAATTTATAACTAAAATTCTACAAATGCACGTTCGATCTGCTGGTGGAAATAAGAAAATCTATTATGCTCTGAAAATGAGAAACTTGATTAGTTTCTACGCTTACCTAAGATGGCTGCCAGATAGAAGAACCAAACTAGAATAAGGACTGGACCTAAGTACACATAAAAGCCCATGGTTTTAATGTTATAATCAGCCGACATGTTCATTAAACCTAGAAAAACAAGCACTAAACTCAAGAACAAATTCAAGACTCCTGCAAAGCCTTTCACCCAATTTATGATGTCTTGTTTTAGCGATCTATTCTTAATGCCCGTGCCATCATCAGTAGTTGATATTTTTTTCAATGTTTTGACAAACCAAAAACAAACTACATTAATGATTAGGAATATGACAATGGCGCCAAAAAAGTAAGTGTCTTTACTGGCGGTACCAAGCGCATCGCCGGCAGGATCGAAACGATAATTTACTTGGCTGGCTAAAAACGCATATGACCAAATTAATGCACCCGTAAACAGTGCAATTGTAACATTTCTAAAAAAACCTATAAACTTCTCCATCCTGCTTTTTTTATGCTGCGCGAAGATAGGTAATAGAACGCATTTAGTCTTACTTATAACAAACATAAGAGCGCTAAAAGCAACGACTTTTTTATTAAGTTAGTAGCATGAATCTTAATCCTACGGTGATTGCTATTCCAGTATACTTTTTACTGATCGGAATAGAGTTAATAGTGCATCGTGTTAAGGCAACTAAGTCTTATCGTTTAAACGATGCCATTACCAATATCAACTGTGGTGTAACCTCGCAAGTCTCTGGCGCATTTCTTAGGGTTTTTAGTATTGGCCTTTACACTTTGATATACGAACACTATAAAGTAACTACAATTCCAGATAACATTTATACCTGGGTTATTGCCTTTGTGCTTTATGATTTCTTCTATTACTGGGCGCATCGCATGAGTCATCAAGTCAACCTGTTTTGGGGTGGCCATAGTGTTCACCATCAGAGTGAGGAGTATAACCTTTCTGTGGCCTTGAGGCAAAGCTCAACTCAGATCATCTGGACATCGATTTTCTATATCCCGATGGCATTAGCCGGCATTAACCCACTGGTTTTGATTTCAGTTTCTGGTTTCAATCTACTTTATCAGTTCTGGATTCATACTGAATCGATAAACCGGTTACCAAAGTGGTTCGAAGCTGTATTCAATACGCCATCTCATCATCGGGTCCACCATGCACGGAACCCTAAATACATTGATAAGAATCATGCTGGAACATTTATTATATGGGATAAAATGTTTGGTACGTTTAGAATGGAAGAGGAAAAACCAACATATGGCATTACTAAAAACTTGGACAGTTGGAATCCTGTTTGGGCAAATTTCGCGCATTATTCTGATATGCTTGTAGACATTAAAAGGATCCCAAAATGGTCGGATAAATTGAAGTACATCTTTCAAAAACCAGGCTGGTTACCAGAAGAAATGGGAGGATATAGGGCACCTTATGAAGTAGACCTTACAACTTACAAGAAATATGACGTTCAATCACTGCAAGCAATTAATACCTACGTTTTCAGCCATTACATAGTACTTTTAGCTGGCACAGCCATGTTTCTCTTTGGCATGGAACGTTTCGATGAAAATTTGCTCGAAAAATCAGCGATTGCAGGTCTCATTGTTATTTCGACTGTGAGCTTCGGTGCATTATTTGAGAATAAGTCTTGGGCATTTATTTTTGAGTTAATGCGACTGGCGATTATCCCTTTAACGATCGCCTATTTTATACTGGATTTCACTTTACATCCTCTTTTCATAAGTGGCGCATTGGTATACATCTTTGGCTCAGTATTTTGGTTAGTCAAATCTCGGACTTACCTTCGGCAAAAAACGGAATAAGCCCAATGAGCAAGCTTAAAAATATTCTTTTAATAGGAGTCTTACTTTGTGTCATTAGCTGCGCAAAAAAAGATACATTGGGCGATTTCGATACCGAAAAATGGCAGGAAGACATTAACGGCTGCGCTGGAGACCGGTCTGAAATGATTGACGACTTAATACTGGTAAAAAAGAACTTATTAGGGCTTTATCAAAAATCAATCATTAAGCTGCTAGGTCAACCAGAAGAACAAGAGCTATCCAACCGAAGCCAGACCTACTATTCTTACTATATAGATGGCGCTGCTTCCTGCGAAAAAGGAACTGAAAACCCTCGAATTCTAGAGATACGATTTACTTCTTTAGGCATAGCCAATGAGGTGAACATCAAATAATTACAACTAAGTACTTAGTAGGAAATAGGGTAAATGGAGCATTCAGCCTAATAAAATTTTCACTAAGCTATATTTCTTAAAATATTCTTTCTTTGGGCCGAAAAATTTATCTAACTTATAGGCTGTCAGTAGTAATCTGACCGCCTTATTTTGACTCCTGTGCAATCGATTTATAATTCGAATTAAGAGTCATGTAACGGTAAAATTAGCTTAGGTTAGTTTTAGTTTTATAGGTAGTTTAGTCGAAGGTTAGTCACTCCTCATGCTAACCTTCTGCTTTTTTCAAGCGAATTTCATTATTGAATATCTCTATCTGCCCTGCCTTATAAAGGCCTCCAAGAATTCTTTTAAAGTTCTTTTTACTCATCCCGAATTCCTCTTTTATTTCCTCAGGTGAACTTTTATCGCCAAGGGCCAAAGTGCCACCAGCTTCTTCTATCCTTCTTAGCACAATAACACTCATGTCTTCTACAGCAGCATAGCCTTGTTTCTGCAACGCCAGATCAATCTTTCCATCTTCACGCATTTGTTTAACAAATGCCCTTCGCTTATCCCCTATTTGAATGTCTTCAAAAATCTCGTTACTGTAAATCAGGCCTTGACACTTACCATTGATTACAGCCTTAAAACCTAAGTCCGTTCTTTGCCAAATCTGCGCTTCCACTTCTTCACCTTCTTCAAAACCGGAACACGCAATGCTTAGAAATGCAGAAATTTTACTAGAACCAATCATTCGATCCGTTTTATGATCAATCAAGAGCTTAACTAGATAAGTTCTGCCTTCAACCATGTCTACGGCTTGCTCTTTATTCGGTACAAAAAGATCTTTTTCAAGGTCATTGTCCAGGAATGCTCCAAAATTGGCCACTTGCTTCACTTTCAGCCCTACAATATCGCCTACTTGACCAAAAGGCATTTTGGTGACTGCAATAGGTCTGCTCATGTGATCGGTATAAACGAATACCTCAATCTTATCACCTATTTCATATTCCTCAGGAAGGTACTTGGCAGGGATAAGGATTTCGTCTTCTTCATCAACTCCGTCATTAAGATAGCAGCCAAATTCTACCGCTCTGCCAATCATTAATGTTTGAATTTTTCCTATCTCAATCATTTATCTATGTGCTCAATTTGTAACTTAATGCTAAACGCACACAAAGGTATGATTAAAATAATCCCCCAAACTTGTTATTGGGAGATTTGGAAGGCACTCGCATGTTCAATTCTGCTATTGTCTCTCAATTCTTTCAGCATGAAAGCGCAACAAGAACAAACTTTCTTAGCTTCAAATCATTTTAATGCAGAAAATCGCGGTAAAGACAGGTTTAGAATTGTGTTCTATAATGTTGAAAACCTTTTCGATTATTTTAATGACAGCACTACACTTGATGAGGAATTTCTGCCCAGAGGTGGTAGATACTGGACAAAAGAACGCTATTTAAAAAAGCAGGCTAGCTTAGCCAAAACGCTAATTGCCACTGGCGGCTGGGAACCACCTGAACTTATTGGACTCTGCGAAATAGAAAACAGATACGTTTTAAATAGCCTTACAGGTTTCACAGCACTCAAAAATGTCGGTTACGAAATTATTCATCAAGATTCAAAAGATCGACGCGGCATAGACGTAGCTGCTTTATACCGACCTGATAAATTCAAACTCATTGATTACAACTATTACGCTATTAAATTTCCATTCGATACGACTGGTAGAACTCGCGATATTTTGCATGTAACCGGTGAATTACCCAACAAAGAGACTTTGCACTTCTTTGTAAACCACTGGCCATCGAAATTCGGGGGAGAATTCGAGACTAAACCCAAACGTTTGTTTGTTGCCCAATTTCTAAAGTCGAAAATAGATTCAGTTCTAAATATCGAACCGGATGCAAACATCATTGTAACAGGTGATTTAAATGACGAGCCAAATGCAGAAAGCATCATAGAAGGTCTGGAAGTTAAAACGGAGATTAGTGAGATGAAGCGTGGCGAATTATTCAACCTGATGTACCCTATCATGTATTTAACAGGCACTCATAGTTTTGAAAACCGCTGGTCAGTGATCGATCATTTCATTGTTAATACCAAGCTTTTGAATCGTGAATCGAATGTTTCGATTAATAACTTGAATGCTCAGGTATTTGATATGCCTTTCTTGATCATGGAGGGCGCCACCGGAGCAACTCGGCCTTTTAGAACCTATCAAGGCCCAAAATACATTGGTGGATATAGCGATCACCTTCCAATTCTCCTCGATTTATTGTTGAAATAGAAAAGAGATTGTGCTTAGGATTAAGTCGTCATCAAATGACTAGGTAATAGCTTTTTTAAGGGCTTTAATCACCTTCAGGTCAGAATGAACTCCGCCGGCAATCGCTGAACTATGATATTCAATTGCTCCGGTTTGTTTCACTAATGCTATGTTTTCAGGCCTTACACCTCCACCAGGCATGATGATTAACTCATCTTCTGCTTCTTCTATCAATTCACCGATGGTATCGATATTATCCACGCAATTTCCCGGTCCACCAGAGGTAAGAATTCGTTGAACGCCCATTTCTCGAAGTGTATCCATTGCCTCAAAGAGGTTCGGTACAGAATCAAAGGCCCTATGAAAAGTTACATCCATGAAGCCCGCAGCATCCATCAATAGTTCAGTAGCCGGTTGATTAACAAAGCGATCAGCAGTAAGCGCACCAAAAACAACACCTGCACACCCTATTTCAGCGCAAAACTTTACATCTTCCTTCATCACTTCCAGTTCCATTTTGGAGTAATGGAAGCCGCCAGATCGAGGCCTGATCAACACAAAAATTGGTATTTCTAATAACTCGTTGGCCAGTTGAATCATTCCTTTGCTAGGTGTTAGGCCACCTACAGAAAGTTCTACGCATAATTCAATCCTATCTGCTCCACCATTTTGTGCATTCAAGGCAGATTCAATAGAATTCGCACAGACTTCAAGTTTTCTCATTTCGTCTTAGTCAATAAGTCCGAAGCTAAACAATAATTGCCGTTGTTGCTTTTATATTTGCAATAGGAAAACTATAACAAATAAAATGGAGCAAATTTCAGTAATAGGTTCAGGAACAATGGGAAATGGTATTGCCCATGTTTTTGCACAAAACGGTTTTAAAGTCAATCTGATCGATATTTCACAAGATGCTTTAGATAGAGCATTGAAAACAATTGGTAAGAACTTGGACAGAATGGTGGCCAAGGAAAAAATAGACGAAGCTACCAAAAATGCCACTTTAGAGAATATTACGACCCATACTGATTTAAAAACAGGTGTATCGGATGCCGACCTTGTGGTAGAAGCGGCCACTGAAAATGTAAATATCAAACTGAAGATATTTGAAGATCTTGAGGCCTTCACAAAGCCTTCTTGTATTCTAGCATCCAATACTTCTTCCATTCCAATTACTAAAATTGGTGCGGTTACTAAAAGACCAGATAAGGTGATTGGAATGCACTTTATGAATCCAGTGCCAGTTATGAAGTTAGTTGAAGTGATTAGAGGTTATGCTACTTCTGACGAAGTAACTTCTCTTATCATGGAGACTTCTAAAAAGCTTGGCAAGGTTCCTACTGAGGTAAACGACTACCCTGGTTTTATTGCCAACAGAATTTTGATGCCGATGATCAATGAAGCCATCATTTCGCTTCATGAAAGCGTTGCCGGTGTAGAAGAAATCGATACGGTTATGAAGCTCGGTATGGCACACCCGATGGGACCACTACAATTAGCAGACTTCATCGGTCTTGACGTATGTCTTTCAATCATGAACGTTCTATATGAAGGCTTTGGCAACCCAAAATACGCGCCTTGTCCGTTATTAGTTAACATGGTGACAGCAGGTTATTTAGGCGTAAAATCTGGTGAAGGGTTCTACTCTTGGGGACATGGAACGAAAGAACTAATTGTTTCAGACCAGTTCAAAAAATAAAATTTAAGGATTTACCTATAAATGAGCCACTTCGAACGTTTCGGAGTGGCTTTTTTGATTGCAACTATTCTACATTGAAAAGCGTCTGTTGTATTATGAAGCAGGGCAAAATCATTTTAATGCTATCCTTAGCGGTCATTTTTTTCTCGTGTGAGGAAGACCAAGGTCCAATTGACGAATTCTTTCAAACAGAAGAACCAACTTTTGTTCATACGATCGATGGGTGTGATAATGCTAATAATCCAGAAATGAGCTGTGAAGAATGGGTTGAGTTTTTAGCTAATGGTGAGGCGAATATCCTAATCGGTGGTGGTGATATTATCCAAAGAATGGATTACTTGAAAGAAAATAACATAATCACAGTGTATGATAAAGACGGTATCAGCTCACTCCATTTGACTTTCAATGTCATCAATCAAGATACAATCCAACGACAGGATGGTTTCTCTTATTGGGTTCGAAGTATTATTCCTTAAGTAAATTCAAGGCCACACTTATAACCCATTGACGTTGTTTAGGGATAAATTCTCGTCCAATAAGATTCGTTAAGCTCTCCCCCGTTTTACTAAGGCCAGTTTCGTAATTTATATCTATAAATACACGTTGAAAGTCACCCCCAATTCCCCAGTGCCACATTAAGTTGGTTCTGTTATAGTCATCAGTAACCTTTTCAATCTCATTTAGAAATGATCTTTGGCCAGATACTAAATTACTTAGAGATGGCCCCATAAAAAGTCTCAAATTACCAATGCGATAACCTATACTCAGGGGAATCTCAATGGTGTTGAATTCAAATTCAGCTAAAGGATCAAACCCGACAACGCCATCAAAATCATTAAAGACTAATTGTGTTTTAATTTTTGAATAAAGTAGTTCAGCTTCTATATAAACTTTGTTGACATTGATTCTGAAAAAACCTCCAAACTGATAACCTACTTCAGATTCTGCATCAGGCGTACTAACCAAATCACTATTGATGTTCATGCTGGCGCTCACCAATTTCAGCTTTGCACCCGCCTGATATTCAGTGGAATAACCATAGGATTGTCCATTTACCAATATTGGGAAAAGGAAAATTAAAATGACAAAAGCATAAACGTGGCGTCGCTTATTTTTCATGTAAGTAGACAATGAACTATAGTTTCAATAAATTTGGCGAAAATTTAAGAGTAAATACTCATATGTCATTAGAAACCACATTCGAAAACGCAGTAAAAGAGTCTAAAACTATTTCGGAAAGACCCTCCAATCAAGATTTATTAAAAATCTACTCTTTATATAAGCAAGCCACTGAAGGGGACAATAACAATGAAGCCCCAACTGGCTTCGACTTTAAAGGTATGGCCAAGCATAATGCCTGGAAAGAATTAACAGGTCTTTCAAAAGAAGATGCCATGGGCCAATATGTCGACCTTATAGCCGCTTTAAAATCCGCTTAATAAAAGAATTTACATCAAGAAATCGTTTACACTCGTATAAGAGATATGCTATTTAAATATTGGGATTTTATTCTGATATTGCGGTCGGTTAAAAAAACAAAATATAAAGCAACTATGGGATTATTCAGTTTCGGAAAAAAGAAGAAGAAACCAGTCCGACAATGTGAGCTCGAGGGTTCTTTGCTAGAGTTTGGCGAAGGGTACTTACTTACATCTTCACAGATCATCAAATCAAAAAGATTTTGGGATAATAAAATGATTGAGCCAGAAACAGTGGCTTACTCGAAAGCACATTTTGACAAAAATGACGAAATGGGCACCAAAATGAGAACGATGATTTTTCAAAAATATAGCTCTAAGGATAAACCTTGGCTAGTAGGTGATGGTCAGGTCACTCAATTTGAAATCGATAAAGACAAAGCAAGAGAATACGCCAGAGAATGGTGGAATTCCGACTTTACTTTCGCTCCACCAGAAGTTGGCCCTGCCGACCAAGTGTTAGATGCACAAGAATTTTCAGAATGGAAAGACTATGCTGTCATGAAAGCCGGTGAAGAGCAATTAAGAAAAATCGGATAGTTGATTTAAGATATTAGGAAAGCCTTTTCGAGAAATCGGAAAGGCTTTTTTTATGTCTTTATTCTTCCTGTGGAGCTATTTGGTATAATTCTACAGCATCATAATCTCCAACCTGCTTAAGAAACCAGCCTTTTGTGGCAATACTGTTTCTCAATAAATTGAGGAAGCCAGGCTCTTCATAGCGATCGTTCAAGAATGGTGGATTGACCAACAGATAATCTCCGAGGGCGATTTGATCAAAGTCTAATTCCACCCACCACATATAAGTGTCATCTTTAACCTCGAAATCATAAAAATATGGGTGACCGTACGATACTAAACCATCGGCAATTATGTTCTGAGCCTCATTATTATCGACGAATTCAGTTTTAATAAGCTCACTCAGCTCAGAGAAATTGCGATCATTTGATTTCACAATTTTATAAGCTGGTATAATCAAAAGAGCAGCAACAACTACCCATTTCAAATTACCATTAATCACTTTTTGAAATAGATTATTTTCTGACCAATAGTGAGCACCGGCCATCAGTAAAGTGGGGATAATGAACATGATGTGCCTTGTTTCTACAGGCATAGGGCTATAATATTTCCAGTTTGTGCTGATGAACCACCAAGAAATAAGAATTAAAATAGCAGCAACTGACCATAGTCGTTCTGGTTTGTCCAAATTCCAATCCGATCGTTTAATGCTAAATAAGGCAGGAAGTGCGAAGCCGAGCGGAATGAAAAATCCTCCGCGAATAAACGCCAGAAATGGCAAATAGGTTAACCGCTTGATTAACTGAGTCGAATCTTTGTCAAAAAAGGTTTTAACAGTTGGTTCGTGATTATCAGAGATATTATTGAATCGATAGAAAAAGTCGCCAAACATTTCCTTGTACCAGAAACCATGTATAAGAAAGAAGAAAATAAGTAGGCTTACCGTGATATACCAAAACCCTTTATTTCTTCGCCTTAAAAAGTCATTTACTACTAAAAAGACAAACAAAGGACCGACTATGAACATGCTTGTTTTAATAATAAATGCCCCATATATCAGCGTAGCACAGAGTAAAGCGAGCAATCGGTAATCTCCCTCTCGCCTATTGACGATATCATAACAAAACAAGGCGCCAAATATGCCTAAAGCAACAGGTACTTCAGGGAATAAATGCGTAGTAAAAGTGATTGTATGATAATCTACCAGCAAAAGGAATCCGGCGATCAAACCGAGCCAGTGCCCGTACCTTTCTCCTATCCAGAAGAACAGATTCATTATTATTAATCCACACAAAAGCGGGTAGAGTGCAGCTGTATACTGATTTACTCCGAAAACATCCGTTAACCAAGCCACAGGGTACAAAAGCCCTATGCGACTCGTAAAATGATTTGTGGTGATTTCAAAAGTGCCATCATTGATTTGATTAGCAAAATTGAGGTAGGTGTAATCATCCCAAAAGGCTAAACCATCGTTGGCGAAATACCAGATTAAAATAAAGGCTAAATTCAGCGCTAATTGAGCTGTTCGATAAGCTTTAGGAGTTATGTATTTTTTGAACGACACTAAAACGAATATAGCGGATTAACTCTTATCGCATTGGTCAAAAACGATATTATAAATACAAGTCAAAATAAGTCTTCATAAGATTCTGGTGCACTTTAATAATTGACTTATCTTGGAGATTCGAAGTCATGCAAATATTCTTTCAACCCGAAATCACTAATGGAGTCAAGCAGTTAGATGCTGAAGAATCTAGACATGCTATTAAAGTATTGCGACTCAAAATAGGTGACGAAATTAACCTTATTGATGGTAAAGGCACTTTTTACAAGGCCACTATCTCAAATGATAATTTCAGAAAATGCGAGTTCGAAATCACTAGCCAAGAAAAAGAAAGTTCAAGGAATGGCTACAGACATATAGCCATCGCCCCAACCAAAAACCTCGATCGCACGGAGTGGTTTGTAGAAAAAGCTGTTGAAATTGGCATCGATAGAATCTCTTTCATCCTTACTAAAAACTCCGAAAGAAAATTCCTTAAAACTGATCGATTGGTAAAAAAAGCGATCAGCGCGATGAAGCAATCCATAAAAGCTACACTGCCCATATTGGATGAGCTAAGGCCCTTTCAGGAATTTGTTACCAAAGAACATCAAGGATCGAAGTTCATAGCGTTCGTCGACTTTGAGAACCCCAGCGAGCTAAAGGATCTGGTTACAGGTAATGATTTAGTCATGATTGGCCCAGAAGGTGATTTTAATGCTCAAGAAGTAGAAATGGCCATTAATAATGGATTCAAGAAGGTTTCTCTTGGTAAAAGTCGCTTAAGAACGGAAACCGCAGGGATAGCAACGGCACATATTTTAAATTTATTTCCTTAAGATTGTCCTATGGCCCTGAATTACATTTGGATTGGCTTCTTTATCATTGCCTTCGTCGTAGCGCTCATACGCCTGATTTTCTTTGGTGATACCGAAGTATTTCCTCAAATGCTTCAAAGCACCTTCGACATGGCCAAAACTGGTTTCGAAATTTCTATTGGCCTTACTGGAGCACTAACCCTTTGGATGGGAATTATGAGAATTGGAGAGAAAGGAGGCGTTGTAGCGGTAATGGCTCGATTTATCAGTCCGCTTTTTACCAAAATATTCCCAGAAGTACCCAAAGACCATCCTGTATTTGGCCCAATGCTTATGAATTTCTCGATGAACTTCCTCGGCCTAGATAATGCTGCCACTCCCCTTGGCCTAAAAACAATGGAAGGCTTACAAGAACTAAACCCTATAAAAGAACGTGCTTCGAATGCTCAAATCATGTTCTTGGTTTTGAATACGTCTGGCCTAACCCTCATACCAGTTTCTATTATGGCGTATCGCGCCACGGAAGGAGCAGCAAACCCAGCGGATATTTTTATCCCAATCCTTTTAGCCACTTACTTCTCAACTATTGCTGGTCTAATAACCGTTTCCATATTCCAAAAAATCAACCTATTCAATAAAGTTATCCTGGCCTATGTAGGTAGCTTGACTGTAATAATAGTCGCCGCACTCCTTTATTTTCAGTCAATTCCTCAAGAACAAGTCACTACGATCTCTAATGTTTTAGCTGCTATAATTTTAATGTCAATCATTTTGACGTTTATCGTAATGGCCGCACGCAAGAAAGTGAATGTTTATGAGGCGCTGATCGATGGTGGTAGAGATGGGTTTAATGTCGCTATTAAGATCATCCCCTACCTTGTTGGCATTCTGGTTGCTATTGGTGTTTTCAGAGCATCTGGAGCTTTAGACTACGTAAATGACGGTTTTAGAGCTTTCTTTGAACTCTTAGGTATAAATACAGACTTCGTAGATGCATTGCCCGTAGCATGGATGAAACCTTTGAGTGGCTCTGGTGCTAGAGCCGCAATGCTAGAAACTTATACCAACTTTGGTGTCGATTCCTTTCCTGGTAGAGTAGCAAGTGTTTTACAAGGATCAACTGAAACAACTTTTTATGTTTTGGCTGTTTATTTCGGTGCTGTAAAAATTAAAAACTCGCGATATGCGGCAACCGCTGGTCTTGTAGCTGACTTAGTGGGCGTAATCGCTGCCATTATCATCTCTTACATATTCTTCTATTAATTAGCTTCGAACTTTATTCTGAAATATCAGTTATAAACAGAGAATTAACTCAAACTAAATATTAAACATGAAACGATCATTTTTTTTAGTAGCACTTACTTTAGCTTTCGTTGCGGTGAACGCTCAAGCACAAAAATTTCCTGGCCTTGACCCAAGTCCAATGGACAAAGTATTTTACCCGGGTAACGTTCCTCTTTCTGATTTAAGAGGTGGTGACTACGTTGCCGCTAAAGTAAAACTAGTCTACAGTCGTCCGCAGTTGAAAGGAAGAGATATGATGGGCAAAATAGTCAACGGAAAAATGTGGAGAATGGGTGCAAATGAAGCCAATGAAATCACTTTTTACCAAGATGTAACTATCGGAGATACAAAAGTAAGTGCTGGTACTTATAGCTTATTTGCTATGCCGAGTGCTGACAAGTGGACTTTCGTACTACATTCTAAGCTTAACACTTGGGGTAACTTTGCATTGAAAAATAGTAAAGAAGTAGCACGTGTAGATGGACCTGTAAGCAAGTCTGATGACAGCATTGAAGCACTTTCAATGATGTTCAAAGAAGTTGAAGGTGGCTTGCACCTTATGATTGGATGGCAAAACACAATTGCTGAGATGCCAATCAAGATGTAATTAAAAAACACAAGAGTCTGAAGGCCCTAATCTGACAAATCGGATTAGGGCCTTTTTATTTCCGTTCATCCCAGTATTAGTGTATATGGCAGAAACAGGTTGCATTAATGGCTTACTGGCTCTAAACTTATAGTACAAATAAATTCGACCATGAAAAAAACTATAGTCTTAGCCATATTAATGGCTTTTTCCTTAACTGCACTATCACAGCAGCATAAGGCGAATTTCAAGGCAGCTGAGAAATTCAAATCATCCAATATCAGGAAAATGCTGAAATCCACGCGAGTATTCCCGCGTTGGCTAAAAGACAGCGACAAGTTCTGGTATACATATACTACTACTAATGGAAAGAACTTCTATATGGTCGATCCGGCTAAAAAATCGAAAACGAAACTCTTCGACAACCTAGATTTTGCAGCTCAGCTTTCTGAATTGACCAGTAAACCTTGGGATCATAGAAATCTAGATTTAAAAGGTTGGAAGCTAGAAGATGATAATAAGACGTTTACTTTTATGGTGGATAGTATTGACTTTCACTTCGATGTGAATTCTAAAATGATCACCAAAGGTGACTCTACTGAAAAAGCTGAAAAGCGTAATAATTGGGCAGGATACTCCCCTGATAGTACTTACATCACCTATGCAAAAAATTATGATTTGTATATGATGAAAGCCAACGACCCTGATTCGACTGAAATTCTTTTGGCTGACGATGGGGAAAGATGGTTTAGCTATGGTTTCGACCGAGGCGATACCACAAAAGATAAGCGTTTCCGTGCAGGTGTTCGATGGTTCAAAGACGAATCAAAATTCTACGTAACGCGATCTGACTCTAGGAAAGTTAAAGAGTTGTTTGTTATAGATGACTTGAGCAACCCAAGACCAGAAGTTGAAATTTATAAATATGCCATGCCTGGCGAAAAAGATGTACCACAAGCACATCTGTCTATTTTCGAAGTACCGAGTAAAAAGAGAATCGATGTAAACATGGACAAATACATCGATCAGACCGTTAGTACGTACCTACCTGGCAAGACATCGGATAGACTATTTGCTACTAGAATGAATAGAACTAGCGATTCACTAGATGTTGTTTCAATCAATACAGCAACTGGCGATGTGAAAGAGCTATTTACAGATGCTAATTATCCTTATTTCTATTCTCCAAATGTTCAATTGTCGATTCTAAACGAAGGTGAAGAGCTTATTTGGTGGTCTGAGAGAAATGGTTGGGGCCAATTGTATTTATATGATGGTAATTCTGGGGCTTTAAAAAATAAGATTACTAACAGCGGCTACTTCGTAACAGGACGAATTCAGCAAGTTGATACGGTAGGTAGAAAAGTATATTTCGCAGGACGTGGCAGAGAGCAAGGTGTTGATCCTTACTACGCGTTAATGTACAAGGCAAACTTAAATGGTTCAGGTTTCAAAGCTGTAAGTACTGAAGCTGCAAATCACTCCATGAACATGTCTAAATCTGCAAAGTACTATGTAGATAATTATTCGGCTACTGATGTTGCTCCAAAATCTTTGCTTAAAGACAGCAATGGAAACGTAATTATGGAGCTTGAATCAGCCGACCTTTCATTACTATACGAAGCTGGCTGGAAAATGCCAGAACGTTTTACGATGAAGGCTGACGATGGTATCACAGATCTTTATGGTGTTATGTTCAAGCCATTCGATTTCGACTCCACTAGAAAGTATCCTATTATCTCATATGTATACCCTGGACCTCAAGTAGAGTCTTTTGGCAATGATTTTAGTATAACATCAGGTTACAATACAGCACTTGCTCAGTTAGGCTTTATAGTCGTAAGTATGGGCCATAGAGGTGGTAGCCCAATGAGAGACAAATACTACCATACGTATGGCTACGAAAATTTAAGAGATTATGCCTTAGCAGATGATAAGCGATCGATAGAAATACTCGCCGACAGACATGACTTTATTGACATAGATAACGTGGGGATTTTTGGTCACTCTGGAGGTGGATTTATGTCTACCGCTGCTATGTTAATGTATCCTGATTTCTACGATGCTGCTGCATCTTCAGCTGGTAACCATGACAATAATGTATACAATAAGTGGTGGGGCGAAACGCACAATGGTGTTACACGAGTTGACAAGAAGAAAAAAGATGAAGATGGAAATGAGTACACTGAAACTACTTGGAAAGCAAAAGTAAAAACCAATCCATCGATAGCTAAAAACCTTAAAGGTCACCTACTGATCACGCATGGTACACGAGACAATAACGTGAACCCAGCTAACAGTTTAAGACTTGCTAATGAGTTAATGAAAGCAGGAAAACGTTTTGATTACATGCCTATTCCAGGTGCAAGACATGGGTACGGTAGCAAGCGTAACTACTATGAACAAATGATGTGGTATTTCTTTGCGGAACACCTTTTAGGTGATTATAGAAATAACGTTGAGATTGATCTTCCTGACGGAAACTAGGTCAATTTAAAAATTCATAAACTGCCTCACTACTTTTAGGATATAGTGAGGCAGTTTTTTTATGTCCTTACTTTCTAGACTGTGACCTTCAGATAGGAACTTAGACAACCTTTTGATAGAATAATGCATCTGATTGTAAAGCTCAAGTCATGAAACGGTCAATTATTTACATCTCCTTAGTGCTATTATCTACTTCGGGAATAGCTCAAAATCTTCAAGAAGCCATCAAACTTTATAACAACGGAGAATCAAAGTCCGCCAAAGGGATACTCCAGGAGGTAAAGTCTCGTTCAGCAGATTATGAAGAGGCGCAATATTATTTAGGAAGAATTGCCTTCGATGCCGACGACTACAGTAAAGCCATTGATCATTTCAAAACTATAATTAAACGAAACGATCAAAATTCAGATTACTTCACCTGGCTTGGCAATGCCTATGGTGTTTATGCTCAAAATTCAAGTAAGATAAGACAAGGATTTATCGCTCCAAAAATCAGAAAGAACTATGAAAAGGCAATTGCGATTGATCCTCAAAATCTTGACGCCCAAAAAGGCTTAATTCAATACTATACGCAAGCCCCATCATTTATGGGGGGTAGTGTAGACAAAGCACTTGTGACGGCTAACACGATAAAAAGCTTTAATGAAAAAGAAGGCTATCTAGCACTCTCAACTGTTTATCAAAAGAAAGAGGAATATGGTAAGGCTGAAGAGGCGCTGATTAAGCTTGTTTCACTCGATAGTCGATATGCGACTTCTCTTGGTACATTTTATCAAAATCAAAAAATGTATGATAAAGCTTTTAAGCACTTTGTGGCTTTGCAAGTTGCTCAACCTGAAAACACGAATGCGCTTTATCAATTTGGACGTACAAGTGCTTTATCAGGTGAAAAAACGGAATTAGGAATTCAATCTTTAGAACGTTATTTAACACTACCGATTCAAGAAGGTGCACCGTCTTACGCAGCAGCAAAAATGCGATTAGGCATGATCTACGAAAAAATGGGCAATAAGCCTAAAGCCAAAAAGTATTACAATGACTCCTTAAAGGATGATCCAAAAATGCAATTGGCTAAAGAAGGACTAAAAAGAATAAAGTAGCCATTTAAGCTCGGCGATACATTCAATTTCTACAAGAGCATTTAAAGGAAGCCCTGCTACAGCCACAGTGGTTCTAGCAGGCGTATGACCTTCTAACATTTCACCATAAACAATGTTCATCTTCTCGAAATTGGCCATATCACTCAGGTATACGTTGCATTTAACGATATCTTGAAGCGTTAGGCCCTGTGACTCAAGTACAGCTTTTAAGTTTCTCATTACCTGTTTAGTCTGTCCTTCAACACAGGTCTTTTCTACCCTACCCGTTTCTGGGTTAATCCCTGTTTGCCCAGAACAGAAAATTAAATTCCCTGTTCTGACAGCGGAAACATAAGGTCCGAGCGCTTTAGGCGCACCATCTGCAACTATCTTTTTCAAGAATTTATTTTACGGTTATCGTAATGGTTTTGCTCCACGCTTCACCATAAGATTGGTGAATTCCATTTGCAAATTGGAGCGTTAATGTATGCTTTCCAGGAGCCAATTCAAGTTCAGCTTCTAGTTGTCCTTTTCCATAGTGGATATGCGTACTGTTTGCTGGTACAGGATCACCTGTTTTAATGAACCCTCCGTCAATAATCATATGATGGTGTCCAGTGCCTTTTACTACTTCACCAGCTGGCTGAACTTCCATTCCACTAATACCCATTTTTACTAAAAATGGGCTATTTACTTCCTGTCCATCTTCAAGGTTCTCAAAAGACACCCCTTCTTCTTGGCCACAAGACCATACTGCCGAAATAATAATCAGGATGACAAAAAGTTTTTTAAATAATCTCATTTTACGTTTGCTCTAATAAGGTTTTCGCTTCGATACAATTTCTGTCGCGATATTCAACAATAACAAGGACAATGCATGAAGGTTTCAATTATTTTCGTTGTGTTGCTGACAAATTACTTTTCTTAAACTGAACTACTTCAGTAGATTTGATGTAACATAATGGTATGAAGAAGCCCAAAAAAGCTAAAGTGACTAAAAGAGACATTATCGAATTAACGGTAATCGTCTCCATTTTCGCTATCATTTATATTACGGGAGCACAAGCAGAGGTTTTTGGAAAAGTACAGCAGGTATTTCTTGAAACTGGCATTGTGAGTGCATCCGAGCTAGATGAAACAGCTGTCTTTAGTGCAGATTTAGACTTCAAAGTAACCGATCGTGATGGGAATATTATAGATGTGAGTACTCTTAAAGGAAAGACTATTTTTATCAATATCTGGGCAACCTGGTGCCCACCTTGTGTGGCAGAAATGCCAAGCATTAACAGTCTAAAGAAGAAACTAGTAGATTATGATAATATCGAGTACTTGATGATATCAGAGGATCGTGATATGGAAACTGCTATAAAATGGGTTGACAAAAAAGGTTTTGATCTTCCAATTCATAAAACGATTGGTAGACTACCTGACATGTACGAAACTGGCTATGTGCCTTCTACTTTTGTTATTTCTCCAAAGGGAGAAGTTGTTGTAAGACATACGGGAATGGCCAATTATAATACTAGACGTTTCCGCAAACTATTGATCAAATTATCAGAAGAAAGCCAAGAGAGTAATTAGCTCATTTCCCCACTTTTAAGTCTTTTAAAATAATCTTTAGAAGCTGCTTTCACTTTCGGTGCAAGTAATATTGCCGATAGAATTGTAGGTATCGCCATCAACGCGAAACTGCTGTCAATTAGTGTAAATACAAAGTCAAGAGATGCTACTGACCCTAGCATAATAGTACCAATGTAGATGTAGTTATAAAGCTTGCCTTTTTCAGCTCCGAACATAAATGACATACATTTTACGCCATAATATGAGTATGAGAGCAAAGTAGATATCGCAAAAATCATAATACATAGGCCAAGTAAATATCCTCCTGCCCCACCTGGAATAGCCAAGTTAAAAGCTTCAAGAGTTACAGGTATTCCCTCTACACCTTTTCCTAAATATGGTTCATAAACTCCCGTACTTAGGATTACTAAAGCAGTAAGCGTACATACAATTAAAGTATCAATAGCAGGCCCGAGCATGGCAACAAGACCCTCTCTAACTGGTTCGTCTGTTTTAGTGTCTCCATGAACCATTGGTGCTGTACCAATTCCAGCTTCATTTGAGAAAGCCGCTCTTCGAGCACCTTGTATAATAATAGCACCTAAACCACCACCAAGAATAGCATTTCCTGTAAATGCTTCTTCAATGATAGAACCGAAAATACCGGGAATTGCCGCAATGTTTTGAAGCAAAATAAAAATTACTAAAATGAAGTAAATCACTACCATGGCTGGCACTAACTTGGAAGCTACCTTACTAATCTTTTTAATTCCTCCGAAGATCACGGTAGAAACTAATACCATCAGCACTAAGCCAGTAATAAGTGAAGCATAAGAAATATTAGCCCCTAAGAACGAAAATGAAGACGCTGTGTCGTAACCCACAGCTGGCCCTAAAATGGTGTTTAAAGCAGCAGTCAATTGATTGGCTTGAAAAATCGGCAAAGCCCCTACTAGCGCGAAAATACAGAAGAAAACAGCTAAGGGTTTCCACTTTTGTCCCAGCCCTTCAGTAATAACATACATCGGTCCACCACGTACTTCACCATCAGAATCTTTACCACGGTACATTACAGCCAGTGTACATGTAAAGTATTTTGTCGCAATTCCGAAGAATGCGGAGACCCACATCCAGAAAATAGCACCTGGACCACCAGCGGTAATGGCCACCGCAACACCACTTATATTGCCCATACCAACTGTAGAGGCTATGGCCGTAGAAAGTGCTTCATAGTGGCTTATTTGACCCTCTTTATCATCTTCGTCGTATTTACCACGCAATACATTAATGGCATGTCGGAAATAAAGAAAAGGGGTGAACTTTGAGTAAACCATAAAGAACAGTCCTCCTCCCATCACTAAGATGAGCAATGGTATGCCCCAAATCCAATTACTAAAATCCCGTACTGCGGTTTCTATAACTTCCAATGTAACCTCGTTTTAATTCAGCACGCATAATAGTGCTTATGAAGCCGTCATACAAACGGAATGATATAATTGTGCCTATACCCTATGCGATTAGTAGACTTCTTATGTAGAACGGTAAGTGGTCCGACTTTTTTAGTCCAGATTGGCGTTAAACTTCAGGCGAAGTTTAATGTCTGGCACACTAAAACCCTATAAAAAGAGTAAAAGAAATGCATTCGAATTGCGTTACTATAAGCGAACACACAGTTATACCATAGCTAACCTTAAGAATATTTCATTGAAAAAGAGAATCGGTAATTTCCTTACACTAGTCATCTTTTTGGCATCTATTTCAGCTTGCAGTTCTGATGACCCACCTCAAACGGAACTCGTCTTTAGGGGCGATTTGTTTTTAAATACTCAGGAAGCACTAGACGATTTTATCGTGGAAGGTTATACCACTGTAATCGGTGATGTTAGAATTGGTTCAAACGATGGCCAGGAATCGAATATTACGGTGATTAACCCAGCGAGTCTTACAAACATTCAAGGAATATTAGAAATAGCCAATACCAACTTAGTAGAATTGAATGGACTTAATCAATTACAAGAAATTAGTGGCTCGCTTTTCATTCATGACAACCCCCTACTCATAAACTTCGATGGCCTTGAAAACCTTAAGAGCTTAAATGCACTATCAATAGCGCGCAACGCTGAACTACAAAACTTCAATACACTTTCACAACTCACCGCGCTTTCCACAGTTGAAGTGACAGATAACACTAAACTGATTAGTCTTATTGGTTTGAGTAATGTCAATACCATTTCTGCTAACCTTATTATTAATGGTAACCCATTTCTAGGTAGCCTTGGGGGCCTAATCTCTTTACAAAGTGTCAACGGCTTCCTTAGCATTACGGGAACAAACATTGAATCATTAACAGGCCTTGAAAGCTTGACTACGGTTGCTTGGGCACAAATTCATTCAAATACAATTCTTATGAGTTTAGATGGGCTCGTAAACTTAGATGAGATTACCGGAGAATTATCTATTCGAGACAATGCATTCTTGGACGACTTTTGTCAACTACAAGAATTTGTAGAAGCCGAAGGAACAGAATTACCAATCGTAATTGCCGATAATGCCGAGAACCCTACCCTACAGGAAATTATTGACGAAGACTGTGATAACGATTAGAGAGATCTGTTGAAAATTCTATTTTCCTTATTGTCATAACTAATTAATTAGTTTATTTATGATATGAAGAAGAAACTACTAATTATCCTTCCTGCTTTCATCATTTGTTTTGTGCTGATCGTTTCTCAAGCCAAGGAACCCATCTCAAAATCCATTCAACGTGCGTACAGTGATGCCAATTTCGATATCGATGTCGATCAAATACTTCAAAAATTCAAAAAGACATTAGTTTCTAATCAGGTTTTGACAAAGGAAGAACTCAATAGCACAACTGCTATCTACGATAAACTATCAGCCATTGAAGAATCCGTAAACCCCTTAGACCTTGGCATTCAGGGTGTAATAGACAAAAACCCTTTCGAAGAATTCATCTCCAATATTGATATCCTCTCACTCAATGAAGCTTCGCAGGTGAATATTGCCCTGTTTACCTATTACCAACTATTCTCTTCTAATTTTTCCAAGTTCGAACTGATACTTACAGAGAAAAGGCTCTTAGAATTTAAAGGAGATAATGTTCCGATCAATAGTCTAGAGGCTGTTTTATTCGAAGAAATAGAAAGATTGGCTTATAGAAATGTAACGACTAAGAATACACGAATTGTAATTAAAGCAGAGCCAGGAACACCCAACGAATTCGTCACGTTCATTCTTAAGCAACTAGCACAAATGGGATTGAGCGGTTTTACTTTCGGTAGATAGCTTCTAGAAAGAAATTCCCCTCATAAGATATTATCTTATTTCTGGTGTAATTATTGTTTCGTAAGCCGATTATAAAACCTAGATTAAATCAAATATTATTGAAATAATGAAATCAACCTTCAAGTATTCAGCCTGCATATTGTTTTTAGCCCTGTTATTAAACAGCTGTTCTAACAACGACTCAAATCCAACCATTGAAGAAAGTATTTATCTAACTAGTCAAGAAGAAGTTGACGCTTTTGGTATGAATGGATACCAAATCATTAAAGGAAATCTGGCCATTGAGTCGATAAGTACTGATGATCCAATTACAGACTTAAGTCCATTGGCTGATTTAATATCGGTTGACTTGGACATAACAATTAAGAGTAGTTCCATTACTTCATTGACAGGGCTTAATAAGCTTGAGGAAATATTAGGAGATTTTAGAATTGAAGACAATAACCTATTATCAAACCTTGAAGGCTTAGGAAGTTTACGATCTATTGGTGGTGATTTTAGAATCTTTAACAATCAAAGCCTCATAGCCACTAACGGCATCAATGAATTAAGTGTAGTTGAAGGTATTTTAGATATCTCTTTTAATCCCCTACTGTCAAACCTAACTGGTTTTGAAAGTGTAAACAGTTTATCAGAGCTAAGAGTATATTCTAACATAGGGCTTATGAGCTTAGATGGTTTTGAGCGTCTAAATGAGCTAGGTTTTGGTGTTTTCATTAACCAAAACCCAGCTTTAGAGAGTATTTCGGGACTTTCTGGTATAAATTCATTAAAAAGGCTAGTTATTCAAGCAAACGAAAAACTTAGTAGTTTGGACGGCCTTCAGGGAATCACTGAACTTGAATCTTTAGATATTGCGCTAATACCTATTACCGACCTCAGTGGCTTGGAAAACCTTAGAAGTGTGAGTACCGAATTGGTGATTGGGCTCGCTTCTAACCTCAGAAACTTGGACGGACTTAATAATGTCAATACGGTTGAAGATTTAGTAATCTCCTCAAATGAGAATTTGGAAAATATAGATGCCTTGCAAAGTTTAAATAGTTCTAGTAGAGTAGTTTTTATAAACAATCCACTGCTGAGTGACTTCTGCGTTATTTCTGATCTTATTAATAATCAAGATTTTGTTGGTGAGTTTTTGACAAGAGAAAACGCGTTCAACCCGAATAAAGAAGACTTAGGTTCTGGAAACTGTAGAGACTAATGGTCTAGTGAAATAGGTTTACAAGATTGTATAAGGCTCTCGCGCCCACATTAGCATCCCATTCATTAGTACCTGGTGATACTTCTGTTAGATCTGCTCCTACGATTTTTCGACCGCTCTCCTTTATTTTCATGAATAAAAAATTGACTTGATCTAGCTCAAAACCGCCCGGTACTGGTGTACCCGTATTTGGACACAGCTTTGGATCAAGACCATCAATATCGAATGAGATATAGACCTTTTGAGGCAAAGCAGCCACAATTTCATTGCATTGCTTTTCCCAGTTAATCCCTTGATAATGTGCTGCTTTAAGGTGCTGATCGTAAAAACTAACAACGCGTCCATTACTTGCCGTAACAACATCAGCTTCTTCCTTACAATAATCACGAATACCGACTTGTACTAAATGAGTTATTGCCTCATTCTGAATCACATTTCGCATTATGCTAGCATGAGAATATTTAAAACCCTCGTAAGCATTTCTTAAATCTGCATGAGCGTCTATTTGCAATACGCCAATACTCCCCTCGCGCGCTGCACAAGCCTGAATATGCCCAAGAGGTGTACTATGATCGCCCCCCAATAAAACAGTCATTTTACCCTGCTTATGCCAGTAATTAGACTCTTGCTCTACATAAGTCATTAATTGATCACATTCTCGATTGATCTCATCCAATATATTTTTCATATCAGACTCCAAATCAGAGGTACTTCCATTTTCTAACCAAGTAATGTACTGCTCAGCTTTTGGCCTTAGTGTCTTTGCCAGTGAATACCAAACATCTGGGATTTCGGCCATAGCCACTCCCAACTTCCAAGCGTCAGGAATATCAGGGATTTCATAATCAATTTGTGATGATGCGGCCAAAATTGCCATGGGCGCATGAGCGGTGCCTGAACCATAAGAAACAGTGACATCCCATGGAACAGGAATTACTACTACTTTGGCGTTGTCAGTATTGAACGGAAGTCCAAAGAGCGTTCCTTTTACACCAACACCATTCGGGTTGAAACCATCTATTGCGCTCATTGATCAATCATTTGTTTCACAAAGTTAGGCAAAGCAAATGCGGCCGAATGAACATCTTCATTATAGTAGTTTAAACCATTCTTTTCTGCAAATTCCTTGCTCTTATTTAAATCGAACCCTTTCAATGGGTGCGACGCTCCTTTTGTGCTATAGGAGAAAGACCACATTCCAGTTGGGTAGGTAGGAATATAAGCCAAATAACAGTGAACTTTATCCAATCCAAAAATCGATCGATATACCTGATAAACTTCTTTAAAGACTTTATTATTAAATCTTGGGGATTCACTTTGGGTAACCATTACGCCATTCGGAGATAATATTCTATATACCTCTTTATAAAAGTCGATGGAGAACAAACCTTCCGCTGGTCCAACAGGATCGGTTGAGTCGACAATCACAACATCGAAACTACCATCAGGTGCTTCATTTACATATTTAATCCCATCATCCACAATAAGGTCAAGTCTTGGATCATCTAAGGCCGAAGCAATGTTTGGCAGGTGAAGCTTGCAAGCCTCTATCACCTTTTCGTCAATTTCTACCATCACCACCTCTTCCAAATCGGTATGCCTTAATATCTCTCGAGCAGTTCCGCCATCTCCTCCTCCAATGATCAGTACGCGCTTAGGATTTGGATGTGTTAGTACAGGCACATGCGCTATCATTTCATGATAGACGTACTCATCTTTCTCCGTAGTCATAACCATCCCATCCAAGGTTAGCATATTACCGTAGGCCTGTGTTTCGTAAACTTCTACACGCTGAAAGGCCGATTGCTGATCGTATAACTTGCCATTGTGTTTCATGGAAAGTGCAATCTTATCATCACGTTCGGTAAACCATACATCTCTTGTACGAATAGGCTCGCCAGCATCAGTACTCTTTTCGTCTCTTAATTGATGAATATCGAAATCCTTCTTGGATAGAAGTGCCAGTTCACCTCGTTTCAACTCAACAGCGGAACCGTGAGCTGCTTTAAAGGCTTCTTTTAAATATTGATAAGAAACCCAAGGATCAACAGATTCGCCACAAGTAAATAAATCTACCGAAGCATACCCGTATTCCGGCCATGTGTGAATAGCCAAATGACTTTCTTCTATAACCACTACTCCAGACACTCCATAAGGAGAAAAGTGATGGAATGTGGAGTTAATGATAGTAGCCCCTGCTTCAACAGCGGCTCCCTCCATACTCTTTTCAATATGAGTTACATCGTTCAGAGCTTCTGGAGCACAGTCATAATACTCCACAATGATATGTCTACCTAATGACGCCATGCGCCAAAATTAATATCATTTTCCTGAATGACTCTTCATTAAAAAGAGAAAAATTTCCAAGACTTCATCGGCTCATACCCGGGTAATAGTAATCCTTTTCAATGCCAACGTTAGAAGATGTATGTTTCCAATCGTCTACGGTTAATTCTAACCATGCGCAAGTACCTGGGTAGAAATCTTTAAAATCCATGGTCAGATAAGAGTAGACTTGTGCGATAGCTGGATTATGCGCTACAATGGCAATTGTTTTAAATAATGGGTCGATTCTTTTCAAAAAAGCCTTCATCAAATTTTCTGTGGCTTCATATAGCTCTTCTGCATCCATAATTCTTGGCTCATATTCTAGCTGCTCGTTGACAAGTGCACAAGTAGTAAGCGTTCTTGTGGCAGGACTTACATAAAAAGCATCGAGCCTTAAAGGCAGAGCATTTACATATTCGCCCAATATTGTCGCCTGACTCCTACCTTTTGTAGTAAGTTTTCTTTGGAAGTCT
The DNA here is from genome assembly GCF_049099775.1 of Roseivirga sp. Classification (GTDB taxonomy): domain Bacteria; phylum Bacteroidota; class Bacteroidia; order Cytophagales; family Cyclobacteriaceae; genus Roseivirga. Next base: position 163,124 of record NZ_JAGDZM010000013.1, on the reverse strand, counting down.
TTTTCTTGACTTGAACCAAATCCGGCTTCGGCATGCCGAATCAAAAGGATGTTTTTGACCATAGTATTGATATTTTGATTGATGCTATGACAACGAGAAATAATCTTTTTTGATATATCCTGAACAAAGTCGTTTAAATCTTCATTTGTTTTTTTGAAAGTTTTATGCGCATCTTTGGGCGCACTGAGTGTAAATAAACAGTTAAGTATGTCGAAAAACCTTGTAATAGTTGAGTCTCCCGCTAAAGCGAAAACGATTGAAGGATATTTGGGTAAAGATTTCAAGGTGGTCTCCAGTTATGGCCACATTAGAGATTTACCTAAAGGAGATAAGGCTATCGACATAGAAAACAACTTCAAACCTACTTATGAAGTTACTGCTGATAAGAAAGAGGTTATCAAGGGCCTTAGGAAATTATCCAAATCAGCAGAAACAATTTACCTCGCGAGTGATGATGACCGTGAAGGAGAAGCCATCAGTTGGCATTTGAAAGAAGCTTTAAAACTAGACCCTGCCCACACCAAGCGGATCGTTTTTAGAGAAATTACCAAGTCAGCGATTCAAGCGGCCATGTCCAGTCCTCGCGATATTGATGTGGATTTGGTTAACGCACAACAAGCGCGAAGAATCCTAGATAGGCTTGTTGGGTATGAACTTTCTCCTGTCTTATGGAAGAAAATAAAAAGAGGGTTATCCGCAGGTAGAGTACAATCTGTAGCGGTTAGACTCGTCGTTGAAAAAGAAAGAGAAGTCGATCAATTCGATACACAATCTTTTTTCAAGATTAGCGCAATATTCAATGTCGAAGGCAGAGAATTGAAAGCAGAACTACCCAAAAGATTCAACACACAGGAAGATGCTAGAGAATTCTTGGACAACTGTGTGAACGCTGAGTTCACGATTGAGAACCTCGAGAAAAAACCTGCAAAAAGATCACCTGCTGCTCCTTTTACTACATCTACCTTACAACAGGAAGCCAGTAGAAAACTTGGCTATTCTGTGGTCCAAACCATGACGGTAGCACAAAAGCTTTATGAAGCAGGTAAAATCTCGTACATGAGAACAGACTCCTTGAATCTATCGGATGAAGCCATTAAAGGAGCGGTTAACGAGATAAAATCATCTTTCGGTGAAGAATTTGTCAAAACAAGAAAGTTTAAAACGAAATCAAAATCTGCTCAAGAGGCTCACGAAGCGATTAGACCTACGAATTTTTCTCAGCGCACTGCTGGAAAAGACTATAATGAGCAGCGCCTTTACGAACTCATTTGGAAAAGAGCGGTGGCTTCTCAAATGGCCGAGGCCCAATTAGAAAAGACTATTGTTACGATTGACATCTCAGGTAACGAACAAAAATTAATCGCTCAAGGTGAAGTGATCAAATTTGAAGGTTTCTTGAAAGTTTATATCGAATCTACCGATGATGATGATTCTAATGAAGAAGCGAAAGGCATCCTTCCTCCCCTTAACATAGGTCAGTCTTTATCTCTAGATCATATCAAAGCGCGACAAGGGTTTTCAAGACCTCCGGCCAGATATACTGAAGCGAGTTTGGTAAAGAAACTTGAAGAAATGGGCATCGGAAGACCATCTACCTATGCTCCAACTATTTCTACGGTTCAAAAAAGAGATTATGTACTCAAAGAGAACCGTGAAGGTGTTGAACGCAAATATGCTGAGCTGACATTACAACATAATGTGATTGCCGAAGAAACAAAAACTGAGATTACCGGAGCTGAAAAAGCCAAACTTTTCCCTACCAACATTGCCATGGTGGTGAATGATTTCCTTGTCGAACATTTTCCAAATGTGATTGACTTTTCTTTTACAGCACAGGTAGAAGAACAGTTCGACAATATTGCTGGAGGTGGTCAGGAATGGGAGAAAATGATTAAAAACTTCTACGGAGGTTTTCATGAAAAAGTAGAAGCAACTGAGCAAATAAGCCGTAGCGAAGTAGGTTCTAGTCGTGAAGTGGGTATTGACCCGGAAAGTGGTAAGCCAGTGATAGCCCGATTGGGTAAATTTGGGCCTTTAGTTCAAATTGGCGAAACAGATCCTGACGATCCAGAGAACAAACCTCAATTCGCGAGCCTAAAAACTGGTCAGTTTATTGAAAACATTACGCTAGAAGATGCCCTTGAGCTTTTCAAACTTCCACGAGAAGTAGGACACTACAACGACAAAGAAATCATTGTAGCAATTGGTCGTTTTGGACCTTACATTAAGTACGATGAAAAGTTCGTATCCCTGCCAAAAAGCGCCGACCCATTGAGCATTACCGAGGAAGAATCGATAGTGCTTATTAAAGAAAAAGAGGCGGCAGACGCTCCTATTTACATATATGATGATAAGCCCGTTCAAAAAGGTAAAGGTCGTTTTGGGCCTTTTATCAAATGGAATAACATGTTCATTAATGTGAACAAAAAGTATGATTGGGATAATCTTTCAGACGCCGATATCGTCCAGCTTATTGAAGACAAAATTCAGAAGGAGAAGGATAAACTTATCCACCACTGGGAAGCGGAAGGCATCAGAGTTGAAAAAGCCCGCTGGGGAAGACATCATGTAATTCAGGGTAAGTTTAAAGTTGAATTAGCAAAGACTGTCGATGTTACAGATATGACTCTGGAAGAGGCTCAAGCCTTAATCGAAAAGAATAAACCCACTAAAAAGAAGGCTAAAAAGAAAAAGTAGCCTTACACCCTATTCCACTTTTCATTGTTAACACTGATTTTAGTAAATTTCAGTAACCATTAGCTATGAAACACATTCTACTGATTTGCCTGATATGCTTTGCGAGTTCCTCGTTTAGTATTGCCCAAAATTTTAAGGAAGAAGAAGTACTCATCGATGTTGAAAATGGATCGTTGGGTGGTGTAGTCATGTACCCTGACACCAAGAAAAAAACACCAGCCGTATTAATTATTCAAGGCTCAGGCCCAACTGACAAAGACGGTAATTCTGCAGCATTACCTGGAAAGAACAATTCCTTAAAAATGCTTGCAGAAGCGCTAGCAGAATCCGGAATAGCTAGCTTAAGGTTCGATAAACGTGGTATGGGCATGAGTCAATCCGCAGCGATTGCCGAAGCAGACCTTACTTTTGACATTTTTGTAGAAGATGCTAAAACATGGCTAAAGTCTCTTTTGAATAACAAGAAATTTACTAAAGTAGGTGTAATTGGTCATAGTCAAGGATCATTGATCGGCATGCTCATTTCTCGTGATGAAGATGTTTCAGCTTTCGCCTCTTTAGCAGGCCCATCTCTTAACATTTCTGAAACCATAATGTCACAATTAAAGGCCAACCCCAACAACCCTGAGAGCATAATTAAAGAAGCAGAAGACATTATGTCTTCCATTCGAAAAGGTGAGGCAGTTGAAAATGTTCCGAGCTATTTTGCCAGTCTTTTCCGTCCAAGTATTCAACCATTTATGCGAGCTTGGATGAAATACGATCCACTATCAACTTTCAAAAAACTAAGCATCCCTTCTATTGTCGTTAATGGAACTACCGATTTTCAGGTAACGATGGAAGATGCGAATAGACTATACAAAGCGAATCCGAAGTCTAAGCAGTTCATTATCGATGGCATGAATCATGTATTGAAGAACGCACCTGCCGATCGGCAACAAAATTTAGCGACCTACGGAAACCCTGATTTACCCTTAAATCCAGATTTCAGAATGCTCATTAAAAATTTCTTCGAGCAAAACCTTAAGAAGTAATGACCAGAGAAGAATCTAGAGAAATTCTAAGTTCAATGACCAAGGGCGCTAGCTTACTAAGACATGCCCGAACGGTAGAAATTGTGATGGAGGCCTATGGCAAACATTTCGGTGAAAATGCAGATGAATGGGCTATAACGGGACTTTTGCATGATGCCGATTATGAGGCTTACCCAGAAGAACACCCAAACAGGATAGTAAAAATGCTACAAGAAAAGGGTGAAGACAAAATAGCACATGCAATATCAGCTCACTACACCAAATGGGGCGTTAGCTATGATACGAAATTGGATAAGGCTTTATTGGCTTGTGATGAGCTGACTGGTTTTATTGTAGCGTGTTGTCAAGTAAGACCAGATGGAATTGTTGGTTTAACCCCTAAATCTGTTAAAAAGAAGCTAAAAAGTAGAGGCTTTGCGGCGAAAGTAGAAAGAGATGAAATTCAATCAGGAGTTGATTTACTGGAAGTAGATTTAACGGAACATATTCAGTTTATTATTGATGTTTTAGCGGCACATAAGACTGAACTCGAAATAGGATAGCCTAATAAATTACGCTTATCCTGCCCCTCACTCGCTCACTAAATGGGTTCCCATTGAATTCGGCCTGATAGCTCGCTGCATAAGAATACGTTCCCGAAGGCACTTTTTTACCTTCAAATGTCCCATCCCATTGTTCGTTGATATCATTGGTGCTGAAGATAACCGTACCCCATTGATTGTAAACAACCATATTGAAATCAATTGAGCAGTTAAAAACCGCACCGAATGTATCATTAATCATGTCATTATTGGGTGAAAATGCGGTTGGAAAGCGCACTAAAGGACGAATATTAGTAACATCAGCAGTAACCGACAGATCACATCCATTGGCATCAACAATGGTTACTTCATAGGTGCCTGCACTCAACAGATCAATAGACGATTGTAGATTGTTAGGACGAATCTGCCAATTAAAAGTATATGGTGCAGTACCCCCAGAAACGGCTATACTCAACATGCCATCGGATTCACCCGGGCAAGCTTGTTTTTCCTCAAAAATTGCTACAAGCTCACTCGGTTCGTCGATAGAAAAATTAACTAAAGTTTCACAATCATTCGCATCAAGCACTTGAACTGAGTAATTGCCTTCCGGCAAATCACCAATTTCATTTAAGGTTGTAGACCGCCCATCACTCCAATTAAAGCGAAAAGGCGCTGTTCCTCCTATTACATTCGCAATTGCCTTTCCGCTTGAACCATTACAAACTGCAGGTATTGCATTAATAGTAGCTTGTAGAAGATCAGGCGATGTTATGGTAATGGATTCTTCCAATGTACAATTCAGCGCATCAGTAATAGTAAAACTATATATACCCGTTGATAAGTTACCTAAACGTGTTCCCGAAGCACCATGACCCCAAATGACAGTATAGGGTGCTAAACCTCCATCAATACTCAATTCTGTCTTACCATCTGATTCTCCAAAACAAGAAACAGATGTTTCTATGGAAGTAAATGAAATAGGCTGCAGAACAGTCACAAGCAAGTCTTGAGATACGCCATCACATTGGGAGTTTACTGTGGTGGTTTCGTAAAAACGTAAAGTATGTTGCCCCAAAGAGCTCCACGTAACCCGCACTTCATTGGTACCTTGTCCATCTACTATAGCACCTCCTACAGCTTCCCAAGTATAGGACGATCCTGTGGACTGAGGTGTCCAATACCGTACCTCTCGTACATCGTCAGAACACAACTGATTTGGTCCAAAAGGCGCAAGTGGTTCCAGTGTTTCGTTAAGAAGAATATCATAAGTAACCGTATCGCTCAAACAACCATTCGGCGAGCGAGCTACCACCTGCACTTGTGGATTATTGTCATCAACATTCCAGTCTATAACAACTTGATTACCATATCGTAACCCATCTATAGTTCCACCATTAACAAACCATTCATAGGTATAGCCAGGAAGTATACCATCAGCTTCAAAAACAATGTCTTGTGCACTCGGACAAATAGATATTGGGCCCAAAATTCTTTCAATTCCATCGGGAATAACATTCACTGTTCTCCTGACAATCAGGTTACTACATTGACTGGTTTCTTTAGAAGCGATCATGTCAATGACATATTCTCCCGGTTCAGCAAATTCATGAGTGACGTCATCGCCAAAAAGAATTGTACCATCGCTTATTTCCCACCTAAAACTGGTATAGGTCTCCTTTAAAATGGAAATGTCGGAAGTGACCTTCATACTGACTAAAGATGCCTCGCAAATTGATTCATTTACGACACCCAACTGTTCATCGTTTATCAGCACTTCAAATTCGCCAAGATTACCGCCAACTGCATAACCAAACGATTCGGATTCTCCGAAACCATAAACATGGGCAACAACGCCATTGGTGCTCTTAAGCGACCTTGACCCTTTGTTTGTTTCTATCGTTGCTTGCGATAATTCAGGCTTACCGGGTATCGGGCTAAATTGACTCGAAATATCCACTCCTTCAAAGCTCACTTGCAGATTAGAAGTTTCGGAAACCATATTCACAAAATACTTACTCGTTCGATCGGTTGAAGCCACATAAAAGACAATGTCCTTTATGATTTGATTAGAAGGACTCAAAACAATCATAAACGGATCTGCAAGATTGTTCCCACGATCAGCTGCATCGCATTCCTTGCCCCTGCTTAAATGTAAAACCGATATCCTCTTATTCGCTTCAATTGCAGTTGGAACGGCTGTCTTAAATACCCAGCGCTCCCCTTTATCCAGCACGCGCGAGCCATTCGTCGTTGAAATACTAGTATTGTTTTCAGCGGCGAGAATTTGAACAACATCTCCTCCGGTTCTCGTTGCAAACGGCACTACTGCATAGGATTTACCCCAATCTCCTGTCGGGTAAAGCTGGTGATATAAATGGTCAGCAGATTGGCAATCATCAACTAAAGTGTTTACATGGCCTGAAAACACAGCAATCGGTTTGCAGAAAATATCTGGATCATCATTGACCACATCTACCGAAGTTCCTGATAAGTTGTCATTAGCAAAATACAATACCTGATCGCCTAAAAAGAGCGTATCCCTAAACGATACATTTCTTCTGTGAATTACATCGCCATCTGTATTGAGAATATCAGCGCTTGGCAGCATTTCGTAAATGGTAGAATCAGCCGTAGCCACCAAAACAATCTCATTTTGAGTTACACCAGGCAGAAAAAAGTCATTATTGTAGGCATTAATTAAGTAATTCTCTCCCAAAGAGTTAACTGGCAATACCATAGTACCATCGGACGTTGCCTGATCTTGATTAAAGGCAAAAACACTCACTGGATCATTCGTTCGAATTCGTATTGATATTTTTTCGTTCTCGTGGGTTCCAGAAGGTTCAAATTCTTCTGGTATTTCAATTTCATGGATTGAATTGGCACCAATGGTAAAAGGTCTTGAGAAGCTAGTTCCACTAATCTCCGCTCTACCTTGAGTAGCGATTTTACTACTAATAATTATGGTGTTTTTATTTGGGTTGTCTACTGCCCCATTTACCATAAAGCCAACATAAAACTCCCTTCCTTCAGTTGTACCGGTTTGCGCCTGGCTCGTATAGGCCATAAAGCACATGCTCCATAAAAAGAGCTTGATTGATACAAGAATAGAACGGCTTGTTTTGAGTGTCATTGGCTTATTCCTCAAAATACGCCCTTAGTGAGAGACAAAGAAGGTTTTCTGCCTTTTTAACTTCTATAAAAGCTTATTTTTGACAAGAAGCTGATCAAATGAAAAAACTCGTAGTACTTACTGGGGCTGGAATTAGTGCAGAAAGCGGCATTAAAACATTCAGAGATTCAAATGGGCTTTGGGAAGGTCATGACGTAATGGAAGTAGCTTCACCCCAAGGCTGGTTTAAAAATCCTGCTCAGGTGCTTGAGTTTTATAACCAAAGAAGAAAACAGGCCTTGCATGCTAAGCCCAATCATGCACATTTAGTGCTTGCTGAACTGCAAGCAGCGTATGATGTACAGATCGTTACTCAAAATGTAGATAATCTTCACGAAAAGGCTGGTAGTAAAAATGTGCACCATTTACATGGTCAATTGTTCCAATCAAGAAGCACGGTCGAAGAGTCCATAATATATGAAATGACCGATTGGAAATTAGGCATAGGCGACCTTTGTGAAAAAGGAAGTCAGCTCCGTCCGAACATCGTTTGGTTCGGAGAATCGGTCCCCATGATGGACATGGCGATAGAAATTACCAGTCAAGCAGATATTTTTTTAATCGTCGGAACCTCCCTTCAAGTCTACCCTGCAGCAGGCTTAATTGACTTCGCTCCAAAACAGGCTAAAAAGTACTTAATCGACCCTAAATCGGCAATTTCAAGTATTTCGAATGAAGTGACTTTTATTCAGAAAAATGCCACTGCTGGAATGCAAGAATTCAAGGAAATTATCGGTTCTTAAAATTTTCTTTTTGAAAATCAAAAAAAATAGTGCTTGCTTTGTGTCATCATGAAGTTATGAGAATTATCACGTTCATATCGACCGAACCGAAAATCCTGGTCCTGAACGCGTGCGGTTAATCCCTTTCGCGCACATCATTTATTTCATTTTTTTATTTTATTAATTCTCACGTAATGACTCAATTATCGAGTAATAGATTTATTAGGTTTTGGCAATACCTTAAAATGGCCATAGCAGGTAAACAAGAAGATTTTACCTCTGGAAGTATTCGGAAAGCGATATTCATGCTTTCTATACCGATGATCTTAGAGATGTTGATGGAGTCTACCTTTGCTTTGGTAGATATCATCTTTGTTTCCAGAATTTCGGTCAACGCCGTCGCTACGGTCGGTTTAACAGAATCAGTAATTACACTCCTCTATGCAGTAGCCATTGGCTTAAGCATGGCGGCCACAGCGGTGGTGGCAAGAAGAATTGGTGAAAAAGATAAGGCAGGTGCGGCAAAAGCATCCGTTCAAGCTATCTTTTTAGGCGCCATAGTGGCCGTTATACTGGGCGTTCTCGGGATAATTTACCCTAAGGAAATCCTTGGTTTAATGGGTGGCGAAGCGTCGCTTATAGAGGAAGGTTACCGATATACGCGCATTTTACTTGGCGGTAACATCACCATCATGATGTTATTCCTTATAAATGCCATATTTAGAGGTGCCGGAGATGCCTCCGTTGCCATGTGGACATTAGTCCTTTCTAACGGCCTTAACATCATCTTAGACCCGATTTTCATATTCGGACTAGGCCCTATACCAGCTTATGGCGTAGAAGGAGCAGCAATTGCCACTACCATAGGACGTGGTGTAGCTGTAACAGGCCAATTCATGATCCTGTTCTTTGGATGGGGCAGAATTAAAATTGGCGTTAGAGACTTTGTGCTCAATCTCGCCGTGATGGTGAACTTGATTAAGGTGTCGCTTGGCGGCATAGGTCAATTTCTTATTGGTACGTCTAGTTGGGTGTTCCTGATGAGGATTATGTCTGAATTTGGTAGCGATGTTTTAGCAGGCTATACCATTTCAATTCGGGTTATGATGTTCACCTTAATGCCGGCCTGGGGAATGAGTAATACCGCGGCAACACTCGTTGGTCAGAACTTAGGGGCTAAAAAACCTGATCGCGCGGAAATATCAGTCTGGAAAACTGGGAAATATAACGCCATTTTTATGATGGTAATTTCTTTGGTCTACCTCTTCTTTGCTAACAGCATTATTGGTCTTTTTAGCGATATAGAGGAAGTGGTTAGAAATGGTGCATTAAGCTTACAAGTGATTGCAGCCGGGTATATCTTTTATGCCTATGGCATGGTAGTAACGCAGTCATTCAATGGGGCTGGTGATACGAAAACACCAACTGTCATTAATTTCTTCTGCTTTTGGGTATTCCAATTGCCTTTTGCTTACCTCGCGGCAATTACGTTCGACTGGGGACCTATTGGCGTATTTAGTGCCATTACGTTTGCTGAAATTTTGATTGCGGTTGTTTCTATCGTCCTCTTTAAGAAAGGCAAATGGAAAACTGTAGAAGTGTAAACGTTTTATAAATCAGATGTTAGACTTACTTAGTGGCTTTGTAAGTTTTCAATTCATCATTATTGGAGGCTACAATAAGGTATTCATCGTTTTGAATTGTAATCGTGGCTAAGTCTCTAACATCTGATTTTAAATACAAACCAGCCTGTTCTTGGCTTATAACCTCGAATGCGCCATTCCCTTTATTAAGAATTATAGAACCCATATTGGCATCATAGCGAACCGTTTCAACTTCTGCACCATAGAAATTACCGGCAGTAATGAAATCGGTCAAACCATCGTTATTTACGTCTTTTAGAATAATGTCTTTCATAGAGCCAAACTGAGCTAATGCAGGAAAAGGCACAAAGTCAAATTCCATATCGCCATTGTTCACTAAAACCCCCGATGCAAAATTGTTCACTTCAAGCTTCAGTGATTCATCTAATCGTTCTTCCGTATAAATAGCCGTTAAATCGGCATTAGCGAACTTCTCATAATTATCGAATTTTTGGAGAATAAATGGCATTTGCTGAGAACTACACTCCCGCCCTCTTACTGGGAGTAATTCACCTCCATTGCTTTTCGATAATACGATATCTCCCAAACCATTGTCATCGAAATCATTGTAGAACAAGTAAAGTGGCGATTCTGCTGTTGGATGATACTTATTATTTAAGCCAACATTACCGATGACAAAGTCCATATCACCGTCGTTGTCAATATCGGTATGCACTATCCTATTCCACCACCCTTTCAAGTCGTCAAATTTCGATGAAGCTAATTCCAGCTCATCACCATTATTCAAGTAAATCTTTGGACTTGTCCATTCCCCAACTACTATTAGGTCTTCATGTCCATTACCATCTAAATCTGTAAGCGTGCCATCAACAAGCATATCTCTGGCATCGAAGAAGTCATTGGAAAACTGTTTAGTGGCATTCACAAAACGGCCATTGTTATTCTCGTAGATAAAACTCTTTGGCCCTGATGGATACTTGCCAGGTACATTTCTATTCAAAACAATCAAATCTACATCACCATCATCATCTAAATCAGTAGGCAGTGCTTTGCTACCTGCCGCAAGATCATTTGGCAAGCTACCTTGCGGTGATTTCTCAAAATTCCCGTTCCCGTCATTTAAATAGAGCCTGTCCCTCAATAAAGCATTGGCACCATTGTACATTTCACCACTACCACTAACTACATATAAGTCAAGGTCATTATCACCATCCACATCGAAGAATACTGAATTCATATCCTCATGCCCTTTATCATTACTAAAAGTACTGGTTGACGATTTCTTGAATTGTCCGTTCGCTTGTTGAACGTATAATGATGCCGATTGGCCTTTAGCACCACCAATAAACACATCTTCCAAACCATCTTTATTTACATCAGCTTTTGAAATAAAAGGACCATGTTCGGATTGACGGTGTGGCAACAAAATTTCATCAATAAAATCATCAAAATCATTCTCTCGATGGCTGTAGGTTATTTTAGAATCCTTTGTTTCTGTAAAGTAGGTGTCGCTTTTTGATACAATAGGCGTTACAAATTCAAGTTTATTATAGTCGATCTCCTCCAAAAGATCATCTCCTGTTAAGTTGATAATTGATGTTTTACCAGTAGGCCAAATCACATGAACTTCTTTAACCTTATCTGTATCTGCTATGAAAACACTTGGATCAGAATTCGATAAGTAGCCTCTACTGCCTCGGATTTTTTCCATCCTCACACTACCGTCTTCAGAAACTAACTTTAGCGTTGTACCCAATGCATCTCGATTTTCCTTAGGACCAATAACCTTTAGCCTCTTTAATTTTCTTCCTGTGTTTTCAACCGTAAGGTTTTTGAATAAGCTACTATTCAAATCCATATTGTTCGTGAGAATCTCTAGATCGCCGTCATTATCCAAATCGGCATAAACACCACCATTTGAATTATAAGCATTCTTCATGCCCCAGCTATCATTCGATCTGTCAAAATTTAGACTGCCTCGATTCTTGAAAATCGGATTTTGAAGCTTTGCACTAGGTAAAAGGTTAAGGACCTGGCCTAACTTGAGGTTTCCAGAAGCTGAGAGCTTATCTGTAGCCGTCATGGCATCATTATCGGTGATATCCTTACGAATTCCATTGGTTACAAATAAATCTTTGAGTCCATCAGCATCATAGTCTCCAAAAAGTGCTGTCCAACTCCAATCTGTTTTACTAATGCCCGCCAATTGAGAAACTTCGCTGAAATTACCCTTACCATGGTTGTATTGTAGAGTATTGACCATATACTGATGCTGATATCCTTGATCTACCATAGTCCAAAAAACATCATTACTCATTGCGGCCATTAACCTTTTAGACCTTACATGATCTTCAGGTGCCATATCTAGTGTAAAAAGATCGAAATGACCTGTATTGTCTATATCCGCCCAATCGCTACCCATACTGTAGAATGAAATATGATTGAAGTGATCTCCTATCGATTCCTTAAAAGTGCCGTTTCCTTGGTTGATGTATAGATAATCGGGCATTAAGTAGTCATTCGCCACATAGATGTCATCCCAACCATCTTCATTAAAATCTCCTAAAACCGCGCTAAGCCCCCAAGCATTATTCACAATGCCTGCTTTATCAGAAATATCTCTATACTTACCTCCTCTGTTCTCGTACAGCCTATCCCTGGCATATTTACTCGCCGAGTCATCAGTCCGGGCCAGCATATTAATGGTATTCTTATTCTCAAAATCGATCCGGTGATTTACCTGATACATATCTAAATCGCCATCTCTGTCAAAATCGAAGAAATAAGCCTGAACCCCGTAACCAGGATCGTCCAGGCCATATGTTTTAGATTGCTCAGTAAAAGTTAAGTCACCATTGTTTACATAAAGAAGATTCGTGCGCTCTTCCTCTTTTTCATACCGACCCGATCTTGATACGTAGATGTCCTTAAAGCCATCGTTATTAATATCTACAATCGTCACTCCATTTTTCCAACCCTCACTCGCGTTTACCCCAGCGCTATCCGTAACATTCCTAAATTTTAGTTTTCCCCTATTTAAAAAGAGTTTCGCGCCAAACTGATTGGATACAAAATAAACATCTTGAAGATCGTCATTATTGAAATCGGCTACCGCCAGACCAGAACCATTATAGATGTAGTTGTAGTTGAAAAAATTATGGGTTTCATTCTCCCTAATGGTGTTAATGAAGTTGATGCCAGACAGCGCATAGGACACTTCGCTGAACACAGGAGGCGTTGTCTCTGTAGGAATATCCTTTGGTTTTTCTTCAATTGTTTCATTCGAACCACACGAAAAAAACAAGCAAATACCTAGAATCACGGAAAAAGTAAAAAGTAGTCTTTTACGATTTGTTCTGTATACTTGTAACATCAGTCCACACATCACTTCAAATGTCCAATAAAAGGCTCAAGATAGAAGTTTCGGGTATAAAAAATACGCTGTTATTGAAAAAATGTAACAGAATGAAGACGATTAATTCCTTCCTTCTTATTGGAATTTTACTATTCGCTTATGGTTGTAGTGCTGATGGTAAAAAAATACTACCAAAGAATAGATTAGCCTCTGAAAGCAGCCTGTATTTATTGCAACATTCCACCAATCCTATCGATTGGTTTCCTTGGGGTAACGAAGCTTTTGACAAGGCTAAAAATGAAAATAAACTTGTGGTGATTAGCATTGGCTATTATGCCTGTCACTGGTGCCAAGTTATGGAAAAAGAGACTTTTATGGACACAACTGTGGCCAAGTTGATGAATGACAATTATGTCTCTATCAAAGTAGATAGAGAGGAAAGGCCTGATATTGATCAGGTTTATGCGGAAGCAGCTCGAAAAATGACTGGTAGTTCTGGTTGGCCACTAAACATAGTAGCGACTGCCGATGGCACACCACTCTTTGCTGGCACATACTTTGAAAATAGCGACTGGCAGGCTGTGCTTCAGCGTGCAGACTATCTATTCAAAGAAAATCCAGAAGAAATCTTAAGTCAAGCGAACGTTTTGGCCGAATCTCTTAAAGCGCAGTCTGGCATAAAAGGAGAAGGCATCGACTTGGATTTATCCGAATTTGAGGCGCTTTGGTTGAGTCAAAGCGATACAATTGTCGGAGGTATTAAGGGCACTCAGAAATTCCCTAACTCGCCTTATTTGTCCGCCTTGTTAGACTATACTTTTTATAAACCGAGTAAAGATCTAGACAATTTCTTAAGACAAACTTTAAACAATATGGCCTTAGGTGGCATGTTCGATCATCTAAACGGTGGTTTTGCCCGATATTCTACCGATGAAGATTGGAAGGTTCCTCACTTCGAGAAAATGCTTTACGACAATGCGCAATTGATGGATGTTTACGCAAAGGCCTATCGTAAATACAACGATCCTTTTTACTTATATATCGCAGAAAGTACGGCCAACTCCCTTCAAACAGAATTTAAAAATAAGAACGGTGGCTTTTATTCGTCCATTAATGCGGTGAGTAATGAAGTAGAAGGCGGCTATTATACTTGGACGCTAAACGAAATTGAATCAACTGATGATAGCCAGAAAACCATCGAATTATTCAACATTACCGAAGCGGGAAACTGGGAGAATAATCAGAACGTGCTTTTTGCGAATGGAAATAGTAAGGCAGACTACTTAAAGTGGACTAAAACCTCTTCTAAAGAAGATTTGCTGAGAAAACGATCTAGAAGAGATGCGCCACCAAAGGACGAAAAGGTAATTACTGGATGGAATGCCCTAGTAATTCAAGGTTTTGTTTCGCTTTATAAAGCCACTCAAAATATCGAATACTTGCAAGAAGCAGACGAATTAGCCAGTTACTTATTTCAAAATCACATCAACAGTGACGGATTTCTTTCAAGAACCAACGATCAATCACAAGCTGGGTTTTTAGAAGATTACGCACAGCTTTCTGCGAGTTTCATCACCTTATACCAAGTAGATTTCAACTTAAAATGGGTTGAAATGGCTGAACAACTAACGGCTAAGACAGTTTCCCTCTTTACAACTGACGACTCACCATTATTCAAGCAAAGTGCCTCAACAGATCAGTTATTCATGGCAAGCTACCCAACTTTAGATTCCGATTTACCTTCTGGAAATGCTCAGGCTGCTGAAAACTTAATTTTACTAGCCGAACTGTTTTACGATTCTCGAAGTAGCTGGAAGGATTTAGCGTTTAGCATGATCGCAGCCGAAAGCAATGAAATCTCCATCGCACCTGCTTTTACTGGTAAATGGATTCAGTCTTTAATGTTGCTCGAAAACCCACCATACGAAGTTGCTATACTCGGTGAACGGGCTAAACAGTTTCAAGCAGCACTTGACAGATCTTTTAGACCGGATATTATTTTCTTAGGTGGTAAATCAGAAGGTAATGTCCCCCTACTAGCGAATAAGCTTATGGAAGGTAGAACAATGATTTATGTCTGTCAGAATAAGACCTGTAAATTCCCTACGGAAGATCTTGAACAAGCCTACAGCATGACCTTGGAGTAACAAATTTATTCTGCAAGGTCAATTTTCCTTAAAATCATACTTAAGTATGAATACCTATTTTGCTACTCTTATCACCTTGGTTTATCAAATCAAGGGCGTTTCTTAAGTTAGAACGCTGAGAAATTAAAAAACTGAACAAATGAATTTTAAAGCAGACATTTTAATTGAAGCCACAAAAGAGCAGGTTTGGCAGGTGATTAGTGATATTGAAGGAGCAAAAGACCGCATTAGTGCTATCCAAAGTATAGAAATCCTAGAGCAGCCAAAGGACAGTTTCATAGGATTAAAATGGACGGAAACGAGAATTATGTTTGGTAAATCTGCGACTGAAACGATGTGGATTACCGATGCTAAGGATAATGATTATTATCTTACAAGAGCTGAAAGTCACGGAGCAGTTTATATTTCAAAACTCATGCTTGAGGAAATAGAAGGTGGCACGCTTTTAACCATGTCTTTTAATGGCACGCCACAAACCATAATGGCTAAAATCATGTCTGCAGTACTTGGACCTATGTTTAAAAAAGCCACCATCAAAGCTATAGAACAGGATTTAATAGACATTAAAGCATCAGTTGAAAAATAAACCACAATGAATTGATTATTAGATATTTAAATTTTATTAATAAAATCAATTCGAACTAAAGTAGGGTGATAGTATTTTGAGGACGTATTAAACCAAAGCACATTTTAAGTGTCTTGTAAGCAGCAAATTCACCTTATGAAGAAATACATCCTACTCACAGTTTGCATAAGCATATGGTTCACCTCATGTTCTTCAGATGATCAGAGTTCACCCACTTCTCCCGAAGATAATGACACCAATATTTTATTAATCATCGCTGATGACTTAGGCTTAGACGCTATCAATGGATACACAGAAGGAAGCATTAAAGCCAACACACCAAATTTAGATGGAATCCGAAATGCTGGCGTAACCTTCAATAACTTTTGGAGCAACTCAGTTTGTTCCCCTACGCGGTCTACGATTTTGACAGGGAAGTATGGATTCTCTACCGGCGTGCGATCACCAGGTGATGAAATATCAAGTAGCGAAACCTCATTGCAAGAATACATCAGTAATCAAACTAATAACAAATACGCTACGGCAATCGTTGGAAAGTGGCATTTATCGGGCAATAACTTCACTTTAAATCCCGAAGATATGGGTATAGACTACTATGCTGGTCTCTATTCTGGCGCAGTTGGTGATTATTACGACTGGAACTTGACCGAAGACGGCATTGTCACCAATGAAACGGAATATGCTACCACTAAATTTACTGACTTAGCCATTGACTGGGTCAACGCGCAAGACAAGCCCTGGTTTCTATGGCTAGCCTATAATGCCCCTCATACGCCTTTTCATTTACCACCAGCCAATATGCATGCTCAGGGCGCACTGCCGAATGATCAAGCTTCCATCGACGCAAACCCTACTCCCTATTTTATGGCCAGTATTGAAGCCATGGATTTTCAGATTGGCCGATTGCTAGAAAGTATACCTGATGAAGAATTAGACAACACAGTCATCATTTTTATGGGAGACAATGGATCTCCAAACCAGGTTTCTCAAGCTCCATATGGCAGAAGACGAGCGAAAGGCACCATGTATCAAGGTGGAATTAACGTGCCGATGTTTATCAGTGGTAAAGGGGTGACAAGAATTGACGAGGATAATGCCTTGGTCAATGCCACAGACCTTTTTGCTACAATAGCTTCATTTGCCGGTGTTTCAGTAAATAGTACCAACGATAGCCAGAATTTTCAAGAACTCTTAAGTACAGCAAATAATGATTTCCGAGATTTTACTTATTCTGAATTTTTTGACGGAATCACTGATGAATGGACCATCAGAAATCAAAGTCATAAACTGATTGTGAATGGAAATGGCAATGAAGAGTTTTACAACCTAAATGCTGATCCTTACGAAAACGATAACTTATTAGATGCTGATCTTTCAGCTGCGGATCAATCGCAAAAAACAGCTCTGGAAGCTTATTTAGATCAAATCCGTCAATAGTTCTGCATTAAAAAAAGAAATTCTTAAAACAAAAAAAGGATCAAAACCTTGATGAGCTCAAAGCGTTGATCCTTTTTTTATGTGCTAAAGAGATTATTTCTTAATCCCTGGCAAATCTTGTGGCTTTTCTGAGTGCCAGTAAAACTTACCTGCCTTTTTCTTCCTAGGATACTCTTCGTCCAAAGTACCGGCATTATACAGTCTACCGTTCTTCATTACATGGCTTATGGCGTTCGTGTTTCTGATGTTATCGAGCGGGTTCTCCATCAAAATCACTAAATCAGCCAGTTTACCTGCCTCTATAGAGCCAAGGTCTTTCTCCAACCCGATAGCCTCAGCACCTTGAATAGTGGCCACTTTTAAAGCATTTAGCGGAGTCATTCCTCCGGACGCCATTGCCCACAATTCCCAATGGAAACCTAGCCCTTGCAACTGTCCATGACTACCGACACCGGCTATTCCACCTGCTTCAACGATTGAGTTTAGGTCTTTAGCCAATTTCTGGAATACATGCTCTTCATCCATAAACCACCCAGGTCTTCTTCTAGATTTTTGCGCTAACTCTTCATATGGCGTAAAGAACTGGAGCTTTTTATCATGATAAGGATTCTCTCTTGAGTAAAAGTAGTTTTCAGCCCAAGGACCGCCATAGGATACTAAAAGTGTTGGTGTATAAGCCATTTTAGAATCTGCAACGGTTTTGGTTACGTCCTTATATAATGGATGTATTGGCAAGGAATGCTCATGCCCTGGGTAACCATCAATTAGATTTGACATATTGAACTTGAAATCAAGACCACCTTCTGTGGTAGGCATTAATTTTTGTTCCTTAGATGCCTGAATAATCCACTGTCTGGTCTTTCTATTCCCTGTCAGATACATTTTTATCGTCTTGGTGTTGTAGTACTCTGAATACTGCTTTAAGACTTTCTTGGTTTGTTCTAAGCTTTTTAAGTTATACATCCAGTAACCAACTCCAGGACCAGTAGAATATACCCTAGGACCTAAGATTTCACCTGTTTCAACCATATCCGAATACGTCAGCACATCAGTAGTCGCTGTCTGTGGATCTCTTGTTGCGGTAACACCATAAGCCAAGTTTGCGGCATAAACCCAAACTTGATTTTTATGGATTCCCCAAGCCGGCCACATGTGTGCATGTGTATCGATCATACCAGGAATAATAGTTTTCCCATTCATATCAATCACTTTAGCCTTTCTAGGTACGGTCAGAGAACCTGATTCCCCAACAGCCTTGATTCGAGCATTCTCAATCAGAATATCACCATTTTCTATCACCTTGTTTCCATTCATGGTAATGATTCGAGCACCTTTAAGCAGTGCCATACCATTTGGAATATCCTTTGTAGCCGTTATTTCAACTTTAAATTCATCGGCCCGATAACCTTCATTTTCTTTTTTGGCCTTTTCAGCTGCTTTTTCTTCATCAGTTTTAGCCTTTTCAGCAGCTTCTTTTTCAGCTTTCAGCTTCTCCTTCTCCTCTTTCGACATTGCCTTTTCAGCTTTCTCTTTAGCTTTTTTAGCCGTGGATACACTATCAGCATAGGCTTTAGCTGCTCCTAAGTCATACACAAAGTGCGCATTACCAAGCGACCAATGTACTTTCTTAGCGTCACTAGACCACGCCGGAAACTCACCCCCAATTTCTGTCAATTTCCATGAAGGAAACTGGGCTGAACTAGGGTTAGCTACAGAAATAGACGGTGTCTGCCCTATTTTAGGCACTGTCACTACATAAACATTATTGTTAATTTGGGCTAGTGCTTTGTCTCCTTCTGGTGCCATTTTAATCCAACTTGCACGAGATGGCGGATTATTTTCCTTCGCATCCAAATCCATTGGTAGTACATCGGGTCGTCTTTGACCGAGCGCACCATGCTTCAAGTGATCATCGGCCGGATTCGAACCATAAACTGTAATTCCTGTAATCGATACGTGGCGCTTCTCATCGGTACCATCCCAACGGACTGAACTTAGTCCTTGAAAACTGTTCAGATAAATTCTATCGTTCGCATTTACAAAATGAGGATTGCTACGTCCATTCGTTTTCATAATGAAATTAATATCTCCACCATCAGCAGACATCCAAACAAGGTCTTCAGACGATCTTGGTGCAGTCGGACCTGCAGCATCGCGTAAATTTTGAGCGCTACCCTTAGTAAATACCAATCGCCCGTTCTTATGCCAAGCAGGATTATTGTAGATGGCAGATGTTTTGGTCAATTTCACAGGGCGAGGTCTACCTTCCACATTTACTTTATAAATACTTCCACCAACAGCATCTTCCCAAGTCACATAAACTAAAGATTTACCATCTGGAGACCATGCCGGTTGCGCTTCTGTCATTTCAGCATCAGAAAGACGTTTTGGTTCTCCTGAAGGCATTTCCATCACGTAGAGCTTATTCAGTGCAGTGAAAGCCAACATTTTACCATCAGGAGACGGTACAGCATCCCTAATCTGCGTGATAATCATGTCTTTCTCATCAGAAATCGGGTAGTCAAATTTGACTCTAGGCCCCATATCAATTTCTAAGTCAACATTGAACTGGATTTCCTTTGCGCTACCTCCATTAACAGGAATACGGTGAATTTTACCATCGTATGATGCTAGAAGTTCTTTTGAATCCGGTGTGAATGTCATGGCAGGTAATACGCCAAGTGGTGCTATTGATTCCTGATCATCTCGTTGTACTGGGTATGCCAACCACTTTTCATCCCCAGTGCTTAAATCCCTCAATACTAGGCCAGTTTGGTCTTCGTATCGCGATCCATAAACCATCCATTTTCCATCAGGTGATAAAGTGGGAGAAAATGCTGAGCCATATCTTGATGTAATATTTGCGTTCTGACCATTTTCACGATCATATGTCGCGATTTGGTACTGTGGCAACTGGGCGTTATAGTTCCATGCTCCATTTCGTCTAGAATAATATATATATCTTCCGTCAGGGCTAAATGTCGGTTCAATAGTCTTTAAGCCATTTGGAGATTTTATGAGTTGAAAACCGCCTCCACCATCTTTGTGGTACATAAAGAGCTTATGCGATCTTCTACCCCTAGCTACTACAATGTATTCGCCATCTGGTGACCATTCAGCCGATTGAAACCACTCATTTTGACTTTTTGTGATTTGTTTGGTTTCCTCAGAAGCCAATTCCATAGTCCAGATATTGTCGTTACCACTTCTATCAGAAGTAAAAACAATATGCTTACCATCAGGGCTATATCTCGGTTGAGTATCATAGGCCATCCCATCCGTTATTCTCGTTGCTTTGCCACCAGTAAAAGGAATGGTATATAAATCACCCATCATATCAAAAATGATGGTTTTGCCATCGGGGCTAATGTCTAATGAAAGCCATGTGCCTTCGGTGGTATTAAATTTTATGGTACGTTCTGCCTTTAGTGGCAGATCTTTGAATTTTTCTTGTCCGGTTTCGGTAGTATCACCTTGCCCGTCTTGCCAAGGCACAAATGCCAAAGTGGATTGGTTGGCTAAAAAAAGACACATTGCGATGGTTAAACACAATTTGTGAATGCCTTTTGCCGATCGAGTATTGTAAACTCTCTGCATAGGTTGTTGATTTTGGATTTAAAAAGTCATGTAATTTAGTAAAATACTAATTCGCGAAAAGTGGATTTATACTTATCATTGCAAAAAACTGAATGGCTAAAAAAGCATCATCTACAAGACGAAAGTCCACAAGCAAAAGGCCTCTTAAAGGTCGTAAAACGGCAAAAAAGGGTTTTAACCTTGGCAAGTTTACTTTAGGTATGCTTATCCTAGTAATCCTTGGATATGCAGGTCTTGCTTTAAATGAAGGACGTTTGGTGCCAAAGGCTCTGGAGGAATTTGAGATTCCATCCTTTGGAAACGATAATGCCGAAATAGAAGCGGAAGAACCCGAACCTACTGAAACTCTCGTAGAAGAGGGGTCTTTAGAAAGTAAAGCGTCTACTAAGCCTACCTCCAGCACGATTAACTTCGATGACTTTGACCTATATTTTACGAATGCCTTTGACTTTATGTGGCCAGCCTATAAAACCGGTGAGGCTATAATAGAACGTCCATATTATACATTGCGCTACAATGAGGAACATGAGCAAGCCATGTGGGTAGCCTACAAATTATCAGGGGATAGTCTAAAACAAGAAAAATTTAAAAGGAAAGATGACTTCCGAAAAGACCCGAGAATTAGAACAGGGTCTGCCACGCTTGCCGATTATAAGGGCTCTGGTTACGATAGAGGGCATTTGGCTCCTGCGGCAGATTTTTCATATGATGAGTTTGCACTATCTCAATCGTTTTACATGAGTAATATGAGCCCACAAAACCCATCTTTTAATAGAGGGATTTGGAAGAAGCTTGAAGACAGAGTGAGAAATTGGGCATCAGAAAACTCTGACATCTATATAGTTACAGGCCCTATTCTAAATAATAAATTAAATACAATTGGAAAAGAAGAGGTGTCCATTCCAGAATATTATTACAAAATAGTTTTAGATATTCAGAAGCCAGAAATAAAAGCAATTGCGTTCTTAATGAAAAATGAGAAAAGTAGCGAAGCACTCAGCTCTTTTGTTGTAAGCATTAACCGAATAGAGGAGCTCACAGACCTTGATTTTTTTCCATCTATGCCAGACGACCTCGAAGAAGCGCTAGAGAGCAGCATTTCAACAGCACCTTGGTTTAACTAGCTTTTAGCATAAAAAAAGGGAACTCGAAAGTTCCCTTCATTCTATTTCTAGGTTTTTTATTCTGTTTCTCTTTCGCCAGTCAGCTTCATTTCCATGCCTTCTGCGGTAAGCTTACCTTCGATTGAATCTCCGTCAAATTCGAATTCTACATCGATTATAGTACCGTCTGCATCAACTTCACCAGTCATTGTCATCCCTTCCTCATCAAATGAAATATCATCCATCTCTACGGTTTCGTTATCAGTAGTATCTTCCATTGATACTTCAAAATCACCATCTTCATCTTTAGTAATTGTTATAATGAGCTCAACAGTTTGTCCTGGCACTTCAACTTCAGCATTCCAAGTACCACTCGGATCATAGGCTATTATGTTTACCTTACTTGAATTGTGCTTATCGATCTGATTTGCAATGCCTGAATATAGTGGCGCTGTCATTAAAAGAGCAGCTAAAAGTGTTAATCGGGTAATTGTTAATATTTTTTTCATCAGCGTGTTTTTCCTAAGTATGATTAAATTATTGCGTACCTATTTATTCATAGGAATTATGATATTTGGTTAAATATGGCAGTAATTCTCAAAAAGTGGACGAAAAAAGGGAAACAAATGTTTCCCTAACCTTAGATAAATCTTTAAAACCTATTTGCTTGGCTTTCTTTCTGCAGAAATTGTAAGCTCATCTTCACCTGCATAAACCATTCCTTCCATTGAGTCACCGTCGAATTCGAATTCGAAAGCTACGCTATCGCCATTCAAATCAACAGATGCTTCCATTACGTTCTTTTCAAAGGTAATGTCTTCAAGGTTTAGCGTACCATAAACATCGCTTTCGATCGATACTTGCCAATCGCCATCTTCATCTTTACTGATCGTCATTTCGTCAGTTAGATCACCATCCGGTGTAGATACTTTGTACTCCCAAGTTCCTACTGGGCTGTACTTATCTTGAATGTTAATCCCTAAATCCGAAGTTTGTGAAACACTCTGTTTCGCTGGAAATGCTATCGCTGCTAAGAATAAAAAGGCTAAAATTGCTGTTTTTGAGGTTGTTGTAAATCTTTTCATTTGAGTTTGAGTTTGTACTAGTTTTCTATTTCTGATATACAGACGCCACCTTTTGTAAATTGGTTGCTTCTTCCTGCGGATCAATTTAAAAAGTCTTCCAAGAAGTTCAAAAGAACAGTCCCAATATGGAACACATAGATTTACTTACAATGCTTAGCTAATGCAGCCTTCGCATCTTCTGCACCTAAAGCTAAAGCGCGATTCAAGTCATTGCAAGCACTTGTCTTCTTGTTTTGCACTATTTTCAATGCACCTCGATATAAAAATGCCTCAGCATTTTTCTTATCAAAATCTATAGCCAAGTCATAATTAGCTCTCGCGTTCTTAAAATCAGCTTTTTGATGCAAAGAGCGTCCTTTAAGCAAATACGCCATAGATTCTCTTCCATCTACTTCAATCACTTTATCAAAGAAGGCTATGGCTTTGTTATAGTCTTTTTGTCCATACCAATACTTGCCCATGCTCAGGTTAGCATTCAAATTATTGATATCAAGGTCAAGTACACGGGTAAAATCTTTACGCGCACTTTCAAGGTCCCCTATCTGCTCAAAGGCCCTCCCTCTGTTGTACAAAGACTTTATATCTTTTGGCTTAGTATCAATATACTCGTTATAGGCCTGAATTGCTTCTTGGTATTTACCAGCTTTATATAGATTATCAGCCTCTCTGGTAATATCTGCACCGCAAGCCGAAACCAAAATTAGAGCCATTAAAAGGCTTATGGTCTTAAAATATTTCATGAATTCTTCTCTCCTCAATAATTCTGCGCAAATGTAAGGTTTTAGTCAATCTTGCAAAAGCATAGCACATTAAATGCAAGCAACTAATACTAAACGTTTTAAACGTTTACGTTGTTTGATCTCATTTGGATGTCGAGTGAGTGACAGAGTAGCTTTTAAATAAGAAAGAGGTCCAAAGACCTCTTTCCGTGGGAAGGGTGAAAGATCTCCCTCGTGCAAACCTTAGTTTGCTTCCCAAAATCAAAACCACAACAATTTCGATTAAATGGGAGCAAGCCATAAGCCAAAAAAATAAGTCGCTGTATATGTGCGACTTATCTTATTTTTTTGAAATTATTTATCCCAAAAGGGGAATTTTAGACTCTAAATCAAACAGCAACGTCGTTTTCACGAAGCGCATCATTTAGAGAAGTCTTTTTATCCGTACTCTCTTTTCTTTGACCTATAATTAGTGCAGCAGGTACATTATATTCTCCTGCAGGGAATTTTTTAGCATAGCTTCCAGGGATCACAACAGCTCTCTCAGGCACGAATCCTTTGTATTCTACCGGCTCAGGACCAGTGACATCAATTACTTTAGAACTTGCCGTAAGCGTAACATTAGCGCCGAGAACCGCTTCTTTACCAATTCTCACCCCTTCTACTACAATGCATCTTGAACCGATAAACGCTCCATCTTCTACAATAACTGGTGCTGCTTGTAATGGCTCTAATACTCCACCAATGCCTACACCTCCACTGAGATGGACATTTTTACCGATCTGAGCACAACTTCCTACAGTAGCCCAAGTATCGACCATTGTACCCTCATCTACATAAGCGCCAATATTTACATAAGAAGGCATCATAATGACTCCGCTGCTGATATAAGCACCATAGCGTGCAATGGCATGCGGTACCACTCTTATTCCTTTTTGAGCGTATCCACTTTTCAACTTCATCTTATCGTGAAATTCAAAAGGACCCACCTCAATGGTTTGCATTTTGCGAATTGGGAAATAAAGAATCACTGCTTTTTTAATCCATTCATTAACAACCCAGCCATCTGCAGTTGGCTCTGCTACTCTTCTATCACCACGGTCTAAATCTTCGATAATGGTTTTAATAGCCAAAATCACTTCCTTATCTTTCAATAAGCTTCGATCATCCCATGCCTTTTCAATGATATCCCTCAATTCCATAATTGCTTCAATTTTTTTAACTTAATATGCGCTAATGAAAAAGACCAAAGTAGTCATTGCTTCACTGCTAAAACCAATAGACGATACTCGTATGTTGGACAAATTTGGTCTTTCAATCGCTGAAACAAATACATATGATGTTAATATCATAGGCTTTGATTCAAAAAATATAAGAGCGGTCGACAACATTACATTTCACCCGCTTGGCAGCTTTAGTAGACTCAGTATTTCGAGGTTATTCAAACCCATCAAAGTTTTCAATATATATATTAAAGTAAAACCTAAAGTAATTATAGCTAATACACATGAATTACTGTTAGTTACATTGCTATACAAAATATTATTTGGCGCTACTTTCATCTATGATGTTCGAGAAAACTATGCAAAAAACATCCGTAACACGAACGTTTTCCCTTTCCTCTTAAAGCCCTTTATTGCTGCTTGGGTTAGGTTAAAAGAATGGGTTACTAAGCCGTTTGTTAACCACTATATTCTGGCAGAAAGGGTGTATGCGAACCAACTTCCCTTTTTAAGTAAGCATACGACAGTCATAGAAAACAAGTACATGCCTTTAGCGCGTATTGACGAAAAGCATACACGCAATAATTCAGACAATACAACACTGGTATTTACAGGGACTATTGCCGATTCGAATGGCATATTCGAAGCGCTATCTGTTACTAAGAGCTTATATGAACTAGACGATAGCATTGAATTAAAAATAGTAGGTTATTGTGCGCTAAAGAGTGATTTAATGAGACTCAAGGAAGAAATTAAGGACCTTGACTATGTGTCTTTAAACGGCGGTGATCACCTCGTTCCGCATTCAGAGATCGTCGAGGCCATTCAAAATGCCGATTACGGCTTTGTCTTCAAGAAAGGCAATAATGGTATGAATGACGAAAAGCTACTTACGCGTCTTTTTGAATACACCGCAAATAAACTGCCGATCTTATTGATTGACAATCCGCATTGGATCGACTTCTGCGAAACCTTTAATGCAGCTATTACCATGAGCCCTCACAGCTTCGTTGCGGATGATGTAATTCAACAAATGAAGTCCTCTGAATTCTATACAAAAGGAGATACTTCAGATTCGCTTTGGCACACTGAAGCACCTAAACTCCTAAGCCTAATCAGCAAGCAAAACCCTTAATTTAGACTTGTCTAAAAATATTATTTACCTATATTAAGTAACTAATAACCAATCATATAAGTGACATTATACCTAATTTAGTCATGTCACATGTTTTTTTTAGATATATCTAAACTGTATATTTGATTTTAAATGAAGACAGCTGTTATGTTTAGCTTTGCTGAAGAAAACTATCTTAAAGCCATCTACCATCTTTCAGAACATGGTGTGGCACGTGTTAACACCAATGCACTTGCTGAGGAGATGCAGACCACTGCCGCATCGGTAAGTGATATGATCGGAAAACTTTCAAAAAAGAAGGTAGTCGACTATGAAAAGTATCGAGGTGTTAAGGTTTCTGAAAAGGGAAAAGAGGTGGCTCTAAAAGTCATAAGAAAACATAGGCTTTGGGAAGTGTTCTTGGTAGACAAGCTTAATTTCCCTTGGGATGAAGTACATGATATTGCTGAGCAACTTGAGCACATCAAGTCTCCCCTATTGATCAGCAGACTTGATGAATTCTTGGGGTTCCCCAAACATGACCCTCATGGAGATCCTATCCCGGACGAAAACGGAATTTTTACAACTGTGAAAAAAGTACAACTGTCAACTCTCAAAGTTGGGGCTGTAAGTCAGGTGGTGACCGTAAATGATTCCGGAACCGCATTTTTGAAATACCTCGATAAAGTAGGCATAACCATCGGCACGAAGGTGGTGATAGAAGATAAAAACGACTTTGACGGTTCATTAGACATCACCATCAACCAAGGCAAAAGCATTACCATTTCACAAACAGCAGCAGAAAACATTCTGGTCACCAATATATGAGAAAGCTATTTACCTTTTTATGGCTATCCCTTACCCTATTATCATGCGGTTCGGTTAAAGAAGCCTCAAATGCTGAAAAAGTCAGTGTTGTCGCAACAACTGGTATGATTGCTGATATCGCCAGAAACATAGGCCAAGATTCTGTCATTGTAAATGCTTTAATGGGTCCAGGGGTTGATCCTCATTTGTACAAGGCGACACAAGGAGACCTCGGTAGACTAAGACAGGCCGATGTCATTTTCTACAACGGCTTACACTTAGAAGGTAAAATGGGCGAAGTTTTTGAAAAACTGGAGCGCATAAAAACTGTCGTGCCGATATCGAGAGGGATAGAAACCTCAAATTTAATTGACAATCCTGTTTTCCAAGGGTCTCATGATCCACACATTTGGTTCGATGTAAGCCTATGGCTTAAAACCATAGATGAAGTAGTAGCTACGCTAATAAAGAGCGATCCTGAGAGTAAACCTTACTATGAAAGCAACGCTTCGGCCTACCGAAATGAATTACAAATACTGCACAACTGGGTTTTGACAGAGGTAGAGAAGATTCCAAAGGAAAAACGACTAATGGTAACTGCGCATGACGCATTTAGCTATTTCGGCAGGGCTTATGACATTGAAGTACGCGGCTTGCAAGGTATTTCTACCCTTTCTGAATTTGGTTTAAAAGACCGTGTAGACCTAGTAAATTTTATTGTGGAAAGGAAAGTGAAAGCCGTTTTCGTTGAAACTTCGGTTTCAGAAAAAAACATCAAGGCCATTGTGGAAGGCTGCAAACAAAAAGGGCATGAGGTGGTCATTGGCGGCAACCTATTCTCTGATGCCATGAGTGCCGAGGATACGGCTGCCGGAAACTATATCGGTATGGTAAAAGCTAACGTGAGCACAATTGTAGAGGCATTGAAGTAAGATTTAGGTAAAAAGTAATGAAGATACACGCAAAGAACCCTGTAGTTGAATTCCATGACTTAACCGTGGCTTATCAGAAAAAGCCAGTGCTCTGGAATATAGACATGACCCTGCCACAAGGTGCTTTGACTGGCATAATCGGTCCAAATGGTGCTGGTAAATCCACGCTAATAAAAGCAGCTATGGGATTACTGCCTCTTGGTTCCGGGTTTGTGAAAATGTTCGACCAATCACTTGATAAGGTTCGGCACAAAGTGAGTTACGTGCCACAACGCGAAACTGTGGATTGGGACTTCCCTACTTCCGTCTTAGATGTTGTACTGATGGGAAGGTATGCAAAACTAGGTCTGCTAACCCGACCTAGGAAAGCTGACAAAGAAATGGCTATGAACTGCTTGCGAAAAGTGGGCATGGAAGCCTATACAAACCGCCAGATATCGCAGCTTTCAGGAGGACAACAGCAAAGAGTATTCTTAGCGAGAGCACTCGCCCAAGAAGCCGACTTATACTTTATGGATGAACCATTTGCAGGCGTTGATGCTGCAACGGAGTCGGCTATACTCGCCATAATGCAAGAAATGACCGCCAACGGCAAAACGGTGGTGGTCGTGCATCACGATTTACAATCTGCCGCTGAGTTTTTCGATTGGATTATCCTTTTAAACATGCGTTTAGTTGCCTCAGGCCCTATTGACAAGGTTTTCAACAACGAACTTTTACAAGAAACCTATGGCGGAAAGCTTACTGTTCTTGCAGAAGTTGGCGAATTAGTAAGAAAAAGAAGAGTGCCAAGCAGAGAGAAATACTAGAATGGAAACTTTCAAGGAATTCTTTTCTTTTAGTGACCCAAGCATCGTTTCAGTGGTGGTTGGCGCCATTCTATTGACAGCATCATCTGCTGTAGTCGGCACTTTCACGTTTTTGAAAAAGAAAGCACTGGTTGGTGATGCCGTTGCACACTCGGTATTGCCGGGAATATGTCTGGCTTTTATAATATCAGGTACCAAAAATCCAATCTGGATGATTATCGGCGCATTCGTTACAGGATGGCTCTCATTGGTTATTATAGATCATATTACAACCAAATCGAAGATTAAAGAAGATACCGCTATCGCACTGATCCTTTCTGTTTTCTTCGGTATTGGCATATTAATGCTTACTAACATTCAGCATTCGGGTAACGCTGAACAAACCGGCCTCGATTCTTTCCTATTTGGTAAAGCTGCTGCACTGATCGGCCAAGACTTGATCATATTTGGCATTGTAGCCATTATCCTAATTGTTACGGTAGCCTTATTCTTCAAAGAATTGAAGCTGATAGCCTTCGATAGTCATTACGCCAAAGCACTGGGCATTCCAGTAAAGCGACTAGACTTACTTTTAACCTCCTTGACAGTATTGGCCGTTGTAACTGGAATTCAAGCCGTAGGCGTTGTGCTTATGGCCGCCATGTTGATTACACCAGCGGCTGCTGCTAGGTTTTGGACCAATAATGTGTTTAGAATGACGCTCATTGCTGCCATATTAGGTGGTTTTTCTGGGCTTTCTGGGGCTTACGTGAGCTATGTCGCTCCTTCTATGCCTACAGGGCCTTGGATCGTGATCATCATATCCATCTTAGCTATTGTATCCTTCTTTATTGCACCAAAACGCGGAATTCTTGCCCGGTCAGTACAACAAAACAAACTAAAGCAACAAATAATGGACGAGAACCTTTTGAAGGAACTCTACCATTTAGGTGAAAAAGACAATGATTTTTATAAAGGACGAACCCTCGACGAACTTATTGAGGAAAGGTATTTCCCAAGAAAACCACTTATTTCTGGCTTAAGACGTCTTAAACGACAGGGCTATCTAATCAAATTAGATAATGCTTGGCGTTATACTGAAGTGGGTAAAACCAAAGGGCAACGCGTGGTAAAACTTCATAGACTTTGGGAATTATACCTTTCCAAATACATGAAAATTGACCCTGACCATGTTCATGAAGATGCAGAAACGATAGAACACATCATTACACCGGAAATAGAACAACAGTTGGAACAAATGCTGGAATACCCAGAATTCGATCCGCATAAAGAGAAAATTCCATATTAAATAGTAGAACTATGAACAATAAAAAGACAAAGAATATTATCGGATAAGCATTTCATGGACGCGCTCTACATCATATTGACCTCTTCCCTATTTGCCATTTCTTGTGGTATACTAGGCTGCTTTCTGGTGCTTAGAAAAATGGCTATGGTGGGCGACGCGATTTCCCATGCCGTGCTGCCAGGTATAGTCATTGCATTTCTACTAACTGGAACTAGAGATTCTTTTGAAATGATCATTGGTGCCGGTTTATTGGGCATTTTCAGCACCTTCCTAATAGAATTCTTTCATAAACGCGCTAAACTTCAAACCGATGCTTCGATAGGCGTTACATTCACTTCACTTTTTGCCTTAGGCGTAATTCTGATATCAGTTTTTGCTGGTCAAGTCGATTTAGATCAAGAATGCGTGCTTTATGGAGAAATAGCGTATGTACCGATTGATTTATGGATTACAGAATCTGGCCAAAATCTTGGCCCAAGAGCATTATATATCTCGTCCATTACCTTAATCCTAATCATCCTTTTTGTTAGAGTCGGCTTTAAGCAGCTTTACATTACCACCTTCGATCCAGCATTTGCAGCTACTACTGGCATATCCGTTGCCTTATGGAATTACCTACTCATGGGTTCTGTTTCTATGACAACAGTTGCCGCATTCGATTCTGTAGGTGCCATATTAGTTGTTGCCCTTATGGTCGCTCCACCGGCCACTGCCTACTTGTTGACGGATAACTTCAAAAGAATGATTCTCATCACCTGTATCATCGCCATTGTCATAAGCATTTTAGGTTACTACTTAGCCGTTCTGCTAGATGGATCTATCGCGGGTGCAGTTGTCACTGTAGCGGGAATCTTATTCGCCATTGCCTATCTCTTCTCTCCGAGTAATGGAATCTTATTTAAGAAGGTAATTCAGAAAAAAGAGGCAAAAAGGCTAAGCCAAGAAACAGCCTAGCCCTCCTATCATTCAGCGTTTATTTTATGACTCACGCTTTTTACATTTAATTCGCCAAAGCGGAAAATTGATGGTTTCTTGCTTATCTACCCATTCTCCTAACCAATTAAAACCTTCTTTGCTAATATCTGAAAATGTAATGCGATAGTTACCCGCCATACCATTTGGAGCGGGTGAATCTTTATACAAAACTATTTTGTCCTTTTCCTTATTGATATTCCCTTCCCAAGCCGGAAGCACTGGCGGCGTACCGGTAATGGAATAATAATGAACATACCAACGAGCACTATCGGCACTATATTGGCGAATGCTGCCAGAATTAGAACCGTCAGCTTTTATGGTTTCATCCTGAACAGCAGTGCCATTCATAATGTATTTAAAAGTCCAAGTCATGGCCACTGGTTCTGCCCAAGTTTGATCTTGGTTTTTACTTTCTGATGTGCAATCGCAAATCCCGATCAAATCGGCATAGTCTTTAATTTGAATTGGAGCTTTTGGATTTGGTAAGCCAAAAGGATTTTTTGCACTAACCTCGTAAGCCGCATAATCTTGCGCCAAAAGAATATTCGAAGCAAAAAGTGCCAAAACTAGTAATGTGTTTCTTCTCGATATCATAGTATTTGAATTTTGACCCAACAAATACGAATGCGACAAGGAAACCTAAGGTTTTGCAGTAAGGACAGGCCAAAATGCAGGGAATGAAGAGGAATTTAATTGAAAGCGCTAAGCTAAATTGAGTTGATTTCTAAACGCTTTAACCCTCGATTGAGCAATTGGAAGCTCTGCACCATCACTAAGCTTTAAAGTAGGGTTAGTACCCAGTTGATACTCCACAATGCAGTCAAGGTTGACGATCGCCTTGCGGTGCACTCTTAAAAATTTACTGGATGGAAGCTTTTGCTCGAAAGCCTTTAAAGAACTTCTAAGGGTATGAATACTACCATCATTGTCGTGAATCTTTACGCAATAATCATCCGCCTCCAACCATCGAATTACATTCTCAGAGATTAACCGAATACGATTACCTGTCTTCACTTCAATTACTAAAGAATCTTCGCTGAGCTGTCCTTTTTCCAGCTCCTGATAAAGGACTTCATTCGCCTTTTTCAGTTCCCCCACCTGCCTGAGTGTAACTTCAAGAATATCCTGATTCTTAAAGTAATCGACCAACAGGACCAAAACGATCAGTGCCACGAGTATAATGGGCGCTTTGTGGAAAAAGTAAAATTCAAAGACTTCAGGGAAGCTTGCCCAGAAATTGGCTTGAACTGCTCCATTAGTACTCGTAACCAACATTAAATTCAGGAAAAGTGCTCCGATAATCAAAAGGCTATGTACCAATAGATGTTGCCTTTTATTTTCCTTAATCGGATATCGGTTAATGAGCATTACCAAGGGAATAGCAATACCACCCCAAATAAGCCATCGGTAAAGCCCACCTTGCAATACATCCCAAAATCCTACATCAGAAGGCACGCCATTGTTGAAGTTGTTCGAATAAAAAAGCTGTTGAAACGATTCAAAAAC
Source organism: Roseivirga sp. (assembly GCF_049099775.1). Taxonomy (GTDB): domain Bacteria; phylum Bacteroidota; class Bacteroidia; order Cytophagales; family Cyclobacteriaceae; genus Roseivirga. Next base: position 130,688 of record NZ_JAGDZM010000013.1, on the reverse strand, counting down.
AATAAAAACTGTAAAACATAGCATTGTTAACAACAATGATTGAAGATGCTTTCTGAACCAGTTTAAAAAGTTTGACATACAAATGGTTTTATATAACCTACGTGAATTCTGAATTTAGGATATGTGAATCAGAAGTGACAAAGTTTTCCCATTATCTTTGTGGCCGTATGCAAGATTTAACACCAAACCAAGACACAATTATTGCCCTAGCTACACCGCAAGGTATTGGCGCTATCGGTGTAATTAGGCTGAGCGGAGCTGAAGCAATCAGCCTTGTGAATAAAGTGTTTAAAGGGAAGAATCTTGAAGCGCAAGAAAGCCATACCATCCATTTTGGAACCATAAGGGATGGCGACAAAATCCTAGATGAAGTACTTGTTTCGCTGTTTATAGCACCCAAATCATTCACAAAAGAAAATGTAGCCGAGATATCTTGTCACGGATCAAACTTCATTATCCGACAGGTTATCCAACTCTTTATTCGTAAAGGAGCAAGACCCGCAAAACCAGGCGAATTTACCAAACGGGCGTTTATGAATGGCCAATTCGACCTAGCGCAAGCCGAAGCCGTGGCTGACTTGATTAATGCGGATTCAGAAGCAGCACATCACGCTGCTCTAAATCAAATGCGCGGTGGTTTTTCAGGAGAAATCAAGCATCTGAGGGAAGAATTGATCCATTTCGCTTCTATGATCGAACTAGAACTCGATTTTGGCGAAGAAGATGTGGAGTTTGCCAGCCGAGATGACTTGAAGAAATTGGTGAACCGACTCCTTGAAGTTATCAATGCCTTGATCCATTCTTTTGACCTAGGAAATGTAATTAAAAACGGAGTGCCGACCGTAATTGCAGGAAAACCCAATGCAGGTAAGTCTACCCTACTTAATGCACTACTGAACGAAGACAAAGCCATTGTTTCCGACATCGCCGGAACCACAAGAGATTTTATTGAAGACGAACTGATTATTGGTGGTGTAGCCTTTAGATTTATCGATACGGCAGGGCTGCGCGAAACTAAAGATACCATTGAAGCGATTGGCGTTGAGCGAACACAGGCTAAAATGAAGCAAGCTTCGCTGATCATTTACCTATTCGATTTAGCCGATACCTCTACTGTGGAGATGAATAAAGAAATTAACCGATTGGAGAATACTGGCGTGCCTTTCTTAAAACTGGGTAACAAGCTTGATAAAGTAGACGAAACTGTCGTTGAAGGCCTACAAGAACAGCATCCCGATATGCTTTTCCTATCGGCGAAGGACCACGAGCAAGTAGAACTACTAAAAGAGCGAATCCTCGAGCTTGTCAACTTAGACAAATTCAAACGTGGCGACACGGTGGTCACCAATATCCGCCATTACGATTCACTTCTACAAACGAAGAATTCTTTAGAGGCCGTAATCAACGGCATCGATGGTTCGGTCACCAATGACTTCGTAGCAATGGACATCAGGCGCTCACTCCACTACCTCGGTGAAATTACTGGTGAGATCACCACGGATGATTTACTTGCGAACATCTTCTCTAAGTTCTGTATTGGGAAGTAAGTTAACACAGGCTCTACTGATCTTCTAGCTTTTTAGCTACGCTGTTGTAATATTCCCTAGTCAATTTAGTAGTCCATATCGTAGGAGAACTTCCATAAATAGCAATATAAGAAACCATACTCTTCTTAGAAGATGTATGCCAGTGTTCGACATTCTTCTTGCATTTTACGACATCTCCTTTTCTGATTTTAATGGCTTCTTTACCCTTCTCTTGATAGTAACCAATACCTTCAGTTACAATCAACACTTGAGGGGTGGAATGCTTATGCCAATCTAATGTGGCATTCGCTGCAAATTTGGCTTGAGTGATGTTATACGTAAAGTCTTCATCAGCTTGAGTCAAAAAGTTCAACCAGGCATCACCTATATGATGTGTATTTGGTGCTTTCATTCCCTCCTTCAAATATGAATTGACTGAATAAGTTGAATCTTGAGCCGCCAAATTGAAGGTTATGGCCAATGCGATTAGGGTCAAAAAGTTTTTCATTTCATTTATTTTAATTCACAATTTAATGAAACCGATAAGATTCGAATCTATTTGTACAACAACATCTTTAGCGCTTGCTGTAATGGGAAGTAAAGTTGCAGTGCCATAACATGTACTTTTTGGAAGCTATCATGATTACTTATAAACTGGTTTCAAGCTATTTATGAGCCTTTAAAAATGATTTATAAATCATTTTTAAGTTTCCGTAACCTAAGTTCATACCAACCGTGTAATCATCTTCGGTCAATTTTTTAACATACAAAAACTCTAATCAATGACAGGTCAAAAATTAGGCAGCCGTGCCCTATTGGCGGTACTATGTACATTTCTATTTGCTTGTGGTTCAGAACACGATGATCAACCATCACCCTCTCCAACACCTAACCCAGATCCATTTGAGAAGACTCCTGTAAATATTCCTGACGAAAATTTTGAGGCTCGTCTCGGTCATTGGGGAATCGATACAGATGGAGAAATTAATGGTCAAATTTTCCTGGAAGATGCTCTTAAAGTCACTAGCCTTGATCTTTTTACCTCAAATGCAGAAGACAAGATCGCTGATCTTACAGGCATAGAAGTGTTCATAAACCTCAAACAACTCATTGCAAGTTATAATGCGCTATCAACTGTTGATTTATCCCAAAATACCGCACTAGAGAAATTAGATTTGAGCGTCAATAAATTAAAACAAATTGATTTGAGCGCCAATACTGAATTGACAATTCTTACGATAGGAAGAAACGATCTAGAATCTATTGACTTATCGCATTTGACAAAACTTGAAACCCTATTTGTGGAAGGAAACCAATTGGAATCCTTGGATGTAAGCAACAACACTGCCCTGACTAAACTCAATGCTTTAGCCAATTTAATTGAGGAAATAAAAGGTTTGAATGCCACCAAAATGAAGGAACTGTGGTTAGGATTCAATTATTTGAAAAGTCTCAGTATATCGCTTCCATCCCTCGAAGGAATCAATGTTGAAAACAATGATATAACTCAACTGGATTTAGAGAATTGTATAAACCTGAAATACATTTTAGCTACAAGTAATCAAATAGCAGAATTCAACACTTCTAATCATACTTTGTTAAAGCATTTAAAGTTAAGTAACAATGACATCAAAACACTTGATCTGACTAACAACAAAAACTTAGAAATTCTGTGGGCATCTTCAAATGAATTAAGCCAATTAGACATCTCATCCTTGTCATTATTGTATGATTTGAGAATCACTAGAAATACAGGGTTAAGCTGCATAAAAATTGATCCAACACAACAGATTCCTACAATTCAATTATCTGATTATCAGAATTTAAGCACGGCAGGTTGCAATTAACCCTAATAATTTTGAGCATAGGAAAGCTCGCATAGTGAGAGAGTAACAGTTCTTGGTTCATTTTTGAATCTATTCACTTTGCTTTTTAGGACTAGTACAGCATGATATGCTAAATAATAATGCTGTCGGAAAATAATATTATGATGCTTCCAGATTTACTATTGAAAGTAAAATGAATAAAATATTTCTAATAGATTCTGTTTAAATGTGCTTCCGTTCTTTTAAGAAAGAAATTATTTAGCGCAAACTCAGAAAACTGATTTCTCATTGTGTTTACTAATTACATTTATTTTAATATTATCAAATCACACAATAAAACACATTAAAGACGAATCATATTCCTCTCACAAACCCATTTAGTAATAGCTAATAGAAAATGTCCAGAAATTTTTGTGGTTTTGTCGATTTCGAAAACCAAACTAAACCTGAAATAGTCATTCAAATGGCTCATAAACTAAATATAAACGGTATTTATGAACCGCTTTACTCCCGAAATCACAAGGCACATATGGCAAATCTATATTCGAAGAGCTTTTCTGCCCCAGAGTCGACCAGCTTTATGGAGGAAATTAGTGAGCGCTTTATGCTAGCATCATTCTCTCAGCTTATTCGGCTAGATGATTTAGGCCGAAAACTGGATATCAACTTAAATTTAGGAGCAATTTCTGATGAGGAAATTATCTTAAGATCATATTTAAAATGGAATAAAGACATTGTCCACCATTTAGATGGAGACTGGGCATTTGCCATTTGGGATAAGTTTAACCAAGAGCTCTTTTTGGCAAGAAACCCTCATGGTGACGGTACTTTATTTTACTATGCAGACAATAATAGAGTCTTTTTCTCAAGCATTCTGACTGGACTAGTCAATGTAACTGGAATCCCTAATGATTTGGATAAAGAAAAGGTATTTATGGAGACACTTACTGCTTCTGGTTTTGAATCAAGAACGCTCTATAAGAACATCCATTTTCTTAAACCTGCTCATTACTTGTCAGTATCAAGGCAAGGAAAACAATTGAATCAATATTGGAACCCTCTAGAAAAGCCAAAGGTCAACTTTAAACATGACACTGAATACTTCGAGGCTTATTTTGAAACTTTCGACCGGGCAGTCAGAGATCGTTTAACTGGGCGTAAAAATTTTGGTTTTGCTATTAGCGGAGGCCTAGACTCAGCCGCCACAATTGGTATAGCTTCAAAGTACTTGAAGAAAAGAAATGAAATTGCACATGCCTTATGTTTTGTTCCCACTTACAAAAACGTTCAAGAATATGACACGCTGATTAAAGAAGGTGATGAAAGAGAATTTGCTCAAGCAACTGCAGATTTCAATGGAAATATACATTTGGACTTAGTGACCAAAAGTGAGCCTTTCTGGAGTTTTATGTCAAAGTACACTAAAGATTTTGGTGTCCCTCCTCATATGACTGGAGTTCTATTTGCTGATATTCTTGCCGAATCTGGTCATGATAAAGGCATGACACATCTTATGATTGGCCAGGGAGGAAATCAAAGTTTGACATTTGAGGGAACCCCAAGTCATAGCAGTCTTCGGCAATACCAAAACGATTTAAGTGAAGGGTTAAAATACAACCTGAATCTACAAGAATTCTGCGTACTGCTTTCAAAGTCGATTGTGGCAAGTGGGAAAAAAGTATTCGATCAAGCTTCAAGAACTAGACAGAAAAGAGTTCGCAAAATCATAGATAAGATGACTCTTTTATCTGATGAATTCATCAAGAGTGTTAATGGTTATGAGCTCTTTGAAGAGCACCTTTACGGTAAGAAAAGTCGTATTAACGAAGGAGAATTTAAATTCAGAAAAAAATTAAAAATAGGAAGCCATTGCCGACTAGGTTTGTGGAATCAAATCGGTACACGCTATGACATTGTGTTTATCGACCCCACCAGAGATAAATACCTTCTTGAATTGCTCACCTCTTTCCCAAATCATATTTTTAATAGAAAAGGAGAACAGAAATACCTATTCAAACAAGCATTTAAAGATAAGATACCTAATAAGGTTATTAATTATCAAAAGAAAGGCATAAACCTCTCGGACTTAATCAACCGGTATCAAGATGATATGGACAACCTTGATGCACTGATTAAATCAAAAATGAATACCCCACTTTATAATGAGCTAATTGATCCAAAAAAACTCTTGAATTTTCAAAATGCTTTGAAAAGCAAGAGATACGACCCAGAAACTTTTGTCCCCGAACTGTATCAAAAAGGAGTCTCTCTTTTTCATGCTTTACTAACTTAGCATGAGAGGTTAGTATTAATCAGGTTGAAATCAACAATAGAACGCTGTATCTTCATGGGTGTATAGAACAAGAAGACTTATGTTCATATACTCAAGACTTTAAAAAATCTTCTAATTCAATTAAACCGCTATTTTTACACCGTGACAGTTAATTGATGCCCTAATAGAATTAAGGTTTTATCAAACCTAAGACATACCCCTTTAAAGCAAATTGAAAACAAGTATATGCCGATCAATTATAGCACAACTAAAGCCTCACTGACTAACAATGATATTCTCAAAAAATTGAGAGTGGCTCATAAACTGCGCAATGATGACATTATTAATATTTTAAAGTTGGTAGATTTTGAAATATCCAAAGGTGCTTTAGGCGATATGTTTCGTGCTGCTGATCATGATAATTTTGTCGAAGCGGGTGATCAAATCTTACGGAATTTCCTAAATGGGCTAATTATTCATTTGCGTGGCCCAATGCCAGATAAAAGAGACCCTAAGGCTTAGATTTTGAGTTATTGTTAGAACCTATACCCCACTTTGAAAATTAAGTTTTGAGGTGCATCAATCGAAAGTCCGAAAAGGAGCTGTTTTCGCTCTACGAATAAACCGCCTGAATAACCTACATCAATTAAGGTTTCAGTAAAATCATCTGCAAATTCATTCCTTAGTGCAACACCGCCTAAAACATTAAAAAAGATTCTAGTCGGGCTACTTATTTTATTAAAGTAGTACCTCACACCGTACAAAGCATTGATTGTGAGCTCATCGCGAGAAGGGTTTGGAGCTATCAAGTTAATTGAAAGTTGTGCATCCCACGACCAGCGTTCAGCACCACGCTTATAAAGATTTACGCCTAAATGAAAACCGTTTCCTTCTTCCACGGCGTTCTGATCGAAAGACAACTTAGTCGCATAACCGGTAGAAATTGACAGTTCCGTTTTCTTCTCTTGACTGTAAGCTGTAAAAGCACAGGTAATAAAGAAAACTAGAGTAATAATAAATCTTACAGCGCTTTTTATCAATCTTCAGGTGTTTTAAAAGACAGGAATTAACAACAATCTAGGGATTATTGCAACGTAATTGCATTTATATTACATACTCATTTAAGGAGGTAGCTGAATTCATATTACAATTAACATGCAGCGCTTTTCCTGATTGATGACATATAGATTTTAAGAGTTTTAAGATTAGGGGGGTTGGGTAAATGGAGGCCAAACGCATTACTATAGAAACAAAACATGAATATTATGAAAACTGTAATCGTAGAAACCAAAAACACTTTAGTCGCTATCATGATACTTGCAGCCGGTATCGCATTTTTTCAGCTTTTACACCTTGTTATCTGATAGTTTGTAAGCTTAGCATATGAATCTTTTTTTGAGGTCAAGTTTTAATTGAATATACTTAGCATGAGTATTCGAACTTGAACCAATGAGTGAACCCACAAAGAATAAGTTTAGCAAATCTGATATAGCTTCAATGCTAGCCGTTGTCCTGAGTATTGCCGCATTAGGTATTGGTATTATAGAAGCCAAAATCATGGCTGATCAACAAGAAATCATGGCCGATCAGCAAAGAGTCATGGTAGAGCAACAGAAGGGTTCCGCATGGCCTTATCTTGCTGTAGAAAGTGAACTCAATTCGATTGAGTCCAATACTCAACAGATGGACAGCATTGTTTTTAGCTGGTCAGCCAAGAATAAAGGTGTAGGCCCGGCTATTGTCAGCGATATGAATTTGACCATTCACGAAAAGCCCTATAATTCTTTCAAACCATTTGTTGACTTAATGGATAGTCTCATTGGTGATGAAAATTACAACTTGATAAAATTCGGATTAAGTAGAAAAACTGAAACTGTATATGCACCAGGAGAAGAAAAGGTACTCTTCCAAATCACATTTTACAATAAAGACCTGTTTTTCAAAGAAATCGGATTCTTTGGACTAAAATTAAAATACTGTTCTATTTATGGTGATTGCTGGGGCCAAAACGGCACTCCATTAGAAGAAATCACCGATTAAGATTTCAAGAGAACATACACCCGCCCCATTTCTAAAACAATTACCATTCACAGTTTATCTTAGTTTATGTGGAACGTACTTGCATCCTAGGTCTTATATCAATCTTTAGCATACTGTTTTTTGCTTGTTCCAATGAAGAAGCACCTTCACCTGCTATCTCTTATCTTGCTTTAGGTGATTCATATACAATCGGCGAAAGCGTCAATGAATCTGAAAGATGGCCAAATCAACTGGCAGATAGCCTAAATCAGACAGGTGCTAACATTCTCACACCTAAAATAATTGCTAAAACTGGCTGGCGTACAGACCAGTTGAAAGACACCGTGACTAATGGCTTAACCCTCGGCAGAAACTACGGCTTGGTCTCATTGCTGATAGGTGTAAACAACCAAGTTCAAGGACAACAAGTCGTTGACTTCGAAGTTGAATTTGCCGGATTATTATCTACCGCTATAAGCTTTGCAGGCAGTAACCCTAACAAAGTTATCGTACTCTCCATTCCAGATTATGGTAAAACGGTCTTTGGCCAATACTTGGGCGGAGATGAAATTAGCCACGAAATAGACCAGTACAACGAAGTAATAAAAAGGAATTGCGCAATCCAGGGCGTCCGATTCTTCGATATTACTCCTATTTCTCGTGAAGTCGTAAATGATAGTACACTACTAGGCGGCGACAACTTCCATCCATCAGGAAAAATGTATAACCAGTGGGTCGCATTACTGTTCGATGAAGTCAATAGAATACTTACTCCCAACCCTTAAACCTGTGCATAGAAATTAAATTATCGCCCTAAGGCATGACTTTCATTGTCTTTCTGCCATAGCTTCCTTATTTTCATTATATGAAAACACACCTGAGTCTTATTTTAATCATTGCTTGCCTTTGCTTTGTCAGCTGTACCCCTGATGACACCATACCAACGGAATCACTTTATGTAGTCGGTTTGGTTTATGATGATGTAAGTCAGACTGGCATGGCCGCCTATTGGCAAAACGGAGTTCAAAAGATCATTCCAGGATCAGAACGCGTCAGGCCAATTAGTATTGACATTATAGATGGTCAAATCAATATAACTTGGCTGACTTTTGAACAACGAGATAACAGATACTTCAACCTGATACAGGTATGGAAAGAAGATGGAACAATTACTGATATCAATACCGAAATTTCAACATTTGGCATTGATGCCTTTGAAGCGAATAACGACCTATATGTCGTGGGTATTGAACGTGAAAGTGATATTACCCCGGGTAGACCTGTATATTGGAAAAATGGAATTAAAATAGCCTTACCAATGATGCCTACCGGCTACGTTCAAGAAGTACAAGAAATGACGCTCCGGGGAAATGAGGTAGTCGGTGTGGGCTCGTTTCACAGTACGGATGGGTTCATCAGACCGCTTATTTGGGAAAACGGCACAGTGCAAGAACTCCCACTAGGAACATATGAAGGTGGGTCGGCCAGCTCAATCTCTATTGATGATGGCATTACCTATATCGGTGGATCTGTATATGATCGTGAAACTGAAAGAGAGTATATGGCCATTTGGACAAATGGGGAATTAGAGGTAATCGTTACCGACGAAGAGTATCGACGTATTGGGATTACCAAAATGAGGGTTGTAAATGGCGACAGAGTTTATACTGGATGGAAAGTAGATTACAACCGTCTTTATGAAGCATTTTACTATGAAGCTGGAGAGAGAGTTATCCTAAGCAATGACCCTGAAAATGTGAACTATTTAATCGACGAATTAATATTCGATGGTAGAAACATCATCACTATGGGACAATCGAATTCCTTTAGCCGTGATTTGCCAGCCTACTCTTTCTCTATAAATGGTGTACATCAAACGCTTGCAGGTTTACAAGCTACTTGGATCAACGATGTACTTCTGCCATAAAATGATAATTAACTATTCTTAATGAGTGATTTGATTACGATTACCACTATTTCAAATGATGGACTGGGTAAATCTTGTTTCGGTCATCGGCAATACCCTACTGACTTAAAAGGTGGAATGACGTTAACGGATAGAATCGATGCTTTAAATTTTAGGATCAGAGCCAGTGAGCCCGGCTATTCAACGGATTACCATGTCGCCGGAGACCCAACCCTAATAATTGTACAAGAAGGCACCATCAGAATCACTATCAACAATGCCGATCACCGAGACTTTCAGCCTGGAGAGATGTTTATAGCTGAAGACTTCCTATTGAAGAATGAAGACTTTGATAAGAACCTCCATGGACATAAGGCAGAAGTATTAGGTGAACGGCTTTTCAAGGCCGTTCACATTAAGTTAAGTTCTATTACCGGCTAGACTTTTGTTTCCACATCACCCATTGCCTCATTGTACTGATAGCCACATCTTTGCCTAAAGACCCATTTGTGAGCATAATTAGTCCACTATTATCAGTAAAATCGAATAAGAAGGCCGATTCCCACCCGTCATTAGAACCTGCATGTCCCACCATTTTAACAGGCCCCATCGGTAAAGTCATGTATCCCAAACCATAACGTCCTTTAGTAACAGGAAGTGGCTGCCGCATCATGGCTATTTCTTCATTGGTAAGCACTGCACTACCATCAAAAGTAGCTTGAGCAAACTTGATTAGATCTTCCAAATTAGTATGTAGTCCAGCGGCGGCTTGAGCAGTAAATCGCTCTAAATATATCGCTTCACCCGCTTCATTATATCCTGTTGCCGATTTTTTAAGCGTCTTCCTGTCAATATCAAATGTGGTACTAGACATTTTCAATGGAATGAACACTTCCTGTTTCATAAATTTCTGGAATGACAAGCCGCTCACCTCTTCTATCATTAGCTGTAAAATAGTGTAGCCTCCTCCCGAATATTTGAACTCAGTTTGAGGATCAAGAATTACCTCAACCTTTTCGTCAGCACGACTCTCTCCGGAGAGAGATGCTTCTAGGGATGGCAATTTTGCATTTGGGTTATAGCCTTCATAGCCATGAACGGACAGACCGGCCGTATGACTCAATAATGCGCGAATTGTAACCTTCTTTTCATCAAAATCCGACTTTGGAAGTTTCCATTGGGTCAGATAGGTTTCCACAGGTTCGTCTAAAGAGACCTTTCCTTTTTTTACTAGGCTCATGACTCCCCAAGCAGTAAAAAGCTTAGAGATAGAGCCAATATTGAAACCTGTTTTTTCGTTGACAGCCGTTTTAGTAGACACGTTGGCATAACCAAAGCCATTTTGAAAAACAACTTTGCCCTTATCAAATACGGCAATAGCCATACCTGGGACATTTTTTGAGGCCATTCGATTTGGAATTTCCTCTTTCAGAGAACTGGACAAAACGCTGAAATCTGACGTATTTTGAGCTTGAAGATTTAGGTTTTGTAGGGTAATTAAGAATATGATTAAATAAGCGATTCGAGAAATTGACATGTTTTATTTTTTTGATGTTCAAAAGCCGAACCTAGCCTTCCATCGCAACATGTTTTTCTAATCTTGACCAACACCAATAGATAAATGATGAACAATGACATTTAGTCAATAAATCCTGTTCATCACGGATTTAAGTGGTTTGGACATAAAAACAGTTGGATTGGCAAGTCCAAATTGTGTGAGATAAGGCGAAGTACTAAATTGGCGAAATGGTTAACTGGCTCAGACAATATATTAAAGGCATTATTACTGTAGCGATTCTTTTCGTTTCAGCTATAGCCATGACAAAGCTCAAGTCAGCCTATGAAATGAGTCGTAACTCGAACTTAGAAAATCAATTTAAGATCGCTCAGCTCATTTTTTTCCTAACCATTGGTTATATCATTTTCGATTACTTATTCAAAAAGTGGTCAGCCTATAAGGCACTAAAGCAAGCGCATAGTCAGGCACAACTCGACTTATTAAAGAGTAAAATGGATCCACATTTCTTCTTTAATACGCTCAACAATCTTTATGGCTTAGCCATTGAAAAGTCTGATGAGACAGCTCCAATAATCCTGAAACTATCGGATGTAATGCGCTATACTATTTACGACGGTGCTAAAAATCGTGTGAAGCTTAAAGACGAACTTGCACACTTAAAGCAATACATAGAAATCCATAAGATCAGGTATAAAAAAAACGTGTCTATTGACCTTCAGGAAACCGTTACCAATCAAGACCTTGAAATTGCACCTTTACTATTCGTGAATCTGCTTGAAAATGCTTTTAAACATGGCATTGAGAGTTTAATGGACGATGCTTTTGTCGATATTGAAATTCAGGCTTCCAATCATCAACTTGAATTTACTATTGAAAATAACTACGTTAAAAATGAAAAGGGTGAATCGGGTATGGGCTTAATAAACCTGAAGCAAAGACTACAACTCATTTACCCAAAACAACACCAACTTGAAATAGCAGCGAATGAAACCACTTATAAAGTAGCTTTAAACATTTCAATTGCATGATTAACTTTTTGATAATTGACGATGAACCTATCGCTCATAGGATTATAGAAGGCTATGCTAAAGAATTAACATGGATGCATAAAGTTGACAATTGCTTCAATGCAATGGAAGCCATTAGTGTTCTTCAGGAAAAACAAATTGACTTAATATTTCTGGATATTAATATGCCCCAGTTATCCGGTTTCGACTTACTTAAAACCCTTTCCCACCCTCCAAAAGTGATTGTAACTACGGCTTATCAAGAGTTTGCTTTAGAGGGGTACGAACTCGAAGTGACAGATTATCTGCTCAAACCCTTCTCTTTTGAAAGGTTTATCAAGGCCATTAATAAAATTAATGTCAGTAAGACACTGGCCAGTTCGTCTGTTTCACAAACCAGTGAGCCTGAAAGTATTTTTATAAGAGAGGATAGAAGATCTCGACAAGTCTGGTTGTCAGACATACGCTATATAGAAGCCTACGGCAACTATTGCAAGGTATACTTAGAATCGGAAATGATTATAACGCCTGAAAAGATATCAGACTTTCAAAAGATACTTCCTTCAACCACATTTTTGAGAACACACAAATCTTTCATTGTGGCTAAAAATCACATCAATGCTATTGAAGGAAGTAAAATAAATATTCTTAATAGGTTTATTCCCATAGGACAAACCTACGCTAACACAATCAAAAAACTTTTGAAAAGTTAGCTAGTAATGGCTCGCTTAGGTTTTCTTACCTGCGTTTTTACCATCTACCCATCTGCCGGCGCGAACTTCACCTAAGTAAGTTACTGTCTTACTTCTTTCGTACTGACGGATAGCAAATTCCATATCCGCTTTAGTATCACGTCTGATTTTAACACCAGAGCTAGATCCTTTACTTCTTACATCTAAATAAAACCCCTCTTTTAAGGTAGGTGGTTTAGTGGCCGGTCTTCCCTTTTTCTCCATCTATTGTTTTTCTACACTTTAAAAATGCACCTGAGTAAATCTCAGTTGCCGAATGTGCAAAAGGTAATAAAAATTAGGTTTAGATCATCGTCAGAAATGAAAATCTTGAAAGAACCATTGAATTTGAACAATTCGTGCACTAAATATCTTTAATAAAGCATGACTTTCCTGAAACTATTAATACTTATGAGCCTGAACTTTGCCCAAAGCCCCGAACAGATTGTTCAAAAACAACTGGACACTTATAATGCACGAGATATTGACGGTTTTATGGCTGTTATGGACAAAGAAGTAACATTATTCAACTTTGCCGACGGTCAACAAATCGCGAGCGGCGAAAAGGAGGTCAGGGCGCTTTACACCAACTTATTTGAAAAATCACCCGAATTGAATTCAGTTTTAAAAAACAGAATGGTGCTAGGTCAGCAAGTCATAGATCATGAATTAATAACTGGTAGAATGGGAAGTAGAGACGCCATAGAACTAGTAGTGATTTACGAGGTGAAAAAAGAAAAAATATACCGGATTACAGTCATGAGAAAGTAACGCTATTGATAAAAAGAATTGACCTTCCCTACCCTTATAAAGCCACTTAAAACTTAATGCCATTTTAGCTTAAACTATTTGGTCTTTTTCGACTCCCATTCGTATAATTTTCGACAAAAAAACAGAAAAACGCTGAACATTTTACACATGAAATGCATTGTACATTTCAGCGAATAAACAAACCATGGTAAGAAAGATTATTGGAGTCGTTTTAGGACTCATTTTTTTAGTAGGTGCAGGCTATGTATCGAAAACACTTATCGATAATAACAAACGGGTAGCGAGAGAAGTACCCAAAACCATTAAAACCGTTTTCACCCAACCTGTTCTCAATACAGATGTTCCGATAGTGGTAAAAGCTAGCGGAAATTTGGTGGCTTCAAGAAAAATTGAGTTGTTCTCTGAAGTGCAGGGCATTTTCAAGGAAGCTGACCTTCCATTTAAGGCTGGACAGACCTATGAAAGTGGTCAAGTGCTTTTAGATATTGACAGCAGAGAGTTCTACACCAGCCTGTTAGCGCAGCGCTCAACGCTTTATGACATCATCACTGGCATGATGCCCGATTTGAAGTTTGACTATCCTGATTCTTTTGATAACTGGGAAGCTTATCTCCAAAACTTCGATTTAGATAAAGATCTGGCTGAATTACCAGAGCCAATCAATGACAAAGAAAAATACTTTGTAAACGGAAAACAGATTGTTACTACTTACTACAACATTAAGAACTTAGAAGAGAGGTATCGTAAATACGAGATTTCGGCACCCTTCAGTGGAATTCTTACCGAGTCCTTAGTTAATCCTGGCACGCTGATCAGGTCAGGACAAAAGCTTGGGGAATTCGTTTCGATGAATGACTTCGAACTAGAAGTTGATGTAAACCAAGAATACATCGACATTTTAAGAGTTGGTAAACGGGTAGCCTTAGGCGATTTGAATAGCTCAAGAACGTGGCAAGGCATTGTAAGAAGAGTGAACGGGCGTTTAGATCAGAGTACACAAACTGTGAAGGTATATATAGGAGTACAAGGAAAAGGACTCATTGAAGGAATGTATCTGGAAGCAAATATTGCGGCCCGTTCTGAAAAAAATGCTTTAGAAATACCTAGAAATCTCTTGAACAACCAATCTGAAATATTCGCTGTTGAAGATGGAAAAATCACTACAAAAACTGTTGAAGCAGTTTACTTCACGGATAAAACCGCCATTGTTAGGGGCTTGAAAGATGGTACAAAAATCATCAGTAGACCTCTCCCAGGAGCATATAATGGCATGTTGGTAAAAATTGCACCTAGCGCTAGTAACGTAGAAAAATAAACGATGAGAAAACTTATCTCCTACTTTATTAAGTATTCTGTGGCAGTGAACATTTTAATGTTCGCCATAATCGCCTTCGGTATTTTCGGTGTACTTAAAATGAAATCTTCATTCTTTCCGCTGAATGAATCGAAGATCATCAATGTATCCATCACCTACCCTGGTGCTTCGCCGCTTGAGGTGGAAGAAGGAATTGTTTTAAAAATTGAAGATAACCTGAAGGGTGTCGTTGGAATTGACCGCGTAACATCTGTGAGTAATGAAAACTCAGGGACAATTTCTGTAGAAATTGAGAAAGGTCAGGACATTGACCTAATGGTTCAGGAAGTAAAAAATGCAGTAGATCGGGTGCCTTCCTACCCTAGTGGCATGGAGCCTTTAGTGGTTAATAAAACGGTTAGTGTGCGACCTACAGTGTCTTTTGCCTTAAGTGGTGAGAAGATTCCTTTAATCACGCTAAAAGCAATTGCCCGTGAGATTGAAAACGATTTAAGAGGTATAGAAGGTATTTCTCAGGTGGCCATCAGCGGATACCCTGCTGAGGAAATTGAGATTGCCGTTCGTGAGAAAGACTTACTCGCTTTCAACCTCACATTTCAGGAAGTAGCACAAACTGTAGCCAGAGAGAACATATTAGTATCTGGTGGTAATATTAAAACTGATATTGAAGAATACTTGATTAGAGCAAACACTCGATCATATCTAGCGAATGAACTAGATTTTTTAATTGTTAGAGCAGATCCTTCTGGTAATGTAATTCGCCTTAAAGATATTGCCGACGTTCGCGATCGTTTTGCTGAAAGCCCGAACGCTAGCTTTTTTAATGGCGAAGTTTCAGTAAACATCAGCATCAGCAATACCAATGATGAAGATTTGCTTTCAACAGCAGAAAACGTTCGAAATTATGCAGAAGAGTTTAATCAGCGATACACCAATGCTCGATTAGATATTGTAAATGATACATCTATAAGTCTTTCACAAAGAACTTGGTTACTGATAGAGAATGCAGGTATGGGCGTTGCCTTGGTACTGATATTCTTATCTCTATTCTTGAACACAAGGCTGGCCTTTTGGGTGGCCATAGGTATTCCAGTTGCCTTTTTAGGCATGTTCATCTTTGCGCCTGGTTTGTCTGTAACCATTAACATTCTCTCACTATTCGGAATGATCATCGTGATCGGAATTCTGGTAGACGATGGAATTGTAATCGCCGAGAACATTTATCAGCATTATGAGAAAGGAAAAAACAGAGTACAAGCGGCTATAGATGGTACGATGGAAGTTGTCCCGCCTATTGTTTCTGCCATACTAACCACCTTATTGGCCTTTAGTACCTTCCTTTTCTTAGACGGAAGAATTGGCGAGTTTTTCGGTGAAGTATCAGTAGTTGTAATATTGACTCTATCTGTTTCTTTAGTCGAAGCACTCATCATTTTACCAGCACACATTGCCCATTCAAAAGCATTAACTAAAGAGAACCCGAAGAAGAAAGTAGGCGGATTAAACAGAGTCTTTAGCAAATTAAGAGAGGTCAATAAATTCGGCGATAAAATAATCAGTGTCCTTCGAGATCGAATCTATGCTAAGTTCTTGCGTTTTGCCTTAAAAAATCGCTTTCTAACCTTAGCAATAGCATTTTCTATACTAATACTGACTATAGGTGCGATTGGTGGCGGCATGGTTAGAACCACTTTCTTCCCACAAATTGCCAGTGATCAGGTGAGCATCACCTTGAAAATGCCAGAAGGCACAAGTGTCAACATCACTGACTCAATTCTTACGGTAATAGAATCGAAGGCTTGGGCTGTTAATGACGATTTTACAGCTAGGCAGACCGATAATCGCCAAGTGATTCAAAATGTGATCAAACGACTTGGCCCAGGGACTGGAAATGGTTCATTGAGCATAAATTTACTTCCAGGGGAGCTTAGAGACTTTCCATCGACAGATATTGGTAATGCCATCCGTCAATCCATGGGGCCGGTCTATGGTGTAGAAGCGCTGACTTATGGCGGCGGTAGAAACTTTGGAGGCAGCCCTATTTCAATTTCGCTTTTAGGAAGTAATATTCAAGAGCTGAAGGCGGCCAAAGCTGAATTGAAAACCACAATGCAGAACAATGCATTACTTAAAGACATTACCGATAATGACCCGTTAGGGATCAAGGAGATCAATATTGTATTGAAAGAAAAGGCCTATTTAATTGGCTTAAACACGCAAGATGTAATGTCTCAAGTACGAAACGGTTTCTTTGGGTTTCAAGCACAACGTTTCCAGCGAGGACAAGATGAGATTCGCGTATGGGTACGATATGATGAAGAAAATCGGTCTAGCCTTACTAGACTTGATGAAATGAAGATCGCTACACCTGATGGTACGCGAGTACCATTTGCTGAAATAGCCAATTATAGTATTGAGCGTGGTGATATTTCTATAAACCATTTAAATGGACGAAGAGAGGTTCAAATCTTGGCGGATTTATCCGACCCGTCAGAAAGTGCACCAGATATACTTGCCGATATTAAGGAGAATGTAATGCCCGCTATACTATCGCAATACCCATCTGTTACGGCACTGTTCGATGGACAAAAGAGAGAACAAAACAAATTACTCGCCTCTGTGAATACAGTTGTTCCTGTGGTGATTATTCTCATTTACATGACAATTGCTTTTACCTTCAGATCTTATGATCAACCCCTCCTATTATTGCTTTTAATTCCATTGAGCTTAATTGGGGTTGTTTGGGGACATTACATTCATGGGTTCCCGATAAACATACTTTCATGGTTAGGCATTATCGCCCTGATCGGAATTATGGTGAATGATGGACTGGTCTTGATCGGCAAGTTCAATAGCTACCTTCAAGATGGCATGACCTTCGATGTGGCTTTGTATGAAGCCTCTAAGTCGCGTTTTAGAGCAATCTTCTTAACGTCGCTAACCACAATCGCGGGACTTGCTCCGCTAATCTTCGAGACCAGTAGACAAGCCCAATTCCTCATTCCAATGGCCATATCAATAGCCTATGGTATTGGGGTAGCCACAGTGTTGACTTTGGTTATTTTGCCGATCTATTTATCACTAGCGAACAATTTAAAGGTAGGCGCTAAATGGCTAGCAAGCGGTGAAAAAGTACCTAAGGAACAAGTAGAAAGAGCCATTATCGAATTAAAAACCGAAGTTCATGATTAAGAAGAGCTTTATTATTTTTTGCCTATGCTTAGGCCTTAGCCTTCATTTAGAGGCGCAGCAATCTCTTTCAAAAGCGGAAGCCATCAGGCTAGTAATGGAGAACAATTTTGATATTCGTTTGTCGAAGAATGACATCAAAATCGCTGAGAACAATACCAGTATTCTGAACTCAGGATACTTACCAACCTTGAATGGTACAGCTGGGGTAACCTACAATAGCGAGAGTATTACGGCAGTATTTCGAAGCGGAGACCCAACTGATGTTAGTGGTGCTAAATCTGACAACAGAACGGCGAATCTAAATTTGAACTACGTGCTCTTCGATGGTTTTAACAGAAAATATAACCTCGAACGAAATAAAGAAAACCTGAATATTGCTCAGCTCAATGCGAAAGCTACTTTAGAGACTACTTTATTCAACTTGTTCAATGCCTATTATGACGTAGCAAGGAATCAGTTGCAAGTGGAAAGCTTAAAAGAGACACTTGAGATATCCAAAGAACGCCTAGTGAGAACAAGCTATGGTTTTGAATATGGGCGAAACACAAGGTTAGATGTATCGAATGCCGAGGTTGACATCAATAATGACAGCATCAACTTTTTGAATGCGGTACAAACGCTCGGCAATGCGAAGCGTAACTTAAATCTGGTATTGGCCAACAGCATTGGTGATGAATATGATGTTGATACAACACTCCTATTCCAGAATAATCTTCAACGAGAAACGCTTGAAGAAGCACTTTCTAACGGTAATGTGCAGCTTGCACTAGCCCGTTCTGGGATTCTGATTAGTGAATATGATGAGCAAATCAATAAATCACGGTTTCTACCAACTTTAAGTCTAAATGGTGCTTATAACTATCGTTTGGGTAATAACAACCCTGCCTCATTCTTGATTTCCAGTACCACAAGAGGTGTTTCCTATGGAGCAAATCTTTCGTGGAGCCTTTTTGATGGCGGATCGTCTCAAACAGCGATCAAAAACACGCGAGTTAATAGAGATTCACAGGAACTTCTTCTAAAGCAAACAACAGAACAAATTAACCTGAACTTTGAAAACGCTTGGGCCGATTATGAAAATCGAGCTTTCAACGTAAGAGCTCAAGTAAACAATCTAAAAACCAATCAGCTTAATTTTGAGCGGACACAAGAACAATTCAAATTGGGGAGAGTCACCTCCATCGATTTTCGTACAGCACAGAGCAATTTACTCAATGCCCGTATCAACTTGATACAAGCACGATATGATGCAAAGCTTGCCGAGTTGACTTTATTTCAATTGATTGGGCAAATTCAACAAGCTACTTTCTAAGTTTACTTGATAGCGAAATGTATGTCTGTGATTAATTCTTCGGGAGATACCTCTTGTGGATCATTGACATAATGTTCGAAAGGATGAATTCCTTTAACGTGCTTGAATTCTTTGCCTCGTTTCATCGATTCTAGTGTACTCCAAGCATTACCTAAGTGCTCATAAGGCCCAATGTGACGTAATACATAGACTTTCGTAGCAGGTACTTCTCCACTGACGAATCCAGCTTCACCATTAACAGCTTTATCTACACCTAAGCAAGCGGTATAAGATACTTGACGTTTTACCATATCCCACTTATGATAAATGCAGAATACATCCCCAAAGGCTGTACCTTCATTGGCCGATTTATAAGCATGTAATTTCCCGAAATCAGCTCCCATTTGGTCACCAATTTTCTCCATAGTACATGTAGAATTAACACCGATATATTTTGTGCCAGGATAGTTGGACTCTCCTTTAAATTCAAGTTTAGATTTTATAGCACCGTCTTCGACATATTCTTTTAACAGATTGAGCCCTCTTTCATAGTCCATTCCTACAAAAGCTTCCATCATCTTCTTCATCCAAAACATGAAAAAAGGTAAACTGCCATCCATGTACCAAGTCACCTTACACCCTTCAGCTTCAGGCTTAATTTCAAATCTTACTTTAGACTGTGATTTCCATGGTGTCAGAAACTCTAAGTCATAATCAATAGATTCATTGGCCACTTCTTTAGTAACCGCCATATTTCCTTCACCGGTTCTCTTTCCTTTCCATTCATAATATTTTGCATCCTCTCGAATGGTCACTTTTACACCCGGTTCCATGATTAACCATGGTGACCATGCTGACCAGTGATTAAAATCGTTAAGAATTGAGAAGATTTTCTCAGCTGATGCATTGATATGCTTCGATCGTTGAATGTTAGTTTGTGGCATAGTTTAAAAAATTTTGGACAATGAAATTAGGTAAATCAATAGAATTCTAAAAACCCATAATTCATTAACTGACTATATCACAAGCCTTTCACTCTAATTCACAAAAATCTTTACGATTCATAAGTTAATTTATTTGGTGTGCGCTAAACCAAACTGACACCCTCCTCAAATGCCTGCGTTCTTCATTTAGGTCAAGTAAGTCTATAAGAACTCTATCTAATGCCAAGAACTCAAGAAATGGTGTGATTAATTCTTTTTTTTTAACGACAGCATCTATTGATTTTAATCGTCGGGGACAATGGCGTATATTTTGAATTGAAAATATGAACGCGGTTTTTTATATAGGCATTTTTCTCTCAGGGTTTTTGTCTCTTCTCATTTTCACTAAGCGAGAAAATTCATCCCACGATTATATACTAGTCAGTTGGCTCAGTATTAGTGCGCTTATGTTGTTTTCATTTTACTATGACTTTAATTATTCCAGCAGAAGTTTTGAAGCGATACAGCTCGTTGCTATGGTGCTGCCTTTAGCCGCCGCCCCCCTGCTTTACTTTTATGTTTGCGCCTTAGTGAAAAATGAAAAGTTTAGGTTAAAGAGGTATTTGGCACACTTCATTCCCTTTGCTTTTATTGGCGGATCAATGCTCTATTTCTACTTTAACCTAACTGATGATCAGATGTTAAAGGTAGATGAGGGTTTTATCATGATGTCAGGCATATCGGCATTCCAACTCAAATATTACGGAATGATTATGGCATTTTTCAGTCTAATTTACCCCTGCTTGAGTCTCTATTTACTATTCAAGCACAAGCAAAAGATTGAAGGGGAATTTTCTAACCTAAATGGCGTAGATATGGCGTGGCTTAGAAACTGGATTATACTTTCTTTAGTTGGCTTTTGGTTCAGTTTTGCTATTATTTGGTCCGGTTCTTTTCAATGGATCGATTTTACAACATCGTTCAAATCTGTAGCTTTTATGATCACGATCAACATCGGCATAATTGGCTTCTTTGGTTTAAAGCAAACTAGTATTTTCATAAGTCAACCTAAGGTCTCGGACGGTTCAGCTTCTTTAAAAGTTACCGAACAGAAGTATCAAAATTCTAAATTAGACCAGTCTACTTCCAGCGAAATACTATCTAAGGTCACTGATCATATGACTCTGGCTAAACCGTATTTAGATACGCAGTTAAGCCTTGAAACTTTAGCCAATCAGACGGGATTGGGCAAGCATGAACTCTCTCAGGTTATTAATGAACAGCTGGGAATTAACTTCTTCACGTTTGTTAATCAATACAGAGTTCAGGAGTTTAAAAACATGCTAAATGACCAGAAATTTGCTCATTATACGATACTAGGCATTGCTTTAGAATCAGGTTTTAATTCTAAAAGCACATTCAATAGCATATTCAAAAAACTGGAAGGGAGTACGCCAGGTACCTATAAAAAGAGCTTAATGGAGTCTGATAACATGTCCTAACTTATCAATTCGGACGCTATTATATGGCCTAAGAACCACATTTGAGAAAACTCAAAAATTATGTGGTCAAATTACATCCTTACTTCAATTAGAACACTCGGCAGAAACAAGGTCTTTGTCGGTATTAACCTTTTATCAATTGCACTAGCCTTTTCATTGTGCACTATCGCCTACTTTAACGTGCAGTACAATCGCGATTTCAACAAGGTTTTCTCAGAGGCACAATACTTGTATAAAATCAACAGTGTAATTGATACAAGTAGTCGAAGAATTCAAGGGACTACTCCACTTCCCCTATCCGAAGCTATTACAAAAGACTTCCCAGAAGTTTATGGTTTAAAATATCAGCAAGAACAGGCTACTGTTAAACTCGGAGATTTAAAATTTCGAGAATCAATCAGTTTTATTGACGATGAGTTTCTGTCATTTTTCAAACTTGAAGATGTCAATGGTCAAGCTTTAAAATTCAATACGCTCAATGAGACCTATTTAACAAAAGAACTCGCCATTAAGTACTTTGGCGAAGATCAAGCCATAGGGAAAGTCTTAAAAATACCTATAGACGACCAGAAAAGCCTCACTTTAAAGGTGGTCGGCCTTTTGAAAGACTACCCCGAAAACATAAGTTTTCGATTTAATCTTCTGGTGCCTTTTGAACAGTATATGAACATTAATAACCTAGAAAAAAATGATTGGTCCAACTGGATTGATGGTACTTTCATTTATACTAAAACACTAGATATAAGTACTTTTACCGAAGCTATTTCGAATTATATAGCTCATCAAAACAGTGTAAATAAGGGACAAGAAATCTCAGGCTATCAAGTGGACTCGATACTGGCATGGCCAGCGTACGAAAACAGTATTGAGAAATCTAGCTTCGTCAGTTATTTACACCCAGCATCGGTTCTAGGCACGCTTTCTTCAGCCATTGCAGTCTTGCTTTTAGCGATCTTCAATTTCATCAATAGTAGCATAGCCATTTCCCAACGCCGACTTAAAGAGATCGGCATGCGAAAAGTACTTGGAGGACGGAATCGCGATCTGCGAATTCAGTTTATGACGGAAAGTCTTTTTCAAATTCTTATTGCGCTTTGCCTCTCAGTAGTCATTACTCATTTTTTATCGAAGGCCTACAATGCCATGTTTCCATTTGAAATAGTGGAATTCAGTCGGGTAAGTTTGCTTCCATTTATCGGCCTAATGACTACTTTATGGATTATAACTGGTTTTTTAGCGGGTATATATCCTGCTTTTTATGTAAGTAAATTCAAGTCAAATGAAATTCTAAAAAACAAGGTTCGATTTTCTAAAAAGAATCTTTTCATGAAAGTATTACTGACTTTTCAACTGATGGTTTGCATATATAATGTATTCTCATTGATAGTTTTCGTTGAAAACGCGGCTTATCAAAAAACCTTGGATCGTGGTTATGTAGTTCATCAGGCTATTAACATTCCAATCGAAGGGCATGATCAGTTTGAACCCCTGAAAGCTGAATTAGAGGCCATTCCTTTTGTAGACCAAGTTACAGGCACCGTCGATCCAATTGGATTCAGTAGTAAGAACCAGACTATCGATCATTTAGGAATGCCTTATGATGTGGCTACACTTCGAGTGGGTAAAGGTTATTTAGAAAGTTTAGGCGTACGATTAGCTCAAGGGGAGTTTTATGGTGAGAATGAAGGCGCAAATGAGCAACACGTGTTGGTCAATAACATGTTTGCAGATGGAGTCGAAGGTGATATTCTGAATCAATGGATTCTGTTAAACGATCAAAGGTTTAGGGTTATCGGTATAGTAGATGATTTTAATCTGAAGCCTATTATGTTGGATAATAAAATTCAACCTACAGTAATTTTCGCAGCAAAATCCACTGAATTTACCCATATCAATGCATTTATTAAAAATCAAGATGTAGAGGTTGCGCTGGTCACCGTGAGAAGTGCTTGGAATAAATTATTTCCAGAGCGGCTTTTTTTAGGATTCCCTCAGGCAGATGTACTCGGGGCTATAAAAGAAACGAATAAAATCATGGTAAGCATCAATGGTTTTGTTGCTTTAATTACGCTTTTAATATCCACTTTAGGGCTTTATACCATGGTTTGCCTCAATATTCAACGACGCCTTAAGGAATTTGGTATTCGTAAAGTATTAGGTGCTCCTTTAGGTCAAATTCTAATCTTAATTAATAAAGAAGTGCTTTATATGCTTGCAATAGCTAGTGTTCTGGGGCTTGTTCTTGGTCACTTTGTCATCAATGTTATTTTAGATATTGTCTATGCTTATCATAAAGAAATTCTTCAAGCTAATTATGTATGGCCAGTACTCATTTTATTGGCTATTGTAGGGCTAGCTATTGGCTATAGGTCTTTCGTTTCTGCCAAAGAAAATCCTGTTCAGCAACTTAGATTAGAATAGCTTCATCAAGATTTCTATTTTTGACTTGAATGGAAGCTAAAGCAAACGGAGAGATTCTTAAACAACTGGTAGTTGTAAAAATGCCTTTTGGTAAATACAAAGGGAGAACGCTTTGCGATCTCCCGATATCTTATCTTGAATGGTTTGCCGGAAAAGGATTTCCTCCTGGCAAGCTCGGCATGCAGCTTTCTACAATTTATGAAATAAAACTGAATGGGTTAGAGCACTTACTGGATAGGCTTAAAAACTACCCAAGACGGTAATCAATTACATCGCTGCTCTTACTCGCTTTACCATCTCCCCTATCTTATTAGGCTCTAGCCATCGGGTCACGATTACAAGATCGTTCTGCTTATCTACTACTATAAAATTACCACCAAATCCTGCTGCGTAATAAATAGATTCATCTTCTACGCCTTCCCACTTTCTTCTGCCTTTATTTAACCACCAAAGGTAGCCGTAGCTCTGATTGGCCTCTGATGAAACTTGAACCTTTTCCACCCATTCTTTTGAAATCAGCTGCTTCCCATTCCAGTTACCATCATTCAGAAAAAGTAAACCAAATCGAGCATGATCCATAGCGCTAATAAAAACACCTCCTCCTGAATGCCCTCCACCTGTGACAGATTGCATTTTCACGCCATCTACATTTACCCAAGAATTTTCGTAGCCATACCATCGCCAAGTAGTAGATGCACCAATTGGATCCATAATATGTTCTTTTAACACTTGCGGCAGTGGCTTTCTCCAAACTTGTAAAAGTGAATAGGCTAAAACATTAACGCGTACATCGTTGTACTCCATAACCGTACCGGGTTCAACTGGTTTTTTGAAACGCCAATCATCTAAACCACCGCTTCTTGGGGGTCTATCCGCCCAATCTTGTAGACCAAATAGTTCTCCTGACCAGGCTGAAGATTGATTTAACAGGGTGTGCCATGTCACTTTGCTATTATGTTCACCATCGTAAGTACCATCCCAAACGTAGTCGGCTACTTTATCAGTTGTACTTCTGATCAATCCTTTGTCTATGGCAAGTCCAGCGGTAGTAGATAGGTAGCTTTTGGTCACACTGTGTGTCATATCCACACGGTTTACATCACCCCACTGCGCTACGATATATCCACCTTTTAAAATCACACCAGCAGGACCTCCTCTTTCTCTCATAGGTCCTAAAATTTCATGGTAAGGTTCACTTCTAAAGCCAATTAACGATGCAATTCTAGAATCTTTTGATCCAGAATATTCATTGGCTTCTGCATAGGCTACAGCTTCCGCTAAAACTTCGGCATTTACACCTAGTGATGATGCCTCTTTTGTTTCCCATTGATTTCTAGGAGGGAAATATGACTGGGCCATGGTATAGCTCAGGCAAAAAAACAGTAGAACACAAAAGGTAAGTGATTTGGTATACTTCATGGTATATAATTTAAAGCGATATAAATACTTATCGGTGGAAATTCAAGAGAAGCTTTATGAATGGGTTAAAATAAGAAAGGAGGCCATGACACCTCCTTTCTACCTAATCAAAAACATGATAGAATACCATGTTATGAATTTCTTTTTTAAAACCTCATACAAAGTTAACACACTAAGGGAATGCGTAAAGGATACATGACTTTATTTATACAGAAAAAGAGAGGCCTATGACCTCCCTTTTAGATAATACCTATTCTAAACAACTTTTAGCCTAGAAAATATAACGTAGACCTAATTGTACCTGCCACCTTGAAAGTAGACTAAAGTCATCTACAAATGTATCTCTTTGGTTGGTTACAAATGTGTAAGTTGGTTCTAAAGTGCTCTGGTTAACACTAATGGCGATTGGTTGAACACTTAACGGGTTTTGTCTTACCCCCCAATCTGAATTAATCAGATTACCCACATTGAGCACGTCTAAAGAAAATTGGATTGTTTTGCCGTTGGCAATGCTTAAATCTTGTAAAACCCTCATATCCCAGCGACCATACCAAGGGCTAAGTGCAGCGTTTCTTTCTGCATATTGACCTCTCCTGCTACTTAAATAAGGGTCTTGGTTTATAAAATTATTGAACGCCGATCTTTGAATTCCCTGTAGAATAGCATCTCCTACGAAAGTATAGTCAAATAGCTCATCAGCTCTGGGTACATAGATCAGATCATTAACAACAGAACCGTCACCATTCGCGTCGCCAGCGTATGTATAGCTATATCTTCCACCTTGAGCATACTCAGCGAAAAGTGAAATGGTTGTTTTCCACTTTCCACCATATTCAAAGGCTTTATTTGCTGTTGCCACAAAACGATGCTTATTACCATAAAGTGAAGGGCTCAGTGTCGCGGTATTTACGTTGTTTACTGCCGCGTTCCTTTCAAACGCATCGCCTGATATTTCAGCCTCAATTGAACTTATATCCTTAGCATCTAAGTAGTTGTATCCAAATGTGGCGTATATGCCATTATTAAATTTCTTTTTTACTTCAACTGTCAAATTTATGCTTCTGCCAGCGTTTTGGCTTGTAAACACATACGCATTCTGACCTATTCCGCCAAATGGATCGACTGACTTATCAGTCGGTAAGTAGAATGCTCTGTTGTCAACTCCCGATAAGAACCCTGTTGGTGTTCTTAGTCCGAAGTTTCTTACCATCATGGCATTGATGTCCTTAGTGTATATCAAGTCTGTTGTAACAAACCAACCATCACCAAAAGTCCTATCATAACCGATATTTGTTCTCCAAACTTGTGGAAATTGAAAGTCTGGGTCAGTTACAGTATAAAAGAAGAAGTCTGGGTTAGCTACTTGGTTGCCTAACCATACAAACGGGAACCTACCAGTAAATAGACCACTACCACCTCTCAATTGGAAAGTCTGGTCTCCGTTTACGTCCCAATTGAAACCAACTCTCGGTGAGAACAAAGGCTTATTAGTTGGTAGTTCGGTATGGTCGAACTGTACTTCCTCATTATTCTCGTTGTAATAGATTACACTTGGTGCATAAGAACCTGCGAAAATACCGTTGGCTGGATCTAAAAGACCACCTTTTCTTTCAATGTTCTCTTGTATTTTTTCGTCAGTATCAAAGTAAAGGGGTTTGTCTACACGCAACCCATAAGTTAGAGTCATTCGATCGTTCAATGCCCATTTATCTTGAACGTAAAGGGCCAATTGTCCAACATTGGTTTCAGCTAGTGCCCAAGTATTGTTCGCGTTGTTATCAGTAAACGTTGTTCTAGCATGATCTACAATTGGATCTAAACTTCCTGCATTTACAAAGGCTAAAAAGTCTGCTACGCTCGCAAATCCATTTCCGAAAGTACCGCCCGGATACGGAACTCCAAACGGCTCATAAACGCCTAGATTAAATGAGTTGTCGAATTGAAATTTTTCGAATGACGTACCAATAGTTATCGTGTGGTCGCCAGTATAGATTTCAAAATTATCAGTAAACTGGAATACACTTTGATCGAGATTATTATTAATCGAAAATGGCTCATGCCCGGCAATTATCCCTCTTAAACCCGTCTGAAGAATATTAATAACCGGAAAAGGATCGCTAAACGGATCTCTTGTATCCGTAAACTTGGTGAAGCCAATTTGTAATTTATTGGAGTACTTACTGCTTAGTAAAGACCTTAATTCTACTATTCCTGAATGAATCTTATTGTTTATTCTGTATCCAGAATTGAAGAACTGCAAAGTTACCGCATCTGGACCTCTTCGGCCTAAGGCAAAAGGGTGAGCATTTTGTTCTCTAAAAGCATCTAAAAAGTTATAGGTTGCTGTTAGCGTATGCTTTTCGTTGATATTCCAGTCTAATTTCAGAATACCTTTTTGGTTATTTGTATTGTGCGTATAACCTTCATAAGCTCTTGTTTCATAACCATATCTAGAACTTAAAACACTACTCACAGCGTCTAAATCAGCAGCTGAAATACGAGAAACATTATCTCCTGTAAGACCAGGTCTGGCAGCTACAAAATTAGAACCTAAATCTTCCCTTCTTTCTAATTCAAAGTTCGCAAAGAAGAAGAGCTTATCTTTAATTATTGGCCCACCTACACTAAAACCAGCTTGAACCTGCCTGAGGTCCGGCACAAATATTTCTTCCCCACTTACTTTGCTACCCGTTAAATCTTGATTTCTATAAAAGGCAAAAGCCGTTCCTTTAAATTCATTCGTACCACTTTTAGTCACTGCATTTACGGCCGCTCCCGTAAAACCAGCCTGAGTTACATCATACGGTGCCAAAGACACTTGAATCTGATCTATAGCATCTAATGAAATGGGTTGCGCATTAGACTGCCCTCCTGGTGTGGCTGCATCTAGTCCGAAAGGGTTATTGAAAATCGAACCATCAAGTGAGAAGTTGTTGAACTGATCGTTTCTTCCACCAAAAGAGTTTCCATCTGCCGAAGGTGTGATTTTGTAGATATCTGCTGCCGATCGACTAATCGTAGGGATTTTAATCAATTGATCATTTGAAATAGCAGTCGCTGCCCCGGTTCTTTCTGGGTTTATTTCAGAACTACCTGCTGTTACTACAACATCCTCTAACGTTGTAGCACTTTCTTTCATTTCAAAGTTGATGATTTGATTTTTGCCGAGTGTTAGCATAAAGCCTTGTTTAGTTTGTGTCTCAAACCCAACAAAGGAGGCCTCAACTTTGTAAGGCCCGCCAATTCTAACATTAGGAATATTGTATCGGCCATTAGACCTAGTAATGACACCATATTTTGTACCTGTCGGTTGGTGAACAGCCATAACAGTGGCACCAGGCAAAGGGTCTCCATTATCATCGGAAATAGTACCACTCATAGATGAGGTGGTTACTTGCGCAAATGCAACTCCAGAACTCACTAATGTCATGAGCGTGAGTCCTAAAAATATTCGTAATGATTTTTTCATATAGATTTAGTTTTTGTGGGTTTGCTATAGAACACTAAAGCGAGGGGTTTAACCTTAACGTAAAGGTAAATTAACACTATAATAGGCTAAATTCGATAGTAATCACAGAAACTAATCTTGCTTATCATCATCCTATGGTCAGTTATTTAGCAATTGTTACTAATTTCGAATTATAAGATGCTGAAATTCGAAACCACGCTAGAACACTTTGACTGGAATATATGGGGCTACCATTTACCAGTAAATCAAGAGATCACTAAAAAGATGTCTAGCGAAAATCACAGACGCGTCAAGTGTGTTCTGAACGGATCGATCACTGTTTTTTGCGCCTTGATGCCGATCGATAATGGAAGCTACATTTTGGTCAATAAAACGAACCGAACAAAACTCAATTTAGATATTGGCGATAGAGTTGAAGTTGCAATTGAAAAAGACACCTCAGAATATGGAATCCCAATTCCAGAAAGCCTATTGGTATTATTAGATCAAGATGATGTTGGCAGTAAGTATTTTCATGCACTTACACCAGGAAAACAACGAAGCTTGATATACTTGGTTAGTAAAGTAAAAAGCGTTGATAAACAGATCAATAAAGGTTTGGCTGTTTTAGATCACTTAAAAGATGTACAGGGTAAACTTGATTTTAAAATGCTCAACGAGAAGATCAAGTACTACAACAGGTCGAGCGATTTCCTATAAACATCAGCCATTTATTATTCTAATATTTTACAGATAACCAGTTTATTATTTGTCATTTTATATAATTATCCGTAATTTCTATTCCCTTTCATCACTTTTTTAAACTTAACTTTTTCTCAATGAACTTTACAGGCGTAAAAGCAGCAGAACCTACCAAAACAGTCCACCAGTACCGCCCGGTTACAGACTATATGACATCAGACGTTATCACTTTTAGTCCTAATCAGAGTATTGCTGATGCGATGGACACTTTTCTAGAGCTCAAGATTTCGGGAGCACCGGTAGTAGACAACGATGGCCGAATACTAGGAATACTCTCAGAGATTGATTGTTTAAAAATTTTAGTAGACGAAGCGTATCATAACCTCCCACATGGACGTATTAATGTATCGAATTACATGAGCGCGGGTGTTTCTACTGTTCCAATCACCGCTGATGTTCTGGATGTGGCTTCCAAATTTTTAAGAACGCATTTCAGACGTTTTCCTGTTGTCGATGTGAATGGGAAATTAGTAGGCCAAGTCAGTAGAAGGGATATTTTGAAGGCAACTAGAGATATGAAAACCTCCACCTGGTGATGCTAAATCAACGAAAAAGATCAAATAAGCAGAGGCGTCAACGTTTCTGCTTTTTTATTGCTTAAGAATTTACCAAACATCTTTCCATTCCGGATGACGTAGAAGCGTAGCCTTAGCAAATGGACACAATGGAAGTAATTTGATTCCTTTTTGCCTAACAAACTCAACGGCATACTCCACTAGCTTTACTCCTGCACCCTTACCCCTCAACGCATCGCTTACTTCGGTATGATCGATTATGATTCGTTCCGCTCCAGCCTTAGAGTAAGTCATTTCAGCAAGAACAGTTCCATTCTCTTCAATATAGAAGCTACCTTTGGTTTCACTTTCTTTCTCGAGTATATTGTAGTCCATGAGATTAAAAACTTCAGTGTCTTTAAAGATGTTTAAACTATTGGTACAAGTCAATTGCTATGTACTTTTCTTGAGTCTTAGCTTTTTCAGCCAAGCTCAAAACCTCACCTACGATGCGTTTATACGCGGTCATAAAGTAGGTGAAATGTCCGTTTCAAGAGAGGTAAATGATGAAAGCACTAAAATCTCCGTCAAAACCCACATAGAGGCGCATATGCTTGTCAAGATTACTGTAGATTTCGAGAGTGAATCTACTTACATGGATAACAAACTGATAATCGGTGAAGCTACGTCTCACACCAATGGTCATTTAAAGTCTTCAGTGCATACCGTATTTAAAGACGGAAAATACACCATCAATAAAGATGGTAAAACCTCTTCCCTTGCAAAAGAGGGTGTTGTTGGAGCAGATTACTATTACTTTGAAACGCCAGTTGGTAAACAACAAACCTATGCATTGGCCACTGGCACTATGCTAGATATAGTGAATAACGAAAAGAAGAGTTTTTACTTTGAACATGATGGCAAGAAAGAACTGCACACTTTTGAAAACGGCAAACTGAAAGAACTAGAAATAAGCCACCGGTTGTATACAGTGATTTTCAAGCTTAGGCAATAGCATTTATTAAATGTCTTATTACAAGGGGCTTACAAAACGGATGAGCTCAAGGTTGAAAAATTTGATTAAAAATGGCACAAAAAGTTTAGGATGAAGCTTGCAAATCAAACTAAGCATATTACTTTTGCATCACCTTAAACGAAAGGGAAATAAAAAGACATTTTGGAGCGGTAGTTCAGCTGGTTAGAATGCCTGCCTGTCACGCAGGAGGTCGCGGGTTCGAGTCCCGTCCGTTCCGCTTAAAGCCTTAGAGAAATCTAAGGCTTTTTTTGTTTTAAAAAGGGTTGGTTAAACTTCACCAATTCGGCTTCACAAGCCATATACTTTCACTATTACAGTCTTTTTGCAGTTGAATATCAAGAGCGTGCGCTGTTTCTTTAATAACCAAAGTCGTTATATGGTCAATACAAAGTAGAATTACTGCTTCAACCAAATACTAGCTGAGTGACCTTCAACCTTAATCGCTTAAAACTATTATTCGGTTTACTTTTTCTTTTTTTAGCCAACCAAGCTGCACGCTCCCAAACTATTGCTGGGAAAATTGTTCAAGAAAAAACGAGTAAGCCCATTGCCTTTGCCAACCTCAAACTAGTTGGTCAAGCCTATAAGAGAACCTCTTTTGGGGTTTCTGCCAATGAGAAAGGTGAATTCTTTTTGGCAATGAAAGTCTTCCCTGTAGAATTAGAGATAACCGCAGTTGGATATATATCCAAGAAAGTCAAAATAGAGAACCCAAAAACAAACCTCATCATCGAACTAAAACCTGAAGCGATAAAACTCGAGGACTTTGTAGTTTCGGCGGAAAAAGTAACGGTGGAAGAATTAAAATCACCAATCCAAATTGAGAAATTAGACATTTCTGATATTAAGAATACGGCGTCTTTTAATTTCTATGATGCTGTCATCAACTTAAAAGGAGTTGATGTGGCAACGCAGAGCATTATCATAAACTCTGTTAATGCTAGAGGCTTCAATTCTACGACTAACCTCAGGTTTAAACAGTTTACGGATGGTATGGACACGCAAGCACCAGGGCTAGGCTTTTCACTGGCAAATATTGTAGGACCAAATAGCTTAGATGTTGAATTATTGGAATTGATCCCTGGCCCTACTACTTCCAAATATGGCCCGGGCGCCTTCAATGGAGTGCTTTTAATGACAACCAAAAACCCATTTGATTACCAAGGACTAAGTTTTACTGCAAAAGGTGCGACAATAGCATCTGAACAGTTTGATTCTCAATTCTTTTCAATCGGTAACGATTTTATCCACGACATTTCCGTTCGATACGCCAAAGCGCTAAATGATAAAATTGCCTTTAAGGTAAATGGTTCGCGACTATCCGGAGTAGATTTCGTCGCCGACAATTTTAGCAATATAGGCCCAGGTAGCCCTTTCGAGACAGTACACTCTTTAAGGAACCAAGGTATTAATGGCGTAAATGTCTATGGCGATGATCGTGCAGCTACAATGCTTTTACCAAGATCTTTCAATGGCATTGATACTGCCGATTCTAACTTACCCATACCCTCAGATAGAGATACGGTTTATCAAGTAACACGTCAAGGTTATCAGGAAGGAGAACTCGTCAACTACGGTGTGGAGAACATAAAATTCAATGGGGCCCTTCATGTAAAACTATCTCCTAAAACTGAACTTGTAGCAGCATCATATTACGGCAAGGCATCGGCCATGATCACCGGGGATGATAGAATAGCGCTAAGAGACTTCACCATATATCAGCATAAATTAGAAGTGGTAAATGAAAAGTTCAAAATACGCGCTTATACAACTGGACAAAATTCTGGCAATAGTTTCAATGTAGGTAAACTAGGAGAAAGTATCGTAGAAGCCGCAAAACCGAATGAAGATTGGTTCAACCAGTTCTTTTTATTAAACAGAGCTGGCAGAGGAATTACAGCAGCCCGTAGAACAGCAGACACGGCTTTTCCGAGAGGCACTTTTTTAAACCGCTTTGAATCTGGCACCCCAGAATTTGATTCTCTCCGACAAGTTATTATCAACTCACAAGACCCAGATTTTGGGGCAAAAATCTTCGATCATTCTAAGCTGTATCATTTCGAATCTAGTGCTGATCTTTCTGTTGGCAAAGGCTTTTTCAAAAGTTTGGAAATGGGTGTCAATGCCCGATTATACGATCCAGAATCGAATGGCACCATCTTTACAGACTCGATCGGTAATGACGTAACCAATTTCGAAGCTGGTTTATTTGTAGAGGCCACAAGAATCATAAATAATCAACTAGAAGCCACTATATCAGGAAGAGTAGATAAGAATGAAAATTTCAATGTAGTGAGTACGCAGCGCCTTTCTTTAGTAAAGGAATTAAAGCCTAATACTTTCTTTAGGGGTTCCATTCAAACAGGCCTACGCATACCAAACGTACGAGAGCAATTCTTCAACCAGAATATTGGAGACCTTACTTTAGTTGGCGGCCTAGAGCCAGTGGTTGATCAATATAACCTTCAGGGGAATGCATTTCTCATTAGTGCATTAGATAACTTTAATAATACGGTACAAGATGTTTCGAACGATGATATACGATTTGGCGATGGCCCTCTCAATATCAATACCATTAGGTTGGAAAACCTAGACATTCTACAAAACGGCATCGTTCGCGATGATAAGTTTAGAGGAATAAAACCTGAACGCATTACAAGTCTAGAATTTGGCTATCGCGCACTAATAGAAGGTAAAAGACTGTTTGAAGTTGTTTATTATATCAATCATTACAGAAATTTCATCGGTACTACGCGCGTCGTAAAACCTAGAACCAGTCCTACGGAAGATATTCAGCTTGCCTTGGAACAAGCCAATAACCCCGGAAGTAGTACGCGTTTCTTTGTAAGCGATAATGCAGAAAGTGCCATCATTACCCAAGGCTTAGAACTTGTTTATGACGTTACGAGTGATCAGGGAACGAATTTTGCCATAAATATGACGTTCGCTAATATCCTTCAGCAAAACGACGACCCCTTAACGCCCGGCTTTAACACACCTCCATTTAAGCTCAATATGACACTAGGCAATGATAAAATGAGTGAGCGACTTGGTGCACAAATATCTTGGCGTTATCGATCTGCTTTTGAATGGGAAAGTTCTTTTGCCGATGGTACCGTACCTGGCTTTAACACACTAGATTTTCAAATGACTTACAGTCTCCCTAAAATGAATTCCAAACTTCGTATTGGAGGCAATAATGTATTAAACAATCAGCAGTTCAATAGTTTCGGAAGTCCTGAAATCACTTCCTATTACTACATATCATTTACTTATGGGCTACGCTAAAAAAACCATATACACACACATACCCAATTATGTAGGGAGATTCTTTCTCCTTGCATTTTTGTGTCTTATAATCAATTCATGCAATTATGAATTCCCTGTAGTTCCTGATGAGGCGCAACCAACATTTGAAAATGCCGATTTATCTAATATTGTGTTTATTGGATCATCAGCATTCAGCGGTATTACTGATGGTGTTTTAGTACCGCAAACTTCCTTGCGCTCAATACCACAAATATTCATCAATAACTTTCTCGGAAATGACCTATCAACGGACTTCTCTGCAAGTAGTGATAATCAAATCGGGTATAACATTTACGAGAATAGTGATTTTAATGGAGATATTGGCCCCTATAAAATTCAATACCCTTCAAGCGCAGATACAGCATTTTTCCAAAGGCCAATTCCCGGAGAACCACATAGTTATACACCTCTAAACGATTCACTCAGAAACTTTTCATTCCCAAAGGCTCAGCTTTTAGATTATACCGAAAGTAATCGATCCGAGAACCCGTATATCGCCGATTACCTCAACACTGGTAGCACCTCTATTCTTGACGAAATAATCGATGAGGCACCCTCCTTCTTTGTTATCGACTTAGGGTTAGAAGGCCTAATGGGCTATGCTTTCAACGGTGCTGAAGGCGAAAACAACAGTACTAACCTAGCACAATCTGTCTATCAAGATGTACTTGATCCTACAGTTTTTGAGCAAAAACTCCTTGAAATGACGGACGCACTTTTAGCAAGCAATACCAATGCAAAAGGAGTTGTATTTAATATCCCAGACTTCCTGAATTACCCTTTCTTCAATAAATCAAATTATGACATTACGCCATTCTTGTGTGTCCCAAATACTTTAAATACAGCCTGCACTCCTACAAGCACCTACGCAGAAACAAGAACTGCTTCTTTAGAATTTAACCAGAAACAAATAGACTACTACTTGGCCAACCCACAGATCCCTTTCGCCGAAAGAAGAATTGGTATCCATTTCGACTTGGACTCTCCTTTTACCTGGGGTGTTTTAGTAGAAGATAACGATCTACCAGATGTATTTTATCAAGGAGAAGCGATACCGAGAGTCAGGCAAATGCTTAGGGATGAGATTATTTTTTATAGAAATGAATCTTATTTAGCGCAGACAAAAGGGTATTTGCCAAGCAACGCTTTGACTGAACAAGATTACCTCAAAATTGAAGATATTGAGCAAATCGAGGCTCAAATTGAGATCTATAACCAGGCTATCGCCAGCGTGGTCGCCCAATCTAATAGTGACCTCGTATTATTTGATATCAACGCCTATTTTGATGTGCTATTTAGCGGCTTGAATAATTTTCTCGACTTAGCAGCGGATGGCGAACTTCTCGATGGAGCACCTTTTCTTCCCGTTTTAGGCAGGTTTGGTATCTTTTCAGCCGATGGTCTAAACCTCAACCCGCGCGGAAATGCATTGATAACGAATCAATTGATTGATTTGATCAATGAAAACTTTGGTGGTAACCTTAAGAAAGTCAACCCAAATGATTTTGCAGGAACACAGTCTATTTTGTCTAATGATTAATTAGACCGCCAGAATTAGCTAAATCAATTGTCAGATGTAATAACCGTTTTCATAATTCAAGTTTGAAGAGAGATCGACATGATGTAATATGCCATCACATTGACTTCGATGACAAACCTGTTTATGAAAAAAAGTATTCTTCTCCTTCTGATCTTTGTTTACGCCTGTGGCCCAGGTGAACCTAAAACCCTAATAGAACCATGGGTTCCTTACGATGAAGCTGATGTTATAGCGGCTAATGCGGAACATCGTTCATCAAGAATGCGGTATAAGCGTGTTCAGTCAACATATAAGGATAGAAATGATATGTGGGCGGCTGTGGCTAACCAGATCGCGTATTTCTCAGCTGAAGAATATTTAGCATTGAAGCCACTAATCTTAGAAAAGGATATTCCAAGCCTGCAACAATCGGTGCAAGAAGGTAAATTAACTTATGAGAAAATAGCCCAATGGTACCTCTACAGAATTGTTCAGTTCGAAAACGACAAGGACAAGGCACTCAATAACATGATTTCAATAAACCCTAATTTGGTGAAAGAGGCACGTTTAAAGGACAAAAACCGATCAGACAATGATCACCCAATTTATGGTATCCCTGTCATCTTGAAAGACAATATTGGTACGGATGAATTGCCAACCACAGCAGGTAGTTTTGCTTTGAAGGATAATAATGCCCCAGACGCCTTCATAACAGCTAAAATAAAAGCCAGTGGCGGGCTTATTCTCGGTAAGGCGAATCTTAGCGAATGGGCGAATTTCTACTGTTCCGGTTGCCCAAATGGCTTTAGCACAGCGGGTGGCCAGACCTTAAATCCGTACGGTCCGAAAGAATTTGATACAGGAGGTTCAAGCTCAGGTAGTGGCTCGACTATTGCCGCTAACTATGCTCCTGTGGCTGTAGGCACAGAAACCTCAGGGTCTATCCTTTCTCCTTCTAGCTCAAATTCGCTAGTTGGCCTTAAGCCAACGGTTGGGCTGTTAAGTCGTGGTGGTATTGTGCCACTATCTAGCACTCTCGACACCCCAGGTCCAATGACAAAGAATGTAATCGACAACGCAATTCTACTTTCAGCAATGACGGGTAAAGATCCAAAAGATGCCGCTACACAAAACAGCCCTCAGCAAAAAAAGTATTGGGAAGAAGCTACGCAAGGAAGCTTGGAAGGTGTAAGGTTCGGTGTAATCAAAAGCTACTTGCGCGACTCGCTATATAAACTCAATGTTGAAAAAATTGCTGCCATGGGTGGCATTATGGTCGAATTTGAATTTGAAAGAACCCGATTAGGTGGCTTTACGAATTTATTAAATGCAGATATGAAAGAAGATATGGTTCACTACCTAGCCGAATATGCTTCTGACAATATTCCGTTTAAATCTATGGATGACTTAGTGGCTTTTAATAGAACGGACAGCGCGAAGGCTATGCCTTACGGTCAAGGTTTATTTGAAGGAGTAATAAATGAAACAACTGCGGGAGATGATCTTATAACGCTCAGAGAAAACCTTCGTGAAACTGGTATAAAATACTTTGAAGGACCTATGAAAGAACAGCAATTAGATATGGTGCTATCCATAAATAATTTTGGAGCAGGCTTTGCCGCCGCAGCGCATTATCCTTGCCTTACGGTTCCAATGGGCTATATCGCATCAGGTCAGCCAAGGGGATTAACTTTTATTGGAAAGCCTTTTAGTGAAGATAGATTATTGAAAATGGCCTATGCCTTTGAAAAAGGAACTAAGGCTAGGGTAATTCCTCAGGCCTATAACTGATCTTATTCTAAGAGATAGTTTTATCTTGGCATCGTGCTTTCAGATTTAACTGTATTAGATTGGTTGGCAGTAGTAGGCGCTTCCTTTATCGTTGGCCTGTCAAAATCAGGTATTAAGGGAATCAGCATTATTATTGTGGCCTTATTGGCCCTTGTTTATGGCGCCAAAGCTTCTACAGGTATTTTGCTACCCATGTTAGTAGTGGGCGACATTTTTGCTGTCATCTATTACCATAGACATGCCCAATGGAAATATTTGATTCGCTTACTGCCTTTTATGATGATAGGTGTCGTCTTAGGCACGTGGATTGGCGATCAACTATCAGAAGAAAGCTTTAGGAAAAGCATGGCTTTAGTCATTTTCGTTTCCGTGGTTTTTATGTTCTGGTGGGACCGCAGAAAATCTAAAAATGTACCTAAGCATATTGGCTTTGCGGGAATCATGGGACTAACAGCAGGTTTCACTACAATGGTGGGCAATTTGGCTGGTTCATTCGCAAACATTTTCTTTTTAGCCATGCAGCTACCGAAGAATGCCTTTATAGGAACAACGGCTTGGCTTTTTCTGATCATCAATCTTTTCAAAATCCCTTTTCATGTCTTCAGTTGGAAGACGATTACCTATGAAACCATACAAGTAAGCGCTATAGCCATTCCTGCAATTTTTCTGGGGCTTTTTGTTGGTATCAAACTGCTAAAACGGATTAACGATAAGCTCTTTCGTCAGTTTATTCTTTTCATGACTGCCTTAGGAGCCGTTGTAATCTACTTTACTTGAATAAAAAAACCACCCCATTCCAAAGCACAGGAATATTCAGGGTGGTTCGATAACAACTAACAGCTGTTTATACTAGTTTCCGATTGGTGAGAAGTCTACTTTTTTCACTTCTGCTAAGAATGCATCCCAATTTTCAGCATACCAAGCATCCATTTTAGTTTTCAATTCATCCATTTGATCTTGGAATTGCTTCATAAGCATTTCTTGCGTTCTGCCTGGCATATCATAAGAGCCGCTGATGCTTCTAGTCAAGCCAAAGGCGCGCGTTCTAAGTGGTGTTGGATCATTCGGATCTCCACCTCTTCTGAATCCACCTCCTGCACCGATTAGCTTCGCTAGTCCTTGCATTTCTTCTTTCACTGCCGTAGTTTTTGTTCTTAAGGCTGCTACATCCCGTCCTCTTTTGCCTTGGAGTGCTGCAATTACCTTATCTACAGTTTGCATGTCGGCAGTAATTTTGGAACTCATTTTTGTAGACTCATTTACCATTTTATTGGCCGTACGAATCATATCTCTTCTTGCGACTAATATCTCCATTGGTACTTCCGCTCTTGGATCCATTTTCACCACTATCTGACTTGATTCGCTTTGATCACCTACCGATACTTTTACATTATAAGTACCTGGTAAAATTGGCGCACCACTAGCCCTGAAGTTTCTAGCAAATCGAGCAGGAATCCCAGCTGGTAAAGCTGGTTGTTCAGTATCGGATGGTGGATCTTCATCAAATCTCCATGCAGCTTGATTGAGTCCATCATTCACAGAAGTAGATATTTTCCTTACTACATTTCCATTTAGGTCAGAGATTTCAATCTGAGCCTGAGGTCCTCGAGCACCAGCTCCACCTCGGCCACCTCTGCCACCTCGACCGCCAGCAGCGGCAAATCTGCCGCCACCTCCACCGCCTTCAGCGCGTGCTAAAGCCGCTCTTCTATTGGCTATGGTTTCAGCATTATTCCCAGGCCCTCCACTCCTTTGTGGGGTGTTAGGTTTCTTGGCAAAGAACTTAATGATGGCAGAACCTGAAGGTCTGTTTGTACCTTCGAAAGTAGCATTACCTGGATTTGCAGGACCGCTAGCTGCTCTGGAACTTGTGATGTAAGCGATATTTGGTGGAACAATGCTAATGGCATCGGATTTCACTTTGTCTTGTCCCTTTTTCGCTAATACTCTTAATGGCTTGATATCATCTAGCACCCAAATAGCTCTACCAAACGTACCGATCACTAAATCGCTTTCACGTTCTTGGATTACTAAATCCATGGTGGAAACACTAGGGTAGCCATTATTAAATTTTGTCCAGTTCTTTGCACCGTCTATTGTAACATAAAGTCCATGTTCAGTACCGAAAAACATTAAGTTCGGCTCAACAGGATCTTGAATGAACGATAGTGCATAACCGAAAATATCTTTACCGCTTGCTAGGTTCTCCCAAGACTTACCGTAATTCTTGGTTCTCATTAAATAAGGCTCAAAATCAAATCTTCTGTAATTGTTAATCACAGCTACTGCTTCTCCATTATTATATTTTGAAGCTTTGATTTGTGCTACCCAACTGCCTGCAGGTATACCCTTAATGTTTTTAGAAACGTTAGTCCAGTTGCTTCCTCCATCTCTAGTCACTTGAACATTACCATCGTCAGTACCAGCCCAAATCACGCCTCTTTCCGTCGGACTAGGCTCAATAGCTAAAATGGTAGTATAATTTTCTGCACCTGTGGCATCAATCGTAATACCTCCACTGAGGTGTTGCTTTTGTTTTTCAGGATCATTTGTTGTCAAGTCTGGAGAAATCACATCATAGCTACCACCTTTATCCGTACTCTTATGAACAAACTGACTACCGAAGTAAATGGTATTGTTATCAAATGGATCTTGGGCGATAGCCGCATTCCAGTTAAACCTAAGTCTAACATTCGGATCAGGATGGATAGGCTTTACTGTTTTAGATCGGCCAGTAACTTTGTCATATCTATTCACATTGCCTTGCTGCGACATTGAGTAACCAAACCTTGAATCATCGGGATCGGGTACTACATCAAAGCCATCGCCACCGCCAATTGAATGATAATAATCATTTCTCAGGCCGCCGCGTGTCCAAGAATAAGCTGGGCCTGTCCAACTTCCATTGTCTTGTAAACCACCATAAACATTATATGGCACTTCATTATCTACATTGATGTGATAGTACTGACCCAATGCAAGGTTCTCTACAAA
Organism: Roseivirga sp.; assembly: GCF_049099775.1. Lineage (GTDB taxonomy): Bacteria > Bacteroidota > Bacteroidia > Cytophagales > Cyclobacteriaceae > Roseivirga. The sequence continues at coordinate 89,695 of NZ_JAGDZM010000013.1, read as the reverse complement.
CTGCCAAGTTTTACCCATATCGCGGGTAATGGCCATACCGCCGTCATTACCCAGAATCATGTATTTTGGATTGTCAGGGTTAATGTAAAGGGCATGATTATCGACGTGGATTAAACCTCTACCGATAAGCCCTGAAAAGGATTTACCACCGTCTTCACTCACATTTACATTAGTAAAAATGCTGTAAAGTCTATTCTCATTTTTCGGGTCTACATAAATATCAAAGTAATAGAAAGGTCTGTTCCCAATATCAGATTTATCGTTGACCATTGTCCAGTTGACACCTCCGTTTTCAGAGCGATAAAGCGCATTTTTCTTAGACTCAATGATCGCATAAACACGGTTAGGGTTGTTTGTAGCAAAAGCCAATCCCATTCTACCTAAATCACCAACTGGTAATCCGTTCTCTTCTGCCGACTGTTTTGTCCAGTTTTTACCACCATTTACGGTAATATAAAGCCCAGAGCTTGGCCCACCCGAAGTAAAAAACCATGGTTTTCTTCTATGTTGCCACATGTTTACCAAGATTTTATCAGGGTTAGATGGGTCCATAACCATGTCGCCGACACCTGTCATTTGATCTACATAGAGAATCTTATTCCAAGTTTCGCCGCCATCGGTCGTCTTATAAACACCTCTTTCTTCATGATCTCCCCATGGAGAACCAATAGCACCGATATAGACAGTGTTAGGATCGTCTGGATGAATGATGATTCGGTGAACGTTTCTTGTTTTTTCAAGGCCCATCAACTTCCAAGTTTTACCAGCATCGAGACTTCGGTATACACCATATCCGCCTGTTAAACTATTTCTTGGGTTTCCTTCTCCTGTGCCTACCCAAACTACATCTGGGTTCTTTTGTGAAACAGCCACAGCTCCTACAGAAAGGGCTAGGTTATCGTCGAAGATTGGTTCCCAGGCTATTCCACCACTTTCAGACTTCCAAAGTCCACCAGAAGCAGAACCGGCATAAATAATTTCAGGGTTATTTCTTACGACATCAATGGAAGTGATACGGCCACTCATAGCGGCAGGGCCGATATTTCGTGGTTTCATTGATTCCATTTGACTAAAGTCGATTTTTTGTCCGTATGAACAGACTGTTATGAGCAGTGCTGAGAATATCAGCATCACATAGCGCCTAAAAAGAAGGCTTTGAGGATTTTTAATATGCATAGCTTAATGGTTGATAAAATGGTTTGATACCTTAAGATCGTAAAGGTTTAGGCAAAATGCTGAGAGTTACATGAACGGTAACCATTTGCCTTATCAACGCTATGCTTTGTATGTCAGCCGCCTGTTTGGGACTGACTCAAATTGATGAGTTGAACGCCTTGTAATGGTTCACTCAAGTCCTTCAATTCTATTTGTTCTTTTAAACGGATATTACGCCATTTCACCTGTAAGCCTTCTTCTTCTGAAGTGCCTACACCATGAACTTGCAGCGCAATAAAACCTGTGGTGGCCATTGAGTCTTGAAAATGGGTGGTCATTACATTATTTACCCAAATTTGGACATTGTTCTGATAGGCCTCTATTCTGTACTTATTCCATTGGTTGTTTTTGAAAGCTTTTCGGCCGGATTCGTTCAATGTCAAGGGATATAACCAACCTCTTCTAGATTCATCATAAAGTCCGCCACTCCATGCTCTTTCGGAAGGGTCAATTTCGGCTTGATAGCCATTTACTGCACCTTTTGCATTCTGATTGCTTCGAAATTGAATACCAGAGTTCATCTTCGGATCGACCAAGACTTCTAGTTCTAAAATGAAATTTTCGTAGGGCACTTCAGTAGCTAAAAAAGTGTTTGAAGTCCCTTTAGTTGTCCCAATTACTTCTCCATTCTCAACATTATAAAGCCCCTGACCGCCAAGCACTTTCCAGCCTGAAATACCATCATCAACGATCAGTTTTTTCCAACCATCGTCAGCACTTTGACATGAAAATGCGACAAGGGCAATTAGTGCGATTAAAAAGGGGAATTTATTGGTCATTGATTAAGCTGTTTAATTCATCTTCGGTATAGGCACCGGCTTTGGGCTTCACTGTTCTAAGTTCTTTAATCATATCTACATTAGAACCTCTGGCAGACGTACCAAATGCATTACTAAGATATGTCATCAGGTCTACGATATCTTGATCAGTGAATTCCGGGTTATTCAGTAATCCGGGCATCTGAGCATTCATTTCATAGCGCTTTCCATTTACAGTTAGTGGACCTTTCATACCATGCAAGAGTACCAGTGCTAACCTTTGGGCCGATCCTTTGATATACTCAGAATTATCGAGTGGTGGCGCCAAACCGTCCACGCCTTGCCCATTGCCACCATGGCAAGCGGCACATGTATTTCTATAGAGCTGAAGCCCATGCGTTCTATCATCAAGCGGCAATGAGGCTTGCTCGTAAATCCAAAACTTTTTATTAGATGCCTGGTCTTCAATGACGTTATCTAATTGGCTAAGAACACTTTTTATTTGAGGTGATTCTGACTCCTTAAGCGCACTTTTAAAGTCAATTTCTTTGCCCGAAAGACCACTAATTAGGGCATCTTGATAGTATTGTTCAGAGTAGTTTTTAGTTAAGCCAACTGATAAAGCCATGATGTTATTACCGTATCGCTGGATCCATTCTCCGAAAAATGAGATCAGGTAGAAATCAATAGTTGGGTCCTTTCTGGCCATTAGTTCATTGAGTAACTCTGCTTCTGCTACCTTGTCATTCGTGTAGGCTGGGTTTCTTAACAGCATTAAGCTGTGCGCCACCACTTCTGGGGAATTATTGCCCGCAGTAGCTAAAAGCGTTTCTCCGTCCAATGCTTTAAGTCCTTCCAGTGCATATAAGGCATGTATGATGGTCTCTTGTTTGGCTGACTCCTTAATTAATTGTTTAAGGTTTTCCGACGCTTTCTGATCTCCATTGTGAATTAATAATTGTTGTGCTCTATCTCTAACCCAACCGTTTTCATGGTTGAGTAAGTTTACCAACTCATCTGTGTTTGCATTTACTAGATCTGGAATCGCTGAAAGCCCAGTTTCCTTATGACTAACCCTGAGTATTCTACCCATCCCGACCATTTTATCCATGCCGCTTTCGGCTAGTCGTTCTCTAAGATAAGACGTCATGTATGCTCCATGCTGAATGATTCCCCGATGCATATCCACCACATACATACCGCCATCTGGGCCTCCAAATAGATTGACAGGTCTAAAACCTTCATCAGTCGAAGCGATAAATTCACGGTCGGTATAGGCTTGTTCGGCAGTGGTTTTCGGGCCAGCAAAAGTTAACAAGTTCCGTTTAATCAAATTGACCTCTGGCGCGCAAACAAAGGCATTTTGTACATAATCAGCAGGAAATTGTCCCCCTCTATAAACTAGTGGTCCGCAAGATGAAGTTACATTAACCAACATACTATCGGCATCGAGCACTCCTTTCTGATAGCCTCTATTCACTAAAGTAGCATGTAACGGATATACCCGCTGATTACTGGTCAATACCTTTCCAATCCCATCCTTCGGTTGGTAGTATTGGTTGCTAATCAACACATTGGGCAAGGCATAGTCGCCCATAATCTGGGTAGAATTATTGTTATAGTAAAGTCGTCCGAAGTTGTCTTTTGTAATCCCCCACTGCCCCCTGAAAGAAGTCGGTTCTTTCAGCCAAACACCGTTTTCCCTTTTATACCTGAAATGAGAACGCGCGTTATAGATCCAATTATCAACGTTCATCATTAAACCGTTAGGCTGATGCTCCACATTACCTTCGTCGGCATATAAAGAGTCTACAAGTATTTTCTTACCGGGTTTATCATCCTCTATTTCTACAAACCAAAGGTTTGGCGGTTCGGCATAAAGCAAACCTCCATAAACATGGGCAATAGCTCTTGGCAATACAAGGCTATCCAAAAAGACTTTGGAATGATCCACAGTACCGTCGCCATCTTTATCTTCTAGAATAGAAATCACTCCATTCGGCATATCTTCGCTTTCACCTGTGAGTGTTTGCATATAACCGCGCATTTCTGCTGTCCAGATTCTTCCTTTATTATCAAAATCAATGGATACTGGTGCTTCTAGAAATGGTTCGGAGGCCATTACTTCCAGTGCAAACCCTTCTTCTACCTGATAGTCTTCAAGTGAAATCTCGGGTTCTTCATAATCGGTGGAACAGGCAGAGAAAAGCACTGCTAAAGTAAAAACAAGGCATGCGCTAGCACGAGAAGATATTTTAGACATGAAATGACTTAGTTTAAGGTCTCCTGAACATACAAATAATGCGTACTGTAAGCAAGAAAGACCTATTGGGTATTTGAAAGTGCTTTGGCATTTAGCCCAGTACTTTCTTTAGTTTTTGTGCGAAGTATAGCACCTCCTCAATGGTGCCTGTACTTATTCTACACCAATCTGTGTAAGGCGGAAATGCTCTACCGACCAACACGCCTTCATCCCGCATTTGCTTGTTAAAAGATTCAATTGGCCTACCCGATTTAAAGAATATAAAATTGGTGCTCGACTTAATGTATTCTAGTTTGAGCGTGTCCATAGCGCCATACATAATCTGCTTGCCTTCCTGAACCTTGTTCAAGCTAAAATCATAGAACTCTTTGTCTTTCATGGCAGCAGCGGCCGCTTTCAGTGCAATTATATTCGTATAAGCCACCACATTTTCTCTGATTTTATTCGCTATTTCCGGTTTGGCAATTAAGTAACCAATTCGAAGTCCAGCTAAGCCATAAACTTTCGAGAAGGTTCTAGAAACGATCACATTCTCCCCTTTTTTAACCAGAGATACCATAGACGGATACTGCTTGTCTTCTATAAAGTCATAATATGCTTCATCGCTAAAAACAATGGTCTTTTTGGAAGCTGATGTACAGAAATCAGTGAGTTTTTCTTTGGAGAGTAAAGTTGAAGTTGGGTTGTTGGGATTGCATAAGAAAATCAACTTAGTCTTCGATGATATCCTTCTTTCCATTTCATCCACGTCATGTGTGAGCTGATCATCAAGGTCAACCCAATTAACCGTGGCACCCCATTGCTTGGCATAAGTCATCATGGCTAGGAAAGTAGGCCGAGCGGCGATGATTTCGCCCCCATTATTGGCGAAAGTAAGTCCCGTAACTTTTAAGCCTTCTGTAGACCCTCCAGTAATGACAATATGATCGCCAGAAACGCCTTCTTTCTCTACAATCATATCCATTAACTCCTTAGAATACGGGTCTGGATAGCGACAACCAATATCGAAACCTTCAATCATGGCTTCTCGAACTTTACTTGAAGGTCCAAAGGGATTCTCGTTAAAATTGAGTTGAACGGGAAGGTCTAGGGCTCTCGGATTAAACTGCTCTTTTTCGCTTGCTGTTAGGGTTGAAATAAGGTTTTGGGTGCCTAAAAGTGACAAGGCGCCAAAGGCACCACCGCGTTTCATCCATTCTCTTCTATCCATGGTTTAAGGTTGGTTGGTTTAGGAAGATAAGAAATTATGGAAAGAACTGATGGAAGTGCTTCCGAAACGATTGGTTAGAAGGTAACGCGAAGCTGAAGATTTGGCGAAATACCCAAACCATATCGGATCGGATGCACAACGTCTACATTTTCCTGAAAGGCATTAATGATGTTTTGTCTGTTGTAAACATTTAAAATGGACATACCTAAAACACCCTTCCATTTGGCCGATGGTTTCGTAAATCGGTAAGAAGCCGAAAGATCCATCTGATGTTGAACTGGGAAATTGCCTCTATAACTCACATTATAGTCTCGAAAATCCTGATCATCTCTTATGTCATCCGCGTCAGCTAAGTAAACCGGCAAACCCGTCATTAAAGACCAAGAAACGGATAGATTCCACCGCTGAATTGGTGCAATCATCTTAAAACTCAACACATGTCTTTGGTCGAAAAACGCATCTTGGCGGAGTCGATTTGGCTCTCGCTGGCCGGGTGGATTGCGTTCCGTAACGAAAGACTCTTCTGCGTGACTGAGGGAATAACTAATCCAAGTTTCTAAACCCGTCCAACGTTTCTTGACTAATAAATCTAAGCCCGATACATATAAATCGCCTAGCGAATTCTCTATTCCAGCCCCTGAGGGACGAATTACATTCTGCACTTCCTTGGTATAAAATTCTAAATCGAACAACCAGCTCCCATGATCGAGCAAACCGCCGAGCATATAAAGGCTCCCAGTAAGTGCTGGTATATTTTCATCGGCAAGTGTCCAAAATTGATTCTCTATTCTAAAGTCATCGAAATCGTCGGCAAAGTTTTGTCTTACGTATTGATATGAACCACTAGCAGATGCCTTCAGGAAGAAAGATTTGGAGGCTAGATACGTCACAAATACCCTTGGGGCGAGGAATCGTTGATTATCCATAGAGAAATAATTCATTCTGAGCCCAGCATTGACGATCAGCTTCTGATTAAACTGATTATTAAGGCTGAAATAGAGGGAATTAATATCTCCCGATCCATTCCGTCTGTCGAGTTGTTGTGGATTATCTCCTTCAATCCTATCATCAAAAGTGACTTTATGATGCGAATATTCGTAACCTAAATCTAGATCGGTAGTTGCATTCAATTGATAGTTTAGACTGACATCGGCTCTTCTATCGTCTATTCCGTTTTTGACAAACTCAGACGAACTGGCCCTTGATTGCCCTTGCTGAAATTGGTTTCTGGTTTCGTTTAACCGAAAGGATGATGAGGTAATTCTCGACCTAATTTTCAGTCTTTCTGATAGTTCACCTTTCCACTCGAAAGTCAGCCCCCAATTGTCGAGCGTGTTTTGTTCTGTTTCCACGACATCTCGATTAGGCGAAACTAGTTCATAGCCAAAATCATTGTCGATGTTCAGAAAACTTAGGTTGAAACTATGGTGAGCGTTCGGCTCGAAAAGCAGTTTTCCATTCAGGTCGCTAAAACCGACCTCTAAGTTTCTTAAATCAAGCGGCCCCACTAATGAAGTAGTGGCAATTCTACTTCCTTGGAAATTTAAATCGTAGTAGGCATCCAGTTTTGGCGGAAGGTTCTCTCCGGGCAGTTTTGTACGTGCTGAAAGCATAATGCCTAGCTTATTTTTTACGATGGGTGCCTTTACATCAAAGCCTGTGGATACCGTATTTATCATCAATCCGCCGGATAACGAATCGGGTACCTGTTCAATAGATCGGATATCGATAACGCCACCAACTCGCCCGCCCCTATCTACGGGCAAACCACCCCTAAAAACGCTCATTTTGTCAACAATGGCAGGATTATAGGGCGAAAATGTACCAAAAAAGTGGCCTGAATGATAGATTGGTATGTTATCGAACAAAAGCAGATTTTGATCAAATGGTGCACCTCTAAGGTTAAGGCTTCCGGGCTTTCCGTTCGGTGAACGAATACCGGGTATGGCTTGTAGTACTTGAAAGATATCGCCATCGGTTTCTCCCGCTATCAAGCTCAATTGCGACATGTCTACTTCTATTCGATGATCGCCTAGTACAGAATTGACTCCTGAAGTGAGGTAAGAAAGTACCATCACGTCACCTAAATCTGTGGTGTTTGATGTTAGCTTCACCTTTCCTTTGCTTTGCACAACATTGCCCACTGTGGTTTTGTAGGGTTGATAAAAGGATGAGTTAATGGTAAGTGAATCGGTCGGAAAGGTCTGTCCTAATTGAAAGGCACCTTCTTTTCTTAGTAAATATTTTGGTTGTTCGCTATTCAGCTGAACATAGACCAAGTCCAAGGGGATTTCTCCTTCGGCATCGTTTACGGTAAATGTTAAAGTTGAGCGAATCGGGATCACTAATACGCCCTTTTCATTGTTTCTTTCAAACTTTAAGGGCAATGCAGCACTCATGGCTTGCAATGTGCCCTCTAGGGTTTGGTTAAGATCGGCCAGTTGAAACTTTAATGGGGCAAGCAGCTTTGGGTTGTACGAAAACACAATATCGTGCTTTGCTTCTAAGGTTTTAAATACCTGAACTAACGTTTTACCAGATTGGGCACGCGTTTTCAAGGGTAGTAAACTCAACCCTAAAATCATCAATAAAATGACAATCAGATTTGATTTGTTCGCCATGCTTGCCGTAAAACGAAATTTATTCAAAGATAACTTTTCCGTCTTCACTTAAGGTATAGTCTATTTCTAATGTCAAGAAAATAGAACGCAAGGCGCTTTCGAGATTGCCGTGTGAAAAGCTACCATCAAACACTTTGTCGGCATTTTCAGTGGGCAGGTCAATTTCGACATTGTAGTAACGCTTAAGGTCTTCCACCACCGTTACAAGACTGACTGCATCGTAAACGCTCATGCCTGCTGTCCAAGTTGGTGATGCGTCGTTGAATTCAACTTTCCTCAAAGCACCACCCTCATATAAGAGGCCTTCTCCAGGTTTTAATACTTCTCTTTGGTCGTTAAAAGTAACGGCTACGCTGCCTTCAAAACAGTTGACGGCGAACAAATCATCTAAATTCTGGACATCGAATTCGGTACCAAGCACTTTCACATTGCCCAATGGTGTTTCAACGGTAAATGTGGCGCCTTTTTCCACATCGAAATAGGCCTGACCGTCAAGGTCTAAGGTCCGTGCCTCATTCCAAGATTCTTCCGAATAGTTTACTTCGGTAACGGCCCCAAGGGTGATATCAGAACCATCGGGTAACTCATGGGCCAAGGTAGCTGCTAAACCTGTTTTCAGGTTTACCATGCCATCGCTGATAGTGGTGTCGTAGATAAACCATGCGGCGGCAATGAGGGCAATGGTAGCAGCATAACGCAGCAACGGCCTAAAGCTGATCACTTTAGCCGCTGGCTTTGGCCGTACCAATTGACCCTTGAGGGCTTTAAGACTTTCGTGGGTGTCGGCCTTGGGTAGAGACCAATTATCGACATCATCCAATACCGTCTTGAGGTTTTGGAGTTCAGTTTCATTGACAGATGCTTTCTCTTCCTCGCTCAAGTCGCCACTCAGCCATCGGGCAATAAATTCTTTATTTTCAAGTTGCTTGCTCACTGCTTATAAAACGAGAGGGCGTTTAGTTTACCCAACCCCCTTCTTAAATATTATAACTTTTAAATTCTTCGATCTTGTCTTTTAGCTTGATCAATGCCTTGGTCATGCGCTTTTCTATAGCGGTTTGGCTTACTCCCAACATGGTGGCAATCTCCTTATAAGTATGTTTATCTACTCTATTGAGTAAAAACACTTCGCGCTGACCTTCAGGTAATTCGGAAATAGCTTGTTCTATCTGGGACTGAAATTCTTTTGTTCTTAATTGATAGAAAGGGTCTTCTGTATTCTGTTGGGGCATTTGATTCTTCTCGAATTTGAGAGAAACTTTATCTGATCTCACTTTATCTAGAAAGAGTCGATTGGCGACCGTATGGACAAAACCGATTACCTTTTCAAAGATGACCTCAGCACACTTTTGCCATAGCCTAATAAAGCTTTCCTGTGCTATGTCCTGTGCCTGATCCATATCACCACATTTGTAGTAGACATAGTTTCGAACAGACTGAAAATGCTCATGGTATAAGGCATTATAGGTCTCCTCTTGACAAACTGATTTTTCCATGACGCCGAAAAGTACGGATTAATCATTTTCTATGGAAAGATGGAGGGGAATTAGTTAGCAATGAGGCTAACCATAGGGTTTCGGATGAGTTCCTTACCTCCTATCACCCGACCTTACCTATCGGACCCAGTCACTTGTGATTATACCGATATTTTCTTTTCTTAAAGAAAGATAAACACACAACCCTTTTTATTCCCTGTGCTTTTCTAAAAGAAAAAAATGTGCTGATAGTAGGTCAGGATTGGCTAGAAATCATAAAAAATAATTAGCGAAAATGTATCATGCATAGTGTTGACTGATACACAAGGCTGTGGCAATGTGACTAGAACGATATAAAATAGATGATCAAAAAGTTTAAGAGGATAAATAACCTTGCCGTATTTCAAAATTTTGATTGGAATTCAACCATTCGCGATAAAGGAAATAATGTTGTTCTCTTTAAACCAATCAATATTTTTTATGGGAGAAATTACTCGGGAAAAACTACTCTTTCGCGTATTGTTAGAGCACTAGAAACTGGCAACTTATCCGACAAGTATGAGAACCCTCAATTTGAAGTCAATATCACAGGTGTTGCAGATAGCACACCTAACAATTTAACTGAACATGGGAAAAAAATCAGAGTTTTTAACGAAGACTTTGTTAAAGCGAATCTTCGTTTTATCGTAAATCCAGATGAAGGCATTGCACCATTTGCAATAATTGGCGGTAATGCTACAATAGAATCTGAAATTCAAGAACTAAAAAACGAATTAGGTAAAAAAGAAAACATCGAGGAAGAAATCGATGCGTCAGGATTTTATCTTGAATTAAAAAATGCTTCTGAAATGGCTAAAACTGCATTGCAAGCATTTCAAAAAGCAAATAAATCTTTGAGCGACCAATTAAGTTCTAAAGCAACTAACAACCCTAACGGAATAAAGTATAAATCTGAGAAATATGGTGACCAAAACTACAATATTAACAAGTTAAAAAAAGACATTGAAACTGTTTTAGAAGCCTCTTTTCAGCCCTTAACTGATGATGAAGTAACCCAAAAACTTAATTTGCTCCAAGAGAGAGCAAATCCGGATATTCCAGAAATATCGAAACCAAATTTGTATATAGAAACACTTAATTTAAAGGCAAAAGAACTTATAACAAAGCCAATCAGCAGTTCCGATAAAATTGATGAGCTTTTAAAAGATGCTATTCTCAATCGTTGGGTGAAAGAAGGTCGTCAACTACACAAAGATAAATATGAACAATGTTCATTTTGTGGAAACCATATATCACAAGAGAGATGGAAAGAACTAGATAGCCATTTTGATAAAGAATCTGAAAAATTAGAAAAGAAAATTGATTTATTAATTTCTGAAACCAAAAATTCAATTCAGAATATTGACTCAGAGCTTCAAATAAACAAAAATATGTTTTATTCAAAGTTTCATTCAGTCTTGGACACTTTGATCACAAATAGGCAACACACTATTAATAACTTAAAAATTGAATTAAATATAGTCATAGAAAAACTTCAGGATCGTAAAGATGATTTGCTCAATCCAAAAATCTATAATGATATCACAGATTATAGTCAACAACTTGAAGATTATTGGACATCGTTTGAAACCCTCAGAACACAAGCAAACGAATACAGTAATTCTTTAGGTTCAGAACAAACAAAAGCGAAAAGATTATTGAGATTAAGGGAAGTCAGTGACTTTACAACCAACATTCAATATGGCTTTATAACAGCAAACATTCAATCTTTGAAAGCGGCTTCTGATGTTGAAACACAAAACAAACAAGTTGTAGAGGAAAAAATCAAACAGCTGATTTCTCAAATTGAGGATAAAGAAAGTTTGATGAAGGACGAAGAAAAAGGGGCATTAAAAGTAAATGAGTATCTCAATAATTTTTTCGGACACGACTTTCTATCACTACAAGCTTTAGAAGAAACCGATGATTTTGGAAGTAAAAAAATAAAATTTGAAATTGTTCGAAATGGTATCAAAGCCCATCATCTAAGTGAGGGCGAAAGTAGTCTTATTGCGTTTTGTTATTTTATGGCAAAGCTTGAAGATGTCGAAACGAAAGGTAGTAAACCAATTATTTGGATTGATGACCCAATTTCAAGTTTGGATAGTAATCATATATTTTTTGTTTACAGCCTAATTAACGCCGAAATCTTTTCAAAACATGAATTTGAGCAAATATTCATTTCTACGCACAGTCTTGATTTCCTGAAATACTTGAAACGACTGCCAAGTGCTTTGAATAAAAATCAGTGTAGCTACTTTCTAATTTCTAGGGAAAATGAAATCAGCAAGATTAATATAATGCCTAGTTATTTGAAAGATTATGTAACAGAGTTTAATTTTCTTTTCCATCAAATTTACAAGTGTTCGATTGTAGATGCTGAAGATGAAAATCAACACAATTTATATTATAACTTCGGAAATAACGCGCGAAAATTTTTAGAAGCTTTTCTATATTACAAATATCCTAATGCTAGTAAGGATATCGAAAAACTCACAAAGTTTTTTGGAAACAATAGACAAGCTTCAACAATGACAGATAGAATCAATAATGAATTCTCGCATTTGGAAGGGTTGTTTGAAAGAAGTATGACCCCTATAGATATTCCTGAAATGAAAAAAACAGCAAAATTCATTTTAGATAAAATCAAAGAAAAAGATAATGAACAATATGATGCTTTATTGCTAAGTATTGGAATAGAGATGAAAAACACCTCTCAATGAATTTAAAATTGAAGATTTAAGGATAATGATAAGCCAGAATAACGGCTTGAAATTTTTAATCCCTTTAGCACTTGAAGAACTCAGCATCAATATTCTTGCAGAGGGTGACTATTATTGTGGTGATTTACTCAAAGTCGTATTAATGTCAGAAGAAACCTTTTGGATCAATTCTCCTAAGTTAGCAGCCGAACTCAGTGAGCTAATTACTTCCAATTGGCAAACGCTTACAGAAGAAGCTCCAGAACTCTTAAAAGAGTATCTCTTGTGGAAAAAGAGATTATAAAGTAGCAAATGACTAAAAACCAGAATAAACTTCAATTAACCATAACAGGAATTTTCACCCTCCTAGCCTTGGTGATTTTAGTTGATTTAGCGCTTCCAGGCAAAGTTGAAATGAATGAAATAGTCAGTATTAATAAATCTCGTGAAGACTATAATAATGCGGCAGGCAACTTCCATTACTCCTATCAAATTGAGACGACCAAACATACTTTTCCGGTAAAAGAAGCCTTTACCAACCTTGTAAAACCACAGGATTTCGTCGCCTATTCCGTCTCACGAATATTCCAAGAGGTGAACTGGTATAAGGTCCCAAGAATTGGAGATGAACATACTTATTCGTTAAGAATAGTTTCGGGACTAGTGTTACCCTTATTGGCACTTTTAGTCTTTTTTATCCGATACCGATTTAACATAAAGATGAGCACTTTGGTGTTTGTGCTTCAAGTGCTTTTGATTGCGGATCTGGTGTTTTTGCTGATTTATTGAATAATTAGAACAATAGAATTTAGTTAAGATGTTCACTAAGGAAATAACTGATAATAACGAACTATACCTTTATTTAAACGGAAGACTTATATACAAGCGTTGGTTGAATACTGGGCAATCTAAGGTATTTGATGTCATGGCATACAATAAATATACTTATAAAAGCACCACTGACCTTGACTCTGATGGCACTACTAATTTGATTAAAGTAAGTGCTGAATTAAGACTGCATCACAAGAATGAAGGAGGAAGGTCAACAGGCATTTTTAGTGGATATCGCCCTGATCACGTGTTTAACTACAACGACGAAGGTAGCATAGAGAAGGCTTATATCGGTGATATTCAATTTGAAGAACCTAAAATCATTTTACCGGGGGAAACATACAAAGTGACAGTTAGATTCCTTTTATATCAGGAGCTCGAAAAATTCCTCAAACCTGGTAGAGAATGGCACATACATGAAGGGAAGAACAAAATAGGCTTTGCTAAAATTATTGAATTCAAGTTACCAGATCAGTATTACATTTGACCAAACCTAAGGAAATGTTTATTGAAAGACGATTCTTTAAATGGAATGAAAATGACAATAATATGCCAGTGAGGCTCGGCGATAATATATACAGTTTACTGGAAAATGGCATTATTGTTAAAGATCAAAAAGGTAACCAAGACTACAGGCTTGAAGGGAATAATGACATTTGGATAGGTTCAAAAGACGATTTAGTCCACTTCATATATTTTTGTAATCACTCAGGAGATGAGCTTCTTTGCCTTGATCCATTTGATTGTAAGTATCCGGCAACACGTCCCATTACAGGATAATTATCTAAGAAATACAAACAACTTCACTTCGCAAGTATTGACGAGGTTAACAAGAGCTATTCCGGCGACTTGTTGTACTTAGTATTCAGAGACTATGTTCCAACTAACCTCTTTTTGATGAGGATATGAACCTGTATTTTCATAGTTGAGACATATGCAAAGCTCATCTCCATAGAATCTCTCCTTCCCTCTCTCAACTCATTTGACTATCTTTCTTACCTCATCAACCATCAACCCTTATGAATGCTTTTAAGCGACTAGTATTTGGCTGCCTACTCTTTTCATCGGTCGGCCTATTTGGGCAAGTCTCCAACCAATTGGAAATGCTCGATATTTTCAATTTGGAATATGTATCTGATCCTCAGATTTCTCCCGACGGGCAAAAAGTTATCTATGTACGAAATTTTAAGGATGTAATGACGGACAGAAATCTTTCTAACCTATGGATCGCGAGTTTTGACGGGTCATCAAATCGTCCTTTGACTACAGGAGAGCAAAACGATCGATCTCCCAAATGGTCTCACGACGGTCAGAAGATTGTTTATGCTTCGAATAAGTCGGGTAAATCGGAAATCTATCTGCGTTGGATGGATTCTGGCGAAGAAATGGTATTGGTGAACTCAGAAAAGTCGCCCTCCAGCATTACTTGGTCACCGGATGATAGACACTTGGCTTTCAATATGTTTGTACCAAAAGCCAAGCCCTCTCCTATTAGAATGCCAGCGGCACCAAAAGGCGCCAAATGGAACGCACCACCAAAATACGTCGATGACCTAAGTTGGAGACAAGATGGTGTTGGTGAGTTACCTCAAGGTAATCAGCAGCTTTTTACCGTACCAGTTTCTGGCGGCACACCAAGACAGTTAACAGATGCGCCTTTCAATCATGGTGGAGCCGTTTGGGGCAAAGATGGTCAGCACCTTTACTTCAGTGCCAATATGCGCGAAGACAGAGAATTAGAAGGTACAGATTCCGATATCTATTCCATCAGTTTATCTACCGGAACGCTTACGAAACTGACCGATCGGTATGGACCAGACGGTAACCCAACCATTTCTCCTGACGGTAAGCAAATGGCTTATTTAGGCTTCGACGATAAATACAGAGGCTATCAAATCAGTAGGCTTTATATCGCAGACATTGATGGTTCAAACAGTAAACTCGTTTCTGGCGACCTAGATCGTGACGTAGGAAATATCACTTGGTCGGCCGATGGCAAAGGGCTTTATTTCCAATACACCGATAAAGCACATACGAAGATTGGCTACATCACCACCAAGGGAAAAGTAACAGAAATTACTGATGGTTTGGGTGGAGTTTCTCTGGGCAGACCTTATACTTCTGGTGCTTATTCTATCGCTGACAATGGCAACTATGCCTACACTTGGGCTGAAACGTATGAGCCTTCTGAACTCGGGGTGGGTAACAAAGGCAACAACAGAAGAATCACAAAAGTGAACGAAGACCTGCTGGATTATAAGCAGTTGGGCAGTGTTGAAGAGATTTGGTATAAATCATCTGCCGATGGTTTAGATATCCATGGTTGGATTGTTAAACCAGCAGATTTCGATCCGAACAAGAAGTATCCACTGATTCTAGAGATTCATGGCGGTCCTTTTTCAAGCTACGGCCCTGTTTTCTCAGGTGAAATTCAACTGATGGCTGCAGCTGGCTATGTAGTCCTGTACACCAATCCGCGTGGTAGTACCAGCTATGGCTATGACTTTGGAAACCAGATAGATAAAAACTATCCAAGTAAAGATTATGACGACCTGATGTCAGGCGTAGATGAGGTGATTAAAAAAGGTTACGTAGATGAAAATCAGCTTTTCGTTACTGGTGGCTCTGGCGGTGGTGTGTTAACCTCATGGATCATTGGTAAAACTGACCGTTTTAAAGCTGCTGTAGTCGCTAAACCTGTAATCAACTGGTATAGTTGGGCACTTTATGCTGATATGTCGGCCTTTGCGACTCGTTATTGGTTCGACAAAAAGCCTTGGGAAGACCCTGAAAAGTATATGAAGCACTCTCCTATTTCTTTGGTCGGGAATGTCACTACGCCAACGATGCTTTTGACGGGTGAATCTGATTTGAGAACGCCCATCCATGAATCGGAGCAATATTATTCAGCCCTGAAATTGCAAGGCGTTGAAACGGCAATGGTGAGAATTCCAGGCGCTTATCATGGCATTGCGGCTAGACCGAGTAACCTAATCGGTAAAGTAGCTGCAATACTGACTTGGTTCGATAAGTATAAAACTGAATCCGTTAAGATTGATGTAAGGCGATAAGTATCGTCACTGATAAAAAATCTAAATCCGCCATTGACAAGACATTATGGCGGATTTTTTTATAAAAGCGAGAGTTCGGTCGTCGCGATAAGCCGGGAATCGGCCAGTGCATCCGTTCTTAAGTGCCCAGGATAATCTGGGTGGCCTCCCAATTGCGCTAAAGCCATTTTATTCGGATATTTTACAATCAAAACTGCATTCCAAAGGGTTTCGTCCGTTGGCCCGATCAACACTCCTAGAGGTTGTCCCGACCAAACTAATTCTGCCCCAACTTCAGCAATTAGTGGAGCAACGGCTTTCATATAAGCTTGGTATTTCGGAAGTCCATCCGTCTTAAACTTGAGCATATTGATCATGAATACTGGGCCTAGGTCAGGCATTTCCATGAATTGCTGTTGTTGCTCGGTGGTCGGATTGATGTGCATGGTATGAGTGATTAGTTTTTAAGGAAGTTAGCCCCTCTTTCAGGAAATAGAAAGCAAGTAACAGACTTGTTGCTCACCCAAAACTTATACCCGCCTGCACACTCTATTGAAAGCACAGTACTCGCATTGCGCTACATCTTCGGTTTGAGTAAATGCAACCTCAGGGTTATAGATTTCTTGCACCATCTCTTTGAGTTGACTATCAAAAGCGGAAATAACATCTTCCGAAACAGTATTACCAGCCCTAAGCCACTGCGTTCCTTGGCTCAAGTGACGCATGCTGAGAATGCCAATTCGAACTTGTTCAGCAACATGCCCGCGCGTTAAAAGCGCATATAAATACCCTTGAAACCCCGATTTCAAGGCTGGTTTTTCGAAATATGTGTTTATGTATTCATCAGCAGGTAACTTTAGACTGGTTCGGGGAGCTAGCGTTACTTTACCAGTTTTATAATCAATTATTTGGGTCACGCCGTCTTTTTCATCCATGCGGTCGATGGTACCCCCGATATCTGCTTTTTGACCTGAAGGCAGCGATACTTGGTATCGATAATCGCTCTTTTCCAAACCAACCATTTTAAAAGGTGCCAATCGGATATCTAGATCAAGGACTTTGTGCACCATTTGCTCCATCACCTTTTTGGTCACCAAATCTCGCCCGGTCAAGGTCTGATTGGGTTGAATGATCTTGTTTTCTTCAAGCGAAACAATCAACTGCTTTTCAACTAAGCCTTTCAAGAGCTTAATCTGACTGCTGTCGATTTCTCTGTCTAAATGCGGCGTATAGAGTTTCTCCAATACTTCGTGCACGACAATTCCAAGGTTCCGTGCATCGATGTCTTCTTCCACTTGATCTTGTTCGCTATACCGCGCTACATATTGAAAATAGAACTTGAGCGGACAGGTAATGTATGTCGTTAACGATGTTGGAGAAAGAAATTTACCTTCTTCGTTTCCTGCAACATACCGATCTAGCATGTCCATAACCGCCGCATTCTTAGCGATTGAGATTTCATTTTTCTCTTCTTGTGGCGGGATAATACCTTCGTAGAGCTTCTCTTTTACCAGATAATTTGGTAATGATTTATATCGTCGTAATTGCTGTAAAACAAAACGACTGACTTCACCTGAAGAGTCGGCCGCTACGGTATTGTCGTAGACATAGTGAATGTTTTCGGCACGCTGCATAAGTCTTTTGAAGTGATAGGCATAGATGGCATCTTGCTCTTCAAAAGTTGGCAATTCAAATACCTTCCTTAAGCCATAAGGTATGTATGAATTCAAGCTTCGGCCTGCCGGAATTTTACCTTCATTGGTAGAAAGAATAATCACGTTCTTAAAATCCAGCGTTCGGGTTTCTAGAAAACCCATAATCTGGAAGCCTTTCACCGGTTCGCCTTCAAAAGGAATTTTCAGCGACCTAAAATGCTCTTGAATAATCTTCTTGATCAGCCGTATAGAAAACCCCTCTCTATTCTTCAGGTAATCGTTAAACTGATTTAAAGACTTGAGGAAAAAGTAAATAAACTCACGATCGGCGACACCCTGCTCTGATGATTTGAAGTGATAGAAAACCGATGTCAGATAGGTTTTAAAGCCTTCGCTAATCATTGACCATTCTTGCTTTACGCTGAGTAAGGCTTTTAATTCTGGCGACTTTATGCGTTCTAGAAGTGCCGAAAGGCTTACTTTATTTTTCTTCTCTTGGACAAACCAGTGATTGAGATCATCATAGATACCTTCATGAAAAATGGAAGTGTAGGCATTGGAAAGAAAAGGCCTTAAGTCGTAAACATGAAAAACGGTATCTCCTGATGTGACTTTTGCCCGACGAATAAGTTCCAAGTAAGAAAGGGCAAAATCATACACTACGGTAGACTTCATGGGGTATCCCATTGTCACATTTACGTGCTGATCGGATAGTGGAATAGCGTATAGCAATGGCAGCAACAGCTTTTCATCCGCGAGTACAATTGCTGATTCTTCCGGCTTTCCGCCTAGAGCCACAACCTCCGACATAAGATCGGCAGCTAAATGTGCCTGCCCCATTAATTGCGGCACGGCATGAACGGTCACTTTCTTCGGTTGACGCAATGAATCTGCATTAATCCAAACCGATTCTGGCCATTTCTTAGCATAAGCCCTTACAAAATCACCTGCCTCTTCTATGTACTCATTCAAGTAATAATGGTCAACATCCCAATACAGCGTACCAATTTTGGCTTTCACCAATACATCGAAAATTACTTCTTCCGCTTTAGACAGCGCATTGAAACCGCAGATGTGATAATGACTGTACTTATGATCGAAGTTTTCGTGTTTCAGTACTTCGGCTAAAGACCGGTAAAGCATACCACCATAGGCTTTTTCTTCCTGAAGCAATACGTCTTGGTATTCGCTATAGACGCTACCGACCTCCTTCCAAATCTTTAAAAACTCTGTGAGTAGTTTCGTCTTTTCTTGCTTCTCAGTTAGCGTTCTAAACCGTTCTATGATGTCTCTTAGCTCATCGTTATAACCAAATACATGGTCAATTTCCTTAATATCTTGGAGGGCAGAATAGATCTTCTTGGCATTGGCTAAGTAACGATCTATTTCGTCGTAGTCTTTTAGAATTACCTTTCCCCAGGCATAAAACTTATCGAAGGTTAAATCTTTGTCGCGTTTCTGATAGACTTTAAAAAGATTGAATAACAGCGTCAATTCATCTGTTATCGTCAATCGGGTCATTTCTTGCACTAAATCTTCAATACTCAGAATAGTGGGTAGAATAAAATCTTGACTTCCAAAGCGATCTAATAAAGCACGTTTAAAAAAGACACCTCCACGTTTGGTTGGAAACACATAGCAGCACGACTTTAAGTCCCGAAGGTCATTTGGGTCAATTTGCTCTACTACTGCCTGATGAAAAGTCTCCATTTAACTTCGTGTCATTTTAAAACATTGTCATTTGAGGTGAACCGTTTTGCTCGGTGACCACACGTACAATTACAGGTTCCACATATATTAAATGACCTTCAACTTGATCATAACCCAAGGCCTTCATTGCGCGCATATATCGACGTACTTGCTCATGATGTGCATCTGATTCTTTTTCTTTTTTATAGTCGATCACAATGGCTTTTGTGCCTTGTGTTAAGAGTCTATCTGGTTTGTGAATTCTGTCTTCAAACCAGATTTCCTTCTCATTGAGCACTTCATAGCCATCAGAAAACCAAGGGGCTATTTCAGGGTCTGAAAAGAGCTTTTCTATGCGAATCGACACTTCTTTAACCGCCTTATCATCTAACTCTCCAGCTTGTTGCATCTGTTTCAAAA
Source organism: Roseivirga sp. (assembly GCF_049099775.1). Lineage (GTDB taxonomy): Bacteria > Bacteroidota > Bacteroidia > Cytophagales > Cyclobacteriaceae > Roseivirga. The sequence goes on along the minus strand of NZ_JAGDZM010000013.1, from coordinate 69,767 downwards.
CCATTTCCAAATCATCTTGGGTATGTATGGCTGATAAAACCTCATGGACTTGATTGCCTATAGTGATGTTTTGAGCGCTATCTCCTTCTTGCAACATGAAAAACCGATCAGAATCATTTCTAATCGTCAACTTTTGAAGGTAGGATGAGGCGGGGTATACTTTAACGGTTTCCGTTTTTGCGCTGACTTCACTGTTTCCAATTTTAGCACCACTTTCGCCAAATTCGAAGTCGATGTATTCGGAATTTGCTAGCTCTTTTGCTTCGGTATTTGGCATTAACTTCCAAAGCAATGATTGAATGGAGGATAGCGATGGATTCTTTGATTTAGATGCCCCATTTGGCGCGCCGATATATAGCTTCTCCTTCGGCCGAGTAAAGGCTACATAGGTTTTATTGAGTACGTCCAAGGCGAACGCTGCTGATTCTTTATGAAATTCATCAGCAAAATGAGAATTGGCTAATGATCGCTTGGAATAATCGAGTGGTACGAATTTTAAGGATTGATAAACTTCTGGTAAATCGGTCGTCCAGAACTGATGTCGCACGGGTGGAATAATACTCCAATGGGTGAAAGGAATGAAAACAATCGGTGCTTCCAATCCTTTTGACTTGTGAATAGACATAATGCGCACTGCATTATTCTTTTCGTTTGCTGAAACGGTAGTTTCATGGCCTTCATTGTCCCACCATTCCATAAAGGTATTGATGGCATTGATTCCTTTTTGGGTTTGTTCCAAAACGACATCGAGGAACTGCTGTATATAAACATCGCCGTGGTCTGTGAAATTGAAAATCAGCAATACTTCACTAACTAAATCGAATAGCGACTGTTGTTTTAGGTGGTGTTTTTGTTCTAAAAAGGATTTCGGGAAACCGGCTTCTGCTAGCGTCATTCGGTTGTTTTTTCCTCTTAAGAATACTGCCTGGTGATCTTCAGCGCTTAATTGATGATACAGCGTAATTAAATTCATCAAAAGTATTTCATCAAAATCTGATTGCAGATACCTGAATACTTCTAAGACAAACTGAACCAGCTTGCTCTGTGTGATTTTAAGTGATTCCCCGTTGATAAAGGTGATATGTTCACTCAGTAAAGCATTGGCAATGCTAGGAATTTCACCATTAGCGTTGACTAGTATGAGCATATCGCTCAGTTCGAAGCCTTGTGCTTGATTCTCCTTAATCGTTTTAACTAGATCGTTTAAAGCGGCTTCCTTCCAAGGGTTTTCATTTTTCTCATAGAAACGCACCCGAACATAGCCACCCGCTTTGCCCTTTGCTGTTTGTTGATGCTCATGGTAAGCTTTTTCAAAAACCTCAGCATCAGTTATGTTTTCATGTGCTCCTATTAGGGCGGGCAACTGGTCGAATACCTGATTATTGAAGGCTACTACTTGTTTTAAGCTTCGGTAATTGTCCTTAAGGTTCTGATTGGATAATGCAGTAAAAAAAGCACCAAGATCATATTCTAATTCAGATAAGAGCAAGTTCATATTCCCCCCTCTAAACCGGTAAATTGATTGTTTTACATCGCCAACGATGAGTACATTATTATCTTCTGAAAGGGCATTAATAACCAGCGGCTTTAGGTTACTCCATTGGAAATTGGAGGTATCCTGAAACTCGTCTATCATGATATGCTTGAAATAGCTCCCTAGTTTTTCGAATATAAACGGAGCATCGGCTTGATCTAGAATATCTCTTAGGATGAGGTTATTGTCTGAGATAAGCATCACATTATGTTCATCTCTATAGTTTTTCAAGTGCTTATTAAGTTCTTCCAAAAGGCCGTAAGAAAACATGTTCTTTACAAGTGTTCTTGCGGTATTGTATTCCACCTGATACTCGTCTATATACTGAACTATACCCCTTGCCACATCACCAAATCGCCCTGAAACGAATTCTTCAATTTGATCTGCCTTATCCGATGTTTTGGTGTACCAAGTATCTTCTCCGTTTACGGCCTTTAAAAATGTTGCCGATAGCTCGAAATTTCCTGAGGCTATCTTCTTAAAGGTATTCGCTACGCTTCTTGATCCGCCTTTGAAGTCTGCAACGGTAAGTCCACTTGCTGAAATAAGGTCTAAGGCCTCATTGCCATAGCCTTTTAATTCATTCTCATAGGTTTTGACCGTTTTCACCATGGTGACGATCATTTTCTTGAGTTTGTCTAAATCGAGATCGACGGTCTTAAAACCGGCTTGAAAGGCTTCAGAAAAAAGGCTTTTTCCCAACTTGGCCATGTTCTGATCGACATTCCAAGACTTATCATTCTCCATTTGCTCATTGGCAAATGACACTAACCAATCTCTAACTTGCTTGTTATCGTCTAAACTCCTGAATAATTGATCTATGGACTCATTTAAGGCTAAACTGGTATTCATTTCCAATTCATAACTCATCGGTAAGTCGAGCTCGCGGGCAAACGATCTGAGTACTTTGGAGAAGAAACTATCGATGGTTGATATTTCGAAACGTCCGTAATTATGAATGATTAGCTCATAAGCCTCGTTTGCTCTAGCTTGAATGCCTTTTTCATCTAGTTCGTCGGCTAATTCTACTTTTAAAGTATCAAACATGGCCTCCTCTTTCCCTTCAGCGATGGCTAAAAGCGAAGCGAGTATCCGACGTTTCATTTCCTCAGTAGCCTTATTGGTAAAAGTAATCGCCAAGATATTTCTAAAGTCTCTTGGGGAAAGCAGCACCAACTTTAGGTATTCTTTTACAAGGGTAAAAGTCTTTCCAGAACCGGCAGATGATTTATATACTGTAAGCGACAACTTTGTAATGTTAGACTAAGGTCCAAATTAGTGAATGCGCCAGAAAAGTGAAGTAGATTATCGGATTAACTTGAAGGTACCACGGTAGGTTTCTTCAAATGTCTTGTCGTTGATTGAAACGGAATAGAAAACGATGTAAGAATAAAGACCGGCAGGTGCTTCTTGGCCTTCAAAACGACCATCCCAACCTGAGCCAATATCATTACTGGAAAAAACAATTGTACCCCATTTATTATAGACTTGCATGGAATAAGGTAAGGTACAATCGGTAACGGCATTAAAAGTATCATTCACCCCATCGTTGTTTGGGCTAAAGGCATTCGGTAAAACCACTTTTGGAAACCTCTCTGCGACGTTTACATTCAAAGAGGCTTCACAACCATTGGCATCCACTATTCTGACAGTATAGCTCCCTTTACCTAGTCCAGAGGTGCTTTGATCATCCACACTCGGGTTATTACTCCAAAAGAACTGGTAATTTGGGGTGCCTCCTTTGGCGCCTATAAAAGCCGTTCCATTGGTTTCTTGAGGACATACGGCTGGGTTCAATAGCGTGGCTAAATCTGCCTCAAGTAGTGGTGGTTGATCGATGGTAACACTTGTACTTACTTCACAATTGTTGGCATCCATCACAGTTACGGTATATGTACCTCCTCGCAAACCGCTTATTTGCCTGGTATCAGTTGTCCTAATAGTACCATTGCCTTCCCACAAGTACCTGTATTCTCCATCGGGAAACGGCACACCACCAACTGCCATTATTTCAGCTATTCCGGTATTGTCTTGAAAACACAAGGTCGAATTTGATTCTGCGTCGATAATTTCTAAAACCTCGGGTTGATTTACTTCAAAGGACTGAACTAATTCACAGCCGATCTCATCGGTGATTGTGGCTACATATGTGCCGATGGGTAAATCGCCTATGCTTACACCCGTCATTCCATTATCCCAAATCACCTTGTAATCTCCCGGTTGCCCTCCAGAAATATCTAAGGTGATGGTTCCGTTGGATTCGCCATGGCATAAAACATCTGATATGGTTGGGGTGGCCACAATTGGTTCGTGTATGGTGACAACAAGCTGCTCGGAAAAGCCTTCACAACTCGAGATCAGGGGGTTAAATTCTCGATACCAAACGCGACCAATTCCTGGGCCTGACCATCGGATATTGACTGAATTACCAAGATTGCTTCCTATTATTTCTCCATGACTATCTACAAACCACTCATATTCAGATCCCGCTGTTTGGTTAACGGAATAGGTTACATTATCAAAATCACCAAAACAGATACCATTCGGATCGTTTCCATCGCTCATTGGTAATGCTGGTTCCAATGCCGTATTTATCTTAACATCGAAAGAAAGTGTGTCTGTATTACACTGATCGAGGTTGATCGGCAGTACTTTTATGAATGCGCTGTCATTGGCTATGCCCCAGTCTACAGTAATGCTGCCAGAATTACCTCCGGAAGTAATGGTTCCGCCTTCAATAAACCATTCATAAGTGTTACCCGCTGGTCCATCTACGCTATAAATAATATCGGTGACTTCTGGGCAAACTGATAAAGGACCAACAAATTCGTTAATTGCTAATTCTCTAACAGTGATCATTTTTGTAATGGTTACCGCATTATTACAGAGACTGCGTCCACTTGAGGCGGTTAATGCAATCTCATATTCTCCTGCTTGCGTATAGGTATGAACTGCATTTTGCTCCAACCCTAGCGTACCATCACCAAAATCCCATTGGAACGTATCGAAAACAGGATCTTGTCCTGGAATGACATCAAATAAGGCAGCAAAATTGGTCGGTAGGTTCACACAAACTTGATTGTCATTCTCAATTTCGAGGCTTTCGGCTATCTGAACTAAATCTAAGTTCCCCAGACTCGAACCAGCCAAATAGCCAAAGGATTCTTCCTCTCCAAAGGAGTACAAATAAGGAAGCACTCCATTTTCGGCGGTCAGTCTGTGGTTTCCTTGCTGATAAACCAAATTGGCATATGCTGCATTTCCTTTGATGGTAAATTCGCTCGTAATATCGACGCCATCAAAAACGATGTTTCGAAGATTATCGCTGGTAGTGACAAGGGTCATATAATGTGTAGTCGACCTAAATGTAGGCAGGGCACTAAAATTTACTTCATTAATCCCTTGTGCTGTGGGTGCTAATACAATCATGAAGGGGTCTGAAGGTATTCCGTCACAGGCTTGGCTTCTACTAAACTGGGCCATACTTATTGGCTCATTTGAAGAAATGGTTCTTATGCCTTCTAAAGTTTCAATGACATGATATTCTCCAGCATCTAAATCAATAGTACCAATTCCTTCAATATTGACTCTTGTACCATCGGTACCGGCTAATACTTTAAATAAATCGCCTCCACTTCTACTTTGAAATGGTACGTAAAGAAATTCTCTACCCCATGCTGAAACAGGTGGCATTTGTTCCATCAAGTGATCTTTTGTAGGGCCACAATCCCCCACATTGGTCGATTTATTACCTGAAAAAACCGCAATCTTCTTACAAATTCTATCAGATCCTACGATGGAACGAACTAGTGTACCTGTTAAGTCATCTACAGATTTTACATGATATGTTTCGCCTGCATCTAAGGTGAAGGTCTGTGTCTCCCCTGCTAGCCATCCTTCAGATGTATCTACAGAAGGAACGACTATAATTTCAGTCGCATTCTCTGTGGCTACAATAACAATGTTTGATTCGCCTGCGTCATTGCTTATCGTATCGGTCTTTACATGAGCAATGGCGTAATATTCGGTATCTAAAGCGTCAGTAGGCAATACAGCGGTAGCATCTATACTTGCCGAACGTTTGTTCATGGCGTATACGGAGATGTCGGTATCGGAAGTAACGTGTATTCCAAAATCATTTTTACCGGCAAGTGAAGCCATTAATTCACTAGGAAGAATCACTAGGCTATTTCTACCAGGTTGTACCACTTTTTGATTTAGGAAATCACCACCCGGATTTAGAATAGTCACATTGGCTCTTTCTTCGGCGTTAATCCATATTTCAAGAGAGTGGCCTGGGATAAATTCGTTTTCTGTAAATCCTAACCAAAAATCTTTACCAACTGTATTGACCTGCCCTTGAACCGAGGTAATACAAAGCAAAATGAAGCAACAGATTAACTGGAGCCGAAAAACAGATTTCGGTATGTAAAAGAATTTATTCAAGTGACAAACTACTAAGGTTGCTTAGCGCAACTTCTTGTTTACAACAACTAAACTAACTCTAGAACCTTAGAACGGAACAATGAGCGAAATACTATCGAAGTAACTTCAGAGAGCCCCTGTAAGTTTCTTCAAAAGCCACATCATTTAGTGTTCCTGCATAGAATATGACATATGAATATTTACCGGAAGGTGCATCTTGGCCTTCAAAAGTGCCATCCCAGCCACTATTTACGTCTTCCGTGGAATAAATAACGGCACCCCACTTGTTATAAATTTGCATTGAGAACCGAATTGCACAATCAGTGACCGGTGCAAAAACATCGTTGGTATTGTCATTATTCGGACTAAATGCTGTTGGAATAAAAATTCTTGGGAAGCGTTCTTCTACCTCAATTGAAAGGGATGTCTCACAACCATTAGCATCTACTATTCTTACGGTATAATTTCCCTTGCTTAAATTCGATGCGTTTGGATCGTCGACAGAACTATTATTACTCCAGAAGAATTGATAATCTGGCGTACCTCCTTTTGCATCTATAAAGGCCGTACCATTCGAAGCTTGAGGACAGATGGGTTCATTGATCAAAGTCTCTAAGTCTGGCTCTAATAGAGCGGGCTCATTGATGACAAATGTGGTTGAGGTTTCACAACCATTGGCATCAACAATATCTACTGAATAATTACCTGCTCTTAAACCATTGATAACACCGGTATTGGAAGAGGCTGAAAAACCATTCGGGCCAGTCCATGAGTAGGAATAATTGCCATTGGCAAAAGTGGTTCCTCCTGTTAGAAAGATTGTTGCACTTCCATTTGATTCTTGAAAACATCTGACATCAATAAGCTGATTATCTGCTACAGCCAAAACATCAGGCTCAGTTACCGTATACGTTTCGGTGATGATACAACCTAGGGCATCAGAAATAGTCGCCACATATTCTCCAGCAGCTAGCCCCATAATGTCTTGACCGCTCATTCCATTACTCCAAGCAACACTATAATTCCCTGGTTTTCCTCCCGAAAGGGTAAGACTTATTGTTCCGTTAGCATCGCCATTACAAAGGGTGTTGGTAATTGTAGGTGTCGAAATGATTTCCGTGTAAATGGTAACGTCTAGTACATCTGAAAAACCTTCGCAATCGGAAATAAGTGGGTTAAATTCTCGATACCAAATTCTTCCAGTTCCAGGGCCTGGCCATCTCACTCTAATTTCATTCAAACTGTTATCGGTAAGGATAACACCACCATCAATAAACCACTCGTATTCCGATCCGTTGGTTTGTGGTGTAAAATAGGTTACTTCATTAAAATCTGTAAAACACACTTCTCCTGCTGTAAAACCATTGCTTTGTGGCAAGGCTGGTTCAAGTCGCTTGTTAATAATCACATCTAGTGTCAGCGTATCCGTCTCACAACCTAATTCATTAATCCCTACAACTTTTAAGAAAGCATCATCCCTTGCCGCACCCCAGTCAACTAAAACCCTGTTTTCATCGGAAGTTCGCGTAAGTGTACCGCCTTGAATCTCCCAAACGTAAGTCTGATCCACAAAACCATCGACGATATATTCAATGTCTGTTACATCTGGACATACTGAACTAGGGCCATTGATGACATCGACAAAGTTATCTATTACAGTAATAGTCTTTAAAACCGTTTCTGAGCTACCGCAAGCACCACCCTCTGAGGCTCTAACCATAATGATATATTCTCCCGGTGCTAGATAAGTATGCGTTACATCTTGCCCCATTTCAACAAGACTGCCATCACCAAAGTCCCACTCGAAAGTGTCAAAGCGAGGATCTTCACCTACCGGAACTTCAAAATCAAGTCTAAAGTCTACCTCATTATTTACACAGGCTTCCGTATCGATTGTACTGATCTCCGGATCTTCACCTAAGATTAAAAGATCTAAGTTTTCTAACGAAGCTCCGGCAGCATAACCGAAGGATTCAATATTTCCGAAACCATAGATATAGGCGATGAATCCCGCCTCAGAAATCAAGGTATAATCTTCTCCGATGTTTATGTCCACATTGGCGTAAGAAAAGCCTGTACCCGGCACACTGATAAAATCTGCTGCTGGTATATTAGTACCATTGAGCGTGATATTATTCACTTCTGCACTTTCTGTTATTACAGTTACAAAATAATTATCGATCACATTGGCTGTCAACGCATTAAAGGTTACCTGCGTCAATTTTTGTTCATTTGGACTCAACATGATCATAAAAGGATCACCTGGCCCTGCACTTGTGTTATTATCACAACTTAGTGCTTGACTAAATTGGGCTACCTGAATCGGTTTATCGGCAAATATTCCAACCACATCAGTCTCTAGTCTTCTCTCCGTCATACCCGCATCAAGGTTCACGATATCGCCACCGATTACAATTCGTGTATCGTCTTCTGCGGCAGTTATCTGAAGTACATAGGCTGTTCTTAATTCGTATGGAGCGGCAATGTAGTTTTCACCCCATGTCGTAACTGGAAACATCTGTTCATACAAATGATCGGCTGCAAATCCTCCTAAATCCGAACCTGACTGACAGTCATCTCCACCTGTTACTCTACCCCATTGATTACCTCCGAATACCGCGAAATTCTTACAATCGCCGGTATTGTCATTACTTAGTTCTATCAAGGTACCTGTAAGGTCTCCATCCGCTTGTACCTGATAGACATCGCCTTGATTTAAAGTGAGATCGAATGTTTCTCCGGCATTAAAACCTCGTGCATCGACAGAAGGTGTGATTTTGAGCTGGGTATCATCTGCCGTGGCTACAATTAAAAATGACGAAGGACTGTCTTGTTCTCCATTGTTGTTATTGTTGAAAGTATCTCCTGCTGGATACTCCTCCCAATACGCCGAAACGTAATATTGATTTCCTAAGGTATTTACTGGGAGCACTACCGCTGCATCAGCACTTCGGCTTCTACTATTGAGGGCATAAACGCTAATATCAACATCAGAGCTAACACGAATGGCTCTTGCTTGGATTGTGCCAGAACCTGAGGCAGCATACCTGTTATCTGTTTGCAGCGCAATTACTTCACGGTGAGTCACCCCCGGTTCAACGGTAATGTTTAATGTTCTTGAATCAGTATAAATGAAGATCTCTACTTCCGCTCTTTCCTTGCTGGTCAGAAAGATTTCTAGAGATGACGGGGCTCCCGGATCGAAGTTTTGCATAAAACCGAGCCAAAAGTCTTTCCCTTCGGTGGTTACTTGTGCATTTAGATTCAATGCACCCGTAATCAGAAATATAAGTAGTATTAGTCTTTTCAATTCCTCAGTTTCCTTGTAGAATCTAAATGTCGAACTTCAAATATGGCCATATTTTCTATTTCTCAAACGTGTTTATCAATCAATTATTCCATTTGATCGGTCTTATGACAAATGCAATTGAGAAATGTTTAATTATTGTGCTATTCTATTACACCGCAGCTTGCATCTTCCCTCATAATTCAATTGTTTTGAGCAAATTTTTAGTCAATGGAAATCAAAGCGAAAGTCGAAAAAATATTCCCTACCCAACAGGTAAGCGGATCTTTTAGAAAAAGAGAATTTGTGGTTGAATATGCAGATAATCCACAATACCCAGAATTGATCAAATTCGAGTGTATTCAGGATAAATGCGATCAGTTAGACAGTTTTTCTGAAGGACAAGCGGTAAATGTGAGCTTTAACCTTAAAGGAAGAAAATGGACCGACCCTCAAGGTGTTGACAAATACTTTACTTCGCTGCAAGCTTGGAGAATTACCGCAGACCAAGGACAAGCCGCGCCTCAAGCAAGCGCACCAGCAGGTGGAACGCCTCCTCCTCCCGCGTCAAATGACGAACCAGATTGGTTAAAGTCAGATGAATCTGATGACTTACCATTTTAATTAATGAAGTACGACATTGTTATTGCCGGAGGTGGTATTGTGGGCCTTGCAACGGCCTACCAAAGCTTGGTGAAAAATCCCAAGCTGAAACTTGCATTGATCGAGAAAGAAGATCGACTTTGCAAGCATCAAACTGGCAATAATAGTGGTGTGATTCATTCAGGCCTTTATTACAAGCCAGGAAGTCTGAAAGCGCTCAACTGTATCAATGGATACAATATGCTGCTCGATTTCTGCAATAAGGAAGAGATTCCTTATGACCTATGCGGAAAAGTGGTGGTGGCTACAGACGATTTTCAGCGCCCGCTTCTAGATAATCTTTACAATCGAGGCCTAGAAAATGGACTCGATAAAATTGAGAAGATCAGCATTGAGGAACTAAAGGAAATTGAACCCCACGTTAATGGAATTGCCGCAGTAAAAGTCCCATATACTGGTATTATTGACTATGTAGCCGTTGCCGAAAAGTATGCCGACAAGATTAGAGCAGCTGGTGGTGAGATTTTCTTAAATGAGAAAGTTGTTGGCGTTAGTGAGTCGAGCAGCCACTCAGTAGTGGAGACGAGCAATCGGTCAATTGAAACCAAGTTAGTGGTCAATTGCGGTGGCCTTTATTCCGATCGATTGGCAAAAATGACATCCGATAATGTCGATTTAAAAATCATTCCTTTCCGAGGTGAATACTTCAAATTGGTACCTAAAAAGGAGTATTTGGTCAAACATTTGATTTACCCAGTACCCGACCCAAACTTCCCTTTTTTGGGCGTTCATTACACACGAATGATCAATGGCGGCATTGAAGCAGGTCCGAATGCAGTATTGGCTTTTAGACGTGAAGGCTATAAAAAGTCCCAAATTCATCTAGGTGAACTAGCAGAATCCTTAATGTGGCCAGGCTTTCAAAAAGTCGCCTTGAAATACTGGAAAACTGGTTTTGGCGAAATGTATCGCTCGTTTTCGAAAGCTGCATTTACCAAAGCGCTGCAAAAGCTTATACCCGAAATTCAGGAACAAGATTTAGTAGATGGTGGTGCCGGAGTTCGTGCCCAAGCCTGTGATAGAACGGGCGGCTTATTAGACGATTTCTCGATAATAGAGGCAAAACATGCCATTAACGTATGTAACGCCCCTTCACCAGCGGCTACCTCCTCTTTAGCCATAGGCGATACGGTTAGTGACCTTGTGATTAAAAGGTTCTAAATCGGTTCAGTTGAAATTCCAAATTCGATATATTGTGATATGAAGAAGCTCTTCCTGTCACTGCTGATCTTATGCACCATTTCCATTCACGAATCTGCCTTGGCACAGGTTCACACCTTCATGTCTTACAACATCCGGTATAACAACTCCAATGATGGAGAGAATAAATGGGATGTAAGAAAAAACGAGGTTGTTGAATTAATCAATCATTATGAACCCTTGGTTTTTGGTGTGCAAGAAGGCTTACTGGAACAGGTAGAATTTATAAGTCAAAAGTCTGGCGCATACAAATACATTGGTGTGGGTAGAGATGATGGAAAAGACAAAGGCGAATTCAGTCCCATTTTCTATAACACAGAGCAACTTAATGTACTAAAACAGGGTACATTTTGGCTATCAGAAACACCAGGTAAGGTTAGCAAAGATTGGGACGCCGCTTTACCACGAATTTGCACCTATGGTCAGTTTCAATTCAAAGACTCAAAGGTCACTTTTTGGTTTTTTAATACCCATTTCGACCATAGAGGTAAGGTTGCCCGAGAAAAATCAGCAGCCTTGATTATTGAACAAATCAAAGTATTAACCGAAGATAAAGCGCCCGTAATCCTTTCTGGTGATTTTAATGCAATACCGGACAGTCAGCCCATTCAAAACATACTAACTCATATGGCGGATGGCTTTACCGCTAGTCAAAAGCCATTCTACGGACCCATAGGCACATTTAGTGGTTTCGATACTTCCGCCAAACTAGAAGATAGAATTGACTACATTTTCTTCCGAAATGCAGCAGGTATCAGCTTAAGCCATATTGACGATAGACGAAGTAATGGGCTCTGGGTATCTGATCATTTACCCGTGCTCTTCCGTGCTAAATTCTAGTCCTCTATTATCCTAAAAGTGCTACCCTCAAAAAACTCTAGGGTTCTACGTTCAGCATAAGTAAACTTCTCTCCTGCTTGCGCAAAACCCACATGTCCTCCGCGTTCTGGTGTTTCTAGGTATAAATTAGGCATCTCATTGGCCAAATCATACGGATAACAATTGCCAATTAGCAATGGGTCATTGATGGCATTCAGAATCATTATGTCCCTTGTGATTTTAGAGATGTACGGAAATGGATTACAGTACACATAAAATTCAGATCTACTCTTGAAACCATGCAGCGGTGCGGAATATTTCTCGTCAAAAACTTCCAAAGTGCTCACATCATCCAAGCCAGAGATGTCTATATCATTATACTGAGCTGCCTTAGCGGCAATTTTAAGCTTCAACTTTTTAAGGAATCGCTTCTCATACACTGCATTCCCCTTCAAACCCAAAGTGTCCACACTTTCAGGCAAAGAACAAGGCACTGATATTACCATCCCCTTTTTTACCCGATCAGGCAAACCAAATTCAGACTCTTCCCCTAGATACCTCAGTGTTTGTCCGCCGCCCAAACTGAAACCTACCATGCAAACCTCTTGGTAGTCGTATTTTTCTAAAGCATGGTCGACTACGGTTCTTAAGTCATAACTAGCCGCATGATGATATAGAATACGCTGTTTGTTCATTTCGCCATTACAGCTTCTATTGTTCCAAGCCAGCACATCCCAGCCATTATCTCGGAATAATTTGGCCATTCCAGTTACATAATGTCTATCCGATCCGCCCTCTAAACCATGGGAAATAACTATTAATCTTTCATGACCCTTTCTTATCCAATCAAGATTTAGAAAATCATCATCGGGCGTATCGATTTTTTCTCTTTGATAAGACAAATCCTTAATCTTTCGCGTCACGCTCGGGATTATGGTCTCCAAGTGTCCATTGACATAAAAAAAAGGCGGTCGTTTATAATTTGACGCTACTCGTGGCATATTATGAGGTATATTGAGCGCAATCAATAAAATTTAACTGTAGACACCATATAATCACCCAAAATTCAGTCAGAAAAATTCGGAATGTTACGTTGGATAAAGAAGTTGATGGTTGCCGGCCTGCTGTTTGTAAGTTTTGATGGGTTCGCACAGATGGTCTCTGTGGTAAACGAAATGGACAATCGTCCGGTAGAACAGGCCACAATTCAAGAAGTGGGTACCGATCGTGCAGCCATAACTAACGGCGCTGGACAGGCTTCTCTAGCTGGTTTTTCTGAAGACGGCACTCTACTAATTCGTCACCCCTCCTTTCGTCCCAAAGAAATAAAGTATAGCGCCTTATCTCGGTTGAACTACATTGTTAGGCTTACGGAAGAAGTTATTCAAATGGGCGATGTAGTGATTTCAGCAAATAAATGGGAACAAAACAAACGCGAAATTCCTCAGCGCATTACAGAATTTAAGGCCTTAGAGATTGCGCAAGCCGAACCAGCCACTGCTGCTGATCTCTTAAGCATGAATGGGCAGGTGTTTATCCAAAAGAGTCAATTAGGAGGTGGTAGCCCGATTATAAGGGGCTTCTCGGCCAATTCTGTTTTAATCGTAGTGGATGGCGTCAGAATGAACAATGCCATTTTCCGGAGCGGTAACTTACAGAATGTCATTACCCTAGACCCTAACAACCTGCAAGAAGCAGAAGTGGTTTTTGGACCAAGTTCAGTTATTTATGGCAGCGATGCCCTAGGTGGCGTCATGGATTTTCATTCCAAAAATCCGGAGTTTTCTCCCGAAGGGGCCACTATCCAAGGGGAAGGATTTACACGATACGCTTCGGCGGCAAACGCCTTAACAAGCAACATTCAATTACAACTAAACCTTCCAAAATTCGCCTCCTTCACCAGTGTAACGTATAATAATTTTGATGATTTAAGGACCGGCAGCAATAGAACTGATGAATTTCCTGACTTTGGAAAAAGACTAGAATACGTAGCGCGCATCGCAGGAGAAGATCAGGTGATCCAAAACGACGATGTAAACTTACTGGTAAATTCAGGCTACGATCAATGGAATTTTCTTCAGAAGTTTAGATGGCGCATGGGGTCGTTTTCCGACTTCACTTATTCGCTACACCACTCCACCTCTTCCGATGTACCACGCTACGATAGGCTCACGGACAGAACCAATGGAAGCTTAACCAATGCGGAATGGTACTATGGTCCGCAAGAATGGCAAATGCATTCCCTACAATCTCGATTCTTCTACCCTACTAAGCTCTTCGATCAATTAAAAATGACAACTGCCTTGCAGCGTGTTACAGAAAGCAGAAATGAGCGGCGTTTCGGGAGCGACTTATTAAGGTCTAGAAGAGAATCCGTAGATGTGCTCTCTTTTAATGTGGACTTTGAAAAATCTTATGGATTTACCGGCGAACTTTATTACGGTTTAGAGGCCGTTTTAAACGATGTGGAATCCAGTGCCCAAGAAACAAACATTGTCTCCGGCGACGTTTCTCCTACAAGTACCCGATACCCAGACGGTGGTAGCAGCTTCAATACGCTAGCAGCTTATATCAGTACCAAAAACCATTTGAATGAGACACTAATCCTTTCTACTGGCCTAAGATATAGCTATACCTCGCTGAATGCTCAATTTGTTGACGACACCTTTTTTGACTTTCCATTTGATGAAATAAACCTTAAAAATGGAGGACTCACCGGAAATATTGGTCTTGTTTATCTTCCAAAACCGGGGTGGAAGCTGAATGCATTGCTTTCTAGCGGTTTTAGAGCACCAAATGTAGATGATGCGGGTAAAGTCTTCGACTCTGAACCAGGCGCAGTGGTGGTACCCAACCCTGACCTCAAGCCGGAAACGAGTTATAATATTGAATACGGCATAAGCAGAACTTTTGACTCTGAGCTGAAAATTGATTTCGTGAATTATTACTCCTTTTTAAGAGATGCATTGGTCCGAAGGCCTTTTACATTCGATGGAAATAGTCAAATTCAATATGACGGAACGCTTAGCAATGTATTTGCTGAAGTAAATGTTGGGGAAGCCTTTATTTGGGGAATTAGCCTAAATATATCCGCCCAGTTGTACGAAAATATCACGTTGAAAAGCAGTTTCACCTATACTGATGGAGAAGATACCATTGAAAACCTACCGCTGAGGCATGTCACACCTCTTTTTGGAGAAACTAGCATCACTTTAACCCAAAAGAAATTTAGATCTAGCCTGATTGTGAGGTACAGTGGCGGAGTTGATTTCGAGGATTTAGCCCCTTCAGAGCAAAATAAACCTCAATTTTATACAAGCGATGGTGCACTACCTTGGTCCACGCTAAACCTTAACAATTCTTACCAAATCAATGATCGGTTCTCGGTAAACCTCAATCTCGAAAATATTCTTGATACCCACTACCGCACATATTCTTCGGGCATAAGCGCGCCGGGGTTCAATGCTATTGTATCACTAAGGGCTAAATTTTAGTAACATAACAGTTTATTAATCTTTAGGTTATTATTAGGAGAAATTAGATAACTAAATTGATCTCGATTCTTATCAAATCATATTTATTGGTGTTACCAAAAAAAGGTCTGTCTTGCAGATCTTTTTTTATTTAAATCCACGCCAAAGTCCCTCGACCTTGCATAACTTCGTAGTTCAAAGAAATTAGAATGCACGTAGCCATAGCGGGAAACATAGGATCAGGTAAAACAACTTTTGCAAAGAAATTGGGCAAACAATTCAATTGGGATGTTCAGTTAGAATCTGTCGAGGACAACCCTTACTTAAAGGATTTTTATGAGGACATGAAGCGTTGGTCATTCCATTTGCAAGTATACTTCTTGAACAGCCGGTTCAATCAAGTGGCTCAAATAAGAAACTCCAATGGGAATGGTACCATTCAGGACAGAACCATTTATGAAGACTGCTATATTTTTGCCGCCAACCTTTACAAGTCAGGGTTTATCGCTGAGCGAGACTACAATAACTATTTAGAGTTATTCAAGTCTATGATTAAGCATGTAAAAGCCCCCGATCTTTTGATTTATTTAAAAGCCGATATTCCAAAATTGGTGGCCAACATCCAGAAGCGCGGTAGAGAATATGAGGAACTGATTAGAATAGAATACCTAAAAAACCTTAATGAGCACTACGAAGAATGGATTGCCAATTACAACCTGGGGAAGCTTTTGGTAATTGATGTGAATGATTTGGATTTTGTAGCCAATGTTGAAGACTATGCTTTCATGCTAGAAAAGGTGAATTATCAGATCAACGGCTTATTTCAATAAGCACGCATTCAAAACCTTATAAATACTGATCGATTCTTTTAGATAGTATCGTCACCTTTTTCAAGGATATCCCAAGTATGATCTGAAAGCAATTTTACGGTGGCAATAAAACGCTTAAATGGCTTTGATCTTCCCCATTCTTTTGGTCCAATCATGGATAGCGTATCTCCGCCATCCTCCATTTCATACAAATGATAGGTTTTACTAATTAAGGGCTGAAAGTTCATCTGGGCCTGATAAATTCTCTCCGAAACATCTATGCGATCTTGGATAGTCTTGGCCTGTTGTGCCAAAAGCTGCATCTGGTCATAGATTTGTTTCATATCCATTTCCGTCTGCTCATACATTGCAGAAACAGCTAAGCCTTTAATTTTACCCTTGTCTTCGGGCTTTATCATGGCTCCACCCACAGTGTGTGGAAAAGCGATAGTACCGGGGTTTGGAGTGGTCATATCCTCCATCCTTTCCATGTCAACTTCCTCTAGATTTACTTTCTTTCCTGCTTTTCCCACGAGTCTATCTTTGCATGTATAAAGTCAAAAACAAATCACTTTGTTTCCACATTAACCGAATCTTTTTCAACTTCTTCAGAGGGCGCTATTGATTCTTTGAGATATTTCTTCGAGCCAGGAAAAGAAGTTTTTCTAGAAATATCATAACCTACTATAATCGTAGCTAAAATGAAGAGAATAGCTACCACCACAAAAATCTTCTTTTTCTTATCCATACCACTCCTAATGATTTACGCAGAAAAACGTGTTATTACCCTAGTATTCCGTACATACTTAAACAACTATACAAATTCCTTTAAGTTTGAAAAACTAAGTTCCGTAATTAATACGAATTTCGATATCCTGAATTAAAAAATCCTTGAGTACCCAACGCAAAATAATTCATATTGATATGGATGCGTTTTACGCGTCAGTAGAACAGGCCGATAATCCCGAACTGAAGGGTAAACCTGTTGCCGTGGGTGGCAGCAAAGAAAGAGGTGTTGTTGCCGCCGCAAGTTACGAGGCTCGAAAATTTGGTGTAAGATCGGCCATGCCCTCTTCTTTGGCTTATCATAAATGCCCCAATATTGTATTTGTAAAACCACGATTCGATCGATATAAAGAAATCTCCAATCAGATACACGAGGTTTTTCAAACCTACACCGACCTTATAGAGCCCTTGTCTTTAGACGAGGCCTATTTAGATGTCACTCAAAATAAAAAGGGGATGGAATCTGCCACTATGATTGCCAAATCCATCAGAAACGACATAAAAGCCAAAACAGGACTAACGGCCTCAGCTGGAATCTCAACCAACAAATTCATTGCAAAAATTGCAAGCGACTACAATAAACCCGATGGCATTACGCTTGTTGGGCCTGAAAAGACAACGGTATTTTTAGAACAGCTGCCTATAGAAAAGTTCTTTGGTGTAGGCAAAGTAACTGCTGAAAAAATGAAAGCGCTTGGTATAAATACTGGTGCAGACTTAAAAAAGTGGGATAAAGAGACTTTAATTACTCATTTTGGCAAATCAGGAGGCTTTTATTACGAAATAGTAAGAGGCAACGACAACAGACCAGTAAACCCAAATAGGATTCGTAAATCATTGGGGGCTGAAAACACTTTCGATTACGACTTGATTGAAGTGGTCGATATGAAGCTGGCGCTTGAACCTATCGCTAAAACGGTACTGACACGCTTAGAAAAATCAAAAAAATTTGGAAAAACGCTTACCCTAAAAGTTAAATTCAAAGACTTTAGTCAAATCACAAGAAGCCAATCAGTTACGGAAGAAATTAGAACATTTGACCAACTGATAGAAATCACTTTTGGATTATTAGAGCAAATTGATTGGAATCTATTTCCATCAGGGGTTAGGTTATTAGGGATTACTTGTTCTAATTTTGGAGACAAGGATTTGAGCGTGATTAAGAAAGGTCATCAATTGACCATTAATTTTTAGCCATTTTCTTGATTAAAAATTATCTTAGAAGACTGTTGAACAGTAATTGTTGTAAGAATGGCAAAAGTAATTATCCATAGTCATGCTGAATTTGAGCAGTATATTGGTCAAGAACTCGGCGTTTCAGAATACTTGAAAATTGACCAAGAACGCATTGGTGCTTTCGCTGATGCAACAATTGATCATCAATGGATACATATTGATTCTGAAAGAGCAACCAAAGAAGGTGGCTTTGGCAGCACCATAGCGCACGGTTATCTCACCCTGTCTTTACTGCCTTATTTATGGGAACAAATTGCCGAGATCAACAATATTAAAATGATGATCAACTATGGCATTGAGAAGTTAAAATTCAATCAGCCAGTTAAGGTAAACCAAGAAGTAAGATTAAGGGTTAAACTAAGCTCTTTAGCTGATCTTAGAGGTATCACAAAATGCCAGCTTAACGTGAAGCTTGAAATCAAGGACAATCCGAAGCCGGCATTTACCGGAGAATTCATCTTCCTTTACCACTTCAAAAAGTAATTACTTTTTACGCACGTAGATCGTTTTCTCTAGTTCACAAACGACTTTACCCTCCTCATTAGTAATCTGAAGTGGAAGAACGTAGTCTTTTTTACCAACTGTTTCTACCTCTGACTTTATATTGGCGACGAGATCTTCCGTAATTTCAAATACACAAGTCACTTTACCCTTCTCTGCCCTTTTAAACTTTATCGAACTGGCCTTATCCCAAACGATATATTCCCTGCCGAGCTTTTGAAGTAATAGCAGCATATAGAAAGGATCGGACATAGACATAAGTGATCCACCAAAATGAGTGCCTACTAAATTCTTATTCCACCACCTCAGTTTCATTTCTATTTCAGCACGCAAAAAGTCGTCGCTGATATGTTTTACACGAATGCCTGCACCCACGTAAGGCGGATAAAAGTTCATTAGTTTAATCTTCTGTCGCTTAGAAAGTCTGAACATCTAGTGGAAAAGTTTACTTTTGCGTCAAATAACAGAAAAATATAATGACAGCAGAAATCCATACTGAAAAAGGCGTGATGAAAGTGGAGTTTTACGAAAACGACGCTCCAAACACGGTTAAAAATTTTGTCGACCTTTCTAAAAAAGGCTTTTACGATGGTTTGAACTTTCACAGAGTTCTTCCTGACTTTGTAATTCAAGGTGGCTGCCCTGATGGTATCGGTAGTGGTGGTCCTGGTTACTCAATCGACTGTGAACTAGATGGCGACAACCAATTTCACGACAGAGGCGTGCTTTCTATGGCACATGCAGGTAGAAATACTGGCGGGTCTCAGTTCTTTATTTGTCATAGCCGTAATAACACTGCGCACTTAGACAGAAACCACACTTGTTTTGGTAAAGTAGTCGACGGTGTTGATATTGTCGATGATATCAGACAAGGTGATAAGATTGAAAAGATCGTAATCAACGAAGATTAATCGAAAAAGAAGTAAGCATTAAAGGTCAGTCACTATGTGTCTGACCTTTTCTTTTATAAGCTAGATTTAGCGAAGTCCGTCACCAAATAACTTAATGCCTTACCTACAAATCCATTTTCAGCTGAATTGGATGGGGCCGCTTCTGGCAAGTGTAAGTAAGCAACATTCAATTGTGAAGCACATTCTCTGACATAAGCCCTTGCTTGTTCTAATGTGACACCTGATGGAGAAATGGCACTGCTTGGCATTGATTTTATCGCGTCCATATCAAGTTCAATACCTACAGGAGTCTCTTTATCATCTACAAAGGCTAATGCCTCTTTTAAAGCCACATCAAAGTTGGAAATATCCTCAAAAAATGAATAAGCGACATCTCTATCTTGATCCATAGCAGACAGGATGTTTTCGCTATTGTAAGATTGGTGAAGGCCAAAAGCAAAGTATCGATTTAAGAACCCTTCATTCTTGGCATAAGAGAACCCATTCCCACTATGCCTACCCTCTAAGCTTCTAAAGTCCGCATGGGCATCTAAATTAATGGCATTAATTCCTGCTGTTGTATTTAAGGCCTTGGCCACACCCTTTAAAAGTGGATAAGCATTATTATGCCCTCCCCCGATAACGATCGGAATCAATCCTGCCTTGATCACACTTGAAATTATCGGTGTAACGCGCTCATCAACAGCTTCGCATAGCTTACGTGCTTTTTGAGCGACTTCTGCAGGCGTTGAATTGAAAAGTGTCAACTCATCTCGTAGATCTTCTACATCAACCTGACCCAAAACGACAAATGAATCGCCAGATAAAAATCGGTTGCCTTGAACATTTAAAAAAGAAGTCAAGAATGCCGGCCAAGCTAATTCAGTGCCTTGGTTTCCTAAATTACCTCTAACTCCGATAGACTCTGGAATTCCTAGCAGACAAAATCGAGCACCATTTTCCTTCAGCGTATCCAATTCGTTAAGATCGCCATATGCCAGCGTATGGATATTTTCACCTAGCTTTTGTTCGCCCTTTCGTGTATTTACGAACTGTATTAAATCCTTAGAAGTGAGACTTTTCAAAGACATAGTTATTCTGTTGAGATGAAATTAAGAAAAATGCTTTTGAGGCTTCTCTAGAACTGCTTTTATTACGATTTAATAATTAATATCTTCACCCTACTTAATCAATTGTGATACATGGAATATATACCTGATCCGGTAAAAATATTTGTCGTAGAAGATGACCCCGTTTATTTAAAACTGGTACAGTATGTAGCTGAATTAAACCCAGATCATGTTGTAAAGACTTTCACCAATGGTAAAGATTGCATTGATCACCTCCATGAAAACCCGTCAATAATTACCCTCGATTATTCTCTCCCAGATACAACAGGTGAGCAGATTTTAAAAAAGATTAAAGCGTATAATCCTGACATTCATGTAATTGTCGTTTCTTCTCAAGAAAGCATCAATACAGCCGTAGAATTACTAAAATACGGTGCATACGATTATATCACTAAAGACAACGAAACCAAAGACCGGCTCCTCAATACACTTAATAATGCTAAAAAACAGGATTCTTTAAAGGAAGAAATATCTGTATTGAAAGAAGAGATTGGTCAGAAATATGAATTCGATAATAGTATAATTGGTGAAAGTGCTGCGATCCAGCGAATTTTCAAACTTCTCACTAAGGCGGTAAAAACTAACATCACCGTTTCTATTACTGGTGAAACAGGTACCGGAAAAGAGGTGGTTGCTAAATCGATTCACTATAATTCGGATAGGAAGAAAAAACCTTTCGTTGCAGTGAACATTGCTGCAATTCCTGAAAACTTAATTGAAAGCGAGCTTTTCGGTCATGAAAAAGGAGCATTTACAGGTGCCGTAGCACGTAGAAAAGGTAAGTTTGAAGAAGCTGATGGTGGCACCATCTTCCTAGACGAGATTGGTGAAATGGATATCAATTTACAAGCAAAACTACTCAGGGCTTTACAAGAGCGGGAAATCACCAGAATTGGTGGTAATGAAGTGGTGAAATTCGAAACACGAGTAATTGTTGCAACACATAGAAACCTTGCAGAAGAGGTAAAAGCCGGTAATTTTAGAGAAGATCTCTATTATAGACTCCTTGGGATTCCCGTTGAACTACCTCCCCTTAGAGAAAGAGATAAAGACACGCTTTTGATTGCTGAGCATTTCCTATCAAGCTTTTCTAAGGAGAATAAAATGAGCAAGGTTAAGCTCAGCAAAGAGGCACAGAACAAATTATTGAAATACTCTTTCCCAGGTAATGTGCGGGAATTAAAATCAGTGGTAGAATTGGCAGCCGTTATGTGCGATGATAATACCATCCTAGATGAAGACATTACCTTTAATTCATTACAAAAAGAAGGGCAATTTCTATTCGAAGAAATGACTTTGAGAGATTATACGTTCAAAATTATAAGACACTTCTTAAGTAAGTATGATAACAATGTCTTGAAAGTTGCCGATAAACTCGACATCGGAAAGTCTAGTATTTACAGATATATAAAAGAGATGGAAGAAGAGTTATAAAGTGACTTTTTCGGCAAGCAGCTGTTCTATACGCCAAAATAATATCTTGGGTTCAATAGGCTTCTTCAGAAACACCTTCACCCTGTCAGCAATCAATTTAAATTCTTTGGAACTTGTACTCAGGCTAGACATTACCATAACTGGAATTTTTCGATAACGAGGTTTAGATTCCATCAGCTTAATAAATTCCAGACCATTCATTATCGGCATTTCAATATCGGTAATAATCAAATCAGCTTTATTTCCAGCGTTTAACCACTTTTTTGCCTCCTTACCATTTCCTGCACAGTGCACATGGTAATACGGTTCAAGCAAATAGGTGAGCAACCTTCGCGTAGTCAATTCATCTTCAACAATTAATAAGCTATATCGGAAACCCCTGATCATTTTCTGATACACTGCTTAAAGTATACCAAACCTGATCTAAAGTTGGAAAGTGCCTTTTATGCACTTAAAGAAGGATAGGTATGATTGTTTTGTTTGGCTTAAGTCCCAAAGCCCAGAAGAAATTCCCAAATGGAGAAAAAACCATCCATACCAATTGCTGTTTAACTCCTTTCATTTTTAGTTATGTTTGAATAAACCATTTAGAAAATTATGCGCAAAATTCTCTTATCAATTTCAGCCATTATTTGGGTAACATTTTCTTACGCCCAAACAAAACCTTTGACAGATCTGACGGTCGAAGAAATAATGCAAGATCAAGCAAAATTTGTAGGTACCTCGCCATCAAATATAAGTTGGTCTAAAGACAGTAAAAACATCTTCTTTACATGGAGAAATAAGGATGAGGAATCTTCTAGCACTTTCAAAGTAGGTAAATCTGGAGGTACTTTCTCTAAAGATGACGACCGAAGCGAAGGCTGGCCTTCACGTTATGCTTATAACAAGACCAAATCAAAGATCATCTATGCAAAAGGCGGCGACATCTACATGATGGAGGTGAAAAACAAAAAAGAAACTCAGATTACAGGAACCAATGCCCGTGAATCTAGCCCCAACTTTCATAGTGATGATGTGATCACCTTCATTTCAGATAATAATCTCTTTTCTATCAACCTGAAAACAGGTTTGATGAAGCAGCTCACAAACTTTTCCATTGAAAGCAATAATAACAATGAAGCGCGCCCTCGTTTTTCAGGCAATAATTCTTCGGGCAATAAAGAACAAGACGCTTGGCTTCGTGACGATCAGATAGAAACTTCATCTATTTTAAAAGATCAACGCACAAGACCTAGAAATCGAAATAGATTTAGAGGAGCAAGTTTCAGCAGTCAAGTGCAAGCCGCTGGGGATAGAAGAAGTAGTATTAAACTTAAAAACATACAAAACATTCAATTATCTCCTGACGGAAACTATGTAACATTTAACGTTTTTCATACGGCTAAAAAACCGGCTAAAAACACGATTGTTCCCAACTATGTAACACAATCTGGTTACACTACAGATATTAGAGCACGAAGTAAAGTTGGTGGAGAACAGAGTTATAATGAAATAGGCATCTATAATGTGTCGGGCGATTCTTTATACATGCTTGATTCTGAGCAGTTACCAGGTATCACGGACTTACCGGATTACGTTAAAGATTACCCTGATAGAGAGTTTGAGAAGAAACCACGAAAAGTAAGCGCAGGCCGTAGAGTAGTTTGGTCTGAAGATGGCAAATATGCTGTAGTGACTTTTTCTTCTCACGATCATAAGGATCGCTGGGTTATGAGACTTCTACCAGAATCTGGTGATTTAGAAACTGTTGATAGACAGCGTGACGAAGCATGGATTGGGCGCTTAGGAGGACAAGTGCTTGGTTTTTTACCAAAAAGCGAAACTTTATACTTCCAATCAGAAAGCTCGGGATATGCCCATCTATACCTTTATGACTTCAAAACGGGTTCTAAAAAACAAATAACTGAAGGTAACTTCGAAGTTTACAGTCCTTTCATATCCAACGACGGCTCTAAATGGTATTTTACGGCAAATAAAAAACACCCTGGCATAAAACACTTCTATAGTATGCCGATAAAGGGTGGTAAAATGACTCAAATCACAAGTGTAGATGGTGACAATAGTGTAACGCTTTCGCCAGATGAAAAAACACTTGCCATAAGATACTCTTACATCGATAAGCCTTACGAACTCTTCGTACAACCCAATAAAGCAGGTGCAGATCGTGTACAAATTACCGAGAGTCAGCAAGATGGTTTTAAACAATACGATTGGCATGAAGCAGAAATAGTGACCTTCAAGGCTGAGGATGGAGCTAATGTTCATGCTAGGCTTTATAAACCAAAGAATCCGAATGGTGCAGGTGTCATCTTTGTACACGGTGCAGGTTACCTACAAAATGTTCATTACTGGTGGAGTAGTTATCAGAGAGAATATATGTTCAATAACATGTTAATGGCTCAAGGCTATACCGTACTCGACATTGACTATCGTGCGAGCGCAGGCTATGGCCGAGATTGGAGAACAGGTATATACAGACACATGGGTGGAAAAGACCTTTCCGATCAAATTGATGGTGCTAGATACCTTATGAAAGAGCATAATGTGGAGGCAGGACGAATTGGTATGTATGGAGGTTCTTATGGCGGATTTATCACGCTCTTTGCCATGTTCCAACACCCAGACATCATCAATTCAGGAGCTGCATTAAGGTCGGTAACGGATTGGGCGCATTATAACCATGGCTATACTTCTAACATTCTAAATACGCCGGTAGAAGACCCAATCGCTTATAAACGAAGCTCCCCTATTTACTTTGCCGAAGGCCTAGAAGGTAACCTATTAATTGCACACGGTATGGTCGATACAAATGTTCATTTCCAGGACGTAGTTCGTCTAGCGCAAAAATTAATCGAGCTCGGCAAAGACAATTGGGAAATGGCGCTTTATCCCGTAGAAAACCATGGTTTTACAACACCTTCCAGTTGGACAGACGAATACAAAAGGATTTACAAACTATTCGAAACTACCATCGGACAGAAATAAGCTATAATTAAAGCAGATACCCCCATGAAAAAGTTATTCACTTTGTTGATTACCATCTCACTTTTCGCTTGTGAGCAACCAGTAGAAATCTCTTTAGAAAACAGAGGTTTAATTACAGATAAAGCCATGGTGGTATCTGCTCATCCGCTTGCTTCAGAGGTAGGCAAGCAAATAATGGAACAAGGCGGTAACGCCATTGATGCGGCGATTGCCACACAATTCGCATTGGCAGTTGTTTACCCTGGCGCCGGAAATATTGGCGGCGGCGGCTTTATGATAAGTCGTATGGCCAATGGCGACATTGATGCGCTAGATTACAGAGAAAGAGCGCCAATGGCTGGTGGCAGAGATATGTATCTCGATGAAAACGGAGAGGTAATTCCAAGAGCCAGCACCAGAGGACATCTTGCTGCTGGAGTTCCCGGAACTGTTGCAGGATTAGAAGCTGCTCACAAAAAATACGGCAAACTAGACTGGGCTGCCTTGGTACAGCCTGCTATTGACCTAGCCGCTAATGGCTGGGCTCTGACGGAAAGGGAAGCCAGAGGATTAAATGCCAACCGTAGGGCGTTTTTAGAATACAATACAGTAAGGCCATACTTTTTTCTGTCTGAAAATGGAAATTGGAAAGCGGGTGATACGGTAAGCATAACTGAGCTAGCAGCTACTTTAACCCTAATTAAAGAAAAAGGACGTGATGGCTTCTATAAAGGAGAAACCGCGAGGCTCATTGTAGAAGAAATGGAACGCGGCAATGGCATGATTTCTTCCGAAGACTTAGCTCAATACGAAGCTGTTTGGAGAACTCCCGTAACGGGTGAATACAGAGGGTATGAATTTATTTCTATGCCCCCACCCTCTAGTGGCGGTATCGCTTTAGCACAACTTTTCAATGCGGTTGAACCATTCAAGCTATCTGAAATGGGTTTTCATAGTCAGGAGGCGATCCACTTGATTGTGGAAGCGGAAAGACGAGCATACGCAGACCGTGCTCAACACCTCGGCGACCCTGATTTTGTGGATGTACCTCAACAAGGTTTGATTGAAAAATCATACTCAAATGATAGAATGGGCAATTTCAATAGCGAAAAGGCCACACTAAGTAGCGAAGTAAGCGCAGGTGCTCCAGCCCCCAATGAAAGTAAAGAAACGACTCACCTATCCGTAGTGGACCAATGGGGAAACGCCGTTTCCGTTACAACAACACTGAACGGTGGAATGGGAAGTAAAGTCTTTGTTGGCGGTGCTGGTTTCCTTTTAAATAATGAAATGGATGACTTTAGTGTAAAGCCTGGCGTACCGAATAGTTATGGTCTTGTAGGAGGAGAAGCAAATGCCATTTTACCAGGAAAAAGAATGTTAAGCTCAATGACTCCGACAATCGTCACAAAAGACGGTGAGTTATTTATGGTTGTAGGCACTCCGGGTGGTTCAACTATTATTACATCTGTCTTTCAGACGATAATTAATGTGATTGATTTTGACATGACCATGCAGCAAGCGGTCGAATCACCAAGATTCCATCATCAGTGGCTACCCGATGTAATTCAATTAGAAGCTAAAGCCCTTGATAGTATTAAAATGCAGTCTCTTATGAACATGGGCCATCAGCTGAGAAAAGTAGGCACTATTGGCCGAGTTGATGCCGTATTAGTACTAGCCAACGGCCAATTAGAAGGTGGCGCTGACCCTCGAGGTGATGATACCGCTATGGGTTATTAATCAACATTCCTTTTATTTCTAATCAGAAGATTAATAATGAACTCACAGATAGCGCATGATTTTGCTTATTTTAGAGCATGCGCTGTCTCATCGGCATCATACTACTTTCATCTTTAAACCTTCTTAATGCCCAAAGTAGGTTACCTAGTTTTCATTCCGAACTGATTGAGACATTAGAAATAGATACCCTATTGCAGAACTCCCCTTCTGAATACTTTGTACAGAAATACGAATACGATAAATCCTCAGGCACATTGGTAGCAGATAATGTCGTATTACATTATTTCTTTAAAGACGACGTACTTGATCATATAGATTTTATCAAAAATAAAGATATTCTGAAATCAAACCGCTATGATAAATATGGACGAATTGTGCGTCAAGAGCGTTTCGAGTACAAAGAAAAAATCAAAAAACTGGACTACACTTACGATGATGAACAGAAACTAGCCATAGAAACTGTATACCGTCTTGGCGATCGCATTCACTCCCAAATTGTGATTAAGTACAACGACAAGTTTCAAGTCACCTCCAAAGAAGAATATCGTGGTAAAGATCAACTGACCAAGTTTTGGCTGTATAAATACAATGATTCTTATGACCTGATTTCCGATCGATATTACGATGCAGCGGGTCAATCGAGAAAAGAAGGCAGTAACAAGTATACACCCCTAGATTCCACTTATTTCAAACATTCCTATGATTTTCAAAACAGAAAAACCAAGACGCTAAAGTATCATGAAAACCATTTGGCATCAGAAACTACCTTCTCCTATTTTCCTGATTCTACTGTTCAAAAAGAGACTTTCTTCAATCTAAATGGACTATCTAATGAGCAACATGTAACCATTGAGCATGACTCATTGAAATTGGTTGTTAGAGGCTTTTTCTTTAATGGAGACACTACCAAAGTGCGCTCTAGGTTCAAAGAAGTCTTTTTATATAACGACCTAGTAGAATATGAAAAAAGAACTTCAAGCGGCACCTATGTCGATCGATTCAAAACCTATTATGAATATGATGAAATTGGTAACTGGATTAAGAAAACTACTTATTCAAATGGACTAGTAATCAAAAAAGAAGAACGTACGATTATATACTAGCCTGAATCAAATTCAATAAAACACTTATGGCCGAACCCCAGATTTTTGAACAAAGACTTGTCGTTTTACAAGAACATTTAGACGATCTAAACCATGTGAACAATGTTCAATATTTACAGTGGGTTCAAGATATAGCTAAAGGTCATTGGGAAAAAGCCGCCAAAAAGGAATGGTTAGTAGATTTTGTTTGGGTGGTTTTAAACCACTTTATAGAGTATAAGAAACCAGCTTTACTGGGCGATAAGTTATTGATACAAACTCACGTTAATGAGTTTAAGGGACCAAAATCTAATCGTTTTGTAAGGATTACGAATGAAGATACTAATGAACTAGTCGTTCAAGCGAGTACGTGGTGGTGCATGCTAGATGCGAAGTCGTTTCGCCCGGCAAGAATCACCGCAAGCATGCTCGATCACTATGAAAATCCGGATTGAGTAATTACTTAATAATTACAAACTCAACGCGTCGATTGACCTCCCTAGCAGCCACTGAATTCGTATTATTTAAAGGTCTCTCTCCACCATAGCCTATGAACTCAATTCGACTACCTGAAATTCCCTTTGAGATCATATAATCTCTTACCGTTTTCACCCTTTCTTCAGAGAGATCTTTCGATAGTTTAGCATCACCGCGGTTATCTGTATGACCTTCCAAGCGTATGGCCATACCAGGGTTTGCATTCATTAGACCTATTAGCTCATCAATCTGTTTTTGTGCGGTTTCTTCATCTGCAAATTCGGCGCTTGCTCGTCTAAAAAGCACATTCTCAATTTTCACCTTTGTACCTACTTCTTCAGCAACAAGAAAGAGCTCTTGAATACCAGCAGTACCTTTATTTACAGTGAACTGTCTTTCAAAATTCAAGAAACCAGGTGCTTGCACAGTTATATTTACTTCAGTACCCGGTTTAAAGCTTACTTTGAGTACTCTTTTCTGCCCGACAGCAGTATATTCATCAGCTGCTACTCTTCGAGTCGCTCCACCATATGCCAATGTCACTTCGCCATCAATATCATTTAAGCTGCGTTGATCCATGACCATAAATACTATATCAATATTCGGGACTGGTACGCGAACCGTATCAATCAATGTGGCTGGTTCAGGTTGTGGAGTAGGCTCATCCACTACAGGCACTTCTATAATGGTTGGCTCTTCCTTGTCAATAGGAAAACCAAATAAGTCACCAAAGCCCTCACTATTTTGAGTTGAAGAAAAATAAGCCATAGTTCCACTGAAAGGAATGCTATAACCTTGCTCCACTCCTTTAGTATTGATAGCATTTCCCAAATTCTTAGGCGTCGACCATGACTCCCAAGAATTACCCTGTTTTTCGCTTACAAAAATATCTCTGCTACCGAAGCCCTCATGACCGTTCGAAGTAAAATATAAGGTCTTATTATCCGAGCCTAAATACGGGGTCCATTCCTCAGCAAAAGTATTAATAGACGTCCCTAAAGTCTTTGGCTGACTCCAGTCATTATTCTCACCTTTTAAGGAATAGTACAGATCCTCATTCCCTTCAGTATTGTATGAAATAATCGACATAATCAACACTTTCTCATCCCTTGATATAGTGGCGCTGATGTGAGATGAAGTGTTTGAGAAAAACTTTATAGGTAACAATTCAGGCTTCAGCCAATCGCCTCCACTCATTTGAGCAACTGAAATTCCATTCTTCAATTTACTACCCGCTCTAGCTTCACTATCGAAATAATTCAATGTATACATCCTATTACCATCGGCACTAAAACCAACAACACCGTTCAAACCAGGATGATTTAATACAGACCCCGCATGAATTGGTCTAGACCATCCATTGCCAGACTTTTCAGCATACCAGATGTCTCCTTGATCCAAAACTCCGCCAATATTTGCTGGGTGCCCTGCACGCGTAAAATAGAGTCTCTGTCCATCAGGACTAAGCATTGGAGAATGCTCGTCATAAGAAGAATTAAGGCTATCCAGTACCACGTGAGATGTTTCTTGGGCAAATGTCGTTGATATGGAGAGCAATAAGAAAGTACTGATAGACAGTACCATTCTAATAATTTGAAATTTCATCAGGTTACTTTTGTTCACTAGTAATATCGCTTTCAAGGCTTAACACCATGATTTGAAAAAATACCGTGCAAGATAATTAAAATGATTGACTAAGCTGAGTGATAAAATCGAAGTGACGTTATCAAAAGAAGATTTCTTGGGCTAAACGATAAGTATTTGCATGTGACTCAACGATATGAGCAATTCGCTCTGAATACCCACCTCCCATACTAACGGCCACTGGGACATCGTTTTGCTTACACAATTCAAGTACTTTCCGATCACGTGCCTTGCAACCTTCAATTGTCATCCCTAACCTCCCTAGTTTATCTGTTGCCAATACATCTACACCAGATTGAAAAAAGATAAAGTCCGGTTCAACATGAGCAAATACTCCCTTCAAATGTTTATCAAGTAAATTTAGATAGGTATTGTCATCAGTACCATCGGCAAGGCCGATGTCTAAATCAGAGGTTTCTTTATGCATAGGATAATTCGAGGCACCGTGCATACTAAACGTAAAAACACGGTTTTCCTTAGAAAATATTTCAGCAGTTCCGTTTCCTTGATGAACATCCAAATCAACTACCAATACTTTTTGCGCCAGTCCATTATCTAGAAGGTGGTTTGCTGCAATGGCAATATCATTTAAAAGGCAAAACCCTTCTCCCCGATCTGTAAAAGCATGATGTGTACCGCCGGCAATATTGAAACTAACCTCGTGATCAAGCGCAAATTTGGCAGATTGAACTGTGCCATTCATGATAATGATTTCCCTATTTACAAGCGCTTCAGACAAGGGAAATCCCGTTTTCCTCTCCTCTTGTCGTGTGAGTCTTTGCTGCTTTAGTTTAGTCCAATACCCCTGATCATGAGTTCGTATAATTTCGGATTCCGGGAGTGGTGTTGGTTCAAAAAAATTATCGGATGATATGGTGCCTTCATAAAGCAGCTGCTCGGGAAGCAGGTTGTATTTTTCCATTGGGAACCGATGTTTGTCGGGCAATGAGTGTGCATAAATTTCAGACCAAGCAATCTTGAGCATAGCGGCTTTTATACTAAAAGCCAAAACTGATCAAGTTGTTTTCATTTTGCAATCTCTTTGTTCATATAATTTGGCAGCTGCGGTGGTTATTAGGCATATCCTGTACATTTACCGATTAGTAAGGTCAGCCAATAGTATAGCTGATGTTTTCTGTACATAAGCGCCGAAAATAATAGTAAAGAGAATGGTCAGCAGGAGCATGATGGCTTCTTTACTGAGGGCCTAATACAAAAAGCCATGCTAAGGCATTAGCACGGCTTTTTAATTCATTAATTAGGCAATTAAGCTTTTCAGTCCTCGTCGTGGTCAAACTGAAATGAATAAAGGGTCTCGTCAAGTTTGACTGTACCTGCGTTAAAGTCTTTGATGAATTTCTCAATACTTTCTTGTGTTACCTTTTCAAGGTTCAAGCCTACATCTAAGCCAATACCAAAGTCGATATGCTCATCAACGTCAATATGCTCGCTAACCTTAATGGCGTCTTCTTCTTCAAGTTCATCCATTACTTCGGTTAGGTATAAGCCAATTTCTTCCTCTAAATCATCAAGCGGCTCGATGTCTCCGTTTTCGTCTTCTTCGTAAGAAATCTTCTTAAATTCAGGGAATTTTTGAGCCACTTTGTGCTCGGCCATTTCGTGAATCTCACTACTGTGTTGTAGTCTCAGCGTGTAGAGTGCTGCATCGTAAATCACTTCTTTTCCCTCGTGTTTGCCAATGAAGTAAAAATTCATGAAATCGTCTGAATTATCTTCTGATTCTATAACTACATAAGACTGATCTGATCCTATTTCGGCTTTCATTTTCTGAATCTCGGCCGGGTCAAATCCACTATTTGTTTCCATAATACTCGTGTTAAGCTGTTCAGTTTAAACGTTAATTTGAACTTCTTTTTTCAATCTATCAACTCTTTCATTAAATAAGGTTGGATCGTAGTCCGCACCCGTGTAAAGCATAGCATTCAAATAGGCCTTCACCTCGTCAGAATGACTTGTTGTTCTACTGGTATTCATACCGACATATTTCAAAGTACTCCACATCACTGTTTTCAAATGACTCTTATACTCATCCAGCATTAGGTATTCTACTACTATAGTATTTTCATCAAACCAAATCAGTCGAGTTACAATTTTTACCCACTCACCAAGGTTAGCTGGTTTTAAGTAAGCAATGTGGTGATTATAAACCACCCAATAAGCTTCTTGCGACCTAATTAAATCTGAAATTTCAACACCATACAAGCCCGGAACTTGGTCTTCTCTTGCATTGAAAAAATAGTCGAAGTATTTAGCATTGTTCAAGTGCTTTAAAGGGTCGCAGTCTTGAAACCTGATGACGACTCTAGATTCTGTCTCTTTGGCGTATTCTCTATGCGGATCTACGATAAACATTATAAATATTTTTCTTGAATTACCTTTACATGATGTGCTGAATGACCCGCCGTAAGGGCCGCTAAGGCACGTACTGATACTTTTGAACCACTGGCCTCTCCTATTTTCAAACCATCGGCTTCGGTCATATGATCGAATAATAGAATTGATGCTTTTCTTAATGCCACAAACTCTTCGACTAACGAAGCTAAAGTTCTGGAAGTAGCGCCACTATTTTCTTGATAAACATCTTGATCCATTCCTGGAAGAGATTGAGTTTCACCTCTCGCAATACACATTGCTCGGTAGGTGAAAATTCTCTCTATATCATTAATATGATTCAAAACCTCTTTAACCGACCATTTGCCTGCTGCATATCGATAGTCGCCCTGTTCCTCTGATAGACCATTAAAAAATGCTTCCGTTGATCTCAGTTCCTCTTTTAGAATAGGCACTATTTCGTCGGAAGTTAGTCGATCAATGTAAGGCTGATAGAATGGATTATACTCGTTGGAATTAGGTTTACTGATCATCTGATTAAGTTATGAAATTTGACCGAAAATGAGTTAGTCAGTTATCCAAGTGGCATACATTTTATAATGCTCAGGTGTCTTGTCGATCACTTGTTTCAGTTTTTCGTCAATTGTCTTAATTCTTTTTGCTGGAGTGCCCGCATACAGAGAATTCTCCTCTACTACGGTATTGGCCAATACAACTGAACCGGCGGCAATTAGAGAGCCTTTTTTAATGGTAACATTATCTAGCACAATGGCTCCCATGCCAACAAGTACATTATCTTCGATAATCGCACCGTGAACTATGGCATTATGGCCAATTGATACATTATTGCCTAAGACGGTTTTCGACATATTAAGGGTTCCATGAATAACTGCCCCATCTTGAATGTTGCAATTTTCGCCCATTTCTATGGAGCACACATCGCCTCGAACTACCGCATTGTACCATAGACTACAATTTTCAGCCATTTTAACATCACCAATCACCGTAGAATTTTCAGCTAACCAACAGGTACTATCAATTTGAGGCTCGATGCCTTTTACTTTTTTAATTATCGCCATTTTAAATTTATATGTACATACATGAACTTTTTTACCGTTGGTATAGTTTCTATGCTGCAACCAAACAAAAGATACGTTCAAACGTTCTGTGATTGCACAACTAAAGAAACGACAAAAAATCAAATAATTGACTAAAATGAAAAATTACAAATTAACATTCGCACTTGCTGTTTTATTAAGCACCGCATGGGCATGTGGCCCTAAAGGAGGCACAGTAGAAACTTCTGAAGCTCAAGAAGTTGCTTCATCTGAAAGTGCAGTTACTTTAGCTGTAAACACTGAAAATTCTCAAGTAACATGGATTGGAAGTAAAACAGGTGGTAGACATAATGGTACAATTGGCATCTCTTCTGGTGAGATCAGTGTAAAAGGCGATGAATTAGTAGCTGGATCGATCGTAATTGATATCAATTCTATTGTAAACCTAGATATGGCTGGTAAAGGCGGTGCTGCTAAACTCGAAGGTCACTTAAAATCACCTGAGTTTTTTGACGCTGAAAATTTCCCAGAAGCAAAATTTGAAGTAACTGCTGTTAGTGCTTTTAGTGCGGCATCTTTAGATGCTGACAAAGATGAATATCAGTCTGATAATACACCGGCGAAACTCAGCGAAATATTAGTTGAAAACCCTACGCATTTCATTTCCGGTAACTTGATTATTAGAGGAACGAGCTTAAACATTACAATTCCTGCCCACGTAGAATTGTCTGATAATGGATTAAAAGCTCAAGCAAAATTCAATATCGACAGATCTCTTTGGGGAATTAAATACCAAGATGAGTCTTCAGTTGCTGATAAAGCAAAAGACAGGTTCGTATACAATACAGTGACTATCGGCTTCGATATTGAGGCCTCGACTAGCTCGAGCATGGAATAACATATTCGAACACAAAGCATTAAAAGGAACCTATCGGTTCCTTTTTTTATGCCGTCTTGAATAAGATATATTTGCACACTTAATGGAAGCGAATTTAATCATTGACAAAACTGAACTCAAGCTCGAAAATGCTTTGCATTGGGCTAATGAATACGAGTATTTCAGTTTTTTAAATGGCAACAACATCGCTTATCCGCATGGTGGCTTTCCTACCGTATTGGCCATAGGCGCTAAAAGAATTTTCACTTCAAGAAAAACCAACACATTCGACGAGCTTTTTGAATTTCACAAAGCAAATCCTTCATGGCTCTTTGGTTTTTTAGGATACGATTTAAAAAATGAGCTTGAACAACTTTCAAGCATAAAGCCGGCGCGAATCTCGTTTCCCGAAGCATGCTTTTTTGAACCCTTACACCTAATATACTTCCATAGTGATAAGGTCGAAATTGTATCAGATCATCCAAAGTCTGTATTTGAATCTATTCTGAACCGAATGGCCATTAAAAAGGAAAGCCATTTCGGACAGTCCATTGCCTCTACAAGCAAGCAAGAATATTTGGATACAGTTGAGAAGTTGCGAAACCATATTGAGGTGGGTGATATTTATGAAATCAATTACTGCCAAGAGCATTACGGCGAAATCCTCAGCGCAGACCCGGTTGAAGCTTATTTAAAGCTTAATAGCATTTCACCCAAACCATTTTCAGCATTTCAGAAGTATGCTAATCAATACCTACTCTGTGCTTCTCCCGAACGTTTCATAAAAAAGAGTTATAACACCATTGTTTCTCAACCTATAAAAGGAACTATAAAACGAGGGAAGACAGCTCAAGAAGATCAGCAACTAAAGCATCAATTGCGAAATGACGAAAAGGAATTGGCCGAAAACATGATGATCGTGGACCTTGTGCGAAACGACCTTTCGAGAACCTCAACCATAGGATCGGTTAAAGTGGAAGAGATTTTTGGGATCTATAGTTTTGAGCAAGTCCATCAGATGATCTCAACGATTTCTTCACAAAAGCACCCCGATAAAACCTGGATGGAAGTGATACAAAATGCGTTTCCAATGGGCAGCATGACAGGAGCACCAAAAATCAAAGTCATGGAGTTGATAGACAAGTATGAAAATGTACGTCGTGGGATGTTTTCAGGTGCCGCAGGTTTTATTAGTCCCTCTGGCGATTTCGATTTCAACGTGATTATTAGAAGCTTGTTTTTAGACTTAAAAAACATGCTTTACTCCTTTCAAGTGGGAGGTGCAATCACTTATGATTCTATTCCTGAAAAAGAATATGAGGAGTGCATGATTAAGGCATCGGCAATTATGCAATTACTAGAAACTATGAATGTTTCAACCTCCGAAATCACTCATTAACATCTACTAACCAATAAAAAACCCATGATGACTACACCATGGGTTTAAAATCTTTCAATAAACTAAGCCTGTTTATTTTAAGTTGTTCAGTTGCGCTAGGTAAGACTGGACAAATCCCATTCCAGTAGTATCACTGGCTACCTCTATTCCTTCTTCAAGGCAAGTAATAGCATCATTGATATCACCTAAATTCTGGTGGGCTTGTGCCTTAAGGTAGTAGCCTCTCAAATCTCCTACTTCTTCGAGTACATAATCCCAAAGTGCGATACCATCGTTGAACTCTCCAGTTCTGTATATCGTATTGCTCACCTTATACCACTCTTCCATTTCTAAGTAAAACTTCGAGGAATCGGCATTCAAAGTTTTATAGTGGGCTAACATACCTTCAATACCACTATCTTGATAAACAGGTAATAATTCTTCCGAAAGGAAAATTTTAGGGTCTTCCACTTCCAAGAAAGCTATATCGAAATGAAGTGTTGAATTAGCTGGAATAGGTCCATTAGGCTGATCTTTATAACCAAGCTCCGGTGGAACGATTATAGAAAGGCGATCACCTTGTTTCGCGTACATTACAGCTTCGTCGAAACCGTCGATTAAAGATGTTTTCTTCGCGAAGAATTTAAAAACATCTCCTCCTGGTTCACGAGTCGACCAAACG
Organism: Roseivirga sp.; assembly: GCF_049099775.1. GTDB lineage: Bacteria > Bacteroidota > Bacteroidia > Cytophagales > Cyclobacteriaceae > Roseivirga. The sequence goes on along the minus strand of NZ_JAGDZM010000013.1, from coordinate 33,321 downwards.
GTATCCGTGCCTACCATAAGATTAATGTGAGTGGTAACTCTTTTCAGAGAATCTACTTCAGGTCCGTCTCCACGTTCCAAATAAACGTACTTTACACCGCTTTCAAGAAAAGTAGTATCTGAAGATGAGCTAGAAGAACCCATGGAATCACAAGAATTTGTAAAGGATAAGCCTGCAATAATGAGACAAGCGAACAATGTGTTAACTGCTTTTTTAAACATAGTCTGATGAATGAATTGTTGGTCAAAGATAATCAAAGAATTAGACCTTACTAATTAGCTATTGGCCTTCCTATAGGCGTATTTCAATGTGTAGAAAATTGCTACTAAAGCCAAGACCAACCAAAACACCCCGATCGCAACAGCCGGCACTCCTATCATTTCAGAAATAGCATCAGCATCACTCCCAACACCCCTTCTATCAATAAGGTCATTCTTTATATCTAAGACTACATATAAGCAACTGATCAGACCAATAAACTTGAGAAAGTAGTCGTGAAATTTATTGGAAAGAAACCTGAACGAAAGCAGCATAAAAAGTGAAAAACCTATGGTAACAATTATACCGAACGTTTCTCCTGTTTTGATTACAAACCAGCTTAAGACTAGCAGTACCAAACCGATAGTGAGCGAGATGTATTTGTCTTTCTTAGTTCGAACTGCGGCTAAAATAATCATGAGTCCCCAAAAGAGACTGCCTAAATAGCCGGCGCTGGCGATCATTATTTGCGCAAAAAACGAGCTTGGTACGGTGTATTTACAATATCCTCCAATCCGATAATCAATTTGAATATTGACTATATCTCCACCAAAAACCTCCGCCATGATTCCATGACTCATTTCATGAAGCATTACCACAAATAACTTAATGGGATAAACCAAAGGTGTATTCCACATAAACATGGCCGCTAAAATAAGTAGCACTAGAATCAAGTGTTGTTTTTGGTTTTCCTTGAGCTTCATAAATTGATGCCTGAACATAAAGCCAAATCTAATTTTCTGCAAACGAGGTAAGAATCTTTATACTTGATTTGCCTTAATTGAACACTTAACGAATTAAATGAAATATGATTACCTGCTACGTTAGATACATTATCGATCCTTATAAAACCGATGAGTTCGAGGAATACGCGAAACAATGGATTCCATTAGTAAACAAATTTGGAGGTAACCATAACGGATACTTCTTACCCTCAGAAGGAGCGAATAATGTTGCATTGGCGCTTTTTACATTTCCTTCTTTAGCGGCCTATGAAAAATATAGGACTGATAGCATGAACGATGAAGCTTGCCAAGACGCTTACGCTTATGCCCTTAAAACCAAATGCATCATTAGCTATGAGCGGAACTTCATGAGGCCCGTTTTCGAATAAACTTGGTTCAAGAAATTCAAAAATAGCTTACTGAAAGACTGCCAATCTGTCACGTTTTAGCAGTAAATGCACTATATTTGCCCCTCGATTTTTGAGAAGATAGGTTCATGGAGAATATCATTCAGGATATAGACATTGTTGATAGAAATAGCGAAGACGCTTCCGAAACGGTAAAAACTACGGCTAACGAGAATACTGGCAAAACCAAAAAGCTATATATCGAAAGCTATGGTTGTCAAATGAATTTTGCCGACAGTGAGATTGTCTCTTCTATTATGAAAGACAATGGCTACGATACAACTGCAGATTTTGAAAGTGCCGATGTGGTTTTTCTAAATACGTGCTCAATACGCGAAAAAGCAGAGCAAACGGTGCGAAGACGCCTAAGTCAATTCAATAAAGTCAAGAAAAAGAAGCCTGAAATGACGATTGGGGTACTTGGTTGCATGGCGGAAAGGCTCAAAGAAAAGCTTCTTGATGAAGAGAAAATAGTCGATGTTGTAGTTGGGCCAGATGCTTATAGAGACTTACCAAAACTGGTAGAATCTGCTGAAGATGGTTTGAAAGCAGTAAACACATTCCTTTCTAGGGAAGAAACCTACGCCGATATCGCTCCGGTAAGGCTAAATTCAAATGGTGTTTCAGCATTCGTGTCCATTATGCGCGGTTGCGACAACATGTGTTCTTTCTGTGTAGTGCCTTTTACAAGAGGTAGAGAAAGAAGCAGAGACCCACACTCCATCGTAAACGAGGCACAAGACCTTTTCGACAAAGGTTATCGTGAAGTCACTTTACTAGGTCAAAACGTTGATTCCTATAAGTGGTCATCAGACGAAAACAATAAAGCTTGGCTCGAAAAGAAAGAAAAACAAGGTGAAGAAGTTCAGGTAATCAATTTTGCAAACCTATTAGAAATGGTGGCACAAGTATCTCCTGATTTAAGAGTTCGATTCTCCACTTCCCATCCGAAAGACATTACTAATGAGGTGCTCTATACCATGAAAAAGTATGAGAACATCTGCAAATACATCCATTTACCAGCTCAAAGTGGAAATTCAAGGGTGCTAGACCTGATGAATAGAACCTACACCCGTGAATGGTATATCAATAGAGTTGATGCCATTAGAGAAATTCTCGGTGAAACCTGTGGTATTTCATCAGACATGATTACGGGCTTTTGTTCAGAAACTGAAGAAGAGCATCAGGACACTTTAACGCTGATGGATTATGTAAAGTATGACTTCTCATACATGTTTTTCTATTCAGAAAGACCAGGCACATTAGCAGCCAAGAAATATGAAGATGATATTCCTCTTGAAGTAAAGAAACGAAGACTGCAAGAAGTCATCAATAAACAACAAGCCACTTCTTTAGAACGAAACAAACTGGATTTAGGTCAAATTCAGAAGGTACTAATAGAAGGTACTTCTAAGCGATCAGAAGATCAACTACAAGGAAGAAACTCAGCCAATAAAGTCGTTATTTTTCCAAAAGGCGAACACAAAAAAGGTGATTATGTAAACGTGCTGATTGAAGATTGCACCACAGCAACGCTATTTGGTAGCGCAGTATCTTAAAAGACAACGATTTGAATAACAACGAATTACTCAGTATAAAACAACGCTTTGGAATAATTGGCACAAGTCAAAAATTAAACCATGCCATTCAAGTAGCGGCTCAAGTTGCCCCTACTGACATGACTGTACTTATTACAGGAGAAAGTGGTAGTGGTAAGGAATCTTTTTCCAAAATCATTCACCAGTTGAGTCCAAGAAAACATGGGAAATTCATCGCCATAAACTGTGGCGCTATACCAGAAGGTACTATCGACTCTGAATTGTTTGGCCATGAAAAAGGATCGTTTACAGGTGCCTATGAAGCACGAAAGGGTTATTTCGAAGGTACGAACGGCGGTACAATTTTCCTGGATGAAATCGGTGAAATGCCCGTGCAAACACAGGCACGCCTTCTCAGGGTCTTAGAAAATGGGGAATTCATAAAAGTAGGCTCCTCAAAAGTGCTCAAAACAGATGTGCGAGTAGTTGCGGCTACAAATGTAAATCTATCAGAAGCCGTAGAGCGTGGTAAATTTAGGGAAGACCTTTATTACAGACTAAGCACCGTACCTATTTTCGTTCCACCACTTAGAGAAAGAGGTCAAGACATTGATTTATTGTTTAGGAAATTTTCTTCAGATTTTGCTGAAAAGTATAGAGTAGAGAGCATTAAACTAGATGATCCAGCTAAAGAGATTTTGCTACGTTATCGTTTTCCAGGAAATATTAGGCAACTAAAAAACCTCGTAGAGCAGATTTCTGCCTTGGAAATGGACAGAATAATTAGTGCTGATACACTTACAAAATATTTACCACAGAACAACACTAGCCTTCCAGCCCTTTACAAAGGAGGTCAGTCTGAAAATTCTGAGAACTTAAGTGAAAGAGACTTGTTGTATAAAGTCCTTTTCGATATGAAGAAAGACATGAATGATTTGAAAAAATTAGTTCATGATATGGCAGAAACAGGGTCTATCGATAAAAGCGCGATTAGTGATAACCCTAACCTATTCAGAAACCTTGATGATGAGCAATTATTAAGTAAAGAAACACCTGCAGGAGACTTCAGTGAACCCATTTATATTCAACCAGCAGCCACTGAAGCGGATGATTACAATTACGACAATGTACATGATATTGTGCACGAAGAAGACGAATCCCTTTCAATAGAAGAGAAAGAAAAAGAACTGATTATTAAGGCATTAAGAAAAAATAACAATAAAAGGAAATACGCGGCACAAGATTTGGGGATATCGGAACGTACACTTTATAGAAAGATTAAGCAGTATGAAATCGACTAAGCTGAACAGCCTTCTTGCCTTACTTTTACTTGTCACCAGTTGTGGCATTTATTCGCTTGATGGAGCTTCAATTGATTACACGCAAACGAAGACACTCTCCATCTCAAACTTTATTAATGAATCTGGAGGCGGACCACCAAACTTAAGCAATACGTTTACTGAAGGCTTAAAAGACTATTTTCAAAGAAGGACTAAATTAGAGCTCGTTCAGCGACAAGGAGACTTGCAATTTGAAGGTGAAATTGCCAATTATACGGTAAGGCCACAGGCAATTAGCTCTTCAGGAAGTAGCACACAGGCAGATGGTACCGGTTTAATGCGTTTGACCATCAGTGTACAGTTACTTTTTACTAATACAAAAGACGAAAACGCGAACTTACAGCAATCATTCGCTTTCTTTGCAGATTATGATCCCTCTTCGACTACCTTAAATGCAGTTGAAGATGATCTTGTAGAAGAAATTTTTGAGCAATTATACTTCGATATTTTTCAAGCCTCTGTTGCCCAGTGGTAATTTAACTCATAATTTAGTCGCACTTAATTTTAAATAGTGGATCGAGAACGCTTTAGCACCTTATTATTAGACCCATCCCAAGTCACCGATAATGACATAAGGGCGCTAAATGAATACCGTAAGAAGTACCCCTATTTTCAAAGCTTGTACGTAGTCATCGCCAAGGCGCTAAAAGACCGTGAGCACCCAAAAACAGATGCATTCATAAAAAAGGCAGCGATCTATTCCGCAAATCGCTCTCATTTAAAAACAATCATAGAAGGTGAATATGTCTTTCCTGAAAAAAGACAAGAACCTGAAGTTCCCGTCGTTGAAGATTCGGTTAAAGAAGAAAAACCGATTGAGAAGTTGAAAAAAACAGACACAAGGCCAAAAGTAGAAGAGAAAAAAGAAGAGCTTGCTAACGTAAAGCCAGAAATTGAGGGGGAAAAGCTAGTTTCAGCACCAGAAAGCAAAGAAAGTGATAGTGACCTTGATGAAATAAGAGCGACAAAAAGAAGAATTGAAGCCTTATTATCAGGTGTACCTTTCGAAGAAGAAAAACCTCAAGAACATAAGCCCGTCACTATTTCTAAGGCAACTGCAAATCAAGTCGAGATCATTGAAAAATTCATAAAAAACGAGCCTCAACTGGACAGACAGAAGATTAGAGACAATGAAAGCTTCAAGAGTCAAGAGGATTTAGCCAGCAAAGTAATCAAAGGTGTAGATCATTTTGAGACCGAAACTTTGGCCAAATTGATGATTAAGCAAGGGAAGTCTAAAAGAGCGATTAATATTTATGAAAACCTTCGTTTGAAGTTTCCTGAAAAAAGCGCTTACTTTGCAGCCCAAATTGAGGAGATAAAGTCTAAATAGAATGTTTCAGTTATTCATAATACTCGCGATCATAGTAGCAGTTCTACTAGTTTTGGTCGTTTTAATGCAAAATTCCAAAGGTGGAGGTTTATCAAGCCAATTCGGCGGTGGTGGCGCTCAGCAAATCATAGGCGTTAAGAAAACCGGTGATTTACTCGAAAAAACTACTTGGGTATTCGTAATTGTTCTAATTGTTTTAAGTCTTGCGTCTAGCATGGCTTTAAAAGATGGAAACAAAGCACAGTCTAATCCAAACATTGACGCCGCACAACAGTCTTTACCAACTCCGGTTCCTGCCATAGCAGACACTACCCAAACAAGTATTGCACCTTTACCGGCAGATACTACGAAATAAGTAGTAATAAAAAGCTTTAGTGGAAAGCCTTCTGAATTAACAGAAGGCTTTTTTATTGCCTTTTGCTGACAGTTTTACGGTTCTTTTCTGAAGAAAAGACACAAACTGACAGACAGACATATAGAATTACTGACAAAAATTCCTGAATTCCGATTGGCACGTAAACTGTAAGCTTGTCAATTATATTTTGATAAATCAAAACCTTAAATCATAAGTAAAAATGTCAAAAGTAAACATTACTCCATTAGCTGACAGAGTTTTAGTAGAACCTGCAGCTGCTGAAGAAAAAACTGCCTCTGGTATTATCATTCCTGACACTGCAAAAGAAAAGCCTCAAAGAGGAATTATTGTAGCTGCTGGAAACGGCAAAAAAGACGAACCGATGACCGTTAAAGTTGGCGATACTGTATTATACGGTAAGTACGCTGGTACTGAACTATCTGTAGAAGGAAGTGACTACTTAATCATGAAAGAGTCTGACCTTTTCGCAATCATCAATTCTTAATTTTTAATCAAAATTTAAAACGATAAAGAAATGGCTAAAGAATTATTCTTTAACAATGACGCCAGAGATCAACTGAAAAAAGGCGTTGATACATTAGCTGATGCTGTAAAAGTAACCCTAGGCCCTAAGGGTAGAAACGTAATCATCGACAAAAAATTCGGTGCCCCTACCGTAACTAAAGATGGTGTTTCTGTAGCAAAAGAAATTGAGCTTTCTGAGCCAATCGAAAATATGGGTGCACAACTAGTAAAAGAAGTAGCTTCTAAAACTGCTGACGATGCTGGTGATGGTACTACTACTGCAACTGTTTTAGCGCAAGCTATCTATGGTGCTGGAATCAAAAACGTAGCAGCTGGTGCTAACCCAATGGATCTTAAAAGAGGAATTGACAAAGCTGTAACTGCTGTTGTCAATGACCTTAAAGGCCAATCAAAACCAATCAAAGACTCTAAAGAAATAGAGCAAGTAGGAACTATCTCTGCTAACAATGACGCTGAAATCGGTAAAATGATTTCTGATGCTATGGATAAAGTAGGTAAAGATGGTGTGATTACTGTTGAAGAAGCTAGAGGTACTGAAACTGAAGTAAAAACTGTAGAAGGTATGCAGTTCGACAGAGGTTACCTTTCTCCGTACTTTGTGACAAACACAGAGAAAATGGAAGTAGAAATGGAAAACCCTTACATCCTTATCTACGACAAGAAAATCTCTTCAATGAAAGAATTACTTCCTGTACTTGAGCCAGTGGCACAGAGTGGTAAAGGATTAGTAATTATTGCTGAAGACGTTGATGGCGAAGCACTCGCTACGCTAGTGGTAAACAAAATCAGAGGTTCTTTAAAAATTGCTGCTGTAAAAGCTCCAGGTTTCGGAGACAGAAGAAAAGCAATGCTTGAAGATATCGCTGTATTAACTGGTGGAACTGTAATTTCTGAAGAAAGAGGTTACAAACTAGAAAACGCTACTATCGAGTACCTAGGTACTGCTGATAAAGTGAACATCGACAAAGACAATACAACTGTAGTGAACGGTGCCGGAGATGCTGCAAACATCGAAGCAAGAGTTAAGGAAATCCAAACTCAAATCGAGAACACTACTTCTGATTACGATAAAGAAAAACTTCAAGAGCGTTTAGCTAAGCTTTCTGGTGGTGTTGCTATCCTTTACATAGGTGCTGCAACTGAAGTAGAAATGAAAGAGAAGAAAGACAGGGTAGACGATGCATTGCACGCTACTAGAGCTGCTGTTCAAGAAGGTGTTGTTGCAGGTGGAGGTGTTGCTTTAATTAGAGCAAGTGCTGCGCTAGACAATGTTGAAGTTTCTAACGAAGACGAAGCTACTGGTGTAAACATCATTAGAATCGCTGTAGAAGCTCCACTAAGAACAATCGTAGGCAATGCCGGTGGCGAAGGTTCTGTAGTTGTAAATGAAGTAAAAGGTGGAAAAGCCGATTACGGATACAACGCTAGAGAAGACAAGTACGAAAACATGATCACTGCTGGTGTTATTGACCCAACTAAAGTGACTCGTTTAGCACTAGAAAACGCTGCTTCTATTGCATCTCTCCTATTAACAACTGAATGTGTTGTAGCTGAAGAGGCTGAAGAAGGTGGTGCTGGAATGCCAATGCCTCCAATGGGCGGTGGTGGAATGCCAGGCATGATGTAAGAATCGTTTAGGTACAAAACCTAAAGTGGAAATAATAAAAAAGGCCTGAATTTACATTCAGGCCTTTTTTTTGATACGCTGAACTTCTCAAAGGAACATAATCACTGCTGAAAGAAATAGTATAATAGCTATATCTATGATTTCCCTTGATTTTCTAGATGTAGTCAAAAAAAGTGGCGTCTCCGATAAGTATTGACCCCTAAAAACCTTATTAATAAACCTTCGGCTTACACCAGGCCCCAAACTCTTTTCTCCTACAAATCCTAAAAGCAGGATTACGGCAACAAAAGAAATCATAAATTTTATCCAAATCGCAAAGTTTAAGCTGCTGTTCACATTCAATTGAAGGTTGACCTTATACAGTTTTAAGGTTATAGTGATTAATGCAAAAAGAAGTGCAAAATAAAAACTGGCTACTTTCTTTGGGGCGCTAACGAAATTCAATCCCGTATTAGAAGACCCTAAAGATACGTCTGTGTCACCACCCAATAAATCATTCACCTCTACATTAAACGATTTAGCTAAAAGTTTAATCGAACCAATATCTACCTTATGCCCTCTCTCGATTCTTTGTATAGTTCTTGTACTTAAGCCACTCGACTCCGCTAGCTCTTCCTGAGACCAGTGACGAGCTAACCTCAAATTTTTAAGTTGTTTTAAATCCCAAGTGTTTCTTCCCATATCATAAACGTTAATTGTACTGGGTTAAAATTAATATCAGAGTGTTTAAAATCTATCGCCTAGCACACGACAGTAACCCGACAGTTTTAAGACGGGTCTAATTTAGAATATTATTAGAGCAAATGTCAATGTTAAAAGCTAGGTGTAGCATACAGATGAAGATCTTAAATACACAATTTCTCTGATCATTCTCAACCGTTTTTAAGGTTAAGTTATTGTTAACTCGATACTAAAAAGTAGTTTAATATGTTTCCTTATATAAATTGCAATGTTGTTGCATAAACATTCAACTATGAAACAAGTATTTGGATTACTCATAATCCTCCTATTCTCGTCATCCTGTACCGCCCTTTTTAACTCGCGGAATAGTAGTGTCGAATTCAAAAGCAATGAATCAGCCAGATACATAGTTCAGGGCGACACCATTGAGGCAGGTGCGAACGACGCCATTTTAGTTCCTGTTAAAAATGGTAGAGAACCATTAAAAGTAAAAGTTACTAGTCTGGATGATGAAAAGGACCTTACTATTTCATCTTTCAAACCAGCCTACTACTGGGCAAACATACTTTCTTATGGTGCAGGTTTTATAGTTGACGAAATAGTAAAAAAGCAATTCACTTACCCAAATAAAGTTTATGTAGACTTTACGAACCCTAATAATACTTATCAAGCCTACTTCCCTATTGAGCCCGAATTGTTAGAAAGGACAAATATTATATCAATATCACCGCTAACCTTGATCGGCGGAGTAAATCCGGGCATAGAATTAAGTTACCAAAGACTGATAAAGGATAAATTCGCTGTTCAGGTATTGATCAATAAATTTATAGATAAGGACAATGAATTCTCACGGTCACCGGAAGGCTTCAGACTTCAACTCGAAGGCAAACAATACTTCCGAAATCAACAAAAAACGCGATTTTACTCTAGTATTAACCTCTCTTACTTAAGGAAAAACCATGAAGTAATTTTTGATGTTGAAGTAGATACAGATGACAATAACTCTTTCGATGAAAATTTCTTTACGCAACAACTTGAAGTAGAAAAAAGGTTTATTTCACTTACCCCTCGCATTGGGTTCGAGCACTATCTTTCTAAAAGACTTGTCTTGGACGCTTTTTTCGGCATTGGAGTTCGCTATAGAGATATTACAGTACCCAATCTCGACCCAAATTTGCGTATTGTAGATGATAGTTGGCTATGGTTTGGTTCTTCCAATTCCTTAAATCGTCCTAGCTCTGGCCTCACATTTAATTTTGACATGAATTTCAAAATAGGTTGGGTTTTTTAACCTAGCTATTATTTAATTAAAATGATACGTCCATGAAAAATCTATTACCCTTCGCATTACTAGTCCTAATTTTCACAAGTTGTGACCCAATTTCCGATATAGAAGCCAATATTGAAAATTTGACTTCTGAAACGCTTACCATAGACTTCGTGTCTTCCGACAACAGTTTTTTGAATAAAACTTTACAGTTAGCCCCAAATGAAATAAAACTCTTTCAAGAGGGTTCCGATATTGGTAGCACGTACCTAGAGCCATCAATCGATGAGTACGATTCTGTCGTCATTAAAAATCAGGCAGAAGATATACTCAGGGTTTTCAAAGCAGAAGACGCTGGAAAAAACTTTTACAAAATCGATGATTGGATTTCGAGTGAACCACGCAAAAGGTTTTTTAAATACGAATACCAAATAGAGAACGAAGATATTCAATGAAAATGCTTACCAAGACAGGCTTAGACAAATCATCTAAGCCTTTCATTTTGCAACACTAATTTTAAGGCTTTCAAAGCCGCTCGGTTATAAGCGAACATCGTTATTGGTTACATTCTTTAGTTAGCGGTACGGAGCATATTAACTTTTTCCTTATCTTTCTACTAGCCAAATTCAATTCTAGTAATGCCAAAATTTAATACTCCACTGGAGGCATTTGCCCATTGGGTAAATACCACGCCCAATAAAACATTCTTAAGACAGCCGCTAAACAGAGTTTTTAAGGAATATACATTCAAGCAAGCCGACGAGGAAATACGCATTGTTGCCAATGCACTAAAAGACATGGGCTTTAAAAAAGGTGATCACATTGCCTTATTATCTAAAAATTGTGCCCATTGGATTATGTCTGATCTGGCCATTATGATGGCTGAATGCATATCAGTCCCAATTTACCCTTCAATAGGTGCAGAATCAATCCATGAGATTCTGGTGCACAGTGAGTCGAAAGCAATCATTGTTGGTAAACTCGATGACTACGACCAACAAAAAGCGGGTATTCCAGATATACCTATCATCGGCGTAGCTCTCTATGATGTTCACGAGCGATTTAGCTGGGAAGATTTAGTAAAAAGCAACCCTCCTATGGAAGGAAGCCCTACGCAAAACCATGAAGAGCTCATGACCATAATGTATACTTCTGGTACTACAGGTAATCCTAAAGGAGTTATGCATAGCGTTGGCGCTTTTAATCAGTTGATCAATACCGCGGTTGAAGCTATTCCAATGCGCGACCAACCTAAATACTTCTCTTATCTGCCGATGACGCACATCGCAGAGAGAGCTGGCATTGAAATGTCAGCTATTTACCGTGGTGCTAGCGTAAGTTTCCCAGAGTCGCTGGATACCTTCGGAGAAGACTTGGCTTCAGTACAACCCGATACCTTCTTTGGCGTTCCTAGAATTTGGCAGAAATTTCAAGAGAAGCTCCTAGAAAAAATGCCTCAGAAAAAGCTAGACAGGCTTATTGGCTTACCGATTATTGGTGGCATAGTAAAAAAGAAAATCCGTCAAAAATTAGGTCTATCGGCTTCAGTTGCCAACTTTTCAGGCGCCGCTCCTATCGCTATTAGCCTCCAAAAGTGGTTTCAGAAACTCGACATTGAAATATGTCAGGCCTATGGTATGACAGAAGATTGTATTCTCTCACATTTCAACCTACCCAACGCCAATAAGTTCGGCACCGTAGGCAGACCACTTCCAGGTGTAACTTCTAAATTATCCGAAGAAGGTGAAATCCTAATTCATAGTAATTGCCTGATGAAAGGTTATTATAAGGAAAAAGAGAAAACCGCTGAGATGTTCTCGGATGATGGCTTTTTACGTACCGGTGACATCGGTGAATTTGATCACGATGGTTTCCTCTCCATTACCGGAAGAATTAAAGATCAGTTTAAAACGGATAAAGGAAAATACATTAGCCCTGCACCAATTGAGTTAGAAATACTTAAGAACACGGATATAGATCAAATTTGCGTTGTTGGAACCGGCATTCCTCAACCAATAGCTTTAGTTGTATTATCAGAGTTAGGAAAAGCTAAATCAGACGAAGAATTAAAAAAATCTATCTCTGAAACCATTGAAGGTCTCAATCCATCACTCGAAAAATATGAAAGAATAGCAAAGAGTGTGATTATGAAAGAAGACTGGTCGGTCGATAACGGTTTATTAACACCAACATTGAAGGTGAAAAGAAACAGAGTTGAAGCAATCCATACTAGTATGTATGCGGAATGGTTTGATGCTAAGGAAGCTGTATTCCGAGAGTAAATTCTCTATTTGATTGAGGGTAGTGACAGGTTTTTGACTACAACAAAAATCCTGACAGTAATGATGAAGGCGATCGTGATAATCATCTGTAGTTCTGGTGATAAGCCCATAGTATCTAACAGTAGATAAAGCCCGCCTCCTGCCAGGCAGACGGTAGCATATATCTCTTTTCTGAAAATTAGTGGTATTTCATTTACCAAAGTATCTCGCAATACACCACCGAAAACAGCGGATATGGTACCCATAATGAGCGCCACTACTGGTGAAAGACCCACTGCCAGTGTTTTCTGAATACCGAGTATGGTAAACAACCCTATTCCAATAGAATCGAATAGAAACATTGTCTTGCGCAATCGTTCAAAGCCTTTCTTGAAGAACATCCCCGCTAGTATACCTGCGCCAATTACAATTAAGTAATTAACATCTTGAAGCCAACCAACTGGTCGGCTTCCGATGAGTAAGTCTCTGATTGTACCACCACCGATTGCTGTGACCAATGCGATAACAGAAGCGCCAAAAAAATCTAAATTTTTCTTAGAAGCCAATAACCACCCACTTACAGCAAACACAAATGTTCCTGCAAGATCGACACCATATATTAAGTTCAATTCACTCATCGAATTGCGAAGGTAATATTTTGGACGAAATTGAAAGACATATCTGTGTCATTCGATTACTACAATTTAAAATGCTATAACGAACAAAAGAAAACAATAGTAAAAACAGGCTTTAAGACACCCTAAAGCCATTTTGACATAAATGTCGTAACAAAGTCATAAGTATGCCGCAACCAATAAAGCGTTGGTCACTGAACTTTATTCCAAGAATTAGATTAAACTAAACAGACATGAGTAAAGATTCATTAATGCAAAAAATTACGGAACTCAGAAAACGGAAAGGATATTCTCAAGAGTTACTCGCGGAGAATTCTGGATTAAACCTTCGAACTATTCAACGTATTGAAAAAGGAGAAACCATTCCCAGAGGAGATACCCTGAGAAAACTGGCCTTAGCTTTCGATGTATCACCTGAAGAGTTTTCGGATTGGACTTATGAAGAGAACAATGGCTATCTGATAAGTCTCAATATTTCAGCACTGGCAGGCCTTATTTTTCCAGTCTTGGGTATACTGATACCGATGATCTTCTGGTTTCAGAAAAAAGATAAAATACAAGGAGTAAAAGATTTAGGAAGACGTGTTTTAAACTTTCAATTTACCCTAACACTCCTTTTATTTTTATGCTTTATAGCTCAGGTAGTCATGATGACTTATGCTTTTGACAGTATTCAAGACAGTGGAAATGTGAGTCCCAACTTAGTGGCAGGTGGAATAAAAGATGGACTCAGGTTCTTTCTTCTTATGTATCTCACATTGAACATCGGCAATATTGTTATGATTTTATTTAATACGCACCGGATCAATAAGGGTAAAAAAGTCATCTACCCTTACATCCCATTTATAAAAGCCTAAATTGATTAGGCTTTGAAACGAAAAACCAATTTTACCTAATAAATGAACACCCAAAAACAGCCTACTTTAACTCCTGTCCTAATGGTCAACTTCATTGGGACATTGGGTTATAGCATCATCCTACCTTTCCTCGTTTTCTTGGTTAATGATTTTGGCGGAAATGAATTCATTTATGGTCTAGTTGGTGCGGTATACCCTGCCTTTCAGTTTTTTGGCGCTCCCTTGATGGGCAAATGGTCTGATACGTACGGTAGAAAACGGATTCTGTTTTTGAGTCAATTAGGAACACTCATCGCGTGGTTCATTTTTATGATTGCACTATTTGCACCTAAAACTATTTTAGCCCAATATGAAGCTTCAGCCCTCGGTAGTTTTACGCTGACCATTCCTTTATTGATATTGGTTTTTGCAAGAGCAATGGATGGAATTACAGGTGGAAATGTATCTGTGGCCAATGCCTATTTATCTGACGTTTCTACAGAAGAAACCCGGAAAACGAATTTTGGTAAAATGGCCATGTCTTCCAGTTTGGGTTTTATTCTCGGCCCTTCCATTGCTGGCGTATTAGGGTCTACTAAATACGAAGAAGTTTTACCCGTTGGTGCCGCTATTCTGATTTCAATGGTCGCACTTTATGTGATTTGGTTTAGGCTTCCAGAAACGAAAGCGAACCTGGTAAAGCCATCGTTGAAACAATTTAAGCTTAGAAAGCTATTCGCAACAGAGCAAAAGGATTGCTATGAAGTAGATGACTGTCCAGATAAAGGACTAAAATCTGTTTTAAAGGTGAAAAACATCCCTTTTATGCTGGTCATTTATTTTCTAACCTTTCTTGGGTTCAGCTTCTTCTATGTATCTTTTCCAATGCATGCCTTAAACACATTAGAATGGACAGCTTTCGAACTGGGGATTTTCTTTTCTATCATGAGTGGATTAATGATTTTAGTGCAAGGACCTGTACTCAGTTTAGTCTCTAAAAAAACATCTGAAGAAACGCTGATTTCTATCGGAAGCATTTTACTAGTGATTAACTTTTTACTGATAGGTTCAACGAATATTTTCATCACGTACCTTTCTTTAATCTTCTTTGCCTTCGGAAATGGACTAATGTGGCCCTCTTTTCTTTCATTAGTTGCAAAATATGCCGGTAGTGAACAACAAGGAGCTGTACAGGGCGTCGCTAATAGTGCGGGGAGTTTAGCCAGTATATTCGGACTTATTCTGGGAGGCTGGCTCTATGGAGCAGTTGGCAATATCACATTCTACATAGCAGCAACCTTACTGCTCATTATTTTCATGCTCTCCTTCAGGCTTTTTAAGTTAAAAAAAGCAAAAGTTTAATGGAAGAAACCGAACTATTCGGAAATCATATTCCTTATAACGATTATACGCCATGGGAAGACCATTCCAAACCATCTTAGAAGAAATTAAAGCATGCCAGATTTGTGCTGACAAACTAGCACATGCCCCGAATCCCGTAGTTTCGGTAAGTGAAAAGTCTAAAATTCTAGTCATAGGTCAAGCACCGGGCACCAAAGTTCATAACTCAGGCATTCCATGGGATGATGCATCAGGAAAAAACTTAAGAAACTGGCTAGGCGTAACAGATAAGGAATTTTACAATACTGATTATTTTGGCATAGTACCGATGGGATTCTGCTATCCTGGTAAAGGAAAATCAGGAGATCTTCCTCCTCGCCCAGAATGTGCCCCCCAATGGCACAAGCAGGTCTTCGATCACCTAGAAGGAGTTGAACTTACAATTCTTATTGGCCTTTATGCTCAGCAATACTACTTGGGAGATAAAAAAGAGAAAACACTCACAGAAACAGTTGCTAAGTTCGACACCTACTTACCAGAATTCCTACCGCTTGTGCATCCCTCGCCTAGAAATGGGATCTGGATGCGGAAAAACCCTTGGTTTGTAGAACAAGTTGTGCCTGAACTACAACGCATAGTCAAAAAAGTAATGGCTAAATAAGCCGACTTACTTTCATTTATTGTACAAAAAAAGCTCCATCCTCAAGAATGGAGCTCTTTATTGAAATACTATTAATTACTTATCTATAGTAAGTTTTTGCTTGTCCTTATTCACCACAATCGGTTTACCAAGGCCCAAATTATTCAACCTATTAAGTTGTGTTTTACCATCACCCACAACAACATAAATCAACTCGTCCGGATTCATGTATTCACCAATAAGTCGCTTTGCTTCATTAACGTCCATTGACTTCAGTGTTGCTTCATCTTTCTGAACATAATCCAATGGTAGGTTGTAAGTCGAAATGTTTTGAAGAATTCCTACCAAACTACCCAGCGTCTCATAAGATTGTGTATTGCTTCTCAAAATAGATGCTTTAGTGGCTTCCATATCCTCTTCCGAGAATTCATTGCCATAATTATCAAGAATCTCTTTGAATAACTTTACAGACTCTTTTGTAACGTTAGACCTAACGCTAGATGCTGCAGTAAAAGTAGTCCCGTTCAATTGCCTACCGTAATTAGAATAAGCACCATAGGTATAGCCTTTCTCCAGTCTCAATTTTCTAAAAAGAATTGAACCTGAACCAGCACCTAAACGATAGTTGGCCATAGTTGCTGCTGCATAGTCTTTGTTATCACCCTCCATGCTCACTCTCCCAATATTCAAAACAGATTGTTTCGCTTCAGGGTAATCTACAAAATAAATTCTTGAACCTTCATCACGAGTCTTAATCTCGTATTTAGGAAAATCTACTGATTTAGCCTCCCAGTCTGAGAACATATCTAAAGAACTAACAACAGCTTCTTTATCTAGAGCACCAACAAAGTGGAAAGAGGCTATTGAAGGCGAGAAATTACTTTCATAATAAGCTTTTAAATCATCTAGCGTGATATTCGCTACAGAAGCTGCATTACCAGAAACTGGATTAGCGAAGATGTGATCCTTGCCATAAAGTACTTCATTGAACACACGAGAAGCTATCGCATTCGGATTAGCGTCGCTTTGCTGGATAGAATTTAAGGCAGAACTCTTAATTCTCTCGAATTCCGCTGCATCCCATCTTGGCTCCATAATAACCTCTTTTACTAGCGCTAAAACCTTTTCATAATTCTTAGCTAAACTGTTACCAGAAATAGTCAGGTATTCTCTAGATGTGAATACGTTCACATTGGCTCCTAACTGACCGATGGCCTCTTCAAGCTCACTTGGCGTTCTATTAGCCGTACCTTCCATTAACATATTGTCTAGCAATGCTGATGTGCCAACCTTAGCTGGATCGTCAAGGAACATGCCTCCTTTTATCCGGATGCTAAACTGTGCCATAGGTAATTCATCTTGATAGATGTGGTAAACTTGCATGCCATTGGCCAACTCATCTTTTGCAATTGATGGAGGAGTGAAACTCAATTCCCCATTTAATGGAGGCGCTTCACTTCTATCAATTTTCGAGGCCGTTTTTTCAAATTTAACATCCTTTTCGTATTGATCGAGATTACTTTCCGCGCCTTGAACAATAGCCTCTTCTACTACTGATGCCTTTTCTGAACCTTCTAATACAAGTTCTTTTTGACCTACAGGCACAAAGCTAGTCGCAAGAAAATTCTGACCTTTGATATACTTGTTATAAACACGCATAATATCAGCCTCTGTCAGTTTCATTGAATTGGCCAAATCTTCCTTAAAATAACCAGGATCGCCAATAAAGGTGTTATAGTCGGCCATTTGGAAAGCTTTGTTAAACACGCTCGACGCACCGTTATAAAGGTTAGTTTCTAAACCTATTTTAAGTCTATTCAAATCAGATTCAGAAACCCCATCGTTTTCAAATTTTTCAAATGCCTCCATAAAGGCAGCCTTCAAATCATTTAAATTAACGCCATCAAAAGCCCGAGCCGATAAGTTAAAAGTACCTGCTATTTCATTAGAACTATTGTAGGTTGAAACCCTTGGGGCTAATTTCTTTTCTTCAACAACCACCTTATAGAGTGGTGAATTTTTACCGTCAGTTAGAATTTGACCTAGTAAATCAAGCGCCCACATATCAGGGTGAAATCGCTCGACAGTTGGCCATATCATGTGAAGATCTGGCAGGTTGGCAAATTTATCTTCATGATAAAGGAGCTTACTCGATTCCAATACCGCTGGCATGGCGCTAATTGTTTCAACTTCAGCTCTTGGCTCTAATTCACCGAAATACTTTTCAACATAAGCCTTGGCTTGTGCTTCGTCGATATCTCCAGCGATCACAAGTGTCGCATTATTAACGCCGTACCATTTTTCGTAGAATTCCTTTACGTCAGCAATTGTGGCGTTTTCTAAATCTTCCAAACTACCAATAACGTCCCAACTATAAGGATGACCTTCAGGGTAAAGGTTCGTTAACTGAACATACTCTTTATGCCCATAAGGTCTGTTATCAACCCCCTGGCGTTTTTCATTTTTTACAACTTGCTTTTCATTTTCCAATCCCCATTCAGAAACCGTATTAATAAAAAAGCCCATTCTATCTGATTCCATCCAAAGCACTTTCTCTAACGCATCGCTAGGTACAGTTTCAAAATAAACCGTCCCATCAGTCCATGTACCACCATTAAACGAACCACCAAGGTCGTTCATAGTCTTTATGAAATTCCCTGCACCTACATTTTCAGAATTTTGGAAAAGCATGTGTTCAAAGAAGTGAGCAAATCCAGTTTTACCCGGTTTCTCTCTATTTGAACCTACATGATATAGTACACTTACTGCCACCATTGGGTCAGAGCTATCTTTATGCAGCACTACCTCAAGTCCATTATCGAGCGTATACTTTTCAAAGTCAATTGAAAACTCTTCGTCTGACTTTTCGCCTGCTTGATCACAGGCAAAAACTGTAAAAAATAGGGCAAGTATAAGCATGAGCCCTCTCTTGAATGAATATTTCATATTTATAATTTTAGTTCAATGCCCGACGCCAACTATCAGCGAAACGCATTTCTGGTATTGATGAAATTAACGAAAAAGCGCCTAAAAATCATGGATTTGAGGGGTTTTGAAGCTTTCATAAAGATATTTCGAGTTCTAAGAGTGAGAATTAATGAAATCGGACTAGTTTTGGCCATTCTTTTGCAGATCTTTTTGACCTTAGAAGTATTACATGTACATCAACCAAGCATCGAATTATCTTCCCTCTGAAATCATAGACAATAGCTACTTCTTGGACAAGAATGGCATGGATGAAGCCACCATTCTACGTAAATCCGGGATTAAAACTAGAGTCAGAGCGGGTAAAGACGAAAACACTAACACTATGGCACTTGATGCCGTAGAAGCTGGCATAAAAGACCTCCCCTACGACATTAAGGATGTTGACCTCATTATTGGCGCAACATACTCTCCATATGATACAGTAGGTACATTGGCTCATGTGGTTCAACAAAAGTATAACATCGATAAAGCGATCGTTTTCTCAATTTCTTCTGCCTGTAGCTCGTTTCTAAATGCCATGGAAATAGTAGAAGGTTACTTTGCCACTGGTAAAGCCACTAGAGCCTTGGTGGTTAATGCAGAACATAATTGGGCTTTTGTAAATGAAGATGACCCAGTTTCGGCACACCTTTGGGGAGATGGTGCATCTGCCATTTTTGTATCCAAAGAGAGAATAACGACTTCTGATCATGAAGTTTTATCTATCAACACCGAGGGACACGCGCATATTGGCAGAGGACCTGGGGGTGTTTCACTAAAACCTTTAAATGGCGGTATTGAAATGCCCGATGGCCGTGATGTATTCTACAATGCCATTACATTCATGTCAGAAAAGACACAAAACATACTCACCGATAATAACTTTAAAGTTAATGAGCTTGATTATCTGATTCCTCACCAAGCCAATATTAGAATCATCAATGTTATTGCTGAAACCTTAAAATTCCCATTAGAAAAAGTGGTGATCAACATGGTGGAACTTGGAAATACGGGTGCTGCAAGCTCTTCGATAGGTTATTCTCAGATCTTTAGAGAAATGAAAAAGGATGAAACTGCTGTCATAACAGTTTTTGGTGGTGGCTACTCTAGTGGTGCCATGTTAATAAGAGCTTAAACCAATATAGAAAGCATAAAAAAAGCCCATCCGACAATCGGATGGGCTTTTTTTATGTATTCTAGACTCTTAATGTACTTCTTGCATCCATTTCTTCAAAATAGGAGAAACTAAAAGCACAATAACAGCTGCACCTAATGCATACTGAGCTATTAACTCAAATCCACCAATGTAAGTATCTAAAGAATCTAGGCCTCCTACATTAGCGTCATCACTTTCGATCGCTAATTTTTTCCCTATAAACCCAACAACTTGGAAAGCGTATGCAGATGACAAGAACCAAACGCCCATCATAAAAGCAACAATCCTTTGCGGAGAAAGGTCAGTTATTTTTGAAAGTCCAACTGGAGACATAAATAACTCTCCAATAGACAGTAAGAAGTACATTATTAGAAGATAAGAGAACGGCACCATACCATTATCATCAGCAGCACCTCCACTTAAAGAAAGAACATAGAAACAGATACCAGCAAGCGCTAATCCAAGGCCAAATTTATAAGGGGTTCTTGGGTTTCGTTTTTTCTTAGCTAGGTAAGTCCATAATAAAGAAATCGGGATTGAGAGGATAATGATAAACATTGAATTCAAAGCATTCGTCTGTGCTGCATCAATGATCTTTAAATTAACATTTCTCTCAGCAAACAAGGTTATGACACTTCCTGAGAGTTCATGGAACCCCCAAAATACAGTCATGAATAGAGTAATAAGTAGGGCTACTCCAAGTTTCTTTCTTTCTGAAGGCGTGCATTTATACATGATAAAAGCCATATAGCCTAATATGAACACACCAACAGCCTTAAAAATAATGTTTACTACATTTTGATCCCCAAAAATGGACTCTCCTCCTGCTACAGCCTTATAAGAATAAAGCATTAAAGCTATTATCGGTGCAGCCAAAACAGACAAGATTGGCACTAATATTTTTTGCTTAACTCCTAAAACCTTCTTCTCCAAAGATTCGAGCTTAGGAGCAAGTCCTTTATCTTGGAAAACACCGCTTTTCATTCCATTCCAGAATACCAACAAACCGGTCAACATGCCGATACCCGCTAGGCCAAAACCATAATGCCAGCCATATTCTCTTCCAAGCCAGCCACATAGCAATGGCGCAACAAATCCTCCAATGTTAATACCCATATAGAAGATAGTAAACCCAGAATCTTTACGTTGATCACCATCTTTATATAAGGCACCTACAAAGGTTGAAATATTAGGTTTAAAGAAACCATTCCCTACTACGATAAAGGCCAATGCAAGAAAGAAAGCTATATCATTCTCTATAGCCAAAACAAAGTGACCAAGCGCCATTAAAGCCCCGCCCAAAAGAATGGACTTCCTAAACCCTAATAGCTTATCAGATACTCTACCCCCTACAACAGTAGAAGCATAGACTAAAGAGCCATATGATGAATAAACGGCGGCTGCAGCCAAATCCCGTGTGACAAGGGCCTCAAAAATTTCGTTCACCATGTATAGCGTGAGCAATGCACGCATTCCATAAAAACTGAAGCGTTCCCACAGTTCAGCAAAGAACAAGTAAAAAAGCCCTTTAGGGTGCCCGAACAATTCAGGCTCTTTTGTAGACGTTAAATCCGACATATTTAGTTTTTTCGTTTTAGATTAACCTTTGAATCTAACATGAGTGAAAACATTTTACAAATGCATTAGGATAAATACCACCAAAAAGTGATTTACGGAGTATAAATCCCACTTGTCAAAAAAGTGTCAAAATATTGCTTTTTCAGCAGGATTCTGTCGGTTTTTTAATTACCTCTCTGTACTTTTGCAATCGTTTTCACAAAGAGCAAAAAGAATTACAATTATGCTAGAAACTGGAATAGAATCCAAGAAATCAAATCTAAGCGAAATGGGCATTAAAGATGCCAAAGTGCACTGGAATTTGACTCCTTCTGAATTAACCAAAATTTCTGTAGAAAAGGGAATGGTTCAGGAAACGAGTACAGGAGCCATAACGGTAAACACTGGTGAATTTACAGGCCGT
Source organism: Roseivirga sp. (assembly GCF_049099775.1). Classification (GTDB taxonomy): domain Bacteria; phylum Bacteroidota; class Bacteroidia; order Cytophagales; family Cyclobacteriaceae; genus Roseivirga. Next base: position 11,427 of record NZ_JAGDZM010000013.1, on the reverse strand, counting down.
TCGCCAAAAGATAGATTCATTGTTAAAGATGATATTACCAAAGATGCTGTTTGGTGGGGAAACATAAACATCCCTTTCGAGCCATCTAAATTTGATGCGCTGTATGAAAAAGTGACGGATTACCTTTCTGGAAAAGAAATTTACGCACGAGATTCTTATGTTTGCGCCGACCCAAAATACAGAACAAACATTCGTGTTGTTACTGAATTCCCTTGGTCGAATATGTTCTGCTACAACATGTTCTTAAGACCGACTGAAAGCGAAATTGAAAACTTCGATCCAGAGTGGACAGTAGTATGTGCTCCAAGCTTTATGGCTGTACCTGATCGAGATGGAACACGCCAACATAATTTCGCCATCTTAAACTTTGGTAGAAAAATAGCCTTAGTAGGTGGCACAGGTTATACTGGAGAAATGAAAAAAGGTATTTTCTCTGCACTCAACTTTATCCTACCTCACCAAAAAGACACCTTAGCTATGCACTGCTCTGCTAATGTTGGTAAAGAAGGTGATACGGCTATCTTTTTCGGTTTATCAGGAACAGGTAAAACTACACTATCGGCTGACCCTAATAGAAGGTTAATTGGAGACGATGAGCACGGTTGGACGAGTGAAAACACTGTCTTCAATTTTGAAGGTGGATGTTACGCAAAGGTGATTGATTTAACAGAGGAAAAAGAACCAGACATCTGGAAAGCCATCAAACCCGGTGCTTTGTTGGAAAACATCACTTTTAAAGGTGATTCTAACGAACCTGATTATGAAAGTGGAGAGATCACCGAAAATACGCGTGTATCTTACCCTATTTATCACATCGATAATATTCAAGAACCTTCTGTTGGTGAAAACCCTAAGAACATTTTCTTTTTGACTTGTGATGCCTCAGGAGTATTACCTCCTATTTCAAAGCTAACACCGGGCCAAGCCATGTTTCACTTCATTTCTGGTTACACGGCAAAAGTAGCAGGAACTGAAGCCGGAATTACAGAACCAGTTTCCGCATTCTCGGCATGTTTTGGAGCACCATTTATGCCATTACACCCTACTAAATATGCTGAAATGCTTGGAGAGAAGATGCAGGCAGCGGGCGTTAATGTTTGGTTGATTAACACAGGATGGTCTGGCGGAGCTTATGGAACAGGTAGTAGAATGAAGCTTAAATACACAAGAGCAATGATTACTGCTGCGCTTGAAGGCGATTTAGACAAAATAAATTTTACAACGCATGAAGTATTTGGATTGGCTATGCCAAATGAATGCCCTAATGTACCTACGGAGTTATTGAGTCCTAAGAATACTTGGGCAGATAAAGCGGCTTATGATATGGAAGCGAATAAGTTGGCTGTAAAATTTAATGAGAACTTTGTGAAGTTTGAAGAGTATGCAAACGATGAAATACTTGCAGGTAGGCCGACTCCGAAGTAATTCTAACTTATATATCAATTCAAAAAAAAGCCTATTCCGTATGAATAGGCTTTTTTGATACAACGCCAATTGTATCTTTCGACACTACTAATGATTATCTTTATTTCTCTACGGCCTCAAGCGACTCTAATCGATTAAGTGCAGTTTGAAGTTCCCTTTTTAAAAGCATTTGCTTTTCTGTGGCCTGAAAACGCTGATTTCTGTATTCATCCACAATTTTTGAATAGGCTGATTTCACGCGCTTCACCACATGACAGACATGTTTTATCCTTGTGTAAATCACGACTATAATTGTTGTCAGGAGTGCAATTATGGACCAAACAAGCGCACTATAAAATCGCTTATTAAAGCTCATTCCCAAGAAACCAATCTCGGCATTTAATGACTCGCTTTCGATTAGTTTGGATTTGATTAATTCAAGCTCATTTTTGAGAATTTTAAGTTCGGCTTGCGTTTCGACAGAGGTTAAGGCCAAGTTTTTTATCTGTCGTTGATAGGCATTAATACTATCAATCATAGATGTTTTAAAATTCCGAAGCTTTGATGTTTTGATGACTTTATACTCCTCATAACTTTCAGCCTCATTCATTATTTCGGTTAAAGTTGACCTGAGAGTTGACTCGTTAATATCCTGAGCCTTAACAGATAAGCTAGCGCTTAATAGTAGTATAGTTACCCATAGTCCTGAGTGGAGTTTAGGTTGTTTCATAATGTCTGATTTAGGTGAAATCATGATCAATTTATAAAATGAATTTGGGTCTAGACACATTCTGGTGTACATAGCATTTTTCTGATAGCGTTGCTCAAAAAATTGAATTGAAAAATTCTTGCTGATATAAATAATTGATGATTTCACGTTTTTCTTGAGCTATTCTACTATGGCTTAATTCATTCTAATAAGTCTTACGCTCGTCTATCGAACTTTGTAGTTCATCTAAGAAACCTAACCATCAACGCCATTCGCAAAATGCAACTATGAATTTGACGTATTAACTCCTATCTTAATTTCAAATCATCAACTCTATTATGGCATCTTATAACATTAAAGTAAACGGTCAGCAAAAATCTGTTGAGGCCGATCCGGATACGCCCATGCTGTGGGTCCTCCGCGATGAACTAGAAATGAAGGGTACTAAATTTGGCTGTGGCATTGGTCAGTGTGGTGCATGTACAGTTCACCTGAATGGTAATGCAGTTCGTTCTTGCCAAATACCTGTTTCAGCCGTAGGCGAAAATAACATCACAACGATTGAGGGACTTTCAGAAAAAGGAGATCACCCACTTCAAGAAGCTTGGAAAAAGCATGATGTACCACAATGTGGTTATTGCCAAGCGGGACAGATTATGAATGCGGCAGCTTTCTTAAACAAGAATTCCAACCCTTCATACCAAGACATTCAAGATGCTACAAATGGCAATCTATGCCGTTGTGGAACATACAATAAAATTAAAGCTGCCATAGCCACTGCAGCCGAACAACTTTAACCTTTAATGATTTAATACGATGACGGTAATAAAAACAAAAATCGATAGACGATCATTTCTTAAAACATCTGCTCTTGCAGGTGGCGGGTTAATGATCGGGTTTGCATGGGGCTGCAACCCTATGGACATTGAAAAACTTCCTCCTAAAGAGTGGTTCGAGGTAAATGCATTTCTTTCTATAGCTGATAATGGTCAGGTAACAATAATGTCGCCTAACCCTGAAATTGGTCAAAATGTAAAAACTTCAATGCCTATGATTGTGGCAGAAGAACTTGACATAGCTTGGGAAGATGTAATAGTGAAACAAGCAGGTCTTAATAACACCTCTTTCTCGAGACAAATCGCTGGAGGTAGTCAATCCATTCGTGCCAGCTGGGCCAGTCTTCGTATGACAGGTGCTACAGCACGTCAATTAATGGTCAATACCGCTGCTAAGGAATGGGGAGTTGATGCAACCAGCCTAACCACAGAAGCAGGTTATGTTTATAACGGTAGAAAGAAAATGTCTTATGGTGAATTGGCATCTAAAGCCGTTACTGAGGAAATTCCTTCAGAGGTTGCCTTAAAAGATCCAAAAGATTTCAAAATTATTGGAAACAGTAAGTCCAATGTAGATTTGGATGACATAGTTACAGGTAAGCCACTTTTTGGCGTTGACTACACAGCGGATGGCATGGTTTACGCCGCTGTTTTAAGACCACAGGCTTTCGGTACAAAATTGAAATCATTAGATGACAGTGAAGCCAGAAAAGTCAATGGTGTAATTGATGTGATCACATTTGACGACAATGAGCGAGATGATCAAAGAAAGGTCAGAGGCGAAAAGGTAGCTGTAATTGCTAAAAATACTTGGGCTGCTTTTAAAGGTAAAAAAGCACTTAAGGCCACTTGGGAGAAATCTGCCCCACTAGAAAACACAGATGAGCACGACAAAGAGCTGAATAGATTACTCGACGTTTCGAATAGTCAATCTATGAAACGATCCGACGGAAATATCAAGAAAGCTTTTGCAAGTGCAGATGGTACACTGGAAAGAACTTACGAAGCTCCTTTCCTTCCTCACAACACATTGGAACCTATGAATTTCTTTGCCAATGTAAGTGATGACAAGATTGAGTTGGCCGGACCTGTTCAAACACCTGACTGGACACACAATCGTGTAGCAGGATTACTTAAAAGAGAAGCTGCAACTGTTAGTGTAGAAATGACAAGAATGGGCGGTGGATTTGGCAGAAGACTCTATGGAGACTTTGCATTAGAAGCTGCAGCCATATCGGATAAAATTAGAAAGCCCGTGAAAGTTCAGTTTTCGCGAGAAGATGATATGACTGCTGGTACTTATCGCCCAGCTTCGAAATATAAGTTCAGAGCAGCATATAAGGATGGTAAAATTACAGGCTACCATTTAACGGGTTCTGGCATTCAAATGGGAAATTCTACTCGACAAGATTGGTTTCCAGCTGGTGGAATTGAAAACTATACCATCGAATCTCATAACCTAAATAGTAACATTACGACTGGCGCTTGGCGCGCACCGATCACAAATTTCTTGGCCATCGCTGAACAAAGCTTCTTTGATGAACTTGCAAAAGAAATGAATGTGGATGCTGTTCAAGTAAGGCTCGACGTTCTGGAACGTGCTAAAAACGATCCAGTTGGTAAGGTTGATTACGAACCTGAAAAAATGATCGGAGTAATTAAACTAGCGGCTGAAAAAGGCAAATGGTCGAACCCTGAAGCTGGAGTAAGTAAAGGATTTAGCTGCTATTATTCTCACAACACCTATGTAGCGGAAGTTGCTGATGTAAAAACCGTCAATGGTCAGCCTAAAATCACAAATATGACCGTTGCCGTTGATTGTGGAATAGTTGTTAACCCTGAAGCTGCCATTAATCAAATTCAAGGTGGTGTGGTAGATGGTTTAGGCCATGCGATGTATGGAGATTTCTCTTTCGTTGATGGTGTACCTCAAGCTGATAATTTTGATAAGTTCAGATTGATTAGAAGTTCCGAAGCGCCAACGGTAGATGTTCACTTTGTTGACAGTTTAAATGACCCTACTGGTTTAGGTGAGCCTTCTCTCCCTCCTGCTGGTGGTGCATTAGCGAATGCTATAGCAGCGGCTACCGGAAGAAGGGTTTATAAAATCCCTTTCACAAAGCAAGATATCGCAATGGGGTAAGACCATTATGATTGAAAGAACAGAAAAGGAAACCTCTTTAGGTTTCCTTTTCTGTTTTATTCACCTTCAGGAAGAAGGTCCCATTGAACTATGGTTGTTTCAAGCCAAATCTGAGTTTTTAAAGAATTTTGCAATGCTATTTTGAAGAAATTTTCCCAAAGAGAATAGTTAAATTGAAGTTGTAAATATTCATCCTCTCATGCCCATTTCAGACCTCAATAGCATCATAAAACAATTCGAATACTACAAGTCTCTTGGCGAAAAAACCTTCTCGCAAATAAAGGATGAGACTTTATTCTTCCAGTATAATGAAGAAAGTAATTCCATTGCCGTTATAGTCAATCATATATCAGGAAATATGCGCTCGCGATGGACGGATTTCTTAACCGCTGATGGCGAAAAAGAATGGCGTAACCGTGATCAGGAATTCGAATCTTTGATCAATTCAAGAGAGGAACTGATCCAAAAGTGGAATGAAGGATGGACATGCCTCTTTACAGCATTAAATAGTGTTACTGAAGAAAACTTCGATACCATAGTATACATCAGAAATCAAGCACATAGTATAATGGATGCTTCACTTAGACAACTAGCACATTATGCTTATCACATTGGCCAAATCGTCTATGTGGGCAGAATGCAATCTGAAAACTGGAGTAGTCTCAGCATCCCAAAAGGTGACTCGGCAAACTTCAACAAAGATAAGTTCGCCAAAGGAAAGCATGGTGGTCACTTCACGGATGACATTAAATAAACTTCTATTCAATAACTAGCCAGGTATTTATCCAGTTTAGGGGACTTTTTATAAGGATCTTATACGTACCTGTAGGAAGACTGACCTCCTTAGAAAAAGACTGACGAGAAGATCTTATACTTCCAAGTAATTCGTATTCATCCTTACCCCTGCTTTTAAAGTTATTCGTGTCACTTATTAATATTTCAACCTCATTGGCTCCGTAATTAACCCAACCGAGGTTCAATTTTCCGTTAGCGTAATTTGCATTCAAGTCGCTTACCGCGATTCTATCTAAAAGTGAAACGCCATCAATTTCCTTTTTAATGTCATCTGTTGGTTCAACTTTAAAATGGGTCAGTATACTAGGCATGATATCGATAATGGCTGGGTTATTATGAAATTTAGGATTGATGTTTTCTTGATTCATCACAATCCAAGTGGTGCGTTCTCTTTCTGACTGCCCTCCGTGTCCTTTACCATCTTTGGCGGTTCTACCATGATCAGTGGTTATTACGATCATCCAATCTTCGTCATGAACGGATTCACGGTACTTAATCGCTTGCCAAATTCTACCCACTTGAGCGTCAGCCTTCTTTACGGCATCAATCATCTGAGGACTATCTCCATATTTATGACCCATATCATCGGTAAATTCTAAATATACCCAAGACAAATCTGGAGCTTCTGATTTGATATATCTTGCAGTTTCTTTCGTTACGTGCTCATCGATATTATAGATATACTCACGTTCAGAATCATGTGGATACGTAATGGTATCTAACTCAAATCCATCAAACGAATAGTCAAATTTGAATTGGTTAGTTTCTGGTAGCGACTCCCCAACCAACTTCGTTCGGTTGTCAAGCCAAGTCGAAAATATGGCTGTTTTCTTATCGGGTTGAGCATTCTTAATTATTCTAAAGACGTTCAAATAATTATAATTTGGTGCCTTCACCCCATTTCCCCAGACATTATGCTTATTTGCCCAAACACCAGTAATCATATTCATATATCCTGGTGCAGAAATAGTTGGCGTTTGAGAATATCCGCCCTTTTCGCCACCAACATAAGCCCTAGAATAACCACCTAAATTCGCGATTTCATCGATTATCGGCGTCTCGACACTTTCAATAACATCGGCAGGGATACCATCTAAAAGAATAAAAACAACTTTCTTTTCCTGTGCATGAGAAATTTCAAGAATCGTAAATATGAGAACTAAGTAGGGCAAAAACCTCTTCATGACGCATAAACTTGTTATCCTAATTTAATGTATTCTACAATATGGATAAGGAGTTTACCCGAATAATGCGCCTGCAATTGTTGCAGTCATCATAGTGGCCAAAGTAGCCGCCATTAATGCCCGCATGCCTAGCTTAGAGAGGTCACCTTGTCTTGATGGTGCTAAACTACCAATTCCTCCTATTTGGATAGCGATTGAAGAAAAGTTAGCGAAACCACAAAGTGCGTAAGTAGAAATGATAATGGCTTTACTGCTTAAAACACCAGCTTCTTTCATTTCAGCCAAACTAAGATAGGCCACAAACTCGTTGATTACCGTTTTCTGTCCGATAAGGCTACCCACCTGCAAAGTTTCAGACCAGTCTACACCCATCGCGAAGGCAAAAACTCTAAAACCTTGTCCTAATATGTATTGAAGACTGAAGCCATCGAATACACCATCGGTACTTTGTACCACATAAGCGTTTAATCCAGTCCACTCTCCTAGTCCATCTACGAGCACCCAGTTCACTGAATAGATTACTGCAATAAATGCGAGCAGCATGGCGCCAATATTAGCGGCTAACTTAAGACCATCGCTAGCTCCTCCTGCCAGTGCATCGATTACATTGACGCCTATCTGATCTTTTGGAACTTTTAATTCTGCATTTACTTCTTCCTCTTCAGGAAGGAAAATCTTTGCCATTAAAATGGCTGCAGGTGCATTCATAATGGAAGCACTGAGTAAATATGTAGCAAACTTGGCTTGTTGTTCAGGGTCACCGCCACCTAAAAACGAAACATAGGCACCTAATACTGAGCCGGCTATTGTGGCCATTCCCCCGGTCATTAAACAGAGTAATTCCGACTTGGTCATTTTGCCAATAAATGGCTTTACCAAGAGCGGTGCCTCAGTTTGACCCAAAAATATATTACCTGCAGCCGACATAGACTCTGCACCAGAAAGGCGCATAGTTTTAGCCATAACCCAAGCAAATACATAAACGATTTTTTGTAGAATGCCCAAATAATACAAGCCAGCGGTAATCGCAGAAAAGAAAATAACGGTTGGCAATGCTTGAAAAACAAAGAGAAAGCCAAGGCTATGCCCTACACCCTCTACGGCATCGCTATTCTTAGATAAATCGCCATAAAGGAACTCTGCACCATTGAGTGCAAAACTTAAAAAGGATACAAAGCCACGGCTAATGAAATCGAAGGCACTTTTAACAAATGGTACTTCGGCAATTAATAGTGCTATGATTACTTGCATCAGTATGCCAATACCTACAAGCCTCCAGCTAATAGCTTTCTTATTGCCTGATAGCAAATAAGCAATCCCTACAAGTACTAAAAGACCAATAATTGCTCTGATGATATCCATTGTCTTTTGGGCATAAAAAAGCCTTTGTCCATAAAATGAACAAAGGCCTCGATTTAATTAACTTCTTTTATTTATCTCGTCTCTAATCTTCGCTGCTTTTTCATAATCCTCACCGTTCAGTGCTGCATCTAGCATCTCATTCAGTTTGTCTAATGAAAAATCTTGGAGTCTATCTCCTGGTTTAGAAACTTTAATTGGCTCATCGCTACTGTCTTCTTCTAACAGTTCTTCTTCGTCAGTAAGGATTATACCAGCTTCAGACAAGACTTGCTCGTAAGTATAAAAAGGTACATCGAAACGAATTCCGATGGCAATAGCATCGGAGGGCCTGGCATCAATTTCAATGGTTTTTGAACCATCAGTACAAACCACTTTAGCGAAAAAGACACCTTCTTTCAGGTCGGAAATAATGATTTCTGTTACACTAAAATTAAACCCATGCGCAAAAGACTTAAACAAGTCATGTGTCATAGGTCTATTGGGTGTAATCTTTTCAATTTCCAGAGCAATCGCCTGAGCTTCAAACATTCCGATGATAATCGGGAGTCTTCTCTCACCTTCTTCTTCTCCTAGTACTAATGCAAAAGAGCCAGTAGTTTGAGATTGGCTCGAGGAAAGCCCAAGGATTTCAATCTTTACCTTATTCAATGCTAAAAAATCTAAGCCAATGCTGCTTTGAGCGCTTCGTTTAATTTTGGTAATACTTCGAAAGCATCTCCAACTATGCCATAATCTGCGGCTTTAAAGAATGGAGCTTCTTCGTCTTTATTAATTACCACAATATACTTAGAAGAATTGACACCCGCTAAGTGCTGAATTGCACCTGAGATACCAACCGCTACGTATAGTGTAGGGCTTACTTTAACACCTGTTTGACCTACGTGCTCATGGTGAGGTCTCCAATCCATATCGGATACGGGTTTAGAACATCCTGTTGCAGCACCTAAAGTTTTGGCTAAATCTTCAATTACAGCCCAATTCTCTGGGCCTTTAAGTCCTCTACCACCAGAAACAACGATGTCAGCTTCTGGAAGCAATACATCACCTTCTGCTTTTTCAGTAGATGTAATCGTAGCGCCAAACAATGCATCGTCAAGACTTACTGACAATGCTTCAACACTTGCAGCAGATCCGTCAGTTTTTACTTCAACAGCATTCTTCTTAATGGCTAATACTTTCTTATCAGTTGTCAGGTTTACGTTAGCAAATGCTTTACCCGTATAAATACTTCTCTTTACTTGAAAACCATTGCTTGTATCTGGCAAGTCCACAACGTTTGATACTAGAGATGCTCCAAGTTTAACGGCTACTCTACCCACTACTGCATCTGCTAAAGATGATTTGGCCGTAACAATAATTTCTGCACCAGAAGCATTCGCCGCAGCTGCAAGTACTTCAGCGTACGGCTGAATTAAACCTGCATTTAAGCGTTCATCTGAAACATGTAGCACTTTGGTAGCACCGTTTTCACCTGCTGTAGCCAATTCTTCTTCGCTCACAGAACCAAGTGCCAATGCCGTTACTTCACCTAAAGCCGCGCCATATGAAACAGCTTCTCTAGATGATTTTTTGATTTTACCTTCTTCGGTTTCTATAAATACTAAAACAGACATATTCCTTAGATTACTTTAGCTTCGTTCTTTAATAAATCAACTAGTTCTGCAACATTATCAGCATCAACCATTTTTACAGCTCCTTTTGCAGCTGGCAATTCATAGGCGGCTATTTCGCTATGTGTAGCATTGTCAGAAGGCTCAACTACATTAAGTGGCTTAGTTCTAGCAGACATGATACCTCTCATATTTGGTATTTTCCATTCTGCAATCGGTTCTTGACATCCCGCTACAAATGGAAGGGAAACTTCTAATTTCTCCTTACCTCCTTCAATCTCTCTTGTGATTTTTGCTGAGTTACCTTCAACTTCTAGTTGCATTACAGGTGAGAATGATGGTAAACCAAGCAGTTCGCCTACCATACCATGTACCATACCTCCATTGAAATCGATAGACTCACGCCCCATCAATATTAGGTCGTACTCCCCCTGTTTCGCTATAGCAGCAATTTGGTTGGCAACAAAAAACGAATCGGAAGGGAATGCATTTACCCTAACCGCTTCATCTGCACCGATAGCCAATGCCTTTCTTATGGTAGGATCACTATCCGCTTCACCTACATTTAAAACTGTAATTTTTCCTCCGTTCTGCTCTTTCAACTCTACAGCTCTAGCCAATGCATAATCATCATATGGGCCTATGATGAATTGAACACCATTCTTATCGAATTCAGTGTTATCGTTGGTAAATGCTATTCGTGAAGTAGTATCAGGAACATGTGTGATACAAACTAATATGTTCATGCTTACTTTTGGTTTTGATAAATATTTCCTCTTTAACTAAGTGTAGGCCAAACTGGTTTCGAATTGTGTAGATAAAACCGCTAAATGACTTACAACTAACAGCGCTGATGCCTAAATTTGCCCGAAGATAGCCAATAATCAAGTAAATAAAAACGAACTCAGCCGAATGAATGATGTCCGAATAGACTTACTTAAAAAGTACATTGCAGAAGACCCTAAAGATCCATTCAATTACTATGGGTTAGCTTGTGAATACTTACAGGCTAAGCCCGAAGAATCATTGAACATCTTCAAAGGCCTTTTAAAAGATCACCCCGACTACCTTCCGACTTATTACCAGGCAGGGCAGCTATTAGAATCGTTCGAATTGGAAGATGAGGCGCTTGAGGTTTATCAAACCGGAATGGAACTCGCTGAGACACAAAAAAACACAAAAACCTTCCAAGAGCTTAAATCTGTTCACCAGAACCTGCTCTTTGAAATGGAGTAAACATCTCAATATCAAATACTTAAAATACTAAAGAATCTTTGTCAGCCTAGTTCGGATTGGCTAATCTACCTACGAACGATAAATTTCTTACGAACTACTTTACCATCTGCAGTGCGCACAAACACCAGATACAAGCCTGAAGGATAAT
>NZ_JAGDZM010000012.1:0-116642 GCF_049099775.1 Roseivirga sp. | reverse complement strand
CTGACGTTTTCGAAGAACATTGCTAAGCAATAAACTCGCTATAAATTAAAAAAGGCCACCTGATTAGGATGGCCTTTTTTAGTTTTTGGCTTTTAGCAACTCCTTTTTTGAAAGCTCGATACTAAAAAAGATTCAATTTTATAGATGCAGAATCGAGTCGTTCACAGCTAAAGTATATTCATTTATAGCTAAAAATGTTCTTAATCAGTCATTTATACATTTTCTCTATTTGCACACCTGTAATTTCTCCTCTATACTTGTCTTATCCTAAACATCTGAGATTGATTAATGCACTCAGTAAAATTCGAGAGGGTCTTCATTAAAATGAAGACCCTCTTTTAATATCAGCACATAAAAAAAAGGACACCAAATTGATATCCCTTTATTCATTATTAGCTGACCTTAAATATCAAGCCTGTAGTACTTTGTGTTTTCATATTCAGTTAGAAAATCACTAGCATTCAATAATTTTCTTAAATGCTTATTCTTAGACTCCTGTAGCTTTTGGATTGGCGCTTCTAATAAAAGCTCATCCTCACTATCGTATACTTTAATAATTTGAAGAGGCTTAACTTCTTCGAAAACACCCTTTTCTTCATCGAAAACTAAAACTGCTTCGTATTCGTCAATTTTAAGTTCTTCTTTAATTAAAAGAATTAATTCCGTAGCCTCTTCTTTTGTTAACCTTGCTTCTTCCTTAATTGGATTCGCAAGTACTAATGTGCTAAGTCCGACTAAAATTCCGATAGCTAATACTACCTTTCTTTTCAGTGAATCTAAATTGTTTATTATCGAGTTCATGACCTTGTTGTTTATTTTGAGTTTGTTTATTGTTGCTGACCAAAGCAACTGACCTGTCTTTCTTTATTCAATCCATATGCCAAAAATTTTAAGTTCCTGAACATCAATATGTTAGCATTAAATTCAAGTTTATTAGGCAATGAAGATGTACACTTTTGAACAGTAATGCTACGATTTTGACACACTGTAACTTTTAAGACTAATTGTCGTCCACAAAAAAACCCCGACTTATCAGTCGGGGCCATACCTCCATTATAAAATTGCACTTTTAATTTAGAGTGATTGTATGATAAAAGCTTCTGCCGTCTGCAGTAAACTGTACTTTATATTCTCCTGACGATAATTTAGAGATGTCATATCGTTTCATAGACCCGTTAGATTCTACGTTGTCTCTAAAAGCAATTGAACCTTGCTCGTCGAATACAGAAACCTTCATTCCTGCATGGTCTTTTCCGAAATAGATTTTCATTCCTTTATCATTATGCTTGATGATTGGTTTTTCAATCAATTTCTTACTACCTGACTCAATTCGTGCAGATTCTTCAGTTACTTGAATTGACATTACTTCTAAAGTCTCATCACTTTCAATTTCTAATTGCAACTGACCTTTATCTAACTTAGAAAGGTTGAATACTTTCCCATAAGCCTCGGCACTTGCTTCATCTTGGAACAACACTTTTCCGTTTTCATCTAATAATGAAATTTGAGTACCTGCTTTAACGTTGTCCATTCTCAAGACTACTGCTTTTTGATTTTCTGTAGTAAGTGAAATTTCTCTTTCCGTTTCGTTGGCTGATGCTATAAATCCGCTGGCCAAAAATATTGCTGCTGCTGCTAAAGTTTTGATTTGATTTTTCATGTTTTTGTTTTTTGAGTTTTTGTTGTTTTTGATCTTCATAAGTCTTCGCGGTATGTTGTTTGCGAATTCTTATTCAAATGAACGGTGGTTTTCGAGTGGGTTTGTCATGGAAGGGTAAACGAATGTCACAAGATGTCATAGACACATCTTAAGTTGTAAAAGCAGCCTTAAATCTGATAATTAAGACAATTTCAATGCCATTATTTATCTGAGAATCGTCAAAATAATATTCGACTGACTAAGATTCAGAGTGTTTCGAACGGTTTTAAATAGTTATTAGGCTTTTCTTGAACAAATCTGTTTTCATTGGTGTTGTAGTACCATTAATAAACAAGTAGTAAGCAAACTTCTTACTCATTGAAAAAATCAGAAATGAAAGTAGCAGTTTTTCGCAAGGAGCATTTTAATGCTGCTCACAGATTACATAACCCAAATTGGACGGATGAAAAGAACGAATCAGTTTTTGGTAAGTGTAATAACAAATACTATCACGGTCATAACTATGAACTCATTGTAAAAGTGAGTGGCGAACCTGATCCTGATACGGGATATGTATATGATATGAAATTGCTCAGCGATTTAATTAAAGAACACGTAGCCGACAAATTCGATCATAAAAACTTAAACCTTGATGTAGAAGAGTTCAAAACAGTCAACCCTACTGCAGAAAATATAGTTGTAGTGATTTACAATATTTTAAGGAATAAGATCGAGGCCAATCTTGATTTAAAAGTGACACTTTACGAGACCGAAAGAAATTATGTTGAATACCCAGCCTAATACATTAACAATAGAAGAAATTGGTGACGAGCATATAGGAACATCATATGACACACCTTTAAAAGAAGACGCATTTAATATTGATGACGATCTTAAAATGTCTCTTATCGAAGATAAATTCCGAGACATTATGGATATCATGGGATTGGATCTAACAGATGACAGTCTCAAAGGAACTCCGAAAAGGGTCGCTAAAATGTATATCAAAGAAATTTTCAGCGGACTTAACCCTGAGAATAAACCAAAGATAGCGCTCTTCGAAAACAAGTATCAGTACAATGAAATGCTTGTCGAGAAAGACATCACCTTCTACTCAAACTGTGAACACCACTTTGTACCTATTATAGGAAAAGCTCATGTGGCGTATATCTCTAGCGGCAAAGTAATTGGTCTTTCCAAGATTAACCGGATTGTAAACTATTATGCTAGAAGACCACAAGTCCAAGAAAGACTAACCGTTCAAATAGCCAACGAGCTTAAAGAAATTCTCGAAACAGAAGATGTTGCCGTTGTTATAGATGCAGAACACTTATGTGTTTCTTCAAGAGGTGTAGAAGATGTTAATAGCAGTACGGTGACTGCTCAGTTCTCTGGAAAATTTAAGCAGGACGGAACCAAGAATGAATTCTTCGCTTACGTGAACAACAAGATTAAATAATGGAAGGTAAAACTATTTTGATTGTTGGAGCTAGTTCTGGTATTGGTAAAAGCATTGCTGAAATGGCAATGGCTAAAGGTGCTAAGGTAATTTCTGCATCAAGACAAAACCCTAACCTTTCCGGTGTTGAACATCACACTGTTGATGTTTTAGCCGAAGAAATAAATTTTTCATTTATCCCCGAAACGCTAGACGGTGTGGTATATGCACCTGGTTCGATCAATTTAAAACCATTTCATAGGCTGAAAATTGAAGACTTTCAGGATGATTTTCAGATTAATGTAACTGGTGCCATTAAAGTTTTGCAAGCATCGTTTAAGGCACTCAAAAAGTCGGACAACGCTTCGGTAATACTTTTTAGCACTGTAGCAGCTAAGCTTGGTATGAATTTTCATTCATCGATAGCTACATCCAAAGGAGCAATAGAAGGACTCGCTAAATCACTAGCAGCAGAATGGAGCATGCATGGCATTAGAGTAAATGTATTATCTCCTTCACTAACAGAAACACCGTTAGCTGAACGATTATTAGCAAATGATGATAAAAAAGAAGCTTCTAATAAGCGACACCCTATAGGACGATTCGGTCAGCCAGAAGATCTTGCCCATATGGCTTCGCTTTTACTCTCTGATGAAGCTGGCTGGATTACCGGACAAATAATAGGCGTCGACGGTGGTGTTGGCAGCTTAAAACCTTAGACTTTTTACTTTCCGAGGCACAAAACCCTAGTTCATTCTAAAGAATTAAGAAAACCTGAGCATCTGACGTCGATTGCGGACAGATTCTTTGCTCATGCTTTTCATTTTCTATACGCTTCTTTTATCTTTGCGGGTCTTTAAAAAAAACGACCTTAAATATGTCATATCTACTTTACGCAGTACCCGCTCTGGGTTTAATTGGTTTGTTAGTCATGATCGTGAAAGCACGATGGGTTAATAAGCAAGATGCAGGTTCAGAAAAAATGCAAAACCTTGCGAATTACATCAAAGAGGGAGCACTTGCTTTCCTTAGCGCAGAGTACAGAGTACTTGCCATTTTCGTTGTAATAGCAGGAATTTTATTAGGAATAGTTTCTACGCTAGTAGAAACCACACATATTTTCATTGTAGTTGCTTTTGTAATTGGTGCTTTTTTCTCTGCACTAGCCGGAAACATCGGCATGAGAATAGCCACTGCTGCAAACGTTCGTACTACACAAGCAGCTAGAACAAGCCTTCCACATGCTTTAAAAGTTTCATTCACTGGTGGAACCGTAATGGGACTTGGTGTTGCAGGTCTCGCCGTATTCGGCCTAAGTGTATTATTCATCTTCCTTTTCCAATTCTTTATGAGCGGAAGCATGGACAACGGTGGTGTTGATAAAATGATTGTTGTATTAGAAGCATTAGCTGGTTTCTCACTTGGTGCTGAATCTATTGCACTTTTCGCAAGAGTTGGTGGTGGTATCTATACAAAAGCAGCAGACGTTGGAGCTGACCTTGTAGGCAAAGTTGAAGCAGGAATTCCTGAAGATGATCCAAGAAACCCAGCTACGATTGCCGATAACGTAGGTGATAATGTAGGTGATGTTGCGGGAATGGGTGCCGATTTATTCGGTTCTTATGTAGCAACAGTGCTAGCTTCAATGGTACTAGGTAACTATGTAATTAGAGATATGGGCGGATCTGTAGTCGATGATTTCGGCGGAATTGGTCCAATTCTTCTTCCATTAATCATTGCAGGTGTTGGTATCATATTCTCAATTTTAGGAGCAATGATTATCAAAGTGACTAATGAGAATGCAAAAGAAGCTGAAGTTCAATCAGCATTAAATAAAGGAAACTGGGGCTCAATTGTGTTAACAGCTGTCGCATGTTGGTTCCTAATCGATCTACTTTTACCTGCTACCATGCAAATGAGGCTTTTTGGTGAAGGTTTAGTTGAAATCACTTCTCTAAGAGTATTTGGAGCAGTATTGGTTGGTTTATTCGTAGGTGCAGCTATCTCCTACTTTACTGAATATTACACTGCTATTGGCAAGAAGCCGGTTATGAGTATTATTCAAAACTCTTCTACCGGTGCAGCAACAAATATCATTGCTGGACTTTCAACTGGTATGAAATCTACTTTTGCACCAATTATACTTTTCGCTGGTGCCATTTGGGGTGCTTACGAGCTAGCTGGTTTTTATGGTGTTGGTATTGCCGCATCTGCCATGATGGCTACAACGGCTATGCAATTAGCAATCGACGCTTTTGGTCCAATCGCTGATAACGCCGGTGGAATTGCTGAAATGAGTGAATTACCTGAAGAAGTAAGAGAAAGGACAGATATACTCGATTCTGTTGGTAATACAACTGCCGCTATTGGTAAAGGGTTTGCCATTGCTTCTGCTGCCTTAACTGCTTTAGCATTGTTTGCGGCATATGTAACTTTTACAGGAATTGACGGAATTAACATCTTTAAAGCAGACGTTCTTGCAGCGCTATTTATAGGTGGTATGATACCCGTAGTATTCTCTGCCTTAGCAATGGAATCAGTTGGTAAAGCAGCCATGGAAATGGTTAAAGAAGTAAGACGCCAGTTCAAAGAAATTCCAGGTATAATGGAAGGAACAGCTACACCAGAATATGGTAAATGTGTTGATATTTCAACGAAAGCAGCGATTAGAGAAATGATGTTGCCAGGTGCAATCACTATCATCTTCCCGATCCTTATTGGATTCTTGATGGGTGCTGAACCTCTTGGAGCTTACATGGCTGGAGTTGCTGTATCAGGTGTACTTTGGGCAATTTTCCAAAACAATGCCGGTGGTGCTTGGGACAACGCCAAGAAGTCTTTTGAAGCAGGTGTAGAAATTGACGGAGAGATGACTTACAAAGGTTCTGAAGCACATAAAGCTGCAGTAACTGGAGATACAGTTGGCGACCCTTTCAAAGACACTTCCGGACCATCAATGAACATTCTTATTAAACTTACATGTCTTATCGGTCTTGTTATAGCACCGATTCTTGGTAACATTGAGGGGACATCTTCTCACAGTGAAGACTTGAAAGTTGAGATGAATGATGACAAAAAGGAAATAAAGTTAGACGAAGTTGAAGAGGCCATTTCTATAGTAGAATAGCTCTTTTTAACAGAAAACACACCTTATGGCTCCATTCGATTTTATCGGATGGAGCCATATTTTTTTATACCAACTAAGGGCAAAACTGTGTGGAAATTGTGTTAATAGGGAAGAAATTCAGTCGATTTGAGTAAAATTTCATGTTTTACTCAACTTGAATGGAGTTGTTGCGTTACGATCTCATTAAGGTCAATAATTTTTTATCAAACTCAATCATCAACAACTATGCAAACAATAAGAACAGGTCGTATCACAGACATTGCACATTACCATTCAATTCTGAATTTCACTTTAAAAACATCTCTCACCTAAAGTCTCGGAGATATGAAGAGGCTGTTGGAAAGATTAAAAGATGGAGATGAAAAGGCTCTAGAAAAATTCGTACACCTAAACCTACCTAGGGTTTATAATTTTTCATTTTCATTACTAAAATCGAAGGAGGAGGCTGAGGAAGTCAGTCAAGATGTATTTATCAAATTCTGGAACAATAGGGAGAAGCTAGACTTAAACCTATCGGTAGACAATCTTTTATTCAGAATCGCAAAGAACCTAACGTTAAATAAGATTAGGGATAACCTAAAGCATAAAAATGCAATTGAGTTATCTGATGATCTATTAACTCAAAACTCCACAATGGAGCAAGTTCTTTTTAAAGAAATGGAAACCACGCTACTCAGAGCAATTGAAGGTTTACCGCCTAGGCGTAAGCTTATTTTTAAAATGAGCAGACTCGAAGGTTTCTCTAACAAAGAGATTAGTGAGGAACTGAATATCTCTATAAATACGGTAGAGGGGCAAATCAGAAAGGCTATTAAAACCATACACGCTTACTCTGATTCTATCTCTATCTAAAAAAATTTATAAATGGAGTAACGGCTACTTCATTTTTCGGTGTATTCATTATTAGACACTAGTGTATTGGAAGACAAAAACGTTTTGTATCATTTTTTAAGGGACGACTGCTCGGAGGAGGAGCGTAACCAGCTGCATACTTGGTTAGCCAATGATCTTGATGAAAATGATGCAAACGAACTTCTATTATCAATCTGGAACAAAACCGCAAACAAGGCAAAATCTTCAATAGACAAGGAGCGCATTCTCGAAGGAGTTAAGGCTGCCGTAAAAGCTCAAACAACTGAATCTAATTATGAATACAGCGAAATTGCGCTAGCGGCACCCAAGCAAAATAAATTCACCTCACTCCTTGCAGTAATGTCTATCCTTATTATAGTCTTAGCAGGTGGATATTTCTTAACTGATAGAAATTCAGTTAATGTTGATCAGCTTCATGTTGCCCGACAAATCGAAAAGACCACATCTAAAGGACAACGCAGCTCAATATTACTACGCGATGGATCTAAAGTGACTCTAAACTCAGAGACCACAATTATCTATGATGATAATTTTGGACTTGATAACCGAAGAATACAACTCAACGGGGAAGCATTCTTTGAAGTCACCAAAAATAAAAATCTACCATTTACAGTTACATCCGCTCACCTAGTAACAAGAGCACTAGGCACCTCATTCAACGTTCGTGACTATGTTGACGAGGAAGATGCATCAATTGCTTTGGCTACTGGCGAGGTGAAAGTGAACAGAACAGATGTTTCTTTAAAAGAGGTTAAAGTTATATTAACACCAAACGAACAAATTACCGTGGACAAAACGTCTAAGGAATGGTCGAAGACCGTTTTTAATCCTGACTACGTACTGTCTTGGAAAGAAAATAACCTCTACTTCAATAATATGCATCTAGCCGACATCATAAAAACTCTTGAAAGATGGTACAACGTAAACATCTCAGTGGTCGGTGAAGGAATTGAAAAATTGAAGTATGAAGGAACAGGCAAGTTCGAAAGACAAAGCCTTGAAAATATTTTAGGATCTCTCGGCTACACTATGGGATTTGAAAGTAGTGTAAATGAAAAACAAATTATTATTCACTTGACTAATTAAAAGATCGCGTATGACAAGAAACTAATCAGAACAAAATGCCAAGGCAAGCTATTGCAGTAGACCTGCCTTGGACTTACTATCTATATGTTTAACTAAAAACACAAGCAAATATATGAAAAATATATACAGTGCTTCGTTGCAGCGAAGTGTGAAGTATGTTCTATACGGAATGGTACTTCAGATGATATTAATATCATCGCTTTTTGCTAACACTACTAGTGCTCAAAGCATTAGGGATTACAAGGTTAGCTTAGAACTCCGGAAGGCTTCAATCACAGAGACTTTTCAAAATCTCGAAGGCCTGACTCCTTTTAAGTTTTTCTATAAGAAAAAGGACATTAAAAAGGGGGTGAAAATCACATTACCAAAAGGTGAGTATACAGTAGCAGATATACTTGAATCAATTTCTCAACAAGCGGAATTGAACTTCAAGCAGATCAATAAGAGTATTTCTGTTGCGCAAATACCAAGTAGTGGAACTCCCGATAACGACCGCGTTACGGTTGTGGAGCAAGTAGTAAAAACCATTACAGGAAGGGTCGTAAATGAAGAAGACAATGAGCCACTTATAGGCGTAAATGTTTTCTTAAAAGGTACAACAAACGGTACTCAGACTGATCCTGATGGGAAATACAGCCTAACCGTTCCTGATGAAGGTGGCACTATAGTCTTCCGTTATATAGGATTCGAAACGCGTGAAGAAGTAATTGGTACAAGAGCTGTCATTAACGTCGTCATCTCCCCTGACATTAAAAACTTAGGTGAAGTAGTGGTTACTGGTGTTGCAGCAGCTACACCAGTAGAAAAACTATCATTCTCAGTAGCTAGTGTAACAGCTGAAACTTTAACCAAAGCACCAGCGGCTAACGCAGGTAATGCATTAGTTGGTAAAGTTGCAGGTTTACGAATTGCACCAAGTAATGTACCTGGTCAGGGGCCTCAAATTCTATTAAGGGGTGCTACAAACTTAAGAACTGGAAACGGTCCGTTGGTAATTCTTGATGGAGCTATTCTTGAAGGTAGTTTGTCTGATGTAAACGTTCAGGATATCGAACGTTACGAGATTCTTAAAGGTGCATCAGCTGCAACTTTGTACGGTTCTCGTGCAGCAAATGGTGTAATTGCTATTTATACTAAATCTGGCGCTGGTCTTGATGTAGGTCAAACTAGTGTTTACTTCAGAAGCGAAGTAAGATCTGAAAACACTTACAAAGGAAGACACCCAGAAAAAGCGAGATTTCACAACAAGCAGGTGGATGCAAATGGTGACATTATCACTGATGATGATGGACTAGCACTTGATAGAAACCCGTCAATCAACGAAGTACCTTTTTCTCGATACAGAGATCACTTGGAAGACTTCTTTAACGGAAGCACCTCCCTTACAAACTATGTTCGCCTAAGTAATAGAACTAGAAACGGTAGTGTTAGTGTTTCTTTTGAACAACAAAATGCTTCGGGTGGTATCGATCTGCATGAAGGTAACAGAAGGTACAACTTCTCTGTTGCGCTAGATCAGAACTATTCTGACAGATTCGAATTAAAAATCAGATCGAAATACATCTGGGATAGAGATGACAGAAGACCTAGAAACATTGGTAGCTTAATTTTCGCTTCACCGGATGCTGATTGGTTTGCTCCAAATGAAGAAGATGGAAGCCCATTTAACTATGATGCTAACTCCTTCATTTTAGATTCATTCTTCAACCCTTTCTATGTGTTGAGTAACAATGAAAATGAAAGAGTAAGAAAACGTTTCATCGGTAGTGCTCAAGGTGATCTTCAGATTTCTGATGACCTGAAATTTACAGGTGTATTTGGTTTTGATACGAGACAAGACAACAATTCTGCCTTCCAAAACCCAGGTTACCTTGCTGTAGTAGGTGAACCTGGCCAAGGTGATATTGACAGAGGTTTTGCACAATCTTTCGCTATTAACGCTAGTGCTGCATTGACTTATGTTAAGAAGCTTGGCGATATCAGTTTAAGGTCTACCCTTAAGTATCAGTATGAAGATCGTCAAGATGAAGGATTTTCAGTAGATGCCGATTTCTTAGGCTTAAGTGGATTTAACAACTTGAATGCTACACTTGCAGATACAAGCGGCTTAGGTTATCAATTTTTCTCTGTAACTGATCAGCGAAACATTCAAATACGCTCTGATAGTTATGCATTCGCAGTAGGCGGAGATTATAAAGACAAGTATATCTTGGATATGGTTGTTCGTTATGACGGCTCTTCCCTATTTGGTGAAGATGAAAGATGGCAATGGTTCTCTAGAGTATCTGGCGCATATAGAATCACGGAAGACTTTGACATTCCGCATTTCCAAGAATTAAAATTATCCGCTTCACTAGGTACTGCCGGTGGTCGTCCATTATTTAATGATAGATTTGAGATTGCCAATGTTGCAAATGGACTAATATCCTTCCCTCAGCAGTTGGCGAACCCAAACTTGAAGCCGAATATCACAACTGAAACAGAGTTCACGCTTTCAGGTCAATTTTTAGATAAGTTCAATTTCTTGGCTTCATATTCAGCACAAGAGAATAGAGATCAAGTATTGTCAGTTCCAATTTCTGTTGCAGCTACAGGTGGTAGATCAACGCAGGTGCAAAACGCAGCAACGTTGTCAACTAACACTTTCGAATTTACTTTAGGATATACTGCTATCAACAAGCAGGACATGGGTCTGAATATTGATTTAGTTGCTGACCGTACGGTTCAAACTATTACTGAATTCAACGCTCCACAGGTTCTATCAACTGGTGCTGGTATTTGGAGAGAAGGTAGTGAGTTGACTCAAATGTATGGTAGAAAGTATGCTAAGTCTCTTTCTGATTTAACTGTTGATGAAAATGGTATTGTACTTAATGGTCAGTTCGCAGGACTTGGAAACACTTCTACTATTGATGACTATGTAATTAATGACTTAGGTTTTGTAATACCTGCAGGAACGCAGTATACCAACAATGAGAGAGTTGTTCCATTGGTAAACGAAGATGGTGAAGAAGAGCAAGAGCTAGTTATTGGTAACGCTCGTCCTGACTTAAACTTAGGCTTAAGAACTAATTTCCGCTACAAAAACATGACCGTTTACATGTTATGGGAAGCGCAAATCGGTGGAGATGTTTACAACTCAGGTTTACAAGCACTTGATAGAGATGGTTTAGGTCCTGACTACGATCAGGCAGACAGACCAGAAGGCCAAAGACACTGGACAGCATTCAGACAATCTATCTATAATGGACGAAGATTAAATGCTGAATATGTTGAAGATGCATCTCATGTTAGACTTCGCGAGATTTCTGTGAACTACGAATTAGGAGCTTCACAACTCGAAAAGCTAGGCATGACAAACGTATTCAACAAAGTTCAGTTCAGCTTGATCGCAAACAACGTTTTCTTGGCCGCCAAGTATCGCGGATTTGATCCAACAAGCGGAGGAATTAACGCAAGGTTTGATGGGTATGGATTCCCACTTATCAGAACCTTCTCAGGCTCTGTAGCCCTAACCTTCTAATAGAAAGTGTTTCAAACATTAAAAAAGACATTTATGAATTTTAGACAAAACATAAAATCTTTATTAGCTGCGGTAGCCTTTGTTGGATTCGTGAGCTGTGAAGACTTGGAGGTTGAAAACCTCAATGCCCTTGATATTAATGGCGTTTTAGCAAACCCTGGTGAGTTCCCTGCATTAGTGCAGGGTGCTTACGGGCAATGGTGGAACCAAACACAAATATCATACCCTAACATGTACTTGAGTGTTGCAGCTCAGGTGTTCTCATCATCATGGACAAACTATGCCATGTTCGATGGAGGTAGAATCCCTCCTAGACCATTTGTAAATTCAAATACGGCTTCTACTCGTTTAGTGAATAGAAACCCATGGAGAGGAATTTATAACTCTATCGGCCCAGTGAATGACGTTCTTAAGGTGATGAATTCGAATTTCGAAGGCAAAGCGATCGACCCAGTTACTGGAGAAGATAAAACCGCCGTTGTTTTAGCAAATGCTAGAATGATGCAAGGTTTAGCCCTTGGCTGGGTATCATTGATCTTCGATAGAGGATTTATTGTTAGTGAAGAACTAACAGATGACGAACTTGGATCGCTTGAATTCCAAGGATACAAAGAGTGTGCAGATGCTGCTAAGGCAAGGTTCTTAGAGGCAGCGGCCATTTTTGATGCAAATCCAGGAATTAATTTCAACGGATTCAATGGAGTAACCTTACCAGCGGCTGAAGCGGCAAGATTTGCCCGTTCTTACGCTGCAAAGATTGAGGTTTTCTCTGCAAGAAATGCTGAGCAGACGGTTAATGAGACAGATTGGAATGAAGTCCTCCAGTTAACAACCAATGGAATTACTGGAGATATTGCTCCTAACGGAGACGGTGGTAATCAGTGGTGGACTCGTGCCTTAAGAAACGGTCAATTTGCTGGCTGGGTACGAGTTTCTCAAAGATTGGTTAACATGATGGAAGGCGGAACAGGAGGTAGAGATATTCAAAACGCTGCCGATACTGATCCGAACCACCCTACTGCACCATATCCTTGGCAAGACAATGTATTGACATATCCAGAGATTAGCACACCAAGAGATCAGCGAATAGCAACTGATTTTACTTATAACAGCAGCGTACCATTTAGATCTGATCGTGGGTTCTACATTTATGGAAACTACAGCTATAGCAGATATATCTATTTCGTGAACGACAATTTAGTTGGGCCGATGCCTCACTTTACTTTAACTGAAAACAATCTTTTAAGAGCAGAAGCACTCATTAGAACAGGTGGAAGTAAAACTGAAGCGGCACAGTTAATTAACCTTACAAGAGTAGATAGAGGTGGATTAGCAGCGCTATTAGGTACAGAATCTGACGAAGAGCTTCTAAGACAAGTTACTTATGAGCGTCTCGTTGAACTAAGCTGGCATTCAGCTACTAATGGCTATTTAGCACGTAGAATTACAACATATGAAGACTACAAGCTAACGCCAGGAACACCATTGAGCATTCCTGTCCCTGCGTCTGAATTAGAGGCACTTGGACAAGATATATATACTTTCGGGGGACTTGGTAACCCTGATGGTTCTTGATTTAATAAGGATCAATATGGAGGGCTAATAACCCTCCATATTCAAAATTATTGATGACTAATGGGAGTAATAAAAATGTCCAACCTTGATTTAATTCTGACTATAAACTGACGAAGAAGACAACTCTGCGTGTTTTAATGAAGACCGAGTTTGAAAAGATCAGCGCCTTAAACTAGCAACTAAAGTTAGAACGATATCAAAAAAAATGTGCCCGAATAATATAAGGTTAAAGCCAATGGCACAAACCTAATACTAGGGGCACAAAAGACACATACTTTGCTTTCGTTTAGTCAGTATGTAATTTGTTTAGAGAGCTGGTTCTATACGAGAACCAGTTTTTTTCTTATAACAATAACAAAGATATAAGAATATTCAAGACCTATATTAATAACAACTAAATAGCATCAGTCACCTGACTGTTTACACTAAAATATTCTAGGATACCCATCACAGAGCCTATACGACCGTTGTGACTTTGTGCAATCAAAAAAGGCCTCAAATGAGGCCTTTTTTAAGCTGTATATAGTTTTTAAAATCATTTGAGAAAGACTTTAGTCTTCTCCTCCACCAAGTGAACGTGCCCTTTGAATAGCAGTACCACGATTGGCAGACCTTATGCCACTTTCCCAAATATTAGCGTCTTCAACATTTGAGAAATAACCTCTAATTCCAGCGGCCTCTACCCTATCACCAAATACATATACATTCACAATTTGCTGCGTATAAGTTAGCCTCTCTCTATAGTTGATAAAAACATGTAAAGGCTTATCAGGACCATTATCAATTACTTCATAAACGAAGATATCACCTACAATTTTCTTGGCTCCTCTTCGAAAATCTAACGAAGTACCGGTTTGGCCATTCGACCACGTTTGAATAGTAACCGTATCCCCGTGAATCTTAAAAAAAGAAGCTGTTCCAGAAACCCCAGATCGACCATCGTCTTTCAAAACAAAGTCTTTCTTAAGCAATAATTCCTTTGCTTTTCTTCTGACTTCGCTAAGTCTATTGAGTTTCTCAATCTCTTTAGCTTTCTTGCGTTTAGCCCTCATTTCTTTCCTAGTTAGGGGCTTTTCTTGAACTTCGTCCTGTGCCATCATCACTGTTGAAGACAGGCTACAGATGAGAAGAATAAATAGTGTGTGTTTAATTTTCATATACTTGATTGAATATTTATGGAAACTTAAAATCTGCTTACAGTTTTTAAACCAGATTCCCAGAGTTTAGTTTCGGATGCCTTGGCATATTTGCCGTCGAAAGTGACATTCCTGTCACCATTAAAAAACCTCGCCTGAGCTTTATCACCCCAAATAAAGATGCTTACGCTCATGATGTTTGCATTTTGTGGGCTAGTAAAATTGAGAATAGCATTGTATCCCTTTTTATCCCCTTTATCACTTATTCTGAAATTTTGTATTCGCCCTTCAAATGTTACGCCGCCCAATCCGTTAGCACCACCAGACTTACCCGGCAAACCGTATTGTACAGTCACGCGACCTTTCTTGATGCGAACAAAATTCATTGTCTCCCGAACTGGTAAAGTGGCCCCGCTTACGCCGCTTATAGTGCTTGCCATCAGTACGAAATCCCTTGATTCAATTAAAGCTATCCCTACGGCTTGTTTCTCAGATCTAATCCTGTCCTTTTCTTTCTTCTTCTCTTTCCTAATTTCCTTCTTAGACTTTTCTTTCTCCTCGAAATACGTAGCCTCTTGTGCTATAGAAAAGTTTAGTACTAAAATGAACCCTAATAATGTCAACAATGTCTTTCTCATATCACTTAGGTTTAATGAATACTCCTTTCATGAAAATCAGCCTGATATATTTCACGACGTTAGCACCTTACAAAAACAACTCAAGTTAACAAATCCCTCACAATGACGAACTTAAACAACAAAGACAGTTACCTACATAATTTTCTAACACCTTAATAAAGCCTTAAAGGCTAATTTCCTCTGATAAACAACCAATAATTATGCCAGTAGATTTTATGTATTTGGCCAGTGTTACAATCATTTCTTTGTGATACTATCGTAGATTTGCCAACCATGAATTATTTATCAGTAGAAAGCCTTTCAAAAACGTTCGGTGACAGAGCAATCCTTAATGAGATTTCATTTGGTATCGCACAAGGTCAAAAAGTTGCACTAGTCGGAATAAATGGCTCGGGAAAATCTACTCTACTGAAGGTACTTACGGGACTAGAATCTCCAGACAAAGGCGATGTAGTTTTCAGAAATGATATCGTAGTAAGATCATTACTTCAAAACCCTAGCTTCAAAGAAGGGCAAACCATATTGGATGCAGTGTTCGACGAAAATGACCCAACACATCAGCTTTTAATAAAATATGAACGTGCATTATCCTCAGGTGATACAGATCAACTTCAGACCCTTATTGAAGGAATAGATAGTGCCAACGCTTGGGACGTAGAAAGTCAGGCCAAACAGATACTAGGCAAATTAGGCCTTCATGACCTAGATCAGAAAGTAACGCGTCTTTCTGGTGGGCAGCAAAAAAGAATTTCCTTGGCGAGTGTTTTAATTCAGAAACCCGACCTATTAATACTTGATGAGCCTACAAATCATCTGGATATTGAGACGATCGAATGGTTAGAGAACTATTTAAGCCAGGCTAATATGGCACTTATCTTAGTTACTCATGATCGCTACTTCTTAGAAAAAGTTACAAATGAGATCATAGAACTGGAAAAAGGCGAACTACACCATTATAAAGGTGATTACGGGTTTTTCCTCGAAAAGAAAGGCGAAAGAGCAGAATCTGAAAGCGCATCAATTGATAAAGCTAAAAACCTCTATAGAAAAGAACTCGATTGGATAAGACGTCAGCCCAAAGCTAGAGGCACTAAGGCCAAATACAGAGTTGATGCTTTTCAAGACACCAAGAACAAAGCGTTTAGTGCTGAAAACACACAAGATTTAAAATTAAGAGCTGAGTCTCAGCGTCAAGGTAAAAAGGTATTAGAAGTAGAAAAACTTACCAATGGCTTTTCTGGAAACACACTATTTAAAAATTTCAGTTACGTTTTTCCAAGAAAAGACAGAGTCGGCATAGTTGGCCCTAATGGAAGCGGAAAAACCACCTTCATCAGGTCATTGATGGGAGAAATCGCACCAATGAGTGGAGAAGTTGTGAAAGGCGCTACAACCAAGTTTGGATACTATAAACAGACCGAATTGAGGTTTGACGATCAGCAAACGATTATTGACTTTGCCAAATCTATTGCGGAAGTAGTAGAAGTAAGCAAAGGTAGATCTGTGCCTGTTTCTCAATTTCTAACCCGCTTTTTATTCCCACCGGATGTTCAATACAAACCTATTGGTAAACTAAGTGGTGGTGAAAAAAGAAGGCTACAATTGTTGCAGATACTCATCACAAGTCCAAATTTTCTAATTCTCGATGAGCCAACAAATGATCTCGATTTGATCACTTTAAATACACTCGAAGCCTATTTGGAGTCATTTGACGGATGCGTTGTGTTAGTATCTCACGATAGATATTTCATGGATAAGCTCGTCGATCACCTATTCATATTCAGTGAAAGTGATGAAATTGAGAATTTCAATGGTAATTATACAGACTACAGGCTAGAACAGACTTCTGAAAAGACTCCACAAATTACTAAGCCAGTCGCACAAAAAAAGACGGAGTATAAGGAACCTAAAGAAAAGAAAAAGGCTTCTTTTAAGGAGAAACAAGAGTTCGAAACATTAGGGCAAGATATTGCCAAGCTTGAAGTTGAAAAGTCAAAGTTTGTTCAATTACTTAACGCTGGTTCCGAAAATCATGTTGAATTGACTGAGTGGTCTCAACGGATTGAGGAAATATCTAATGACTTGGACGAAAAAGAACTAAGGTGGCTTGAGCTATCGGAGTATTTTTAATCATGGCATCAATAAATCTAACATCTGATCAGGTAAAATTTGAATCGTCACCTAATGACACGATTCTTCAGGCATCCTTAAAACAGGGCGTAAATCATGTGCATGCATGTGGTGGCCATGGATTTTGTTCTACATGCAGAATATATATCGAAAACGGTTTAGAAGGCTTAAGCGAGCGTAATGAGAAAGAGGAGCGCTTGGCTAGTCAACTAGGGCTAACGCCTGAAATCAGGTTGGCATGTCAAACAAAAGCTCAAGGAGATATCACGGCTAGAAGATTGGTATTAGATGATGTTGATCAGCGATTAATCTTACAACATGGCGAGTCCAAAAAACCCCGAAGTCTTGGTAAAGAGAAGGAAGCTTCTGTCCTATTCGTAGATATAGCCGATTATACCGCTTTTACAGAACAAACACCAGCTTATGATGTAGTCCACATTTTAAACCGTTACTTCTTTATTGCCGGCAATATCATTAAAGAAAACGACGGTAGAATCATCGACTATTATGGCGACGGCTTCCTTGCTATTTTCGGCTTAAACGACAATAAAAATCATGCGGCCAACTTAATAAAAGCAGGCTTTGCTTTGCAAGATGCCATAGATCGTTTCGACCATGATATCCATGCTTTAGTGGATAGGGAATTCAAAATCAGACTAGGTGCGCATACCGGAAAAGTAATTTGGGGAACCATCGGCATAGAAGGAATGGAAAAAGAAGCAGCTATTGGAGATACCGTAAACTTCGCCAGTCGAATTGAACAAGCCAATAAGGACCTCAATACAAAATTCTTGATCTCTGAAAACCTCTACAAGCAATTCGATCAATGGTGTACAATTAGTGGTTCATACGATATAAAAGCAAAAGGAAAAGAAGGGATTCACAAAGTATTTGCTTTAGACAGAATGCTTGCTCCTATGCCTCCCGCTTAGGTTAGTATATTCTTTATAGTGTGCCGATAATCTACCCGTATACTTGGCCATCTTGATACACATCCGTATTTTTCGCGTTAAGGTAGTTCCTAACTGAAGTTTAATTCATGAAGTACGCTTCCATCTTTTTACTAGTAGTGTTTTGTGCGTGTAACAATGTGCAAGAATCCAACAACGCATCACCTTACCACCTCGATCAAGAGTTGCCAAGCGATATCCCGACGGTTTTTGGAGCTGGTACCATTTCAATTAAAGGTAGGTTCGACATGGGTTTTGCCATTTCACCAAATGGAGAAAATATCGCATTCGGTGTAGCACACGACGCAGACCCAAACCAAACACAAATATACTTAATGAGCTTTTCTGATGGAAAGTGGAGTAAACCAAACACCCAATTTCTTCCAGACAATAGAAACACTTTCTTCCCGATGTTCTCCCCGCAAGGAGATCAATTCTATTTCGCCAAATCTGTCGATAATATGCCGAATGACCTTTGGGTAGCAGATTTCAAGAACAATACCATTAGTAACCCAAGAAAATTAGACTCATTGATCAACTCAAAAACCAGAGAGGCTGGCCACGGAAAAGCGACGTCTGGAGCATTCTATTTTACTTCTAACAGAAATCTAGATTATGCTTGCTGCGGCGACATCTATAAGGCAGAAAAAGATAATCAAGGTCAGCTTAACATTAGTTTAGTTGAAGAAATTAATACGCAATCCGACGAAGAAAGTATATTTCTCTCTCCCGATGAGGACTACATGATTATTCAATCTTGGCAAAATGAATACCGTGGCAAACATGATCTCTATATCACTTATAGAGAAAAGTCTGGTAATTGGACAGTACCTATTAGATTGAATGAGAATATAAACGGAGGTGAAATAGAACAGCGTCCATTTGTCTCTCCAGGTAACAAACACCTTTTCTTTAGCCGCATGAGTATTACTCAAGAAAATGGACAAGATATGTTTGAATCAGACTTGTATTGGGTAAGTGCAAAGACTGTTTTTGCACCATTCGTTTACAATCCTAAAACTCCACCAAAAATGACGTTGAATGAGAGGTTTGAATGGAAAATTCCCAGCGATTTATTTAAGGACATCGATGACGAAATCTTGAGTTTGGAATTGTCTCCAAAAGACGCAAGCGTTCTTCCTGAATGGCTGAAATTTAACAAGGATGAAGTATCTATTAATGGGGTTTGGCAATCCGACCAGCCTCTTGAGCTTACCATTAAAGCCACAGATTCAGCCGGTAATTCAAACCATTTTGACTTCACACTGAGTAACTGATATTAATCTTTAGACAAGTCTTTTCAAAGCATAAAAAAAGTGGACTGTAAAGCCCACTTTAAACTATTATAATATGAAATTTTGCTTAGTTAAGCTAAATCAAAACGATCGAGGTTCATCACTTTATCCCATGTGGCCACAAAGTCATTTAAGAATTTCTCCTCTGAATCTGAACATCCATAAACCTCAGCTAAAGCTCTCAATTCAGTATTTGATCCAAGAATTAAGTCAGCTCTAGTTCCTGTCCATTTTACCTCTCCAGTTTTACGGTTACGCCCTTCAAATAAATCTTGAGCATCAGAAGTGGCGCTCCAAGTAGTACTCATATCAAGAAGATTTACGAAGAAATCATTTGTTAAAGCACCTGGTTTATCTGTGAAAACACCGTGATTTGAGCCATCATAATTGGTTCCGAGAACTCTCATTCCACCTAAAAGCACAACCATTTCAGGAGCTGTAAGGCTTAGTAATTGAGAGCGATCTACAAGCATTTCTTCAGCAGTAACCTTGTGCTCTGGTTTAAAGTAATTCCTAAAACCATCGCCAGCAGGTTTTAATGCTCTAAACGAATCTACATCCGTTTGCTCCGCTGAAGCGTCTGTTCTACCTGGTGTAAACGGAACATCAATTGAATGACCTGCCGCTTTCGCCGCCTGTTCTACACCAACGCAGCCTCCAAGAACTACTAAATCAGCAATAGATACTTGCTTACCACCATTTGAACCATTAAAACTACTTTGAACACCTTCTAAAGCTGTTAAAACTTTATTCAATTGAGCAGGATTATTCACTTCCCAATCTTTTTGTGGTGCCAAACGAATTCTACCGCCATTAGCTCCTCCTCTTTTGTCAGATCCTCTGAAAGTAGATGCTGAAGCCCAAGCAGCAGAAACTAATTCCGAAACTGATAAACCAGAATCTGCAATACTTGATTTGAGACTAGCAACATCCGAAGCATTGATCATGTCATAATCAGCGGCAGGAATAGGATCTTGCCAAACAAGCTCCTCTGCAGGCACTTCTTCTCCAAGATATAAGGCTTTCGGTCCCATATCACGATGCGTTAGTTTAAACCAAGCACGAGCAAAAGCATCTTCAAAAGCATCTTGATCCTCTCTGAATTTTTTTGAAATTTCTAAATAGGCCGGATCATTTTTCAATGCCATGTCAGCCGTAGTCATCATCAAACGTTGTTGTTTAGATGAATCACCAGCAGCCGGAGCCATTTCAGCATTTGAATCTGCTGTAGGAGCCCATTGGTGAGCACCAGCCGGACTTTTGGTTAACTCCCAATCATAGTCAAGTAATACTCTGAAGTAGTCATGGTCCCACTGAGATGGATTAGGCGTCCAAGCACCTTCAATACCACTAGTAATTGTGTCATCGCCATGTCCCGAACCAAAAGTATTCTTCCATCCTAGTCCTTGTTCTTCAATGGTAGCCCCTTCAGGTTCTGGACCAACATATTTATCAGGATCTGCGGCACCATGTGCTTTACCGAATGTATGACCTCCAGCAACCAATGCTACAGTTTCTTCATCGTTCATGGCCATTCGACCAAAAGTTTCTCTTATGTCTATCCCTGAAGCCATTGGGTCAGGATTACCATTTGGACCTTCTGGATTAACATAGATCAATCCCATATGAACAGCACCTAAAGTGCCTTCCAATTCACCATCTTCATAGCGTTCTTTATTCCCTAGCCACTCTCCTTCAGAGCCCCAGTAAATATCTTCTTCTGGCTGCCAAACATCTTCGCGTCCACCTGCAAAACCGAAGGTTTCAAAGCCCATTGATTCTAAGGCACAATTACCTGCCAGAATCATTAAGTCCGCCCAAGAAAGTTGCTTACCGTATTTTTGTTTTACTGGCCAAAGTAAAAGTCTTGCCTTATCGAGGTTTCCGTTATCAGGCCAGCTATTAAGTGGAGCAAACCTTTGAGTACCCGAGCCTCCACCACCACGTCCATCCGCGATTCGGTAAGTACCAGCACTATGCCAAGCCATTCTAATAAAGAAAGGTCCATAGTGACCATAATCTGCTGGCCACCATTCTTGAGAGTCAGTCATAACATCATATAGATCTTGTTTGACTGCCTTTAAATCTAATTTTTTAAACTCGTCAGCATAATTAAAATCTTCGCCCATTGGGTTGGTCAAAGTGGAATGCTGTCTGAGTATATTCAAGTTCAGTTGATTTGGCCACCAATCGTGATTCTTGGTTCCACCGCCAGCGCTTTGTTTAATTGCCCCGCCATGGAATGGGCATTTACTGATATCACCTGAATGTTGCATGTTTTCCATATTTGATAGTTTTCAATGTTTGCAACCTAATTTACAAATCAAATTGGTGAATATTCAGACTTGACCTTGATTATGACGTGGATTCAGTCATTAATCTATCAATACCTTATTGAGAATTTAAATGACTCTAAGTGAAGAAGAAAGGACTTATGAATTCAATTCAGTTAAGCGTGCTATAGGAAAAATTTAACGAAGTTTCAGCTTGAAGTCTCTTTCCAAGTTCGGCCATATCCTCATTGCCTGGCTTAAAATACCATGCTACAGTTACTTTTGTAAGATGCTTTTGGTGTAAGCTTTTGAGGTCATTGAGTATGTTCGCAAACACCTTCCTACTCGCATTATCCATATACTCCATTTGCATGGTTAAACATGTCTGTTCTGCTGGTTGCTCAGCATACTCTTTTAACCAATTGAGAATTGGCCTGTAAAATTCTTTATTATTCTGGGGTATAGAATAGCCCGTAAATGCGCACTCTCCTGTTTGCGCCTTTAATAAAACTCCAGGAGATCCAGACGTACTACTTAATTCAAAGTCAGACATTTTGCTCTTTTCTTAACTAACTGAATATGTAAATGAATTACAGTGTCTTAAATTTATTTTTATTCTTTAAATGGTGCAAGTAAAAAATCATAATTTACTTAAATCAATAACGTCATATTTATAATAAGTCACCCTTGAAGGCCACTTTTTGTTGAACTTGCAAGGCTGACCTAACCTTTATCCAATTGAGTTAAGCATATATATCATTATCGACTCAATATTTAAGTTATCAATTTTACCTAGCTTTGCCGGCCTATATGGAATTAAAGTATACGCGCAAAAACACTTCAACTCAGCAAGCCAACAATCCACTGCATGGAGTCAAATTAGCAGATATACTGGAGTATTTGGTTGCAACACAGGGTTGGGATAAAATGGCGAATAGCGTAAGCATCAACTGCTTTAAAAGTAACCCAACCATAAAATCAAGCTTAAAATTTCTAAGAAGAACACCTTGGGCAAGAACCAAAGTCGAGGAATTTTATCTTGAGGCGATTAAAGGAAAAAGCAAATAATGGATTCTAAAAAAGAAGATCAACCACGGAGTAGTTCCTTTGCTAGAGCATTGAGAAATCATGGTGCGCCGACAAAAAAGACTAAGGTGAAACCGAAGTTTAAAGGTTCTTCAAACTTACACCCACGGAATAAGCATATAGGCAGATATGATTTAGCAAAACTCACTGCTGCCCTTCCAGCGCTAAAAGAGCATTTGACTTTAAGTATTCGGAAAGAACAGACGATTGACTTCTCCAACCCAAAGGCCGTTAAGCTACTAAATGCCGCCTTGCTAAAAGTGCATTACGGGATTGAAGAATGGGATATTCCTGAAGGTTATCTTTGTCCACCAATTCCGGGTAGGGCCGATTACATCCATTATATGGCTGACGTGCTGAGCGCAAGCAATGGCGGAAAATTACCGGATGGAGAAAAAGTAACCTGTTTAGATATTGGGATAGGTGCCAACGGAGTTTATCCTATTATTGGCACAAGTACTTATGGCTGGTCATTTATAGGCTCTGATGTCGACCCAGTATCTCTTAAATCTGTTGAGGAAATCTTGAACAACAATGCTTGGCTTAAGCCTAAATTAACATTGAAGTTACAAGAAGACGCAAAGGACACACTTTATGGCATATTAGATCATGAAACATACATAGATTTAATTGTTTGTAACCCACCCTTCCATGCTTCATTAGAAGCAGCTCAAGAAGCTACATTGAAAAAAGTTAGCAACCTGAATAAGAAAAAAGTAACCACGGCCGTTCAGAATTTTGGCGGACAGGGTGGTGAACTCTGGTGCGACGGTGGTGAACGAAAATTTGTCGGCAACCTAATTAGAGAAAGCAAGAACTATGGTAAAACATGCTTTTGGTTTTCTTCGCTCATTTCCAAACAGTCTAACCTAAAAGCAATTCTAGAATATTTATCAATTGCCAAGGCTGTTGAAGTTAAGACCATTCCGATGAGCCAAGGCAACAAAGCAAGCCGAGTAGTTGCTTGGACTTTCCTGACTCCCGAAGAGCAAAAAGATTGGCGCGAAAATCGATGGAAGTCCGAATAGCAATTATTCAAGGACTCCCAATGCATTCATTATCGATTAAATACGTATGAATTACGAACAAAAAATTCATCCGTACCTTCATATTTCACAAACTTCTTAATCGTAATCTTGTTCGCACTTACTTTCACTTCTTTTCTAAAAGAAGCCTTTCTATTATTATCCTTACCCTCACTTTTCAATTCAAGACTCCATTCATCTAGACTTTTGATATCCGAAGACTCAAGGTCCCAATATCCGTTGTAGTAAATCTTATCTTTCTTAATTCTAAACCGATCCGTTCGCTTTTCAATTCTACCTCCAGGTTCAGTAAAATAGTATTTGAATTCAACGCCTTTGGCCGAGTGCTCGGCCTCTACTTTAAGTGGAAGTGTAACGAGGGTTTCATCATCACCATAGTTCAAATAAGTCAAACTACCCTCCCATTCTCCATTATAAACCTTCAAATGTTCATTAGTAAGAGGCTGTGAAAGCAAAAGGCCTAAAGAAAGGCATATTAAACTGGCTAAAATCTTCATGTTCTGTTTTTTCTAATTGCTAATACTAAAAGCCTGCCATAAACATAACACACTGAATAACAGACTATTAATATTTAATATACACGGTAACATGTTCCACCCTGAAACACAGGCATGACCAATTCGGAACACGGACCACAAGTGAATATGAAGTGTGGTTAATAAACGAAACTTCATTCTCAAGGCTATGTTCTTATTTGAAGAAACATTACCTTTGCGGCTTCAAATTCAAGGATTATGATTTCAGCACAAAACATATCACTCTCATTCGGAAAACGAGTTCTTTTCGACGAAGTCAATATTAAATTCACTGGAAACAATTGCTATGGTGTAATTGGTGCCAATGGTGCAGGAAAATCTACATTTTTGAAAATTCTTGCTGGCGATCAAGACGCGAACTCTGGAAAAGTGACGATAGAGCCAGGAAAGAGAATGGCTGTGCTCAAGCAAAATCACTTTGAATTTGACGAAGAGTCAGTGCTTGACACTGTCATGATGGGCCATACCGTACTTTGGAGCATTATGAAGGAAAAAGATGCTATCTATATGAAGCCTGATTTTTCCGAAGAAGATGGCATTAAAGCCTCTGAACTTGAAGCCAAATTTGCAGAAATGGATGGCTGGAATGCCGAATCTGATGCTGCCGCCTTATTAAGCGGTTTGGGTATTTCAGAAGATGCTCACTATAGTTTATTAAAAGACCTAGATGGTAGTCAGAAAGTAAGAGTATTACTCGCTCAAGCACTATTTGGCAACCCTGATATTCTAATACTAGATGAGCCTACCAACGACCTCGACATTAACACAATTGCCTGGTTAGAGGACTTCCTGTTAGAATTCAAGAATACAGTCATTGTTGTTTCTCACGATAGGCACTTTTTAGATACAGTTTGTACCAGCATTGTAGATATTGACTTTAGCCAAGTAAAGCTTTTCACTGGTAATTATAGTTTTTGGTACGAGTCAAGTCAGTTAGCGCTATCGCAAAGATCGGCTGCGAACAAAAAAGCAGAAGAAAAGAAGAAAGAGCTACAAGAGTTTATAGCCCGCTTTTCAGCCAATGCTTCAAAATCAAAGCAGGCAACCAGTAGAAGAAAGCTCTTAGATAAAATCACCTTAGAAGACATCCAACCTTCTACGAGAAGATACCCTGCCATTATTTTCCAACAAGCGAGAAACGCTGGAGATCAGATTTTAGAGATTAAAAATTTAAGCAAGTCAAGCGCCGATAAAACTCTTTTCAGCGGACTGGACTTGTTTGTGAACAGAGGAGATAAAATTGCGGTCTTAAGCAAAGATGGTTTAGCGACATCTTCGCTTTATCAAATTTTGATGGACGAGCAAAAAGGCGATTCAGGTGAATTTAAATACGGCCAAACCATCACAAAAGCTTATTTACCTAACGAAAACGAAGAATTCTTTACCGGAAACGAAAACCTTGTAGACTGGCTGAGACAGTTCACAGAAGGTGAAAAGGATGAAGTATACATGCGTGGTTTCCTTGGTAAAATGCTTTTCTCAGGTGAAGAAGTATTCAAGAAATCGAATGTGCTTTCTGGAGGAGAAAAAGTAAGATGTATGCTGTCTCGCATGATGCTCGCTCAAGCCAACTTGTTGTTGATCAATGAGCCTACAAGTCATTTAGATCTAGAGTCTATCCAAGCTTTTAACAATGCGTTAAAAGATTTCCCTGGTACAGTATTATTTAGTTCGCATGACCATGAGTTTACGCAAACTGTCGCCAATAGAATCTTAGAAATTGGACCAAAAGGCTATGTGGATAAGCTTTGTACTTACGACGAGTATATTGCAAATGAAGCATACCAAGCGCAGCGTGCTGCCATTTACTAGGCCAAAATTCCATTTATATGCCTTGCGCTTAAATGCAGAGCACTCTTTCCATGTAAACAGGCTGTATAGTAGATCAGAAAATGAGGTGGAAAGCTGGTAAAGATTAAAATAGCCTATCAAAGTAAATCCATACGATTATTATGATTGGAGGCATGTCTAAGCCTATATTTAGACATGCAACTTGAAACAGACCGACTCGTACTACAAGAACTTTCTTGGAGTGATCTTGACAATATTCATGCTTTCCATAGCATACCCGATGTTGCGAAATTCAATACTATTGGCATTCCTAAAGACATAGGCATTACCAAAAACATCATTAAAGGAGCTATAGAAGATCAATCTAACAACCCAAGATCTGTCTATGGATGGATCGTCCGACTTAAGCATGATAATTCCTTTATAGGGGAAACAGGAATGTCCTCTTCCAATGATCGCTTCAAACGAGGCGAAATTCACTACCATTTGTCACCAGTTTTCTGGAAACAAGGTTTTGGTACAGAGATCGCTCAAAGGCTCATAAAGTTCGGGTTTGAAGACCTACATCTTCACAGAATAGAAGCAGGCGTTGCTACCAACAATATAGGATCAATAAGGGTATTAGAGAAATCGGGCATGATTAGAGAAGGTCTACGCAGAGGCATTCTTCCTATTCGTGGCAAGTGGTGCGATAATTATATGTATGCCATCTTAGAGGGTGATTATATCCAAAAGTAATATGGTAACCAGAACCATCACACTTCCAACCCCAGATCTCTTTGATTTTGACCAATGCCTGTTCTTTTTAGACCGCGGTTACGATGAATGCCTTTATCAATTATCAGATAGATTGGTGCTTCGTGCCATTGAATTTGAAGGGACTTTAATACCTTTTTCGATTACGGAAAAGGAAGGGAAGTTATTGATTGAAATAGAAAGCAGTGTTACCGTCGAAGCACAAAAACAGGTTTTAGCCTATGTAAACGAATGGTTTGACATTGACCGTGATTTGAGTCCTTTTTACGAACTGCTTTCCGTTACAAAATCACTGAAGCCTCTTCTCGAAAAATATAAAGGCCTAAGGTTAATAGGGATTCCAAGTTTGTTCGAAGCCCTCTGTTGGAGCGTAATCGGACAGCAAATCAACTTGACGTTCGCATTTAAATTAAAACGACGTTTGGTTGAAACTTATGGCAAGTCCATCAAATTTAAAGGGCATACGCTCTATCATTTTCCTAGCCCTGAATCACTTGCCGCCTTAGACGAAGATTATTTAAGAACGCAGCAATATTCAAGAGGTAAAATTAAGTACATTAAAAATGTAGCAGAAGCGTTCCTCAATCATGGCTTGAGTAAGAAAGCATTAGCTCAAATACCAGATTTTGAATCTCGTCAGCAAACATTAACTGCAATAAAAGGAATCGGAGTTTGGTCGGCTAACTACGCGCTCATGAAAACGCTTCACCAACCCGAAGCCATTCCTTTCGGAGACACGGGACTAACGCAATCGCTCTACAATTTGAAAATCATTGCGGACCGGAAAGATGAACCAGCTATAGTAGCATTTTTTGAGGAAATGAAGGGCTGGGAAGCCTATACCGTTTTCTACCTATGGAGGAGCTTGGCTGGTTAGCATATATCAGAATCTTTTTTATTAAACCACCCGCAAGTTTTTATCATGCTTCTCATCTTAAAGGGAAAGCATAGTAATGAAAAAGATGAAACTTGTAGTTCTTGCAGCCTTACTGATCGCCTTAAGTGACTGTAGTTCTACTAAACCCGACCAGACTTCTCAAAGCCAACAACCGGATAGAAACCAAAGACCAGGCCCTCTAGGGCAGGGACCAGGTGGGCCTGGAGCAGGAGGTGCTAGCAGAAACAACCCTGAAGCAGACAACCAGTCAGGAGACACGTTCTTTATTAACCTTGATGGATCTGATTGTTCTGTGGATATAGCGTCTAAACTAGGCGTATCAAGTGTATATGAAGAAACAGTTGACGAAAAAAATAAATTGAGAAAGATCATTATTAATAGCGTTGCTGATCATAATGTGGGAGAATTTCCAAATGCAGGAAATCCTAATACCATCAAAGTTTCTAAAGGCGTTTTCAATATTCCATTATACCCACAGGTGGCGTCGAAAACCACCAGTGCGCAGGGTTTTGATTCTGGAGTTCTATTTAGTGGTGTTAGCATCGATCCATTTACCGCTGAAATGTTCATTGGTACGACTGGACAAATGAATCCCCAATATAATATTACAACCCTAACCACAACCGAAAACTTGGGCTTGGACTGCAACAATGCTCATGTTCAACCAACAGGGAAATACCATTACCATGGTACACCATCAGCAATAGTGGATGACAAAGGAATTGATGGAAGTGAAATGGTAAAAATAGGCTATGCTTCAGACGGATTTCCTTTGTATTACAAGTTTGGTTACAATAACCAAGGCGAAATCGTAGCGCATGAAAGTGGATACAAACTCAAAGCTGGCGAGCGAGGTGGCGATGGAGTTACCGCGCCTGACGGCCCTCATAATGGAAGATATTTTAGCGATTATGAATTCGATGCGAATCTATCTGAACTCGATGCCTGCAATGGCCGATGGGGAAAAACTCCAGAGAGCGAAAATGAATATTATTATGTAGTTACCGACAACTTTCCTTCCGTTCCACTATGTTTTAGTGGTACTCCAAATAGTGAATTGAGAAAAGGCGGAGGTAGAAATGGCAGCCAAAGACCGCAAAGAGGTGCTGGAGGTCCACCACCAAGAAGAAGTGGAAACAGAGGTGGAACAGGTAATACTGAATAGCGATGAAAAACTATTCAAGAATACTCGTATTAATTTTATTGTTGTGTGGGTTTTCAACCAACATCAAAGCACACGACCCTGATCAGTTCAGCTATAAGTTTATTCAGGGAAAGTCAGCGAATGAAATGACTGTGCATTTGACACCAAAAAGTGCATTTGACTTGATCCTTTCACTAAGGCAAGAACTGTCTGATACGGCGGTAATTACACTCAAAGATTACGTTGTAGAATATTCTGAATACTTCAACAAAACAGTCTCACTTACAATTGAAGGCACCCCCGTTGACTTTATCTTGTATGCGACTAACCTCACTGAACATGATGCTACTTTGAGCTTTCAGATTAACGGCTATAAAGGTGCATTCGATGATTTCGAGTTATCAATTACCAGTTTTACTGAAATTTACCACCACACTGAAAACCACATAACAATTCCTACAACTCAAGGGGAACTGAACTTTATGCTCGACAAGGACAAAAAGTCCTACACGCAGAAGGGAAGTATGATCAAGAGTTCTTTTTGGTCAGGAACCATGAAGATTTATACCATGGCCACTTTGGCTGTAATTTTAATACTGAGTCTTGCCTTTACTTACATAAAAAGACAAAAGTCTTAGTTTCCTATAGCACTATAAAAAAAGGGAAGCAGTTCGACTGCTTCCCTTTTTTTACGGATTGATTGTGAATCATTCAACCCTTAAAGTATCCGAAGGATTCATTTTCTTAACCCTTCTCATTTGGAAATTGATGGTTAGCATACAAACACCAAGCAATACCAATGATGCAAACCCAAGTGGCACAATATCTATTGGCGCATGTTCTCCATATACACTATCTAAGAGTAAAGTGACCACTTTAACGGCAAGAAAACATCCTGCAGCCACAGCAAAACCGACTATAAAAGAGAATTGCTTATAAACATCTTTTAATAGGCTTAAAGTCGGAGCTCCTAACACTTTCTTAATACCAAATTCCTTGAGTTTGGATGAAATATTCAGAGAAACTAGACCAAAGAGTCCCATGGCCGCAAGTACTATAGCCATACCGGCTGTAAAGACAAGGATATTTCTCAAACCTCTTACATCAGAAAACTCTCCTTCCCGTACTTCAGACTGTAAATGAGAAACAAATAACTCATCGATAAACATTTTTTCCCAAGAGGCACGCAGTTCCTCTTGAACATCCATAACGCTACCTGACAAGGTTTGTACTGTTAACGTAGTTTGCAAAGAATCAGGAATGGCAGTAAAAACAGACGCTTCGATTCCATCCTGAAAAGTACTGTAGTAGTAGTCTTCCAGTACGCCTATAATTTGGTATTCTTTCTCGTCGATCTTAACGATTTGATCATCGAACTTATCTAGCTGAAAAACCCCCATAAACCGCTCATTAACAAGTACTTTATCGATCAGGTCGCTTTTAAGCTCTTTATCAAAGTATCGACCAGCTACAAGCGGTATGTCCATAAACTCTGGATACTCTGGCGCACTTTGAATAAACTGACCTTGGTAAGACTGGTCTCCCATTTCCATAGCACGGAAATCCCAATGTCTATTCAGACTATTAAAACTACCAGTGACACCCTGTACATTTGGATTTTTGAGAACTACAGACTTGAAAGCATTCAGTCGTTTTTGGGTTACATCAATCACCAGTTTATCGGCAGGATCATAACCCCAATCTCTGCCCTCGTAGATCATATTATTTTGAACGGCAGATATACCCGCAACAATTGTAATGATAGCAAGCACAAATTGAAAAGTGAGTAGCACCATGGTAAACCTACGCTTACCTCCTACTTTCTCCGAACCTCTAAATATTCGAACTGGTTTTAATTTAGATACAAAAAATGCAGGGTAAGCTCCAGATACGAATGTTAAGCTCAGCAAGAGTATAACTACAAATTTCTGTAGCCCGAAGTGATTTAGCAATCCAAGTTTTAGCGTACTACCCGAAATTTGATTGAAGCCAGGAATAAAGAATGCCATGGCGAGTAAACTCCCCAAAATCATTGCAAAACTGCAAAGAATAAGGTTCTCCGAAAGAAACTGAAGTATCAATTGAGACCTCTTGCTACCAATCACTTTTCTAATTCCTATTTCTTTGACTCGCTTTGTTGCCATTACCGTTGCAATATTGATATAGTTGAAGACCGCAAGAGTAAGCATAAAGCCTGCTATACAAGCCAAAAGAATCATAGGTGCCTTCGGAGGCATAGAACCAACGCCGCTTTCGATAAAATTAGAATTTTTGGCCATTGTAATGATTGGCTCAATCCCCAAAGCATCATATTTTCTTTCTTGATTAAAGCCTTGTTGAAGTTGAACAATCGGCTGCAAACTGGCAATAAACCTATCTCTATCTATACCCTCCTCTAGTTCTATAAAAGTATTTGCGTTAATGTTTTTCAAGTCTCTTCCAGAACGAATCCAGT
Organism: Roseivirga sp.; assembly: GCF_049099775.1. Taxonomy (GTDB): domain Bacteria; phylum Bacteroidota; class Bacteroidia; order Cytophagales; family Cyclobacteriaceae; genus Roseivirga. Next base: position 85,247 of record NZ_JAGDZM010000012.1, on the reverse strand, counting down.
CGAAATGAATAACTAAGTCAGGCCTTAAACTACCTTTTCTTTCGGGGCTTTTAAAAACCGTTGCTACTTCAAAATCTAAAGCTTGTTTACCAATCGTAATGTTGACGATTTTACCGATCGGATATTCATCTTTAAAATACCACTCGGCAGTTTCTTCAGAAATAGCAATCTGTTTTGGGCTACTCAAAGGAGTATCCGTTCCATATACAACGGGAAATGTAAAAGTCTTAAAAAACCCTTCATCAGTAAAGACAGCAAAGTCAGAAAACGTTCGACCCTCAGTTTTGACATCTACAGAACTATGGGTGAATTTCAGTACGTTTTTCACACCTGTAATTTCCTCGTGAATCTGATCGCTCACGGCCCAAGAAACATAACCATACTTCCTATTTTCTCCCTCCACAAAAGCATCATGCGTGAGTAAATAGATATTATCTCCATTCTCATGAAAATCGTCTGAATTTGATTGATACTCTATGTAGAGATAGGCCACTAGACAGCAACCAATGGCTAGTGAGAGACCTAATACATTGATGGTAGAAGCCATTCGCTGTTTCCAGAGATTCCTTATACCAATTTTTAAATAGTTTTTGAACATGGCAATGTTGTTTAATTTTTGAGTTTGACTTGAATTCCTTTTGATATTTGACCACCTGAAAAGTCGGATGACATCCCAGCTAAATGCGCGTTTTGCTTTATCTAATCCATCTTCTTCCAGTCGCCAATAAAAGAGCTCATGTACATCCCCTTGGACCTGCTCTAGGAGCTTTGGGTTACAGTACCAACTCAGAAATCGATCGGCCCACTTGGGTGGATTTATTGGATTTTCTGGCATTTATGAAAATTGATATGAAGTGGCACTTGAAAGCTGACCATAGAGTTTCTCTCTTACTGATCTTACTTGATCTAAGGTAGACCGACCTGCCGCTGTGAGGTAATAATTTCTCCTCCTCCTGCCTCCTCGGGTTTTAGATGCCCCTCCCATTTCAGACCTTAAAAATCCTTTATCCTCCAGGCGATTCATCACCGCATGGATGGCACTGATATTTACTTCCCTGCCTGTTTGATCTTTAATTTCCTTCAATACCGACACCCCATAAGCACCATCATAAAGTACACCTACCACCAGAAGCACCAACTCTTCTAACTCACCTATATTCGTTCCTTTCATCTATGCAATATTAGATTTACAAACATAGATCAAATCTATAACATCTATGTTTGTAAAACAAATAATACCAGTACTGTAAACTAGAGAATGACTTGAAGTGTATTGTTTAGATCTGTTTTAAGTGAAATAATTCAATTGTCTGATCTCTTCCACGAAGTGAGTACTCACCTTTTGATGTGACTTGGTAGTCATTGCCTTGCTCCAATTTATTAAGTAAGTCTTCAGAAACTAACAGTTGACTTTCTAGCTCATTGCAAAGCGATTGAATACGAGCTGTGACATTTATTGTATCTCCTGTAAAAAGTAATTCCTTCTTTAAAACGCCAACCTCGCCCCGAGTGACTTGCCCGATATGAATACCAGCTTTAAAAGCTGGTAATTGACCGAAGGTGTTTATGTAATAATCGCGGTTCTTTTCTATAGCCTCTTGAATACCGAAGAAACAAGCCAAACAATTCGAATTGATTAAACCTGCTTTTCCTTCCCATGAGATTACAATCTCGTCACCAATATATTGATATATTTCGCCCTCGGTAGCAACTATCGGCCGTGTCATATCTCGATAATACCGATTCAAAAAGCGATAATATCGTTCATGCCCCATCTGCTCAGCAATTGTAGTTGAATCTTTCATATCTAAAAACATGAAAACTCTAGTCTCTTCTTTAGACGAGTGATATTTACCCGTGAAAAAGTTTTTGACCTGACTGATCCCGATATTATCAATCATTTCCTTAATAAATAAAGATAAAGTGATAAAAGCCGCACAATGGATCATCGCGCTCCAAAAGGCGTAATTACTCGTAAAGTCTCTAACGGTATCAAGAACATCCTGGTGAAATAGTGGCTGTTCTAATGCTAGCGCGTTAATAGGTAAAGACAAAAGTATAATGAACGAAGTAAGGAAAGCTGCATAAAGGAGCACTTTGCTGGCAATTTTAAATAGGAAAGTCTTATTGCTCAACAGAAACCTAAAAAGCGTTAACTCACAATAACCTATCACTGCACCCATAAACATACTTCCCAGTATAATGGACACGCCAGAAGCCATGGCATCATAGGGATTCTTAGTGGATGGATAAAAGCTAGCGCCTCCCAAAAGTCCTCTTTCTACATTATAAAATAGTAGGCCACCTATTACGAATATGATTACATAAGTAATCCATGAGAGCAGGAAGTTTTTTCTTTTGGGTGATAAAACCATCATCAAAATCAAATTACGGAATTCATAAGCTGATCTCATCACAAGAGAAAAAATATTTCAGGCCGATGTAACCTTTCTTTGGCGAGTGCGACTATCGGTTTAAGAATCCTTATTTTCGATTATGAGCAATTCCAAACAAACCGATTTTATGACAGCCTATAATGGCTGCCACGATCGTTTTTTGCGCTATTGCTCATCTCTAGCCTATGGTAAAATGGATGTACAAGATTTGGTACAGGATGTACTGCTCACGGCTTACCATAATTATGAGAAAATTGAAAAGAAGGAACAGCTTTTACATTACTTGATCCGGGCCGCTAGAAACAGGTCAATCAGCTTGTGGAGAAAACAAAAAAACCAACAAGAACTGACGGAAATTCACGCAGAAAGGCTCGCGGATCAAGGCGTATCACCTGAAACTATTCTAGATATTCAAGTGCTTTATCGCATGCTCAACAAACTGCCACTAAAACAAAAAGATGCACTTATTCTCTTTGAAATTAATGGGTTTAGCATGAAGGAAATTGCCGAAATACAGCATAGTAATGAAGGTGCAGTAAAGACAAAAATTAGTCGAGGAAGGAAGAAACTCACTGCTCTGATGTCAGACAAAACGAGCAGTCCAGTATCCGATTTGTTAGAAACCATTCAAACGATAACGCTATGAAATCTATAGATTCTTCGAGCTTATTTGAAAAGGCAAAACAAGTCCCTACGGAGCTTTCCAAGGAAACTGTTTTCGAGTTTATCGGAACAATTCCTTCGCTTCCTGCCCCGGCAAATAACTGGTTTCAAAATTTCAATTTAAACTCAATTATCATGACAACAACTGCCATTACACTGGTCACAAGTGCAGTAATCTATTTTACTTCATTTACTGGTCAGGAAAATACTCCTGTACTTCAAAACGTCCCAGAGGTCATTCTAAAACAAACAATTACCGATAGTATCGACAAGAAAGAACCCATCATCAAGCCAATACCTCAAACTGTACAGCTAGATGATCCGCAAGGAGAAAAAGCTGTTCAACAACAGAAAAAAGCTTCACTAAATACGACTTCAGAAAAAGTTGCAAAAGTGCCAAAAGAAGAAGAGGAGACTACTACTAAAATTGGCTCTTTAATTCCAACTGGCAATCATTTGGATGCAGGCAAGGCTGTACAATTTGAAGCATATTCGTCTGTCTCAAAAATTTCATTGACAGGTACTCAACTGCGGAAACTGAAAAGTGATTTAATAAAATATGTCAAAGCAGATGACTTAAACCGAGGAAGATCTAACCTTATAATAGTAGAATTCAATAGACAGAAGCCAAAAATCAATCATTACACGCTAAATCCTTCACAGATCCAGCGCTATGAAGGTCTATTAAAAAAATATAACATTGATTATGGTCCTCAACGGCGTATTGTAGTGGACAAGAAATACATAATGGTAGGCGATTTTACTGAAGAAGGCTTTTCTGGAAGTGCGTTGGGTAAGGCCATGGATATTCAATTTAAGGGTTATGATAAACCTGATCTTTTTAGTAATGACAAGAACAGCGATATCCCGTCCATAAAATCGGATACACTAAGACTGTCTAGACAAATATCTTTATCTCCAATAGATGAACCTAAAAGAACTGGAGGCACTATCTTTCAACCGTATCAGCCTGAACGTGATTCTCCTTCTATAAAGGGTGAGTACGAAATGAATTTCTATCAGGCTAGAAAAGTATCTCTACTAGATAAGGATGGGGTAAAAAAGAAGAATATTCTATCACGAAAGGATTTAAAAAGACTAAGACGCGATATCTACAGCGTTCTCTATAAATCTAACCTGATTGAATCCAAAAAAGCAGATATCAGGATTGGACTAAATCCAAATGAATTAACGGTTAATAAGGACGGTATTTCACAGAACACAGACGCCAAACTGCGAGAAGTATTTTTAAAGTATAGTGTTGCTTTAGGGACTAAAATGAAGCTATTAATGAATAACGATTTCATCATGATTGGCGAATTCAATGAAAATAAGTTCAAAGGTTCTGTAACGGGTACTATCAATTCAAAAGAGGCTAAAAGCGGTGTTTTTATGGAAGACCTAAAGGAAATTTCCTTATTCAAATTCGGGAGTAAGTCAAAAAAGAACGATAATTGACGATCTTCAATCTAAAATAATAGCTCTTGCCTTCTCTAAAAGATGTTACCACAAATAAGGTGTTGCCATTGGTCTCAATTATTATGGCGGCCAAAGACACAGCACCTTATTTAGTGGATTGCATTGAATCAATTCTCAATCAGAGCTATCAAAACTGGGAGTTAATTGCGATAAATGATCATTCATCTGACAGCACTCCTGAAATCCTCGAACAATATGCTCAAAAGGACAGTCGAATCAAGGTTTATCACAGCGATCGTAAAAAACTAATTCCTACTCTTAAATATGGATACCAATTTGCTCAAGGTGAACTCATCAATCGCATGGATTCTGATGATAAAATGCCTTCTGATAAAATAGAGTCATTGGTTAATGAATGGCTCAAATATGGAAAGGGAAACATTATTGCTGGAGGCACTGAACATTTCGTAGATGAAGGGGAAGTTGGAGGCGGATTCTTGCGATATGAAGCTTGGCTCAACGAGGTAGCACGAAACAGCAAGCACTACCAAGAAATATATCAAGAATGTGTGATTCCTTCTCATTGCTGGATTATTCACAAAGATGATTTTGATCTAGTTGATGCATTCAATCCTGAAATTTACCCTGAGGACTACGATTTATGTTTTAGGTTTTACAAACATTGCCTAAAGGTAATAGGCATTGATAAGGTCTTACATTTTTGGCGAGATCGTTCGAACCGTATTTCGAGAACTTGGGAGGAATACAAAGACAACCGCTACTTCGAGATGAAATTGAAGTATTTCTATCAAATTGATCGGGACCAGAATAGACCATTGGTACTTTGGGGAACTGGGAAAAATGGTAAGGATATGGCCAAGCTTATTCAAACTTATGAAGAAAACTTTCATTGGGTTTCCGATAACGAGCGAAAGGTTGGAGTGAATATTTACGGAATAAATACTCAGCATCTAAACGACATCTCCGGCATGGAAAATCCACAAATCATGATTGTAGTTGCGTCGCCAGATGGTAAAAAAGAAATCGAGCACCAGCTCAAGTCATGGGGCAAAATACCTGTTCAAGATTATTGGTTCTTCCTTTGAGTTGGTATAAAAAGAAAAGGGATATTAATCCGCTACCAAAGTATTACCTTCTCGAGGACTATACTTGGTAAAAGTGCCTTTTACTCTTTGAGATTTGTAAAAATATGGAACCCAAATTATTATGCCGAGAATGGCTCTCACCATTTCTCTGATCATTACCTCGTCATCTTGCGCATTGAATACAGTTGGGAAGTACGAACTCATTACCAAATAATCAATTATAGGAACAACAGAACCTAATATCAGAAAGGCCATCATTAGTCGTGGTGCTCTTGTTTTTCTAGTAAAAAACTGAAAGGCTACATAAAAAACGAATACTAGAAATCCGACATTATATATTATTTCCAATGCGATAATGAACTTGGCAAGCAATGGGTTACCGCCAATTAATTCAAGACCGGGCCAAAGGGATTTATTAAAATAATCAATAGCGAATGTATCAAATGCCGTTCTAAAAATCGATACGATCAATCCCATGGCCGGTAAGACTAGCCACCCACCTATAGAACTATAAGCTGGGATACCAGCGGGCTTAGGAACATAAACTCTATTTACATAAAAACAGACAAACACTCCAAGAAACAATCCAAGTACGGCGAGGACTGTTGAACCTATACTTAAGGTAAACCCTACTAAAGAAGAGTTATAGGTTAATATATAGTTTAACTCTCCTATTATTTTGTTATGATCCTTCAATACTTTTAACACTGCCTCAGGTTCAATAACACTGAGTTCAGATTCATATTCATGAGTTACGGTTACAATATTGCCGCTAGATGAAAGCTTATTCTCATACTTATACCCATCACCAACTATTTGGTCTGATATAGTTTCAACCTCCCATTCTTGCGGCATTTCAACAACACTTGTCTGCTTAAATTGTACAGGATCCCCCATACTATAAGGCATTGTAGGGTCTGCGACATCACCGAACGATATCAAGCTTTCTAGAAATATTGGATAAATCTCTACATAAGAATAATCAAGTCCTTCATCATTCTTCCAAATACTTGATATTTGGTACTCTTCTTCGGTTATCACTAAATTGCTATCGCCTCTAGAAGAATCAATTAATCTTACATTTTCAACAGATTTTATGCTAGGATAAATACCACTATAAAAATCCAGATACCCTTTGGTAATTGACCCTGGTGAGTTGCTTGCAAATTGACTTCTAATACCATCGGCTCTGGCACCTTGATACTCCGTACGTATGATTAAATTGGCCCCTCCATTTATTGAGTCTAAAACAAACCACTCTTTCACTTCGATTTTATCTCGTTTGGGTTTGGCTAGAGTCCTGAGTTGATTTTCATCCTTATTAAGCACTAACCCTAGTTCATATTGGGGGAAACTTCTATTCAGAATATTTCCACCCTGATTACTAATCGTTGGATCTATATATAAGCTTTCTCCATTATAATTATATGCCACTACACAGTGATCAAAGAGATTATTACCAGGTAAATAATCAGTAATTCCTGTCTTCAATGTTGTATTCACCAACATTGGAAATGACTCTATTCCTAAATCTCTAAGCAAAGCAACTAAGAGCAATGACTTGTCCTTACAATCACCAAAACGCTGGTTGAACACCTTCGCTGGAGAATTCGGCTTATATGCACCAATCCCTGATTCAAGGCCTAAATACCTTACCTCATCTTGAACGAACTCTATGGCTTTTAATACCTTATACTCAATTGAAGCATTACTGGGGTATTCTAATTTAATTTTACTAAGATCGGAATTTGGATATTGATACAGATTCCTTGCCCATTGAATGACCTCATTCCAATCTTGAAAATTAGAAAGAGATACATTTTTCAAAGGGTTATAATAAGATGGAGTATATGAATCTAGTGTAATTGGATCTGTAGATTCAACATCCCATATGTATTCAATTCTCTTCCCTTTTTTAGAAACCAGAGGCTCGGGCGCTTCATTATTCAATTTATATTTAAGCTTCTTTACTCCATCCTCCAATAACCGAAATACTATTCTGTTTACCGGAATTCCAGCGTATTCCAATGATGCACTCTTACTGTAAAAGCCATTATTTACTGGATTATATCCTTTGATAGAGTAAGAGTATTCAATTATATCTCCTGGTCTAACATCTGAAAGGTTAGTATATGCGGTTTCAGTACCATCATAGAGACTTCTTTCCATATTTGTCTCTCGCCTAACTCGCTCAATAGAACTTTTCAACAAACGGTCTAATTTGACCCCATCTCTGATAACATTTATTTCATGAAACATCAAAGACTGATAAGAAGGATCATAATCGGCAGAAATATTCGACATATTCTGAACACCCTCACTATTAGTAACCTTTATTGCAAAGTGCCAATAGTCTGTTTGCTCAACAATATTTTCCTGATTGTCTAAGAGTAAATACTGATACCCTGGGTTTTGATCATCAATATTGTTTTCGTCAAACGAATATTCGAGAACCCATAAAGGTTTCGGACTTTTTTGAGCCTTAAGATTGGGTGAAAGAGATAATAAGAGGAAAAAGGAGAAAAAAGATAAGGCGAGACGAACGTTACATGGTATCATTAAATAATATTATTTGAAGTATAATTTAAATAAAACACACTTCAGACCAAATTCAAATATTAAGACAATTAATATTTGAATAGTTTGTCAGAGTAAAATCATCTTTTAATTCAATTCCAGTTTTCCATTCGTATGGAAAACTAGCACTATCTCCTTCTTCTAATCTGTTGCGCAGGAAATACTACTGGAGATTCGTTCCCGTCTTTACCGACAGCGGATACGCCAAAGTAATAGTTATCGATAACTATTCCTTCTAGCGTATGCTCATTCACGCCTGAAACATATTTAAAATTATCCCACGTTGGTGAAGTTGTAAGCCTCCAATAGAGCTTATACCCAGCAATATTAGGATCATCGGATTTTGTCCATTGCAATGTTGTAGACGGTCTTACCGCACCTCCAATTCGAACATCTTTAGGTGCTGGCGGTGCCCAGGCAAGGCCAGCCATTGAAATAGCATTAACAGCAGTTAGTTTCTTTGCATAAGGAAAATTAACGCCTTCGATAACATCACCGTATTTGATGCCGTTTTCTTCCCTAATGTTCTGGTGTTGGCGATTATAATTCTCGTGAGCCTCCATAATTCTTACTCCTGCAAAACCTAAATCATTAAAAGGTCTGTGATGACCTCCTCTTCCAAATCGATCCAAACGATAAATCATCATCGGATTCATTTCAGGCATGTATGTTTTTACTTGTCCATGAATATATCTGGCTAATTGTCTGGAAATACCGTCTACTTCTCCCCCGGAAAATCTTCGTGCACCTCTCTGACGTGCAGTTTCGTTGGCTGGTGTAGGTTCAGAAAAAATACGGAAAGTACGGTTATCAATCACGCCATCGACGCCTTCGATATTTCCGATCATATCGTTATTCAAAATTCCAATCATTTCCCAATTGTTCTCTTGGGCATATTTTGCTAATCCTCTTCCACCAAAAAGACCCTGCTCTTCTCCTGAAAGTCCCACAAAAGCCACACTATGCTTGAACTTATATTTACTCATAACGCGCGCTGCTTCTATAGCACCTGCCATTCCGGATGCATTGTCATTGGCACCAGGGGCATCAATTTCAAAGTTCATAGTGTTAGAAGCCCTTGAGTCAATATCGCCAGACATCATTACGTATGAGTTCGGATAGTCTGTACCGCGTAGAACAGCTACAACGTTCACTATCCATGCGCTATGAGGCACTCTACTTCCTTCTGTCTTCTCCACAAAATCTTTTTGATAGAATACTTCCAGACAGCCGCCGCACTCAGCAGATATTTTCTCGAATTCAGCTTTTATCCATCTTCGCGCCGCACCGATACCTCTCGTTTCGGAAATAGTATCCGAAAAAGTATTTCTGGTACCAAAATTAGCTAGTCTTCTAATGTCACTTTCAATTCTTTCAGCGGAAGTATTAGTTATAATATCATAAATCCGTGTGTCAATTTCGGGAGGAGCATCTTGTGCTAATCCTACTTGAAAAAAGGCCATTGCAGCCACTAAAACAAATACTTTTAACCTATTCATAGCTAGTAGATCTTCTTAATAGTTCGGTTACAAATTAGAAAAGAATTAAACATTAATAAACTGATTCTTGACTAGCGGACTTATTGGAAGTATATCTTTTGTCCCCTAAGGGTCAAAGCCATTCAAATTGTTATAACCATGTACGATCGTAAAAAAATTAAAAATATTTTTTACCGGTGTAACAAACTTGGCACATAGATTGTCGTATACATAGAGTAAGCAATAAATGGAATGAAAAAGAAAACACTATTTTTAACAGCAGCAGCAGTAATTGCCACCGGTCTTGGCATTTATAGCATTGCAGGAAAGAAGATTGCACTTCCTAAGAAAAAAGGTAGCCGCAAGTAGGAACAGTTTTCGGTGTCCCGGCACCGTTAAATACTGTTAAGAAATGTAGCCTCGGTATTACCGGGGCTTTTTAGTGTATAAACTTTGTTAATTTAGCGTCAGACGAATTCCTATGAAGCAATTTCTACTCCTAGCTTTTTTCCTCACTGCAAGTATCTCGCAAGCACAAATTGTAGAACGCCCTGCTGATCCTAGGCTAAACATCGACTCTGCTGTTGTACTTTTAGCACAAGAACAGTTTGAAGAGGCTGATGTTTACTTTATGAAGGCTTTGGATGCTATTGAGGTTTTGCCTGCAGATTTTTGTTTTCACTTTGGAAAGAATTCCTTATTTCTTCAAAAGTATACCCAAAGCATTGACTGGCTTAATAAGTATTTAGAACTGAAAGGTAGTACTGGTCAATTTTCAAAGGAAACAATTTTACTCTTAGAGCAAGCTGAAAAGGGATTTAGAGAGAATAGAGGGGTTGTTTCATCGGCTAATGTGAATAACAAATTCTTTTATCAGAATACCGTTCAATGCAATGATGACAAACCGATCACCTGTCCTGTCTGTAAAGGTGATGATTTGATCATAACGATTGACAAATTTGGTGAAAAGCTCTATCAAGTTTGCCCTTATTCTACTAACGGTGTTCTCACTTGTACCGAGTTCAATCTTTTGATTCAAGGCAATTTGAAGGCTAAGAAAAAGTAAAAGCGCCTCTTCGGCTTGGTAAAAGGAGATATATTTTTTTTTATTCTATACCCTGTTTGAAGTTACCTGTTTTACCAACTTCATGTTTATAAACACTCAAAAACATATAAAAAACGTTTAAATAAAGCGTTTAAAGGAAAACAAGAAGGTAGTTATTACGCCCTTTTTAGTGTACTAGTTTTGCCAAAACGCGTTCTATTAAACTTGTTATAGCGGCTTCGTGATTTGAAGAAAACTCTTGCCTAGGTCTATTGGCTATTAAGGCGTTCAGGCTAATCATTTCATGACCAAGAAGTTTAGCCATAGCATAATAACCTGCGGTTTCCATTTCTAAATTTGTAAATCGACCCTTTGGGGTATCCATTTTGGCTAGCCTATCTACCAAACCACTGATTTTCGGCCTTAGTCTTACTTCTCTTCCTTGTGGTGCATAAAAGCCCGGAGCAGTTATTGTTACTCCCTTATGGAACCCTTGGTCGAAAAGTTCTAACAAGCTTTCTGATGCATTCGCCATATAAGGCTGAAAATTCAAGCCTAATGACTCTCGAAGATTCCAGAGAAATGCGTCTGTTGCATCACTTGAATCCCAATTATAAAAACTCATTAGTGTATCTAATCCAAGCGCGGCTTTAGAGACTAAATGCGCATCGAGTGGAATATCTTCTTGCAGGCAACCAGAAGTGCCAATACGGATAATTTTAAGTCGCTTTAAGATTCTATTAACCTTTCTTGTTTCAAGGTTGACATTGACTAATGCGTCGAGCTCAGTCATCAGCAACTCTACATTATCAGTTCCCATACCAGAGCTAATCACAGATATTCTAGTTCCACCAATATTACCTGTATGCGTAACCAGCTCCCGACTATTCACACGATGTTCCACCTGATCGAAATAAGAACTTACCTTAGGCACTCTTTCAGGGTCGCCCACTACGATAATGGTGTCGGCAACCATTTCCGGGAGTAAATTAAGGTGATACACCCTTCCTCCTGGTGTCAGAATTAATTCCGATTCTGGAATACGACTCATTGTTCGATTTTTGCAGGATCTCTTTTCACCCCTTTTAAAGGATTGTAATGATTTGTGTTCTTTTGGTAATAGCCGGTTCCATTATATGGACGCCTTGCTGGGTTTTGCCTGCATTCGTCTGAGCAGCAACCATCCATTAACCAACCCGCTTCTTCAGACATTGGGATGTGCGCATTACATTCAGGATTTGCACAATTGACCATACGATCAGTAGGCACTCCTGAAATATGGCATTTGGATAGAATCGATGGGTTGACTACGTTGACATCAGCAGTAATGCGATTATCAAAAACATAACATTTACCTTCAAAATCTTTCCCCTCAGCTTCAATTCCATATTTAATTATGCCGCCATGCAGCTGATATACATTTTCAAAGCCTTGTTCTAACAAATAAGCACTGGCTTTTTCACACTTAATACCACCTGTACAGTAAGTAATAACTTTCTTTTTCTTGAGGTGACCTAGTTGTTCAACTTCTTCTGGAAAATCCCTGAAGTTATCGATATCAAGTGTGAGTGCGTTTTTGAATTTACCTACTTTATGTTCGTAGTTACTTCTTACGTCTAGAATAACTGTGTCTTCATCGGGTTGGTCTAGTATTTCCCTGAACTCAGAGGGCTCTACGTATTTGCCCGTTTCAACATTAGGATCAATGTGTTTGAGACTGGAGTGTACAATTTCAGGTTTTACGCGTACATGCAGCTTGGCAAAAGCCATTCTATCATGGGCTTCGACTTTAAATTCTGTGTGCGCGAAACGACTATCGCCCTGAACGTATTTCATATAGGCTTCACAGTCTTGCTCAAAACCAGAAACGGTTCCATTGAGTCCTTCTGGTGAAATAATGATTCGTCCTCTTAGATTATTATCAACACAAAAAAGGTGATGTTCTTCTCTATACGCTTCAAAATCTTCGATTTTAGCGTAGCAATAATACAGTAATATTGAGTATTCTTTTTCCATAATGCCTGCCCTATTGCTGATAGGGTGGTTATAGGTTAACTAAAAATTTATTCTAAACTTCTTTGGCCGGGTTACCGAACATGGTTTTCCCAGCATCAACATCTGCTATAATAACAGACCCTGCGCCTATTCTTACATTTTTTCCAATCTTAATACCTGGTACTATTGTAACACCAGATCCAACAAACACATTGTCGCCCAATTTAGCTTCGGCACCAATCACAGACCCTGCGCCTACTTGTACTAAGTCTCCTAGTTCTGCACTGTAATCAACCAGCGCATTACTATTAATCATGCAGTGATCTCCAATTTTGGCATTGGCACCAATTACAACTCCACTATTGATGAATTCTCCGTGCCCAACGTGTGCAGTCGGTGCTATTTCGGTATTGCTATGAATAGCGTTCACTGGCATCATTTTCCTGCGCTCTTTTAATAGCTTCACGATACCTTTTCGCAAGGCACGATCATCTACCGCGATAAAGGCTTCACATTTCTTGCCAATAAGTTTTAAATGGCCATCATCGTCGGTGCGGCCCATTACCGATAACTCTCCCAATTCTTTGCCATGCAAGTCTTTATTATCGTCTAAATATCCATAAACGATAATGTCATTGCTCTCAAAAATTTCTTTGGCGGCCTGCCCAAGTGCGTTTGCACCAAAAATGATTACTGGATTTTCCATTCATACTTCAATTGAAGCGCAAAGATAATGTTTTTGAACGTATTTGATGCAGCTGGGGCAATTATCGACTCACTAACTCGGCACCTATATTACAAGACATACAGCGCTTTTGAATACAATATGCGTTATGCAATTCAATCAGACCTTGGCTATCGAAAGCCGAAGCAACATTCCACCCGTGCTGGGACCACAACTTTGTTATTGAATTGGTTTCTTGTGGTAGCGACATCAGCAAGTTCATAGCCTTTTCTAAGTACTCATGCTTATCTTGGTATTGTCCGTAAGCAACAAGTAATGGTACTGTAGTATTAATTAGCAAATTTACTTTAGCGGATTTACTCATCTGACTTACTTTCATCTTGCTCTGCTTATCAATGACAACATGGTTGTTCCAGTATTCTGAATGCTCAATATGCAAATCATCAATGAGTATTTTAGGGGCTTTAAATTCAGTAAAGAGACTGAAGATGTTTTGGTTTTCAAATAGAAAGAAGGCTAACTGTGCTATGCGTATTGTTGGAAAGTTTGACGGTCGGGCACCGGAGAAGTTCCATTGGTTGTAGCTCACGTTTTCCACTAAATTATACTTGGCTTTTAAATACTTATATTCCTTTTTGAGTTGATTTGGATACTCATCGTAAAAATCAATATTTAATAGCCCCGATGTGCCAAAAAGTAAGGCTTCATATTGAACGAGCTGATCGTGTTTTCTTAAAATTTTTGAAGGGACAGACTTTGCCATAGCCAACATATTGTCAGCATTGACTTTAAACCCAAACCCTTTTGATAGCCATTGATAGGCTGTTTCTTCCCATGAGAAATTATTCTCTTTTAGCAAACTCGTAACTGCCTCTGACTTCTTTTTTAGCCTGTTCACTAAGGCCTTCTCCAGCATTGAAAGCCTAGTAATAACTCTTGTTCCCTTAAGTTGATCACCGCAAGGTATTTTGTTTTCTGCTGTTACTATGGCGGTATACCTTTCAAGAAGTTTCGGTTTAATTAAGCCCTTTAGTTCAATCGTCGGAATTGGTAAACCATCTGAGCGTTTAACTTCTTTGTCGTTTTCATAGACTACATGCAATACTACATTTTCGTAGTTAGCATCATTGCTGTGTCCGTGCTTAAACCAGTCGGAGGCTTTGATATGAATTTCTACTGATCCTGCCCAGTGAATTGCTCCTATGGTTAGTTGGGCTTCTTTAAAATCAGGGCCAGCTAGTGTATTGAGTGTTCCAGTTTTATTAACCGATACACTTTCACCACGTGTTGTAGTTAGATTTTGCTTATTGTAGTATTGGTTCTGCCACACAAAGTGGAGAAAGGATTCTTGTATCATGGGTGCGTGCGTTTACACCCAGAATTTAAAGATAATTATCTAAATAACCAGCCATCTCTTGCTGGAGTTCTCGTGCTTTTTGCCCTGCCACGGTAGCGAAATTAACTGATTTATCAGCATAGATTATCCCTCTTGAGGAATTGACCAACAGGCCACAAGTAGAATTCATACCATGCTTTGAAACCTCTTCAAGGCTTCCTCCTTGAGCTCCTACTCCTGGAACTAACAGGAAGTGTTCTGGTACAATCTTACGAATGTTGATCAAAGCTTCGGCTCTAGTAGCACCCACTACGTACATCAATTGGTCATGGCTACCCCATTCTTGACTTTTACGCAATACTTCTTCATAAACATCTCCCCCTTGTGCCAATTCCAAGTTCTGAAAGTCTTTACCACCGGCATTGGAGGTTAGGGCCAACAGGATCACCCATTTATCTGGAAATGCTAAAAATGGTTTAACGGAATCTTCGCCCATGTAAGGGGCAACGGTTATGGAGTCGCAATTCATTTGCTCAAAGAAGGCTTTAGCATACATCTTAGATGTATTTCCAATATCTCCTCTCTTGGCATCTGCCACGATAAAAATATCCTTGGGAATATAATCTATAGTCTTTTGCAAGCTTTGCCAGCCCGATATGCCATGTGCCTCGTAAAAAGCAATATTAGGTTTATAAGCTACGGCATAGTCTGCAGTAGCATCAATAATTTGTTTATTAAAAGTGAAGAGCGGATCCTCCTCTGACAATAAGTGTTCTGGTATTTTTTCTATGTCGGTATCTAAGCCTACACAGAGATACGATGATTTTTTTTGGATTTGCTCAAAGAGCTCTTGTCGATTCATTCGTTACGTAAATCCTCTTTATGTTGCACAGGATTAGCTTTCTCATCAAACTCGAAGAACTTTGCGTCGTAGTTCTGATTAGGTTTGAAACTAGAGACTTCAAAAGCGGAAATTACACCATCATAATCTATTAAATCCCATCCTTTCAAATAAGAATCTTTCTGTCCTATGTACATTGAAATTTTAGGGTAATCCGCATCTTCATCGGTCGAAATCAATTCTATAACATGTACCGGTTCGCCATTTACTTCGTCAAGTCGCTTATATTCAAAATTAAAGCCCTCTTTATAGATGTCGTATATTTTGGCTGGATTAATCGCTCCTTCTTCTGGCTCAAAGTTACTGATCGTTAGTTCTTGTGTTTCGACAAGGTATGTCCATAAAACGGGACCATTACAGTAAATGTGCTGATCTTGAAATTTCAGAACGAATTTTTCTTTGGCTACAGCAGCACTACCACTAAGTCTTTCAATTACTTCTGACTCGCTGATTACTTTTTGTACAAATGCGATTTCATAACCCGGCATGGCCTTGTATGTCTCGCTCATTTTATCAAGGATAGATTTTGCTTCACCTTGCCCTTTGACAGTTATAGAAATAACTACCAAAATCATCACGTAAAATATTCTCTTCATCTTCTTATCTAATCTCTTTGAGTCAATTATCGTCGATAGTATTCAATAACTGTTCCAAACTATATTCATCCGGTATTAATACCTGACGCGCTTTACTCCCTTCAAAAGGACCAACAATTCCTGCTGCTTCTAATTGATCAATCAATCTACCAGCTCTATTGTAGCCCAATTTCAATTTTCGCTGAATCAAACTTGTACTTCCTTGTTGATGCATTACTATCAACTTGGCTGCTTCTTCAAACAGCGCATCTCTATCGGATAAATCAACATCTGCTTTACCAGCATCTCCTTCATCACCTGTGAATTCAGGGAGTAGATAGGCAGATTCATATCCTTTTTGAGAGCCAATAAAGTCGCAAATTTCGTCTACTTCTGGCGTATCTACAAATGCGCATTGCAATCTTATCACATCAGAACCCAAAGAAAGCAACATATCACCTTGCCCAATCAGCTGATCTGCTCCTCCAGTGTCCAAAATTGTCCTAGAATCCACTTTCGAAGTAACTCTAAACGACAACCTTGCTGGGAAGTTTGCTTTGATGATACCGGTAATAACATTCACAGAAGGTCGCTGTGTTGCTACTACCAAGTGAATACCAATTGCCCTCGCTAATTGTGCCAGTCGAGCAATGGGTGTTTCTACTTCCTTACCGGCCGTCATCATTAAATCAGCCAACTCATCTATCACCAAGACGATGTAAGGCAGGAATTTGTGTCCTTTTTCAGGATTAAGTTTTCTATCAACAAACTTCTGATTGTACTCCTTAATATTTCGGCAAGCCGCATCTTTTAATAAATCATAGCGTTGGTCCATTTCAATACATAGAGAGTTCAATGTATTTACAACCAGTTTGGTATCTGTAATAATTGGCTCCTCGTTGTCAGGAAGCTTCGCCAAGTAGTGTCGTTCTATTTTATTGAAAAGTGTTAATTCAACCTTCTTAGGGTCCACCAAAACGAATTTCAATTGTGATGGATGCTTCTTATATAAAAGGGAAGCCAAAATCACGTTCAAGCCGACTGATTTACCTTGACCTGTGGCACCTGCCATCAGTAAGTGAGGCATTTTCGCCAAATCGGCTACAAAAACATCGTTAGAAATAGTCTTACCAAGTCCAACTGGCAAAGCCATATCTGAATTCATGAATTTATCAGTTGATATAACCGACTTCATGGAAACCATTTCCTTATTCTTATTCGGTACTTCAATACCAATAGTTCCTTTTCCCGGAATTGGCGCAATGATTCTAATACCCAATGCGGCAAGACTTAAGGCAATGTCGTCTTCTAAATTCTTGATCTTAGAAATCTTGACACCGGCTTCAGGTACAATCTCGTAAAGGGTTACAGTAGGCCCAATAGTCGCTTTTATGCTCGCAATACCAATTTTGAAATTGGTTAAGGTCTCTACAATCTTATCCTTATTAGCTTGAAGTTCCTCTTTAGTTACTGAGATTTTTCCGGTAGAATACTCCCTCAAGAGCTCAATATTTGGGAACTTAAATTTTGGTAAATCAAGCGTTGGATCGTAGTGCCCGGCTTTCGCAACTAATTTCTCTGCTGCATCATTAATTTCCACTTCAAAACTAGGCTGTTTCTCGGCAGGCTCATTCACTGGAGCAACTTCCAACTCAAGTTCTGTTTCTTTTTTCTTTTCAGCAGGTTTTGCCGGAGTGGCGTCGAGTTCAATAGTTTCTTCCACAACTACAGGCGTTTCAGTAGCCTCAGCCGTTTTTTCCTGTTCTTTTTCTTTCTCTTCTTTTAATGAAACTACCCATTCCTTTAATTCCTCTTCTGAATCAGGCGCCACTTCATTAACTTCTGTTGTGGCTTCTTCTTCAGTTGGCAAAGTTTCTGATTCCGTAGAAAGAGGCGATGGCGATAAATCGTCCATTTCAGCATCTGGACTAGTTTGTTTTTTGAAAGCCAGTACTTCCGTGATATTGAAGAAGAAAATTACAAATACTAACAAGGTAAAGGCCAAAAACAGGATAGTTCCAAATCCTAAAAGGCTATCGAAAAAGATAGATAGTTCATAGCCTAAGCCTCCACTATAAAAGCTCCACTCTGAAACTGAATTTCCTCCTTTGATCATTGAACCCATCAGTAGACTCAACCAGATCAGGAAAAAGGCTACAAAGGAAATGGCTCTAGATAATTTTACAAGTGCTTTACCCCAAACAATCCGGTATCCGAAAATGAACAAGAGTGGTGGTATCAGAAATGCTGAAACGCCAAACCAAGAGAAAATAAGTTTATGAGATACTAGTGCGCCGACTAGCTTCATCCAGTTCGCAGCTTCTTGACCAAGATTTTTAACTGTTTCATCTTGACTAAAAAATGCTTCAACAACACTTTGGTCTACTTTACCGGTAAAGAGATAGCTAACGCAGGCCAGAAAGATAAATACTGACGAGAGTAGTAAAAAGAATCCAATGGAAAGTAGGAACCTTCTGTCTTTCAGGAAAGGGACATTCAGCTTAAATGAAAGTTTCTTCTTAGGCCTTTTTTCCTTGCTATTGGATTTGAAAGTATTGGACTTATAAGTGTTTTTGGCCATCTAAAAATCTAAAACCTGATTATACGAATTTAATCGAATTTAATTAACTGAAACCACAATTGATCAAACGATCTTACTGCTTGGTTTCTTTCCACTGGGCAATCCCTTTGTTTATGCGTTTAACCATACCTGGTCCTTCATAAATAAAGCCTGAATAAACTTGAACAAGGCTAGCTCCCGCTTCTAGCTTATCTATAGCGTCTTTAGCAGTCTGAATGCCTCCAACTCCAATAATTGGAAAACTCCCATTCGACTTTTTATGAAGAAAAGATATGACTTCTGTAGCCCTTTCCTTCACGGCTTGACCACTCAATCCTCCTGCTCCAATTTCTTTAATTGTTTTGCTAGGCGTTCTTAAACCGTCGCGAGAAATAGTTGTATTTGTAGCGATAACGCCATCAATTCCAGTTTCTTCTACTATTTCAACAATATCTAATAGCTGATCTTCAGAAAGATCTGGAGCAATTTTCAGTAAAATCGGTTTTTTCTGATCGAAGGCTTTACCTGCTTCTTGCAAACTATTCAAAATATGCTTCAAGGGCTCTTTTTCTTGGAGCGCCCTCAGGTTTGGTGTATTGGGCGAACTGACGTTTACCACAAAATAGTCTACATAAGGATGAAGTCCTTTAAAACAGATCAAATAATCGTTAACCGCTTCTTCGTTCGGTGTCACTTTGTTTTTACCAATATTTCCACCGATCAGTACATCTGACTTTCTAACCTTAAGTCGTTCGATAGCCGCCTCTAAACCTTGATTATTAAATCCCATCCGATTGATCAAACTCTTATCGTCGGGCAATCTAAAAAGCCTAGGTTTCGGGTTTCCCTCTTGAGGCTTCGGTGTAATTGTTCCTATTTCAATAAAGCCGAAGCCGAAAGCCGATAATTCATCTGATATCTTCGCATCCTTGTCGAAGCCAGCGGCAAGTCCAACCGGATTCTTAAAACTTAAACCGAAACATTCAGAAGCAAGCTTTGGATTAGTATAACCATACATGCCTTCGGCGATAGCCTTGGCACCAGGAACATTAAAGAGTCTTTTAATCCATCGAAATGCAAAATAATGAGCTGCTTCTGCATTTTTAGTAAATAGAAAAGGGCGTATGATACTTTTATACAATGGGGAGCTTTTTGGCAAAAATAGAGCTTATCCTCGAAAGGAATAATTCTTTGGGCAGGAAATCGTAGACATAAAGGTGCTATCGATCAAATTCATCTGAAATAGCCCCTTGAAACAAATCACTTTGGGCGACTAGAGGAAGCTTCTGATGACTGGCCTCGGCCAAATACTCAACATTTTTCATTTAAACTTAAAGTGCGATATTGACGGATATAAAACCATCTCTATTTTGAAGGAATTAAAATACCTTTCTCGTGCAGAACGTCTTTTTACAAAGAGAACCAAGATGACTGAGCCTACAGAAATGGCCCAAGAGCTGAACCAAATGCCTGGTTCTCTTATCTATACGGGCGAACAGCACGTGAGCGAAGTAAGGCTTGAACTCATTAGGTTCAGTGAAACTCATTTCACACAGAGTCTGATTACGATTTCAGAATTGGGCGACGTTCAAAAGAAAGGAAGTATCGCTTGGCTTAACGTGGTAGGACTGCACGAGATTCCTATCATCAAGCAAATTGGAGAGCAATTCAATATTCATACGCTTGTCTTAGAGGATATATTGAACGTAAACCAACGGCCAGTATTCGATGAGCACGACGATCATTATCTTTTTGCCACCAAGATGTTGAGAACCACTGATAAAAAGGTGATCAGCGAACAGTTCAGCATTGTTGTAGGTGAAAACATCATCATTACATTTCAAGAAAAAGATGGGGATGTTTTCGATGGCGTAAGAAACAGATTGAAAAAGCCGAAAGGAAGAATTAGAACAAGAAAATCCGATTATCTGGCTTTTGCCCTACTTGACGTTATAATTGATCACTTTTTAGCCATTATTGAAATATATGGAGATGTGGTAAACGAACAGGAGGTTATGCTCTTGGATGAGGTAAGCAAGGATATTTTAACTGATATCAACTTGGTCAAAAAAGAAGTCAACCTGTTAAGAAGGTATATACGTCCTTTAAAGGATGCCATTATCGCCTTAAACAAGTCAGATTCGGACTTAATTGAAAAAAGAACTCGTCCATTTCTGAAAGATTTACTTGAACATACTACATATGTAGCAGAGAGTATAGAGGTATACCGAGAAACAATTAATGATAACCTCAACACCTATCACACGCATATGACCAATAAGTTGAATGACATTTTAAAGGTTCTAACAATATTCTCGGTCATTTTTATCCCACTTACATTTATGGCGGGTATCTACGGTATGAATTTTGAATTTATTCCTGAGCTCGGTTATAAACATGCTTATCCCATTTTCTGGGGTGTAATTATAATCATTGCCTTAAGCATGCTTTATTACTTCAAAAAGAGAAAATGGCTTTAATCAGCTTCTAGGATGAAATTCCTGAATTATTTGCCTTAGATAGTCTCTATCTAAATGGGTATATATTTCGGTAGTGGTAATAGATTCGTGTCCTAGCATCTCCTGAACTGCTCTCAAATCGGCGCCACCTTCTATTAAATGCGTTGCGAAGGAGTGTCTAAAGGTATGTGGACTAATCGTTTTTTGAATTCCAGCACGTGCTACCAAATCGCGAATAATGGTAAAAACCATTTGTCTAGTGAGTTGCCTCCCTCTCCTATTCAAAAACAGAATGCTTTCGTTACCATGCTTGATATCAAGGTGGTTCCTGATAGTATCTCGATAAACATCAATATGCTTAAGCGCTGTTCTACCAATTGGCACCAAACGTTCTTTGTTTCCCTTGCCAAAAACCCTTAGAAACCCAGCATCGAAATGAACATTGGATACTTTTAGCCCAATAAGCTCACTTACCCTAAGCCCTGAACTGTACAGTGTTTCAAGCATTGCCCTATTTCGTGTTCCCTCTGGCTTAGAGTGGTCAATAGCCTCAAAAATTTGGTCGATTTCTTCCACACTCAATGTATCAGGAAGCTTCCGCCCTAGTTTTGGTGCTTCTAGCAATTCAGAAGGATCCACATTTAATTCACCTTCATAAAGCAGAAATTTATAGAACGACTTAAGGCCTGATATGATTCTGGCTTGAGAAAAAGCGCTCATGCCCAATTCATTAATCCATTCAATAAAATTCTGGAGTTCTATTATTGATACTTCTAAAGGGTTTAGTTCTTTTTCTGAAATGGCTAGAAACTGTTTTAGCTTTTCAACATCTCTTACATAGGCATCCACTGAATTTGCGCTCAAAGACCGCTCTAGCTTTAAATAATTCTCGTATTCCTGTATGTAAACCTCCCAAGACACATTCAATAATAGTCAAATCCTTGACCTAACTTATAATAATCGGCCGTTAAACTTTAGATCAATTGAAGAATCCTGTAGTTTTGATGACTATGAAGGTTATCATCATAAACGGACCAAATTTGAATCTGCTCGGTACCAGAGAGAAAAGCATTTACGGTGATGAGTCTTTTGAAGGCTATTTAGAAAAACTAAAAAGCAATTTCCCGAATATTGAACTGACTTATTATCAGAGTAATATTGAAGGTGAATTGATTAACAAACTTCATGAAGTTGGCTTCGACTTTGATGGCATTATTTTCAATGGTGGTGGCTATACGCATACTTCGGTGGCCATATCAGATGCTATTGCAGCTATTAACACACCCGTAGTAGAAGTACACATATCAAACATTCATGCCAGAGAAGAATTCAGACACCTAAGCCTTATTACAAAGGAATGTGCTGGTATGATTACTGGCTTTGGACTGAAAGGTTATGAAATGGCAATGGGTTATTTAACATCCGACTCTTAAGCAGCGATCGGTGCGTAATTTTTAGGAATGGACAAAAGAATTTCCCTTCCTTTTAAACATAATCACAAAGGCTATTCCTAGCTTTGCATAAACTTTTTAATCATGCTTAGTTTCAAAGCCATCTTATCCGTTACCTTAATCCTGTTTTCAGTGATTGATATACTTGGTTCAACACCAATAATCATTGATTTAAGAAAGAAAAACGGACATATTCAATCCGGAAAGGCCACCTTAGCAGCTGGTATTTTAATGATCTTATTCCTATTTATAGGCGACAATTTATTGGGCCTATTTGGGATCGATGTGGGCTCATTTGCCATAGCTGGTTCTATCGTCATGTTCATTATCGGTTTGGAGATGATTCTTGGCCGAAATTTCTTCAAAAATGATGCGGGAGCAGCAGGAACTTCTTCCATAGTTCCCATTGCTTTTCCATTAATTGCCGGGGCTGGTACGCTTACGACCATCATTTCTATTAGAGCTGAATATTCTGAGCTGAATATCTTAGTTGGTATTGTAGTTAACTTGATTTTCGTTTACATCGTGCTTAAATCTACGAATTGGTTAGAAAGAAAAATTGGCGATGCTGGCCTGGGCGTTTTGCAAAAGGTGTTTGGTATAATCTTATTATCAATCGCCATCAAACTATTTAAAGACAACATCATCAACCTATGATAGTAATTTACACTGATGGCTCTTCTCGCGGCAACCCCGGTCCGGGTGGTTATGGTACTGTACTTAAATACAAGGACTTAAGGAAAGAATTATCGCAAGGTTATCGTAAGACAACCAACAACCGCATGGAGCTGCTAGCCGTGATTACTGGGTTGGAAAGCCTTAAAGTAGAGCAAGCCAAAGTGAAGGTGTATTCCGATTCAAAATATGTTATCGACTCTGTAGAAAAGGGTTGGTTATGGAACTGGATAAAGAAGGATTTCAAGGGTAAAAAGAACAAAGATCTTTGGCTGCGTTTTGCCGATGTATATAAAAAACATCGTGTTACTTTTCAGTGGGTGAAAGGTCATGCTGGTATCGATGAGAATGAAAGGTGCGATCAGTTGGCTGTTGATGCAGCAGAAAGTGGTGATCATTTAGTGGACGAAGGGTTTGAATCTGGACTTTATTCATAAAAGGATTTGGCCAACAGTTACTTCCAATTTAAACAGTTCCGCATTGAGCAAGATAAAGCGGGCATGAAGGTCACTACTGATGGCTGCTTATTTGGTGCACTTATTAAACCTACAGATCAGGGACAAATTTTAGACGTCGGTACGGGTACAGGCTTGCTTTCTTTAATGATTGCCCAAAAGAGCAATACACGCATCCAAGCTATTGAAATTGACAATGATGTGGCAGAGCAAGCCAGTTCAAATTTTGAGGCTTCCCCATGGAAAAATCAATTAACACTTCATAATGCTAGTTTACAGCATTTCGAATCATCTATTCGATTTGAACAGATTGTCTGCAACCCACCTTTTTTCAAAGGAAATGCGCTTGGTAAGTCTACTGTAAAAAACCAAGCCGTTCACGACAATTCGCTGCCCATGAATGTTCTATTGGCCAAGTGCCTTGAGCTTTTATCGGAAAATGGAAGTTTATGGTTGATGTACCCTGCCTATGAAATGACACAGTTCAAATTATTGGCAGAAAAAGCAGGTTTATTTCCAGAAAACTGGATTAGTATTCGAAATAACTCAAATGCTAAGCCCATAAGAATTGTATCCTCGTTTAGCCGAAATAATGGTATAAAGGACATTTCACGCGATATTATTATCAGAGATACCGAACACAATTACACCCAAGAATTCATCGTACTGTTAAAACCATATTATCTCCATTTATAAGGCCTTTTAGGTAAGTTATCCCATACATTTGCAGCCACAATTAAAATCTGATACCTTGGCACCTTTCTTAAGAAACGCATGGAAATATTAGGTATAGACATCGGTGGTAGCGGAATAAAAGGCGCCATTGTTGACACTGAAAAAGGTCACTTAATTTCTGACCGATTTAGAATTCCGACGCCTGAGGGTAGAAAGCCAGACGATATGGCTTTAGTCATCAAGGAAATCCAAGAGCACTTTGACTGGAAAGACAATATTGGCGTGGCTTTTCCAACTGTTGTTGTAAATGGAAAGGCTAAGTACCATAGCAACTTAGACGAAAGTTGGAGAGGAATGCAAATCGATGATCACTTCAGAAATCATTGCAATCAAATTTTCAATGTGATTAATGATGCGGATGCTGCCGGTCTTGCGGAAATGAAATATGGCGCAGGCCGACATCATAGCGGATTAGTGCTTATGGTTACTATAGGTACTGGGCTAGGAAGTGGCCTTTTTTATGATGGCGTATTGATTCCAAATTTTGAATTGGGCCACCTTTACTACAAAAAAGGCCAGAATATAGAGCATTACGCTGCTGATTCGGCTAGAAAACGTGAAAAGCTCGATTTCGATGTTTGGGGAAAAAGACTCAATAAGTTTTTAACGCACGTGGAAAGAATTGTTAGTCCTGACTTTATCATTTTGGCTGGTGGTGTAAGCAAGCACATCCATAAATTTAGAGATCAGATTACGATTAAAACACCTTTTGTGGTGGGCGAAAAAGAAAATAATTCTGGAATTATTGGTGCCGCGGCATTCGCTGCAGACCATCACAAATAATTAACCTTTAATCTGTCAGCTTAAGACTTTGTAAAACATTTTCGTTACCGATTACCTCTGCTTTATTAAGAAATCGCTGCATGCCTAGCATTACCTCATAATTAGGTTGATGAAGATGCTTTGGAATTTTATAAATCCTTTCATCCTTACGATCGAAAGGTGTAGGTACTTTCGAATTGAAGAGGTGCGGCATTAAAATTTTCGAACAACTGAAGGCAATCCTATCGAAGTCATTTTCCTTCAAATGACGCGTTATTCGTTCATTAATTTGTTCGAAAAAGATCATAGTTTTTGCCAAACGAACTCTGGAACCTGCTCTAGATTTTCCTTTTGTTTTCAAATGTTTGAGCTGACTCTTACCCTGTTTTTTCCGAACCATGTAAGCAGATAAAACTTTATGCTCGAGGCAATTTTCTCCCTCAAACACGCCGATAGACGAGCTCCCAGTTTGTACTAGAAGCATCAAGTACTTTACATTGTATTCAGGGTCAATACTACCCGCTTTTACATTCAGCGTAATCGGCAACCTAATTTTCAAGTCAATTGCCTCTTTAGAAAAGAGCAGCTGATGCTTCTCAAAATCATAGTCTGATTTGTATTCACTAGCTTCAAGTGAACGGACAAAATCAATGATTTCAGATCGGTTTAGAAACTTACTCGATTGCTGCACATACAATGATCTCGATTTTGCATTACAAAACACAGCTTTTTTATTGAAGATAACGTGGATGATTATTTTCTTAATTAACTTATAAGAAGCACCTTCGCACCGCGTTATCTAGCTACATAAATGGCCAAAATAAAACTTAAACGAAAAAAGATTTTCAAGTGGTTCTTGAGTCTTTCCATAGTCCTGCTCTTGGGCTTGTTCGGGTTTTATTTTAGTGTTTATTGGAGCTTATGGGAGCCGCTTGCCACAAAAGAACAGCTATCAAATATTCGACAAAGTGAGGCTACAGAAATCTTTGCTTCAGCGGGTGAATTGCTAGGGAAATACTTCATTTTCGACAGGCAACCTATCAGTTTTGAAGAAATTCCGAAGCATTTAATTGAGGCCCTTATTGCAACAGAAGATGCCCGATTCTATGAACACAACGGAGTCGATAGAAGAAGTCTTTTGCGGGTAATATTTAAGACCGTATTGCTAAGAGATGAATCTTCCGGCGGTGGTAGCACCATTTCGCAACAGTTAATTAAAAACCTATATCCGCGTCAAGACCATGGTATCTTTTCAATGCCAGTTTCCAAAACTAGAGAATCCATTCTTGCAGTTCGACTAGAGAAAATTTACTCTAAAGAAGAGGTCCTAACGCTTTACCTGAATACGGTTCCTTTTGGCGATAATACATTCGGCATTGAAAGTGCTGCTGAAAAGTTTTTCAGTAAAACGGCTCAAGAATTAACGCTTGAAGAGTCCGCAGTTATCGTAGGCATGCTCAAAGCTTCACATAGCTACAACCCACGCTTGTTTCCTGAGCGCTCTGAGTTAAGGCGTAACGTGGTGATGAATCAAATGAAAAAATATGGCTTCTTAACCGACGAGGAATATCAGATTTCATCGAAAAGACCGCTGGAATTGAGCTATACGCCTTATAGTCATAACAAAGGTATAGCGGCTTATTTTCGAGCTAATCTTAGAAAAAAAGTACAATCATGGCTTCAATCATATAATGATTCAGTCGGCACGGACTACAACTTGTTTACGAGTGGTTTAAAGGTTTATACTACGCTCGACTATAACATGCAAAAGCTGGCTGAGGAGTCTTTAACCCAACACTTAACTCAGCTTCAAACTGATTTTGAAAAGAGTTATGGGCAAAGGGCGCCATGGCTTAGAAATTCAGAAATCTTAAAAGATGCACTGTATCGATCGAGCGTATATAAAAAACTTAAAGCTACTGGGCTTTCAGAAAAAGCCATCAGAGATTCTTTAAGCCAAAAACATAATGTAGAATTATGGGACTGGAATGGCAAAAAAATAGTTCAAGCAAGTACTTTAGACAGTATCCGTCATTATACAAAATTTCTCAACGCCGGGGTTTTATCTGTCGATCCATTTGCTGGAGAAATTAAAGCTTGGATAGGTGGAATTGATTACGAGCACTTTCAATACGACCATGTTTCACAAAGTAAGCGACAAGTTGGCTCCACGTTTAAACCGATCGTATATGCCACGGCCTTAGAGCAAGGCATAGCCCCTTGTCAGTTCTATTCTGCTCGCCAAGTGACTTACGCCAATTATAACAATTGGACACCCGTAAACTCAGGTACCCCAGACTACGACAAACGCTATGCGATGAAAGCCGCACTAGCCAATTCTGTCAATACAGTGGCCGTAAAAGTGATGGAAGATGGCGGCATTGAAAATGTAATCGATTTGGCGCATAGGATGGGCATAGCATCGGAAATACCTCAGGTACCTTCTATCGCTTTGGGCACTGCAGGTTTATCGATTATGGAATTGGCAAAGGCTTACACTAGTTTCTTAAATAAGGGAAGACCCTCCACTCCATTTTTTATTAAAAGAATTGAAAACAGTAATGGGGATGTCTTGGCTGAATTTGACCCTGAAGTAGCAGAAGAAGCAGTCTTTTCGGAGAAAACAAGGTTGGCCGTGTTGGAAATGATGAAGGGCGTAGTAGATGAAGGAACTGCCACGCGTTTACGCTGGAAGTATGGTTTAAAAAATGACATTGCTGGAAAAACAGGAACTACACAAGACAATAAAGACGGCTGGTTCGTTGGCATTACCCCTCGTCTAATTACAATTTCATGGGTTGGTGCTGATGATTACCGAGTAGGTTTTAAAACAACAGCTATGGGACAAGGTGCTAATTCTGCGCTTCCAATTTTCGGATTATTACAGCAAAAAATGATCGCTCAGGGTGGTTTTGAGCGCTATACAGATGCACAATTCCCTCCTCCATCCATTGCCATTCAAAATATGATGGGTTGTGCCACTGAAAAGAAAACGGGTGTACTCAATCGCGTATTCGTGGACAACAGTAAACCAAAGGTCACGGAGTTTAATTATACTCCTGAAACGGCCGAACCAAAAAAGAAAGAAGGCATACTTAAGAAGATTGGAAACATCTTTAAACGCAAAGACAAGAAAAAGAAGAAGAAAAGAGGTAGCTAAAGTTGATTTCAGTCTAGTTCCACCTCTTCTTCTACAAAATCGAAGCCCAAAGTCTCAAGCTCAGCTAAAATTGGGTTATAGAATTCTGGCGTAATTGGAATTTGCACACCACGAGCTTCTATCTTTCCTTCCATTAAAAGTTTTGTAGCTATTCCAAGTGGCAGGCCTACGGTTTTAGACATAGCGGTATCAATAGCATTTTCGCCATTGGCAACCATAGCCGATCTTATTCTTTTTGTCTTTCCGTTCTCTTCATAATCGAATAAATGCCACATCACAATTTGATCTTTCTGATCGGGACCAATTGTCCATTTTTTCTTTAAAATGTGCTCTAAAATTTGTGCAGGCGTGCCTTTCATTAAACCGACGGACTCCTCATCGAAAATACCTAGCCAATTCAATTTGTGCATTTCGGCACCGTCCTTATCTAAACCTAAATAATGGGCGAGTTTTAGTTCAACAGAATCATCAGGATTGAAAGATAAAAAAGAGTTAATAAACTGACGATGCGTCATTTCGGCTACTGATTCCATTTCATATGAATCATCAGTGGCGCCTAGCTGTACAAAGATATCCCATGCCTTACAAAAACCAGGTCTTCTTAATGTGCCTCTATAAAGTGTCTTGATACCCTCAAGTTCATACACTTCCAAATACTTCAAAGAATCTCTATTGGCATACCCTTCAAAGTAGCCATGTCCTGGTATGTGGATCATCTCAATTCGTCTGAAAAGTTTCGGGTATGGAATATATTTAAAACGTCCTTCCTGGATGAATTTAACGGTGCCTTGACCTGCCAAAACAACATTTCTTGGATTCCAAGTAAAGCCATACGCCCAAGGGTTATCATCTTTCGGATCCGGAGCTAGAAGTCCGCCGGTAAATGATTCAAATGCTCTTAGCTCCTGCCCCTTTTCATTCCTGACAAAGTCGATTACTTTTTTAGCGGACATATGATCTATTCCCGGATCGAGTCCACATTCATTTAAAAATAAAAGACCTTGTTTTTCAGCTTGCTCGCTCAGTGCTTTCATATCTTCAGAAACATAGGAAGCCGTAATAAGGTGTTTATCAAACTTCAAACATGTTTCAGCCACTGTCGGATGAAACCTAGCCGGCAGCATAGAAATCACCACATCATTTTGAGCAATTAGCGCCTCTTTCTCATCGTCTTTGTTAATATTGAAAGCAATGGCCTTCCCATTGGGGTGATTATTAACTTTTTCTTCAGCCAGTTGAAGTGCATAATCGGCTACGCTCACCGTCCAGCCCTTAGTAGCCGCCGTTTCGAGTAAATAAGAAATGAGTGAAGTTGCGGAACGACCAGCTCCTAAAACGAGGATGTTATTCATACTAAAAAAATCTTTGAACCCGAATTAGGGGAAAACTCATTTAAGTTCAAATGAATACTTCGAAATGCTTTTCGACAACCTTGCTTACGAAACATTCGTATCTTCCTATCCGCTTGAAATTAAGCTATGCCAAAAGAAATCAAGAAAGAACTTTCACTATACGTTTATCAAAAAAACGAACTGAGTACCGAAGTACAATCCCTTCTTCAAAATGCCCATGCTGCTGCTGAGAACGCCAGAGCACCTTATTCAGAATTTAAAGTTGGTGCCGCTTTAATGCTAGAAGATGGAACGGTTGTATTGGGCAATAACCAGGAAAATGCCGCCTATCCGTCGGGGCTTTGCGCCGAACGTGTAGCTTTTTTCTCTGCTAAAGCGAATAACCCGAAAGCAAGGGTGCTGAAAGTGGCTATTGTTGCGTTGAAAATGGACGCTGATGAAAACAACATTCCTGCACCTTGTGGCAGTTGTAGGCAGGTAATGAGTGAGTACGAAGTGGAGCAAGAAAGCGACATAGCAGTATACCTTACTGGCGGAAAAGGCAAAGTACTCATGTCAAAATCAATTGATAACTTATTACCTTTCAAGTTCTCTGTGGAGCAACTTTCTTAATTAATGGAAAACAGAATTACAATTCCTTTTCAAGCACGTTATGAAATATTAGGCATCCCTAGTTCAGCAATTGACCAAATATGGTTTGTATGTCATGGGCATGGACAGCTCGCTAAATATTTCATTCGGAAATTTGAAGAGATCGATAACGGTAAGACTTTAATTGTGGCTCCAGAGGGATTATTCAAGTATTACTTACAAGGTTTTACCGGAAGGGTTGGTGCTACTTGGATGACAAAAGAAGATCGCCTGAATGATATTGAGAATTACTTGACCTATTTATCCGCGGTAATGAATGAAGTAAAATCGAAGGTCAAAAAAGATGTCCAAGTAACCTTGCTTGGTTTTTCTCAAGGTGGTGCTACTATTTCGCGTTTTGCGACACAAACAGATGTTCATTTCGATCGATTAGTACTTTGGGCTGGTATATTCCCACCTGACTTACCTCCTTTAGAAAGCAACCGAAAACTTCGTGACAAGGAGTGCTTGCTTGTTTATGGAACGGATGATGAATATTTGACCGAAGCACGGATTGCTGAACAAAAAAGTATTGCTACAGAAATTAAAATCGTGCCCGAGACCTTGACTTTCAAAGGCGGACACGAACTCAATAAGCGTTTGCTTCAGGAAATCAACGAGAGACCTTATCGCCAGAACTGACTATCTCTGGCAAATTTTGTCACCACTTTTGATGGTACTATGGATACTGGGCCTGCATAAATCCCTCCATTGTCGCCAATATCTTCTACGCGAACGGCAATGGTATTTTTACCGGGTTTAAGCAAGTTAATTGGTATGTCGTAAAGTCGTAATTCACTAAAACTTCTCGATCTTCCAATTCTTCTACCGTCATTGGTTTCACCAATTTTGACTCCATTGATGAAGATTTCGTCAAAGTCATCGATATAGCCACCGACTAGCGTGAATTCTTTAATCTTTCCTCCTTCAGGAATATCAAACTCCTTACGGTACCAAGCAAAACCTCGGTAATCACGAATGCCTATTGTTTTCCAGTTAGAAGGAACAATAATGTCCTGCCAGTTAGTATCATCATAATTCTCCTCAGCGTATTCTTCTCTATCTCTCGTTCTGATTTTCCATACACCCTCAAGCGAATACATTTCATCATAAGCAGCATCGGCCACTAATAAACCAACTTCTCCGCTATAGATACCGCCTTCTCCGCCTTTATCGAAAACTCTTACGGCTATTGTGTTTTTTCCATTTCTATCAATGAGTTTGGTGGGAATTCTATATTCTCTTTTGGCGTTCCATGCAGTGGAATAATTAGGCGGGAAACTCCCTGAAAAACCAATTTTGACACCATTGAAGAAAACCTCATCTACATCATCGATATAGCCAAGTCTTAAATAGTGCGTTCCTTCGTCTTCAAATTCGTCGCCATCAATCTTGGTTCGGTACCAAGCGAATCCGTCATAGCCATTGAAGCCTTCGCGTTCCCATCTTCTTGGTACATAAATTTCTTCCCACCCAGAATCGTCATAGTCTTTCTCCGAGTACTCCGACTTATCTCCAATGAAAAATTTCCAATCCCCTCTTAGATTGTATACTCGATCGAGATCCTGACCTGAAACTCCGATAATGACGAGTAATAATAACGATGTGAAAATACTTTTATACATGCTTTGCGTTTCTAAAACCCAACCACTCATTAGAGTGGCTGAGCTGTTAATAGTTTAGTTGTGTTAGTTTTAACCGTTGGGCTGTTGTTGTTTCTTATTCAAACATACGAGGCATATAAAAAGCGAATGTCATATGCCCGTAAAGAGATGTCATGAAATGTCACAATCGACAAAAAACACCTTCATTTAGCCCTAATTGCATTGTATTTGTACTTTTTTAGTTTAAAATAAATTTATACCCTACCCCATGAACAGTCAAAATATGCTTGGGTTCATTAGGGTTTTCTTCTATTCTTTGTCGCAACCTTAAGATAAAGTTGTCAACCGTTCTGGTCGTCGGTTGGCTTTCATAACCCCAAACCTTATTTAATAAGTCATAACGACTCACTACTTCATTTTTGTGTTCCAAGAGGTATTGTAATATTTCATACTCCTTATGAGACATTCTTATATCGCCATCGGCATTCGAAGCAGTAAACTGTGAAAAGTCAATCGTCAGGTTACCAATAGTCACTGGTCCCGAAACATCATTCGATTCTGCGGGTTTGAACCTTCTCAGAATTGCTTTTACACGAGCAATTAACTCCCTTAAACTGAATGGTTTCGTTAGATAATCATCTGCACCTAGTTCCAACCCTAAAACCTTATCAATTTCTTCACTCTTAGCCGTCAGGAATATAATTGGTGTTAAAACCCCTTGTTTACGGATGGCTTTGCAAACATCGAACCCAGACATCTTGGGCATCATTACATCTAATATGATTAAGTCATACAAGCCGTTCTGAGCTTTTTCCAAGCCTTCCTGACCGTCAATAGCTACTTCTACTTCGTAAGACTCAAACTCTAGATTATCCTTTAAACCTAAGCGCATTGCCGGCTCATCCTCTACTATTAGAATTCTAGGCATTTTCGTTTTTATGTAATGGAAAAAATAATTTAAAAGTACTGCCCTTGCCAACTGTACTGGTTACTTCAACCTTGCCTTGATGGGCATCCATGATATGCTGTACAATCGTTAATCCCAAACCGGACCCTTTTGTGTCATGCACATCGCCAGTCGGAACACGATAGAATTTCTCGAACAGTTTATCCAATTGATTCTTCGGTATACCCATGCCATGATCCGTTACTGAAACAAAGGCCATGTCGTTTTTCAGTCCGGAGGCAATTACTAAGTCCTTTTCGTCCTGGCTGTATTTCATGCCATTATCTAAAAGGTTTACCAAGACTTCAATTAAGGCTTCATGGTCGGCCTCCACGTGAAGCGATTCGCTGTGAAGATTGATGGCATGTTTAAAGCCATTATTCTCTAAATGATAGGAATAAGTATTGAACACCTCTTCTATCACTTTATT
Source organism: Roseivirga sp. (assembly GCF_049099775.1). GTDB lineage: Bacteria > Bacteroidota > Bacteroidia > Cytophagales > Cyclobacteriaceae > Roseivirga. The sequence continues at coordinate 51,852 of NZ_JAGDZM010000012.1, read as the reverse complement.
CAAGTCAACAACTCTTTTGTCGTAAGTTCTTTTGCTAGCCTCTATTTTAGAAAAACTCAGAATGCGATTTACCATATTGGTGAGGCGACTGACTTCCTTAGTAATAATACCGTAGTATTCTTTCTTTTTCTCCTCGGTTCTTACACGATCCATCAGCAAGGTTTCAGCAAACATGTTAATTAACGCGAGTGGCGTTCTTATTTCATGAGAAACGTTCGAAACAAAATCGGCTTTCTTTTGAGCCAATTTCATTTCTTGTTGAATACTTCTGAAGACGAGAATAATTCCAATGATCATCACAACCATCAGTAAGCCGAGCGCAATCATACTCTGTGTTTTCCGTCGATCCACCGCTTCTCGTACAGTACCCCCTGCCCTATCAATACCGATTTCGTACTTCGGTAGCAAATCGATCGGTTCGCTTTCATAACTGCCGAATATATTTTCAACGGTGGAGTAAACGATGTAGCCATCGGATATTCTACGGCAAGTTAGAATAAAATCATCCCGAGCTATTTCTTGAAATTTCGGTACCAAATACTGCTCTATCATGAGCACAGCATCGAAGAAATAGATACCAAACTTGGCAGATTCACCTGAACCCAAAACAAAGAAGAAGAAATCGAGCTCTTTGCCTTTATTAAAAAACTGCTTATCGCTTTTTTCAATTTTCATGAAATCACCAGCTTCTTTATACTGTAGAAGTCGGTCGAAAACACTTTCATTCTGTGAGTAAATGCTATCCGCTACTTGTTTGAGCCCTCTCCCTTCATATTGACTCAAAGTGTAAAGCTGATCGCTTGCATCTGTAGCATCTTTCAAATATAGTCCCCAGAAAAAGTTATAAATACTCAACTCATTAAGCCATTCTTCGTCGGTTACAACGCCTAAATCCCGATCCATCATGGTGGTAATATCTGAGACTTTATCTTGCACACTTTGGTTTATGGAAAAGAGTACAGATTCCAATTGACGCTGATAAATCTTTTCTAATTCGCGTTCGTCGGCTGTGAGAGAGTTTAATTCGAAAACGCCATAAACTATGACCGGAATGATCAGAATGAATAGAATGGCGATAAGAGGTTTGTTTGCGCGTTTTTTCAACCTAAATCTTATTAGAATATGCTCGAAAATACAAAAAGGATGGCCCTACAATTAATTCTGTGACAATCTTTTACAAGCGATGGATTTTTAAAGAGTAATTCCTATCTTTGCAGGCCGAAAAACAAATACATTAAAAATGTTAAACAATTACGAGACAGTATTCATTTTAAATCCCGTTTTGTCTGATGAGCAGATGAAGGATGCTGTCGGCAACTACGAGAAACTCCTGAAAGACAACGGAGCGGAAATCGTGAATTTAGAAAGATGGGGACTTAAGAAGTTGGCTTACCCAATTCAGCACAAGTCTACAGGTTTCTATAATTTGATTGAATTCAAAGCCGACCCAGCAACAATTGCAACCCTTGAGATCGAATTCAAAAGGGATGAAAAAATTATGCGATTCTTAACCATAGCTTTAGATAAGCACGCGGTTGAGTACAACACCAGAAGAAAAGGTGGCGCTTTTAACAAGAAAAAGAAAGAGGAGGCAGCAGCATGACTTTAGTAAACGAACCAATCAATAGAGAGCAGCAAAGAAAAAAATATTGCCGCTTTAAGAAGAACGGAATCAAATACGTAGACTACAAGAACCCAGATTTCTTGATGGCCTTTATTAATGAGCAAGGTAAGATACTTCCAAGAAGACTTACTGGAACTAGCTTGAAATACCAGAAAAAGGTAACACAAGCAGTGAAAAGAGCAAGACACATTGCTTTATTGCCATACGTAGCTGACGGATTGAAGTAAACCCTAAACTGAAAAGACAATGGAAGTTATATTAAAGACTGATATTAAAGGTTTGGGCTACAAAAACGATACAGTTGATGTAAAACCAGGCTATGGTAGAAATTACCTTATTCCTCAAGGATTTGCTATTCTAGCGAGCAGTTCTAACAAGAAAATGATCGCAGAGAATATTAAGCAAGCCGCTCACAAAGCAGATAAAATCAAAGGCGATGCGCAAGCAATTGCTGATGCAATTGGCGATGCAGCACTTGAAATCAAAGCGAAAGCTGGCGATAGCGGTAAAATCTTTGGCGCTGTGACTACTTTACAAATCTCTGATGCTTTAAAAGCGAGAGGTGTTGAAGTAGACAGAAAGAAAATCTCTTTCAAAGGTGATGTGAAGATGTTAGGCGAATACGAGCTTGAGATTGATCTACACAAAGAAGTAAAGAAAGATTTGAAATTTAGCGTGATCGCTGAATAAGCAATAAATATTCAAACAGAAAGCCTGTTCATGCAAATGGACAGGCTTTTTTTATGCTACATTCTAAACAGCACCCCCTTCGTTCGTCGTCCTGAGCAAAGCGAAGGATCTGAACTAACTGATTCCATTAATAACGAGTGATTTCCTTACCTTATAGATGCGTTCCTCACTCTAGTTAGGGTAAGTTGGTATTTAAGGGTTCAATTAGCAAAACCAATGAGTGTTAAGATTAAAAAAGAGAAGTTGTACCTTCTAGTAATTGTACTGTTTCTGATTGGGTACCCATTATGGAAAATTTTTTTGAAGACTCAAAAGAAAGATTATACCATAGGGAGAATTACTGGATACTTTACTCCAGTTAGGTTAGGCACGTCTGCTGTATTTTTATATTCGGTTAACGATATGGAATACGAGGGATCACTTAGCTTAAAACGATTTGAATCCAAACCAGAAGTTGGCATGATGTACATTGTAGAGTACGCAGAAAAGTACAACGGTAAGCATGGTGAGATTCGGCCTGACCTAAGAATAATAGAAACCGTAGATGAAGCACCTAAAAATGGGTGGGATGAAATACCTGATAACATTGAATTTTACCCCTAATAGAGAATAATGTCCCAAAGTATCTGATTTACTTTTTTCGATCGCTAAGTAATTGATAATCAATAAATATTTATAAAAGCCTTTTCTCTAAGTTTCGGGAATAAGGCTTTTTCTACCATAAAAACACACTCAAATGAAGACAAGAATAACTTTCCTAACAGTTTTATTCGTATATTTTTTTGCCAAAAACCAAGCCATGCCCAATCTCTATTTACTCCTTCTGGTACCGTAGGAGTATCTTCATCAGGAGCTTTTAATTCGATTCTTCAGTCAATTCAAGGCGCTAATTTTGAAGTAATGCCAAATGTAGTTGATCGTTTTGGCGGTCACGATGTGCATACATATACAACGGAAGAGCTAATAGAACAAAATCCTGAACTCTTTCAATATTTTGTAGATCAAGGAATTTTGAATGACGATGGTAGTTTAAAAGAAGATAAAAAGGACAATGAGAATTAAGAAGTATATATCAAAACGGGAATTGAGGCAATATTTTTCATTGTCATTGATATTGGTTTTGATCTTAAGTCTAACAAACTCATGCTTCAAATCAAGTACTTACTTGACATCAGAAGAAACAGACTGGAATCCTTATAAGGAAAGGCAAGTCTTAGTCTTTAAGTCTTCGAAAGATGAGATAGATTCTATTTACATTAAAGAGATTGGACTTGTCTTTCCTGATGGTATAGGAGTACCAGACTATTATCAAAGTCAAAGGGTTTCAGCTAAACATACTAATCCAAAAAATAGTCTTCAGCACAGGGAAACCTATATATTCAAAATATCGGCAGAGGCAAAGAAGCTTGGAAAGCCTAGTCATATTGACTTTGATGTTAGACTAAAAAACACTTGGTTTTTTAAAGAGAAATATGACCTTGAATGGCTTGAAAATCAACCTGAAAGAACAGTAATCCTGCCTTATGGAGAGTTTTCAGATGTTATTGAAATCAATGATAAAGGTAGAGATGATCCGGATATAGAAATTGACGTCAAGACTATTTATTGGAGTAAGAGCAAAGGGTATTTGATGTTAATAAAGTATGATGGTACAGTTTGGGAATTGACTGATATAATAGGGTAGTTCAATCAATTGTTAGGTATAGCATACACAAAACATATTAAGCTAAATAAGCCCTCTCCCGAAGTTTCGGGAAGAGGGCTTTTTGTTGCTGGTAAGAGAGTAAGAGTGCTTAAATTGATGCTAGAAACTATTGAGCTATGAAAGAGTAAATTATGTCAGGTTTACCAGAATATGGATCTACGTTTTTTTGGATATATATATATGCAACTATGTAGGTGGGATTATTAGATGGCAATTTGTAAATGATAAAGAGGAAATGTCTTTTGAAGATTTTCTGAAGGATAAACAACAAAAGAAACGGAATCTCATTCTTGGTAACTTTGTACTCATGCCACTCCTTCTGATACCAACTATTTTGACCTACTTAAAGTATAATTGAATGGAGTATTGAATCAATTAGCTGATATAGAATACACAAAACATATCATATTAAAAGCCCTCTTCGGAGGTTTTTTTGTTGAAAATCAAAGGAGTTAATTAGGGTTGAGTTTCTATATTGACTTTGTTGTTGAATACCTTGAAAGAAATAGAGGTTAAAGGAACTGATAATGGAGAGGACAATTAGTAATGGAAAAGAGATTTTTTAAATACTTATTGATAATTCTGGTTTTAAACGTTTTGTTGACTTTTATCATTTTGGTCAATGGATTTAATGATGGTAATTCTGAGCTAGATGATTCCGTTAATAACTTATTAATGATTGTACTTAAGTATATTCTAGGGTTTCCGTTTGGACTACTTTTCTCGGTAGGTTTTGACTACGGAATATTTATTTTGGTCCCATTTAACGCAGCAAGTCAATTTTATGGCTTTATTTATTTGAAAAGACTATTGACAAAACTCAATAAGAAAGGGCATGACACAGACTTAATACTATAAACGTAAACCAAGTTCAGATCTCGAGAACTCTGAACAAACTCAAAAGTTAATGTAGTTTTTAATAAATTAAGATCTTATATCAATCAATCTTAAAATAATCAATGGAGTCGAAGGTCAACTTAGACAAGCAATTAAAGCTTATTGAATTATTAATTACCACAGCAACAGGTTGGTCTGCAAAGCAGAATTGGAAAGAAGGCTTAAAGTTTGAACGGATGGCAGATGGCGGTATGGGTAGTTTAAGATTGACCCCAAAAGGCATAGCGTCAAAAGAAAGAAAATTTGGCAAAAGAATTGAGATTAATTTGAGTTTTTATTCCAAAATAGTATTGCCATTTAGCTTTGTTTTTATAGTTGCTTGTACAGCTACACCTTTCCCAAAAGATATTAAGCGAAATGGTTTAATGAGTGGGGCCTGTATTTATACCCATTCTAAAGAGCCTTGTGAAGAGGTGAATATAGAAATCCGAATTCACCGAAAACTTTTTATAGAATCACAAGTGGATTTAAAAGGAGGATTTAGGTTAGAGAAATTACCGAGGACTGAATTAATAGCTACTTTTTCAAAAGAAGGATATTTGGATAAAAATATCACATTAGACTACTCTGTTTTAGATACTGTTGATCTTCAAATCACAATGGATCTTATAGGAATCGAAATTTACCTCCTCCAATCCTGTGGCATTCTTGAATTGGCTAAAAAGGACAAATAACTAATTTTGCCAACTATGAGCAATAAATTGGGAATGAGAAGAATTCTAGAATATACATGGCCCTCGATATTGTTGCTAGTATTGGTTGCACTCTGTGGTCCAGTTTTTGGCTTAAATGATCCAAAGGTTTGGTTGTCCATAGTCCTCATTGGCAATACCATACCCGTTACTTTCTTGATAGTTGATTATTTAGTCAATGATTGGGATAAGGAGCTTAAATTTACCGTAAATGGTGGGCTAGTATATGTCAAGGGTAATGAAAAGATATCGATATCTAGCAAGGATATAGACTTTGTAATTAGAAAGCATAGTTATTTACCTAAACTTCTCATTGTTGAGTTCTATTACTTTCAAATAAAATTAAAGAGCAACCAGATTATTCAGGTTTCCTGTTTGTCTTTGTCCCATTTAGAGCTAGACAGAGTAGAAATGAGAAGCGAATGGGTGTTATTACCGTTAACAAGTTTATAATTTAACTCCTTTTCCAAGTAATGCATCAAAGTATCTGATTTGCTTTTTATGAGATGTAACTAATTGATAATCAATATGATGATTTTTAGATTAAATGATGAATTGGATTAGTTATTTAAATTATGTGATATATCAGTTTTACTCACAGAGAGATGCTGACCCTGGTATATACTCTTTTTGTATATCAACTTTGCTTTTAGCAACAAATATTACGTCGTTATTTTTCTTGATAGATCAGTTTTATTCTGTTTTGTCAAGAACCAACAATTCAAGCGTTTTGATCCTATTCATTTTTGTTGGCCTGCTCAACTATTTATTGGTCTACATGGGGAATAAACATGAAGATACTTTTGCACTTTATCGTAGTTATAAAGATTTCAGCTATAATGGATTTTGGGTTTATGTATCAGTTTCAATTGTCATGCTTGTAATAACTACGTATCTGGCCAATCAAAAATATACTGTTTAGAGGATGGCAGTCCAATCAATTATCAGGTAACATTCTCCGCCTAATCCTCACTTGCAGTGAGTACTGGACTTATACTACACTTGAAGTGTAGGTTCTAATTCACTAAATTATTGTAATTAAGAGAAGTACAAGGTTAATAACCTAAACCCGGTCTATTTTATAACTTACAGAGTTATCAGTTGGATGGATTTATATACTGGTTTAGGTCAAGGAGAGAAAGCTCAAAAAGATTTGGCTCATGCAAAAGAACTTGGTATTGATGATTTTTGACAAATTATGGATGGAATAAGCATTGAAATTGTAGTATGCTCAATTGGAGCTTTTGTTAGGTACCTGATTTTTTATCCTATACATAAAAAGCCTTTTGTGAATTATATAGATTATGACACTGCCGAAAGCAAAAAAAGGAATAAAACGTTTAATTGGGTTGCAGGCTCACTTATGATTGTTTCCTTGTTGTTTATGATAAGGCTAATTGTATGGGCATGGGGAGGCAATGAGTAACTGGATAGTTCGATAAATTATCAGGTTTAGAACCCACAAAACATATTAAGCTAAATAAGCCCTCTCCGGAAGTTTCGGGAAGAGGTTTTTTGGTGCTTTAGGATACCTACCATCCTTTTGGGATAAACATTAATGCACTCTCTAGTACAGCACCACTAAGTAAGCCTAAAAAGTTGAGATGAGACTTTTTAAAAAAATAGAGTAACAACTGATAAACAAAATAATGTGACTCATAGAAAGAATTGGAGAGGATTTTTCGACGTCTGTTGGAAGGGGTTTAGGACTTAAACGTTCTATTTTTGGTAACCGGGAATCTTTTATGAAAAAAAATTACTTGAGAGATAACTAAGAATGAACGCTCTGGAATTAATGATACTTCTCTTACTGGCTATTTCGCTTTGGTATAAAATGATATATCATTGGAAGTACTATAAACTTGTTAACCCTCAAATACAATACGAAGATGTTTCAGACTACTTTACTGAAATAGTTAGAGGTGATTATTCAAGCAGTTACGTTATATGTCAAATATTAAAATTTATTTTTCCCTTTTTTAAGAAAGAACTTTTGGATATCGATGAAAAGAACTATTTGATCTATAGAAAGCGCATAAATTTAATATTAACTATCTGGTGGTTGGTGGCTATCATTTGGGCATCTTACTCTTTGCTTTAGGGTACTCCGGTAATTCCATCAATTATCAGGTATAGCATACACAAAACATATTAAGATAGAGAAGCCTTCGAGAGAAGGTTTTTTTGTTGGTAAATTGACACATTGGAAGCAAAGATTTAAATCCCAGATTTTAATAGGCAAAAGGACTTGTATTTAACTGGGAAGGAAGAGTGATGGAAAACATAATACTAGAGCAAAAGCGAATTTGTAGAAGATATGGAGTAGAATTTATGGCAAGTCCTGATAACATGAAAGTTGGGATAGCTTTAAATGTAAAGGAAGGTGAAATACCAATAAATGCTATGAGAGACCCTCAAGAAGCGGATACAACAGGTTGGTATATTTGGTCAGGAGACCTTTCTGATGATCCTGATTTTTTCAAACCTTTAGACATTGTTCATTTAAGAGAATGGTGTCCATGGATTGAAAAATACTTGGGTTTGGCTTCTGGAATGAGGTTTTTAGTAACACCAGATTACGAGGATGTTTGGCAGGATTTGACTCTATTGGACATTTAGTAATGTATCACGTATCTGATGAATTGTAAACACTGTTCCAAATCATGTAATAGATGTGGTAAGCATAAGAACGGCAGTCAAAAATACCGTTGTAAAAACTGCTAAAAGTAACACCCAAGAAGATTGCTAATGGATTTTTATAAATTTTTAATAGGAATGGGGCTAATCCTATTGTCTTCACTCTTGACTATTTATCAGAATAAAAATGGTGTTTTTAGAAAGAAAGAAAAGTATACACAGAATGATGTAAGACTGTTTTTTGCCATAGGGATTGGAGTGCTTTTTGGTATCTACTATTTGGTAATTGCTTTTTGATAGTGATTTTGAATATGGATAGTTCGATCAATTATCAAGTATAGAATACTGAATATAAAAAGCCCTCTCCCGAAGTTTCTGGAGGAGGTTTTTTTGTTGCTTAAAACATACACGAAACTTTTCGTCATCCTGAGCGAAACGAAGGATTTCAATGGCTTGGCGCTCTCAAGAACCCTCCTCCTCAGACTATTTCGCTCCTCCTCGCTTGACATTATAGACACATTGAACTTACATTAGAGAATGGTCAATCAACCGTTTGCATAACAATTCAACATGCAAGGCTTGAATAGACCACCAATTTTGCCTTATTTCCCAGTAAATCAGAAGCTTAATTCAACCGATTTAACCCAAAAAACAAGCTAAAACCCCCTCCAATACCATACAACCATGAAATCCGGACAAAGAAGAGTTGTAATAGAAAACGTAAGCCCTGAAATCAACAGTGGATTACATGCTGCTAAAAGAACAATTGGACAAAAATTTGAAGTATCGGCCGATATTCTCGCCGATGGTCATGATGTGCTCAGCGCCCATATCAAATACAAATTTGGCAAAGCTAAAACATGGCAATATGCGCCAATGCATCTCGCTGAAAATGATGAATTCGTTGGTGAGTTTATAGCCCAAAAACAAGGCACTTACACCTACACTGTAGAAGCATGGGTGGACTACCCTTTGACTTGGCAGCACAATATTGAGCGCAAAATCGCCGACAAACAGCATGTTAATGTAGAGCTTTTAGATGGTGTGCAATACCTCGAGACTGTCGCTAAGAAAAGCCCAGCGGACAAAGAGTATGCATCTAGCCTGATCGAAGCTTTTAAAGATGAAAAGGCTTACAACTTTGCCATCGACGAGGCACAATCTAAAAAGCTTCACGATCTCTTTCTTGCTAACCCCACCAAAGAATTCGCCACTACTTACGACAAAGAGCTAACCTTATCTGTGGATAGGAAGAAAGCACTCTTTAGTTCTTGGTACGAGTTCTTCCCAAGGTCGACCGCTAAGAAAGATGGTGAACACGGTACTTTCAAAGATTGCCTAGAAGTTTTGCCTTACGTTTCAAAAATGGGCTTTGATGTGATCTACTTCCCTCCGATTCATCCGATAGGAACAGCACACAGAAAAGGCAAAAACAATACAACTACCCCGCTTCCAGATGATGTTGGTGTGCCATGGGCCATTGGCAACAAGGAAGGCGGACATAAAGACATCCTTCCTGAATTAGGTTCGCTCGCCGACTTTAAAAAAGTGGTGAAAGCCGCGGCCGATGAAGGCATTGAAATCGCATTAGATTTTGCCCTTCAATGTTCACCAGATCACCCTTATGTGAAAGAGAATCCATCTTGGTTCAAATGGCGACCAGATGGAACCGTTCAGTATGCAGAAAACCCACCTAAAAAATACCAAGACATCTACCCTATTTACTTCGAATCGGAAGATTGGGAGAACATGTGGAACGAATTCGTTTCTATTGTCTTGTACTGGAATGAGTTGGGCATTAAAATATTTAGAGTTGATAACCCGCATACCAAACCATTTGGTTTCTGGGAATTCCTGATCGCTGAAGTCAAAAAGGTCGATCCGGATGTACTTTTCTTGGCTGAAGCTTTTACTAAGCCGAAAACCATGCAACGATTGGCTAAAATCGGTTTCTCACAAGGCTATACTTATTACACGTGGCGAAACAATAAAGCCGAGCTCATTGAATACATGACCGAGCTTACTAAGAGCCCGATGAAAGACTATTTCAGACCGAACTTCTGGCCAAACACGCCAGATATTAACCCATGGATTCTGCAAGGAGGCAATGAAAACCTTTATGTAGTTCGCCACATGATGGCAGCCACTCTGTCTTCAAACTACGGCATGTACGGACCGGTTTACGAGCAAGTTGACAATGCAGCCTACATCGGTAAAGAAGAATATTTAAACTCTGAAAAGTACGAGGTCAGATTATGGGATTGGACAAAGACCAATAAACTCACTCAGCTGATCACTAGAATTAATCAAATTAGAAAAGAGCAACCAGCTTTTCAGTTTACCAACAACATTGATTTCTGCTCTATAGATAACGATCAAGTATTGGCTTACTTCAAACAAAGCGAAGATGGCAAAAACAATATTCTTTGTGTCGTAAACTTGGACCCTTACAACAAACAAGGCGGCTGGGTAGAAATACCACGTCATAAAATGGGCGTTTCAGGAGACACCCCTATGCGAATGACAGACCTTGTTACTGGTAATAGCTACATCTGGAACCAAGATTGGAACTATGTAGAACTAGACCCATATCAAGTGCCATATCATATTTTCTCTATTCACTATTAAGATAACATTGCCTATGTCGTCGAAAGCAAATCAAAAAGCAATGCCATGGAATGAGCTCTTCACAGATGAAGCCTATCGTTCTGAGTTATGCGACAAGATTTTACCCGAATATATGATGACGACGCGCTGGTATGCTGCCAAAACGCAGCAGGCCAAGAGTTATCGTATAGAGCAGTATATGCCTTTTTTAATGGAAGATGGTGAAACAGCTTTCCTCATAACCATTGAAATCAACTTTCAGGCAGGGTTTACAGAATACTATCTGATGACGCTTTTCTTTGTAGAAGACGTTACGGAGATAGACGAAAAAGGTAGAATTCACCAGACGAATATCGGGGGTAAAAAAGGATGGATTATCGATGCCTTGTATTCCGAAATGTTCAGGAAAGCCCTCTACGAGCAAATTATATTGCAAAAGACAATTTCCGATGGAAATACCAAGCTTGTTTTCGAAAGAGGAAAAGTATTAAGGTCGAGACCAGACTATGAGTCATCTCAAGTGATGAATTTCGACCAGAGTAATACCTCAATTGAATACAATGGCAAGTTCTTCTTTAAAATGTACCGAAGGCTTTTTCAAGACGCCAACCCTGATCTTGAACTCACAAAATTCTTATCGGACGAGAGTGAATTCAAAAACAGCCCTGCCTATGGTGGAAGCGTCAGCTGGATAAAAAATCAATACGCTACTCTATCTCTTGGTATCATGCAGGAGAAAGTAGAAAATAAAGGTGAAGCGTGGAATCATACGTTAGATATGATGAAAGGCTATTTCGAAAGAATTGAAGCCACAGACATTGAAATATCAGACATCCAATCGGTAAAAAGCTTTGACTTTAAATCGCCGGAAGAATTAAAATCAGATTTCAGGCTACTCATTAGCGATGATGTGCTTAGTAAAGTGGAGCAAATTGCCCTGAGAATTGCCGAAATGCATGTATCACTTTTCAGCAATAAAGTAGATACCAAATTCAACCCAATCGCTTTTAATGGTGACTACACCGTTTGGCTCAAGAATAGAATTATCTATCAGCTCAATGCAAGGTTTATCCTTGTAGACGAAAACGTCGATAAACTCGATGGTCTAGCGAAGGAATATGCGCAAGAGTTTGTAGAGCAAAGAGAAGAAATAACCAACAGGTTCCTCGACTTCCAAGAAGTAGAACTGAACAGTAGTCGAATCAGAATTCATGGTGACTTACACCTAGGTCAGATTTTAATGACCGAATCAGATGACTTCTACGTGATTGATTACGAAGGCGAACCAGAAAGTACCATTAGAGATAGAAAAGTAAAGCAAACCCCTTTGAAAGATGTAGCAGGAATGCTTAGGTCGTTCCACTACGCTGTCTATGCCACAATTTTCAGCTCAAAAAACAATTTTAAATTATCTCAAGAACAACTGTTCGAAGCAGGAGAAAAATACTACCAGGCCATTTCAGCTGTATTTTTAAATAAATACGTTCAAACCGCCATGTCAAACAATTTAGACATTGGCTATGAATCTGAAATACGCTATCTGCTTAAATATCACTTACTGGAAAAGGCAGTATACGAAATCGGATACGAACTAAAAGCCAGACCAGATTGGGTAATTATTCCGCTTACAGGAATACGACAAATTTTAGAAGACTAACTATGGAACAGCATCAATTTATCACTGCGCATTCTTTATTGACCGACTTTGATGGAGAGCTATTCAAATCAGGAAAGCATTTCAAACTCCATGAAAAATTAGGTTCAAAACTAATTGAAGTAGACGGCAAAAAAGGAACGCAATTTTCAGTTTGGGCACCCAATGCTGAAAAGGTTCAAGTTATTGGTGATTTCAATTACTGGAATGGCGAAGGACACGAATTATATCCTCGTTGGGATGGTTCCGGCATTTGGGAAGGCTTTATAGAAGGTATCGAAAAAGGTACGGTCTATAAGTATAAGATACACTCCAATAACTTTGGCCAAATTCTGGAAAAAGGAGACCCCTTTGCTATGTATTGGGAAGTTCCACCTAAGACAGCTTCCATAGTTTGGGAAACAGACTATAAGTGGAAAGACAGTAAATGGATGAAGTCTAGAAAAGAGAAAAATGGACTTAACCAACCTTACTCCGTCTATGAAGTACACTTAGGCTCTTGGAAAAGAGATAAAGACGGCAACTCATTGTCTTACAAGCAGCTAAGCAAAGAGTTAGTCGCTTACACGAAAGACATGGGATATACCCATATAGAATTCATGCCCGTCATGGAGCATCCATTCTTCGGGTCGTGGGGATATCAATGTACAGGCTATTTCGCCCCTTCCTCTCGCTTTGGAACGCCGGATGAATTTATGTCCATGATTGACGCTTTTCATAAAGCCGAAATTGGCGTGATCTTAGACTGGGTACCATCTCATTTTCCAAGTGACGCACATGGGCTCTTTAACTTTGATGGTACGCACTTATTCGAACATGCCGATCCCAGGCAAGGATATCACCCAGATTGGAGTTCTTACATCTTCAACTATGGTAGAAACGAGGTGAGAGCCTTCCTTATCAGTAGTGCCATGTATTGGCTCGAAACCTTCCACACCGATGGTTTGCGCGTAGATGCCGTTGCTTCTATGCTGTACTTAGACTACTCCAGAAAAGAAGGAGAATGGGTACCTAATGAACATGGCGGTCGTGAGAACCTCGAAGCAGTTAGCTTCTTAAAAGAATTAAACGAAACAGTTTATGGACAGCTAGAAGGTGTTCAGACTATTGCTGAAGAATCGACGTCGTGGCCATCAGTTTCAAGACCTACCTATGTTGGTGGACTTGGTTTTGGCATGAAATGGATGATGGGTTGGATGAACGATACCCTTGAATATTTCAAAAAGGACTCGTATTACCGTCAATACCATCAAAACAATATTACGTTCAGTTTAAACTATGCCTTTACCGAAAACTTTATGCTACCACTTTCACATGATGAGGTGGTACATGGAAAAGGTCCATTATTAGACAGAATGCCTGGCGATGAATGGCAGCGATTTGCCAACCTTCGGCTTTTATACGCTTATATGTATACGCACCCGGGTACCAAATTAGTATTTATGGGTGGTGAAATAGGCCAAACTACCGAATGGCAGCATGATTATTCTATCCCTTGGGATTTATTAGATCATGCACCACATAAAGGCATGCAAGCCTTAACAAGAAAGCTCAACAACCTCCTGAAAGACGAAAAAGCGCTATATGAAAACAGTTTTAGTGCTGAGGGGTTTGAGTGGATTGAACTCAACGACAACCAAAATTCCGCACTGAGTTATATACGAAAAGGTAAAAACACAGAAGACAACCTTGTAGTGGTATGTAACTTCACACCGGTTGTGCGCGAAAGCTATCGTATAGGAATAGATGGTGGAGATTGGGAAGAAATTTTCAATTCAGACGACAAAGAATTTTGGGGAAGTGGCGTTCAAAATGAAGGAGTAATAAAATCTGAAGACACACCGCAACATGGCAGAGTCAAATCACTCGACCTCAAACTTCCGCCCTTGGGAGTTGTTATGTTAAAACAAAAGGCAAAACCAGCCAAAACAACAAAGAAGAAAAAGTAGAGTCAGCATAAATGGATAGATACTTATGTATACATGGGCACTTTTATCAGCCCCCGAGAGAGAATGCCTGGTTAGAAAAGATAGAAATTCAACCAAGTGCCTTCCCTTATCACGATTGGAATGAACGAATCACAAGAGAAAGTTATTACCCAAATGCCTTTTCACGTGTATTGAATGACGATGGAAAGATCATTGACATTGTAAATAACTATTCTAAAATCAGCTTCAACTTTGGGCCGACCGTGCTTTCATGGATGGAGCAGCATGCACCAACTACCTATCAAGCAATACTTGATTCTGATAAAGAAAGCATGCTCAATTTCGATGGGCATGGATCTGCCGTGGCGCAGGTATACAATCACTTGATAATGCCTTTGGCAAATCGGAAGGATAAAGAAACCCAAATCATTTGGGGTATTGAAGACTTTAAAAAGCGTTTTGGCAGAATGCCGGAAGGCATGTGGCTGGGAGAAGCGGCAGTAGATACAGAAACACTTGAAATCATGGCCGACCATGGTATTAAGTATTCTCTGCTCGCACCAAGACAAGCAGCACGCTTTAGAAAAAAAGGAGCAAAAGACTGGGTTGAAGGGATTGACTCGAACAAGCACTACAACTACACTTTACCCAATGGTAAAACGATAGCGCTTTTCTTTTATGACGGACAGCGATCACAGAATGTAGCCTTTAAAGGTATACTTCAGGACGGAAAGCGTTTTGCTGAAGACTTAATGGAAGGATTTCGACAGGAATCTGACAGGCAATTCGTACACATTGCTACTGATGGCGAAAGTTATGGTCACCATCATAAAAATGGCGACATGGCATTGGCCTACTGTCTCCGGTATATAGAAGAGAACAACCTCACTAAAATCACCAACTACGGACAGTATTTAGCACTATTCGAGCCCGAACACGAAGTACAGATACATGAAAACAGCTCTTGGAGTTGCGTTCACGGGGTAGAAAGATGGCGAAGCAATTGTGGTTGTCATACTGGAGGTGAAGGACATTGGCATCAAAAGTGGCGCGAACCACTAAGAACCGCCCTAGACAATGCACGCGATCGCATGATCAACATCTACGAAGAAGGTCTCGCCCAATACTCAGATGATCCTTGGGGAATGCGCAACGACTACATTCGCATAGTCCTCGATCGATCCAAAGCCAACCTGAATCGGTTTCTTAAGAAGCACATCAAAAAGCAATTAAGCGACGATGAGAGAACTCATATCATGAGAATGCTCGAAATGCAGCGAAATGCCATGCTGATGTATACGAGTTGTGGCTGGTTCTTCAATGATATTTCTGGAATCGAAACGCTACAAATTCTTCAGTACGCTTGCCGTGCTATTCAATTAGCTGAAAGTGAATCCGATCATCGTTTTGAAAAAGATTTTATAGAAGACCTCGATAAAGCCGAGAGTAATGTAAAGGAAGAAGGCACTGGTAAGGATATCTATTTGAAACATATTCTACCCTATCAACTTTCTCTCACACAAGTGGGAATGCATTATGCCGTCGCATCACTCTTTGCTGATAACCCACAAAGCCTTACCGTATTAAACTATGACTGTAAGAGTCTTTTCTTCGAACGAAAAAGCGCGGGTTTACAAAAACTAGCCTATGGAACCACGGTAGTAAACTCAAAAGTGACCACCTCTAAGAAGGAGTTCAGTTTTGTGGTGCTCTATCTAGGGCAGCATCATATTATAGGTGGAACTTCTAAACGTTTAACAACGAAAGAATTCAGTCCTATCTCAAATGCGTTGACCGATGCATTTGAAAAGAGTAATGCAGCCCTTGTTGTTGACATTATCAAGGAAAAGTTTAGAGCACATACCTTTTCGTTCTTTGGCATGTTCAAGGATGAGCAAATGAAGCTGGTGAACCAATACCTTGCTGTAAGCGAAGATTTGGCTTATGATTCTTACCGTAAAATCTATGACAGGAATTATGGTATTCTGAATGTAATGAAAGGGCAAAAACTACAAATACCGCCAACCTTAAAGCAAAACATCGACGATGTGATCAATATCGAGTTCAAAGATTTGTTTACCAATGGACATTTCGCCATTGCACGAATGGAAGAACTCGTTGAAGAAACTATTAAGTGGGATGTAAATCTCAATGCCGAATTAATTAGCGCCAAGCTAAATGATCGGTTAGATGATATGTTCGATCAATTCTTAAAGGATTTGACCAATTACGGTCTATTGGAGGAAATGCTAAGTACAATCAAGCTATATAAGCGAGTAGACTTAAGCCCTTTATTAGTCAACCTACAAAACAATGTCTTTGAATTGAGCAAGTCGTTAATAACTAGGAATGGCAGTCCTACAGATGCCAATCAAGTTGTAGTTGAATTATTAGAACAAGTCGCTCAGGAAATCAACATTGACTTAAGCTTTATCAAGAACAATGCAGTGAGCGTTTAATGTGCTTACTCATTTTTAAACTGAAGACTTAGCTACACATTCGTTCAAATGTGTACCAATACCAATCAAGAGGTGTACGAATATCGTACACCTTTTTTCGTTCAAAAATGTACAGTCAATTTTATCTTATTGATTTACAGTTACTTACGATTTGTGGCACAGGCATTGCAAATTAATTGGCAGGTCAGTTAATAATTAAAAAATAAAATCATGAATAGCCCAATAGTCAAAAACAACAGAAGCCCAAAAGTCAAAAACGTAAGTGCACTAATCGCTGTATTACTTGCAGCTGTTACTTTATTCCAAGCTGGTAACTTAAAGTCTAACGACTTAAGTAATACTAAAATGTCAATCCTTGAAGCTGAGCTTATTGCTGAAGTAGAGCAGTTCTACGCTGAAGAGGAGCTTGCTCTTGAAGAAGAAATTTACTTAGAAATGGAAGAAGAAGTTGAAGAGGTAAACATCTTCGATAACGAAAACAACCTTATCGCAACAGGTAACCCTTCTGATGATAACGAATTAAGAAAGCTAGTTAACAAAGCAGATTACTTAAGTGAATTTGCTAACAAAAAATACTACAGACTTTCTAAATAAGAAAACAACTATCTAGTCAATAGTTATTAGGGTTAAATCTTGGTTTAAAAGCCGGTCGCTAGATCGGCTTTTTTTATGCCTTATAAAAAGGAAAAGCGGCCATCAATCGACAACCGCTTTAAGCTCTCAATGAGAACTACCTATGGATCTTTATAGCCTTAAAGTGCTACTACAGAGTTATCTTCGAAAGAGAAGTTATTAGGAACGTACTTATCAGCTTCCCAATCATTTTCCCAAACTTTACCGTCGATTAAATATCTGAATTGATATTCTTTTCCAGTTTCAAGCTTCACTGTTGCCTTAAATGCTCCAGATTTTAATTTCTTCATTTCAGTAGCACTTTCATTCCAGTTATTGAAATCTCCTACTAAAGTTACCTGACTTGCTTCAGGAGCAGTCTCCGCTCCAAGTTGGAATGTTACATTCGCTTGAGGCTTAGTCTTTAAAAATTGTTTCTTAATGCTCATTGCTATAAAATTTACACTTCAAAGGTTTCAAGATATCCTCGCCACAACAAAAAATATCTCGAAAAAAAAGTGAAACGTTTGCACTAGCAAATCAAGTTAACCACCTCTATTTCAGCTCATTCTAAATAACAACCGTTTGTTTTCTACTTAAACAAACGTAATCGTTTCCATAAACCGAAGCATTCCAATACTGATAGACTAAAAACTAATATCGCAAGCCAAAAAGTTGCTCTATCTTTAGGTATGTTTCGGACAGTAATTGAAGATATAAAGCATCCTATTTCACTTACCCATCAAGACAAAATCATCACCTTGGGTTCTTGTTTTGCTAATGAAATTGGCCTCAAGCTCGCAGACAACAAATTCAATGTCTCTGCCAACCCATTTGGGACAGTTTTTAATCCACTTTCCTTATTTGAACTTATCGAAGGGTCAATTAGGCCTCTTGAGGGGCTTTCTGATGCCTATTTAAAGAGAGATGGCGTCTATTACAATTACAAATTTCATTCGTCCATCAACCACAAGTCAAAAGCCAAACTCGTTTCTAGTATAGAAGCTAAGTTTAGAGAAGTTGAAAAAGACTTAAAACAAGCAAAAGTGTTGTTCCTCACTTTCGGTACAGCGTGGATTCATGAAATTGCCAAACGAAAACTGCTAGTGGCCAACTGTCATAAGATGCCCAAGAAGGAATTCGAAAAACGCTTAATAGATGTTCAAGAGATTATTTCAGCTTTTTTCGCCATGAAGGAGCATTTGGAAGCCATTAACCCGGAGCTACAAATAGTACTCACAGTAAGCCCAATCCGACATACCAAAGAAACCTTGGCACTAAACAGTGTGAGTAAATCTGTACTGAGGCTAGCATGCCATTACTTATCAGATATGGCTCCTGATGTTTACTACTTCCCTTCTTATGAGATGATGATGGATGACCTCAGAGATTATCGGTTCTATGAAAAAGACATGATTCATGTAAACGAGCAAGGCGTAGACTATTTGTGGGAAACTTTCTCGAATACGTACTTTTCAAATAGCACAAAAGAACTCCTAAAAGAATGGCAAGGGCTATCTCGTGCCTTAGCACACACACCATTTAACCTTGAAAGCTGGAAACACCAACAATTTTTGAAAAACACCCTTCAAAAGCTTCAAAAAATACAGCGCAAATTACCTGTTGCTAAAGAAATAGCTTACGTTAAATCACAACTTACAATCAATGACTGATCATCGATTTACGAATAGGCTTTCGGAAGCAAGTTCCCCTTACCTTTTACAGCATGCCCATAATCCAGTTAATTGGTATCCATGGTCAGAAGAAGCACTAGCATTAGCCAAAGCGCAAGACAAACCGATAATTGTCAGTGTCGGTTATTCAGCATGTCACTGGTGCCATGTAATGGAAAGAGAAAGCTTCGAAAATGAAGACATCGCTGCCATCATGAATGAGCATTTTATATGCATAAAAGTAGACCGTGAAGAACGCCCCGATGTTGACCAAGTCTATATGGATGCGGTACATGCTATGGGGCTTCAAGGTGGATGGCCTTTAAACGTATTCCTACTCCCAGATCAGCGTCCTTTTTACGGAGGGACCTATTTTCCGGCGCAGGGTTGGGTTAAACTATGTAACCAAATCGGAGGTGTATTTAAAAACCAACGGACCGAATTAGAAAAGTCAGCCGAAGGTTTTATGCAGACTTTAGGCAAAAGTGAAGTAGAAAAATATGGGCTAACGGTGCAAGAGAATGGCTTTTCAAAAGATAAGCTACGTGATATGGCTTCGAAGTTTGCCGAAAACTTTGATCTAAATAAAGGAGGAAACAATCGCGCACCAAAATTTCCAATGCCAGTAATTTATAGTTTCCTACTTAGAGAAGGTTCTATTAACAACAATCAAGCATCGCTTAACCATGTAGAACGAACCTTGAACAATATGGCTTGGGGTGGCTTGTACGACCAAGTCGGCGGTGGCTTTACCAGGTACTCTACCGATATGGACTGGTTTGTACCTCACTTTGAAAAAATGCTTTACGACAATGGCCAACTCGTTAGTTTGTATTCTGAGGCATATCAGAAATTCAAAACGCCATTGTATAAGGATATCGTCTATCAAACCATTGATTGGTTGGAGCGCGAAATGACCAGTCCAGAAAATGGGTTTTATTCAGCCTTAGATGCCGATAGTGAAGGAGAAGAAGGGAAGTTTTATGTTTGGACACTAGAAGAAATAGAGGAAATTCTTGGTGCAGACGCTGCCGTCTTGATTGACTATTATAACATCACTGGTGGTAATTGGGAGCAAAACAAAAACATTCCTTTTAGATCGGGAGAAGACCAATTAATTGCCGAAAAGCACGATATCAATATCGAAGAACTCCAAGACATTGTAGTGTCAGCCAATCACAAACTGCTTCAAGCGAGAGCATCTCGAATTCGCCCCGGCTTGGACGATAAGATATTGACTGGTTGGAATGGCCTCATGCTAAAAGGACTCTGTCAAGCCTTCGGCGTTTTTAAAGAAGACAAATTCTTAGAAATGGCCCTGAAAAATGCGCAGTTCCTTGTTGAAAACATACATTCTGATGGTAAACTTAAAAGGAACTTTAAAAACGGCGTAGCGAGTATAGATGCTTATCTAGAAGATTATACGGCAACAATTGAAGCATTTATCGCATTATACGAAGTTACTTTCGACGAGATTTGGCTCCAATATGCTAGAAGCCTTACTGAAACCACCTTAGAAAACTTTTTCGACAAGGAAGAAGATCTTTTCTTTTTTACATCCGATCAATCTGAAAAGCTTATCGCCAGAAAAAAGGAAATCTTCGACAACGTTATACCCTCATCAAATGCTAGCATGGCACATAACCTGCATAAACTAGGCATTCTTCTTGAAGAACAGTCTTATGCTGATATTTCGCTTCGGATGATTCAACGTATAGACAGAATTGTGAATATGGCGCCTCAAGACTTGGCCTATTGGGCATCTTTGTATAGCAATTTGACCTACCCTACTGCCGAAATTGCCATGGTAAGTAGCAATCCGCAGGTTGCTATGCATGCTTTAAACCAAAACTTTATTCCAAATAAGGTTATCGTCGCTAAGAAGCCTAATATGATGTCTAATTTGGCGCTTTTGCAAAACAGGGATCAGATCAACGACCAGACAACATTTTACTTATGCTATAATAAAGCCTGTCAGCTACCGGTGAATTCTGTAGATGAAGTGCAAGCACAAATTAAAAGTTGACCTAAGAGCATAAAAAGAATTATTTCAATCACTAAATTCCAACTTATTCCTGCCAAGAGATTCTAACTCATTGAGTGAATTACAATTAAATATCGATGCACCTGAAAGTGGAGCGGTTTACTTTGCCGATATCGCATTGCCGATTCCCATACCACAGTTATTCACTTATCGTGTGCCAACAGAATTTTTAGAGTTAATGCAGCCTGGAATTAGGGTGATTGTTCAATTTGGAAGACAAAAAGTAGTCACAGGAGTAGTTGACAACATCCATCAAAAAGCGCCAGAAGTTTATGTAGCCAAACCCATTCTAGATGTAATGGATGGCGAGCCAATCCTAAGTCCAGAACAGACTAAACTGATGAAATGGATGGCGGGCTATTATATGTGCACCTATGGAGAAGTCCTAAATGCCGCTTTACCTTCTGGGTTAAAATTAAGTAGTGAATCGAAAATTCAGCTTCATCCTGAAAAAGATTGGAACGACACGCACTATCCCTTGGATGACAGGGAACTGCTGCTCCTTAACACGCTGGACAAAAACGAAGCGCTCACTTATCGGGAAGCGGCTGATGCTATTGGACTCAAAAGCGCCTACAAATACATAAAATCTTTAGTTCAGAAAGAACTTATCATCATTTACGAAGAGGTAAAAGAACGATATAAGCCTAAAAAAGTAAAAAGAGTTAGACTTAGTTCAGCATATGCTCAAGCTGAGGAGTTATTAGAAGGCCTCTTTCAACAATTAGAAAAGAAACCAAAGCAAAGCAATATTCTACTCAGGTATTTACAAGAAATACCGGTTTACCAAGAACCAGAGAAGAATAAAAATGGCCTAGAAAAAAGCATCTTCACAAATGAAGGGTTTTCCATTTCTTCATTAAATACACTAATCAAAAACGGCGTTTTTGAAGTATATGAAGAAATAGTTTCTCGGTTTGGTGCATCTTCCGTTCAAACATTGAAAGAGATAAACCTAACTTCTATTCAAGAAACTGCAAGGAATGAAGTTTTGGATCATTTTAGCGACAAATCTACCGTGCTCCTTCACGGAATTACGGGAAGTGGCAAAACAGAGGTCTATATTAACCTAATTCAAGAGGGGCTAGAGGCTGGAAATCAAATTCTTTATTTGCTTCCAGAGATTGCGCTCACTGCACAAATTGTGAACCGATTGAGTTTAGTCTTTGGAGATCGAATGGGTGTTTATCATTCTAAATTCTCAGATAACGAGCGCGTTGAAGTTTGGCAGGGACTTCTCAGCGGACGCTTTGATTTTATCGTGGGAGTTCGAAGTGCCATTTTCCTTCCTTTTTCAAGGCTCGGTCTTATCATTGTAGATGAAAGTCATGAAAGTTCTTACAAGCAATTCGATCCTGCTCCACGCTATCACGCCAGAGATGTTGCCATATATTTATCGCACATTCACCAAGGTAAAACGCTTCTTGGTTCAGCTACTCCATCGCTAGAATCTTATACTAATGCTTTGCAAGGAAAGTATGGCTTAGTTGAGCTTAATAAGAGGTTTCACGAGGCTAAACTTCCGGAAATAGCCATTGCGGACATTAGGTCTGAAAAGAAAAGAAAAACCGCTGTAGGTGAATTCACTTCTACATTAATTGATGCATTAAAAGATGTACTAGCCAAAAAAGAACAGGCAATCATCTTCCAAAACAGACGTGGATTCTCAAATTACATTACTTGCGAAGATTGTGGCTATATACCTGACTGTCCGCGATGTGCGGTGAGTTTGACGTACCATCAGTACAAAAATCAGTTGAACTGCCACTATTGTGGTCATAAGGAGGCCGTCCCTCTTGTTTGCCCAGCTTGTGGCGGAAGCAGAATTCATACGGTGGGTATCGGTACGGAAAAGATTGAAGAAGAACTAAAATTGATTCTTCCCGAGGCTAGAATTCAACGGATGGATTTGGAGACCACAAGGGCTAAGAATGCGTACCAGAACATTATCCATGACTTTGAACAGGGAAGCATAGATATTTTAGTCGGCACGCAAATGGTAAGTAAAGGACTCGATTTTGACCGAGTCAGTTTAGTCGGGGTTTTTGACATAGATCGCATGATTCACTTTCCAGATTTTAGATCGCTGGAACGAGCCTTTCAATTAACGACTCAGGTAAGTGGTAGAGCTGGACGTAGAGATGTAGAGGGCAAAGTAATTATTCAAACTAGAGACCCTGAACAAGGCATATTAAAACTTATTCAGAACAACGATTTTCTGAGGTTTTATCAAGGAGAAATGTTTGAGCGTGAGCAATACAACTACCCTCCTTTTACTAGAATGATCCACCTATTGGTAAGAAGTAGAGATAAGAAACTCACTAACGAAACAGCACGATATTTAGCCAATATTTTAGTGGAAGATTTGGGTAGCAAACGAGTTCTTGGTCCTCAGGAGCCTTTAATTAATAAGATTAGAGACAAATACTTGATGGATGTTTACTTGAAGGTTGAAAAGAAGTACAAGATTGAGGCTGTCAAAGATGTTATCAGAAAAGCGCAGCTCGAGCTACTGAAAAAGAAAGAGTTCGGTCCTGCAGAGGTTATAATTAACGTTGACCCCTACTAGTCTTTAGGCTCATTTTCAGAGTCCCCTTGCCCTTCGATTTCCTCTTCAGGCTTGGTTTTAGTCTCCTTTTCCGACTGTTTTTCCGCTTCGTCGCTCATTCTGGAAACAAAGTAGGAAACTTCCTCAGCCGACTGGTTATTCTTTTCCAAAGCTTCAGCAATCACTTCCTCTGGTTCTAGTTCAGGCTCAGTTTCGCTAAATCGAATAAGTCCCCAAGTCATAATGATACTCGTGGTTAAGATGGTTATTAATATGATATCGGAGTTAAATGTGTCAGATTCTAAATGGGCAGGTATCGAAAAGAACAATAGAACCGTTATCAACCCTCTAGGCGTAATAAAGAGCTCTGGAAGAATGGACTTCTTCAAGAAAAATGCTTTTAACAACAAGAACCTTGAAATGTAGAAAACAGCAACGATTATTAAACTCACTCCTACTATTTCTAGATTTAAGAGCGCCCGGAAATCGATGGTTGTACCAAATACCACAAAGAAAAAAGTT
Source organism: Roseivirga sp. (assembly GCF_049099775.1). Lineage (GTDB taxonomy): Bacteria > Bacteroidota > Bacteroidia > Cytophagales > Cyclobacteriaceae > Roseivirga. Next base: position 27,560 of record NZ_JAGDZM010000012.1, on the reverse strand, counting down.
CTCACTACAAAGGCTGATTCCCTTGTGACTAAATGAAGATCTTTGAGTATGCCGCTGATCATTTTCGAATCGATCCAAGACTTAATTTTTCCAAAGAAAAAGAGGTTGGTATTATTCAGCAATAGTCCGAATACAAGAATAATGACCAGCGATGAAAGGTGTAATTGCTTACCAATGGCATAGAGCAGGATTAATACCGCGATCAGCATAAAGAGCTTTACATCCCCTACTAAACGCTGAAAAAGCAACACTAAGGCATAGCTTATGGCAATTGAAATAACAATTGTGATAACTATATTTCCAATGATACTATAGACAACCGTTCCTGTATTCTCAGTACCCACATTTTCAATAAGGAAATAGAAAAACATAATCCCCAGAATATCCGAGAAAGTACTTTCGTATATCATAAACTCCTTCTTGTCCTCGAACAAGCCATTTACACTTGGTATAACAATGGCGCTACTCATAATGGATAGCGGTATAGCATAAACCAGAGATATGATCGGGTCTTCATGAAATACTTGATTAATTATAAATGAAATGGAAAAGGCGCAGACCATTAATGATAACAAAGCCACCACGAACGACTTCCATATGATGGGCCATTTCTCCTTAGAAAGCTCCAAATCAATAGCAGCTTCCAATACAATCATGATTAGACCAACAATTCCTAACACCTCCAAAGTGCTAAAAATCAAAGCATCTTGACTGTATTCATAAAAGTCCATCACCAACTTAATTCCAACCCCAAGTAAGATCAATAGAATAACACTAGGCACCTTGGTTCGCTTAGAAACAAAGTTGAAAATGTGCGAAAAGATGATCACACAAGATAATGCTATTATCAAGTTGTAAGCGTTCATAGTCAAGTATAGAGAAAAGTCTTTATTAAAACTCATACTTATTTAAAATAAGTATCTGAACCAAAGAAAGCCGCCCATCAAAACCCTTCTTATTACATCAGTAGAATACTTCCAGTTTCTGATAGCCTTTACTAACTTTTATTCTTTAAAACACAGTAAAGATGAAATCCAGATATAGCCTAATCTTTCTATTAGCCCTCCTTTTGGGCTGTCAACTTGAACAAGAAGACACAACTTCAGAGCTTATGTCAACCGTACTGAAAGCGGAAAAATACTTGCAAAACGGAATAGTCGAAGAAACATCAAGCAAAATATCGTGGAAAGTAATGCCCGATAGCACATCTAATTACCCAGATCACTCCCTTTATTCGGGTAATCCCGGGGTCATATTGTTCTATTTAGAGCTCTATAACACCACCAACAACACCGAGTATTTGAGAACTGCTCAAAAAGGAGCTGACGCCATTTTAACACACCTAAATAGCACCACTCCGAATGACGGTACTGTTGGCCTTTATACAGGTGTGGCCGGTATTGGTTATACCTTGGCAGAAGTTTATTCAGTAACCAAAGAAGAGAAATATAAAAATGCGGTAATCAAATCAATCGATCTTTTGGCGGAATCAGCGACCAAAACACCTCGCGGAATTCAATGGGGAATGACAACCGATATAGTTTATGGAGCGGCAGGTATCGGTTTATACCTGAATGAAATGTCAGATCAATTCAAGTTACCTAAAGCAGACAGCCTTTCCATTTTAATTGCAAATCAACTGCTAGCACAAACTACAGTTTCAGATGATGGGATGCGTTGGAAAATGAGTCCGGAAGACGACTACCATATGGACAATTTCTCACATGGCACGGCAGGAGTCGCCTATTATCTGGCGAAAATGTATCAGAGAACACAGTCCGAAGACTACTACAAAGCCGCTATAGCAGCAGGAAATTGGTTAGCTAAGGCTACAAATGAAGAAGGCTTAGTCGCTCATCATTATCCAGGTGGAGAAGACCTATATTATCTCAGTTGGTGTCATGGCCCATCAGGCACCAGTCGCTTATACTACACACTTTATGAAATAACCGGAGAAAACCGATGGATTGCGCTCATGGATAGCGGCGCAGAAGGAATAATGGCCTTAAACATTGATAAACAACAAACGCCAGGTTTTTGGAACAACGTAGGCAAATGCTGTGGAAATAGCGGGGTCGCTGAGCATTTCCTTTGGCTTTATGAAATTACGGGAAACGACGATTACCTATTCTTTGCTAAGAAAATGACAAAGGACATTCTTTGGCGTGCAAACGAAAATGAAGGTGTTTTGAAGTGGATTCATGCGGAAAACAGGCGAAGTCCTGATGAAATTGCAGCACAAACTGGCCTTATGCAGGGAACTGCCGGAATTGGACTTTGGCTATTACAACTAAACGCATTCGAAGAAGGAAAACCAGCATTAATTCAGTTACCTGATAAACCAGAAGCCAAACGAATTAACTCCAATACGAACTGATTACATTTAAGCGGTTATTTCTTGCGTATTGTGATTTTATGGTACATCAATTAATAGTACCTTTGCCAAACTTTTCTACCTCCTAAGAGTAGAAGAACAATACAAAACAATACCGCATAAATGTGTAACAAAAACCATAAAACATCGGAAGAGTCAATTCAAGAAATGGGCGATGCCCACATTATGACTTCAATCGCTACGCCACTGCGTCCTGATGCTTTCGATATTTCTGATGACGAGAAGATTAAACAAATTCAAGGTCATTTTGAAAAGATCATGCACACCTTGGGCTTAGACCTTACTGATGACAGTTTAAAAGGAACCCCAAAACGTGTGGCAAAACTTTATGTTAACGATCTATTCAAAGGGTTAAACGAAAAAAACAAACCCTCCATGTCGACTTTCGAAAACAAGTATCAGTACTCTGAAATGCTTGTTGAAAAAGACATTACGCTCTACTCAAATTGCGAACATCACTTCTTACCCATAGTCGGAAAAGCTCACGTGGCCTATATTCCTACTGATAAAGTGATTGGACTTTCTAAGATCAATAGAATTGTAGATTACTTCTCAAGAAGACCTCAAGTGCAAGAAAGACTAGCCCTTCAAATATTGAACGAGCTAAAAAATGTTCTTGATACCGAAGATGTAGCGGTTTACATCGATGCTGAGCATATGTGTGTGAGTTCTCGAGGAGCATCCGATCAATCTTCTTCCACAGTTACTGTAGAGTACAGTGGCAAATTCAGAGAAGAGCAAACAAGAAATGAATTCATAGCCTATTTCAACAATAAACTCAAATGAGTCTGTATAAGCAGTACCCCCTAAAGGTTCAGAATACACTTTCTAAACAAAAAGAGCTTTTTACCCCTCTTTCAGAAGGTAAAGTGGGCATGTATGTATGTGGGCCAACTGTTTATAGCGATGTGCACTTAGGAAATGTAAGAACATTCCTATCCTTTGATATAGTATTTAGATACCTAAGCTTTTTAGGCTATAAAGTAAGATATGTAAGAAACATTACTGACGTTGGTCACCTAGTAGGTGATGCCGATGAAGGTGAAGATAAAATCGCGAAAAAGGCTAGGCTAGATCAGTTAGAGCCGATGGAAGTTGTACAGAAATATACCAATGGCTTTCATGATGTCATGCAGCTTTTCAATATTCTCCCTCCTTCAATTGAACCAACTGCCACAGGACATATTGTTGAGCAAATCACTTTCATCGAACAAATCATCGCCAATGGTTATGGCTATGAAGTGGATGGCTCAGTATATTTCGATGTTAAAAAATATAATCAAGATCACCCCTATGGTGAACTTTCCGGGAGAAACGTAGAAGAAATGATTTCTAATACGCGTGAGCTTGCCGGTCAAGAACAAAAAAGAAATTCATTAGACTTTGCCCTTTGGAAAAAAGCCGAGGGCGGTCATTTAATGAAATGGCCTTCCCCTTGGGGAGAAGGATTCCCAGGTTGGCATTTAGAATGTTCTGCCATGAGCACGAAATACCTCGGGCAAGACTTTGATATTCACGGTGGTGGAATGGATTTAAAATTCCCACATCATGAGGCCGAAATTGCTCAAAACAAAGGCTGTAATAACCATGGCGGTGCGAAATATTGGATTCATGGTAACATGTTGACCGTTAATGGCCGTAAAATGGCCAAAAGCGAAGGCAATGGCTTTACCCCTGAAGAACTTCTGACGGGCAATCATAAGCTATTAGAAAGAGGGTATAGTGCTATGACAGTACGTTTCTTTATGCTGATGAGTCATTATGCCAGCACTTTAGACTTTTCGAACGAAGCGCTTCAGGCCGCTGAAAAGGGATATAAAAGATTGATGGCCAGTGTTAGCTTAATTGAAAAGCTTGCAGCACCCGGAACAGGAACTATTGACAAGGCAAAAAGTGACGCTTTAAAAGAAAGTGTGGAGAAAGCGCTGATCGACTTGAGCGATGACTTCAATACTGCCAAAGCAATTGCATCCTTGTTCGATGTAAGTTCTAAAATCAACACATTTTACCAGAACCCTAAAGAACTAGCCCAAATTGATAAAACTACGTTCGATGCGGCCATAGCACTCTTTCAAGCAATAATTTCGGAAGTATTAGGGCTTAAAAACGAAAATGACGACGCACAAGATGGTCAAGTACTGAAAGGAGTTATTGATGTTCTAATTGAATTAAGAAAGCAAGCTAAGTTCACAAAGAATTATGCCCTTTCAGATAAAATTCGGGATGATTTAAAAGCCGTTGGCGTTCAAATTAAAGATGAAAAAGGAGGAGAAATGTCCTTCACAATAGATTAATTATATGATCCTATCTGGAAAAGAAATTAAGCGTGAAATGGGTAAAGGCATCAATATTGAGCCTTACAACGAATCACAACTTAATCCGAATAGCTACAATTTAAAGCTTCATCATGAGCTCATGGTTTATTCGAATCCGGTGTTGGATATGAAGACGCCTAACCCGGTAGAACCTTTAACCATTCCAGAGGAAGGCCTCTTACTTGAAACTGGTAAATTATACCTAGGAAGAACTGTCGAAAAGACTGAAACTTCAAAGTTTGTACCTATGCTCGAAGGAAGGTCCTCCATCGGTAGATTAGGCTTATTCATTCACGTAACCGCAGGTTTTGGTGATGTAGGTTTTAATGGCTTCTGGACGTTAGAAATTTTCTGTGTGCAGCCGATTAGAATTTACGCTGGCGTTGATATATGCCAGATATTTTACCATACCATTGAAGGCGATTTTGATACCTACAAAAATGGAAAGTATCAAAACAACGAAGGCATTCAAGCCAGCATGCTTTATAAAGACTTTAAATGAAACAGGTCTTAAAGACCATATTCATTTTTCCCATTCGCGTATACCAATACGCCATTTCACCTTTACTTGGGGCAAACTGTCGCTTTAATCCCACTTGTTCCGCATACACTGTAGAAGCTATACAAGAATGGGGGCCTCTAAAAGGCATATGGTTAGGAATCAAAAGATTCAGCAAATGCCACCCCTGGGGAGGCCATGGATACGATCCAGTACCAAAAAAAGATCAGCCAGAATAACGTTTTCAAATGCGCAATATACTATTAACACTCTTTCTTTTGTTGTTCTGCTCTAATTTGAACGCCCAAAAGAGGGTTTGTATCACTATTGATGATTTACCAGTCGTTAGCTATGGCATGGATTCCAAAGAAGCCCTGCTAGAGGTCACTGAAAAACTGATTAATAATTTTCAAAAGCACAATATCCCTGCTATTGGCTATGTTAATGAGAACAAGCTATATACTAAAGGTGAACTGAATGACTTTAGCGTTTCGCTACTAGAAAAATGGCTTGCAAGTGGCTATGAATTGGGTAATCATACTTTTTCGCATATGGACTACCATGCCAATTCATTCGCTACCTTCTCTGAAGACTTCTTAAAAGGTGAAAAGGTGATTAAACCTTTGGCATTAAAATACAATAGTAGTGTTAAGTACTTCAGGCACCCTTTTCTGAGATCTGGCGAAACAAAGGAGAAATCTGAAGAACTAGAAGCTTTTTTAAAGGAAAAAAACTATCTGGCGGCACCAGTTACACTTGATAGTGATGATTACCTTTTTGCACAGGCATATGCCAAAGCATACAAAAAGAAAGATGAAGGCCTGATGAAGAAAATCGGAGAAGCCTATATTGATCACACGGAAAAGAAACTCAAGTTCTATGAGAAAATGTCTGAAGGACTTTTCAAAAGAGACATAGCACAAATCTATCTGATGCATGCCAGCTTATTAAATGCCGATTATAGTGACGAATTGTATGAAATGTTTGAAAAGAACGGCTACAGCTTTATTTCTCAAACGGAAGCTTTGGCAGACAAAGCATACCAGGAACCAATAACAAAGTTTGGTAAATGGGGGATTTCTTGGCTATACCGCTGGGCGATGACAAAAGGAAGGCAAGACCTAATGAAAAACGAAGTTGAACTTCCAGGCATTCTCAAATAATTATTTGTACGGAGGCATCTCTTTTAACCGAATAACATAACTTCCATCCGCACTTACTACACACACTTCGATATGAAACGCATTCTAATACTATTTTCCGTAATTATTATTTCTCACACAGTTCATGCGCAAGACTGGCTCGATGGTTTCGTCATTACTAAAAATGCAGATACCTTAAAAGGGAACATCAAATACCAAACAAGCGATATACAATTCCAGAAAGTCTACTTTTTACAAAATGGAGAGCGAAAAGAATATTCACCAAGCGAAATTTTAGGCTATGGGATATACGGCATTAAATCTTACTCATCTCAAGCCGTAGAAAATGAGTTTGTCGAAGTTATTGCGATTGGAAATGTTAGCTTATTTAGAAAAAGAAAAACGCTTCTAATCCAAAATGAAATTGGAGAAACTTACCCTTTGGTTTCCAAAACTAAAACTGTTGTAAAAGATGGCGAAACTTACATTTCAGAAGGGAAGAAATGGAAAAGTGTTGTCTATGGAATGTTATCTTCTTGTGATATTAAGCCTCAAGATTTAAAGGACTTAAATTTTAACACCAAGAACGTCCTGAGCTTAGTCACAAGGTACAATAGCTGTAAAAACGGATCTACTAGCACCTATCAAAACAACGGATTAAAGACTATATTATTTGATTTTGGCATTCATTTAGGGGTTCGAAATGGCGAATTAAATGTATCTAGTGCAAATGGTGTGGACAGACCAATAGACACGAACCACAAATCGAACAATACTATCCTTGGAGGGTTTGTCAATGTAAGATTTCCAAATCTATCGGAAAAAATATCACTTCAGGTAGGTCTTAATTATCAGCAAATAAGTCTTACTGGTAATACAATTTTTGATAACTCAGAAAACCCTTTCCGAACCAATCTAGTGGTTGACGAATATGAGATTAAAAGTGATTTTACAGCAATAGGAATTCCTGTATCATTCAAAGGTTTACTAGTTGATGGTCCACTTTCAGTGTTTGTTCAAGCAGGAATGCTATTCAATCAGATCTCAAGTCCTTCAAGTTCGTTGACAAGAGAGCGAAGAATTAATAATGGAACCCCAACCATTAGTCAAGAAGAGGGCTTTTTTGACTTCAAAAATAGCTCTTCTCATGCCTGGGGAAGATTCGGGATATCGAAAAGTATCAATGGAAAGTTTAAAATTGGTTTATCCTTTGACGTCATCTTTGCCAATGATCAATTTTTAGGAAATGAAGACAAATTCTCACCATTTAATCAAACGGGGTTCTCTCTTCTACTTAGCTATTAAATTCCTCTAGAAACTTATTAGAAATCCCACTCTTCGTTAATACGGGCAATGGTATGATGTGCTGTCAAATCGTATTGACAAGGTACAACAGCCACATAATTGTGGTCTACTGCCCACACGTCTGAATCTTCACCTTTGTCATTATTGACAAAATTGCCTGCCAACCAGAAATACGGTCGGCCGTAGGGGTCTTTGCGTTGATCAAACTCCTCTTCCCAATGCGCATTGGCTTGTCTACAGATCTTAATTCCTTTGATTTTTTCATTTTGTTTGGGTGGAAAATTCACATTCAAAGCAATCCCCTTCCCTAGACCATTCTTTAAGACCTGTTGAGATACATGTTTGATGTATTCCTTTGTATGCGAAAAGTCAGCATCTTGAGCAAAATCTGATAAAGAAAATCCAATGGCCGGAAAACCTTCGATAGCCCCTTCAATGGCCGCCGACATGGTGCCTGAATACAGTACACTTACCGCTAGGTTACTACCATGATTAACACCACTAACAACCAAATCTGGTGTACGGTCTTTTAATACATGGTGCTTTGCTAGCTTAACACAATCAGCTGGCGTTCCGGAACATTTGTAAGAAGTGACGCCAAGATCGTCGAACAACCTTGTTTTATAAAGCCTCAAAGGTTCGCCAATAGTAATGGCATGCCCCATTCCTGATTGTGGGCTATCTGGTGCCACTACAACCACTTCACCGAGCTCGGCCATTACTTCTACAAGAACTCGAATACCATTAGAAGTAATACCATCATCATTTGAAACAAGAATTAGGGGCTTTGACATAGTGCTTATATTGAGTTCCCTAAGATCGAAACAATAATGTTCACTACTAGAACTGTTGAAGAAAATTTAAAAGAAAAATGCTACTAAATTAAGATCCCTGTAGCTGATTATAGTAGCGGACAATTTCAATTATATCCTCCACTTGGTCCACTTTTAGTTTTTTGGACTTTATATACTTACGAATCTCGTTTTGATTCTTATTGAATGCATTGATAACATCCTTTTTGGAAGAACCTAACAAATCCATCCTACCATTACTACTATCAACGATGTAGAATTTGTAGTCTAAATATCGAACCTGAACACTCCTTCCTCCAATTGGACTGAATCTCCTTGTGCCCCACCGATAATAAGGATTGTCTATTGTCCTTGTTGACAATGCGATGAATTCACGCGCGACTAAACTCGTTCTAGCATCTAGCAACACCTCGAAAAGTTTTGGCCTTCTGTATCCAGTTTCTGTGACAAATGGAATAGAAAAAAACACCCTTTTCAATTCAATGTCTGCCTGAAATATATCGAATTGCCTAATCTGACTAGCACTATAGGTCAATGTCTTCTGATCAACAATTACTTGAATTAAGTCTGCTGCTAAATCGTACTTTATGTTGCCATTTAACCTATTTCCATCGACCAGAGTAACACTCCCTTCATGCCAAATTTCACTAGGAAACTGAAACTGGTTTCTTTGCGCATGACTTGAATAAAGGCATGTCATCAACAGTAAACTGGCAATTAATATCCTCATGGTAATTATCTAACGATATCTCTCTGGATTGTTTTAAAGATAGCATCAATAATACTTAAAAAGTAGGGAGAACGACCAAATTCCTCTGTATTGGTGGTACTTGAGTGGTGACGTTAATCTAGAGTATTATAATACTCTACTAAACTTACCATACCCCAGGTTTCTTTCACATTAAGCTTTTTGCTTTTTATAAAAGTCCTCAACTTCTTATGGTGACCGTGGAAAGATCTGACTACTCCTTTTACGCCATTCCCCACTTTTCTTAGCTCACCATCTTGACCAGCCAAAAAGTAGTCATAACCATAATTTCTACCTGCACGTCTAATACGAGATAACCCATCAACACTTTGAGGATCCTTAATTGTCCAATTCGAAAGTATTTCTTCTTCTCTAGCCAACAAACTTGTGCCATTTGAATAGAAAATCTCGAATAGTTTAGGGCGCTTGTAGTTTCCCCTTTCGGCAAAAGGAATTGTTACAAAATATCTTTTGCCCTTGATACTTTCTTGAAAAAAAACAAACTGCTTGATTTGGTTGGCTACAAATGTTCTAATAGCACCATCCAAATCGAAGTGAACAGCATCGGCTGCCAAGTCATATTTAATCTTCCCATTGATTGCTTTTCCATCATTCAAGACTATTTCACCCTCATGCCAGAGTTGACTCGGGTGTCCGTATAATTTCTGAGAACCTTTGGGAATAGATCGTTCCAACATTTGTTCTACTACATCCGTCGAAAGTTGTGCATTTACCTCCAGAAACGAGGCTGTGAAGAAGAGAACAATAGCTAACCTTTTCATGCCGTTTGATTTTAAGTTAGAACTAATAATGAACAAGAAGGTTCACTCAATCAAACGATTACTAGTCAAATAGTTACAATAAAATTAATTTAAAGCCAATTTCTGGGAAGAAGTGCTATTTATCTCTTTTGAGTGGTACGTATTCAGTTATCTCTAAACCGTAGCCAATTATACCAACACGTTTTTGTGGATTGTTAGAGATTAGCTTCAATTTCGAAACCCCTAAATCTCTTAAGATTTGTGCCCCAACGCCATAATCCTTTTCATCCATCTTAACACCAAACTTTCTATTCAAAGGCTGATCAGTAACCCCAACCTGTTCTAGGGTTTTCATTTCGTGTAAAAGACGTTGACCTCGTGCATTTTGATTCATGTATAGAACCACTCCTTTGCCTTCTTCTTCAATCATTTGCATGGCATACTTTATAGGGTTGCCAGCATCGAATTTAAAACCGAAAATATCACCTAATGTACTCGAAGAGTGAACGCGTACTAATATCGGCTCGCCAGGTTCCCATGTTCCTTTTACAACTGCTAAGTGAACTTCGCCCGTATTGATCTGCTTGTATGATTGTAAATGAAAATCACCATAATCTGTCGGCAAATCTATTCCTAGATTCTTTTCAACTAAACTCTCATGCTCTAGTCTATAAGAGATCAGATCTTCTATAGAAACAAGTTTCAAGTTAAAGCGCTCGGCTACCAATTTTAAGTCCGGAAGCCTAGCCATCGTTCCATCCTCATTCATAATCTCTACGAGTACTCCACCCGTTTTTAGGCCCGCAAGTCTCGCAAAATCTACAGCAGCTTCAGTATGACCTGTTCTTCTTAAAACACCACCTCTTTTTGCTCTCAAGGGGAAAATATGACCTGGTTTGCCCAACTCTTCTGGACGTGTAGCCGGATCGATCAAGGCCTGAATCGTTTTTGATCTATCGGAAGCTGAAATACCTGTAGTACAACCATGACCAATTAAATCTACCGAAACTGTAAAAGGTGTTTCGTAAGCAGCAGAATTGTTTCTCACCATTAATTCTAGACCAAGATCATTACATCGATCTTCCATGATAGAAGCACAAATAAGCCCTCGACCATGAGTAGCCATGAAGTTGATTATTTCAGGTGTCACTTTTTCAGCAGCACAAATGAAATCACCTTCATTCTCTCTATTCTCGTCGTCTACTACTATAATTACTTCACCATTTTTAATGGCTTCGATAGCATCTTCTATTGAATCTAACTGAATATTTTCGGACATATCTGGGATTTTGCGTTGCAAAGGTAACAAGTAAATGAGTGTCTCAAAACTAGCGCGGAATTACCGTTCCTAACTCTGAATCTACCTCCATTAGCAGGGTTTTTAAATGCATATACATTTTGATCAATTCCTCTTGCTCTTGTTCACTGGTGGGTTTTTTAAGTGATTCGTCGGTTTGACTTATCAGCTTCTCTAATTTCTTCTTTTTTAGGCGGAGCACCATTTTGTAAGCTGCTTCGGGCAAGTCTTCAGACTCATGGACAATCCCGATTCGATGCCTCTTTTCCCAACCTTCACTCACGAAATATTTCATTTCCAAGAGGTCGATCACCATCTTACTCATCGTTGGATCATCTGGACCTATAAACTTATCTGGTGCCAGCTTCTCTCCTTTTGTCACGATATCCGCAGCAAAGTTGAAAGTCTTTTCTATCAATTGGTCTTCAAAAGAAATGGATTCTGTCTCTTGAAGAATAAACTCGGCCACCGACATATCGTCGTCATATGGCTCGTTTCCATAATTCACTAGCAACCTTAAGCACTCTCTTTCTACGTGATAAGATGTATGTTTTAGCTCTTGCTTTTTGGGTTCAACATTAGGATGCGGTTCTTGTACTTGAATCTGCGCTTCATTCCGATCTCTGGTCTGACGATCTTTCCGTTGCTTCTGAATTAGAATCTTATTCAGCTCACTGATCAGCACTTGCTCTTCTATATCCAACTGGTTGGCACAGCTCTGGATGTAAACGGAACGCTTGATACCATCAGGAATCAAAGAAATGCTTTCAATCACTTCTCTAATAATCTGAACTTTTTTTACTGGATCTACCTGTTGACCACCATCAGTAAGAATATTGGTTTTGAAGGTGATAAAGTCTTGAGCGTTGTCTTCGAGATACTTTTGAAAGACCTCTGAACTCATACTACGTGAATAGCTATCTGGATCTTCACCCTCTGGAAAAACAACGGCCTTTACATCCAAGTCATGCTCCAGAATCATGTCAATTCCTCTGAAAGACGCCTTTATACCAGCACTATCTCCATCATAGAGAACCGTAATGTTTTTTGTGTAGCGATTTACAAGCTGAATCTGCTCCTTGGTCAAAGAAGTTCCGCTTGACGATACCACATTTTCAATACCTGACTGATGCATGGAGATTACATCAGTATAGCCTTCCACTAAATAGCAAGAATCTGCATTACGGATGGCCTGTCTGGCCTGGAAGAGACCATAAAGTATATTACTCTTGTGGTAAACTTCCGTTTCCGGAGAGTTAATGTATTTAGGCTGCTTCTTGTCCTTTCGAAGCGTACGCGCGCCAAAGGCAATCACTTTACCCGCTACATTATGAATAGGAAAAACCACTCTACCCCTAAACCGATCGTAAATCTTATGCTCTTCAGGCCTTAAAACTAAACCTGCCTTTTCTAGCATGGCCTCAGTATGCCCTTTAGCCGTTGCTGCTTTCAGAAGACCATCCCATGCATCGAGTGTGTATCCAAGATCAAATTTTTGGATAGTCGACTCCGTGAATCCTCGCTCTTTGAAGTAGCTCAGACCGATAGACTTCCCTTCGTCGTGGTTGTGAAGAATATCTTTGAAGTACTCGTTGGCAAAGTTTAAAACAATGAATAGACTATCCCGTTCATTTTGCGCTTCAATCTGTTCATCCGTTAATTCTTCCTCCTGAATCTCAATACCGTATTTTTGAGCAAGGTATTTTAAGGCTTCTATATAATTGATGCCCTCCACCTCCATAATAAAGGCAATTGCATCTCCGCCTTTACCTGTGGAGAAACACTTGAATATCTCTTTGGACGGCGAAACATAAAAAGAAGGCGTTTTCTCATTGGTAAATGGACTTAGCGCTCGATAGTTACCTCCAACTTTTTTTAAGCTGACAAAATCACCAATCACATCAACAATATCGATGCGATTCTTAATGTCTTGTATGGTAGCGTCGTTTATGGCCATTTAGAATTTCAAATATAGCGATTGGAATCACTTTTCTTGAACTATAATCTTACTAGACTGTTAATGAAAAGTAAATCGAATGCACTTTATTTGCATCAGAAATTGAATTAGAGATGGAGTTGACCAAAACCAGTGTTTTAAATGCTTTAAGGCATGTAGATGATCCAGACATAAAAAAGGACTTAGTGACTTTAAATATGATTCAGGACATTGAAATTGAAGGCAATAAATTGTCTTTCACCGTCATGCTGACCACACCGGCATGTCCACTGAAAGAAGTCATAAAAAATGATTGTTTAAAAGCGATTGACGAACACATTGGAAGCGATGTTGAAGTTGATATCTTGATGAGCTCTCATGTTACCACTACAAGAGATAATACACCTTTACTCCCTGGTGTTAAAAATATTATAGCTGTAGCCTCTGGAAAAGGAGGAGTCGGTAAATCTACTGTAACTGCCAATTTAGCCGTTGCCTTGGCACGTCAGGGTGCGAAAGTTGGAATTATAGATGCTGATATATTCGGCCCTTCTATGCCTACCATGTTTAATTGTGAGCATGAACAGCCAAGCATTAGAAAAGAAGGCGAGAAAAACCTAATTGTACCAATAGAACAATACGGAATCAAATTAATATCCATTGGCTTTTTAACTCCTGCTGAAAATGCTGTGGTTTGGAGAGGCCCAATGGCCAGTAGTGCCCTAAAACAATTTATAGCAGATACTGAATGGGGTGAACTTGATTACTTATTTATAGACTTACCCCCGGGCACTAGTGATATTCACTTGACTTTAGTACAAACTGTGCCGGTAACAGGTGTAGTTTTAGTAACCACTCCTCAAAAGGTAGCTTTGGCTGATGCGCAAAAAGGATTGAATATGTTTATGCAAGAGCAGATCAATGTTCCTATTCTTGGCGTGGTAGAAAATATGGCGTACTTTACACCTGAGGAACTACCTGATAATAAGTATCATATCTTTGGTAAAGACGGTGGCAAAAAACTAGCTGAAAAACACAGTGTACCTTTCTTAGGTGAAATTCCCTTAGTACAAGGAATACGTGAAGGTGGTGATATTGGCTACCCTGCCATAATGCAGGAAGGCCCCACTTCTGATGCTTTTATGGGTGTAGCGGAAGCAACTGCTCAGCGAATTGCTATTAGAAATGCTGAAAAAGCGCAAACGAAGAAGGTTGAGTTAAAAGTTTAAGATTATGTTGGACAAAGTAGAAGCAGCACTAGATAAGATTAGACCTTTCCTAATTGCAGACGGAGGTAATGTGAAGGTATTAGAAATTACCGATGACTTGGTAGTACGTTTAGAGCTAGAAGGAGCTTGCGGTACATGCCCAATGTCGCCCATGACCATGAAAGCTGGTGTAGAAGAGGCACTTAAAAGAGATATTCCTGAAATTACTGGAGTTGAAGCGGTAAACGTGGCTGAAGTATAGTTTTTAAGCATAAACCTCATTAACCCTTTCTTTTTTTATTGACTAATCCGTCAATGTATTTATCTATCTATTCGATTAACTATCTTTGCTAAATATCTTATCGCGTTGCATAAAATGAAAAGCATTTGCAACCGTTACATTTACTGAAGATGAGCAACAAGCCTTTTACCATTTTTCGTTTCCTAAAGAACATAGGTATTATGGCAGGTATTTTCACAGTGCTACTACTGTTCTTTTTTTACATCTACCTGCCTGCCACTACAAATCACAACGAAACTATTACGGTGCCCGATTTAATTGGCACATCATTCGATAACATTGATGAACTTTTAACAAATCGCGACCTTAGGTACGAAGTTGTAGTAGATTCTGGTTATTCCGAACGATTCGATCCAGAGACAATTCTAAGCCAAAACCCAAAAGGTGGTTCAAAAGTCAAAGAGAATAGAAAAATTTACCTAACACTCAACGCGAATGTGCCTCCTCAGATAAGAATGCCAAACCTGATCAATACGGACTTGTTAAATGCTGAAGATATCCTGATTAGTAATGGACTAAAAAGAGGAGAAATTACTTACGTTCCGGATTTAAGAGAAAATGCGGTCATCAAACAGCAACTTGAAGGCGAAGAAATTGAGCCAGGCAACCTGATTTATAAAGGTTCAACCATAGACTTGATTATCGGGAATGGTGTGGGCATTGAGACTTTCCCTATTCCTGACTTTCTAAGCAAAACGCTAGAAGAATTAAAGTTCCAGATGGATGGATTTGGCTTCTCTAATTTCGAAATAAACTATATTCCTAATGACACCGTTCCAGACCCTGTAGTTTATAAGCAGCTACCTCCTATGGGTGAAGTGGTAAGAAAGAATCAGTTAGTTGAGGTTTGGATCAGTATGGAAGAACCACCTACGGAGGAAGAAGATAAAGGAGATAACT
The DNA here is from genome assembly GCF_049099775.1 of Roseivirga sp. Classification (GTDB taxonomy): domain Bacteria; phylum Bacteroidota; class Bacteroidia; order Cytophagales; family Cyclobacteriaceae; genus Roseivirga. The sequence continues at coordinate 11,941 of NZ_JAGDZM010000012.1, read as the reverse complement.
AAATTGATCAAAAAGGTCTTCATATTAATCTTAATCCTAACAACAAGCCATCTCAGGGCTCAAATTGTTGAACGACCTTTACCGAATAAAATCAAAGACCAGGCCGCGATTACCTTCTCAGTGAATGAAAGCAATCAAACCTTAAACACTTTAGTACTTCCAATATGGGATGATTTTTCGACTAGTTTTCAAATTCCCTCTACTGATAAGTGGCTCAACTCCGAAAACGTAAGAGTCAGCAATGGGATAGGCATTAATCCACCGAGCTTAAACGTGGCCGTTTTCGATGGTGTAGATACTAACGGAAGTCCTTATAATGCCAATAGTCTCATCAATGGGGCTACAGACAGTTTGACCTCTCAATTGATCGATTTGTCGGTACTTAATCCTGATCAAGCAGATTCAGTATACCTAAGTTTTTTTTGGCAGCTCAATGGAAATGGAGAATTACCCGATAGCGAAGATTCCCTTGTCGTTCAGTTTAAAAATCCGCTAGGAGAATGGGTCAATATGTGGTCTCAGATCGGTGGAACAGATAACGAGTCGGCAGAATTTACCCAAGCATTAGTACAAGTGCCCGAAAGCTTTTTCGATGAAGCCTTCCAATTCCGATTTCAGTCCTACTCTCGCCTAGCAGGTGCCTTCGACACTTGGTTAGTTGATTATATCTACTTAAATAGTAGCAGACACCCGAATGACATAGCGTATGTAGATAGAGCCTTAACAAAAAAACCTTCATTTCTGATTGGGCCATATACAGCCATGCCGACAGAACAGTTCTTTTCCAACCCCAATCGTTATTTAGAAGAAACCAATAGCGAAGTATATAACTTTAATTCCTTCTTTCAACCCATACAATACAATACGGTGGTTCGAGAATTGACCGAAGATGTGCTTGTCGCCACTTTAAACGATGAAACAGTTGTAAATCCACTTACAGGCCCCTTTGAAAGAAGAATTATTGATGCTCCTATTCTTGATCAATCATTACTTAATTCCAGTGCGGATTCCCTTTTATTAGAAACCACTTACTTTATTCGATCGGGCGATAATTTTTTCATAGAAGACCTTAACCCCGGAATAGATACTACTTTCAATCAGCAAATAGACTACCGCGTAAACGACACTGTGCGAGTTACTACCGTGATAGATGATTATTTCGCATATGATGATAGTGATCCGGATTTTGCAGCAGGCATTAACCAAAGGGGTGGTCAACTCGCCTATGCTTACTTTGCCGAAGAAAGAGCCCTTCTGACGCATGTAGATATCAACTTCCCGTTTGTTCAACAGGCAGGCGAACCAATAGAAGTAATTGTCTGGGATAAACTAGACAATGACCCCACATCAATCCTTTTTCAAGACCCGTTTAGTGTACTCAGACCGGGTGACATTGGTGAGCTAAGAGCATTTCAATTAGACACACCTATTTTCGTTCAAGACACTTTCTACATTGGCTTTCAGCAGGCCACCAATGAGTTTTTAGCAGTAGGCTTAGACAAAAACAACGATACTGGCAATCTCATGTATTTCAATACAAGTGGAGAGTGGGAACAAAACGAATCTGTAACCGGAAGCTTTCTTATGCGCCCAAGATTTGACAAAACTATTGCTGAGAACTTTTCTCCAGCCGGAGAGGCTAGACCTGAAGCACCTAACATTTACCCCAACCCCAGCCAAGGAGAAGTATTTATTGAAGGAGATGCCGAAGAAATTAAGGTTTACGACAACTGGGGACAGGAAAGTGTTTTTTCATTGCGTTCTGCCGTAAATGGCGTTTGGATAGACTTAAGCAAAAACAAAAAAGGAATATATTTGCTAAAGTTTGTAAAAGGAGGAGCCGTTTTCACCAAGAGAATCATCCTCAACAATTGATATGAAGGAAATAACAGTTGAAGAATTAAAGGCTAGAATGGCCGCTAGCGAAAGCATTAACCTCATTGATGTAAGAGAAGAATGGGAGTTCGATGAAGATAATATCGGTGCCCAACTTATTCCATTAGGAGATATTCCTGTTCGTATTTCTGAAATCGAGCACTTAAAAAATCAAGAAGTAATTGTTCACTGCAGAAGTGGTGCTAGATCGGCAAAAGCGCTAAAATATTTAACTTCTCAAGGTTTTGATAATGTCATCAACTTGAAGGGCGGAATAATGGCCTATAGAGAGGCTTAATTCAATCTTGAAAAACTTCTAGGAAAGGCTTTGCTGCTTCGGCATGCGATTCACCAAAACTGATCAATCCGCCTTGGTGTCCAGCCATAGCAATTACACTCATTTCATCCTTTGGCGTTTCGCGAAACAGTCTATGAATTTCTAAAGCCATTTCTGGAGTTCCATAGGGCACACGCTTATCCGTAGTTGGCACCTTGTCTAACCATTTGTTCCACTGAGTATCGTGATGAATATGAATAATAGCCTTAATCGATGGGTCAACTTCATAAATAGCCGCATGGGTGAGCGATTCTGAAGAAGCCTTAACTGGTCCTAAACACTTTAGTGAATTTTTCTGAATATCATAATCGACCACAGTGGTATAATGTTCAATGCTGAGTTTTTCGATATGACCAGTTTGCGTTCCAGAAATCACAAACTGATTCTTCCGCACTCTTTGACTAATATTTCCAAAACCAACATTATGTTGATCATCATGCCCTATTAAATTCAAGTCATACATCTTGTTTCTCCAGAAGAGCAAATCCTCTAAACCAGCCAAAAGAGGTTCATCATCTTGCTTCCAGTCAAGCTCAAATTTTATATATCCATCATCCATTTGACGCTGCTTTCTCGGGGAATAAACCTATTAATCCTTCTGTGCTTGCCGAGCAAATACCCCTTTCAGTAATTAGGCCTGTGACCAACCTAGCTGGTGTTACATCAAAACCATAATTAGCAGCAGGCGTCCCTTCGGGACTCAACTGTACCTTTTGGATCTTCTCTCCTGTCCACCCCCAAATAGAGGTTACCTCTTCACCACTTCTTTGCTCTATTGGAATCTCTTTAACGCCATCCTTTAAATCCCAATCAATGGTGGACGATGGTAATGCTACATAAAAAGGAACTTCATTATCCTTCGCAGCAAGCGCTTTAAGATACGTTCCAATCTTATTAGCCACATCACCTTGAGCCGTGGTTCTATCTGTGCCAACAATTACCATATCGACCATACCATGTTGCATAAGATGACCGCCCGCGTTATCAACAATTAAGGTATGTGGAACGCCTTGTTGCAGAAGCTCATATGCTGTAAGACTAGCACCTTGATTTCTTGGTCTCGTTTCATCTACCCAAACATGAATCGGAATCCCCTCTTCTACCGCCTGATAAATTGGTGAAGTTGCGGTACCCCAATCGACGGTGGCTAACCAGCCAGCATTACAGTGGGTCAGTATATTGATCGTTCGTTGATTCTTCTTGTATAAATCTCTAATTATTTGCAACCCATGAGCCCCTATATTTCGACATATTTCGATATCATCAGCCTTTATCTTATGGGCCATATTTAGTGCCCTTTCTACCCTGTTATTCAAGGTAGAACCTAACAATTCTTGCATAACTGTATCTACAGCCCAAGCTAAATTGACAGCAGTTGGTCGAGTAGCTTTTAAAAGTCTTGCTGCTGTATGTAGCGATTCATCTGAGGCATCGTGCAAACAAGCTAAATACAATCCATATGCAGCCGTCACCCCAATTAAAGGTGCACCACGCACTACCATGTCCTTAATAGCACTTGCAGCTTCCTCGGGAGTAGTCATATTATGAACCTCCATTTTATGTGGCAACAAGCGTTGATCGATAACTTGAACCACATTAGGATCATCTGCTTTGAGCCAAATTGTATGATAATGATTCCCTTCTATTTTCATATCCTTATTTAAAAAGGTCGATTATGCTTTCCCCATCTTTAAGGTGATGCGTCTGTAAACCACAAGACTTAGCAGTTTCAATATGCTGCATGGAGTCATCTATAAAAAGTGTTTCTTCAGCGGAAATATTGGCATCTTCCATTACAAACTTAAATATGTCTTGATTCGGTTTTCTCATACCCAGTTCGTGCGAGTAATATGTTTTTTCTAACAAACCATTAAGTCCAGTATAACCAAAATGCTCATGAAGACGGTTAATGATAACTTCTAAATGAATGATATTGGTATTGCTTAATAAAAAGGTTCGTTTTTCAGATTTTAGCTTTTCTAGTAATCTGATATGCGCTTCGGGAAAATCTAAGATGATAGAATTCCAAGCCTCATTTAGTTTTGTGTCACTAAGCTCAACTGGAAGATATGCCCTAAGGCTATCTCGAAATTCGGCTGGTGTAATCTTACCAGTTTCAAGATCAGCGAATAAGGCACTTTGACTTGCCTTAGAATAAAGCTCATCGAAATTGGGAATACCTAATTGACTAAATGCGCGAATAGGGGCTTCATGATCGATATTCAAGATCACACCACCTAAATCAAAAATGATGTTGTTAATTTTAGAAAGATCTAGGGGCATTTCAGGTTGTTTAATTAACAACAAATATGTAACATTGCAATCCAATTTTCAAGGGGATAAAATCCTTTTGAAAAGGGCCTATAACTCAGTTGGTTAGAGTATCTGACTCATAATCAGAAAGTCCATGGTTCGAGCCCATGTGGGCCCACATTAAAATCAGCCAGTTACGAAAGTAGCTGGCTTTTTTTATGCCTGACCTGCACGTTTTCTGCACGTTTAAAAAAAACAAAAACTACCTATATGTTCAAGACAGAGGGGTTTTAAAAATCACCTTATATCTCTGATATCTACTAACACTGAATAACTATGATGATGGGCAAGAGTAAACAATGGCTTCCGTAATATAAGTACTCACCAATCTAATTCGTCAAAATGAATAGTCAGAGAGGTAGTAAGATGGTTGTGAGAATTCGCAGAGCCCTATTCATTTTTACCAGAACATATTGTTGATTAACTTAAACCGAACTATCAACCTTATGCGACACTCTATCTTCACCCTTGGACTGTTCTGTTCATTCTTCTCACTTCCTCAAGAAGAGGTTGAAAACAACTGAAAATTCTCCTCTTTCCGATTAAGGCAACCCTAAGCTTAATTCTAAAACCTCAGTTGACAGATGTTTTGAAGAGGCTTAGGAATAAACTCTATTTTAGCAACAGCCCAAAAGAATCCAGGAAGTCTACAAATCGGCCATCGGCTTTGATTTCTTCTTGAAAGCGTGGGTCTTTAATCAAGTTAGGAAAAGTCCATGGATCAGTACAGATACTCTCAAAACTCACAAAGGAGATCGTATTGTCTGTTACTTGCTTGTAAAGGCTATAGGCTTTTTCTGGGGCAATCATATCTGCAGCCTGTACTAAAACGGCTCTTTCTACTGCACCAGTTGGGAAACTCTTATTCTGGATGACGGTTAAAGCAACTTCATCTAGCTTTTGCTTGGCCTTGGCCTCATCGCCTCTTAAGTAATCAAGTTTAGGTAGATATACATCGGGATTAAAAGTACAAACAGAATAAAGGTTAATGGGTCTGAGCACAATGTCTTCTACTTGCTGTAGTATTTGTTGTCCCATTTGCTTACTACCCATGGTCAACACCAATCTAGCCTCATTGAGGTTATCGTTGGCTACTAGTGGGCAGACCCAGCCATTGTGGTCTACGGTATGCGCTGCCATATGACCATGCCACTTATTGTGATAATCTTCAAACTTATTATCGAACATGGCCACCACCATGGCTTTGTTTTTCACGGCCCTTTCGTCCCAAGGAAACTCTGTAGTGGTATTCTCAATAGTAGCTTTAAAGTCATTGAAAGAAGAGATCTTGCCATCGCTTAGGAACTGATAGTATTTAGCTTCTACAGCATAATGCTTTTCTTCAGGATAATACTTAGCAAGCTTTTCTAAAACAGGTACCATCTTATCGTAATCGCCCATAATCTCATAGGCAAAGGTGAGCTGGAAGCTGATGTATCCATTGTCCTGTGTCAGCGCAAAGGCCTTTTCTAAAGCAGCTTTAGATTTTAAGGGTTGATCAAACATAGTATAGAGGAAAGCGGCTTCTTTTAAAGAGTTGTAATCACTTGGGTTTTGCTCTATTGTTTTCTCAAATGCGGATAGGGCCCCTAAGGGGTCTTGTTCAATATTCTTTAGGATAAAAGCTTTGGATGCCAGTACGGCCGGATCATTTGGGGCTAAAGCATTCGCTTTTTCAAAAGCATCGTAGGTTGCTTTTTTGGCTTCTTCGGCAGCTTCTTTATTGTTGGGATCGTTCTTAAGTAAGTCATAGCGTACGCTTTGAATTTCAACAATCAAATTCCAAGCTGATGCGAATTTTGGGTCGGCCGCTACTGCTCGCTCAAGAATTCGTACACCTTCATTGTACTCTTCAAAACCTGCATTGGGTCGTGTAACCACATGTCTACCGAGTAGGTAATCTTCATAGGCCTTTAGATTATCTGTTGGTTTCGCGTTTAACTCGTCTTTCTCTTCCTGGCTTAGATTGGCCTGAAGTTGTTGCGCAATTTTAGTCGCCATATCGGTTTGTAGGTCGAAGACATCGGCCAACTCACCGTCATATATATTTGACCATTCGGTTTGGTTATTCTTGGCATTCACCAGAGAAGCCGTGAGTCGTACTTTGTCTTGATTTCGCCTTACCGAGGCTTGCAGGATATAATTAGCATCAAATCTTTTACCAATTGTGCTGAGGTCTCCCTCGTAGCCTTTGTAAGTCTGCATAGCCGAACGGGCAATGATGCGGAAATCCTTGACATTTGACAATCGCGAAACGATCTCCTTGTAGATACCGGTACTGAAAAAATCATCTTCCTCTGATTCACTTTCATCAGAAAATGGCAAGACGGCAATGACTTGAGTTTTAGCTGAGGTTTTGATCATGTCACCCGTAAAATCATAAACTCGATCGACTACCAACAATAAAATCAACAATACGAGTCCACCAATGATATAATGGTTTAACTTTTTACTGGTCACCTCATGGATACTATTGTCTTCGGAGATATTATCGGTTTTTTTAAATCCCGTGGGTGTCCATTCGTAGATATAGGCGAAGACAATCCAAAAGGGTAAGGCAATAATCAGGACAATCAAGGCAACTTTAGAAACACCATTGCCTAGTTCCAAAATCGTAACCAGTAATGCAATGATTTGGAGCAAAGCATATGCGAAAACTACGTAAGAGATGGTCGCTTTAATTACATTACGCCGTTTTAACTCTCCTATAAACTTGTTCATGCTTTGGTTGATCCGAATTAGCTAAACATAACACATTCAGCCTCAGCAAAAAAATATATTACGAGTGTATGTTAAGCTGTTATGAGTTATATGTCAGGTTTAACACTTTACGTTTGCAAAACAAATAGCACAGAAATTATGGTTTGCATTCAGGGTTTTATTGGCTAGTATATGCTGACCACTTTCTCAGTAAGTTTGATTACACAAATTCCAAGTTAAAAGCCCAACTCATCCCCCGAAACTTCGGGGCAGAAAGTCCATGGTTCGAGCCCAGGTGGGCCCACATTGATAATCAGCCACTTACGAATTTGTTTCGTGAGTGGCTTTTTCATTAGGAAACTATTAATAAACAGAAACCGCTTTTAAATAGGTTCAAATAACCATAGAGAACCATGAACACCTTCTCATATAATATTGAATCTATCAATTATCTTGGTTTGAAATTCTCATTCTAATCCGAGAAAGCCTTATGATCAAAGTCGAGAATTGATAATAGCTATTCAAGTTCTCAAAAATGACCAAATTGAGAAGATAAAAAAGAAAACTAATTTTAAATGCTTCCCTCATCAGCAAGACTTGTATAGCTATCACAGGTTACAATGATGTGATCAAGCACACAGACATCAATAAGATTCAGAACATCTTTAATCTTATGTGTGAGCTTAATATCTGCGTGGCTTGGTTTTAAATTTCCAGAGGGATGATTGTGACTAAGAATAGCACCGGAAGCATTAGTACGGCTTGCGACTAATACAATGAATTTAATGTCTATCAAAGCCCCTGATGTTGTACCGCTGGAAATATTCATTTGACCTAATACCTTATTCTCTCTATTGATTAAAAGAATCTTGAATTCTTCTTTGAGTTCAATGGTATTCTCGTCAGAGCAGTTTCTTAAGATTTGATGAGCTTCTTGACTGGAGTTAATTTGAGGGCGGTCAGAGGCCTTTGTCCTTGTTTTATAGAACAGTTGGATCTCAGAGACTTCGAATTTTAATTGTGAAGAAGAAAGTTTTGAATGTCTAATCATGACGATATAGATTTTAATTGAATAAAATATTATACCGCCACTCACCGCCTAACGGAGTGGTTTTCAACAGAACAAAGGCCAAAAGGAAACGGAATAAATTTAGCTGTCGGCTATTATCGTGAGTTGGCTTTATGCCGTAGTCTTTTGCGCTTGCCTTCTGGAAAAAGGAGAACTTGTGGTTTTATTTAGAAGTGTCACAAAGCCACTTTAGATTATTTAGGATAGGCCTACTTTATACCAGAGTCCTTTTCATTTCAATTCCGGAAAGACTTTATTGAAAGCATTGGAGGTCATGAAAATACCAACGTCACTTACTTAAGCTGCAGAGTAAAAAAATAAATATACCTCAAGCCGCTTCAACCTTTCTTTTTTCTCTCTTAATAGAATTTAGTAACCTATAAGAAATTAATTAATAGGGTATTCTAATTAATACGAGTCATTCTAGAAAATAATTAAGGTTGACTTTCTCAAAGGTCTAGTTATTTATTCTCTTAAATAAATAATCTCTGCTTTCAAAATTTATCAGTCCATATTTTTGTATATTTCAATTATATACATTACTATTACATGATTTATGTATTTAAATTATCTAATTAACACATTGTTTAACTCTTAAATTTTATGAAAATGAAGAATTCTCGAATACAAAAAGCTCTCTTTTCGGTTTTTGCTATTGCTTTTTTAGTAGTTAATGGGATGTTTATCTTTCCTCAAAAAGCCAATGCTTTCGAATTACCGAAAGACGATTGCTACTATACTTGGGACCTGACTGGGTTTACTGAGAAAAGCTTTATTAAATGCGATGGCTGTACAAGAATTGAGGCATATGCTCCTACTGATAAACGTAAATGTACCCCTATTCCTGAATAGGATTTTTTTGATGACTCCAGGTTCGATCTGGATTCATTAAGACAGTCTTACAAAAAGATAAAATAGCTTGATTTCCTTAAATATTTCAGGCTATTTTTTTCTTTAACAGATATATAAAATCATACTACTATACGCCTCTTTTTCAGATAGTTCACATTGACAACATTAGACTCAGCTAGGAATATAGACTTTCTAATCCTAATGAATAAATTCAAATTTACCTTCTTAGTAATCATTTTCTGTGCCTGTTCCGATAGAAATGATTTTTTATTGAGTGAATATCAAAAATCATTCAGCGGCATGATTGGTAGTAAAATTGACATTGAAGAACTAAATTCGATACAGGAATACAATTTTAAAGTTCTGGTACTCTTGAACACCCAATGTGCCAGTTGTGTTTTAACCGCGAAAAGATGGTCCGAATCTGTTAATCATAGTATTTTTAATAATAAGGATATTATATTCTTGACATACGGACCACCAAATGAATACTTTCAAACCAATTTTAACGAATCAATGAAGTCGTTTAAGGATTTGAATCATATTCATTATCCTTCCGAAGAATTCATCTATAAGAACAATCTTGAATTATATAACCTCGATGTTTTTTTATTGAATCAGTCAGATGAAATACTCCTTATCGGAGATCCGACAAAAGACCCTTTGCTCAGGAAACTTTACAAAAACTTTTAACTGATATGATTAAAAAATCGGCTTATAAAATGTTACTTATCCTAATCATCGGACAGTTACTTCAAGGGTGCGATATCAGTCAATCTAGTGACAATACAATTTATGAGATATTCCCCAAGAATGAGAGTTTGAAGCACTCCAAAGTCAGGATTTCAGAAGCTTTAACACCTTCATCAATCCATCTAGTCAATGATATTGTCGTTCTTATTGATAAAAACCTAGATTATTCTATTCGTTTTTATGAAATCTCCAATTGGTCTCTCAAAGGAAAATATGGACGAAGAGGAGATGGTCCTGCTGAAATGCAACGACCGAAGTTTCACGGTCAATACATTCTGAGTAAAAATGAAACTAATTTATGGTTTTCAGACATAAGAAGCTACAAACTTAAAAAGATTAGCTTGGAAAAAATGATCGGAGATATCAATACAGAACCCGAACTCACGCACACATTACCCCCTGAACTCGCTCTAGCCTACAAGGATGTTTTCTCAATTTCAGATGACGAATTTGTTGGTACTATTGAAGGAGATATCATTGGCCTATCCGGTGATCCCAATGCAGGGCGCTTCTTCCAATTTAGTGGCAAAGACATTAAATGGACACCCAATTTCCCAAAACAAGATTTGGAAGTACCTCAAGAAAAGGTAGGATATCTTTACTCATCCAGGTCGGCATTTAACAACAACACCCAACAACTTGCCTCAGCCATGTTATACTATGATAGAATAGACATAATGGATTTCAGGAGTCATGAAGTGTTAACCGTTATGTCCAATGACAAAAGTAAACTTAAAGAAGTAGATCTTAGAGATGACCATTCCCTTATTCCACCAGACACAAAACACTATTACATTGGCGCATACGGTACAGAAAACTATTTTTACTGTTTGTATGCCGGTACGACAACGCAACAAGCTAGAGATTTTATAGACGGCAACAACTCTGAATATCCCAACCTGCAGCTTCATGTTTTTGATTGGAAGGGAAACCCTATATATAAAGCACATCTCGATAAATGGACATTACCTTCCTTTTTTATCGATGAGAAGTCTTGGAAACTATATGCCATTGATGGCATGCCTGAAGAAGAAGAAGAAGTCATTATATCTTACGATCTCCCAAATTTACTAGATGAAAAAAATCAATAAACCCTTAGTTGCGATTATCTTATTAGTGTCACTAAATGCTATTTTAATTATTCGCTTGAACTCTAATGGCAAATACATTAATGAACTTCAACAAGGAATAGTAACAATAAACAACAACCACCTCTTTGCAAAAGAAAAGAATGACAAATTCATTTCGAATTCAGAATTACGCTTTACTGATGCCAATAAAAAGATTCATGATTTTGATTCGCTGCTTTTAATCAAGAAGAAGCCCCTTCTTGTCTTAAGAATTCACGAAAATAATTGTAATGATTGTGTACATCAAAGCCTAATTCATATTAATGAATTATTAACAAATAACGACCTTCCATTTGATGTAGTAGTTTCTAGTAGTTACACTAATCTAGACCTATTAAGACAAGATTTTGATTTGAAATTTCTGTCAGTACAAAAAGATAAGAGAATTAACCTAGAACTTGATTTAACTTCTCAGCCTTATATTTTTTACATCGCTATGGATGGAAGAGTGTCAAACCTATTCGTGCCAGAATATGATTTAATGGAATTGTTTCTGGCCTATTTAAAATCAGTTGTTAACTCAACTGTGGTTTCATCCTGAATTAGCACGGAAATTCCGTTCTATTGATCTATATTTTTTTATCTCCGGATGCACAACAACTCAGTCTAAAGCCAAGATAACATCTGAATCTTTTCATTCATTTCTTTACTTTTTATTTTCGGCTTGGTTATCTGAGCATTTATTTCATCCAATATTTTTTCTTGGATCATTTGGCGGTAATGCTTCTGGAATAATTGAAAAAAATGTGTTGATAAAGAATATCACTTATCTCTTAATCATCACTTTCTTCTTTAATACCCCTTGGCCTGTATCTACTGCTACTAAGTAAATACCACTACCTCTGTTTGATAGGTCTATTTCTATAACCTTATTGCCTGATTCACTATTGAAGAACACCATACGGCCAGTAA
>NZ_JAGDZM010000011.1:0-11654 GCF_049099775.1 Roseivirga sp. | reverse complement strand
TATAAGCTGAACCTGAACCATTTTCAGTATAACTTACTGCTAAAGGTGAAGTAAAGACGGGAGCAGTGTCATCCAAATCAGTAACACTGATTGTCAAAATTTGACTGACTACATTAACACCGTCGGTAACTTTGACTTCAAGCACATAGTCATTTTTGCTATCTGCATCCATTGGATTTTCAAAGTCAGGAGATGCCTTAAAGCTAATTAAACCAATACTTTCATTGATTGAGAAATGAGATTCATCACGGTCCGTACCTAAGCTATACGCAATACTCGTATTAGCATCCTGATCTTGAGCCCATACTCCAAAAGCAAAACCGGTACTATTCTCAGGAAAACTACTCGATGAAGGAGAAGTAAACACAGGCGCTTCATTCACATTTTTAACCGTTATGGCAACATCAATATTATCTGTATTACCAGCCTTATCAGTTGCAACAACACTAATCATATATATATTATCAGTACCTACATCAGTTGGGGTTTCGTAATCAGGAGCATTTTTAAAACTTATTTCATTATTACTAAGGTTGAAAAGTCCCTCATCATTACCAGTACCCAAACTATAGGTGATTGAATTAGCATCTGTAGCGATTGGTATATAGGCAATAGTTGTTTCATTTTCTATGAAGCTAACACCAGTCAATGATGTTAATACTGGATCAGTAACATCCACTACAGTAACATCAAAGGTTTGGGCTGCATCATCTGGTACTCCATCACTTGCCACTAAGACAACTCCATAAGGTCCTGAAATCTGGCCGGTTGCGTCTCCTGTCAAAAACATCTGTGGCGCAGCTATTTTTCTAATAGAATGGTTTCCTTTATCAGCCACATATACATTGCCTGAGGCATCTACAGCAACGCCGCTTGGTTGATTGAATTGAGCAGAGGTACCATCACTAGCACCTGAAGAACCTGACCCGGCAAGCGTAGTAACCATACCAAATGGGTCAATCTTTCTAATGATATGATTGCTATTGTCAGCTATAAATAAATTTCCACTGGCATCTATAGCGATACCATTTGGAAAATTAAAACTAGCGGATGTTCCGACACCATCTTGAGCACCAGTACTGCCCGATCCGGCAAAAGTTGTTACTGCTTGTGACGGATCGATTTTTCTGATGGTATTGCCTCCATCAGAAACATATAAATTGCCAATGGCGTCTACTGCAATACCAAATGGACCTGAAAAGCCTGCCGAAGTACCTGTACCATTGGCTGTTCCCCAACCGCCCGTACCAGCATAAGTAGTTACATTTCCCGCTACATCAATTTTTCTAACGCTGTAGTTATTGACATCGGCTACATATACATTTCCAGCGGCATCTATTGCTAATGCCTCTGGTGAATTGAAACTGGCTTCCGTACCCGAACCATTTGCTGAACCTCCAGTTCCTGAGCCCGCAAGCGTGGATACATTTCCTGATGCATCTATTTTCCGGATGTTATTGCCAGTACGTTCGGCTACATAGATATTTCCAGCAACATCTATCGCAACATCTTGAGGTCCGTTAAAGCTAGCCTCTGTTCCGCTTCCATTTATAGAGCTGGCACTTCCAGAACCGGCAAATGTGGTCACTTCTCCAGATAAAGCTATTTTTCTAATAGTATTGTTGTCAAAGTCCGCAACATAGAGGTTACCGACTGCATCTACGACTACTCCACCTGGTCTATTAAAACTAGCTGAGGAACCATAACCATTGTCCGATCCGCTAGTGGTAGAACCAGCTAGTGTGCTCACTTCGGCATTTCCTTCCAAGAGGTTAAGCCATTCGGGTATTTTTGTTGCTGATACAGATACGATATTTCCATCTCCATCAAATGTTGAAATAGGGTAAAAATACGTAGCGTTATCATTTACGGTTATTATTGGCTGGGAGTTAAAAACAGGGTTTATGTCGTTTTCATTAGTGACTGTAATGGTAACCGTTTGAACACTTGTACGATTAGCAATATCTCTGGCAATTAAACGGATACTATAGGTATTATCATTACCCATATCAGTTGGGTTTTCAAAGTCCGGAGCAGACATAAAAGTGACAATTCCTGTTGAACCATTAATATTGAATTTGGCTCCATCTTCACCTGCGTCTATACTATAAGTTACCAAGTTGGCATCTGTAGCTAAAGCAGTATAGGCAGCTCCAGTACCGTTTTCTGCAAAGTCTGTAGTTGTTGAGGAAACAAAGAGAGGTGAGTAAAGGTCGTTAACAGTTATTGTAAAGCTTTGAATATCCTCTCCTCCATTGCCATCTGTGGCATTAAGTGTGACACTTTGCGAAGATGATTGTCCTTTTGGATCGCCTACCAGCAGTTGCTGTCCTTGTATTTTGCGTATGCTATGATTATCTCTATCAGCCACATAAAGGTTACCTGCGATATCTATCGCAACACCCGTTGGCCGGTCAAACCTGGTAGATAAACCTGTACCATCAACAAACCCGTTTGTTCCATTACCTGCCAAAGTACTCACCACACCTTCTGGACTTACTTTTCGGATACTTTCATTCCAAAAATCGGCTACATATAAATTACCTTCTGCATCAATAGTCAAACCTCGTGGGCCATCAAATTCAGCGTTCGTGCCAGTACCATCAATTAGATCTGAGCTACCACTACCTGCCAAGGTACTGACTACACCTTCAGGCGTGATTTTACGAATATTATCGTTACTCCTATCGGCTACAAAAATATTGCCAGCAGCATCTATGGCTAAGCCATGAGGATTGTCAAATTCAGCGCTAGTACCTGTGCCGTCAACTGTACCAGAGCTAGCATTACCAGCAATTGTACTTACCACACCATCAGGAGTAATTTTTCTGATTTTTCTCGTTTCCGAGATATACAAATTCCCAAAAGCATCAATGGCAATTCCACTTGGACTATTGAATTGAGCTAATGTACCTGTACCATCGGTTGAAGCTCTAATGCCATTACCAGCGAAAGTAGTCACCTCTCCTGAAGGGGTTATCTTTCTGATTTTATGATCACTATTATCAACCACATAAATATTACCATCATCATCCAGGGTTATCCCTTCCAAATCTTTGAATTGTGCCTCGGTCCCGGTTCCATCAGCAAAGCCATATTTCCCATTACCAGCAACTGTAGTAACTATTCCTGATGGCGCAATTTTTCTAACGCTGTAGTTGTCATTATCTGCCACATAGATATTGCCTAATACATCCACTGCAATGGCTGTCGGTTCCTCAAACTGAGCCTGAGTGCCTTTTCGGTTTATAAACCCAGCACTACCGTTACCAGCAAAAGTGGTAACAATACCAGTTGATTCTGAAGTTAAGGATAGCCAATTCGGTAACCCAGGTGCAGCAATCGTTATAAAATCTCCATCTTCGTCACTTGCAGTAATGGTGTAACTGTATGGAGTGTCTTCATCAACACTGGTCATCGGTATCGATGTGAAATTTAAAGCTTCGTTGACATTACTTACCGTAATGGTTACTTCCTGAAAGACAACATTATCTCCGTCAGTAGCATGGACTGTTATGACATGAGTACCATCAAAGTCTGAGTCTGTTGGGTTCTCAAAGTCAGGAACAGATTTAAATGTTACTTCCCCTGTTGTGGGGGCAATATCAAAAAGCAGGTTATCACTTCCAGTGCCTAAACTATAGGTTGTGACAGCGTCTGGAATTTTATTGATGGTTGTCGCGTTGTAAGCTGGTGCCGTAATATTTTCATCAAAATTGACTGTTTTCGCTGAAGAAAAAGTAAGAATGGATCCGTCCTTAACTGTAATGGTAAAGTTTTGTGTATCTGTTGAACCATTACCGTCAGTGGCACTCAGCGAAACATTATGCATACCTATCTGGCCTGCAGGGTTACCTTCCAATACTTTTTCAACTATTACTTTCCTAACTCTATTCGCATTCGATTCGGCTATATAGATATTTCCTGTTCTATTTATGACCAAACCGCTCGGCCCATCAAATTGTGCGTTTGTACCAATTCCATCCTCTGTTCCCCAGCCCGCTCTACCAGCAATCGTTTCAAGTACACCATTGACATCTGCTTTTAGAAGTGCATTATTGGAATTAAAGAATCCATCTCTTTCTATGATGAAGAGATTGTCATTTTGATCAATGGCTACATCCATCGGAGTACCTTTAAAATAGGCTTCAGTACCAGTACCACCAGAGAGGTCACCACTGAGTGATATATTTCTTTCAATTTGGGTAAAAATATCAACTCCAATGTGACTAGTTACAACTGCTTGAGGAGTAACCTTTCTGATAACAAGGTTACCAGCGTCTGCCACATATAGGTTGTCTTGACTATCAATTGCAATCCCCGAAGGAAAGTTGAATGAAGCAGTCAATCCAGTACCATCTGCGAATGTGCCATCTCCATTGCCAAAAGCATTACTTACCATACCCGAACCTGCAAATGTACTCACAACCCCTGACGGTGATATTTTTCGAATTAAATGATTGTTGCCATCTGACACAAAAAGATTATCATTTGCATCTATAGCAATACCTTTAAGAGAATTGAAAGATGCAATTGTTCCTGTACCATTTACCAAACCAGGGGACCCGCTACCTGCAAAAGTAGACACTACCCCAGCCATAGTTATTTTTCGAATGGCATGTCCGTCACTTTCTACAACATACAGATTACCTTGACTATCAAATTCCAAAGCTCCTGGTCTATTAAAAGACGCATTGGTGCCTGTACCATCTACTGTCGCAGCATTTCCGTCTCCGGCAAAAACAGATACCAATCCTTGAGGAGTTACTTTACTAATTGTGTTGTTACCCCAGTCTGACACATAAAAATTGTCTGCCGCGTCAATGGCTATTCCGTCTGGTGTATCAAATCTTGCAGCGGAGCCTACTCCTTCTACATTTCCACTCTGCCTAGGACTGCCTACAAAATTTTCCGTTTCGGCCACTCCTGTTCCAAGCGTCAACCAAGATGGAAGTGAGGTTGTAGTGATCAATGCATCATCACCATCCACATCATTGGTGGTAATCAAATATTTATACAATAAGTTATCATTGATTTGGGTATCAGGAGTTGATGTAATCTGAATAGATTCATTTACATTGGTGACTGTAATAGCCACTGTTTGACTCACTTCGTTGACTCCATCATCGGCTATCACTTCTATTAAATATGTATTATCTGTATCTCCATCGTCAGGAAATTCGAAATCAGGAATTGTTTTAAAAGTGACCACATCTGCGGCAAGGTCGAAAAGATCCTCATCCATACTGTTGCCTAAACGGTAAGTAATTGAGTGAGCATCGGTGGCTGCTATGGTATAAGCAGTGCCAAAAGTATTTTCTGCAAAAGACGCTGAAATACCGGAGCTAAAGACTGGATCAGTTAAATCGTTTATAGTAATGGTAAAACTTTGTGTGGAAGTTCTATCATCTGCATCGCTGGCGGTTAAAACCACATTTTGAGGGGACAAAATCTGGCCAGTTGGATCGCCTGTAAGCTTCAATTCACCTGCCAGTTTGCGAATACTATGATTATCCAGATCAGCTGCATATAAATTACCTAAAGCATCTACTGTAATTCCATAAACATTTATCAATTCAGCGGCCGTGCCAGTGCCATCACCAGAACCACCTCCAGCTAGAGTACTCACCACAGCATCGGAGCTAATTTTTCGAAGAAGCCCATTGTATTGATCAGCTACATATAGGTTCCCATTAACATCAAATGCAATGTCTACAGGGCCTGAAAAGGATGCAGCCGTGCCAGTACCATCCAGATGTCCACTAGTAGAAGAACCTGCGAATGTACTCACTACGCCATCAGGGGTTATTTTTCGAATTCTATGATTTCCCAGGTCGGCTACATATATGTTGCCCAATGCATCTGTGGCAAGGCCTGCCGGGTATTGAAATTGTGCTTGAGTACCTGTACCATCGGCATAGCCTAATGTACTGCCTGCTAAGTTGGTGAACACTCCTGATGGACTTAATTTTAACACTTTATTATCATCTAATACTGATATATAAAGGTTACCAGAACCATCTATGGCGATATTAGTTAGATTGCTATATTCACTTACAGCAAAGGTGGTTACCACTCCTTCAGGAGTTACTTTTCTTACCTTGTTATTATCAATAACATATAAATTACCAGCAGCATCCACCGTAATTCCTCCCAGATTGTCTTCAAACATGGCTGCAGTACCGGTGCCATCTGCCGAACCTGTGGTACCATTACCAGCCAAAGTGGAAACTGTGCCATCGGGGCTTACTTTACGAATTCTTTTCTCTTCTGCTACATAAATATAGCCTTGAGCATTTACAGCTATGCCATATGGGAATGCAAACAAGGCTGTTCCATTACCATCAGCATACCCTGACCCAGCACCTGCGAGTGTAGAAACTACATTGCTTGTTGAATATTCTAAAGACAACCAATTTGGCAAAGTTGGAGCACTTACATCTACTTTATCTCCATCAGGATCATTTGTGGAAACTACATAGGAATAAGAGGCATTATCATTTACCACAGTAACAGGCGAAGAGGTGAAGACAGGATCGTTGTCATTTATGTTTGTAACTATAATGGTCACGTCTTGATTGCTGGAGTTACCATTTTCATCAGTGGAAATCACGTTAACAACATAGGTATTATCCGTGCCTCCATCTGTAGCCATTTCATAGTCAGGTGCCAGCTTAAAGCTAATTTCATTATTAACTATGTTGAACAAAGCCTCATCATTAGCAGTACCTAAACTATAGGTTATCGTATTTGAATCTTCATCAGTGGCAGCGATAGTATAAGCAATGCCGGTTCCATTCTCAACAAAATTAACCGCGGTTGCTGAACTGAGTACAGGTGCCTCGTCATCATAGTCAGTAACGGTAATGGTAACTGTTTCAGTTATTTCGAAGACACCGTCATTGGCTTTTATCTCAATGACATATACGTTGTCCTTATTCTCATCTTTTGGATCCTCAAAATCAGGAAGCGTTTTAAAGGTCACGTACTCTCCTGAAATATTAAAAAGTGCTTCGTCATTACTAGTGCCCAGACTTGTGGTTACATCATTAGCATCATAGGTACTCACGTAATATGCCGTTCCTGTTCCATTCTCTACAAAATTAGCTGGAAGACCAGTAGTACTATTAAAGTATGGCTCAGTTACATCTACCACATTGATGGTGAAATTTTGTGTAGCAGTCCCACCCTGCCCATCATTGGCAGTGAGCGTAACAGTTTGATTTCCTGCCTCCTGATCAGAAGCATCTCCATAGAGCAAGTATTCTGGAAATTCAATTTTTCGGATTTTATTGTTGTTTCGGTCTGCAACAAACACATTGCCAGCCCCATCTACCGCGATACCAGTTGGCTTACTAAATTTAGCTTCTGATGCTGCTCCATCAACATCTGTGAGATGACCACCTATTGAGCCTGCTAAGGTACTCACCACCCCTGAGGGATTAATCTTTTCAACCCTGTTTCCATTAGGGCTCGTTACCAAGATATTACCAGCATTGTCTATAGCAACTTTGGTTGGAAAATTAAGCGAAGAAGCATTCACAGTGGTCACCACTCCAACGGAACTAATTTTACGAACGCTACCGTTATTTGAATCTGCGACAAACACATTGCCAGAGTCATCTATTGCTACTCCTGTTGGAATGCGAAATTGTGCGGCTGTTCCTGTACCATCAACAAACCCAAAGCCAGAACCTGCAAGAGTTGAGACAATCCCTGAAGGACCTATCTTACGAATTCTGTTATTTCCAGAATCTGCTACATAGACATTGCCAGCTCCATCTACCGCTAAGCCTTTTGGTTTATTAAAAGTGGCAATAGTACCTGCACCATCTCTACTCCCGCTCTCTGAATTTGTATTATACCAAATACCTGCCAAAGTCGTTACTACTCCATCCGGGCTAATCTTTCGGATATTATTAAAGAATTCATCTGCTACATACGCATTACCATTGCCATCTACTGCTATTCCCTCCGGACTTCCAAATTGAGCTTCGGTTCCGGTACCATCAGTATCGCCCAATGTGCCAGAACCTGCTAAAGTGGTTACCACTCCATCAGCGCTGATTTTTCGAATTTTAGAATTCTGAGTATCTGCAACATAGACACTACCAGAACCATCTACGGCTATCGCATATGGGAAAAAAAATTGGGCCATTGTTCCCGTACCATCAGTATCGCCCAATGTGCCAGAACCTGCGAATGTACTGACCAGCGGCTCATTGCTTAAGGTCAACCAGCTTGGTATGGTTGTAGCAGTTACTGTAACGTTATCTTCGTTGATATCAAAAGTACTGATCACATAGAGATAGCGAGCATCATCGTTAACAGTAGTTATGGGAGTAGAAGTAATAGACGGGTTTGTATTCTGTGAGTATACAACAGCCTCTGTAAGTCCTGTAATTAATAAAACCACAAAGAAGGCCATGGCCCATCTGAAAAGCTTTATAGAACTGAGAGGATTTAAAGAAAACGCTGGTAATCTAAGAGATACTTGGGTAGAGTTTATTCTTAAAGACTGTTGCATATAAAAAAGTGCCTGGTGAGCAGAGATTACTGTTACCTGACAAAATTCTAGAATTTAACTTATCCTTCCCCCACCTATAATAGGTAGGTTTTACGACGAATAAATTGAATATTTATAGTTTTCAGTCGAAAGGTATTATTCAAATTACATCTAGTCGAATTGACATTAATAAATCGCAACTATTTTTTTGGGTATATAAATAAGCTGGCAAGAACAACTGCTTTTTATAAAGGCTTCTGAATAAGAATTAAGCTTTCAAGTGAGCATGTATATACCTATTCAAAAACCGTAATTAAGAATATTCAAGTCTCAATTTACTTCATTCCAACTTTCTTCAACATCTCTGATCGATTGGTTACTTCAAGTTTGAGATAAAGATTTTTGATATGAAATTTCACGGTATTATGAGACACAAACAGTTTCTCTGTAATTTCAGATATGGTTAATCTTTCACACAGATACTTCAAAACATCTGCCTCCCTTTTTGATAGGCCCATTTCATCTGAAAACTGACCTAAAGATTGAGGCTTCTCCTTAGATTGATGCATCAAAGTAATTTCAATTGCAGCCATTACTTCCTCAGGGGTAAATGGTTTAATTAAGTAAGCTCCAGGTCTGGCTCGCTTGGCAAGCATTATAGTCTCTCTATCTGAATATGAGGTTAGAAAAAAGAACGGTATACCTTTACTTGTACACATTTCTCCCAGTATTAATCCTTCTTGATTACCTGCAATGTTTATATCTAATATGGCAAGATCAAAATCGAGAGTCTCTATTCCCTTATGAGCATCCTTAGGGTTATCTAAGATTTCAAGACAATCATGCCCCATTTCTGCCAACATTTCATTGAGTGCTTCTGCGATTATCAGTTCGTCTTCTATTATTAGTATTCTCAAGTCAAAACGGTTAGTCTAAAACGAATATAATAGGTTACTACATATACTATTATCATTTTCGATAATTGGTCGTTTTTCATCGTTTGTCAATAACAGTAATTTACACTATACTCGAAGTTTGTTCTATGAAGTTCTATTACCTCATATTAGTAATTAGTTTCACTTTACATTTCAGCCAGCTAAATGCACAAGAAATATCTGGTCCTGAAGGTATATTGGGGCAACTTAAAGCAGACCTCAACGCTAACGATCTTGAACAAAGCCAAAGATTAAAACTATATGGATCAGCTATCAAAAGGCTTACAAACCGTGGGAATTATAATGAAGCAGACTCAATCTATAAATCAGTGCCTGCATACCTGCTGCGCCAAAAAGCAGATTCATTGTATATAACTGAAATTGATAAAACAATTGCTTTCATGAATAGAGTCATGGGCCGCTATTCAATTTCTTTAGAATTGTATCTCAATATATTGGACTTCTATACACGCATTGACGACAAGGACAATATGGCACTGGGATTCGCAAATCTGGGAGAATTCCACAGAGCACGCAGAAAGTATAAACTTGCCGAAAAATACTTAGCTCAGGCGAAACAAATTATTGACCAAGGTAATGCTTCAAAAAGCACAATAGCTTATTGGTATAGCCGAAAGGCAGCCATCCAAAACGAACGAGATGAAAACGCTGACAGCACACTCTATTATGCTTTTAAGGGTTTGGAGCTTGCAACAGACGAAGAAGCTTATTACACAAAAGCTCTATTACTAAATGAAATCGGCTTCACTAGTGCGCGGGTTTCTTCGATTCCTGAAAAGAAAATAATTGACTACTATAATCAAGCAATAGCGATTGTACTCGAAAAAGAACATTATCTGGATTTTCTTTTTATGAATAACAATCTTGCCTATTACTATATGGGTAAAGAGGAATATGAGAAAGCGCTGCCTCTTTTGCGTAAGCCTGTAAAAATGGCTGAAGAAAACGGTTGGAATATGGGACTTGAATCCAACTACAGAAGGCTTTCACAGACGCTTGCAGCTTTGGGGCATATGGATGAAAGTTATGAGTTTAGAAAAAAATCTTTCGAGGCTCAATTAATCAACTTAGCCAATAAATCAGCAGTAGCTGTAGAAGACTTGAGTGCTACTTATGACAAAAATGTAGCCGAGGAAAACCTTAGAAAACAAAAATCAGCGACACTAGATGCTGAAACAAAAGCGCACGAGAGTAGAAGAGCCCTTATAGTGACTATCGTAACATCAGTCTTTTTTCTTGGATTCGCCATTTTAAGTTGGATTCTCTTTAGACGCAATGAGAAGAAAGCACATGAACTTGCTAATCAGCAGTTTATTATAAAAGAATCTAACGAACAACTACAACATGCACTTGCACAAACCAAAGTACTTTATAGAGAACTTAATCATCGGGTAAAAAACAATCTTAGTGTTCTCTCATCACTTATTTTTTTACAAGAATCCGGGGTAAATGACAGGAATCAAAAAAAGATTTATGAGACATTACGTTATCGAATCCAGTCTATCGCATTGGTACATGAAAATCTGTATGCCGACAATAATGCTTTGAATGTCAATTTTCAAGAATACTTGGGTCAGCTGATCCCGAGTATTGTAAAAATTCAAGAAACTGATAAAGCCATTGACTATCACATAAAATGTAAAGATTTGGTAGTAGGTATGGACGAAGCTGTACCACTTGCCATTATCATCAACGAATTAATCACTAATTCTCTTAAACATGCCTTTCATGAGAAAACAGATGGACAAATTACGTTAATGATGGAACTGGAAGACAATAAGCGTGTGATCTATTACAAAGACAATGGTGTGGGTCTAAATGTAGATTCGAGTCCGTCCAACTCGAAATCACTTGGAATGCGCTTGATAAAACTCTTAGCAAAACAGCTAAAAAGTACGCTGACTTACAATGGTAATAGCGAAGGCGCTTCTTTCAAAATTCAATTGAGAAATTTGGATTGAACAGCAAATCTTAGAAATACATAAAAACTAAAAAAGGGTCAGTTATAACTGACCCTTTTATTACTTAAGTAAAATTGTTAATCACTTATCTCTTAATCATCACTTTCTTCTTTAATACCCCTTGGCCTGTATCTACTGCTACTAAGTAAATACCACTACCTCTGTTTGATAGGTCTATTTCTATAACCTTGTTGCCTGATTCACTATTAAAGAACACCATACGGCCAGTAA
>NZ_JAGDZM010000010.1:0-58837 GCF_049099775.1 Roseivirga sp. | reverse complement strand
ATAATGTTGTCTTTACTGTAACAGCTTCGAACACTGGGGCAGACAACGCTACTGGACTTACGATTACTGATGAACTTCCTTCTGGATACACATTTGTAAGTGCCAACGAGTCAACAGGTACTTACAATAATACCTCAGGGGTATGGAATATCGGTACACTCAACAATGCAGCTAATGCTACTTTAACAATAACTGCAACCGTACTTTCTACAGGCGACTATGGAAATACCGCCTCAGTAACTACTTTGGATCAATTAGACCCTGATAACTCGGATGATTCGGCAACTACTGCAGTAAATCCTCCAAGAGCTGATCTTGAATTGACTAAGGTGGTGAACAATTCGAACCCAAATGTGGGCGATGTCATTACGTTTACGGTGAGCCTTACAAACAATGGACCGAGTACTTCTTCGGCAACGGGAGTTGAGATTACAGACCTTCTACCTTCAGGTTATACATTAGGTACGGCCACGCCAAGTACTGGAACATATGCTTCAGGTACTGGTATCTGGACGGTCGGAACGATCGCTAAAGACGCAACTGAAACCTTGAGTATTACTGCCACAGTGCTTGCAGCTGGTGACTTTACCAACACTGCTACAGTTACTGGTGCTGATCAATTCGATCCAGATGCGGGTAATAATACTGCCACTGCTAGTATTGTAGCACTTTCTTCAGACTTGTCCTTAACGAAAGCAGTAAGTGATGCGGCACCGAATGTTGATGATGAAATCACATTCACATTGACTATGGGTAATGCAGGACCTGATGTAGCCACAAACGTTGCGGTGACGGATTTACTACCTAGCGGTTATACGTTCGTTTCTTCAAACACAACTTTCGGGGCTTATTCAGCTTCGACCGGTCTTTGGGATATTGGAACTGTTTCTACGACACAGGCTCCGGTACTGACTATCGTGGCGAAAGTACTTTCTACTGGCGACTATAATAATACGGCCTCAATTACAGGTTCTGATCAAGACGATCCGAACAGTGGAAACAATACTTCTACCACTCCTGTAACGGCGCAAATGGCTGACTTAAGCATTACGAAAGTTCAAAATAATAGCACACCAATACCGGGTGCACAAAACACGTACACCATAACGGTTACGAATAATGGACCTAATGATGCAACGAACGTTTCTGTAAGCGATCGACTCCCTTCTGGATTAACATTTGTATCATCTACTGAAAGTGCCGGCACTTATAATTCTGGTACGGGGGTGTGGACAGTTGGAAATTTAGCCAACTCCTCTTCTGCTGTTTTGACGCTAACAGGTACTGTCTTAACTTCTGGCAACAGTATCAATGTAGCCAATATAGAAAGTGCTGATCAGTTTGATACCGACATCTCGAATAATAGCGCAAGCCAAACTTATACACTTCAGCAGTCTGATATTTCTATTACAAAAGTGGTCGACAATGACGTTGCAAATGTTGGTGAGAACGTAACTTTTACAATTACCGCTGCCAATGCCGGACCTGATAATGCTACTAACTTGGTCGTGAATGATTTACTTCCTTCGGGATATACATTTGTCAGCCACGTACCAAGTCAAGGAACATATGTTTCGGGAACTGGAGTATGGACCGTTGGCACGGTGAATAATGGAGCCAATGCCACCCTGACCGTTGTAGGAACCGTCCAGTCTACGGGCGACTATGGCAATACCGCTGCCGTAGGCAGCCTTGATCAGCAAGACAATACGTCGACGAATGATCAAGCGACTAGCACGGTAACACCTCCACGCGTCGACATCAGCATGGAGAAATCGGTTGATAGAGAAAGAGTTAATACTGGAGACGCAGTAAGCTTCACGTTATCGGTAAAAAATAACAGTACAACTACAGACGCGTCAGGAATTTCGGTAACTGATCTTTTGCCATCTGGATACACTTACACCAGTGATTCTCCAAGCCAAGGTACTTATGTAGATGGAACCGGAGTTTGGACAGTAGGCAGCTTAGCGCAGAATACGACGGCTACATTAACGATAAACGCAACTGTAAATGGTGCAGGTGATTTCACAAACACCGCAACTATTACTGCTGTTGATCAATTCGATACGAATACAACAAACGATAATGCATCTGCTTCTACAACCAAACAATCAGCAGACATTGCGATAGCCAAAACAGTTAATGATGCGGCACCTCAGGTAGGTGATCAAGTAACGTTTACCATTACAGCTACACATGCTGGCGATGATGCCGCTTCTGGCGTAACCATTACGGATGCACTACCAACTGGCTACACTTTTGTAAGCGCGAGCACTTTACAGGGTAGCTATAATAGTGGCACAGGCGTTTGGAATGTAGGATCGATTGAAGTTGATGCTTCGGCGACCTTAACGATTACGGCAACAGTACTTTCAACTGGAACTTACGATAACACAGCGAGTTTGACGACAATAGATCAAGCTGATAGTAATGCCGGAAACGACTCAGCTACAGCAGTTGTGGTGACACAATTTGCCGACTTAAACATGAGTAAAACCGTAGATAACGCCTCTCCTATTCCAGGTGCAGACGTCATCTTTACAGTCACCGTTTTGAATCAAGGTGGTGGGCAAGCAACGAATGTTAGCATTACAGATCAGCTACCGATTGGCTACACTTTTGTGAGTGCTTCAACTTCTCAAGGAAGTTACCTATCAGATACCGGTCTTTGGACTGTAGGTACGCTTGCGAATGGAGCGAGTGCATCGTTGACGCTAAGAGCAACTGTTAAAACTAGCGGAGACTACAACAATACCGCAACTGTCACAACATCTGATCAATTTGATAGCGATGGAACTGATAACAGTGCAAGCCAATCGGTAACTGTTCAGAATTCTGATATCAACTTGGCTAAATCAGTAAACAATGCCACAGCAAATGTTGGTCAGAATGTAGTATTCACAATTTCTGCTACCAACCAAGGGCCAAATGATGCTACAAATGTTGTGATTGAAGATCAACTTCCGGCAGGGTTTACCTTCGTTTCGAGTAATACCGCGACAGGAAGTTACAGCAACGCAACGGGTCTATGGACGCTTGGATCATTAACAAATGGCGGTTCAGCTACTTTAGATATTACAGCGACTGTTGTAAACGTAGATAATAATACAAATACAGCATCAGTAGAATCACTAGATCAGTTGGATCCAGATGCTACTGATGATTCAGCTTCAGCTACAGTAACACCTCCAATTGCAGAATTGGGTATTACTAAAACTGTAGATGTGGTGACGACTACGCCAACAGATCCAGTTGTCTTTACAATTACAGTAACAAGCGGAGCAGCAAGTACAGCTGATGCTACAAACGTGACAGTTACAGACCTCTTACCTGCTGGATACACCTATACAGGTGACACGCCAAGTCAGGGAACATATAATTCTGGTACAGGTGTATGGGATATTGGTACTATTACCAATGGAGGTTCGGTTACCCTAACCATTAATGCTACTGTTACAGCCGTTGTTGATTATACGAATGTTGCCAGTATAATTGCTTCAGATCAGTTCGATCCGAACGGTGGAAATAATACTGCATCTGTTAGTCCATCGGTACAGTCGATCGACCTTCAGATGAGTAAAGTTGTTGATAATGCAACTCAGGATGTTGGCGAAAGCGTAATATTCACTGTTTCTCTATTGAACAATGGCCCTGACTTAGCTACCAATATTATCGCCAATGACCTTTTACCTTCGGGTTACACATTTGTTTCCAGTACGGTATCACATGGCACCTACGTATCGGGCACAGGTGTTTGGACAGTTGGAAGCCTTGCTAATGCAGAAACAGCAACTTTAACAATCCGGACTACCATCAACGCCACTGGAGTTTATACAAATACGGCATCTGTCACATCTGCAGATCAAACAGATTCTAATGGTGCAAATGATTCAGACAATGCCGTTTCGGCACCACTCTTGTCAGAAGTCGGTATTACTAAGGTGGTTGACAACAGCACCCCACTTCCAAATGGCACAGTAGAATTCACAATAGTGGCTACTAATGGTGGTACTGCATCTGCACAAGACGTTCAAATTACTGATGTGCTTCCTTCAGGATATACTTTCGTAAGTACGCCAACTATTACTGCGGGTACTTACACGAGTACTTCTGGTATTTGGGATGTCGGGAATATTGCAGCGTCTGGAAGTCAAACATTAGTAATCCGAGCTACTGTAAATACAGCAGGAACTTATACTAACACAGCGACGATTACGAGAAACAATACTTTCGATACCAATGCGGCAAATAACACTGCTTCTGAATCTGTCACCATGCAGCAATCAGACTTAAGCGTTACAAAGGTTGTGGATAACGCAACGACTAATGTAGGGCAAAACGCTACGTTTACAATTACAGTAAGCAATGCAGGGCCTAGCAACGCAACGAACGTCAATATATTAGATCAACTCCCTTCTGGATATATACTCGCAGGAGCAACGCCTAGTCAAGGTACCTATACTGCCGGAACAGGCGTTTGGGCTGTTGGGACAGTAAACAACGGTGCAAATGCTACGCTAGCCATTGAGGCAACCGTACTTTCAACAGGGACTTACACGAATACGGCAAGTGTTCAGTCATTAGATCAATTCGATGGTACTTCTACAAATGATAGTGCTTCAGAATCGGTTGATCCAGCGAACATTGATCTCGCATTGACTAAATCTGTCTCTCCTATCGGAGCAAATGTTGGGGATCAAGTAACCTTCACTATTCTTTTAGAAAACCAAGGCCCTGATGCGGCTTCTTCAATTAGTGTAACTGACCAACTTCCTGCTGGATATACTTTCGTAAGTGCAACGGCAGACCAAGGAACTTATGATGACGGAACTGGTATTTGGACAGTAGGCGCTTTAGCCAAAGATGTTGCTAAATCATTAGAAATAGTAGCCACATTGAATGCGGCTGGTGCCTTAACAAATACAGCCACTGTATCTGCCGTTGCTGAATTTGATACTAACACAGCTAATAACACAGCTACAGCAGCTGCATTCATCGAAAGCTCTGACATTTCTGTAGCGAAATCTGTCAATAACCTTACGCCAAACATTGGGGAATCAGTGGTCTTCACCGTAGTAGCTAATAATGCCGGACCAGATGCTGCTGATAACTTAATAGTGACTGACCAATTACCGAATGGCTTTACTTATGTGAGCCATACCGTAGACAGAGGTTCATATGTATCAGGAACAGGTGTTTGGAGCATTGGAACGTTAAACAATGCAGGTACTGCGACGCTTCAAATTACTGCGACAGTATTATCTACTGGGTCTTATGCCAACACTGCATCTGTTACTTCACTAGATCAAAATGATCCTGATAATACTGACGATTCAAGTACAATCACGGTAGTACCAATGGTCGCCGACTTGAACGTTACTAAATCAGTTGATAATACCACACCTAACGCCGGTGACGATGTAATCTTTACGGTAAATGTATTGAATGAAGGCACAGCTACTGCTACAGGTGTTCAAGTGACCGACTTACTACCAAGCGGATATACCCTTGTGAGTGCAGTAACTTCCCAAGGTAGCTATGTAGCTTCAACAGGTTTATGGACAGTAAATAGCATTGCCAATGCAAGTACAGCGACACTTACACTAAGAGCCACAGTACAAGCCACCGGAAACTATACCAACACTGCAAGCGTTACCGCTTCCGATCAGTTTGATGATGACAACTCTGACAATTCTGATTCTGCACTTGTAACCTTAGAAACATCAGATATCGCCATTACAAAAACGGTTGATAATGCCACCGCCAATGTTGGAGAGAATGTAACGTTTACCGTTACTGTTTCTAATACTGGTTCGGACGATGCTACCAACTTGAGCATCAATGAGTCTATTCCATCAGGGTATAGTTTCTTAAATGCAACGGCCTCGTCTGGTACTTACAACAGTGGTGCAGGGGTTTGGACGATTGGCTCACTGAGCAATGCTTCATCTGCTACATTAACGATTACTGCCACTGTACTTTCAAGTGGTGATTTCACAAATACAGCTTCGGTGAACACCCTAGATCAGCAAGACCCAGACAATACGGATGATAGTGCTTCTGAAACTGTGACGGCCCCAGTAATGGACTTAGCCATCGAGAAAACAGCAAGTAACAGTAGTCCAAATGTAGGCGACCTCATTACCTTCACGGTAACTTTAACTAATGACGGTCCTACTGCCGGTTCAGCAACAGGAATTGAAGTGGTAGATGTACTTCCTTCTGGTTACACATTTAGCGCTGCTACACCTAGCATCGGTACTTATGACAATGGAACTGGCTTATGGACAGTTGGAAGTTTAGCCAAGGATGCTAATGCTACATTAGTGATTACAGCGACAGTACTTTCGACAGGAGACTTTGCGAACATAGCAACCGTTACAAATGCAGATCAATTTGATCCGAATACTGGAAACAACAGTTCTACGGCTACTATAGTCACGCAGTCTGCCGATCTATCATTAACTAAAGTTGTCGATAACGCTACGCCTAATGTTGATGAAGAAGTGACCTTTACGTTGTCGCTTGCGAACGCTGGACCTGACTTAGCGACGAACGTGGCCATTACGGACATCCTACCTAATGGATACCAGTTTGTAAGTTCTAATACATCATTCGGAAACTACAGTGCTACAACAGGCTTGTGGACAGTTGGAAATGTAACAACGGCGCAAACGCCTGAGTTGACCATTAGAGCCAAAGTATTACCAACAGGTACTTACAATAATACGGCGTCGATTACCGCTTCAGATCAAGATGACCCGACAACCGGTAATAATACCAACACAGCCAATGTAGATGCGCAAATTGCTGACTTGAGTATAACGAAAATGCTCAACGACAATAATCCAATTCCTGGTGCAACTGTCGTATACACCATCACAGTAACAAATGACGGTCCTGATGCAGCCACTTCCGTAGAGGTGAGCGATAGACTACCAAGCGGAATTACATTTGCTAGTTTCACAGCTAGTACAGGATCTTACGACGAGAACACTGGAATTTGGACAGTAGGCAACTTAGTGAATAGCTCGAGTGCTGTATTAACCTTGACAGGAATTGTTCAGACCACTGGTAACTTTACCAATGTGGCAATTATTGAAGGTGCTGATCAATTTGATCCGGACAATGGCAACAACAGCGCAAGTCAAGGTCTCACTTTACAAGAATCTGACATTGCTGTGACTGTCGCAGTTGATGATGCCGCTGCGAATGTTGGTGAAGCCGTAACCTTCACAATTACTGTAGATAACAACGGCGGAGATGATGCAACTAACCTTGTCATCGATAACCTTCTCCCTTCCGGATATACTTTAGTAAGTCAGTCGCCAGCGACAGGTACTTACAACGCCACCACTGGTGTTTGGACAGTTGGAACTTTAGCCAATGGCGGATCGACAACATTAACTGTTGTAGCCACTGTAAATGCTACAGGTGATTATGGTAATACTGCCTCATTGAGCAATCTAGATCAGGTCGATGATAACAGTTCGAATGATCAAGACACAGAAACTGTTACGCCGCCTAGAGTAGATATCAGCTTAGATAAAACAGTAGATCAAGAGCGTGTTAATACGGGTGATGAAATTACTTTCGTAATCACTGCAACAAATAATGACGGCACCGAAAATGCTACAGGCGTTGTAGTAACTGATCAATTGCCAAGTGGCTACACCATCACTGGAAATACACCAAGTCAAGGTACTTATGTGCCGGGTTCTGGGGTTTGGACCATCGGAAACTTGAGTAGTAACACAAGTGCAACGCTTGCTATTACTGCAACAGTAAATGCAACTGGCGACTTTGAAAACACTGCTAGCCTTACCGCCGCGGACCAATTCGACCCTGATACATCAAATAATACATCAAGCGCATCGACTGTGAAACAAGATGCAGATGTAGCGATTGAGAAAGTTGTAGATAATGCTTCTCCACAAATTGGAGATAACATCACATTTACAATCACTGCTTCGCATACAGGAACAGATGAAGCCACTGGAATTACAATTACAGACGCCCTACCAAGCGGTTATGACTTTGTGGGTGCCACAACAGCGAATGGTAGTTATGATAATAATAATGGAATTTGGACAGTTGGAACAATCGCTGCTAGTACTTCAGTAACGATTGACTTAACAGTTACAGTTAAAGCAACAGGCGACTATAACAATACCGCCACGCTTTCAACAATCGATCAGGCAGATGGAACAGCTAGCAATAATACAGCTACTGCCAATGTGGTGCCACAAGTTGCTGATCTTAACCTGACCAAAACCGTTGATAATGCTAACCCGATACCTGGCGACGATGTAATTTTCACAGTAACAGTTCTTAATGAAGGAACAGGTGCTGGAACAAGCATCGAGATTACTGACCAACTTCCTTCAGGCTATACATTGGTAAGCTTCTCTACCTCGCAAGGAACATATGTAACTACAAGTGGTGTATGGACAGTAGGTACTTTGGCGAATGCAGGTAGTGCTTCATTGACAATTCGGGCAAGAGTACTAGCAACAGGTGACTATAACAATACAGCATCTGTAACCAACTCCGACCAGTTCGACAATGACAATACAGATAATACAGCTTCGAGAAGTGTTACAGTTCAAACATCAGACATTGGCATCACAAAAACTGTCGACAACGCAAGTGCAAATGTTGGGCAGAATGTAGTATTTACTATAACGGCCAGCAATGCAGGTCCTGATGCAGCGACTAACCTCGAAATCAGTGATGATTTACCTGCTGGATACACCTTCGTTTCGAGCAATACGGCTACTGGCAGTTACGACGATGCAACAGGCATTTGGACTGTTGGAACCTTAGCCAACGCTGCTAATGCAACATTGACAATAACCGCTACAGTATCTTCTGTAGATGACAATGTGAATACAGCTTCGGTAAATGAATTAGATCAAATTGATCCGGCGGATACAAATGATTCGGCGAACGCCACGGTAACCCCTCCTATTGCTGATCTTTCAATTTCAAAAGGTGTAAATACGAATACACCAACTGTTGGTGAAGAGGTAATCTTTACACTAGTTGTAACGAGCGAATCTTCAAGTACTGCTGATGCTACAAACGTGGTAGTAACCGATGTCCTTCCAAGTGGTTACACATTCGCTAGTGCGAATACAGCCTCAGGAAGTTATGACAACGCTACAGGCTTATGGAGTGTAGGCACAGTTACCAATGGCGCAAGTGCTACCTTAACGATAAACGCGACCGTAAATGCGAGTGGAGACTTAACCAACATTGCAAGAATTACTGGTTCAGATCAGTTCGATGCAGATCAGGGTAATAATACAGCCACGGTTAGTACCAATTCTCAGGCGATTGACTTAGGCGTAACGATCACGCCAGATGTAACTACGCAAGATGTTGATGGAGAAGTTACTTTCCAGATCACATTAACAAACAATGGTCCGGATGCAGCTACAGGTATAATAGCGAATAATATTCTTCCTGATGGCTTCGAGTTTGTTTCTGCGAACCAAGACTTTGGTTCTTATAATGAAACAACAGGAACTTGGAATATCGGTGCATTACCAAACGGTGCAACAGCCAACTTAACAGTAGTAGGTAAAGTCTTAAGCACTGGAAATTACATTAATACTATTTCGGTAGTTTCTGCCAACCAAACTGACCTTGACAATACAAATAATCAAGCCAGTACAACGATTACGGCATTACTTTCAGATGTTTCAATCACGAAAGAGGTGAGTAATACCACTCCTATTCCTGGTGAATCAGTAGAATTTACAATTGCTGCAGTCAATGCTGGACCAAATAGTGCTAGAGAAGTACAAGTGACTGATCTATTACCAAGCGGTTTCACTTTTGTAAATGCTACAAGAACAAAAGGAACTTATGACGATACTTCAGGTATTTGGAATATTGGTAGCATAGGTAACGGTGTTACGCAAACGCTGATCATTAGAGCTACAGTTAATGCAGCAGGAGATTACTTGAATACCGCTTCAATTACTAGAAATACTACTTTCGACACCGACAATTCAAATGACAGTGCAACTGCCTCTACCACTGTTCAAGTGGCTGATGTTAGCATAACCAAAATTGTAAGTAATAACGTAGCGAACGTTGGAGAAAGTGTAACGTTTACCATTACCGCGGCCAACGCAGGACCTGATGCAGCTACAAACATTGAGGTGCTTGATAAAGTACCTTCAGGCTATACATTCGTAAGTGCTGCGGCAAGTCAAGGTGCTTATAACTCAGTAAGCGGTATCTGGACAGTCGGTACTATTAACAATGCAGCCAACGCTAATATTACAATTGTAGCAACGGTAGAAGCAACCGGCGATTTTGATAACGTCGCCAGCATCCAACGTGTTGACCAGAACGATCCGGACAACACTAATGATAGTGCTACTGCCACAGTAACACCACCGAATGCAGACCTTGTTGTCACTAAAGTGATTGATGACGCAAGTCCTAATGTGGGTGACAATGTAACTTTTACGGTTACGGTAACGAATGATGGACCAAGTCAAGCCACTGACATTATAGTGACAGATCAGTTGCCTAGCGGATTCACTTTCGTGAACGCTACGGAAAGTCAAGGAAGCTATGTTTCGACAACTGGCATTTGGACGCTTGGAAACTTAGCCAACAATGGGGTCGCTACCCTAGAAGTATTGGCAACTGCTAATGCTAGCGGCGACAGAGCAAATACAGCATCAATAACAAGTGTTAATGAATTTGATCCACAAACCGCGAATAATACGGCCACGGTATCATCTGGAATACAAAATTCTGATTTAAGCATAACTAAAGTTGTCAGCGATGCTACGCCAAATGTTGGAGATGATGTAACGTTTACTATCACGGTGAACAATGCAGGTCCAGATGCCGCCACAAACGTTTCAATTACTGATCAATTGCCAAGCGGATTTACGTTTGTAAGTGCAAGTCCTTCGAGAGGAACTTACGACAACACCAATGGCATTTGGATGTTCTCAAGTCTGAATAATGCGGGAGTAGCAACATTAGAAGTAATCGCTACTACCCTATCTGCAGGTGACTTCGTGAATACAGCTAGCATCACAGCAGTTGATCAAAACGATACTGACAACACGAACAATACAGCGTCAGTAACAGTAGATCCTATGATTGCTGATTTAAGCATAACAAAAGCAGTCGATAATGCTAATCCTGTTCCAGGCGAAGATGTGATTTTTACAATCAACCTCTCTAATGCTGGACCGGATGCAGCTACTAACATTACCGTTACAGATCAAATCCCTAGTGGATTTAATTTAGTAAGCGCAGTTGCTTCACAAGGCAACTTCGATACGAACACAGGTGCATGGACCATCAATAGCTTAACCAATAGCGCAACAGCTACATTGACGATTAGAACAACTGTTCAATCTAGTGGTGACTTTACCAATACAGCGACAATCACCGCTGTCGATCAGTTTGACAATGACAATACTAATAACACTGCAAGTAGTGCGATTACATTGCAGTCTGCTGATATCAACATCACGAAATCAGTAGATGATGATGAAGCAAATGTTGGTGAGACCGTAAACTTTACCGTAACGGTAACGAACGATGGTGCTGATAGAGCAACTGGCCTTTCAATTTTGGATGAGTTGCCAACAGGTTACAACCTACTTTCTGCCAACCCTAGTGCTGGAAACTACATTTCAGCGACCGGCATATGGACAATTGGTCAGTTAGAAAACGGAGATGCGGTCACCTTAACAATGACTGCCAGCGTATTATCTACTGGAGAATATGAAAACACAGCTTCGGTAAATAGCTTAGACCAAATTGATCCTACTGATACTAATGATTCAGCAAGTGCCACCGTTGCTCCTCCAAGAGCGGACTTAGCTATCACTAAAACGGTAGACAATACTAGTCCAAATGTTGGCGACTTGATCACGTTTACCGTAACACTAATCAATAACGGACCGAGTACTTCCGATGCCACAGGCATAGAAGTTACAGACGTAGTGCCATCAGGATATACACTAGTTACACCAACTGCTTCAGTAGGTACTTATGATAGTAACTCAGGAATCTGGACAGTAGGTGCTTTAGCCAACGCGGCGCAGGCCACACTTACCATGACTGCGACAGTCAATGAAACGGGCGACTTCACCAATACGGCAAGGGTATCTGCCAACGATGTTTTCGATCCAAATGAAGGAGATAATACGGCAAGCGCAAGTATATTAGCTCAGGCCTCTGATCTAGAGGTTACAAAATCAATTAGCGATGAAATGCCAAATATTGGCGATGACGTCACCTTCACGATCAACTTGAGCAACCTTGGTCCTGACCCTGCGACAAGCGTTCAAGTAACAGATCAGATTCCTAGTGGATACGACTTCGTTTCAGCTGTAACTAACTTTGGTACTTATGCCGAGAACTCCGGCATATGGTCACTTGGTTCAATTGCCAACGCACAGACGGCGACCTTAACTATTGTGGCTACCGTAAATCAAACGGTAGATCATGATAATACAGCCACCATCACAAGAGCAGATCAAGACGATCCGGAAGATGCTAACAATACTTCTACAGTAGAAGTTGTAGCTCAATTTGCTGATTTGAACATCACCAAAACAGTCGATGACAGTTCGCCAGTACCAGGAGATGATGTAATCTTTACAATTACCGTCGCAAACAACGGACCGAACACTGCCACGAATATTGAAGTAACTGATCTTATACCGAACGGTTATGATTTAGTGAGCAGCAATGCTTCTATTGGAACTTATAACAGCACAACTGGCCTCTGGTCTGTTTCAAGCATTGGGAATTCTGGAAGTGCAGTATTGACAGTAAGAGCAACTGTTCAAGCAACTGGAGATTTCACCAATAATGCGTCTATCACAGCTGCCGATCAGTTTGATTTAGACAATTCGAATAACACGGCAAGTTCAGCAGTAACGGTACAAACTTCGGATATCAGCTTAACGAAAACAGTAGATAATGCCACCGCTAATGTGGGTGAGAATGTTACGTTCACAATCACAGCTTCAAATGCCGGTCCTAATACAGCGGCAGGTCTAAACGTGACGGATCAACTGCCTTCAGGTTACACATTTGTAAGTGCTACATCTACACAAGGTACTTTTATAAGTGCTACAGGAGAATGGGCTATCGGAACATTGAATAGTGCAGGTGAGGCACGGTTAGAAGTAACTGCTACAGTATTAGCTTCGGGTGACTTTGCCAATACAGCAACTGTCAGTGCGCTCGATCAAGTTGACCCAGACGCAAACAATGATACGGCTACTGAAAGCGTTGCACCTCCACGTGCCGATCTGAATTTGACGAAAGTTGTAGATGCGAATAATCCGAATGTCGGGGACCAAGTAACGTTTACCGTCACATTGACTAATAATGGCCCAAGTACTGATCCTGCTACAGGAATTGAGGTAACAGATCAATTACCTTCAGGCTATGCGCTTACCAATGCCACCACTACTCCTGGCACAGCATACAATAATGTAAATGGTATTTGGACGATTGGTGAGCTTGCTAAAGATGCGCAAGTAACATTAACAATTCAGGCGACAGTAAGAGAAAACGGTGATTTCACGAACACTGCAAGTGTAACTGCAACCGATGTATTTGATCCAAACGAAGGTGATAATACAGCAAGCGCCAGTATAGTAGCACAATCCGCTGACCTTGCCTTAACTAAGGTGATTAGCGATGCCACTCCTAATGTGGATGAAAATGTAACATTTACCATTAGCGTCGCTAACAATGGACCAGATGCTGCAACTGGTGTTGTAGTAACAGACCAAATTCCATCTGGTTATGAATTCGTCGAAGCCAACACATCCTTTGGTAGTTACAACAATAACTCAGGATTATGGACTATTGGGTCGATTGGAAATGGAACAACAGCGACTATTGACCTTGTGGCTAAAGTCAAGTCAACAGGTGATTACGATAATACGGCTAGCATTACAGCAGCCGATCAGGATGATCCTGATACTGACAATGACGATGCAACAGTCAATGTAACAGCACAGTTTGCTGATTTAAACATCAGCAAAACAGTAGATAACACTTCGCCAGTGCCTGGAGAAGATGTGATCTTCACGGTGACTTTACTGAACGAAGGACCGAATGATGCCACTAATATTGAAGTAACCGACCAAGTTCCTGATGGCTACAGCATTGTAAATACAACAGCCTCAGTTGGTAGTTATGTAAGTTCAACAGGCATTTGGTCATTGGCTAGTCTGGGCAGCAATGCTTCTGCTACTTTAACTATAAGAGCAACAGTTCAGTCAGCCGGTATCTTCACAAATACTGCGACAGTAACGGGATCGGATGTATTCGATACTGACAACACGGACAATAGCGCATCAGCAAGTGTTACGCTTCAAACTTCTGACATTAGCATTGCTAAAACAGTAAGTAATAGTGTAGCTAACGTTGGAGACGAAGTAACTTTCACCGTTGTAGCGACCAATAATGGACCAAATGAAGCGACAGGACTTGCGCTAGAAGATGTAATTCCTTCAGGTTATGACTTAGTAAGTGCCATTACCACTAAGGGTGCATACAGTAGTGGTGCAGGGCTATGGAATATCGGTTCATTAGACAATGCGGCCACTGCTACTTTAACAGTAATAGCCACAGTGAAAGCTGCTGGAGACTATGCCAATACAGCAACTGTAAGTGCATTAGACCAAAACGATCCTAACGATGCGAATGACGCTGCGACAGCCACAGTAAATCCTCCTAGAGCTGACTTAGTATTACAAAAAGTGGTAGATGCGACAGATCCAAATGTGGGTGACCTAGTGACTTTCACAGTTACTTTAACTAACAATGGACCTAGTACAGCTGATGCCACAGGAATAGAAGTAACTGATCAACTCCCTTCAGGATATACTTTAGGAACAGCTACACCGAGCGTTGGAACTTATACTGCATCGAGTGGAATCTGGGAAGTCGGAAGTTTAGCTAAAGATGCAAGTGCGACATTGACCATAACTGGAACTGTAGGTGCGGCAGGCGACTTCACAAACACGGCAAGTATAACAGCAGCCACAGAGTTTGATCCGAATGCTGGTAACAATACCGCAAGTGCCAGTATTGTAGCGCAATCTGCTGATCTCGGCATTACGAAAACCGTGAGCAGTGCAACACCTAATATTGGAGAAGAAGTAACCTTTACCCTATCTGTAACAAATGATGGTCCTGATGCAGCAACGAATGTTGAAATAACAGATGTACTACCAAGTGGCTACGATTTTGTGAATGCAGTTACTTCATTTGGTTCTTACAATGCAACTAATGGACTTTGGTCTGCTGGAGTAGTAAACAATGGCGCAACAGCCACCCTTGAAATTGTAGCCTTAGTAAGAGTAACTGGCGACTACGATAATACGGCAACGATTTCTAGCAGCGATCAAGACGATCCGCAACCAATCAACAATACACAAACTGTAGATGTAACTCC
This sequence comes from Roseivirga sp., assembly GCF_049099775.1. Lineage (GTDB taxonomy): Bacteria > Bacteroidota > Bacteroidia > Cytophagales > Cyclobacteriaceae > Roseivirga. The sequence goes on along the minus strand of NZ_JAGDZM010000010.1, from coordinate 43,362 downwards.
TCAAAGAGCTGACTTGAGCATCACAAAAGTGATCGACAATACAACACCAATTCCAGGTGAACAAGTTGTTTATACTATAACAGTCACTAATAACGGACCAGACGCCGCTACCAATGTTGAAGTAAGCGATAGGTTACCAAGCGGTTTCGACTTTGCAGCTTCTACTACAAGTACAGGAAGTTATAATGCGAGTACTGGTATTTGGACGGTAGGCACATTAGTGAATAGCTCTAGTGCAGTATTGACACTTAGGGCAACTGTATTGGCAACCGGTTCGCATTTAAATGTGGCGAATATCAATGCAGTAGACCAATATGATCCAGATGCTTCAAACAATAGTGTTAGCCAAGGCGCAACAGTTCAGGTATCTGATTTATTAGTGACTAAAGTTGTTGATAACGATGCCGCTAATGTGGGTGAAGCTGTAGTCTTTACAGTTACAATTGCCAATAACGGTCCTGATGCAGCGACTAATGTCGAAATCACCGATAGATTGTCTTCTGGTTATGAATTTGTCAATGCGACAGTTTCTCAAGGAACTTATGATAGGTTCACAGGAATTTGGGAAGCAGGCACTATTACTAGTAATTCAAACATTACGCTAAATATTACGGGTACCGTTCTAGCCACTGGAGACTATGGCAATACGGCTACCGTTACAGAATTGGATCAGAACGATCCTGACGAAAGCAACAACACAGCAAGCACATTCGTCAACGCTCCTCGAGCAGACATTGGCCTACAAAAAGTAGTTGATGTTTCAAGACCAAATGTTGGTGAAGAAGTTCAAGTAACTGTAACAGTAGTAAACAATGGACCAAGCGATGCCTCAAATGTTGAAATCACGTACCTCCTACCTGATGGATTAGAATTTGTTTCAGACAATCCAAGTCAAGGTGCCTATACAGCCAGTAGTGGTATTTGGGCAATAGGAAATATTCCGAATGGTGATACCGAAACGATTACCATTACTGCCAAAGTATTATCTAGTGGATCTTACGATAATAACTCAATAGTAACGGACCTTATTGAACATGATGAAGTAGAAGAAAATGATGCCGCTGATGTGACCATCTTCCCTACTCAAACAGATATCATTGTTGAAAAAGCAGTAGATAACGGCGGACCAAATGTTGGTGAAAACGTAATCTTTACAATTACGGTAACTAACGATGGACCAGATGCTGCAACAGGCATCACGCTAGAAGATCAACTGCCAAATGGTTATACATTTATTTCGGCTAACCCTAGCCAAGGTGGATTTAACAACATCAATGGTGTTTGGACAGTTGGAGACTTGGTTAATGGTTCCTCTGCAACTTTAGAGATAACGGCAACTGTGAAATCTGATGGTACTTACCAGAATACCGCTTCTTTATTGAATGTAGATCAGTTCGATCCTGACGTAACAAACAACAGCGCAAGTTCTACACCAAGACCGCAACGTGCAGATGTTACGATAAGCAAAACTGTGGACAATGCGAACCCTAATCCAGGCGATATAATTACATTCCTAGTAACTGCCTTTAACATTGGACCAGATGCAGCATCAGGGGTCGAAATTGAAGATCAGTTACCAAGTGGATACAACTTAGAAAGCGCGTTTGCATCTCAAGGTACGTTCGATCCAAATACTAAAACTTGGAGTCTAGGAACACTAGGTGATGGTAGTAGTGCGGTATTGGTGATGAGTGTAAGCGTAAATGCTTCTGGAAACTTTGAAAACACTGCAGTAGTAACAGCATCTGACCAATTCGATCCAGATGTAACGAACAACAACAGCAGTCAATCGATAATTCTTCAGAAAGCAGATGTCGGTATTACGAAAACTATCGATAACGACAATCCGAATATTGGAGATCGAGTAACCTTCACAATGACCGTAACGAATAACGGTCCAGATGAAGCAACAAGCGTTGTTGTAGATGACCTTGTTCCTGCTGGATATGAAATTGTGAGCAGTGCAGTAAGCCAAGGAGGTTACAATGCAGTAACTGGTATTTGGGGCATTGGTACTATACCAACTTCGGGTACTGCAACACTAAGTGTTATTGCTACTGTAACGAGTTCTTCAGCTTACAATAACATAGCGAAGATCATTGAAGTAGATCAACTTGATGAGAATGCGACAAACGATGAAGCCTCTCAGGACATAACACTACAACAAGCCGATCTTGGTGTCAATATCACAGTAGATAATGCGACTGCCAATGTGGGTGAGTTCGTGAATTTTGTTGTAACTGTAACTAACAACGGCGCTGATGACGCTTCAGGAGTTAGAGTACTAAATCAAATACCATCAGGCTATACCGTAATTAGCACCAATACAAATGGTAATGGAGTATACAACGAGAACACAGGCGAGTGGATCATAGGATCATTAATTAATGGTAATTCTGTTGAATTCAACGTTCAAGCGAGAGTTCTTCTTGAGGGTGAATTTGAAAATGTAGCTTCTATCTCGATACTCGATCAAGTAGATAGTAACAGTACGAATGATACCGCATCTGCAACCGTAACTTCACCGAAAGTTGATGTGGCGATTGCTAAGACAGTTGACAATCAAAATGCGAATGATGGTGACCCAGTCGTATTTACAGTAACCGTAACGAACATTGGTCCAGATAACGCTACAGGTTCGGGAATTGAAGTAGTAGATAAACTACCAAACGGATATGACTTAGTAGGAACACCAGCTGTAAGTCAAGGAACATATGACCCAACCACTGGATTGTGGATAGTAGGTTCGCTTGTAAAAGATGGTACTGCTACTTTAACCATTAACGCTACAGTGAAAACAACTGGAATTTTCACCAACGTAGCAGAAGTAACTGATGCCGATCAGTTTGATCCGAATGAAGGAAATAACTTGGCATCTGTAAGTGTTGGTCTACAAACGTCTGATTTGATCATTACGAAAATGGTTAATGATGATGTACCGAATGTTGGCGATGAAATAACATTTACGATTCAAGTACTCAACGATGGACCTGACCCTGCAACAAGTGTTAGAGTTAGCGATGCTATTCCAAACGGCTTCTTCTTTGTAGAAGGCACAAGTACCACAGGAAGTTACAACGGTACTACAGGCGTTTGGGACATAGGTTCAATCGCGGTAGATGGTATTGTTACTTTGGATATTAAAGCCACTGTTAGATCAACTGGTGACTATATCAATACAGCCACTATTGCCAACTTAGATCAAATTGATGCAGACATTACCTCTAACATCAGTACAGTAACGGTCGATCCACAGATTGTTGATTTGAGCATTACCAAAGTGGTAGATATTTCAAACCCAAGAGTTGGAGATGATGTATTCTTCACGGTAACTGTAACCAATAATGGCCCTGATGCAGCAACCAATGTTCAAGCATCAGATGCACTGCCTGCAGGCTACGAATTAGTAAATAGCTCAGCAAGCGTAGGCACTTATGATGAAACCACAGGACTTTGGGCAATCGGAGATCTAGTAGCATCTGCCAATGCCGTATTGAATATTCGAGCCACGGTTATTTCTAATGAAAACTTACAGAACAACGCTTCCATAGAATTTGCCGATCAATTCGATCCGGACCTAACTAACAATGAAGCATCTGCTGGTTCAGATGTAGCATCATCCGACGTAGGCGTTTCTAAAGTGGTGAATTTACCATTCCCTAATGTTGGTGATAATGTAGTCTTTACCATTACGGTGAATAACGATGGTCCAGATCAGGCAACGGGATTGAGCATTACCGATAAACTGCCAAATGGATACGACTTAGTAAGTGCCATACCAAGTATTGGTACTTACACAAGCACCTCGGGTATTTGGGCCATTGGAGATTTAGACGATGGTGGACAAGCTACATTAACAGTAACTGCAACAGTGAAGAGCACTGGTGACTATAATAATATGGCAACAGTTACTTCACTAGATCAGTTTGATGCAGACTTAGCAAATAATGAGTCTGATGCGAATGTATCACCTCCTCAAGTAGACCTTGAAGTGATGGCCTCTATAGATGATTCTAATCCGAATGCCGGTGATGAAGTGACCTTTACCTTCACTGTACAAAACAACGGACCTGAAGATGGCACAGGCATTACATTAGACGCCTTACTACCTAGTGGATTCACCTTCGTAAGCTCGAACCCAAGTAAAGGAAGCTATGAGCCTACAACTGGTATCTGGAACTTGGGCGATCAAGGAACAGGATCATTAGATGTTATTACAGTTATTGCAACTGTTAATCCAACGGGCGACTATACAGCTACGGCTGCTATTGGTAGTGCAGATCAATTCGACCCGAACTTGAATAACAATAGTGCTTCTGCAGGTGTAACACTACAAGGAGCTGATGTATCTGTTGTGAAAACGGTTGATGATGCTGAACCAAATGTTGGTGACAACGTCGACTTTACCATTAACGTAGCGAACTCGGGACCAAATGCTGCCACTAACTTGGAGATTCTAGACCTTCTTCCTAGCGGTTATACTTTTGTGAGTGCCGATCCAAGTATTGGTACTTATGATGAAACCACAGGGCTATGGATTATAGGAACTTTAAATGGCGGAGGAAGTGAAAGCTTAGTAGTCAGAGCGCAGGTACTCAACACAGGTACTTATGAAAATACTGCCTCGGTAAATGCGGTAGATCAATTTGACGCGAACACAGCTAATAATACATCTACTACATCTGCACCTCCTCAGTTAGTCGACCTTGTGATTACTAAAGTGGTTGACAATGACACGCCGATCATCAACGAGGAAATTGTATTCACCATTACGGTGTCTAATAATGGCCCAGCAAGAGCAAGTGGAGTTGTAGTAGAGGATATTTTACCGAACGGATACACCCTAGTTAGTAACAATGTAACACCAGGCGCATCTTTCGATCGAGATACTGGAATCTTTACTGTGGGTGACTTAGTGAGCGGTGGAAATGCTGTGCTTACGCTCAGAGTTAGAACTAGCGAAACGGGTATTCACGATAATACAGCTTCGATTATTGCCTTAGATCAATTCGATACGGATTTAACTAATAACACAGCCGACAGACCTGTAACGATCCAAAGAGCTGATATCAGTGTTACCAAAACTGTAAACAATGCAGTAGCGAATGTTGGTGAAAACGTGACATTTACGGTTACTATAAGTAATGCTGGACCAGATGCAGCTTCTAGTTTGGTTGTGAATGATCTATTACCAAACGGATTCACACTAGTAAGTGAAAGTGCAGCCACTGGATCTTATAACAGTACAACTGGTGTATGGACAATCGGTGATTTAGCCAATGGCGCATCTACTACCCTATCTGTAACCGGTACAGTACTTTCATTGGGAGACTACAATAACGTTGCTGCCGTAGTCAATGCAGATCAGGTTGATGATGACAAAACAAATAATTCAGCATCAATTGAGGTTGTACCGCCAAGGTCAGACTTGAGTATTTCTAAAGCGGTTAATGCAAACAATCCGAATGTTGGCGATCAAGTAACATTTACTGTCCTTGTGACTAATAATGGTCCTGACCCAGCAGATGCTACGAATGTAGAAGTTACAGACGTTCTGCCTGATGGTTACACCTTAGTATCGACTACTGAAAGTCAAGGAAACTATAATAGTTCGACAGGCTTATGGGATATAGGTACGCTACCGAATGGTGCTTCAGCCACATTCACCATGACGGCAACAGTCAATGCGACCGGAAGCTTTACAAATACAGCACAGATCACAAACTCTGATCAGTTTGATCCTAATTTAGGTGACAACACAGCAAGTGCGAGTATAGTAGCGCAGAACGCTGACCTAAGCATGGCTAAAGCAGTCAGCAATACAGATGCTAATGTTGGAGAGAATGTCATCTTTACGGTGACGCTGTCTAATGCTGGTCCAGATGCAGCAACGAACGTTACGGCGATTGACGAATTACCTTCAGGTTATACACTAGTAAGTGCAAGTGCATCGCACGGAACTTATAATAGCAGCACAGGTATTTGGAGTGTTGGAGCAATTGCTCTGAATGAAGATGCCGTTCTATCGGTAACTGCTACCGTATTAGAAACTGGTGAGTTCACCAATACAGCAACTGTTACATCTGCAGATCAAGAAGATCCAGATGATTCGAATAACAGCGCTAGTGAAGGTGTAACTGCCTTAAAATCTGATCTACAAATAGACAAGATTGTGAACCAGTCTACGCCGATTATTGATGAGCAAGTAGTGTTTACGGTAACTGTTACTAACAACGGCCCTTCTCCTGCCACTAATGTGGAAGTATTGGATAACGTACCGAATGGATTTGTTGTCACAAGTACTACAACAAGTCAAGGAAGTTATGATGTTGCGACAGGTCTTTGGACTGTGGGTGATTTAGCTAATGGTGGCAGTGCGGTTATCAACTTCATTACTGAAGCCCAGCCAACAGGAGATCATACAAACATTGCTACGATAAGTGGATCGGATCAATTTGACCCTGACGAAACAAATAATAGTTCTCAACAAACTGTAGTTGTTCAAACTGCCGATGTTGGTATACTTAAAACAGTGAACAACCCTACGGCCAATGTCGGTCAAAGCGTAATATTCACTGTGGATGTATTCAATGAAGGACCTGATGCGGCGACCAACCTAGAAGTAATAGACTTGATTCCTGATGGCTATGAATTAGAAATAGCAACACCAGAATCAGGTACATATGTAGAAGCTACAGGTGTTTGGACTATCGGTACATTAGCTGCCAATGATACGGTTACACTCTCAGTTCAAGCAGAGGTGTTATCGACAGGAGATATGGTCAATACCGCAAGTATCAGCAATAGTGATCAAGTTGATCCGGATACTAGCAATGATGAAGCATCTGCGGAAGTAATCTTCCCGTCTGCTGATCTAGCATTGACGAAGTCTTCTGATATAACAAGAGCTGATATTGGTGAGGAAGTGAACTTCACGATCACTTTAACCAACAATGGACCAGATCTTGCGAATAATATTGAAATCAACGAGCGAATTCCAAGTGGATTCGTACTGATCGGAACTGAAGCCAGTAAGGGAGATTACGATCCGAGTACCGGCCTATGGACAATCAACGCGATGGCGCTCAATGAGCAAGCAACCTTGACGGTGAAAGTTCAAACTAAATCTGAAGGAAGCTTCTCGAATACAGTTAGCGTTAATGATGTTGATGAATTTGATCCGAATACGGCAAATAATAGTTCCACTGCCAGTATCTCACCTCGTTCGGCTGATCTAGGTGTTGAGAAAACTGTAGACAATACAACGCCGAACATTGGTGATGAAGTGACATTTACAATTGCCCTGACCAACAACGGGCCAGATGATGCAACCAACATAACCGTTACAGATCAATTGCCATCTGGCTACGAGCTTATAAGTACGACTGCCGATGCAGGCGCTTATGATGCTGGTCAATCGGCTTGGTTATTAGATGGTATAAACAATGGACAAACGTTGAACCTACAAATTGTAGCCAAAGTGCTTGTGGATGGAGATCATGATAACACAGCAACTATCAGCAGCCTAGATCAGAAAGATAGTAATGCAGATAATGATGTGAGTGAGATTGAAGTGAATCCTCCTACTGTCGATATCGCGGTGACTAAAACGATCGATAATGATGAAGCCAATATTGGTGATGAAGTTAACTTCAGTATCCTTGTAAGAAACGTAGGCCAAGACGGCGCATCAAACATCCTGATATCAGATGTACTACCAACGGGTTATACCTTCGTAGATGCATTTGCTAGTATCGGATCATATAATGCCGAAACGGGTGATTGGACGATCGATCAGCTAATTGAAGGCAGTAGCGCTTTCTTACTCGTTAGGGTAACAGTAAATGGTGAAGGAAGCTATACCAATACGGCAAGACTGATCTCGGTTGATCAATTTGATGTAAATGCAAATAATGACTTGTCTTCCGCATTTACTTCGATCAAGCAAGCAGATGTTGGATTAACAAAGGCTGTAAATAACATTAACCCGCTGATAGGGGATCAAGTGACATTTACAGTAGTTATGTCGAATTCTGGTCCTGAAACGGCGACGAATGTAATTGTTAGTGACGTATTACCTGATGGATATCGTTTCATAGGATTCACTGCCATTGGATCATTCGAACCAGATCTAGGAGTATGGAAAGTAGATACATTGAGACTTGGTGAGGTAGCCACGCTAGAAATAAGAGCAGAAGTATTACCAACAGGTAGTTATTTGAACATTGCCAGTGTGCAGTCAATAGATCAAACAGACCTGAACACTGCCAATGACGAAGCGTTTGCTAAAGTATTACCAGATATTGCAGAATTACAGATAGAGAAAACTGTAAGTAATTCAAGGCCTGAACTCAATGACCAAATAACATTCTTCGTCACTGTCGCTAATAATGGACCGAATCGAGCTACAAATATTGAAGTGTTAGAAGTTGTACCTAGTGGTTACACAGTCGTGAGTATAGCAGCAGGTACTGGTTCTTATGATATGACTAGCGGAATCTGGAGTATCCCTGAATTAGCGGTAGATGCCACAGCAACACTCGGTATAACCGTAACAGTGAACGCAGCTGGTGACTACTTAAATGAAGCAGCGATTACTAAAGCAGATCAATTTGATCCAGACTTGACAAACAACAAAGCGCAGCGCAGAATTACCTTGCCAAGAGCTGACTTGTCGGCTATTAAAACTGTGAGCAATGATGACCCAAGTAGCGGTGATCAGGTAACATTTACAATTGTTGTAAACAATGCCGGTCCTAACCCTGCTACAAATGTGGTGCTTACCGAAGTGCTACCAACTGGATATAGCTTTGTAAGTTCATCGGCTACACTCGGTACTTATGATGAAGTAGCCGGCACTTGGAACATTGGTATTTTGGTTATCGATCAGACAGAAACGCTCACCATCTTAGTAGATGTGCTCGATGATGGTGAACATACAAATACCGTAACAGTAGCAGCTACAGAAGTAGACCCTGATGAAGACAATAATATCAGTACGGTAGAATTGTCATTTAACAATCCACCAATTGCCGAAAACGATGCCGTTACTATTCCACAAAACACGAGCATTACTAACGGAACAGTAACCTTCAACGATACTGAGGAAGATGGTGATAACTTGACTTATACATTAGTGAGTTCAGGAAGTGCGGGTGAAAGAGGCACACTGGTATTCAACCCAGATGGCACTTATACTTTCACACCTAATCCTGATTTCTTCGGCGTGGTATCATTTACTTATGAAGTTTGCGACGATGGCATTCCAGTCAAGTGTGATCAGGCAGTTGTAACAATCACTGTCATTGAAAACACCGACGTAAAACCTGGAAGTGGCATATCACCAAACAATGACGGCATGGGTGATGAGACATGGTTTATTGAGGGTATTGACAAATTTCCTGATAACAATGTGCAAATCTTCAACCGATGGGGTAACCTTGTATGGGAAGCTGATGGATATAACAATACAAGCAAAGCGTGGAATGGCGATGCCATTGTCGGATTGTTTGTGAATAGAGATGGAGAAAGACTACCAGATGGTACTTACTTCTATGTTGTAGATTTAAAGAATGGCAGCAAACCACTTAGTGGATTTGTAATCATCAAACGATAATAGGAACTGATCATGAAGTTTTTAAGAAACATAACATTCGCTTTGGTTTTGATGATCTTTGGGCAAGTAGGTCTTGCACAGCAACAGGTCATGTTTACGCAATACATGTTTAATGGGCTGGCTATAAACCCTGCCTATGCAGGTAGCCATGATAACATTACGGCTACATTTTTGGCAAGGGAACAATGGGTGGGCCTAGAAGGAGCGCCAGCGAGTCAAACCTTTAGTTTGCACTCTCCTATCAATGCAAGTGGAAGTGCCAATTTAGGTACGCTGCTCATTCATGATAGGATTGGTGTTACCGATCAAACGACTGCCTATCTCGCATTTGCGTATAGAATCAGGTTTAGTGGTTCGGCTCGGCTAGCATTTGGCTTGCAAGGTGGAATCAGCAATTACAACTCGAAGTTTAGTAGAATTAGCAATGCAGACCCTGTATTTGCCAATGGTGATGTGAATATCAATAGGCCGAATTTCGGTGCCGGATTGTATTTCAATACCAACCGGTTCTTTGCAGGTGTTTCTGTTCCTCAATTAGTCAGAAGTAAATTAGATGTAAACAATAGCGACTCCGATTCAAGACTAGAGCGTCACTATTTTGGATACGCCGGTTATGTCTTTGATATTTCAAGGGACTTAAAATTTAAGCCTAATCTCTTGATTAAGTATGTTGAAAACGCACCAATAGAATTCGATGTAAATGCCAATTTCTTGATAAAGGATATTATCTGGGCAGGCCTTTCTTACCGATCGTTTGACTCATTCGATGCCTTATTTCAAGTACAAGTCAATAAGCAATTTCAGTTCGGTTATTCGTATGATTTTGCCACTACGACAGACCTTAGAAGAGTTAATTCTGGATCGCATGAAATCATGCTGCAGTACACCTTTGTTTTCGGAAAGAAAAAGATCATTTCACCAAGATACTTTTAAGCAATGCATAATAGACACTTGAAATACTTATTGGTAACACTTCTGATCTTACTCTCCTTCAATGTAAATGGTCAGAATAGATCGCGTTTAGATGTTATGCGCGCAGGAAAACTATTCGATAATTTTGAATATGCTGCTGCCGCTAAAATTTATGAAAGATTAGTCGCTAGAGATTCTTCTTTCAACTACGCCAAATTGCAATTAGCTGAGTCTTACCGTAAAATGAATATGCCTGAGCAGGCATTGCCATTCTATGCTGAAATTGTTTCGGATTCATCAGTTTCGAAACCGATTCATACTTTATACTATGCTCAAGCATTAATGAGCGCTCAAAGATATGATAGAGCGCTAACCGCTTTATCTAACTTTTACAGAAGTCAAGGAGATGTTCGTGCAACAAACCTTACGAATGGGATTACAAATTTTGAAGGCTTTTACAGTGATTCTTCTTATTACAAAATCAACCTCTCTCCTTTTAATTCGGAAGCCGATGATTACAGTCCCACTTACTTTCAAGATGGGCTTGTGTTTTCTTCAAACCGAAAGAAATTCAGGTTAGTAAAGCGTACCCATGGTTGGAACAACATGAACTTCCATGAATTATACTTCACAAACCCGGGGATTGATTCTGTTAAAACCACAAAACTCTTTAATAAAAAGCTGAACACGCGCTATCACGAAGGACCAATGGTATTTTATGATAGTGATGAGAAAGCATTTTTCACTAGAAACAACTATAACGGCAAAAAAGTAGGTACTGCCAGTGATGAGACTATCAATTTGCAACTTTATATGACGCAAAGAAGTGGAATAAATGCGGAGTGGGACAAGCCCGTTTCATTTGAATATAATAGCAAGGAATTCAGTACCGGTCATCCGACAATGACAGAAGATGAAACCACACTTTATTTTGCGTCAAACAGACCAGGTGGAAATGGCGGAGTAGATATTTATAAATCTACTTTCGACAATGGCACTTGGGGAGAACCTGAAAACCTGGGTAGCGAGATCAATACACCAGGCGATGAAATGTTCCCTCACATTCACAAAGGGGTTCTTTACTTCTCTTCCAATGGACATTACGGCATGGGAGGTTTAGATGTTTATCAATATGATTTGAATGATACCGCTGCCTTTGTGAAAAACATGGGGATTCCAGTTAACTCTCCTAAAGACGATTTTGGGCTCATTATTTCGAAGGATGATACTACTGGTTATTTCACATCTAACAGACCAGGTGGAATAGGAAATGACGATATCTACCAAATTGAGATAAATATTCCAAAGCGCCCTAAACAGGTGTTTTTAAAAGGCATTGTTGTCGATCAACGATCAGGCAGACCACTTGACGACACGGAAGTATTCCTTTCTACAGGAGAAGGTGACAGCGTAAGATTTATTACAAATGCCGATGGTGGATTCGAATATGAATTGGCTTGGGATCAGAGCTATAATCTAAGAGCGCAAAAACCTGATTGGTCAGTTGGATTAGACTCTGCTTCTACTTTTAATGATGCCTTAGACAAAGAATTTATTACCATTCCACTAAGAGAACTTCTTGTCATTAAAGGAGATCTAATAACTCCTGCTGGTAGACCAGTGGATGACGCTTTAGTTACGTTTACTGAAACTACAACTGGTGAAGTGGATAGTGTAAGAACCAATGAAAATGGACTCCTATACTTTATTGCACAGCCAGATTCAGAATACGATGTGTTTCTACAAAAAACAGGGTATTTCAATTTCAGAACGAAAGTAGCCACTGGAAACGACCCTGGCGGTTCAATTAAGTTCGACCTTGAGATGGATGAAATTATTATTGGAAAGGCCATCCGAATTGAAAACATCTATTTCGATTTAAATAAATCAGAAATCCGCCCTGATGCGGCTATTGAGTTAGACAAGATCGTAGCGATGATGACAGACAATCCTACCATAACAATTGAGTTGGGATCACATACGGATTCACGAGGAGGCGATCCTTATAACTTAGCCTTGTCTGACCGAAGGGCTCGTTCTTCAGCAGCTTATATAGTTTCAAAAGGAATAGGGGAAGACAGAATTATAGGTAAAGGTTATGGCGAGACACAATTAACCAATCAATGTGAGGATGGTATTCGGTGTCAACCAGAAGAACATCAAGCTAACAGAAGAACAGAATTTAAAGTAGTTTCCTTCTAAGAAAGGAGCTACTTCTATTGTTTCTGGTACCTTTTTCCATCCCATTCAAGCTTAGTCGGGCTGATTACTTTGATGAAATCGTCTGAGAGCCTCATCTCACTTATTAAGCGATAAGTCAGATCAGGAATGTTGATTAAAAAATGATTTGCAGTCTTATTTCTAAGACTGTATACCTCAGTATAGATATACCTAACCTCTACACTTCGAACAGGTATTTCCATACTAGGGATAGCTATCAACTCTATCATTTCAATTTTCAAAGAAGCAGGTCTTTTCACGATGATTTTAGGAGACTTGAACCTCCGATTACTAATTCTAGCATCAAATTCCGGATTGTTAGAAGTAATTTCTAATTGATAATTGAATAATTCAAAAGCTCGATGAGGATCATCTTGGTCTATGGGGTTTTTAATCCGAAAGTATAAACTATCACTGCTCAAAGAATTGCTTTCTTGAACCGCAATTGGGAGCAATGGGTCTTGAGGCCTTAAATCACTCTTAAGCTTTATAAACGAGGTTCCTTTCACATAGTCCCAATTACCAATAGAAAGTGTGTCACAACACCTGTATGGGCTTACATCGGCCTGACCTAAAGGCTTGGACAAAACATATCTATTATCTGATAATGCGAGTCGTTTATTGAATGAGCCTTGTTCTATGTAAATGCCTTCTATGCCCCGGCCAATGTTTTTATTCGCCGCACATGAGGCAAGTATAACTTCGCATGATAAGGCAAGCACAAATCCTTTAAACAAACTGGAACCACTCATTTCTCTAAATAATACCTTGTTCAATATAGCACCACAACAATTAAGCTTCGACTCCTCATGCAAAAAAGCCCTCTTCCGGTATCCGAAAGAGGGCTTTGAATTTAATTTTATTAAGACGAATAGCTTATGATTCTGGAGCAGTTACGCTCGCAGAAAGATATTCTCTATTCATTCTAGCAATATTCTCTAGTGAAATTCCTTTTGGACACTCTACTTCACACGCACCCGTATTAGAGCAGTTTCCAAAACCTTCTTCATCCATCACCTTCACCATGTTCTGTACACGTTCAGCTGCCTCCACCTGACCTTGCGGCAATAAGGCGAATTGAGAAACTTTCGCCGATACGAAAAGCATAGCAGAAGCATTCTTACAAGACGCTACACAAGCACCACACCCTATACATGTTGCAGCATCGAAAGCTTTATCTGCATCTGCCTTTGGAATAGGAATAGCATTAGCATCTTGAGTATTTCCAGATGTATTAACACTCACGAAACCTCCAGCAGCCATCACACGGTCAAACGCGCTTCTGTCTACCACTAAATCTTTGATTACAGGGAAAGCCTTCGCTCTCCAAGGTTCGATGTAAATCGTCTGTCCGTCTTGGAATTCTCTCATGTGCAACTGACAAGTAGTAATCTCCCTACCTGGCCCATGAGCTTCTCCATTGATGTACATAGAACAACTTCCACAAATACCTTCTCGACAATCATGATCGAAAGCAACTGGGTCTTTGCCCTCGCCAATTAACTGCTCGTTTAAGATGTCCATCATTTCAAGGAAAGAACTGTCTGTAGAGATATCAGATACCTGATAAGTCTCCATTTGACCGTTATCCTTGTCATTTTTTTGTCTCCAAACTTTGAGTGTCAGGTTTAATCCTTTTTGTGCTGACATATTTTTGAAATTCTAGTGCTTTAAATCCTTATTTATACGATCTGGTCTTGAGTTCTATATTTTCATAGACGAGTTTCTCTTTATGCAAAACTGCTTCCGAAGGCTCTCCTTTATACTCCCAAGCGGAAACGTGAGTAAAGTTCTCATCATCTCTCACAGCTTCTCCTTCCTCTGTACGGTGCTCCTCTCTAAAGTGGCCACCACAAGACTCTTCTCTCTCCAAAGCATCTCTTGCAAATAACTCACCCAATTCCAAGAAATCGGCCACTCTGCCAGCTTTCTCCAATTCAGGGTTCATGCTATCTGATGTGCCCGGTACTCTTACTTCTTTCCAGAATTCTTCTCTGATCTGTTTGATTTCGGCAATGGCTTCTTTGAGACCTTTCTCACTTCTAGCCATACCAACTTTATTCCACATCACTTTTCCTAATCGCTTATGGAAATGATCAACAGACTTAGATCCTTTATTATTAATGAAGAAATCGATATTCTTCTTTACTGACTTTTCTGCTTCTTCAAATTCTGGAAGATCGGTAGAAATAGTGCCTGTTCTAATATCATCGGCAAGATAATCTCCGATAGTATAAGGCAATACGAAGTAACCATCGGCTAAACCTTGCATTAAGGCTGAAGCTCCTAATCTGTTGGCACCATGATCTGAGAAGTTTGCCTCCCCGATAGCATAGCAACCAGGAATAGTGGTCATTAAGTCATAATCAACCCAAACACCACCCATGGTATAATGTACCGCAGGGTAAATTTTCATTGGCGTTTTGTAAGGGTTATCAGCGGTAATCTTCTCATACATCTGAAAAAGGTTACCATATTTTTTCTCAATAACGTCGGTACCTAAGGCTTGAATTTTTTCCTTAGAAGCGTCGTGAATACCTTGAATATTCGCTTGCTCTTGACCGTAACGCATTATTGCAGCAGAGAAATCAAGATAAACAGCTTCTCCAGTCTCATTTGTACCTACACCAAAGCCTTCATCGCAACGTTCTTTTGCCGCTCTTGAAGCTACATCTCTTGGTACAAGGTTTCCAAAAGATGGATACCTGCGCTCTAAGTAGTAGTCTCTATCCTCCTCTTTAATATCAGTAGGCTTCAATTTACCAGCTCGCACTGCTTCCGCGTCTTCTTTTTTAGCTGGAACCCAAATTCTACCATCATTTCTTAAAGACTCAGACATCAGAGTCAATTTAGACTGCTGATCTCCGTGTTGTGGTATACAAGTTGGGTGAATTTGTGTATAACAAGGATTTGCAAAATGAGCTCCTTTTTTATGCACCTTCCATCCTGCCGATACATTCGACCCCATAGCATTAGTCGATAGGAAGAATACATTTCCATACCCTCCTGATGCGATCACTACAGCATGAGCAGAATGTCTTTCGATCTCACCATTTACAAGGTTTCTTGCAATGATCCCTCTCGCTTTTCCATCGACAACAACTACATCCATCATTTCATGACGGTTGTACATTTTAATTTTTCCTTTGCCGATCTGACGAGACATGGCTGAGTAACAACCCAAAAGTAGTTGCTGACCTGTTTGTCCTTTGGCATAAAAGGTTCTTGAAACCTGTACACCACCAAAAGAACGGTTGTCTAATAACCCTCCATAATCACGAGCAAATGGAACTCCTTGTGCTACGCACTGATCAATGATATTAGCAGATACTTCTGCCAACCTGTGCACATTGGCTTCTCTTGAGCGATAATCTCCTCCTTTAACCGTGTCATAGAACAAACGGTAAGTTGAGTCACCATCTCCCTGATAATTCTTTGCGGCATTAATACCTCCCTGTGCTGCTATGGAATGCGCTCTTCGTGGAGAATCTTGATAGCAAAATGCCTTTACGTTATATCCTAATTCAGCTAAGGATGCAGCTGCGGATCCACCTGCTAAACCCGTACCCACAACGATAACGTCGATTGACCTTTTGTTGGCTGGGTTAACAAGCTTGATATTGTTTTTATGATTGGTCCATTTATCGGAAATAGGACCTTCTGGTATTTTTGAATTTAGAGTCGTCATACTTACTTCTTAATGCGCAGTTAGATGATGATATAGAGCAATGAAAATAAAGCCTGCTGGAATCGCAATAGCGTAGAGCTTACCCAGCTTCTTGATTCCCGGAGTATACTTATTATGATTTGCACCAACAGACTGAAAAGCCGACTGGAAGCCGTGTAACAAGTGCATTGCTAAGAAAACAAAAGACAAAACGTAGATACCAACTTTAATTGGATCTTCGAATTTGTGTGCCAATTCTTCGTAGTACCTGTATTCGCCATTGATCATCCCAGACATATCGCCTTGAATATATTTGACGTTAATTTCTGGTATCCAGAAATCGTAGAAATGCACACAAATAAAACCAAGAATTACAAGCCCTGACCAAACCATGTTTCTAGAAAACCAAGTTGAATTGGCTTCTCCTTTATTCATGGCATATTTAATCTTCCGAGCATTGTTATTCTTTAATTCTAGTATGAATCCCATCACGAAGTGAAAAACCACACCAAAAATTAATACTGGCTGTAAAGCAAATTGCACCAATGGATTAGTACCCATAAAATGAGAAATCTCATTAAAGGCAGTCTCACTAAAAACCGATATTAGGTTTATGGTAAAATGCTGAAGAAGGAATACTAAAAGGAACAGTGCTGACAGTGCCATGGCGAACTTGCGACCTATGGAACTGCTAAAGGTTTGTTTAACCCAACTCATTTATGTTAGTCGTTAAATTTATAATCCAAAGTTATACCTCAAACGTTTGCAATCAAAGTCAATTCGTCTTTGATCCATTTTGTCATCACAACAGCATGTAACAACCAATTGTTGAGATTTTTTGTCTAAAGTATTACATATTTACGTTATTCATTTCAAACGAGCCCTCTTGTCCATGTCGCGCCGATTGCTTCTTTGTTTATTTCTCGTTCTTTCATGCGTTGCAGAATTGGCGGCAACGCACTTAAGAGCAGGAAATATCACTGCCGTGCGAATATCAGAGACTAGTTTCCGCTATCGATTTACTTTAGTGATCTACCGCGATACAGAATCTGGCGTTCAGGTGGGTAATGGCACTTTCAATTTTGGAGATGGAAGAATAGTTGCCGGAATTCAAGCGATGACCAACGCTTCGGTAGAAGGATTTAGAGAAACCGCCTTAGCCAATTTCACCTCTGTTGTAGTCGTAGAATTTGATCATACATTCCAAAATGAAGGAGATTTTATTGTCAGTTATACCGAGGGCAACAGGAATCAAAATATTATAAATCTAGGTGGTGGAGCATCTGGGACCTTACCATTTCATATTGAAACCTTCATGAGAATTTCGTCTAGGTTTTCAAATAATACACCGCAACTAACCGTACCCCCTTTAGATAGAGCCTGTATCGGATCGCAGTTCTTTCATAATTCGGGTGCATTTGATATAGACGGCGATAGTTTGGCTTATAGAATAGTAACACCTCAACAAGGAAGGAATATTGACGCTAATTTTTACCTCCCAGTAAATGATGCGACCGTTTCCAACTTGCGAGAGGACGGTGGCTCTCCTGCTCGATTTGAAATAGATCCGTTTGATGGAACTTTAGTTTGGGATGCGGCTCAATTTGTGGGAGAATATTCCATAGCGTTCATTGTAGAAGAATGGAGAAAATCTGAAGTTACGGGAGAAGCCGAGTTAATCGGATATGTAACCCGAGATATGCAGATCATTGCAGTGACTTGTAATAACGATAGGCCAGAATTGATTTTACCTGCTGACACTTGCATCAGTGCGCTTTCGGAAATTCAGGCCATTATAACTGCTAGAGACATTAATAATGACAAGGTTTTTATTGAGGCCTTTGGAGGATCTTTTGAAGTAAATACTTCTCCAGCATCTTTTCTCGCTCTACCAGACTTGGTAGATGACAGAAGCTTTCGAGATCAGCCAGCACAAAGTCTTTTTACTTGGCAAACCTCGCTTTCGCACATTAGAGATCAGCCTTACGAAGTGGTTTTTAAAGTAACCGACAGGCCGGCAGATAGAAGTCAGAATCCACTTACTGATTTTAAAACTTTGAGCATCACGGTAGTTGCGCCTGCACCAACTGGGTTGACTGGCAATATTGCCAGCCCCGACGGAATTCAACTTGATTGGGATAATTATTTCGCTGCTGCTTTAAACCCTGTAATGCAAGTATATAGAAGAATTGACAGCTTTGATTTCAACCCCATTAACTGCAACGTAGGTATTCCTGCAAACTCCGGATACCAACTCATCGATGAAATCTCAATTGATCAAACGAATTATTTAGACAATAACAACGTAATGTCTGGAGTGAATTATTGCTATAGGCTAGTCGCTAAATTCCCATTACCCAATGGTGGCACGAGCTATGCATCACAGGAATTTTGTCTTAAAAACAATGCTGATGTACCAAATATGATAAACGTTTCGGTTGAAGAAACAGACCAAACTGCTGGTGAAGTTTATACGCGATGGACCTCTCCTCTTGACATCAATGAACTACTTTTCCCTTCCCCATATCGTTATGAACTATTTAGGCAAAATGGCCTTAACGGTACTGGTGATAGAACCCTCGTAGCGTCAACATTTGATACCGTTTTAATAGACGCTGGCCTAAACACACAAGATCAGGCATACAACTACTATGTAAGGTTTTATGATGCTGATGATAACCTCATCGATAGTGCAGATGTTGCTTCAACCCCAAGACTTACCGGCACTCCAGACATTCGAGCAGTAGACCTTTCTTGGGAAACGAATGTGCCATGGTCAAACGCTATTCAAACTTCACCTTACCATTATATCTATAGAAATAGAACTGATTTAGGTGCTCAGGATGACAATAACTTTGTGTTAATCGACAGTGTGAATGTTCTAACATCTGGTCAACGCTATACCGATAATGGCCGGTTTAATACGACTCCTTTAGATCGCGATTTGATATACTGTTACTACATCACTACACAAGGCAGTTATGGAAATTCAGCTATTGTTTCTCCTTTACTCAATAACTCTCAAATTATCTGCATTCAACCAGAAGACGATCGGCCACCAGAAGAACCTGAAATCGAACTACCAGATAATATTATTACCATAGAAGGACCCGATGGAACAATGCTTAACATTATAGACAGTCCAAATTGTGAGTTGGATAAACTATCACCTTGCGAGCAACTTGAATTTTCAAACACAGTGAACTGGACGGTTAATAATTTGGATGACGTGGACTTTTTCAATGTCTACTTTTCATCAACTGGCGAAGAAGAGTCTTATAACCTTGTAGGTACAAGTACCACAACAGAATTTATCCATTCAGGGCTACTTGAAATTAAGGGTTGCTATAAGATTACTTCAGTCGATATGTCGGGCAACGAAAGTGAAATGACTAACTCCATTTGTTTTGACAATTGCCCTTATTACGAACTACCAAACACTTTTACTCCTAATGGCGATTCAATAAATGACACTTTCAGAGCATTCGATTTAAACGATGGTAGGTGCTCTAGATTTGTTGAAGCTGTAGAATTTAAAGTTTTCAACAGATGGGGTGGCAAAGAAATTTATGGATACAATTCGAGCAAGGCAGCTATTCCAAACACCTTTATCGATTGGAATGGAAGAGATAAAGACGGCAAGCTTCTTAGCCCTGGAACGTATTATTATACCGCAACAGTCACTTTCAGTACTTTCGATCCGGCAAAAAGAAAACAAGAGTTCAAAAACTGGGTTAAGATCGTTAAATAATAAAAATGGTATTTTTAAAGACTACTTTTGATGTGTGTCAATCGCCTAACACATTGAAGAGAAATTTTAAAATTAAGTACAACTAATTGCAGATATTGCGTTAGTCCTATTAGAAATCAATAGCATGAGTATGTTCAAAAGATTTTTCCTGTGCTTTGCCTTCCTTACAGCCTTCCTTTTAGAGGCTCAGGCAACTCACATTCGTGCAGGAGAAATTACCGCCGTTAGAATTTCACAATCCGGTCTTAGGTATAGATTTACCCTTACCATTTACAGAGATACTGAAGGTGTTGAGTTTGGCCAAGGTGGTGTATTTAATTTTGGCCAAGGCAGAACTATTGGGCCTACGCTTGACGCGCTTAGGGCTGAAGCGGTTGACAATGTTATCAGTGAAGTAAACATTGGAAATAATACTTCGATCATCACCATTCAGTTCGATCATACATTCGATGCCCCCGGAGTGTATGTAGTAAGTTTTACAGAGCAAAACAGAAACACAAATATCATCAACTTAGGAGGCGCGTCATCTGAAAACCTTGCCTTTCACGTTGAAACAGCCATTAGAATCCAAGCGGGTGATGGCTTGAATAACACTCCCATTTTAACGATTCCACCAATTGATAGAGCGTGTATAGGTTCGCGCTTTATCCATAATGCCGGTGCTTTTGATGCCGATGGTGACAGCCTAGCTTATAAACTAGTTACCCCGCTACAAGATAGAGGCGTTGCCATTGAAACTTACTTACCACTAGACGATGCATCTATTTCTACTTTAAGAGAAGGAGGTGGTGGTGGAACCATATTCGAAATTGACCCTATAACTGGGGATCTGACTTGGGATGCCCCTCAATTTGAGGGGGAATACAACGTGGCCTTCATTGTCGAAGAATGGCGGTTCTCGGTGCTAAACGACCGCTATGAACTTATTGGTTTTGTTACCCGTGACATGCAAATTGTTGTGGAAGACTGTAATAATGAAAGACCAGAGTTAGAAGTCCCACTGGACACCTGTATTGAAGCAGGCACTCTTTTAGAAGCAATTGTCCGAGGAACTGATCCTGATAATAATCAAGTTCTTATAGAAGCATTTGGAGGTGTTTTCGACTTAAACATTGCCCCAGCAGAATTTGTAGGCTTACCAGACGAAGATGCAGCACCAAGGTTTAGAGATCAACCGGCAGAATCTCTTTTTAAGTGGGAGACTGATATTTCTCATGTAAGATCCAGACCCTACGAAGTTCAATTCAAGATATCCGATAATCCGTCCGATCCAGACGC
Organism: Roseivirga sp.; assembly: GCF_049099775.1. Taxonomy (GTDB): domain Bacteria; phylum Bacteroidota; class Bacteroidia; order Cytophagales; family Cyclobacteriaceae; genus Roseivirga. The sequence continues at coordinate 21,918 of NZ_JAGDZM010000010.1, read as the reverse complement.
ACCAGCTTTTACAGATTTTGAAAGGTGGAATATTACAGTCGTCGCGCCAGCACCTACTGGTTTAACAGGCAGTATAACTTCCAGTACTTCGATTCAGTTAAATTGGGACGATTATATTGGCGCGAATTTCAACCCGGTAATGCAAGTTTATCGGCGTGTCGATAGCTTCGACTTCGATCCCGAAAATTGTAACATCGGTATTCCGGCGAATTCTGGTTATGAACTGATAGATGAATTACCGATTAATCAAACATCCTTTTTAGATGAAAATGGCATCCGTCCAGGCGTAAATTATTGTTATAGAATAGTAGCAGAATTCCCACTGCCAAGCGGTGGTACAAGTTATGCTTCACAAGAATTTTGTGTTACTATTCCACTCGATGTTCCTGCGATGACCAATGTTTCTGTAGAAGAGACAAGTGAAACTAATGGAGAAGTATTTGTAAGATGGATTTCTCCACTTGACATAGACGCGACTTTGTTCCCTCCTCCATATAGATATGAACTAATTCGTTACGATGGCTTTAACAGCACCGATAACAGAACGCTTGTTACATCAACCAGTGATACCGTTTTTACTGACACCGGTTTAAACACTTCTGCGCAAGCTTATAACTATCGTGTTAGGTTTTATGATGTAGATGACAACTTAATCGATAGCTCATCGACAGCTTCATCGGTAAGATTAGATGCCTTTGGCGAGGTGAGGTCAATCAACCTGACTTGGGATGCTGATGTACCTTGGTCGAATCAAATACAAAGTGATCCTTGGCACCTGATTTATAGAAATAGAACGGACGCCACAGCATCTGATGTCGACAATTTTGTACTCATAGATAGTGCAAGAGTTACAGTGGATGGATTGCGGTATTTAGACGATGGAAGCTTCAATAATGTAGCTTTATTGGACGATCGTGAGTACTGCTATTTTGTAACGACTAGAGGTGGTTATGGAAACCCACTAATCCCTTCTCCGCTTGAGAATAATTCGCAAATCATCTGTATTCAGCCAAATGATGATGTTCCACCAGAAGAGCCAGAAATTGATACACCTGGTGATGATGTTATTATAACTGGTCCAGATGGCCTTCCGCTTATATTATTGCAAAGTGAAAATTGTGAGCGGCTGACCGTAGAACCTTGTGCATTTGCCAACTTCACTAATACTGTCTCATGGACCGTAAATGATGTTGACAATGACATTGCAAGTTTTAATGTGTACTTCTCCGAAACAGGAGCAGAAGCTGATTTTACACTGGTCGGTTCAAGCAGAACAAACACCTTCGATCATACTGGTTTAAGTTCAATTAAAGGTTGCTATAGAATAGCTTCCGTGGACAGATCTGGAAATGAAAGTTCACTGAGCGATGCGATTTGTTTCGACAATTGCCCGAATTATGAATTGCCAAATACATTTACACCAAATGGTGACAATATCAACGATACTTTCCGCGCTTTCGATCAACCAAATGGACGTTGTCCTAGGTTTGTAGAATCGGTAGTTTTCCAAGTATTCGACCGTTGGGGTGGCCAAGAAATTTATAGCTATAACTCTACGGAAGATGTTGAACCCAATATCTTCATCGATTGGGATGGAACAGATAAAAATGGTAATGTATTGCCATCAGGCACTTACTATTATCTGGCTACCGTAACATATGATGTGTTGGATCAATCTATTGCCACTGAGGAATTCAAAAACTGGGTGAGAATAATTCGCTAAAATTCAGCACTATTTCAAGCAATCTTGGAAGGTATTAGTTCGTTATGATTTTATCAATCAACCGAAACTACTATGCCTTCCTCAAAAAGATCAGGCAAAATTGCTGTACTCGGCATAGCCTTACTCCTTTGCATATCCTCAATTGCAAAAGCAACGCACATTCGAGCAGGAGATGTTTGCATTGAATTAATTTCTCAGACAAACCTTACCTACAGATTCACATTCACGCTTTATACCGACCTAGGATCGGAAGTGAGAATAGGACAAGGAAACCCAATTTTTCGCTTTGGCGATGGCACAACCATAGAAGGAGAAGCTGCCATCATTGCTCAGGCAGAATCTATATCGAGAACCGTAATAAATAATGAAGTAGGCAAAGTCGTTATGGTCTTTGTTCATACCTACCAAGCCCCAAGAACTTACATAGCCAGTTATACCGAACAGAATAGAAATGAAGGAATTATCAATATCCCCAATTCCGTAGACACCCCTTTTCACATTCAAGGTGTAACCCGAATAGAGCCAGGGAATGCGGTCAATTCATCGCCAAAGCTATCTATCCCGCCAATTGACAAAGCATGCGTTGGACAAGCTTACTTTCATAACCCTGGGGCATTTGATCCTGATGGCGACAGCCTTGTATTTAAAATTGTATTGCCACAACTAGCCCCAAACCAAAACATTCTAGGTTATACCGATTTAAATGACCCTATCATTACTAATGAACGTGAAGATGGTTCAAACCCCGCCTTACTACAAATAGATCAAGAAACGGGGCTCTTAACATGGGATGCACCACAATTTGTTGGTGAATACAATATCGCGTTCATTGTGGAAGAATGGCGTTTTTCAGAATTAAGACAAGAGTGGGTGCAATTGGGTTTTGTGACGCGTGATATGCAGATTCTTGTAGAAGATGAGTGTCGAAACGAAAGGCCTGAAATCACCGTACCGATGGATTTGTGTGTAGAAGCTGGCACAAACATTAGGGAGGTTATTATCGGAAGCGATCCTGATGGACACCCAATTTCATTAGAAGCATTTGGTGGTCCTTTCGAAATCAATAATAGCCCAGCGACTATTTCTCCGGATCAATCATTTGTAGCCTCTCCACAAGAATTTGAGTTTAACTGGCAAACAAATTCTTCTCATATCAGAGAACGCCCATATCAGGTTCAGTTAAAAATATCGGATGATACCCCTGATGATGCTGGACCGAGCCTTGCAAGTTTTGAAACATGGAATATTACTGTAGTGGCACCTGCCCCTACTGGCTTAAGCGGCGCGCTGACCAATAATGGTGGTATTCAACTCGTTTGGGACGAATATATAGCGGCCAACTTAAATCCACTGATCCAAGTTTGGCGACGAATTGACACCTTCGAATTCTCCCCTATTGAATGTAACACTGGTATTCCTGATGGAGCCTACGAATTAATAAAAGAAGTGCCATCAGCTCAAACAAATACGGTCGACAATGAGGATGTAAGCCCAGGAACAAAGTATTGTTACCGGCTTGTAGCGAAATTTCCTCTACCTCAAGGTGGCGAAAGTTATGCCTCTACCGAATTCTGTGTAACTGTACCAATTGATAGAGCACTAATAACGAATGTTAGTATTGAAGAAACTGATGAATCCAATGGTGAAATCTCCATCAGGTGGACATCTCCCTTAGATATAGATACCGATGTATTTCCACCTCCATATCAGTATAATCTCATGCGATTTGAAGGACTTTCTGGTTCGAATAACGGAACATTAGTCACTACCACACAAGACAACTCCTTTGTGGATACAAATCTAAATACGCTTGATGAATCTTATAATTATAGCGTAGAGCTCTATACTGTCGCTAACCCTGATAACCTCATTGCCATTTCCGAACCTGCTTCAACTGTAAGACTTTCCGCATTAGCCATACAAAATGCCATAGAGGTTGAATGGATTGCAAATGTACCATGGAACAATAGAACAGAATCGGCACCATACCATTACATCTATAGAAACCGTACAGACTCCGATGCTTCAGATGCTCAAAACTTTATTTTAATAGATAGTATTAACAGTAAGACATCGAACTTCATTTACAATGATACCGGAAGCTTTAATGGCATAGCGCTTAAAGAAGAGGTTGAATATTGTTATTTCGTAACCACACAAGGAAGTTATGGCAATGCCCAAATCGACAGTCCGCTGCTTAACAATTCTCAAGAAATCTGCGCCGTACCTGGTGATGAAGTTCCACCAATCGATCCAGACATTCTAGTTGATAACAATCCTGATCGGATAGACATTGATGGTAATTCAGTAATACTGGTTACCCCTGAAGACTGCCAAAACATAACCAATACGCCATGCAATTATGATAACTTCTCGAATACAGTGCGGTGGAACCAGAATAATACTGATTCTGATTTAGCCGGCTATAGAGTTTACTTTTCTGAAAGTGGTCTTACTGATAGTTTTACCTTTTTAGGTTTTACAGAAGACATAGAGTACATACATGGTGGATTATCATCTTTAAAAGGTTGCTATCGAATTTCAACAATTGATAGATCAGGAAATGAAAGTGGGTTCAGTGAAACCATTTGCTTTGATAATTGCCCTTTCTATCGCCTGCCAAATACTTTTACTCCAAATTCTGATACTAGAAACGATACTTTTAGTGCATTTAACGAACCAAATTCAGAGTGTCCACGTTTTGTTAAAGAAGTTGAGTTCCGAGTTTTCAATCGGTGGGGAGGAAAAGAAATTTATAGTTACTCTACATGCGGTGAAACGGAGCCAGACATATTTATTAATTGGGATGGCCGCGATAAGTCAGGCAATCCTTTAGCAGAGGGAACATATTATTACCATGTAGTTGTTACCTTTGATGTACTTGATGAAAGCAAAAGGACTCAGGAATTTAGAAATTGGGTAAAGATAATACGATAGCGAACCAGGACATTTTACTCTTTGACGGTGTTTGTAACCTATGTAACAGCTCTGTCAATCTGATTATTGATCATGACCCGAAAGGACATTTCAAGTTTGCTGCTTTACAATCAGATTTTGGTCAAGAAAAACTAAAGGAACTTGGTTACGACCAAGAGTCATTCGATAGCTTGGTGCTTTTGAGTGGCGGAAATGTTCATCGAAAAAGTAGTGCAGCACTTAGAATAGCCAAAAAGATGTCGGGCCTTTACCCGCTCTTATACATCTTTATAATTATCCCCCCATTTATCAGACATGGCGTTTACGATATAATCGCCAAGAACAGATATAGATGGTGGGGAAAAAGAAACTCTTGCAGAATGCCTACCCCTGAGCTACGCGCTCGATTTGTGGAAGCTTAGTGATTATTGATTAGCTTTGTAGCTAGCAAAAAAATTATCACATGACCGCATATGTATTTCCTGGCCAAGGGGCACAGTTTCCTGGAATGGCCAAAGATTTATACGAATCTTCACCTGAGATAAAAGAACTTTTAGAGTCGGCAAATGACATTCTAGGCTTTAGAATCACCGATATTATGTTCGAAGGAACACCGGAAGAGCTAAAAGAAACCAAAGTAACTCAACCGGCAATCTTCCTCCACTCAGTAGCCTTAGCTAAAACTTCCGATTCATTTAATCCTGACATGGTTGCAGGCCATTCATTGGGAGAATTTTCTGCACTCGTTGCGAGTGGGGTATTGTCTTTTGAAGATGGCTTAAAACTAGTATCTCAACGTGCTATGGCCATGCAAAAAGCGTGTGAGGCTAACCCTTCCACTATGGCGGCAATTCTAGGACTAGAAGATGCAGTAGTTGAAGACTTATGTGCCTCAATTGACGACGTTGTTGTAGCAGCAAATTATAACTGCCCTGGCCAATTAGTAATTTCAGGATCTCATAAAGGGATTGAAATCGCTTGCGAAAAGGCCAAAGAAGCTGGAGCGAGAAGAGCACTTCCTTTACCCGTTGGTGGAGCATTTCACTCGCCACTAATGGAACCTGCCAGAGAAGAGTTAGAAAAAGCGATTGACGCAACGACATTCAGTAAAGGCGTTTGCCCAATTTACCAAAACGTAACAGCGAAAGCTTCAACTGACATTGAAGAAATAAAAGAGAACTTGAAGCTGCAATTAACAGCACCGGTAAGATGGACGCAATCTGTACAAGCAATGGTAGCAGATGGTGCCACAAGTTTTGTAGAATCAGGACCAGGCAAAGTATTACAAGGTTTAGTGAAAAAGATTCACAGAGAAGCTGAAGTTTCTAGCATCTAATAAAGTCCTTGAATAAAAGCTTATTAAAAATCCCTCTCGAGGGATTTTTTTATATCTAATAATTGAGTACAAAAGGAGTAACTGCCAGCTGGTCCGGGCAATTGTCCAATAATTCTTGTTGTGTGACTTTTAAAACCGGGTGCTTGAAGGTTGAAGCAATTTCAACCAGTGGAACTAATGTAAAACGACGGTTTTGTATTTCCGGATGCGGCACAACCAAATCTGGATGATTAACAATGGTGTCACTACAGTAAAGAATATCAATATCAATTAAACGTTCACCCCACTTTACCTTCTTTTTTCGTCCCATTTCTATTTCTATAGCTTGTACTAAAGCTAACAATCTCTCAGGTGTTTTATTGGTTTCTATTTCTATTACCTGGTTCAAAAAACTCGGCTGATCTTCAACACCCCATGCCGCCGTTTCATAAATAGAAGATTCTTTGCGTATGGCAATTCGCTCTACCACCAATAGCTCACAAGCGCGCCTTAAATTAGAAGCTCTTTCTCCCAAATTAGTACCCAATAAAAGATAGATGCCACTCATATTCGTCAAATATAGTATTAGTTATTGGAGTTGATTCAGCGTGTGCCTATTTTGCCAAGAGTTTAAAAATAGAGAATGAGCGAGATAAGAAACGACTGGACCAAAGAAGAAATTCTTGAGATATATAATAAACCACTTCTTGATTTAGTCTACGAGGCAGCCACAGTTCACAGAAATTTTCATAACCCGAATGAGGTACAAGTAAGTACCCTCCTTTCTATAAAAACCGGAGGATGCCCCGAAGATTGCGCATACTGTCCGCAAGCTGCTCGTTATCATACCGATATAGAAACAAATGACTTAATGACTGTCGACCAAGTGAAGGCACAGGCGTTAAGAGCAAAATCATCTGGCTCTTCAAGAGTATGCATGGGAGCAGCATGGAGAAACGTAGAAGATGGGCCAGAATTCGATCAAGTATTGGATATGGTTAGAACCATCAACGGTTTGGATATGGAGGTTTGCTGTACTTTAGGTATGCTAAGTGAAAACCAAGCCAAGAGATTGGCCGAAGCTGGACTTTATGCCTATAACCACAACCTTGATTCATCAGAAGAATACTATAAAGAAATTATTTCGACTAGAGGCTGGGAAGATAGGCTAGAAACCTTGAAAAATGTCCGTAAGACAAATGTTACGGTATGTAGCGGTGGTATTATCGGAATGGGTGAAAAGATCGAAGATCGTGCAGGAATGCTGGTTGCTTTATCCTCACTGAGCCCTCAACCAGAGTCCGTTCCTATTAACGCTTTAGTATCTGTAGAAGGAACACCTTTGGAAGAGGAACAAGTGGTGCCGATTTGGGATATGATTAGAATGGTAGCGCTTACGAGAATAGTATTACCACATACAACGGTAAGGCTTTCTGCTGGCAGAACTGAAATGAGCAAAGAAGGTCAGGCTTTCTGTTTCCTAGCTGGAGCAGGTTCTATCTTCGCTGGGGATAAACTATTGACGACTCCAAATCCCGATGTAAATGAGGATATGGAATTATTCAAAATTCTGGGTATTAACCCAATGAAACCTTACGCTAAGGGAGCTAAGCCTACTCCACTTGCACCTGAAGAAAGTACCGAATCAGCAGCGGAAAAAGTGAAATGGTCAAGGCCGGGTCACAGAATTGAAAAGAATGTTGAGGCCACTAAAAAGGCTAATAAAAAAAGAAAGGAAGCTATATAGCTTCCTTTCTTTTTTAAATTCGTTCTGTTTATCTCTTAGAACAGTTTGAAACCAATTCCTAAGACAATCTGATTTCCTCTTTCGTCTGTAGAGAAAGAATTTCCGGCAACGGTAATTGCATCACCAAATTTCTCACTCAAAGCGCCTTCGTATTTAAGGTCAATTACAAACTTCAGTAAATCGATACCGATACCCGCTTGGAATCCAACAGTCGTACTGCTATAGTTATCTTTAATATCAGTAACTGCTCCAGCGATATCACTTTCAGCACTTGTTAAGAAACTAAGTGCTGGTCCAGCATTAATTCTTAATGGTCCAATTTTACCACCAATCATAATTGGCACATCCACTCTGTTGAATGACAAATCGACATCTTGAGCACTTGAAGTAATAGTAGATTCTGTTTGGCTAAATAATAATTCAGGCTGAATGTAAAGACCGATTACCGGCACTTTCACTCTAGCAAACACACCGTATTGGAATCCAAATTCGGCATCGCCAGACTGAACGTTTGCAACTTCCTCTCTTAAGTCAAGGTTAGAAGAAATTAAAGTAATTCTCGGCCCAAATGAAACTTGAGCTGAAGCACCAACTGATATTACAACGAGTGCTAGTGTTAAAATGAGTTTTTTCATGATGTTTTATTTAAAATATGTAGTTAGTCGTAAACTAATTATCTGAGCGCCTGTAAAAGTGTGAGCCATGCCTTTTCAACTTCATTTGCTTCTAAATAGCTTTTTGCTAATTCATGCAATTGGTTTTCCAAGGATTCAGGATCATTGATAAAACGTGTTTTTATCTCAACTATTTCAGGCGTTTCTGAGAATGCAAATATGCGATCATTTTCGGGGATTTTATCAATATTTCCTAATCTCCCTAAATTATTGCCAGTTAAGACAGGACTATTGCGGATGGCATCGGGTATTTGATCCACTCCTACGCCTAAATTTCGGTTCGGCTTGGGTAATTTGAATATCGCAGACCCATTGGCCCTACAATACCAATCGCCACCCATACGCCCTACAAGATCGGTCTTAAACGGATCTGGTTTACCCTCTTCGTCTAACACGTCGTCACTAATATGCGCTAATAGAATTTCACAGATTATCAAATTCCCTGCTCCAGCTTCTTCTCCTAAATGAACTACTTCTTTCACTTTGCATTCAAAAGAAGCAATCGACTCTTTTACGCGTGGTACGGAAACCATTTCAGCATCTATAGCAGTCAACCCAGATTTCACGAATTCATTGACCCCTTTGGCATATGCCGTACTACTCAAAGACATTTGTTCTACAATAGGGTAACTCACCACATTGATCACAATTTCCTTTGTGGCCATGGCATTGAGCAAAGTATGCTTCAATTGCAAATCTCTTGGTTTTGCAGGAGATAGAATTAGTGTGGGCGGATTGGTGCTAAAAACGTTGAAAAAGCTATACGGGGCGAGGTTTGGGTTTCCCTCAGCATCTACCGTAGAAGCAAAAGCAATAGGCCTAGGCCCAATACAGCCTAATAATTGAGCATGTAAATCAGGTGTTGCAATTTCTTTAGGATCAATTCTCATGTTTATTGATTTCTATCGATAATCAGCTACTATTTAGCCGGTAAAACTTTGGCTTTTACTTCACCAAAACCTATTCTCACACCATTCTGTTCGGCATGTCCGCGCATGATAACCGTATCGCCATCCTGAATAAATTTCCGTTCCGATCCATCTTTCATTGGCAATGGTTTAGTACCCCGCCAAGAAAGTTCAAGCATGGAACCATAAGCGCTTTCTTCTGGCCCTGAAATAGTCCCAGAGCCATACATATCACCTACCTGCATATTGCAGCCATTAACGGTATGGTGTGCTAACTGCTGCCTCACATTCCAATACATATGTTTGAAATTTGAGTTTGATACAGTTTGTTCTTCGCTACCATCAGGAGCGATAGCCACTTCTAATTTCACATCGAAATGTGTCTTTTCATCATATTTTAAATAAGACAATACCTCAGGATCTTGCTCCGGTCCTTCAACAGTAAATGGCTTAAGCGCATCCATAGTTACAACCCAAGGTGAAACATGGGAAGCAAAATTTTTAGCCAAGAAAGGCCCTAAAGGAACATACTCCCATTTTTGTATATCTCTTGCCGACCAGTCATTTAGAATAACAAAACCGAAGATATAATCTTCAGCCTCCTCCGTAGAAACTGAATCTCCTAATTGATTTTCCTTACAGGTGATGTAAGCCATCTCCAATTCAAAATCTAATAATCTACATGGGCCGAAAGAAGGTTGATTCGCATCGTCGGCTTTAGTTTGTCCTTTAGGCCTATGGAAAGGCGTACCTGACACTACAATCGATGATGCTCTTCCATGATATCCTACAGGAATATGCTTCCAGTTTGGCATCAGCGCATTTTCTGGACCTCTAAACATCGTTCCTACATTGAACGCGTGCTGTTCAGAAGAATAAAAGTCCGTATAATTTGGTACGTGAACTGGCAGATGCATTTCAACATCTGCCATGTTATGGAAAGCACTCTCACATAAGGCATCATACGATTTTAATTCGGTGTTACCTTCAGAAAGCAACTCAGAAACTCTATCTCTTAGTGCCCTAGCGGTTTTCTTTCCTAAAGCCATAAAGTCGTTAAGCGTATTTTGCTCAAATACATTCGCAGGAAGATCAATTCCATTGAATAATCCGGCCGAGTGTAAGGCGGCAAGGTCTAATACTTGATCTCCAATAGCCGTTGCCGCATGAGATTGTGATTGATTAACTGAAAATATACCAAACGGTATATTTTGTATAGGGAAGTCAGAATTTTCAGGTACTGAAACCCAAGATTTCAATTCAGGATTATTTGCTTTGATCATTATCGCTCTAATGTTATGCCCGTAAAGATGAAATTCCTCATTTTCAGGGCTTGACGCTTAGTTTTTTGTTTATAATGTATTTCTTAATTCTTGCTCTCGCTCAATGGCCTCGAAAAGAGCTTTAAAGTTTCCTTTACCGAATGACTGCGCGCCCTTTCTCTGAATAATTTCAAAGAACATTGTTGGACGATCTAGTACGGGTTTAGTAAAAATCTGAAGTAGGTAACCTTCATCATCTCTATCGATAAGAATATTCAGGTTTTTCAAAGGCTCTAAATCTTCATCTATTTCTCCTACACGATCTAAAACGTCGTCGTAATAAACTTCAGGGACCTTCAAAAACTCAACCCCTCGTGCTCTTAACCCTGTAATCGTTTCAATAATATTGTCTGTTGCTAAGGCCACGTGCTGTACGCCAGCTCCATTATAAAAATCGATATACTCTTCTATTTGAGATTTTCTTCGTCCTTCGGCTGGTTCATTTATTGGAAATTTAATTCGACCGGTACCATTACTCATCACCTTACTCATTAAGGCTGTATAATCTGTTGATATGTCTTTATCATCAAAGGATACGAGCTGAGTGAATCCCATCACTTTCTCATAGAATTCACACCACTTATTCATTTCGCCCCAACCTACGTTTCCTACCATATGGTCTATATATTTTAACCCAACAACTGGTGGGTTAAAGTCGGTATCCCATTTTTGAAAGCCTGGTAAGAATACGCCATCGTAATTACTTCTTTCTACAAAAATATGCAGCGTTTCGCCGTAAGTCTTAATACCAGATTTTACGACATAACCATGCTCATCTTCTTCACGATGTGGCTCCATACATGAAACTGCTCCTCTTTTGGTTGTTTCTTCCCAAGCTTTTGTAGCATCATCAACCCATAGTGCAATAACTTTTACGCCATCACCATGCTTGCTAATATGCTCGTTGATAGGTCCGCCTTCTTTAAGTGGCGATGTTAATACCAACCTGATCTTATCTTGTTGTAAAACATAGGAAACTCTATCCTTCAAACCTGTTTCAAGACCGGCATAAGCTACAGACTGAAAACCAAATGCCGATTTATAGTAGTGGGCTGCTTGCTTTGCATTTCCTACATATAATTCCACGTAGTCTGTTCCATTCATTGGAAGGAAATCTTGTGCTCCTTCGAAAATTTTCTCTCCGGGATATGTTGTATTCTCTGTTGCCATTTTCTAAAAATTATCTCTTACTAATGCTCTAACCAAGATTTATGGTAGTCTTTTACCAATATCTTCATGGCCTCTTCTGTTACTTTCAAAGGTTTAAATGTATCGACCATTACGGCTAATTCTGCTGTGTCTTTTACGCCTAAACTTCTTTCCATGGCACCAGGATGTGGCCCATGCGGTATTCCGGCTGGGTGAAGGGTAATTTGACCGCGTTCAATGTTGTTTCTGCTCATAAAGTCACCATCCACATAGTATAGCACTTCATCGGAATCGATATTACTGTGATTATATGGCGCAGGTACTGCTTCAGGGTGATAATCGAACAATCGGGGAACAAATGAACATACGACAAATGCATCGGTCTCAAATGTTTGGTGCACTGGTGGCGGCTGATGTACTCTACCCGTTATCGGTTCAAAATCGTGAATTGAAAAGGCATATGGGAAATTATATCCATCCCATCCTACTACATCGAAAGGGTGCGTGGCATAAACATATTCGTGTATCATGCCTTGTTTTTTAACCTTGATAATGAAATCACCTTTTTCATCATGCGGCTCTAAATTGGTTGGCCTTCTCAGATCGCGCTCACAATATGGAGAGTGCTCTAGTAACTGGCCAAACCAGTTACGATATCGCTTAGGAGTATAGATCGGCCTGAACGACTCTACGATAAACAGTCTATTATTTTCTGTATCGAAATCTATCTGATAAATCATACCGCGCGGCACTACCAAATAGTCTCCATAACTAAATTCTATATTCCCCAAGAGTGTTTTCAAAGTTCCAGACCCTTCGTGAACAAAGATCATTTCATCACAATCCGTGTTCTTGTAAAAGTATTCTGTCAATGATTTTTGAGGCGAAGCCAGCACAATATGGCAATCACTGTTGACCAAAACGGGTGTTCTGCTTTCTAAATAATCGGCCTTCGGCGGAACTGAAAATCCTTTCAGGCCTAAGGAAAGCATATTTTTCTCTACCGCTATTTTGGGTGATACATCATATGATTTGATGACCTCCTTTACTTGCGTAGGTCGATGAATATGATACAAGGTCGAAGCCATACCATCGAAGCCTATGGTTCCGAAAAGTTGCTCATAGTAGTATCCACCATCTTCTTTTTTAAAAGTGGTGTGTCGCTTGTGCGGGATTTTACCGAGTTGATGATAAAATGGCATTTGACATCAGGTTTATTTTACTAATTGTTTTAGGGAGTGCTCCAAGGCTCTTTTCGAGATTCCTTGTGAACTTGGAGAAAGGTCGAATACATTTTGTAATGCCTTTCTAATCACTTCTGAAGTATCTTCAAAGATTGCTTCATCCGTTAATGCTACGCCTCCTTGCATAAGATACGCAAAAACCCGCGCCATACCGCAATTGGCAATAAAGTCAGGAATTACTGATAGGTTATCATCGGCATAAAGACCTGTTTTGCCAAAGAAGATTTCAGGGTCATTGAATGGTACATTGGCACCGCATGAAATCACTTCCAGTTTCGTCCCAATCATTCGATCTACCTGATCTTTTGTAATAAGCCTTGAGGCAGCTGCCGGAACAAATATTTCAAAATCTAAGTCCCAAATTTCTTGATTGATTTGGTCATAAGGAATCATGTCATCTGAAGCGAGCTGAGTACCATTCCTATTCAAAAACAAGTTTCGGATTTCTTCCAAGCTATAGCCTTCTTGCTTATGAATTCCACCGTCGCGATCTATGATACCAACTACCTTGATACCCATTTGTGCAAGGTAAAAACCAGCGGCAGCACCTACATTGCCCCAACCTTGAATTACCGCGCGTTTTTCTCGATAATTTTGCCCCCAAATATCATAATAGTGGTGTATGGCTTGAGCTACACCATAACCTGTAATCATGTCGGCTACTTTATACTTTCTAGACACGTCTGGAGTGAACTCGGGATTCTCGATTACTTTGACTACTCCATTTCTAAGCTGACCGATTCTATTGATTTTCGATGCTTCATTCGGCTTGAAGTGGCCATTGAAAACACCTTCTTGCGGATGCCAGATACCAGCTTCCTCAGTCATGGCGATGACTTCGTGGATTTCATCCACATTAAGATCACCACCTGTTCCGTAGTAAAATTTTAAAAGCGGACTTACTGCTGCAAACCATCTTTGAAGTACTCCTTCTTTTCTAGGATCTTTTGGGTCGAAATTGATTCCAGATTTGGCACCACCTATAGCAGGACCCGAAACGGTAAACTTTACCTCCATGGTTTTAGCTAAGGATTCGACTTCTCGTTTATTTAAGCCCTTACGCATTCTCGTTCCGCCTCCAGCGGCTCCGCCACGAAGTGAATTTATCACTACCCAGCCTTCAGCTTCGGTTTCTTGATCGCGCCACTCGAAGACTATTTCGGGCGCTTTATTTTCAAATTTCTCTAATAAACTATCCATGGATTTCGAATTTGTATCGATGTAAACAAAACTAAACAACAGAAAAGAGATATATGTAAATCATCGGCTTATGATCAATGAATTATGTGATTTGCCTACCATATTTACTTTTTAAAGAAGATATCACTAAATCAGATGTATTTTTAAGGGCTAATTAGTCGAATCATCTTATGAAATTAGATAGTACAGATATTAAGATCCTAGAAATCATGCAGCATGATGGCAGGATTACCACCAAAGCGCTTGCCGATCAACTCAATCTATCAACCACTCCAGTATTTGAAAGGGTAAAAAGACTGGAAAGGGATGGCATTATCAAACAATATGTTGCCTTGCTCGACAATCGAAAATTGGACCTTGTACTTACTGCGTTTATTTCAATAAGCCTTACAAAGCACTCAAGGTCATACTTAGAAAAGTTTGTCAACGAAGTAAATCAATACCCTGAAGTGATGGAATGCTATCATATTGCTGGGAATTTTGACTTTCTACTAAAGATTGTAGTTAAGAATATGGAGGTTTATGAGGCGTTTATTTTGAATAAGCTTTCTACCATTGCCAACCTTGGTCAAGTTCAAAGTTCTTTTGTGCTTTCAAAAAACATACATAAAACTGCTTTTAGTCTTTAGAAGGGGACGGATAACTTAAAACATTTAGATTTGCGCTATCGCTTATATGGAGTTGAATATGTTTGGCGGCAATATATTTATAACGAACCCCTCTTGGCTATTGAAAAATAAAATCAAGACAAACCAGTTTAGATACTGAGTTGCTTTGTCCCAAAGATGTTTAGAAAAATTTTCGTTCTTCTTATTCTTCTAGTCCCTTTTATTGCAAGAGGACAAGACCCCAATGACTGCTCTAATGCCCTTATAGTTTGCGGAAACACAAATCTAAGTTTTAATTCGGCAGGCCCTGGTAACGACGATTTTGCACCGATAGATAATCCGCAGCCGGGCTGTGGTGTTCAAGAAAACCAAAGCTTGTGGCTAAGGGTTCCTATTGCGTCAGATGGTACACTAGGGTTTAACATTACTCCGAACAATAATGACGATTTTGACTTTGCCGTTTTTGGTCCTAATGTAGACTGTAATGCATTAGGAGACGCGATTAGGTGCTCATTCGCAAGTACTGCTAGCGGGTTTCAGACTGGACTGAATAGTTCGGCTACTGATAACTCTGAAGATGGTGGAGGTGATGGCTTTGTCGCAGAACTTCAAGTGCAGGCAGGCGATGTTTATACTATCCTTATCGACAATTTTAGCAACTCAAACAGGGGATTTGATTTGGTTTGGACTGGTACAGCACAAATAGTTGACGCACCTCCTTTAAACACCATTCCCGATCAAGAAATTTGCGATGTCAACAATGATGGGACTGAAGACTTTGACCTAAGCACATTAGACTTACTGGTATCTGGTGGTTCTCCCACAGTAATTGTTTCTTATCATTTAAATGATGCTGATGCCACTTTGGGCAATAATCCGCTCCCCACGATTTATTCAGCAAGCAATGGAGATGAAATTTTTGCACGTGCTACCTCCACTAGTGATGGCTGTGCCTCTATAGGCAGTTTTTTACTGAACTTCTCTCCAAGGCCCGAAGGCTTAGAAATTATTGGCCCTTCATCGGTTTGCCCAGATGTTGACAATGTAGTCTATACTATTCCGAATGGCCCTGGAAATACCTATATCTGGTCGGCAAATGGTGGTACTATCGTTTCCGGAGGAAATACTGATCAGATAGAAGTGAATTGGGGCAGCGCGAACCCTAATGCATTTTTAGAAGCTATCCCTACAAATGCTGCTAATTGTGAAGGGGATGTTATCAGACTGGATGTTACAATTAATACTCGCCTAGAACCAGCGATTCCAACTGGCCCATTACTCGTTTGTATTTCTGACAATACTTTAGGAACCTATAGCGTACCTAATTCGAATGGATCAACCTATGAGTGGTTTGTTAGCAATGGTACATTTGTTGGCTCTAATAATACCAACGAGGTAACCATTCGATGGAATGGTGATTCGCCGGGTATGGTATGGTTTAGAGAATTTAATCCTTCCATTGCCAATTGTGAAGGAACCTCTCCTATGCAAACTGTGAATTTCTTTCCACAAGTATTTGTGATTACCAGTCAAACCGATGTCAGCTGTGCTGGCGAAAATACAGGGAGTATTGAATTAAGTATAACGGGTGGTTTAGGGCCTTTTACTGTACTATGGGACGATGGCAATACCGACGAAAACAGGATTGGATTGATTGCAGGCGATTATACATATACAGTTACCGATGCTAATATGTGTCAGGTTTCTGAAACTATTACAATTACTGAACCTCTTCTTTTGTCAATTGACGATATTATGGCCACTAATCTTTTATGCTTTGAAGACAATAGTGGTATTGCACAGGCCACTGTATCAGGCGGAACAGCACCATACCAATACGATTGGAGAAGGAATGGAAATAGTGTTGATAATTCACCAACGGTTGCTAATAATTTAGCAGCTGGTAACTATGAGCTGATTCTAACCGATGCCAATAATTGCACCGCGAGCCGCACTTTCAGGCTGACAGAACCTACATTACTACAACCCGATTTAGACCAGCTTTTAAATAACCCCATTTGCCCACAGGCTACAGATGGTGAAGTAACGGTTGGCGCTAGAGGTGGCACACCTGACTATTCTTTTGTTTGGGAACTTGTACCTCAGCAAACTGGTCCAATAGCAACTGGCCTATCTAGAGGCACTTATCGCGTGATCATTTCAGATATGAATGGATGTACCACAAGCCAAACCGTCGAAGTAGTTGAAAGATTTCCAAGGATTGTAATTCCGTCTGCCTTTTCGCCGAATAGCGATATGGTTAATGATACATTTTCACCAGTAGCTACTTGTAGTCTTGATCAATTCAAGATGGTGATTTATGACAGATGGGGGAAACCTCTTTTTTCGTCCGACCAAGTAGATAATGGATGGGATGGCTCTTTTGAAGGCAAGGAAGTTGGTCTAGGTAAATACACCTATTTAGTTAACTATCAATTCAACGTTAATGGTCAAGTCTTTAATGAATCCATCCGAGGTTCAGTTTCTATAGTAAGGTAAGTAAGATAAATAATTGGCATACAGCTAATAGCTCATTAAATTATTAATAATTTATTTTTAAATAGTAATTTAACTCCTCAAAATATTCAGAATTATTTCTGATGCTTATCATATTTGAATCAAATAAACACACTTAAAATAGCACCAACATGAAAAAATCACTATTTCTACTATTCTTCACTTTCATTTCTTCGACTTTATCTGCCCAGTGGTTAGGTACAAACCCAGTTTACTTCAATTCGGGTAAAGTTGGAATTGGCACATCTTCACCCATTCAGAAATTACAGGTCCACGGTAATATTTATGCTGTAGGTGGAGTCTTCTATGCGGATAATAATTTTGGCCTTAGAAATTCTCTTAATGACTATGGAGTATACCCGTACAGCACTTACCTCCAGTTTAGATATAATGGAAATGAGGCAATGCGCATTAACTCCTCTGGCAATATTGGCATAGGCACCAACTCACCCATTCAGAAATTACAGGTCCACGGTAATATTTATGCTGTAGGTGGAGTCTTCTATACAGATAATAATTTTGGCCTTAGAAATTCTCTTAATGACTATGGAGTATACCCGTACAGCACTTACCTCCAGTTTAGATATAATGGAAATGAGGCAATGCGCATTAGTTCCTCTGGCAACGTAGGTATTGGTACTACATCACCAGGAAACAAATTAGATGTAAATGGAACAATTCGTTCTAAAAAAGTAAAAGTAGAAGCCAGCGGCTGGCCAGACTATGTGTTTTCAAAAAACTATGAATTAAGATCCTTAAATGAACTCGAACGGTATATCCAAGAAAATCAGCACCTTCCAGAAGTACCCTCTGAATCCGAAATAGAAGTTAAAGGACTTGATCTTGGTGCTATGGATGCAACGCTCTTGAAAAAAGTAGAGGAATTGACGCTCTATCTAATTCAGGAAAGTAAAGAGAAAGACAAACTAAAAAAAGAGAATATGGAGCTAAAAGAGACACTTCAAAGTATTTTGAAAAGACTAGAAAAATTAGAGAGCAAATAACCAAATAATACCTGAGGATTTCTCTGCCTTCAATAAGGTACATTGCTTTAGCCTTGAATAAAATAAGGTAATTCTCAGGCTAACTAACTACGTTTTAATCTTCTGACTTCTAGCTTCCGACTTCCGACTATTCCCGCTATTTTTGCACCTTAATTTTATTCAAACAGTTCAATGTCAATTTCAGCAAAGTACAACCCTCAAGAAGTAGAAGATAAATGGTACGCCCATTGGATGGAAAAAGGCTATTTCAAAGCTAAAGCCAATCCTGACAAAGAACCTTTTACTGTCGTCATTCCTCCGCCGAATGTAACGGGTGTCTTACATATGGGACACATGCTGAATAATACCATTCAAGACATTCTTACACGTAAGGCAAGAATGGAAGGGAAAGAAGCGCTATGGGTACCTGGTACTGATCATGCATCCATTGCTACTGAGGCCAAGGTGGTGCGTATGCTTCGCGAACAAGGCATTAAAAAATCCGATCTCACGAGAGATGAGTTCTTATCTCATGCCTGGGAATGGAAGGAAAAATATGGTGGTATAATCCTCGAACAATTGAAGAAATTGGGTGCTTCCTGTGATTGGGACCGCACAGCCTTCACCATGGACGAAGACTATCACAAAGCTGTTATCAGGGTATTTGTTGACTTGAACAAAAAAGGATACATCTACCGCGGTTGGCGCATGGTAAACTGGGATGTAGAGGCCAAAACAACGGTTTCCAACGAAGAGGTTATATATGCTGATAAAGAAGAGCAATCGAAACTTTACAAAGTAGAGTACAGCATAAAAGATTCAGATGAGAAAGTAATTATAGCTACACAGCGTCCTGAAACAATTCTAGGCGATACAGGAATCGCGATTAATCCTAAGGATGATCGCTTCAAACACCTTATCGGCAAAAAAGCGTTAGTTCCTTTTATTAACAGGGAAATTCCAATCATCGGGGACGACTATGTTGAGATTGAGTTCGGAACAGGTTGCCTGAAAGTAACCCCCGCTCACGATCCTAATGACTATGAGATTGGTCTGAGACATAATTTAGAAGTAATAGATACGATTAGTCTAGATGGTAAACTGAACGAAAAATGTGAAGTACCAGCATATATTGGCATGGATCGTTTTAAGGTTCGAAAGCAGATTATCAAAGATTTAGACGCCGCTGGAATTCTAGTTGGGGACGAAGATTTTACGACAAAAATTGGACGATCTGAACGAACCAATTCTGTAATTGAGCCTAAGCTTTCGCTCCAATGGTTCATCAACATGAAAGAAATTTCCAAAACTGCTCACAAGGCAGTGATGGACGACGAAGTTGAATTAGTACCAGCCAAGTTCAAAAACACCTATAATCATTGGATGGAAAACGTGCGCGATTGGTGTATCTCACGTCAGCTTTGGTGGGGGCAGCGAATTCCAGCCTACTATTTCGGTACTGGAGATGATGAATACGTTGTGGCCGAAACACCAGAAGAAGCGCTTCAACTAGCCAAAGAAAAATCTGGCAAAGCCCTTACGGCCGCTGATCTTAGACAAGATGAGGATGTTCTTGATACATGGGCATCATCTTGGTTGTTTCCAATGGCTGTTTTCGATGGTTTTAATGATGACTGTTTCGATAAGGAAACCGGGAAAATAATCAAAGGGAAGAATGCCGATCTAGATTACTTCTACCCTACCTCAGTGCTAGTAACAGCGCCAGAAATCTTATTTTTCTGGGTAGCTAGAATGATCATAGCAGGTTATGAGTACACTGGTGAGAAGCCATTTAAACACGTTTACCTTACTGGTATAGTTCGTGATAAACAGAGAAGAAAAATGTCTAAATCTCTAGGCAATTCACCTGATCCCTTAGACCTTATCAAAGAACTAGGAGCAGATGCTGTAAGAACAGGAATGCTCTTCTCTTCACCAGCGGGTAACGACTTGCTTTATGATGAGAAACTTGTAGAACAAGGCAGAAATTTTGCCAACAAAATCTGGAATGCCTTTAGGCTTGTTGAAGGCTGGGAGATTAGCGGTACATCTATGCCAGCAGAAAATCAAATTGCGGTGCAATGGTTCGATGCAAGGTTCAATCAGGCATTGACTGAAATTGAAGATCACTTCAGTAAATTCAGAATGTCAGATGCACTGATGAGCACATACAAGTTAGTTTGGAATGACTTCTGTTCTTGGTATCTGGAAATGATCAAACCTGCCTACGGAGAACCTATCGACCCAGCTACACATCAGGTAACATTGAACCTCTTTGAAAAACTGATGAAAGTTTTGCACCCATTTATGCCTTTTATCTCGGAGGAAATTTGGAGTAATATCAGGACAAGAGAAGAAGGACAAGATTTGATTGTTTCTACTTGGCCAGTTATTGGAGATGTTGATGGTAATATGATCGATCAGGCCGATAAAGTGTTTGAATTGGTATCGCAGATTCGAAATGCAAGAAGCAGCAAAGGCTTGTCACCAAAAGAGCAGTTAGACCTTTATATTAAATGTGCCGATAAAAGTGCTTATGAAGCATTTGAAGGTGTAATCAAAAAGTTAGGCAATATTGGCACTTTTGCCTTTACTGATAAAAAAGTATCTAACGCCTTAAGTATTGTAATCAAGTCAGACGAGTTCTACCTACCAATGCAAGAAGGTGCTATTGACGTGGAACAAGAAAAAGTGGAGATCGCAAAGGAACTTGAATATGCCAAAGGCTTTTTAAATAGTGTAAACAAAAAGCTGAGCAACGAACGCTTTGTTAATAATGCACCAGAGGCAGTAGTGGCAAGTGAAAAGAAAAAACAAGCCGACGCTGAATCAAAAATTAAAGTGCTGGAAGAAAAATTGGCTAATCTTTAGGAAAAAGATTTCGTGAATTAGAAAGAGGTACTGAAAAGCACCTCTTTTTTTATGTATTATATTTATTAGCATGAAGAAGTCTATCCTACTTTTCCTCATTTTGAGCGTCAATTTTTCTTGCCAAAAGAGCCCTAAATTAGACCCTAGCCAAATTGTTGGCACCTGGGAAAACACAACACTCAATGTTGATATCAAATCTTACAACAAATCAAACCTGGATAGTACTTTAATAATTGAATTGGGTGAGTGGGAATCCATTTTACAAATTAAACCCATCAGAACCACTTATTTTGAAGATGGCACATTCGTGGCCAAGTATTTCGACCTTGAAGGCAACTCCGTAGGTGAAGAAAATGGTGACTGGAAAGTAGTTAATGACTCTTTAGCCATAAATTCTGCCGGCTATAAGAATACATATCATGTAAACTTCAAGGATGGTCAGGCAAGGTTTATAAGCATATTAGATTGGGATCAGGATGGCAATCGTGACGACCTGTATGACGGATGGCAAAAGAAAGTGGAGTAATCCTAATTACTCATAAAAGCTTCTCAAAGAAGTTCAACCTGCAGTTTCCCCAATGTAAAATCGGTCAATATTGATAGAGTATATTATATAAACAAAGTGCATAGAAACAAAAAAAGCAGCCATATCTGACTGCTTTTTGGTGTGGGCGCTGAGGGTCCCGAAGCTTCGGGACGAACCTCATTTGATCAAAAATGTCTGTCAGTGATGTCTTTCTG
>NZ_JAGDZM010000009.1:0-370558 GCF_049099775.1 Roseivirga sp. | reverse complement strand
CTCAAGGAAGTATTCTTTTAGACAATGAAGACATATCGCTGAACTACCCGGGCTTTACACTTTCATTTGCAGATGGTACCTATCAAACCACAAATGGAGCAGACTTATTCAATGCCACAGGTACTTGGGATTGGTCTTCTTCAGACACAAATGGAACAATAATTCTTTTAGACACTGATGAAGAAGTAACAATAACCAGATTGACCCTAAATGAACTTCAATTTAGTTTCTTCCATAATGGAAACACAAGAGCTGGAATTAGTGGTAACTATGTGGTGACAGTAACGAGACAATAATACCTATATCTGACACTTGGATTAATTTATAATTCAAAAAAAGGCCATCATTTCGATGGCCTTTTTTGATTTTCACCCCGCTCGACGATCAATTCTTTGAAAATGAGCCTGAAGATGGTTTAATTGTCAGTAAGACAGTCCATTATTATCAGGCCTAATCGCTTATGAATTTACCCTTTTCGATCAAAAATATATCAACAATAAAAAGTCGTAAAACCGTATTAACATTCGGAATTCTGCTAGCAATAAGCCTCTCGTGCTTAGGGCAAAAACAGTACGCGGCGAATTGGGAAGAACTAAAATCAAGACCTTACCCACAATGGTTTAAAGATGCAAAACTAGGCGTATTTATACACTGGGGAGTTTATTCCGTACCTGCCTATAGTAATAAGGAAGACTACGGAGAGTGGTATCTGCGAGGACTTATGCTTGGTGATTCACTTCGTACCAGCTACATGAAAACTCACTATGGCGAAAACTTTACCTATAAAGATTTTGCTCCTTTATTTAAAGCCAGACTGTTTTACCCCGATGAATGGGCCTCCCTATTTAAGAAAGCAGGCGCTAAATATGTAGTAATGGTTTCCAAACATCACGATGGTTTTGCCCTATGGCCCAGTAAGTACGCTCCAAAATGGAACAGTATGGAAGTAGGCCCCAAAAGAGATTTAGTGGGAGAACTCTCAGAATCCGTTAAAAAAGAAGGCTTACACATGGGCTTATATTATTCCCTTCCAGAATGGAATAACCCGCTTCACCGATGGGACACCGATCCCCACAGAAACATAGGTCCGTATGTGGAAAAGCATATGATACCGCAGTTTAAGGAACTCATTTCTACCTATAAGCCTGACTTAATTTTTGCAGATGGTGAATGGAATAACACGGCCGAAGAATGGCATTCGGCGGAGCTGATCTCTTGGTATTTCAATCTAGTAGGAGAGAAGGCGGTAGTAAATGATCGGTGGGGAAATGGCAGTCAGGGTATGGGGTTTCTCACACCAGAGTACAGCTCAGGCAATGGCGTTTCCGAAAGACCTTGGGCCGAAGTAAGAGGTCTTGGAAGGTCATTTGGGTTAAATCGATTTGAGAAACTCGATGCCTACATGACCAGTGAGGAATTAATCCATTTTTTTATTAAAGCCGTAGCAAATGGCGGCGGTGTTACGATCAATGTTGGCCCAACAGCAGATGGTCAAATTCCGTTGCTTCAGCAAGACCGATTATTAGCACTTGGGAAATGGATCCAGATTAATGAAGAAGCTATTTACGGAGCAACAACATGGACAAGAACTGGAGAAGAGAAGGAAGTTTCACTCAAGAGAATCGATCCGAAAATCGATTTTAATTGGGTAAGAAATAGTCCAGGAAGCTCAATCAAGGAAGACGATTTCACCGCCATTTGGACAGGCTATATTCAACCCAATTTTTCAGAAAACTTCCAATTTGAAGTACAAGCAGATGATGGTATCAGAGTTTGGGTTAATGATGAGTTGATCATTAACAAGTGGAAAAATGCACCCGAAGGAGCCAGTGGTTTTGTCATGGGGAATATCACTACAGATGTTCAAACTGGAACTATCAAGCTTCTAAAAAACAAAAGGTATAAACTGAGGGTCGAATACTTTGAAAGAAAGCAAAATGCAAGTGCCAAGTTGTTTTGGTCAAGTGTTAGTCTTCCAAAAGAAATAGTGCCCGCTTCAAAACTCTTTACATCAGAAAACGAGAGCGAAAACGGACTAAGGGCAGAATACCGATCTATGAAAGAGTTTGTGGCCTACACTACAAATAATAACAACTTGTATGCCATCAGTATGGAATGGCCCGATGAAGCATTGAAAATACCCATGGAAACTTCAGTGGAAAGTGCTGAAGTGCACCTTTTAGGTTATGAAGGCGCTTTGGATTCACATTTCGAGGATAATTATCTCGTTATAGACACAAGTAAAATTCAGTACAGTAAACTCCCTAGCAAGGTGGCTTGGGTATTTCGAATTTCAGGATTGAATTGATCTTGTTTTACTGTAATCAAGCAATCACCTCTTCTATAATTGACTCTCCCTTACTGTGATCTCCACTTGTCCATTGCCAAGTTTCTAATAATCTAATACCACCATTTTCCATAGTTTCAGGTGTAGACTTACAAGTTCCAGTCATTAATTCTCCGGCTTTATTCACCTGATGATAGCGCATATCAATGTTCCCTTTATCATCTACAAGGCCAATTAAATGACCTTTAATAATTTGTCCACCTTTATATTCGGCGCTTAGAATATTACCCTCTTGCTTATAATAGAAAGTCGTTTCAGAAGAAGTTTCGCTGTTCTCAGTATTATTTACTGGCCTGAAAACCCTGTTGTTATAATTGATAGTCATAATGAGTAAAAATCAATGAAAACTGATTTGAGTTCGCTAGCAAAGATAGCCTATTAACAATATCGTAAACTGGAATTACTGGTTATCTATCAACCAAGTTTTAGCCTCATTTGTATACCAACTACTAGAAAAGTTTTGAGCATCCACAATAGACTTGAAATGAAAAAATGCTTTCTCTTTATTCCCTTTCCTGTTATAAAATGTGCCCATATACGAGTGTGCATAAGGATTATTAGGTGCAACTTGCAATAGCCTGCTACCAATTTGTTCAAGTTCTGAATCAAATTGATTGAATTCACCAAGATTTCGATAGAAAGCCACACTTTTAAGAAAGCTCAGGTTATGCAATAAATTAATATCCGCATACTCTAGAAAGTCTGGATATTTCTTGAAAGTTTGATCAATAAGGTGAGCACTTAACTTCATTTTTTCAGTCTGGAACCTGGCCATAAACGATTCCGTCAATGCCTGAGCTAAAACCTTTTTTCTGTAGAATGTATTAGCATTTGAATCAGTAAAGACAAATGATTCATCCTCCAACAAACACATTTCGGTTCTGTCAAAAATATAGTTTTTGAGAAAGCTTACTGCAAAAAGAGATGACATAACATCACCCATTATCAACCTGGCCGGATCGCTCATTAAGTTGTTATTGGCCAGAACCACTAGCGTAAGTTCTTTAGCAGGAACAGTTAAAAGTAAGCTCGAATAAGAGTCATATTGCCCATAAAGCCATAGCACCTCTAACCCCTCAATTTCTTGTTTGAATATTCCATAAGCGTAGGGCAAACCATTATCTAAACCGTCAAAAAGCGTTAGTTTAGAAGACGCTGTGATTAGCTGATTACTATAAATAGCTTGCGTAAAATCAAGTAAATCGTGACTGGTAGATACAATTCCCGCTGAGGCAGAATAACCATAATCGATAAACCCTTCTTTAATTTCTTCTTCCAAATTGTAGGGCAAAGCAAATGTGACGTCCTGCTGTGCAAGTTGGGCTGAATCTTTGAGTAAAAAAGTGTTATCTAGTTCAAGCGGATCAAAAATTTCTTCTTCCATTAAGTCCTTAAACGCTATTCCAGATGCTTTTTCGATGATTTGGGTCAATAAGCCAAACCGAAAACTATAGTAAAACTCGTTGCCAATATCGCCTTGGGAAGTATGTGAAAGTAAATGCTTGATTTTTATCTCCTTATCGAGCCCTATTTCAGGTAAATACTGATTTACAGGATCATTTAGGGAAAGTTTCTCTTCCTCGACCAACTTCATAATTAGATTAGCTGAAAAAAACTTCGTTAAAGAAGCTACAGGAAAAGCAGTTTGTGCATCGATAGGTATTTGACGTTCAAGATCAGAATACCCAAAGTGCTTCTCATAAATAATATCTTCTCCCTGAGCGATAGTGGCGCTTAATCCAGGAATAGAAAACAAGTCTTTAAGCACCATTAGCTCCTGCGTAAAGAAATCTTTACGCTCTTTTTCTACTTTTTTGGAATCGCATGACAGGGCTATAATGCCTATGCCAATAAAGAGAAGAGCTTGTTTAAGGAAGGATTGCTTTACAGATTCCATCACTCGAATTATTGAAATATGAGAACTTGAGTTTTTCATTCAATCGTATGCTTCCCTAGGTAGATACAATTTTCATGAATATCGTTGCACACCAACCTCTAGACTTTATGGTAAAACCAGGGGGCCAAGTTGGTAGATCCATAAGTAGAAACCGATATTTCCACCAATGAGTCCGCTGAGAATAAAAGTCAACCTATACTGATGAGGTAGATACTTAAATATCACCAAAAGGCTGATCCCTAAACCAATAGCCCCAAGTGAAATGGCCACCGAACCCTCCCATATCTCTAAGTAATAAGCGATATTTAATTCGTCTCCGCCGAAGTAACTAAACGTTTGAGGATCAATTATTTTACTCCCGATTGACGTGAGAAGATTATAAACTTCCCTTAGCCAAAACAGGGGGAAAAAAACACCTAACCAATCCCAATGATTGAATCTTTGAGGAAATTTTTTCCTATGATATTTCAATAAGAAAAAACCAATCAAGCCTACAAGGCAAGTTTGAAGCGGACCACCCATGGAGATTAAAAGTCCGTGAGTCCGTTGCTTTTTATAAAGAGAATCAAATTCTTTTTTTAGCGTGAAGTCCAAATCGTTCTCTATTTCCTTTTGGTATTGCCCATAGATTTCATTGAGACGTGAATTCGATGATTCATAGTCATATGTCATCGACGCGTGATGAAGCTCAGTAGAGTAACCCAGTGCCTTGGCTACGGCAATATGTCCCATTTCATGACTTACCGTTCCAATGACAGTAAAAAGAATAAAGCCTAGAGATAGAATGAATAATAACGTTGGTTTAATCTTACCAATTTTCATAAGGGTAGTATAGCTTCAATTAATACACTAATAATTGAAAATAGAGCTCAACTAAGTTTAAAAGAGGCTTTTTGTAAGGCAAGGTTGTTAGGATAGCTTACCTTATCGCCTTCATCGGTTTCTATTTCTATATAGAACATGGTGATATCTAGGATGAGTCCTTGAACAGAGTTGTCACCATCGAGAATCTTTATTTTTGAACCGACCTTATAAGGAAAGAAAAAGAAAAGAATTACTGAGGCAGTCAAGTTGCTAAGTATAGACCAATGGGCAAAAAGCGCAACTCCTACAACAGTAAAAATACTTGCGAAATAAATGCCTAGCCCCGAAAGTGACACTTCCCAAGTAAGACCCAGAAATACTGCAAAAACAATGAAATTGACCATTCCAGTAATTTTTCTGACATAAAGCATTCTTGATTTATCGAAAGTATGGCGGTCTCCGTGCCTTTGTATAAGTTTTCGTATTACTTTTTTGCTGATGAAGAATAAAACCAATACAACGCATGATATGATGAGCTCTGTGATATGTGTAGATATCCAGAATTCGATGTCTGAGAATATTGCTTTAAAGTCCATATTGTGAAGTTAAAAAAAAATGGCCTCCTAGTTATTGGCACTGGATTGATTTTGAAGATGCCTAATCAGACTTTCTGTGTGAGACTAGTGAGCCAACTTAAAGCTATTATTTATTTAAGAAGAGGAATGAGGGCATAAAAAAAGACACTCAATTTGAGTGTCTTTTTTGTAGTAGCGGGAACAGGACTCGAACCTGTGACCTTTGGGTTATGAGCCTAACCGAATACTGAAATAATTCGATAATCTGATCTTCGCAACTATCAACATAGCGTTGGCTGTTTTTTCCCTTCCATTTCCTATCTTTTGAAAAGATGAGAAGCATTTCCTATTCATTTCTCATTTGAAATGAGAAAATACTGAGAAGCCGACATTATTTTGTCCGACTCTTGTCCGAGGAAGGCAGTGAATAACTTAAAAAGGGTCTATATGAGCCGTAAAACTACATTTTCAGCCAAACAAACATGTCATATGTAGAATGTGGTTTTGTTGGAATTGAGGAAATCAACTTCGCAATTATGATTTCTAAAGAGGACTTGAATAGAACCTATTCGGTAGTTACTCAGATATGTAAGAATCCTTCGTTAGTAGTATTTACTCAGAATCATTTTAGAATAATCCTTTAATTCAGAACATTCCTGAAAATCTCCAGAACAATTATTTTTTTAAAAGCTGAAAGAAGCCGATACTTGTGTTCACCGAAGGACAGTTGAAGAAGACAAGTATATCCATTATTATACCAGCACACCAAGTCGGAGCATTGTTAAATCAATGCTTACAATCCATTATTGACTTTGGGAATGGCGTAAAAGAAGTGATTCTGGTACTCGATGGGATACCTTATAAACAGGAACAACTCTACCTTACTACTGTGCCTGATCTGATAGTGGAGCGTCTTGCAGTAAACAGAGGCCCTGCCCATGCTAGAAATCATGGTGTTCAACATGCTTCTGGCGATGTTATGTTCTTTCTGGACTCAGATGTGCAATTACTACCGGATACTATCGGACGAGTCAAGAGTCATTTCGAAAAATCGCACGCCACCGAAGCAATTATTGGTTCATACGATAAAGAGCCTTATGAAACATCTCTTGTATCAAAATATCGAAACCTACTACATCACTTTACCCATCAAACAACCAGTGAGCAGGCTGCTACCTTTTGGGGTGCATGTGGGGCCATCAAACGTGATGTTTTCAACGAGATTGGAGGTTTTAATGTTGCTTTTGACAAACCCTCAGTAGAAGATATAGAGCTTGGCTACCGATTAATAAAAGCAGGATACACCATACATTTAGAAAAGCACTTGCAGGTGAAACATCTTAAGAAATGGACGGTGGGCAGCATGCTGCATACAGATATTTTTCTAAGAGCTCGGCCATGGACTCTGCTCTTATATCAGCGCAAAAAACTGGCTTCAAACGATCTGAATCTCAATATCGAAGATCGACTAGCTACTTTCCTCTTACTTCTGGGGCTAACAAATCTCGTACTTACACCTTTCTGGTCAGAGGCAGCTATTCTGGTGATAACTTCATTAGTAGGCCTGATCCTTTTAAAAAGGAAAATCTATCATTTTTTTGCCTCTCAGTTTAATTTCACCCGACTCCCTTTTGTCCTCATGTTCCACTGGCTCTATCTGGCCTGTGCGTTTACTGGTTTCGTTTTGGGTACTTGTGACTATCTACGTCAAACCCGGAATTTTAGGCCTGACGCAAAAGTTGTCTTAAAAAATCAACACAAGACGAATTCTTGAGTAAGCAAGAGATCATAGTGATCATTGGAGCCGGCCCGGCAGGGCTTACAGCTGCTTATGAATTGGCCACAAAAAGTGACAAACACATTGTTGTTCTTGAAGCTGACGATCAGGTAGGAGGAATTAGCAAGACGGTAGACTACAAGGGCAATAAAATTGATATAGGAGGCCATCGTTTCTTTTCCAAATCTGAGTGGGTGTTGAATTGGTGGCAAAAGTTCTTACCCGTGCTTAATGACGGTAAGGAGATTCATACTACTTATCAAAATAGCCAAAAAGCATTCAGCGCAAAACCATTTAACAATTCGTCCGAGCCTCATATGCTTATCCGCCCCAGAAAGTCACGGATTTTTTATAATAAGCAGCTTCTTGATTATCCTATAAAACTGAACCTGAATACGCTTTTTAGGATAGGTTTTTGGAAAAGTTTCAGCATCTTCATTTCCTTATTAATAAGCCGTTTCAGACCGATTAAAGAGGAAAAGAACCTTGAAGATTTCTTTATCAATCGTTTTGGTAAAAAACTTTACGAGACCTTCTTTAAAGAATATACAGAAAAAGTCTGGGGCAAGGCCTGTACAGAAATCAGTCCTGAATGGGGGCGCCAACGAATCAAAGGGCTGAGCTTTAAGAAAATTTTAAAGCATTATTTCACCACCTTGTTTTACCCCATGCGTCAAACTTTCGGCAATAAGGAGGTAGAGCAAACACTCACAGAGTACTTTTTATACCCGCAAAAAGGGCCAGGTCAGCTTTGGGAGACAGTGGAAGCCACATGCCGGACAAAGGGAGTAGATATAAGAATGCAACAGAGAGTCACAAAGGTAAAAACCAATGGTAATCGCATAAATGCCGTAGAGGTTTGGGACAAGTTGACTCAGACTACATACACTTTACCTTGTGATCAATTGATATCTACCATGCCCGTAAGGCACCTGATTGCCGGGCTTGATATGGTAGTTCCTGAGAAGGTGAAGTCGGTAGCTTCCAGTCTAGAGTATCGGGATTTTATGATTGTCGGGATTTTATTGGATGAGCTTAAACTCAAAAATGGCAATGGAGAGTCCATTGATGATAATTGGTTGTATATACAAGACCAGGGCATGCAGGTTGGTCGTGTACAACTCTTTCATAACTGGAGCCCTGAAATGACCGCCGATCCAGATAAATCCTGGATTGGTGCAGAATACTTTTGCCAGGAAGGAGACGACTTATGGCAGTGTGATGATGATGCATTGATCTCCTTGGCAGCAGAGGAGTTGCACCGTATTGGGCTGCTGGATTCTTCCAAGGTATTAGATGGCACTGTGGTAAGAATGCCAAAAGCCTACCCCTCTTATGTAGGAAGCTATCGCGATTTTGAGAGCGTCAAATCATTTTTCAATACTATTGATAACGTATACCTGATTGGTAGAAATGGTACACATAAGTATAACAATCAGGACCATTCCATGCTCACGGCCCTGGAAGCGGTGAATAGCCTGATGGACAATGGTAAAAACAAACAAAGCATCTGGCATGTAAATACAGAAAGTGCGTATCATGAGGCTAGTTAACTATCTTTTTCTGGGATTCTTGCTAGGGCTGATGGGCTTTGCTATGGTATGGCTTACTATGAATAAGCATGCCTTTAATTACAGCATGGATGTGGAGATTAGTCCTTACGGCCATGCATTGAGCAATACTAAAATCGAGCTTGATGACAAGTTCTCCGAATCAGGGATGGGTATAATATTGAACGGAGAATATTCGATTTATGGCAATTGGCCAGCCTGGCCATTTTTACTACAGTCTTCTTGGTATCAGGCACTCGGTCGAAATGACATCTATGCTTCCAGGTTATGGTCGGCCGCGATTTATGGATTAAATGCGAGTCTTTTCTTTTTACTTATCTATCGTATTGGAAAAGAAATCTGGGTGGCTGTTATATCAACAGCCCTATTTGCAATGCTGCCTTTACATTTAAGCTATGGCAGTCTTATTTTTAGTGATATATGGTTTGTTACTTTTTGGTTATTGGCATTGCTGACTTACCAACATAATAGCCTGAAATATTACTGGCTTTTCTCATTGATTATCCTGGTAGGGTCATTGTTTTTTTGGTTTGTAATTTTCCTGTTACCGGCACCTTTGATTATATATTTCTTCAGAAAAAAGCGACTCAAGCTTAAATGGATTTTAGGTATTATAAGCCTCTTAGTGATAACCATATGGTTGGCACAGTGGGTGCTTGTGCTTCAATTCCCTGAATCTTACGCAATAGATTCAATGAGAAAGCATTCGTTTTTAGGCCTGTTTTCTAATAAAAAATATTACCTCATCAAGCTTATAAAACGTGCAGGTACATTGTTGTATGAACTTATGCCGTTGATGCCAATTCTCTTGTTTTATGATAAATGGCCTGAATTGATAAACCAGATCAAAGGTAAGTGGCGTGAAGACAGGCTTTGTCAGGTGTTGACCGTTTTAATGTTGGGTTATCTCTTATATATAGCTGCTTTTACACAATGGTTTGCAGGGCATGAGCAAGGTGTGGGTATGTTCTCCATTCTCATTGCCAGTTCTGCTGCACTTCTTCTATCTGAAATGAAACCGTATTTGAAAAAACGACCTTTTCTTTTGCGTTCAGGGTTGTCCATCGGCTTGAGTTTGACTTTGTTTTTCTGCCTTAACCTTGTTCAGTCAAGGGAAGAAGCCGTTGAAGTACAGGATGAGCAAATCAGTGCCTTTGTCAACAATGCCAAAGATGGCAGTGACAGGAGAGTGTGTTTGTTTTTTGATGTACCAAGGTATGTTCGCCTTCACTTGCGCATTGGAAAATTCGCTATTCGCAAATATACCAATGGATATACTTTCAATATTGATGAAATGCCCGAGCAATCCAATATAACGGAAGTACTGGGATACGGAGTGAATCAGCTTTACGAAAATGGCATAGAAAATTTTGATGGTCAGACTGTATTTTTAATATCAGACAAGCCACATAATTTGGATGAGGTATCTGTTATAAAATCTACCATTGTGAATCAGCTATATGTTTACCAGATAGGCCTTTAACCAAGTTATGAGTCAACGTGGAATTAAAATATCGGTTGTTATTCCTACCTACAATCGTCCGGAAGCTTTGTCTAAATGCCTGCAGGCTTTAGAAAGGCAAACACTGGATGAAGACTGGGAGGTACTGGTGGTGGATGACGGGGGAGAAACCGATTTAGAACCGATAGTGCTCATGTTTGAACACAGACTCAATGTTACATTACTGAAACAGGAAAATAGTGGCCCCGCAAGTGCCAGGAATAATGGTGTACAAAAAGCAAGAGGAAAATATATTGCTTTTTTGGATGATGATTGTGAACCAGAAGAAACCTGGCTTCAGGAACTGCTCAAACATGCAAGGCCTGGAGTAGTGGTGGGAGGAAAAACGGAAAACAAACTTCATAGCAACCGCTATGCTGAGGCCAGCCAGCAGCTAGTCTCGTTCTTATATGAGGTTTGGTATGATACTACCTGGTTTTTCTTTACTTCCAATAATTTTCTGATTCATCGCCAATGCTTCCTTGATGCTGGTAGCTTTGATGAGAGCTTTACAAGGGCTGCTGGTGAAGATCGCGAATTCTGTACTAGGCTGCTTAACCAAGGCTACAAACTAAATCACGCTCCCAAAGCCATCATTAACCATTCGCATCACCTAAGCCTGAAGAGCTATTGGCGACAGCATTTCAACTATGGTAAAGCGGCTGTAAGGTACCGAACCAAATTGTTCTCTTATGGCGTTCCCCTACCAAAAGCAAAGTTGGGTTTCTACATGGCAATGTTGAAATATCCCATGCACCTCAGTGAATTTAGGGTTTCAAAAAGGTTGACGTTAAGCGGAATCATTGCCATTTCCCAATTGGCTACTTTTTTAGGCTATTTAGCAGGAAGGAGGTCGCATGATTGATTCAAAACCATTAGTTTTCATTGGTGTACCAGCCTATAACAGGCCAAGTGGTTTGCGTAATACGCTTACGGCACTTACAGCCCAATCTTATCAGTATATTGAAATCCATGTCTCGGATGATTTATCACCCAATCCAGCTGTTGTAGCAGAGGTTGAAGAGTTTACCAAAAGAGATTCAAGGGTCAAGGCCCATTACCAAAAGCAGAACATAGGTATTATTCGTAATCACCAGTTTTTACTGACAGAAATACCAGATGAGGCAGCTTATGTTATGTGGGCTTGTGATGATGACAATTGGCACCCAGACTACATTAAAGTATGTGTAGAAGCACTTGAAAAAAACCCAGAAGCCATATTATGCACTACAGACAACCTATGGGTTCATAAAGGAGCGCTTTGCCAGATAAATCATAACGAGCAAGTACATACCTTGGGCATTTCTGACCCTGTCACCAGATACAAGCAAATATTGCCCATTATTTTGTGGTGGAACCATAGCTTTTACGGACCGATCAGGAGAAATGCATACAAAAAATTATCTCTGCAAAACACTTTTGCTTTTGACATCCTATTCATTGCTCATTTGAGCCTTTTAGGACAATTCATCAAAATCCAAAAACCATATTTTGTGAAAACGATTGGAGGTTATGGTAGTGAGTTGAAACAGAACCTAAATTCAGTCAAAGATGAGAGCAAAATAAGCAGATACTTTCCTCGGTTGAGTGTTTTCTTAAATTTTAGAAAATCAATTAAAAACACTGCTTTACTCAACTCTTCGCAGAAGCATCAGTTATTGATTTCATCATTCAAAAGCATTGCCCGCAAAAGCACCTATAGTAGATCTGTTATAAACAGCGTTCTTTGGGTATTTCGTAAGGGGGTCAACGCCATAAAATTTGCCTTCACTTGGTTTAAAATCAGGCATTTTCGGTCGGCCTGGTCAATACATATTCACAGATTACCCGTTCAGGAGTTTACATTCTCAAAAAAAGAAGGAAAACTATATTCCAAAAAACTGGGATCGGTATTTGTACCTTCCAGTGATTTGTTCAATAACTACTACGAATTCATTGAGCTCAAGGAGAAAAACAAGGCTCTTTTCAAATATGATCCCGTTTTGAGGTTGAATCAGGTCACAATCAACAATACCTCGTTCGAACTTAAAGAAATGTTCTATGGCTTCTTGCTCTACGAAATATTCGTTCAGGAAACTTACCAGTACGACTTTAAATCCCCTTCGATTGTAGTAGACATTGGATCTAATGTAGGCATAGCAGCGTTGTATTTTGCTCAGAAGACCAATGTAGAAAAGGTCTTTAGTTTTGAGCCATTTCAGGAAACATTTGCCGCTGCACAAAACAATTTGGATCTTAACCCCGAGTTACGATCGAAGGTTTTTATGGAAAATTTTGCCCTTTCTGATGAAGAAAAGACTTTGACTGTGGACTATAGCTTCCAAACAAGTCAATTGAGTAGCATCAAAGAAATTGATAAGGACCGTCCAGATTCACACGACTTACAGTTGACAACAATACAGGTTAAAAAAACATCAGAGGTCTTGATGCCCATACTAAAAGAGAATTCTGATAAAACAAAGGTATTGAAAATCGATACTGAAGGGAGTGAATACGAAATAGTTGAAGATTTGGCTAAAAGTGGTCTTCTGAAAGTATTTGATAGCATTATGATAGAGTGGCATGGGCAGGGATATGAGGTGCTACTAAAGACTCTGAAAAAAAACAACTTTGAGGTAAGAGTGACAGACCAGGACTACTCCACCAAGTTTGGGTATACAGGTATGATCTATGCACATAATAAGCCCTTGAAAGATCAGCCCCTTATTTCACTTTGATAAATATGATGAACGTAAAAGAAAAATATCTGGAGCTTTTAAAGAAGAGTCTTCTCAATGAGATTTACGTTGAAAATGAGCTTCGAATTTTTTGTTTGGCTGAAAAAAAACTACTCAAAAAATGGTCTCTGATTTTCGGAGGAATTGATTTTGAAAAACTTCATCATATC
This sequence comes from Roseivirga sp., assembly GCF_049099775.1. GTDB lineage: Bacteria > Bacteroidota > Bacteroidia > Cytophagales > Cyclobacteriaceae > Roseivirga. The sequence continues at coordinate 357,199 of NZ_JAGDZM010000009.1, read as the reverse complement.
GGTAAATACTTTCCTGAAGACTTGGACACATTCAAAAAAAACCGATTTGAAGGAGGGTTACTAACCCCCGGTTCGCGACACCTGGTTTACGCAGATACGATGATAGGGCGAAAGAGGCTTCTAAATATTGAACACTGCCTAAGTGTTATTCTGGAAGAGAAAATCCTTGGAGATGTGATTGAGTGTGGGGTTTGGAAAGGAGGTGCCACTATATTTATGAAAGCCTATTTAGATACCTATGAATCAACCGACAGAGTGGTTTGGTTAGCGGATTCGTTTGAGGGAGTGCCAGAATCTACCTTGGCACAGGATAAGTATTCTGATTTAAGTAGAAAAGCATACCCAGGGCTTGCGATACCGAAGGATGATGTTGTCAAGAATTTTGAAAAATACGATGTATCTCTTGATCATGTACAGTTTCTCGAAGGATGGTTTAAAGACACCCTTCCTGATGCTCCCATAGATAAGTTAGCACTTCTGCGCCTTGATGGCGATTTATATGAATCAACAATGGATGCCTTACAATCTCTGTATCACAAGCTAAGCCCGGGCGGCTTCATTATTATAGATGATTACAAAGCACTACCCCAATGTGAGGAAGCGGTTCAGGAGTTTAGATTACAAAACACGATTACTGAACCCATTCAAAAGATAGATTCTGAAGCAGTTTTTTGGAGAAAGAAATTCTAAGAATCATGATTGAAAAAGCAAGGTCAATTAAAAATTATTCGGAGTTCTTCTGGACTTTTACCTGGCGGAATATTCGGTTGCAATACAATAACTTTTGGCTGGGTTTATTCTGGGGAGTCATCCAGCCATTACTTATGTCCGCCATCTTTTACGTGGCTTTGAACAAAGGGATTGGAGACGGTTTCAGTCATTACTTTATATACATCTATTCAGGGTTTATTTGTTGGAGCGTTTTTTTCGGAGGACTTTCACAGGCTTACGTAAGTTTTTTGCAAAACGATCAATTAGTAAAAAATATCTATTTCCCTCGGGTCTTATTACCGCTTACTTTTCTTGCAGCAAAACTTGTTGACTTAGCGATCGCTTTTCTAATACTCATAGTACTTGTTCTGTCTTCAAATCTTGAAATACAGGCTGGTTGGTTTATACTCTATTCTTTATTGGGTTTTGTACAAGTACTTTTGATTTCGGCAGGATGCAATCTGTTGTTTTCTACAATCTGTGTAAGATATCGCGGATTTCAGGTAATCTTCCCTTTTATGACACAAGCCCTTTTCTTTACATCTTCTGTGATTTACGATGCATCGGCTTCGATAGAGAATGATTGGCTAAATATGCTGTTTAGATTCAACCCGATCAGTACCACTTTGGCAACTTTCAGGTTAGGAATATTTCCTGGTGAAGCGCAGACCGGACTGATTCTATTCAATATTGCTTATGCTTTTGGTATTGCCCTATTAGGTTATTGGTGGTTTAAACTAGAGGACAGAAACCTAATTGACCGATTATGAGTAAAGAGACCTCTTTGTGTGTTAGAAATATCAGTAAATACTATTCCATAAAGGATCCCTCTTCTGGAAAGAAATCTCAATTTTGGGCCCTAAGAGATGTTTCTTTTGAATTATCTAAAGGAGTATGTTTGGGGTTGATGGGGTCGAATGGTTCGGGTAAATCTACTTTATTAAAGATCATCAACCGTATTATAACTCCAACTACTGGTGAGATTGTCATAAATGGCTCGATAGCACCACTTCTTGATTTAGGTGCTGGGTTCCACGATGAATTGACAGGAAGGGAGAATATCTATGTTTACGGTTCTTTAATTGGTATCAAAAGGAAAGAGTTAAATCAGAAACTCACTGAAATAGTTGATTTTGCCGAAATTGGCCCATTCCTGGACACTAAATTACGAGGCTATTCCAATGGAATGAAAGTACGACTGGCATTTAGCGTTGCAAGTCATTTAAAACCTGACATCCTTTTGGCTGATGAAATTCTGGCCGTTGGAGATGAACCATTTCAACAATTGTGTTTGAAGAAAATGATGGACTTAAAGAAATCCGGCACAAGTATCATTATGGTACAGCACAATGAGAAAGTCATTCAAAGCATTTGCGACAGAACTTTCTTGTTGAAAGGTGGAAGACTGAGTGATACTGATGTCAGTTAAGGATTGATTTCAGGTCACGATTCAGTGCTTTGGTGAACTCCATTGAGCCTTCATTGTTCAAATGATTTAGATCAAAGAACAATTGCGAATTCTTCTCATAGGCTTTATCATAATTGAGGAAAAAGATATGTTCGTTATCCACCACTTCTTTCATAAAAGCATCTCTTTCTTCCAAACGCTGTCGGTCAACAAATTCATTAAATAAGTGGTACTTAGGCGGGCTTACAAATACCACTTTAATGTTTTCCTCTAAACATTCCTCCAGGATTTTCCTGTAGAGGTCAAGGTTGTCCTGCACCTTGTTAGCACGAATTATTCCTTTCATAGAAGCATATTGTCTTTCTACTCGGGGGTGCTTGTCAATTAGGCTGTCCTGATAATCAACCTCTTTAAAAACATTCCACTCTTCTGGTATTTCCAGCTGGTACCCCCGTTGATCATACTTTAGTGAGGTTTTCAATGGGAAATATTGGCTCAGTGGCATCTCAGTCAAAAAATACCCTGTTAGCTCATGATCCTTTATAGTTGGAAAATAGTAAGGAAGTTTTGTTGACCTGATAAAGTGGCCTCCCTGATAATTCACGAAGTAGGTTTTAGATGCGTCCAGTAGCACAAACTTTGGCTGTGATACTTCTTTCGCATAACTAAATATCGAATAGTCGATATTAAGAGCACTTCCTGCTAATGCAAAAGAACCTACATTGCCATCTAAATACTGCGGTTGAATACCACACCACATGAAGGAGGATCCGAAAATTAATCCATCAAGTTTGTCACTGTTTTCCAGGAAATACTTTTTCTGAAAGTAAATAGAAGACTCGTCATTTCTTCGATTTAACATCTCCATAGTAACCAAAAGTATCCCAACAGGAATTATGACGATTAGTAACTTGGACAAAAACAGTTTCATGATTCTTTAAAATTGAAAATAGAAAAATTGAGAACCTGGAGCCGCAAAAAACAAGATTATGAGTATCAGGGTAAAATAAATCCCCCACCTCACCGCAAAATGTGTTTTTTGACTGCTCATTTCCAGACCGTGATTCTTGTTTCGTTGTAACCATTCTACATTGAAAAGTATCATACAGCCTACAGGAACTGCCGCATCAGGTAAATAAGGAGTATTGAAAAAAGACACACTAAACATTTCCATCATGAAACTTAGTCCGTTGTCAACAGTGTCAATTCTGAAAATGACATTAATGACTGTGAAAATCAGAAAGGTTCTGATAATTTGAAAAGCTTCTACATATGAAGGTAAGAGTCTACCCTCGGCAACTATACCACTATGCCTTCTCTGTCGCCATAAAATATGTAGAAGAAGTGCAATACCGTGTAAAACACCCCAGAGTACAAAAGTGAAATGAGCTCCATGCCATAACCCACTCAGGGCAAAGATGGCCAGAATATTAAAAACCTTTCTTGTTTTACCTTTTCTTCCTCCTCCCAGAGGGATATACACATAGTCTCTTAACCATGATATGAGTGTAATATGCCATTTATTCCAAAGCTCAGAGATATCTCGAGAAAATAAAGGATAATCAAAATTCTTAGTCAAATTAAATCCCAAAATTCTTCCTAAACCTATGGCCATATCTGAGTAACCAGAAAAGTCGCAATAGACCTGAATAGTAAAAGCAATCGCAGCAATGAATAGCGTACTACCCTGATGGTCATGAAATGATGTGAAAACCTCATTGACAAAGATGGCGCAATGATTGGCCACAAAGAGCTTTTTAAATAAGCCCCATAATATTTGTCGCATTCCATCGGCAGCCTTTTCATAACTAAAAACTCTTTCCGTACCGAACTGAGGGAGTAGGTTGGCTGCTCTTTCTATAGGGCCAGCTACCAATTGAGGGAAAAAACTGACAAAAGCAAAGAAGCTAATGAAGTCATGATGCGGTTTTATTTTTTTGTTATATACATCTATGGTATAGCTTAAAGTTTGTAGTGTATAAAAGCTGATTCCCACAGGAAGAACCATATCAATGGCCTGGAATTGAGTGTTCTCAATAGAGAAAAGCACTTTAAAAGCATCGAGAAAAAAGTCAAAATATTTAAACAGGAACAGTATGCCGAGATTGGTAGCCAGGCTGCTATAGAGGAGTATTTTTCTCTTGAGGTTATGTTCCGTTCTGCCCAGCCCTACACCTATCAGATAATCTACCAGACTACTGATGATGATTAGAGAGAGGAATTTCCAATCCCACCAACCATAGAACACGTAGCTCGCTATGAGAATTAGCGTGTTTTGCCACTTTACGTTCTTCTTTAAAAGAAACCAGTAAAGTAAGAAAACCACACTAACGAAAACCGCGAAATCCAGTGTAGTAAAGCTCACGTTAACACTTTTGTTTTATTCATTATTCGTTTACAAAGTCTCCCTTCTGATCTAACCTTTGATTAATTCCTTTCAAGAAAATATTTGAGCGTTTACCCTGAGTTGATTGTTTTGTCAAGGCATCAAATTAAGTTTCATTCCTCTAAAGTCATTACGTTTTCATACGGTAAATAAGTGTGATTTTTTTCCTTCTAGACTATGCGGTTTTTAAAAAATTAAATACCTTCTAAAAAAGCTAATCATTGTTGTTCAAAGTGTAACTTTTACGTTCAGGTTCAGCAATCCAATATGATCCCAAGCTATTCCTTTCAACTAAAATGACGTAAAACAAATACTTCAATAAATAAAAGAACACCTAAAATGGGTAGCAAAATCTTTTGTATAGGGGTAAATAAAACAGGCACCAATTCTCTTCATCAGGCATTTGGGTTATTAGGATACAAGAGCGTTCATTACTTGGATGATCAAGGTAATAATATCAAGGCAATGATTGAAAGTAATTACCTCAACAATCGTAATGTTTTGGCTGGTCTTGAACAATACGATGCCATCTCAGACTGGGATTATCCTACTTATGCCATTGCCATTTTTAAAGCATTTGATGAACAGTATCCCAAAAGCAAATTCATCTTGAACACACGTGAAATGAATAACTGGATAGAAAGCAGAAAAAATCATGTCTTAAATAACCAAGCTAAGAAATTAAGTAATCCAGACTCTCGAGATTCAGGCCTTGAATGGCAGGTTTTTGATGTAGATGCTTGGAAAAGAGAATATGAACTACGCCATCAAGAAGCATTGGATTATTTTAAAAATAGAAAAAGTGATTTGCTGGTTTTCAATGTGAGTAAAGGAGATGGTTGGGAAAAACTATGCCACTTTTTGGGTAAGCCAATTCCATCAATACCTTTTCCCAGAGTCAACAAGACTACACTTAAAGAACGATTTGTTGCTCGTTTATTTTCGGTTTTCTTTTCCAAGCCTAATAAATAGAAAGTCAAAAGCCTACCTTTCCTTTGGATATCAGTATTCTCAAAAGTATTAATTGAAACGGATGCCGCAGAGCGAAAACAAGAGTTCTTGATCTTTCTGATACCGTTCCATTAACTCTCTTTTTAGTGAAATGTCCAAAACAGGTTTTTTACTATAAGTGTGCCTGATTAAGCTTCGTTTAAATGAAGACTCTGGTAACGTCCATTCCAATAAATTCTGTAAGCTATGGGATCGCACACCGAATGTTTTGTTATAAAGCCTTTCCTCAGGAAGTACAGAAGGGTCAACTTCTAAAAATTTGAAGATTGAGCTGATGGCATGATCGAAGTCAATGTGAAGGTCGTCAAGTTTGATAATATGAAATTGACTCTTGTCGAATAAAGAAAAGTATCGCTGTAATTGCTGACCATACAGACCAGAATGATAGTAGAGAAAATTGTAAAAGTATTGAGGGTTATTCCATTTGAATTCATCTGAGTCCATTCTGCTTGGCTCTAGGCGCAGTGCTTTTGAAAATGTTCTTGCTGTTTCCCATCTATGATTCCGCATGTCCAGATATAGGGAAAAGGCCCTCTCAGCAGGGTTTCTTAAGGAAATTAAAAACCTGGCATCTGGAAAATGTTTTTTGAGTAATTCTGGCGACTTTGGATCTGTCAAATAAACATGAGAGGCTTCTCCAATGACCTTTTCCTTTTCAACTCCATCAAAGAGCCCAAAGTATTCTTTTGGACTATTTATCTGTTGGAAAGTTTCGCAAAAGAAAGAGGGTTCTTTTACCTCGCTCATAAAGATTTGCGGATGCTGCTTAAGGTAATGATGTAGGGAGGTTGTACCACTTTTAGCTGCTCCCAAAATGAAGAAGTTAGGGTGCCTAGCAGGTATTGATATCTTGTCGAAGTCAGGCATTTCCAGTGGCTAAGCTCTCATACCGTGTACGTAGGTAAATCGTCTTTCTTTGAGTTTCATAAATGGCATTTCAATCAATTTGTGAAATATATGGGCCACTAGTATAACAAAGCCAAAAACAGTCATAATAGAAAGTGTATACCTGAGGAAAACACTTTCTATCAACTCCCATGGTATTAACTCACCACAAAGAAAAATCACCGACATATGAACAATGTAAACACTGTAGGAAATCCTTCCTGCATAGTTTAAAAAAGGCGTTTCAATATTGAAATAGACCTTTTTAGTGTTCTGGCCGATAAGAATGAGACAGCTTGCGGCTGTGGTAAGCTCTATATCAAATGGGACAAAACCTCTGTAAAGGACTAAGGAACCTAACAAGAAAATCCAACTGGCGGTCTGACAATAGATAGTTCCTATGTACTTAAGCATTGTCTCTTTGTAATTCAAGTAATACAAGGCGAAAAGTGCTCCGACCACCATACACTGAAACCATGGATGATCAACAATAAGAAGGAATATAGCATCTGGTTGTATATACATCAGCGCACTTCTCAAGGTTAATAGTAGAATTAAGAACACCCAACACATCCTCAGGAGTTGCCTATTACTTAATTTGTTTACCCAAGGCCAAAATAAATAGAATTGTTCCTCAACGGCCAAAGACCAATAATGACCCAATAACGGCAGAACACCTCCAAAGACATAGGGAATGTTCACCATATAAGTACCATAGTAAACCAGTAAATCCCAATTGGTATACTCAATGTTAAAAATTTTGTAAAGAATCAGAGAAACAAAAATTTGAGCATAGTAAAGAGGCAGTATTCTCAGAGCTCTTCTCCAATAAAACCTTTTAATGCTGATGACCCCTCTTTTTCTCATTTCTAATCGTAAAAGGTATGTGATCAGAAAGCCACTGATCCCAAAGAAAACACCAAGGCCATAAACGGCCATACCTAGCCTACGTTCAACAATGCTTTCTCCAAAAAGTTGAGGGTCTAATCCGTACTCATCAAAATGCATAATGAGATGAAGTAGGATTACAGGTATCACAAAAATTGATCTCAATCCATTGATACCCTTCAAATAAGCTTTTGGAGTCTGCTTTTCAGTGGATTGTCCTTCCAAATTCTTACCTGTACCTTCTTGCCCCATCTGCTCCTTAATTATTACCAGACTGTCTGGCAACCTGTCTCTCTTTCCAAAGATATTCCGCCAGGCGTTTATTGAATTCACCTGTTGGGTGCCCGTCTCCTGGAATGAAAAGAAGGTCGGTAATATTTTTGCCTTTTGATACCGACTTATCAATAACAATGAATGGAATGTCTTGTTCTTTTAAATACGAGACTATTTTTTCTGTAATTTCCGTGTAATGTTTTCCAAATAATGGATCCTGTTTTTGCTGATTGTGAATCAGTACAGTAAACCTAAAACCCTTTTCTTTGAGTATAAGATCGGTTTCTTTTACCAGTGTTAAAAATAAGCTGACCTCTTCTTTCCTTGTAGATAGCCTTGATTTTATGCGCTGATAGATATTAGAATTTGTCCAAACAAAATCAAAAAGCTTTTCTACAAGTACTCGAGATTCTTTTGCTCTCTTAAACGAGCCAGAAGTTTTAAGAATCCCATTTTCCATAATGTATTTAGGGCTGTTTTGATCCCATGAGGAATAGCCATTTGCCCTGAGTATATGCGGGTCTATAAACCAGTAATAGACATCAACATTTTCTGCTTTCTCCAGGGTAGTATCATTTGCAATTTGGTTTTTTACAATTGTATATACCTGATGAGTTCCATAACCATGAAAGCCATAGTTTATGATGTTTCTTTTTTGGGGATACAACTGATTGTAATAATAGGGCAATGTTTCTGTATCATTGAGTCCCTCACCAAAGGTAAACGACCCTCCCAGAAATATGCTGTATTGCTGGCTGGTAGTATCTGAGCCAGGCGTGACCCTTCTGCCATTGGCAAAGGAATAATTGGCACTATAAATTTCTTTATCTGATTTTATCCAGCGCTTAGTCGCTCTGATGGAAAAGGAACTATCACTTACTCCATAGCCGAGTTCAGGATTAGCTGTATAGTATCGATTGCTGTAATCAATGTATGATTGTGGTTTGTTTCTGATTGTCAGGGTCAATTCAAAAATGAAAACGGCTATAAAAATGGCAGAGAGATTAAAGAGGAGGTGCTTTGCAAAGCCACTTTTTGATTTAATGCCAATGAGAAGAAGGATGACAATGAGACAGAGCAAAATGATCTCTAAAGCATATAGAATTAGAAAATCTTTCATCAATGTCCATCACGGATTAATCGTTCACTAATTCGATTAGCCCATACTTCATGAACTTCTGCAATGGGATGACCATCGTCCTTGATTGTATTTTTTTCATTGAGAGGGATATTGCAGTTGATGTACTGTATTCCATTTTTCTCGAAAAAATCGTCCAATACTCCCTTTTGATTATTTTCGTAATACAGTACTGCCACATAAAAATCTATACCTTGCTTATCGCACAAATCCTTCATTTGGTTAATCAATGAGCTCAAAATCTCATCTTCGTCTTGTTCCCTATCATAAGCCAATGTTTTATTCAAAATTTTCTGCATCAAGTACATAGTTGCGGAGTACTCGGAAAATGGTAAAGAAGTCAAAGAAGTTGGTTTTTGCCTTTTAATTTTTCCTTTTTTGTCTAAAGCTACATAGGGGACTTCAACCGTCATCATATTTTTATTGTAGTAAAACATCTCCAGCCATTCGTGGCTTGCTATGTTTCTTCTTTTATGGTTGCTGATGAAACCGTAGATAACACTTTCAATTTTTTGACCACTATTTAACCTCCTTTCTAAACCCAACAATGCTTGATAAGTACCCTGTGCCCCAATGCTGTAGTTTAAAAAATTTTTCTCGGGAAAACGCTCCTGAAGTTTCCATGCACAAGTTTCACTATCATTGACTCCCGCACCAAAAAAGAAAGATCCACCAATTAACTGAATACTAGGCTCAGAAGAAATTGAACCCAATGGCTTAGTGATTCTTCCAAAATCTTCTCCAATTGTAAATTCAAAGTTATCGCCAAACCTATTGAGCGTCATATTGTGCAAGCCAGGATTAGGTTTCCATCCAATTAAGGAGTCAGGCAGATGAGTTTTCGATGCGGAATAGGCTTTCTGAGGAAGAGGAGGCCTCACCCCAAGTAGTCTAAGCCCACCTTCTAAAAGAGTGAATACAACGACTATGTAAACAAGTATAATTCTAAAACGCTTCAAGGTCTTTTAGATAAAATTCAGTCTTCAAATGCACTAAACAATCTTGGCATATTTTTCTTGGTTGAGTAATCTATAAAAACACTATCCACATCACAATAGCCCATTTAAGGATTGGTGGTGTAATATAGGTCGATATAATCAATTTTTGATTGCGGCCTGTTTCCGATTGTCAAGACTAATTTCAAAAATTAATAAGGCAATAAGAATAGCAGATAGATTATAAAGAAGATCTCTTTTTGATTTAATAACGAGCCATATCATACAGAAAATGCATATTATGAGGGTCAATTCTAAACCGTAAGCAGCTAAAATATCTTTCATGTTGCGTTATTGTGGCTGGCCCGTAATACCATCTGTTATCAGTCGCTTTGCAATTCTTTCTACCCAAATATCGTTGACACTCGGATCTGGATGACCGTCATCTTTGATGATGTTATCTCTTGTAAGGGGTACATTACAATCGATGAAACTGATGTTGGATTCCGTCAAAAAGTGGGTAAGGTCTTCCATAGCTTGTTCATCATACCATAGCGGAGCTACATAGAAAGCTATTCCATGCTCAGAGGTAAGGCGGTGCATTTCTTTGATAATTAGGTGAGACAGCTTTCTGGCATCTTTGACACGGTTGTAAGATAATATGCGATTAAGTACTCTTTCTGCCAAGACTGCCGATGCTAACTTGTTGGTGTAGCGAAGGTGTTTCATTTTTATCAGTCCTTTTCTTTCGAATATGCTATCATTTTTCAGCGTGGCATAAGGTATTCTTCTTCGAAGCTTCATCAACCAGTCACCCTGAGCAACATTACGTAATTCGTGATGCTGGAAAGCGCCATAGATCACACATTTGGGCTTATTTCCTTTTTCTAATTCCTTTTCTAGAACAATCAAAGACTGGAGTCCACCATATGCGCTGACGGCAAGGTTGCGGAAGTCAAATTGAGGAAAGCGCTCTTGCAATTTCCACACTGCTGTTTCATCATTATCTAAGGCATACCCCATCATGAATGAACCACCAATAAATGTGATTTTTTTATCTCCTATACTCAGGTTGTTCATTCTTGCAGCTCTGCCGGTATCTTTTTTTATAGTGATAGACATGGAATCTCCTATATCGTTGAAAGGACCAATCTCGTAATGACCAGGTAGTAATTTCCAACCCAAGCCTAAGTCAAACTCACGATTAGTTGTTGGGATCACTCTGCTTACAGGCCTGATTGGCTCATAACCCAACAACCTTAGTGTAAGCTCTAACAAGCCTAATACTAAAAGGCCATAGAAAGAAATTAGCATTAATGATTTTAAAGGTTTTTTGAGCATTAATCAATTGAGATTTTTTTATTGTCTTCTTTTTATCATCAATTCTATACTCTTGAAAAGAAAGCCTAATGAGAGGCAAATCCATTGTACAAAAGCGAAAAAATAGTTTAACAGAACTTTCCTGTTCTTGGGCCTAAAAGGTAATGGATACAATGGTATTTCCAATTTTTGCTGTGCTAATCTGTTCCCTTTGCCATACCTTATAAATCGCTTCACAAAACCAGATAAGCCATCGTTAAAATCATGTATAATTTTTGACTCTCTGGCATAAGATAATTGACCCTCTTCTGCTAATCTAATTGCCAACTCTATATCCTCTCCTCCTGCCATAGTAAACTGCTCGTTAAAACCACCGAGGCTATCAAATACTTCTTTCAAAACTAAGGCATTAGCCGTAACTAAGTATTTTGGTGACCCATCAGGTTTGGATGGAGGTAAGTGTATTTGCTGGCTCTCATAATATCTAGAAACATAATCGTTACCTAAAGCACCAACAAAACCCTGATAGCCTATGGCATCATATGAACTTCTTAAGTAGCCCGAAACCATACTTTGAGTAGGTATACAATCGCTATCGACAAACAGCAGCCATTGACCTCTGGCATTCTTGGCTCCTATGTTTCTGGCAGCAGCAGGACCGATCTTCTTACATTCATAGTTTTCAATACTTAGGCCGCGATTCAAAAAACCTTCAGGTATTACAACTGGCACCGCAGAGTTATTGTCAACAATGATCAGCTCTTTGGGGTAGTTGTCAGGTATTTGAGTAAGAAAAAATGAGACCAAGAATCGATGAATACCAGCTTGGTTATCTTTGACAGGAATAATTACAGAAATATTCTGAGGAATAATGGTGCGGGGCTCAGTCAAAAATAAATCGCTTACTGTTGTTTTTGTCTACCTGCTTATAAAAGGCTTATTGACGAATTATACATAACGTCTAGAACAAATTGTACGCATACGGAATCTACCTTTTGAATTATCCATAAGCCCAATAATCGAGTAATAATATGAAGAAGATACTTAGGGTAAAACTATTTTGGTACTAAATACAAACAAGTCTATCGAAAGTAACGAAAAACCTCTTGGCTCATGAAAAAAAGGAGATGTGGATAGAATATTATTTTAGAGGTAAGATCTTTACAGAATTATAAGGCATGAAGCTCACCGAGTGATGACTCAATAGAATTGGTCTATTTGATGTAGCTATGTTGTACCGGCAATCTTAACACCTTATCGTCAATAAAGAAATTGGGCACACAATTATATGATTTTCAGTTTACCAAAGATGGTACTTGAATCCATACGATAAGAAGAGAACAAGATTTTAAGTCAAATATTTAGTTGTTTGAAACACTTGATACCAAACAAGCATATGTCAGTAAATGGAATACCTTCAACAACGACAAAAAGCTTTGCTTAAAAAAGACTCAGACTTGTTTAGAATTGAGGTCAATTTTCCAATCCATTTCCCATCTTTTCAAAAGATGGGAAGCAATACTCAAGGGAGAACTGAGAAGCATCGGTGAATTCTATACAGATATCCAGAACAGTATTCGCCAGCCAGCCTACACATTGGTTAATGCCCGGCTAGGCATCAGTAATAACAAGTTTACCCTTCATTTCTGGGTACAGAATATTACGGATGAGGCCTACCGGCTTTCGGAAATCCGGACAATAGTTTCGGACTCGATCATGTAAATCGTACTATTTGGCAAAGGGCGAGTAAGAGGTAATGCTAGAATATTGTTTTCAGTATATAGTCATATAGATCCTATTAAGTTGGCCTAAGTAATTTACAGGTGGATAATTGAGTGAAAGCTAACAGGAGTATTGATCGGCCAAACATTCTTATCAGTATCAGTGAGGTTTATTTTAAGATAGTACTATTACATTTTTGTTGATTGAGGTGATAGCTGAACCTTATGTTTTACGAACTGTCATGTAAGACATTGCTTTATGGTTTTAATTAATATGCTTTGTTCTCGGTCATCAAGAAGTTGGGAGCACTAACTAATGTAAATTACTTATGAGGCTTTGGACATTGTAAATACCCTTGTGATATCAAGCAAAAAACTTAATAAGTTCTACTTGAAGCTTACTCTATTTTTGATTATTTCGTTCTCATTCTCGTATAGTACAAACGAGATTTCCGATTCTTCCAAATTCAAAAGGGCGATAGTGTCTTTTACCTTTATAATTAGTCATATCTTGTCAATTGAGTTAAGGTAAAACCAAGAGTCCAAAAAATATAGATTTTTGTCTAACGAAAGTGGAGGTTATTAAGGAGGGGTAAAATGAAAAACCCCTATAAGTTAATGACTTACAAGGGTTTTTATTTAATTGTAGTAGCGGGAACAGGACTCGAACCTGTGACCTTTGGGTTATGAGCCCAACGAGCTACCAACTGCTCCATCCCGCGATGTATCAACTTCAGTTGTTTTCCTGAAGTGGGATACAAATGTAGGGACAAATCAATTGTAAACAAGTACCTTTGCGACTTAATTTTTAGAAAAATGAGCAGTCAACCACATAAGGCTGGTTTTGTGAGTATTATAGGTAAACCCAATGTGGGAAAATCCACTTTAATGAATGCCCTAGTGGGTGAGCGTTTATCAATTATCACTTCAAAGGCACAAACAACTCGCCATAGAATAATGGGAGTGCTAAGTGGGGAGAATTTTCAGATTATTTATTCTGATACACCTGGAATTTTAAAGCCGGAATATAAGCTGCATGATTCTATGATGAGCTTTGTGAATAGCTCGTTTGAAGATGCTGATGTAATTCTTTTTGTGGCAGACCTTTACGAGAAATTCGAAGAGGAAAAGCAGATCAATTTTCTAAAAGAAAAGAAAGTCCCTGTTATTCTAGTCATGAATAAGATTGACCTTTCTAAAGGGAGTCAAGCAGAGGATAAAGCGGCCTATTGGCAAGAGATGTTTGATTTCGATGCGGTGATCATGGTCTCAGCATTAGAAAAGCAGAACATTGAGTTACTCTTTGAGAAAATAGTAGACCTTTTACCTGAACATCCAGAGTATTTCCCGAAAGATACGTTGACTGATAAGCCAGAACGGTTTTTCGTTGATGAGATTATCAGAGAGAAGATTTTCTTAAACTATAAGAAAGAAGTGCCTTACAGTTGTCAGGTAGTGACGGGTGAATTTAAGGAGGACGAAAAGATTATAAGGATTAGAGCTGAAATATACGTTGAACGTAAAAGTCAGAAAGGCATAATTATCGGTCACAAAGGTGAAGCGATCAAAAAAGTTGGTATCGAAGCACGAAAAGATTTAGAGACATTTTTCGGAAAGCAAGTGCATTTGGAGACCTTTGTAAAAGTAGAACAGGACTGGAGAAAGAAGGAGTTAAAACTCAAGGGCTTCGGATACTCGAATTAGAATTTCAATTATATGGCAAATATTGTAGCGATTGTAGGTAGACCTAATGTAGGTAAATCGACTTTTTTTAACCGTTTGGTGGAAAAAAGACAGGCCATTATGGATAATGAAAGTGGTGTTACCCGAGATCGGCATTATGGCTATGCGGAATGGATTGGCAAGCACTTTACTGTTATTGATACCGGCGGGTATGTTACCGGTTCTGAAGATGTTTTCGAAGGTGCAATTCGAGAGCAGGTGGAAGAAGCTATGAATGAGGCTTCCGTTGTTGTATTTATGGCGGACTGCCATGATGGAATGACGGGTATGGATAATGACTTCGCCAAAATTGTAAGAGGGTTGAAAAAACCTGTGGTAATTGCTGCAAATAAGGCAGATACTGCAGAGTGGTCGTACCAATCGAGTGAGTTTTATGGACTTGGTTTAGGAGAAGTATTCCCAATTTCGTCTTCTAGCGGATCTGGTACTGGCGAACTGTTGGACGAGGTGGTTAAACATTTTGAAGATGACGGCGCTGAAAATCCTGATGATGGTATACCGAGAATTGCGATTTTAGGAAGACCTAATGCCGGAAAATCTTCCTTCATGAATGCCTTGTTGGGTAAAGAAAGAACCATTGTAACCGACGTAGCGGGAACGACAAGAGATTCTATCAATTCGCGATACAAACTTTACGGTCAAGACTTTATTTTGACAGACACGGCTGGTGTTCGGAAGAAGTCTAAAGTTCATGAAGACATAGAGTTTTACTCTGTTATGAGGGCGCTACAAGCACTTCAAGATTCTGATGTATGTATTATTATGGTAGATGCGATTCGAGGACTTGAAGCCCAAGATATGAACTTGATTAGTTTGGCGCTGAAATACAAAAAAGGCCTAATGCTAATGATGAATAAATGGGATTTGATAGAGAAAGATTCAAACACCATGAACAAGGCCAAGGCTCAGCTGGAAGAAAAGCTCGGTCATATGAACTGGATTCCGCAGATTTTTACTTCAGTAACGCATAAACAAAGGATTTTTCAGTCGATAGAATTAGCGGTTAAAGTCTATGAAAATAGAATTAGAAAGATTTCGACTTCGGCACTTAATGATGCCATTTTGCCACAAATTGATCGTTTTCCACCGCCAGCTTTAAAAGGAAAGCACATTAAGATCAAGTACATTACACAGTTACCAACACATTCACCAACCATTGCTTTTTTCTGTAATCTACCACAGTACATTAAGGCGCCATATGAGCGTTATCTTGAGAATAAGATTAGGGAGAGTTTCGAATTTGAAGGTGTACCGATCAAATTAGTATTTAGAAAGAAATAGTGATTGCCGTAGAAGAAGCATTAAAGGAAAAAGTGCCTCAAGAGGCCTTGTCTTATTGTGTACAGCTTTGGGTGGACGATCCTTTTCAATTCAAACTGTCCAGAGCACGAACTTCAAAATTAGGTGATTATAGGTTCGACCCGAAAACATCAAATCATACGGTTACGGTTAATAGGGACCTAAACCCGTATCAGTTTTTAATTACTTATGTACATGAAGTGGCGCATAGAAAAGTCCACAGACTCAATGCTCTGCAAAAGCCTCATGGGCAAGAATGGAAGCAGAGGTTTCAGCAATTGATGCTTCCTTTATTAAGACCTGAAGTCTTTCCTGACGATATTTTAAGAGCCTTGGCAAGACATATGAAGAACCCAAAGGCAAGTACCGCGGCAGACCCAAAACTGCTTCAAATAGTGTCGGGATATGATGAAAATAAGGACCAAGGACCAACACTTGCAAGCCTTGCAGTGGGAGATGAATTCGTATTTAGAAAAAGGTCATTCAGAAAGATTGAGACTAAAAGAACGAGAGCCCTGTGCCTGGATCTGGGCAATAAAAGAAATTACCTAATTCCAATGCTTGTAGAAGTAGAGCCGCTGAATTAGCCTGTACTAGACTCCCAACCTTCGGCTTATAACGGCATTAACTTGCTCGAAAAGTAACAGTGGCTTCAAAGTTCTCCAGTTCACAATATCTAATTGTCCTCCAAAGTTTACGTAGCTATCAATATTGAAGACTTTCATTTCGCCTTGAATGAATTCAGGAAAATTCATGCCGGTAATCCAGCCTTCTTCAACATCCTCAAACCACTCTTCATAATAGCTGTCGTCCGAGCCATGAAAATTCAAAATATTCTCGCCTATCAGTAAATACTTGTTGATACCATATCCATTGAAATGATCAATGATATTCCTCTTTAGGTACATGATGTCATTGTTCAAAGTATCATTCCATTCACCGATAAACTCAATTATGATAAACCCACGATCGTAATCAGTATATAGAATTTTGATATAGAGCGTTTCTGAGCCCATAAAGTCCCAGTGCGGATCTATATAGTAGCCATAGATATTTTCTGAATATAGATCGAAGTTATATTCCTTTCCATCGTATGGTGAATTGGGGTCTTCCGCTACATTATAGTATTTAAGCCAATTATAATAAGGCTCAATATTATGCATTTGAGTCCTTTATAAAATCGATGACTTTACGAACCGACCCATGTTCTTTCAATAGGCCTGATGCGATTTTATAATTCACTTGAAGCATTTCCATGATCATTTTTGCACCCCGATCGACTAATTTATTGTTCGATAGCTGCATATCAACCATCCGGTTACCTTTTACACGTCCTAGCTGGATCATTACAGAGGTAGAAATCATGTTGAGCACCAACTTTTGCGCTGTACCGGCCTTCATTCGAGTGCTGCCTGTAACAAATTCAGGCCCTACAATTGGTTCTATCGGAAACTCCGCTTCCCAAGCCAAAGGACTATCCGGATTGCAAGTAATACAACCCGTAAGAATACCATGTTCCTTGGCCTTTTTCAATCCATTAATCACATACGGAGTGGTTCCTGATGCTGCTATACCAATGACAATGTCCTTGTGATTAATCAGGTATTCTTGAAGATCTTCCCAAGCCTGCTCAGTACTATCTTCAGCGAATTCTACGCTATTTCTAATTGCCGAATCTCCACCAGCAATAATGCCCACTACCATCCCTTGTTCTACACCATATGTAGGGGGGCATTCAGAAGCATCTACAACACCTAGTCGACCACTAGTGCCCGCACCGATATAAAAGATTCGTCCACCAATTTGCATCCTTGGGATTATCTCCTTTACAAGGCCTTCAATTTGAGGTATAACTTTGCTTACTGATTGGGCAACCGTTTGATCTTCTTGGTTAATGTTAGTGAGTAATTCGTTCACCGACATTTTGTCTAAATCCTGATGGTTAGACTCTGATTCTGTAATATTCATGTTCGTTGTTTTGAGCTTTATGGCACCCTGTTATTGGTGAAACAATGTTAACCCTGCAATGGGCTGTTGTGTTATGTGTTTTATATGCAGCCCTTTTTCTTGAGCCACTGTTCTAAGAATGTCACCAAAGAAATAGGCAACTGATCCGGTAAAATGTATGGGCACCGTTTGGCAGTTCTTGTACTTCAATACATTTTTAGAGAGAAATATATGGAAACCATTAGCGACTAGTTGATACATATACGGATCGCTGATGTGCTTGCCTATAAATTTTGCAAAACTCGCCAAAAATCGACCTGGCATAGGTTCTTGATACATTTTATTCAGAAACCCATCTTTGGTTAGCTCAAATTCGGCTTTGAAGATTTCTCGTAAATGTTGTGGCATGTCTTCCCGATAGTAATCGGTGAGCATCGTCTTGCCCAAGTACGTTCCGCCACCTTCATCTGCCACTGCCCAACCAAGGGAAGGTATATTCTCTACAATAGTGTGGCCATCATAGTTACAAGAATTGGTACCTGTACCGATTATACATGCAATGCCTGGCTGATCGCCGCAGAGCGAACGAGCAGCGGCTAAGAGGTCATGATTAACGTCTATTTTGGCATGAGGATAATAGCGTTTTAAGAGATTGGAAATTTTATCGCGATTATGAGCAGAAGAACAGCCTGTACCATAGTAGTATATGCTGTCTATTTTTTCAGGAACTTGATTGTGTAAATTCTGTATCTCTCTTAGAATTTCTTCTTCACTTTGGTAGTATGGGTTAATCCCTTCAGTCTTTGCCTGAGCAATATCACCGTTCTCGTCAATTACTCGCCAGTCTGTTTTGGTAAAACCGCTATCAGCAATAAGTATTTTCATTCCTCTGTAGAATCGCCTTTTGTTTACTTAGATGACATAAAAACGACTTATTACAGCGAATCCATATCTCTTAGTTGCAAGATATACTTCTCCTGCTCCTAACAGAATTAGTTTATGAAAAAACAGCGATTTTAGTGTAAATGATTACCCGTATTGAGCAAAAGGGTAATTCAGAAATGATATGTACTTAAAAAATGAGGTGTGGTTTATTGTTGTTTTGGTTCGTTTTTTACCACCAACTTTCGGCCTTCTTTCATCCTTGTAAGACGATAAACCTTTTCGCCCAACTGACCTATCGGCATGAAGCCTTTTAAATTTTCAGTTGTTCTTGAAATTCTCATTTGGTCGTTATTCTCTAACTGGCCTAATAAACTGAATTTTTCTCCACTTTGTGTGGTGTAAGAGATCAGGATTTGATCTTTGTAGCGAACTATATTATGTGATTCAACACTTTTACCCCAGGCCTTAACGTTTACAGAATCTCCGTTTAATGCAAGGTCTAAAACAACGTCGAGTTCCGAAGGACTTTCGCCTGCCAATACCCACATACCAGCAAGGTTGGCAACACCATCTTTAAAGTATAATGGCTCAACTTTTGACGATGCGCACCCATTCATAAGGGCCAGCGCTACCACCGCAGCGATGAATTTTAATTTCTTCATGTCAGTTCGATTTCATCAAATCTGGTCATCTCTGACCAGACCATCAAATTCTTTCGATGAATGGAATGAATTCTTCGATAACTGGTAATAAATGTATTCCAATTACTAAAAAAAGCATTCCAAATTCGAATAAATAGATGTGAATGACTTTTGCAAAACTAAGATAAATTTGAAAAAGTTCATCGAATCATCGATAATTTTCTATTTAGCCTAAGCTGATATATGAGTTGCCCAAAAGAGGCTATTCAAATGAAGGTATTGAGAACTTATGCTATAAAATGCTTTTGGCGTATAGAAGGCCGTTGAAGAGGTAGCTGGCTAGCAAAAAAATTAGGAGGTCGCTTAGTTGGCGGCCTCCTAATTGAGTTAGTTATTCTTTTATGGCTGGTTATGATCGCAAAGAGAAGTCACTAATTGCCTAGAATAGGTCACATAAGTCGTCATTATACCGTCCTCCATAACCGTTTCAAAACAAGTGGTGCCAAAATATGTGTAGCAGATATCATGCTCATCGTCGAAGTCCCATCTTCCATAGCTTTCAACCTCAATATTACATTCTGGGCCGGCAAAAGAAGGTAGTTCCATAACTTGTCCAAATACCGTGGCTTCCTTAGGTAGCTGTAGATTTTTTTGAACTCTGTTTTCATCAATTTTGGTTTCAGACACTTTCGCTCGCCATTTGTTTTCTCCGATTTGTTCGAGCGCTATACCGTTTACTTCAATACCAAGAAGCTCAATATTCTTGTGCATTTTATTGACGGTAATACTTTGTTCAAAAGAAATCCCTGCGACCTCCATTTGCCTGTTTTCGATACTGATCTCGCTTTTTTCGGCATTGTCTAGACCAACTTCAGGCTGAATGTCATCTGAGCAGCTAAAAATTGTAATTGACATTGTTAGAATTAATAATAAGTATGTGTGTTTCATAATATTGTATTATATGGTTATAAATAATAAACTAAAATATAATAAAAAGAAACTACTACACGAAATATAATTTTTAGTTAGTATCATTCGTGTTTATTAAAAGAAGAGTATACTAAGGTTTGCGCAAAAGTTATTCGCGCAATTCACCGATAACCTTAAACTTTTTAAAGACAGTTTCGGTATGTGGAGCGTCAGGTAATTCATTAGTCAGGTCTTGACCAGCCCAGTGCTCATAGTGTTGTCCATTTCTCCAAAGCTTAGAGGTGGTTACATCGTAGATTTTTCCTTGATATGCCACCCATATTTCTTCTTTGTCTTGGCCGTTGCGCAATGCTAGTTGACTACGTGAATAAGCCTTAGTCATTGTCTAGTTTATTCATATATGCTCGAATTTGCTCATCAGAGCTGTAAAATGCGAAATCGAGCATTTGTGGACCGAGGCGATGTTGCACCGCCAATTCGTCGGCTTTCTTTTCAAAGCGAAGGCGATACTTATCGGACATTACGTATTGCAAAAGGGTGAATAATGTGCCGAAATATTTACGTTGTTCATACTGTATAAAGTGCGCCATTTCATGACCAAGTGCTGCTACCTGTTGATTTAAAGTAAGCCGCTCCATAAATGAGTTTTCTTGAATCAGGATTTTGTAAACTTTGCTTCGCCTAGGTTTTATAAAATTAAATACGCCAAAACTAGCCTCAACGGGGGCTCCTTTCATGTTCTTAATAATGATTTTTAGCTTTCTATCCTGAAGTTCAGGGTAGTGCGAAATGGCCAAAAGCGTGGCTAACTCCATCCCTTTTTTATTCTTATAAGATACCTTTTTACCGTAGACCTCTCTGAGCGAATCAATCTTAGGCAACCAATCTTCCTCGAGATAAACATCAGGATATTCCGATTGACTAAAAACAGGTCCGCTTTGAATTAGGAGTATAAGAAGAGGGCCTAATAACCTACTTGGTGACATAATAAGTATGGTCTCTTAAGAGGGTGTAAAGAAACTTAACGGTTGGCATGTCACTTTGGATATTATATTTCTCTTTGATCTTTCGTTCAACCATGGTAATCGGTTTTTGATTAGCATCATTTTTAAAGGCTCTAAGAGATTCCTTAATCAACCGAACTTCGTTATCACTGATAGAAGCGGCTTCCACAATTTGTGGTTCGTATTCCTCGTCTACCTTGTCCATTAATACTTTGTTCTGAATGTTTGTCGCGGTAATCTTTTTGATTTTCACCACTGTTGTTCCGGCCAAAAGGTCTCCTGTTCTTTGACCATTTTTAGTCAAGATGATAAAAACAACGCCTAGTCCTACGATCAAAAAATCGATTACTTCCATTAGCCACCTTAGAAAATACGCCCCGAAAGAAGGCGTGCTTCCATCTAGCTTCACCACTTTAATTCTAAGGGCCATTTTACCGGCCGTCTGACCATTCAGAAAAACTTCAGCTAAAAGCCTGTAGAGATAAGCGACTACAACAAGCGTCATGTTCAAGGCTAATCCACCACCTAATCCCGCTACATTAAGGATAAAATTGAACAGCAAGAAGAAACCAAGCATGATACAGAGGTCAATAGCAAATGCCAATAGCCTATCTGCAATACCAGCTATTGGGTATTGAAGCTGAATGTTTTGTGTGGTTTGAATGCTAACAGCTTGCATATGAACTATTATTACCTAATTTTTGAGGAAATACGAATCTAATTATGAGGGAGTCCGCCTTCGTGAAGGCAAATATAAGTAAATGGGAAGAGTTTGAAAGTCTAATTGGAGCCAAGTCCAAGAAGGACCCAGATCAATTAGCCGATCTTTTTATTCAGCTAACGGATGACCTTTCTTACGCGCAAACACATTTTCCTCAATCTGAAATTACGATTTACCTGAATAACCTTTCTACAAAGGTCCATCAGTATATCTATAGGAATAAAAAAGAACGTAAGAATCGGTTTGTTGAATTCTGGAAACTTGAATTGCCAAAGATTTTTTGGGTTCATCGGAAGGAATTCCTGTACAGCCTTCTATTTTTTCTGGGAGCTTGCCTAATTGGTGCTTTCTCTGCCGCTAACGATGATGCATTTGTTCGACTCATTTTAGGTGATCAGTATGTAAACATGACTCTGAATAACATTGAAAGAGGTGTACCGCTCGGTGTTTATGGAGAAATGGCCCAGGCCGATATGTTTGTGTACATAACCTTTAACAATGTTCGAGTCTCTTTCATTGCTTTCGCCATGGGACTTTTGGCTTCAATTGGAACGGTTTTTATGTTATTCCAGAATGGAGTTATGCTAGGGTCTTTCCAGTATTTCTTTTACTCAAAAGGTCTTTTAGTCACCTCGCTACTCACCATCTGGATACACGGTACTGTTGAAATAATATCTATCATCATCGCTGGCGGTGCAGGCCTCATAATGGGTAATTCAATACTGTTTCCTGGTACTTATACACGCATGGAATCCCTTAAAAAGGGAGCATTAACTGGGGCCAAAGTGGTTCTTGGTTTGGTGCCAATGTTTATTTTGGCAGGTTTCTTAGAATCGTTTGTCACGAGGCTTTTCGATATGTCAGATTGGATCAAAGGATTAATCATTTTTGGGTCGCTGGCGTTCATGATTTATTACATTATATTATACCCACGAAAACTTTATAAAGATGTCCTATAATCAACAGATAGAATTTTATAAAAAGCGACAATTTGGTGAAAAGTTGAACGCGACGTTCGTCTTTATTCGCGAGAATGCGCTACCATTTTTTAAGATTCAGCTGATGATTGCTGGTCCAATCCTACTATTGATTGCTATTCTTTTAGGAACCATGGTAGGAGATTTAAACTTTGATTTCCAAAGTGGCTTTACCGCTAACGATATCATCAGCATGCTTGAAGTCTATGGTTTATCACTTCTATCGACAATGGTAACCACTACCGTTATTCCAGCGGTTACGTATGGTTATATGGTGGCTTATCAGGAGAGTGCACCTAAGGACATCACTGTGGCTTCGGTAACTAAAGGTTTTGCGAGTAGATTCTTCAATATTTTAGGCTTCAACATACTGACCTATATCGTCGTGATTATAGCGTCAATGTTCTTTATATTACCTGGTATTTACGTGGCGATAACTCTTAGTTTAGGCGCAGCGATTATCGTAATAGAGTCGAGTAACCCGATTGACGCTTTTAGCCGATCCTTTAAACTGATTTCTGGTAAGTGGTGGAGTACTTTTGGCCTAATCTTAGTCATGGTAATAATAGGCTACATTATCAACCTGTTCTTCGGTATTCCTAGACTGATTATAATGGGTCTTGATGCTTTTACTAGCTTCCAAGAAGATGGTGATATTAATGGTTTGGAATTAATGTCAGGAACGAGCCAAGCCATGAATATTCTCTTTTCATTGTTTGAAACGTTCGGTCAAATCTTGCTCTATACTTTAGTCTATATTACTGTTGCATTCCAGTATTTTAATCTGGTAGAAAGAAAAGAATCTAGAGGCTTAGTTTCCAAAATCGAGCAAATGGATAAGGGCGGCAGCGAGGATGATGAGAATGAAGATTATTAATTCCCTATTTCTCTTATTATTTCTAAGTATTCCGGTCCTTGGTCAAGAAGTCCAATCGGCTGATTCTACAGTTGAAATTCGACAGTTCGATAGCGAGAAATTAGCTACCTATAGATCTGACGCTAAATTTCAGTATCAGGTGGCAAAGCCAGAGCCTCCGAATGCTTTCGAACTATTCATAGAAAGAGCGCAAGCATGGTTTATGAGAATGCTTACTTCTGGTACAACGGGTACCATTATAGAAATTCTCTGGAAATTGGCGTTAGTTGTTGGTTTTATCTTTTTTATCATCAAAATATTCGGAGTAGAGATCACCACTGTTTTTAAGCCTAATAAGGTTAAAAACCTAGATTATGAAGTAAGCGAAGAGCAGCTCGGGCTAATCAATTTTGAAGAAGAAATTGCATCTGCCATCGAACAAAAACAATGGCGGTTTGCCATAAGGCTCACGTATTTAAATGCACTGAAGCTAATGGCCGATTCTGGCTTACTTAAAGTGAAAAAAGGTAAGACAAATCGCGATTATTTGTACGAGCTTTCTGGCAACCCAGCTGAGGCGGACTTTGAAAAACTCAGTTTCATTTTTGACTATACGTGGTATGGTCATTTTGAAGCAAATGATAATATAGCTGCTCAAGCACAAGAGCATTTTTCAAACATTGTTGGTACTAAAAGTAGTGGCAAATGAAAGAAAAGAAATACGTAGTTGCGCTTGTTGTGCTAGTTGCCGTTTACGTTGCTGTAGAAATGCTGAAAGGTAGTTCTTTGGATTGGACACCTACTTACCATAACAAGCATAGTATTCCTTTTGGCACCCTGGTAACGCATGATTTAATGGCAGACATGCTAGAGGAATCTGATGTTGAATCGGCCTTTAAAACAATTTACGAACTAGGCAATGAAGATGAAGATAGAAATCTCCTACTCATTGGAGAGGCAATGGCATTAGATAAAAATGATGTCAGTCAGCTTTTAGCTTATGTAGATGAGGGCAGAACGGTGATTTTATCGGGTAAAGAGTTCAGCGGAGCGCTTTCAGATACATTGAAGTTTATTGCAGTTTTAAAAGACCCTTTAATGACTACCGATTTTGAAGCGATTCAAGAAAGTTTAGCCGGTGAGGATAGAGAGATAATATCAGTAAGCATAGGAGATAAAATAAGTACGCATTCCTTTTCAGGAATGGCTACCACTTCCTCCTTTCCTCGATATAGAAAAGAAAATTTTAATGTTATAGCAACTAACGAAAGCAATGAGCCAGTTTTAATGGAGTATAATGGCCTAAAGGGTAGACTTATTCTCTCCTCTATGCCTTTAGCGCTTACTAACTATTTTGTTCTAAATGAAGAAACCACTGATTTTGCGTCTACGCTGTTGAGTTTTTTCCCCAAAGATGAGCCGGTACTACATGTGGAATACTATCGGCTGGGCAGGTTAGAATCGCAGACCCCGCTAAGAGTGGTGTTGAGCAACCGCTCGCTCCGTTGGGCCATGTTTATATTGCTTTTCACGCTGTTGATTTTCATCTTTTTCGAATCAAAACGAAGACAAAGAATCATTCCTCTTATCGACCCTATGAAAAACTTATCAGTAGAGTTTGTTGAAACACTTGGCAGACTTTACTATCGACAAAAAGATCATAGAAAATTGGCGGTAAAACGTGTGGCTTATTGGAAGGACGTCATTCGGCGAAAATATAACCTAAAGCCATCCAGTTCGAATGAAAATTTCATGCTGGAGCTTTCTAAAAAAACGGGAAAAGCTCAGGAAGATATTGAATTACTTTTGTTATCAGTCGATCAGGTAGAAACAGGAGGCGAAATTAGCCTAGAACAATTGATGAGTCTAGAGAAACAATTAAATGCATTTTACGGAATAGAATAAATATGGAAAATCAGGAATCATTTGAAAACAGGGTAGACTTGTCTAAACTGAAAGAAGGCGTTGCACAAATCAGAGAACAGATCGGCAAGGTTATCGTAGGCCAAAAGCAAATGGTCGACCTCATGATAACAGCTGTTTTGGCTGATGGCCATATTTTACTTGAAGGTGTTCCTGGTGTGGCTAAGACTTTGGCTGCCAAACTCGTTGCTAAGAGTATGGCTGTAGATTTTTCAAGGGTGCAATTCACTCCAGATTTAATGCCTTCAGATGTTTTAGGAACAAGCGTTTTCAATATGAAAACCACTGAATTTGACTTTAAGAAAGGCCCAATCTTTTCAAACTTAGTTTTAATAGATGAGATCAACAGAGCTCCTGCAAAAACACAAGCGGCTTTGTTTGAGGTTATGGAAGAAAGGCAAATAACGGTAGATGGCAAAACTTACAAAATGGAAAGCCCGTATTTGGTGCTGGCCACACAGAACCCTGTAGAACAAGAAGGAACCTATCGCTTGCCTGAAGCACAATTAGATCGGTTTCTTTTCAAAATTGAAATTGGCTATCCAAGCGTGGCAGATGAAAAGGAAATATTACTCCGCGCGGCTAACCGAAAAGGAGATCAATTGGATGATGTTTCTCCAGTAATAAAGGCAAAAGACATAGCGGCTTATAAAGAAACACTCAAAGAAATTATTGTAGACGAAAAGCTTTTAGGGTATATCGCGGAAATCGTAGGTAACACCCGACAAGATCAGTCGATTTACTTAGGTGCTTCGCCAAGAGCATCTCTTGCGCTACTCAATGGTTCTAGGGCATTTGCAGCCATTCAAGGAAGAGATTTTGTTACGCCAGAAGACATTCAGTTTTTAGCCACTCATGTGCTGAAGCATAGAATAATTCTGACTCCTGAAAAAGAAATGGAGGGCATTGCTGCAGAAGAAGTTATACAGCAATTGGTATCAAAAACTGAGGTGCCACGTTAATGCGATTTTACCGCTCCTTTTATATCACCAATAGGTTTTTCTTTGCTGCTGGCACAGTCATATTCCTATTTATAGTAGGCTTTGCTTTACCCGCTATAAGTGCGATTGCAGAAGGGCTCTTTTTTCTTTCTCTTGCCTTTATTCTGATAGATTTATTGTTGCTCTATCGGATAAAAGAAGGTATTCAGTTAGAGCGATTATCTACTGAAAAATTTTCAAATGGAGATGATAACCCCATTCGTTTAATCATTGAAAATCAATATCCAATTAGTCTGAATTTGCAGATAATTGACGAGCTACCTGAGCAATTACAGATTCGAAATCAGGTATTTGAACTCTCACTTATTTCAGGTGAAGTAAAAGAAGTTCGCTATAACATTAGACCTACTAAAAGGGGTGAATATTCCTTCGGTGTGGTGAATGTTTATGCTTCTACTTTTCTAAGTATTGTGCGCAGAAGGTATCGGCTGGGAGAAGAAAAGGACGTTGCCGTATACCCTTCTTTCATTCAAATGAGAAAGTATGAATTGCTTGCTATTTCTAATCAACTCCAATCATTTGGGGTGAAAAAGATTCGAAGAATAGGGAACAATATGGAGTTTGAGCAAATCAAAAACTATGTTGCTGGTGATGATTACAGAAAAGTAAATTGGAAGGCTACTGCGAGGAAAAACGAGCTGATGGTTAATCAGTATCAAGACGAAAGGTCCCAACAGGTTTATTCAGTTATTGATAAAGGCCGTGTTATGAAAATGCCTTTTGAGGGATTGAGTCTGCTTGATTACGCAATAAATTCGAGCTTAGTGATTTCTAATATTGCCTTAAAAAAAGGCGATAAGGCCGGTATCATAACATTCCAACATAAAGTAAATTCAGTATTGCCTGCTTCTTCTAGAAATATGCAACTGAACTTGATTTTAGAGCACCTCTATAAGCAAAAGACAGGTTATAAAGAGACAGATTTTTCGAAGCTTTACATTACGCTTAAACGAAAAGTTACTCAGCGATCGCTTGTGCTCTTGTATACCAATTTTGAATCAGTTTCGGCACTGAAAAGACAGCTTCCCTTTCTAAGGAAAATAAGACAGCAACATTTATTGGTTTGTATCTTTTTTCAGAATACCGAGGTAGAAAAACTAATTGATTCACCAGCCCATGATATTGAGGAGGTTTATACAAAGGGTATTGCTGAGCAATTGGCATTTGAGAAGAAACTGATTGTAAAAGAGCTAAAAACCCATGGCATCCATTCAATACTTACGCCGCCAAAAGAACTCAGTGTAAATACTATCAATAAGTACTTAGAGCTAAAAGCAAGAGGTTTGATATGAGGAAATACAAACCAATGTTTATGGGGGTAGCCATTGTTATTACCTTGGCCATATTGTGGAATGCGTTTTCTCAACCAGGACTAGATGATTTTAATTCTACTTTTGAGGAGGTTCATTTAAGCAGAAACGAAAATAACACAGGACCAGTAGACCGCGTGTATATTGTAACCACGAGTGATAGTCTTTTCAGTGAGATGGAATTGTACGGCAAATTGATGCCCTATAGCAAGCAAGGAACTACCAAAGTTTACTTTTTTCATGAAGACAAACCTTATCCCAAGAAAGGTGTTCGCGGTAAAGTCAATTTCGATCAAAAGTTTGAGGAATACTGCCTAGCGCGGTATTATAAGAATAGTTACGGTGCCATTAGCTTCTCGGTGTTTCCTTTCAGGCCTTAAGCGTTTACTTAATAAATACTGAACAGCAAAAGATTATTAATCATGCCCAGTAGGGTAAAGCTATCTTCATGCGTATCATTAATGCAATCGCAATAGTTTAGATTAGTAAGAAATTAAGATCAGTTTTTATTTTAATGACCCAGTAGAAGCCCTTGGTTTGGATGGAACGAAGGGCTTTTCTTATGCCTTTAAATCAACTTTCCCTGCGCCTTAATCCACCTTTCTGGGAAGTCGCCATGTGTAGCGCCTACATAGTCTTTATAGCCACAGGGTATATAGGCGCGGTCTAAGAAATTTTCTCCATAATTAACGAGCATCCACCATTTTTCAGATAGTCGGCTTTTGTAGAAAGTCATTGTATCGTCAGTACCTTCAAAACTTACCGTGTACTTCGTGTAATTCTCGGAATTAAACTGACCAGTATCTTTTCGGTTGTAATATCCATCGATGAAATACCAAACCATTGTAGCCATTACCGAGGCCGTTTTTAAAACATCATCATCTAGCGAAGGATGATACCCATGAAAGCCGACGGAAGTCATTTTTTCATTAATTCCTGCGTACCAGGTCAGCTGACAGGCCTCTTCTCCAGAAAGGCCAAATGGTTGAGCCGATGGGTTTCCAGGGGCATCTGAAGACCTAATTGCAGAAATGTCAAAAGTCAGCATGTCGGCCATCCTAATCAGTGGTTCAGCTTGCTTAATGTCATATCTGAGTTCACCAAGCCTCAAAGATTCAAAGTAAAGCTTATCTAGTGCTTTCATCTGATTAGCATCAATCAGGTATGATTGATGCGCTAAATGGCTATAGCTGAATAAGTAATTGGGTTGGTGAGTAAGTAAGTCATTTAAAAACTGATTTGATGGCTCACCCTCTGATTCCATGTCTAAAAATGCGTCCACGTTTATGACAGAAATTAGCTTTTTCGACTGTTCGTAGCCTTTGTATTGGCCAAGCGCTAAATCTTGGTTTCCACCAATTAATATTGGAATTACACGTTGAGAAATGAGAAACTCGCAAACCTCTCTAATTCTGGCTTGTGTATCTTGAGCAGAATCGCCGGGTTGAATATTACCAAGGTCTGCCATGCGGTAATTGGCCTGACTTCTCTTTAGGTTGAATAACTTACCTCGTATTAAATCCGCGTCACCACGAGTATTTATTCCAACCAGCGCTAAGTTCATTTGCGAAATATTGAAATCGTCACTTTGAAGCTGTTTAAAGCTATGACCTATAGCATTATTGGGGCCATCAAATTCGAAAGAGGGCGGGGTGAAGAATAGTTTGAGGTTCATCTGGGGAGAAATAAAATCTTTAAATAAAGATAGAACATTTCTGAAGGCTAGAAAAGGGCAATATTACATCCATCTTGTTGTAAGCGAAAGCAGAAACTTTCGAGTAGTTCCCATAAAAAAGCCCCACCAAAACTGGAGGGGCTTATAAAATTTTTGGGAGAAGATTATCCTCCGAAATCATCAAATGCAACATTCTCATCTGGAATACCCCAGTCGTCGCACATTTTCAATACTGCAGCGTTCATCATTGGAGGACCACAGAAATAGAATTCGATTTCTTCAGGAGCATCATGCTTACTTAAGTACTGATCGATAACCGCTTGGTGAACGAAACCCAAGAAACCATCTCCTTTAGAATCATCAATGTCTTTTTTCTCAACCCAGTTATCTTCAGGAACAGGTTCAGAAAGAACTAAGTGGAATTTAAAGTTCGGAAACTCTTTTTCTATTTTCCTGAAATCGTCAAGATAGAAAAGCTCTCTTTTTGAACGTCCACCATACCAGTAAGTCACTTTTCTACCCGTTTTCAAGGTGTGGAATAAGTGGAAAAGGTGAGATCTCATAGGTGCCATTCCTGCACCACCACCAATGTATAGCATTTCCGCTTCGGTTGGTTTAATGAAGAATTCACCGTAAGGACCTGAAATAGTTACCTTATCGCCTGGTTTTCTTGTAAACACATAAGAAGAACAAATACCTGGGTTTACATCCATCCATTTGTTATTAGCCCTGTCCCAAGGTGGCGTTGCAATACGAATGTTCAGCATTACAATATTCCCTTCTGCAGGGTGATTGGCCATAGAGTATGCACGGAAGATTTCTTCCTTATTCACCATTTTTAAATCCCAAAGGCCGAATTTATCCCAGTCTTCTTTGAATTTATCATCACCAGCTGGATCGTCTGGTAGCGGTCTGATGTCCATGTCTTTGAACTCACAAACAACAGGAGGAACATCTACCTGAATATATCCACCAGCTTCAAAGTCTAGTGTTTCTCCTTCAGGAAGTTTTACCACAAATTCTTTAATGAATGAAGCCACATTGTAGTTGGACACCACTTCGCATTCCCACTTTTTAATACCGAAAATTTCTTCCGGAATGTGAATACGCATGTCTTGCTTCACTTTTACCTGACAAGAAAGTCTAACACCTTCTTTTTGCTCAGATCTGCTCAAGTGTCCTACCTCTGTTGGCAAAACGTCTCCGCCACCTTCATTGATTGTACACTTACACATAGCGCAAGTACCACCACCGCCACATGCTGATGGTAAGAATATTTTTTGTCCTGAAAGTGTATTCAAGAGCGTAGAGCCTGCTGCTGCTACAATGGGATTAGCTTCGTCTCCATTTACAACGATTTTAACATCGCCGGATTGGACTAATTTGGACTGAGCATACAGTAAAATTAGTACCAACAATAGGATGACTACTGAGAACGCTACTATTGAAGTAATAATGATAGATGACATCTATTAATCGATTTTAAATCAACAATTTGAATCTAAACTGACCCTTTCCGTCAGGGCTACAAATATATTCACTAAAAGGTTAAATCTGTAAGCGAAATGGAAAAAAGATGAGTAGCCTAAAACGAGACTAAACCGTGATTTTTTCCAGTAGCACTTGACCTTTTTTTAAGTCTTCAATTTCAGCACTTAAGGACTTTACACAAAGGTTCCCCAATTGTCTTTGATGACTATTCTCGCAGAGAACAACATTGTTATTTGGATTGTTTAGCCATTTTTCTTCTAATAGCCTTGAAATACAAATATTGCCAACAACGTAACTATGATCAAAACTGAAATATTTGTCATGAATTGAGTCAAAATCTCTTAGCTCAATGTCTTTAGGGCTGCTAAAGCTTACATATACTTTTAGCAAGGATTGGTTACTAAACGGTAATTGACCCAAGTTGTAGAACTTCTTGTATTCGTACTGATAGTTATAACTAAGGGCTGAAATGTCTGATAAAACAGCTGCTCCAGTAGGTAAACTTCCCGCGCCCTTTCCAATAAATAATTGCTCGTCGCAAAAATCACCTTTTAGGGTTACCGCATTAAATTCATTTTCGACTGTGGAAAGGCTGTCTTCGTTGAGAACAAATTGTGGTGCCACAAAAGCATAAATTTTGTTTTCTATACGTCGGGCTTGCGCCACCAATTTCACTTTAAAGCCTTTTTCTCGAGCATATTCTAAGTCGGTATTTTTAAGGTGGTCAATACCAAGGTTTACTATGGCATCGGGTTTTACATAAATACCGAAGGCATGGGTTAACAAAATGCTTAGTTTGTATTTAGCATCGAATCCTTTAACATCAAGCGTAGGGTCAGACTCTGCAAAACCTAAATCTTGGGCTTGGCGCAACGCATCATTATAATCCAGGTTTTCTTCGAAGACCTTTGTCAGTATGTAGTTGGTCGAACCATTGAAAATACCCTTCACCTCTTGAAGTGGTTCATGGCCAAAATACTCTTCCAATGTTCTTATTATGGGAATACTCCCACATACGGCACCTTCATAAAGAATGGCCTTGCCTGTTTGTTGTTGAAGTTGAACTAAGTATTCTAAGTTTTCAGCAACCATTTTCTTATTAGCTGTTACTACCGATTTGCCATTTTTCAGTGCAGAAGTCACTATTTCTAGTGCTGCTTCAGCATCGTCAATCAGCTCTACAATCACATCTACACTCGGGTCAGTTAGTATTTCTTCCTTTTGGGTAGTAAACAGACCTTCCTGAAGGCTTCTAGATTTGTTGGCATTCTTAATACAGATTTTCTTAATCTCTCCCGCGAAATTTTTTGAGTTGTTTAAAGTTTCGTAGAGTCCTTGACCCACACAACCAAAACCGAAAAGGCCTATGTTGATTTTTTTCATCTGTGTTTGTTTAAAAAGTTAGCCAGAAGGCCAGTTATAGTTTTAGCTTCCACCAAGAAGCCATCATGACCGTAATCTGATTTTATAAAATGTAATTCTGATTTTTTGATGTTTTCGGCGAGCTCAACTTGCTCTTCCTTAGAAAAGAGTAAATCTTCCTCAATACCTATTATTAATGCCCTTGCATCGATTCTCTCTAGCGCTTCTGAAATGGACTTGTATCCTTTACCAACATCATGAAAATCCATGGCCTGACTCAAAGTGTAGTATGTTCTAGCATCGAAACGGTTTCTAAGTTTTTCGCCTTGGTACCGCTGATAACTTTCCGCATCACTGGCCGACTCAAAATTTGCCTGATCGACTTGTGATATGTTATAGATTTTATCAGTTCTATATGAAACCATGGCCATAGCCCTTGCTGCTTCTAGGCCTTTCCAGCCTCCTTTAGGTGAACTAGAATAGAAAGAAGGGTCTGCTTCTATCGCCATTCGTTGTGCCGATCTGATCGCAACTCCCCATGGAGAGCTCTTTGCAGAACTAGCAATAAGGGCGATATGCTTAAAAAGTTTCGGTTCCTGAACAGCCCATTCGACAATTTGTTGCCCGCCCATTGACCCACCAACACCTAAATGAATTTGATCAATTTCTAAATGAGCTAGTAGAAGCCGATGCGCCTTTACCATATCTTTAATAGTAATTGCTGGAAACGATCTCAGGTATCTTTCTCCTGTTTCAGGGTTAAAGTTTTTAGGCCCTGTACTGCCATAACATGAACCAATTATATTGGCGCAGACTATAAAATACTTTTGTGGGTTAATAACATCTTTTTGGCCGATTAACCCTGGCCACCACTGAATGGGGTTAGCATTTGCCGTGAGTGCATGACAAACCCATACTACATTATCGCGTTTGGCATTTAGTTGCCCAAATGTGTGGTAGGCAATTACCACTTCTGATAGTTTCTTGCCATTTTCCAAGATAAAGTCACCTTGGATTTTTAAATATTTAAGCGAGGGGTTTTCGATAGGCTGAGCTTCAACTGACCCCGTCTTTATTTCTATAGACATTGTCGATTTGCTTTAAGTAAGAATTGAGAGAATGATCAGATAATTGACCTAATAATAATTTTCCTATTGCAAATAATACAGGCAATAGAATGGGCTATTAGATGATGATCTTCTGAAAGATGCGAATGCTCGCTTGAAATTAGATTTTGCATAAATACCAATTTATATTCTCCTGAATGTCACTCGACACTCTCTAGGATCAGGATTTAGCACCTTTCTCTGTTTAAAGAGATGGTTGCTAGCGCTTCGAAGAGCCTGTCTCTCCACGCTTCTGTATAAATCGATTCATTTCGAAGCCCTGTTTGGGCAGAATTGAATGACTTGCACTGCAAACCTAGCAGCACTTATTGATGTTTCAAAAAAGAATTTGAAAAATTTAAAGGCTATTTCAACATTCGAAGGAGCGTTGTAAGCTTATTTTTTAAATCTCTACGATCGACGATAAAGTCTAAGAACCCATGGTCTAAAACGAATTCAGAGCTCTGAAAACCTTTTGGCAGGTCTTTTCCGACAGTATCTCGAATAATTCTTGGGCCAGCAAAGCCGATTAAAGCACCAGGTTCAGCGATATTGAAATCGCCTAGCATGGCATAAGATGCAGTGACACCACCTGTTGTTGGATCAGTTAATAGAGAAATGTATGGAATACCCTCTTCAGCTAGCAAGGCTAGTTTAGCAGAAGTCTTCGCCATTTGCATTAAAGAATAGCCTGCTTCCATCATTCTGGCGCCGCCGGACTTTGAAATCATAAGGAACGGCGTCTTTGTTTTGATGGCATAATCAATGGCACGTGCAATTTTCTCACCTACAACAGAACCCATAGAACCACCAATAAAGGCGAAATCCATACAAGACACGACAATATCTTCACCATTCATTTTACCATAGGCAGAACGAACGGCATCTGTAAGATTACTTTTGGCTTGACCAGCTTTTATTCTCTTAGGGTAAGGTTTGCTGTCAACAAATTTTAGTGGATCACCCGAACTCAATTTTTCGTCTAATTCAGTAAAATTGTTTTGGTCGAAAAGAATCTCGAAGTACTCTTTTGAGCCAATTCGAACATGAAACCCATCTTCTGGGCTCACATAGGCATTGTTTTTCAACTCGCGCGTATGAACAATTGTACCTGAAGGGGTTTTGAACCAAAGGCCATCAGGAGCATCTTTCTTCTGATTTGTTGGTGTTGTTATACCCTTAACTTTTCGCTGAAACCAAGACATATTACCTGTTAACGTCCAAAAATTTTTAGAGACAGGCAAAAATAGGCTAAAACTACTCATCGGCCAAAAGAATAATTGAAACAGCGAGGAGCGAAAAACTTGTTAAAATACTTGGGCAAGTATAATAATGTCTTTTCCTTTGTGGCGGAATGAACGTTCATTCCGCATTAATATGGTTGATAAAAAGACACTTGATAAACGAAGTCTGATTCTAGAATCGACGCTAAAACTGCTAACAGAGCATGGTTTTCATGGTACACCTATTTCCATGATTGCTCAGCAAGCGGGCGTCGGAGCCGGAACTATTTACCGGTATTTCGAGAATAAAGAGCAGTTGATTAATGAATTATTTACCGCTATCAAAAGGCGTGTAATTAAGGCAATGCTCCAGGATTATCGCGAGGAGGGTAGTTTTAAAGAAAGGTTTAAGCACTTGTGGAGAAACTTGATCAATTACTGTATTGAGAATCCTGAAGAGTTTCATTTTGTTGAGCAATATAGGTATGCGCCCTTTGTCAGTAATGTTACAAGGGAAGAGAGCTTTATCATCTTGGCGCCTATTATGTCTTTTTTCGTTGAGTCCAAAAGGGCAGGAGCTATGAAGGATTTACCGCTTTATACTATAGTTTCTTTACTCTATGGCCCCATCGTGTCATTGTCAAAATTGCATATCGACCATAATCAATCTTTAACTGAAGAGCGTATCGATCAGGCTGCGGAGGCCTGTTGGGATGCTGTTCGAAAATTTGAATAGTGAGTATGTCAAGTGTTGTAATAAGTGGAGTTGGTAGTTGTATTCCTGAAACAATAGTGCGTAACGAGGATTTCTTGAATTCAGAGTTTTATCAAGAGAACGGGGAGCCTTTCCAGGACGAGAATTCTGAGATCATTAGAAAGTTTGAGAAGATAACTGGCATAAAAGAAAGACGTTATGCCAAACCTGGCCAGAAGGCATCGGATTTAGGTGCTATTGCCGCGAAGCGTGCCATTGAGAATAGTGGAATCGACGCGAACGACCTCGATTATATCATCTTCGCACATAATTTCGGTGATATGCAAAAGGATACGAACCGAATTGATATGATGCCTAGTTTGGCAGCAAGAGTTAAAGGACAGCTCAATATTTCGAACCCTTCTACTTCTTGTTACGACATCATTTTTGGCTGCCCGGGATGGGTTCAAGGCGCTATTCAGGCTACGCAAATGATTCGTTGTGGAGATGCAAAGCATGTTTTGGTTATAGGTGGTGAGACTTTAAGTCAAACTGTCGATCCGCATGATAGAGATTCAATGATTTTTGCCGATGGTGCTGGTGCTACTATATTTTCTCATTCTGATAATGAAAAAGGCGGATATATTGCTCAGTGTTCAAGAACCGATGCATCTGAGGAATTATGCTATTTAGCTATGGGGCCTTCTTATAAGACTTCCTTGAATGATCATGGAGGCAGTTACATAAAAATGAAAGGCCGTAAAATTTATGAATATGCACTTACAAATGTAGCAGGCGCTATGAAGTGTGCTATAGAAGGTGCTGGTCTTGACCTAAAGGATATCAATAAAATATTGATTCATCAGGCGAATGAAAAAATGGATGAGGCTATTCTACATAAATTATTCAAGCTTTACGGTGTTATGGGAGATTCAAAAAAACTAATGCCCATGACCATTCAAACACTGGGTAATAGCTCTGTCGCTACGATTCCTACGATGTTGGATTTAATTCTAAAGGGGAAACTGGATGATCATACTTTAGAATCCGGCGATAATGTGATTTTTGCATCTGTTGGTGCAGGGATGCACATCAATGCAATGGTCTACCAAATGCCATAATGTACCAGGAACAAAAAAAGAAGGCCAATTCACAGGATTGGCCTTCTTTTTTTGGTTTTTAAACTTTTAAAGACTTGCTAAAGCAGCTTCATAGTTAGGCTCTTGCCCTATTTCTGGAACTTGTTCTGTGTAAATAACAGACCCTTCAGCATTGATAACCACAATACATCTTGAGTGAAGACCACCAAAGGCACCGTCAGTTATTTCCAAACCATAGTCTTTTCCGAATTTACCTGTGTTGAAGTCAGAAAGCATCACAACATTTTCGATACCTTCAGCGCCGCAAAATCTTCCTTGAGCGAAAGGCAAGTCACGCGAAATACAAAGAACACTTGTATTGTCGAGGTCGGATGCCGTTTTATTGAAGTTTCTAATAGAAGCGGCACAAACGCCAGTATCAACACTTGGAAAAATATTGAGTACTAAGTTCTGTCCTTGAAAATCGGAGAGTGATTTTGAAGATAAATCTACTGCCGACAATTGAAAATCTATTGCAGCATCGCCAACCTTAGGCAATTCGCCATTTGTAGTGGTTGGGGTTCCGCCAAGTGTAATTTGAGCCATTTTAAAGGGTTTAATGTTTAATAATTGCTGTTTGTTGATTGCTCGAAGCGACTGATTTATGAAAAGTCGATAAATCTTTAATCTACTTCTTCATAATCAACATAATCTCCCCCCTTAAAGTTATCAGATGACTTAGGATTTTTTTTCGAAGGTGCATACTCAACATTCACATTGCCATCAGTTGGTTTCTTCTGTTCTCTTCTTCCTGAGAAGTTTTGCTGCGGCTGGCCACCATTCATCATTCTGGACATAAAGCGACCAATGCTTCTAAATATCCAGTAGAATACGATAATTGGTAATATGTATTTGAGTATGTAACCCATTTATCTACTTAAGTAAAGATTTCGTTTCGAATAAATATCAAGGAAATGATCGTCCATAAGGTCTTCAATAAAATAGATGGCTTCACCAGTCGATTTCATTTCAGGGCCTAATTCCTTATTTACATTAGGGAATTTATGGAAAGAGAAAACGGGTTCTTTGATGGCATAACCTCTTTTAACTGGTTTGAAATCAAAGTCTGTTACCTTATTTTCTCCGAGCATTACCTTAGTGGCATAGTTCACATAAGGTTCTTGATATGCTTTTCCTATGAATGGAACGGTTCTAGATGCTCTTGGGTTGGCCTCGATGATATAAACTTGATCATCTTTTACAGCAAACTGGATATTTATTAGTCCTTTGGTCTTTAGCGCTAGCGCAATTTTCTTCGTATGTGCTTCAATCTGTCTGATCACAATGTCACCCAAACTATAAGGAGGAAGTAAGGCATATGAATCGCCAGAATGGATGCCTGCAGGTTCTACATGTTCCATGATTCCTATGATGTATACATTTTCTCCATCACATATGGCGTCGGCTTCAGCTTCTTTAGCACCTTCCAAGAAGTGATCTAATAATACTCTGTTACCGGGAATATCTTTTAGAATATTCACAACATGTTCTTCAAGCTCTTGCTCGTTGATTACGATTTTCATACCCTGACCGCCCAATACATAAGAAGGTCTTACGAGTAGTGGAAAACCAATCTCTTTAGAAAGCTCTAGTGCATCATCAGCATCCTCAATTACTCCAAATTTTGGATATGGAATATCATTTTCGGCTAAAAGCGTTGAAAAACGACCTCTATCTTCGGCAAGGTCAAGTGCTTCATAGCTGGTACCGATGATTTTAATACCATAACGATCTAGTTTCTCAGCAAGTTTAAGTGCCGTTTGACCACCAAGTTGAACGATTACACCTTCTGGCTTTTCATGCAGAATAATGTCGTAAATGTGTTCCCAGAAAACAGGCTCAAAGTAAAGTTTATCTGCTGTATCAAAATCAGTGGATACTGTTTCAGGGTTACAGTTAATCATGATGGTTTCATAACCGCATTCCTTCGCGGCGTATAAACCATGGACACAACAGTAGTCAAATTCTATTCCTTGACCAATTCGGTTTGGCCCTGAACCTAGAACTATGATTTTCTTTTTGTCAGTCGATTCAGATTCATTTTCCTCATCGAAACTGGAGTAATAATATGGTGTTTGTGCTTCGAATTCCGCAGCACAGGTATCCACAAGTTTGTACACTCTTTTAATGCCAAGATCATGTCTTTTGTTAAAGACTTTACTTTCTAGGCAGTCTAGTAAGTGGGCGATTTGCCTATCGGCATATCCTTTCTCTTTGGCTATTCTTAGTAGCTTCTCTGGAAGTGTATCAAGGGTATGCTTTTGAATTTCATTTTCAACGGTAATGAGCTCTTCTATTTGCTGTAAGAACCATTTGTCGATTCGTGTTTTCTTTTGGATAGTCTTAAACGGAATACCAAGTTTGAAAGCGTCGTAAATATGGAAGAGTCTATTCCAACTCGGGTTTTCTAGACTGTATAAGAGTTTAGCCTGATCTTTTAGCTCTTTGCCATCTGCACCAAGTCCATTTCTGCCAATTTCTAGTGACTGACATGCTTTTTGAAGGGCTTCTTGGAAGTTTCGACCGATGCCCATGGCTTCACCCACAGATTTCATTTGCAGTCCAAGCTTTCTTTCCGATCCTTTAAACTTGTCGAAGTTCCAACGAGGGATTTTCACGATCACGTAATCTAAAGCCGGCTCAAAGAAGGCTGAAGTTGTACCAGTGATTTGGTTATTTAGTTCGTCGAGGTTATATCCGATGGCTAGCTTAGCCGCTACTTTTGCAATGGGGTATCCTGTTGCTTTCGATGCTAGTGCAGAGGATCGAGATACACGTGGGTTAATCTCAATTCCGATGATTTCATCAGTATCTGGGCTCACCGAGAACTGTACGTTACAGCCGCCTGCAAACTGACCAATGGCATTCATCATGGTGATGGCCATATCTCGCATTCTCTGGTACGTTGTGTCAGGAAGCGTCATGGCTGGCGCCACAGTGATAGAATCACCTGTGTGGACCCCCATTGGGTCAAAGTTCTCAATAGAACAAATGATAATAACGTTCCCAATGTTATCTCTCAATAGTTCAAGCTCGTACTCTTTCCACCCTAAAATACTTTGCTCTAAGAGCACTTCGTGAATAGGCGAAGCATTCAATCCTCTAGTCAGTAGTTCGTCGAATTCGTCTTTTGTATTCACAAATCCACCACCATAACCTCCTAGTGTATAAGAAGGGCGGATTACGAGTGGGAAGCCTATTTCTTGTGCGATTTCTTTTCCTTTTAGAAATGATGTTGCGGTTGATCCCTTACAAACACCTACACCAATTTCTTTCATTTTGAGACGGAACTTTTCTCTGTCTTCCGTAGTCTCAATCGCTTTAATGTCTACGCCAATTATCTTTACATCATATTTCGTCCAGATTCCTGCTGCATCACAATCAATGGCCAGGTTCAAGGCAGTTTGCCCTCCCATAGTAGGTAGAACGGCATCTATCTGATGCTTTTCTAGAATTTCAATGATTGATCTTTTAGTAAGTGGCTTTAGGTAAATATTGTCGGCCATGACAGGGTCTGTCATAATGGTGGCTGGATTTGAGTTAATCAAAGTAACTTCAATGCCTTCTTCCATTAGGGATCGAGAGGCTTGAGAGCCAGAGTAATCAAATTCACATGCTTGTCCGATGATGATGGGGCCACTACCTATGATGAGAATGGACTTAATGCTGTTATCTTTTGGCATACTATTTTAAGGGATGTTCGGGTTGACTTAGGTACAAATTGGCACAAAGTTATAGCGTTTAGCCAATAATCAAAATCTCAAATTCATTAATGAATAAACATACCTTTTTTTACTCGATTTGAGCTCATTTGTAGAGGGTAGAAAAGTAAAAATGATTATTTTGCTTGTTGATTGATTTTTGAAATAATTAAGACCATGAGAAATATAAAAGGAATAAAAAGTGCACTAGCCTTATTGGTTATGGTACTGTTTGTTGTTGGGTGTGCAGCGTCAAATACAGCATCTACAAGTGCATCGGCAAAAAAGGCCAAAAAGGAGAAGGCTTATGACCCAACCGGGACATGGGAATATACTGTAGAGACTCCCGATGGAGCTAATGGTGGTAAGTTTATTATTGCCGGTAACCCAGGTGCTTATTCTGCTTCATTAGAAACAGATCAATTTGGCACACTTGAGTTGCAAAATGTGGACGTTCAAGGCACATCAATGACGGGTGATATAGAAGTGATGGGCAACAGTGCGAGCGTTGAATGTGATTTTGACGGGGAAACCATGAGTGGAGCGATTTACTTCGGAGAAGATGCATTTCCACTAGAAGGAAAAAGAATTAGCAAGTAAATATTTGCGAGCTTTAAAAAAGAAAGGCGAACCAGATGGTTCGCCTTTCTTTTTTATAACACTTGTAGAATAGCTTAAACGTTAAGCGCTCTATTATCTGTAGCGGCTAAACAAGCTTCTTTAAATGCTTCTGTATAAGTAGGGTGAGCGTGAGACATTCTAGCGATATCTTCTGCAGATGCTCTAAATTCCATAGCTACCACCGCTTCAGCAATCATATCGGCAGTTCTGGCACCGATCATATGTACACCAAGAATCTCATCAGTTTCTTTATCGGCAAGTACTTTTACTAAACCGTCTATGTCCATCGATGCTCTGGCACGGCCTAAAGCTCTGTAGGGGAACGAACCACTTTTATAGGCTCTACCACTGGCTTTTAATTCCTCTTCCGTATGTCCTACGGCGGCTACTTCTGGCCAAGTATAAACTACGCCTGGTATTAAGTTGTAGTTAATGTGAGGTTTCTCTCCATTGATCACTTCAGCGACAAAAACACCTTCTTCTTCAGCCTTGTGGGCAAGCATAGCACCTTTAACCACATCACCAATGGCATAGATGTTTTCTGCAGATGTTTTCAATTGCCCGTCTACTTCAACCCTACCGCGGTCGTCCATTCTGACGCCGGCATTTTCAAGGCCTAGCCCGTCGGTGTATGGTTTACGACCTATAGAAACGAGACAATAATCCCCTTTAATGTCAACGATTTCGCCCTTCTTATTCTCAGCCTTAACGGTAACTGTTTTAGCAGTTCCTTTTACTTCAACCACTTTATGACCTAGATAGAATTGGAAGCCGAGTTTCTTCAATGATTTTTTCAACTCCTTACCCATAGTTTTATCCATGGAAGGAATAATATCGTCCATAAACTCAACTACCGATACTTGAGCGCCAAGTCTTGCGTAAACCGAACCTAATTCCATGCCGATTACTCCGCCACCAATAACAATCATATGTTTTGGTATTTCTTTCAAAACTAAGGCTTCGGTAGATGTGATCACTCGTTTTTTATCGATCTCGATAAATGGTAATGATGCTGGCTTAGACCCTGTTGCGATAATGGCCTTGTCTGTTTCTATTTTCGTTTCCTTGCCTTCGGCATCGGTAACTTTAATTGTGTTTTTATCTATGAATGATCCTAATCCGTGAAAAACATCAATTTTATTCTTTTTCATCAAAAAATCAACGCCACCAGTTACCTGGTTCACCACTTGGGTTTTGCGCTCAATCATTTGTTTGAAGTTGACTTTTAAGTCATTTAACTCAATGCCATGCTCTTTAAAGGTATGGGTAGCATTGTGATAATGTTCCGAAGAATCGAGCAATGCTTTAGATGGAATACAACCAACGTTTAAGCAAGTACCCCCAAGTGTGTTGTATTTTTCAACGATAGCCGTTTTCATGCCCAACTGAGCACATCGGACAGCGGCAATATAGCCACCAGGTCCAGAACCAATTACTGTTACATCGTATTTCATTCTCTTCGTAGTTAGTACTTCGTACTAAGTATCTAGTACTTAGACCAAGTGATTTTTTAATCCTTTTGTCATAAGAATAAGTTGGGTTACTTGATCGCAAACTTTATCCCTTAATTCTTTTTGTAAGTAGCCAACTTCAAATGCAATTATGATTTGAGTCTCTACTTCATGCATCGAACCGATTGCAATACCTAAAAACTGATTGAACTCTTTATTTGAATTTCTTCCAGCTCCTTCAGCTATGTTTGAGGCAATTGAAACACTGGCTCTATTTATCTGACTTTTTAAACCAAACTTTTCTTCCGAAGGGAAGCTAGAAGTGATTAAATAAATCTGTTTTGTAAGAGAAATGGACTTCTTCCATATCTCTAGCTCTTTGTATTTATGCATCTATTGGTCTATTTACTCGGTACATTATACACAGTACTTTTAACAGATTATATGCCTAATAAAAGTCGTGTTGGATCTTCTAATAGCTCTTTTACGCGAACCAAGAAACTCACAGATTC
This sequence comes from Roseivirga sp., assembly GCF_049099775.1. GTDB lineage: Bacteria > Bacteroidota > Bacteroidia > Cytophagales > Cyclobacteriaceae > Roseivirga. The sequence continues at coordinate 314,311 of NZ_JAGDZM010000009.1, read as the reverse complement.
TCTACCGTCAACTATTCTATGATCATAAGACAGCGCTACATACATAATCGGTAGAATCTGAACTTCACCATTAACTGCCATTGGGCGCTCCACAATGTTGTGCATTCCTAAAATGGCTGATTGTGGGGCATTAATGATCGGTGTTGAAAGCATAGAACCGAAAATTCCTCCATTGGTAACTGTAAAAGTTCCTCCAGTCATTTCATCAATGGTAAGCTTACCATCTCGCGCTTTAGTTGCCAAGCGAATGATCTCTTTTTCTACCTGATCGAAACTCATCGATTCTGCATTTCTAATCACAGGAACCATAAGTCCTTTTGGTGCTGAAACGGCGATTGATACATCAACAAAGTCATTGTATACAATTTCGTTGCCTTCGATTCTTGCATTTACAGCAGGCCATTCTTGAGCGGCCATTGTAACTGCTTTTGTAAAGAAAGACATGAAGCCTAACCCTACTTCGTACTTCTCTTTGAACTTTTCCTTGTATTGTTTTCTGATGTCCATGATCGGCTTCATATTTACCTCATTGAAAGTGGTTAACATGGCCGTTTCGTTTTTCACAGATACTAATCTTTTGGAAACAGTCTTTCTCAGAGAGGTCATACGCTCTCTTCTTTCATTTCTGCTTCCTGGTGCGGCTACAGGCGCAGGAGCATCTTCTTGTTTGGCTGCTGCAGCTGGCTTCGGAGTTGACATCTGTGCTTTTTCAGCATCTTCTTTGGTAATGCGCCCGTCTTTGCCAGTACCTTTTATGGTAGACGTATCTATTCCTTTTTCAGCTAAAATTTTAGCTGCCGCAGGGGATGCATGTCCAGTAGCATAGGTCTCGTTGCCTGAAGCTGTGGATGCTGCGCTTGTTTCGGAAGAAGCTGAAACTGGTGCAGACTCTTTGGCAGGAGCACCACCTGTCATTACTTCAATTTTACAGATAAGTGCACCAATTTCGATGGTATCATCTTCTTGAGCGACAATCCTGAGAATTCCATTGGCTTCTGCAGGAAGCTCGAAAGTTGCCTTGTCAGAATCGACTTCGGCAATTATCTCATCCAATTCAACAAAATCACCATCAGCTTTGAGCCAGCTTGAGATAGTCACTTCAGTGATTGATTCTCCTACAGTTGGAACAATCATGTCCTTAATCTCACCAGTGGATTCAGGTCCTTTTGCAGGCTCTGATGAAGAAGTCGCTTCGCTTGGAGCAGTTTCTTCTTTGGCCGTACCTGCTGAATCGGTATCGATAGTACATATTAGTTCATCTATTTCTAATGTATCGCCTTCTTGAGCAACAATATGGAGCGTTCCAGCTGCTTCAGCGTTTAATTCAAAAGTGGCTTTGTCTGATTCAAGCTCACAGATGATTTCGTCCATTTCGACTTGATCACCTTCTTGCTTGAACCACTGTGCAATGGTTACTTCCGTGATTGATTCACCAACTGCAGGGACTTTAATTTCCAAACTCATTTTTCTATGGGTTTAAGCAAAAGCTTTGTTAATAATATCTTCTTGTTCGGCGGCATGTACTTTAGCATAACCTGTGGCTGGAGATGCGCTGGCTTTTCTAGAAATTAAAGTCAACGATTTTTCCGAATATGCTCTTTGGACAAAATTCCAATAGCCCATATTTTCAGGTTCTTCCTGTAGCCAAATATATTCGGCGTTTTTGTACTTGTCGAGTATTTTATTTACCTGGCTAACCGGGAAAGGATGAAGCTGTTCAATCCTGATGATGGCAACATCTTTTCGTTTGTCTTTCTCTTTTCTTTCAAGAAGATCGAAGTAGACTTTTCCTGAACACATGATTACTTTCTTCACCGATCGTGCAGTAACACTTGTATCAGGAATTACTTCTTGGAAACTTCCTTTCTCAAAATCTGCTAATGGAGATACCGCCTTAGGGTTTCTCAGCAGTGATTTTGGTGACATTACGATCAGTGGCTTTCTAAACTCCCATGTGAGTTGTCTTCTTAAGGCATGGAAAAAGTTAGCTGGAGATGTAATGTTAGCTACCACCATATTGTACTCAGCACTAAGCTGAAGATAGCGTTCAGGTCTGGCATTTGAATGCTCGGGTCCTTGTCCTTCATAACCATGCGGTAGTAATAAAACTAAACCATTCATTCGCTGCCATTTCGTTTCAGAACATGACAAGAACTGATCTATCATTACTTGTGCGCCATTCGCAAAATCTCCGAATTGTGCTTCCCAAATAGTTAGTGCATTTGGATTGGCCATGGCATATCCAAATTCAAAGCCCATTACGCCAAATTCTGAAAGTAGTGAGTTATAGATTTCAAATTGGTTAGGCGCGCCTTCAATATGATTTAAGCTATTGTGCGCCTCATTTGTATTCAAGTCGCGAAGTACTGCATGACGGTGCGAAAAAGTGCCACGCTGTACGTCTTGGCCCGTAAGTCTCACTTTTTTACCGTCGGCGAGCAGTGATCCATAGGCCAGAAGTTCACCGCCAGCCCAGTTCAACATTTTATCTTTGAAAAACATGTCTTTGCGTTGCTTCAACTGTTTTTCAATCTGCTTAATCGGCTTAAAGCCTGAAGGAATAGAAGTAAGTGCCGTAGCTACCTTCTGGATTGTATCATTTGAAATTCCTGTTTCCGGAGAACTTTCAAAATCAGCAGGTGTAGATCTTCTAAGGTTTCTCCACTCTTCTTCAAGTGGCTGATAGGTATATGGAAGCGGTTTCTGCTTTACCATATTCAACCTGTCTTGTAATGTTGCACGGAACTCTTTGTCCATGTTTTTGGCCAATGCAGCTTCAACTGCTCCTTTTTCGATTAGTGTTTTATTATAAACTTCTCTCGGGTTGGGATGCTTAGATATAAGATTATAAAGTGATGGTTGTGTAAACTTGGGTTCATCACTTTCGTTATGACCATGCCTTCTATAACACACCATATCCACAAAAATATCTTTATGGAATTTCTGACGGTACTCTACAGCAAATTGAACACAGAAAACAACAGCTTCTGGATCGTCACCATTGACATGAAGTACAGGGGCGTCAATAATTTTGGCCACGTCCGTAGAATAGATGCTTGATCGAGCATCATCGAAGTCAGTCGTAAAACCAACCTGATTGTTAATGATAAAGTGGATAGTACCCCCAGTGAAATAGCCATCGAGGTTGCTCATTTGAACTACCTCGTACATAATCCCTTGGCCAGCTGCGGCAGCATCACCATGGATTAAGATCGGCATTACTTTAGATCTATCTCGATTGTATTCTTCATCGCCTTTTGCTCTTACAAAACCCTCTACTACTGGGTTTACAGCTTCTAAATGAGAAGGGTTTGGCGCTAGTTTAAGTTCAATGGTTTTGCCATTTGGCGCAACTACTTGGCTTGAAAAACCCAGGTGGTATTTTACATCACCGTCACCCATGGTAAGGTCAGGTGTTGCACCTCCTTCAAATTCATTAAATATTTGCTCGTAGGTTTTACCCATAATATTAGCAAGCACGTTGAGTCTTCCTCTGTGTGCCATACCAATCATTACTTCTTCCAAACCTAGTTCTGCGCCTTTATTAATAATTGCGTCTAATGCGGGAATTGTAGTTTCTCCACCTTCTAGAGAGAATCTCTTTTGGCCTAAATATTTGGTGTGCAGAAAGTTTTCAAAAACTACAGCTTCATTCAGCTTGGAAAGTATTCTTTTACGCTGATCAGCCGAAGGGTTGAAGCTAAGTGCGTCTTTTTCGATTTTTTCGCGGAGCCACTTAAGTTGTTCAGGGTCGCGAACCGACATATACTCGAAGCCGACTGTGCCTTCGTAAATGTATTTAAGCGTCTCAATGATTTTTCTGAGTGTGGCCTTACCGATTCCTATTTCTGCTCCAGAAATGAATTCAGTATCTAAATCTGCATCCGTAAGGTTAAAGTATTGCAGGTCTAGGATTGGCTTTCTGTCTTTTCGCTCTCGAACCGGATTGGTTTTAGAACGAAGGTGTGCCCTTGTTCTGTAGGCGTGAATCAGGTTCCTAACTTGTACTTCTTTGTCTGAAATACCAGGTGTTGTGGAGGTGGTAGAAGCAGCAGCCTTTCCGTTTGGCAGCATCGGATATTCTCCCTGTGCAAACTCAAAACCTTCGAAGAATTTCCTCCAGCCTTCATCTACGCTTTCAGGATTGATTTGGTATTGCTGATAAAGGCCTTCTAGCGCTTTTGGATCGGCATTACTCAGATAAGTATAATTGTCCATGGTAAAGTATTCCCATTGCTATACGGCAAATGTACAGGAATGGTTTTGGCTTTAAAAACCGTATATGCGGGTTTACAAATTTGTTTGAACATGATGCTAATTACAAAGTTTAAAACAGATAAAAATATATTAAAACTTGGTAAAGTTATTTAATAAATATAATATTGAAATAGAAATTAAAAATAGATAAAAATGAAAAAGAAAATTTATAGTTCATCCGTGCTCATGCTATTGTCAATGGGCGTTTTTGCTTTTGGCTATTCACCAGATATTTGGTCTTATTGTATGGATGGGACTGCGCAATACCTTAAGGGGGAGAAAGCTCCTCTTACCGGATATTGTGTGATTATTGGTGAGAGGGAAATTGAAAATAATACAGTTTACATATCAAAATGTAAACATGAAGGTGGAATGTTTGATGATCCAACTTGTACTGGAAATGGTGTTTTGCAACCGATTCTTAGATAGATTAGTTAGAGTTTACTTTCTAGCTATTTTAATGCTTTTATCCGTGAATTTTGGTTATAGTCAGGAAGAGAATCATAAACCTCCTAGTCTCCTAACCTTGAGCTTGGATAGTAATACTGCCGGGCCAGATTTTAGTCAAGAAGGAGGGTTTGTTTATAAGGATGGACGGGTTTACTACTTGAATGTTTTGAGCAGAGAGATTAAGGTCTTCGATTTTAAATCTGGAGAAATAGTAAGTTCGATAGGCCTTGAAAGGGCTGGGCCTAATTCGGTTGGTCCTGAGCCAAGTGCTTTTTTCCTTCATACTAAAGACTCTATTTTTATTTACTCCGATTTTTTCGGCGACCGCGTCTCGCTTATTAATAGTAAAGGTGCTGTATTGAGTCGCTTCGATTTGTCTAAGCCTGATGCCAATGAAGGTGGTGTTTTAGGTGGTGTTGTTCCATCAGGAGTTGGATCCTTTACCCTTATGGGATCGAGTCTTTTTGTTTCAAGGAGCACTTATTCTTTGAAGATTTTAAGGAGAGTGATGCCGATGTTGAAACTTAATTTAGTGGATAAAGAATTAGAATATAAGAGCGCCCCCCTTTTATATAGTGGTTTTCTTGATCGTGTACCTCAATACGAGTCTTTCTTAAATCCAGATGTTACGAGCGACAATGCTCGAGGTTTGTTGCTTATTAGTTATCCTTTGGATCATGCAATTTATGCCTCGGATGACGGTTTTATCAGCTTTCAGAAACACAATTTGAAGAGTAAGTATTTGCCAGATAAGCCCACTCTTTTACCGAAGCCACTTACGGAGTTTAAAGGTTCAAATGAGTATAGAGAGACACTCCAAAATTATGGTTTTGGGATAACGGTAGGATATTATAAAAGCTTATTATTTAATAAATATAGGAATACTTATTACCGAGTAGCAATCATTCCACATGATGCAAAGGAGTTCAGAGATTATCGGAATGGCACGAGAGATAAACTTAGTTCTACGCTATATGTGGTCATGACAATTAATGAGAATTTTGAGGTGATGAGTGAGAAGGTCTTCTCTAGTAAAGAGCTTAATCTTCATGGTGGACTCTTTATGAGTCCTGAAGGTCTTTGGGGTCTAAAGCATCAAGGAGATAACGAAGATGTATTGGAATTTGAATTATTAAAATAACTGAATTATGAAAAAGAAATTGTTTATTGCTGTCGGTGCTCTATGCACCATTACCGCAATGGCTACTGTCCTTCCTTCAAATCCTATTGAGGATTATTGTTTAAAGGGTGGTGGTGTGCGTCAAAACGCTGGAACATGTAGAATTACTGTAATAGGAGCCGAGTCTGAAGTTGAAGGTTATGAAGGTGTAATCGTTGATGTATCTTTCTGTGATTTTGACATGGACCCCACTTCTCCAGAGTCAGTTGGTTGTGCAGGGAATGCTATGGGCGGTATAATTAGACAATGATTAAAAGGTCTTTAATAGGTTCCCTGTTTCTTCTTGTTTCTCTTTGGGTGCCGAACCCTTTGAAGTCTCAAGAATTCAAGATACTCAGAGAGTTAGTTTTACAATTAGATAATGAAACTGCATATCCCTTCGCTTTAGGTGGCCGTTTTCAATATTGCGCAGATATAAATGCAATAGCGTACTTAAATCGTCTATCAAGATCGATAAAATACTTTGATTATGCGTCTGGAAAAACTTTGGCATTAGAAACAAAACTTCCTTCAGAGGGTCCAAATGGGTTTGGTATGGATCCATACTATTTTGACTACCAGAATAAAGATTCTATTTTCTTACTTTCTGCAGGTACGAACTTTAAAATGTTCTTACTAAATAGCTTGGGAAAAAAGATTAATACTTTTCATTACGATAGTAAAGATTATGAAAGTGTGCCGTTCCCAAAAGCATCTAGAACCACTGGTGCTCTTTTATTTAAATACCCGTATATGTTTATCGCGGTACACATTGGTAAAAACAAGGAACGAAATAGTGTCTCACCCATTATTAAACTTGATTTAAGAAATGATAAATTTGAATACCTAGAAGAACCTCTGCCTTATGAAGAAATTGATTTGAATCGTTTGCCTGGTTCAAATCAACCTGAATTCTACTATTCTAGTATTGCTTCTGGAATTAGGAACGATGAATTTGTGGTCAATTATCCAATGGAAGATGATTTACTATTGGTCTCTAGCGAAGGATACAAAAATGTGAATTCAAAGAGTTCAAAAATTGGCAATTTCAAATTTCTTAGTAGAGACCTTGAAGATTACATATCTCGCGAATTTCCTTTGCTTGATGTGGTAGTTAATAGTGCTAGATATCTTGGTATACTATACAATCCGTACTTGAGTCTCTATTACAGAATTGGAAAAGCTGAGGGTGACACTGGAGACTTGAGACGATCCTTGAATGGAGAAAAAAAAGGAAGGTCGTATCAGTACGTTGTAACAGTTTTGGATGCTAAGCTCAATATTATTAACGAAGAATTATTCAATTATAAAAACGCTTTTTTTGAGAGGGGTGTATTTGTTTCTCCGGATGGATTGTGGACTTTAAGTTCTGATTCAAGCAATGAAGATGAGATTAAACTTAAATTAATGGGTTTTGATAATTAGTCAGCAAAAATCTAATATTTGCATCAAGTCTTTCCTTTGTATAATACTTTGTTTTGGTCTTGTTAACTGCGAGCGATCTCTTCATTTAGATTATGAGTCTTTGCTGAAGGCTTCTTCTGTTGAAATGCCAAAATCAGAAAGGTTTCTATTAATTGTGCCTCAAAATGGTTGTTCAAACTGCATAAAAAAGGCGTATGATTTCATTTTGTCTAATTATGACAATACGAGAATAAGATTCTTTTTTACTCATTATTCATCTAGGAAAGCTGTCAAAGTGAGGTTTAGGACATTAGGCGTTCAAGATACTTCTAGGCTTGACTTTATTGATTTAGGTATTGCTAAGGATCACGGGGTTTCACTTTTTTATCCAACTCTAATTGAGTTAAATGAAGATTCTACTTTCAGAAAAGCGCTGTTAATGAATGCTGAAGACTCTTCAGATTGGAAAGAATTGAATAGTCGTGTAAATGAGTAAAGAGTCAGTAACTAATCGATCGTCGTTCATTCAACGGCAAAGATTATTTTTTTGGACTTGCGCCTCGATATTCACTTTAGCTTCATGCAGCCCCAAGAATGAAATTTCTTTAGTTGAATATGAGCTAGAAGTGACAGATTCTATCCAGTTTCTTTTCGATGAGCATACTATTCAACCCTCCACTTCTACTGGAATCTTCCAATACTTACCAGACGAAAACAGTGTTGCCTACTTAAATCAAAGAGCAAGAATTTATTCGACGAGGGAACAATATGTTCCCTACCAAAGGTCTATGCAGTTCTTTGATCTTTCTTCAGGAAAAATGTCATCATCGTTTCCTTTAAAATGGTCTGGTCGAGAAAGAATCATAAATGAGATTCAGAATTTTTATGCTGCTTCACCAGACAGTATATGGGTTTACCCTGCTAAGTTTGGTAAAGATTTAGGTATGGATATGCCTATTGCGCTGCTTAACGGCAAGGGGGAAGTTGAATTTAGAGTACCCATGCGGGGTGATAGAATGCCCGTTCCTACACCTTATGGCCTCGGCGGAATCGCGCAACGAGGGAATGAACTTATTATTTCATCTTGGATCGCGTGGAAGGAAAACCGAATGCGTTCTCCTTTTACGAATTTGAAAATTAGAAATGCGGAATTGGGTGTTATAGATTATAAACCGATTCCTTATCAAGACTTTAATATTTACTTATACCCTGGTAAACGCAGAGAGCCAAGTACTTCTTGGAGTAGCTATGGCGACTTAGCTCAGGTGAGCAGTGTAATAAATCAAAAGAACGAGTTAGTCTCAAATTTCCCACTTGATCATCGCCTTTCTATCCAAAGTAGTTCAGGGAAGGTAAGGCGCAAAAGCTTGCCTAGTCAGTATCTTAGTGACTTTCCAATTCTCGAAACGAAACTTAAGACTAATAAAGAGCTTAGAATTCAGGCAAAAGCCTCTGGACGTTATATAGTGGTGCTTTACGATCAGGAAAATGAGCTGTATTATAGGGTAGGAAGAATGCCGCTTGACGATTTAGAGCCACTTAACGACTTTAGGTTTCAGCCAACCTATATCTACTTTGTTATGGTAATCGATTCAAATTTTAACCTAATAAAAGAGAAGGAGTTTAGGTCAGCCGAGTATTTGTTTGAAAAAGGTCTGTTTGCAGCCAAAGGAGGGTTGTTTATATTAAAGAATGATAGTCTACCAGACCGAATGATCTTTCATAAGTTAGAGTTGGTTAAGAGAGATTAATTTGATTAGTAGGTAATGTTTTTGTTAATCCAAAAAATACTTACCTTTGCAGTCCTTTTTCGAGACGTGTTCTTGGAAAAGTGAGGACGAGATCCTCATAACAACTTTAAAAGTTATATGGCAGTAAAAATCAGATTGGCCAGAAGAGGCCGCAAGAAAAGAGCAATGTATGATGTAGTCATTGCTGACGCTAGAGCACCACGTGATGGACGCTTTATTGAAAAAATTGGTACTTACAACCCAAATACAGACCCTGCGACGATTAACATCGACAATGACAAGGCGTTTGATTGGGTAATGCAAGGTGCACTTCCTACTGATACCGTAAGAGCAATGCTTTCTTACAGAGGTGTTATGTTCAGAAAACACTTACAAGTAGGTGTAAACAAAGGCGCAATTACGCAGGAAGAAGCTGACAAGAAATTAGCAGCATGGATTGAGTCTAAGGATTCTAAGATTGAAGGTAAAACTGAGCAGTTGGCTAAATCTAAAGCTGATGCAAGAGCCGCAAGATTAGAAGCTGAAGCTAAAGTAAGTGCAGCGCGTGCTGAAGCAATTGCAGCAAAGAATTTTGTTGAGGAAGAAGTTGTAGAAGAAGAGGTTGTTGAAGAAGCACCTGAAGAAACTGCAGCACCTGAAGTAGAAGCAACTGTTGAAGAGGTACCTGTAGTGGAGGAAGCTCCGGCAGCAGAAGAAGCACCAGCAGCAGAGGCTCCGGTAGCAGAAGAGGCTCCAGCTACTGAAGAAGCTCCTGCAGCCGAAGAAGAAAAGAAAGAAGAGTAATCAATAGCCATGACCGTTGATGACTGTTATCAATTAGGTTACGTTGTCAAAACGCATGGTTTAAGAGGTGAAGTTCAGATTTTTCTGGACGTAGATTCACCAAATCAATACAAGAAATTGGAATCAGTGTTTGTTCTTAATGGACAAAGGCTGGTTCCTTTTTTTATTGAGTCCATTAGCTTTAATGGCGCCAAGGCAATTGTGGCTTTTGAAGATATTCATGAGTTGGCAGATGCACAGGCGCTTAAAGGGAAGGAACTTTATTTGCCATTGTCGGCCTTGCCTGCTTTAAAAGGCAAAGAGTTTTATCTTCACGAAGTGCTTGGGTTTTCTCTAATAGACAATGAAAGCCAAAAAGACGTCGGTACCATTGAAAATGTGATCGAATCTGGACCACAGCTTCTTTTTTCTATTGTGACAGCCGACGGAATAGAAATTTTGATTCCGTATCATAAGAACCTGTTGAAAGATCTGAACAGAGAGGCTAAGTCAATGACTTTAGCTATTCCAGAGGGTTTACTAGATGTTTACTTGAACAACGATGAGGATTGACATCATTACATGTTTGCCAAAGTTGTTAGAAAGTCCATTCGGTCATTCCATTTTACAGCGTGCACAAGACAAGGGTTTGGTAGAAGTAGTGGTTCACGATCTTCGTGCCTACGCGGTCAACAAGAAAAAGCAACTTGATGATTACGCTTACGGTGGAGGCGCTGGAATGGTAATGCTTATTGAACCTATTGATAAGTGCATTTCGGCCCTAAAAGAAGAAAGATCTTACGATGAGATCATTTACATGACCCCCGATGGTGAGACTTTTAACCAGCAAGTAGCCAATGAGCTATCCTTAAAAGGTAACCTCATAATACTTTGCGGCCATTATAAAGGAGTAGACGAACGGGTTAGAGAGCACTTTATTACTAGAGAGATAAGTGTTGGTGATTATGTGCTCTCTGGTGGTGAGCTAGCAGCGGCAGTTGTTTCTGATGCTATAATTAGGCTGATACCCGGTGTTCTGTCAGATGAAACTTCTGCCTTGACGGATTCTTTCCAGGATAGTTTGTTAGCACCACCAGTATATACAAGACCGGCAGAGTATAAAGGATTGAAAGTGCCAGATGTGCTTCTTTCCGGTCATGAGAAGAAAATTGAAGAGTGGCGTTTTCAAAAATCAGTGGAAAGAACAAAGAAAAGACGCCCAGACCTGTTGGATGAGTAAAATTTTTTAATCCAGTATCAGGAAATAAAAAACTAATACCTATATTTGCAGTCCAATTTTGGGAACACCAGATTAATACATTGAGATATGAGCGATCTTATCAAGTTTATAGAGGAAGAAAGTAACGAAAGAAGGGCAGCATTACCTGATTTCGCGCCAGGTGATACTGTTAACGTTCACGTTAAAATTAAAGAAGGTAATAAGGAAAGAATCCAGCAGTACCAAGGTACTGTATTACAAAGAAAGAACGCTGGTTCTAACGGCGAGACTTTCACAGTAAGAAAAATTTCTGGTGGTATCGCAGTAGAAAGAATTTTCCCTCTACTTTCTCCTAGTCTTGACAAAATTGAAGTGTTAAGAAAAGGTAAAGTAAGAAGAGCTAAGCTTTACTACTTAAGAGGTAGACAAGGTAAGGCAGCTAGAATTAAAGAACTTATCGCAAGAAAGTAATTTAGCTTTCTGAAAAGAAATCAAATCCTCAGCTTGTATTCAGGTTGAGGATTTTTTTATGTCCGACGATGGATAAGCAAAAGTCTTTTTGATTATCTCCGCCATTTTGTCACTTATTTAAAAAAGGCTCGTTAATTGCAATTAGGAGCAAAATTAGCAATGAAAACTATTCCATTTCAGAAATATCAAGGCACAGGTAACGATTTCGTGATGATCGATAATCGGAAACTTGTATTTGATAAAACTGATCTATCATTGATTAGCCACTTATGCGATCGAAGATTTGGTATTGGTGCCGATGGCGTCATACTGATTGAAAATTCTGAGTCATCCGATTTTGAAATGATCTATTTCAACCCTGACGGTTCTCAATCGCTTTGTGGAAATGGGAGCCGGTGCGCTGTCATGTTTGCCAAGGCACTAGGTATGATTCAAAATGAGACAGTGTTTCTTGCAATTGATGGTATTCATGAGGCTAGCATCACAGGGGATGAAGTTTCCCTTTTAATGCATGACGTGTTGGAGTTTGAAGCAATTGGCGATGATTACCTCATTGATACAGGTTCACCGCATTATCTGCGATACGTTAGCAACACGGATGAAATAGATCCTGTTATGGAAGGCAGAAAGATTAGATATTCAGGTCGGTTTGCTGATCAAGGCGTCAATGTTAATTTTTTGGAGCAGATTAATGACAATGCTTTAAAAATTCGCACTTATGAAAGAGGAGTAGAAGGCGAGACATTGTCTTGCGGAACAGGTTGTACAGCTGCAGCACTTTCATTAGGCCTAAAAACAAATACCAACGAAGTGTCATTAAAGGCCATAGGAGGCGATTTGAAAGTGTCTTTCGACAAACAAGATAGTACTTTCAAAAACATCTATTTAATAGGTCCGGCAAAGAAGGTTTTTTCAGGAGAATTTACCGTATAAGTTTATCTTAAGATGCCTTCTTTATTTATATACAAGAAATTAACTTTAGCACATAAACATTCAATATGAGCATTTTTACGAAAGGGATATCGAAGCTTTTCGGGAGTAAGTCTGAAAGAGATATAAAGGAGGTTACTCCTTTAGTGAAAGAGATCAATAAGGTGTACGAAACCTTATCAGGCTTAAGCGACGATCAGTTACGTGGAAAAACACAAGAATTTAAAGATCAGATTGCTAAAGACCTTAAATCTGTTGACGACGAAATAGCTGCCCTTCATGAGAGAATAGAAAAAGAACCAGATCTAGACATTCAAGAGAAAGAAAGCATCTTTCAGTCGATAGATAAACTAGAAGACACAAGAAACGAAGAGCTCGAAGTTGTGCTAATGACAATTTTACCTTCTGCATTTGCGGTAGTAAAAGAAACAGCTCGAAGGCTAAAGGAAAATGGAAAATTGGTTGTAACAGCCAATATGATGGATCGCCAACTTGCTTCGAATGGTGATCACATTGAAATTGCTGGCGATACAGCCACATGGCATAATGAATGGATGGCTGCAGGAACCCTCGTTAAGTGGGAAATGCTCCACTACGATGTTCAGCTCATTGGTGGTATCGTTCTCCATAAAGGTAAAATTTCCGAGATGGCTACAGGTGAGGGTAAAACCCTTGTAGCGACGCTTCCTGCCTATTTGAATGCACTGGCCGGAAGAGGAGTTCATGTTGTAACGGTTAATGATTATCTGGCGAAACGAGATTCAGAGTGGATGGCACCTTTGTTCCAATTCCATGGAATAACAATTGATTGTGTCGATAAACATCAACCAAATTCAGAACCAAGAAGAGAAGCATATCGTGCTGATATTACTTATGGTACAAACAACGAATTCGGTTTCGATTACCTAAGAGATAACATGGCACGGGAAGAAGGTGAACTTGTACAGCGCAAGCACCATTATGCCATGATTGATGAGGTCGATTCAGTGTTAATTGATGAAGCCAGAACACCATTGATTATTTCAGGTCCCGTGCCTAGGGGAGATGAGCATGAGTTTTACGAAATAAAGCCGAGGATTCAGAAATTGGTAGAAGCTCAGCGAAAGCTTTGTGGCCAATACTTAAATGAAGCTAAAAAGCTAATTAAAGAAGGTAAGGAAGATGAAGGTGGCCTTGCGTTATTCAGAGCTTTCAGAGGCTTGCCTAAATACAAGCCTTTGATTAAATACCTAAGTGAAACAGGAGTAAGGTTAATACTTCAAAAAACCGAGAACTTCCACTTAGCAGATAATCAAAAAAACATGCCTCAGGCCGATGAGCCACTGTATTTCACAATTGATGAAAAGAGTAATGCCGTAAACCTTACGGAAAAAGGTACTGATTTAATTACAGGAGAGGGTGAAGATCCAATGTTCTTCATCTTGACTGATATTGGCGATATCGTAGCCCAGTTTGAGAAAGATACCTCTTTAAGCGACGAAGAGAAACTCAAGCAAAAAGACGAAGCGATAAAGGACTACACAGTAAAAGCACAGCGAATTCATACGGTAAATCAGCTACTCAAAGCGTTTACTATGTTTGAGCGAGATACTGAATACATTATTGCAGATAACAAAGTTAAGATTGTTGATGAGCAGACTGGTCGTGTAATGGACGGTCGACGTTATTCAGACGGATTACACCAAGCTATCGAAGCAAAAGAGAATGTTAAAGTAGAAGACGCTACGCAAACCTACGCCACCATTACATTACAGAACTATTTCAGAATGTACCATAAACTGTCTGGAATGACGGGTACGGCTGAAACGGAAGCAGGTGAATTCTGGGAAATCTACGAATTGGACACTGTTGTAATTCCTACAAACAGACCTATCCAAAGAGATGACAGACAAGATAAAGTCTATAAAACAGTTAGGGAAAAGTTTAATGCAGTAGTTGATGAAATTATAGAGCTTACTGAACAAGGAAGACCTGTTTTGGTAGGTACAACATCGGTAGAAATATCTGAGGTTTTGAGTAGAATGCTAAACCTTAAAAAGATCAATCACCAAGTACTAAATGCGAAACAGCATGCGAGTGAAGCAGATGTAGTAGCTGCAGCAGGTAAACCAGGGACTGTGACTATTGCCACGAACATGGCAGGTAGAGGTACTGATATTAAACTGCATCCGGATTCTAAAGCCGCAGGTGGCTTGGCCATTGTAGGTACTGAGCGCCACGAATCTCGACGAGTCGATAGGCAGTTAAGAGGTAGAGCAGGTCGTCAGGGTGATCCAGGATCCTCACAGTTCTTTGTTTCTTTAGAAGATAGTTTAATGAGGCTATTCGGATCAGATAGAGTTGCTAAGCTAATGGATAGAATGGGACTTCAAGAAGGCGAAATGATTCAGCATTCTATGATTACCAAGTCTATAGAAAGAGCCCAAAGAAAAGTAGAGGAAAATAACTTTGGAACCCGTAAAAGGCTATTGGAATATGATGATATCATGAACCAACAGCGTACAGTTATTTACGATAGAAGAAGGAATGCACTAAAAGGGGAAAGACTTCAGTTAGATATTATGAACATGGTTTATGATACTTGTGAAGATATTCTAGATAACAGCAAAGGTGCTGAGGATTTCGATGCATTTAAACTGAGCTGTATCTCGGTACTTGGTATGGATTCCAAAATAGACGAAGACAGGTTCAAAAATACTGATCTGAATACGCTTGTTAATGATCTGTATGATGAAACACTTGAAGCTTACCGAGGTAAGAACAAAGCAATTTCTGATCGAACATTACCACTTTTGAAGCAAATTCAGAAAGAAAGAGGCGCAACTATCGAGAATATACTCTTACCATTTAGCGATGGTAAACGTCAGATTGGTGTGCCGGTGAATCTTGAGAAAACAATTGCAACGGAGAACCAAGAAATGGTTAAAGCCATGGAAAAAGCAATTACCCTAGGCGTGATTGACCAAACATGGAAAGAACACCTTCGTGACATGGATGACCTGAAGCAGTCCGTACAAAATGCAGTTTATGAGCAGAAGGATCCATTGTTGATCTATAAATTTGAAGCATTTGAAATGTTTAAAGTCTTCTTATCAAAAGTGAATGAAGACACCATGTCTTTCTTAACTAAATCTGATATTCCTACAGAAGACCCTAACCGAGTTCAAGAAGCGAGATCGGCCAGTAGACAAAGCTATAATGAGTCGAAAGAAGAATCGAGAAGTGCATTGGCAGGAAGACAGGACACGAGAAACAGACCTCCTGTTGAAAAAGTAGCACCTATCAAGTCGGAAAAAGTTTATGGACGAAACGATAGAGTTTCAGTTCAGTACCCAGACGGTTCTGTGAAAAAAGACGTTAAATTTAAGTCTGTAGAAGATGACATAAAGAGTAGTAAATGTGTGTTGATTGATGAATAAGGTCTTTTTAAATATCGTTTTAGTATTGCTAGTTGTAGGACTTGGCTCGGCAGGTTGTTCGAAAGCATCAATTCCTCAAAAAACAGCAAAGCAAGCGGTAGATCTTAGTTATTCGGAAGATCTCTCTCAATACAACCCGCAAGTGGAAAGTATAGAGGTTGAATCTAATGCTGAAGAACAGAAAATCATTCAAAATAAGCCATTAGTATCCCGATTCGATATTTCAGATAGTTTGAACAAGCTTTTAGATTCTGTGAGAGTTGGCAATGATTCGATTAGAATGGTTAGTGGATTTACTGTGCTTGTTTATTCGGGAAATGACCAAACTGAAGCAGGCCGAGTACGAAATAGACTTTTCGATATTGTGCCAGATATGGATGCTCGATTTAGCTACAAATTACCAACCTATTTCGTGAAAGTAGGTCAATTCTATCAGCAAGTAGAAGCACAAACACTTTATAGAAAAATCAGAAGTTATTACCCCACTGCATCAATTGTTCCGGATAAATTCCCCATCGAGCAATGATTTCAGTAAATGAGATAAAAGCACTGGCTAGCCAGTACGCTGACGACATCATTCGAATGAGGAGGCATATCCATGCTAATCCAGAACTTTCCTATGCTGAATTTGAAACGGCCAAGTATGTAGCAGAGCAATTACGGAACATGGGAATCGAGCCTCAGGAAGGTGTAGCTGAAACGGGCTTGGTTGCTTTAATAAAAGGGGTTGACCCTTCCTCTAAAGTTATTGCCTTACGCGGAGATATGGATGCCTTGCCAATTCAAGAAGCGAACGACATACCTTATAAGTCTAAGAATGATGGTGTAATGCATGCCTGCGGGCACGATGTTCATACGGCATGTTTACTTGGTGCCGCGAAGATCTTGAATGAACTAAGGGATAAATTTGAGGGAACAATTAAGCTCGTTTTTCAACCTGGTGAGGAAAAGAACCCAGGTGGAGCTTCTTTAATGATTAAAGCCGGAGCCCTAGAAAATCCTAAACCTAATAGAATGATGGGGCAACATGTGATGCCCTTTATTCCTGTTGGTAAAGTTGGTTTTCGTGAAGGTCAATACATGGCCAGTGCCGATGAAATTTACCTGACCGTAAAAGGAAAAGGAGGACATGCTGCATTGCCAGATAAGGTGATCGACCCAATACTAATTGCATCTCATATTCTTGTAGCATTACAACAAGTGGTAAGCAGAAATGCGGACCCTAAAAAACCTACAGTACTATCTTTTGGTACAATCAATGGTGGGCAAGCACAGAACATAATCCCGGATGAAGTGAAAATTTCGGGTACTTTCCGAGCGCTCAATGAGGAGTGGAGGTTTGATGCGCATAAAAGAATTAAAGCCATTGCGCAAGGTGTTGCCGAAGGTATGGGTGGAAGTTGCGATGTAAATATTGACGTGGGTTACCCATTTTTAAGCAATGATGTACAGACCACGAAAGTGGCTAGAAAGGCCGCTGAAGCTTATCTAGGATCAGAAAACGTAGTGGATTTAGATTTATGGATGGGAGCAGAAGATTTTGCCTACTACACGCATGAAGTGCCATGTACTTTCTATAGACTAGGCACAGGTAACGAAGCGAAAGGGACTACAAATGGTGTTCATACGCCAAATTTCAACATCGATGAGGATGCTATTGAAATTGGTATTGGTATGATGGCATGGTTGACTGTTAATCAGCTCGATCAAATTTGATCTTCTTCGCTGTATTTTCCGACAGCACTTTGACTGATATTCAATAAATGATCACCGATCGTCTCTAGACTAGCTATGATGTCCTTGTAGATTATTCCCTCTTTCACAGAGTATTCTTGTGCTTCAATGGATTTGAGGTTCTGCTTGTGAAGCTTAATTACAAACTTATTGATCT
Source organism: Roseivirga sp. (assembly GCF_049099775.1). GTDB lineage: Bacteria > Bacteroidota > Bacteroidia > Cytophagales > Cyclobacteriaceae > Roseivirga. Next base: position 296,598 of record NZ_JAGDZM010000009.1, on the reverse strand, counting down.
CCTCTTCTTTCTTGATTGCTGCTTCATCGCTTACATCTGATAAGTTATCCGTATTCAGGTTTTGCGAGACTATTTCAACAGCTTCTGCCAGAAGGTTGTGCAGTGCTTCAAGCTTATCTTTTTGTTTCGTATTGAGGACATACTTCTTATTATCTAGCCTTTCGCAATGTTTCACAAGACGGAGGTACTCATCGCCAGTACGCTCAAATTCGGAAGCGATACTCAAGATATCTCTAATCTCATTGGAGTTTTTCTGGCTTAGTTCTTCACCAGTTATTCTAATTACATAATTAGAAACTTCCTCTTCAAATTTATCTGTTGTTTGCTCAAGGTCAGCTATTCGAGACTTGTAATTCTGACTCTTAGATCTATCGTCCGACAGTAATAACTTTTTAGCATTTTTAGAAAGACTTGCTAGTACTTTTCCAAACTGCCTGATTTCCATTTTAGCTTCTTGTAAAGACAAACTTGGCGTCTTTACCATTGTACCGCTGATGTAGTTCAGTTTGAAAACTTCATCATCTGAATCATTAGATGGAATAATTCTGATCACCACTTTCGCGATGAAATTTACAAACCACACTAGTAGTAAGGTGTTGAGAATGTTAAACAGCATATGAAAAGCCGTCAGTCCATTGTTAATGGAATCAACATCCGCAAAAGGAGAACCTAAATCTAAAGACTGTACAATCCCGTCGATCAATCTTAAGAATGGATTAAACAGAATTAACATCCACAATACCCCCATAAGGTTGAATATGAGGTGTGCTCTTGCGGCACGTTTGGCATGTGTATTACCTATTACCGCGGCAATGTTTGCTGTTACGGTTGTTCCAATATTCTCTCCTAAAACGATGGCAGCAGCCATTTCAAAAGGGATTATTCCTTTGCTACAAAGTGTCAGCGTAATGGCCATAGCGGCACTAGAAGACTGAACAACTATGGTTACAATGGTTCCAACAATCACCATTAATACCGTTGAGAAGAAACCATACTCACCAAGGCTACCAATAAACTCTTGAGTTTCTGGTGGAAGATCGTTTGGAACTAAATCTTTTAAGGCTCCTAGGCCAATAAAAAGTATTGAAAAGCCAATTAAAAATTCACCTAGGTATTTCCATCTTTCCGTTTTTGAAAACAAGAATAATGGTACCGCAACCATTAATAATGGTAGCGCAAATGAAGATATACTAAACTTGAAGCCAAATAAAACTATGATAAGCGCCGTAACAGTGGTGCCTATATTAGCTCCCATAATAACACCTATAGCTTGTTTTAGGTTAAGCAATCCAGCATTTACGAAGCTTACGATCATAACCGTAGTAGCACTTGAACTTTGGATTACTGAGGTTGTAAAGAAACCCGTCATTACTCCGCCAAAGCGCGTATCGGTCATTTTACTTAAGCCACTTCTAAGCTTATCTCCAGCTACTTTTTGGATGCCTTCACTCATGACTTTCATGCCATAAATGAATAAGCCAAGTGCGCCAAAAATCTTAATCAGGGTGAGAATCAACGGTTCTTGTTCAGGAGACATTGCGGAAATTCAGAATAGCGTTTGATTGTTGGTATATAACACTGATTTGAAGTGGGTAACACAAAAATATCATTCTTTTTCAATTATCTGAACCAAGACTAAATATTGGCGTCAGATAGTGTAAAGAATTTTGGACATTTAAAATTCATAAAACACTGAAATACAGAGGAATAAGATAAATCAATATTTCGAGAGAATATAATTTGTTAACAAATGCTTTACATGGTCTAAAGCTTAAATGATCCATAATGCGCTACTTTTGATATTCAGTTTTCAAGGCGTGATAAAACACCTCAGTGGGAGATAGTTATTTTAAAATATTAGATCGAAAACCTTACGGTTTACTCCTCTCCACGGTCCTCTTTCTGTTGGCCGTCGGTCTGTTCTTGCTTGCAATAGAGCTTGTAAGTGGTTCGGTGTTGATCCTTGGAAAAGAAAGTGTCGAATCAATTCTTTTAGTAACGTCCAATCCTTTTATTGGTCTATTTATTGGTCTTCTCGCAACAGCACTTATACAGAGTAGTTCTACAGTTACCGCTATGACGGTTGCTATTGTAGCCTCAGGTTCGCTTTCTTTGGCCAATGCAATTCCAATTGTTATGGGTGCGAATATTGGTACCACTTTAACCAGTACACTCGTTTCATTAAGTTTTATTACGAATAGAAATGAGTTTAGAAAAGCTATTTCTGCCGGGACAATCCATGACTTCTTCAATATTTTCACGGCACTTATTGTCTTTCCATTAGAGTACTATTATGGAGCCTTAAGTTTCTGCGCTACTCAGCTTACTAGTCTATTTGGTGTAAGTGGAAATAGCTCCGGGTTTTTGAATGAAAACGTTGAAGGAGGCTACTCAAGAATTACGGATTTTCTCTTAAGCGTGCTGCCAGAAAATATCATTACGCTTGCTATTGGGTTAGTGCTGCTTTTCATATCTATTAAGTTTTTATCGACGATTATTTACTCTCAGCTGATTGGTCCTTCAAAGGATAGACTCAAGAAATACGTTTTTAATGACCCTTATCGTTCTTTCGGATGGGGAACATTGATAACTGCCGGTGTTCAGTCAAGCTCCATTACAACTTCATTGATTGTGCCTTTAGTGGCTTCTGGAAAAGTAAAACTGAATAATGCTTTCCCTTTTATAATGGGAGCAAATATAGGAACAACAATAACAGCGCTTTTAGCAGCTTTTAATAGATCAGAGGCCGCAATAAGTTTGGCATTTGTGCATTTGTTATTTAACCTGATCGGGGTGTTGATTTTTCTACCATTCCCAATGATCAGAAAAATACCTGTTTTAATCGCTTACCGGTTTGGTACACTAACTTTTGATTCGCGTTTATTTGGCTTCTCATATATCATCGTCTCATTCTTTTTACTGCCTTTTACATTGATTTATTTCAGTAGAAATACACCTGATGAAGAATCAATTGGATATGAAATAAAATCCCCTGAGGCTGTATATAACAGGCGAACATCTCTTTTTGAGCTCAAGGAGAATGATCTACAGGCAGCGGACTTTTTTGCTGCCGAAGAAAATACCATGATGTCACCTCTTGGCTACTCACATGTTGAAGTAGATGAATTGCTCTTTTGGGTTACAGAAAAGCCCGCTGCCTCTAGGTAGTTAGTTACCATCTGTTCGGTAATTATTGTTTCTTATTTATATCTTGCTTTAAATCCAGATTAGTTTGAAAATTTTAGATTTAGATAAGCTAGTAAGCAACTTAACGGGGTATATAGAAACCAAAATTGAGCTCGTTCAAATTGACGTTAAGGAAGAACTGACAGAGAAAATCACGAAGCTAGTGACATTTGCTATTATTGCTCTGTTCGTCTTACTCAGTGTTTTATTTTTATCTTTTGCCATAAGTGCCCTGCTCAATGATTACCTAGGCTATCCGTTTTTAGGGTATTTAATCGTTGGAGCGTTCTATTTATTACTGGGCGTTGTGTTTTTCTTACTGAAGGGTAAGGTGCTTGACAACGTTAAAGCACGCATGAGCGAAGAAAGCGAAGAAGAGGAGGAACTTGTTTAATTGATATGTCGAGGAAAGAAGAGCTACAAAAAGCAAATGATAAGATCAAGAACTCACTAGAAACACAGTTGAGTGATCTTAAGCAGAATATGGATAATGTAGGTAAAGGAGCCCTTATTATTGGTGGGGGCTTACTAGGAGCTTATCTGTTAACGAATACACTCACAAAGTCCGATAAGAAGAAAAAAACCAAAAAAGTCAAAAGAGATAAAGATGCTTCCTTTAACCAAAAGGACAACTTGTTGATGTCAACTGTAAAAGAACAGGCCTTTGTATTTTTATTGGGTCTTGCGGCAGAACGATTGACTTCCTTTTTAAACGAACTTGAAAAAGATGAAAAAGAATAGTGTTTGGAACTCTTTTGACAAAGCCAGAGCGCAAGGCAAAAAGTCACTAGCTGTTCTTTTTGATCCAGATGATACGGACGAGCGTAGCTTGATTGAAAGCTTAAACGTTTGTTTAGAAAATAACGTGGATTACCTTTTTGTAGGAGGAAGCTTGGTAACAAGCAATAACCTACACGAAGTAGTAAGCATGATAAAATCATATACTGATATACCATGCGTTCTGTTTCCAGGAAACGCTATTCAAATAGACGCTTCAGCAGATGCTATCCTTTTCTTGTCTCTTATTTCAGGAAGAAATCCTGAACTGCTGATAGGTCAGCACGTAGTTGCCGCACCAGTGGTTAAACGAAGTAACTTAGAAGTAATTCCAACGGGATATATGTTAGTGAATTCTGGTAAACCGACTAGTGCATCTTATATCAGTAATTCTCAACCTTTGCCAAACGATAAGCCAAGCCTTTCGGCAAGTACTGCATTGGCAGGGGAGATGCTTGGTTTTAAATCCATATATATGGATGCTGGAAGTGGTGCGGAAGAGCCTATTAGTGCCAAGGTAATAAAGGCTGTGCGCAAAAGTTTGAGTGTACCCTTGATTATTGGAGGTGGGCTTAATTCAACCACTAAAGCAAAGCAGGCTCTAGATGCCGGTGCTGATATCATTGTTATTGGCAATGGGGCACAAAAAAACCTCAATCTAGTGAATGAGGTTTCTGGTCTTGTTAAGTTTTATAATGAAGCCTTAAACGTTAATTAGGCTTTCTCTTCTCCTCATTTTACCCGCTGGTATACCAAACATCATTTTGAACCTTCGGCAGAAATAAGCTGTATCTTTATATCCTACTTCTCTACCAATATCGCGAATGCTTTTCTTGGTAGTTCTTAGTAAGTCAACCGCAGCTTCCATACGTTGGTATTCGATATAATCCTGAGGATTAATACCTGTCAGCATTTTGAAATACTGGCCTACGTAATCTTCAGAAACGTTAGCTACTCTAGCCAATACTTTGTTAGATAAATCACCACCGATGTTTTTCTTAATATAGTTGAAGATATCGATCAGCCTTGGATCCTTAAAGTAAGTACTGTTGGTTACTAGTTGCTCAACAAACAGCCTGTTGTCTAGAATATACCTGATCACCTCTACAACTAGATATTCGGTATTAACTTTTATAATTCTATTCTTACCTGGTCTTATAGAATTGTCTTCTGCGATGATTAATCTTATAAGGCTAGCTAATATACTCGATTTGCGAATTGCAAACGGAGTAATGTTTAGTGAAGAAAAGAAGTTGACTGAGTCAAATACTTTCGCTTCAAACATAACTTGACTAAAACCATCTACATCGAAATCGTTGATTTCAGAATCGTTGGCGTTTTGAAGGTATTTTTTCTTGTTGGTAATAAACTCATCATTTGATATAGCCTGAGATGTAACAGAACCAAATGATATAGAAAGTGATTTACCACCAGGTATGAAAAGCATATCGCCTTCAGATACTTTTTCCTGATCAGGCCCAAAATATACATCACCATTATTGATGATAATTATGGTATTTTCAACGTCGTAGTAATTATCAATAGTAACAGACTTAGCTATCTTAATATTTCTACTCTTAATGTAACGAACCCCAAGTGACTCGATAATTTTATTATAATCTTCCATGTTTCTTTAAGAGATTTTTGAAAAACAATACTCTAATGCGTGTACTAAAGTATTTAATCGTATAAAAGATTCCAAAAAAAATGGCCATTGCCAATAAAATATATGTCAATGGCCATATTTATATGATTATTCTTTTTATTTCAGTAATTCTCGAGAGATTACTATTTTCTGAATTTCAGAGGTTCCTTCGTAAATCTGTGTGATTTTTGCATCTCGCATTAAACGTTCTACATGGTACTCTTTGACGTATCCATAGCCCCCATGAACTTGTACAGCTTCTACTGTAGTGTCCATGGCCACTTTCGAAGCAAATAACTTTGCCATTGCGCTCGCTTTACCGAAGTCTTTCTTCTGGTCTTTTAAGTGAGCCGCTTTTAAGCAAAGTAAGCGTGCCGCTTCAATTTCTGTGGCCATATCAGCCAACTTGAACTGAATTGCTTGGTGTTGGCTAATTGGTTTCCCAAACGCTTTACGCTCTTTGGAGTAAGCTAGTGCTAACTCGTATGCTCCCGATGCAATTCCAAGTGCTTGAGAAGCAATACCTATCCTACCACCATTTAATGTAGACATGGCAAACTTAAAACCGAACCCATCGTCACCGATTCTGTTTTCCTTAGGCACTTTCACATCTGTAAACATTAATGAATGCGTGTCGGATCCTCTAATACCCAGTTTGTCTTCTTTTTTACCAACTACAAAACCATCCATGCCTTTTTCAACAATCAGGCAATTGATGCCTCGGTGTCCTTTTTCACGATCGGTTTGGGCTATTACTAAATATATAGATGCTGAATTACCATTGGTAATCCAGTTTTTAGTTCCGTTTAAGATGTAATGATCACCTTTGTCTTCAGCTGTAGTTTGTTGTGAAGTTGCATCAGAACCAGCTTCAGGTTCTGATAAACAAAATGCACCTATCTTCTCACCCGTAGCGAGTGGTCTTAGAAATTTTTCTTTTTGCTCTTCAGTTCCAAATTTCTCAATTCCCCAGCAAACAAGGCTATTGTTTACAGACATACAGACACTGGCAGAAGCATCGATTTTGGAAATTTCTTCCATTGCTAGGACATAAGAAATGGTATCCATTCCGCCTCCGCCATACTTAGGGTCAACCATCATCCCCATAAAACCAAGCTCGCCCATTTGTTTGACTTGCTCAGCAGGAAATTTTTGGTGTTCATCTCGTTCAATTACTCCAGGTAAAAGTTCAGTATTGGCGAACTCTCTGGCTGCATCTCTAACGGCAATATGCTCTTCTGTTAATTCGAAATTCATTCGGAAAATTTTAGCTAACGATTGTTAGGCAAAGGTAATCAATTCAATAAAATTTGCTAATCATTTCCTAGGAATGCCATAGCATAATAGAGTAACATCGCTAAAGAGCCGAGGGCTGCTACTAAATACGTACGTGCAGCGGCATTTAGGGCGTCTGCGGCCATATCATGCTCAGTTCCATTGACTATGTTTCTTTCATCAATCCATGCTAAAGCCCGTTTTGTGGCATCGTATTCTACGGGTAGGGTCACAAAGGCAAAAACGGTAAAGACAGAATAAACACCTACAATCAAAACACCAGCGGTTTCATATGGTAGAAATGATGCGCCTACACCAAAAATCATAGCAAAGAATAAAATATTCAGGATTTTGCCACTCAATGCTTGAATTGGTACCAAAGCTGAGCGCATTTTGAGTGGTGCATAGGCTGTAGCATGTTGCACAGCATGTCCGCATTCATGTGCTGCAATCGCTGTAGCCATTACTGATCTTCCGTTGTAAACATCTGGACTTAAGTTTACTGTTTTATCAAGTGGGTTATAATGATCCGTGAGTCTACCTTGAACAGAAAGCACTTGAACATCATCTATGCCGTTATCTCTCAGCATAAGTTCAGCAACCTCTTTTCCAGACAATCCCATTTGAAGTCCTACTTGAGAATATTTTTTGAATTTTCGTTTTAAGCTGCTTTGTACAGCCCAGCTAATGATCGCTATTCCGACGATTAACGCTATAAATAATGGGTCCATATTTCTAATTTTTTATTTTCTCTATAATATTCGTTGTGGAATATCCATCCACTAAATCAATGGTGTTTACTGTTCCACCATTGGCAATTACGCTTTTAGCGCCTACAATGTTTTCAACGTTGTAATCGCTGCCTTTTACCAAAACATCGGGTAAAAGATATTCTATTAGCTCTTTAGGAGTTTCTTCCCCAAAAACAGTCACTCCATCAACAAATTCTAAAGCAGCTAACATTCTAGCTCGTGCTTCTTCATTATTAATTGGTCTGTCTTCACCTTTTAGGATTCTAACTGACTCGTTGGAATTCAAGCCAATCACGAGTCTATCGCCTTGTGTTCGGGCTTTTTCTAAATAGTCAATGTGTCCTAAATGTAGAATATCGAAACAGCCATTGGAAAAGACAACTTTCTGATTTTCAGATTGCCATGCTAGAACCTTAGTTTTAAGGTCTTGTCTATTAACTATCTTTTGCGCTGTCTGTTTCAATTTGCTTTTTCTTTCTGAAGTTGAGAATTACTAAACTAAGAAAGCCAATAATTATCACGGTCACAAGTTGTGAACCTTGTGAGATAACAGCAAAAACATAACCATCTTCATAGGCTATGCCAAAAGCGACAAGTATACCTGCGACAAATACTTGATATGCACCAATTCCGTTATTTACAGGTGTAGCCATGCCAAAACTACCCATAACTAACACCGCTAGGCCAGCTATAGGTGACATATCGTCAGTAGGCCCGTAGCCAAATGAAATAACATATAACATTAAGAAATACAGAAGCCAAATACCTAAGGTTGATAAGATGAACGGGAAGGGCTTTTTTACTTGAGTAATCGCTTTGAGTCCAATCAGGAAATCCTTTATAAACGTCAAGAGTTTCGAAACGATACCGTTTCCGCTATTTTCTTCTTTCGACTTTCTTATCAGCCAGTATAAAAAAATTATTCCGGCTATACCTAAAAGAATTAAGTAAGGCCAATAGTCTAATATAAATGGTGCTTTTCTTTCAATGAAATCTATAAAGAATGACTGCAGTAAACTGTACTTCAAGGCTAGTAAGGACAACAACAGCAGACCGAGCATCAGTAAGTCTAATAAGCGATCGGTAATTACGGTACCAAAGGAAAAGGACACAGGGATGTTGTCAGATTTTTTAAGCACTGTACAGCGAGTGACTTCTCCTAGTCTAGGAATTGCCATGCTAGATAGGTACCCAACCATTAGCGCTAGATAAGAGGTTAACAGTTTCGGTTTATGACCTTGAGTCGACAGTAATAAATTCCAACGGTAGGCTCTTAGTAAGTGGCTTATCAATGATAGTCCAATGCTTAAAAATATCCACCCGAAATTAAAATTGATAATGGCATCTTTAGCTTTGCTCCATTCAAAATCACCGTTTGTATTGTAAATCACAAATCCCGTTAAGGCAATTGAAAATACTAGTTTGAAAAAGTCTTTTAGAGAGAGTCGCAAGAGTTTAAGCTATTTGATTATTGCTGTCGGGGAATATGATTTTAGGCTTATGGCTCTTTGCTTCTTCGAAATCCATCAAGCCATAGGAAACAATAATGATTATGTCACCTACTTGAACGCGTCGTGCAGCAGGTCCATTTAGGCATACTGTTCCGCTATTTCTCTCACCTTTAATTACATAAGTTTCAAATCGCTCACCATTATTCACGTTAACGATTTGCACTTTTTCATTTTCAATAATATTTGATGCCTCCATTAAGGCTTCGTCCAACGTAATACTGCCTACATAATGTAGTTCAGCTTGCGTAACTTTTGCTCTGTGAATCTTAGATTTAAAGACTTCTATTTGCATAATCTCTTCTCAAAATGAGCGCAAAGCTAAGAAATTAACATTAAGTTATCTATTAGTCTAACCCCGCCAATTTCTGCCGCAATGCACAATGCTATTTTCTCTCTTTTAGTAGTGTCAGTGGCTTGTTTAAAATCCTTTGTATCAACTACCTCAAAATATTCGAGTTGTAAACGCTCTTGATTCATGAATAGTTCTTCAGCGTAGCGGATAACATCATTAATTAGCGTTTTGGTAAGTAGTGAATGCCGAGCAGTTTTTAAACATCTATAAATCAAAGAAGCATCTTCTCTTTGTTGATTGTTCAACCTCATGTTTCGAGATGACATGGCTAACCCATTTGTTTCCCTAACTGTAGGTACCATGTTGAGCTTAATTGGGAAGTTAAGCTGTTCAATCAGCTCCTTAATAATGAAATACTGTTGAATATCTTTTTGCCCAAAAAATGCCTGATCGGGTTGAATGATGTTAAATAATTTTGACACTACAATTCCAACGCCATCAAAGTGGCCTGGTCTAAATTTACCTTCTAGTTCGTTGCTTATTGTACTCAGTTTTACTGTAAGACTGACAGGAGCAGGGTACATTTCTTCGTCGGCTGGTGTAAAAACTATATCACAATGCGCATCTTGAAGCTTTTTTAAATCTTCAGAATTGGTTCTAGGGTAGTTAATTAAATCTTCAGGTTTGTTAAACTGTGTTGGGTTTACGAAGATACTTGCCACCGTAATGTCGCAGGTATTTTTTGATGCCTTTATTAAAGCCAAGTGCCCATGATGGAGAGCCCCCATTGTTGGAATAAAGCCTATGGAGTGGTTATTTGATCTTAATACGTGAATTTCTTGACGTATTTCAGCAATGGTTTCAAAAATTTTCATCTTCTATTTAACCTATATTAACGAGTGGTGGCCATCAGGCTAGAGCCTTTTTCTGTAAAATTGAAGGATTTTTGACCCAAATACCGTAATTTTGTGGCTCTTTTTCAAGGAAGAGTTTTCATTAAATTCCCATTAAGTATGTCAAAATTAAGAATTCTGTACGTTGCAAACGAAATTCAACCATTTCTTCAAACATCTGAAGTTGCAGATTTTGTAAGAAAATTACCTCAAGCAATGCAAGAAAGAGGTATGGAGATAAGAATTTTAGTGCCGCGTTTTGGTCTCATCAATGAGAGAAAAAACAGATTGCATGAAGTAGTTAGACTTTCAGGAATAAATATTTCCGTTGGTGAAGAAGAAAAGCCTTTGGTTATCAAAGTTGCTTCGATTCCTAACGCAAAGCTTCAAGTATATTTTATTGATAATGAAGACTATTTCCATAGAAAGTCAGTTTTCTTTGATAAAGAAGATAATTTCTATGAAGACAATGATGAAAGAGCAATTTTCTTCTGTAAAGGCGTTTTAGAAACAGTGAAAAAGCTCGGATGGGCTCCAGATATTGTTCACTGTAATGATTGGATGACAAGTTTAATACCGTTGTACTTAAAAACAACTTATAAAAACGATCCGATCTTTCAGAATACAAGATCAGTTTTTACTATTTATAATAATGCATTCTCTCATCAGTTTGGCGATGATCTACTGGACAAAGTCAAAATGATGGATATAGAAGATAGCATGCTCGAAAATCTCAAAAGTGCTGACTTTGCCGGTTTTATTAAAACTGGTGCTGAATATGCCGATGCTGTGATTAGAGCTGAAGAAGAGGCCAGCGATGTGCTGAGCAATTTATTTAGTGAAATCGGGCAAGGTAAAACCGTAAGTACAATTGAGAAGGACGATGATTTTTTAGATTCCTACTTTAATTTATATAATGAACTTGTTGGCTAAGATTAGAATATTAATGGCGTTTATAATAGGCGCCATAATTTTTAATTCTTGTGAGGAGAAAGGTGAATTCGGATTGGGTTCAGATGATGTTGCTCCGATTGAATTCGATGTTGAGGAGATTTCTTTAGGGACATCTCTAGTTTGGTTAGATTCTATTCCTTCGTCCAATACAGGACGTTTAATGGTAGGGGAACATGCTGGTTCAGAGTTTGGCATTATGCAAGCCAAAGGCTTTATAGCGCTAGACCTCAATGAGACTACTCATCCAACTTTGGAAGAATCAGTTCTAGATTCTACTCGAATTAATTTCAGAGTTAACTATTTATATGATACCGCGACCAATCGTGAATTAAATTTGAGAGCTTACCAGATTGGCGAGGAATTTCCAGATACTTCTTATATCACAAGAAATGAACTTATCCAATCGAATATGTTATTGGCCTCTGGAGATGTCATGATTGACAAGTTTGATTCTACATATTCAATAAATGTTGATGAAACTTGGGCGGATCAGATTTTTGAAGGCATTAGAAGTGGCGATGCCACTTTTGATACGCAAGACGCATTCGACGTATTTTTTCCAGGTTTTGTTTTAAGACATGAAGGTGTTGCTGAGAATATTTTTGGACTTAATATAGGTGCCACTTTTGAAATGGTTTTTTACTATTCAGATCCTGTAGGTGATGGCAGTGGAGATGTTGTAAACAAACTCCTCACTATGAACGCTACCGGAATGCCGAATTTCCACAATTTCACAGTTGATCGTTCTGCAACAGACTTTTCTGTTGTTCAAGAGACAAATGTTATTTACTCTGGAACTTCTCGACTAATTGCACAATCGGGAGCAGGAATGGTAACCCGTTTAGACCTCTCTGACTTTCTAAGATTTAATACGGACAATGAAGGTGTAATTGTAAACCTTTCGGAATTAAAAATCGGCCCAATAGGAGATCTGCCAGAAGGTATTTTCCCTCCTCCAGTATTATTTATGGCCTTGACTGATGAACGAAATACAATTATTCCTGACGGGTCAGGCTTCAGGTCGATTCAAAGAGATGGAGCTAATGTTTTAGCCGATGATGCACCTGTTCAACTGATTTATGACTCAGATACTAGAACGTATACTGCATCATTAACTACTTACACTCAAGCTTATTTGACTGATATTTTTAGAAGAGATGAAGTTTTCCTTTATCCTACAAATATGAGCCTTTCAGTTAATGGAATGGTTGTCGATGTTGAAGATGTACAACTGAAGATTTTCTTCTCTCAACTGAGGTAGACATCCTTATTATTATTACATTTCCCTAAACTTACTTTTATGTGTGGTATTGTTGGTTACATAGGCAAAAAAGAAGCATACCCTATTATTGTCAAGGGTCTTCAGAGGCTCGAATATAGAGGCTATGATAGTGCAGGAGTAGCTCTTCTTCAAGATGGAGAGTTGAACGTTTATAAGAAAAAAGGGAAGGTTGCCGATATGCATGATTATGCTAAAGCACACGACCTAAAATCAAGAATTGGTATTGGTCATACAAGGTGGGCGACTCACGGAGAACCTAACGACGTAAATGCTCATCCCCATGTCTCTAATGGCGGGAAGTTAGCCATGATTCATAATGGAATCATTGAGAACTATGCCTCTATCAAGACTGACTTAATTTCAAAAGGCTACACGTTTCAGAGTGAAACTGATTCTGAAGTCTTTATAAATTTCGTTGAAGATATCTATTTAAATACTAAAGTGCCTCTTGCTGAAGCCGTTCGGTTGGCATTAAATCAAGTGGTTGGCGCTTATGCCATAGCCATTATTTCTCTAGAAGACCCTAACCTTCTTATTGCGGCTAGAAAAGGTAGCCCTTTAGTAGTTGGCTTGGGAAAAGACGAATTCTTTCTTGCTTCAGACGCAACTCCAATAATAGAATACACTAATGAAGTTGTCTATTTAGATGATCAAGAGATTGCAATCATTAAGGACGGTAACTTAACAATAAAGAACATTGAGGACGTTGAGATGAAACCATACGTCCAAACAGTAGATATTGAGCTTGAAGCCATTGAAAAAGGTGGCTATGATCATTTTATGATCAAGGAAATCTTTGAACAACCTAAATCAGTAGCAGATTGTCTTCGAGGGAGGTTAAATGCCAAAGCAGGTCATTTACACTTAGGTGGTATTCATGATTACTCAAATAAAATCGTTAATGCAGATAGAATTGTCATTCTAGCCTGCGGTACTTCATGGCACGCTGGCTTGGTAGCCGAATATATCTTCGAAGAATTCTGTCGTATTTCAGTTGAAGTAGAATATGCATCCGAATTCCGTTATAGAAACCCAATAATCGGAGAGAAAGACGTTGTTATTGCGATTTCTCAATCAGGTGAAACAGCAGATACACTGGCAGCAATTGGCTTAGCGAAATCTAAAGGAGCTACCATTTTTGGAGTTTGTAATGTTGTGGGTTCTTCTATACCTAGAATGACCCATGCGGGGTCTTATACGCATGCAGGTCCTGAAATTGGAGTAGCAAGTACAAAAGCATTTACTGCACAGATTTCGGTGCTTACTATGATGGCACTAATGATTGCCCAGAAAAAAGGAACATTATCTGAGAGTAGTTATAGAAGTTTATTAGTAGAACTCGAAACTATCCCAGATAAGATTGCCAAGTGTCTTGATTTGAATCCTCAGATTGAAATTATTTCGGCAAAGTTCAAAGATGCTGCTAACTTCCTTTATTTAGGTAGAGGGTACAATTTCCCTGTTGCGCTTGAAGGAGCTTTAAAACTTAAAGAGATTTCTTACATACACGCTGAAGGTTATCCGGCTGCAGAAATGAAGCACGGTCCAATTGCATTGATCGACGAGAGTATGCCTGTTGTTTTTATAGGCACAAAAGATTCCTCTTACGAAAAAATAGTCTCGAATATTCAAGAAGTTAAGGCACGAAAAGGAGAAGTAATTGCCATTGTTTCGGAAGGAGATACTGAGATTGCTGAGATTGCCGATCATATAATTGAAGTTCCTCATACCCATGAGGCCCTTATGCCATTAGTATCAGTAATACCATTACAATTATTGTCGTATCACATAGCGGTGATGAGAGGTTGCAACGTAGATCAACCTAGGAATTTGGCGAAATCGGTTACTGTAGAATAATTAAAAAGGGAGTTTTAAACTCCCTTTTTAATTATATTTTGAGGTAAGCCTGTTTAAGTGATGGACAAATTTTATATCGCTCATCTTTCGTGTCGTCATATATTGCTTCCAATAATTCATAGACGTTTTTAATTCCAATTTTCAAGCTCCACTCAAAAGGCCCATAAGGATAATTAGTGCCTAACTTCATACCTTGATCAATATCTTCAGGTGTTGCGGTACCCTCTTGAACGGTAAAAAAAGCTTCATTAATGATCATACAAATGATTCGAGGAGTAACCATGCCCACTCGGTCTTTAACAATCTGAAAGTCTGTTTTCAGAGATTCACAAATTGCTGATAACTCATTTTTGTCACCATCATCTAAAAGTGAAACCTCTAGAAGTGATCTGTTGATAAAAGTTGGGAGCCCGTTAAACCCGAATATTTTAGTATCAAGCACATGGTTTTGAAAATAAGAAAGCTCCAGCAAAGATATTTTAGGTGTGTTTACGAATAGCTTAACTCCTTCCAAACCAACATAATTGTTGAATAACTCCGGGTCATCTCCAATAAAGAAATCAAAAACTAGGTCGAATGAAGCAAACGTAGAATGGAATTGATATCTAGTATCTAGTGTTAGATCATGTTCAATCCCAAACTTATTTTCAAATTCTTCAAAATCTCTTTCCGTACCGACTACCAGAATCTTCATAAATCACTAATTTGAGACAAAAGTATGGATTCTATTAAACAATTAAACTATGACTAAGACCATTGTTACAAGCGGGCAAGCTCCAGCACCAATTGGCCCTTACAGCCAAGCCGTAAAAGCAGGAAACACACTTTATGTATCCGGTCAAATCCCTTTCGATCAGCTTACGGGAGAAATGATCAACGAAAACATAACAGAAGAAACCCACCAAGTAATGAAGAATTTGGAAGCCGTGCTGAGTGAAGCTGGAATGGGATTCGAAAATGTAGTGAAATGCTCTATTTTTATTAAGGATATGAATCAATTCTCTACTATTAATGAGGCTTATGGTATGTATTTCAAACAGAATCCACCGGCAAGAGAAACTGTAGAAGTCGCTCGTTTGCCTAAAGATGTAAATGTTGAGATTTCCTGCATAGCTGTTGATCTTTAAATAGCCGTCATTCTTTAACTATTCATATATTTGCGCCCTAATTTATTCATATGAGCGTTCGCGTACGATTTGCCCCGAGCCCTACTGGTGCTCTACACATTGGAGGTGTTAGAACAGCACTTTATAACTACCTTTTTGCTAAAAAGCATAAAGGGGCTTTCATTTTAAGAATAGAAGATACTGATCAGAATAGGTTTGTAGCTGGAGCTGAAAATTATATCGAACAGGCCTTAGAATGGGCTGGAGTTTCACCGGATGAAGGCGTCAATGCTGGAGGTGATTTTGGGCCCTATAAGCAATCCGAACGTAAGGATTTATACAAACAGTTCGCTGATCAGTTGCTAGCTGAGGGGAAAGCTTATTATGCGTTTGATTCTTCTGAAGAGTTGGATGAAATGAGAGAGCGGTTAAAGGAAGCAAGAGTTGCTAACCCTCAATATAATGCCATTACGAGAATGCAGATGGTCAATTCGTTGACACTTTCTGATGAAGAAGTAAAAGAAAGAATCGAGCGTGGTGATGATTACGTAATCCGAATTAAACTTCCGCGAAACGAAGATGTACGATTTAAGGATTTAGTTCGAGATTGGGTTGTTGTTAATACCGCCACTATGGACGACAAAGTCTTATTGAAATCTGATGGCATGCCTACCTACCACTTGGCTAACATCGTTGACGATCATATGATGGAGATTTCTCACGTTATTCGAGGAGAAGAATGGTTGCCATCGGCACCGCTTCATGTGCTCTTGTACGAATATTTAGGATGGGAAAAACCAGAATTTGCTCACCTTCCATTGTTATTAAAACCTGATGGAAATGGTAAACTCAGTAAACGAGCCGCCGATAAACTCGGCTTTCCAATATTCCCTCTCAATTGGAACGATCCCGTTTCTGGCGAATTATCAAAAGGATTTAAAGAAGAAGGATATTTATCTGATGCATTTATCAATTTCTTGGCCTTTTTAGGGTGGAATCCTGGTGGAGAAGAAGAAATTTTCTCAATGGATGAATTGATTGATGCTTTTACAATCGAAAGAATTAACAAGGCAGGTGCTCGGTTTGATATCGAGAAGGCTAAATGGTTCAACGAACAATACCTTAGAACCAAACCTGATGAAGAATTGGCTGAAGCATATTCAAGTTTATATGATCAACCCATCGAAAAGAGTAAATCTTTAGCGATAGTGGCAGCGTTGAAGGAAAGGGTGACTTTTGTTCAAGACATAAAGGTGGCTGGAAGTTTCTTTTTCGAGTCTCCTAAGGAATTTGATGAGAAAACTACTAGAAAGAAGTGGAACGAATTTGCAGTTGAAAAACTCAAAGGATTTTCGGCAGAATTAGCTCCTTTAAACGAAGTTTCGAAGGAAGAGGTGAAAGAGATTTTTATGGCTTATTTAGCTACAGATGAAACACCTTTAGGAAAAGTTATGCCGGCATTGAGGCTAGCACTTACTGGCCAAGGAGGAGGTCCAGATTTGATGGCAATTATGTCTATTTTAGGGCCAAAGGAAGTTGTAGATAGGATAAACAAGGCGATACAAGCTTTAGCATAAAGAAAATATTATGGCAAAGAAGAAAAAGAATCAAGAAGAGAAAGCTAAAGTTGCTGAAGAACTAGATGGCTTAAGTGTTAACATTGATCGCTTCGGTGAAATTCAAAACTCGCTTTCAATTGATAAGATCAATGATTTTTTGAATAAGAACGTTGATGATAAAAAATTGAGAGACCGAGATGATCTAGAAGATTCTACAAGAGAAGAAGAGGAATAAGCCTTTTTGTTTAGTTGACTTCCCTGACATACAGGCTTTCTCCCGTAGCGGTATGTACGACTACTTTTTTAGCGCCTACGTTAATAATAACGGCGTCTTTAATATTACCTGATGCCCGGTAGCTTGATTGCTTCTCAACAACGAATTTTTTATCAGAGATGCTATAGTGCAGCTCAAATCCATGACTCGCATCATATTGCCCTACTATCACCTCAGTAGAATAATCATTTCCACTTAAATAGAATCTATCACCATTCTTTTGAATTGCCTTTAAAGGAGCGATTTGGACAGCTTTCGGGAGTGCCTCAGCACTAAAAGTATCTCCATTGTTGATAAAAAGAGTGTGCTTAAAAGTATTGGCTTTTAGGGTGTAAGCACCCTCTCTAAGCTCTTCTGAAATAATATCCTCAAAAGTGGCTTGTGCAAACGGTTCGTGTTTTATGAATCGTTTCTTAAAGCCAATAACCTGTGTTTCCAAGGTGCTTTTAGAATGTAGTATATGTTCTTTACCACCTATAAAACAACTCATGATAGGGTCAATCATACCATTCTTATCAAAGTCTTTTGCAAAAACAGATAAAGGCTCGTCAATAGAAATTTGGTACTTGGTATTTTCACCCAAGTTGCCAGCCAGAATGTCCAGTTTTCCATCCTTATTCACATCATCGATTAAAATCGTATTCCACCATCCGGTATGATTCGATAATCCGAGTGCGTCGGTTTGATCTTTGAAAACACCATCAATATTTTTGAATACCATAATCGGCATGAATTCTCCAGCAATTACAAGCTCTTCTTGACCATCACCATCAATATCAGCCCATGCCGATGTTGTAACCATTCCAGCATCGCTCAATCCTGAACTCATATCTGTTGTTACATCAGTAAATTTTCCACCATCATTTCTTAGTAGATAAGAGGTGCCAGGCATTGGATAACTCTTTGGAGAAAGCCTACCGCCTACAAAAATGTCTAGATCGCCGTCATTGTCGAAGTCATTGGCGGCTACAGTACCAGTACTGGTAAGCATGGTTGGCAATGAGCCTTCGTCCCTTATAAAGGTGCCTTTTCCGTCGTTTATATAGATTCTATCTTGATATTTAGGATCGTTAGCATCAAATTCGTTGCTGCCAGATGCAACATATAAATCAAGGTCACCATCCAGATCTATATCCAAGAAAATGGCATCAGTATCCTCAAATTGATCAGAGTCAGTAAATACTTTTTTATCGAATTGTCCAGTGCTGTTTTGAATAAGAAGGTGGCTTAAATTGCTAGAAGATCCACCAACAAAAAGGTCATCTAACCCATCTCCGTTAACGTCCCCTTTTGTAATTGTAGGGCCAGCTTGTGAAAGCCGATGAGGAAGAAGTGGCTCGTAATAGAAGTCTACGTAATCATTTTCTGGTGTTTCATGATCAAGCCCAAATGCCGAAGCTTGATTTCCAGAAGTACGAGTGATTAGGGTTGCTTCCTTAGAAGGGGCTGCGCTGTTTTTAATATCAAATGAGACAGAAGAATTAGTATTAGAAGTTTTCTCCTCGGTTTCACCATTAGGCCAAATCACTTCAACGTTTACTTCGCTATTGTTTTGTCCAAAACCGAAATAGATTTTTGAAGAGACATTTGACAAGTAACCTCGAGTTTTAGTTTGATAATGAGACTGTTTCCTTCCGTTTTGAGAAACAATAATCTTAGCACCCAAGCCATCCGGGTTGTTCGAGTTTCCTTTTAGTTCAATAGAGATGTAGTTGTTCTTAACTTCCTTTTTATCCAATGTATTCTCATAAACATGAGCAACATCGTCAATATTCGAAATCACAATATCAAGGTCACCATCATTGTCTAAGTCCGCGTAAATCATACCATTCGACCAACTTGGTTCTGATAGTCCCCAATCTGTCGTTACATCTTGAAAAGTAAGGTCCCCATTGTAAGCATAGGCGTAATTCGGAAGCTTTAAATCATTTGTTTTCTTAACAATTTCAAGAGCAACCTCGTCTGGGTCTTCTCCGTTTTCTTTTGCTACCTCCAATTGCTCTCTAATGTAGTTTCTGAAATCCCAATCAGTAACATTTCTCCTAAAGCCATTGGTAATAATTAAGTCTTTTTCTCCATTGGCGTCATAATCTGCAAAAAGAGGGGCCCAACTCCAGTCCGTTTCATTTATACCTGCTAATTGGCCAATCTCAGAAAACCCTTTCTCACCTTGATTCAGTTGAAGACTATTTCTCATATACTGAGGTGTATAACCTTCTTTTATGGATAGGTTGTAGAAATCGAATTGCATGGGGCCAAGAATTTTCTTTTGCCGATAATTATCCTCAGGCATCATATCTACTTGAACTACATCTGGTAATAGATCATTATTGAAATCTTGAAAATCAATGCCCATTCCAAAATGGCTGGTGTGTCTTAGGTACGCTTTAGATTGATCAGAGAAGGTGCCATCTTGATTGTTTATGTAGATAATATCATCAAACAAGAAGTCATTACTAACATAAATATCCGGATACTGGTCATTATTTAGGTCATTGACTGCTATTCCTAAACCATAACCTTCAGTAAGAATTCCAGCTTCTTCATTGACATTTGTAAACGTATTATCACCATTATTCCGATAAAGACGATCGTTGGAAATAGCTGTGCCGTCGGTAACCTTCTTATTTACTAGGGTCAAGTCTGTGCCCTCGTTGTTGCCATATGTTAACACATAAACATCAAGGTCACCATCCAGATCATAGTCTAAAAAAGCTGAATGTGTAGAATGACCACTATCATTTAAACCGTAAGATTTGGCTTGTTCGGTGAAAGTTAAATCACCATTGTTTATATAGAGTAAGTTTTCTCTTTGAGTACTATCGGCACCAGAAACTGAAATATAGATGTCGTTATGTCCATCAGCGTTAATATCTACAATAGATACTCCATTACACCAGACGCTAGTTTCTAGCCCGGCACTTTCAGTAATATCCTCAAACTCTAAATTGCCCTTGTTGATGTAAAGCTTACTTGATACGAAATTGCCCGTAAAGAATAAATCCTCTAAACCGTCATTATTAAAATCACCAACCGCTACTCCGGCTCCGTTATAAATCGGCGCAAAATTTAGTAGGTTCACATCCCGGCTTTCCTTCATTTCATTATTGAATGAAATGCCCGATTTAGAAGGAGAGACAAGTTCGAAGATGGAATCTTTGCCATCGCCACAAGAGGAGAGCGTAAGGGCAAACACAAAAAATAGAAGTAATGCTGATGTTGTCTTATTCATGTTCATGTTGACTTACCATACTCGCATCCATAGAAAAACTGGCTTTAGGTACAGTACGTTTCTCTATACTTGATGCCCCTTCGTTGATCTTAATATGCGCGTTAATTTCAACTTCACTAAAATTCTGTTTTTCACCTGTTGCAGGCCAAGTAACTTCCAAAAGCTCTATCATTTCAGCGCTACCAAGTCCTATCTCTAGGTCATAACTATTACCGCCAAAACTGGCGCCACTGGACACCGTTCTATAAATGTGTTGCTTGTTTGAAGTAACGATATGAACCTTTGTGCCTATCGCTTTCTTATTGGATGTATTCCCTACGAGTTGAATGTTAATCCAATTATTATCACTCATCGGATTAACTAACAGTTGATTCTGATAAATGTCTCCTTCATGAGCTCCTCCCATGGTGATGTAAATATCCTGATCGCCGTCATTATCCATATCGCCCCAACTGATGCCATGTCCTTTTTGAATGTTCGAAAAACCACCTTGAAAAGTAACCTCTTCAAAATACTTCCCTTCTATGTTCTTAAACATCCTATTTGGGATAATACTCTCAAAACTAGGATCTCCAGTACCAAAGTAAATATCTAAGTAACCGTCATTATCTAAGTCACCATAATTGAACCCCATGCCGTAGATAGAATGGTTCATTTTGGCTTCTGCGGTAACATCCGTGAACGATCCATCGCCATTGTTTTTATAAAGCTTTGGTAAAGCAGCAGTAGGTTGGTTCCCAAGTAATTCATAAGCGGTTTCAAAAGACAAGGTATTGTTACTGGTGCTATACCCGCAGATAAACAAATCTTCGAAGCCATCATTATTATAATCGAATGAACCTACAGGGAAGCTTACAAATGGCTCAGGAGCATTGTAAGTAATCGTTTCGTCTTTAAACTTTAAATTTCCTTGGTTAATCAGAAGCTTGTTCTGCCCCCCCATGATAGAAATATAAAGGTCCATTTGATTATCATTATTCGCATCAATTGCCGTAGCGCCCTTAATTAAATTGGTAAATTTTAGTCCAATCGATGAAGCTACATTGGCAAAAGTTCCATCCTTTTTATTTAGATAAAACTCTGCCTCATGAATTTTGAATTTGCTGTCTCTACCCAAATTTCTTCTATCAACATTCGTTTCATTACCAATAAAAACGTCTACCCATCCATCATTATTAAAATCTGCCCAAACCGATGTTTGTGTCGGGTTAAAAGAGAGAATTCCAGCTTCTTTCGTTACATCAGTAAAAGTATCGTCACCATTATTTCTTAGCAGTGAGTTAGGGTGTTTTCCCCATTCACCAAACCAGCCACCACGCATTACGAAAATGTCAACAAAACCGTCATTGTTATAGTCAGTTTGAACGCAGTTCAATCCACCAACTAAGCCATCTAAACCTGCTTTACTCGTTTTATCATCAAATCCACCTTTTCCATTATTCACGTAGTATCTCATTTGATCACTTTCCGTAAATCCACTAGAAGTAACCAGAACATCTAAAAGGCCATCGTTATTGAAGTCCTCCGTGATAGAACCTCCTGCTAAACCACGCGTTGCCACGCCTAGATTCGAAGCCATATCCGTAAACCGCGGAATTTCGATATCATTTTGAGCACTAAATGATTCTATAGGGATCAGGAATTTTGAGGGGACATCATCAGGGTAGCGACCCAGTGTTTGATAAGAGATATTTAAAAGCCAACGTAGCTCCAGATCGTCGGGTGATTTTTCAAGCATCGTTTCCAAAACAGCAATAGCTTTTTCAGAACCTTGAGTTTTCTGATGAATTCCGTCCGCACTGATAGGTAAAATACACGATGCAGAGCTATGGTTGATAATGCAGTTTTCTTGTTCGCCAAGCCTTATATATGACACCGCTAACAGTCGGTCGAAGAAGGACTGATCTTGTGCACTGAGAGTTTTGTTTTTAGCAGCTAATTCCTTTTTAAACGATTCTATACCAAGAATCGCTTTTTCTGTATTTCCACTATTGAGTGTTTCCCTGAAATACCAATAAGTTAGGAGCATGTAATCCGAGGCTGAAGACCCTTTGGCCTTTCTTAAGGAGTCGTAAGCATTTGCACGTCTTGTATTGTAGTAATATTGAAGGTCTAGAGGGTTTGCTTTACTATGTTGTTCGTCTAGCAAATCAATCATGTATTGATTCTCACCGACTTCTTTTTTAACCGCTTCTGTTCCACAAGAATACGCCAACATTAATGTGGCTAAAAGCAAAATAAAAAACCTTCCCCTCATGCTTACAAATATAAATAATTTTTGAACGAGAGGTGTCTTCCAAAATGCAAGCAATCAGTTAACTATTGTCACTTTGCTTATCTTCATTCATCTCTAAAACTACGCGCCATAAAGTGCCTAAAAGCATAAGAGTAAAGCCCGCAATCATAAACATACTTCTAACACTCATATCAATAATTGAAAACATCCTCAAAACGAAAGATATAATGACTAATATAAGCCCTGCAACCGCAATCCAACCGGTGATTTTATGTCCCATTAAGATTGACTTTTAGAAAATGTAATTTTAGGAAAAAGGGATGGAACGTTGCGTTTATAACTTAAATATTGCTCTCCGAATTTTTTAATTAGTTTCTGTTCTTCAAGCCGGATGCCAATGGGTAAGTAGATAAACAGAGAGATCAGCGTAACGGCACTAGAGAGTAATGGGTTATAAACAAAATAGCCTATAAAAATCATGAGAGTACCCGTATAAAGCGGATGCCTAATTCTACTTTGCAAGCCTTCCATTTTTAATTCAGGATTGTCTCCTTCTTTTTTAATTCCCAAGAATACACCTGTACTGTAGTTTCTAAAGGCACGTTTGATTACAAAAATACCAACCGTACTTAACATAAGGCCAGCATAAAAGGCAACAGGGCTCGGTTTAAAAATTAAAGGGCTTGGAATAATGGCACCTACAAAAAGCACTGCAACAATGAGCAAGAAAGAGATAGAGTTATAGAGTACACGATATGTCCTTGGTTTTAAACCTATCTTGTTTTTTACTTTTTCAAGAAGCAAGATGCTATGAAGGGAGTAAAACAATGCCCAACCCAAAAATAAGATCAGATGATCTAGCCACATATTCGCAATGATAAGGATATTTTTTATGTTTAATTAATCATAAAGAAATGAATCGGATAGACCGCCTTACTGCTATTTTAGTTCACCTTCAATCGAAGAAAGTTGTCACTGCACAAGAGATTGCCGATCGATTTGAAATAAGCCTAAGAACGGTTTATCGCGATGTTAGATCCTTGGAAGAGGCGGGAGTGCCCTTAGGTGCCGAAGCCGGGAAGGGATACTTTATAATGGAAGGTTATCACTTGCCTCCCGTTATGTTTACCTCTGAAGAAGCCAATGCTTTGGTAATAGGCTCAAAACTGATCGAAGGACAGACCGATAGATCCATTAAGAAGCACTTTAAAGAGGCCATGTTTAAAATTAAGAGCGTTTTGAAATCAGAAGAAAAAGAAGGTCTAGAGAAACTCGAATCTCAAATTCGAGTATCGAGTATTCCGCAAATGGAAAGCGATGATTTTCCTAATAATTTCCTAGCCACTATCCAACGCGCATTAGTAGGTCAATGTGTTTTAGCGTTTAAATATTTTTCAAATTATACCGGCGATTTCAATGTGAGGAGCGTTGAGCCCATAGGCCTTACTTTTTATGGTGGGCATTGGCACTTATTGGCCTATTGTCGATTAAGAGAAGCCCCTCGCGACTTTAGAGTCGATCGGTTAGTAAAACTTCAAATGTTGGAGGAAACATTCGAAACGAATTCTAAAAGGGTCGACAGTTTTATGGAAGAGATTTTGAGAGGGAACGAATTGTCGGAAGTTGAGGTGAGTATCGATAAACAAGTTGCAAAATTCATCTCTACTCAGAAGTACTATCAAGGCTTTGTGAGTGAACATAATGATGGTAATAGAATTCGTATGAAGTTTCTAGTTCCTGGTTTAGAATATTTTGCCCGATGGCTCATTTCTTTCGGCAATGCCGTTCAAGTCATATCACCAGAAAGCTTAAAACCAATTCTTTTGGACTTGGTTGATGAGCTAAATCAACATTACAAGTAAATATTTATCAAGCCTAAAAACCTACTGACATAGGGTTGTCACCTGGCTAGCTGAAATTGCTTTTGTAAATAAACAATAGCAAAATGAGCAATAGTAAATCAACAGTAAAAGAGCTTGTGCTGTACAAAGTCAAAGCCGAGCATCTTCAAGACTACACTACGGAAGTATTACCCGAGTTAAAAGCATTTTTAACCAGTCAGAAAGGCTTTATAGCACATGAGTGTTTAAAAGCGATGGCAAATGATGGCCATTTGGTAGACCTAGTAGTTTGGGAGAATATGGAAGCCGCTAAAACCTCTGCGGCGGAGTGGGAACGCCGAACCAAACTAGGTGATTTTTCTAACATGATCTCCGCGATAGAGAAAGTGGAATTTTTCGATCACTTAACAGCCCTATCATGATGACGCTAGAAAAACTAAACTTACAAAAAGCATACCCGGAGTACTATAATGCAGTAACGAAGGCGAAAATAGTCAACCTAGAGCCTAGTAATTATATCACACTGTCAGGAATTTGCGCGCCTGAGGATCCAAAGTTTTTAAAGGCCATCGAGGATTTATATGGGCTTGCCTATCACATTAAGTTTATAAGCAAAGGCAATGATTTAGATTTTGTCGTTCCAAAAATGGAGGGGTTCTGGTGGGTAACTGGTGACTTGCCTTTCGAGGAAACAGCACGCAATGATTGGCACTGGAAAATCATTTTTAGAATGCCCGATTTTGTAGGTAAATCTGAATACAATGAAGCAATCAATCAGATGATCGAAAAAGGCAAAGCAACGAACGAACACGACTATGTATTCGAAGAAATTCACGAGGGCTTATCAGCACAAATACTACACATTGGTTCTTATGATAACGAGAGAGAGACCTTAAATCAACTATATCAATTTATAGAAAGAGAAGGTTTTAAAATTAGCGGTTATCACCATGAAATATACCTGAGTGATCCGCGAAAAACGTCAGAAGAAAAACTCAAAACTATATTAAGATACGCCATACAATAAACAACTAATTCTAAACTTCATGATAAATACCAAAGCATACGGCTTTGGTGTTTTTATTTCCTCTGTGGATCACTATTTTCACCTGCCGCAAGCATTTAGAGCAAGCATTATGTCCATAAAAAACCAAAAAAGACTTTTCAAAGAGGCTAGTCAGATCTTAAAGGGAAATACGTGGGAGGATAGGTATACAGTCCCAAGTGCCAACCTTTATCCCTATCAATGGAATTGGGATTCTGGGTTTGTGGCAATGGGCTTCGCACATTTCGATGTCAGTAGGGCAATTCGAGAAATGGAAAGTCTTTTTGAAGGACAATGGGAAAACGGCATGTTACCCCACATTGTTTTTCACAGTAAAGAACAAGAAGGTTATTTCCCTGGACCGTCGTATTGGGAATCTAAGAAAGTTGAAGCAGCGCCTCGACATGTCGAAACATCCGGAATTACACAGCCTCCTGTTCATGGTTTTATACTAGAGCGCATACTCGACTTACACCCCGATAATGAAGAAGTAAAAGCATTTGCAAAAGCTTTTTACCCAAAAATTCTCAAGCTTCATAGATACTTTTACGATTACCGCGACCCAAAACGAGAGGGTTTAGCATTTATATTTCATCCGTGGGCTTCAGGTCGAGATAACTCGCCATTATGGGATGATTTGGTAAGGACTATACCCATCAAACCAGGTGATATTCCGTCATATAAGCGTTATGATAACCTTAAAGCGGACCCTTCAGAAAGACCTTCGGACAAAGATTATGATATTTATGTCTACCTGATGGAACTAGGGAAGAGACATCAGTACAACGGAAAATTAATTGCAAAAGAATCACCGTTTTTAGTGCAAGACACGCTTTTCAATGCCATGCTTATTCGGTCAAATGATGCTCTGATTAATATAGGGTCAACTTTAGGTATCGACACAAAAGAAGTGCAGGAATGGAACAAGCAAAGTAAGAAGGCTTTTGATACAAAGCTTTGGGTAGACTCGCTCGAAACCTACGCTCCTTACGATTTGCAAAATAATCGTCATATAGACCTCAAAGAAATTGGTGCCTTTACAGCGTTATACGCTGGTATTCCTTCAAAGGAAAGAGCTTTGAAGCTAAAAGAATATATCGCATCCCTCGCCGATCGCCCTGAAGGCTTTCGTGTAATGCCAAGTTTCGACCCAGACCATAAGATTTTCAACCCCAGAAAGTATTGGAAAGGCCCAATTTGGCCTCAAATGAATTGGTTGGTTTACCAAGGTTTAAATCGTTATGGCTTTAATGGTACCGCGAATCAAGTAAAATCGGATTTTATAGATTTAGTTGATAAATTGGGTTTTTACGAATATTTCGACCCCAGAAAGTCTGTCGCAGATCAATTGGATCATGGTTATGGAGGAGACCATTTTTCATGGACTGCAGCGGTCGTATTAGACTTTATTGCTAATTCATGAACGTCCTTGATTACGCTATCATTATCCTCTACATTGGTGGATTCCTCTATTTAGGCTACCGATTTAAAAATCAATCAGATAAGAACGACTATTATCTAGGTGGGCGAAGTTTCGGCTGGTTTCCGCTAGCTATGAGTACAGCCGCTACCCAACTGTCAGCTGTAAGTTTTATTTCCGCTCCGGCCTTTGTAGGCCTAAAAGAGGGTGGAGGTATGATCTGGCTCACTTACGAATTTGCCGTTCCGCTAGCCATGATATTTTTAATGGTCGTGCTGGTACCAACCTTCTATAAGTCAGGTATTGTTAGCGTATATGAGTTTTTAGAAAGAAGGTTTGATTCTAGTACGAGAGTACTTTTGAGTGTCGTTTTTCAAGTCAGTAGAGCTTTCGGTACAGGTGTAATGATTTATACCGTAGCCATTATCTTAGAAAGCGTAATGGAGATCCCCATGTGGCAGAGTATCGTTCTGATTGGTATTGTCACTATTATTTATTCACTACAAGGAGGTATGAAAGCCGTGGTTTATGGCGATATGCTGCAAATGATAATTCTGTTCATTGGCATAATTGTTTGCTTTGGATTCGGACTGCATTATCTAGGCGGATGGGGAAGTTTTCTTGAAAAAGTAGATACAGAGCGCCTAACTGCCGTAGATTTTTCTTCCTTCGGATTTAGTGGAGATGAATTTGGGTTTTGGCCAATGCTTGTAGGTGGGTTCTTTCTATATGCATCATATTATGGTACAGATCAAAGTCAAGTTCAACGACTGCTTTCAGCCAGTAGTGAGAAGACAATGAAGCAAACACTTTTAGCCAATGGTGTCATGCGTTTCCCAATTACATTGGCCTATTGTATCATGGGCTTAGTTATCGGAACATTAGCATTGTCAAAAACAGAGTTTATTTCGCTTATACCAAGTGGCACTCCTGATAGGATGATCCCAATTTTTATAAGAGATTACTTACCAAATGGAGTAATAGGAATTCTGATTGTGGCCATTTTTTCCGCTGCCATGTCGTCACTAAGTTCAGCTATTAATTCCCTAAGTGCTGCCTCAGTAGAAGACCTATTTGCTAGAGGCAAAAATTTAGATGAGCGCCAATACATGAAGCTATCCAAGATTACGGCGCTTTTCTGGGGTGCAGTTTGTGTGATAGTAGCGTTTTTTGTGGGCGATATTGCAGACACCGTTATTGAAGCTATTAACAAAGTTGGCTCAGTATCATTCGGACCTATACTAGCAATATTTGTTGCAGCCATTCTGGTTAAAAAGATCAATGGTATTGGAGCAAACGTTGGATTACTCACTGGCGTGGCACTCAACGTTTACATGTGGTTGGCCGTGCCCGAAATCTTTTGGTTTTGGTGGAATGCAATTGGTGCAGTCGTAGCTTTCGTGGTAGCATATATTGTCAGCGTATTAAGGCCAAGTTCATCAGGTGAGCAAATTGTTATAGAACCCATTAATTTCAAACAAAAGAGCGTTTATGTGCTGTTAGCCTTCTTTGTTTTCATAGTCATAGTTTCAGTACTATTCCCTTACTTTTTCTAATTGATGCAAGTACTTGTATGCCCAGATAAGTTCAAAGGTTCACTTTCGGCCGATGAAGTTTGCAAGGCCATTGAAAACGGAATCAAGCGGTATTCAGAAAATATCGATGTTGTAAAAGTGCCTTTAGCTGATGGTGGTGAAGGCACACTAGATTTGTTAGAGAATTATATGTCGCTGGAGCGGGTCTATATTGATGTAAAAGACCCCTTATTCAGGCCAATAAGCACTTATTACCTAAAGAATGAGACGAAGGCCTTCATAGAAATGTCGAAAGCTTCAGGCTTACAACTGCTGGGTGAAAATGAAAAAAATCCGCTGAACACATCCACTTTTGGAACCGGCGAATTGATAAAACATGCCCTTGATCAAAATGTAGAAGAAGTGTTTCTTTTGATAGGAGGTAGTGCTACGAATGATGGTGGTATAGGCATGGCTGAAGCCTTAGGTTTCAAATTCATATCAGAAAATGGCTTGTGTACAGATTTAGTTGGTAGTTCACTGATTGACTTGAGGAAAATAGATGCTCATGAAATTCATCAAAGGATAAAGGAGACAAAATTCACAGTATTATCAGATGTTCGCAATGTATTGAATGGAAGCCATGGGGCATCCTATGTATATGGTGAACAGAAAGGCGCTGATGGCAAAGCCATTGAAATGTTGGACAAAGGCCTTGATAACTTAGCTTCAATTTTGGCCAGCGGTTTTGAATTAAATGCTGGCGCTGGCGCTGCCGGAGGACTAGGTTATGGCGCTATGAGCTTTTTAGAGGCACGAATGGTTTCAGGTATTGAAGCCATCATGGATGTTGTCGATTTTGATGATAAAGCTAAATCCGTAGACCTTATTATTACTGGAGAAGGCAAAATGGATGGCCAAACCAGTGCAGGAAAAGTCGTTTCTGGCGTTCTCAATTATGGTAAAATGCGTAATATACCGATTGGTATATTATGTGGAATTATAGATCAAGGAAAACAAGATTTCGACCCTAAAATGGTCAAGCAGATCAGCGACTTGGCTTTGAATTTTGATGATGCTATGACAAATGCCGCTCATTATCTTGAAGCACTTGCTTTCGAGATGATTAGTGACGTTTATTAGCTTTTCCAATCAGCCGAATTAATTACTTTTGCACTATGGCAGCAATTAGTATCGGCATAATCAAAGAAGGTAAAGTACCTGTTGATCATCGTGTACCACTAACACCCGATCAAGTAAGAGAAATTCTAGCGACTCATCCAAGTATCCAAGTCAAATGTCAACGAAGTGAAATTCGCTGTTTTAAAGACGAGGAATACGCTGCAGCTGGTGCTGAACTGGTTGACGACGTAAGCGATTGCGAGATTATTTTAGGCGTGAAAGAAGTGCCCCTCTCAATGCTGTCAGAGGGTAAAACTCACTTTTTCTTTTCGCATACAATCAAAAAGCAAGACTACAATAGAGGTTTACTTCAGGAAATACTCAAGAAGAATATCCGCTTGATAGACTGGGAGTGCCTTACGAATAAAAATGGTCAGCGATTAATTGCATTTGGTAGATATGCCGGAATTGTTGGTGCCTACAATGGCATTTTAACTTTCGGCAAGCGTTACAATCTTTTTCATTTAAGACAGGCTCATGAATGCTTCGATCTGGACGACATGAAGACCGAATATGCGAAGGTTGAATTGCCCCCTGTTAAGATAGTAGTAACTGGTGGTGGCAGGGTTTCGAAAGGGGCCATGGAAGTGCTTAATGGAATGGGTATAAGAAAGGTTAGTCCAGCAGAATTCTTAAATGAATATTTCAACGGCCCTGTCTATACACAACTTAATACAAGAGATTATAATCGAAGAATTGGTAATGGAAGTTTTGATAGAGATGAGTTTTACTCTGATCCTAGTCAGTATGAATCCGCTTTCTTACAATACGCTCAAAAAGCTGATATAGTAGTAGCTGGAGCTTTCTGGGATCCGAAAGCCCCGGTCCTTTTTACTAAAGAAGATGTAGTGCAATCAGATTTTAAAGTCCGCGTTATAGCAGATATTACATGCGACATTGAAGGCTCAATTCCATCTACCAAGCAACCTGCGACTATTGACAATCCAGTGTATGACTACAATCCGAGTAATGATAGGGTTGAAGCGCCATATTCAGATGAAGGCAATATTACTGTAATGGCTGTCGATAATTTGCCATGTGAATTACCAAGAAATGCATCTGAAGATTTTGGTAAGGAGTTTTTGAATCATATTCTACCAAATCTTATTGGTGAAGATGTTGATGATATCATCAAACGAGCCTCTATTACTACTAATGGGAAACTCACAGATCGTTATAGCTACTTGCAAGACTATGTAAATGGAAATTAACCGATATATAGAGCATACAAACTTAAAGCCTACACTTACTGATCGGGATATTGATAACCTGATACAAGAAGCTAAATCAAACAATTTTATAGGTGTCTGCTTACCTCCATTCTGGGTAAAAAGAGCCGCTAGAGAATTGGCATCAACCGACATTCAGTTAGTCACTGTTATTGGGTTTCCATTGGGTTATCAGATGACGGAAAGTAAATTGATAGAAATCGAAAAAGCGGTTGACAATGGGGCGAATGAACTGGATATTGTCATGAATATTTCTGCATTTAAAGCAGGAATGCCCTGGGCCAAGATAGAGTTGGCGAAATGCGCTCAGTTAATTCACAATGCTGGATGTATGATGAAGGTAATCATGGAAACATCTTATTTATCTGATGAAGAAGTGGTTAATGCCACGAAGATGTGCGCTCAAGCAGGTACAGATTTCGTAAAAACATCAACGGGTTTTTCTGATCAGGGAGCTACCAAACATCATGTTGCTCTAATGCGCAAACATGCACCTTCAAATGTCGGTGTTAAAGCATCAGGGGGGATAAGGGATTTAATTACGGCTAGGGAAATGATTGCTGCAGGGGCTGATAGACTAGGGACTTCGTCTGGAGTTACAATTATGAAAGCGCTTAATCAATAATGTTAAGCAGTCTTATCTTTTAAGGCTTGAATCCCTTTGTGTTTATAGATTTTCAATCCAAAATGATCAAAAATGCTCACTTTCATGCGGTTTTGAGCTAATTCTATTCTGTTATCTGGCTTTAGGAAAACAGTAAGTTCTAGTCCAGCTAAAACAAAGTTCTTTTTTGTGCATAGCTCGTTCATATAATTTGTAAAAGCTTCTTCCCAGTCAACCACATACTTATCATAATGGCTACTGCCATCAAACAAAAACTCTAATTGGTTATCTCCAATTTGAAAACGGTAAATACCCGCGACAACGTCATAAAGCTCGTCGAAATGATTCTGATGATCACCGTTATAACTATTAATTAACTCGGTGGTCTTGTCCGATAATCTTAATGGGTTGAAAACGGTATAATAGCCTTCTTTAATTAAGTCAATAAGTCTGTTCTGAAGACGCAGTCTTAAATCCGACTGAACTTGCTTCAGGATATAATTTTTATCTAAAAGGAAAAGGCGATCCGACAATTGAAAAAATTTTTACAAAGATAGATAAATCGGTGGATACAAAGCATTCACCCAGTTATCATATTTGAATTTTAATAGATTAACTACTGAGCGGAAACCCGATTTACTAATCTGCCAAAAAATATTGCATTCATCATAAGCTTATTAGTACCATACCAAAAGGCTCTGAAATTTGGATTGTCAACCAATGATACAATTCGTCCATTACCTAGCGCGCTTACTCTTACTGTTGAAGTACCTTTAAGTGTTTCTAGGTTAGCATCACTAATCCATCCACTAATAAGGGGTGTTTCAGTGTATTTTCCCGGGTTTGCAAACTTACTTTCAGAAGGTTCTATAATAGTATTGCCTCTTCTAAAGGTTGGTAGCAATTCTTTATGATAACCGAAATTCAAGGGGTGTGAAAGGTCTAGCTCAGACATGTAAACTCCACCCGGTATATTCTGACCTCTCACATAGTTGGTGATTTGGTCGTAACTAATGGCCTCGCTACTTGGTGCATCAGGCCTTACAGTTTTCAAGTTAGTCAGTTTGTTACGAGACATCCAGCTAACTGCCGAACCTATTCCTATTAAAGTGCCTCCATTCCGGATCCATCTTTTTAGGTTGTTCATTTCGCCTTCGTTCAAGTTTAGACCTCCGGTAATTACTATAGTCGTGTATCTGTCAATCACGTTAGAGCCAATCCTGTCGGCACGCAGTTTTGTGGCATACATATCCATTCTGGTATCTAAAAGATGCCATACTTCACCAATATCACTTGAGTTGCCAGTTTCAACTATCAGCGCGACTTCTGGCTTTTCTAAAGTTGAAAAAGAGTTGCTTCCAAGGGAAACCCCACCTGTTAAACCAGTATTTAGGGCGTGAACATCTAAGGCATCTGACTGAGTAAGGTCTTTCATCATTTCAAATAGGTCGAAATTCGAAACGGATTGGCCGGCAACAGGAATGAGTATTGTACCTCTATCGAATTCCTTTTCGTCCGGACCGATGAATTTATTTGTCGAAACTTTCAGTCTTACACCTTTCGAAAGAAGCTTGTAAGCTGCACGAGGAGCATAGTATCCGTGCCATTCAAAAGCATAAGCATAATTACTCTGGCCGCCTACTATTTCGCCTTTAGGAAACTCGAGCTCTTCAATTTTGTCTCCTAGTTGGTTTCTTCCATAGTCTCGACTCGACATTTCATGATATTCCATGTTAAATGCCATTGGGTAGGTCCAACCAGAAATATCATAAAACAGACTGTCTTCGAATGTAGTCCGTTGCTCGAACATGGCCTTTATAATCTTGTAGTTTCTCTGCTTAAGGGGTATGATGTAGCTATTGTCTGGTAGATATTCTTCTCCTTCAAGACGAATTCGTCTCGATGGACGATAAAAGTCTATTTCTTGTCGATCTAATATCTCCGCTAAATGAAAGGCACGCGCAGGATCTTTTTCGGCTTTAAAAATATATGCCTTGTGGCTGTCACCATCTGCTTCCCTCAATGCTCTTTTATAGAAGTCTTTCTGATATTCTAGTAGTTCTACGCGCATGGCGATAGATGCAGCCCAGGTAGATAGAGAAGTAGTAAATTGGTTGCGAACCGTAAACGGAAATTTCAGAATTCCATTAACACTTTCTTGTGCATGACCGCGCGAACTGGCTTGTTCAAATAGAATACCCATTCCGCCGTTAATATCTGGGAAAGTAGATCCTTTGCCATAATAGAAGTCGTCATATCCTTCTTTGGTATAATATAATGAGCCGATACTATCAAGTGCTTTAGCATGGTATTCACCAATTTTACCAGTCATTTCTTGGTTTAGTTTTGGTGTTAAAGGATGAGTTCTGGATGGTACCCCGGGTTGGAAGAAAAATGTAGAGTTAGTGCCCATTTCATGATGGTCTGTTAGAATATTTGGCTTCCACTCATGGTATTTGGCAATTCTATTTTGAGATTCTGGTTGCTGAACTGGGAGCCAGTCTCTGTTTAAATCAAACCAATAATGGTTTGTTCTGCCGCCTGGCCAAACTTCCCTGTATTCTCTGTCATTCGGATCAGGATTCACCTTTTTACCCTTATGCATATTAGCCCAAGTTGAAAACCTTGTGAGTCCATCAGGATTAAAAGAAGGGTCAATTAAAACAACAGAATTTCGTAATGCATTGTCAATTTCCGGACCTTCTGCCGCTGCCATATAGTAAGCCATCAGTAAAGATGCATTCGACCCACTAGGTTCATTCCCGTGAATACTATAACCCATATAAACTACAGAAGGCATCTTCTCTACATCGAATTTTTCCGCTTCATTTGGATAGGTTAACCAAGAATGATCGCTTCTAATTTTATCAATACCAATGTGATTTATAGGATGTGTCACGGTTAATAGTACTTGCGGACGTCCTTCATGGCTCTTCCCGATTTCTTCAATTGTTATACGTTCTGAGGCCTCTGCAACAGCCCTCATGTACATAACAAGCTTATCGTGAGTAATATGCCATTCGCCTACCTCATGTCCAATTATCGATTTTGGGGTAGGAATGTCAGGGTTGTACTGAACATTGTCGGGTAGATAATAGTCTAAGCTTATTTGCTGAGCATTTATGAGTGAAAAAGATGTCAGTAATAAGAGTGTTGATGCGAATAGCCTTTTGTTGATCATAAAATGGGTATTGACAAAGAAAGCAATATACAGATTCCCCTGTCTTATTGAAAGTATAAAACGGTTGCATTGAATCGAGTGACGAAGCTTTTTTTATCTGTAAAGTAACGTTTACTTTTGTGTAATAGCTGGAAAGTGACCTTCCAATAAAACTAAGATGGAATAAATGAAGGGAAATGCTTGATATTAATGCAGTTATGACCTGAACTAACTACTAAATTGCAGAGATAATTCTGTCAAAAACCATTTTTGAAAAATGCTTAAATGGTATGTTAAGAATAGGTTAAACGAATTGACTAAATGTAGCGTAATCATAACATTTAGTCAATATGACCAACCTTAAGAAGAATTATTTTTGCGTTGTAAAACGCGTGATAAGCGCACAAATTAAAGTGAATCAAAATCTAATCTACTTTAAATCATCTTCTATGAAAAGACAATTACTTCAGTTACTCATGGCTGGATTGATGCTTGTATTGGTAAATGCAGCATTCGGTCAGGGTACAACTACCTCTTCTATAAACGGAAGGGTAACAGATGTAAACGGTGAGACTTTACCGGGAGCAACTGTTGTTGCAGTACACACACCAAGCGGATCTCGCTATGGTAACATCACAAGTAGTGATGGGTATTACAGAATTCCTAACATGAGAGTTGGTGGTCCTTATACAGTGACCGTAACTTTTATTGGTTATAAAGAATTCAAGCAAGAGAATGTTTTCCTTACGTTAGGTCAAGCTTTCAAAATCAATGCAAAACTTACTGAGTCTTCTGTGACTTTGGAAGGTGTTGAGGTTGTAGCTGAAAGAGGTGGCGTTTTTGATGGAAACAGAACGGGCGCTGAAACTGTAGTAGGTATTCAGCAAATTAATGCTACTCCTACAGTAGCCAGAGCTATTGGTGACTTCGCAAGGTTTACACCACAAGCAACATTAGATGAAGGAAATGATGGTTTCTCAATTTCTATTGGTGGCCAAAACAACCGTTTAAACTCTATCTACATTGATGGTGCTATAAACAATGACATCTTCGGACTTGCTGGTTCTGGTACTAACGGTGGTCAAACTGGTGTTTCTCCAATCTCTATTGATGCGATTGAGCAATTCCAAATTCAGGTAGCTCCTTTCGACGTAAGGGTTTCAGGTTTTGCTGGTGGTGCGATTAACGCCGTAACTAGATCTGGTTCTAATGAGGTGGAAGGTTCTGCTTACTATTTCTTTAGAAACGAAGGATTAGCAGGAAAGACGCCTAGAGATGGTGAAGGATCAAGAGAGAGACTTGATGATTTTAGTGCTGAGACTTACGGTGTAAGAGTTGGTGGTCCAATCATTAAAGACAAATTATTCTACTTTGTAAACGTTGAGCAACAAAGAGATGAGACTCCTCAGCCATTTGATTTCGCTGATTATGATGGAGATGCTACTCAAGCTGACATCGATCAGTTGATCAATAAATTAAATGGTTTTGGTTATCAGCCAGGTTCTCTTAGTGGAAATCCAGTTGTTTTAGACTCTGATAAATTCACGGCTAAGATTGATTATAACATCAATCAAAACCACAAATTATCTGCACGATATTCTTAC
Source organism: Roseivirga sp. (assembly GCF_049099775.1). Lineage (GTDB taxonomy): Bacteria > Bacteroidota > Bacteroidia > Cytophagales > Cyclobacteriaceae > Roseivirga. The sequence continues at coordinate 260,168 of NZ_JAGDZM010000009.1, read as the reverse complement.
GTAAAGGCAGACAACATTGAAGGAGTAAGATCAAGCAACAGAACGTTAAACTTCTACAACAGGTCTGAGTCTTTCTTGTCTAAAACAAACTCACTTTCATTAGAGCTTTCTAGTTCATTTGGGTCTAACATGGCCAACAAATTAACAATTGGTTATATCGGAGTATCAGATGATAGAGATGCAACAGGTCAAGATTTCCCTACAGTAAATATTTCTGATGGACAGGGTTCAATCAGATTTGGTGCTGAGCCATTTTCTTCTGCAAACTTGTTAGAGACCAGTGGTTTCACTGTAAACAACAACTTAGAAATCTACAAAGGACGCCATACATTCGTTGTAGGTGTTAATGCTGAATTTTATTCTGTTGAGAACTTGTTTATTGCACAGAACTTTGGACAGTATTCTTACAATACTTTAAGTGACTTCTTAACTGATCAGCCAGCGACAGATTACGCTAGAAACTTCTCTAATGTTGATAACATCACGGGTGACGGTTCTGCGGCAGCAGCTGTATTTAACTCAGGTTTAATTGGTGCTTATGTTCAAGACGAATTCCAAGTAAATGATAACTTGAAATTGACTTTGGGTATTAGAATGGATGTACCTTACTTCGATGAAACTCCTACAAACAGTACTTTCAACAATCAGGCAATTCCTGAAATCGAAGCTGAAGGTTATGATTTAGCTGGTGCAGCAGTTGGTAATTTCATCAACTCAAGAGCTACTTTCGCTCCAAGATTTGGATTCAACTGGGATGTAAACGGTGACAGGACTCTTCAAGTAAGAGGTGGTGTTGGTGTATTCACTTCAAGAGTTCCTTTAGTATGGCCAGGTGGTGCATACAATAACAACGGACAGAACTTAGGTTTTGTAGACGAGAATGATTTCGATGCTATCTTCAGACCTGACGTTAACAATCAGCCAGGTGTTATTGATCCAACGGTTCAGTCTGGTAACATTGATTTATTTGTTGAAGATTTCAGAGTACCACAAGTTGCTAAATTCAACTTAGCTGTTGATAAGAGACTTTCTAATGGATGGATTTGGTCAGTAGATGCACTTTGGACAAAAACAATCCACGGGATTAGTGTTCAAAACGTAAACGTTGGTCAGTCAGTTGGTAACCTAACAGGTACAGGTGATAACAGACCTATCTATAACAGAAGAGATGAAGTAGTTCAGTCTAATAACTATGGTAGAATTTCTGTGACTAGTAACACAGGTAGAGGTTATGCTTACAACTTCTCAAGTACGTTGACTATGCCATTAACAAACGGTTTCCAAGGAAGCGTTTCTTACTCTTATGGTGATGCTTTTGCAGTATTTGATGGTACGTCTTCTCAAAACTCATCTCAATGGAGAGGTTTACACGCAATCGGTGGTAGAAACTTTGATCAAGCATTGACTAGATCTAATTTCTCTCAAGGACATAGAGTAATTGCACAAGCTTCTTACAGATTTGAGTATTCTAAAGGATTGGCTACTCAAATTGGTCTTGTATATGAAGGACGTTCTGGTTCTCCATTCTCTTACATCTACAATGACAATGGTAACCTTACGAGCGAAGATTCTCGTGAGAGATCTTTAATCTATGTTCCATTAAATGCTAGCGATATCAACTTAGTTGACGATGCTAATGCTGGAACTGCTGGAGAACAATGGGCTGCTTTAAATTCATTCATCGTTAATGATCCTTATTTGAGTACAAGAAGAGGTCAGTATGTTGAGAGAAACAGAAACAGAGAGCCATTCACAAACATCTTCGATTTAAGATTATTGCAAGAGTTTGAGATTAACGCAGGTGGTAAAAAGCACACGCTTCAGTTAACTGCAGATATCTACAACTTTGGAAACTTATTGAACAGAGATTGGGGTAGAAGATACTTCGTGCCTCAAGATTTCCAATTATTAAACTTTGAAGGTTTCCAAGCTGACGGTACAACTCCAAATTTCACTTTTGATGGTGTTGATGGAAATGATCCTTCTGATGGAAACATTGATGATTCAGGTTTGATTAGCTCTAGATGGCAAGGTCAAATTGGTATTAGATATACTTTTGGTGGTAACTAAGAACTGCTAAAGTTTATAAGAAACCCCCTCATGGAATTTTCCATGAGGGGGTTTTCGTTTTTAGGCAAATAGTTTTTCAAACCTTATTTTAAGAAACTTGTTACATTTGCAGCTACCAGTTATGCTCTATTACAAAACATACGAACATAAGTCTTCCAATGAATGGGTAACCTTTATTCATGGGGCCGGAGGTAGTTCGTCTATTTGGTACAAACAAGTCAAAGATTTCAAAGATCATTTTAATGTGCTCTTGATAGACTTAAGGGGGCATGGTAAGTCACAAGAAGTGTTTGAAAGATATTTTTCTAATGAGTATAACTTTGAAAATATCTCTCAAGATGTTGTGGAGGTGCTCGATCATCTGAAGATTGAAAAATCGCACTTTGTCGGAATTTCGTTAGGAACCATCCTAATGAGGACAATTTGTGAGATAGCGCCAGATCGTGTTAAATCTCTGGTAATGGGTGGGGCAGTAACGAGGCTTAATGTAAGGTCTAAGATGCTAGTGGCCCTCGGAAATGCCACTAAGAAGTTTATCCCGTACATGTGGCTGTATAAATTCTTTGCTTGGATTATCATGCCAAGAAAGAGAAACCAGGAGTCAAGAATTCTCTTTGCAAACCAAGCCAAAAAACTCTGTCAGAATGAGTTTGTTCGATGGTTTGGATTGACATATAAAATCAATCCTTTACTTCGTTATTTCAACGAAAATGACACAGAACTCCCTACGCTTTATTTAATGGGAGATGAAGATTACATGTTCCTACCACAAGTAATGAAGTTGGTAGAATCACACCGTACGTCAAGCTTACAAGTTGTTCCTAATTGTGGTCATGTGTGCAACGTGGAGCAACCAGAATTCTTTAATGCTAAGGCGATCAATTTCATCGCCAGTAATGCTTGAATCTGAGTCTAGGAAGCGCATTTTTTGAATTGCTTGTCATGTTGACTATATTCTAACATGACTGCTACACTAATTCGACGATGCTGTCGATTAACTGTCATCTTAATTTTCATCTGTTTTATCTCTTTAAGTTGTTCAAAGGATAAGTCTACAAGGATGGTTCAGGCAGAGATTGGGCCTGATATTGCCGCCGTGGATTTTGATCTGGATAAAATTCGTGAACGCGGAAGCCTCATCGCGGTCGTTGATAATAGCACGACAGGTTATTTTATATATAGAGGTAAACCCATAGGCTATGAATATGAATTACTAAGTCGACTAGCAGACTATCTCAAAGTTGAATTAGATGTTCAAATTACTGCTGACATTCAAGGTGCCTTTAATATGCTCAATAGTGGAAAGGCGGATATAATGGCTTATCATTTGGCCGTGACAAAAGAAAGGAATGAACGCTTTGCCTTTACCGAGCCACATAATAATGTGCCGCAGGTTTTAGTACAAAGAAAGCCCGAAAATTGGCGTCAATTAAAACTCCATGAAATAGAAGAAACACTCATAAGAAACCCAATCGATCTTGGAGGAGAGACGGTCTATGTAAGGAAAGGTTCTTCTTTCACAGACAGATTGAACAACCTGTCAGACGAGATCGGAGAAGATATCAATGTAGTTGAAATACCTGGAGCGGTAGATACAGAAATGCTTATTAGAGATGTGCTAGACGGTAAAATAAAGTATACAATTGCCGATCAAGATGTAGCGTTGATAAATGAAACGTATTACCCAAGCATTGATGTAGAGACCCCAATAAGTTTTCCTCAAAAGATATCTTGGGCCGTAAGGAAGAATTCAGTCGACCTTAAAAATGTAGTCGATGATTGGCTGATTGATATGAAAAAGTCGCCAGACTTTTATGTGATATACAATCGCTATTTCAAGAGTAGAAAAACACAAAATATTAGGGTGAAGAGTGCATATTCATCTTGGTCCAAAGAGAAGATTTCTCCGTACGATGATTTGATAAAAAAAGCATCAGAAAAATTGGATATGGATTGGTTGTTGCTCACTTCTATCATTTTTCAAGAATCGAAATTTGACCCTAAATCAGAATCTTGGGTTGGTGCGCAAGGCTTAATGCAGCTTACTTCGAATGTGGCAGAAGAGTACGATGTAGATGATGTTTTTGACCCTGAAGAAAACGTTAAGGCTGGAGTAGAACACTTGGCTTGGTTAATGGATTATTGGAAAGAAGAAATTCTTGATAGGGATGAGATGATTCGATTCGTTTTAGGCTCTTATAATGTAGGACAAGGGCACGTGAGAGATGCCATGAAGTTAGCCGAAAAGTACGGAGATGATCCTTTGAATTGGGATGAGAGCGTTGCGAAATACTTAATCTTAAAATCCACACCTCAATATTATAAAGACCCAGTAGTTACCTATGGTTATTGCCGAGGAGAAGAACCTGTAAAGTACGTCAGGGAAATTTTGCACCGTTATGATCAGTACTTACAATTCTATAGATCACCTGAAACACCCAATGATTCAACGTTCGTAATCGATAGTAAATAGTCTACCTGAGATTATCCACAGCAATTTTTGCAGAAAGTAAGCTCAGTGGAATTCCACCACCAGGGTGAACACTTCCGCCGCAGAAGTACAAATGCCTTATCTTTTTAGAAAAGTTAGGGTGTCTCAAGAAAGCCGCATACTTGTTATTCGAGCTATTTCCATAAAGTGCCCCGCCAACAGAACTAGTACGTATTTCGATAGTTCTAGGGTCTAGAATGTCTTCAACTTCGATTAGTGATTCAATGTCAGCATTGAGCATCTTCGAGAGCTTTTTGATAATGTTGGCTCTGGCTTTTTGAACGAGAGCATCCCAGTCTTGCCCTTGATTATTAGGGACATTGATCATCGTAAACCAATTCTGAGCACCTTTTGGAGCATCTGAAGGGTTTTGAGTACTAGAAATGTTTATGTAAACCGTTGGGTCTTCATAGATATCACCAGTTTTAAAGATGTGTTCGAATTCCTTTTTGTAATTCTCAGAGAAGAATATGTTGTGTAAGTCAAGTTTTTTAAACTCCTTCTTAATACCCCAATAGAAAATTAAAGCAGAGCTAGATTTGGGCTGTGAAAGTAGTTTTTTAGGCTGAAACTGATCCTTTAATAGTTTTTTGTAAGTCGCCACCATATCCATATTCGACACTACAATGTCCGATTTATGGAATCCCATTTCCGTATTTACACCTTTGGCATGGCCTTCGAAAACAACTATGTTTTTTACAGGCCTGTTAAAGTGGAACTGAACACCAACTTTTTTAGCCAATTCATAGAGGCTATTGGTGATGTCGTGCATTCCCTTTTCTGGGAAATAAGCCCCTAAGCCAAATTCTAGATGTGGAATGATATTGAATGTGGCTGGAGTTTGATAAGGGTCCGAACCATTATAAGTGGCGTACCGATTAAAGAGTTGAACGGTTTTTTCGTTCTTAAAAAGGCCTCTATTGGCCTGATTCATTGTTTTGTTGAAGTTGAATTTTGAGAGTTTAGAAAATGCTTTTAGGGCTTTTCCACCAAGCCAAGTACTTGATTTATGCAATGACTTCTCCATAAATACCGGAGCAAGTTTGTTGTAAAGCAAGGCGCTTTGCTCAAGACTCGCCTCTATATTTTCTTTAGGTTCGCCTAGTTTCTCTTCAAATTCCTTAATTATTTTTTGTCGATCTGACCAAGCGGTGAATTCCGTTCCATCAGGATAAAAGTACTGGCAAGTAGTATCGAGCTTTTTGTACTGGAAATAATCAGCCGCTTCAATCTTATGTAGATCGAAAAGGTCTTCTATTTGCTCTGGTAATGTTAACAAAGAAGGGCCAGCATCAAATCTATATTTTCCTAGCCTGATTTCAGTCAGTTTTCCGCCAGGATAGTCATTAGCTTCAAATACAGATACAACAAATCCTCTTTTAGCAAGTCGGATTGCCGCAGCTAAGCCTCCCATTCCAGAGCCAATCACAATAGCTGATTTGCTCATTATGTCAGTACAGTTTATTCAGTCAGTCAGAAAGTCCTATGAACTTAGTGAACCGGAAAATGGCACAGGAAGTCCAGATTTACAAATCGTTTTAAGTATTTAGGTATAAAAAAGTGTTGTTCGGATACAAATATGTGTATTTGATCACAATTTAACCCATCTCCAGCAATTTTAGAGACAAACATTTGTTCAGAAATATAAAAAAAGGATTCTAGACTTATAGAATTTGTTAAAAGTATCGGTCAACGTTGAGTAAATTGGATTTAATGTCGGCTGATTGACCTAAAATATTCTGTGTCAACAGTTTACCAGTGATTGGGCCTAGTGTCCAGCCCAGCATGGCATGGCCAGTTCCGACAAAAAGATTTTTAAACGTTTTAGTTGATCCGATATAAGGGAGGCCATCTGGTGTACAAGGTCTGAGTCCGGCCCATGGTTTCACGTCATCAAAATTATAAGATTGGTATTCAGGGATAGCTGTTTTTACTGAGTCAATTATACCTTGAACCCTGCGTTCATTAATGTTATGGTTTAATCCTGTGATTTCCATAGTGCCGGCCACGCGAAAGCCATCTAGGGTAGGTGTAGTAGCTACTCTGGCTTCAACTAGAATTGAAGGAAGTTTGGGAGATACTGGAGGGTTTTTAATGGTAAAACTATATCCTTTTCCCGGTTGAAGTGGTAATTTAAGTTTTAACCATTGTAATAAAGTAGGCGACCAAGAACCAGCCGCAACCACGAAGTCATCAGCCTGATAGTTTCTTTTATCAGTAATGAATTCGGTGATCTTTTCTCCTTTAGTATTGATCGCCTGTAACTCAGTATTGAAATCAAGTTTTATGCCTCGTTTTATTAAAAGTGACTTAAATTTCTCCATAAATACATTGGGAGTCATCCATCCATCACAACCAAAATAAACCGCACCAGCCATATCATAATTCACGTTCGGGTCAAGCCGTTCTGTTTCAGCCTTACTCACCACATTCGCATCTAAGCCAAATTGATTAGCAATTTCAGCAAGTTCAATCTCGTGTTTTAAGGCTTCTTTGGTCTGGCAAATCATTAATAGACCAGGTTTGTGATAGCCAGCTTCTATACCCTCTTCGGCTATAATCTCTTCGTATAATGATTGACTTTTTGTCGTGAGTTCATTGAGTACTGGTATCGCCGCTTTGACTCTTTTATTGGTAGATGCCTTTTTAAAGAGCCATCCCCAAGTGAGTAAATCACGACTAAGCTTTGGTTGAATGTAGAAAGGGCTTTTCTTATTTAGCATCCATTTCAGGCCTTGGTTAATAATACCTGGTGATGCTAGGGGAATTATATGGCTTGGCGAAACATAACCGGCGTTGCCATATGAGCAATTATCAGTTCCGTCAGTTCCATCAATAACTGTTACGTCAAGTCCAGCTTTGTTCAAATAGTAGGCAGTACTTAAGCCAACTATTCCAGCACCAACAATTACTACCTTTTTACTCATCTTTTTAGATTACTGAAAACCCATGTGCGTATGGATCATCATCGTCGATAATGATATTATTATGTCCTGTGATTCGTGCCCAACCTTTAATGCTGGGTATAATGGCGTCGAATGATCCTACTTTTGAAATGTCTTCTACTTTTCCGATAAACTGACTGCCAATGATACTTTCATGAACAAATTCATCCCCATTGCGCAGTTTACCTTTCGCAGCCCATTGAGCCATTCTAGCCGAAGTGCCTGTGCCACATGGCGATCTGTCAATTGCCTTTTCGCCGTAAAAAACTGCGTTACGGGCGGTGGATTCTGTTTTTGTTGGTTTGCCAGTCCACATTAAATGACTCATTCCTTTTATAGTCTCATCATTGGGGTGAACAAATGAGAAGTTCTTATTCATATAATCTCTTATCGCTCTGCTCCACCCAATAAGTTGTAAAGCACTATAGTCTGCCATATCTCTATAACCTTCCTGTGGATCAATTATAGCATAGAAATTACCCCCATAGGCCACATCTACCTTCAGTGTACCGAAATCGGGGCACTCTACCTCTATATCAGTAGCGGCTAGATAGGATGGGATGTTCGTTAATTTGACTGAAGTTACTTTCTCGCCGTCTTGCTCATAGTCTATCTTAACCAAACCAGCAGGCGTTTCTAGCCTTAGCTTTCCTTTTTCTTTAGGAACAACAAGCCCCTCTTCAATCATAAAAGTTACTGTGCCGATTGTTCCATGGCCGCACATCGGTAAGCAGCCACTAGTTTCAATATAAAGCACCCCGATATCGTTTTTTGGATCGCTTGGTGGATATAAAATGGAACCAGACATCATATCATGTCCACGAGGTTCGAACATAAGGCCTTTTCGAATCCAATCGTATTCTTGGATAAAGTGCTGCCTTTTTTGGCTCATATTATCGCCAGTAAGCAATGGTCCGCCGCCGGCTACCAGTCTTACCGGGTTGCCACAGGTGTGGCCATCGATACAAAAAAACCTTTTGCTCATGATACTGCTGCTTTAGTCAGTGTGCCGTTAATCGTTCTCCAAATGTTAAGTGGATTGTTGTTCTTTAAGGCATCTGGAAGCAAATGATCTGGCCAATTTTGGTATGATATTGGTCTGGCAAACCTAGAAATGGCTGCAGTACCCACTGAAGTAGTTCTTTGATCGGTAGAAGCTGGATATGGACCACCATGTTGCATTGAATGGCATACTTCTACGCCGGTAGGAACACCATTAAATAAGATTCGCCCTACTTTAACACTCAAGGCATCCGCCACCTCAGAATGCTTCTCCATGTCGTTTTCGGTAGCCACCATTGTTCCCGTGAGTTGACCATGCATTGCGTTTGCCACCGCTAGCATTTCGGAAGTGTCTTCACAAGCGACTACCATTGTAAAAGGGCCAAAAATTTCTTCATGCAGCTTAGGGTTTTCCAAAAATGCAGCTGCACTTACTTTGGCGGTAAGAGGTTTTCCTTTATTCGATCCTGGATTAGCGTCTTCACCAATTATTTCTACGCCAGTCTGTTCGATTATTGTTCCTCTATGCGCATAATAACTAGTCGATATCTTTTCGTTTAGCATCGTTACTGCCTCTTTAGCAGCCAGGTTCTTACTCAGCGTTTCAATAAACTGATCTAAAGCAGTTGATTTGACGCCGATGAGCAAACCAGGGCTCGTACAGAACTGTCCAACACCGAGCGCTACAGAATTGGCAAAAGTGTTACCTAGTCCTTCTGGGTCGGACGATAATTTGTCCGGCATAAGAAAGCTAGGGTTGGTGCTGCCCATTTCTGCATATACAGGAATAGGTTCAGGCCTCTGGTTAGCCAGGTCAAAGATTGCTCTACCACCTCTTAAAGAACCCGTAAACCCGACTGCTTTTACTTTGGGGTGTTTAACTAGCTGCTGACCTGCAGAAATACCTCCGTTTACCATAGAAAATGTTCCATCCGGCATTCCACATTTTTCTACAGCACGCAACACTGCTTGTGATACTAAGTCATTCGTTCCCAAATGTGCTTCATGACCTTTGACTATAACTGGATTTCCTGCGGCAAGTGCCGACGCTGTATCTCCGCCTGCCGTAGAAAAAGCTAAAGGGAAATTACTTGCTCCAAATACTGCTACAGGACCTAATGGAATTTGTATTTTTCTTAAATCGACTTTTGGGATAGGCTGTCGATCAAGAATAGCGGTGTCAATATTTACATCAAGCCAAGATCCGTCTCGTAAAACACCAGCAAACATCTTCAATTGGTTACAAGTACGACCTCTTTCGCCCTGAAAACGACCTAAAGGAAGTCCGGATTCACCACTTGCTCTTTCCAAAAGCGTATCGCCTAAGGACATGATCTCCTCAGCAATGGTTTCTAAAAACTGAGCCCTTTTTTCGTATGAAATGGCTTTATATGTACCGAAAGCTTCTTGTGCTTTTTCAACAGCTGCGTTTATTTCTTCAGGAGTCGCAGCAAAAAAGTCTTCCGTAAAAGTTGACCCATCGGCAGGGTTGTAAGCTTTTAGTACTTCATTTCCATTTGAAGAAGCATCGTTTCCTATGTAATTTTTACCTGTAATCATTGTTATAGATTTAAGTAGTCTGGTAAAGTAGGTCTAGTGGCTAGCCCTTCTTCAATAATACGCAAAACGTGCGCTCTTTCATCGCCATAAAGCGGCAATCTTGGCGCTCTTACATGTTCGGTACCAATTCCAGTGGCAACTTCCGCAAGCTTAATGTTTTGAACAAGTTTGGCATTAATATCCAATTCCAGAAGCGGTAAAAACCACCTGTAAATTTCAAGCGCTTCATCATATCTGCCTGCTTTTCTTAGTCTATAAATGGCTACGGTTTCTCTTGGGAAAGCACATACCAAACCGGCTACCCAACCACCAGCACCCATAAAAAGGCTTTCAAGCGCCAGTGTATCTACACCAGAAAGAATTTTAATGCGATCTCCAAAGCGATTGATTAATCTAGTGATGTTCGAAATATCTCTGGTAGACTCTTTCACTGCTTGGATATTCTCACATTCGATCAACTCCTCAAACATATCTAAGGTCACTTCAATTTTATAATCTACTGGGTTATTGTAGACCATAATAGGTAAGTCTGTTGAATTAGCTACAGCCTTAAAATAAGTTACCGTTTCTAAATCATCTGCTTTATATCGCATGGGAGGGAGCATCATCAGTCCGCTAGCGCCATTTTTTTGTGCCTTTTCGGCCGCTAATATCGCTCCTTTGGTGGTTTGCTCTGCAATATTCATTACCACAGGAACTCGTCCGTTACAAATGTCGGTGGCTGTTTTTACTAACGTATCCTTTTCATCTTCCATGAGTGAACTAGCTTCACCTAACGTTCCTCCAAGAATAATTCCGTCTACTCCAGCTGCCAATTGCGCCTGAATGTTTGTTTCGAACATCTCAAGGTCGAGCTGATCGTCTGCGGTAAATTTTGTGGTGACTGCGGGGTAAACCCCTTCCCATTGTACTTTCATGATGATTCTCTGATTAATTACTCAAAAGTACGTGGGTTGATCTAGACTTATTAATCAGATATTTACGAATACTAATAAGATATTATCATTAATAATTAAATTAGTGATCAATATATGATTATATAATACTAGTGAAGGCCTTACCTTTTAAAATTCCAAAAACAGAACAGAATTCATTTCACACTCAACTAGATGAAGAACCTTACTTCTATGATACACTGCATCAACATCCTGAAATTCAGGTTACTTTAATTGAGAAGAGTTACGGGACACTTATTCATGGAGATTATTTAGGAAGTTTTATACCTGGGGATGTCTTTGTGATTGGTGCCAATGCTCCTCATGTTTTTAGGAATGATAAGTTGTTCTACAATCAAAGCATTTCCAACTCTGCTAAGGCGCTCACCTTTTTCTTTGATGAAAATACTTTAGGCAAGGCTTTTCTCGAGTTGCCTGAGGCAAGAGATTTGGCTGCATTTATCAGCAAACTAGATAGGGGAATAAAGTTTACAGGCTTGGAATTGATGCCAATTAGGGACAACATAAGAGCGTTGTTTCAAGCCGATGGAATGGATAGAATTATCGCATTGCTCAAGGTATTGAAGAAATTAATGTATGCTGAAAAGTATGAGTTTCTTTCGCAACATATTCCTGCCAAAAGAGTGAGCGACATTGAAGGGAAGCGACTCAATGATATATTCAACTTCACAATCAAGGAGTATGCTAGGCCAATACAATTGGAAGAAGTGGCTGCTCTATCCAATTTAACGAAGACTGCTTTTTGCCGATACTTTAAACAGCATACTAGAAAAACCTATCTCGATTTCCTGAATGAGTATAGGATAGGGCAGGCATGTAAAATGCTTTCAGATCGCTCAAAACCAATTGCTCAAATTGCTTTTGACTGCGGCTTTAACAATCTCAGTAATTTTAACAGAAGGTTCAAAAGTTTGAAAGGCGTATCACCACGAATTTATACTCAGCAAAAAGCCATGCTTTAGTTCGCACTTTTATCTTTTGCGAAAATATACCCAAGTTCTATACTAAAGTTTGTAGTGGCTTCCGAGGTTACAAAACTGGGAGAAACAATCAAATAATTTTTCCCGGGCAGCACCAAACTAATACCAAGAGAAGAGGCTGTATTTCCATTGGTAGCAGAAACGGCAAAGAATGGCAGTACGTTGAATTTATTAATATCTCCAATCCGTTTTGAAAGGCTTGCACCAAGAACAAAGTCGTTTACATCGACGGTGTTTAGAGCAAAATTGTAACCAACAGTAGCACCTATGTTTGTGCCATTCTCAGTCTTAACTAACAGATAATTGATAGTAGGAGTGAATGTATCAATACGAGAACCAAACCCGAAAATAGGTGGGTTGTCGAAAGTACTGTAAATGAGCCCATAATCGAACCGACCACCGCTTGTAAAAATTGCAGATGCAGAGTAGATTTTGTTGGCTACAAAGTCTGAACTAGCTTGGCCTATTCCTACTGAAAAACCATTTTGATCTGGCCTCATATAAACACTCTGGGCAAGTGAAATATTGAGGGTTAAGCAAATAAGTACAATTGAAAGTGCGATTATTCTAACCATGACCGAGAGTTGAATTATTGATGAACTTCATCAATGATAGCCTCAAAATCTAAATTTTTCCAATCCTTTTCTATGGCTGGTCTGGAAAGTACATCGTCCATAATGGCTTGTTGCTTATTGCCCCGTGCAATGGCTTCCGAGTAGCGGAGATCGCTAAAAGTGACCATTGAATATAGCGGTATCCATTTTTCTGGATAAAGCTGGTTTAGCTTCTTTTCAATTTTCTTTTGTAACACGAACTTCTCATCTGCTACTTTATCACGCATTTCTATGAAGTTGTATAAAGCCAGATCTGCTATTGCATTACCATCGGGAATCCTAAGTGCTTGATATTCTTTAAGGAGATCATCATTGATTTTACCGTGTTTTTCAAGGAGTTGATCAAAGACATGACAATCCTCAAACCCGGAGTTCATGCCTTGACCATAGAATGGAACTATGGCATGAGCTGAGTCTCCAATCAGAGCCGTTTTTCCTTTTACCCATGGGTCGCAACGCACTGTAATTAAGCTTGAGGTTGGGTTCTCTAAGAACTCCTTTTTCAGATTAGGTAAGTGCGGGACTGCATCTTTGAATTTCTCATGGAAAAAGACCTCCACATCGGCCTCAGTTCGAATAGATTCAAAGCTAGTTTTACCTTCAAACGGGAAGAATAGGGTACAAGTGAAGCTTTTGTCCAAGTTTGGTAAGGCAATCAACATGTATTCACCTCTTGGCCAAATATGGAGCGCGCTTGGATCAATTGCATAATCACCATTCGCCGTTGCAGGCATTGTCAATTCTTTATATCCGGCAGAAATGTATTCTTGTGAAAAATTAAAACGATCTGTTTTTTGCATTGCGTTTCTTAGCGCTGAAAATGCCCCATCTCCACCAAAAAGGAAGTCTGCCTCTGCAGTATTGCCATTGTCAAAAACAGAAGTGGCTGTGTTAAAATCAACGTCAATACATTTATGTTCAAACATTATTTGAACACCGTTGGCTTCGGCCTCATTCATAAGCAGCCAGTTTAGTCCACCTCTTGATACGGAGTTAATAAACTCGCCTTCTTTTCCATAAGGCTGGAAGTCTAAATTGCCTTCCACGTCGTGGATCATTCGACCTGGCATCGGAATACAACTTTCTTGTATTTTATCTTTAAGACCGACGTTCTCAAGCGCTTTCAGACCCCTATGGCTTAGGGCCAAATTGATCGATCGCCCGCCGATAGCACCTGCCTTGCGCATGTCAGGTCTTCTTTCAAAAATTGTTACGTTATACCCTCTTTTCGCAAGGGATATAGAGAGTAGCGATCCGACAAGGCCGGCACCTAGGATACTGATTTTTTGTTGCGCTTTATCCATGCTTAAATTTTTTCGATATGCTGTCTGAGGATTCTTGCAAAGTGGTATACGTCTTCGAATGAGTTATATAGCGGCACAGGCGCCACTCTTATCACGTTCGGTTCTCGCCAATCTGAAATTACACCTTCAGCGGATAGTGCGTCAAAAAGCATCTTGCCATTTTTGTGGCAGAATATAGACAATTGACAACCTCGACTTGCGGGATCTTTAGGCGTAATGACTTCGAAGATATTGTCGTTGCCACTTAGCTCATTCACTAAAAATTCCATGTATCCGGTAAGCATTAGACTCTTTTCACGGAGTGCTTTTATACCAACTTTATCGAAGATTTCTAAAGCGGCTAAGTGTGCCGCACTTGACAATACATTTACATTGCTTAGTTGCCAGCCGTCTGCGCCAGACATCGGTATAAAACCCTTTGTCATTTCGAAACGAGTAGATTCTTCTTGACCCCACCAGCCAGCAAAGCGAGGAAGGGTTGCATCATTTGCGTATCGCTCATGAACGAAAATTCCAGAAACATTTCCCGGGCCACTATTCAAATATTTATAGCTACACCACGTAGCAAAGTCTACTCCCCATTCGTGTAGAGAAAGCGGCACGTTACCCATGGCATGGGCTAAGTCCCAGCCCACTTTGGCACCTGCTTCTTGCCCTTTTTTGGTGATCTTTTCAATGTCGAAAAGTTGACCTGTATAGTATTGAACCCCACTTAATAGAACCAGTGCCAATTCATCTCCAGCGTCGTCAATTGCACTAAGTATGTCTTCTGTTCTTAGGTTATGTTCACCCGATCTCGGTTTTAATTCAACTAAGGTTTCGTCAGGGTTTAAGCCGTGATGTTTGATTTGGGTCTCAAACATATACTGGTCGGAGGGAAAGGCTCCGGCTTCGGCGATAACCTTAAATCTATCTTTTGAGGGTCTATAAAAGGAGACCATTAGTAGATGAAGATTCACCGTTAATTGATTCATGGAAACTACCTCGATAGGTTTGGCACCGACAATTTTGGCCAATGAATCTTTAAGGAATTTGTGATAATGCATCCAAGGCCTTTTGCTATCCTTGAAGTGTCCTTCAACCCCATACATTTCCCAATCCTTCATTTCTTGTTCCACAAAAGATCGTGCTGTTTTAGGTTGAAGCCCTAGCGAGTTGCCTGTGAAATAGAAAGCTTCTTTACCATTCACTTTCGGAATGTGAAATAAGTCTCTGCAGGACTTTAAAGGATCTTGTTCATCAAGAGTTTTTGCGAATGAAAGACTGTTTTCGAAATTCATTAAAACATACTAGTTTGGTTCTGGCCTGGCATGCTTTTTTCATGCCTCAAAAGCCATTCTTTTTTATCTAATCCTCCGGCATAGCCTGTTAAACTGCCATCCGTTCCTATAACTCTATGACACGGAATAATCACAGCGATAGGGTTCTTACCGTTTGCCGAGCCAACTGCTCTTATTTTCTTTATATCGCCTAGTTTTGTGGATTGTTTAGCGTAGGTAGAAGTTTTTCCGAAAGGAATTGTTAAAAGGCTCTGCCAAACTTCTTTCTGAAATTCGGTGCCTTCAGGATCAACTGGAATATTAAATTCCTTCCTTTTTCCAGCGAAATACTCTTTCAACTGCTTTTTACAATTTCTAACCGTTAAGGGCAGTACGCCTTCAGTTTCCCTTTCTTCTCGGTCTATAAAGCTGACCATTTTAATGGCATCAGCATCCCCAATAATTTTTATCCTCCCTAAGGGGGAGTCCATATAGGTAATCGCGGTGTTTCTCATTATTCAAATTTGCTCAAAGGAAGGTCGAGCCATTCCAAAGTGGCGTTACAAAAAATATCCTCAACTATTTCATTAGAAAGCCCCATTTCTTCAATGTAAGCGCCTATTTCTAGGTCACCTAAAGGGAAAGGGTAATCCGATCCTAAGGTAATTCTTTTAGAACCCTGCATTTCCAAAACGTATTTCAATAAATGCGGATCGTGGGTAATGCAATCAATCCAAAACTTACCAACGTATTCTCTGGGGTTGATGGGGTTGTCAATGGCGACTAAGTCTGGTCTGCAATTAAATCCATGTTCTACCCTACCAAGGGTAGGAAGAAATGAGCCTCCGGCATGAGAAAAGTTAACGCGCAAGTCTGGCAGCCTTTCTAGCACGCCCCCAAATATAAGTGAGCACGCTGCACGTGAGGTTTCGGCTGGCATACCTACAAGCCATGGAAGCCAGTATTTTTCCATGCTATGAAATCCCATCATATTCCACGGGTGAATCATAATGGCCATACCTAACCGCTCGCAAGCTTCAAAAATTGGAAAAAAGCGAGGGCTGCTCAGGTTTTTATCATTGATGTTTGAGCCAATTTGAATACCTGGAAGGTTCAGCTCGTTTTTACATCGCTCAAGTTCTTGGATGGCCAACTCTTCATCCTGCATTGGAATTGTTGCCAATCCTATGTAGTTCTTTGGATACTTATTGCAGAGGTCCGCAATATGGTCGTTCAAATACTGCGAAACCTCTAATGCATCTTTTGGCTTAGCATCATAGGAGAACATCACCGGAATGGTGCTCACCACTTGCACCTGCGTACCGTGAGTTGCATATTCTTCTATCCTTAATTCCGGATGCCAGCAGTTGGCTTGAATTTCTCTAAAGAATTTTGACCCCTTCATCATCATGGCAGCCCCTTCTTTGTGATGATGCAGATGAATGAACTCACCATATCCGAACTTATCTGTCCATTTTGGCAGATGCTCGGGTATAATATGAGTATGCATGTCGATTTTTAATTTAGTCATTTGCTAAGTTGTCAATTGTCACTTGCAGCTTTTCCAAGAGTTTTAATATATGCGTTTAACGATTTGTGTAAGTCATTCAGTTGTTCGTTCAGTTTTTCATATATGACCACATCAATGATCTGTCTTCGGTTACATTTACCTAACCAGTTCTGGGTTTCTGTTAAAGAACCTCGAGAATAAAAGCAAAATTGTCTATTTTCTTTATAGAAAAACCTACCATAACCTTCTGCTATATTTGCACTTATAGAATCGGCACTTCTTGCCAGCTGTTTGCCGATGGTATCTTTTTCGAAGTAGCTCATTTTTGTGACTAATTGCCATATCTCGTCAGAGATTTCATTGGCGCGCTGGTATATTCTCAGTTCTTCGAGTTTCATAAGCTGTGTGTATTAAGAGATAGTCAAAATTGACCAATATCTGGTGACCAATGTCCAATAACCAGACTTATTCCACAAATCGTGGGTCACTTTCCATCGTATAGCCACAGTTTTTGCATGTTCGTAATTCTTCTGAGGCGTAGAACGCTTTGAACCTTGGAAGAAAGTCTTTTTCAATATTTGTTAAAGGAAAATAGGTATCGTGAAGCTTGTCGTTGCACTTGTCGCAGAACCACATTAAGCCATCCGTATGGTTTGCATTTCTAACGCGTTCTATCACAAGTCCAATTGAGCCTTCTTTCCGCATGGGTGAGTGCGGTACTTTAGGTGGGTGGAGGTACATGTCTCCTGGGCCTAAATTAATATCGACAGCTTTTCCGTTTTCCTGAATTCTAACGGTTATTTCACCTTCAAGCTGATAAAAAAGCTCCTCGGTTTCGTTATAATGATAATCTTTACGTGCATTTGGACCGGCTACTATCATTACAATATAGTCGGTGCCCTCTGGATAAAGATTCTTGTTTCCGACAGGTGGTTTCAATAAATCGCGATTCTCCTCGATCCATTTATTTAAGTTGAAAGGTTTCCTAATGCCCATTTTCCTTCTATTTAACTAGCCTCTAATTTAGGGAAATTCGCCATAGGACTCTCTTCGATTTTCATAACTTTGATTGATACGCTTAAACCTATGGATTTAAATTTAAAAGGAAAGAATGCCTTCGTTTGTGGTAGTACACAAGGGATAGGTAGAGCAATTGCAGAAGAATTAGCGGCTTTGGGGGCCAATATTACTTTATGCGCTCGGAATGAGAAATCGCTTGAATCGGTAAAGACTGATTTGTCAACTACCGATGGCCAAATGCACCAGATTTTAGTAGCTGATTTTTCTAAACCAGATTCACTAAACCAACTTGTTTCCGATCACCTTGAGCAAGGAAATCAATATCAAATATTGATTAATAATACGGGAGGTCCTCCCGGTGGGCAGGCAATAGACGCAGGGATTGATGAATTTAGAATTGCTTTTAATCAACACCTTATTTGCAATCAAATATTAGCCCAAGCGCTTTCTCCAGGAATGAAGACGGCAGGTTTTGGCAGAATTGTGAACATCATTAGTACATCAGTGAAAATACCCCTTAATGGATTGGGTGTATCCAATACGATTAGAGGCGCCGTTGCCAATTGGTCTAAAACGCTGGCCAATGAATTAGGTCAGTTTGGTATTACTGTTAATAATGTTTTGCCTGGTGCTACAGCAACACAAAGACTCAGTTCAATCATAGAAAACAAAGCAAACAAGACAGGCAAAAGTATAGCTGAAGTAGAGCAAGCCATGAGATCCAGTGTCCCAGCCAATCGTTTTGCGGAGGCAAAGGAAGTTGCAGCCGCAGCGGCCTTTTTATGTGCCCCGGCCGCCTCTTACATCAATGGAGTCAATTTGCCAGTAGATGGTGGAAGGACAGGAAGCTTATAATTTATGCGAAATTTCCCAATTATTGATTTGCACTGCGACTTGTTGGTTTATTTATTAATGAACCCTGACGCACGAGCTGACGGAACAGCTTTTGGTGCTGGCCTTCCTTATTTACAAGAGGGCAATGTGGCTTTGCAAGTAATGGCTATTTATACGGCAGTAGAAGCAGAGAGCTCTCAAAAAGGCATAATACAGTCAGTTATTTATAAGAATTTATTAGACGATTATGCCGATAGTTTTTATCAGGCTGATGCAGAATTTAAACCTACTGAAAAAGGTGTAGGAATGGTCGCTTCTTTAGAAAGTGCTTCGGGCCTATGCAATGAGGAAGAACCACTAGACAATGCCTTTAAAAATCTAGAAACGATTCTTGAAAATGTGGGCAGACTGTTTTACATCAGTTTTACTCATCATGCTGAAAATAGATTTGGTGGAGGAAACTATGCTACTGCTGGTTTAAAGAAAGATGGCGAGGCATTATTAGACTATATGTCCGGTAAACAAATTGCTATTGATTTATCGCATACTTCGGATGCCTTAGCCCACGATATTCTTGACTATACTTATAAAAGTGGTTTAGAGGTGCCAGTTATCGCAAGCCATTCGAATTTTAGAGATATATGGGATCACCCGCGTAATTTAACAAGAGAAAATGCGCAAGAAATAGTGGATAGAAAAGGTCTAATCGGAGTGAATTTTTTAAGAGCTTTCTTAAATAATGATAGCCCAGAAGCGCTTTTAGATCATATTAATTATGGTTTTGGTCTTTCGGGTGGAAAAGAAGCCATGGCTTTTGGTGCCGATTTCTTCTATACGGGAGATTTTCCAGACCCTGCAAGACTCCCATACTATTTTCCGCAACACGAAAATGCTACGAAGTATCAAGGGATTTTAGAAGAACTGTCTGATAATTTAACAGAATCACAATTGTCTGCATTGGCCCATCAAAATGCAGAAAGATTTATCGCCTCAAATTGGAAATAAACATGGAAATCATTCGCAATTATATCAATGGGGAATTAGTTGACGCACATGGAGGTGGGTCATTCGATAATTATAACCCAGCTATAGGTAAAGTTTATAGTACGATTCCTGATTCGAAGGAAGCTGATGTTCAGGCAGCAGTAGACGCAGCTTCGGACGCGTTTCCGTCTTGGTCGGCTACAAGCCGAGCATATCGCTCTGACATTCTGCTTAAAATTGCTGACTTAATTGACAAAAATCATGATCGACTAGCGGCTGCAGAATCTAAAGACAATGGCAAGCCAATAAAACTGGCTAGCAGAGTAGATATACCCAGGGCTTCGGCCAATTTTAGGTTTTTCGCCACATCTATTTTACATGAATCTTCAGATTCACATCAGTCCGATGGGCAAGCTATAAATATTACTTTACGCACGCCGATCGGTGTCGTTGGTTGTATTTCGCCTTGGAACCTACCTTTATATCTGTTTACCTGGAAGATCGCTCCGGCACTTGCCGCAGGGAATACGGTAATTGCAAAGCCTTCTGAGGTTACACCAATGACGGCCTTCTTGCTTTCAGAATTGTGCATAGAGGCAGGCTTACCAGCAGGCGTTCTAAATATTGTTCATGGCAATGGACCAATTGCAGGTCAGGCGATAACAGAACACCCCGATATTAAAGCCATATCATTTACAGGAGGTACAGAAACAGGAAAGAGAATTGCTGCTACGGCTGCCCCAATGTTTAAAAAGCTATCCTTAGAACTGGGTGGAAAAAACCCCAATATCATTTTTGCAGATTGTGATTTTGAAGAAGCACTGAAGACTTCTGTACATTCGAGTTTTGCAAATCAAGGCCAGATTTGCCTTTGTGGCTCGCGAATTTTTATCGAACGATCGATTTATGAAAAATTTAAAAACGCTTTTGTCAATAGAGTGGAAGGTCTTAATGTAGGCGACCCTTCAAATGAAAAGACTAATCTTGGCGCTGTTGTTTCTAAAGGGCATATGGAAAAGGTATTGGGCTATATTAAATTAGCTAAGGCGGAAGGGGGACAGGTATTAACTGGAGGTTACCAAGTGCAGCTCGACGGAGAATTATCCAATGGATATTACATTGCGCCAACAGTGTTTGAGCAGCTTCCATTTGACTGTCGGACAAACCAAGAAGAAATCTTCGGGCCTGTAGTTACATTGACTCCTTTTGATACAGAAGAAGAAGTCTTAATGATGGCAAATAGTACCGTTTATGGCCTTTCAGCTACGATTTGGACTAATAATTTAAAAACCGCAAACCGAGTAAGTAACAGCTTAGATTCAGGCATAGTCTGGGTAAATTGTTGGTTGTTTAGAGACCTAAGAACACCCTTCGGAGGAGTGAAGAAAAGCGGCCTTGGAAGGGAAGGAGGCTGGGAAGTATTGGACTTTTTCAGTGAAAAGAAGAATGTATGTATGAAGCTATAAATTTGCTTTGTATAGCAAAAAAGGCGATTTGAGAATTGTAGCCCATAATTCGGCAGAAGTACATCAAAGATTTAGAAATTATTGATTTGTTAAATTTTATTTAATTAAAAATCCTACTAAATTTGAAGTACTTCACAAGAATAGTAGACTTGTGTAATGAAAAAGAATACAATTTACCGCCCGGTAAATTTAAGATAAGTCTGGGTGTAGGAGCCGAAAGGTTCACTATGAGTAGTTAGTTACCCAGGTGTTTAGGTGAAAGGGAGTCGCTCCAACGGGAGTGACTCTTTTATTTTATGGATACTAAACATTGGCATCGTTTTTTCACTGTCATTTATAAACCAATAGAATTATGAAATCAATAATATTAAAACTTGGCGTTCTGGCACTTTTGTTCAGCGCCAATCAGGCGTTTAGTCAACGCGTTTATGAATCGGAAGTAGTTGATACTGCTGCAGTTCAAAGAGAAGTATATGCTCAAGTAAGAGTTAGGCCTAGATTTCTTTCAAATAAAGTGTCTATAAGGCTTGATTATGGCCAGGAAAGGAATTTCTGGGGTGGTGATACACGAATACGTGATGAAAATAGTGGCAAGGTTAAGAAGTTTAATTCTGCAGTAGATGCGCTTAATTATATGAGCTCACAAGGGTGGGAATTTGTCTTTGCATACACACTCCCCATCGGTGATGGCAGGGATAATGTTGCCGCACAAACTGCAGTGAGTCAAGAAGTGAATTTTTTAATGAAGAAGCGATTGCGGTAGAAAAAGGCGCCCAGAATAAGATTTTAAACCAGCTTTTAGCTGGTTTTTTATTTTTAATGCATCCTTATGGTTGATAATCAGTCATTAACAGTCTCCCAACAATAATCGAGTGATTTTTGCATTAAATTGTAACCAAGAGGTCAAAACTAAGTATCACAACAAAACCAGGTCATGTTCAAGAACAATCTTAAAGTCGCGTTTAGGTCGCTCCTAAAAAACAGAGTATTCTCATTAATTAATATCACAGGTCTTGCTTTGGGCATTTCAGCCAGTCTCCTGATTCTTCAATATGTCAATTATGAATTGAGTTATGAAGATTTCAACGAAAAGGCAGATCAAGTCTATAGACTTAAAACTAATCGCTACAATCAAGGTCAACTGAGTACGGAGTGGGCTAGTGGAGTCGTGTCGATCGGACACATTCTTAATGAGGCATTTCCAGAAGTTGAGCGCTATGCGCGTTTAACACGTACAGGTGGGGTATTATCTCAGGGTGATATCGAGTTCAAAGAGGAACGAATCTATTTCGCTAATCAAGATGTCTTTCAAATTTTTGGCAAGAAAATTCTTTATGGCAATCCAGAGACTGCCTTATCTGAGTTGAATACCATTGCTATATCAGAATCATTGGCTAATAAATACTTCGGCAGGTCTGATGTAGTGGGAGAATCGCTAATGTTTAATCGCGAGCAGTCAGTAAATATCGCGGCCGTCTTTGACAACGCACCTGACAACACACACTTTAAATTCGATATTTTGGTTTCATGGGCAAATCAAGAGGCCAATGATGAAGATGGGAATTTAAATACAGTGTGGTATTGGGATGGGTACTTCAATTATATAGAATTGACGAAAGGGATAGACCCTGAAGAATTTACGGCTAAAATCGACGAGTTCATTGATGAGAGATGGGGCGAGGAAATGAGGAATAACGATACTTGGATGGATTTCGAACTTCAGCCAATGCGTGACATTCACTTGTACTCAAATTTTATTGGTGAAGCGGAAGTAAACGGCGATGGTGATTCTGTTTATGCCCTTCTTGGTATTTCATTCTTTATTATACTGATCGCTTGGGTGAATTATATCAATCTTGCCACGGCAAAGTCAATGGAACGTGCACGTGAAGTGGGCTTGAGAAAAGTCTTAGGTTCGCAAAAGGGGCAATTGATTAGACAGTTTTTAACAGAATCGTTAATGATTAATCTTTGTGCCGTGGCTTTGGCTTTTGGTATTGTTGTAATGGTTTTGCCGGGATTTTCTCAGCTCGCCGACCAGCCCATGACTTTAGAATTATTTACTCAGCAAGGTTTCTGGCTGGGCTTGATTGTTCTCTTTTTTGTTGGAACATTTCTTTCAGGTATGTATCCAGCATTTGTGCTATCCTCCTACAAACCAATAGACACCTTAAAAGGGGGTAGCATGAGTAATTCCGGCGGTGCATGGCTACGCAAAGGGTTAGTTGTGTTTCAGTTTATGGCGTCGGTAGGACTAATTATTGGAACCTATACCGTTTATGAGCAGATTTCTTACATGAGGAACCAGGACTTAGGTGTAAATATTGAACAGACACTCGTGATTAATGGGCCACTTGTTCTGGATTCGACTTACTCAGAAAAATTGACGGCTTTTAATGATGTTTTAGAAGCCAATGCCAACATAGAAAATGTAGTTGTTAGTACTGTGGTGCCTGGTCGAGAAGTGGGTTGGAATGCAGGAGGTATTCGAAGGGAAGGGGCACCAGATAGCGAAGGAAAACAGTATAGAGTACTTGGCTTTGGTTACGAATATGTAGAAACATTTGACCTTGAACTAGTAGCTGGAAGAACCTTCTCTGAAGATTTTGGTGATGAGGAATCGAAAATACTTTTTTCAAGAGCAGCTGTGAAGGATTTTGGTTTTGAAAGCCCTGAGGCGGCACTTAATCAACGAATATTCTTCTGGGGCAATGTATACACCATTATCGGTGTGTTGGAAGATTACCATCATAATTCATTAAAAGAGGATTACGATAAATTAATCTTCAGACTTATTCCAAATGCGAATAATTATTACTCCATCAAATATAATGCGGCAAACACGCAGCAAGTCATACAATTAGCGGAAGAAAAGTGGATGGAGTTTTTCCCCGGCAATCCGTTCGAATACTTCTTTTTAGACGATAGTTTTGAAGAACAATACGCTGCCGATCGTCAATTTGGAAGCGTGTTTACAATTTTTTCAGGACTAGCTATTTTAGTTGCCTGCTTAGGGCTATTCGGTTTGGCCGCCTTTATGACTTCCAAAAGAATCAAAGAGATTGGGGTTAGAAAAGTGCTAGGTGCATCAGTTCCGAGTATTTTGAGGTTGTTGTCTATCGATTTCTTGAAGCTTATCCTCGTAGCAGTGGTACTGGCTATTCCTTTGTCCTATCTCGGCATGAACGAATGGTTAAGTGGTTTTGCCTTCAGAATCGACTTGAACTGGTATCTATTCGCTATTCCAGCTGTATTAGTGCTATTGATAGCATTGGCTACCGTTAGCTTTCAAACGGCTAGAGCGGCCAGAGCCAATCCTGTGGATTCATTACGCTACGAGTAACTTAAGTTAGGAGGCTAAAACTGAAGACCGAAGAGTACAAATGCACTCTTCGGTCTTTTGTTTTTACTTACCTACATCTCCTTTATAGACTTGCTTACCTTTTTGATCAGTTTTTATGATCATATTGAGGGTAAGACAATCGGGTGTAGGATCGTCTGAGTCGGCACTACAGTCTTGACGGGTGCCATAGATATAATACCCGTATTCAGTCTCCCGCACAGATTTGCCGTACTCATTGTATCTGTCGCCAAAGGTGTTTTGCCATTGCTTCACACCTAGTTCGGTTATTTTTACGATATAGATATCATTGTTGCCATTACCATAGGAGCTAGTCTCGCCCAAGATTAAATAACCTCCATCGCGGGTAGCGATTAAGTCACTGGCGTAATCGTA
The DNA here is from genome assembly GCF_049099775.1 of Roseivirga sp. Lineage (GTDB taxonomy): Bacteria > Bacteroidota > Bacteroidia > Cytophagales > Cyclobacteriaceae > Roseivirga. The sequence continues at coordinate 235,437 of NZ_JAGDZM010000009.1, read as the reverse complement.
TCCCTTACCACCATAGTATTTCACCCATTCTTCGTTGCCTTCAGGGTTGGTTTTAGAAAGCACGATGTCTGTTTGCCTTTTATTCGTATGGACGGTGAATATGGTAAGCTTGCCTCCATCAGGAGTATCCAGTTGATGATTATTTGTAGCACGCTTTTGATCGTACTTGGTGGTTAGCAAGCTAACCGCTCCACCATCATCAGTTTTGAGTTTTACTTCATGAGAGGGACTTGAGTAGCTGAGTCCGATACTTACTACTGCAATAGATACTAATTTTAAGAATTTCATAATTGTTTCTTTTGAGATTTAAGACCTGTTTTTAATCCAAGTACGACCTAAGACTGGCCTTTGGATTTATACAAATTAAATATATTCTCTTTTTAGAAACAAATACTATTTTTTACAAAGAATTACAATCGTTTTTTAGCGGAGTTCCTTATTGCTTTTCATTTCGTAGACAAGAAATTCATACGCGTTTTCTTTGGATTGATCGGTTTTCATCAAGTAAATCTTACCATTTGTGACAAGAGGTGGTTCCATAATTCTTACGTCTAATTCAAATTCTTCAATCATGTTCAAATTATTATCAAAGATCATAAGATATTTAGAATTAAACATACTTCCGTCAGGCTGTAACTGGAATTCAGCGCCAACTCGGACAAAATTATTAGTCTTCTCATCTCTGGTCATTGATGAATACTTGGGGCCAGTGTAAAGATACTTGACCCAATCAGAGGTAGGAATGATCTCAGGCTTAGCTGTTTTTCGCATATTCGTTACCAGTGCTGAATTATTCTGTTTTGTAGAGTGTTTATTGTTGGCATTGTCATAAATAAACGTTTTTGAGGTGAATGGATAATTATAGATAATAGAGTCATTTTGTATTATGAAACTATGAAATGAGAAGTCTTGGAAATAACCTCTACTGTCGTCAGAAAGTAGGGTTTCAGGCGGTGATACAACGTTGATCTTGCTATGTGAGCCGCTATTAATATTAAAAGAAAAATAAATTGTCGAATCAACTAGTGTTGAAGTTTTTCGTCCATAAACTGCTTGGTTTGGTACTCTGTTGAATAGGACACTATCATTTCGGACAAGACGAAAATTGAATGTCATATAATTAGATTTAGAGCTGTGAATTTCATTTGTACCAAAACGAACAAGGTTTTTGCCTGAGATATTGTAAGTGCTAAAGAAGGATTTACTGAGAACGTACAGTGTGTTTCCCTCTATTTCTACATCCATAAATGGAAAGTCAAAAAAATCTGGACCTTCCCTTGGTGTAGAAATTGTCAGTATCTGTTTTTTACTTTTAAGGTCATACAGTACAAATTGAAGACTGTTACCATCAAATAATAACATACTATCAAGTCCGACTATTTTTTTAAAGAAAGATCTATTGTTTAGTAAAAGATTCCCATGATCTAAGGCCACTTCACTTTTAGAAAGTGAAAATGACCTTTGTGCTTGCTCGCCAACTGGATGACTACAACTATATAGTAGTAATTGTGATATAAGACTAAGGCTGATTAATATTGAAGCTTTCATTTTAGTTTGTTACTGGGTATGCTTCTCAAAGTCTGTTGGATACTTTTCGCTTTCGGTGTTCATCCATTTGTCCCAGAAAGTAAAATACAGGCCAAAGTTAAACCGATACTGCGTATGATGCAGGCTATGATGCGTGGCTCCGATCATCCATTTACCCAGCCAGTGCTTATGAAATCCTTTGGGGTAAATTTCCACATTAGAATGATTGATTGCACTGGTTAGCGTCATAAAGGTGAGCAGGGTAACGATAGTCCAGTAGTGCATGGGTAAGAAGAGAATTACTAATGGGATAATCACCGATTGAAGTATGCCTTCACCTGGGTGAAAAGAAAAGGACGTCCATGGGGAGGTGATATGGCTATCGTGATGAACCTTGTGGATTAACTTATAGACTTTAGGCTTGTGCATCCATCGGTGAAGCCAGTAATAATATGTTTCGTGGATCAATGCGGCAATAAGAAAACTAATGGGTAGCCACCACCAATCATAGGCATTAATATCTTCATAAATAGCTGTATACCCTTTTTGCCAAAGAACTACCATTCCGGCACCAGCCAAGGCAAAAAATAAAGAAGTTAAAGTGGACCAAAGTACCTCTCGCCGATACTGCTTCTTGTCTTGCGTGGGTTTATGAACTTTTCTGCTTTGAAAGCTCTTTGGGTTGATTAGGTAAAAAACCACATAAAAAATGCCTGCTACGAGCGTATACCTAAATACGACCATTAAGAACATTAGGCCGGTTAGTGCCATAAATGTAATGGGGTCGGTAAAGTCGTATTCGTTCATGATTTGCCTTTGATAAAGCTTGTTGAAAATAGGGAACAATTAAAACAATTCTTAGGTTTTAAGAATGCATAATTTTTAAGGTATGAAAGGAAAGTTTGAGCAACTCATAAATCAAGATACACCGGTATTAGTAGATTTTTACGCCGATTGGTGTGGGCCCTGCCAAATGATGGCTCCAGTGCTAAAAGAAGTCGCCCAAGAAATGGGGGATAAAGTCAAGGTGATTAAAATCGATGTGGATAAAAATCAACCGATCGCTCAGCGTTTTGGGGTTAGAAGTATTCCAACGCTTATTTTATTTAAGAATGGTAAAATTCTGGAGAATAGAGCGGGTGTGCTTACTAAAAGAGATTTGACTAAAATGATAGAACAAGCTTCTTAATGGATTCATTACTAACGGACAACTTCTCAACACTATACCAAGTGTTAATAATTGCTCATTTTATACTGCTTGTTTATGCACTTTATGTTTTCCTAAAAAGTGACGAGAATACTTCGAAAAGAGCGTTTAGTTTCTTGTTGTTACTCCTTATTCCACTATTTGGATCACTGATTTACCTTCGGTTTCAGAGAGGAGAAAGAAGGAGATTTTCTCTTAAAAAGAAGTCTTAATTAGCAGAAGTATTGCTCGGTGTTTTTGCACCGACCATTTCACGCACTTTCAAGGTAATGTGTTCAGCATCAAAACCGCATTCGGCGTGCAACTGCTCTTGTGTTCCATGCTCGATGAAGTCATCAGGAATTCCAAGTCTTACCACTTGAGCACTATAGCCGTTTTCGGCCATAAACTCTAATACGGCAGAGCCAAATCCACCCATAATACAGCCGTCTTCTACCGTAATTACTTTCTTGAAGTTTCTGAAAATATCATGTAAAAGCTCTTCATCAAGCGGTTTTACAAACCTCATGTCGTAATGAGCAGGAACTAAGCCTTCATCGGATAGTGCTGCTTTGGCATCAATCGCATAGTTTCCAATATGGCCTAAAGTTAAAATTGCCACATCTTCACCATCAGATATCTTTCTACCCGTACCGATCGCTACTTTTTGCATGTCGGTTCTCCATTCAGGCATTACACCTTGTCCTCTTGGGTACCGAATTGTAAATGCTTGACCTTCGCGAGGTAATTGGGCGGTGTACATTAAATTTCTTAGTTCTGCTTCGTTCATAGGAGCAGCAACAATCATATTCGGAATGCATCGCATATAAGCAATGTCATAAGCACCATGGTGTGTTGGGCCGTCAGCTCCAGCAAATCCAGCTCTATCCAAGCAGAAATTCACTGTTAGATTCTGAGTACATACATCGTGCACAACTTGGTCGAAGGCACGCTGCATAAAAGTACTGTAGATGTTACAGAAAGGTATTAAACCTTGTGTAGCCAGTCCGGCTGAGAACGTAACTGCATGTTGTTCTGCTATTCCGACATCGAACGCACGATCAGGCATGGCCTTCATCATAATGTTCATGGAAGAACCAGAAGGCATAGCAGGGGTAATACCCATTATTTTGTCGTTTTCTTCTGCCAGCTCAACTAAAGTATGGCCGAAAACATCTTGGTATTTGGGTGGCTGAGGTGCATCAGGTATTTTTTTAAATACCTCACCTGTCACTTTATCAAACTTGCCGGGAGCATGCCATTTAGTAGCATTTCCTTCTTCAGCAGGTTTATAACCCTTTCCTTTTACTGTAACACAGTGAAGGATTTTTGGGCCAGGAATATTTTTTAGATCATTCAGCACATTGGTTAAGTGATGTACATCATGTCCATCCACTGGGCCAAAATATCTCAAGTTTAATGACTCAAACAGGTTGCTCTGTTTTAGCAACAACGATTTTATAGAATTTTCAACTTTAGAAACTACCTCTTGAGCACTCTTCCCAAACTTTGAGAATTTGCTCAACAGTTTCCAAACATCATCTTTTACACGATTGTAAGTACCAGAAGTGGTTACATCTGTCAAGTAGTCTTTTAAAGCGCCTACGTTCGGATCTATAGACATGCAATTATCATTCAGGATGATAATCAAGTTGGAGTTTGAAACGCCAGCATGATTCATTCCTTCAAAAGCAAGTCCGCCCGTCATGGCACCATCGCCAATAATGGCAATGTGTTGTCTATCATCTTTTTTGTACTGGTTGGCCATGGCCATACCGAGTGCAGCTGAAATAGACGTAGAAGAGTGTCCTACACCAAAAGTGTCATAATCACTTTCTTTTCTTTTCGGAAAACCAGAAAGTCCTTTATAGATACGATTCGTGTGAAAGTTATCTCGTCTACCGGTTAAGATTTTATGGCCATAGGCTTGGTGCCCTACATCCCATACTAGCTGATCTTTCGGTGTGTCAAAGATATAATGAAGCGCAACTGTTAATTCTACAACGCCTAGCGAAGCACCAAAATGACCTCCATAAACAGAGACATTATCTACTATAAATTGACGGAGTTCGTCACAAACGGCAACAAGTTGCGCTTGGTCTAATTCCTTTAAATCTGCTGGAGAATCAATTTTTGAGAGAAGTGGGCCGGGCTGTATTAACATCTATCTTTGAACTAGTGCCTAAACAACTACGCATATGCGCTGAATGTTTGACACTGTTTTCTATCTGCTACAAAATTAAAAATATTTTTGGGTCGAAATGAGAGATTTGACCATTCTCTATATATTTGATTGAAAAGACTTGATAATCCTTGAGTTTCGAGATTAAACTTCCACTCTTTGAAGGTCCATTCGACCTGCTACTTTTCTTTATTCAAAGGGATGAGTTGGATATTCATGATATCCCTATAAACCAAATCACAAAGGACTTCTTAGACTATTTACAGCATTTGGAAAAAATGAATGTGGAAGTAGCGAGTGAATTTATACTGGTGGCTGCAACTTTAATGCGTATAAAAGCAAAGCTTTTGTTGCCAAGGCCTGTTCTAGATGAAACAGGAGAAGAGATAGATCCTCGTGAAGAACTGGTTAGGCACTTGCTCGAATACAAGAAGTATAAGTCGGTGATTGAAGAATTGAGCCAAATGGAGGGCGATAGGCTTCAAAAGGAAACGCGCGGCAATGTTGTGAAAGAGCTGAAGAAGCTGGCGGAAACAAACAATGTTGAATCAGAGCTTCAGGATATCGATTTGTATAAACTCTTAAAAGTTTTCCAAAAAGTACTTTCCCGTCATCAGTATGAGTTAAATAAACCAACTCACAAAGTTGTGCAGTATCCTTACACCATTGCTACGCAAAGGGCCTATGTATTGAATAGGCTGATTGAAACCCCGCGTTTATCTTTTACAGAGCTAATCTCTTTATCACCCGAAAAAATCGTCGTTATTTTCAATTTCTTGTCCATTTTAGACCTTCTGCAGATGAGAAAAATCACAATGCACCTTGGCGATGGCTTCAATAATTTTTGGATTGAGCGAATTGAAGAAGAATTAGTTGATTAATCTCTCATGGATTCTGAGAAGGCACTTAAAACCCTCAATATTAGAAGTGTTTGGATTCCTGTAATTCTCGGCTTAGGTATAGTAGTTGCACTTATTCTTACGGATGATCGAATAAATGCTGAAACACTCGGACTAATCAAGGAAATAAGCCCCATAGCACTTCTTGTAGGCATAGGTATATTACTTTCTAAAGACTTTGTGAATACCGCTAGGTTCAGGTTTATTTCCAAACAACCTGTTACTTGGTCAAGCGCGATACGAGTTATCTTCCTCTGGGAATTCGCCATTGCGGTAACACCACCAATTGTTGGTGCTACTGGCGTGTTGGTTTACATTATGTTTCGGGAAAAGCTGTCTTTTGGCACCGCTTTAGCGTTTACATTATTGCTCGCCACTTTTGACAATCTGTTTTTTCTGACCGCCTCACCCATAGCCTTGTTAGTTTCAAATGGCGCTGTTTTACCAGAGAGCCAGGAAGTTTCAGCACGATTAGGAAAAGGAATTGAGCCCTTATTTTGGCTTAGTTATTCGCTAATTGCCCTATACACCACATTTATGCTCTCAGCAGTTTTACTTTTCCCTAAAGGGATTAGAAAGTTGACAGGAGCAGTTATGAATTTGAAATGGCTCAAGAAATGGGAGCTTGTCGTTACAAAGCAGGCTGATGATTTGGTACTCGTTTCGCAAGTATTGAAAGGAAAGCCTATTAGCTTTTGGTTATCTGTTTTAGGTATTACCTATGCCGTTTGGATACTGAAGTACAGCATGCTCAATGTATTAATTTGGGGCTTTACAGATTTAAATTTTGCGGATCAAGCTTTATTATTGGGTAGACATTTAACCATGTGGATAGTACTGCTGGTTTCACCTGCTCCGGGAAATGCAGGCGCTGCGGAACTTATTTTCCCAGTGTTTTTTGAAGAGTACCTTCGAGAATACACATTTGTTTGTTCACTACTTTGGCGATTATTAAGCTATTACCCATATCTATTGATCGGGGCTATTATCCTTCCAAAATGGATAAAAAGGTAAGTTTTTACCTAGCACCATTTGATTTAACCATTAGTTCTAAAGCCATTCAATCATGTTAGTACATAAAAAAAGCGGCCTAAGCCGCTTTCAATCTTCAGTTCGTTAAAAACTTAAAATCTCTCAGCCATTGAGAAATAAAAGTTTCCTTCTAGCGCCGCATTGTCATCAGAATCAGAACCATGAACGGCATTTTCTCCAATTGACTTAGCGTATATTTTTCTGATAGTTCCTTCAGCAGCATCAGCAGGGTTAGTAGCACCAATAAGCGTTCTGAAGTCTTCAACAGCATTATCTTTTTCAAGAATTGCAGCTACGATTGGTCCAGAAGACATATATTCTACTAGCTCACCGTAAAAAGGTCTTTCTTTATGCACTTCGTAGAATTTACCAGCCAACTCATTAGTCAGTCTAGTATATTTCATTGCAATGATTTTAAAACCCGCTTCTTCGATCATTTTCAAGATCCCTCCAATGTTGCCATCTGCTACTGCATCAGGCTTAATCATTGTGAATGTTCTGTTAGTTGCCATAACGTTATATATAGTTCCTTTTTAAAATTCGTGCGCAAAAATAGGGGATAATTTTAAAAATGAAGTGGCTTCAATATGAATCTTTCTAGGACTTAATATTCTGATAATCAATAAGCCTTTGATTGTTTGGTATCCGATTTCTTGACAACTTTGCCGATTCTTTGACAATCGACTTCGGTCGCAACTGTTGCATGGAAGATATAGACTTACTAAAAGCCAAGCTTAATAGCCCAAGCAAAATTGTAATTACTACCCATCATAAACCTGATGCCGATGCGCTAGGTTCATCTTTGGGAATGGCCAATTACCTGCTTAAAAAAGGGCATCAAGTACAGGTAATTACCCCTTCAGAATACCCTTCTTTTATTCATTGGATGAAAGGAAATGACGATGTACTCATTTATTCTGAAGGAACGCATGATCAATGCCAAACGCTTATTGAAAAAGCGGATATTATTATAACCTTAGATTTTTCAGTACTCAGTAGAATTAATGAGCTAGGAGAAATGGTAAGGTCAGCCGGCGGGTTTAAGGTTAATGTAGACCACCACCTTGATCCTGAAGATTTTGCTGATTTTAGACTTTGGAACACTGGGGCTGCTGCCACATGTGAACTTTGCTACGAGCTTATTTTGGCTTTAGGAGATGAGCATTTAATGGATAAAGATATCGCGGAATGTCTATATGCTGGCATATTGACAGATACAGGAGGTTTTAGACACCCAAATACAACCCAAAATGTTCATGAGGTGGTGTCAAAACTTATCGCTCATGGTGCTGATAACAGTAGAATTTCTAAAAATATTTACGATAAAAATTCTATAGATCGTTTGAGGTTTTTAGGTTATGCATTAAGCCAAAACCTAGAAGTATTAATGGATCAGAGAGTCGCCTTTTTTGCTTTATCGCAAGACGAACTAAGAAAGTACAATTCTAAAACAGGAGATACCGAAGGCCTTGTAAATTATGCTTTGTCAATTGAGGGTATTACCCTAGCTGCATTGTTTAAAGAAGCAGACGATGGCGTAAAAATTTCTTTGCGATCAATTGGAGAGTTTCCAGCCAATGAAATGGCCGGTAAATTTTTTAATGGTGGTGGCCATAGAAATGCGGCAGGAGGAAAAGTAGAAACATCGCTTGCTGAAGCGGTTTCCATGTTCAAAACGGCTATCGAAGAATACAAAGAAGGCCTAGAAGAAGAATTTAAAAAGGTATGAAAGGAAGCGTTGGACTAAGCTTTTTGTTGTTTTTGGTAATCATTTTAGGATGTGAAGGACAACCTGAATTTACACAGTTAGCATCTGGCCTTAGTTTTCGCTATGTCGATCAGCAAGAAGGAAATAAACCTCGAGTTGGCGATATCATGAAAGTTCAAATGAGTCACTTCTTAGGTGACTCCCTCATTTTTGAAACAAAAGAAGGCGGTATTTTCATCAACCCGATCACAGGGGCTCCGCCAAATTTGAGCGAAGCCCTAAAAATGTGTGGGACCGGCGATAGCGTACAAATTCAGATGTCTTTGGGTAAATACGGTCGGATGATTCAGATGCCGATGTCACCGAAAATGGATACCAGTCAAATCGTGACATGGAACATGAGAGTGGATGAAGTTGATAATGAATCAACCATTCTGGCCAGAATGAGAAGCGAACAACTTGAGAAAGACGAAGAATTAATTCAAGAATACATCGTTAACAATAATTTAGAAACTACTAGGACGGACGAAGGGCTTCATTACGTAACTTTACAAGAAGGGAATGGACAGTTTCCGAAATTGGGTGATAAGGTTTCTGTAAACTATACCTTGACGAGACTTGATGGCACTGTGTTGGATACCAGCCGGGAGGATGTAGCTAGAGCCAATAATCAGTATAGCGACAGAAGGACTTATGTACCTTACGAATTTGAAATAGGTACACAGGGTATTATTGAAGGTTGGAACCTAGGCGTACCAAAATTCAGTAAAGGTGGAAGAGGAAAGCTTATCGTACCATCGGTATTTGGTTATGGGGTGCAAGGCAAAGGTGCTGAAGTACCACCCAATACAGTTTTAGTGTTTGATATTGAATTAGTAGATATTAAGTAGATGAAAAAATTAACATACATATTTAGCGCATTAATGCTCTTGCTAGCAGTTTCTTGTGATTCAGACAATATTTTTGATGAAGCAGAACAACTTGAAATTGACGTAGCGCTAATCGATGATTATCTATCAGAGAATAACATGACTGCTCAAGTTGATGAGGAAAGTGGTTTACGCTATATCATCCAACAAGAAGGAACAGGTGACAATCCTGGCTTTGGATCTACAGTTTTTGTGCACTATACAGGTACACTTTTAGATGGAACTCAGTTCGATACTTCAGAAGGTTTAGATCCATTTGCTGTTGTTATCGGAAGAGGCAATGTAATTCAAGGATGGGACATAGGTTTAAGAAAATTAAAGGTCGGTACAGTGGCTAAATTCTTAATACCATCACGTCTTGGTTATGGTAGTAATCGACAAGGGTTACTTATTCCACCAAACTCTGTGTTGCTTTTCGATATTCGTATCACAGATATAAGGCAGTAATCTACAACTTGCTAATCAGCCATGAAACTCTGTTTTGCTACTAATAATGAGCATAAGTTAGAGGAGGTCCGTCAGATACTTGGCGATCGTTTTCAAATTCTCTCACTTAAGGATATTGGTTTTGAAGGCGAACTGCCAGAAACACATGAAACGCTAGAAGAAAACTCATTTGAAAAGGCAGAATACTTATTTGAGCGTTTTCAAATCCCTATTTTTTCCGATGATTCTGGTTTAGAAGTACATTCCCTTAACGGAAGACCGGGCGTACATACAGCATATTATGCTGGCGACAGAAATGCATCTAAAAACATGGCTAAAGTACTAGAAGAATTAGCTGAACATACTGATAGAAGCGCCCAATTCAGAGCCGTGGTAACGTTTATCGACACCAATGGGCATCATCAATTTGAAGGGATAATTGAAGGTCAAATTGCTCCTGAAATGACAGGTGAAGATGGATTTGGCTATGATCCAATATTTCTTCCTGAAGGGTACAACAAAACCTTTGCTCAGCTTTCGGCAGAAGTGAAGAACACAATGAGCCATAGAAAAAGATCTGTTGAAAAGCTCGCTCAATTCCTAAAAGCACTAAATTAATCTATAAGCTTTCTATTTTTGCACAATGGAGAAACCATTCATTATTGGCATTACCGGCGGTAGTGGTTCGGGAAAAACCCGCTTCTTAAAAGAATTACTTAAAGGGTTCGACGGTCGCTATGTTACCTGTATTTCACAAGATGATTACTACCGGCCAAGAGAATATCAGTTGGTAGATAAGAATGGTGAACTCAATTTTGACAGACCAGAATCTATCGATTATGAGCATTTTGCTAGCGATTTAAAGGCGCTTAGCGAAGGAAGGTCAGTTGAAAAGCTCGAATATACTTTCAATAACCCAGATGTAGAGCCAAAAAAACTGGTCAGAAAATCGGCACCAGTTATTCTAGTAGAAGGTATTTTTATATTTCATTATCAGAAAATCTCCGAGCTGATCGACCTTAAAATCTTCATTGACGCAAAGGATTATATCAAGTTGCAAAGAAGACTTAAGAGAGATAGAGAGGAAAGAGGCTATGAAGCAGATGATGTACTTTATAAATATGAGAACCATATTATGCCTTCATACCAAAAGTATATAGCGCCATACAAAGAGGAGGCGGATTTGGTAGTTCCTAACAATAAAGACTTTGATAAGGCTTTAGATGTACTTAGAGGCCTCATTCAGAGCAAAATAATCGATCAAGGTTAATGTTTCTTCATTCGTTTTAGTAAATTCGTGCCGCTGAATGAAAAGCCCAGTTCAAATATCTAACATAAAACGCTCGCTTTTTTTCCTAATGGGAATCTTAGTAGCCGTTTTTGTGGTGTCACAAGAAATTGTGGATTATCACTGTACACAGATATGCGAACAGATTGAATCTACGGATGATGAAGCCAATGATAAGCCAGAGCAAAATGTAGTTTATTCACTGACTACTCAGGTTTTATTACCGGCAAACATCCTTCAGATTGAGCCTTTTCAAGCCATTTTCATTGGAGAAGTAATCAGAGAGAAAGAAGAGAAAAGCATTTTTCTTCCAGAAATTGCATTACACGATTCTCCACATTACCGAACATTATTTCGGAAAATACAATCCCCTAACGCCCCATAGTTAGTCGGTTTAGGTTCATCAATTGAACCCACTTCTAAGTGCTTTTCAGCACCATTATATTTTAAATCTTTTTGAATAACCTATATATCACTAATGAAAAATAAGAATACGATTGTCTTTTTGACCGTCATAATTACAATGCTTTGCTTGTATTACTTATCTATTACCTTCTATTCTAGAGGTATCCAAGCAGACGCAATCGAATACTCAACTGATGAAAGTGGGGTAATTGACCAGACAAAAAAGCAGGCATATCTTGATTCAATCTGGATGGAGCCTGTCCTAAATATTTTAGGAGCAGAATTTACCTATAAGCAAATCAAGGATATTGAATTAAACCTTGGGCTTGACCTTCAAGGAGGTATGCACGTAACTTTGGAAGTATCTCCTGTTGAGATCATCAAAGGGCTTTCTGGCAATAGCCAAGACCCTGATTTCCTTAGCGCAATCGATGTAGCTTTAGATCGTCAGAAAAATAGCCAAGCGCCATTTACTACCTTATTTCAGCAAGCATATACTGAAATAAGCCCAGGTGGAAGATTAAGCAATATTTTTGCGAATGCGGCTAACAAAGGGAAGATTACATTTGAATCTTCTAACGATGACGTTATGAGTTTGATCAGCGAAGAAGTTGATCAATCTATCGATCGTGCTTTCCAGATTTTACGTACAAGAGTTGACCGTTTTGGTACTTCTCAACCAAATATTCAGCGACTTCAAGGAACAGGAAGAATCCAAATTGAGCTTCCAGGTGTTGACAACCCACAACGAGTTAGAAAATTGCTTCAAGGTGTAGCGAAACTAGAGTTCTGGGAAGTTTATAACGAACAGGAGATTACCCCAACGCTTCGGATTATCAATGATGAATTATTAAAACTTGAAACTGCAGCAGCGACAATTACTACTGATTTAAGTTCTGAGCTAAAGCCAGCTGATGGTGAAGCAGATAACGCATTGGAGGCACAATTGGCACAACAAGCCGATAGTCTAGCTAATGATTCTACAACCACTCAAACACCAGGCGTATCTAGTTTTATTTCTTTAAGAAAGAGTTACCGAAACGCAGACGGTCAAACCTTAGCCGGTTTTTATTACAATATGGCGGATACAGGTAAGATTAATACAATCTTGAAAAATGAGAAAATCACCAAACTCATACCTAATAACCTATCCTTCAAGTGGAGTGTTAAGGCAGAAGAGAACGATGCTGAAATGCTTCAACTTTATGCAATTAAGTCTACTAGGGGTGAAGCGCCTTTAACTGGTGAAGTAATAACGGACGCTCGTCAAAGTCTAGATCAAACAGCTAGACCTGCTGTAAGCATGCAAATGAATGCCTTGGGGTCTAAGAAATGGAAGAACCTTACCGGCTCTAACATCAACAGACAAATTGCCATTGTTTTGGATAACTACGTTTATAGCGCACCACAGGTAAATCAAGAGATTCCTTCGGGAAGCTCCATTATCAGTGGAAATTTCTCAGTAGAAGAAGCTGATGATTTGGCCAATATTCTAAAAGCAGGTTCGCTTCCAGCACCAACAAGAATTGTTGAAGAGGCCGTAGTTGGACCAACGCTAGGTATTGAAGCACAAAGACAAGGGATCTCTTCTATTCTAGTAGGGCTACTTATAGTTGTGGTGTTTATGATTGCTTACTACGCTAAAGGCGGGATAATAGCAAATGTTGCCTTATTGTTCAATGTATTCTTCATCATGGGAATTTTAGCAAACCTTGGAGCAGCACTTACGCTACCAGGTATTGCCGGTATTGTATTGACGATTGGTATGTCAATTGATGCCAACGTTCTGATTTTTGAAAGAATTAGAGAAGAGCTTAGAAATGGCGTGCCTATGATTCAGGCTATAAGCTCAGGTTATAAGAAGGCCTATAGCTCTATTATAGATGCGAACGTTACAACCTTCCTAACAGGTGTAATTCTTTACTCTTTAGGTCAAGGTCCGGTTAAAGGATTTGCCGTTACTTTAATGATCGGTATTATCTGTTCATTCTTCTCAGCTGTATTCATCACAAGAGTAATTGTGACATACATGACGAAGAAAGGAAACGACAGTAAAATCTCTTTCGAAACGCCATTCTCTAAAGGCTGGTTAAGAAACGTAAACTTTGATTTCCTAGGGAAAAGAAGATTGGCTTACATGATCTCAACTATCGTAATTGGTGTTGGTATTGTGGCGCTATCAACTAGTAGCTTAAGACTAGGTGTAGATTTTAAAGGAGGTAGATCTTATGTTGTAAACTTTGACGAGCCAATGGTGGCTTCAGATATGAAAGCAGCGCTTTCAACGGGTACTTTCAGCGAATCTGGTGTTGAAGTAAAAGAATACAATTCCAGCAACGTTCTGAAAATTACAACTTCTTACAAAGTAGATGAAGAGTCTACAGAGGCAGACGATGAAGTAAGAAATGAACTTGTTGCTGGTTTGGCCGGCGCAACCGGAAAAACCTTTATCGATGGAAAACTAGTACCAGAAACAGGTGAATTTACCATTGTAGGTTCTTCTAAAGTTGGTGCTACAATTGCGGATGACATTAAGAAGTCTTCTTACCAATCTTTCGGTTTAGCGATTATCGCAATCTTCTTATACATCTTAATTAGGTTCCGTAGATGGCAGTTCTCACTTGGTGCTATTGTAGCCCTAGTGCACGATGCATTTATTGTACTTTCTGCTTTCGCTATTATCGGATGGTTCGGAATTAGCTTTGAAATTGATCAAGTATTTATTGCGGCACTGCTAACGATTATCGGTTACTCCATAAATGACACCGTGGTTGTATTTGACCGTATTCGTGAGAACCTACAATTGAAAGGGTCCAAAGATTTGATTGGTACTTTCAATGAATCTATTAACTCAACTATAAGCAGAACTTTAATTACCTCTATGACTACATTGATCGTAGTATTGGTATTGTTCATTTTTGGTGGTGAAGTATTAAGAGGCTTCTCGTTCGCTTTACTCATCGGTATTCTTGTAGGTACTTATTCTTCAGTTTTTGTAGCAACGCCAATTGTTGTTGACATGACTAAGAAAACATTAGGTGCTGCGGCTGATAAGGAGAAAGAATCGGCTAGAGCTAGAGCATCTGCTAAGGCAGAAGCTACTGCGCAGCAAGGTTAATCCTTGGCGCAATACAAAAAGAAGCCCCTCCGATTTCGGAGGGGCTTCTTTTTTTGACGTAAATTATTCCTTAAATCTCTTCAACGATGAAGAAACCATCGTCGCCCGCTGCCTGGTAAAGTGGCATGAAAATTCGGCCCTCTTTTGGTGCAGTGATTTCGCCGTTATTATCTTCGGCAATGAGTTCTCCTTTTGCGATAGGTTGAAAACTTTTAAAGCCACCCTTCATTTTAAATGCATCGCCAACTTTTACCCCATGCCTATGAATTACACGCAAAAGGGATGGTAAATTTTCCTTAGGATCGATAAGAAGTTTAGGCGCTTCTGTCTGGGCTATTATACCTGAAAGCTGAAGTAACTGCCAAATTCCTTCTGTATGTATGTCGATAGCTTTAGGAGAACCAATTTGCCCCCCTTCGAAAGCAAACGAAACAACTTCTTCAGAAGAATAGTACTTCAATAAGGTAGTTCCTTGAAGGTAGTCGTCCAGATTGGTAATCATTGGAAGCCCCAACTTTTCAGCAATCGTAGTTTCATCTACCTTTCCAGGGTAGACTAAAAAATTGCCATTATCAGCAGATGTGGTATGTAAATCGATTACGAATTTCTGCTTGTAATCTTCTGAGAGCACCTCGTTAATAAGGTGATATAATTCTACTAATTCTTTGTCTTCGTTAACTAAATCATTGGGGTTTGAAAGGCATTGCTGAATGTGCTCGTCGGTCCAGCATCTGTTCAAGTCATGGTCAAGGAATCGTTTATGCGCTTCAATGGCTTTGAGGTTTCCAGCGATACCAATGATTTTTCCATTGATTTCGAAATTGCCATTATTGAGTCTTTGAAAGGTTCTTTCTATTGCCCTTATTCCTTCTTTCTCGTTGCCATGAATGCTACCAATCAAAATGATTAGTACTTCATTGCTAAGGCCAGTTTTTGACTCAATTATTCTCTTCATCTAAAGGGTATTGGTTGTCTTCAAAGCAGAAAAAAATTGCTTCAATGTACTTTTAAGACAACCACTACTTAAAAAATTATCTACTGTAGTTAGGCGCTTCTCTTGTGATAAAAATATCGTGCGGGTGGCTTTCTTTTGCGCCAGCTCCAGTAATCTTAACAAACTTAGCTTCTTGCATTTTTTCAATAGTTGGGGCACCGCAGTATCCCATACCTGCTTGAAGTCCACCAACTAGTTGATAAAGTACTTCTTGCACTAATCCTTTGAATGGTACACGGCCAACAATACCTTCTGGTACTAATTTCTTAATGTCATCCTCAGCATCTTGGAAATAACGATCCTTGGATCCATCTTCCATAGCTTCTACAGAACCCATACCGCGGTATGATTTAAATTTTCTGCCTTCATAAAGGATAACTTCACCCGGTGCCTCTTCAGAACCGGCGAGTAAGGAGCCAATCATGATTGTGTTTGCACCTGCAGCCACTGCTTTAACAACATCTCCTGAGTATCTGATACCACCATCTGCTATAATCGGAACACCAGAGCCTTTTATAGCTTTAGCGCATTCAAAAACAGCTGATAACTGAGGCATTCCTACGCCGGCAATAATTCTAGTTGTACAAATACTACCCGGACCTACACCAACTTTAATGGCGTCTGCACCAGCTTCTACTAAGGCTTTAGCCGCTTCAGCCGTGGCAACATTGCCCACGATAACGTCTAGTTCAGGGTAGGCTGATTTGATTTTTTTGGCGGTGTCTATTACACCTTTAGAGTGCCCATGAGCAGTATCAATACTTACCACATCAACACCTGCCTTAATTAAGGCGGCTATTCTTTCTTCTATATCTGGGGTTACACCAACTGCCGCCCCAACTCTTAACCGACCAAACTGATCTTTACAAGCATTTGGTCTATCCCTATTCTTTAAAATATCTTTATAAGTGATCAGCCCCGTTAATTTGCCTTTGTCATCTGTGATCGGTAGTTTTTCAATTTTATATTCTTGAAGAACATCTTCCGCATCATCTAGACTGATCCCCATTTTGCCCGTAACGAGGTTTTCTTGCGTCATGATTTCGCGCACTGGCTTTTTCATGTTTTTGATGAAGCGCATGTCGCGATTCGTGACAATTCCAATGAGAATACCTTCGCCGTCTACCACTGGAATACCACCAATTTTATTCTCGCGCATCATACGCTCTGCTTCCATAGCGGTACTATCTACATGAAGCGTTACTGGGTCCAAGATCATTCCACTTTGTGAACGCTTAACCTTCCTAACCTGTAAAGCTTGTTGCTCTACCGACATGTTTTTATGGATGAAACCAAGTCCACCTTCAAGCGCCATGGCGATGGCTAATTTGTGCTCAGTAACCGTGTCCATGGCGGCTGATACTAAAGGAATATTCAACTGAATATTTTTAGTCAACCACGTTTTGGTATTGGTATCTCTTGGTAAAACTTCAGAATAAGCGGGGAGAAGAAGCACATCGTCATAGGTAAGTGCTTCAAAAAGGAATTTGGATTGATCTATGGGCATGGCAAATAATTGTTTTATTATTTGCGGGACAAAAGTACGTAGATGATTCGAATCTTAAAAACGTTGCTACCTAAATAATTTTTTTGAAATAGGGAAGACTGGTTTGCGTGGAAAGGGTTTTCTGTTCAAGATTCTTAGATGTCCTTTTTCTTCTTTAAAAGATGCTCTATTTGCCATTTGTCCCACTCCTTAGGGATTACTAAAAGGAAAATAAGTAGTACTGCACGCCACATTACATTATTTAAGTCCCAAATGGGGCTACTTAGGCCATGGCCGAAAGAAACAATGAGTAGTACTAGCGCTAAGGCATAGAGCGCATAGTTTTTAAAAAGCCCAAGGACAAGCAAAGCGCCACCAATTAACTCAGCATAAGAAGTATAATAAGCAGCAAAAACAATCGAAAACTTAGGAAGAAAAGTTTCTTCATAGGGTTGAAAGCTGCCATAGACACCGTCTAAACCCCAAGTAAAGACCTTACCAATACCTTGCATCAGAAAGATGAGACCAAGTAATACTCGCGCAAAAAATGCAACAATAGTATGGTTAAGCATGTGATTGGTCTAAAACCTTAAAAGTATCCACTAGTTTTTCCAGATCGGATGCATCGTTGTAAACATTAGGCGAAATACGAATGGAATTTCCTCTTACAGAAACGAATATTCGCTGTTCAGCAAATCGGTGTTTTATGTTTTCCATATCCATGTGCTTAGGTAGCCTAAGCCCGAAAAGATGCTCGCCTCTAAATGCATTGTCTTCTATACTTACACCAAGATTTAATAATTCATTGATGTACGGTTTTGTGATTTCAGCACAATAAGCTTGAATGTTTTCTTGTCCCCATTCGTTTACTTGTGCTATGGCATGGGTAAGCATAGGTGTTAAGATGAAATTTGCACTTTCGCCAACTTCATATCGGATTGACCCTGGCTGATATGCTTCTTGATAGTTGATTAAGTTTCCAAAATCTTCGCTATTTAGCCTGTTCATCCAGTTATTCTCTATCGGAGCACCATCTTTAAAATATTCACCAAAGTAAGATACACCTGTAGCGTAAGGCCCCATCATCCATTTGTAGCCTGCTGCCACAACGGCATCGGGTCTAAATTCCTGCACGCTAAAGGGCAGCGCACCAATTGACTGAGTTCCATCGATGACTAAAATAGAACCAACCTCGTCGGCTCTTTGTCTAATCGCTTTTAAGTCGAATTTTGTGCCATCGGCCCAATGCACATGACCAGTGGCCACCATTTTTGTATTACCATCAATAGCCTCTAAAATCAACTCATTCCATCTTTTTCCTCTGCCTTCTTTTAAGTCTGGTGCTGAAACTACTTTTAACTCAATGCCTTTTTCTTTCGATAAAGTGTCCCAAGCATAAAAGTTGCTGGGAAACTGCTCGTCGGCAATTACAATATTATCTCCTTTCCCTGCTCTCAGGTTTTTAGCCACATTGGCCAAAGCATAGGATACTGAAGGTGTTATGGCACAAGATCGCTCTGACGGCGCGTCAATTAAGCGAGCAAATTCAGTTCTCAATCCTTTCGTATTATTGAAAAAATCCTCGGGTTTATTGGTGCTAGGGTCGTCTTTAGCATAAATAGCGTGGACGCCAATTTCGGCTACCGACTTTAACATCGGAGACATATAACTACAATTTAAATAGGTAATGTCGTCTGGTAGGTTGAATAAATGCTTTTGATTGGTCAGCATATCACTTTAATATTTTTTCAAGGTCTTGTTCAAAAGAGGCATCGGGCTCTTCTAAAATTCGTGCAACTTCTTTTCCATCAATCATGAATATGATGGTAGGTGTCTTTTTCACATTATACCCTTCTTCTCTTCCGGCCTGACTTTTCTTGTTTACATCTAAAGCATAAAGCTCAAGTTGATCGGCAATTCCAAGTTCTTCGCAAACCCTGATTAGTCTAGGTATTTCACGGTTACTATCGTGGCACCAAGTACCCATAAAAGCTAGAATTTTTAAGTCTTTCAGCTTACGTCTTTTGATATTTTTTAAGGTGTTTGTATCTACGAGGTAGGTCTTATAGTTTGTAGTGAACCATACTTTATAGGGCATTTTTTGAAGCCCTTCTTTGGTGATTGGGCCGTTTAGAATTTTATCAACCCTGCTTGAAATACTTTCTGTTTCCAAATTGTATTTAGTCTCTTGGGCAGAAGTCGCTAATGGGAAAACGATCATTAGTATAACTAGAATGATCAGTGCTTTATACATTTCCATATCAAATTATTCAGAGTGAATATATCAATTAATCATATCTTTGGCGCCATGCAGTTCAACGAGATTTGGGATCAAATCGTATCTACGGCGCTCAGCATGGACCTATGGGGAATCACTGGATTTCTTTTCGGGTTGTTGGCCGTTTATTTTCTCATAAAAGAGAGCATTTATACATGGCCATTTGGCATTCTTTATGTTATAATCTCCTTTGTAGTTTTTTGGCAAGCCAGATTATATGGAGACTTTCTTTTACATATATTTTTCCTTGTACTCAATATTTATGGATGGATTTATTGGACAAGGCCGAAGGATAAAGCCAAGCCTGAACTAAAGATTACACATTCTAACTCGAAGGAAATGCTAACCATGGTGCTGCTTACTGTTGCTGGTGTTTTTGTATTTGGCAAACTGTTGATTGAAATTCCGAACATGTTCGAAGGCGTAGAACCACCAGCACTGCCATATTGGGACAGTACTACATCCATTTTGAGTGTTACCGGTATGTGGCTTACCGCCAGAAAGAAAATAGATAATTGGTACTATTGGTTTGTAGTGAATGTACTGGCTACAGGAATCTACTTTTACAAAGAATTATATTTTTATTCACTGCTATACTTCATTTATATCGGCATGGCAGTAGCAGGATACCGCGCTTGGAAAAAAACAATGACACTTAATCAAGTATGAATTCAATCGCTGTTATTGGACCGGAAAGCACAGGTAAATCCACTTTGGCCAGTGCTTTAGCAGATTATTTCGGAACCAGATGTGTTCCTGAATATGCTAGAGAATTTCTCGGTAAACTGGATAGGCCTTATAATCAAGATGATTTATTAACCATTGCGAAAGGCCAGTTGGAAGACGAAAAAGCTTTTAGGAAGCAGGCAAATGATCTTATTATTCTTGATACCGATCTCTTTGTTATTAAAGTTTGGAGCGAATTTAAATACGGAAATGCTGATCCCTTCTTGCTTCAGTTACTTTCCATGAATCAAGCCGACTTGTACTTATTGACTTCCCCAGATATTCCTTTTGAAGATGATCCATTGAGAGAAAGCCCAAAAGACAGAGCGCGTCTATTCGATATTTATCACAAAGAATTGATGAATGCCGGTGTAAACTTTCAAATCGTAGATGGTTCACATGAGTCGAGGCTTCAGAAATCGATCATGGTCATAAATGATCTGATTTAGTGGATTTCATTTATGGATCACTAACTTTGCATGTAATAGGGGGTGCCTTTGCTCGATTTACGAGATTAAAAACAGGCTGAGATTATACCCATTGAACCTGATGCAGATAATGCTGTCGCAGGGAGGTATGTTAAACAATTGTAGGGAGTGCTCCCCTTTAGCACTTCTAAGTTTGACCATTTTAAATTAAATAATGAGAAAATTAGTATTGATGTCGGCTTTGCTGCTGACAGGATTGAGTGTATTTGCGCAATACACCATTAAAGGAACTGTAACGGATGCCGCAAATGGAGAAAAGTTACAGCGCGTAGGAGTTGTTTTAATTGAAACGACGCTAGGAGAGCCTACGAATGAAAGCGGTGAGTTTGAATTTAAGGACTTAGCTGCAGGAAAGTATCGCATAGTGGCCTATATGGTAGGTTATAAGCGATATGATGAAGTAATTGATCTTACTGGAGATTTAGACCTATCGATAGCGCTCGAAATAAGTACTACGAGCTTAGACGATGTTATAGTAACAGGAACACGAGCCACAGAAAAAACCCCGACAACCTATACGAATGTGGGTGCCGAAGAGATTCGAAAACAGAATTTAGGGCAAGACTTACCCTTTCTTTTGAATTGGACTCCGTCGGTAGTGACTACTTCCGATGCGGGGGCTGGAATTGGCTACACAGGGATAAGAATTAGAGGTAGCGATCCGACCAGAATTAACGTGACTATTAACGGAATTCCAGTAAATGATTCAGAATCTCAAGGCGTTTTTTGGGTCAATACACCTGATTTTGCCTCTTCTGCTGCCGATATTCAAGTACAACGTGGTGTAGGTACATCTACGAATGGTGCTGGCGCTTTTGGTGGATCGATCAATATCTTAACCAATGGATTGAGTCAAGATGCTAGAGCTGAAGTGAACACAAGTGTAGGATCGTTCAACACGCAAAAATATAACGCCATCTTTTCTACCGGTTTGCTCAAAGACAAATGGGCATTTGAAGGAAGGCTATCCCAAATTAGCTCAGATGGATTTGTAGATCGTGCATCATCTGACTTGCAATCTTATTACCTGTCAGGAGGCTATTTTGGTAAGAAAACGAGCATTAAATTCATCACTTTTGGCGGGGATGAAGTGACTTACCAAAGTTGGTATGGAACACCTGAAGCAAGACTTAGAAATGATGCCGCTGGAATTGAAGCAGTAATTGCAAATAACGGTTTTACCAATGCTCAGGCTGAAAACTTGAGGAATTCGGGGCGCAGTTACAACTTCTATGAATACGATAACCAGGTAGACGATTATGGACAAGATCATTACCAACTGCACATGAGTCATAACTTCAACACCGAATGGAATATGTCCCTAGCAGGGCACTATACAAAGGGTGCCGGTTTCTTCGAAGAGTTTAGAAACGACGATGACTTGGCCGACTATGGAATTGCTGATGTAGTGATTGGAGGGGCAACTATTTCAAGTTCTGATTTGATCAGAAGACGATGGTTGGATAATGATTTCTACGGGGTGGTTTATGATTTAAACTATACTTCAACAGATCTTGATGTCACTTTCGGAGGGGCATTAAATGAATACATTGGCGATCATTTTGGAGAAGTTATTTGGGCAAGGTTTGCCGGAAATAGCGATATCAGAGAGCGATATTACGAAAGCGAGTCACAAAAGGTAGATTTTAACACGTATGCTAAGGTAAACTATCAGGCAGGCGAAAAATTAAATTTGTTTGGTGACATACAGTTCCGAAGTGTCAGTTATAACGGAATGGGAATCGATAACGATTTAAGACCAATCGATTTCGATAAGAACTTTAATTTCTTCAACCCTAAAGTAGGAGCAACTTACCAGCTTACAGAAAATGCCAATCTATATGCCTCTTTTGCAGTGGGTAATAAGGAACCAAATCGATCTGATATTATTGATGCCGCACCAGGAGTAGATCCTAAGCATGAAACGTTGAATAACATTGAAATTGGCTATAAGCGTCAGTCAACCAATGGTGCCTTTGAATTCAATTACTATTTGATGGATTACAAAAATCAATTGGTACTAACTGGTGAAGTAAATGATGTTGGTGCCGGTATTAGAACTAATGTGCCTGATAGTTACCGTATGGGTATCGAGCTTTCAGGAACAACCAAGGTTGCGAAAAATCTTTTTTGGTCGGCCAATGTGGCGTTCAGTCAGAATAGAATTCAGTCATTTGACGAGGTAATCTTTGATTTTGGTGCAGCTTTTGACGAGTTCAATGAAGTAAGAACTAATTTCAGTGACACTGATATCAGTTTTTCACCAAGCGTTGTAGCAGGTAGCCAATTAGCTTTTAGGCCTGCCTTGGGCTTAGAATTTAGTCTATTATCGAAATATGTAGGAGAACAGTTTTTGGATAATACGTCAAATGATAACCGAAAAATCGATGCCTTTTTCGTCAATGACCTAAGAATTAACTATAGCTTTTCTACTGAACTTGTAAAAAGAGTTTCAGTGAACTTGTTGGTGAATAACCTCTTTAGTCATGAATACGAGTCTAATGGCTATACTTTCGGCTACTTCGGAGGTCTAGATTTTGAAGTAAGAGAGAACTATTTCTATCCGCAAGCAGGTACAAACTTCTTGTTATCATTAGGTTTATCCTTCTAATCACTTAAAGGGTAGTCTCTTCATGAAAAGAGGCTACCCTTTTATATTTTTCATTACTTTTTTAGTCACATCCCTAATCCTATTGATTATTCAGAGATTCAAATTTTGTTGACGAATTGTTTTATGCAATCGTTTACAGAGATATTAAAACTCATGTAAGAGTTTATGCCTTGAGATTGTAGATATTGGAATTAATCTACGAAAAATCACCCTTAACCGATTTTTTAGCCACTAAATACGGAGTTAGAGTCATCTGATCCCAAAAAAGAGCCATGAGGGAAACAGCAATTGGTATAGACATAGGAGGAACATTCACCAAATTCGGTTTGAGTGATGTTGAAGGGAACGTCCTGATGGAAGGTTCTATACCTACTTATACCCATTTAGAAATTAAGCCATTTTTAGACGCATTGAGCGAAGCTATCAAAGATGGCTTGAATCAAATTAATGAACCTTTTGAAATATTAGGTATCGGTATTGGTGCGCCTAATGGCAATTATTACAAAGGAACAATAGAACACGCGCCCAATTTGAATTGGAAAGGAATTGTGCCTTTTATTGAAATGTTCCAAGAATATTTCGACCTACCAATGGTTTTAACCAATGATGCCAACGCCGCCGCTATCGGGGAAAAGGTCTTTGGAGGTGCCAAAAACATGAACGATTTCATAGTCGTTACGCTAGGTACAGGCTTAGGTTCAGGTTTAGTGACACGTGGTAAGCTAATCTATGGCCACGATGGCTTGGCCGGAGAACTTGGTCACACCAATGTTTACCCTGATGGCCGTGAATGTAATTGTGGTAAAAGAGGTTGTTTAGAAACCTATGCCTCTGCCTCTGGTATTAAAAGAACTGTATTTAAACTTTTGGCTACCAATAACGATGAAACGCCTTTGCGTTCATATACTTATGAATCGCTAACGGCAAAGAAAATTACTGAAATGGCTTTAGCAGGTGATCCAATCGCGCTCGAAGCCTATCGATATACTTCCGATATACTTGGGTTGAAGTTGGCAGATGCTGCCGCAGTAACCAGTCCTGAAGCAATATTCCTTTTTGGCGGCCTCGCCAAAGCCGGTGATATTCTAATAAAACCTACAATGGATTCCTTCAATGAATACCTTTACCCTGGGTATAAAGGCAAAATAAACATCCGCCTTTCTGAATTAATGGATAGAAATGCTGCCGTTTTAGGTGCAAGTGCGCTAGTTTGGAGCGAAATTGTGCAAAACGAAGCAATTCAGGTGCCTCAACAGGTACGAGCCATATAGTTTATGTCATCACACCATATTGTAAGAGACGAGCAGGAGCCTGCCCTTTTAATCGATGATGCAGGTACACTCAGTACAGAATTCATTGACTTATTGTTGGAATGGAGTCCAACGATAATTGTTACTGCATATGCGCTAGATGAGGTACTATCTTGGGGAATAAAGATTGATGTGGTGGTGGCCCAGGCCAAAGATTTAGAAGTCCTCAAACCAAAATTGAAGCCTCAATCTCCCGTACAATTACTCGGTTTTGAGTCTGAAGACCTATTGAGTTGTGGCTATATATTTCTAAGCGATCAGAAGCACAGTGCAGTAAATGTTTTGGCAAGATTATATGATTCAAGAGCACTCGATCTGACAAAAGAGTACTTAGATACCATAGATACCGTCATTTACTATAACGACAAAAAATGGGTTTTCGCTCCGAATGGGCAGTTTGAAAAATGGGTTTCAGGAGGACAGCTTTTCGGTATTCATCCAGTGGCGAGAAGTACTTTCTTTAGCTCTGAGGGGTTTTATGCCGACTGGGTAAATGAAATGCTGCTAGAACCGATAGAATTAACGGCACAAGTAAATGGCCGTGTAAAAATTTGGACCAATAACAAACCGCTTTGGATAGTAGAGGATGTGCAGACCGATATTTATCATTAAATAAAAAAGGCTAGCACAAAAGCGCTAGCCAAGGTGTAATTCTCAAACATATTTAATCACATGTAGCGAGTTGGGATGGCAATTTTCATTCTAACCCTTACTTCTTTGCCATCTTTTACACCCCTTTTCCATGGGTAATAAGCCCTAATTTTTTCTAGTATCTCATTGTGGAGGGTACCCATAAACTTGTAGATCTTATCAATTTCTTTACTGTCCTCTTTTATATCAGTGACTAAGTTTAGTTCTGAAATACTATTGCCACCATTCACCACTAGCACAAAGTCAATCGTTTTGGGCATTAGGGTTTTATCAATATCATTAGGTAATTCCGCATCCAACGCAATTGATTTTTCAAAATTGGAAAGCCCGCCGATGGGCGCCGGCAGTTTGTCTACTTCTTTCGCGTCATAGATGGGCTGGTCTGATATTTTTTTCTTGGGAAGTGACTCATACATCACGACATATTTTGCCTGCCTTTTGATGGCAGTAAAGTCGTTTTCGAAGAAATCACTAAAAGTAAAACTGTATTCGGACTTGGCATCGGATCTAAAACTGACGTTTCTTAAGGTTGTATCTCGATTCGCAATCTGATAAAGTTCTTCTTGTTCTTCTTCTGACAATTTATCGAAAAAGAGCGTTTCTTGATCAGGTTGAAACGAGGCTAGATATTCTTGATAACGCTCATTCGCCAAATAGCGATAAGAAATAACCTTTCCCGGATTATCGGCTTTTAGTTTATCCAAGATACGTTGATGCTTGGTCGTGATCTTATTGAAAAACATAAATGAGAAAGATCCTCTAGCAATCTTTTCGGCAACTTTCGCTCGCGCTTCCTCTTTTGTTTCTTGGCCTTGGAGCGCATTTGCTGTACCCAGTGCTAGCATAAGAATCGCTAAGAATAGCGCGGAGAATATTGTTTGTGATGCGTGTGTTTTCTTTGTTTTCATGACTTTGAGCCTTTTTGATAAGGAAGAAACTAGGGCAAAAGAGTGGCCCAATGATATTGTATTTGCATTTACACTTACTGAGAGTAGTGCTTTTGCATAAGTATTGAAATCAGTAAATTTTAGAACATGTCGATCTGCTAAAGCTTCATGGTTACCCCTTAGTTCTTTTTGAAAGAGATGGATAATTGGGTTGTACCACAATAGGCATTGAGAAAAACCACATAGTACCATATCAATGGTATGTCCTTGTTCAAGGTGCGCACTTTCATGCTTCTCTATGATTTTCCAAATCTCTTGGTCATAGTCTGTGCCCTGTGGTACGAAAATCCATTTCCAGAACGAGAATGGATATTTAATGCCTCTGTGGGTGATCACATTGTCCTGAATATCAGTTCGGCGAGCACCAAAATAATACCAGCGAGCAAGCCGGAGTAACTCAATCAGCATTAATGACAGCGATACTAATAAGCCTAAGCCATAAATTCCTAGGATAATATCTTGCCAGTAAACCTCTGATAAGTTTATCGATGCCGTTGGACTCGTTGAGATCTCGGAATAAATAGTTTCAACTTCGACTTTCTCCATTCCTATTGACTTGATTTCAGGAATAGATGCCATTAGTGGGTGTTCTTCACTAATGGAGATTTGTAGGTCTAAAAGTGGAATGATGGATGCGACCAAAAGGCTCAGTAACAAAACTGTTCTTCTAAATTGGAATCGAGTATTATTTTTAAAGAGCACCCAATAAGTACCATAGATCAAGGCAAAGAGTAGGCTTGCCTTTAAGCTCCATATAAATAGATCGGTCAGCATTAGTCCTCCTCTTTTTTATCTTCAAGAATTTTGATAATCTCATCAAGTTCATTGATATCTAATTTTTCGCGGTCGGCGAAGAACGAAACTACTCTGCTGAGAGACCCCTCAAAGTATTTTCCCATCACGTTTGACATCGCGAAGTCACTATACTTTTCTTTACTTATGAGCGGCTCATACCGTTTGCTATTGCCTAGCATTTCAGAATTCACAAATCCCTTTTGTTCCAATACTGACAATACCGTAGCTACAGTGGTATAGCTTGGCTTATCGGTTTTGAATTGGTCTAGAATATCACGGGTAAAACCTTTTTTCAGTCCCCATAGGATTTGCATGATGCGTTCCTCTGCTTTTGTGAGTTCTTTCATATCAATTAATCTGATCTACTATAAATATAGTAGATAAACTATATAAATAGTAAAACTTCTAGATAAATAGTAATGGATTTGAAAAAACGGTGGCAAAATAAGCCCCGATGTCTAGAAAAAACGTTTGAGCGATGCCGCTAGAACTTTAGGGTCGACTTTCTCAATCGGATGCTTTGTTTCAAGGAACTCGCCGTATAAGCCATTCTCAATGGCTAAAACGGCTTTTTTAGATTCTTCTTGACCTACCATATGATCGGCGCCTCCTCTTAAAACTAGAACGGCTGAATTTACCTGATTTAGAGTATCATGATTTAACAGCGGTGCGTCACCGAGCTCTAACATCATGGCTGCTGTTTGTTGAACAAGTTCTTCCCATTTATCGCCGTGATTTTTCTCCAGAAAATTGGTGTAGGAAGGTATCTTTTCCTTCATCACTTCAGGGTTCATCCTTGAGGTTTCAAGCTCAGCACTTTCTGGGTTCCAATTAAATTTGGTACCCAATGTGGCAATTTTCCCAATTGTATTGGGTTGTGTCGCAGCAAGATAAAGCGCCACATACCCACCCATGCTATATCCAAAAATGTTGGGTTTTATTAGGTTATTTGCCTTTATAAAAACCTCTAATTCTTCAGCAAAGACTTCTATACCAAAGCCGGCTTCAGAAAAACTAGTTCTACCATGTCCTGAAAAATTGAAGCTGAATAAGTCGAAAGATTCTGCCAGAATATCTTTTAGCGGAGCGAGTGAATTTTCTGACCCTAAAGCACCGTGTAAAAGGATTAATGGTTTCTTCATAGTTATTATGGTTTCGAGACACGGATCATCCGATCTTTACCTTGTAAATCTTGTTGCATGATCACATCCGCGTAGCCAATACTTTTCAGTAGGCTGCAGGTGTCTTTCCCGTATGCTTCATGAATTTCGAAATATAATTTGCCTTCAGGTTTTAAAGCATTGAATGACTTTTCGGCAATAACGCGATAGAACAAAAGTGGGTCGTTATCGGGTACAAAAAGGGCTACATGTGGCTCATGATTGACCACATTGTCGTGCATTGTTGTTTTTTCTCTCAGGGGTATATAAGGCGGGTTGCTTATCACCACATCAAATGAATCAGCGTCCAAGTCAGCACTTAAAATATCTAGGTGTTCAAAATTTACAGATGCAGAAAGCGCTTTTGCATTTGATTTAGCCAATGTTAACGCCTCACTTGAAATGTCGACGCCTGTGCAATCAGAATTCGGTAATTCTAATTTTATAGAGATTGGAATACAGCCAGTTCCAGTTCCGATATCTAAAATGATTGGGTCGATTTTACGAGCATCTTTTAGCACCCAATCCACCAATCCCTCTGTTTCGGGCCTAGGAATAAGTGTGTGCTCATTTGTAAAGAACTTTCTGTTTAAGAAATAACTGAAGCCAACTATATGTTGGTATGGAATCTTTTTTTCCAATCTTTTTAAATCAGTTTCTAGCTGATCTTCTTCGACGTCAACTAACTGATTCATGGCCAAGTCAATTGACGTCAAGTTATAGCGATCGGCGAGATAGTTTCGTGCTATAGAGGCACTTTCTCTATCGTCATATATAGCTCCGATTCTATTCTGAATTCGTAGTAAAAGGTCTTTGGATTTCGCCTTTGGCATCACACAAAATAAGTGAATTAATTCCCTTGTTTGCCTAACTTGCGCTACCAATAATTAAGATGAACGATAATCATTATATGCGACGTGCGCTTGAACTTGCCGAATTCGGCAGGGGAACAACCAGCCCAAATCCAATGGTTGGCTGTGTAATTGTTGGCCAAGACGAAATTATTGGAGAAGGATATACCCAGCCAGCAGGTCAAGATCATGCTGAAGTTCAAGCGGTTAAAAGTGTAGAGGATCAGGCCAGACTAATTGGCGCTACGGCGTACGTAACCTTGGAGCCTTGCTCACATTTTGGAAAAACGCCTCCTTGTGCTGATCTCTTGGTTAGAAAGCAATTGAAGCGGGTTGTGATCGGTACAATAGACAGTAACCCTGAGGTTGGTGGAAAAGGAGTAGCGAGACTAAAAGCGGCAGGAATAGAAGTGGAGGTTGGTGTTTTAGAGCAAGATTGTCGTGAAATGAACGTAAGGTTTTTCACTTCTCTTGAAGCAAATCGACCTTTTATTATCCTGAAGTGGGCGCAAACTGCTGATGGCTTCGTTGCTCGAAAGAATTTTGATTCTAAATGGATCAGTAATCAGGAATCTAGAGCACTTGTTCATCAATGGAGGGGAGAAGAGGATGCCATAATGGTTGGAACCAACACAGCCCATTATGACAATCCAAGATTGAATGTTAGGGACTGGTCTGGCAAAGACCCAGTACGGGTTGTGATAGATAAGCAGCTAAGACTATCAAAAGATTTAAACCTATTTGATGGCCATCAACCAACCTTGGTCTATAATGACACCCAAACTTCAGAGGCTAACAATGTATCTTTTGTGCGAGTGAACAATGGTGACTATCTCTCTTCTATTTTGAAAGACTTAAATGGACGTGGTATTCAATCAATAATTATTGAAGGGGGTAGTGGTTTGTTAAACTCGTTTATTACTCAAAATTTATGGGATGAGGCACGCATATTTTCTACCCAAACTGTATTCAACGAAGGCATAGCAGCGCCAAAAATAGCTGGAGATCTCATATCGTCAAAATCAATTGGTACGGATAAGTTGAATTTTTATAGCAATACGGAACCATCTGAATTATTAAAAAGTTAGGTTAAGCATTATGGCGGAAGAACTAATTATCGAAGAGCATACTTCAAAAGCAGAAAAGTATCAGTCACTGATTCCTCAAATAGAGGCTTTGGTAACAGGTGAGTCTGATTTAACAGCCAACCTAGCCAATATTGCTTCTGCTTTAAAATATGGGATGGAATTTTTCTGGGTTGGTTTTTACCAAGTTAAAGAAGAACAACTAGTTCTGGGCCCGTTTCAAGGACCAATTGCTTGTACCAGAATCATGAAAGGGAAAGGCGTTTGTGGAACGAGCTGGGCCAAAGGAGAAACCATAATCGTAGATAATGTAGATGAGTTTCCCGGCCATATTGCCTGTAGCTCTGCTTCTAAATCAGAGATTGTATTACCAGCCTTCAAAAACGAAGAAGTAAACTTAATCTTAGATGTAGATTCGGATGTTCTAAATCATTTTGACAAAGTGGATCGAGAGTATCTTGAAAAATTGATGAGAATAGTAGAGAAACTACTCTAATTCGGCAATTACAGTTTGCCCTCCAATGGTCTTTTGACCTTTTTCCACATTGATTTTCGTATCTATTGGTAAGAATAGATCGACACGCGAACCAAATTTGATAAAGCCGAATTCTTTGCCTTGAATAACGCTTTGGTTCTCTT
Organism: Roseivirga sp.; assembly: GCF_049099775.1. GTDB lineage: Bacteria > Bacteroidota > Bacteroidia > Cytophagales > Cyclobacteriaceae > Roseivirga. The sequence goes on along the minus strand of NZ_JAGDZM010000009.1, from coordinate 204,716 downwards.
CTATATACCATTTAATACGTCGAGCGGCAGCGCCAGCTATTTGTCTTACTAGGATTTCTACGCCTTTATGAATCTCGTAAACTACTGAGGTACGTTCGTTTTCAGTGCTTGATTTTGGGTGCCAAGCGACCAAGTATTTCCCGGGATGGTACTTGAAGTATTTGATTAATCCGGTAACTGGGTTTCTATTGACATGTACATTTAGTGGCGACATGAAGATGGAAACTTGGATACGCTCTTCACCTTTAAAATATTCGGCTTCGGTGGTTTTTTCTACCACTACCACTTTACCATCGGCTGGAGCAATAATGCTTTTGTCGTTGAGTTCAATTTTTCGCTTTGGATTACGAAAAAATTGAAGAAAGAATAAAAAAATGAGTCCCTCAAAGCCAATAACGCCCCAAAACACGTTTTGAGAAACGTTAACTAAATAAAGCAGTCCTGTAGCAGTAGCGACTATAACAAGAAAGAGTACTAATAGTAGTACTCTTCCTTCTTTATGAATATTAATCATCAGTATTTTTTAGAACCCACCTCTGTACTTATAAGTCTCAGAGACTTTGTCAATAGCAACAATGTAGGCTGCTATTCTCATTGGCACCTTATATTTTATCGATGCGCTATAAACTTTGTCAAACGCATCTTTCATAATCCTATCAGATCTACGATTTACACGCTCTCTAGTCCATTTATAACCCAATCGGTTTTGAACCCATTCAAAATAAGAGACAGTTACACCTCCAGCATTTGCTAGAATATCTGGCGCTACCATAATCCCTTTTTCGTTTATTATGGCATCAGCTTCAGCCGAAGTAGGTCCGTTTGCACCTTCTACAATCAACTTAGCTTTAACATCATCTACATTGCCTGAATGAATTACGTCTTCAACAGCAGCTGGTACAAGTACATCAACGTCAAGCACTAACAGATCATTCGGATCGTCCATCATTTCAGCACCTTCAAAACCTTCTAGGGTTCCGTTGTTACCATTTCTATATTCTATAGCCTTTCGTACATCAATGCCATTTTCATTGTGGTAAGCCCCTGAGATGTCACTCACAGCGGTAATGCTACAACCTCTTTCTGCCATAAGTAAAGCAGCATAAGAACCTACATTACCGAAACCTTGAACAGCAATTGAAGCATGATAAGGGTTGATTTTTAATTTTTCCATGGCCGCTAAAGCGGAAACCATTACGCCGCGTCCTGTAGCTTCTACTCTACCTAAAGAGCCACCAAGAACGAGCGGTTTACCTGTAACCACGGCATTGACAGTAGTACCCATTGACCTTGAATACTCATCCATAAGCCAAGCCATTTCTCTTGGACCTGTACCCATATCTGGAGCGGGAATATCTCTGTCAGGACCAAAAACGCCTGCCATAGACTGCGTATATGCTCTAGTTAATCTCTCGATTTCACCAGCAGACATTTCACGCGGATTGCACTTAATACCTCCTTTTGCACCACCGTATGGAATATCTACCACGGCACATTTCCACGTCATCCAAGCCGCGAGTGCTTTCACTTCGTCAATGTTAACATCCATTGCATAACGCACACCACCTTTTGAAGGACCTAAAATGTTGGAGTGGATCACACGGTGACCTTCAAACACTTTGATTGATCCGTCATCCATAGTGACAGGAAGAGAAACAGAAACTTGTTTGGATGGAGATTTTAAAACGTTGTAAACTTGCTCGTCTAAACCCAATGCTTCAGTAGCAATGTTAAATCTAGACATCATTGACTCAAAAGGATTTGCCTTGTCCTTGATCGGAGCCGGTTCAATGTAACCCATAGGGAACTTATTGTTGATTTAAGTTTGTGTCAAAATTAAGTATTTTTTTGTCTAATTATCTACTATACAAACGATTTCAACACCAGTTAGTGTGCCTATGAGAAGATCTATATACTTAACGATTGACTAAGTGTTTAACTCAGAGCGGGATAAGATGTTTTATCCTATGAGTATAAGATAGGCAAAAGCGAATGGTAAGGCCAAAATAAGTCCATCAAAACGATCTAAAAAGCCTCCATGGCCCGGAAGCGTACTACCAGAATCTTTTATGGCGAGTGTTCTTTTAAAAAGTGACTCTACAAGGTCGCCGATTGTACCAAAAACGCTAACAACAATTGCCAGTCCTACCCATTCTATTGTAGTTAATTGATTAAAGTAGGTTCCAAAAATCAATAAAATTCCAACAGCAATAAGTAATCCACCGATAGCACCCTCCCAGGTTTTATTGGGCGATATTTTCTCATAAAGCTTCGTCTTACCAAAAGTTTTTCCTGTAAAATATGCGCCAGTGTCATTTGCCCATTGCGCGAAAAGAATCCCTAAGACTAGTTCATAGTTAAAAGTACCTTCTAAGAAGGCAATCGGTATTACTAGGCAAAAAGGAATGACGATGTACAACACGCCCAAAATGGACATGGCTACTGAACTGAGCACATTTTTTTTATCACTTCTTATCAGTGGAAGTATAAATAACGTCCCTATTAACACAGGGATAGCATAAAGGTATTTTTGCTCGAAATCTTCCGTCCAATTAACGAAGGTGAGTACAAAAAGCACTAGGCTGAGTACTAATCCCCAAGCTCTAAAGGGTTTTGTTCCGGCCGACTTTAGCAGACCGTAGAATTCGTTTAAAGCAAGAATAGCAAGAATAAGAAATAGGATAGCGAACGACCTGTAGTCGTAAACGATAGCACCAATAATGATGGCCACACCGATTAATGCTGTAATTGCTCTGGTTGCTAGATTACTCATCTTCGAATTTAATTTCTTCAGATATTATCTTGATGGCAGGCATCACAGAGTCAGGGTTTACCATTACTGTTACCATTCCTAGTTTATAGGCATGGTCTTGCTTATTAAAGACTATGGCTTTTAGGCCAGAGTTGACAAGGATGTCTTTTACAATTTCTGCCTGGTGAGAACTAGTGCTTTTAAATACGGTTTGCCAACTACTCACTCGATTGCTTTTGTTTAAGATAATGATTTCTAAATAAGAACATAAAAGCAATAAAAATGAGTGATCCGCCTATTTGTAAACCAATTGGAAAGGCTTCCGTATCGTCTAGGTTTGGAGCTGTTTCTTCCACTTGCGCGTAGTAAACGGCTATAACAGCAAAACCATTGTTCGCAATGTGAGATATGATTGGGTACCAAATGTTTCCAGACCAAAGGTAGAGGTATCCGAAAACGGCGCCCAGCATCATTCTTGGAACCAAACCATAAAATTGCAAGTGAATAGCACCGAAAATAAATGCAGAAACCCATATCGCGACATGAGCGTTTTTCGTCCAGCGGTGCAAACTATTTTGCAAAACACCTCTAAATAAAAATTCTTCCCCAATACCCGGTAAAACGGCTATGACTACAAACCCGAATAAGAATTGAGTGAAATTATTAAACGTTGTAAATTTTTCGGTTGTTTCTGCTAGCTGATCTTCGAGGTCTCTTGCCCAATCTTCGAAACCCGACATGAACTCTGGAAAGTGAATATTTGCATTCCATTCAATGAAGTAGGCATTTAAAAATAAGAAACAAAATGTACCTACAATAGTGGCAAATACTAAAGGAAACTGAACACCTCTTTCGTTTGAAAGTACATCAATATTTTTTCTGGCAATCGCCCTTAAGTAGACATATGGGGTGATAAAGCAGAAGAAGAGTGTATACGTTGCCTGTGTCGTTAGTACTTCTCCAAGGCCTAAATAGTCATAAAGTACGGTGGGGTCTTCAGTTAAAACATCCGTTGGGGCACCATTAATAAGTGCGAAAACTATAGAAGCAATTGCTCCTACAAATTGACCCACAAAAAAGCCAATGAAAACGAAGCCTAATACGATTAAAAAGGAAGATAATTCAGATCTTCCTCCAGTGATGTCTATTCCTTTCTCGATTCTCGCCATAATCGCGTAAATTTACGCGAATTTTCGAATAGGGTTTGGTTAAGATAGGAAACATAGAATTAGGAGACTTCCCATTGTTGCTTGCACCAATGGAAGACGTAAGTGATCCGCCATTTAGAGCTGTTTGTAAAGAAAACGGCGCTGATTTAATGTATACGGAGTTCATTTCATCTGAAGGCTTAATTAGGAATGCTTACAAGAGCGTTCAGAAGCTAGATATATACGATTATGAACGGCCAATTGGCATCCAAATATTTGGTGACAAGATAGAGTCTATGCGTCAGGCCGCAGAAATTGCTGAGGGTGCAAATCCAGAAATTGTCGATATTAATTACGGTTGCCCAGTAAAAAAAGTAGCCTGTAAAGGTGCTGGTGCAGGTATTTTGTTGGATTTGCCGAAAATGCAACAGATGACAGAGGAGATTGTCAAGCAGGTGAGCTTACCTGTTACAGTAAAGACTCGTTTGGGCTGGGACGATAGCACAATACAAATTGTAGAAGTGGCAAAACGTCTTCAGGATGTTGGAATTCAAGCGCTTTCTATTCATGGCCGCACCCGACAGCAAATGTATAAAGGCGAAGCTGACTGGACGATGATTGGTGAAGTAAAAAATCACCCTGATATTCATATTCCTATCTTCGGAAATGGTGATATCGATTCTCCAGAAAAGGCTTTAGAATATAAAAATAGGTACGGCGTAGATGGTGTCATGATTGGCCGTGCTTCTATCGGATACCCATGGATTTTCAATGAAATCAAACATTTCATGAAAACAGGAGAGACATTAGCTCCTCCAAATTTGAAAGAAAGAGTTTCGGTAGCTAAAAAACACCTCTCATTTTCACTCGATTGGAAAGGTGAGCGCCAAGGAATCTTTGAAATGAGAAGGCACTATACCAATTATTTCAGAGGTATTCGTGATTTTAAACCCTACAGAACTAAGCTTGTAGAGTCACAAAACCCACAAGAACTGTTCGAGTTACTAGATGAGATTTCAGTAGTTTTCGAAGGAGTGAACGCTTTGGTTTGATTTCTTGTTGGCATATCAAATCATGAAAAACACAAAGGTTCTTGCTTGGACTATTCTTATTATTCTGGCCTTAGTTTGGGGCTCGTCTTTTATCCTTATTAAGCGTGGATTGGCCGTTTATAGCGCAGGAGAGGTAGGAGCATTGCGCATTTTGGCAGCCTGTATATTTCTATTACCAATAAGTGTTCCTAAGCTGAAAAAGCTTTCGAAACGCCACATTAAACTCTTGTTTGGTATTGGCCTTTTAGGAAGTTTTATCCCTGCATTTCTTTTTGCATTAGGTCAAACCAGATTAGATAGTGGTGTAACTGGCGTAATGAATGGTTTAACGCCAATCTTTGTCTTGATTGTTGGGGCATTGTTTTTTAAGCAGAAGTTTGAAAAATCGATGTATCTAGGAATTTTCATGGCTTTTTTAGGTACTGTAGTTTTGCTAACTGCTAGTGGCGATGGTGGGTTTTCTGGTTTCAATCTTTATGCAATTTTTATAGTGCTTGCCACGATGTGTTATGGTATGAACTTAAATTTTATTAAGTACTACTTGGCAGATTTAAATGCAGTTGTAATTACTGGAGTTAGTATTCTTTTAGTAGGACCGTTGGCCGCTGGGTACTTATTTATTGGAACTGATTTTACCGATAAAATTTCGAATGCACCTGGTGCATGGGATGCATTAGGCTATATAAGTTTGCTTGGGGTAATGAGTACATCTATAGCTTTAATCCTTTTCAATAGACTGGTACAGATTACAACACCAATTTTCACGAGCATGGTAACCTATCTTATACCGATAGTTGCGATGGCATGGGGCTTATTTGATGGAGAGATACTTACTGCAGGCCAACTGGGTGGAATTGGTGCCATTCTTTTAGGTGTATTTATTACCAATAGAAAGAAAAAGGCTAGTTCAGCCGGAAAGTAGCCACAAGTGGGTAATGATCAGAAGGGTAGAGCTGCTTACTTTTCCAACGATCTATCTTAAACTCTACCAAAGACAAGTTCTCTTCTTTATCGTAGAAAATGTAATCTATTCTTGAGCAATGGCTCCCGCCGTTCCAGCCATGAAAAGTACAGCCTTCGAGTTCATTTCCTGTGTAAGTGTCTTCAAAAAACTCTTTTACCCTGGAGATTATATTATCTTCTACCCTCACATTGAAATCTCCCAATAATACCTTTGGCATATTTTCAGCCTCAGTCATAAGATTCCGCAGAATTAATTCGACACTTCTGATTCGGCTATTGTTGGACTGACGATCTAAATGTGTATTCAGGATTTTTATCCTTTTACCAGTATTTATATTTTCAAAAACCACCATGGTGCTAATTCTCGGTAGCGTATTTCCCCAACTTTTGGAAGCGGGTTTGCTTGGCGTGTTCGACAGCCAAAAGGTTTCATGATCTATGACCTTCCACGTCTTCTTGTTATAAAAAATAGCGTTTGATTCACCAGCTCCGTCCTTTTCAGTTCTAGACCGATATACAACATCAAGCTGAGGAACCTCTTCTAGAATTTGATCTATCTGTAAGGGAAGTGCTTCTTGCGTAGCGATTATTCCTTCTCGGTATCTTTTGAAAATAGTAAAGACTCTATCTCTTCGGCTTTTCCATTTATTCTCACCATCGCCTGGTGTGCCATACCTAATGTTAAAAGAAACTACATCAACGCTTTCTTGACCATGAAGGTCGCCGCCTAATACAAGGAGAATAAGAAATGCGTAGAATGTCAGTATTCGCATGCCCAAAGGTGCTAAATCTCGCCTATAAATTCAACTAACTGAGGCCCTTATCTCTATACCCCTCAATTAGGGTATTTCATCAGCTTATAAAAAGAGGCAAAAGTATGTTGGGCTTATTATTTTGATAGACTCATATGCTTCATTCATTCAGGCATATATCCGCTTAGCATATTATTAGTAAACACTCTTTGGTAAGACTATAGTTTGGTTGAAAAGAATCAAAATATGAATAGAAGAAACAACATAGCATACACAATACTTTGTCTTTTAATTGGCTTTTCCTTTTCTAAGGATGTAAATGCTCAAAAGGAAAAAAAATCACTTTTATGGGAAATTAGCGGCAATGGGTTAACTGAAAAATCCTACCTATATGGAACGATACATATTATTTGTCCGGATGATTTTTTCATGGGCAATCATGTGAAAGCGGCATTCAATAGTACCGATCAGTTAGTGATGGAACTAAACATGTCTGACGGTAGTGAGTTGAGGAAAGCACAAGAACTTATGGTCGCGACAGAACCAGTCGATTATAAGGGATTACTAACGGAAGGCCAGTATCAAGCATTAGACGCTAAACTTACTGAACGTTTAGGTGTGGGTATGAGTCGAATGGGTGTTATGAAACCATTTGCCATTAGTTCTATACTGCAACTTATGGTGATGGACTGCGAAGAAATGGCTTCTTATGAAAACTCATTTCAAGAAATGGCAGTGACAAATGAAATGATCATTTCAGGATTGGAAACGGCAACTTTTCAAATGTCAATTTTTGATGATATACCTCAAGAAGAGCAAATTCAATGGATAGTTGATTATATAGAAAACCAAGAGAGTGGTCAAACTGATTGGCGAAAAATGGTTGAAACGTATAAGGCTCAAGACGTAGAAGCCCTAGGGAATATTTTCAACAACTTCCCAGAATTCAAAAAGTATGAGGAAGAGCTAATCACGAATAGAAACAAAAACTGGATCTCAAAAATTGAGACATTAACAAAGGAGAAATCAATTTTTGTCGCTGTTGGAGCGGCTCATTTGGGTGGTAAAAACGGTGTAATCAGGCTCTTGAAAAAGGCAGGTTATAAAGTGACTCCCGTGACTGAATAACTAAGAAATGAGATTAAAAATAAGAAGGCCTTAGGGCCTTTTTTTATTTGCTACTTTATTTATGAGTTCAAAACCAACACCCATGGCGATGCCAACTGCAGCACCAATTCCTATATTATCTATTGCTACGCCAATACCAATGCCAATAGCAATGCCAGTACCGATGCTGCCAAAGCCGCGCCTTCTTGGCTGTAAATCTTCTTCCTCTTCTTGCTTGTCTGCTTCTTCAATGGACATTCTACAGACAAGTTAGTTAATTATGCAGGGACTTGATTTACTACAGTCTTAATTCTTTTTATTTGAACCAGGTGTCTTTCAGCATGGCCAATTACAAAACGGAAAGCATCGCCTAGTCTTAATTTTACTAATGGCCCTAGGGCAGTATTTACTTTGACTTTGTTGATATCAAATTCGCTTGACTGTTTGATGAGCTCTGCAAATTTTTCATGTAACGTAAAAAATTCTGTGATTACGCTTTCCGCATTTAAGACTTGAACAGGATTCATGGCACTAAATGTTCTCATAGGTCTAGTGACTTCACCATTATCTTTTGGTGAAATTAACCTGGTAAACATATCGCCCTTCCAATGCGATTTATACTTTTCTGAAGGCGTATTATGTTTTCCACTTTGAAATGCCTTTTCTACGTTTTTATTATAAACTTCAATGGCGAATGACATGTGTTTTAAGCATTGGAGTATACTCCACTTGTTCACATCTTCAGGCATGTTAAGCGTTCTTTCGTCAAGCCCTTCAAGAAGTGATTTTACTTCTGCCAATAAGTTTTCAACCGATCTAGATGCTTCGGAAAGGATTTGTTTTGATGTTGTGACCATGATATTTAGTTTATAAAGCTAAGGTCTGCATTGTTTCAATATTCTATGTTGATCTATATCAATAAATCAATCTTTTACTTTTTTTCTCATTCTTGAAAATGTCTCTGGAGTCATCCCTAAATATGAGGCCAAATGTTTTTGAGGGATTAGCTGAACTACATGTGGACTTTGTTTTATCAATCGATTATACTTTTCCTCAGCACTATCGGCAAGCATACTTTTAGTGAATATGCCAAAGCCAACCAGTACTTTCTGATAGAACAGTCTCATCCACCTTTCCATCAGTTTATAATTATCTAACAATTGCATTAAATCCTTGTAGCTTATCTTCAGCCCCTTACTTTTTGAAATTGTTTCTAGTGTCCAAGTAGAAGGCTGTTGAGTAATGAATGAATCATAAACGCCACTGTATTCGCCATTGTAAGAGAACCCCATATTATACTCGACCCCTTCCTTCAAAAAATAGCCTCTGATAAGACCTTGATGAACGTAATAAAAATAGGGCTCTATCTGATCTACTTCCGTAATGATCACGTTCTTTTCAAATTCGAAAGTGGTCCAAGGTGCAATAAATTTGGATAGTTCGGCTTCGGAAGGAGAGATGTAATTAAGAAATGATTGCTTAAGTCCTGTGACTAATTCGTCCATAGTTCAAGATAAAAATACTTATGCTAATTCTGAGTTGTCTCTTTAAAGAACAACTACTCTTACGGCTTAAAAGAATGAGAGTTTTATAGCAAAACCAATGGCTGTTAACATGACGAAGTATCTTACGTATTTCTCTTCTATTTTGGTGCTCCAACGACTTGTTAGCCATCCGCCAAGTGCACTGCCAATGGCCAGCGCAAACCCCAGTTCCCAATTGATCAGATCATTATAGATAAATATTCCTATTGAAGCGACTGTATATATAGGTACTATAACCACCTTCACAATGTTAGTTTTCAGTAAAGAAAACTTATTTACAAAAGTGAGGGCTGCCATAATTAAATAACCAACACCTGCTTGAATAAAGCCTCCATAAATTCCTATAAAGAAGAAAGTGACAAGCCCGATGATTTTTGTTTTACCATCAGTTTTCTCCGCCACATTTTGGCTGTTTTTCTTGCCAAAAAGCATGTAAGCCACAATGAGTACAATTACCCCTGCTAGAATTTTATTGAAGGTTTCACCCTTAACTTCTATGGCAATATATGAGCCTATTATAGCGCCAAAAAAGGCCGTAATTCCTAAGCCAATAGCGTAGTTGTTTATTTTAGAGCCTTTGCTTTTAAAGCCTTGTATAGCGAAAATCCCATTGAAAAATATGCCTATTCTATTTGTTGCATTGGCCACAACTGGGGGTAAACCCATAAATATGAGTACAGGGAGTGTTAAAAGCGAACCACCCCCAGCCAGGGTATTAATTACACCTGCGAGTAGGCCTACGCCAAAAAGGATAAGTAAATCGACTACTTCCAAAGTAACTATTTATCCCAACGCCAGTCTCCGCCGATCTGTAGCTTTAGTTTTAAACCGTTTCCTTCTAGAAAGGCTTTCGTTTCCGAATCTGAAAGTCGTTGTGCTGGTAAAGTGTCTGCATCGGCCAGAGCGTATAGCATCATAGATGAAAATCTTACATTGTTTCTTATGTGTTCTTCATTCACCAAATTAAAGTCATCACAATCTGAATGATAGCAACCATAAATAGATCGATCGAGATTTGAATTTGGCGCTAGATAGGGTATGCCTTGAATCATGAAAGATTGGTGGTCGCTATGTAAGCCAGCGCCGTTTCTGTTGCTATTGCTAAATGCTGTAGAATCAACGACTCTAATTTCCTTACCAATATTCGTAAAGAATTGTTCAGCTTCAGGTCTTCCGCCCGCGTTGAATCCAATGGGATTACCAGACATGTCTTGATTCATAACATATTTAATCTGATCTATGGAGCCATCTTTCAAGGCCGCATTAACATATGCTCTTGATCCAAGAAGGCCCTGTTCTTCACCCATAAACATGATAAACTCTATAGTTCTCTTTGGTTTCAAGTTCAGTGCTTTAAAAGTTCTTGCCATGTCGAGAACAGCAAATGATCCAATACCATTATCTATAGCGCCTTGTGCTAAATCCCATGAATCGAGGTGGCCGCCTACTATAATTTTTTCATCAGGAAGTTCAGAGCCCTTTATTGTAGCGATTACATTTCTCGCTTTAATTTGATCAGACGTGTTTGTCATCTGAATTTTGGCTCTTTTTTTCTCTTTTTTAAGTGATTCTTTTAAGGCTATTCCATCTTCTTTGCCGATGCAAACGGCCGGAATTTCAATAAGGCCTCCTGTTACAGATGCGGTACCCGTTAATAAAACTCCACCATCAACTTGATTGATGATGATGATTCCTTTTGCCCCATTATCCGTAGCTAACGCAGTTTTTTCGGATCGATGGAGATTAGATGATCCTGGAGTTGAGTTTGGTAAAATACCAATGTACACTAAGGCTATTTTGCCTTTAACTGCGCCTGGTTTTTCAGCATAGTCTGCTTCTAAACCATTTCCCATATCGATAATCTCTAGATCGATATCTGCAGATACAGGTGAGTGTGCTAAACTAACAGCCGAGTAAACTTCAAAGTTTGTTTTGTTCAGGTTGCCTATTTGTAATTCAATATCTCCGCGCATCCATGTTTCAACTTCAAAGGGGAAGTATTTCACATTATCAAAACCATAAGACTTTAAGAGGTTATAGGTATATGTTTCAGCCTTTGCGCCGTTTTCTGACCCTGTAAGGCGATGGCCAATGCTTGAAGAAGCCTCTCCGAGCGTTGAATAGGCCTTAGAGTTAGAGAGCACTTCCTTGTTGATTTGTTTGAAGGTTACACTCAGAGGTACTTTTAAGGAGGAGCAGGCAAAAAATAGTAAGCTAAAAAATGAGGCTAGCAGTAGGGATTTTTTCATGGTTTAAAAATCAAGCTTTTAATATAAAAATAAAAAGCAGCTATATAGCTGCTTTTCAATCTCATTCCTTGGGCTAATGCTACTGGGTATCTTGAACTCTAAGGGTTAGTAAACCTGATAAGATCATAGAAAACCCACCTACGACTAAGATTAACACGGTTTGTTCATTTAAAAAGGTGTTAAGAATAAATCCTAATAAGGAGGCGGCTACAATCTGAGGAATTACCACAAAGAAGTTGAATACACCCATATAGTACCCCATTTTTTCTGATGGTAACGCTCCTGAAAGAATGGCATATGGCATGGAAAGGATACTGGCCCAAGCGATTCCTACCCCTATCATACTGACCCATAGCATTTGAGGGTCGCTTATGTAATAGATCGATATTAAACCGGCACCTCCACAACAAAGGGCTATTAAATGGGTGATTTTTCTACTTGTTTTTCGAGCAATGAATGGAATGAAAATAGCGGCCAAAGCGGCAATACCATTATAACCGCCAAACAAGTTGCTCACCATGTCCGCTCCTGCATTGTATGCCTCGGAGGTTGTATCAGAGGAGCCATAAATATGTGATGTCACGGCCGGTGTACAGAAAATCCACATGGAAAAGAGGGCGAACCAAGAAAAGAACTGTACTACTGCTAGCTGTGTCATCGTTTTTGGCATCGTATTGAAATCCTTAACAATGTGAACTAAAGCAGCTTGTGTTTTTCCTTTTCGAATTAATTGCAAACCGATAAGATGCATCAACCCGAAGAAGAAAAGGCCACCCCCTAAAATATGTAATTGAGGCTCTAGACCAGCCATCGAGACAATTACTGAAAAGCCTGCACCCAATCCAGTAAGACCTTGTCCAATTCTTGAGAATTTCTGACTATAAATGCCTTCGTCTGATTCAGACATTGCGGGTGCATCATGCGCTTCTTCTTGTTCTGGCGGGTATTCCTTGGTGGTAAAAACTGTCCACAAAACAGTGATTAAATACATAATACCTCCAACATAAAAAGCATACTTTACAGATGGAGGAATACCCCCATCAGGGTCGATATTTGGTACGTTAAGCCAGTTGGCAAAAATCCATGGCATAAACGAGGCAACTAATGCACCGATGCCAATGAAAAAGCTCTGCATGGCAAACCCAGATGTTCTTTGTTCATCGGGTAATAGATCACCAACAAATGCTCTAAATGGCTCCATTGTAATATTAATAGAGGCATCCATAATCCATAAAACACCTACTGCCATCCAAAGGGTAGGAGAGTTGGGCATAAGGAAAAGTGCAATTGTGGCCGCAATAGCGCCAAAAGCAAAGTATGGTCGCCGCCGTCCCCATTTTGCGCTCCATGTTCTATCGGAATAATAACCGATAATGGGTTGCATAATCAACCCAGTAATGGGTGCTGCGAGCCAATAGACCGCCAAGTTTTCTGTATCTGCTCCTAGGGTTTCAAAGATTCTGGAAGTGTTCGCATTTTGAAGTGCAAACCCCATTTGAATACCGAGAAATCCGAAACTCATGTTCCAGATTTGCATAAAACTCAAGCGTGGCTTCTTATTCATAACTTTTATTTAGTAAATACTTTGAATCGATTTGGAGCGATCACTTGTTGTTTGGTTACTTTCAATGCTCCGCCACCAAAAACTCTTTGCATATCCAGATAGTCTTGATCTAGTTCAAATTCTACGCGTTCATCACTTACATTGATAATTGAAAGCACCATTCTGTTTCCTTTAACTCTTTTAAAGGCTAGAATTTTATCATCAGCCGTAGTTTCTATCCATTCGATACTACCACCGAAATTTCCATTCCAGAGTGCAGGGTTTTGCGATTTGGCTCTGAAAAGAGCACTATAAACTTGGCTGAATACATATCCTCCTGACCAATCGATCGGGTCTTTTTCGAAGAACTCAAGTCTCTTTTTGTTGTTGGCTTCCTGTCCTGAATACACTAAAGGCATACCGTATGTTGTGGCAGCAAAAGCAAACCAAGCTTCTTGCCCTTTTCCAAAAAACTCATCGGCGGTACCATTCCAGCTGTTTTCATCGTGATTGGTAATGATGTTCATTTTATAATACCCTTTTGGGTAGCGCTTAAAATCACGGGCATACATATCTTTTATGGCCTGAGTGCTTTCCTCTCCGGAAGCTACTTTTCGCATTAAATGCATGAGTTCCCATGAGTAAGACATGTCAAAAGCATCCATGTGGAGTTCTGTTTCCTCACCTTCAGCCAACATAAAGACTGGCTTTATGGCGTCAAGCTGTTTTCTTATGTCATTCCAAAAGTCTGTCGGTACCATACCTGCTACATCGCAACGATATCCGTCAATGTCAAATTCTGATACCCAATAGGTGAGGGCATCGGCCATGGCTGCTCTTAATTCTTGGTTTGAGTAATTTAGGTCAATCACATCATCCCAATCTTCCACTGGAGGCATAAATTCGCCTGCATCGTTTTTCGTATAATACTCTGGGTTAGATTCTGTCCAAACATGATCCCATGCTGTATGATTAGCCACCCAATCGATCAACACTTTCATGCCATTATCATGGGCCGTTTTAATCAAATCGCGAAAGTCTTTTTCGGTACCAAAGGCAGGATTAATTGCTTTGTAATCTTTCACGGCATAGTAACTGCCTTCCGTTCCTTTGCGATTTTTCTCACCGATTGGGTGAATAGGCATCAACCAAAGTATATCAATACCCATTTGTTTTAGTCGAGGAATATCCTTTGCAAACGCATTGAAGGTTCCTTCTTGGGTATGCTGCCGAATATTTACTTCATAAATAACAGCGTCTTTACTCCATTCGACGTTTTTTACATTGCTGACAGTTTCGGGCTGAACTGCTTCAGCCGATTCTTTCTTATCGCTACCACAGGAAAAAAGAAAAAGGCATAATATTCCTATGGCCAAGTAGTTTTTCATTTTCATGTTTAACTCCATTTAATTCTAATTTCTGAATCTATAAATTCTGTTTCTAAAAACTTCATGTTTTTGATGAGGTAATCTCTTTTATCCCGCTGTGGTAAAGGGTCAAATTCGGTAATTGGATCAATTAACCTTGTGTCTTCTTGCTGAAGTGATACGTTTCTCTGGTTAATTTCATAGTTATCAGCATCAAACCCATGCAAATAGACTTTTAAGGTCTTAAAAGTGGAAGTAAAGTCACCTGTTTTAGGGGTAAGGACTAAAGATTTTGCCTCAGCATCAAAAATTACATCTCGCTGATAATCTTGCCCGCTCTGGAACTCATATGTTTCTCCATCGTCTTCAAAGTAGTTCTGCGTGCTTTTTACATTGCCATAATACACATGAAGTTTCAGCTCACCATCGTGAGCTGCCTGGGTGTTTTGAACAACATTTTGAAGTGGAATAATGGCGCCTTCTTTCGCATAAACCGGTAGGTCTTCCATGCCTGTTTCTACCACATAATGCCTTCCGCCTTCAATTTTTTCATCAGTAAAAAACCTATACCACTTTCCTTCTGGAATATAGATTTTGGCAAATTCTTGGGTACTCGTTGTGGGGCAGACTAACAGCCAATCTCCTAAAGTGAATTCATTTTGAGCATTGCCATGATAAATTTCTGGATCATTGGTATAATCAATGGCTAAAGACTTATTGATAGGTGTGCCATTTTGGTGCGCCTTATAAAAGAGGCTATACAAGTAAGGCATCATCTTATAGCGTAAGTTGATGTAGTTTCTAGCTATTTCTTCAACTTCTTCTCCGTAAGCCCAAGGCTCTGAATCTCTTACATTGACCATGCTATGCACACGGAAAAAAGGCGCAAAAGTGGCTACAGCCAGCCATCTTGCAAAGAGTTGAGGGCTACTTTCATCTACAAATCCACCAACGTCATATCCAGCGACGGGAACCCCCGCCATACCAAGACTATTGACAAGTCTCACCCCTAACAACATATGGTCGTCGCCGGCCACATTGTCACCTGTCCAAACAGCTGAGTAGCGTTGTACGCCAGAAAAGCCTGAGCGAGTTAAGGTGAAAGGTCTTTTGTTACCTATATGCTTTTTAGCACCTTCGAAAGTTGCTCTCACCATTTGAAAGCCATATACATTGCGGGCTTTCTTGTGCGAAACTTCTTGTCCGTCATAATCGAATTCAATCATATTAGGAATGTCTTGTCCCCAACATGCTGGTTCGTTCATATCGTTCCAGAAGCCTTCAAGGCCAAGGTCGGTATAGAACTTTAACTCCTTTGCCCACCAATCTCTACCTTTTTCGGCTGTAAAATCTGTAAAATGACTATTGCCAGGCCAAACGCTTGCTTCGTAGTTGGTACCATCTGGATATTTTACAAAAACATCTTCTTCAATACCTCGATCATAGGTGCCGTAGCCTTTTTTGGTGGCTATTCCGGGATCAAGAATGACGACAACTTTAAATCCTTGAGAAGTTAATTTGTCAATTAAGGCTTTTGGGTTTGGAAAACGTTCCTTATCAAAAGTGAAGGCCATATAGTCCTTCATGTAATGTATGTCCAGATAAATGACGTCGGCTGGAATCTGTTTTTCGCGAAAAGTATCTGCGATATTGTAAACTTCGTGGTCGGGATAATAGCTGTAGCGGCACTGCTGAAAACCTAAACTCCATTTAGGTGGCATATGCATGGCACCAGTTAATTTTGTGTATTCTTGAATTACTTCATTCACAGTATCACCTTGAATGAAATAATAGTTTAATCCACCAGATTCAGCACTGAAATAGCTAAATCTATCATTATTGGAGGTGCCGAAATTGAAGTGTGTTTTATGCGTATTATCTAGGAAAATACCATAAGGCTTACCTTCACGAACACCAATGAAGAAGGGTGTTGAAACGTAAAGTGGATCTGTGTCATTATTAAAGCCAAAAGCATCGGAATTCCAGTTGTCGAAAGAAGATCCACGCCTGTTTAATCCGCCTCCTTTTTCACCCATTCCTAGGAAAATTTCATCAGAAGCTAGCGCCTTATAATTGGTTACTTCTTCGCCCAACCAACTCACACCAAAACTAGGATCATCTGCATTGAGTAGATCACCTGAATTATTATAAAAACTCAGTCTAAAGGGATCTTTTTGAATTTTGAGGTGGATGTGTTCCGTTTTCAATTCTAAAGAAACATCATTTTCGGTAGTCTTTACCGGGGCTTGTTCAGGTTTTAAAACCACTGAGAACGGATACTCTTCGAAGGCCTCGTATTTTGAAACTTGTACTCGTATTATTTTGGGGTTATAAGCTGTAAGTCTAAAGTGGTGCTTACCTGCTTTGCCGCTCGCTATATTTTCTTGTACCATTAGCTCGGTAATGGTACTGATTGATTCGTTCTTGAAGTTCATGAATGATGTATTCGCGTCTTATATACTTGACTTAGCGACTTCTATATTAACTAAAAAAGTGCAGCAAATAAACCAAAATAGAGCCTGAAGCTAGCCTATTGATGGCTTTCATCTATTCTATGCAAATCAAACGTTTGCAATAGTTGAAATATATTTTATGGCTAGTGTAGTCGATTAGACGAATCCCTTACAATGAGTTCAGTATCGAGTATCTTTATTTGACTCTTCCCTTTCTCTTTTGCATTTATTTCTTCCAGGATGAGCTTGGCAGCTTCACAGCCCATTTCGTATCCTGGTTGTGAAATACTTGATAATCCTGGGTTAATAAGTGATGAAAATTGCCAGTTGCTAAAACCTACAATTGCGATTTCCTTCGGAATAGAAATATCGGCCTTTTTAACGGCGCTTATCGCACCTAGGCCAGCCAAATCGTTATTGGCAAAAACACCATCTATTTTTATTCCGCTTTTAAGCAAAGCCGACATAGCCGCTTCTGCTTCTGTTTCGGAACCTTTCCTGCACTCAACAATGTGTTTTTCGTTCAATGGGATATTATAATCTTCAAGGGCCGATAAATAACCTTCTTTTCGTTTTCTAGCTATGATCAGGTTATCTGGTCCCGATAGGTGAGCAATATTTTTACACCCTTGTTTAATTAAGTGCTCAACCGCATCGTAAGCGCCTTGATAATCGTCAACTATGACACTGGAGGCATTCATGCCTTCAACAAGTCGATCGAAAAATACCATCGGCGTGCCTTCATCTACTACTTTTTTTAAATGCGCTAGGTCAGCCGTTTCTCTTGAAATAGATACAAGAAGCCCATCTACTCTGGCGCCCATTAAAGCATCGATACTATCTGCTTCTCGTTCATACTTCTCGTTCGATTGGCAGATCATCACATTATATCCTTCCTTCATTGCGGCGTCTTCAATGCCACTGATTACTGTGGAAAAAAAGAAGTGCACTGTTTCAGGAATAACAACGCCTATAACATTCGTTTTTTGGTTGCGAAGGCTAAGTGCGATAGCGTTAGGACGATAGTTGTATTTTTTCGCTAAGTCAACCACTGATTTTCTAGTGGCAGGACTTATGCCTGGAAAGTCTTTCAGTGCTCTTGAAACGGTAGAACAGGAGATGTTCAATTCTTTCGCTATATCCTTGATCGTAACCTGCCCACTTTTCATGATACTTGCCTCTGGAATAATCTATTGAAACTGTTTTTAAATATGCTTATATCTTTTGACTAAGCCATGATTTACAAAATATTTTAAAATAATTTTTTCACCTTTTTTCGAGAGTATTGGCTGTTTCAATCGATTGCAGAATTAATGTAGTGTACTGGCGCTAAGGCACTTAGATTGATAATTATTTTTTTAATCGCTACTTTCATTCAGTCAACAATCGCAAATGGGCTTTTGTTCTTAAAATTCAGCTGCCCCATTGAAGTTGTTGTCAGTAATTTCCTCCATTTCTATTATAGTTTACTTAATGTATAGCGCAACTTGTTGCGCTATACATGTTTTACGACCACGCGTAATTGGTATGCTCCCTTATATTTTGGAACGGGAATTTTTCTTTTCTTTGCAAACAATTAAGAATCTCAAACACTAGATATAACATGGGAAAATTCAGAAGTGGTGTATTATATGGTCAGGAGCTAAAGGATTGCCTGAACTACGCCAAGGAAAATGAATTCGCAATGCCTGCGATCAACGTAATTGGAACTAATTCAATCAATGCTGTATTAGAGGTAGCTAAAAAGGTGAATTCACCAGTAATGGTTCAGTTTTCAGTGAGTGGCGCTGCTTTTTATGCGGGTAAATCATTGGACAATGCAGGTTACAATGCATCTATTCAAGGTGCAATTTCTGGCGCAATGCACGTGCATCAAATGGCTGAGCACTATGGTGTTCCAGTGATTCTTCATACAGATCATGCCGCCAAAAAATTACTTCCATGGATTGACGGTTTGTTAGATGCTGGTGAAGCATTTTATAAGAAGAACGGACAGCCTTTGTTCAGTACGCACATGCTTGACCTTTCTGAGGAAACGCTAGAGGATAATATTGAGATTAGCTGTGAGTACTTCAAAAGAATGAATGCCATAGATATGGGCATTGAAATTGAATTGGGTATCACTGGTGGTGAAGAAGATGGTGTTGACAATACTGATGTCGATACGGATAGATTATATACTCAACCTGAAGAGGTAGCTCAAGCATGGGATGCTTTAAGACAAGTTGGAGACATCTTTACAGTAGCGGCTTCTTTTGGAAATGTTCATGGTGTTTATAAACCTGGTAACGTTGAATTGAGACCTTCTATTCTCAGAGATTCTCAAGTTTACATTCAGGAGAAATTTGGTACTGAAGAGAAACCAGTTTATTTCGTATTCCATGGCGGTTCAGGTTCTGAACCAGAAAAGATAGCTGAAGCAACTTCCTATGGTTCTATCAAAATGAACATCGATACTGATATTCAGTGGGCTTGTTGGGATGGTATTCATGCTTATTACAACGACAAGAAGGATTATCTGCAAGGACAAATCGGTAACCCTGAAAGTGACGATGCTCCGAATAAGAAATTTTACGATCCGAGAGTTTGGCTAAGAAAAGGAGAGGAAAGTATTGTAAAAAGATTAGAGCAGGCATTCGAAGAATTGAATGCTATGAATAGAAACTAAGACTAACTATGGTTTAGAAAAAGAAAAGGAGGCTTAAGCCTCCTTTTTTTATATTGACAGAATCTTAGCGATTCTAAATTCTTCGGCGCCGAGGCGTTTTTCTGTTTTAATTGCCTGACCGATCGGGGTATAGGCAATTTCATTGTTAATCATGCCAACCATTACCTTGGATTCATTATTTCTAAGTCCTTCTACAGCTGCTACGCCTAGTCGACTGGCTAACACTCTATCCATAGTAGTCGGTGATCCTCCGCGTTGCAGGTGGCCAAGTACGGTTACTCTTATATCGAAATAGCCTAATTCTTTTTTAACCTCATCGGCTACTTCATAGGCATTACCCAGTTGGCATCCTTCAGCTATTACCACCACGTTGGATGCTTTTTTATTGGCTGCTCCCTTTCTGAGTCTTTTAATAAGTGCTTCGATCGTCCAGTTATGTTCAGGAACAACCATAGCAACGGCACCACCACCAATGGCTGAGTTTACTGCAATAAAGCCGGCGTCTCTACCCATTACTTCAACGAAGAAAAGTCTTTCGTGCGAAGAAGCCGTATCTCTGATTTTATCGATTGCCTCTCTTGCAGTGTTACAGGCCGTATCAAATCCGATGGTGAAATCCGTTCCTGCCAAATCATTATCGATAGTTCCTGGAATACCGATCACAGGAACGTCGAATTCTTGGCTGAATATATTGGCTCCTGTAAATGAACCATCACCACCAATAACTACTAGTGCGTCGAGTTCAAATTTTTTAAAGTTCTCATATGCTTTTTCTCGACCTTCTTTGGTGCGGAATTCTTGACTTCTGGCAGTGAGTAAAAAAGTACCGCCTCTACTAAGAATATTGGAAACAGAACGTACATAGAGTTGTTCAATATTAGCATTGATCAACCCGTCGTAACCTTTATAAACACCGAATACTTCGATGTCGTAGTAGATACAGGCTCTCACAACGGCTCTTACCGCTGCATTCATGCCAGGGGCGTCTCCACCAGAAGTCAAAACACCAATTCTTTTTATCGTCGAAGCCATAGTCAGTTGAGTAATTAATCAAAAATACGGTTTTGAAATAGAACTGCGTCTGTATGGTGATTCGATTGTTATGCAATCGTTTGACGCATGCCACAAAAAAAACCACTCTATTTAGAAAATTGAGTGGTTTGTAAATGCTTTTATAGAATGTTAAACGCCTTCTGCCACCACTTCGGTAACATCATTTGGTAACATTCTTTTTAGAAGGTTTTCGATACCTGATTTTAGGGTAACCGCAGATGCAGGACACCCACTACATGAACCTTGCAAGTTCACTTTAACCACACCTTCTTCAAAAGAAGCAAACCCAATAGCGCCGCCATCTTGTTCCACAGCAGGTCGGATATACTCATCTAAAATGCCCTTAATCTTCTTCACCACTTCAGAATCATTCTCGTCGAAAAGGGGATCTTTTTCTAACTCTTCAAGAATCAGAGGTTTTTCTTCTTCAAGATATCCTTTGATTAAGTCTCTGATACCATCTTGTATTTCGATCCAATCTACTTTCTCAGATTTCGTTACCGTCACAAAGTTGCTCATATAGAAAACACGTTCTACATGTGGTAACTCAAACAATGCCTGTGCTAAAGGGGAGTCGGCAGCGGCAGTTACATCCGGATAATCGAAGCTTATTCCATCCTGAAGTAGCATAAAGTTCGCTACGAACTTCATGGAATTCGGATTTGGATTGGCCTCCATATATATACTAACAGCTCTCATGTTTCTGAATTTTGAATTACTTAACTACAAAGGTAGCCGATAAGTTCTTAGTCTTCCGATAATTCTCCTTCAGTTTTTGCAACAATTGTTGCGACCGTTGCATCACCTGTTACGTTAACAACTGTTCTTAGCATATCTAGTATTCTATCAACAGGGAAAATAATAGCAATCCAAGCCGGATTTAGTCCTACTGATTGCAATACGACAACCATCATAACAAGGCCTGCACTTGGTACAGCGGCACTACCAATCGAAGCCAATGTAGCTGTTAGCACAATTGTCAATTGTTGTGCTACGCTTAAGTCCACCATATGAAGCTGTGCCATAAAGACAACCGCTACGGCTTGGTATAAACTTGTTCCATCCATATTCACTGTTGCGCCAATGGGTAGTACAAAGCTCGATACATTCTTAGATACGCCGAGGTTATCTTCCACGCACTCCATTGTAACTGGTAGTGTAGCCGCACTAGAACTGGTAGAGAATGCCATGAGCTGTGCTGGGCTTATCTTTTTGAAGAATTTTTTATACTTCAAGGATTTCACGAATAGTCTAACAATGGTTGGGTAGAAAATGAAAATCAAGAAGAGTAGACCGATTGTTAGCGTCACTGAATACGTGGCTAATCCTTTAAAAATCTCGATAACTTCTGCAGGTGTATCTGCCATTTTTGCCACTACTCCGGCGAGCAAACAGAAAACGAAAAATGGCGCGGCTTTCATCACAAAATCAACCATTTTCAAGAAAACCTCATTAGCTCCGTTTATAAATGACGATAAGCCTGCTACTTTTTCATCGGGCAGGGCGGCCATACATATGCCGAAGAAAATCCCAAAAAAGATAACTTGAAGCATTAGTTTGTCATTCCCTAGGGAGGTAACAATATTTTGAGGCACCATATCGATTAAGAATTTCATAGGACCAGCGTCCTTATTCGCCATGGCTGCAGCTTGTTTGTCAGCTACCATTTTCTTTTGCTCCTCGGTCATTTCTTCAGCACGCTCGTAACTGGAGTATTTAGGGTCGTTCGTGAAGTTTTTGCCGTCTAATATTTCAACGCCGTTGGAATTAGCCCAACTCTCATAGCTTAATCTGTTCTTTATTCTTGACTCCTCATCTACCATGGAACCTGGTTGGACAACGTTTACCAAAAGGAGGCCGATTCCGACAGCTGTAACAGTTGTTACGAGATAGAACCCTAGGGTTTTTCCACCCATTCTACCCAATTTCGACATGTCTTTTAGACCCGAAATTCCGCTGATGATAGAAAACAGTACCAATGGTACGGCGATGTATTTCAGCATTCTGATGAAAATTTGACCGAAAGGATCGATCCAGTCAATAGTGAACTGATTCCAACCCATAGCACTTGAAGCAAAGGCCCAAATGATACCGGCAAGAAGTCCAATCATGATTTTTACATGAAGCGGAAGTTTTTTCATAGCTGAGAAATTGGATTTAATTACAATCGGTTAGCCTTGCTAATTAGCAAATAATCGGCAATAACCAAAGCTGACATTGCTTCAACGATGGGTACAGCTCTTGGTACTACACAAGGATCATGACGGCCTTTTCCTGAAACGGTAACGCTGTCACCATCCTCATTGATACTTTCTTGATCCATCATTATTGTGGCAACGGGCTTAAAGGCGACATTAAAGTAAATGTCTTGTCCGTTAGAAATGCCTCCCTGTACGCCTCCTGAATGATTAGTACGTGTTTTTACTTCGTTGCCCTCCTGATAAAAGGCATCATTATGTGCTGATCCATTTAATTTCACGCCATCAAAACCACTCCCATATTCAAAACCTTTTACCGCATTGATACTCAACATTGCCTTGCCTAATTCGGCATGTAGTTTGTCAAATACGGGTTCTCCAAGCCCTGCTGGGGTTCCTTTAATTACGCCGGTTATAATTCCACCAATGGTGTCTCTTTTTTTGCGCGTTTCATCAATCAGTGAAATCATGGCTTCTGCCATTTCAGGGTCTGGACAACGGAGAATATTATCTTCTGTTTTACTAAGGTCTAATTGTGTATAGTCCTTTTCTAACTTTAATGCACCAACCTGAGAAACATAAGACTGGCAAGTGATTCCGTAGTGTTTGAGTAAAAGCTTAGCAATGGCACCTGCCGCTACCCTTGCCACAGTTTCTCTCGCTGAGCTACGACCACCGCCTCGATAGTCTCTTATACCATATTTAGCCTGAAAAGTATAGTCGGCATGAGATGGTCTGAATTTATCAGCTATATGTGAGTAGTCTTTGCTTTTTTGATCCTCGTTACGAATTAGGATACTAATCGGAGTGCCTGTTGATTTGCCTTCAAAAACACCTGAGAGTACTTCGAATTCATCAGCTTCTCTCCGTTGGGTTGTTATTTTTGATTGGCCCGGTTTACGCCTATCCAATTCTGTTTGAATAAATGACTTATCTATTGTCAATCCTGCTGGGCAACCTTCGATAACCACGCCAAGGGCAGGGCCATGGCTTTCACCATATGTATGAATTTTGAAAATTTTACCGAAAGAGCTACCCATTATTGAGACTTTTGTTTCGGATTTTGATACTTCAGAAAAAGTAAGTCCTTATTTCTTGAAGAACATAAATCCAGCGGCTGCTAACATAGCGATAATTAGAATATTGGCAATAATTTGAGCCGCATTATCCTCTTTAAGCTTTTGAAGTTTATTGGCTGCCATGTCAATATTGTCATAAAAAGAACCCAAATCTGTTGAAGAAATTGATACATTCTTTTTACTCTCACCTGTTACGTTTAGCTGAACTTGTGAGCGAAGCGTATCATATACGCCTGACTTTGGATTGAAATAAATCCAGCTGAAATAATCTTTTAAGTCGTAAGCACCCGGCTCGTTAGGAATACCGTAATAGCTGTATTTCTTAGATCCAGTAACTCTGCCTCCACCTTTGTTTACATCTTGGCTGGTATTTGGGGGGTATATGTCGATGTCTTTTGTAGAAGGAATTTTTAGATCGGGGATACTTGAAATATTGCCTTCACCATAGATATTGAAATTGTATTCGAAGCTTTCGCCAGTAGCTACAGTGTTTTTATCTACTTTCTCGTCAAGTTCAAATTCTCCAACGGCTACGGCATCCTTCAGCGGATGAGGTGGTAAAGCTTTTACTTTTACAACTTTCTCAGATGTATTGAACGTTTTAAAATCTTCTTCTCGATCTCTTCCAAAGAAGGAAGGCGATTTAGCCACTCTATATTTTATCATTTCGAACGGTACCGAAGGGAATACTACGGGTTCTAGGTTTAAAGGGAAGAAAGCCGCTTGATAAATTTTGTAGCGTGTGTAATTCTTACCATTGATTCGGACCTTTTCGCCGTAGATATTTTCAATGTTGAAGTTTTCCTCCCAGCAATTATCAGGCTTTAGATCTTTAAGAATTTTTGAAAGTTGCTTCCCTGCTTCATAAAACTGTAAAGGCGCTCTATTTGCATCTGCTACATAGAAAGCGAATGTTGCTGTAAATCCCTCGCCGACATAAACTTCATCTTTGTCGGTGACTAAGGCTAGAAATGCATCTTCCTTTACATCTACAAATTCGGGGGTTCTAGAACTTCTAGTATCGTTTCCGAAAAGATTGCCAAATGGGTCGTTTCGCCCACGGCGACTATTACGGTTTCTTTCAACCGGTGGGCCAATCTTAATGGTTTTACCCTTAGAACTTACCTTTTTGCCATTTACTTCTACAGTGAAATCATTTAATGTGTATGAGCCCTCTTCTAAAGGGAGATAGCGTTGGATTACACTTTGGGAAGAAGAAATTTGCCCGTTGACTATATTAGTCTTGCTGCTAGAAGAAACACCTCTTTTCGCAAAGCCTTCAATATCAGGAAAATCTGAATAACTTTTTATACTACCGTTTTGAAGCGTTACCGTAATTGTAAAAAGTTCGTTCAGTCCTACTTCGTCCTTACCCAATTGAACTGATAATTCCTGTGCATTCAATGATGGAATGAATAGCAATGCTATTAATAGGACGGATAAAATATGACTGGACTTTCTCATTATAATTTCTTATTTTCAGTTCCTTTTGAAAATCTACATCAAAGATAGATTCATTTTTAAAAGAGAATAACCATTGGTATAATTCGTTCGTATCAATGGTACGTCCTTAACCGGATTTTAGATTCATAACCCTAAAAGTTCTTAACATGTTGGAGTATTTCAAGCTTATCCTCTCAAAGGTTAGTTTTGATAAAAGATTATTTGAGAGAGAGTTAAGAAAAGCAATCAAGTCACTCGTTGAAGATGAGTTGAATGAGCTTAAAAACTGGTGTTACACTCATTTTGGGCAAGTTTACGGACCCATTATCGATCGTCAATTCGTGTTGGCACCTTAACCAAATCATTAAACTAGCCCGTCAGAAATGATGGGCTTTAAATTTTTTTAAGGAATTCTAAGTTCCTTTTTAGCCCACTAAACTTTGTCCTTTTTACAGCAGATCCTTTAAAAGCTGTTCTGAAAACTTCTTCTGTTAAATCTTGCCAATTATTGTTAAATAATTCTAGCAACTCCTTTTTTGGCGAAAATGTTGGCTCCATGTGTTTTTTAGAGAACCGATTCCATGGGCAAACATCCTGACATATATCGCAACCAAAAGCCCAGCCTTCCATTTTATTTTTAAACTCATTTGGGATACTATCTTTTAGCTCAATTGTGAGGTAGGAGATACACTTACTCGCATCTAGTTCATACGGTGTTATAGCATCAGTAGGGCATGCATCGACACACTTGGTACATGTGCCACAGTAATCTTTGATTGGTCCATCCGACTCTAATTCTAAATCGATGATTAATTCAGCAATGAAAAAGAAGCTGCCCTGATTTTTATTGATCAGCAATGTATTTTTCCCAATCCAGCCTAGGCCGGATTTTTCCGCCCATTGACGTTCCATCACAGGGGCAGAGTCTACAAATACTCTTCCTTCAATATGGCCAATCTTAGTGTTTAGCTCTTCCAGAAAAGTTTTGAGTTTATCTTTTATTACAAAATGATAGTCCGTGCCATAGGCGTACTTGGCTATTTTATGATTGGGAGGCTTTTCTACCGATAAGTCTGTCTCAGGGTAATAGTTGTAAAGTAATGACACCACGCTTTTAGCACCCGGCACTAGTTTAGAAGGGTCAAGCCTTTTATCGAAGTGGTTTTCCATATAGCTCATTTTTCCATGAGCGCCACTTTTAAGCCATGCTTCCAGTTTAGGAGCTTCGTCAGCGAGAAACTCTGCCTTTGAGATACCACAGAAGTCAAAGCCGAGCTTGCTAGCAATTGCTTTTACGGTGTGGGTATTATTTGAAATTTGGTTATTCATCAACCAAATAAAGTCCCGGTATTACCTGGTTTCTTCAGTTTTAAATGATTGTAAGCCAAGTCGGTAGCTTCTCTTCCGCGAGAAGTCCTTTTAAGAAAGCCTTCCTGAATTAAGAATGGTTCGTAGACCTCTTCTATTGTTTCCGCTTCTTCGCTTACTGCTGTGGCAATGGTAGAAATCCCGACGGGTCCACCTTTAAACTTCTCTATAATAGTAGATAGAATGCGGTTATCCATTTCATCTAGGCCATGCGAATCGACGTCTAATGCATCTAATGCTAATTGACTTATGTCTAACGTAATGGTACCGGTACCCTTAATTTGAGCAAAATCTCTTGTTCTTCTTAATAGATTATTTGCAATTCTTGGGGTGCCGCGACTTCTACGTGCTATTTCAAATGCCGCATTTTCTTTAATAGGGGTATTTAGTATTTCTGAAGAACGCTGAACAATTAGCGTTAATAGTTTGGAATCATAGTATTCTAGCCGAGCATTAATGCCAAATCGTGCGCGAAGTGGGGAAGTTAATAACCCTGAACGTGTGGTAGCGCCTATTAAAGTAAATGGATTCAGGGTGATTTGTACCGTTCTAGCATTTGGCCCAGAATCGAGCATAATATCGATTTTATAATCTTCCATTGCCGAATAAAGATATTCCTCGACTATTGGGTTTAATCTGTGAATTTCATCGATAAATAAGACATCACCATCTTCAAGATTTGTAAGTAAACCGGCCAAATCACTTGGCTTATCCAATACAGGACCAGAAGTCACTTTGATTTCTGAACCTAGCTCATTCGCAATGATGTGAGACAGTGTCGTTTTTCCAAGGCCTGGAGGTCCGTGGAGCAGCACATGATCCAATGGCTCTGCTCTTTGCTTAGCAGCTTCCACAAAAATCTTCACGTTATCCACGATCTTTTTTTGTCCCGTAAAATCGTCAAAACTTAATGGTCGTAATGCTCGGTCAATGTCCTTTTCTATAGGATTCAAGTCGTCATCACTCGCACTTAAATAATCCTCACGCATGCTAGAAATTTTTTACAAGATAAAAGATTAAGATCGATGATGCTTTCTTCTGGGAAGTTTAATCTTTTAGCGCTGTTCTCAGTTTAGTTTTGGGCTATCTTTGTACCAATTGTTTGGCGATGGATAAGAATACTAAGTCTAGAATTTATTTGTTGGTTTTGATGATCGCGATATTCGTTGTTTGGAAATATCGAGAGGCTCAACCAAAAGAGGTCTATGTCAAGGGCATGACCATGGGTACGATTGGCTACAATATCAAATACCTAGATGCGCAAAACAGGAACTTCAAAAAGGAAATTGATTCTTTGTTGAGGGACTTTAACCAAGCCCTTTCTACCTACATCCCAGATTCGGAGATTTCAATTTTCAATCAGAAGGGTGATATTCAATTCTCTTCCCCATATTTTTATCAAGTATTGGAAGCAAGTAGGAAGGTAAATGCTGAATCAGAGGGAGCGTTTGACCCCACTATCGGCCTATTGATTGATGCTTGGGGATTTGGAGATGGTAAAACACTTCGGTTGGATTCTGTCCAAGTCGACTCGCTACAATCGTTGATTGGTTTTGAAAAAATAGAATACAATCAATCGGGGGCAAAAAAGTTAATTCCGGAAGTAAAACTCAACTTTTCAGCCATCGCTAAAGGTCAGGCTATCGATGTAGTTGCTGATTGGCTATCATCGATTGGTATTAATAACTACATGGTGGAAATAGGGGGCGAAGTAAGGGCAAAAGGTAGAAATCTTGAAGGCACGCTCTGGAAAATTGGTATAGAAGTGCCTGATGAAACACGATTGGGTGGTTTGTTTGATGCTGTATATCTTGACAATCAAGGTTTAGCTGCATCAGGCAATTACAGAATATTTAGAATATTGGATAACGGAACAAAGGTTGCCCATACGATTGATCCCATCACTGGTTTCCCGAAAATGCAGACTTTACTGAGCGCAACAGTTTTAGCACCGAGCTGTATGCTTGCCGATGGTTACGCAACTGCCTGTATGGTTATGGGATTAGAAAAAAGTATTTCATTGATAGAAAATGATCCGACTCTTGAGGCATACTTAATCTATGCAGATGAAAAGGGAGACTTGATTACCTACGTTTCGCCAGGGTTGAAAGAGAAGATTATCGGAGATTCTTAAACTCCTTTTGAACCTTTCTTAGTTAAAAATCATTTTCTTTTCGATATTTGCAATTCTGTTGCAAAAGTGACGAAGAAAGATGATTATTAATGCGTTCATATTGTTCTTAAGTGTAGCCCTACCAGGTTTACTACTCACTAGAATGAAGTCATTCAGTCAAAAGCGCATTGGTTACTTTTTAGTATTTGCTGGTGCGTACCTTTTTTCGATGACGGTGATTCATATCATTCCAGATTTGTTTTTGAGTGAAGAGGATCCTTTTAAATTAGGTTTATACATTCTCATTGGGTTTTTTCTTCAGAAGATTCTAGAGAATTTTTCCAATGGTGTCGAACATGGTCATGTCCATAGTCATGGCGGCTATTCCATACCATACCTTCTGATTGCTTTAGGCCTACATTCTTTTTTGGAAGGAAGTATTATGACTGATTCTATCCATTCTAATCATAGGCCAGATTCTGTTTATAGTCATGGTAGCTCTCCTAAAATACTTTTAGGGATCGTGATGCATAAAATCCCGGCTGCCCTTGCACTGATGGCTCTTTTAGTGGCGCAATTAAAGAATACTAAGAAGGCAGTACTATTGCTTTTAGTATTTGCCTTGGCCTCGCCACTTGGCTTATTCTTTTCTGAGTTCTTCGGGCATTCCGATGTGCTACCCGAACGTTATTTAGTTATCTTTTTTGCCGTTGTAGCCGGAAGTTTTCTTCAAATATCTACTACGATTTTCATAGAATCTGACCCGCACCATAAACTGAATTGGAAGCGCTTTTCAATTTCAATACTTGGCGCACTTGCCGCTGTTGCTGCTCAAATAGGTTTTTAAAGGTTAACCATAATTAACACGCGCTCTTTGTGTATTTCTAGATTGCGCTCTATCTTCTTTAAATTTCACATGGATATGGATTTGACAATGGCCAGAATTTATCGATTACTATGCCTCACAATATTATGTTCTTTATTTTATTCATGCGGAAAGAAAGAAACAGTCAGTGCGGATTCTAATGCGGATGATAAGGAAATACCGCAAGTAGTCGAAATAATTGATGGAGGTATAGTGACGCTGAAACTCGATTTAGATGCCAATTTTCAGTTTCTATCAGAGCTCCGAGGAATAAATATGGAAGGTAAAGATTATGTCACCTTCTATACTAGAAATGCCAATGCCATTTATTTATATGATGCGCTAACAGGAGAAATTGTGAAGAAAACGGTAATGGATACTGAAGGACCTAATGCTGTGAAAGGTCATTTCAGAATGTCGTATTTCTATCATTCAATAGATTCAATTTTCGTTAATGGGTTACCACTGGGGCTATATTTGGTTAGCAGTGATGGCCAAGTGCTTACCAAAAATAACCTAGGTCTTCATCAAGAAATAGCAAGGTTTGACAGCCCAAAACCAATGTTCGATTTTGCGTCGTTTTATAAAAACGGGAAGATATCCTTGGCAACTGAATCCATGCTGAATGATATTAAGACCAATGAACGGGTTCAATACGATTTCGAAAACGATCTACTTGGTGAGGAATCTATTAAAACCGATTTAATCATCAGTGATACTGAGGAGGCGAGGGAGATAAAAAAAGAGAGAAGGCGAAGGGGAGATCTTACACTCAATAGATTTAGGTTTTTTTCTGATAATGGTGAATACCTTTTTGCCAGTCACGTAATTTCAGACACTATTTATGCTTTTCAAGATGGGGAGCTCAAGAAAAGCATTTATGCCGGCGTTCCGGATGTGGATATTGCAGACTACGCGTCCTATGCTACAGTAAGAACTATTGAAAAGTTCAAGAATGGAATGGGTGCTATAGAGAACCCCAAGCAAGACCCTCAGTTTAAGAATACTCTAATGTCGCCAGATGGTAAGTGGATATACAGAGTACTTTATCATGCGACGAAGCCAAAGATTGAAGAGGGTTCTGATAGACCAAAACCTGAAGTTACGGCCGCTACTTTGGTGGTTTTAGATTTGGAAACAGAGAACTTGACCTATTTTGAATTACCGGTTAATGAAGTCGAACTGGGCATACCAATGAATCGACACGTTTTCGTAACCAGTAGAGGTATTCATTTCAGGGTTTTGGACCAAGAAAATGAAGATGAGGTGCAGTTTAGGTTATTTCGATTAAATAGGTAGGAGGTTCATCATAACTTAGGATTTAATTTTTTTAACTAAATTGATAGTTGGTGTTTTTGCCCCTAAAGTTTATCGATTATGCATTATGAAAGCAAAACTTCTTAACCATACTGGCTGCATGCTATTTCTTTCTTTCTTCGTTGTCTCCGCCTGCGGAAAGCGTGAGAAAACTGTAACAGATAACGCTGATGCGGAGAATACTTCAATTACAATTGTTGATGGTGGAATAAAAACTTTCTTACTCGATAATGAAGCGGACTTTCTTAACCTCCAAGGTTTAAAATTATCCAAAATTGATGGTAAAGAATACATGACATTCTATGGTAGGCAAGCTCATGCTATATATATGTATGATTACCCTGCATCAAGTTTGTTTCGAAAGATCAGTTTTAAAAAGAATGGCCCCAATGCTATTATTGGTGGACATGAATTCTTTTTCCATACCATGGATTCAATTTTCATTAAAACTGGTTCAGGTGTTAAGTTGATAAACAGTAAGGCAGAGATACTTACTAAAAGGACGGCTGGTAGCAGGCAAAAAAATGGAATAACGGTAATCTCTTCTGATGTTCCAATACTTCATTTCGACAATGTCTCCAAGTTTGATAATGGTCGAATTGATATGATAATGACACTCTTTAACAGAACGGGGGAAGATTATGAACGGGCAATTTTTGATTTTGAATCAAACCAAAGCGTCGATGAGTTTATTCAAACGAAAGTACTGATAAGCAACTTTGATGAGATTCTGAATGTGAATGAAGAGCGAAGGAAAAGAAGACAGTTCAATGGTCTCTTCTCTAGACATTTTGCCAGTAATGAGAATAGCCTGTACGGTACAACACCCATTTCGGATAGTCTTTTTGTGTTCGAAGGTGGCAAGTTATTGAAGACTATTTACGCTGGATCCCCATCAGTTCAAGTTGCAGACTATACATCATATGCAGGTATAAGAATCGCAGAGCATTTCAAAAATGGTATGAGTATCTCTGAGAATCCCAATCAACCTCCGTACTATGTGAACACACTAATGTCTCCAGACGGTGATTTTATATTCAGAGTGCTTTACCATGGGACAAAACCAAAGTTTGTTGAAGGTAAAGAAGCAGCAATCCCAGATCTTCGGGGTGCAACTTTAATAGTGTTGGATTTGGAAACAGAAGAACTTGTTTATTATGACTTGCCAGTTGCTGAAATTGACCTTGGTATACCAGACAATCGTCATGTATTTGTCACTAATCGTGGTATTCATTTTAGAGTTTTAGATCAAGAAAATGAGGATGAAGTACAGTTTAGGTTGTTCGAGTTGAAACGCTAATTATCTTACTTATTAATTTTGAAGCCTTGTTGCACCGAGATATATCTTATCTTAGAATATGGGCCACCATCACCATCATGCTGAACATAGCCATGGGTCTAAGAACCTGAAGGTTGCTTTTTTCCTTAATCTGTCTTTTACAATCATAGAGTTTATTGGTGGACTGCTAACTGGAAGCTTGGCTATCTTATCTGATGCCTTGCACGATTTGGGTGATAGTATTAGCATTGGTCTGTCTTGGTACTTTCAGCATCTTTCAGATACTAAGGACAGTAATCAAAAGTATACCTATGGTTACAAGCGATTCTCGCTTTTAGGTGCAATTATTAATGCAGGTATATTATTGGTGGGGTCTGTGATTATTATTAGCCAAGCTGCACCACAAATATTTAACCCTGGAGAGGTTGATGATCAAGGAATGCTCATCATTGCCATATTTGGTGTGATTGTTAATGGTGCGGCTGTTTTAAGGCTGAAAAAAGGCAAATCTATGAACGAACGTGTAATTCGTTTACACTTGCTAGAAGATGTTCTAGGCTGGATTGCTGTATTGCTGGGAAGTCTATTGATCATGTATTTTGATTGGCAATTTATCGACCCGCTTTTGTCAGTATTGATTGGTATTTTCATTGTATATAATGTCATCGCTAACTTAAAAAAGAGTTTTTCGATCATCTTACAAACCACACCAAACGATGTCGATATTCCAGCTATTCACAATGGATTAAAATCAATATCTGAAATCATTGATGTACACGATTGCCATGTTTGGTCAATGGACGGTGAGTATCATGTGCTATCAGCTCATGTTGTTTTAGATAAAGTGTATTCTCTTCGAGAACAGACAGATATTAAATCTAAGGCTAAGTTGTTATTAGCCGATTTGAATATTAAGCATTCAACGCTGGAATTTGAGGAAGATGGCGAAGAATGTGAAGGGTGCTAATGATGTAAAGGCATAAAAAAACCCTGACCATTTGGTCAGGGTTTACTGTTAGCAATAATTAACCCCAATTATACTAACTACCACATGCTTCACAAGAATCTGGATCATCTAGTGAGCAAGCCATATCAGCTGCTTTTTGTTCAAGCTGTGCTGCTGTAGGCGCGCTTGCTGCGGCTTTATCAACAGTAAACTGAATGGCACTTGTGGCTGCCTTTGATCTCAAGTAATACATACCTGTTTTCAATCCTTTCTTCCAAGCATAGAAATGCATAGAAGTTAACTTACCAAAATTCGGATCTTGGATATGTATGTTTAAGCTTTGCGACTGACAGATATAAGCTCCTCTATCAGAGGACATTTCGATAATTGATTTTTGTGAAATCTCCCAAACTGTTTTATACAAGGCTTTAATGTCTTCTGGAATATCTGGGATATTCTGAATCGATCCTTGTGCTGCAATCAGTTTATTCTTCATGTCGCCACTCCAAAGTCCTAATTTGATCAAGTCTTTCATCAAGTGTTTGTTCACAATTACAAATTCACCTGAAAGTGTACGTCTTGTATAAATATTTGACGTGTATGGCTCAAAACATTCGTTGTTTCCAAGAATCTGAGAAGTTGATGCAGTAGGCATTGGTGCAACTAGCAAAGAGTTTCTAGCACCGTGTTTCTTCACATCTTTCTTCAGTGAATCCCAATCCCATAAACCTGAATCTGGAGTAACTCCCCACATGTCGTATTGGAAGATTCCTTTAGATACTGGAGAGCCTTTAAATGTTTCGTAAGGTCCTTCTACTTTAGCCAAATCTTTCGAAGCAGTCATTGCAGCGAAGTAAATAGTCTCGAAGATATCCTTATTCAACTTTCTAGCTTCTTCAGAATCAAACGGCATACGCATTAGAATAAATGCATCTGCTAACCCTTGAACGCCCAAACCGATTGGTCGGTGGCGCATGTTCGAGTTCTTTGCTTCTTCAACTGGATAGTAGTTCACATCAATTACCTTATTAAGGTTCATGGTGGCTACATAGGTTACATCATAAAGTCGTTGGAAATCATACTCGCCTTTTTCTTCATTGACATACATTGGTAATGCAATGGAGGCAAGGTTACATACGGCTACTTCATCTGGTGCAGTGTACTCAATAATTTCTGTACAAAGGTTAGATGACTTGATGGTACCTAAGTTTTTCTGATTCGACTTTTTATTTGCCGCATCTTTATAAAGCATGTATGGTGTTCCAGTCTCAATCTGAGCTTCTAGCACTTCGAACCATAGGTCTTGTGCTTTAACAGTCTGACGTCCTTTACCTTCTCGCTCATATTTTTCATAAAGCTTCTCAAACTCATCTCCGTAAACGTCAGATAAGCCTGGGCATTCGTTAGGGCATAATAAAGTCCAGTCTTCATTAGCCTCAACTCTTTTCATAAATAGGTCTGGAATCCAAAGTGCATAGAATAAATCTCTTGCTCTTAATTCTTCTTTACCGTGGTTCTTTTTCAGATCGAGGAAATCAAAGATATCCGCATGCCATGGTTCCATGTACATAGCGAAAGAACCTTTTCTTTTTCCTCCACCTTGATCAACATAACGTGCAGTCATGTCAAAGTTTCTTAGCATTGGAACAACTCCATTTGAAACTCCTCCAGTTCCTTTAATGTACGATCCTTTAGCACGCACATTATGAATGCTTAGCCCAATGCCTCCAGCGGATTGAGAAATTTTAGCACATTGCTTTAATGTATCATAAATACCATCAATGCTATCATCCTTCATTGTTAGCAAGAAACAAGAAGATAATTGTGGTTTAGGTGTACCTGCATTGAAAAGGGTAGGTGTAGCATGAGTGAACCACTTTTCAGAAAGTAGGTTGTAAGTCTCTACTACTTTTTCTAAATCTTCTCCATGAATACCCACTGCTACACGCATCAGCATGTGCTGAGGGCGTTCAACAATTTTACCATCGAGTTTCATTAGGTATGAACGCTCTAAGGTTTTAAAACCAAAGTAGTCATAGCTAAAGTCGCGATCGTAAATGATTGTTGAATCTAAGGCCGCTGCATTTTTCTTTACTACACCGTAAGTTTCTTTCGAAATCAATGGTGCATTTTGGCCGGTTTTAGGGTCTACATAAGTATAGAGCCTTTTCATGGTGTTTGAAAATGACTTACTAGTTGTTTTATGTAGGTTAGATATCGCTATCCTAGCAGCTAGTTTGGCGTAATCTGGGTGGCGAACTGTCATAGTTGCCGCAATTTCTGCCGCAAGATTATCTAGTTCGGGTGTGCTCACACCGTCAAAAAGACCTTCTATAACTTTCTTTGCAACGTCGATTGGCTCAACGAAGTTGGAATCTAAGCCATAGGAGAGTTTTTCGACCCGAGCGGTGATTTTGTCGAATTTGACGGACTCGCGTCTGCCATCTCTTTTTATTACTAACATTATTTATTGGGGTTTGGGGGTATTAAATATTTTTTCTTAGAAGTCGGCATCAAAAGACAACGATCGTGAATCCGATGTATCGTCTTTATCTTTCATAACTCCTGCTTTCTGGTAATCTCCAACTCTCTTTTCAAAGAAGTTAGTTTTCCCTTGTAGTGATATCATTTCCATGAAATCGAACGGGTTGGTTGAATTGTAGACCTTTTCGCAACGAAGCTCTACTAAAAGTCTGTCCGTAACGAACTCTAAGTATTGAGCCATTAGATCTGAATTCATACCGATCAATCTTACTGGTAGAGATTCTGTTATGAATTCTCTTTCGATTTCAAGTGCGTCTAGAATAATTTCTTTGATTCGCTCTTGAGGTACTTGGTTGATGAGGTGCTCATTGTGTAAATGAACGGCGAAATCACAGTGTAATCCTTCATCTCGCGAGATGAGCTCATTAGAAAACGTAAGCCCAGGCATCAATCCTCTTTTCTTTAACCAGAAGATTGAACAAAAACTTCCTGAGAAGAAAATTCCTTCTACTGCTGCAAAGGCTATCAATCTTTCAGCAAAAGATGGGGAATCAATCCACTTAAGTGCCCACTCGGCTTTCTTTTTAATGGCATCGAAAGTTTCGATAGCATTGAAAAGCTCATTAGCTTCTTGTGGATTCTTAATGTAAGTA
Source organism: Roseivirga sp. (assembly GCF_049099775.1). Classification (GTDB taxonomy): domain Bacteria; phylum Bacteroidota; class Bacteroidia; order Cytophagales; family Cyclobacteriaceae; genus Roseivirga. The sequence goes on along the minus strand of NZ_JAGDZM010000009.1, from coordinate 168,320 downwards.
TCTATTAATAGTGAATAAGTTTCTGAATGGATGTTTTCCATCATGATCTGGAAACCATAAAAGAACTTTGCTTCAGTATACTGTACTTCATTTACGAAGTTTTCTGCAAGGTTCTCATTAACAATACCGTCAGATGCGGCGAAGAAAGCTAAGATGTGTTTTATAAAGTATTGCTCGTCTTCGGTGAGTTTATCATTCCAATCGGTAAGGTCTTGGTGAAGGTCAATCTCTTCTGCAGTCCATATACTAGCTTCTGCTTTTTTATAGTACTGCCAAATATCATCGTGTTGTATAGGGAAAAGAACAAAACGGTTCTTGTTTTCCTTTAACAAAGGTTCCTGCGTAGCAGCCGTCAATTCACTCATGTCGATCTTCAGTTATTGGGGTCTTAATAATAATAAGTCACGTGGAAGAAGTGAACTTCTTCACATAAACACACATAATCGAAGGAAAACCTTCGAGGAATTCTCTAAATGTTTTAAGAGTTTCCAGTTAAAGTCTTGATACTCTTATGAGTTAGACTTTGACCAGAGGATAGGTTGTTTATTGGGGTCGTAACCTTTGACAAATATTACAAAAAGTAGGTGAAAAATCAACGCTAAATCTTTAGTTGTTTTGAATTTCCGATAGACTATAAAGTATGAGTTAAGTGACTGTGATATAGGGTAATATAATGCGGTATTTAGATTAAAACTTATCCTTTTTTTCTGCGTATGAAGGGTCAAAAAAAAATGAAAATTTAATATTGAAATTTCTCTTGCATTTATGCTTTTAGTTTGGTTTGTTTTTCGCAAACATTCTGTTACCTTTGCAGTCCGTTTTTGAAAAACCGTTCAAAATGTACGCAATAGTAGATATAGCAGGAAAGCAGTTCAAAGTAACGCAAGATCAATTCGTTTATGCTCCATTAATGGAGGGCGAAGAAGGCGCTTCCGTAGAGTTCGATAACGTAATGTTAGTCGACAATGAAGGTAAAGTTGAAGTAGGTACCCCAACAGTGAAGGGTGCTAAGGTGTCTGGTAAAATTATCGGTCATGTAAAAGGAGACAAGGTAATTGTCTTCAAAAAGAAGAGAAGGAAAGGCTATAAAGTTAAAAATGGCCACCGTCAAGACTTTACTAAAGTATTAATAGAGTCTATTGGTTCTGCAGGTGCTAAAAAAGCACCAGCTAAGAAAACCAAGAAGGCTGAAACTAAAAAAACTGAAACAACTGAAGAAGGGTAATTCTCTTCTGACTTAAAATTTAAAATACCATGGCACATAAGAAAGGAGCAGGTAGTTCGAATAACGGTCGTGAATCAGAATCGAAACGACTAGGCGTCAAAATTTATGGTGGTCAAGCAGCTATTGCTGGTAACATCATCGTTAGACAAAGAGGAACTAAGCATCACCCAGGTAAAAATGTTGGAATTGGCAAAGACCATACACTTTTTGCTTTGACTCACGGTGTTGTAGAGTTTAAAAAAGGAAGAAAAGATAGATCTTATGTTTCTATCTTACCTTTCGAGAACCAAGAAACTGCAGAAGCTTAGTTTTAAGTTTCTTCATTATAGCATTTGAAAACCCTAATCTCGAAAGAGGTTAGGGTTTTTTGTGTTTAATCAATCGTTAAGTATTCGTCATTCACCATTTATTTTTGATCATTCAAAGTAATCTGACAATATTTTACTTTTTAGTTCACTGGATTATCAAAAAAACTATTGTTGTAATAGCGACTAGAGAATTACCCAAAGTAGGATTCTTAGTGAAGTATAGCTATGTAAAAAAACAAAACAACTCTTCGATTGAATATTGATGAAAAAATATATTTAAAATAAATGTTTGATAGTTTGTTAATATATCTTTATCATTGATAAAATATATTTAAAAGCTAATATAATATGAATAAAACAAGAATAATATTATTACTCCTTCTCGTTGTTGGCATGAATGGGTTTAATTTCGCACAATCATCAGAATGCACTGCACCTGAGGGTTTTGTTTGTGGTAGTAAGAAGGGTGTAATATATAAAGATGTATTGGTATGGACTCCCATGGGACCTATGCCTAGAGCTACACCAAAAGACTGTTGTGTTGCCAGCACCCCAAGTATGGCATGTAATGCTGTGGCCGTAGGTTGCAATGACACAATTCAATTACTATAAACTGTTTAACCATAATTTTATGATGAGAATATTAAAAGTTTCTTTTGTTGCGCTTGTTTTGATAATCGGTGTTTTTTCAACCCCATCTATTAACGCCAAAAGTGAATCAGATGAATGGATGGTTGGTGGTGAGATGGCAACAACGTGGCTATGGCCCAACCTCTTCTCTGGAATACGAAGAGATTTATGTTGTGTTGATTCAAACCCAGATAATGCATGTAACCTTAAAAGTCAGTCGGATGTCCAAATGTGTCGGGCTGGTAGAGATAATGAAGCCTTTATTTTTGTTTTTAGGAAATAATCGCTTTGTGCTTTAGATAACCTGTATTCTAAATTGATCAATTCACTAAGAATGAGAAAGCTCTCGATATTACTACTTATTGTGTTTGGCTGCAGTTCAAGCCAAGAAAATAAGAAGTCAACGGCTACAATTGATATTGATACATCAGACTATGAAGAGAGTGTGATGTTGAGTGACGTATTCAAATCACTTGATGTAATCCCGTTAAATTATGTCACGGCTGCTCAACTAGGCTTCATAAAAAGCATCAAAGGCTCAGATGATTTAATTTTTGTGCACGAAGGCTCGAAAGAGAGGATAGTTGTTTTCGATAAAACGGGAAACTTTAAAGGTGAGATTAATCGACAGGGACCTGGGCCAGAGGAGTATGGTAAAATAAATTTTTTCGATATCAACGAAGCTCGTCGCACAGTCGAGATTTATGATATACGGAAAGGTGAGTTGACGGCTTATAATTTTGATGGAGAGTTCAAAGATAAGATTGACATCAGAATCATAAGCCGGGATTTTGCCATAACTAAAAATGGAAACTACTTATTCTATGTGCCCGATGAAATGACGGAAATAGATGACCAATTGCTTCAGCCAGGTGTCATTGTGGTTAATCGTAAAGGAAGTCTTTTACATTATCAGAAGTTGGGTGATTCTGGATATCATCCGATTATTTCTGGTAACGCAATTGTAAATTATAAATCGAAATCGTATCTATTTTCAAATTACACTGAACAAATCTATGAGATTGACGACAACGGAATCAGGCCATATCTAGAGATTAAATATTCTGATAAAATTGACGATAACGCTTACTTCAATCCAAATTATAATTTCGAGAATGAGACGGCACCATTTTTAAAGACAAATATCTTTAAGTCTGAGGACTATTTAGGCTATTCTTTTATACAAAGAAATCAGGGCAAAAATTTATTGGTAGATACAAGGTCTAATACATATAGCATAAGCAAGGTTTACAAAAACGATATTAAAGAAGATGTGTTTTTTTTCTTCAATGGCGGACCAATTGGAGATGATTTATACGCCTCAATAATCGACTATGATATGATTAACTCTTTTAAGGGCTACCTAAAGAACGAAGAAGTTAACAATGCCTTTAACAGAAATTTGGTCAACTCCATAGATGAGATTATGAGGGATAATAATTATAGTCCAATTCTAATTGTAGGTTCCTTTAGGACTGATTAAGTGATAAAAAATAATTCCTTTTGAAACGGAGGAAATAGCAAAGGCATAAGCCTTTAGACTAGATATTAGAAAACCCTGTTGGAAACAATGGTTTTTTGTGTTTCAATAAATACTCGCCATCCGCGCCATGGCTTGTAGCCAGAGGAAATCATAGACCTTTGGCTCATTTGGCCGAGCTAATGCTTAATCAAGAAGTGCGTTGATTTAAAACATCGTATTGATGAAGGCTTCGAGGGTGGAAGGCTTCAGTATAAGTACAAAAACTACACCGTACAATGCACCAAAAAGGTGCGCATCATGGTTGATATTATCGCCTCCGCGTTTTCCCATAATGATGGAATAGGCGATAAAAAGTGCTCCTAAAATATAGCCCGGTAAACAAAGTAGTCCGTAGAGGCAAAGCTCTTGCAGTGGGTCGAAAAGGATGAATGCTAGGACGAGTGCTGAAACTCCACCTGAGGCACCTAACGAGTTGTAATTTGGATTGTCTTTTTGCTTATAAAGCGTTGGTAGGTTGGCAATGGCTACTGCACTTAGGAAAAGTAAAACGTATAAAAAACTACCAGTTGATCCGAAATAGGTGTTGAATATTTCTTCGATGGCACCGCCAAAGAAATATAGGGTGAAAAGATTCATGAATAAATGAATCCCGTTGTTATGGACGAACCCAGAAGTGATAAGTCGTTCTAATTGACGCTCATGGAATGTAGCGTAAGTGTTTAACATCATTTTCTGATGTATTTCTGGACGCTGCCAAGCAAAATAGGTTATCGCTCCAATGGCGATCATCATTCCATAAGTTACTTCCATTTATCTGTCTCGGTTGATCAAATAGTTAGTGAAATCAATGAGTGTTTCCTTCTTTTCTTCGGGGGCATCAATTTTTGCTAATGCCTTAAATCCTTCTTGAAAGTACTCCTTCATTTTACTTAGTGTTAACGCTCTAATTCCGATCTCAGCATATACTTCTTTAACCGCTTCTACTTTTTCTTTAGGGTCAAAGTCTGCCAATGAAATCCACTTTTCTAAACGCTCTAATTGGTTACGATCGGCAAGTTCTAGTGCTTTTAATAATAGGAAAGTTTTCTTGTTGGAAATGATATCTCCGCCTACTTGCTTTCCAAATTTTTCTTGATCGGCATATACATCTAGCAAGTCATCTTTCAACTGAAAACCTATTCCAATGTCTACTCCAAACTTGTAAAGCGCTTCAGCTTCTTCTGTGCGAGCACCGGCTAGCATAGCGCCAAGTTTCAAACTAAAACCTAAAAGAACGGCTGTTTTTAGCCTAATCATATTTAGGTATTCTGCTTCTTCGACAGTTGGTAGTTCCTCAAAATTCATGTCGAGTTGCTGCCCTTCGCAGACTCCTGCGGCACATGCGTTGAAATCTTTAATAATTTCTGCTAAGTTATCCTTCGTATCAAGCAGTAGATCATAGGCTTGAACCATCATTACATCACCAGAAAGTATAGCTGTACTTTCGTTCCACTTCTCATGAACGGTTGGTTTACCTCTTCTCAGGGGTGCGTTATCCATAATATCGTCATGTACCAAAGTAAAGTTGTGGAATACCTCTACTGCTAATGCTTGGTTAAGTATTGATTTATGATCATCCTTAAACAATCTATAGGCGAGCAGTACTAATATTGGCCTGAGTCGTTTCCCGCCCAAAGACATAATGTATTTGATAGGGTCGTATAGTTCTTTGGGTTCAGCTCCATATTCGATTTTATCGAGCTGTTCGCTTATATCGTGAAGGAGTTCTTGAAGTTTGTTATTCATCTTCTTCTGTAAAAATTAGATCAATCGTTCGCCTGTCGATATCAGTTGCTTTTACTCTTACGAGCACTTCATCTCCGAGGCTGATCATTCGCTTGTTTCTTCTACCAATTATCCGGTAGTTTTGTTCATCATATTCATAGAAATCATCGTCCATATCCGAAATACGGACCATACCTTCACATTTGGTTTCAGTAATTTCTACATAGACGCCCCACTCGGTTACTCCACTAACGATACCATCGAATGCTTTTTGCTCAACAATCGACATGAACTGTACTTGTTTGTACTTGATAGAGGCTCTCTCGGCGTCGGCAGCCCTTTTTTCTCTACTGGAAGCATGAACACATAATTCTTCATAGGTTACTTTATCGGTCGATTTTCCACCGTCGAGATAGTGTTGTAATAGCCTATGAACCATCATGTCAGGGTATCGCCGAATTGGAGAAGTGAAATGTGTATAATGTGGAAATGCTAATCCGAAATGTCCTTTAGGTTCTGTGGTGTACTTGGCTTTTGCCATGGTACGAATGGCTAGTTGCTGAAGTACATTTTGCTCTGGAGTGCCTTCTATGTTTGTAATAAGGCCATTGAGCGATTTTGAAACTCCTTTTTTCTCAAAATCCATTTGATGCCCGAATCTTCGAGCAAAATTTGAGAAGGTCTCTAGTTTTTCCGGGTCTGGATTATCGTGAGATCTGTAAACAAACGTGAGTGGATTTGCTTGTTTATACTTGTTATAGATAAACTCTGCCACACGCTTATTAGCCAATAGCATGAATTCCTCTATGAGCATATGGGCGTCTTTTCTTTCTTTTGGGATTACTCCCAATGGAATGCCCTTTTCGTCAAGTTTGAATTTGACTTCGACCGTTTCAAAATTTACGGCACCATTGTTAAATCTTTTGCCCCTGAGCTTTTTCGCTAGCACATCAAGCGCCGTTATTTCTTCAAAATAATCACCCTCCTGGTTTTCCAAGCGTTCCTGCGCATCTTCGTAGGCAAAGCGACGGTCTGAATAGATGATTGTTCTACCGAACCACTCTTTCTTAATCTCACCTTCATCGTCGAGTTCAAAAACAGCTGAAAAAGTCAACTTTTCTTCTTCTGGTCTTAATGAGCAAAGGCCATTCGATAGCCTTTCTGGTAACATGGGAATTGTTCTATCCACAAGGTAAACTGATGTGGCGCGTTCAACAGCTTCTTTTTCTAAAGCAGTTTCCAGTTGTACATAATGGGTTACATCAGCTATATGAACGCCAACTTCTGTGTTTCCATTGGCTAAGCTTTTGATCGAAAGTGCATCGTCAAAATCTTTGGCATCTACCGGATCTATGGTGAAGGTTGGTACTTTTCTAAAATCTTTTCTTTTGGCAATTTCCTTGGCGGTTATTTTATCAGAAATAGTTTCTGCTTCCGCCTCAAGCCCTTCGGGGAATTCAAGCGGCAAACCAAATTCAGCAATTATGGAGTGAATTTCGGCATTGTGCTCACCTGCTTTACCCAGTACTCTGGTGATAATGCCTTCTGGCTTCTTATTGCGGTCGGGCCACTGCGTAATTTTTACAATGACTTTATCATTGTGTTTGGCTCCATTAAGATCTTCGTAGCGAACATAGATGTCATGGAACATTTTTTTGAAATCGGGAACAACGAAGCCATATCTGGTAGACATTTCCAGTTTACCAACGAATTCTCCTCTATTTCTTTCTAGAATTTCTACAACCTTTCCTTCTCTATGTTTGCCGTGTTTACCTGGTTTAATGATAATCTTCACCTTGTCGTCATCCAAAGCACCGTTTAGGTCATTCACAGAAATCCATACATCGGTGGTTTCTTCAGGGCCATCTAATACGGCATAAGCAAACCTAGCATTAACGCTGTCGATTGTGGCAACGAGTGTGGTTAAATCTACTTCCATGGTAAAGGCACCATTTCTAAGTTTTTTTATAACGCCTTTATCTTCAAGCCTGAAGATTGCTTCAGTTACCAGTGCTTTCGACTTTGAATCTCTTACACCAATGGATTTTAAGATTTGCTTGATCTGATAGCCACGTCCAGCATTCTGCGACAGGAAGTTGATAATGACTGGCTCAATTTTTTTAGAATTTCCTTTTGAGGCTTTTTGAGGAGGTTTTGATTTTCGTTTTCGGCCCATTAATAGGTTGGTATCGTATGTTTTAAAATTAGGAAGAAAAATGAGTAAAGCATCTATGTCGAGTTACTTTAAAGTAGTGCGATTTTATCTTGAGACAAGGCGGGCATTTGGTTGAGTCTTAGAAAGACTTGTGCCAGTACTACTACGTCATTTTTACAATAATTGCTGATTCTTTCCAGATCTTTTGTTTGGTGATAGACCCCGTTAACTTGGCTTCCGTCGATGTCATCTTTGCTACTGTCAATATTGAAAAGTGTGGCCAATAAATCGAGGGATGTAAAGTTTTTATAATCGCCGAACTTCCACATTTCCATGGTGTCGTAGTGTTTTACTTCCCATGGTTTTTTGCCACTGGTATTCAGTACATCAGGAATTTTTAAGGAATTGATAACTAGCCTTCTTGCTAGGTAAGGAAAATCGAATTCTTTTCCATTATGAGCACATAGTTTAAGGTCACTTTTGTTAAAATGCATATTAATGAGGTCGACAAATTCTGTTAACAATTCTTTTTCGTTGTGGTTTGCAATGGACTTTACGCGGAGATGTGGACCGCTATTATTGACAAAATAACCTACCGCAATACTCACTACTTTTCCAAATTCTGCGTAAATGCCAGCGCGGTTGTAAAGCGACTCAATGGTCTGATCTTCAGTACTTTTTAAACGATCGGCTTTCTTTGCCCATTGCATTTTGTAGCGATCTGATAAGTCTTTGAAACGGGCCTCAACGGATACTGTTTCTATATCTAGGAAGAGTATATTATATAAATTTACCATGTGTTTATTGTAAAATATACAATAAAATATACATGATATCAAGTAGCGCTTTTGCCCGGCAGTTCTAATTCCTCTATTTCTTCCAGTTCGAACTCTTTGAATGGCGCGATAATAAATTTTTTATCAAACATCTCATTAACAATGAAATAGCTTACCCAGAATTCATTATAAAAAGAGAAAACCTCAGGGTTGATCGGTTCTATTTTAGCGAAGCTTTGTTGTTCCACTGTCCCGACTAAATGTCTTAGTGTGGAAGTTTTCTTTGCATCTTTTTCTAAGTTCTCATAACCTTTTGAAACAATCATCACATTAGTGAGCTCAACCAAATTACGGTTGATCATATAGACGTGCCATTCGCTTTCACCTAGTGGTGAAATGCTTTTAGCAATGCACAGTTTTATGCCTGTTACTTCTGGAATATGGATGTCTTTTTTCATGGAATACTAAGGGAGAATGCTTATTGACTGAACTTAGAATACCAGTCAATCATAACTTGTTCTGCTTTTTTACCTTGTGGCGTGAAGTCTATGTCATAGAACCTTCTTCTATCTGAATTGTCGTCTTTTGGTTTGCTATAATTAGGGTACCATTTCCATAAATGGATGCCGGCAATAAATGGCTGATCAAAAACTTCTCTAAACATAGCTTCATAAAGGGTTGCTTGGGTATCTTCTGAATAGATACTTTCTCTTTCTTCTTTGCTCAATCTTTGTGGCCATTCCCATGGCTCTATTCCTGAATTAAGCGTGCTTTTGTATCCTGCTTCGGTAAATAGTATAGGTTTTTCGAATTTATCGGAAAACGCTTTTAGCTTTTCTAGGTGAGGCTGCCAGCCAGCTCTAACTTCTTCGAGCGAAGGATTCTCTTTGACCGTTAGTGGGAAGTAGGCTTGTACTCCGATATAGTCTAGTTCATCCCAAAAAGTAATTTCTTCAAATTCCATTGAGAAATTTGCTGCATAAGTGAGTTTTCCCGAGTACACAGCTCTAATTTTCTTAATTAATGATCGCCAGTCTTGTTCTCTTTCTATACATGTTTTGTGTAATTCTGTACCGATACACAACATCTCCATATTAGCTTCTTCGGCCACTTCAGCATAGTGTAAAATGAATTCCTCATAATCGGCGAACCACTTTTGCCAATCTTCTTCCGATTTCATAGATATTTCTCCTCGCCATTTTCCTTCTTTATCTCTCAACCAAATGTGAGGCTTTAAGATTGTGCTGATTCCGTAAGACTTCGCAAGTTTAGTTGTGGTTTTTAATCCAGCATCTCTTTCACCCCACCAAACACGACTGTCATCTCCCATTCTTCTATTATTGCCTATGGAAGGGTTGTCGTGTCCGCTTTGCCACCCGAAAGGTGTTTGTGAAATCCAGTTCACATGTTTATCAGCAAGAATTTTCATTGTAGCAGCGTCAACTACTGTTGAGCTACCCACCCAACAAACACCCCTGTGTTTCTCATGCATTGGGATATTAAAGGAAACCGAATTCGAGCCGCTATAAACATTGTCTTTTAGCCCAAGTAAACTGACCACTCCAATAACTATAACAATTGGGATAATATAAGAGTAGAGCTTTTTAGACTTCATGCGGTTTTATATTCATGCCAAAGACTTGAGACAAGTGATGTGTAAGCTTTGTTTGAACTTCTGACATATTTACGTGATGACCAAGCTCTTTGTTCATCGATGTCACTGCTTTGTCGTCTATGCCACATGGAACAATATGACCGAAATAGGAAAGGTCGGTATTGACGTTTAGGGCGAGGCCGTGCATGGTAACCCATCGGCTTGACTTTACGCCCATTGCGCAAATTTTTCTAGGTTCGGCTGCACCTTCTTCGAAGTCGATCCAAACGCCGGTGAGGCCCTCAATTCGGCCAGCAGAGACTCCAAAGTCCTTTAATGTAAGGATAATCGCTTCTTCTAAGAGTCTTAAATATTTATGAATGTCGTTGAAAAAATGGTCGAGATCTAAGATTGGATAGGCAACAAGCTGACCTGGACCGTGATAAGTGATATCACCGCCTCTATTAATCCGATAAAATTGAGCATAGTGATCTTTCAGTCCTTGATCATCAAGGAGCAAATTGTTAATAGATCCACTTTTCCCAAGAGTATAAACATGAGGGTGTTGACAAAAAATAAGATAGTTGTTTGTTGTAATTCGATCTTCGGGGCGTTCAATCTTGCGGTTTAAGATCTTTTGATCAACCGTTTTTTTAAACACCGTTTCCTGATAATCCCACACACACTTGTAATCATCAGTACCTAGGTCTATTACTTCAACTGTCTTATTAATATGAATACTCATGTCTTACGCGTTCACAGCCACATACACACGCTAAGTTAGGCTAGTTTCTCCTGTTCTCCTACACGCTCTACAGACAATACACGAACGTACTTCGTTATCTGTCTGTTTGCTTTGCGTAGGGCAGAAGTGTGATTTCGCGCTAGAAACTCTTTTCTAACCACGTTGTTATCCTTGGTATTTAAGAACGTGGCGGAGAAGCTCTTCATATTCTTCTTTCCAGCCATAGTTCAAAAATAGACTATGGCATGAAAGTTTCCAACATTTTAAAACCAGAATTGGTACGAATATGAACTTCGGGGAACTTTCTTGGTACTAAAACTGCATTTCCCATACATATTTTTGTATTATGCCCTTGAGTAGTAATTTCCGCTTCCCCTTCAACACATGTATAGATGACGAAGGAATCTGTTTCATAATGCTCCCGAATTATTCCTGTAGAAAAGTCTAATAGGTTAGTTTGAAAGTATTGAGATTTTACCAACGGCACAATCTCGTTTACGCTGCGATGATATGGCGTTTTATAATCAGAATAATGTTTGTAGTCTAGTGCATCGAGTGCTTCTTCTGTATGAAGTTCTCGCTTATTTCCTTCATCATCGGTGCGATCAAAATCATAGATACGATAAGTGACATCGGAAGATTGCTGAATTTCTGCTAAAAGTAAGCCTTTACCTATGGTATGAACCCTTCCTGCTGGAAGATAGAAACAGTCTCCAGCTTCTACTTCTTCTTGATTCAATAGATCGGTGAGTTTACCACTATTTAGGTGTTCGAGGTATTCTTCTTTGTTTGTGTTTTTATTAAATCCACTAATGAGTTTCGCATTTTCATCTGCTTGAAATACATACCACATCTCTGACTTACCAAGAGAATTATGTCGTTCTTTCGCTAGCTTATCATCTGGGTGAACTTGAATCGATAAGTCTTGTGCTGCATCTATGAATTTAACGAGCAATGGAAACTCATTCCCGTATTGTTCGAAAACTTTAGAACCAACAAGTTCTTCCTTGTAAGTACCGATAAGTTCGGGAAGTGTTTTTCCTTTTAAATTACCTTCCGACACCTCCGACAGATTGCCAGGAACTCCAGAAATTTCCCATGTTTCGCCACAATTAGTCAGTGGGGCAAAATCTTTTTTAAGAATGTCTTTGATTTTGGTACCACCCCAAATTTTTTCCTTAAAGATGGTGTCGAATTTTAATGGATATAGGTAGTTCTTATTATTCATTAGTCGCGCATTGCTTTGTAAGCATTGATCAGTCCGTTAGTCGAGCCATCGTGTTGAGAAATTGGCTCATTGTTGTTGAGTTTTGGAAGTATCTTTTTTGCCAATACTTTTCCTAATTCAACTCCCCACTGATCGAAGCTAAAGATATTCCAAATAACACCTTGAACAAAGATTTTATGCTCATACATCGCTACCAGATTACCCAGCACTTTAGGTGTTAGTTTTTTGAAAAGTATGCTATTGGTTGGTCGGTTGCCTTCGAATACTTTGAAAGGCGCAATCGCTTCAATTTCTGCTGCCGTTTTACCTTGTGCTTTGAGCTCTTCCTCTACTTCCGCTCTTGTCTTACCCATCATCAGTGCCTCTGTCTGAGCAAAGAAGTTCGACATTAGCTTCTCATGATGATCCCCAATCTTATTGTGACTAATCGCGGGTGCCATAAAATCACAAGGAATAAGTTTCGTGCCCTGGTGGATCAGCTGGTAAAAGGCATGTTGTCCATTTGTGCCTGGTTCTCCCCAAACAACAGGCCCTGTTTGATAATCCACCTGCTCTCCATTTCGATCAACAAACTTTCCGTTGCTTTCCATATTTCCTTGTTGAAAGTAGGCGGCAAATCGATGCATGTATTGATCATAAGGTAAAATGGCTTCAGATTCACTTCCAAAAAAGTTGCCATACCAAATACCAATCAGTGCTAGAAGCACTGGAAGGTTTTCTTCCATTGAGGCAGATTGAAAGTGTTCATCAATTTCGTAGGCGCCAACTAAAAGTTCTTCAAAATTGTCGAAACCAATGGTGCAGGCAATTGATAGCCCGATGGAAGACCAAAGGGAATAACGTCCGCCAACCCAGTCCCAAAATTCGAACATGTTATTTTCATCTATTCCGAAAGCCTTAACCGCGTCGCCATTCGTAGAAAGGGCTACAAAATGCTTTGCAATATCAACTTCATTTGCTCCCTGAGATAAGAACCATTCGCGCGCAGAATGCGCATTGGTCATCGTTTCTTGTGTGGTGAATGTTTTGGATGCGACCATAAATAGCGTTTCCTCAGCATTAACCTGCTTCAATATTTCTGCAATATGGCTTCCATCAACGTTGGAAACGAAATATGAAGTAATGCCATGAGTTGCATAAGGCTTTAGTGCCTCAACGACCATTACTGGACCCAAATCAGACCCTCCAATACCAATGTTGACGATAGATTTGATGGGTTTACCTGTATACCCCATCCATTGCCCACCGGTAATTTTGTCGGCAAAAATCTTCATTTTCGCCAATGCAGCATTGACTTGCGGCATCACGTCTTCCCCTGATTCCATTACGGGCTTACCAGAACGATTCCTCAATGCGGTGTGCAATACAGCTCTGCCCTCAGTTTGGTTAATTTCTTTTCCACTAAACATCGACTCAATTGCCGTATCAAGCTTGCATTCTTTGGCAAGCTCAATAAGCAAGTTTACCGTTTCCGATGTGATAATGTTCTTGGAGTAATCGACTAAAATATCGTTGAATTGAAGGGAGAATTTATTAAATCTATCCTGATCATTTTGAAAGAGGTCTTTCATTTGGACATTTTCCATGGTTTTAAAATGATCGACTAGTTTTTGCCAACTGGCGGTTTTGGTAGGATTGGTTGAGGGAAACATTGGATATAGTTTGATTTGGGGGTGAATTTAGCTGATTATAATGCCTAAATTAACGAAGGTCAGTTTCATATCAATGCAAACGTTTGGTAAAAAGGGAGAGGATATTGCCTGCGATTTTTTAATAAATCTTGGCTACGAAATTATAGTTCGGAATTATCGGTTTAAGCGGTCGGAAATAGACATAATTTGTAAAGGGGAAGGGTTGCTCATTTTTGTAGAGGTGAAAACACGCGCTTCCAGATCATTTGGAGCACCTGAGTCTTTTGTTTCCGAAGCTCAAAAGGAATCAATTGGTAGGGGTGCCGAAGCTTATATTGAAGCAATAAACTGGCCTTCAGATATTCGATTTGATGTGGTGAGTATATTTAAAAAAGGTTCAGAACAGGAAGTATTTCACATTAAAGACGCCTTCTATTGATTCTGGTCATCAGATCTATAAACGACTGTGGAATTTCTATTCCATTCTATTTTAACATAGGGCTTGACGTTCTTTAGGTAGAACTGTTCAGGGTATTGGATCTGCTTTTTGTATCTGACAACTCCGGGTAGATTATGAAATTCATCCCATAAACCCACCTTCTTATCGAATACATAATTTCCTCTTACTGCGACATTGCCGCTTTCAAAAAACAGATAATATTCACCCTCTTTTTTACCATATTGGTAAGGAATAACTTCTTTTATTTTCGTTTTGCGGTCTTCGTCGTAGTATGTGATTTTAGAATCTTTGAACCAGCCCTTGTGAAAGTGCTCTTTAGCATAAAGAGAAGAGTCTCTTTTTTGATAGAGCCAAGTGCCATGCTTGGCGCCATAGAAGTACATACCTTCAGCGACAACTATATCATCTACTGTCTTTTTGTAAGGGCCATGCAATAGCCTGTTGAGCGTTTGGCCACGTCCTTCTTTGGTTATAATCTGACCTTTTTTAGCATCGTGGTAGTAAATTTTACGCACGTAGCTGTCCACTTTAGCTGGCTCGCGCAGGACATTGAATATTTCGAAAGTTGTATTCGTTTGGCCATCTATTCTGGTAAAGGCTTTGCGCGTTCTCTCTCCGAAATAAAAATTCCTTTTTTTCTTCAGTTCAGCATCAGGAATAGTATCCACAATGCCTTTTTCAAATCGAATGTTCGGCTTTTCAGTTTCCTCTTTTGACTTCTTTTTCTTCTGCTTTTTAGTTTGTGCAGTAGCGAAAGAGCCTATTAGGGCGATGAACATGAAGAAGAGAATTGATTTTCTCATGGCAACAAAGTAACGAAATATTGGATTGATAAATTATAGGCGAGATTGAAAAAAGGTGGTGACAGTTTTTTCTAAAGAATCTTAACTGAACGTTAGCCGATTTATACCTCATGAAGTACGCATACTGTACGCGTACCTCTTCAGTCTCAATTTGTTTTACCCTGCTATCTCAATCGCGTATGATTGTCAAAAAAAAGTTATGAGAAATTATTTTTTATTGACCTTCCTGATGCTCACTATTTCAGAACAAGTAAACGGGCAGACGAGGACTTATGAGCTTAAAAAAGGGGATGCTTTTGATCTTATTATGTTTAATACGGTACCCGAATCGGGTGAAATTCTCAAAAAGTATTTTGGCTCGGCAGTAAGTGTTGCGCAAACCTATGGATATGTACCACAAAAAGGATTTCAGGTAGATCAAGCACCTTTTCAAGGAAATTACTGGCCAAAAACCATCATAGTTGGTAAATGGGGAGACTATGAGAAGCGAGTAGATTTTACGACCGAGATTACAAATGAGGTTCCTGATTTTCATGAAATGAGGAGGGAAATCTGGAGTACTTTCAATTTAACCTACTGGAAGATAAAAGAAGACCAAACTATAAGTGTTAACCCCGAAAAGTTTAACGTCTTAACAGCATATTGGGCCGAGAATACTGACT
Organism: Roseivirga sp.; assembly: GCF_049099775.1. Taxonomy (GTDB): domain Bacteria; phylum Bacteroidota; class Bacteroidia; order Cytophagales; family Cyclobacteriaceae; genus Roseivirga. Next base: position 152,856 of record NZ_JAGDZM010000009.1, on the reverse strand, counting down.
TATTCGAAAAGTTCAACGATCAGTGGATAAAGGTGGCGAAAGCCTCAGGAGGTAAAATGGTACTTGAACTAACTGATGGAACTTCTCCCTTCGGCTACAACTACGACCCTGATTATCTTACGATTACCGAGTGGGAGAGTCAAGCAGCTTTTGAGCAGTTTCGTATTAAAAATCAAAGCATGTCACATGTAGGAGTGAAACATGTAAATCAGTTTGCCCTTAAGTAGGCTTCTTTACGTTAATTTAATCGACGGTATGGAAATCATTTTAAACCAATTGGTGTATTTCGGTTTTTTGCAGTGCATTTTTTTGCTAGGTATTTACGCGTTCTCCACAAAAGCTCGCAAAAACATCAATCCCTACCTGGTAGTACTTTTGGTGGTGCTATTTATAGGTTTGTCTGGGAGGGTACTTTACGCGCTTGGTTTGTTTGGGGGTACGTACCGACTGATTGCTTTATCAGAGTATGCCACGTTTCTTTTCGGGCCGACAGTATTCCTGTTCACTAGATCTTCGTTAACCGCGCAACGGTTTACTAAAAAGGATTTGATTCACTATTTACCAGGTCTCTGTTATGCAGTGGTTCTTTCGGTTTACTATATGTTTTCTTCTCCGGCTCTTATCCAAGAAAGAATTCAAAGCGGACAATTGTATTGGGCGGTTGTTATCTTCATGGGTGCTGGTTTAATAGTAAATAGTGTTTACTGGGTGCTTAGTTTCAACGCCTATCGAACGTTTATCAATGCTTCGCTAGACGAGTTAAGTTTCTCTGTAAAGTCACGTTTTCTGAAGAACTTCCTAATATCTATTGGCTTTTGTCTTCTTGTCTGGCTTGCGGTTTATTTAATTGGAGTTTTTGGGCAAAGTTGGTTAGAGCGAGATGTTAGACCCTTTATATGGCTGAGTATTGCATACGTTATTTTGTTTATTTCTTATTACAACATAAAAGAGCCATCGATTTTTAAGATGGCCCATTTTGTAGCCTCTAAGAAATATGTTCAGTCTAAACTTACACTTAAGGAGCTAGAGGTTTTAAAAGCGAAACTAGATCAAGTAATGACCGAGAAAAAGCCATATCTCAACCGAAACCTGATGAAAGCGGATTTGGCAGAAATGCTTGGAGTCAATAGCCCAGATGTAGCGCGCCTACTCAATGAGCAGATAGGCATGAACTTTTTCGAGTATGTGAATTACTTCCGTATTAAAGAGTTTATCAAATTGGCTAGCACTGATAAAGCTAAAACCTTGACATTTTTTGGTTTAGCGCAAGAAGCTGGCTTCAATTCCAAAACAACTTTCAACAAGTCATTCAAAAAGATAATGGGAACTTCCCCTCGAGAGTATTTCACGCTCAATCCTAATTGAGATAGGTAATGATTTTTAGTATTAATAAAAAAGGAGGCTAGTTATTACTGGCCTCCTTTTTCACTTTGCGATTGTATAAATGTTATTGGTTAAAAACGATCTTTCTGATCTTATGATTTCGAGGATCAGCTACATAAATGTTTCCGTTGGCATCCACTGCGATTCCAGTTGCAAGGTCGAACTGAGCTACATCCCCAGTGCCGTCTACATCTCCAACACCAGCACCACGAGCTCCCGCGATAGTGATAACATTACCGTCAGGATCAATTTTCCTAATGGCTACATTATTCGTATCTGTGATATAGAGGTTGCCTTCTGAGTCGATGGCAATACCTGTTGGCGTGTTAAAAGCTGCATCAGTTCCCTGTCCATCAGCAAAGTTTTCTCTTGTGCCCGCAAATGTTGTTACGTTGCCTGATGGGTCAATTCTTCTGATTCTGTCATTGCTGCTATCCACTACAAATACATTTCCATTGGCGTCTACGGCCACACCTTTAGGGTTTCTGAACCTTGCAGAAGTACCGTTTCCGTCCGCATTTCCTTGTCCACCACCGGCGAAGGTGGTTACGTTTCCATTAGTATCGATTTTACGAATTCTATGGTTGCCTTCATCGGCCACAAAGATATTTCCCGCGTTGTCTCGAGTTATGCCTTTAATGTTGCTAAAACGAGCGACGTTTAAAGCACCATCCCTATATACTGTTGGATCGTCTCTGGTACTAATTTTACCAGTAAGTGTAGTCACATTCAAGCTATTATCAATCACTCGTATAGTTTCGGTATCCGAGACATAAACGGTTCCATTATCTACATCAAGCCTATCTGGAAAAGTAAATGTTGCTTGCGAACCGGCACCATCATTATTCCCTTCAGCACCCGTGCCTGCTATGGTCGTTACGTTTCCATTGGTATCAATTTTACGAATCCGCTTATTGCCAGAATCTGCTACATATACGTTACCATCAGCATCTACTGCTACGCCATTCGGGCTATTAAATTGAGCCGATTCACCTTGCCCATCCAGGAAGCCTTGTGTGCCACCAGCAAGAGTCGAAACGGTGTAACTAGCAGCAGGGTTAGATTCGTCAACGTCCGTTACTTCTATGGTGATAGTCGCGGTGTTGCTTAGTCCACCATCCGTTGCTTCCACGGTAATGCTATGACTGGTTGCCGTTTCAAAATCAAGGGATTGGTTTGTCGCTAAGCGAAGATCACCGCCATCAATGAGTCGGAATAGGCCATTATCATTTGCAGTTATACTAAAGGAGATATTATCGCCTTCAGCATCCGTAGCCGTTATTGTACCAATGGTTGTATTAGGGTCGATATCCTCCGCAACGGTAAATGTCTGATTGGCAATGGCAGGCGCCGTGTTTTCTGCTACATCTGTTACATTGATAGTGATCGTTGCCGAAGCAGTGAGGCTACCATCTGAAACGGTTACGGTGATATCGTGAGATGTAGTCGTTTCAAAATCTAAGTTCGCGCCAGCTGCTAAACTGATTTCGCCAGCTGTTGTAATTTCGAATAAGTCGTCTGAGTTTCCGGTAATGCTAAAAGTCAAGGCATCCCCTTCAGCATCTGCAGCCGCAACCGTGCCAATTGGTGCTGTATCGCTGATGTCTTCTGCAGCCGTAAAAGTCTGGGCTGCTATGGTAGGCATGGTATTTTCATCTACGTCGATTACGTTGATAGTTATTGTCGCTGTAGTTGTGAGCTGGCCGTCACTCACGCTTACCACAATGCTATGTGTTGTAGCGGTTTCAAAATCTAAATTCTGACCTGTGTTTAAGCCTAGCTGTCCACCAGTTGTGGTAGCGTCGCCTGCGGTAATGGTAAATAGGTTATTGTCGTTAGAACTGATGCTAAAAGTGAGGGCATCTCCCTGTTCATCAGAGGCGGTTACTATACCAATTACGTCGCCATCAGTGATTCCTTCAGAGGCATTGAATGACTGTGCACTGATAGATGGTGCAGTATTCGGTTCTTCATCATCACCACAGGCCACGATAGCTAGGCAGAAGAATAAAAATAGGAAAGACTTCTTAGTAATTTGCTTCATCCCAATAAGGTTTGTTTTGATTCAATTAATGTGTTTTCAGATAACCCAAATATGAGGAGATGCATGGCATATAAGCCATACCGTGTTTGGGGTATTTTTACTGAAAAAGCTGAATAGAGATCAAATAAGCCCTTCTTTAATAGCTTTTGCTGTCAAAGTACTGCGGTTGTGCACCTGAAGTTTTCGGTAGATGTTTTTGGTATGAGTGTCGACGGTATGTCGACTGATGAATAGAGTCTCACCTATTTGATCTATGGTTTGTCCCTTTACCAAATGCTCAAGAATCGTGATTTCTCTTTTTGTAAGAATTGAGTCTTTACTTTTGGATTGTGTTTGCCCATTGGCCAGCATTCGCATTACTTTTTTTGCGATTGCCGGAGATATTGGGGCACCGCCTTGTAGTACATCCTGAATGCCCATTAGGATTTGATCGCCAGGAGTCCTTTTCATTAAATAGCCATCTGCTCCAGACTTTATTGCCTCAAATACGCGTTCGTCATCATCGAAAATGGTTAACATGATAATGGCTACTGAAGGATACTTTTCTTTGTAGTGTGCTATGGCTTCAATACCCGACATACCGGGCAGTCCAATGTCTTCTAAGATAACATCTGGTGCCAAAGAATGATCAAACCCTTCGAACGCTTCTTCAATGGATCCAGCCACTAGCGCAAGATTCAATGAAGCTTCGTCGTTGATTAGATCGATAAGTGATTCTCTAAAAACGAGGTCATCTTCAACGATCCAAACGGTTTTTATATCAGTTTCAAGCATAGTCCAATAAACAGGTTAATTAAGGAATGCGCTATACCGCAATTACGGTAATTTCATTTTTAGACTTATTGCTGTGCCTTTTTCGGCACTAGAATTCAATGTTAACTGAGCATTGAGCAAACCAGCCCTATTGGAAAGGCTTCCTAGCCCATGACCCTTCTCTTTTTCTTTTATGTCGAAGCCAATGCCATTGTCTTTAAGAATTATTGTCAACTCATTATTTTTCAATCGAACAGTCAACGATGCACACTCAGCTTCTGCATGTTTTGCAATGTTATTGAAGCCTTCTTTCATAAATAAAAATAGGTGTCGCTTCTGATCTGCACTTAATGATTTCAATCTGTCAGTTTCGTTGAGCTGATCACTCATCTCGAACTTCGACTGATTTAGAAGTTCTGTCCCAACGGCATGGGTTTTCATTAGCAAATCTCCTAGGCTTTCTTTATTGGGATCAATCAACCAGACAATAGAATCAAGTGATGAGGCAAGGTTTCTAGCATTTTTGGTTATCCTTTCAACTAGTTCGGGCCTAGCCCTTCCATTCTTGAGTTGTCTTTGTAGGAGGTCACCAGTTAATGCAATGCCACTTAATCCACTCCCTACTTCATCATGTAAATCTCCAGCAATTCTCAGCCGCATTCTCTCAACTTCCAATAGCTTTTTAACTCGATATCGGTAGAGGCCCCATAAGATTAGTAGAACCGTGATAACTACAACTGATCTGAACCACCATGTTTGCCAAAAGGGAGGGAGTATTTCAATGATGATAGATTTCGCTTCTGGGTTCCAAAGGCCATCATTGTTAGACCCCATTACTTCAAATGTGTAGTCGCCAGGAGGTAATTTTACATAACGCGCTTGACGCGTCCCTTTATTTTCAACCCAATCAGGATCATGACCGACAAGTTGATGACGGTATTGATTTTGGGAGGAGTTGGTATAGTTAAGCGCTACATAGCTGACTTGAACCGTATTCTGATGCCAGGGTAGTGTGAGTTTATCTGTTTCTTCGAGGGTTGGACTAAAAGTTGAGTCACTCGTGATGACCTCTATGTCAGTGATGTGAAGGGAAGGGACAATAGTGTTTTGCTGAATTTGATCTGGATAAAAAGCAGTTATACCGTTTACCCCTCCGAATAGTAATTGGCCTTCCGAGGTTTGTCTAACTGACTTCCTGTTGAATTCTATGTTTTTCAAACCATCATTCTCATTGTAAAATCGTGTTTTCTTGTTTTGTGGATTGAAAGAAGCCAAGCCTTTTTCCGTACCCATCCAAAGTGTTCCGTTTTGATCTTGGTCAATACTGAAAATCACCCGATTCTCTAAGCTGGGAACTGTGGTCACTTGTTTGAAATCATTCGATTCTGTATTGAGACTAAAGAGCCCTCTATTGGTGCCGATCCAGAGGGTTTTATTGTCTTTAAACAACTCCCATATAGGCGTAGAAGATATGATCTTAGATGCCGGAACTACGGTTGAAAGGAATTGTACACTTTCTGATTTGATGTCATAAATTAATATGCCTACTCCCTCAGTCGCTATGTACAGTTGATCTCCGATAAGAGATTGGTCTTGAATGAGGGACGCTTTGGTGAGCTCTTGGAGTGGTTTGCTCTTAATTATTCTCCCATCTCTTTTAGATACCTGATGAACTCCCTCCTTGGAACTCACCCAGTTGTACCCATTGTCAGTTTTTAAAATTGAGAAGGATGGGTTGGTTTTTCCAATCGAGCGCGGGAGTTTAACATCCTTCCAGTTTCCATTTTTGGGATTGTACAAAAGGAGTCCAGCATCTGTGGCCAACCATAAGGGAAAATCCGATTCTGGTACTGTTTCGATGTTCCAGATGAAATTGAACCCTTCCGGAGCCTTTTGAGAGAACTGCTTTTTTTTGACTTGACCAGACTTTAGGTCATAGGTATAAAGTCCTAGGCCGAGTGCATTTGCATAGATGGTTTGTGATGAACTTTCAATCCCCATCACTACATCGCTGCTGGCATTGACGATATCAATGTGTTCAAATGGTTTTTGGAATGAATCAAAATGAAATAGGCCACTTAGTGTTCCAACCCAGACACCTCCGTTTCTATCGCTATCAATACTTCTTATAGCCGAGGATAGCGTGGAAGAATTGCCTAAGTCGATACTTTTGAGTTCTTGAGAGTCTTTAAAGTAAATAAAGAGGCCGATCTCTGTACCAATCCATAAGGTATTCTCATCTGTCTCCAGTAGTTCTTTGGCAAAAACATCATTTGGAAGTTTCGGAAGTATCGATGTCTTAACCTCAAAGGAGTCACTAAATGAGTTATGCTTAATCCAAAGAGAATTCGAATAGCTGCCCCAATGAAGCGGGATTTTATCGGTATTGTCGTTTTTCTTTATGAGATGAATGCTTTTTGTATCAACTCTGAATTTTTCTAGGGTCCCACTATTAGAAGACATCCAGATGCCATTTCGTCCATCTATGGCCAAGGTAGAAGCGGAATAGCTTGAGTCGATGAATCCAAATGCTAAGGTATTCGTATCGAACCAACCAATGGTATTTAGGTTGTTGAACCAGATTATGCCTTGGTTGTCTAAGTACATATGCTGGATGTCTAGTCTATCGTTTGGAATGTCTTGTGTTGTATCGAAGTGTTTGAATGTTTCCGTTTTTCTGTGGTAGAGATTGAGTCCATCAAGGGTTCCTATCCAAAGATTTCCATTTAAATCCTCAAGTATAGATCTGACTACATTATTTGAGACAGAGGTGCTGTCTTCAGTGTCATGATAGAAAACCTTGAAGTTATATCCGTCAAAACGATTTAGTCCATTGTCTGTAGCGATCCAAATAAACCCTTCGTGGTCTTGATAGGTGTCGTAGACAATATTATTCGAAAGCCCAGCTTGCGTGCTAATGACCTTCGGAATAGGCAGTTCTTGCTGAACTAGCTGGAATAAGCTTAGAAGCAGTGATAGGAACATTGAATGTCAGGTAGTGTTTTGTCGAAAAGACAAATTACTAAAAACAGATGGACCTCTATGTAGAATTATGTGAATTGATAGGGCTTGGGTTAAAAGCACGACACAAAAAAAGCCAGTCACTTTCGTAACTGGCTTATGATTGATGCTCCTCCTCTTGGACTCGAACCAAGGACCCTCTGATTAACAGTCAGATGCTCTAACCAACTGAGCTAAGGAGGAATTTTCAATTTTTTTGACCGTCTTGCGTTCAAAACGGAGTGCAATATTAGTAGTTGTATTCAATTAATCCAATATCTTTTTTGACATTTTTTTACCCCATGAAAAAATAAACGATCACATAGACAATTGCGAAGACCGAAAGGAACACAATTCCGCTTTTAGCAAGTAATAATAACCGCTTACTCGGGCGGAATTCTTCACCGATTTGTTTGGAAGTAATTACCCTATAATTAATAAGTGCGATAACCGGTGCAATTAAGAAGGAGATGATTGTGGCTAAATCAACAAGGTCTTTTAGGTTGGCTGCGAGCAGTAAAATAAACAGAAACGAAATGGCACTAACCGTCAATATCATGCCATTATAAGTTCTTTTTGGGTTGGCTTCTTTGAAAAATAACAACCTTACCGTTTCTCCCATCGCACGCCCAAATCCATCGACTACGGTAATTGTAGTACTAAACATGGCGCTAAATGCAGCCGTAGCGATGATAAGATATGCCCAATCACCTAAAGCGCTTGTAAAAAGTGTCACCACTTGGTCAGAAAATGTAGTGGAATTGCCTGAGAGCTCTATACCCGTTCCGTACATTACATTAGCACCTAATGTTAAGAAACAGATGGCCAAGATTGCGGTTACGATATACCCAAAGTTGAAGTCGAAGAGTACGGCTTTAAGCTTTGGGGTGTAACCAATTTGTTTCATTTTTTCTACAGCCCATAAGCTATTCCAGGTAGATAGATCTACGGCGGTAGGCATCCAGCCCATTAAAGCGATGATGAAAATTAAACTGCCTCTTTCTGTAATTTCAGGTGGAATAAAACCTTCTACGGGAGAAACTCTTCCCTTAGCCACGGATGCAAAAAAAGCGACCAAGGTAGAAACTAGCAGCACTGTGCCTACTATTTTAAGCATAGCATCTAAAAGACCATACCTCCCTATGGCTAAGACGATGGTACAGAACAGTAAAATGCCTCCTGAAACATAAGTGGGATCAATAGTAAGTCCAGTAAGGTTGTTTAGCATACCGGCAGTAACAAATGTTACTGCAGCGGTAACTGTAAACATGGAAAACAGACTTAGTAAGAAATAAATCCAGAGTACCCATTTTCCTTCGGCAAGGTAGCCCTCCAATAAACTCTTTTTGGTTGCGGCCGCATAGCGAGATCCGAACTCGAAGAAAGGGTATTTGAAAAGTAAGGCTAGGACAATAAAAGCAACTAGTCCATAACCAAAGTCGGCTCCGGCTCGGGTCGATTGGACTAAATGTGAAACGCCAATGCAGGTACTGGCAAATAGAATTCCTGGTCCTAAGGCCTTTAAAAGGTTTTTACGATTTGTAGACATTGATTTGCTATCGTCAGCTAAAATAGAGAATCATTAGATCATCTCATACGACAAGTTCCAACCTTGAAACTGTCAATATGACGCATAAATTATTAAAACAGAGAAAAAAGATGCCAATAAGGCAGTAAAAATCTAAATTTTCGCGATGGTACGGTTTTGAATAATAGAGGGGAAACGAATTAAAAATTTAAAACATAAAGACATGAACTTAGTACGTAGAAATTCAGATTGGGCATCCCCGGTAACAATAGATCGGTTTTTCGACCGTTTCTTTAATGAGTCGACTGACCAAACAGAGGCTTCGTTTACACCAAGTGTAGATATAGCCGAGTCGAGTAAAGCTTTTGAAATTCAATTAGCAGTACCTGGCTTAGATAAAAAGGATATTAGTATCGATTTAAGAGATGGTCTTCTGACTATCAGTGGCGAGAGGAAATTCGTGAAGGAAGATAAAGACAGGAATTTTTATGCTGTTCAAACGCAGTATGGAACTTTTAAAAAGTCTTTTCAATTACCAGATAGCGTAGAAGAAGCAAAAATTGAAGCAACTTATAACAATGGCATTCTAAATGTAGTTGTGCCGAAAGATGAAAGTAAAAAGATAGTTTCGAAGATAACCGTGAAGTAGGTTAGTGTTGTTGAGGTTGATTAAGGGGGCTACCAGAGATGGTAGCCCTATTTTTTTGTTAAATCAGGTTAAATCAGACCATATTTTAAATATATTAGAACACCACAGCTTTTTTGAGCGTTAGAATTCCAACGTTAACACTTCTGCTATGATAAGTAAAAAACAATTCTTCTTGGCTTTGCTGGCTTCTTCCTGTCTAGGAGGGTTAATCGTTCTCATAGGGATGAGTGTTTTAACTGATGGTCAGATAGGGCCCAGTAATAGCGATGACTTAAGCGCTTCAGTCACTACTTCTTTCAATAAAATTGATGAAACACCCCGTGACTACACAGTTCCAGAAGGAATCAATTTCATAAAAGCCTCTAGGGCGGCAGTGCCGGCTGTAGTTCATATTACCAATACAACAAGGCCATCCAGTGGTTCAAGGTCTTGGTCTAAGCTTTTAGGTAGAAGAGGTAGAGTAAGACAATCGACTGGTTCAGGAGTGATAATTTCACCAGATGGGTATATCGTAACAAATTATCATGTAGTAGAAGACGCAGATGAATTAGAAGTAAGGCTAGATGATAATCGAAGAATTGAAGCCGATTTAATTGGCGTAGATGAAGATACAGATTTGGCATTGATAAAAATTAAAGCGGGAGGGGACTTAGATTTTGTAGAGTTTGGAGATTCCGATCAAGTGGAAATAGGAGAGTGGGTGCTCGCCGTTGGAAATCCCTTCGATTTAAACAATACTGTAACTGCAGGTATTGTGAGTGCCAAAGCCCGAAATATTAACCTGATTAGCGGGCAAAGAAATCAATATGGTATTGAGTCATTTATACAAACCGATGCAGTGGTAAACCGAGGCAATAGCGGAGGTGCTCTTGTAAATCTAGATGGAGGACTAATTGGTATCAATACGGCGATAGCTACTAATACGGGAACATTTAGCGGCTATTCATTTGCTGTACCATCCATTTTAGTAAAGAAAGTTATGGATGACTTGCTTGAGTTTGGTGAAGTGAAACGCGGCTTGTTAGGGGTTCAAATTATGGATGCTGATGGCCGAGGGACAGATGAGTTGTCTGGGGTGCTGATTCGTGGTGTAAGCCCGGGTGGTGCTGCTGATGAAGCAGGTATAAAAGACAATGACGTAATCGTTGGTATCGATGAAAGACCAATTAAAACCACGAGTGAGTTACAGGAATTTGTAGCCAGAAAGAGACCAGGAGATGAAATAATGGTGCAATTCAAAAGAGATGGCTATGTGAAAGAGGCGAGCCTTACGCTAAGAGAGAAAGTTGAATTGATTTCCAGAGATCCAGAGGAAATTAAGTTTACCTATAAAATTGAAGGAGCAACATTTGCTGGCCTTTCAGATAGGTTAAAATATGCATTAAGGGTAGAAGGCGGTGTGCAGCTATTAGAGCTGGGAGATGGCGCATGGAAAGAAGCTGGAATTAAGGAAGGATTTATCATTACAAAAGTGGGCGATCGAGACATCACAGAATTAGAGCAATTTCAAAATCTTTTGGATGCCAAAAAGAGAGATTTCTATGTGATGGGTAAATATCCTGAAGGCGAAAAAGAATACTTCAAGATAGATTGGTAAAAAGACCCATTTCTATGATTTAAATAAAGAACCTCGCTTGTCGAGGTTTTTTTATGCTTTTGTGTGAAAGGCAATTCTGATTCATGTCTTTGCACACCTTCCAAAATAGCCGTAACTATGGGGTGGAAATTAAAAAAATAGAAAATGGAAATTCAGCAGGACTTCGGCATAGCTGAAGCACTTGAAAAATTAGGTGTTAAATCAAATAATAGTGGGACTTCTACAGGCCTTAAAACAATGGGCGCAGGAAGCCAAGTTTCATCATACTCACCTGTAGATGGGAAGCTAATTGGTTCTGTTACATCTACTACCAGAGAAGAGTACGAGCATGTTGTTACTACAGCTCAAGCTACTTTCAAATCATGGAGAGATATGCCAGCACCACATCGTGGTGAAATTGTTCGGCAATTCGGCGAAAAGCTGAGAATACATAAAGATGCGCTAGGTAAACTTGTTTCATACGAAATGGGTAAGTCTTACCAAGAAGGGCTTGGGGAGGTACAAGAGATGATAGATATCTGCGACTTTGCAGTTGGATTGTCTCGCCAACTGCATGGTCTGACCATCAAGTCTGAACGTCCGGGTCACCATATGCAAGAACAATGGCACCCATTGGGTATCGTAGGAATTATTTCTGCTTTCAATTTCCCTGTAGCCGTTTGGGCATGGAATACTGCTATAGCCTGGATTTGTGGAGATGTTTGTATTTGGAAACCATCAGAAAAAACACCTTTGTGCGGAATAGCTTGCCAGAATATTATTGCTGAAGTATTGAAGGATAATGACCTTCCTGAAGGAATCTCTTGTATGATCAATGGAGATTATACCGTAGGAGAAATGATGACTTCTGATGGAAGAGTACCATTGGTATCTGCAACAGGATCCATAAGAATGGGTAAAATTGTCGGCAGAGCAGTGGCCGAACGTTTAGGTAAGTCTATACTTGAATTAGGCGGCAATAATGCCATCATTATAACGCCAGAAGCTGATCTAAGAATGACAGTAATTGGTAGTGTATTTGGAGCTGTAGGTACGGCAGGTCAAAGATGTACATCCACAAGAAGGTTAATTATCCATGAGTCTATTTACGACAAAGTAAAGCAAGCACTTGTTGATGCTTATAATCAATTAAGAATTGGTAATCCGTTAGATGAAAACAATCATGTTGGACCGCTGATCGACACAGACGCAGTTAATAGTTATTTAGCAGCAATTGAAAAAGTGGGCGCCGAAGGAGGAAATGTTATCGTTGAAGGCGGTGTTTTACAAGGTGCTGGTTATGAAAGTGGTTGCTATGTGAAGCCGTGTATTGTAGAAGCAGACAATGCGTTTGCCATTGTACAAGCTGAAACATTTGCTCCAATTTTATATCTTTTGAAATATGAAGGAGATGTTCAAAATGCTATCGATCTTCAAAATGGTGTGGCACAAGGTTTATCTTCTGCTATCATGACCAATAACATTCAAGATGCACATTATTTCCTTTCAGCTTCAGGATCTGATTGTGGAATTGCGAACGTTAATATTGGTACTTCAGGTGCTGAAATTGGTGGAGCCTTTGGTGGTGAGAAAGAAACCGGTGGCGGTAGAGAGTCTGGTTCAGATGCATGGAAAGCTTACATGAGAAGGCAGACGAATACGCTAAATTATACAACTGAACTTCCTTTAGCACAAGGCATTAAGTTCGACTTATAGAAACGAAAGTTTTATTGGAATTGAGAAAAGGTGTCTATGACACCTTTTCTTTTATCAAATCTTCATAGACAAGGTTAAAATCAGCCTTAGCCTTTTCTATAGAGGTAATACTTACTGTTTTTACCACCTCATCCCTATTCATTACAAAATCATTCCAAGCATCACCCTTTCCTCCAGATTTGTGAAAAAGCATTATCTCCTCCTGAATGTAGCTGTGTTGTTCCTTCGTCCATAGCGCAAACCATGACCTGCGTTCTGCACGTACAGACTCAGGGTAAAGCGTACTTGAAGACCAGATGTAAGCTTCAGTAGCATCAAGTGTCTTGGTGTGAAGCTTTTTGCCATCCCAAACCATTTCATCTAATCTGGTTTGTTGCGCTCCCGAATCTACTACCACTAGCGTGAAAGGCTCCATGCCTTCAAACTCAAAGTTGTTTCTGAACTTTTGTAGGTCGTTAGTCTCGAAAAACTGAAGAACCATTTGACCTCGTGAGATTCTATAAGGCGGTTGATGTTTGTGTTTTTCAAAGCCACCATTTAAAAGGCAAAGTGTATACCTCTTTTTATCAGTAGCTATCCAAGTACCACCTGCTAGAGGGTCTTTCGGGTAGTATATAGTCGAAGTGCCAATCGAATAACCCTGAGGAGCTAAAGCCGCTCTTTTGGGTGTTTCGTCGCGATTGGAAGTGAGTACATAGTCAGTTTTACCATTAGGTAAAAAAGTTACTGTGCACATGTTTTATCCTTCTCGTATTTAATGGTAGAATAAGCTATGCCAAAACCTTCTGGAATTTGAACACTTGAAAATTCGCTTTTAATAGCAATTTTAATAATCGCCATGTGGTGGATTGCATGCTCAATGTTGTATTGCAACTCTCTATAGTAAGAAGTTACAATGTTGAAAGGCTCATCTTTGTTAGAATTGTAGTTAGCCTTTAACGTAAGTGTACTGTCGGCGGAGATTTTCTCAATTTCTATTTTGAGAGAGTTCATTTTTTCGATCGCTAAAAGGCGATTTTCTTCAATAACCCTATCGTGGCTTCTCTGATCGTAATTTACTTCACCAGAATTGATCCCTAGAATCATAAGATCGTAGAATTCAATAATATGGCGAATGTGCTTTCCAATAGTGTTATCCGATAAAACCTTTAGAGGTTGTCTAAATGCTTGATCTTCTAACTGTTTGGTGACCTGAATTATCTGATCTAAAATTCGAGCCGAAACCTCCTTTAATTGCATCTAATGTTGTTTTTTAACAGATAATAAGGCCAAATGTAAGTAATAATAATTTAAGATTTCTCGGAGGACACCTTCAAATCAATTGTTGGATATGATTTTACCCCATTCACGCTCTGCATTTGGTAGTAAATTAGGCTCATCCTTATTCCAAGATTTGAGCGTATTGGTGAATCGGAAGTTATAGAAAAGATAAAGTTTGTTATCAATGATTTTAAATGTCTCAGGGTCAATTCTGACTTTATCTCCACTAGCCATGGCATAGGCACAATACCCCCCATACTCAGGTTCATACTTGCTAGGCGACTTAAGAAATAGCTGCTTGTTGGCCTCTGTTGAGAAATGATAAGTAATGCCATTTTTTTTCGCAGAAAACTTGTCTGACCCTTCTACTGCCTTGTTTTCAGTAAAATAAGCCACCGGGTCATAACCCTGAATAGCCAACCCTTTCTTTAAATTATAATGCTTTAAATCATAAGACTGATTTTGGCCTTTTGCTGAAATTGTCAGCATAAAAAAGGAGAAACTGAGCAGTGAAAAAATTAGCGATCGTCGCATAGTCATATATTTATTTCAGGGTTCTAACGGAGAACAAATTTATTAGGATGTATCAGAAGCGCGGCTTCCTGACATTTGATAAAGAATTCTTGTTCAACCCATATCTCATATAATATTACGATATTTCGTGAAATATGAAAGGATTTGAACCCTCTATCGACTACACTAAGCTATCGGAGTTTACCGTAGAAAGAGCGCTTGCTTCTATTTTTTGGATGGACGAGACTGGTCAGCTCAAATTCGCTAATGAAACTGCTCAATTCCTTTACGGCTATACCGCCGAAGAATTCAAGAAATTAAATATCACCCGAATAAACCCAAATTTCAACGCGGATACTTATGCTGAGCTTTGGGAAAGATCTAAGATTGAGAAAAAAGTTAGGCTCGAATCAACGCATTTAAGAAAGGACGGAACAGAGATACCAGTTGAGATATTTGTAAATCACATTGAATTTGAAGGTGAAGCTTACAATGTAAGTTTCATCTTAGATATAACAGAAAGAAAGCGAAAAGAGCGTTTACTGCGTTCAGTTTCAGAAACAACATCCAATACCTTAGGGGGAGATTTTTTTGTAGCACTTGTAGAGAACATTTGTCGATCGCTGGGGGTACACATGACTATTGTAACGGAGTGTGTTGATGCCTCTAAATCTCGATTAAGAACACTTGCTTATTTTAAAGACAACAGGCTGCAGGAAAACGTAGAGTACGATACCCACGGCACCCCTTGCAAATTTGTGGTTGATAATTCCGAAACCTGGTTACTGGAAACAGGGGTTCATGATAAGTTTGAAAGAGAAAAAGGTGTAGAAGGTTACTTTGGTGTGCCAATCCTTTCTTCAGAGAATGACTGTATTGGTCACATTGCAATATTTAATGACACTAAACTGGAGCTTTCTGAAGAGGAGGTTGAAATTTTAAAGCTGTTTTCAGATCGGGCAGCGGTTGAAATAGAAAGAAAAATTGCGAACCAGAAACTAGTCGAAGCGGTAGAAGAAGTTGAAAGTCTAAAAGACAGACTGGAGGCGGAAAACACTTACCTACAAGAGGAAATTAAGTACGAACATAATTTTCAAGAAATTATTACCCAAAGCAGCAAATTCAGGTCGGTACTGTCTTCCTCCGAACAAGTAGCTACCACTGATGCAACGGTGCTTATTCTAGGTGAATCTGGAACGGGGAAAGAGTTACTGGCTCGAGCTATTCATAATATTAGTAAAAGAAGCAACCGTCCTTTGGTAAAAGTAAACTGTGCCGTGCTTCCAGCAAACCTGATAGAAAGTGAGTTGTTTGGGCATGAAAAAGGGGCGTTTACAGGTGCTATTGCGAAGAAAATTGGCCGATTCGAGTTGGCCGATGGCGGAACCTTGTTCTTAGATGAGATTGGAGAACTCCCTTTAGAGTTGCAATCAAAATTGCTAAGGGCCCTTCAAGAAGGTGAATTCGATCGCCTTGGTAGTACAAATACCATTAAGGTAGATGTGCGCGTAATTGCAGCAACGAATAGAGATTTACAGAAAGAAGTAGATGAAGGATCTTTTAGAGCTGATTTGTTTTATCGACT
The DNA here is from genome assembly GCF_049099775.1 of Roseivirga sp. Classification (GTDB taxonomy): domain Bacteria; phylum Bacteroidota; class Bacteroidia; order Cytophagales; family Cyclobacteriaceae; genus Roseivirga. The sequence continues at coordinate 136,849 of NZ_JAGDZM010000009.1, read as the reverse complement.
CAATGTATTTCCGTTATACAGCATGCCATTGCGAGAGCGGAAAGAAGATATTCCGCTTTTGACAAGGCACTTTGTGAACCGATATTCGGCCAAGATTGGCAAGAAGGTAATGTCAATTCCAAAGCGCGTAATTAACTCCTTACAAGGGTATCATTGGCCGGGTAATATCCGAGAATTGGAAAATGTAATTGAGCGATCGGTGATTCTTAGTAGTGGTCGCGCTTTAGAACTCGGCGATTGGATTCCACGAACCGAATCACAAACTTTTTCAAGCGATTTTGATACGCTTCATGAATTCGAAAGAAAGTACATCATAAGTGTGCTCCAGAAAACAGCCTGGCGAGTAAGCGGTGATAAGGGAGCAGCAAAAATTTTAGGCATGAAGCCGACCACCCTCGAGTCTCGAATGAAGCGCTTACAAATAAAGCGCGGTGTCTCGGGTTAGAATTTCATCATGTGTTTCAATTGTTCCTTCTGTCTGGAATAGTGTTGAGCTAAATGAATGCGAGCAGGCAAAAATGTAAGGAGTATTGATTTTATGTTATTTCCTGATATTTCGTGAAAAAAATTATACCAATAATTTTGTGATCAAAAAGCAGTCTAAATGATCTAATACCCCATAATTGAATTAGTTATCACTATTCCTGAATAATAGTGAAAATCACGAAATATAGTAATTTTATTTAGTATATTATTTAAGCTGTATGAATATAAACTATTGATAATCAATTGAGTATAATGATAAAATACGACTTGGCACGCTAGTTGTCATTAAGCAGACGCTTCTGTAGACGGCAGAGTGACAAAGTGTTGGTTAACACTTATTCTTGACAAAACTAAGTTTATGTTCAGGCGTTGATTATCTTTCGATTTTGATTTATGAGACATAGGTTACCACTTTTTCTGGTTAAGATAATCTACTATGAATATTGGCCCTTTTGGTTGTTTTTTATGCCTCTAGTGCCTTATTGGATTTATTTAGCAGCACGAGCAAAGTCTTTAACATACTTTACCGCTGCCAATCCTGGAATTATTCATGGAGGTGTTTTTGGCGAGTCCAAAATAGACATCTTAGAAAAGATTAATCCTAAGTATAAACCCACTACGCTATTCTTTGAAGCTAATACTAGCTTGTCAGATGTTGTAGCAGGAATTACTAATACTGGATTGACCTTCCCGATGATTATCAAACCCGATGTTGGTGAACGTGGCGCTGAAGTAGAAAAGTTGGACAGCCAACTGAACCTTGAACATTACATTACCCAAAACCATCAGGATTTTATCATTCAAGAATTCGTTGATTTTGAAATTGAGCTCGGTGTACTTTATCACAAGTTACCGATTAGTAATACCAGTAATATTACTTCAATTGTACAAAAGGAATTCTTGGGTGTAACTGGAGATGGAGTTTCAACAATTCGAACCTTGTTGGCAAAAAGCGAACGAGCAAAACTCCAGATGCCTGTACTTGAAGAGAAATTTGGAACGCATTTAAACGATGTTTTACCCAAAGGTGCATATGAAAATTTGCAGCCTATTGGAAACCACTGTTTAGGCACTAAATTTTTAAGTGGGCAACACCTAATCAATGATAAATTGGTGAGTGTTTTCGATGAGATAGCAGCTGATGTAGATGGTTTTAATTTTGGGAGATTTGACTTAAAAGTAAGTTCGATAGAAGACTTATACGCTGGGCGAAACATAAAAATATTGGAGCTCAATGGCGTGACTTCGGAACCAGGTCATATCTACGATCCAAAATATAGCTTGCTTCAAGCATATAAGGATACCATGACAAGTATGAAAACCTCATGTTTAGTCAGTATCGAAAATATGAAGCAAGGCGCTAGGGTTACTCCTTTTTGGGAAATGTTCAGACTATTGAGAACTCATTTTTCATCCAATGAATTATCTCAAAATCAAATGAACGGAACTAAAACTGCTTCTGCCAAATGATTTGGACGGTAATTGAAGCGTTGATAGTCGCTACAGCGATTAGTTTTGTTGCATCATTGCAACTAGGACCGGTTAATATGGGTACAATCCATACGGCCCTTCATAAGAATAAGAAAGCAGCCATCATCTTCGGTCTTGGCGGTAGTTTACCTGAGTTATTGTATTGTGGATTGGCCATTGGCAGTTCAAATTTTATATCACAATACGAAGGACTCGACGACTACCTCAAGTATTTGACAGTTGGAATCCTGCTTATTTTCGGGGTCTATTTGTTTTTACAAAAAGCCTCAACAAAACAGAATAACAAATTAGACAAGCAAGGAAAAGAACTTTGGGTAGGCGCTACGTTTGGTATGCTCAATCCACAACTTTATCCTTATTGGCTTTTTATAATTACGTTGCTTAGAAGCAATTCTATTTTAGAAAATAATTCTTTACCATCTCAAGTTGCTTTCGTAATAGGAACGGCCTTGGGTGCATTTTTACTGCAGTGGCTTGTTGCCGAGCTTACTACCAGGAATCGGGATTTCATCTTCAAAAAGTTGACGAAAAACTATAATAAGGTGTTGGGCGGAATTTTAATCGCTATGGCACTGATTCAATTGGTAATAAACTTATGATTCATGCAGAAAGAAATAAAATACTGGTACTTGAGAAACTATGATCTCTTTGCCAACCTAAGTAAAGAACAAATTCACGATCTATGTGCAATCTCACGTTTTGTGAGAATGAAAAAGAGTCAAACGATTCATTTCGCAAATGACGAGTCTAAGAGACTCTACTTCCTCATCAACGGGAAAATTAAAATAAGCGAAGTAGACGGTCTTGGTAATGAAATGATCAAGGATATAATTCTTACCGGTGATCTTTTTGGTGAAATCCCAATCACGTCTATGTTGCCAAGTCAAGAGTTTGCCGAAATTCTTTCGAGTGAAGTGATACTTTGCACTTTTACGATGGAAGAATTTGAAAAGCTGATGGAGAAGCACCCTAGTTTAGCCCTATCATTTTCAAAGAAAATGGGCGAGAAGCTCAGAAAACTAGAGCATAGATATGCAAACCTTGTCTTTAAAGATGTGAAGGCTAGGTTGAAAAGTTTCTTGGTAGACTGGGCACATAAAGAAGGTAAGCCTGCCGAAGACGGCTTGGTGATCAAAAATTACCTTACACACAATGAAATCGCAAGTCTGATAAGTTCATCAAGACAGACAGTAACTACGCTTATTAATGAGTTGAAGGAAGAAGGGACTATTCTTTATAGCAGGAGCTTAATTACTATTCCGAACATTAGCGCACTGGCCGCTTAACAAGTTATAAATATTGAAAAGAGACCGTCATATTATGGCGGTCTTTTTTGTTTGATGCAACCTCAAAGTATAAGTTGATGTCTATTGGTTGTAATTAAAGGTCATGGATATGAAAAACAACTTCAAAACTCAAATCACAATTATTTTATTATTAATCGCCTCGGTCGCTTTTGCACAGGAAAAAGAGACTAGAGATCTTGATCGATTCACTGAAATCAGAGTATCTGAAGGGATTGAGGTAATCGCTAAAAAAGGCAATTCGAACAGCGTAGAACTAGAAGTAGATCGGATTGATCTCGATCGTATTCTTACTGAAGTTCGCGGCGATCGTTTGACAATTAAACTGAGAAGAAATTCTTATAGCAGAAGAAATAACCGAAGAACAGTGAAGGCTTACATTACCTACACTGAGGAAATGGAAGAAATCGTGGCTACCACAGGGTCTGAGGTCATTTTCGAAGATATGATTAAGGTAAAAGAATTGCGTATTTCCACTAGTACTTCAGGAAAAGTAGATGTAAAAGCAGAAGTTACCTATTTGGATATGAGCGCAACAACTTCAGGTAGAGTAGAAGTGAGGGGTAAAGCCGTAGAGATAGAAGCAAAAGCATCAACTAGCGGTACCATTTACGCTTATGATGTGGAAGCAGAAGAAGCCTACGCAAAGGCAAATACCGGTGCTGATGTTAGAGTTAATGCAACTGATAGATTAAGAGCAAGCGCCAACACAGGAGGGACTGTAAGTTATAGAGGACGGCCACAGATTGATATGAAGTCGAATACAGGCGGAAAAGTACGACGTGCAAGATAAATAGCTAGATTCCACAGCGAGAGTTTTCTCAATACTTATAGCTTTGAGTAAAAGCTTTGAAAATGAAAAATAGAATTGTAATCGGAGCCCTTTTTGGGCTCTTATCGTTTGGCTCCCAAAGCCAAGCACAAAACGATAAAGCGGATATTAAAAAAGCGATTATGACCATGTTTGATGGTATGAGAGCAGGAGATAGTGCTATGGTTCACTCTGTATTCTCCGATCAGGTGATTTTCCAAAGGGTTCGTAATATCGAAGCCGATGGTTCGGCCATTGTAAATAGTGACTTCTCCAATTTTTTAAATGCAGTTGGTACACCGCATGATTTAGTATGGGATGAGCGCATTGAGTTCGGTCCTATTTTGGTAGATGATCGAATGGCATCAGCATGGGTACCCTTTAAGTTTTATTTAGGCGACAAGTTTTCACACTGTGGTGTGAACTCTTTTCAATTGCGAAAAACCGATGCTGGATGGAAGATCTTCCATCTGGTAGATACAAATCGGAAAGATAATTGCGTAGGCGGATAAAAAAAACGCCCCTTTCGGGGCGTTCTTACTTACCTTTACGGTAATGGTTCTCTATAATATCTCTCACTGAAACGCGCTGGTGATTGAAATTCTGGGAACCGTGTGAATTAGCGCTAGCGTTCGAATGCGTTTTAACCTCTCTAGAAGATTCATTCGAGACGCGAGCAGTTTTTAACTCCTCCATTACTTTTTACTTTGAAATCTAACGTTTAAAAAACTGTCAGTCTTATTCTCTCGTCTAGTCTGACACAAAATTATGCAATCGATTGCATTATCCAAGCCATTAATCTAAAAAAACTCAATATTTTAAAAAGATAATTAGTGACTTGTGCTTACGACATTAATACTACCCGTATTATAAAATAGACCCTACTTTAGTCGCTCAGGGCATGGATTGGATTTTTGGAAAGCGCCCTTAAAGTGTGAAACAATACCGCCATGCAAGTGACTGAAGCAAGAAGTACTAAAGCAAACACAAAAGCGTCTACCGGAACATTGATTCGGTATGCAAAATCTTGTAGCCATAATTGAGAAAGGTAGTAGCCACTTGGTACTGAAACGAGCAATGTAATACCCAGAATGGAGAAAAATTCGCTATAAATTATGCCAATAATATTCTGATGTGACGCTCCAAATACTTTTCTAAGCCCCATTTCCTTGAATCTCTTTTGTACAACTAATGATACTAGTCCAAAAACACCTAAGGCACCAATAACTATGGAGGCAAGCATGGAAATATTACCAATATCTCCCCATACTTTTTCGGCTTGGTAAAGCGTTTCCATATCTTCTGTAAGACTAGACTGCCTAAAGGGTTGTTCATATGAATTAAGGTACCAATACTCAGAAATCCTTTGCGACACGCTTTCCGAATTAGTACCGGCATATCTAATCACCATAAAATCTTCCATGGCCTCGCCAGGATGAATCACTAAAGGCTGAATTCGGTTGTGAAGCGTTTCGTAATTAAAGTCCTGGATTACGCCCACAATTGTATATTTCTCGCCCATATGAAAGATACTTCGGCCTAGGGCATCAGTTGAGTTATCTAGTTCAAATGCCGATATCACAGTTTGGTTTATGATAATCGGTTTTAGATCAGTGCTTTTTAAATACTCAAACTCAATACCGGTAAGTAACCTAATGCCTAGCGTCTCGAAATAGTCTTCACTTATTTCCGCAATATTCATTAAAATAGAATCCGTAGTTGTCGGGTCCGGTTTGTAGTATTCTGAGCCAAATGGTCGGCCTGGAATAGAATTTCCTCTAGAAACCGAAGTAACTCCCGCTACTGATAATGCTTTGTCTTTGAAACTTTCAAATCTTGTATGAATGCCCAAGTCTCTAATGGGTACGACCATCACGCCTTCTTGTTTAAAACCGAGATCTTTGGTCTTTACATAAGCCGCCTGTCGGTTAATGGTGAAAGCACCTACAATGAGTATTACTGAAATAACAAATTGAAACACCATAAGTCCCTTTCGGAGGTACCCAATCTTGCCAATGGTCACCACATTCAATAACACATCCGTCAATTTCATTCTCAGGATAACAATTGCAGGGGCAATTCCAGAAATGATGGCCGTGGTTAGAATAAGGCCAGAAATGATTAGCCAAATTTCCCATTGCCCCAATGGGTCTAACACTAAGTTGGTATCTAAAAGCTCATTAAATGGTCTTATCAGAAAATAGAGGGCAAATAAAGCGGCGATAATAGCAATGCCAATGGTAAGTATAGATTCGAATATAAACTGAAGATGTATCTGAGGTCCAAATGCTCCCGAAACCATTCTTACACCCATTTCTTTGAGTCTTTCTATGGAAGTAGAGACGGCTGAATTGATGTAGTTGATAGTGGCTAAAATGATCACGACAATAGCAATGATCAGCACTACGCGTACAAATAGAATATCGCTTTGAGGTTCTATTTCAGAGATAGCATTGGAATGTAAGTGAATATCTAGTAACGGTTGAAAATCGATTTGCTCCTCTGGAAATCGATCGGTAAGCCAAACTTGATATTTCTGATTGAAGGTATCAATGTTTGTTCCGGGTAAAAGTCGAATGTAACTATAGAAACCATTGTAACTACCGCTTAATATACCATAATCCATCACCTGGCGTAATGTTGGCATCGATGCCATAAAGTCGAAATCGAAATGCGAGCCAATCTTTCCTTTATTCTTAACTACGCCTGTAACTTTTAAGTCATGCTGAAGCTGATACCGAATAGTTTGGCCAATGGGATTTTCATTACCGAAATATTTTTCAGCCATCCTTTCCGTAAGGATAATTGAATTGGGTTCAACGAGTGCGGTATGCACGTCTCCTAAAACTAACTCATACCCGAAAACATTGAAAAATGAAGAGTCAGCAAAAATGAAGTCTTCCTCATAAAAACCATTGTCAATTTCACCCAGTAATGGAATATCCCAATGTTTGAAAATTAAGGTTGAGCTTGCAATTTCAGAAAACTCATCTCTTACTGAAAGCATGATTCTCGGACTCGTTTTGGCTAAGATTTGCGCATTGTCTCCTAGGTCTTCAGTTCTTAAAAGGCGATAAGTGTTTTCGGGTGATTTATGAAAAGTGTCGTATTCCAACTCATAGTTGGCATAAAGAATAAGTAGAACCGTAAGTGTAATGCCGATGCCGAGCCCCATTAAATTCACAAAAGAGGTAATCTTTCTTTTAATCAGGTTTCGGAATGCAATCTTGAAGTAGTTCTTAAGCATGAAAAGGTTTTTGCCAACGCAGGTTGCTCTTATTCAAACAAGATACCAAAATAGTAAAACTTCACTCAGTCGCTTCAGAGAACGTTTGGAATTAACAATGGAAATAAAAGCAGGATTTTCTGATCGTAATCGATCAGTTATTCGAACGGATTCGAACAAAGGGAAATCGTTAAGCGGAAAGTTTTGGTAAGGATACTCTAGAGGTCTTAAATAAAAAAAGCCAGCATTAGCTGAGCGTTTTTGAAGTAGTCCGTAGGAGGACCTCGCGTTAAAGAATCTTCCTGCGGAAGAATCTAGCGAAGGGCCAGCATGTCGGGTTGCTCCCCGAAGGGCATAAAAAAAGCCCAGCGTTAGCTGAGCTCTTTCGAAGTAGTCCGTAGGGGAATCGAACCCCTGTTACCAGGATGAAAACCTGGCGTCCTAACCCCTAGACGAACGGACCATTCATAATGTGCAGAGGCGGAGGGATTCGAACCCCCGGTACCTCGCGGTACAACAGTTTTCAAGACTGCCGCATTCGACCACTCTGCCACGCCTCTGTGTGTGATCTCCCGTTTGGGTCTGCAAAGATAGTGGGACTTTTTTTTTGTGCAAGTGGTAAAGGCCAATTAAATTTTTTCTGCCTTTAATTTTTTTGTTTTTGCCTTGTCGAAGGCTGCATTCATTTCAAAACCTACCAAAAGAATGAGCGAAATGATGAATAGCAAAACCATTAATACCAAAAGGACACCTATGGAACCATAAAGCCTATTGTAAGCGCCAAAGTTGTTGATGTAAAATGAAAACCCAAAAAAGGCGATGATAATGGCGAAGGTGGAGAAAACAGAACCCACGCTCATAAAATGCCATCTTTTGTGTACTGCGGGTGCAAGGTAATAGATACTGGAGATGGCTATTTGAAATACAATATATAACGCCAAAAATCGCAATAAAATAAGGATGTCGATAGAGATTTTTTCTTGAATAATTTCCCTGACACTGTTGCTCTCTAAAAGTTGCTGACCTACTACAAGAAGGCCAACCGATATTAATACGGACAACGCTAAAATGAATATGAGAATAGTCGCAATAAACCTCATTTTCAAGAACCCACGAGTTTCTACCGTTTTGTAGCTCGCATTGAAAGCACTCATTAAGGAATTCATACCATTGGTTGATAAGATTAGCGTAAGCACAAAACCAAATGAAAGTAGTCCACCACGTTGCTTATTAATGATGTCATGAATTGTAGAGTCAGCCGCCGAATAGAGGTTAGCCGGCAATATATTTTCTAGGAATCCAATAATTTGATCATTCGTTACATCCGGAAAGAAATTCTGGATGTATGGGGTAAGTGTAAACAAAAAAATGATTGCCGGAAATATGGCCATAGTAAAGCTAAAAGCCACACCATTGGCTCTGGCTAACAACCTGTCATTGCTCAACTTTTGAACGAATATAAGGATGGCATCATAAAGACCCACCTTGGCCTTTCCCACTTTTATATGCTGTAAAAGACCTACTAATTTCAAGTATAGTGAATTCTCTAGAATGATTGCTAGAAATTTCCCTTTCATCCGAAATATGGATTTAGTACATCTGTGAGTTCTTCGGGTGCTCTGCACGGACGATTGGTTTCCATATTGATAAACACCAGTGTTGTTTTACCTCGATTTACCAATACCCCAAGTTCGTTGTTAACTTCATACTCGAAAATCATTCTCACTTTTGGTAATTCTCTAATGATGACCTTTACCGTGAGCAACTCGTCATATTTTGCTGGAGCGAGGTATTTACATTCAAGATCATGCACGGGCATCATTATACCGTGCGCTTCTAATCTTTTATATTGAAAGCCTAATTGCCTTAAGGCTTCTACACGTCCAACCTCGTAGTACATGGCATAATTGCCATAGTACACATAGGACATCTGGTCAGTTTCAGCATATCTTACCCTAATTTGGGTAGAAGCACTATACATAATTAACGGTATATCTTTCTTCTATTCATCTCTTGTTGAAAAAGACGAGCATTTTTGTTGTGTTCAGTCAAAGTTTCTGCAAAACGGTGATAACCTGAGAAATCCTCCTTGGCACACATATAAAGATAGTTATGCTTTTCGTAATTCAGAACTGCGTCTAAAGACATGATAGTGGGTAGGTTTATCGGCCCGGGAGGTAAACCTCTGTACTTATAGGTATTGTACGGGCTGTCTATTCTAGTATCTGCTAAAAGCACGCGTTGTATCGTAAAATCTCCAAGGGCAAACTTAACGGTAGGGTCTGCTTGAAGTCGCATATTTTGTTTTACCCTGTTTACATAAAGACCGGCAATTTTTGGACTTTCACTACTTATGGAGCATTCATCTTGAACAATAGCGGCCAAGGTAGAAACCTCCTGAGGCGTAAGACCAATGGCTTCTGCTTTTGCAATTCTGCTTGGATTCCAAAATTTGTCATACTCCTTTTTCATTCTTTCAAAAAGTCCCTTAGCCGAAATTGTCCAGTAAACTTCATAGGTGTTTGGAATAAACATGGCCATGATGGTTTCCTTATTAAAACCAAGCTCATTGACGTAAGCCTCATTGTTCAGGAGAGATAAAAATTCTGATCTATCTATACCAGTATCTTCAGTAATTCTATCAGCCAACTCCTCTTTGAAACGGATGTTGTTGAATGTAAGGTCAATTGGAATCTGATCGCCTGCACGTAGTCTTCTGACCGTTTCCAGATTAGTCATTTCTGGTTCGAATAAGTATAAACCAGGTTTAATATTATCCTGATAACCCAAGATTTTTGAAACGAAGCTAAAGGATAGAATATCATCTACTATTCTGGTATCATACAACTTGTTTCTTAGCGAATCGAAAGTATCATCATTATCAATCAACATGGCACTCGCTGTTCCTTCTCTTAAGATATTGCTACCATAAAACACTTGATAGAAATAGAATGAGAAGGAGGTTAGGATCACCGAGAAGATCACCAAGCCAATCATAAAACGCTTTCTTTTCTGCATAAGGGCACAAAAATAGTCAATTTGTCCTAACTTCGACACCAAGTCACAGTCATGGAAGCAGAATTCATACGGCTCTACGAAGAAAATCCAGAGATTAGTAAGGTTGACAAAATTGTCAAAGTATTAAGGTCGGGCGGTGTTATCATTTACCCAACAGATACGGTTTATGGAATTGGTTGTGATTTTGGCAATGTAAAAGCCGTTCAAAGGGTCTGCCAAATTAAAAATACCAAGCCCCAATCCCTTTCTTTCATTTGTTACGATTTGAGTGAGATTTCGGCTTATACAAAAGGGTTGAGTACACCCATTTTTAAGGTGATGAAAAAGGTTCTTCCGGGCCCTTTTACCTTTATTTTAAATGCCAGCAATAGAGTACCTAAAGTGCTGAATGCTAAAAAGAAAACTGTAGGTATTCGTGTGCCTGATAATAATATTCCTCGTGAAATCGTAAAACAACTTGGCAATCCAATTATTACTACTTCTATACATGATGAGGACGCCGTTCTTGAGTACTCAACTGATCCAGAATTGATTTTTGAGAAGTATCGAAACTTGGTAGATATCGTAATTGATGGTGGTTATGGCGGAAACACCGGGTCTACTGTGATAGACTGTTCTAATGATGAACTTGAATTGGTTCGATCTGGTTTAGGCGATTTTGATGATTTACTTTGATGAAGGTTTTATTAGAATCTCAATACCTTCCATCAGTTGCTTATTTCTCTTTATTAATAAGGGCAAATACCGTATATATTGAAGCAAACGAGTACTTTGAGAAGCAATCTTACCGCAACAGATGCCATATAATAGGCGCCAATAAAATTCAATCGCTAAGTATTCCGGTACATCATGGAGGCAAGAAGATTTTGATGACTGATCTTGCGATCGACTACAAACAAAAGTGGATGAATAATCATTGGAGGGCCATTCAATCAGCTTATGGCAAAGCACCTTTTTTTGATTTTTATGGAGACTATATAAAGGATGTCTTCGAAACCAATCCCGGGAAACTCTTTGATTTCAATCAAACCCTCCTGACATTATGTCTTAAACTATTAAGAACAAAGGTGGAGATCTTAAATACTGAGAGTTACCAGAAAATGCCTCCTAATGACGTTATTGACATGAGATCTTGTATTCACCCTAAAAAATCTTTGGACAGCTTGACATGGTTTCGGCCAGAACCTTACCATCAGATCTTTGGCAAAGACTTTGTACCCAACATGAGCATCTTAGATTTACTGTTTTGTACGGGACCCGACGCATTGGATATTTTATATCAATCTGGGTCAGGATTAATGAACAAATAGGTTTTTGATTACGTTTCTAGTAGATCATAAGGTATAATCTTATTATATTGAAATCGTGGCTCAACGCTAAATTTGAGTCACCGAGAAAGGCAATAAATGGAAGCAAAATTTTCAAATAGAGTAAAGGAAGTTATCTCATTAAGTAGGGAAGAAGCCCTTCGATTGGGGCATGATTACATCGGGACCGAACATCTTTTACTAGGGATGATTCGAGAAGGAGAAGGTGTTGCGGTAAGCATCCTAAAAAAACTAGGTACTTCTTTAGAAGAACTTAGAGAAGCTATAGAGCGCGCTACCAAAGGAACGGCAAATCACAATGTGAAGAATTTAGCCAATATTCCTTTGACAAGACAATCTGAAAAGGTGCTCAAAATTACCTATTTAGAGGCAAAAATTTTCAAAAGTCAATTGATTGGAACTGAGCACTTATTGCTCTCAATCCTTCGGGATGAGGATAATATTGCTACTCAGATTCTTGAGAAATTCGACGTAAACTATGAAGTAGTAAAAGAAATGCTAGAATACCAGACTGACAATCCATTGGCCTCTTCAGATACAGATGATCCAGAAGGAGATTCTTCTAAAATGTTTGGAAGTAGCGGTGGTTCTGGAGGAGGGTCTGATAGACCTTCAGGAAAGGGAGGCGAAAAATCTAGAACACCAGTTTTGGATAATTTCGGAAGAGACCTGACCAAATATGCTGAAGACGGCAAACTAGATCCGATAGTAGGAAGAGAAAAAGAGATAGAACGAGTAGGCCAAATCCTGTCGCGTAGAAAGAAGAATAACCCAATTCTTATTGGTGAACCGGGTGTTGGTAAAAGTGCTATTGCGGAAGGTTTGGCCTTACGTATTATTCAGAAGAAAGTATCAAGAGTACTTTTCGGAAAACGAGTGGTTACCCTTGACTTAGCATCTTTAGTAGCTGGCACGAAATATCGTGGTCAGTTCGAAGAGCGAATGAAAGCAGTAATGAATGAGCTTGAAAAATCGCCTGAGGTGATCTTATTCATTGATGAACTGCATACAATAGTAGGTGCCGGTGGCGCATCAGGTTCTTTAGATGCTTCGAATATGTTCAAGCCTGCATTAGCGAGGGGTGAAATTCAATGTATTGGTGCAACTACACTTGATGAGTACAGACAATACATCGAAAAAGATGGTGCTTTGGCTAGAAGGTTCCAACAGGTAATGGTGGACCCTACTACTCCTGAAGAAACGGTACAGATTCTAGAAAACATCAAAGAAAAGTATGAAGAGCATCATCATGTTGGTTACACGCAAGAAGCTTTAGAAGCATGTGTGAAATTATCAGATAGATATATCTCAGATAGGTTTTTGCCAGACAAGGCGATTGATGTTTTGGATGAAGCAGGAGCTAGAGTTCATATCAATAATATTCACGTTCCTGATGACATTGTGAAGTTGGAAGAAGCGATTGAAGACATCAAGAAAGAAAAAAATAGAGTCGTAAAGAGTCAGAAATACGAAGAAGCAGCTCAATTAAGAGATAGCGAGAAAAAGCTGATCGATCAGCTAGATACAGCTAAATCTAAATGGGAAGAAGAAAGTAAGCTCCAGCGATATACTGTTGATGAAGACAACGTAGCAGAAGTAATTGCTATGATGACTGGTATTCCTACTAAACGTGTAGCTCAGAAAGAGCAAGCCAAATTAGTTGGTATGGGCGAGCAGTTGAAAGGTAGAGTAATCGGTCAGGATGAGGCAATTATGAAACTGACCAAAGCGATTCAACGAACAAGAGTCGGTTTGAAAGATCCCGCAAAGCCAATCGGAACATTCGTGTTTTTAGGCCCAACAGGAGTTGGTAAAACAGAATTAGCGAAAGTACTTTCGACTTACCTTTTCGATAAGGAAGATTCACTGGTTAGAATTGACATGAGTGAATATATGGAGAAGTTCTCCGTATCTAGGTTGGTAGGAGCGCCTCCAGGTTATGTAGGTTATGAAGAAGGTGGTCAGCTGACTGAAAAAGTGAGAAGAAAGCCTTACTCTGTCGTTTTATTAGATGAAATCGAAAAAGCGCATCCAGATGTGTTCAATATCTTACTTCAAGTATTGGACGATGGTATTCTAACTGACGGATTAGGAAGAAGAGTAGATTTCAGAAACACAATCATTATCATGACATCGAATATTGGTGTTCGAGATTTGAAAGATTTCGGTTCAGGTATTGGATTCAGTACCCAAACGAAACGTGACGGTGAGGAAGAAATGATGAAGGATACAATTCAGAAAGCCTTGAAAAAGACTTTCAGTCCAGAATTCCTTAACCGTTTGGATGATGTAATCATCTTCAACTCTTTAAGTAGAGAAGACATTCATAATATCATTGATATCTCTCTTGGTAAACTCTTAAGTCGCGTTGAGGCTATGGGATACAAAGTAACTTTGACGGAGAAGGCAAAAGACTTCTTATCAGATAAGGGCTTTGATCCACAATATGGTGCAAGACCTTTGAATAGAGCGATTCAGAAATATCTTGAAGATCAGATAGCCGAAGAGATCTTGAAAGGAGATATCAACGAAGGAGATACTTTGAGTGCTGATCACGATGGTAAGTCAGATCAATTGACGCTGAAAGTGAAGAAGAAAAGAGCTCCTAAAAAGAAGAAAGAAGAAGGTTCAACTGATAAATAGGCGAACTTGAATAATATAGAAAAAGCCATATCCATTTTGGGTATGGCTTTTTTATTTTGAGGTTAAGTGGCTTCCGTTTTGTTTGGAATGCTGTCCTTTATAAGTTGCCAAAACATCTTTACACCCGTCTCGATCAATTGATCAGGAAAGTCATAGTCGGGATTATGTAAGTCGGGAGTTTCATGACCAGAACCTAAGCCAAACATAGCGCCAGTTCCTTCTTTCAAGATCAATCCAAAATCTTCAGACCAAGGATTCGGGGCTGTCATCTCTGTAAATGGAACCTCAATAGTTTCAGCTGCTTTTTTGATCAGCTCAACAGCTTCATGATGGTTTTCAGTGACCTCGAAAGACTCGTGGAGGCTTAATTCTACTTCAAGCCCATATCTTTTGCCGATAGCGGTTGCCTCTTCTTTTAATACAGTAAGGAGTAGGTCGAAATCATGTTTTTCAAAAGCCCTCAATGTTAGCCAAGTCTCAGATTTACCAGCTGAAACACCGAAACTCTTTTCACCCACTTGACAATGAGTGAGCGTAATTAAAGTTCTGTTTGTAAAGTCATTTGTTTCCAAAATTCTATCAAGACAATGAATGAGTTGGGCTGTGGCTACTGCTGGGTTATTGCCACTTTTTGGTTGACTTGCATGAGCTGTGGTGCCGTGGTAGGTCACTTTCAACCCTGTTGAAGCCGCGCAAAAAGATCCCTTTTTGCAGAATACTGTTCCCATAGCATGTTTTGGCAAGTTGTGTAGTGCAAAAGCATAATCTGGTTTGATCTTTTTGAAACGATCGTCTTCAATTACGGCTTTGGCACCCTGCCCAGTTTCTTCGGCTGGTTGAAAAAGTAAAACGACGCGCCCAGATGTGAGTGTCTCATTTTGCAACAGTACCGCTAAACCACAAAGAATACTCATATGACCGTCATGGCCACATTTATGTGATGTATTTGGCGTATTGGAGCGGTGTAAAAACGTATTTGATTCGTGTATAGGTAGCGCATCGAGTTCTGCTCGTATCAGCACTGTTTTGCCAGCTTTCTTGCTATTCCAAATGGCGGCTACTCCAGTATCACCCAAATTCGTTATGACTTCATCAGGATTGTATTTAGCCAGAAACTCATGAATATGACTGGCAGTGAACTTTTCCTGGCCAGACAACTCAGGATTTCGATGCAATTCTTGCCGAAGATTTGTAAGCGTTTGAAGTTCTTGTGAGCTTAGCACATGATAAGATAACATATAAATGCAAAAAGGAGTCCCGTACGGACTCCTTTTCTTCAACCAAAATATATAGTATATGAACTACAATGCTTTTAATTATCAACGAAGGGATCGCTGAATTTATCATCTGATAAGAAAGAATTATCAGTGAGTGTATTCAAAAAAGCAACCAAAGCGTCGATCTCCTGACTATTTAAATTCATCCGGCGTGGTACGCCGTTATTTCCACGTAATCTTCTATCCAAATTTGGACTGTTTTGAATACCTGTGTTATAAAACTCAATGACTTCTCTTAGAGTGCTAAACCGGCCATCGTGCATATAAGGACCAGTCACGGCTATGTTTCTTAAGGAGTTCACTTTGAACTTACCATTGTCATTATTATTACCATTGTCACCGCCAACACCTAAGTCGGTAAGCACTGCATCTAAACCATTATTTCTAGCTTGATCTCCACTAAAAGTGGCACTTTCATGGCAATTGGAACACTGCGTTCTTGCACTGAAGAAGAGGTTTTTCCCGAGATTTTCTATTTCAGTGAAGTTGCCAAAATTAGCATCTTCATTGCCATTCGCGGCAGCTAAACCAACGTCATAACTTGCCTCATAAGAAACCATAGACCTTACAAACTGTGCCATGGCATCTGCAATTCGGTCAGTCGTGACTTCAGTAGAACCGAAGGCCTCTCTAAAAAGTGGCTGATAGTAATCTTGTTGTTGAATTTTGCTAACAAGCTCATTCAATGTTAATCCCATTTCAACTTGGTCTTGAATCGGCATTAAGACTTGCTCTTCTAAAGTGCTGGCTCGTTCATCCCAAAAGAATCGACCATTGTCATAATATCTGGCGTTGGCTAAACCCATTGAATTTCTACCCGTAAGTCCTCCTTCAAAACCAGTACTAAATGCGCTTGGATCGGCAAAACCATTTTCTTGTAAATGGCACGATGCACATGCTATCGTGTTGTTTGCAGAAAGTAATTTATCATAGAAGAGCACTCTTCCAAGTGTAGCACCCTCATCCGTTACGGGGTTGTCGTTTGGTGTGTTATCTATTCCTCTTACCTGCCCATCAGTAAAATGATTTGGTAAATCTGGGTTGGCGTAATTAAAAAATGTGCTTGGTAGATCTACTACATCGGAGATATCTTCATTAAAATTCTCATCTATTTCCGAGATCTCATCTGAATTGTCGCAGCTAAAAAAGATAAGCGATACGCCAATTAAAAATATATACTTCTTCATAACCTGTAATTTTTAGTTTGCGCAAACTGGTTATGAGAATTAGGCGTATTGTCTATCTTCCTTCTCTTGGTGGAGGTGGGCCTCCGCGACCACGATCATTCGGTAAAGGTCTTTGGCCATTCCGAGGACCGCCCTGATCACCTTGTTTTAAAACATCTTTAATGAGTTCATCAAAAATGGCTTGTTGTTCAGGTGAGCAGATTGCTCTTATTTGAGCAAAGTGATCATAGGTTGCTTTTTCTATGGAAACTTGCAATTCACCAAGTCGTTGCGTTAGCGAATTAACCTTATCATAAGCATTAGTTGTTCCCCAAAGGTCGTGGAGAGCTTTCCTAGCTTCCTGTGAGTCTCTTCTTAATTTTTGAACTAATTCAAAGTGACTTTCACGATATCCTTCAAGTTGTTTTAGTTGTGATTCGTCTAACTTGAGTCGTTCTTCTAAAACTTTTAACCCTCCTTTTGGGCGACTTTTTTGATTTGCCTGATAGCCTTTCCAAAGGAATGCTAATAACACAACATTTATCAGAGCTAGTGCTATGACCACCCCGCCTAAGTATTTATTATTGCTTAAGGTGTCCATATTAATAGCTATTTAAGTAATCGTAGTCGTCCGTTCCAGAGAAATAGTCTTGCGTCACGAGCGACACATCAGATTCTCCTTCCGTACTTTCCTGACCTGTATTGCTCAGAATAAAAAGACTGGCAAAATTTAAGATCAAAACGACACTAAGAACAGCCATGCTCATTTTAAGGTTTCCAATAAAAGCAAACCTGCCAATAGAAGAAGTTAGCTCGTCTTGCATCCTTACTTCCAGCTTGCTATAGAAAAACGGACTTGCCTCAGCTTTACCCAACCCCTCTAGGCTATTTAATGTCGAATTTATTTTCTCTTCTATGTCTTTTTCCGATTTCATACCTTGGTTTCTTTGAAATTAGATGTCTTTCAATGATTTAACTTGCGCTAAGCCATTAAATTTTTTTCGTAATAAGTCTTAAGTTTCTTCTGTAAATTTTTCCTAGCTCGAAACATGAGCGATTCTACAGATGAAATACTCGTTTCCAATACCTCTGAAATTTCTTGATAGGGTAGTCCTTCTACCTTGTGTAGTGTGAATGCTACTCTTTGACTCTCCGGTAATTCTTTAATAGCCTTAAACAAGGTTTGCGCATGTTCTTTGTTTTCAAGAATTACGCCCGGATGGTTAAATGTGGCACTTTTGGTGTTTTCATAGTCTTGATCACCACCAGTTAATGATTGTAGGAAAGCAAAACGTTTTTGAGTTTTACGTTTTCTGATTCTTTCCAAAGATTTGGTTGTAGCGATTCGGTATATCCAAGTAGATAATTTTGATTCACCTCTGAATTTTTCTACCGATTTATAAACCTCAATAAAAACATCTTGTGCTGCTTCTTCTGCTTCTTCCGCATTTTGAAGTAAGCCCAAACAGGTGTTAAATACCCGATCTTGGTATTCACTGACTAAGGTCCGAAAGGCTGTTTCAGATCTTTGCTGTAGTTCAGAAATAAGGTCTTGATCGGACAATGATATTGTGAAATTAAAAAAGGTAGCCTCAATGCGAGGCTACTCTAAATGTAAATGATTGTATGATTATTTGAAAATAGGGTACTTATCTTCCATGACTTGGCCCTCTATGTTGACCGCCTTTTTGGCCGGGTCCTTTACCCATTCTTTGTTTAAGGCCTTGAGCAATTTGATTGTTAAAAGCAACTAGTTGTTCCTCGTTAAGAATATTCTTGACTTTCTGACCTTCGGCAACCTTCAATTTCATTAAGCCGGTTTTCAAGTCTCCAATTTCTTCGATCACTTTGTTCACCGCTTTTTCATTGTAAGATTCGCTAGTGACCAACGTTTTGAGCCTTGCTTCTTTTTCCGCTACCTGATTCTTGATCGGTAAAGATGCTTTTTCGCTTTCCAATCTGAATGAATGTAGCTGCTCTTTTTGCTCTTCTGTTAGGTTAGGGATTTTCGGGCCTTGTGGACCATGCTGTTTTCCCATTGCTAGCTTTTGTCCTTGTTTCATTTCTTGTTGCGGACGATCAGGTCTTTCGTTACCCTGAAATCTTTGTGCCTGAGCTGAAGTGCCTAAGAACACTAAAGTGGCTAATGCGAATCCGTATTTTTTTAAATTTTGAGTTTTCATGACTTTAACTTTTATGATTTTCATTCTATGTTTTGCCTTGTTAGATGCTGAGGCTCAGAAAAAACTTGCGAAGAGAATTGTTAAAGGATGTTAAACTAAGAAAGCATGCTTTTTCAACCGTTTTTGGGCTTTATTCTTTGTCTTTTATGATTTGACGTCCATCTTTACCAACTTATAAGTATAAGATTATGGCAAGAACACTTTCTAATATGTTGCCTTTGGGCACTAAGGCGCCAAGCTTTGAATTGCTCGATACTATTTCGGGTAAAATGTGTTCACTTGAAGACCTCAAGTCGGATAAGGCCACAGTGATTATGTTTATTTGCAATCATTGTCCATTTGTAAAGCACGTAGATGAAGGAATAGTGGTTTTGGCTAATGATTATAAGAAACAAGGCGTTTCATTTATCGCTATGAGCTCCAACGATGTGGCTAATTATCCGCAAGATGCTCCGCATTTAATGAAGCTAGAAGCCGAAAAAGTAGGCTATAATTTCCCATATCTCTATGATGAAAGTCAAGCCGTAGCCAAATCATATGACGCAGCGTGTACCCCCGATTTCTACATATTCGATGGTGAATTGAATTGTGTTTATAGAGGCCAATTAGATGATTCTAGACCCGGAAATGGTAAACCGGTGACTGGACAAGATATGCGTGCTGCTTTAGACGAGATAATCTCTGAGAAACCCGTTACGACTCCTCAGATACCAAGTATGGGTTGTAATATCAAATGGATATCTTAAGGGTTGTCTATTCCTTTTAATTGGAAGTTCTTCTGCTGATCATTTGAATTTAAGTAACCAGCAAATTCAAGTGCATCTGCATTTTTGGAGATTGGTTTCAGTGCTCCCGATTC
This sequence comes from Roseivirga sp., assembly GCF_049099775.1. Classification (GTDB taxonomy): domain Bacteria; phylum Bacteroidota; class Bacteroidia; order Cytophagales; family Cyclobacteriaceae; genus Roseivirga. Next base: position 117,057 of record NZ_JAGDZM010000009.1, on the reverse strand, counting down.
CATTATTAATAATCGATCGCTTATAGATAGTATATCTCCATATAAATGATCGGTAATGAGCATTCCCTTTTCCGCTTTCTTCAGTTCGATTTTGGTTTTGAGTAACTCAATACTCAGAGGTGATAAACCAGAAAAAGGCTCATCGAGCAATATGAATTTAGAGGCGGATTCAAGTAGTAAGTCAATTTCTACCAGCCGCTTTTGACCAAAGGATAAATGGCCAATTTTAGTTTTTGGATTGGATTGAAACAATCCTTCGATTGGCGCATAAGCTAAACCCATGTATTTGTAAGCTGAAGATAATGTCAAAGTATCTGGTAAGTAACCGTACTGAGGTAGATATTGGACTAACCGATTGTTAAATAGGTTCTTCACTTTTGTACCATCAATTCTCAGAGATATGTTTTTGGTCTTCCTTGCCGAGAACATTAACTCAAAAAGCGTCGATTTTCCAGAACCGTTTCTACCTAAAATCCCCACCGTTTCACCTATGGGCAGGTTTAAATAGATGTCGGATAGTATGGTTTTGCCACCAGCCTCATAGAACACACCGTCAACTTCTAGTTTCATTTAAAGTAGATTAAGGATTAAGAGTGTTAAAAGACTATCGGCTATGCCTAGCACAACAAATGTGGAATTGGGTGAGTAACCAGCATTCTTATAAAAGTTTAGCGTTTTTGAACTGAAATACTGAAAGTAGAACCCAGTCGCTATGAATTGGATCACTTTTAAAACCAGTATTGTTCCTGTTGAAAAAGAAAGGCTTTCCCAGACTTTATAATAGTAGAGGATGAAATGTATCGGTAGGAAAATTCCATACATCCTTCTATAAAAAAGAAACGAAAGTTTCAGTAGCACAATAATTCCCTGTTTTTGAGTCTGCGAAAGAATCAAAAACTAAGCCATAGGCTAATTACTATTTCGAACTCAAGATAGAATTAATAATAGTTTCGGAATGCTGTCTCGTATTTTCTATGAATAGCTTACTGGTTTGCAAGCCAGCATTGATCACACCTGCCACATATACGCCTTTCAATGGTGTTTCAAGGGTTGAATCATTGTGAATTGGTGTTTTATGACCGTCATCAGAAATATGAAGTCCTAATTTTTCGAAAAGGGTATAGTTTGGTTTATAACCAGTCATCGATAATACAAAGTCATTGGGGATAGTAACCTCACCTTCAGGAGTACTGATCGTTACTTCCTGTTCATTAATTTCTTGGACGGTGCTATTAAAGTAAGCTTTGATTTCTCCTGCCTTAATTCTGTTTTCAATATTGGGGCGAATCCAATACTTTACTTTTGGATAGATTTCTGATTCTCGGATGACCATTGTTACTTCTGCACCTTTATAAAAAGTTTCAAGTGCCACATCACAAGCAGAGTTTGCCGCTCCAATTACCACTACCTTCTGATCTACATATGGGTGAGGGTCGTCATAATAATGCTTCACCTTAGGTAAATTTTCACCAGGAATTTCTAGCATTCTTGGGGTATCATAAAAACCAGTGGCTATAACCACATTCTTACCATGAAATGCACCCTTAGTTGTGTCTATTCTATATCCATCGGTGTCAGGAAGCATGTTCAAAACTTCAGTGTATAGGCTAACCTGTAAGTCCCAGCTTTCTTGTACGCGTCTAAAATATTCTAGAGATTCTCGGCGCGTCGGTTTGTCGCCATGCGCGATAAATGGCACGTCTCCAATTTCCAACAAGTTAGAAGTTGAAAAGAAGGTCATGTTGGTCGGAAAATTATAAAGAGAGTTAACTAGAACTCCTTTTTCCAAAACGATATAACTTAAACCTGCTTTTTTAGCTTCAATGGCACTATTCAGACCAATTGGCCCGCCCCCGATGATGACAAGATCGTATTTCAAAATACTTGATTATTTCGTTCTTCTAATAAAGCAAAAAGTAAAGAATTGGTTCCTAAAGAATAGAAGGTTTTCGGATTGATGCCCAATAAAGCACAAAACTTAAAGGAAGTAATTGGCACAGATTTATATCAGTGCAAGGCAGAAATAGCCACTTCTACCACTTCCGCCATTTCTTGCTTAGAAATTTCTCCCTTGGCTAACAGTCGAAGGCCTCCGGCGGTGTTGAAAATAAAACGTGCATAAGATTCGCTGGTGTGCTTGCTAGAAAACTCACCTGCTTCCTGACCTTCTTTGATCAACTCGTTTAACACACCCTCCATTTTAATGCGATTGTCAGTAAACATTGTATTTACTTTTTCATCACAATAGGCCAACTCGGTTGCGGAGTTAGATAGGTAACAACCTTTTTTCAAATCATCTTCAGAAGAGTCTTGAACAATGTCTGCCAAGAAGTCTTTGATGATTTCTTTTGCCGTTTTTTCTGATCTTAATTTTTCTAGAAACTTTCCGGATGAATGTCTCCGGTATTGTTTAAGGGTTTCAAGATATAGGCCGTGTTTGTCGCCCCAAGTATCATAGATACTTGCGCGATTAATCCCCAGATGGTTTACAAGGTCTTGAATAGAAGTGGCGTGGTATCCTTTTTGCCAAAATAAATTCAATGCGCTGTCAAGCACTTCACTTTCAACAAAATTTTTAGTCCTAGCCATAACCTAACTATTATTTGAAAGGCGACTTAGCACTATTTAAGCGCTAAGGCCACCTTTTCATTTAAATTTAACTGAACGTTCCAGAATTAGCAACTTAGATCGTTGCAATCCCGCCGTCCACAAGAATCTCTTCTCCTAACACGTAAGAAGAATCATCAGAAGCTAAGAAAAGAACCGCTTTAGCTACTTCATCAGAAGCACCAAATCTTTTCATAGGAACCATTGCCGCAAAGCCTTCAGCCATACCCGCCAATTGCTCTTCGCTCATACCCATTTTACCATAGATTGGTGTTTCAATCGGGCCTGGGCTTACTACGTTTACCCGAATGTTTCTTGGCGCTAAATCAGTAGAAATTGTTCTTGCAAGATTTCTTACTGCACCTTTTGTTGCCGAATAAACACTTCCGTTTTCAAAGCCTTTATGCACAACTGCAGAGGCGTTTAATACAATAGAACCACCATCATTAAAGATTGGGAGTAGTTTTTGAATCGTAAAAAAGAGTCCTTTTACGTTAGTATTAAAGTGTGCATCGAAGAAAGCTTCATCCACTTGATCAATAGGAGCGAACCAAGCGATACCAGCATTGGCGAATAAGATATCTATAGTACCGAATTGTGCTTTTATTGTGGCAGCAAGTGCATCTATTTCATCTAGCTTCGAAGTATCAGATTGAATAGCAGTCAGGTTGTCGCTGTTGATTTCAGCAACTGCAGCATCAAGTGTTTCTTGGGTTCTACCCGTGATTATAACTTTTGCTCCTTCAGATAAGAATGTCTTGGCTGTTGCCAGTCCAATACCAGTACTTCCGCCAGTAATTACAGCTACTTTGTTGTTTAATTTTGTCATTATTTTATTTATTAGAATGATTGTTCCAGAATTATGATTTCCATAATAGAACGTTCATTCTAAAAAAGAGTTCAATGAATTGAAAAAAGAATTCAGAAATTTTATTTATCGCCGTTATTGGAGCGGAAACGACTAAAATGAAGATAGACGGTATTGATAAATGCTAAGATTAATCCGACCCCTATAATGATATAAACGATGGTAAAGGCTTTACCAAGATCTGTTTGAGGGGCAAAATCTCCAAAACCAATGGTTGTTAAGGCTATTACCGAGAAGTACAGTGAGTCGAGCCAGTTCCAGCCTTCCACATAGTGATAAACAACGGTACCTACACTCACAATAAAAGCAGAGGCCATTAACAGGCCTCGATATTCACGATCCTTTAAGAATAAGAGTAAGGTGCGTATAAAGATCATTTAAACTTAATTTCTGCGGCTTTCAATTCTTCACCTCTTTTGTATTCTACAACTGTTTGCTCACCAGACTTAAATCCGCTTAATGCACGCATGTAACTCATCATATCTACAATGGTTGAATCTCCTAGTTTAATGACGATATCACCTTTTTTCATACCGGCATCGGCCGCTGGTTTTCCATCAGTAACACCATCTATTCTCATACCAGAACCATCGTAAAGGTAATCTGGAACGACACCCAAAGAAACTGTAAATCGAGGTGAATCACCTGAACTGTCTTGTGTTTTGGTGAAGGCAAGTTTTTCATTTTCATCTACCTTATCTATGAGCCTTTCGATATAGCGAATCACGTAAGTTAGACCCTCATAGTTAATTTTGTCAGCATCATCAGACGGCTTATGATAGTCTTCATGTTGTCCTGTAAAGAAATGAAGTACTGGGAGGTCTTGTAAATAGAAAGAAGTATGATCCGAAGGTCCCACTCCTGATTCCGAGGTCACTAATTTCAAGCTATCAGTATTAACTACTTCTAACACTTCATTCCATATCGGGCTAGTTCCAACACCGTTTATGGCCAACGTCTTTTCTTCGTTCATACGACCAACCATATCCATATTGATCATAAAGTTTACACTATCTAAACTAACCGTTGAGTTTTTAGAGAAGTAGTTCGATCCCCAAAGGCCATTCTCTTCACCTGAAAATGCTAAGAACAGGAAATTGTAATCACTCTTTGTCTCTTTTAAAATTCTAGCGAGTTGTATGACTGCTGCCGTTCCGCTGGCATTGTCATCAGCACCATTGTGAATTTCAGGCTCACCACGGAAAAGTGAACCTTCCTCGCCATATCCTAAATGATCGAAGTGAGCGCCAATTACGATTGTGTAAGCCGCATCATTATCAACAAAGCCAGCGACATTATGACCAGTTACTCCTTCACCATTAGATCCAATTACAGCTTGTTCATGAGGGCTAGTAGCTTTTTTGACTTTAAATGGCTGTAGGTAGCCTTCAGTTCCTTTGGGGTCTAAACCAATTTCTTTGAAAGCATTGGCAATATAGTTTGCTGCCTTAACCTCTCCAGCAGTACCTATCGCTCTACCTTCAAGGGCATCATCGGCAAGGAAGTTAATGTCTTTAGTAAGCCCTGCCTTTATCTCTCTATCTGTTGTAAAATCGGTACACGATACCGTAAAAAAAGCAATGCAAACGACTATTAGAAAAGGAACTAGATTCTTCATAATTGAAACTTTAGCACAAAGATAATAATGATTATCTTCGCGCCATTATTGAACGAATCATTAATTCCATGCGATATATTTCTGTTTTATTAATCCTTTTAGTTTTTGGATGTGGGGCACAAAAAAGTGACGAGACTAAAACTGCTGAACCGAGATCTGAACAAGATTCTTTATTGCTTCATCCTGAAGAAATGAAGTACCTCAAGAATATAAAGCAACTTACGTTTGGTGGTAACAATGCCGAAGCTTATTGGAGTTTTGATGATACGCATTTAGTATTTCAGTCCGATTATGCTGAATGGGGTGTGGGTTGCGATCAGATGTTCATTACTGATTGGCGAAACGATGATTTGAAGAATAACAAACCTCAAATGGTGAGTACCGGAATGGGAAGAACAACTTGTTCTTACTTCTTGGCAGATAACAAAACCATAGTCTACGGTTCTACTCATTTGGGAGATAAGAATTGTCCAGTTGTACCTGAACGTCGCGAAGATGGAAAATACGTATGGCCTATATACCCTGATTATGACATTTTTACCGCAGATCTAGAGGGTAATATTTTGAATCAGTTAACCACAAATGAAGGCTATGACGCTGAAGCTACAGTTTCTCCGCAAGGTGATAAGATTGTGTTTACTTCTATGAGAACGGGAGATTTAGAACTCTTTACTATGAATGTTGATGGTTCTGATGTAAAGCAAATTACTAATGAGTTAGGATATGACGGTGGAGCATTTTTCTCTCCTGATGGTTCAAAACTTATTTTCAGATCATCAAGACCAAAGACTGAAGAAGATATTAAGATTTACCAAGACCTGTTAAAGGAAGGACTTGTAATGCCAACGGACATGGAACTCTACATTTGCAATGCGGATGGCTCTGATTTGCGAAAATTGACAGACTTAGGGCAGGCAAACTGGGCGCCATTCTTCCACCCTTCAGGAGAAAAAATCATTTTTGCGTCGAACCATACAGCTACACGTGGTTTCCCTTTTAACCTCTACATGATCAATGTTGATGGTACAGGATTAACGCGTATCACAAGAGACGAAACGTTCGATGCCTTCCCAGTATTCTCAAATGATGGTAAGCACATAGTATTCTCTTCTAACCGAAATAACGGTGGTGGAAGAGACACCAACCTTTTTGTAGCTGAGTGGATTGGAGGGTGATTTTAACCTTTTAGTCGCTTATTTAATTCCGCCTTATAGCTACGGCTAATGGGTAGGGTTGTACCATCTAACTCCACATACTCTTGTGTGTATGAAATGATGTGATTGATGGCGACGATGTAAGAGCGATGAATTCTCAGAAAATTAGATTTAGGTAACCTCGCCTCGATATTGCTGATCGTTTCTCGGGTTACTATCGTTCCGTCTGAAGTATGTATTTTCAGATAATCTTTAAGGCTTTCGATATGTGATACTTCGTTAATCACGATTTTCACCATTTTTCGCTCAACTTTTACGAAGAAAGACTTTCTAATTTCTGGAGCCTTTTCGGGCACTTGAATTTCCTTCGGTTGGATGAAAATCTCAAAGTAGCGATTGACGGCTTTGAATATGCGCTCGAATGAAATAGGTTTCATCAGGTAATCAAGGGCATGAAGCTCAAAACCTTCCAAGGCATATTCCCTATAGGCAGTTGTGAAAACCACCTTTATGTCTTTATTCAAAGATTTTGCAAAGGATAAGCCAGATAGCTCAGGCATGTTGATGTCGAGAAAGACAAGATCAATGGATTGTTCATGAATGACGTGAAATGCCTCAAGCGCGCTGCTACAACTGCCTGCTAATTTGATACTTGCGATTTGTGCAAGATGATTACAAATAATATCCCTCGCCACTTTCTCATCATCTACGACAAGACAATTTACAATTGCTTTTTTATCAGCCATTTGTGTCAATTATCAGTTCGACATTAAACCTGTTGGGTGTTTTTTCTATCCGAAGCTCGTGCCTATCGGCATAGAGCATGGATAGTCTTTTTTTAATGTTTTCAAGGCCAATTCCCTCTCCCTTTTCAAAAGGAAGGCTTTCTCTCAACGTATTTGAAATTGAGAAATTTACCTTGCCCAATTCTGCTTTCACATTAATATCAATTTGCAGTTTGCCTTCCGTAGATCCGCCATGCTTAAAACTGTTTTCGACAAAGGGAATAAAAAGCATAGGTGCCACTTGAAGTTCGGCCGGAAAATCTTCCAGTTTCATTCGTATGTCTAGGCTATCGCTAAACCTTGTTTTTTCTAAATCAATGTAGTCTTGAATATGGTTCATTTCGCTCGACAAATCCACCATAGGTTTATCCACTTGATAGAGTAGATAGTCCAATAAATTGGAAAGCTTCAGAATCAAATCTGGAGTTTCTTCCGCCTTGGACAAGGCAAAACCATAAAGCGTATTTAATGTGTTAAAGAGAAAATGAGGGTGAATCTGCATTTTGAGGTATTTCAACTCTTGCTCTTTTAGCTTTAGCTGAGTTTCTAGAACCTTAGTTAAAAGCTTGTCATTATTCGTTTTAGAACCATAGTAATGTCTTAATAGTGTTATTCCACTGGCCAGAAATATGATCAAGTAAACAGCAATAAGAATAAATGGAAAACTCCTAGCGATGGGTAGCTCTACTATTTTTAAGTCTAGGATGAAAATGAGGGCATAAAAAACGGATAGTACAACTGCAAAGGCTGTGAGTATGAAAGTATACAACCCATATAACAAGAAACTAGAATACTTTTTGAGCAAGAGGTATTTAGGGATTAAATAGTATACCATTACATAACAAGAGGCAATTGTGATTGGCATCAAGAATGAAGAAAATGCTATGTTAATCTTCATGTTACTATTATTAAACCCGAAAACATATAGGTAGAATAGAAATACGGATAACCAGAAAAGAAGGTGGATTCCAGATTCCATGGTTTTTTCCAAAACTGTCTTTCTGGTAATGATCATGACTCGAATAAACAATCTTTCTTTTTAAAGGCAATGTTTATGCGACGAATTACCGATTTGTGTAGGCCTTTAACATAAGTTTTCACACTGTTCGATCAACCGGGTAAAACTGGTCAAACGTCTTACTTGACCTTCAATAGGTCGCATATTTCTGTTTAATCAGATATCTTCTTTTATCATCGTATCAGGATAACAATTAGGAAAGTTACCTATTTTGTAGTGGTGTTTATTTTACAACAACTTACGGTTAAGTCTTTTGTCTTAGATAAGGTAAATGAGGGAGGACCATTCATTATGATACCCTTGCTATTGATATTTGCGGTATGTTTGCTGCTTTCTGTCAGGAGTTTTATCCAAGTTAAAAAGGGTAAGGAGTATTCGGATAAAAGTATAAAACTGCTGAACTCTTTGGGCCTGTTTGCATTGGTCTATGGAATTTTTGGTCAGCTGCTTGGATTGGTTGAAGTATTAGACCAATTCAGTTCTGATATAGAAGCTTCTGTTAACCAATTGGCTATGGGATTGAAATTCACAATACTGTCTACCGTACTAGGCTGCTTCATATTTCTTGTTAACAAGGGCGTTTCGGTTGTATTGACATCATTGCAACCAAATAAGTAGAGTGCCTTCCTAATGTTTCCATAATTAATTCCTATATGGTATTGTAGGTCTTTTGACTACTCTTCCAGATGGGTTCATAACCAAGTTTTAAACAAAAAAACAAGCATATGCGTAGCATTAAACACCTTTTGGCTTCACTTTTTCTATTGGCTTTTAGTACTGGAATTCTTTATAGTCAGAATAAATCAGAAGTTATAGCCCAACTTGATAAGTATATGGATGAGCTGGAAGCCAATGATGAGGCAATGGGGATTCTCTCAATATCAAAGAATGGCAAGGTAGTGTACAGTAAAGCGATTGGTTTTTCCAATGTGGAGAAGGGTACTAAACTTACACCCAACACTATTATGAAAATAGGCTCAAACACTAAGGTTTTTACAGCCACAATGATCTTTCAGCTTATAGATGAAGGAAAAATAACCCTAGACACCAAACTAAGTGACTTTCACCCTGAATTGAAGAATGCTGGCAAAATCACAATCTCTCAAATGTTGAGGCATAAAAGCGGAATTTTTGAGATGATTCAGGACAATGATTTTGGCAGTTATCGGGTGAAAGGCCTAACGGCAGAAGAACAACTAAAGAAAATTGCATCCTTTGACAGTAAGTTTGAACCAGGAAGTCAATACGAGTACTCAAATACTAACTATATCTTACTAAGTTACATCATCGAAAAAATCACAGGTATCTCGTATGGAAAAAACCTGTCAGAACGTATCACAGATAAGCTAAACTTAAGCCATACGTTTTATGCTGCCGACCCTGGAGTATTAGATAAAACGGCCCGAGGATATTACTACGAAGATAGCTGGAATGAGATTCCTTCAACAAGTATGAATTTACCTAGAGGTGCGGGAGCAATTGTTTCCACAGCTGATGAATTGAATCAATTCTTAAGGGCTTTGATGCAAGGAAAGCTAATGTCTAAAGCATCATTGGAAAAAATGACTGACTTTGAAGAAGGTCGAGGTAGGGGCATTAATGGCTTTGAAGTACCCCCTTCAATAACTACTGAGAAGGCTGTTTCTCATGGAGGTCAGATTGACGGTTTTTTGGCGCAGCCTACCTACTTTCCTAATTCAGATATCGCATTGACCTTTATTTCAAATGGGCTTAATTGTCCGCCGCAAAAGATCATTGGCTTGCTGGCCACGTATGTGAGAAATCCTTTTTGATTAAAATAGCTCATACTATAGACTATTCTAGATAATAAAGCCTGTCCCTGAGACAGGCTTTCATACCTACTTCTTTTGAATCAGCTTTTTTAAAATCTGGTTCTCCTTTTCTAAGGCCTTGATTCGCTCTTCTTGAGCACTGGTCTTTTTATTTTGTTCTATCATGTATAGCGTCAACTCCTCTACTTTCTTTAAAAGCGTTGCCTGAATATCTCCCAAATCTTGTCCTTTTTTTTCAACCTCTTTGGCAGTTGGTACTTCAGGTAAATGTTGGTTGGATTGAATGTAAGCTTCTAATTCATGGAGGGATTTGAGCTTATAGTTTGGAGAGAAGACATAGTCTGGCCAGTTACCAGGGGTTTGAGTGACTTTTACTTTCTTGGATTCCAAGTCTCCATTCAGAATCATTGAACCACCGCCATTAACTCTTAGAATTTCACCATTAGATGTATTTCTTAAGATCATTAGTGTATGACCACTAGATGCACCAGTATCTACGACGAACCTTGCAGCTTCTTGACCAAGCGCGGAACTTCCTTTCAACCTTAGAGTTCCATTATTTATATCCAAAGTTGTTCCAGGTGAAGCAGTGCCAATCCCGACATTGCCTTGAGAATTGATACTCATTCTTATGTTTTGATCCGAATTTGCTACCTCATCCTCAGTAACGCTACCGTTTGCACTGAATAAGTCAATTTTCCCATCTAAGCCAAATTTGAGACCTGAGAACCCTCTTGAGCTTGTAGAGCCTACCAGAGCCTTATAGTTGTAAGTAGCGTTATCGTATCGAGCATATATGTTTTTGCCCAAAATGAGGCCTCCATCCGATCTTGTTGAACCAATTCCTGCGTATGCTTTACCCCCACCGAGGTAAACCATTCCATTCTGTGTATAGTTTCCAACCTGTATACTTCCACCGGAAACATGTAATCTAGCTTCAGGCGAAGTAGTGCCAATACCGACACTACCGGTTGTTGGAAATGTATTTTGTCCAAATGTTAATTGAGATACACAAATCAGCGTAATTATAGAAAGTATTTTATTCATAGTGTTTATTCTTTAAGGAGGGTTGACAAATGGGCCACTGTTTATTAAATATAGTAATAGTTCAAATTTATCATCGTTAAATTAGATATTATTTGATTAATTATTTAGCATCATCTTGCCATTTCTAAACTTTTCGCTTCCTTTGTTATCTCAATAAAGAAATGCAAACAAACGCTTCTACATATTTCCAAACCATTCAGCTACCTCAAGTAGCCATGGAAGCTGTTGCATTAAGGGTAAGGAATAGGAGGCGCTAAGCCTCGATATCATACCGACTGCCTATGTGGTGGTCATCAATTCCTCAAACTGTATTTATTTCAATTATCTCAAACTCATCATTCGATGCGTCAAACTGGTTTCTCTAATTGTCGCGTTGAGAGGTTTTTATAAAAATGAAAAAGAATTTTATCATAAGAGCTGCTGATTCTTCCGACGTGAACTATGCCCAAGAGATCGTACAAGAGATCGCTGATTCAGCCAAAGTTCGTGGTACGGGCATCGCGAAACGAACGCCTGAATATGTATCTAAGAAGATCGAGGAAGGTAAGGCTATTATAGCGACTACGAAAAGTGGCGAATGGGCAGGTTTCTGTTACATCGAAGTTTGGAGCCACGGTCAATTCGTTGCCAATTCAGGCCTAATCGTATCCCAAAAATTCAGAGGAGAAGGGCTAGCCAAAAAAATTAAAGAGGCAACATTTAATCTGTCTGGCGAAAAGTACCCCGAGGCTAAAATCTTTGGTTTAACAACGGGTGCTGCGGTGCTTAAGATTAATTCGGAACTGGGCTATAAACCAGTTGTCTACGGTGAGCTCACCCAGGACGAAGAATTTTGGAAAGGTTGCCAAAGCTGTATCAACTTTGATATTCTTACGGCTAAGAAAAGGCAAAACTGTATCTGTACAGCAATGCTGTATAATCCAGCTTGGGAAAAAGATCAAAAACCGAAACGGACGCAATGGAAAGGAAGAGAACTCGATAAGGACTTAAAACTCTTCGAACGCTGGTTAAAATTTAAGAAAACAGTCTTACTCAAACGAGAAGCTAAAAAGAATAAAAATGGAAAATAAGAAAGTTGTATTAGCATATAGTGGCGGACTAGATACATCTTACTGCGTCAAATATCTTAAAGACGAGAAAGGTTTAGATGTACATTCTGTATTGGTAAATACAGGTGGTTTTACAAGTGAAGAACTCGTTGAGGTGGAGAAAAGAGCCTACGAATTGGGTGTAAAAACCCATACAACGATCGAAGAAACCGAGAACTACTATCAAAGTGTAGTAAAGTACCTGGTTTATGGGAATATCTTAAAAAACAGTACCTATCCGCTTTCGGTAAGTGCTGAAAGAGTAAGCCAAGCGATTGCCATAGCGAAACACGCTAAAGGACTTAATGCAGATTACATCGCACATGGAAGCACAGGTGCTGGAAACGATCAAGTGCGTTTCGATATGATTTTCCAGAGCTTCCTTCCAGAGGCAGAAATCATTACACCAATTCGCGATTTACAATTGTCGAGAGAAGAGGAAATAGAATACCTAAAGGAAAAAGGGGTTGAGATGGATTTTGAAAAGGCAGCATATTCTGTGAATAAAGGTTTGTGGGGAACATCTGTAGGAGGAAAAGAAACGCTCACTTCTAATGGCTTTTTACCAGAAAGTGCCTTCCCAACACAAGTAAAAAAAGAAGAACAGGAGGAATTAATACTGGGCTTTAAAAAAGGACAATTGAAGTCTATTAATGATAAGCCTTTTGAGAAATCACATGAGGCCATTCAATATTTAGAAGCCTTGGCAGGTCCATTTGGCATTGGACGTGATATTCATGTTGGTGATACAATTATCGGAATAAAAGGTCGCGTAGGTTTTGAAGCTGCAGCGGCTGTTTTGACTATTAAAGCTCATCAGGCCTTAGAAAAGCATGTTTTAACCAAATGGCAGATTTATTGGAAGGATCAAATCGCTGCATTCTATGGCAATTGGTTGCACGAAGGTCAGTTTATGGACCCGGTAATGCGCGATATGGAAGCAATGATGGAAAATACTCAGCAGCATGTAACGGGTAAAGTTTTTATTTCACTCTTGCCCTACCGATATCAAGTCAATGGCATTGAATCTGATCATGATTTAATGTCTGCCAAGTTTGGCCATTATGGTGAAATGAACAAGGCTTGGTCTGGAGATGATGTGAAGGGATTTGCAAAAATCTTTGGCAATCAAAATGCGATTTATCACCAAGTAAACTCAGAATCATGATTAAAGTAGGAATAGTTGGTGGCGCGGGTTATACAGGTGGCGAACTGATTCGTCTGTTGCTAAACCATCCATCAGCAGAAATAATTTTCGTTCAAAGTAGAAGCCAAGCGGGAGAACCACTTCATACAGTTCACGCTGATCTTCTCGGCGAAACAGAAATCGGCTTTACCGATGAAATGAATTTTAATGTGGAAGTACTTTTCTTATGTATGGGGCATGGTGCGTCTTCGGAGTTTATAAGTCAGCATTCGCTACCTGAGCACGTTAAAATCATCGATTTGAGTCAAGATTTTCGGATGGACACCGAAAAGGTGTATGGGCTACCAGAATTAAACAAAGAAGCCATCCGGTCGGCTAATTTTGTAGCCAATCCAGGTTGTTTTGCTACGGCAATTCAATTAGCCCTATTACCAATGGCACATAACGGCGCGTTAAAAGAAGTTCATATTTCCGGAATTACCGGATCGACCGGTGCAGGGTTTCAGCCCTCTAAAACAACACATTTTAGCTGGCGCGATAGCAATGTTTCTAGCTATAAAGCATTCGATCATCAGCATATGGCAGAAGTCACAAGGAGCCTGATGCAATATCAACCTTGGTTCGATCAGCCGCTGAACTTTATTCCATATCGAGGCAATTTCACCCGAGGGATTCTCGTAACTGCCTATCAATATTGCGAATGGCCTTTAGAAGAAGCCATCAGGGTATATAAAGAATATTACCAAGAGCACCCATTTGTAAGCGTAAGTCAGCAACCTGTAGATGTGAAACAAGTTGTGAACACGAATAAGTGTTTCGTCAACATTACCATGCATAATGGCTATTTAATGGTACAGACCGTAATCGATAATTTATTGAAGGGTGCTTCTGGACAAGCTGTTCAAAACATGAACTTGATGCATGGTCTTGAAGAAACGACTGGGCTAAAATTAAAAGGAGGGGCTTTCTAATGGAAATGTTCGACGTATATCCGCTTTACCCTATTGAACCTGTAAAAGCCTTAGGATCAAAGCTATGGGATAAAAAAGGAACTGAATATTTAGACCTTTATGGTGGTCATGCTGTTATTTCAATTGGGCATAGCCATCCTACTTATGTGAAGAATATTTCTGACCAACTCACAAAAATTGGTTTCTATTCTAACGCGGTTCAAAATAGTCTGCAAGGAGAATTGGCCTTGAAGCTTGGGAAGATTTCTGGCTACTATGACTACAAACTGTTCTTATGTAGTACGGGCGCTGAAGCCAACGAAAACGCTTTAAAACTTGCCTCTTTCCATACGGGTAGAAAAAAGATTATTGCAGTTGAAAATGCCTTTCATGGACGAACTTCAGGTGCAGTTGCCGCTACACATAATCCCAAAATAGTAGCGCCTTTTAATGCCGATCATCAGGTAGAGTTTGTGCCGATGAATGATTGCGATGCCCTTGAATTGGCCTTCGATGAGGAGGTAGCTGGTTTTATTATAGAACCGATTCAAGGAGTTGCAGGTCTCTTTGAGGCAACTAATCAGTTTCTTCAAAAGGCACAGGATCTGTGTGAAAAATTTGAAGCTGTTTTTATAGTAGATGAAGTCCAATCCGGTGCAGGACGTACAGGAAAGTTTTTTGCGCACCAATACTCGAATATCCGTCCTGATATTATTACCCTAGCCAAAGGAATGGGGAATGGTTTTCCCGTAGCCAGTGTACTCATTAATCCCAAATTAGAACCATGGCATGGCATGTTAGGGACTACTTTTGGAGGGAACCACTTGGCTTGTGCTGCGTCGCTGGCCGTTTTAGACGTACTTTCAAAAGAAGCCTTAATGAAAAATGCTTCAGTGATGGGTGACTATATAGTAGAGCAATTGAAATCTATTTCTGGGGTGAAAGAAATCAGAGGTAAAGGCCTAATGGTCGGTGCGGCATTTGATTTTCCGATTGCCGAACTCAGAAAGAAGCTTTTATTCGATCACCATATTTTTACCGGTGCCGCTGCAGACAAACAAACGCTGCGTTTATTGCCTTCTCTCGCTGTGAGCCAGTCAGAACTTGATCAATTTTTCGACGCATTGAAAAAAGAGATATGAAGCATTTTACCAGCATAGCGGATGTTAATGATGTCAACCAATTAGTTGAACAAGCCATTTCCTTCAAGGCAAATGCTTTCCAACCTGAATTGAGAAAAGGAAAGAAAGTGGGCTTAGTATTTCTGAATCCGAGCCTTAGAACAAGATTAAGTACCCAAGTGGCGGCACAAAATTTAGGGGCAGAGGCCATTGTACTTGACATCGGGAAAGACGGATGGGCTTTGGAATTCGAAGATGGAAAAATCATGAACGGTGACAAGGCAGAGCATATTCGTGAAGCAGCTGCCGTTATGGGTCGATACTTTGACGTATTAGGTGTTCGTACATTTCCTAGTCTCACCGATAAAGCAACCGACTATTCAGAAACCTTACTACAGTCATTTTTAAAGCATGCAGGAATTCCTGTGTTGAGTTTAGAGAGCGGAACGAGACATCCCCTGCAAAGTTTGGCCGATTTGATGACGATCAAAGAACATTGGACAAAGGATCGGAAACCAAAAGTCGTCTTGACTTGGGCACCGCATATAAAGGCGCTTCCCCAGGCAGTGCCGAATTCATTCGCTGAATGGATGATGCATGCAGACGTAGATTTTTCAATCACAAATCCAGAAGGCTACAATTTAGCCCCAGAGTTCCGTGAAGGAGTTTCAGTTTATCATGATCAAGCAGCTGGACTTGCAGGTGCTGACTTTGTCTATGTTAAGAATTGGTCGGCCTATGAGGCATATGGGCAAGTGCTTTCTCAAGATGAAAGTTGGAGTTTTGGGAATGATCAGTTGGCACTTACTAACAATGCAAAAGTAATGCATTGCTTGCCCGTAAGACGAGGCTTGGTGATTAAGGATGAAGTGCTCGACAGTGCTAATGCAATCCATTTGGACCAAGCCGAAAACCGGGTTTATGCTGCTCAGTCTGTTTTAAATGAGTTGTTGAAATGAAGGAATTAACAGTTATAAAAGTTGGCGGAAAAGTCATCGATGATCCGGAAGCACTTAAGCGTTTTCTAGATTCGTTTGTGGAGGTTTCCGGTGCGAAAATACTCGTTCATGGTGGTGGAAAAATCGCCTCTGATTTTGGAAATCGATTAGGAATAACGCCTCAACTCATAAATGGAAGAAGAATTACCGATAAACCTACTTTAGAGCTAGTAACCATGGTTTATGGTGGGTTAGTCAATAAGAATATTGTAGCACAACTGCAAGAAAGAGGCGAAAATGCGATAGGTTTAACGGGTGCCGATGCGAATGTGATTTCGGCCAATAAAAGACAAGTAAGCGCGATAGATTATGGATATGTGGGAGATGTGTCAAGAACTGACGTTAACACTGCTATGATATCGAATTTTATCGATGCAGGTTTGGTTCCAGTTTTGTGCCCACTTACGCATGATGGCAATGGCAACTTACTCAATACAAATGCTGATACAATTGCGAGTGTACTAGCAACGGCCATGACAGAAAAATTTCGTGTTAACTTGATCTACTGTTTCGAACAGGATGGTGTCTTAGAAGATTTTGCGAAGAATAAAGTTATAGCGACAATAACATACGATCAGTACGATAAGTTAAAAACTGAGGGGGTTATTCAGGCGGGTATGATCCCGAAAATGGATAATGCTTTCGATGCTATAAAAGGTGGAGTAGATACTGTAAAGATTGGTTCTTTTCAATCTGTTCAAACGTTAGTAAAAGGAAAGTCAGGCACAAAAATTACACTAAGTTAATGAGTATAGAGGCGTTAACATCCGATGCAATTGAATTGCTGAAGAAACTGATACAAACACCTTCCTTCAGTAAGGAAGAAAAGGTGACGGCTAATGAAATTGCTCAATTCTTACAACGAAATGGAGTAGAGACGAGCCGAATTGGCAATAATGTTTGGGCTAAGAACTTACACTTCGAATCCGCAAAGCAAACCATTCTTTTGAATTCGCATCATGATACAGTAAAACCCAATGCCGGCTACACAAATGATCCGTTTGATGCTAAAACTGACAATGGAAAACTCTATGGCTTAGGAAGTAATGATGCTGGGGGATGTTTGGTGTCTTTAATCGCCACTTTTCTACATTTTTATTCACAAGAAAATTTAACCTTCAATTTGGTATTGGCCGCTTCGGCCGAGGAAGAAATTTCAGGAAAAGGAGGAATGGAAAATCTTGTGCCCCATTTACCGGCGATTGATTTTGCGATAGTTGGAGAACCCACACAAATGAATTTGGCCATTGCTGAAAAGGGGTTGATGGTGTTGGACTGTGTGGCCAAGGGAAAATCAGGGCATGCCGCCAGAAATGAAGGTGAAAATGCCATTTATAAGGCGTTGGAAGATATTCATTGGTTTAAAAATTATGCATTTGAAAAAGTGTCCGAATCATTAGGGCCTATTAAAATGAGCGTAACCGTGATTGAAGCAGGTGAGCAACACAATGTAGTGCCTGATGAATGCAAATTTGTGGTGGACGTTCGAACGACCGATGCTCATTCCAATCAAGAAACACTTCAAATTATTCAGGCTCATGTAAACTGCCAAGTAACGGCTCGATCCACCCGTTTGAATCCATCAGGTATACCAAAAGATCACCCAATTGTGAAAGCAGGTCTTGAATTAGGCAAAGAAACCTATGGGTCGCCAACACTTTCCGATCAGGCTTTAATGCCCTTTCCATCTTTAAAAATGGGTCCTGGCGATTCTGCAAGATCACACGCTGCCGATGAGTATATTTATATATCAGAAATTGAAAATGGCATTAAAGATTATATCCAGCTGCTTGAAAAAATGCTATAGCATTTCCATTATCCCAAATCGAAGAAAAACTACTTAAAACGCACTATGAAACTCTGGCAAAAAGAAACGAACGTATCTGAAATTGTGGAACGCTATACGGTTGGTCGCGATTTAGAATTTGATATACAATTGGCCCCATATGATGTATTAGGTTCGCTGGCTCATACGGAAATGTTGGCTTCTATCGATTTACTGGAAAAAGAAGAGAAAGTTCTTATTCATAAAGAATTGAAGGCTATCTATCGGGATATTATGAGTGGCGATTTTGAGATTCAGGCAGGCGTGGAAGATATACACTCTCAAATTGAGCTTTTACTGACCGATCGTTTGGGCGATGTTGGCAAGAAGATACACAGTGGCCGATCTCGAAATGATCAAGTTTTAGTGGACTTGAAGCTTTTTATGCGGCAAGAAATTCAGGAGATAACTGATGGCGTTTCTACCCTTTTCGATCGATTGATTTCACTGAGCGATGAACATAAGGAAGCCCTTATGCCAGGCTATACTCATATGCAAGTGGCTATGCCTTCATCCTTTGGTTTATGGTTTGGTGCTTACGCCGAAAGCTTGGTCGACGATTTACATATGCTATATGCGGCTTATAAAATCGTGAATAAGAACCCGCTTGGTTCAGGGGCTGGATACGGCTCATCATTTCCTTTAAACCGTCGATTGACGACTGATTTACTCGGTTTTGACGATTTGAATTATAATGTTGTTTATGCCATGATGGGACGTGGCAAGGCTGAAAAATCTTTAGCAACTGGTATGGCTGCTATTGCGACTTCGCTCGCCAAATTTGCTATGGACGTATGCCTATATATGGGGCAAGATTTTGGGTTTCTTTCCTTCCCAGATGAACTCACGACAGGCTCTAGCATTATGCCGCACAAGAAGAACCCGGATGTCTTTGAGCTAATGCGCGGTAAGTGTAATCGAATACAAGCTTTACCTAATGACATTGCTCTGGTTACAGCCAATTTACCGGTAGGGTATCACCGAGAGATGCAATTGATTAAAGAGGTACTTTTTCCGGCGATTCAAGATTTGAAAGACTGCTTATTTATGTGTGATTTCATGCTTCAAAAAGTAGCAATCAGTACGGATCTGGTCGAAAAGGAAAAGTATAAATACCTATTTAGCGTTGAGGAAACGAACAAATTGGTACTAAACGGCGTGCCATTTCGAGACGCATATAAGCAAATAGGCCTGGCCATTGAAAACGATGACTTTAACCCTGAAAAGCAGGTGAATCATAGCCATGAAGGAAGTATAGGACAATTGAATTTATCTGAAATACAAGAGCAAATGTCTCAAGCCATGCAACAGTTCGATTTTGATAAATGGAATGTGAAAACCAAAGATCTTGTTTCGGTGTAACAATATTTAATAAATAAAACTATTAAATATTGTCTTATAAGGTTATTTATGTATTTTCAAGAACGATAAAACCCACACTAATGAAGATACTTTTTAATGTTCTTGTTCTTAGTCTTTTGGTTTCTCTAGGCACTACAACAGTAGACGCCCAGTCTAGGGTTAGGCTTAGTAGAGAGCAGGATAGGCATAATCCTGAGGACTATAATATTTATGCCAACAACCCCACTGGTACAGATCAGCATGTTGTAGTTGTATTTATGGACCTTGTCGGTTATACTCCTTCGCTAGGCATCCCTCCAGCAGTCAATGTTGAGCCTGGTAGAAGTAAAATCTTTGAAATGAAAAGGGATGAATTAACGAGTGAAGGTACTTTTCAATACCAGTATTATGTATACCCAGGCGTTGCAAATCCAGATATTAAATATGTAGACTATGTGCTACCTGTTTCGGCCGGCAATGAAGTTTCAGTTCGAAAATTAACGGATGCGCGTTTATCTTTTGGTGGCTCTTCGGCAGAGAATGTTTTTTATGGGTTGGCATTTTTGGGCAATGAAGGTGATACTATCCATGCAGCTCGTGGAGGAGTCGTCCAAAAAATTGTTCAAGATCAAGAGACGGAAGGTGAAAACGTGGTCTTCTCAAATGTTAAGAACTACATGCACATTAAGCATGCGGATGGCACGATAGCGCGATATGAAGTTTTCAAAATAAATTCTGCTCAGGTTAAAGAAGGAGATGAGGTTTTAGCGGGTGACCCATTGGCATTGTTCACTGGAGAAAATTATCAAATGGGTCCTAATTTTAGGTTTAGCGTGCGCTATTTGAAATTTACATATACAAAAGCATTAAGATCTAATGAGTGGTATTCACATCACTACTTAAAACCAAAGTTCAGTACGGCAAAAGAAGGTGTAAAGGAGCTACAAAGTAACTATACCTATACCGCTGTTTTGAATGATGAATTAATCACTCAAGACATGTCTCGAAAACAGAAAAAGAAGTATCTGAAATCGAAGCGTTAAAACAGCTCAAGGGCAAAGACTAGAAATGCATAAACTGCGGTAATAAAGGCGAGTCTTCTACTTTGTTTCAAGTCCTTTTCAGGAATACCCATCGCCCGAATTACTTTGATGTTGAAAGAGAGTGATACAAGTATAAAGCCAAGCGACAGCCCAAATACAAAATCTGGGTTTTGATAAGTTACCCATCCCTGACTCTCACTTAATTCAGTAAGTGCGGAAAGGATAAGGAGTATGAAAGATATGAGTTGGAGTCTCTTGTGTTTCATGGCAACCAAAAATCAAAAATGATGTCGTTCATACATTTAAAGTGCCCTTTAGGGCATTTATCATAGCCAATTTTGGAACAAGGTCTGCAAGAGAGTTTCTTATTTTCTAACAGCGTAAACTTGGTTTGATATGGGTACATGCCAAATTCTGGAATGGTATTGCCCCAAATAGAGAAAATGTTTTTATTCATTGCTGCCGCAATGTGCATCATGCCAGTGTCATGCGTAAAAACATAAGAGGCCTTCTTAATTATTGAGGCAGATTGATTGATGTTAAATTTTCCGCAGGCATTATAAATTTCCGCGTTCTTGCCAAGCGCTTCTAATGACTCTCGGTTTTCTTCCGTTTCGCCCTCGCGATCAAAAAAAGCTTCGATTTTAGCGCCATTCTCGGCATCTTCCTTACCACCTAGCAATATGATCGGTTTGTTGATTTTATCACACAACTCAATCATTCTATCTAAAGGAAGTTTTTTTGTCTCATGTTGCCCTCCTATCGCAAAGGCGACAAAGTTTTTCTGATGAGTTTTAGGTAGCCAATCGTCTTCAATTTCATCCTTTTCGGGAATGAAATAATCTAGTCCTAATAAATCCTTTTTAACCCCCAAAGGCTTGGCAGCTTCCAAATACCGATCTACAATATGAATATTAGGAAGCTTGTCAACTTTGAGGTTGACGATAAGCCATTTTTCCCAATTTAATTTTGGAAACGCCTGGCTTTCAGTGCCCAACTTTGACTTTAAAATTCTTGTTCTCAGGTTGTTGTGGAGGTCTACCACAAAGTCGAATTGTTCTGCTTTTAATGCTTTCGCCAGCGCATTGAGATCTTCTCCCAGAAAATGAAATTTGTCTATGTACGGGTTGGCCTCTAAAATGCTATGGTATTGTTTTTTGGTACAGTAGTGAACTTCAACATCGTCTAATTGACTTTTAATAACCCGTATCACGGGAGTAGTCAAAACAATGTCTCCAATTGACGAAAACCGTATAATGAGTATTTTCTTAGGCATTGGTTTTGGCTTGTGCCTTTTTCTTTTTGAAGTGTTTAGAGATCTCATCAAGCGTCAATGCGTTATAAGTCATTTCTGCAGTTAGCCCACCTTTTCTCCCTACCAGTAATCCATATTTCATATGATGATAGCCGGACATTTGATGCGCATCTGGATTGATCGACAACATAACCCCTTGCTCTAGCGCATAATTGGCCCAACGCCAATCTAGGTCTAGCCGCCAAGGATTCGCATTAATTTCTATCACAACATTGTGCTTTGCACAATGGTCAATCACTGCCTTATGATCAATAGGATATCCTTCTCTTCTCAGCAATAATCGACCTGTTGGGTGTCCCAAAATAGTGGTGTATGGATTTTCAATTGCAGTTAAAAGTCTTTGTGTGGCTTTTTGTTTATTCATTTTAAGCACGGAATGAACTGATGCGACTATAAAATCAAAGCTAGCCAGTACATCATCTTCATAGTCTAGTTGTCCATCATAGAGGATATCAGATTCTATGCCTTTCAATATCTTGAATGGGGCAAGTTTTTCATTCAACCGATCTATTTCTTCATGCTGTGCTATGATGCGATCTTCATTAAGCCCATTGGCATAAAATGCAGACTTACTATGGTCGCAAATACCTAGATATTCATAGCCTAGTTCTTTGCAATAAGTAGCCATTTGGTCAAGGCTATGTTTACCATCACTATAGGTAGAGTGATTGTGTAAAATTCCCTTGAGGTCGCCCATTTCAACGAGTTTTGGTAGCTCGTTTTTCTTGGCAGCTTCTAATTCAAAAGTTCCTTCGCGCAGTTCTGGCAAAATATATTCCATACCAGCTGCGGCGTATATTTCTTCCTCAGAGCCATAAGGTTTGGCGTTCACAATATCTCTTAGCGTCTGTTTATCAGTTATGGGTGTCCCTAGATGTAAATCGCTGCCAGATCTAAGAAAAAGATCTTTTACAAATGCACTTGGGTCGGTAAAAGTAAATTCACAAGGAATTCTGTTTTCCATATAAGTACCTCGCCAAGTGATGGGACCACTCGCTTTTAAGTCTTGTGTAAACTCAGGCAAATCACTAATGGCTGTTTCCATGTCGTCGAAGTCTTCCCCAGAGATCAGTAATTCTAAACGATCAATTATTTCGAGATTTCGTCTTAAACCACCAATGGCTTGTACATTTTCTATGTCACTAATTGATTTTAACTTCTCAATTACTTCCTCAATTAAGGCTTCTGCATCAGCATAGTGAAGTTTATTCGCATTGGCCTCTTTAAATTCAAGCGCATCGATAATTACTTGCTGCGTTTTATCACCAAAGCCCTTCAATTTAGCCACAAGCCCTGCATTGGCCGCTTCTTTTAGTTCATGACCACTTTCTATGCCCAAATCTTTCCACAACACTTTAATTTTCTTAGGGCCAATACCTTTAATGTCTAGTAGTTCTACGATGCCTTCGGGTGTAGCCTCTAAATACTCAGATAAAGCTTCAGAAATACCCGTACTTGAAATCTGGAATATGGTTGCGGCAATTCCCTTTCCAACGCCTTCAATTTTTTCTAGCTCTTGTAAGCCAAGTGATGCTAAATCAACGTCAATTTTGTCTAAATGGAAAACGGCATTTTGATATCCGCGAATTTTAAAACTGTTTTCATCGTGCAGCACCATAAGTGAAGCCTGTAGTTTCAGTTGTTTAAGTATAGTAGCGTTATCCAATTATTTGATAATTTGAATTGAGAAGTGTTTTTCAAGGATTTTTAATCCCTTGATGGTTTCATTAATTTCAGAGATACAAAGTTAAAAATAAGTCTTTATGAACTACTGGCTAATTAAATCTGAACCAAATGCCTATTCTTGGGATGATTTGGTAAAACTTGGAAGAGACCATTGGGACGGTGTAAGGAATTATCAGGCTAGGAATAACATGAAAGCCATGCAACCGGGAGATCTGGCACTTTTTTACCATAGCGTCAATGAAAAGTCGGTGGTAGGTGTAGCTGAGTGTGTCAGTGAATTTTATCAAGATCCGACTACAGAAGATGAACGTTGGGTTGTAGTAGATTTTGTGCCAAAAAATAAGCTAAAAAAGCCGGTAACGCTCGAACAAGTAAAATCAGATTCTCGTTTACAAGATATGGTATTGGTTAACAATTCCAGACTATCCGTTCAGCCTGTGAAGAAAGAAGAGTTTGATATCATTTTAGCCATTTCTGAATTATGATGAAACGCATTTCCATTTCTTGCTTTTTTCTTTTTGCCTTAGCTACTGCATATGCTCAAGTAGGACACATTGCCCGATTTGAATCTCCGCATGAGTGGAATAATCAAGACCATATTGTTATTTCTAATGAAGAAAAAGGGGTGCTTCTTGTACAACCAATGACACCAGGAACATCGAAAAATGTGGACATTCAATACCGCTACCTCGATAAGAACTTAGAAGAACAATGGATTGGCTTTTTCGAAGTTTCCAGGCGACTTTTTCTAAAAGGATATCACTATGTAGATGGCGTAGCCTATTTGCTTTTTCAGAATAGATCAAGCCAGCGCTATATTAAGTTAGTTACCATCGATTTAGATAATCAAAAGGTGGATTCTTATGAACCAAAACAGATTGTTGAACTCGATATTCAGGAATTTGAGGTGATTCAAAAAACGGCTATAATCGGTGGGTATATAGAAGGAAGACCAGCCGTTTTTGCCTATGATTTAGCCGGCGGAAATGTTCGAACACTCCCCAATGTTTACCAGAACAACTCCGATTTACTAGAGGTAAGAGTGAATAGTGATAGCCTAACGTTCAATGTTATCGCTTCTGAAATAAACGAAGTGAAAGACAGAACAATTCTAGTGAATACCTATGACTATAAAGGAAATGCTGTTCGAGATTATCAATTACAAACTGAAGAAGGACATCAACTTTTATCAGGAATATCTTCTTCCATTATAGATCGAACACAAACAATAGTTGGGCTTTACAGTATGAAAACCGGCACCTATCCATCGGGTATTTATGTCAACCACGTTGATAAAACCGGTCAGCAATCGATGAAGTACTATTTCTTTGGAGAGTTTGAGACCTTTCTAGATCATACAGGAGAAAAACGAGCAAAAAAATTGAAAGAACGGGCATTGAGTGCAAGGCAAAATAATAGAGATTGGCGTTATAAGACCGATGCGCTTTTCAGAGAAATAATTGAGCAAGATGGCAAACTGATTGTTGTTGGTGAATTCTTTAAACCTTGGACGGTTAACACCGATAATTATTGGAGGAATAGGAATCAATTTAGTCGATTTTCAGATTTTGCGGACCCGACGCTTGGTACTTTTCAAGGATTGACTAGAGATCCTAATGCCTTTCGACAAAATGGAATTCGTTCAGATTTCAACTTTACTCATGCTTTTGCCTTAGTACTTGATGAAAAGGGTACAGTTGAATGGGATAGTAGCTTTGAAATAGAAGAAAACGTAGATGGGGCTTTAGAAGATTTTGGTGCTTTTCAATGGTATGATAATCAAGGCTTTTATGCCTTTTATCATGACAAGGAGTTAGTAGTAAAATATTTGAATGATAAAGAAAATCAGAAAGGAGATATCAGCGAGCTTGCTTTAGTTTATGAAGACGACAAACTCAAATTTGAGCGCGACCAATATAGAGGAATCACACGATGGTATGGCGATAAATATCTAGTGTATGGCCTTCAACATGTACGATCGGATGAAACAAAACCGAACCTTCGTAAGGTGTTTTTTATCAATGCCATAACCGTAGGGCCAAAATTTGAAAGTACAAATGATGATTAAATAAGGGAGCTTAATTTCTATGACCAGTTCCTTTTACTATATTTGTTTCCTGAAATGCAAAACAGGCTTTTACTAGGTCATCCACAGTTAGCCATCACCATCGGCCGCCTCTGTCAGCAACTGATAGAAAACCATCAAGATTTTGAGAATACAGTGCTTTTAGGCCTCCAACCTAGAGGAATATTTTTGGCGGAACGTGTGAAGGAAAGACTTGAATCATTTACAGGTACTCAGATTAACCTAGGTTATTTAGATGCCACCTTCTTCCGAGATGATTTTAGAAGAAGAGATAGCCCAGTTCGGGCCAATGCCACCAAAATCAATTTCTTAATTGAAGGAAAGAAAGTCATCCTTATTGATGATGTCTTTTACACAGGACGATCAGTAAAGGCAGCTTTGGATGCGATGACGGCCTTTGGCAGACCAGAAAAAGTAGAGCTGCTCGCACTCGTCGTGAGAAATTACGCCAAGCATGTTCCCATTTTCCCTGACTATGTCGGCAAGAAAGTAAATACGCTCGACAGCCAGAAAGTATTGGTAGAATGGAAAAATGAAGGAGATAATGCTGACGAAAATAATGTATGGCTAATCAATAAGGAAGAATAAATGGAGCAGTTGAGTACTAAGCATCTTCTCGGCATAAAAGACCTTACACCAGAGGATATACAGCTTATTTTCCAAACTGCAGACGAGTTTAAGGATGTTATAAATCGTCCAATAAAGAAAGTCCCTTCTTTACGAGACATTACTATTGCAAATGTCTTTTTCGAGAACTCTACAAGAACTAAACTGAGCTTTGAGCTGGCTGAAAAACGACTTTCGGCTGATATTGTAAACTTTTCGAGCAGTAATAGCTCTGTAAAGAAAGGCGAAACTTTGCTCGATACAGTCAATAATATTCTATCCATGAAAGTGGATATGATTGTAATGCGACATGCCAGCCCTGGCGCACCACATTTCCTTTCTAAGCATATAGAAGCAAACATTGTCAATGCAGGCGATGGTACCCATGAACATCCAACACAAGCACTGCTAGATACTTATTCCATTCGGGAGCGTTTAGGCGATGTCGCCGGAAAGAAAGTAGCTATTATAGGAGACATTCTTCATTCTAGAGTCGCATTGAGTAATATTTTTGCCCTACAAAAACTGGGTGCAGAAGTAATGGTTTGCGGCCCAAATACACTCTTACCCAAATACATCAGTTCCCTTGGTGTAAAGGTAGAGTTGGATGTACGCAAAGCACTTGAATGGTGTGATGTTGCCAACATATTGAGGATTCAGTTAGAGCGTCAACACATCAAATACTTCCCTTCATTAAGAGAATATTCGCTCTACTATGGAGTTAACAAGGCTTTACTCGATTCACTGGACAAAGAGGTAGTGATTATGCACCCAGGTCCAATTAATCGAGGGGTAGAATTGAATAGCGATGCGGCAGATTCAGAAAATGCCATTATCTTAGATCAGGTAGAAAACGGTGTTGCCGTTAGAATGGCAGTGCTTTATCTACTCGCATCGGTATCTAAATAAACAACCATGAAGAAGTTTCTCAAAATACTAGCAGTCGTCGTTGTGGTGATTGTAATAGCCTTTTATTTTTTGGTGATTCCTAAAACCGTCAATATGGTCACTGACTATGACCGACATACTTTTGAATATGTTATCTCTGATTCGGCGGTATTAGCTAACTACGCCATCGGTGAAGCGCGAGGACCTGCGGATTATGGTTTTCCAGATTTTGAGGAGATAGACTTCGAAACTTTATTCGATGGACTTAATTTGAATGGTTGGTATGTGCCTTCATCTAAGCCAGAGGTTTCAAAAACATTGATTATCAGTCATGGTAGAACTTCCAACAGGTTGAAGGCCATGAAATACTTGGAAATAGTGAAGGTCAAAGGCCTCGATTCGCTATACAATGTATTTATTCCAGATTTACGGAATTCGGGGAAATCCGATGAAGCAAAAACGGGAATGGGTTACGAATTCGCAGAAGATATAACGGCCAGCATGAAAATGCTCAAAGATACTTATCAGCAGAATGAATTTGTGCTTTGGGGCTTTTCAATGGGTGCAATGGCCAGTGCTACGGCTATAAATCGACCTGATTTAGTAGAGCTACAAGAAAATGAAGGGCTAAAAGTTTCTAAGCTTATTTTGGCCAGTCCGTTAAGTAACATTAGAGAAACGGCACGTTTAGCTGGTGCTGATATGGGCATACCTTACTTCATTTTTAAAGCGTCTTGGAAAGGCTTTGATAAGGTAATAGACGGATGGAGTGAGAACATGAAATTCTCTTACCTGCTATCTAATAAAAAAGTTCCTGCCTTGGTGCTTTATGGAGACGGTGATGCAACTACACCAGCACCTATTTTGGAAGCTGAAATAGATGGACTTATGAATGTTTATCCTATCCTCTTTAAAGGCGCTGACCACGTTCAGATTTATACGCAGCCAGAATTTAAAAACCGATATGCCGATAGGGTAGATGGTTTCTTAAGAATGGATTAAGCCATATCATTCAGGTAATTACAGCAACTGTTTCTAATAAATTGATTTTGCTTAGCGACAGTAAAGCCAATATTCATATTAGCTTTTTGTGAAGAAGAGATTTTTGACGCTTTCTACTGCGCAAACGATTGAGAAACTCCTAGATTTGCAGAAACTATTAAGAAAAAGGAAATGCGTTATTACGATTCAATCATAGAAACTATTGGGGATACTCCACTTGTGAAGCTTAATGCTGTTAATAAGGGTGTTCCAGGTACTATTTTAGTGAAAGTTGAGTACTTCAATCCGGGGAACTCAATGAAAGACAGAATGGCCTTGAAAATGATTGAAGATGCTGAAAAGCGCGGCGATTTAAAGCCAGGAGGAACTATAATTGAAGGTACTTCTGGTAATACCGGAATGGGCTTAGCGCTCGGTGCTATCGCCAAAGGATACAAATGTATTTTCACCCTTGCCGATAAACAGTCACAAGAGAAAATGGATATTCTCAAGGCTGTAGGTGCGGAAGTAATTGTTTGTCCGACTAATGTTGAGCCAGACGATCCAAGATCTTATTACTCAGTGGCATCAAAGCTTAACAGAGATATTCCTAACTCTTACTACCCTAACCAATACGATAATACGTCAAACGCTCAAGCCCATTATGAGACTACTGGTCCTGAAATATGGCGAGATACGGAAGGAAAAATTACGCATTGGGCAGCAGGTGTTGGTACTGGCGGTTCTATGTGCGGTACTTCTAAATATTTAAAAGAACAAAATGCAGACATCGTTTCAGTAGGAATAGATACTTACGGATCTGTTTTTAAGAAATATAAAGAGACTGGTGAATTCGACGAGAAAGAAATTTATCCTTATCTAACAGAAGGTATCGGAGAAGATATCTTACCTAAAAATGTTGATTTCAGCGTCATCGATCATTTTGTAAAAGTGACAGATAAAGACGGCGCCATTATGACCCGAAGACTTGCTAGGGAAGAAGGTATGTTCTGCGGATGGTCATGTGGATCAGCTGTAGCTGGTGCGCTCGAATGGGCCAAAGAAAACATGAATGATGACGATGTAATGGTTATTATTCTTCCTGATCACGGTACGCGCTACCTTGGTAAAATTTACAATGATGATTGGATGAGTGCCCGAGGGTTTGTTGAAGAAAGAGACTTTGAAACGGCAGCCGATATTCTAGCTGGTCAAGGCGAAAATGGTCACTTAACTACTATAGCACATACCGCTACGGTGTCAGAGGCCATCAAAATGATGACAGCCAATAGTATTTCTCAGCTTCCGGTAACGAATGGAGACAACTTTGTGGGTAGTCTTATTGATTCTAAACTATTGGCTCAAATGATTAATGATGCTGAACTTCAATCGAAGCCAGTTTCTGAAGTGATGGAGAAACCATTCCAGTTTGTGCCTTTGGATAATACACTCGATGTATTATCGTCAGTGATCACCAAAGACAATCCAGCAGTAATGGTGAGGGATGAAAATAGAAACCCTCACATTATTACTCAGCATGACATTCTAAAAGCAATGACTTCTAACTAGTAGTTGCTTTTTTACAAATCTTCAGATAATTGACTAATAAGGCCTTTTAGTCTGGAGATTTGTTGATTCCATATTTTGTAAGAGATCAGGGTGAAAGCAAAAAGCCCTAGAATGAGCCCGCCAAGAAAAATATATTTATGGGTTGTAAACTCAATGTTTATTGTCATAAACAGAAGCATTGATCCACCGAAAAAGAAGGCACTTCCACATGAGGTGAAAGACAAATTCTTCAGCTTCTTTAATAGTTGAATCGACATTGTCTTTACATCTAAATCGGTATTCGGAAGGTTAACTATTCTAAGACCTATCAGTCTATTAGTAATGTAAATTAACCCGCTTAGCACGAGGATTATATTTGTCCAGAGTGGCTTTTCTGCTCCATCTAGTCCGTTGTAGAACAGTAGAATAAAAACGAAGACAAGCGTAGATTCTATGATTAGTCGCTTGCGCATTCTTTTCAACCGACCATTATTTTTTAATTCAGTCATCAAACTCAACGCTTCAGCACCTGTATGTTGATTGCCGGAATTTTGCCACGTATTTTTTAAGTCATCTATTTCCATGATTCTCGGTTAATAGTTCTTTAAGTCTTTTTTTAATTCGATTAATTTTTACCCCAACGTAGTTTTCGCTTATCCCAATGATTTTGGCAATTTCTGAATAAGAGTATTCATCTAGGAATAAGGAAATAATGGCTCGATCAGTTACTTCTAGTCGGTGAAGTGCGTCATAGAGAAGCTCTTCCTGTTCCGATTTTTCATCCGGCCTACTTTTGTCCAAAGTATCTGGGAGGTCGGGCGTTAAGGCTACATCAGGAGCTTTTTTTCGATAGAATGCCATCGCCGTATTCAGTGCGATCCTATATATCCATGTACTAGCTTTGGATTCTCCTCTGAAGTTTGGGTACGACTTCCAGAGTTGTAAGACAATGTCTTGGAAAAGGTCCTTTTCATCCTCAATATTATCACGATACATACGCGATACTTTGTGAATGATGCGCTGATGCTCATCAACTAGCCTTAGGAAAGAATCCTTCATATTATTGCTTCTTGAACTCATATGTCTGGCCCATCCTTTTGGCAATTATGCCTTGAGTTTGCCCGTTTACAACGTTGAATTCTAACTCAATATCGATTTTCTTTCCAAGAAATTTATGTTTTCCTGTTGGCGTCAGAAGAAAACCTGGTCTTCCTTGAATTTGAGCAAATAACTGCTTATCACGGAACATTACATTCATTTGCATAGGACTAGTTGATGAGGCATATGTTCCTTCATAAGCTTGCAATGCTATTTCAGGTAATACTTTTTTGCTATGGCTTGTTGTCAATTGAAGTTTTTCACCGTTGAGGATGGTCTCTATTTGTTTGGCAATCGCATTCATGGGCAAAGTAGAAAGGTTACTCAACACGATTATACTCACACCTGATGCCGGGAAGAAGGCATTGTAACTACTATAGCCCCAAGTTCCACCTCCGTGATAGTAATTCACGTCCTTACCCGAATAATCAGTATACCATCCGTAGCCATAGTTTTTATCTCTGAACTGATCGTTGAATATTTTGACCTGATCCGCTTGATTGAATAGTGTCTCTTTCCGAAAACTATTATTCCATTTAAGTAGATCTATAGCAGTGCTCACTTGATCACCAGCACCTTTCAACATACTATAGTTGCGGTACGGAGCCTGTACAATGCTATCATTGGGTAATTGATGATATCCATTGACGCGACCTTCAATAATAGCTAGCGTATTGGCGCTGCTGGTATTTGACATGCCTGCTTTAGCATATATTTTCTCATCGAGGAGTTGTTGAAATGGTTTTTGATAAGTCTTTTCCAGAATACTGGCGAGTAAATAATACCCTAGGCTTGAATACTTCATTTTCGTTCCCGGTCGAAATAGTAATTCTAGCTGATTGATTTCGTGAATCACTTTTTCCGTTGGCAAGCTTAGCCTTGATTTCT
This sequence comes from Roseivirga sp., assembly GCF_049099775.1. Taxonomy (GTDB): domain Bacteria; phylum Bacteroidota; class Bacteroidia; order Cytophagales; family Cyclobacteriaceae; genus Roseivirga. The sequence goes on along the minus strand of NZ_JAGDZM010000009.1, from coordinate 85,558 downwards.
CTTGCCAATAATTTTCGATGGCTTCATTATGAGGGATTCCTGATGTATGGGTTAGTAATTGCTCAATCGTGACTTGTTTGAATTGATTTCCTAGATGCTCCAAATACTTTTGAGCCAAGTCATCCAAAGATATTTTCTCCTCTTTCTCCGCAATCTTGATAAGGGCTCCGGTAAAGGTTTTTGAGATGGATGCGATATTATATTTACTGCCTTTTGCTAATGGCACTTTTAGTGATCGTGAAGCAAATCCGATTGCTTCATGAAACTGCACATCTTCATTTTGGGCTATTAATATTTCACCGCTAAACCCTTTCTCGCTGTGGAGGTACTCTAAATAATTTTGTAAGCGTTGGTTATTTCCATTTTGTCCAAACCCGAATTGGTTCAAGACTAATAATAGGGCTATCGCAAAGGCAAAACGAAAAGTAAAGTAAGGAAGGTGCATAATGTTCTCTTTCCCTATAGGTTGCTAAAGGGAAAGAGAAACTTACACGGAGCGGAAATATTTTTTCAAATGGCTGTTCAAAGCCTATTGAAGCAAGATTCGTTTGGTTTTACTTCTGAACTTATCCGACCATACACGAAGTAAATAGATACCTCGCGGTAAAGTAGATACATTCACCGTTAGGTCAGATGAAGAGAATTGTTGTTGCACAAAGTCTCTTCCTTGAAGATCGGTTAGGGTGATATTGGTTTCTCCTTGCCAATTTTCATTCAATCTTACCCTAAGAATTTCTGTAGCTGGGTTAGGAAAAGCTTCTACCGCTAACTCCGGCAATTCTGGAGTGGAAGTAATAAAATCATCTACATTGATTTGACTTTCGTAGATGCCTCTTCCGTGCGTAGCGGCTACAAACCAACCATCGCTTTTACGAATTTTAATCATGTCAACTCGAATATCGCCAATACCAACTTGTTCTTGTCTCCAAGTCAAACCATCACCCTCAGTTCTGTCTAAAAACCAAATGCCTAATTCTGTGGCTAAGTAAATTTGGTCTCTGTTTAGTGGGTTAAAAAGGCCTTGTCTAACAGGCATATCGGGTAAGTTGCCTTCGATTGACTCCCAAGTATCCCCGGCATCGTTTGAGTACCATACAGAATTGACGCCATAGTTAGAAAATGTCACCAATAGTTCTGATTCGGAGCGGCCCACGTCAATACTTGAAATACTTGAAGTAGGGAATTCTGTTCCAGTCCGTTCTCTAGTTAATGGACTTTGGCCGCCATTCAGTGTTCGGTAAAGTCGGCCTGATTGTGTTCCAAAGAACAAATTTGAACTCGTCGCGGTAGAGTAAGGCGAAACTTTAATGGTAGAAATAGGAGAGTTGATTTCCACGCCAAGATCAAGGATCGTTTCAGTAATGCTCTGATTACCCACGCGAACTCTCAAAAGTGGCGTTGTGTTGTTTTCGTTATTGTTAATGTCTATTCCTATTCTGTTGGCATACAATAAGTTGTTGTCAGAGTCATAGTCTGCGGGATTAATAAATAGCCCTGTGCTCCTGTTGGCAATTGTTGTTGTATTCGAAGGTACATTTCGATCATAAACTATATTGAAACGATTGTATTGCGAGGAATGAATAACCAAGTCAGGTTGATTTTTATCAATAAAAGTATACGCCCCGTCGCCGCCAGCTCCTGGAAAAAAACTAACAACGCTGTTAGATAGCTGAGTCGTATTATTGTCTTGCGTACCCGCCATTAAAAATTCTTCTCCTCGTTGATTCGAAATGTCAAGCGTATAGTATTGAAGGGTGTTAAAGCCTTTATTGATTTCGCTAAAAACCGGCGCATCTCCCTGAGCATTTGTACCCATAAAAACACCACCATCGGTGGAAACATAAAGAGTATCAGGTCGCTCAGGGTCATAAATTATGTCGTGCTGATCGGCGTGAACATATTTAGAGCCGCTTGGCGGATTCCAAAAACTAGTAGGTGTCCAATTCAATCCACTGACGATTGAAGCGGCATCTGCATTTTCAAGTTTGAAACCATTTAAAGCGCCTATGATAATGTCATTAGGGTTTGTTGGGTTTATGGCAATAGTAGCGGCATGCCAAGTAATATTTGACCAAGTGCCGAGTGATGGATCAGGTAAAGCAAACTGTGTCCAACTATCGCCTTGATCGAAAGATTGTATAATAATAGAGTTACTGCCAGCATCTCTTATCCAACCAGTTTTTGCCTCTGTTAACCCACCACTAATAATTGCATATACTCTGTTAGGATCAGAGGGTGCCGATTTTATAATAACTCTACCCGGATAATATTGGTTAGCTGGATCGAAAGTGGCTTCGGTAATTTCATCAAATACTGTCCATTCTAAACCATCGTCAGAATAAAGAATTACTCCAGCACCTAGTAAATCATTGTTTCTCATGGTACCAACAAACATTCTTCCAATGCCGTCTACTTCAATATCAGAAGGCGAATAAGGCGAATCTGTATTTGGTATGTTTGGTAAAACTTGCGTCCATGTTTCCCCATTATCTACTGATCTGAAAAGTCCGTCAGAAGGAGTCGAATCGAATGTTGCTCCTTTGTAAATTCCTGAAACCACGGCCACATAAATAACTTTCGTTTCCCCTTCCATGCGAATTTCAATGTCATTAATGTATTGAAAATCTGTTGTTGATTGAAGCTGCTCCCAACTGTCACCATGATCGGTAGATCGCCAAATTCCATTGCCTACGGAAGAGGATTCCCTGTAGATATTTACTGCTGTATAAGATTCACCCGTTCCTACGTAGATAGCGTCGTCATTTTCAGGATCGAATCGTATAACGCTAACCCCTAAGTTATCTCTCAAACCATCAACTGGCGTCCATGAAGATTCTGGGTTACCTGCATCATCATTTACCCATAAACCACCAGTAACCGAACCTGCCCATAGTCTTGTCGTTTCTCTGTCGTCTATCGTTGGTCTTTCAGGATCAATCACAATTCCTCTTACACGCCCGGCAATATCAGCGGGTACGTTATTCCATTCTAAATCTGAATTTGTTTCTGCCACGCTCATGGCCAAATTGGCACTGTTTCTCATAGAAAGCACTTCTTCTGAGGCTTCATTTAAACCATCTAAAGGAACGTGACCAATCGCTGGGTCTAGCGTTTGAAGATGGTTTAGGAAATAGGCGTGGTCGGGTTGATCCGGTCTTTCGGATTCATCTTCAGAAGCGGGATGACTGGTATTAAATTTGGCATACTCCGCTTTCAGAAAGGCTTCATAAGCCTCTCTCTTGTCGACAGTTTTGTTCGAAAAAATAAGGAAAAACGCGCTGATGATGAGTACAGCACCAATGATGGAGATTCTAACTTTGGCCTTCATTAAAACTTGTTTACAGGGTAAGGATACACAAGTGAGTTATCCGTGTATTCCTAACGCTTTTTCAGGTTAAAGTTACAAACCAAAAGCTACCTTGCAGAAGAAATTTTCTTCAAAAGTACCTGAAAGACCAAAAGCACAGCGCAGGTAAGTGCAACCCATTGAATGGTAGGTTGTACTCCCCATTGTTTCATGGAAATAGCGAGAATGGCCCAAGCGCCGACTAGGGCAAATGTAAGCATACCTCTCTTTTGCAAAACTAAGGTGTAGACTATCGTGGCAATAACGATCATGGTAATCGCCCAATTGATTTCACCTAAACCAATTTGCCAATCGATTTTGGCCAGATAGGCTGATATATTGGCTACAATTGCTACTGTAATCCAGCCAGCATAAAGGGAAGTGGGCCACCAAACCCATCTTTTTATGGGAAGGGTAGTTTTTGATGTGCCGATCTTTAGTCTTACGACGGCTCCTATGAGTGCTATTAAAATAGCAGCCATTACGATTACGCTTTCTCCAGTTCTTTCTGTCAACCAAAGCCATATCCACGCGGCATTTCCTATGTTAGCTAGTATAAGTGCTGGCCCTAATTTTGCAATAAAAGAGTTGTCTTGTGTGCTAAAAGCTGATCGGATAAGGTAAACTGCATTGATTGTTAAGGCAATGTATATAAGGCCCCATATGGAAAAGGCATAACTGGAAGGGGTGAAATAATTATCGTAGCGATTGCTAAGCGATCCGACAGAATTGTCATTGATGCCTTGAGCATTGGCATAGTAATTCCAATAAACAACAAGCGCTAAAATTATTGCGTTTGCTACAGCCCAGAATTTAGTGCGAGGAGTAGTCATGGTCTAGTTTTATATCATAACATCTCTTCTAGCATTTTGTTAATTCACCAGTCTTCTTTAATAGGTGGTTTGCTATTGAAGTGCCTTACTTTATCGCCATAAATAGGGTCGTAATAGTGCCCTCCTTCAAGGTAATCCTCATTCCATATTTTTACACCTTCACTGTTTAAGCGATAAATAAAAGGAGATAGGTGTAAACGTTCTAAATGCCAGCGTCCTGCCTCACCAGAGGGTATTTCCTCCCCAGCTCCATAAAGCATAAGCCCACCTTCTGCAAAGATTTCATTTTCGGGGTCCGTATCCATGTATTCATGGCTTACATTCATGGCTTTGTGCCCTATTTCATGAGCAATAGTACTTCTCAAACGATCTGTTCGGCTCAGGTTAGTTATAGTCATTACCCCTCGGAATCGCTCAGGAAGAGTGTTCACAAAGGAGTATGTGGGAAATGACATACCTCCCGTTCTTACGGCCTTAGTCATCCAATTTCTCCCCTCCGAAACAGCTAAAAACGGATAGAATACTTCTTGAAGTACGACTAAATAGATGGTTCTTGAATTACTTTCATCTGGTTCTATGATGTGATCAAAAGCATTCAAAGTTCTTTCAGTTGGGATAGAAGGGTGTCTTTTGCTATGTACATACATATTGGCATATTCTGTTCTGGGTACAGTAGGTACTTTGTTAGATTCGATGGAAAAGTATTTTGGGTTTACTTCTCCGGTTTTTACCCAAAGTAGTTTTAATTGAACATCAGTGGGGGCATAAATTTCTTTAGCTGCTAAAAAGCTCGTCATCATTTTATCGAGCGTGACTTTCTCAAAGTTTGAATCAAAGTTCGATGGAAAATAGATGCCGACATCAATGGTCATTTTACCGTCAACAAGGTCATTATTGATTTCATTCACATCAATATTTTGAACTATCTGCCATGTTGCTTTTGGATCTTCGGGGAGCTCTACAGGAGTTTTATTATCAGAAGATAAACATGAGCTAGTAAGGATAAGGATAATGGAAAGTGCGAGGAATTGCTGTTTCATTGGCCAACGATTTTAAGTAAGATAGTAAAATCTAAGAGGTCAGTGAATAGAGAAACCCTGAAGTAGTCTTGCCTTTGGCCAAATTACTTCAGGGTTTAGAATTATAATTCTGTATTACGATAGAACTGTCGGATGTTGCCTTCTACTTGGCCATAAACACGGTCTATAAAGCTAATAAAGAGCGTTTGAGGATCTGGCGGAGGTAATTCTTTACGTTTCGACATTCTAATTTCGTCTTTATCCAAAGCGCGAGAATCGCCATTGAAAGATGCCCAGCTATGTTTCCAAACATCCTCACTTCTTAGTTTTCGTTGCGTGAGCACTTTGTTGGTATAGGCATCTCGAATTTCAAAATTCAAAACGCCTGCCGAGAAAAGTGACTTTTCATTTGATGTAAAATCAGCTTTAACCGTATTGTAGACATCGAATTTTTTTCCGTTATCATCAGTATACTGTCCTACAATCACGCTATCCCGCTTTATTTCTACGGTTTTCGAAACGATTTTTGCTTGTCCTAAAACAAAATCATCGAATTCTAAGCTTAAAATATGATCAGGCTCAACACCTCTTTCTTCAGATTCTTGTGCATTAAAGAACTGAACAAATCTATCTCTGCTGTAAGCATCTAAGTATTCGAACATCTTATTTTCTAAATACTCATTCGTCAATTTTAAACTTCTAGAATGAATAGGAATAGGTTCAATTAAGACACGGACAGTACCAATTAATCGGGCCTGTGTTAGCAATGAATCAATACCTGGAATATCATTATTGAAGCGAAGTGCCATCTCGAAATGGCTATAAGCTTGTCTGGCAGTTTCAATAGTATTAAGGCTTAAACTCTCCTTACCAATATCTACTTGTACTGTGGCGGCTTTCGATGCTGCTTCCTCTTGTTCTATCAAGTATTCTTTTGGAGATACTAAACTCATACAAGAAGGACACCTTTGAATATCTCTGTAATAGTTATTCAATTGAGCATATTCACGATAAATAGATTCCCATTTAAAATCGTTTTGACTTCTCTTAAACTGTTGTATTCTTTTTAGACGGAAATCTGAGGCTACGCTATAACCATCCATTAGCACATCTTGTGCTTTTTTATTATTTGGGTTGGATTGTAGTCTTTTGACTGCTCGATCGAGTGCAGTATTGTAATCGCCTTTATCAAAAGCATTTTTACCTGTTGCACATGCTGCTACGCAAAAGGCCAATGCACCTAATAATATGTTTTTGTAGAGCGTGTTCATAAGCTTTATCGTTTGGTTGTAATTCTGTTATTGAAAAAATGATGCCAAACAAAATTAGACGCTTTCGTCTAGGGCAACAATCTTATCTTTCATCATTTTAAAAACATCGCCTGCTAGGCGTTCAACATCACTCTCTGTCATTCCTTCAACAGAAACTTCTGGTAAGACGTATGAGTGAACTACACCCGGTTTTAAAAGAAGGCTTCCTCGTTTCATCAGTTTTGAAGCGCGATGTATCACTACGGGAATAATATTGATGTTGGATTCTATTGCCAATCGGAACGGACCATGCCTAAATGGTAAAAGCGTTTCTTCGGTATTGTTTCTTGTGCCTTCTGGTGCCACCAATACAGAAGTGCCTCCACTTAATAGTTCTTTCATTCTTGTAATTCCTTCTTTCCGACTTTCTGGACTGGATCTATCTACCCACACTGCAAATCTGCTGGTAACCCAGCCAAAAACAGGAATTTTAGAAAGCTCTTTTTTGCCAAGCCCCACTAAACTCGATGGTATGGCGACTGGAATAGCACAGGCATCTAAAAAAGAGGTATGATTAATAAGGAAGATGAATGATTTTTTAGTGTCAACTGATTTTTTGTTGTGCCCTACAAACCAAATTCCTGTAGTAAGGCTAAACATGTAAACCCAACACCTGATAAAAAAGAAGGTAATGCCTTCCAGTTTTCTGGAAATCAAAAGTGGGATTACCATGAAAGGACTAAAAATGACCATGGGAATAACGAACATTATGCCGCACCAGCCTGTATAGATATATTGAATGAGCTTGCCTATCACGTTATTTTTTCAAGAATTCTTGAAAATAATTTTTTTAAGTAGTTCTGCTTTTTAGATTTGATGCGAATTTAATGAAAACTGGTCGTACTGACTCATCCTAAGTACGATCATTAAAAAGGATGAAACCTAACTCTTTGCTTGCAAGCCTCGACACGTCGAGGCTTTTTTATTTTACACAAACACTTAGCTTGTTTCTGAGGTTGTCCATCATATGAAGTTTGGTAGCATTACAGATCCTTCAAAAGTAGATTTTGCCTTGCCTGTTGATCACCAAGATACTCGCGGAATTCTTCGTGCTTCAGCTTTTAAAAGTAGACCGAGTATCTATGTTGGTTGCGCTAAGTGGAGCAGGCAATCCTTAAAAGGATTTTACCCACGTGGAACCAAAGATGAGTTAGCGTATTATGCTCGCCAATTCAACAGCATTGAGTTAAATGCCACTTTCTACACTTTCTATGGAAAAGAACGATTTGAAGTTTGGAGCGATAAAACGCCTGATGACTTTAAGTTTTTTCCGAAAGTGAACCGCATGATTAGTCACTTGAAAAGGCTCAATGACGATGTTGGAAGATACACCGAGGAGTTCTGTCATAGCCTAGCTGGTTTTGGTGAAAAACTGGGCGTAGTGTTTCTTCAATTACATGATAATTTTGCGCCTAAGAACTGGGAGAGGCTTGAAAAATTTCTAGAGAACTTTCCTAAGGGGATTCCCCTTGCTGTAGAAGTAAGACATACCGACTGGTTGAATGACCCTAAGTTATCAGATCGATTTTACGCACTGCTAGAAAAATATCAGGTGATAAATATTATAACAGATACGGCGGGAAGGAGGGATTTACTTCATATGAGGTTAACCACACCTTCGGCTTTTATTCGCTTTGTGGGCGCTAATCATAAAAGTGATTATTCACGATTAGATGACTGGTTTGAACGTATTAAATTTTGGATAGAAACTGGAGGAATTGAGGCTATTTACTTTTTTGTTCATCAAAATCTTGAAAAAGCTTCGCCATTATTATCGACTTATTTTATCAATAGATTGAATAATGAATTGGGCTTTGATTTACCACTTCCAGCGGTACAAAAGGAGTTGACACTTAAATTTTAAATTTATGAAACTGACTGTCCGAAAGTTAGCCTGAAGCCATTCAAATCGACTAAATCAAAATCACGCATACCATATTCTGCATTTTCTAACTCACCTTTCACAAGGCCTTTAGCTTTGAATTCTTGAAACAGAAGATCTACATCGTGTACAAAAATGTAGATCGCAGTATGTGTTTTTGAGGGTTCAAAGTCATCTTCTTTTTCCGTCAAGTGAATTTTTATTTCTTCCCGACTTATTACCGCGTAAGTCGGTGGGTTCTGCCATTTAAAATCGGTAGTAAAATCTAATTGCTCTTCGTACCATAGTAGCGTTTCTGATACATTTTTAACAGGGAAAACAGGTGAAAAATGAGAAAGTAGTTTCGGGTTATTAGTAGACATAAATCTTCTTTTATTGACTTACGCTTTAGATCATTCAACGTTTTCGCTTATTCTAAAATCGCAATTTTCAACATTATTCAACTAATGCACTAGCCCTAAACTTAAGGTAGATTATACTACTTATTAAGATGGCTCCGGCTTCAATTAGGAATAAATCGGCATATCCTAAGATTACAAAGAATATGATAGCAGTAGAAAAGAAAACATACTTCATGAATTGCTCCATGTCCTTTCCTCGTAGCATTGAAATACTTTTATGAAGTAGTAGAACACAGGGTAATAGTAATGCGAGTCTCAATAAATCAATCATTGGTACTGATGAAATATTATTACCTAAAAGAACAAGTATCTCAGGAATAGCTAAAATAAGGTATGTAATTGAGTCTTTTCCATAGATGTTTATGTTCGACAATGGAAGGTTTCTGAATAGCTTCAGATCGTTAGCATCAAATAGTTTATGCTTCAATGTAAAGCTTGAATTTGCTGCCGATGTGAGTAGCATACCTAAGCCTAAATACCTTAAATCTATACCTTCAACATGGAAAATGGCAGTAGCACCAAAAATCAGACTGATTGAAAAGATCTTTGTTAATAATAGAGAGAAACCGTGGCGATGAAAAAGATGATGTATGAAATAGAATGGATAAACTTTCGGCAAAAAACGCCACCACTTATTCAAATTAGTTGAAGCAGAGGAATCATTGGGCTTTATGAGCTTTTTATCGAGTAGGGTAGCTGAAAATATCAACAACACCAGGTTTCCTAGCCCTACCATTATTGCAGAACTTATTTGACCAAGGAGAATGGCTTGATAGAAAAGAAACAAACCATAACCTAGAATAGGAGCAAGCATTAAGCCCTGCAGATAAATAGAGATTAATCGACGCTTGTGTGGACTTATTAATACCACCTCAGTGAGAAACCAGTTATCAGCATATAGCTTAGCAGAGGAACAAAAGTGATATGTTTTAAATGTATAAAATGCCCAGAGAACAAGTACTACTAAGTAATAAAGAGGATTAAACGCAAGGGCTGAGGCGATGGCAATGTGTTCTGGTGTTTTTAAGAACCCAAAAACAAGGCCCATTGTCAATAAGAGAAAGCCAGCGTTTTCTTTATAAAACTCTTTCACAAGAGTTCTTGTTAAAACTTGCCGAATCACCTTCATGCTAAAAGGCTTATGGTTCGGTTTGATACTTCATATACCCGATCGGCTTTTATTCGAGTATTTTCAAAGTCTTGATGTGTAGCAAAAATAAAGGAAGTACCTGTCTGCGATTCTTTTGAGATCAGTTGCGCAACTAAGTCTTGCGCCTCTTTATCTAAAGTAATCAAAGGTTCATCAAGAATGATCCAGTCAGGATTGCCAAGAAAAGCGATTACTAAGGATAACTTCTTCATCATCCCGCTTGAATAAGTACCACAGGGTTGGTCGGCATAACTTTCAACACCGAGGTTTTCTTTTAGTGCTTTTACTTGTTGGGGTGCTGCTTTCTTCAGCTTAGCGAAGTATTCGATTAATTCGCTTCCGGTAAGAAATTCTGGGAAGGTTGGTTCTGATTGGCTGTAGTTTAGCAGGATTTTGAAAGCTTGTGGAGACTTACTTAAGCTAATGTCATTCAGGACTACCTCACCATTAAAGGGAGATAGTCCTGCAAGACAATTAAATAAGGTAGATTTTCCTGATCCGTTTTTGCCTTTTACCCAATGAATACCGGGGGCAAATGATAATTCAGGAATATCGAGAATAAGGTATTCGCCAAAGGCCTTTCGAAAAGATCTAACTGTTAGCATACAATTGCTAACATACGGAAATTACTAAGAGAAAGATTCCTTCAAAAGGCTAAGCCCTTTTTTACTGAATAGTTGTAGTAAATGTAACTTCAACGTCAGTTTCTCCATTAGCATTAGTTGGGTCACCATCGCTAACGCCGGCTCCTGTTTTAGTTGGCTCATGGATTAGGCTAACAGTTACACTTCCAGTACTTGCCGCTCCAGTAGTTGCAGTTCCTGCTAAACCTAGTGGGTTGCCGTCACCGTCCTGGTCAGTGTATGCGAAAGTAAAGTTTAAACCAGCAGTCGCTACATAAAATACTTGGTGCTCATCATCTTCTTCAGCCACTTCTTCAGTAATATCTTCAGCTGGAGTTTCTTGTTCGTTTAAGAATTCGATTGATACAGTATATGTACTGTTAGCAGAAAGTGCAAGATTAGACTGCGTAGCTGCGTTACCGCCTGGTCCGTCTAAATCTTGGAAAGTAGCAGTCACAACATCTCCAGCATTTGCCGTATTTGTGAATGTTACGTTTACAGTAGTTATTAATTCTTCTTCATTTACCGGTTCTGGATCGTCGTTATCACATGACACGATTGCGAAACCAATAGCAAATATTGCTAATACCTTGAGTGTTAATCTTTTATGCAAATTCATGATTGTTATGTTTTTTTAACAAGATGCAATATTAGTGCATGTGCAATATTGTTGCAAACAATATCTTTGAATTTTCTTTAAACGGTAAATAGGCCGACAAATGACGCTTCAGAACATATAAAGTTATATTGTCGTATATTTGGTGCAGTGAAACGTTTCAGCACCATACTGTTTACGGCAATTTATTTGATCGCTTCCTCAGGCATTCTGGTAGGACAGCACCTTTGTATGGGGCGTGTAAAGGAAACCGCGCTTTTCAAAAAGGTTGAGAAGAATTGTGGTATGAGTTTGGAAATGCACCAAGAAATGGAAGGGTGCTGCCAAGATGAGCTAATTCTAAAAAAACTAGAAGACGATCAACAGTTAACTACTGTAAAAATAGCTCCTGACACCAAATATTTCTTGCTTTATGAAGCGTCTTTCAATGAATTAATAACTACAAGTTTCTCTTCGATTCATGAGGTAGAAGTTCAAAATACAGGACCGCCAGATATTGAAGCCCCTAACTTGTTTATTCTTTACCACTCCCTGAAGATTCCTTCAGCACTACAATCCTAATTCATCTCGTTTTAGCGACTTCGTAATTGCTATATCCCTTATTTCATTATTCAAGTAAGAGTCTCTAGCCTTTCAGATTCGCCCAAACGAGTCCACCTGATAGAACACTTAGATCAGGTATAATTATTCAGAACGGATTGTAAATAAAAATCAATGCTCAATAAGCTTATTAAGTTCTTCTTAGAGAACAGATTGGTTACGCTCATACTCATCTTAGTTATTGTGGGATGGGGCATGGCAACGGCTCCATTCCAATGGAATTTACCTTTGCCTAAAGACCCTGTACCAGTTGATGCTATACCCGACATTGGCGAAAATCAACAAATCGTTTTTACCAAATGGGATGGCCAATCGCCTCAGGATATTGAAGATCAAATCACTTATCCTTTAACAACTTCGCTCCTTGGAGTACCTGGCGTAAAAACTGTCAGAAGTTCATCGATATTCGGTTTCTCTTCTATCTATGTCATTTTCAATGACGACATCGAATTCTATTGGAGTAGAAGTCGCATTTTGGAAAAACTGAATGCACTTCCCAAAGGGCTATTACCCGAAGGCGTTCAGCCCGCCTTAGGTCCTGATGCTACAGCACTTGGCCAAATCTTTTGGTATACAATTGAAGGGCGAGACGAAGAAGGTAACCCTACAGGTGGATGGGATCCACAAGAAATACGTTCGGTTCAAGACTATACCGTACGATATGCATTGGCTTCAGCTTCTGGAGTATCAGAAGTAGCCTCAGTAGGTGGTTTTGTAAAGGAATATCAAATTGATGTAGATCCGGCAGCCATGGAAGGGTTCGATGTGAACCTAGCCGATGTTGTAAAGGCTGTTCGTGAAAGTAATCAGGATATTGGAGCGAAAACTTTAGAAATAAACCAAGTGGAGTACCTAGTGCGAGGCTTGGGCTATGTAAAGAGCCTAGCCGACCTTGAAAATTCTGTGGTAAAAAGCACCAATAATACGCCAATTCGGATCAAAGATATAGCGCGGGTAAGTCTAGGACCCGCTTCAAGAAGAGGCGCACTTGATAAGTCAGGAGCAGAAGCGGTTGGCGGTGTGGTTGTAGCACGATATGGTGCCAATCCGATTGAAGTTATCGATAACGTAAAAGCCAAAATTGAAGAAGTAAGCATAGGTTTACCGACCAAGTTTCTAGCAGATGGTACTCAGTCTAAATTGACTATTGTTCCGTTTTACGATAGAACAAAACTGATCAAAGAAACTATCGGAACCTTAGAAGAAGCGCTGAGCCTTGAGGTAATCATTACCATTCTAGTTGTGCTCGTCATGTTGCTTAACCTAAGGGCCTCAATTCTAGTTTCTTCACTATTACCGATAGCCGTTTTAATGTGTTTTATCGCCATGCGATACTTTGGCGTAGACGCTAACATAGTCGCACTTTCCGGTATAGCGATTGCCATAGGCACCATGGTGGATGTTGGAATTGTCTTGACTGAAAATATCACAAGGCACATTAATCAATCTAAAGGTCAAAAGCTGATAGACAATATCTTGGCAGCGTCAAAAGAAGTAGCCCCAGCAATTGTTACCGCTGTGCTCACTACCATCATCAGTTTTATTCCAGTATTTACATTGGAGGCAGCGGAAGGTAAGCTTTTCGCGCCACTCGCCTATACAAAGACTTTTGCATTGATTGCAGCTATTTTAGTTGCCTTAATTGTACTACCAACGCTTGCTTATTGGGTATTTGGTTTTAAGACGAATAGCAAAAAATTAAGGCTGCTTTTCCATACCATCACTTTGTCGTTAGGAATTGTTGCGCTCATTTTAGGCTACTGGGTTTCGGCCATTATTTTGATCGGAATAGGCTTCATTAATGTTATCCAATCACTAAGTCCTAAGCTCAAAAAATATCTCAAACATGGCGATGTCGTATTTGCCCTATTTGGGATAACCGTATTTCTAAGTCAAGAGTGGCTTCCTTTGGGCGTTCAAGTAAGTGGTCTAACCAATTTCATTTTTGTGGCTTTGGTAGTAGGTTTCACTTTGGCCGTGTTTGTTGGGTTCATCAAAATCTATCCATTGCTATTGAACTGGTGTTTAGAAAATAGACTGCTATTCTTGGTCTTGCCGATGGCTATTGTATTACTCGGCACAACGATTTGGCTCGGATTTGAACGAGTTTTTTCATTTGGCGATAAGATTAAGCCTTCCAGAACATACGAGCAATTAGCGGAAGCATTTCCTGGAATCGGTCAAGAATTTATGCCTTCATTAGGTGAAGGAGCATTCTTACTGATGCCCTCCTCCATGCCACATGCCGGTATTCAGCAAAACAGAGAAATCTTACGCATGCTAGATATGGCAGTTACTGCCATTCCCGAAGTAGAATCCGTTGTGGGCAAATTGGGAAGAACTGAGAGCGCACTAGATCCGGCGCCAATTTCCATGTATGAAAACCTGATCAATTATAAGACTGAGTACAAAACTGATGAAAATGGTAAACGCTTAAGGTTTAAGAAATCTGAAGGTGAGTTTGTGCGTAATGCGGTTGGCAACCTTATTGAAGATAGTAATGGAGCATACTTTAGACAGTGGCGTGACGAGATAAAATCTCCTGATGATATATGGCAAGAGATTTTGAAAGTGACGAGCATTCCTGGCGTTACATCGGCACCAAAATTACAGCCAATTGAAACCCGATTGGTGATGCTGCAAACTGGTATGCGTGCGCCGATGGGTATTAAGATAAAGGGACCCGATCTGGAGACTATTGAAGCCTTTGGGATTCAACTGGAATCTTTCTTAAAACAGGTGCCGCAAATAAAAAAAGAGTCTGTATTTGCTGAGAGAATTGTAGGCAAACCCTATCTCAATCTAAACCTGAATAGAGAAGCTTTGGCACGTTATGGGCTCAGTATCAGCACGGTTCAGGAATATATCCAAGTCGCAGTCGGCGGTATGGAATTAAGCCAAACCATTGAAGGCAGAGAGCGGTACCCTATTCGGGTGAGGTATCCTAGGGAACTTCGAGATGACCCTGAGGCTATTGAAAATATTCTAATTCCTTTAAAAACAGGGTCGAATATTCCGCTTAGTGAATTGGTGGAGATTGGTTATGAAAGAGGTCCTCAGGTGATTAAAAGTGAAGACACCTTTCTTATCGGATATGTCATTTTTGATAAAGAAGAAGGTAGCTCAGAAACACAAGTGGTTGAAGCAGCACGAGCTAGCTTAGATGAGCTGGTAAATACGGGCCAATTAAATGTACCAGAAGGTATCTCATTTGAGTTTGTGGGTAATTATCAAAACCAGGTACGTGCTCAAAAACGATTGAGCTTGGTCATTCCGATAGTGCTGGCACTCATCTTTCTAATCCTATACTTCCAATTTAAGTCACTATCTGTATCGCTAATGGTTTTTAGCGGTGTAGCAGTTGCGTTTGGCGGTGGGTTTATCATGCTGTGGTTATATGGCCAAAACGGCTTTATGGACTTCAACTTATTTGGCAGCAACATGCGCTCCCTTTTTCAAATCTCAAACATCAACCTTAGTGTAGCAGTATGGGTAGGATTTATAGCGCTTTTCGGCATTGCTACGGACGATGGTGTGCTGATGGCAACTTACCTGAAGCAATCATTTGAAAATGAAAGCGAACAAAGTAAGAAATCGATTAAGGCCAAGATTATTGAGGCAGGAAAGAAAAGAGTACGCCCTTGCCTAATGACAACGGCAACTACGTTGCTTGCTTTGCTTCCAATTTTAACATCAACTGGCAGAGGTGCCGATGTTATGATGCCAATGGCCGTTCCGATTTTCGGAGGTATGACGGTGGCGCTGATAACACTCTTTGTGGTTCCTATTCTCTACGCCTATCATCAGGAAGCCAAATTGAAATTTTCCAAACGCATAAGAACTGAAGAATCATGAGACGATTTAATTATATAATCTTATTGCTGATTTTCTCTACTGCGGCGTACGCACAGATGAGCTTGAACGACTATCTGAAGATAGCTGCGGAGGAGAATCCAATGCTAAAAGCCAAATTTAAAATGTACATGGCGGCTTTGGAAAAAGTTAATCAGACAGGAAGTTTGCCTGACCCAACCCTAACTTTTGGGTATTTCATTTCCCCTGTGGAAACACGAGTTGGTGCACAGAAATTTAGGCTAGCAATAGCGCAAATGTTTCCTTGGATGGGAACGCTAAAGGCTAGAGAAAGGGCATCTGCAAGCTTGGCCAAAGTTCAGTTTGAAGCTTTTCAAGAGGCAAAAAGTGAACTCTTTTATCAAGTTCAAACCAAATGGTTGGCCATCTATGTACTGAGACGGGAACTGAGCATTATGTCAGCAAATCTGGAAATTTTAAGAACGTTCGAACCCGTTACAAAAACGAAATATGAGGCCAACCTGGTTTCGTTAGCCGACTTGATTAGAGTTCAGATTAATATAGAAAATGCTGAAACTGAGCTTGAAATTGCTAAAATGAAAGAAGGCGTATTGATAAGCGACTTTAATACTTCAATTAACCGATCGCCAGAAAGCCCAGTAATCACCGCACCGTTTAGTGTGTTGATCAATGAAGATGTAAGCTCTGAGGATTCACTTTTTAATCAGCCTAGAATAAAAGCCATAAAAGCCAATATTCAATCTATGACCGATGCTGAGGTTTTGGCTGATTTAAGACGAAAACCAAATATAGGTTTTGGTTTGGAATACGGGTTTGTTAGCAAACGATCAGGGGTTACTCTATCGGATAATGGCAAGGATATTTTATTGCCAACAGTATCCATGAGTTTACCCATTTTTGGCAAGAAGAATAGATCCTTCAAAAAGGAAGCGGTTTTAAAGCGAGAAAGTTTTGAAGCAGAACTGGTGTCAGTAAAAAATGACCTTAAAAATGAATGGAATAGCGTAGCGTTTGAAAAGACTTCGGCCGAAAAACAACTCGAAAAATTTCAATCAGAAATTGAAAAGGTAGAGGTACTGCTAAATGTTTTAACAAGTGAGTATTCTAACAATAATCGCGATTTTGAGACACTTCTTAGTACACAGCAGCGCTTGCTTCAGCTACAATTGGCACAAATAAATGCACAGGCACAACTGCAAAAAACGGCTTTCAAAAAAGGCTATCTAACATCCCAGACTTTAAATCAAATCAGATGAAATTTAACAAGAGTATACTATTAACGATAGGTGTAGCACTGGTAGTTGGTGCAGCAGTTGGAGCACTTTTGTTTGGTAATAAGGCGCCGCAAACACAAGAGGAAAGCCATCAGCATGAAGTGGATGAAAATGGTTTGTGGACATGTTCAATGCATCCGCAAGTGCGACAGCCGGAATCAGGCTCATGTCCATTTTGTGGTATGGATTTAATTCCTTTGGCAAATGGTGATTCGGGAGACCCTACTATTCTGAAAATG
Source organism: Roseivirga sp. (assembly GCF_049099775.1). GTDB lineage: Bacteria > Bacteroidota > Bacteroidia > Cytophagales > Cyclobacteriaceae > Roseivirga. The sequence continues at coordinate 68,431 of NZ_JAGDZM010000009.1, read as the reverse complement.
TCGAATGCTGCTATGCAGTTGGCCAATATAGAAACAGCAATTATTGGTTCTTCTGAAAAAACCACGCCGATTCGATTGAATGGGAAAATCAAAGTAGATGATCGATTAGTCAATTTACAGACGACTCATTTCGAGGGTAGAGTAGAGGAATTATATAAAGGCTTTGAGGGCGATGTAGTAACAAAAGGAGAAAAAGTGGCTTCCATTTATTCACCAGAATTGGTTACGGCACAGGAAGAGCTAATTGCCGCGAAAAAACTAGCTGATACTAATCCTGTTTTACTAGAAGCGGCAAGGAAAAAACTCCACCATTGGAAACTTTCAATGGATCAAATTATGGAGATTGAAAAGTCGAATGAGCCCCTTCGGAATTTCGACTTACTCTCAGATTATACGGGCGTAGTGACAAAGAAGGTTGTGAACAATGGAACACACTTACACGAGGGAGGTGGCTTGGTTGAAATCACAGATTTAACTTCACTTTGGGCTGTTTTTGAGGTTTACGAACGAGACTTAAATAATATTTCACTGGGCCAAAAAGTGAGTTTTAAAACGTCTAGAGATAATGAGCAATATGCGGGAGTGGTGTCTTTCATATCTCCAAATGTAGATCCAAATACAAGGGTAGTTGAAGTAAGGGCAGATGTTCGGAATAGAGGCTTAAAGTTGAAGCCAGATATGTTCATAGAAACCAGTATCTCACCGAACAGTGTAAGCGCTCTTGTGGTACCGAAATCAGCCGTTTTATGGACCGGAAAAAGATCAATTGTATATGTGAAAATACCTAACGAATCCAGTTTTCAATTGAGAGAAGTGGTATTGGGTGACGCCATCGGTAATGCCTACTTAATTGAAGAAGGTTTGAAAGCGGGGGATGAAGTGGTGACTAATGGTGCTTTTACTTTGGATGCGGAGTCGCAGCTAAAAGGCAATAATAGCATGATGAACCCTTTATCGCCTACGGTGGCTCCAGAAAAGGTGATTTTTGAGGAAATTGATTTACCCGAACCAAAAGATTTATCGGACAAAGCAGGTGCTATTTTTCAGGAACAGATAGGTGCTCTTTCGATAGAATATATTGCTTTGAAAGATGCAATGGTCGCTGGAGATGGCTCAACGATAAGGAAAATTGGCGTATCAGTTAGGAATGCCTTAAACCGTGTAGAGTCTCCGAGCCAGAATGAGGAAGTCAATGCCTATTGGGGATCTCTAAAAGAACCAATGCGTCAAAGTCTCGAACTCATCGCAAAAACTGGTGATAGAGATGCTCAGCGACTTGAATTCATCAATTTATCCAAGGCTTTGATCAATGCTTTGAAGGCCTTTGGTACCTCCTCTGAAAGTCCTTTTTACGTTCAGTATTGCCCTATGGCTAATAATAATACCGGCGCAACTTGGATTAGCAGAGAAGAGGAGATAATAAACCCATATTTCGGTGATGTAATGCTCAATTGCGGTAACGTGGAAGAAGTAATTAACCCTAATAATTAAAGAAACAACATATAATTAGTTTAGTATGAAAAGAGAAATCATTGTTTTAGCTGTACTTATGTTGACAGTTGCATGTGGCCCTAAAGAAAAAGGGGAGTCCATTGCGAAAGAGGAAGATGGAATGAGTCAATATTTGGCAATTAAAGATGCCTTGGTTTTGACGGATCCGAAAGCAACCCAAGAAGCTGCTAAGGCTTTTATAAGTGTCAATACCAATTCCAGACTTACATCTACTTTAGAATCGATTGCCGCCACTACAAATGTTGCTAAACAAAGGGTCGCTTTTGAGAAACTTTCGGAAGAAATGTATAGTATTGTAAAATCTGACGGCGCTACTACATTACTGTATAAGCAATATTGCCCTATGGCTTTTAATAACAAAGGTGCCTTTTGGTTAGCAACCGAAAAAGAAATTAACAATCCCTATTTTGGAAACTTGATGCTACACTGTGGTAGTATTCAAGAGACTATAAGTCAATAAAGATATCTCTAAGTCTTCGGACCCTAGAGACGTGTGTGTATGTGTAGGCCACCCCAGCAATGGGGTGGCTTTATTTTTTTGAGATTAGAAATCGAAAATAAACCCTGCATTAATAATGCTACCGTCTGTTGGTGCCCATACTTCTGGGAAAGCAGGTTTGAAATGATTACTGAATGGTTACTGCGAATTCAAATTCAATAACTCTATTTCCACCAGAGAGTTCAGGAGTTGGTATGCCAGTAAGGTTATCTTTGTTAGGCCCTTCAACTAACGTGACAGTAAGTTCCCCTGTGCTATTTGCTCCTGCATAGGCCGTTCCTTTCAAACCTACCACTTGCCCATTGGCATCCTGATCGTCATAAACCACCACAAAATCTAATTCTTCAGCAGAAATATAGAATACAATATGATTTTCATCTTGTTGAGCTACTTTTTGTGTAATATTTTCCGCGGGTGATTTATTCTCATTCAAGAAGGTAATACTAGTATTGTATACAGTGTTTTGACTTAATATTGGATTAGTTATTACTGCCACGTCTCCTCCAGGTCCGTCAATATCTTTGAAAGAAGCAATTACAACATCATTGGCGTCTTCAGTATTGGTAAACTTAACAGTTACTGTAGTAATAAACTCTTCTTCGTTAACTGGAAGAGCATCATCATTGCTACAGCTAAAAATAGCAACAATGATAAGGGAAGTTAATAAGACATTGAGTAATTGAGAATTTTTCATAATAGGCAAAAGATATTTTAGATTAAAATTAAGTAAAAAGTAAATAACTAATTACTGACTGGAGTCATTTTTCTCGGAATGTATATGAGATGTTTGATCGCTTCTTAAGCCACAAAATTATATTTACACTTTCATCCAATCGATCATAGTGAATAGAGTTAAATAGGCTCCACTTTCAGCGCTTCTTTGATCCATGTAAAACTAAGCAATATTGCCCTATGGCTTTTAATAACAAAGGTGCCTTTTGGTTAGCAACCGAAAAAGAAATTAACAACCTCTATTTTGGAAATTTGATGCTACACTGTGGTAGCGTTCAAGAGACGATTAGTCAATAAAGAAACCTCTTAAGCCTTTAGGCTTTAGAGACGTGTGTGTATGTGTAAGCCACCCCAAAAATGGGGTGGCTTTATACTTTTAGCTTAAAAATCGAAAATAAACCCAGTATTGATAATGCTGCCGTCTGTAGGGGCCCAGATTTCAGGAAAAGCCGGTTTAAAATGGTTTCCAATGGTGAAGTTTTCGAGCTTATGCTGACGTGTATCTGTGAAGTTTTCAAAGTTGATGTAGAGACTCAACTTTTCGAATTTTCTCAGCACCATAAAACCCACAATCCAAAAATCATCAGTTGTACTACCATCACCTCTAAACTGAGAACCTGTGTAGTATGACTCTAAACCGACTCTCCATTTATCTTCAACCTCATAAACTAAGACCGCCCCAATGTTGTGCTTAGCCGTCAAAGGTTTTTGTCTGTTAATGTTGTCATACTTCAGTTTAGCATCAATAAGGGCATAATTGGCAAAGAACTTAAAGTCTTTATAAGTCAACTTAATATTCGTTTCAATTCCTTGACTAGTCACAGGGCCATCAGCATTTTCGTAGAAATATTGCCCTTGATTCTCTCTGAAAACTAGCGCGTCGTTTATACGGGTAGAAAAGAAAAGTTGGTTGACCGAAAGGGTCCAATCTGTACCAATCGCTGTTTTGTAATTAAGGTCGAAATTTCCACCCAATGACTGTTCTGCTACTAAGAGATTTGGGTCTATTGGCAGAATGTTCTGAAAGGTCAGGTTCTCGGCATCTTCGGTAAAAATAGTAGGTAGCTTATAGCCCAAACCACCTCCAAGGCGAACGGAGAATTTATCATTTACTTTGGCTAATAACGAGGCTCTTGGTAGTGCAAAAGGGCCGTATTCATCATTGTAATCAATGCGCATACCACTTTCAAGTGCATACTTCTCTGAGATTTTAAAGGTGTTTTGTGCGAAAACGCCGATTGTTGTGTGACTGTAATCTCTTGAAAGACCGCCTAAAGGATTTTCGTCAAAGCGATCAGTATAAAGATTAGCTCCAAGGATAAACCGAGAACGCTCTTGTCCAAAATTATAGGATGCTTCATTAAAGGAAGACCATTGTTTTCCGGCAAAAGTAAAGCTTGGCTCAACGATTTCTCTATCGAAATATGTGATACTATGTTTAAAGTGGAATGACTTATTTTCATCAACATCCCTATCATATGACAGTTGATAGTTGAAGCGTTCAGATTTATTCTCCTCAGTGAATTGATGAATTCCGTTTGTGCCGCCTTCTATGACTTGAATATCTCCTCCTAGTCGATTTTCTAAAGTGGCATTTAGCGTAAGCCTTAGTCTCGATTTAGGGTTAAAATTGTAAAAGAAACTCGGATTAAAAGTCAGGCCTCTTATACGAGGTATATCGCTGAAATCATCATTATTTGAGTCATAAGCATCTTGTCTTCCTAGCGATGTAAAAAGCGTAAGGCCGAATTTATCGAACTGCTCGGCGTAAAAACTGTTGATTGTTGTGCCTCTGGCTTGTGTTTGATCTACCATTAATCTTAGTGCCCTCTCTTCATCAGGCGTACGCGTTACCAAGTTGACTAATCCGGCGATCGCTCCGCCTCCATAAAGTGTTGAATTACTGCCTTTGACCACTTCAACCTGACGAAGGTCTAAAGGAGGGATTTGCATAATACTCAGGCCACCCGAAAACCCTCCAAATAATGGAAATCCATCTTTTAGAATCTGCGTGTAGCGTCCGTCGAGCCCCTGAATTCTAATGCTTTGGTTAGCCGAACTTGCCGAGGTTATCTGCATCTGAATGCCGGTACTTTCTCTTAATACCATGGCAATATTTGAAGAGCGCATCACTGCTTTTTCAGCTAATTCCTCTGTGCCTAATACTTCGATCCGGGTAGGAATATCATCAATAGTTCCGCCACTTCTCGTGGCACTAACGATGACTTCTTCCTCGTCTTCAGAAGGTTCTAGTTCAATTATGACTAATGCGTCTTCTCTTGGGAAGATGTACTTTTTAGATATTGCTTGATAACCAACAAAAGAGAACTTGACCTTAACGTCTCCATTGGGAATATTAGTTATTGTAACCTGACCATTCTCATTGGCAATGTCGCCTTGAGTAGAGGATATTTGTGCTGTTGCACCAATTAAGGGTTCGCCGCTTTCCGCGTCGATAATTTTTGCTTTAAACGTATTTTGACCAAATGCTGTAACTCCATAGCTGAGTAACAACATGACGAATATATTTTTCATGAGGGGTGTTATGAGTTAATGTAAAAAATAGCGCCAATTGATTGACGAAATCTGGTGAGTATTAACCCAGTTGTGGAGGCTCCCAAATGGTAGTGGAGAATGTTGATCTCCAAAGAGATTGCCTTTCGTGTGAGGCTATAGTATTGAATGACGGTACATCATCCATTGAATTGTCAACACTATGTACTTGAGTTTGACAGCAGTTACATGCACAAAATGGTGAACAATCATCCGTGTGGTTTTCAGGAGATTCATCTGATTGATGAGGGCCTTCAACCTGGGTTATTTCATCCGAATTGAGTGCCTCAAGTTCATCCGCACAAGGCTGATTCAACGAACTGACTATTAGAATAGATAATATGATCGCCACGATCTTCACAGTACAAATGTAGAGAATAACTGAGTGCAATGAGATTGCAAAAATTTAATAATTACAGCGTTTCTTAGATGGGTTTTCAATTAATAAGTTCTACAAATGTTGTAATAATAGAAATTATTCTCTTCATTTGTTCTACAATAGTTGTAGATATATGAGTCAAAGTTTAGGAAATCTAGAGGAAACAGTACTGCTAATAGTGGCAGTAAAACAGGAAGAGGCCTATGGCTATACTGTGTCGGAAGCCTATCATGAGCATATGGGAAATAGAATTTCTATTTCTGCAGTGCATACGGTTTTAAAACGCCTTGAGAAAAAGGGCCTGATCATGTCGAAAATGGGTGGTGCCACAGCCGAAAGGGGAGGAAGGCGTAAACGAATTTTTGAGGTTACGAAAATTGGTCTTTCCACTTTGGAACAAATTCAGTCAAACAGAATGAAACTGTGGAATCTGATGCCCAAGCTTAATTTCTCCGTCTAGTGACTGAATTGAATAAGAATAAGATGCCCCCAAAATGGGCAAATCGCTTTCTGGAATGGTATTGCGCTGATAATCTTCTCGACGAGATACAGGGGGACCTTTTGGAGGCATACTATTACCGAAAAGAGGAAGTAGGAAGTGGGAAGGCCAAATGGTGGTTCATTTGGGATGTCCTAAGGTTTTTTAGGCCCTCCTCCTTCAAGAAAAAGTCAATTAACTCAAACGCTTTATTTATGCTAAAGAACAACATCAAAATTGCCCTCAGAATTATCAACAGAAGAAAATGGGCATCATTCATCAATATTTTTAGCCTCACCTTGGGGATTACTGCCGTTGCGCTCATTTCAATTTTTGTAGTGGATGAATTGTCTTTTGACAAACACCATGAAAACAAAGAATCTATCCACCGAATTATTACAGATTACTACTCTCCTGAAGGGGAATATAATTATACAGGAGCAAGTCATCCGCTGCCGATGGCCAAGGAGTTGATTACGGATTTTTCAGAGATTTCTGCCATTACACGAATTGCCGATGATAGTCGGTATGTACGTACAGATGGAGCAGCCCAACAAGAAGATGCTGTGTTTGTAGATAACTCATTTTTCCAAATGTTCAGCTTCCCTTTTGTTGTGGGAGACGAAAAATCGGCTCTTCAATTTTCTAAAAATGTAGTCATTACGCGTCAGATGGCTGAAAAGTATTTTCAGAGCGTAGATGTATTAGGAGAAACGATTGAAATAAGACAGGATGAAGAGTTTTCGGCTTATCTCATTACTGGCGTAGTGGAACGTATACCTACCAATTCTTCCATTCAGTTCGATATGGCGATGAGCTATGATCAGGTAGAGTATTACAGCTGGGCGGCAAATAGTTGGGGCGTCCGAATTGATGAAGTCTTCATACAACTCAGCGAAAACGTCGATATCAATGAATTTAATACCAAACTCAAGGACCAATGGAAGAAGTATTTGCCAGATGCCGTTGAGGAGAGTAAATCGTTCAAAGGCGACTATCAGAATTACAAACTACAAGCGCTGACTGACGTTCATTTGGCGTCGGATATCGGAAGTTCTTTATCAACAGGAGACCCTTCAGAATCTTATATTCTTTCCATTATAGCGGTTATCATATTGCTCATTGGTAGCGCCAATTTTACTATTCTGTCCATGGGAAGATCAACCTTAAGAGGGAAGGAAATTGCCATAAAGAAGGTGATAGGGGCAAAACGAGGACAACTTATCCGCCAGTTCTGGACAGAGGCGATAACCTTAAGTGTATTGGCCATGCTCTTGAGTATAGCCTTAATGGGGCTTCTTCTGCCATCATTCAATTTGCTGGCTGACAAAAACTACCAACTCAATGACATTATAAATCTTCGATTGCTTATTCTGCTTCCTTCAATTGCCTTACTAACAGGGCTGGTTGCCGGAGCATATCCATCATTAGTCTTGTCTGGTATTAGTATTTTGGATTTTTTCAGAAAGAAACTGAAGCTTGGAGGTTCTAATCTTTTTACGAAATCACTTATAACGGTTCAGTTCAGTCTTTCAATCATGTTATTACTCGGTTCATTCGTTGTCTTCGAGCAGATTCAATATTTTAAAGTAAAGGATCTAGGTTATGATCCGACTAATGTGATCGTATTGGAAAATAATTTAAATACCGATCCTGAAAAGCTGAAGGTTTATAAAAACTTACTTGCAGCCAATCCAGATATCTCAGGCGTCACATCAATTAACAGTTCTTTTTCTAGAGGTGGTTTTTCATCCGTCTTAGATAAATCCGATGGTACAAAAATGACTTATTCCATGTATTTCGTTGAGCCATCTTTCTTTGAGGTAATGGATATTCCTTTCAACGAGGGTAGGAATTTTAATGTTGGATCAGCGGCAGATAGTAATAGTGTTATAATGAACGAGCAGTTTAGACGTGCCTTCGGCGATGACTATTTACTTGACGGTAATATTCAAAATTATAGGAATGCAGGGTTAAAAAACCCAAAAATGATCGGGGTAACTAAAGACTTTCATTTTCAATCTTTAGCAAGAGAATTAAGGCCAGTGCTATTGGTATTAGGATTGTCTGAAAGAACGTATGAGAACTTGCTGATAAAAGCCAATAAGCCTGTTAACGCTGAAATGGTCACTTTTCTTCAAGATAGCTGGTATGAGATTGCTCCCGATGCACCTTTCAAATTTAATTTAATGTCCGACGAACTGAGTGCACAATATGCCGCTCAAGAGCGCTGGTTTGCCATTGTGAAATACGCCACCATTTGGGCACTGGGTTTAGCAACGCTTGGACTGATTGGTATTGTGAGTATTTCAATTACTGGAAGACTGAAGGAAGTGAGTATCAGAAAAGTTCTTGGCGCGAATTCGTACCAACTTTACTTAATACTATCACGACAGTTCTTGTTTTTGCTCATACTGGCATCTATAATTGCCGTACCACTGACAATCCATTTTGCATCGGATTGGCTTGATAATTTTGCATACCATATCACGCTTAATCCATTTGTTTTTGCTGGCGTGATTCTATTCGTGTTCTGTCTTATTATTGGGATTGTATTTGTAGGAACATCTAAAACGTTAAGAAGTAACCCAGTTAAAGCTTTAAGAATGGAATGAAAAAGTTAAATCCACCACATTGGGCTAACCGCTTTTTAGAATGGTATTGTGCTTCGGACATGGTCGACGAAATACAAGGTGACCTTGTAGAGGCTTTTTACCATCGACAAGATGAAGTGGGGGTTAGAAGTGCCAAATGGTGGTTTATTTTGGATGTACTAAGGTTTTTTAGGCCATCATCTTTTGAAAAACGGTCATACAACTCAAATCAAATTGCCATGTTAAAAAACTATTTAATCGTCAGTTTTAGAAATTTTAAAAGTCACAAAGGTTATAGTTTTATCAACCTGTCAGGCTTAATCGTAGGTATAACAGCCTGCTTGCTCATTAGCATATATGTTTTAAAAGAAGTCACCTACGACAACTTTCATCCTAGAGCAGAACAAACATATCGTGTGGTTATGGATATGTACGGCCAAGGAGAGTTAAAAACGAAAAGTGCCCCTATTTATCCTGCTGTGGCAACTAATCTTGTAAACGACTTTCCTGAAGTTGAAATGTCGACGAGGATTCTCCCCTTTGGTGGAGGTGTATATAGTGTTCGCGATGAAGACGGTAGGCTAATTCGCTACAATGAAGATAAAGCGGTTTTAGCAGATGGTAACTTCTTCGATATGTTTGGTTTTGAGCTAATCAATGGCGACAAAAAGAACGTAATCGCACAACCAGGTCAAATTGTGGTTTCAGAGTCTACTGCCAAACGATATTTTGGAAATTCTGACCCAATAGGTCAATCAATATTCTGGAGAGGAACAACAGAGCTCAAAGTTTCTGGTGTATTCAAAGACTTTCCAGAGAATTCACACATGCAGTTCGAATTGATCACATCTCTGTCTACATGGGATGGCTTTGAAGAGTTTGTTTCCAATTGGGGTTGGTATGACTTTTACACTTTTGTAAAAGTTAGTGACGGAGTAAGTCAAGAAGCACTTGATGCAAAGCTTGGTGTTTATTTGGACGAAAAAAAGGCTGAGCCTTACGAAAGGAATGCTATAAGAGAGGTGCTTTGGACGCAACAAGTAGGCGATATTCATTTAAAATCTGTAGGGATAAGTTGGGATATGGGCGAAAATGGTGGCGGTCAGCAAATCTATTTTTTATTGATAATAGCTGCTTTGATTTTACTCATAGCTTGGGTTAACTATATTAATTTAGCCACTGCTAGGGCTATAAAACGAGCTAAAGAAGTTGGAGTTCGAAAAGTGGTTGGTGCAGGGAAGTCGCACTTGCTTGTACAATTCTTAGTAGAATCTTTTATCTATAATTTTCTATCTGTTCTTGCTTCCTTTATTCTGGTTTGGTTATTCATTCCTGTGATCAATCGAGTAATGGACATGACGCTTGAACAGTCTTTGTTATTAAGCCCTACCGTTCTTGGCGGACTCTTTATCCTGGTATTTATGGGTACACTTTGTTCGGGTTTTTATCCAGCGATAGTGCTTACATCTTTTAAACCACTCACTGTACTTAAAGGTGGCTTGGATTCTCGCAAACGTAAGTTTGGGTTTCGCCAAGTTCTAGTCGTTTTTCAATTTACAGCCTCTATTACTTTGATACTTGGAACGTTTTTAGTCTTTAAACAACTGAATTATATGCGTGGCTATGACTTAGGAATTGACTTAAGTCAAACACTCGTTTTACAAGCGCCATCGTCTGGCAATTCTGATACAGATTTAGCGGAAAGACTTCAGGTTTTTGCCAATAAATTGGAAGAGTTTCCTGAGGTAGAAGGGTTCACGATTTCAAGCAACGTACCGGGCATTGAAAACTTCAGTATCAGTGGTTATAATAGTAAGTTCTATCCAAACGAATTGAGAGACTGCTATACACTAGGGGCAGATGAGGATTTCACTGACTTCTTTGATATTAAGGTATTGGCTGGAAGAACTTTTTCTAGAGAAATGAAAACTGATACTGCTGCCGTACTTTTAAATAGAATGGCAGTAAAGCACCTTGGTTTTAGTGATCCTGAGTCTGCCATTGGAGAAAAAATCAATCCGAATAGCAATAGACCGATGACTATTGTTGGTGTTATTGAAAACTATCATCAGGCAACGATCAAAGACGATTTGAATCCAGTGCTATTTGTCTTCAATGAGCGTAGGGCTGCTGCATACTATTCCGTGAAATTAAGTAGCGATGATTATCCAGAAGTTATTTCAAAAGTAGAAGCTTCTTGGGATGAAATCTATCCAGACAACCCATTCGATTTCTTCTTTTTAGATGAGTTATTTGATAGACAGTATAAAGCCGATCGTCAGTTTAATACCGTGTTCGTTGGCTTCGCTGTACTAGCCATTTTCGTAGCGTGTCTCGGACTATTTGGACTCGTTTCATTTACTACGGAGCAGGCAAAAAAGGAAATAGGCATACGAAAAGTTCTTGGCGCCTCAGTTGTTAGGCTTGTTTTCCTATTAGCCAAAGATTACGCTAAGCTTGTTTCGGTGGCGATATTTTTAGCCTTCCCATTATCTTTTTACCTCATGAAAGAATGGCTCAATGGTTTTGCTTATCAAACTGAAATAGGCCCAGGCGTCTTTATTTTAGGTGGGTTCTTAATTTCAATGATAGCCTTCGTTACCGTTAGTTATAATTCATTTAAGGCAGCAAATGGCAATCCTGTGAATGCATTAAGGGATGAATAAGCAGTTTTAAATTTTGCAGAAAATATGAAGGGCTTTATGAATTCAATCATAAAGCCCTTCTTTAGTAATAGCTATATTCTTTTCGACCTTACTGGATCAGTACCCTGCGGCTTGTCCATCCTTTCTGGATTCAGAAGCTCCGAAATACACCTTATTAAGTTTATCCCACATGATGGCTTGGTATCCACCATAACTCCCAACATTCCAAGAAATTTTGTGTCCAAGTAACACCAGTTTACGAATCACTTCATAATCAATTCCACTTTCCAATTGCAGTGTACCTCCATCAGTCATCATCTCACCAGTAGGCTGAGATGAACCGGTATGAAGAATTCTCGGTGCATCACCAGCTTCTTGAAGGTTCATGCCAAAATCGATCATGTTAATTACAATCTGTGCATGTCCTTGAGGTTGTGTAGCACCACCCATTAGCCCGAAACTCACAAATGGTTGACCATTTTTAGTAATAAATGCGGGGATGATTGTATGGAATGGTCGTTTATGTGGTTCATAGACATTAGCATGACCAGCTTCTAATGAAAAGAGTTCTCCACGATCCTGAAGAATAAACCCAAGCCCGGGAGGAGTCATTCCTGAACCCATGCCTCTATAATTGCTTTGGATTAAAGAAACCATATTGCCCTCTTTGTCCGCTACTGTCATGTAAATAGTGTCTCCATCTTTTAATTGGCCAGCGGGTACAGATTTAGCGGCTTTATTGGGGTTTATCAGCTGTCTTCTTTCAGCGGCATATTCTTCAGAGATTAACCAGTCGATAGGAGTCTTGTAAAAGTCCATGTCAGCATAAAACTTTGCCCTATCTTCAAAAGCTAGTTTTTTAGCTTCGGTAAAAGTGTGAATGTATTCTGTACTCCCATACCCCATTGATTTCAGGTCAAAGCCTTCTAATATTTTTAATTGTTGAAGTGCTGCAATGCCTTGACCGTTTGGAGGAAGCTCCCAAACATCGTAACCTCTATAATTAATGCTTACAGGTTCAACCCATTCTGACGTATGATCGGCTAAATCTTTTTCGGATAAAAAGCCTCCCATTTGATTCATATAATTAGCTATGGTTTTGGCAATGTCACCATTATAAAATGCATCGCGGCCACCTTCAGCAATTTTTGAAAGCGTATTTGCTAAGCCTGGGTTTTTAAAGACTTCTCCTTTCGCTGGAGTTTTCCCATTGGGCATATATACTTCTTTAAAACCCGGAAAGCGTTTAAGGTTTGCCGCACCTTTTTCCATGTACCAAGCGATGAGCTCACTGACAGGAAAACCGTTATTAGCATAATCGATAGCCGGCTGAAGGATATCTTTCATATCCATAGTACCAAACTTACTATGCAGTTCAAACCAACCGTCAACGGCACCGGGTACAGAAACTGGCAGCGGACCGTAAGCAGGGATTTTTTCATAGCCATTACTTTTGAAATACTCTAGTGAAAGATCATAAGGAGATCTGCCAGAAGCATTCAGTCCATGAAGTTTTTGCGTTTTAGCATCCCAAACAATGGCAAAAAGATCGCCTCCTATCCCATTGCCAGTCGGTTCAACTAGTCCGAGCACCGCATTCGCCGCTATAGCTGCATCAATAGCATTTCCGCCTTTTTTCAGGATGTCCAATGCTACTTGTGTAGCTAGCGGTTGACTGGTGGCGGCCATTCCATGTTGGGCAATTACTTCAGAACGCGTTGCGAACTTTCTACCAGTGATTCTGTCTTGAGCCTGTAATGCAAATGCGCTAAATGTCAGCGCTACAATCAATAAATATTTCATACTTAATTCGTTAATTCTGCTCCTCCAAAAATAATTACACCTGTAATTATAAGCGTTTCTGGTTTTTCTGGGTTGTATGCTTTTACAACTCGCTTATCCGTTAGCGCACCAAAAATACTGGTAGCCTTTACTTCTACATTCCAATCTGTAGGTACTCTTATTTTTGACCCACCAAACATATAGAAAAGGTCTAATTGCCTTGATTCAGTAGAAAGCTTAGACATGGTTAAGTCTATATTGGATCCTCCAAATACTGCGGTTAAACTTCCTCCTTTAAAATTATCACTATTGACAACTTTGTCACCACCACTAAAAATGGCAGTATCTTGGATCGTATCTTTTTCATCGAGATGGTTCTGATTCAGGTCGTCCGCTGTTACTGGTTTTCGGTTAAGAATGTAAACACCAATGAAAATGAATGCAATTGGCCAAAAATCCCAGATTGAAAGATTTACCCTGAACCAATCATCTAGTACAAAGAAGAACCCAAGTACAAAAAGTATAATTCCAGCTTTTTTATCCTCCTGAGTAAAAAAGAAGAAAACACCAAGAAGCATGAGTATATTTTCCCATTGAAATAGAAAATGTCTGACTTCCCACGGAAGTAGCCCTAAATTCTTAGCAGCTATTGAAGCACCAATTGCTACGAGTATGATTCCTAAAAGAGAGTTTTTATTGATTTTATTCATTTTTCACTGTAAAATCTAAAGCTAGAAAACTCATTGAGGTTAAACAACGGAGATTTGTTGAAAGGTGGTGACTTCTTATTTGAATTACCTCAATTCTTCTTTACTTTTGGCAACCCAATTGAAAAATCCATGCGCACGTGGTGGAATTGGTAGACACGCCACCTTGAGGGGGTGGTGCATTAACTTGCGTGGAGGTTCGACTCCTCTCGTGCGCACAACCTTGGCAGTATTGCCAAGGTTTTTCTTTTTCTGGAGGCTAAGTGTATTGAATACACTTGCATCTATTCAAGCATCCTTTGTAAACGATTTATTATTGTATGCCCGAGATAAATGAATATTCGATTTATCGCTTCAGTAAGATTGAAATTATTAAACCCTATCTCTGTTTAGGTCAATTATTTGAAAAAAATTGATTTTTATACATACAAAAGTTTGTTTCTGGCATTAGGGTTTCAACAATTCGTCCTCAGAAAGACCTGAAAGCAACGTAATTAGGTCAATTCGTATTGTGCAAAATCGATTGAAACTTTTATATTTGACATACCTAACATCGAGAACTAACTTATTTTGACTACGCGTCACTCTAGACTTTGGAGTTTCCTCTCCATTGCCATGATTGGTGCATTATGTTTGATGATCACCAATATCGGTTTCGCTCAAACTAATGGACTGAATACGGCTTTAACCCTAGACTTTTTAAAGTCTGGCGGAACTGCGTCTGCAGATGATGTTGTGACCAATGTCATTAAAGCTAAAAACAGAACTACACGTCCCTTAAGATTTTCATTAGACTTATCATCCCCATCCGGTTGGAAAGTGGTTAATAACCTCGAAAAGGTTCATGTCGTTGCGGCAGGTGATTCTACCTTTATTCCTATCCGATTAGTACCGTCTAAGTCGACTAATGGTAACACAAGCTATTTTATAAGCGCTACAGCTTATTCTCAATTTGGTGACGCCTTGGCTTCCAGTGCTTGGTCAGTGGAAGTGAAGAAGGTTTCCAAATGGAATATGCTTGTAGAAGAAAGGGAGGTATACTTCACAAATGATTCAGATAGCGCAAGTGTTCATGTAAGGTTGGTTAATGAAGGAAATTCTGTCGAAAGATTGAGAATTAATCTATCTACAAATATTAGACTTGACGTTTTGGATCATGAATGGAAGCGAATTCAAGATAATGCCATATATGCTGAATTGCCTGTTGGTCTAGATAGTACGTTTGTTCTTAATGTTCGTGTAAGTGAAGATAAAACAAAAGGATACTTTTTTACTGATACACCTGACGATGAACAGGAACAATTAAATAATAGGAAGTATCGTCTTCAGATTAACGCAGCAAGTGTTGACGACATAGATAGAGTAA
Source organism: Roseivirga sp. (assembly GCF_049099775.1). GTDB lineage: Bacteria > Bacteroidota > Bacteroidia > Cytophagales > Cyclobacteriaceae > Roseivirga. The sequence goes on along the minus strand of NZ_JAGDZM010000009.1, from coordinate 53,184 downwards.
AAGGAAGAAGAGTAAGCTTCACCAAACTCTCTAACAAAGCAAAATTCGATTCTGGTAAAGGAAGTGCTATCATTCCACTCACAGCTGAATTAAACTCTTATAATATTCTTTCAAACTTTACTAATTTCTCTTTAGACCTAAGAGGAAACGCCGATTTAGGCAGTCAAAGGTTTCTAAGTTATTACTATCAGGCGATAATCACGACTAGTTTAGTAGGTGGTACTCAGGTAAGAAGTGCCAATCGATTTGTTCAATATTCTACTCCAAAGTATTCTGCCGCAATTGGCGGTATTGGCGAGAACCTCGGAGTTTTCATTAACGGAATGGGAGCTAAGGGGAGCTATCGATTTAATAAGTTTGAAGTCGGAGCTATTTACGCAACTAATGCCAATAGAGGTGGGCGTCTCTCTCGAAACGACCTTACTTATTTAGGAGGTAGATTAAAGTATGAAGCTAAACAAGGCAGTAACATTGAGCTACAATATGTTAATCAAATCGATAATTTCAACGTTATCGACAGTCACCTTTTTAGAATACAAGCGAATCATAAAATTGGGAAGCGTCACCGTATAGGTATTGTAGGTGCATACAGTATTCAAGAAGATAGTTATGATCCAGACAGTGTTTTTCAAACGCCTGGCCAAGGGGCTGAACTAAGATATTACGGATCATTTAATAAGCTGAATATTGGTTTAACAGGTGCGTATTATTCCGATACATTTTTTGCACAGAGAAGTGGAAGTCGGCAATTGGCATTAAATGCAAGGTATCCGTTGTCGAATGGATCTAGTCTTAGCTTTAGAGGATCAATAAATAGTAATCAGCCTGTGAGGTTCTTGCGAGGCAATCTTTTTACAAGTCAGTTAAATAAAAGAGATCGCTATGAATTGCGCTATGAATGGAGATTGAATAAGGCTACTATGAATGTGTCTCCTATTTATCAAGATGACGAAGTATTAGGCTTACGTGTTAAAACTTCCGGGTTAGCCGCTGGGTTGAGTAGAAATAACGGTAAGCGTTTCAGAGTTTTCACAAGATTTTTTGCAGGTTTTTCAGATGCTCCTGAATTTGAAATAGAACCCTTTCCTGTGGCGCGGTGGGAAAACAGGATCCGCTATAAAAACTTAAACTTTGTGGCGAGGTATAATTATGGCCCGGCCACGGTTACAGAAAACATTCGTGTAATCGAGGATAAGATTAATCCTCAATCCGTTTTCATTTCAACATATGCATCACTTTACTTCCGAAAGCAAGGTCTCTTATTTAGACCTAGAATTAACAGTAGGTATGAGTCGGTTTTTGCGCGGTGGCGAACAAACGTGACGGGAGAATTCGTCTATTACGCTAAGAGTGGATATACCTTCACAATGGCTACGGAGTTGGTGTCGGTAAAGCAAGGTGAGAGCCCTATAGCTCTACAAAATCAACAACAAGGAATAGACGGTGTATTAGAGCCATTCAATCAATCGAACATGTTCTTGCGATTTGGAATCAAAAAAGATTTTGGGTTTAAGCGACCTGGAGGTAAGGCGTTTGATTTAAAAGTTTTAGTCTTTAAGGATGCTGATGGAAATGGTAAAAGAGACAAGGGAGAAGAATTCGTTGATAACGTAATGATCACCTTAAAAGATCAGACTGTGATGACGGACTTTAATGGTGAAGCCAGTTTTGAGAACTTAGAAGTGGGAAACTATCTGGTTAAATCAAAAATGTTGAGTGATAACGAAGGGTGGTTTAAAGCGGGAAACAATCCTGTCTTAATGAATAAGAGCCAAACCTTACTTATACCATTAACGAGAGGTGTGCAGATTACAGGTAGTGTGATTGCGCAAAAGGCCGCCTATTCAAGGTCTTATGATGATATTAAATTAGGTGGTATTCGGGTGTCAGCTATTGGGGTTGATGAACGTGTATACTCAGGCATTACTGATCGCGACGGAAAGTTTAAGATTTATGTTCCTTTCGGAAAGTATGTAATTGATGCCAGTTCTTCTACAATTGATGAGCAGTTTCAATTTGCTCAAGATTCTTATCAGTTAACGATTGACAATGCAGATTCAAATTACGAACTGACTTACTACCTGATAGAAAAGAAACGAAAATTGAATATTAAGAAATTCGACAATAATTAATGATTAATAATATGAACATCAACGCCAAAGACTTGAGGTCATTGAAAATTATTTCAATGATGTTATTGCTGATGACTTATTTTACTTGGGATTCAGCTGCACAAAAGATTTCTACTTCGCCTACAAGGATTAACTATAAGGTCACACCTGGTGGATCCGGAACAAGTAGAATTACGGTAGCTAATAATTCTGCAGACCGCCAAGGCTTCCAAGTAACTTTTGGTGATTTTTCGGCAAACGTGGCCGGGAAGAGTCAATTTTCAGCGCAAGGCACGCAATCTCGAAGTTGTGCACAGTGGCTTACAGCTACTCCAGCAGTATTTCAGTTAGAGCCAGGGGAAACGCAAGAAGTTTCCGTATTGATGGATGTACCGGCAGATTCTGCGGCGCTAATTGCGAGATGGGCAGTGGCTTATGTACAATTAACAGCACCTGAAAATGACGGGCAGGGTAGTGGAGAAGGATTAAAGGTTCAAGTGAATCAGTCTTATCGTTTTGGAGTTTACATTTTCCAGACCCCTCCAAGTGCAACGGATTCAAGAGGCGAAATAACAGGCCTTAATTATGCCGAGAATAAATTCACGGTGAAAATGAAGAATGCAGGAGAAACATTTCTTCGTTGCAACTCATACATCGAATTAACAAGTCTTTCAACAGGTGAGACTAAACGTGTGACTACGCGAGGTTTTACCATGTTGCCAGCTTTAAACAGAAATACAATTTTTAATATTCCAAATGATACGCCACCTGGTAGGTATTCCGTACTGGCGGTGATGGATTATGGAAATAGAGATGAAGTAGAAGCTGCTGAAATGGAGATTTTAATACCCCAAAGGGGAAATAATAAATAATGTTGGATTTAAGTACTTATACAGTAAAACAAGGCTATTGTGCTGATAACGAGGACGTGAGAGAAAGAGAAATGTCAAAATGTTTTACTGTTAATTTGTATATATGAAAATAAGTCCATACATTCACGTATCGAAACTTTTAACCTAAACATTTATATCATGAAAAATGTAATTAAACTAAGGATGTTAGCCGCTGTGGCATTGGTATCCTTCGCGTTCACTTCAAATGCGTTCGCTCAACTTCCAACAGACAATGAGAATGTATATGTCTCTTTGGAATTACAAGGTGTGCTTGACCTCACTTTGGTAACAAATCCTAATTTGGATTTCGTATTCAGTACTATTCCTCAGTACCAAAATGGTATTACTAAAACGAATGCTACTGAATTAAGAGTAGAAGCTACTGTAGCTTGGGACTTAACTGTAAATGCTGAAACTGCTATTTGGGAGAATTTCGAAACGTATTCTTCTGCTGGTAGTACTGCAATTCTATCTGACATCATTGGTGTTAGAGCTATTGATGCTGCTGGTAATTCACTAATTGACGGTGGTGGAGTAGCAAATACTTATTTTTCGTTAACAGGAACTGATCAGTTACCAATTATTGGTGATGTAACAGGTACTGTAGATGCAGGTGATGCTCCAGGAGTTCCAGGATCTTACCTGACTTCTCCTGATACTCATCAGTTCAGAGTAGATTACAGATTATCTCCAGGATTAGATACTTATACTGCTGGATACTACGGAATTAACCTAGTATACACTCTAGCAGAAGACCTTTAATAAAAACATAACTATTACTAAGACGTAGTAAATAAGTTAGTTCGATTTATGTTGATTGGTAAAAGGGGTAACAATATTGTTACCTCTTTTAATATTTATAACTTTATGCATGCGGACACTGGTACTGGCGACGGTCTTGCAATTCTTTATGGTCTTTGGAGTTTCAAGTCAAACCATTGACTTGACAATTACTAAGGGTACTGATCTTGTTTTTACTTTCAATTCTATTAGAGCTTATACCACAGGAGCTATCCTTGGTAATGCCTCAGAAATCACTGTAGAATCTACTGTAGAATGGGATTTATATGTTGGTACCCAAACAGTAACTCCTGGTTTTTGGGACCTTATTCAATCTTACTCTGACGCTGGCGATGACAATGTTCCAGTAAGCATACTATCCATTCGGGCAAATAGCCCAGGCTTGACTTCTCAAGAATCCGCTTTTTTTCAACTTCAGGATATTGCCAACCCAACCTATCTCATTGGTTCAACAGGAAATGATGCGACTACAGGTTCTGGTATAGGCACAAATGATCCCGGTGATTCTAGCACCGACCCATTTACTCATCGTTTTAGAATAAGTTATCGATTAACCCCCGGCTTTACTTATTCGCCTGGTATCTATACAATGGAAGTTCTTTTCACTATTGCGGAGGATTTGTAGTCCTCAACTTCACTCTCACCTCCTTTACTATTATATTCACAACAAATCTTATTTGTTATGGCATTGAATATTCCCTTACTCAAAAATATCTGTGAAATCGCAGGGGCCCCTGGTTTTGAAAAGCGAATTCGTGATTTGGTAATTCAAGAGGTTTCCTCGCTTGTAGATGAGTTGAGCATTGATAATATGGGAAATGTTATTACCATAAAAAAAGGTGTTAATAACCCTGAGCATAAAAAGGTTATGGTTGCGGCTCATATGGATGAGATCGGATTCATTGTATCGCATATAGATGATAATGGTTTTCTTAGATTTCAGACTTTAGGAGGTTTTGATCCAAAAACGTTAACGGCTCAGCGTGTTATTGTTCATGGTAAAAAAGATGTTATAGGGGTAATGGGAAGTAAACCCATTCATGTGATGACGGCTGAAGAACGCACGAAAGTGGCGAAAACGGCTGACTACTTCATCGATTTAGGGATGCCAAAAGAGGAAGTTGAAAAAGTAGTGTCGATAGGAGATCCTATCACACGAGAGCGAGAATTGATTGAAATGGGCAATTGCGTTAACTGTAAGTCTATAGACAATAGAGTCTCCGTTTTTATTCTTATCGAAGCTCTTAGAAATCTTAAAAATCATCCTTATGATGTGTATGGTGTTTTTACGGTTCAAGAAGAGGTAGGCTTACGTGGAGCGAACGTTTCTGCCCATACGATTAACCCAGATTTTGGCTTTGGTTTGGACACCACGATTGCATTTGACCTACCAGGCGCACAACCACACGAAATGGTTACGGAATTGGGAAAAGGAACAGCGATTAAAATACTAGATGCTTCCACTATTTGCGATTATAGAATGGTAGCCTATATGAAAGAAATAGCCATCAAAAATGACATTAAATGGCAGCCAGAAATTCTTGTGGCAGGAGGAACAGATACGGCCGGCGTTCAGCGCATGGGGAAAAATGGTGCTATTTCTGGTGCAGTTTCAATCCCCACCCGTCATCTGCACCAAGTAATAGAAATGGCGAGTAAAGATGATATTCAAGCCTCTATTGATCTATTGATAGCTTGCCTGGCTAACCTAGATCAGTACGATTGGAGTCATTAGCAAGGTTTAACCTTTAGTCAGCTTATAGCCAAAATAAGCGGCCAGTAAGCCAACGATTATACTCAAGCCGATATATAGGATGGCTTGAATCGGTTTGCTGGAAAGGAAGAGGTTATGACTTTGAAAGGCGAAGGTCGAAAAGGTGGTGAAGCCACCGCAAAACCCAGAAATTAACAACAGATTCATAGATGAGCTGAGCAATTTTTCTTGCTCAGCGAAACCCGCTAGTAGACCTAATAAAAGGCACCCTAAAATATTGACGACAAAAGTGCCGTAGGGCTCAAAGCTTTCGATTTGCTTATGTAATGTCTCTTGAAGTAAATAACGAAGTGCACTTCCAACTCCACCACCTATGGCTACTATGATGAGGTTTTTAATCATCAGTCTTTTACCTCCTTTTTCGGTGCCTTACGTTTTACGTATTTATAAACTTTATCGTAATTGCTATTTTCTTGGTTGGACAGTTTCACATAGCCTTTATTTAAAAAGACCAATTTAAGCTGGCGGAACTCTGTTTTATTCGTAGTTACCTTGGTTTCTTGCCATGCACCAAGATTCTTAATCTCCTGGGTGCTTTTAAAGAACCGGAAAGGGAAATAAATATGTACCAAATCGTGGCTAATTTTGATCACTTTGTAGCCAAAAAGGAGTTTAGATAAGAGAATACTAGTAGTCAAAACTAAAATTCCCAGCATAATATAACGCCAAGTACCTTCAGCATCGCTTAGGATTTGTCTCAGAAAATAGAGTGAACCAAAACCACATACAATAGTGAAAATTGTAAGGGAAAAAATAGTCTTGCGCTGTGGCTTAGAAATGATCATTGAGACGAATTAATTAAATCTTCACGAAATTTTGAAATATGTACCTCAATCTCCTTGAAGAAAGACATGAATTCACTTTCAAACTCACTATCAAATTCTTGTAAATCTTGAATGGCATACTCCAGTTTTGAATCAAATTTGGTTCTTCTTGATAAGCCTTGGAGTGCCCTATGAATGCCCTCACGTTTCCCGTAGTTCACCAGCCAGTTTCCTCGAATCATATAGGGAAGCATTTTTTGTCCACGGGGTGGTATAACATCCCAATAAGATTCAACTATTTGATAACTCATTTGGGCAAAATCAGTCAAGTGGGTACTGGAATAAAGTTCAAAGTTTTTGGCCAAATAGTGGTCGTAGAACATATCTACTATTACTCCGGAATAGTGCCTGTACTTTTCACGCAATCGGTCTTTGCTTAAAGCAACAATGGCATGATTATCAGTATAGAAGTCAATTTCCCTATGTAGAAGCACGCCTTTACCGATCATTGGATCTAGTGTTTCGTACTGTTTCCCTTTAATAAAATCCCCTATGAAATTGCCAACCTTTATTTTAGGGTTGTTACCAGAGAGTAATAAATGAGCTAGGTAATTGATATTTTTCCTTTTAACTAAAGGTATCAATGAGTCTAAGGATTCCCAAGACTTACTTAGTGAAGATTTTCTTGATGTTCAGATAATCAAGGAAGTATACCAATCTGATCGTTATGGTATCAAAATTAGGTGCGTTGAACGTATTGTTGAAATTATCGAAGAAGTCCAACTCCGTATTGATGTCGTTTGTGCCGATAGATCTTTTCCAAATTGCTCTGATTTCACTACCTGGAGAAAACTGCCAGTTGTACTCCATGTCTATATTGAATACGTTGAAGTTTCTATCATGAAGAGGGTCATTAGTGGTTTCATCACGACCTGTGTAATTAGAATCTAATAATTCATCTCCTTCTGTCAACTCTAGGAAATTGCTATACTCTACTCTATCCCAATTGTGTCTTAAACGGAATGTTACTCCCATTCTATTGGAGAAGATGTATCTAGCATCAGTTGTCGTGGTCAAACGTTTTCTATCTCTAACTCCAAAGATCACGTCGGTTAGACCTCCTTCATCATCATAAAAACGAGTTACATAACCTCTGTTGTTCTTGCGATCCAAGATGTCAATACGTTGTGTTATTTCGGCTCTTTCTCCAATTCTGATTCTACCTGTTAGGTTGAAAGAGTTTTCGGTGAAATCCCATTCCGACCGAACTGTTCTTCTGAATCTACCATTCACACTTAGCTTCTTTCTGCTATCAGAACGAAAGTTCATCCCGACTTGAAGGCTCTCAGGACGTCTGAAAACATAATCGGCAACCCTTGATTCAAAGAAATCATTACTTGATCTTGGACTACCACCAATTTCACCTGAAAGTGACCAGAAGTTTCTAAACTGGCCATTGATATTCAAGTTCATACTCATGTTTGTAAATTCCTGAGTTGCATATAACTGGTTGTAGTTGGTATTTAATCTTACTGACCAGCTATTGAAAATACCTTGAGGTCTGAATTGGTTGTAAGAAATTTGCCCACCATGTTCCAATTTGTTAGCCCTTCTTAAAAAACCCAAGTCGTTAATATCGTAATCATCGGTCTCTACATTTCTTTGTGCATTGAACTGAAAGTTTCCACGTGTTTTGGCAATGGAAAGGTTATACTTATAACCAGTCTTGTTATTACTTGTTGCCGTCTCAATGTCATGTGATATGACTTGGCTGTAAGAATAAGAGCCTCCAAAACGCCATGTCAATGAAGGGTCATTCAGTCTTAGGTTAAGGCCAGTTACATTAGCATCATCTCCATTTTTACCTCTCCATACGTTAGAATTCGTAAGTGTTACACTTGAATTGTTCTTTAAATTTTGATCAAGTACCAACAAGTTGAAGTTTGTCATAGGATCGGCTTCGACCTGTCTGACTTCTCCAGTTTCTGAGTCTTCTACTTCAACAAAGGTTCTATCCGTAACAGCGTTAAATAAGCCAATACCAAGGCCGCTGTTGGTTCTTCCAGTAATCTTACTAGCATTTATGAGCTGGGCCGCTTGAGGGCTAGAAGTTATTACTTCATTTTCCCCTAGTGTCTCCGTTAGATTGCCAAAAGTGGAGCCGATTCTTCTTGAGTAGAAGATACCCGCTCTGTTGAATAACTCAACACCTTCAGTGAAAAACTGTCTATTTTCGTCAAACCGAACTTCGAAAGGAGATAGGTTCAGCACTTGATTATCGGAACGCACTCCACTAAAATCCGGTATGAGCGTCATGTCTAGTGTAAACGCATCATTAATACCATATTTAATGTCCATGCCGCCATTCAACTGTGGCGTTACAAAGCCAGTTTCTGTCGATCGACTAATTACAGTCGAAACATATGGATAAAAGAAAAGTCGTGTTGGTGTTTTAATATTTTCGAGATTCTTTACTTGGCCGGCTTGATTTAAAAAACCATTGATTTCGGGGTCAATTGGATTCCAAAAAGAATCTTCATTAATAGATGTTGATTTTCTGAAGAAGTTAATACCCCATTCTTGAATATCGTTTGATTTGAACCTAAGTACTGCGTAGGGAATTTTGAATTCAACTGTCCAATACTCATCAGAAATCTTAGTCTTTGAAAGCCATACAGCATTCCAAGCCCGATCGTTTCTCCATATACGCTCATTTCCGCCATTGGAATAGCGTGCATCGTATTGCACCCCTGCGACTGTAACGAAAAGCCCAACACCATTTAGCCCGGCATTAAAGGGATCAATTGAAACGCCGAAGTAATCTGAATTACCAATATTATCTCTGTTGGTTAAAAGATTAAATACGCTGTCTCTTTTTTCATAGAGTTTAGCAGAAATATAGATGGCTTCGTCATCGTAAAGAAACCTTACTTCTGTTTTTCGAGCAGATGCGTCACCTGGTGATGGTCTTCTCTGTACGAAATCAGTGAGAATAGGAGCTGTTTCCCATGCTGCTTCATCAAAAATCCCGTCAATTTTTATTTTCTCGGATGTTCTAACGGCATCAAAGGTTTTTGGGTCGCATTGTGCGCTTAAGCCCATGCTAAAACTCAGTAAACCACTGATAATTAAACTAAAAGTAAAAAGTGCCTTCGTCATCCTTATTTATAATCAATGCAATTTGCCAAAAATGGGGTCAACAGTTAAATGAAAGTTATCCTAGAAGTAGATATTTGGTTTGAATGGTAAATGCTCAATAACTTGTTGTTAATAAGCGCTTTATGTCTATTTGTCTAAGGCCTATCTGGAGCTGATTTTTATTTGTTTATACATGCATATAACAGGTATTGTACTGTAATGTTTAATTGTAACAGAATTTTATTTTGTAGGCTATTTTCATGACATTTTGATTTACTGATTGATATGTTCTTTTTTGAAAAATGAACCCTTATGGCACTGCCCTAAAAGCATTTGGTGAAGAGAAAGCAACATCACCTTTGTTGCTCCATAATTCTTATGGTGAACCTGAAGAAATGCCCATTTGGTATTTTTTTAGAGAATATGAGGATATGCCTGAACTTGAAAAAATCGCATTATCGGTTTGTGAGGGGGAGGTGATAGACGTTGGTGCCGGTACAGGTTGTCATACCTTGTGCTTACAACAAATGGGCAATGATGTAACAGCGATTGATGTGGACGAACAAGCAGTTGAAATTATGAAGGCATCTGGGGTTAAAAATGCTTTGAATACCGATTTTTTCGACTTAGATGAATCACGTCAATACGATACCATTTTAAGCTTAATGAACGGATTGGGTTTTGTTGGTAAACTTTCGAGGCTCACCGTATTTTTAGAAAAGGCGGCTAAAGTTCTAAAGCCAGGTGGACAAATAATCATTGACAGTAGTGATATAAGCTACTTATATGAAGCGTCTGAAAAACCCAAAAACCAGTATTTCGGTGAGGTAAGGTTCCAATATGAGTACGAAGGCCTGAAAGGAAAGTGGTTCGACTGGGTTTATATCGATTCTGATACTTTGGATCGCGTAGCTTTTGAAGCTGGCTGGTTCGTTTATTTTCTTCACACGGATGAGAATGGCCAGTACTTAGCAAGGCTTATTCGAAAATGAATTGTGCTTAATTCTCTAAGGTTACTCTTTCATTCAAGACCAAGTATTCTGTTGTCGCTGTCCCTAATTGGCCATTATTTCCTACTCCTTCAATCAAGATTTGTATTATCTGTGGTCTGTCTGCATTGTAGAAAGAGAATTCTGCATTTCCATTTTTATCAGTCATTAGCTTAGGGTTCCAAAAAATAAGGTCCCTTGCATCAGGAACTACATCTTCTACACGCTCTTTAGTGTTATATATTGGTCTATAATACTCATCTGGCTTATTCTCAAATTTCCCAATATGATGATAGCTCTGGATGAACGTTTTTCTATTGATAATAGCATTTTCCGTAGTTACTAAAATAATTGGACGTTCCTGAGACTCTCTGATGGATATGGATTCGACATTGGTAAAGTCAATTTGATTGGGGTCGTAATCTAAGTAATAAGGTTGGCCAGGTCTAAGTCCAGCTATTATTAATTTCCATACGTCAGAGGTGAGTTCAGCCGCATTAAAAGGAATTCTTGAACATTGACAATTAATGCAGAACTCGAAGGGAGCTCTGGTATTGTAGCTTATTATGGTTTCAGAGATCGGTTTTTGACCAAGCCTTTGTCTATACAAAAATGTTCCTTGAGCCATCTCAGTAGTCAATATGGCGTACTTAGCAATAGCAGCACCTTCCAGGCCAGTTAAATTTACTTTTACCGGCCTGCCAAAATCATCATTACCTTCGAATTTCTTTGGGGTTATACCTGCAAATGGAATATTTCCTATTCCATCTATAAGTGGACTCACTTGTTTCAGTAAGGCTAATAAACTAGTGTCATTTCGGTCTAATTGGGTGGCCGTTTTAGTTACCCACCCTTCTGGCTCCCTTGAGAAAACACTACAGCCATCCGTTGGAAGTCTCTGGTCGGTAACATAAACTGAATTAAGTAAAGTGGCACCTTGAAACTGTTCTCGCCTCACTTTTACATTTGATAAGTACACGTCGTTTTTAACCAGTGTCTCTCCTCGATTAATTACATCTTTTTGAAAGTCAGTATTTACGAACAGGTACTTTGAATCAAGTGCAATGTTGGGCCGATTAAGCTTTTTATCCTGTGATCCAATAAGGGTCAAAGTATCACCAAGTCCTTTCATTTGTGAGGCAACTATTTTAAATCTCCCTGTCGTATCAACGGGATAGCTTTTCATAGTCTGGTATAACTCACTTATCATTTCAATGTTGGTATCTAGAAAAGGCTTGCTATTGTCTCTCTTTAGAAGTGTCCTTCCAACAATGGCTTCTGGATCTTCTATGGTGCTAGGGCTATACTGGCGCCAACCGTTGGTAAGCATTACTAAGTTTAACGCCGTTAAGGACTTCTCTTGATTGGAAAAGTAAAAATTGGGGGTAGGTATAGATCCTTTAAGTTCAGAGTTCAATAGGATTTGCGCCTGTAAGTTCGGTTGCTCGGATTGGGGTTTCAGTGCTCGTGATTTATAAACGGCACTTATCGAAAAATTACCAGCTACTGGACTCCCATTACTATCTACTGCCGTAAGCTGACCATCTACTTTTTCACGTCCTTTGTAGACGCTTTTATCGGTTTTAATGTTGATTGATAGCTGATCATTGGGCTTTATAAAGATAAGTCGTTCTGCAACGTGACGCTTGTCCCTGGTGTAAACTCTGATAGCATATATACCCGTATTAAGTTTATCTATCGGTATTCTAATTAATTGTTGTGGTTGAAAGCTGAATTCAAATTGCCCTGCTGACCTATCATTTTTTGTCAGTTCGAAAATACCAGCTTTGCCTTCAAGGTCTTTGCTAGATTGAATCAGAAGACTAATAATGCTCGAAGTATCCAATGAGTCAACAGAAATGCTTATTCCTGAAGGTTGAACTTCAGGTAAGTTAAATTTTGAATCACCCGAGCGACCTTTGATTTGGAAATGGTAAGCGGTATTTGGCTGAGGAGTCAGCCTAAACTTGCCCATGCCTTTATAATAGCTAGTTATGGATAAGATTTTATCACCATTGTTATCCATTAGGTCACCTTCTATATCCACTGGTAAGCCCTCCGAATTGATCGCCTTGTAAGCAATACTATTACTAACACCCGCAACTAAATTACCTCCTTCAGGAAAGAATTGTAGGTCGATGGTCTGCTGCGCTGATTGGATCGGTATTTTTAGTCGGCTAGTTTTTAAACCACTCCTTTTAGCCTCCAATAGTAGATGAAGCTGTTTTCCTGTAGCGTTCAGGTTTTCCAAATGTACTTGACCTTCTCCTTTCTCATCCGACTTTGTTTCACCGGATGTAATTATTTCGTTATCATCCCATATCTCATAGCCCAGGTTAAAGTCTTTTACTGCCTCACCAGTGTATGCGATAGCATAATCAACTTTTAGTGAGGAGTCATCTTGGTGTACAGCATTTCTCGTGAGTGACTTTAGATTGATTATATCTGATTGATTGGACCTAATGTAAATCTTTTTACGAAAGACTTGGTCAGCATCTGAAGCGGCCATTTGACCACTATAAGCATGCAGCATATAGGAACCCTCTTTCGAAGGTAAAACTATATTTCCATGAGTCAGAGCATTCATAACTGACCACGAGGAGCGGTTTACCCTCTTTTTGTTCTCGTCAGATATGACCACATGAAGTGCTAAACTTAGGTCTGACAGTTGATTGAATCGGTTGAAGACATAACCTTTGAACCAAAGGGTATCCCCAGGAGCATAAACTTCTCTATCTGTAGTGACATAACTCTTTTCAATGACCTGAGCATTACCATGAAAAGAGAGTAAAATCAGCCAAAAAACGATAAAGTATCGCATATGCTTCGGGTAAAGTGTGAGTTGAGAAGTTAACATTCTCAAACTATTTAACGCTAGCGTTTCTCGCATTGTTTAAAGGTTTTTACTAACGGTTGTCCTCCGTTTGCGGTCCTTCTAAGACTTTGTATGTGCTCGTACCAAAACCTAATCTGCTGTAGCCATCGACCCCTTCGACGGTTAGCTTGATTTCATTTGGTCGGTCGGCATTGTAGTATGTTATTGTGGCTTCTCCATTTTCATCGGTAAAGACATTGGCCTGCCAGAATATGGTGGTTCTTAAATCTGGCACTGGGTCGTTTCTTTGCTTTTCCGTTTCGTAAACGGGCGCGTAAAATTCCTTCGTGTAGTTCTGGTAGGTACTATGAAAGTACTTCATATCAAAGATAGGCTTATAAATAAGCTGATCATTGATGGTGTTTATATTGACGAGTGGAAAAGTCCAGTCCGCAAAAACAATATCTGTACCATTAGCGCCTGTCTCAGCCGACCTGAAAGTGGAATTGATTGAGATAGATTCGATATTACTCCAGTCAATTCTATTGAGTACTTCTTGGGCAAAGTATTGACCATCAACGGTCTCAAACCCTCTCATTTGAGTAAATTCAATTACTTCCATGGGTTCACAATTAATCTGAATCCTCATTGGGGCGCCATCTGGAGCAGCAGGTATTTCGTTTGATAGTAAAGCATCATATACCATTGGTTGAAGCCTATTGAGTGGCTTAAAGTTTCCAAATTGTTTTACAATGGGGCTTACTTGTTTTAAGAGGTAGAGTAGGTTAATGTCCGTCATATCGAGTTCTTCCACTCTTTTGGTTACCCATGGTTCTTGGAAATGGTAGTCTCGTAATTCACAGCCTGTATTTGGCAGTATTTTGTTTCCTTCAACCACCACTGAGTTGAGCAATAGCGTATTTTGAAAACGATCAGGTTGGAGTTTGTGCTCTTTTCTGAAAATGAGGTTATCGGTTAATAGTTTGCTATCGCTATGGTAACTCAGGTAGTTTTTGAGCCCGATTGATTTTTCAATTCTTTTCTTTTGGTCGGGCCTAAGGCTAAATTTATCTTTTTTGCTAGTTTTCTCCGAAAATATCAGAAATGAGTCTCCCTTGTCTTTCAGGTAGGTTGCAGGAATTCTGAAAATGCCTGAAGTATCAACGTCGAAATAATCTATACCTCCATTCCTTAAGGAAGTAATAACTACCTCTCTATCTGTCAGCAACCTTTTCTTACTATTCATTTTGTGTAAGCTACCCGAAATACCTTCAGGCTCTTTAAGCTCTGAAGGTTTATACTTTCTCCAACCATTGGTCATCAAAACGAGGTCTAAAGCAGGCAGGGACTTTGGATCATTGCTAAAGTAAAAATTTGGCTTTGGAATATTGCCTCTCAGTTCAGAGGCTAAAAGCACCTGCGCCAGTAAGTTGGGCTGTTCACTTAAAGGGCTTTTGCTCCTAGCGTCATCAATCGCGGATAAGGATAGGTTGGCTTGAATTGGTAAGCCTAGATGATCTGTTACTTTTAGGTTGGCGGTTACTTTCTCTCTTGATTGGTAGGCTTCTTTATCAGTTTCTATGGACACTGTTAAGCCTTTGTCTGGGTTGGAAAAAAGGAGCCTTTCGGCCAGTGGAATATCATTTTCGTTTAGAATGGTGATTCTATATATGCCGACGTTCATATTGTCAAAAGGTATCTTCCAAAGCGATCTTTCACTAAGCTTAAAGTTTAGAATTCCAACTTGCCTTTCGTTTCTGTATAGCACCAATTTACTGTTTTGATTATAGAGGTCAGGGCTTGCTTTTATGACTGCATATTTACTGCTACTGTCATTGTTCACTACATCTGCAATGCTTAAGCTAACGCCTGAGTCAACCCCATGTGGTAAGGTGTAGGTGGAATCTAGTAATTCAACTATGTACCGTTGGCTTGACTCAGGAACAAAGGAGAATTCTCCCATTCCTGCAAATAATGATTGAATATTGGCTATTTCTTCACCATGCTGATTGAGTACTTTACCCCGAAAGTCAAAAGGCTTACCATTTTGGTCAATAGCCTTGAAGGCGACTTTATTCTCTAGGCCATTAACCAAGTTTCCACCTTCTGGAAAAAACTGTAAGTCGATGTTTTGCTCCTTTACAGGAATGGGGACAGCTAGTTTTATGGGTTTTGTGAGCCTTTTGTCTTCGCTTTCGATGAGCAATGTAAGGTCAGATGCCTGCGGGTCGATATCTTTTAAATTGAGCACTACTTTACCTTCTGCAGAAGTTTCTATCCTTCGCTTTCTCGAGGTTTTATCACCATTTATGATTCGGTAGGTTAGTTTAACTTCTGGTGCTGAATTATTGGCAGAGAACCGGGTAAAAATATCAACAAGGTTTTGGTCGTTAGGAACAAATTTTTCAAACCGAGGGAAAGCGAGCAACTGAATTTCATCTGCTATTTCTGATCGCACAAAGAGGTCTTTGCTGAATATTTGATCGGGTGGACTTCCGATCATTTGTCCGCTAACGGCCATGAGCCTAAACCTACCTTCCAACATTGGGGCAACAAAATAGCCGTCTGTTATGCCACCATTAATTGGCCAAGAGGTATCGAGTAATTTGTTGCCTGCTGCGTCTACCATTAGCACATGATAGGCTATGCTACTAATGGAAAGTGTATTGTCAGTATTGAAGACATAGCCTTTAAACCAAACCGTATCGGAGGGCGCATAGATGTCTTTGTCTGTGGTTAAATAACTCTTTTCAATGACTTGTGCATTGCTAAGTAGCGAAAGGAAAATCAGCCAAGAAACAATAAAGTATCGCATATCCTTCGGGTAAATTGTGTGTTGAGAATTTAAGATTCTCAAATTGTTTAACGCCAGCGTTTATCGTATTGTTTGAAGGTTTTTACTAACGGTTGTCCTCCGTTTGCGGTCCTTCTAAGACTTTGTATGTGCTCGTACCAAAACCTAATCTGCTGTAGCCATCGACCCCTTCGACGGTTAGCTTGATTTCATTTGGTCGGTCGGCATTGTAGTATATTATTGTAGCTTCTCCATTTTCATCCGTGAATACATTGGCCTGCCAGAAAATGGTTGTTCTTAAATCTGGTACAGGATCTTTACGTTGCTTTTCAGTTTGGTAAGCCGGAGCATAGAACTCTTTTGTATAATGCTGAAACGTACTATGGAAGAACTTCATATCGAATATAGGCTTGTAAATGAGTTGATCGTTGATTGTATTGATATTTAGAATTGGAAAAACGTTCTGCGCATGATCCATCCATGTGAGAATTTGTGTAGTTGTATTGATAGAAATTGACTCAATGTTTCGAAGATCAATCCTGTTTACGGTTTTAGCGAAATTGTATTCCCTTTCTGTAATAAAAGACTCGCTCGAATTCATAGGGCCAAGCGTGCTTCCCCAGGGCTCTTGGTCTTCAACGGCTTTGCCGTTTCGTTCAGAATTGGCAGTAGTAACTTGACTTACTTCTCTTGCTGGCCCACTGCTTACTCTTATTACTCTGAATTCAATCCTCGGTATGGGTACACAGTTTATATACACTCTCATTGGCCATGTACCATGCAATTTATGCCTACTGAAAACAGCATCTCCGTCACCACCAACGGTCTCATAGGGGTTGACTTGTGTTATCATATCAACTATGTTATAATCACCTAGATCTAATTCTTCTCTGGTTTTGGTCGACCAAGGTTCTTTGAAATGATAATCTTCCAGTTTGCAAGATCCATCAGGTAATAGGCTCTTCCCTTCCACAACTACAGAATTTAGAAGTAGTGTATTTTGAAATCGATCTGGTTTTAATTTAAAGGTGCGCTTGTATAGTCTTAAATCTGATTGAAGGCCATCTTCTATAACACTCTGTGTATAACTGTAAAGTGCTTGGTCTTTAGCAATTCTTTTGGTTTGATTAGGGATTAAACTGAACTTATCTTTTTTGTCGTTTCTTTCAGAAAATATTAGAAACGAGTCTCCTTTAGCTTTTAAATAAGAAGATGGAATGTTGAAAATGCCACTGCTATCTACCTTAAAATAGTCAATACCTCCATGTCTAAGAGATGTCAGAATAACCTCACGGTCAGTGAGTAACTTCCGTTTTCTATTGGTTTTGTGCAAGCTACCCGCTAATCCCTCGCCATCAATTATAATACTGGGTACATATCTTCTCCAACCGTTAGTGAGCATTACTAAATCGAGTGCCGGTTCAGCCTTTTTATCAGAAGTAAAGTAGAAATTAGGTGTCGGTATATTCCCTTTCAGATCGGAGGTTAGTAGTATTTGGGCTAGTAAATTCGGTTGATCAGGCATTGGACTTTTTGTTCTTACTGCATCAATCGCCGCAAAGGAGAAGTTGCCTTCTACAGGATGACCGTCTTTATCAGAGACGTTAATTTTAGCTTGAACAAGGTCGCGAGCACCATATTCTTTTTTATCAGTCTCAATATTGACTTTTAATTGGTTCTGCGAATTGGCAAAAAATAGTCTTTCAGTAATTGGAGCATTACTTTCATTGGTGACTCTCAGGTTGTAAACTCCAATCCCAAGGTTTTCAAAAGCAATTTGCCAGTTTTCTTGTTCTGAGAAAGTAAAATCTACTTCGCTGAGGATACTGTGGTTTTTAGCAATTATAAACTTTCCTTTTTGTCCGTAAAGGTCTGGAGAGGCTTTTACGACTGCATATTTTTCTGAGACTTCTCCTTCTTGTATTATACTCAGCTGAACCCCAGAATTTATGACTTTAGGAAGTTTGTAAAGGGAGTCGACTTTATAGGGTTCATTTATTTTAAAAAAATAAGCGTCGTCGGACTTTGGGAGAAAGTTAAAGCTGCCCATGCCTTTATAGTAACTTTCCGTTGCAGCGACCATTTTACCATTTTCATCTACAACAACTCCTTTAAGGTTAACGGGGGTTCCATTTTTATCTATGGCTTTGTACGCAATTTTATTAATTATTCCGCCAATCATTTGGCCACCTTCAGGGAAGAATTGTAGATCTACTTTTTCTAATTTGACAGAGATCGGTAAAGCAAGCTTAACTGGTTTAGTCAATCGTTTATCTGAGCTTTCTATCAGTAACGTAAGGTCTTCTTTTAATTGACCCTTGACCTTTTCAAGGCTCAGTGTAGCTTTTCCATCTTCTGATGTTTTTAATCTTCCTTTTTTGAGTGTTTCGCCCCCAGAAAGCAGGTTGTAAGTCAACTTTACATCAGGGGCTGAATTGTTTGTAGAATACCGAGTAAAGATGTCGATCTCATTTTCATCACTAGGACTGTAAGTTGTGAATTTCGGGAAGGCCTGTACATCAATCTCATCAGCTATTTCAGAGCGAATAAAGATGTCTTT
Organism: Roseivirga sp.; assembly: GCF_049099775.1. Taxonomy (GTDB): domain Bacteria; phylum Bacteroidota; class Bacteroidia; order Cytophagales; family Cyclobacteriaceae; genus Roseivirga. Next base: position 34,545 of record NZ_JAGDZM010000009.1, on the reverse strand, counting down.
TTGGAAGGTTTGTTCTTCCGGACTTCCGATCATTTGGCCGCTAACAGTTATAATTCTGTATCGCCCCTCGTCTTTTGGTGCTACTAAGTATCCGTTTGTAATACCATCTCTAAATTCCCAAGAAGTATTGAGTTTTTTAACTCCTTCTCCATCGATCAGCATGACGTGAAGGGCAAGGCTGGCTTCGGAGAGTTGGTTGAGTAAATCGAAGCTGTACCCCTTAAACCAGATGGTGTCCTCTGGTGCATAAATATCTTTATCTGTTGAGAGATAAGCTTTTTCGATGACTTGCGCTTGAATGCTAAAGGCCAGGGTGAGTAGAATAAGTGATATAATGTAACTTCTCTTCATGCCTATTTCCCCCCTTCCGTCATGGACCCTTCTAGTACTTGATAGGAAGCCGTACCAAAACCTAATCTGCTGAAAGCATCTACACCTTCGGCTATCAGTTTAATTTCATTAGGTCGGTCGGCATTGTAGTATGTTATTGTAGCTTCTCCATTTTCATCTGTGAATACATTGGCTTGCCAGAAAATGGTTGTTCTTAAATCTGGCACTGGGTCTTTGCGCTGCTTTTCAGTTTCGTAAACGGGCGCGTAAAATTCAGTGGTGTAGTTTTTAAAGGCCATATGATCGATTTTACTAGTGAAAATCGGCTTATATACTACCTCATCATAAAGGGTGTTAATTTGAACAATTGGCCATTGTATTGAAGCGAAATAATCCGTCAATCTTTGACGTGATAAATACGCTATCGGTAACTCAATGTGAGTTTGATTAATTGATATTGACTCTATAAAATCTATGTCAATCCTTTCAATGGCATACTTTGCCTGAAAATTCCCTTCATCCATATCGAAGTTCAAGTAATCGAAAAATAGGTCAATTTTATTTACTGGTTCACAATTGAGGTAGATTTGGAAAGGGACGACTCTTTTATTATCTAACTCGCCAACAAGGACATCTAGGTAAAGCCCTAGAACACCCGCAATCGGTTTATTGGGTGCTCTCCAATCATTCCAGTCATAGATGTTTTGGAATTTTTTTATGAATCCAACTTGCTTAAGCAGCGATAAGATGTCTTTGTTTTTTGTGTCTAGTTCTTCAATTCTTTTGGTAGTCCAAGGATCCTCAAAATGGAATGACTCTAAGGGGCAACTGCCCACAAATTCTTTTTTTGTTCTCGACGCTTCTACTGTTACTGAATTTAAGAGAATGGTATTCTGAAAGCGGTCGGGTCTTACCTTATTTGACTTTTTATGCAGAGCGAGGTTTTCCGTTTTGGAAGGTCTAGCTTGAAGTAATTCATTGAAGAATTTCAGTTTTTCAAGTCTACTGTCATCAATTAGTGATAGGCCAGGTTGATCCTTTTTATTCTTAATTCCGGTAAATATGTGGAAGGAGTCACCTCTATTTTTTAAGTAGGTCGAATTGATGCGAAAAAAACCTTCTTCATCTGTTTTAAACGTTTCAATACCACCGCTTTTTACGGGTGAGAAGTAGACCTCCCTATCTTTTAAGGGCTTTCTTTTAATGTTTTTATAGATTAATCTTCCGTAAAGTCCTTCTATGTCTTCTATTGAGCTTGAAATATGTTTTCTCCAGCCATTGGTCAGCATCACTAAATCGAGCGCTTTTACAGCTTTAGGATCCTTTGAAAAGTAGAAATTTGGTGTTGGTATATTGCCCTTCAGCTCGGCAGTCAAAAGTACTTGCGCCAGTAGGTTCGGTTGATCGGGCAGGGGATTTCCATTTCGAGTTTGGTCGAATGCGGTAAAAGAGAAATTTCCAACGACAGGTTTGCCATTATGATCGGTAACTCGAATTTTAGCTTCAACTTTTTCGCGGGCCAGATAGGTAGTGTTATTAGTTTTTACTTCGACATTGAGTTGTTGTTCCACGTTGGAAAAAAAGAGTCTTTCAGCCAATGGCTCATTGTTTTGGTTAAGCACTTTGAAGCTAAATGTGCCGACTCCTAAGTTTTCAAACGCCACTTCCCAGTTTTCTTGCGCTGAAAATGTAAAATCAATATCACTTATTACCTGATTGTTTTTGGTGATTAGCAGTCTCCCATTTTTACCTACTATATCATTACTGGCTCTTACCAAAGCGTATTGTTTACCATCTTTTTGTTGATCTGTAATGCTTAGGGAAATACCAGACTCTTTTGCTGATGGTAGTTTATAAAGAGAATCGATTTTGAAAGGCGAATTAATTTTGAAGAAGTAGTCTTTGCCACTTTCAGCCATTAAATTAAATGCCCCTGTACCCTTGTAATAACTTTCAGCCGCCGCCACAATTTTACCATCACTGTCAATAATTAGGCCCTTGAAGTCTATGGGTATGCCGTTTTCATTAATCGCTTTGAAAGCCACTTTGGAAACGGTGTTGCTAATCAAATCTCCTCCTTCTGGAAAGAACTGCAAATCTATTTTAGGTTGAGCTGTCTGGATTGGAAGAGTCAATTTGACTGGCTTAGAAAGTCTTTTGTCTTCGCTTTCGATAACAAGCCTAAGGTCGGTGTATTCCTTCTTGATATTTTGAAGGTCTAGTGTGACTTTCCCGTCTTGGGTGGTCTTGAGCCTACCTTTTTTTATCTGATCCTCTCCAGAAAGGAGTTGATAAGTTAGTTTGACTTCTGGGGCGACATTATTTGCAGAATACCGCGTGAAAATATCTATAGAGTTATTACCTGAATAGTTTAAGGTCTCAAATTTTGGAAAGGCTTGAACTTCGATTTCATCTGCAAGATCCGAACGCACATAGATGTCTTTTGCAAATGACTGATCAGTTCTTGACCCTATCATTTGCCCACTGATGGCCTTTATTCTAAATCTACCTTCGTTTTCAGGAGCAATCAGGAAACCATCGGTTACTCCACCGTTCAATGCCCAAGAAGATCTACTGACCTTTATTCCATCTACATTGACGAGGATCAAATGAAAGGCTAAGCTGCTATCGGAAATTGCGTTGAATTGGTCAAAGACATAGCCCTTAAACCAGATGGTATCCTCTGGTGCGTAAATATCTTTATCTGTTGAGAGATAAGCTTTTTCGATGACTTGCGCTTGAACAGAATAATTGATTGCAACCGCTAATACAATTGATAATACACCTACTTTGAGTGCATGGCGTAAGAATCCGGATATAGTTTGGTTAAGGCGTTTTTTTAATCCCATAAATACTTTTTGCCAAAGACATGAATAGTCTGAAGAAAAGAATTTATAGTATTAACGAAGGTTTCTTCTAAGGAAACAAAACTTAGTTTGAATGATTTGTATTAGAATTGGATGAATGGCTCAAGTAAGAAAGCACATTCCCAAATTGATCGATTTTAGCTAAATCTTCTTCTGTTACTTTTTCATCTTTCATGCGAGCGATCAATAAACCGAATACGCCATTCAGACAAGCTTGAATGGGATCAGAAATATTACCCTCGGATGCAATAATGTTTTCTCTAATCGCAGGTCGGGCGGCATTAAAAATTGTTTGATAGTTTGTATCCTGCGTTAACAGTTTCAAGCTTAGGTCAGATAGCTTTTGAACCATTTCTTGCACAGAACTTAGGTGGCCTGCTTTTTCAAGCCCCTCTTCTTTCATAGACTCAATAGTACTAGAATACCAATTAATTTCGGCCAATTTGGCACTTTCATCAAGTGTTTCTTGTGGTATTTTGTCTACAATCTCTTTTTGAATTTGGTTGATGTCAAATTCAAAATTTCTAATCAACAATTCCGTCTGATACATATAAATGATGTATTGAGAAATGTTTTGCTCTTTTTTCCTGTCTGCCAATAACATATCTGCAAAATTAATGCTTATCTCTTCAAAGCAAATGATCCGCTTTTTTCTATTTTTGCACTTCTTTTAGAAAGCATGGATAAAATTCGAAATTTCTGCATAATCGCTCACATTGACCATGGTAAGAGTACTTTGGCCGATAGACTGCTTCAAAGTACAGGAACAGTCAGTGATCGTGATATGCAAGCCCAATTGTTAGATGATATGGATTTGGAGCGTGAGCGAGGCATTACGATCAAGTCTCATGCTATCCAAATGGATTATGAATATAAAGGGGAGCAATACACTTTAAACCTTATCGATACCCCAGGACATGTCGATTTTTCTTATGAAGTGTCGAGGTCTATTGCAGCTTGCGAAGGTGCTTTGTTAATTGTGGATGCCTCTCAGGGTGTAGAAGCACAAACTATTTCGAATCTTTACTTGGCTTTAGAGCATGATTTGGAGATAATTCCTGTGCTTAATAAAATTGATCTTCCTGGTGCCATGCCTGAGGAAATGACAGATCAGGTAGTAGAACTATTGGGCTGTTCACCTGATGATGTAATTCATGCAAGTGGGAAAGAAGGTCTTGGTATTGAAGACATTCTTTCGGCTATAATAGAAAAAGTACCTGCCCCAAAAGGAGATCCTGAGGAGCCACTTCAGGCCATGATTTTCGACTCCGTTTTCAATTCTTACCGAGGGATTGAAGTAATCTTTAGAGTTTTCAATGGCTCAATAAAGAAGGGTGATAAGATTAAATTTGTCAATACTGGGAAAACTTATAATGCCGATGAGATTGGAATTTTAAGATTGAACCAAGACCCTCAGCAAGAAATTAGCGCAGGAAATGTAGGCTATTTGATTTCAGGAATTAAAGTAGCGAAAGAAGTCAAAGTAGGTGATACCATTACCCACGTAGAAAACCCAACACAAGAGTTGATTAAGGGTTTTGAGGATGTAAAACCGATGGTTTTTGCTGGTATTTATCCGGTTGAAACATCTGAGTTCGAAGAATTGAGAGCGTCTATGGAGAAACTTCAGTTAAATGACGCTTCTCTAGTTTGGGAGCCTGAGACTTCTGCCGCCTTAGGTTTTGGTTTCAGATGTGGTTTCTTGGGTATGCTTCATCTAGAAATTGTGCAAGAAAGATTGGAACGAGAATTCGATATGACGGTGATTACGACCGTTCCCTCGGTTCAATTCCACGCCATCATGACTGATGAGTCGGTACAAATGGTAAATGCTCCTTCTGAATTGCCCGAGGCTAATGCTACAGCTCACTTAGAAGAACCATTTATTAGGGCACAGATAATCTCCAAAGCAGAATACGTTGGCCCAATCATCGGTCTTTGTATTGATAAGCGAGGAGAAATCAAGAATCAGGTTTATTTAACTTCGAGTAGGGTAGAGTTAACTTTTGAAATGCCGCTTGCTGAAATTGTCTTTGACTTTTTTGATAAGTTGAAGACAATTTCAAGAGGTTATGCGTCACTGGATTATGAGCTCATAGGTTTTAGGCAATCTAACTTGGTGAAGTTGGACGTGATGCTTAATGGAGAAACGGTAGATGCACTTTCAGCTATTGTACATAGAGATAAAGCCTACGATTGGGGTAAACGTTTGTGTGAAAAGTTAAGAGAACTTTTACCAAGGCAGATGTTTGAAATTGCGATTCAGGCATCTATTGGAACAAAAATTATAGCCAGAGAAACTGTGAAAGCCTTGCGTAAAAACGTTTTGGCCAAGTGTTATGGCGGCGATATTTCAAGGAAACGTAAGTTGCTTGAAAAACAGAAAAAAGGTAAAAAGAGAATGCGTCAGGTAGGTAATGTGGAAATTCCACAGGAAGCTTTTATGGCGGTTCTGAAATTAGATTAATAAGATTGCTATGGAATTACTAGACGGAAAGGCTACAGCACAGTCTATCAAAGACGAGTTGGCAGGTAAAGTAAAGGAAATTGAAGCTAAGGGTGGTAAAGTACCCCATTTAGCAGCAGTTTTAGTAGGAGAAGATGGTGCTAGTAAAACCTATGTAAACGCTAAAGTAAAAGCTTGCCAACAAATTGGTTTTGGTTCTACGCTTATTCATTTGCCCGAAGAAGCTTCTGAAGAAGAAGTGCTCGCCACGGTAGATAAGTTGAACAATGATCCGGATATAGATGGGTTCATAGTACAGGTACCTTTACCTAAGCAGATTGATGAGCACAAAGTAGTGGAAGCCATTTTGCCAGAAAAAGATGTTGATGGTTTTCATCCATCGAACTTAGGGAAGATGCTTTTAGACTTGCCAACTTTACTTCCAGCAACACCAAAAGGTATGATGCTTTTGATGGAAAGAAATGGCATTGAAACTTCCGGTAAAAACTGTGTAGTGATTGGCAGAAGTCATACAGTAGGAACACCCATTAGTGTTTTAATGTCAAGAAATGCTGCGCCTGGTAATGCTACAGTAACGCTATGCCATAGCCGAACACAAAATTTGGCTGAAATTACAAGCCAAGCCGATATATTGATTGTTGCTATAGGCCGAGAAGGTTTTGTCACTGAAGAAATGGTAAAAGAGGGTGCCATTGTTATTGATGTAGGAATCCACAGAGTACCGTCTACCCAAACTAAATCCGGCTTTAAGTTAAAAGGTGATGTAAGGTTTGATGAGGTTGCTCCAAAATGCAGTTTCATTACCCCAGTTCCAGGTGGTGTAGGGCCAATGACTATTGCTTCATTGCTTTGGAATACGTATTTGGCTAGTCAAAAGCTAATATAAAGCTTGCCTAGCATTATTTTAAAATAGCAGTTTCAACACCTGCTTTAAAAAATTGAAAATGATAAAAGAACAAATCAAACTTCCAGTAATGGAAGCATTCTATACTATTCAAGGAGAAGGTCATTTCTCGGGTAATTCAGCATATTTTATTCGATTGGGAGGTTGTGATGTCGGTTGCGTTTGGTGCGACGTGAAAGACTCATGGAATGCAGATCAATGGCCAAAGCAGTCGGTAGAGGAGATTGTATCTATGGTAAATAAATCGCCTACCCGATTAGCCGTTATCACTGGCGGTGAGCCATTAATGTATGATTTGACGAACCTTACAGAGGCGCTGCATACTTCAGGCTTACAAACTAACGTTGAAACCTCAGGAGCACACCCTGTAAGTGGGAACTGGGATTGGATATGTTTTTCTCCGAAGAAATTCATGAAGCCCCGTGAAGAATTTTACCAAGTAGCCGATGAATTGAAAGTGGTTATATATAATAAGAGTGATTTTGAGTGGGCTGAAGCACATGCTGCACAAGTAAGACCAGATTGTTTATTGTATTTACAACCAGAGTGGGATAAGTCGGAAAAGATGCTCCCTGAAATAATAAATTATGTTAAAGACAACCCTCAGTGGAAAATTTCGCTACAAACACATAAGTTTATGAATATTCCTTAGTGTTGAGAATAACTACCATTCTATTAACCCTTCTTTTTTGCGGAACGTTATCCGCGCAAACCCTTCATTCAAAAAACAAGAAAGCACTAGCGAGTTATCGCGAGGCTCGTGACCTTTTTCAGATCGGTAATCTCCGCCAATCAGAGTTTGCTGTGCTTCAGGCTATAAAGAAGGATAAGAGTTTTGATGAAGCGATTCTGCTTCTGAATAGGATTCTTATAAAGAAACTGGATATTGAAGAATCCGAACAAATTCTTCAAACGTATAAAAATGCTTTAGCACCAGAATTTGTTAACCGGATACGCTATGATCAGGCGCATTTTTATTTCTCAAGTGGTTTATATCAGGAAGCAGCTGAAATTATAACAAAGATCAGCGGAGATATTTATGGTATTTCACCAGATTTTGTTTCGCTTCTAGATTCCTCAATCGAGTTTTCTATTTCTCAGATGGCTAAGAAAGAGGTAATAGTATTTGAAAAACTACCAGATCCCCTAAATCAATTCGAAATGCAATATTTCCCTTCAATCACTGCTGAAAATCAACTGGTATTTATTGTTAGGGAGAATAACGGTCGAGGAAATGAAAATATATATCAAAGCACAATGCGTAATGCAAAGTGGACGGAACCTGAAAGCATTTCTGATAACATTAATACTGATAGAAATGAAGGAACAGCTTCAATTTCTGCCGATGGATCTACTTTAGTTTTTTCTGCCTGCAACCTCCCTAGCAATATTGGTAGTTGCGATTTGTATATAAGTTATAAAGTAGGTTTGGAATGGAGTAAGCCCGAATTGCTTAGCGAGAACGTCAATAGTAAGGATTGGGATTCTCAGCCATCGCTTTCAAGAGATGGAAAAAAACTCTTTTTCGTTAGCAGCCGAAAGGGTGGTTTAGGAAAGTTAGACATTTGGGTAAGCGAAAAAAGTATTAGAGGTTGGTCTGAAGCTGAAAACTTAGGATCAGAAGTCAATACAAAACTAGATGATTCCTCTCCTTATATATCTATAGATCAGCGAACCTTGTTTTTTGCTTCGCGAGGAAGAGTAGGGATGGGCGCCTATGATTTATACGTTTCTGTTTTAGAAAGTGGGAAATGGAAAACTCCCCAAAACCTAGGCTATCCTATTAATAACAAGTTCGACCAAGTGGGCTATACGTTCAGTTCGGATGGTTGGGCCTATTATAGTTCTGCTTTGCCGACGGGTAAGATAGAGTTGAACAGATTCAAAGTGCCTGCCGACATTATGTCTTCGGTAAATGAATTGAAATACTTTTCAGGAATTGTATTAGATAAAAAAACACTCGAACCTATTTCCTCTTCTATAAAGTATAAAGAATCAGTACTCGTAAAGACGGATAGTATCACCGGAGAATTTAAGTTGTTTTTAGATGAAGAACAGAGCGATCTAAATGTGAGTGCTGATGGTTACGCGTCAAGCACTTTGCAATTGAATGAGCTAGATGAGCTTACTAACATTCAAGTATTATTGGAGCCCTTGAGTATTGGTAAAAAATTCGAGTTTGGAAACATCTATTTCGACTTCAATAGTACTACGATAAAAGAGGGGAGTAAAGCGACTCTTTCTGCTGTACAGGAATTTCTTGAAAGTAACCCAAAGGTAGTTATTGAAATAGGAGGTCATACAGATGGAATTGGTGGCGAATCTGAGAATTTGGTGCTATCACAAGAAAGGGCAAGGTCGGTTTACCGATATTTTATTGAAAAAGGGGTATCCAAAGAAAATTTGGTTTTTGCTGGCTATGGCGAAGACTATCCATTGACAGCGGGATTAACACCAAATGAACAAGAAAGGAATAGGAGAATAGAGTTCAAAATCGTCAATATCTTGAAATAAGACAATTCGAAAACTTAATAATTAATTAATACTGTATTTCTAGTATTAGATGATTAAAAGATTAGCCCGAGACTAGGAATTTAACATCCTTTAACACTACGGATTTCCTTAGAAATGGTTTACCCTTACTCAACCAAACAAAATTCTTAAATACACTAAAAAAGGGTTTAAACACAGTAAAACAAAGATTCTGGGCTTATTCAGGACATCAAATTTATTTTGCAATTATTATTATTTGATGACATTTTCTTTTATGTTTGGAGTTCTAAGCAAATTAATTTTTCATCAATTAAACTAAAACGAAAGCAAAATGAAGAGAATTTTACTGACTTGTGTCATGCTTATGTTGGCGGGATTAACTACCGTTGCATTTGCTCAGAACAGGACAGTAACTGGAAAGGTGACGAGTTCAGAAGATGGACTTCCACTTGTTCAGGTTACTATTCAGTTGAAAGGTACTTTTGAAGGTACACCTACCAATGTGGACGGTGAATACCGACTTGAAGTGCCTGCATCAGGCGGAACCTTAGTATTCAGTTACCTAGGATTCGTTGACCAGGAAATCAAACTTGTACCGAATCAATCAGTGTACAATGTGATAATGGTTCCAGATGCGACTTCTTTAGGAGAGGTTGTAGTAACTGGTGTGGCTGCTGCTACTCCAGTAAAGAAGCTTCCATTTACAGTAAGTTCTGTAGGTGAGAAGGTAATAAAGCAGGTTCCTGCAACAGATGCTGGTTCTGCACTAGCTGGTAAAATTGCCGGTGTTCGTGTTCAGCCAAGTAATGTTCCAGGTGCTGGACCTCAAATTCAAATTAGAGGTGCTTCTTCTTTAGCAGGTAACAACAGTCCACTTATCGTATTGGATGGTGTGTTAATAGAAGGCAGTCTTTCAGACATTAACCTTCAGGATATTGAGCGTTATGAGGTATTGAAAGGTGCTTCTGCTGCTACTCTATTTGGTTCAAGAGCTGCGAACGGTGTAATCCAGTTATTCTCTAAAAGAGGTGACAAAATTGCTCCAGGTTCAACTCAGTTCTTATTAAGAACGGAATATGGTGGTGAAAGCGTTTACAAAAGCAGAAACATTGAAAAGGCCAATTATCACCCTTTCCTAATTGATCCTGCAACTGGTGATTTCGAACTTGATAACACTGGTACTGCGCAAGATGATCCAGATTTGATTTCTGACAATGCATTCCCGCGTTACAGAGATCACATTAACGATTTATTTACTGGAAGTACATTCTTTACTCAATACATGAGATTAAGTACAAGAGGTGCAACGGGTAACTTAGCTGTTTCAGCTGAATACCAAGATAGAACTGGTGGTGTAGACTTTTATGACGGTAACCAACGTTATAACATTACTGTGCAGTCAGATCAATACATTGGTGAGAAACTGAAATTATCTTCATCTTTAAGGTTTATCCAAGATGAGCAAGATAACGTGTTGCCTAGTATTAGAACTTTGACTATTGCAGATCCAAGTGCTGATTTCTTCGCTCCAAACGAAGAGGATGGTTCTCCATTCAACTACAATGCAAACAGATTTTCTCCTACTTCGGAGTTTAACCCTTTCTATATCTTAACTAACAACAGAAACGAAAGAACTCGTAAGAGATTCATCGGATCAGTTAATGTTAAGTATGATATTATTGAAGGTTTAACTGCGGAAGGCCGTTTCGGTATGGATACATGGCAAGATTACTCTAGAAACTTCCAGGATATTGGATACCTGGCTAACCAAGGTGTTCCAGGAACTGGTTCTCTAGGTAGAGGTTACAGTGATTTCACTGCAATTACTTCTTCTTTCCGTTTAACATATGTAACTAAAATCCAAGATTGGAATTTAAGATCTAACGCTTTCTTCCAGTATGAAGATAGAGGTGGAGAGTCTTTCAGTGCTAACGGTACTAACTTAGGACTTGCTGCTTTTGATCGTTTCAACAACGTAACACTTTCTCCAACGGATGGTCTTCCTTTCTTAGGGGCTAATGCAGCTGAAGAAAACCAAGTAGTTGCTAACAACTTCTCATTATCAGTTGGTGGTGATTACCAAGACAAATATCTATTTGATATTGTTGTAAGACGTGATGGTAACTCATTATTCGGTAGAGATAACAGATGGCAAACATTTGCTAGATTCTCAGCAGGATGGAGAATTACTGAGGATTTCGAAATTGATGGAATTCAAGAAGCAAAAATTACAGGTTCTTGGGGACAAGCTGGTGGACTACCAGGTTTCTTCGATAGATTTGAAAGAGCTCCAGTTGTAAATGGTGTTATCCAAAACCCAACTGTTCTTGAAAATCCATTATTAGGACCAAATGTAACGGACGAATTAGAACTAGGATTGAATGTTGATTTCCTTGATAAATTCAGTTTCATAGGTTCATACTCAGAGCAAAAGAACAGAGACCAAATCTTAACGATTCCTCTTTCAGCTGTAACTGGTAGAACTTCTCAGCAGCAAAACGCTGGTACTTTGGAAACAAATACTATTGAGTTGACTTTAGGATATGATGCGATTCAGAAAAATGACATGAACTTGTCATTCAACTTAATCTTTGATAGAACTAGATCTGAAATCACAGAATTTAACAGACCGAGATTCCAAGTTGGAGCTCGTAACATCTGGGATCTTGGAAACAGACCAACTGAAATGTTCGGTAGAAAAATTGCTCGTTCTTTGGATGAGTTAACTATCCTTCCTGATGGAACAGTTGCTAACGTTACTGGTGGACTTACTCCTTCTGATTTTAAAATCAACAGAGACGGTATCGTAATTGTTGCAGCTGATGAGTTTACTACAAACGAAGCAGCAGTATACATCACTGACGAAGCTGGTGTTCAAACTGATGACTTGTTAATTGGTGATGCTCAGGCAAACTTTAACATGGCGTTAACTACTTCTTTTGACTACAAGAACTTCTCTGTATTCATGCTATGGGAGTACCAAAACGGTGGAGATACTTACTACCAAGGTGGTCAGTGGTTAGCTAGAGATAGGTTACACCCAATCTTTAACCAAGGCGACTTCCCTGAAGGACAAAGAAAAGCTAATACTTACTTAGCTACCATTTATAACACAAACAGAACAACTGATTTCTGGGTTGAAGATGCTACTCACCTTAGATTAAGAGAGCTTGCAGTAAACTATGACCTAGGTGGCGACCAATTGGCAAAAATTGGTATGGACAAAGTGTTCAAGAATGTGAGATTAAGTGTAGTGGGACGTAACTTGTTCTTATCTAGTGACTACCCAGGATATGATCCTGCTTCAGGTGGTATCACTACAAGAACGGATGACTTCGCTTACCCACTTGTTAGATCTTTCAATGGATCAATTGCATTGACGTTCTAATAACAAAGATTTAAATCAAGAAAAAATCATGAAGAAAAATTTCAAATATTTTGGGGTAGTAGCAGCGATAATCGCTGTTACTTTCACCTCTTGTGAAGATCTAGAAGTGGAGAACTTGAATGAAAAGAATAGTTCTGACATTTTCTCTGATCCTACCACGTTCCCATCGGTTGTTGATGGTGCGTTCTTAACCTGGTGGCAGGCGACTCAGTTGAGTTCTCCAAACATGCCAATCTCGGTTTATGCTCAGACATTGAGTTCAAGTTGGGGTAACTGGGGTATGAGAGATTTAGGTACTATTCCTAGAGCTCCAATTCAGAATACATTGACGTACAACAACCGTGCTTTCATGACGACTCCATGGGCACGTTTGAACCAATCTTTAGCTCAGGTTAATGACTTGTTAAGAGTTATGAACAGTGAGTTTGGTGGTACAATCGATGATGGTAACGGAAACGACCTTACTAATCAAGTATTGGCTAATGGTAAATTAGCTCAAGGTTTAGCACTTGGTACATTAGGTCTTATTTTTGACCAAGCTTTCATCGCTGATGAAACTGTTTCTGCTATTGATTTAGGTACTTTGGAGCTTAGCCCTTACACTGATGTAGTGGCTGCTGCAATAACTAAGTTGACAGAAGCTGCTGCAATTTTTGATGGAGATGCATCAACTACTCATTCTGCAATCAATGGATTGAACTATGATAATGTTGAAGCTGCTCGTTTTGCAAGATCATTTGCTGCTAAAATTCTAGCTTATTCTTCTAGAGATGCTGCTGAAGCTGCCGCTAATGATTGGAATCAAATCTTGAGTTTAACGGCTAATACTGTGACTGCTGATATTTCACCTGCTGGTGATGGTGTATTCTGGTGGACTCGTATCTTGATTCAAGGTCAGTTCCCATTATGGACAAGAGTTAGTCAAAGAATCATCAACATGATGGAAGGTGGTACTGGTAGCGGAACAACTTCGGACCCTAGCAATGCTACTGCTCCTTACCCATGGCCTGATGGTACTAATACATTGCCAGAAATTACTGCTCCTAGAGATGCAAGGATTTCTACTGACTTTGTATACAACTCTGGTGTTCAGTTTGCTGCAGATAGAGGTTATTACTTCTACAGTAGCTATAACTTCAACAAGTATAACTACTACATCGCTGCCCTATTAGGACCAATGCCTCACTTAACAATGAATGAGATTGGAATGATTAGAGCTGAAGCTTTAATTAGAACTGGTGGAAGTAAGACTGAAGCAGCTGCATTAATCAACGCTACTCGTGTAACGAGAGGCGGATTAACTGCCTTGACTGGAACAGAATCTGATGCAGACATGTTGAAAGAGATCACTTATGAGCGTCTTGTAGAATTCGCTTGGGATGGTGCTTTGAACGGTTGGTACTTCAGAAGAATAGCGTCTGATCCTTCTCACTTCTTGCAGCCAGGTACTGCTAGTCAGTTACCTCTTCCTGCACAGGAGCTAGAAATCTTAGGACTTGATGTATACACTTTCGGTGGATAATCAATTATAGATACTTTAAAAGCCTCAAGTTTTACTTGGGGCTTTTTTATTACCTTTATTTGAAGTTTTTTTAATGCTAGAAATACAACTTGGAAATGAAAATGAATAAGTACTTAGTAGGTTTAATATTCGCTGTAGTATTAATATCAGCTAGTTGTGGTGAGAGAAGGCCTTATGTTTTGGCTGAAACAATCGAGGTTGAGTTCAAGGATACCTTAAAAATGGAGGATTGGATTTCTATAGATGGTGTAAAGTATACACATGTAAATAACTATGACAAGTTAAAGGAAGATACAACAGCTACTAAAACTGTTTATGATTTAAAAGTATTACCTGCTTCAGTACAGAATGTAGCTGTACCCGGTGCAGGAGAAAAAGAAGTTAAAGGTTATACCCCTACATCAGGTATTGCGTTTGCTTTACTTCAAGCTCTGAGCTTAACTGAAAAAAATGATTTAGGTATGTTCTATGGATTCACAGGCCATACCTTAGAAATGTCTTCAGGTAAAATTAAGTTTTACCGTAAAGATGGAGAGAAGATAAAAGTAATGACCAGTGATGGTTATACAGGTATTATCAGAAAGATAAAATAGAGCCTTGATCTCCGCTTAATTATTACTAATTTATTTTCTGTTCGAGTAAGGTCATACTCAAATTCAACAATAATAAGACTCCCACACACCGATAGGTCGTAAAAGTCGAGTGTTTCTGTGGTTCTTGTCAGATTTGGTGACTCACCATGCTGTATGTTGAATAGAAATATTTTTTTACTGCTTCTTTTATTATCTATACTATCCTGTGAAGGTGAGAAATCTTCAAAGAATAGATTTAAACTCTTGTCGTTAGAAAATGGAATTACTTTTTCTAATGTTCTAACCGAGAGTGACTCCATTAATGCTTACAAGTACCTTTATATGTATAATGGTGCTGGAGTGGGAATAGCTGATTTCAATAACGACGGTCTCCAAGACATCTTTTTTGGTGGTAATATGGTATCGAGTAAACTTTTCATCAACCAAGGTGAATTAAAGTTTAATGACGTTACACTAACTGCAGGCTTGACGACGACAAGTTGGGTTCATGGTGTGTCTATAGTAGATATTAATGCTGATGGATATTTAGACATCTATTTGAGTATTGGTGGCAGAGCAATAGGGAAACACACTCAAAACCAACTCTATGTGAATAATGGTGATTTAACATTCACTGAGCAATCCGGCGAATATGGGTTAAACGAGTCACGTTTAACCACCTATACCGCCTTCTTTGACTTCGATAAGGACGGCGATCTTGACGCCTATCTGATAAATTACGAAAACAACCCTAATAAAGATCCTACAGCTATAAAAAGAAAGAGGCCAGATGGTAATTCAAAAAGTAGCGATCGATTAATGCGTAATGACAATGGAAGATTTGTCGACGTTACATTACTCGCTGGTATACAGCATGAAGGATATGGGCTTGGTCTGGCAATCAATGATTTTAATAATGATGGTTGGCTGGATGTTTATGTAAGTAATGATTTTACTTATGATGACAATCTCTATATAAATGACCAAAATGGTGGTTTTCAGGATGAAATAGCAAGCTATGTAAACCATACAAGTAATTTTGGAATGGGCATTGACATGGCTGATATTAATAATGATGGTTCCATGGACCTATTTCAGGTAGATATGTTGCCTGAGGATAATAGAAGGCAGAAGAAACTACTGAGCGGATTGAACTATAATAGATTTCAACTCTTAACAAAGAATGGTTACCTCCCTCAATACATGAGAAATTCAGTGCAATTAGGTACTGACAATTCTACTTTTCAGGAAGTAGGCCTTCTAACCGGGATGAGTAATACAGATTGGAGTTGGTCACCGCTCATAGCCGATTTAGATAATAATGGTTTCAAGGACGTTTTTATTACTAATGGCTATGTAAAAGATGTAACTGACGTTGATTTTAGAGATTATATAATTAGTGAAAACCAGCGAAGAAGTGCAGTTTTTGACCCAAATGTTGTAGTTGAAGCTTTAAGAGAGCTTAAAGGAGAAAAAGTTGCCAATTATGCCTATGCCAATGAAGGTGACTTAAATTTCTTTAATAAAGCAGAAGACTGGGGACTTGCCCAACCAAGCTTTTCAACCGGAGCTTCATATGGTGACTTGGACAACGATGGTGATCTTGATATTGTAGTAAATAACCTAAATCATGCATCATTTGTGTATGAAAATAGGTCGCGAGAACTAGATAGTTTGAGTTATCTGACTATAGATGTCACAATTGAAAACGATCATGCGAAAGCTATTGGAACTAAGGTTAATCTTACAGTAAAAGGAGAGAAATATAGTGCCGAAGTTTCCCCATTTAGAGGTTTTCAGTCCACCGTAGATGCAAGGTTACACTTTGGACTAAACAAACACACCAAAGTGGATGAGATTGAAATCGTTTGGCCTGATAAAAAGGTGACTAGGTTGGAAGATGTCAAAGTTAATCAACTGCTAAGTATTGAAAGAGAAACCTCAGAAACAGAAGTTGTAATTCAAAAGCCAAAATTTCAAAGCGTTTTTGGCAAAGCCAGCC
The DNA here is from genome assembly GCF_049099775.1 of Roseivirga sp. Classification (GTDB taxonomy): domain Bacteria; phylum Bacteroidota; class Bacteroidia; order Cytophagales; family Cyclobacteriaceae; genus Roseivirga. Next base: position 18,000 of record NZ_JAGDZM010000009.1, on the reverse strand, counting down.
GTGTTTCTTTAGACTATACCCATAAAGAATCTACGTTCGTAGATTTTAACCGTGAACCATTGTTGCCACATAAACTTTCTCAAGAAGGCCCTTGCGCTAGCACAGCAGATGTTAACGGAGATGGTCTACAAGACATTTTTATAGGAGGCGCAGCGGGAGAACCTGGAAGGCTGTTTACCCAGTATTTTAGAAATGGAGCACTTGGATTTAAAGTTCAGGAACTAGAAGGTAATCAATCAGAAGATGCAGGAGCCCTGTTTATTGATGTAGATTCAGATGGAGATGAAGACTTATATGTCATCTCAGGAAGCAATGAGTTTGAGAATGGGAGCGCTTTATACGCTGATAGACTGTATTTAAATGATGGTCGCGGGAATTTCATAAAATCTGAAGAAGGCATCAATTATGCATCATTTAGCGGAGGTGTAATTGTTAAAAATGACTTTGACAATGATGGCGATATTGACCTATTTGTTGGAGCAAGATGTAAGCCAGGAGAATATCCTTTAGCCGGCACGAGTAAGTTTTTATCCAACGATAATGGCGTTTTCAATGACGTTACGGCTACAATTGCTCCTACAATTCGAGAAATTGGAATGGTAAAGGATGCCGTTTGGGCCGATTTGGATTCAGATGGTTCGAATGAATTGATAATTACCGGTGAATTCATGACGATTAAAGTGTTCACCAATATTGCTGGCTCCTTTACGGACGCTACGGAAAGCTATGGTTTATCAAACTATGTGGGTTGGTGGAATACCCTAGAAATAGTAGACATAGATAAAGATGGTGATTTAGACATCATTGGTGGAAATCTCGGTTTAAATAGTCGATATAAAGCCACTAATCAAGAACCATTATCCATCTATGCTTCTGATTTTAATGGAGATAGAAGAATTGACCCTGTTGTTGCATACTTCAATGATGGGAAAGAATACATCTTGCACGATCGAGCTACACTATCACAACAAATCAATTCCATTAAGAAGAAATTTGTAAAAAACATAAGCTATGCCGAAGCAACAATCGACATGGTGTTCGGACAAGAACGATTAGACAAAGCTACTAAGTTGAGTGCCAATCATTTTAAAACGAGCCTGTTTATAAATCACGGAGAGGAAGGCTTCATGTATATGGAATTACCTGTAGAAGTCCAGTATTCTCAGGTAAATGATATTGAGACCCTTGACTTCGATAAGGATGGTATACTTGATATCTTATTTGCAGGAAACTCCAATAGCCCTGAAGTATTCAATGGTAGATATGATGCACAAAGTACCCTATTAATGAAAGGGCTTGGTAATGGTAAGTTTTTGCCCCTTTCACAAACCCTAAGTGGCTTAGTCAATAGTGGTATCGTAAATAAGATTCAAAAACTTTCAGTCAATGGGGAAGAGTTAATTCTTCTATTAAAGAATAACGAATCTCCAGATTTGCTCCAAGTCAGAATGTCGGATAATCACCTTCAAGGTGGCTATTGAGCACATTTTAATGTAAATCACTTCATTATTTCTAAAGTAGCCATTTTGGATTGGGTATATTTGTCGAAGATTTTAAATCATTAGAACAAATGATCGTAGTTACAGGTGCTGCAGGTTTTATCGCCAGTTGTTTAGTCAGCAAATTGAATAAAGAAGGCTTCAATGACATTATTGCTGTTGACAAATTTGATATACCTGATAAGGAGAGGAATCTCGAAGGAAAAAGTATATCTCAAAAAGTAGATAGAAATAACTTCTTTGATTGGCTTGATCAAAATGCTAAGCATGTGGAATTCATATTTCACCTAGGCGCCAGAACTGATACTGCAGAATTTGATTATAAACTGCTAAATCAACTGAATTTAGAGTATTCTAAAAAGATATGGCAGGCCTGCATAGACAATCAAATCCCATTAGTATACGCCTCTTCAGCAGCAACTTATGGTTCCGGAGATGAAGGGTATGATGATGATCACTCAAGGCTTGACCAACTTCAGCCTTTAAACCCATATGGTGTTTCAAAAAATGAGTTTGACAAATGGGCATTAGCGCAAGAACAAAAACCATTCTTTTGGGCAGGCCTAAAGTTCTTCAATGTTTATGGACCCAATGAGTACCATAAGGGAAGAATGGCCTCTGTGGTGTTACATGCATACAAACAGATTACAAAAACAGGGAAAATGAAGCTCTTTCGATCTCACAACCCTAATTTTAAGGATGGAGAGCAGTTGAGAGACTTTGTTTTTGTAAAGGATGTGATAGAAGTGTGCTACTTCCTAATGAATCATCGTTTGGATTCTGCAATTTATAACCTTGGAAGTGGGAAAGCTCGCACGTTTTTTGATCTAGTTTCAGCAACCTTTAAAGCGCTTGATAAAAAAGCAGATATAGGATTCATAGATACACCAGAAGATATTCGAGATAAATATCAATATTTTACTGAAGCGAATATGACTAAACTTAAAAGCATCGGTTATTCAAAACCATTTACAAGTTTAGAAGAAGGTGTTGAAGATTACGTAAAGAACTATTTAATAGAAAATAAAACATTTTAAACCATGAGAGTAGGAATAGTATTGACATTGATGATTGCTTTTACTTTTAACTCTTTTGCACAAAAGAGTTCCAAAAAAGCGGCAGCCAAAGATAGTGTAGCTTTCTTTTATGCCTCTTTCGAACTGAGTAATGGACTTAGTGTAGTAACGCCAATTGATTCTATTAGCACACCAGCTAAAGAAATGGCCAAATCCCTTTTTCAAGTTAACTCTTCAAACCGACTTCGTATTTTACAGTTTGCGCAGACTACTATGAAAGACCGTAGTCTTCAAATGAAAAGCGATAAAACAGTAATCGTGCTGACTAGTAAAGCTACATTAAAAGCATTGCAGGCTGACTTAGATCGCTTTTTGAACGTAAATAAAGGCTCAGTATACAACCTAGATAGATACAAATTTATTAAGCCCACAGATACTGGTGAAGAAAGCCCATTTGGCAAAGTCACCGTTCACTGATGTTAGGTTATATTCGGTGTTTGGTGCTGTAAAACAAACATTGTATGTGTCTATTTGATTTATGCGAAATATATAGATCTTAATATGAATTAATACTTATATTTAGTCCTTGTCAACACCCATATTTGGCGTGGATTAATATACAATGAAAGTAAAGAAGAGGGTATTCTATTTTATTACACTCCTTATACCTCCCGTTTTTTTTATCATTCTAGAGATAAGCCTGCGGGTATTCAATTACGGAACGGAAATTCAACCAGTATTTATTTCAGATCCTTTTGATGCTAACTATTCGATTCTTAATCCGAGAGTAGCTGAAAGATATTTCCCTGTCACTGAATTTGCACCTTCCGGTCAGTACGATCTTTTCGAATCAGAAAAAAGTGATTCTACCTTTAGAATATTCGTTCAAGGTGCATCTACATCGGCCGGGTTTCCTTACCACAACGCCTCTTCGCCAAGACTGCTAGAGCAAAAACTTTCTGCGCTATATCCAAACCTGAATATTGAAGTTGTCAATACAAGTTTAGTGGCTACTAATAGTTTTACACTGTTAGACCTATCTGACGATATCATAAAACAGCAGCCAGATGCAGTAATAATCTATAGCGGGCACAATGAGTTCTATGGAGCACTTGGCGTAGCCTCAAGTCAATCCTTTGGTAAATCTCCACTGCTTACCAACCTGTATTTAAAGCTTAAGCATGTAAAAACCGTGCAACTTGTTAAGAATATTATCAGGTCTTTCTATTCAAATAAGCCTGAAGGTGATCGTGAGACATTGATGGCGAAAATGGTAAAAGAAGAAAGTATACCATTTGATTCTAAATTACATGAATCTGGTGTAAAACAGTATGAATTCAACATTTCAGCCCTACTACAAAAATATCAGGAAGCTGAAATCCCAGTTTATATTTCGACGCTAGTAAGTAACCTTAAAGACTTTAAGCCATTTACAAGTAGTGAAAAAGGAGGAGCAGATAGCCTTTATAGTGAGGCAGAGAAAATGTTGTCTACTAATAATATTGAGCGCGCTAAAGGCTTATTTCAAAACGCTAGAGATTTCGATCTCTTAAAGTTTAGGGCTACTTCGGGAATAGAGAACCTAGTGCCAGTCCTAGCTAAGAAGTACAATGCCGAATTAGTCAATATGAGAACCGCATTCGAAGCAGCCTCAGATCAGGGTATTGTCGGTAATGATTTAATGAACGAACATGTCCATCCAAACCTGAAAGGGCAGAGAATTATGGCAGACGAGCTGTTTGATGCAATAGAGGCGCTTGTTTCAAAGAAGGGAAAACAGGCTTCTCGTTCAGACTTTGAATATAGTATAGCATCAGTAGATAGCCTTTATGGGCACTTAATGGTTCAGCAACTATTATTAGATTGGCCTTTTGTCAACGCTTCAGAAGCACAGACAAATCAGCTCAAGCAATCCAATGAAAGTAAAGTTCTAAGCGGCCAAATACCTTGGGTGGAAGTGCTCACAAAATCAATTTACGCACAACTCGATGCGGAACCATTAAAAGCCCTTGCCACCGCTAAAGTCTTACATCAAGAATTACACAATCAAGTTCAACCCACTTTACTACTGGCGCAGGCCTACAGCCAATTAGGCTTGTACAATCAAGCGGAAAGTCTGCTGAAGACTTTTAGTCAAGAGGCATCTCAAGTGGAAGTACAAAAATTTAGGTTAACTAATTTAATTGCGGCAAGTGACTACCAAAAGGCAATTCAGATTGCAAATGAGCTGCTAGAATTAAATAAAAATGACGTACAAAGCAGTAGAACAAAAGATGCACTTCTGTCCATTGTCAAAGTTGATTTATACAAGGCCTCAAATCAAGATATAAGTACAAAAACCGATGATTATTTAGATGCGCTGGAAGGCTTAATTTTTATCCAGAAAAAAGACATTGCAGAAACTTTACAGAAGCGAATCTCTAAAGCTATTAAAGGAAAAAACGATCGTTTTTTGAACTTAACGCGAAGAATGAATTACTAATTATGAGACACTTAAGAGAACTATTTCGGTTTATGGCAGTCAGAAAGCGATTGTGGTTAGCTCCAATAATCATCGTTTTATTACTGCTAGGTGTATTGATCGTTTTTGTTGAAGGTTCTGCAATTGCACCTTTCGTTTACAGCATGTTTTAACTATGAGTAAAACAGCTTCCTATATTCTAGGAATATCCGCATTCTATCATGATTCCGCAGCCTGCCTAATTCATAATGGTGAAATAATATCTGCCGCACAAGAAGAAAGGTTTACTCGGGTAAAGCACGATTCCGCCTTTCCGAGCAATGCTGTAAAATTCTGCCTGATGCAGGCGCAAATAACATTAGATGATGTAGCTAGCATTGCGTTTTACGAAAAGCCACTACTGAAGTTTGAACGTGTTTTAGAAAATTTTCTAGCCATTGCACCTAGAGGACTACGTGGCTTTATCAAGTATATGCCAGCCTGGTTAAAGGAGAAAGTTTTTTTTAGAAAGCTGCTAGATGATGCATTAAAGAAGCTTGATTTAGGAGGAATAAAACACCTCAAGGTTCAATTTTGTGAGCATCATTTGTCTCATGCCGCATGGGCATATTACACATCACCCTTCAAAGAAAGTGGCGTACTTACAATTGACGGTGTAGGAGAATGGACAACCACCGCTATTTATCACGCAAAGGAAGGCGAAATCAAGGTGCTCAAAGAGCAAAGTTATCCGCATTCACTCGGCTTATTATACTCCGCATTTACTCAATTCTTAGGGTTTAAAGTCAATGATGGAGAGTATAAAATGATGGGTTTGGCTCCCTATGGCAACCGGAACTCCGAAAGATTCAATGATTTTTATCATAGCATTAAACGCGACTTAATTACACAATACAAAGACGGGTCAGTTCATTTGAATCTCAGCTACTTTAAATTTTTGGAAGGCAAGCAAATGATTAATGATAAGAAGTGGGCGGCACTTTTTAAGATGGAAAGACGCGGATGGGAACAAGAACTGGAGCAAGCCCATTGTGATTTTGCCTTGGCAGTTCAAACGATAACAGAAGAAAGCGTGCTTTTATTAGCTGAAGAAACAAAAAGACTTACTGGTTCTGCCAACTTGTGTATTGCAGGTGGGGTGGGCTACAATTGTTCCGCAAATGGAAAGGTAGTCCAAGCAAAACTATTTGAAAATCTGCATGTACCACCGGCGGTTGGCGACGCAGGTAGTGCGGTAGGGGCCGGTCTTTTGGTTCATGCATTCCAAAACAATGAATTTCATAAAACCCAAAAAGAACAAAAGAATGACATTTCGTTTCTCGGACCTGAGTTTTCTGATCAAGAGATTAGAGCATATTTAAAATCTCAAAGTCAAGAATTCAAAGTATCAATAGATTTTGCCACAGTTTGTCAAGAAACAAGCCAGCTGTTGAGTGACGGATTGGTAGTGGGCTGGATGCAGGGAAGAATGGAATTTGGGGCAAGAGCCTTGGGTGCAAGAAGTATACTTGGTGACCCGCGAAACCCAGATATACAACGAGTCATCAATCAAAAAATAAAGTTTAGAGAATCGTTCAGACCGTTCGCGGTAATTATTCTTGAGGAAGATTTGAAAGATTATTACGACCTAGACATGAATTCGCCGTACATGGCTATAATCTGTGATATTTTGCCAGCGTTCAGAAAGGAAAAACCAGCAACATATGAGTCTTTGTCTATCAGGGAAAAATGTGATTGGATTAATTCTGATTTTCCAGGAATAACGCATGTAGATGATTCTACAAGGATTCAGACGGTAGATCAAAAAACTAACCCGAAACTCCATCAGCTTCTTACAGTATTTAAAAAATTTACCGGCTGCCCAATGTTGATAAACACAAGCTTCAATATAAAAGACCAACCAATTGTATGTTCCCCAAAAGAAGCATTTGAATGCTTCCAGAACACCAATATGGATGCTTTGGTAATGAGCAATACCATAATTTATAAGAAGGGAAAAGATGAGTGATAATAGAGATTACAATAAAGCACAATCCATTGTACTTGGTTTGGTAGCAGGGTTGCTAGCTATTTATTTTTATTTACTAACCTTTAGAGATGAAGAAGTAAGAGAGCTTCTATTGATCATATGCCTCATCGCTTTGCTATCTGTATTATCTAAGCATGTGGCACACTATATTTCTTGGGTTTGGATGAAGTTTGGGTCACTACTTGGAAAAATAAATGGAACCATACTTTTAAGTATAGTCTATTTAATTGTGGTAACGCCAATAGGGTGGATAAAGAAACTCGTATCTCCAGGAAGTCAATTTTCGCCTAAAACTGAAGCAAAGACTGCCTTTGTAGAAAGAGACAAAACTTTTACTAAGGTAGATATAGAAGAGCCTTGGTAGCTCAGCATTAATAAGTTAGCACGTTCTTTTCATAGTAAAGATTGTTGAGAAATACTTTTTAATATCTTTGCACCAAATTATCTAGAAGATGGTTTACGTCAGTAGAAAAGAACATTTTAACGCAGCCCATAAGCTATATAATCCGAATTGGTCTGATGAGAAAAATCAGGAGGTTTTCGGCCCATGCGCTAATGCCAATTGGCATGGTCATAACTTTGAATTAATTACCACAGTTAAGGGACTACCAGACCCTGATACAGGATTTGTGGTTGACCTGAAAGAACTTTCAGTATTGATCAAGAACGAGGTAATCGAAAAACTAGATCATAAAAACTTGAACATAGACGTAGACTTTATGCAAGGTAAAATGGCTAGCTGCGAAATTCTTGTGATGGAGATTTGGAAGATTCTAGCTCCTAAAGTAAATGAGATTACTAAAGAAGGTGGTCTGTATTCCTTGAAGCTTTACGAAACGCCAAGAAATTTCGTTGAGTATTTCGGAGAGTAGGGATATAAAAAAAGTGGCCTAAGCCACTTTAAGTTTTTTGAATTTCGATTTCTCGAATTTTTCCTGAGCATAAGCCCGATCTATTTCTATAGCATTGGCATCATCATCTGAAGGCACTTCAAACATTGCATCTGTCATGATAGCCTCGCAAATTGAACGCAATCCTCTAGCACCAAGCTTGAACTCTAAAGCTTTTTCTACAATATAATCCAGCGCATCATCGGTGAAGGCAAGCGCCGTCTCTTCCATATCGAAGAGTTTGGTATACTGCTTTGTCAGCGCGTTTTTAGGCTCTGTCAATATGCTTTTGAGGATTTCAGTGTTCAAAGGGTTCAAATGTGTAACAATTGGCAAACGTCCAATTAATTCTGGTATCAAACCATAGTCTTTCAAATCTTGCGCGTTCACGTGCTGATGTAAATTGTCTCTATCTACATCATGAGCGTCGTCGCTAGTAGCCGCAAATCCAAGAGGTTGCGTATTCAACCTGTTGGCGATATGCCTAGCAATTCCATCAAAAGCACCACCACATATAAAAAGAATGTTTTCTGTATTTACAGAGATCATCTTTTGGTCAGGGTGTTTTCTACCACCTTGAGGCGGTACGTTTACTGATGTTCCTTCTAATAATTTTAGAAGTGCCTGCTGAACACCCTCGCCACTTACATCTCTAGTAATTGAAGGGTTGTCCGACTTTCTGGCAATTTTATCTATTTCATCAACATAGATAATGCCCCTTTCGGCTGATTCAACATCGTAATTAGCCGCTTGAAGGAGTCTTGTAAGAATACTCTCCACATCTTCACCCACATAACCAGCTTCTGTCAAAACAGTAGCGTCAGCTATGCAAAATGGGACTTGAAGAATTTTTGCTAAGGTTTTAGCAATGTAGGTTTTGCCAGTACCTGTTTCACCAATCATGATAATGTTCGATTTTTCAATCACAATATCATCTGGATCAGCCTTTTGAATCAACCTTTTATAGTGATTATAAACAGCTACTGAAATTACCTTTTTAGCTTCATCTTGGCCAACAACATATTGGTCAAGATACTTTTTCATGTCTATGGGTTTGATCAAATTAAACTTAGGAGCATCTTCAGACGTTTTCGTCTTTAATTCTTCCGATAGTATTTGATTGGCTTGAGTAATACAATGATTACAGATGTGTGCATGTATACCTGATATCATCAGATCCACATCTTTCTTATTACGCCCACAGAAAGAGCAAGTAACTTCAGCCATATTCTTATTTTCTTTCAAGGACCTCGTCAATTAAGCCATAAGATTTTGCATCTGCAGATCTCATCCAATAGTCACGATCGGAGTCCTTCTCGATTTTACTGTATTTCTGACCAGTGTGATGAGCTAAAATCTCGTAAAGATCCTTTCTTAACTCTTGCATTTGAATTAAGGTTATCTCCATATCCCGAGATTGTCCTTGCATGCCACCACTTGGTTGGTGTATCATAATACGTGAGTGCTTTAAAGCTGCTCTTTTATTTGCTGCACCACCTGCCAGAAGTACTGCGCCCATAGATGCAGCCATACCAGTACAAATTGTAGCCACATCGGGCTTAACAAACTGCATGGTGTCGTACATCCCTAAACCAGCATATACTGATCCTCCGGGGCTGTTAATGTACATAACAATATCCCTGTTCGGATCCACAGATTCTAAAAACAATAACTGTGCAGTGATAATATTTGCAATATTATCATCAACGCCCATGCCCAAGAAGATAATTCTATCCATGATCAATCTCGAGAAAACGTCAATTTCCGCAAATCGCGTAGGACGTTCCTCAATTACTGACCTTGTCATATTTTGAATATGATTAGAATAATCATCTATGGCAGTGCCACTCACACCTTGATTGTGAATCGCAAATTTTCGAAATTCTTTACTATTATTCATTCGTTTGTTTAAACCTTAACTAACAAAATTAAAAAAAAAGCCCTTGTACGAAAGGACTTTTAAATAACAACGAAAAAGGGTAAGTGGTTCTAACTACGCACCAACTATTTCTTTGAACTTGTCCAAGCTCACCTTTTTAGTCTTAATATCAATCTTTTCGACAACAAAATTCAACACCTTTTCTTGCTGAACTTGCTCTGCCATTTTCATGTAATTCTGTCCGTTTTCACCCTGTAGATAGTTTTCTACAAAAGAATCCATTTGGTCTCCCAATTGGCCTAAACCAGAACCCATAAACTGAGCTTCAATCATTTTTCGAGTAGCCGCTTGAATATCTTCATGTTCCGCTTTTACCTCATTATCTTTGGCTACCTGTCCAGAAATTAAATTCCATCTTAGCTGATCGGCATATAAATGGTATTCTTTTTCAAGGTCAGCGTCAGTTACTTTGCCTTCGCCAGTATGCTTCAACCAATCTTTCAAGAATTCATCTGGAAGCGTAATTTTAGTATTCTTGATAAGCGTATCCTGAATCGTTTTGTTCAACCAACCTTCAGTTTCTCTACCATAGTTTTGGCTTACCGTATCAACGATCTTGTGCTTAAACTCTTCTTCAGAAGTAACAGTATCAGGACCGAAAGTCTTATCGAACAACTCTTGGTTGATGTCTGCTAATTCTTTTCTGTTTACGTTTTTAACCTCAAATATAAAGTTACTATCCATTTCAGCGAGCTCATCAGCAGTTTTACCAATTTGGGCAGCCTGCTTGGATTCATCTTTATGAAGTTTCTTTAAGTCAACTTTAATTTCGTCGCCTTTCTTCTTTCCAATGAATTTTTTGGCAGCTGTTTTCGTAAGATCACTTGGCTCAATGGTAGTATCGTGTGAGAAATCACCCTGTTTGATCGCTCCAAAAAGCACATCACCCTCTTCGCTTACATCAGGGTTAGTCATTTTACCAAACTGACTTCTAACATTGTCGATCGTTTCATCGATAACTTTGTCGTCAACTTCGATTTCATATGAGGTTACTTTAGTCTTCTTAGAAAGCTCTACTGCAAAGTCTTCAACAAGTCCAATATTGTATTCAAACTCAAAACCTTCTTGACTATCCCAATCCACTGCATCTACAGATTTTTGATTGGGAAGAGGCTCGCCTAAAATTTTAAGATCGTTGTCTTTAATGTAATCTTGCAAAGCATGACCAACCAAGTGATTGATCTCTTCAACAAGAATAGACTTGCCATACATTTTTTGAATTACTCCTTTAGGCACTTTTCCAACTCGGAAACCTTTGATTTGCGCCTTCTTGCTGTAATCTTTGATTTTTTCGTCTACTTTCGATTGATAATCAGCCGCGTTTAATTTAACTTTAATAGAGGCTAAATTCGAATCTTTTTTGTCTAACGTGATATCCAATTCTTTACAGTTTTATGTCAACATAAATAAAAACCCTCGAGTCTTTCGACTGAGGGTTCCTTTAGTGCGGATGAAGGGACTCGAACCCCCATGCCCTGAGGCGCTAGATCCTAAGTCTAGTGCGTCTACCAATTTCGCCACATCCGCGGGTACTCTGAAAATGGACTGCAAAGGTATGAGATTTACTTTTTAAATCAACAACAGTAAGAGGAAAATTTTTACTAAAAATTCATGCAGAATCTTATATAACTTTGGACTATGATTGCGGTTGATTTAGAAGAAGAAAGAAAAGAGATCATACGACGGTATCGTAGGCTTTTACGCAAAGCCAAACCCTTTTTAAAGGACGACGATGCCAAGTCAATAAAGAAAGCATTTTACACCTCTCAGGAAGCGCATAAAGAAATGCGCCGAAAAACAGGAGAGCCTTATATATACCACCCTCTAGCTGTTGCCGAAATTTGCGTTGAAGAAATCGGACTAGGGACAACATCCATAATTGCAGCCCTTTTACATGACGTAGTAGAAGACACGGAAATTGAATTAGATGAAATTGAGTCAGATTTTGGCCCCAAAGTCGCCAAGATCATTGATGGGTTAACGAAAATTTCAGGCGTTTTTGACCACGGAAGTTCTCAGCAAGCCGAAAATTTTCGAAAAATGCTGCTTACCCTTTCAGAAGATGTTCGGGTCATTCTAGTTAAGCTCGCAGATCGTCTGCACAACATGCGGACTTTAGGCAGTATGCCGAGGCATAAGCAGTTGAAGATAATTTCAGAAACTATCTATCTCTATGCCCCCCTAGCACATAGGCTAGGCTTATATGCCATTAAGTCTGAACTAGAAGATCTTTGGTTGAAATATTCAGAGCCAGAAGTCTATCAGGATATTGTCGCTAGAATTGCAGAGAATAAAGCTTCCAGAACCAGGTTCATTAAGAGTTTTATGAGCCCTATTCTAGACGAAATAAACAAAGCAGACATTAACTTTGAAGTAAAAGGAAGGCCAAAATCTATCCATTCTATATGGAGTAAGATGAATAAGCAGAATATCCCGTTCGAAGAAGTCTACGACTTATTTGCAGTAAGAATTATAGTGGATACTCCTTACGATCAAGAAAAAGCAGATTGTTGGCAAGTATATTCCATAGTTACAGATTTCTATAAACCGAATCCCGATCGTTTGAGAGATTGGGTGAGTACACCTAAGGCCAACGGTTACGAATCGTTACATACCACTGTAATGAGTAAGAAAGGGAAGTGGGTAGAAGTGCAGATTCGTACCAAACGCATGAACGATATTGCTGAGAAAGGATATGCGGCCCATTGGAAGTATAAAGATGGCATGTCTCAATCACATGAGTCTGGCCTAGAGCTCTGGATTGGCAAGGTTCGCGAAATGCTAGAGCAGAACGATACGAATGCCATTGAATTTGTCGATGACTTTAGAGCGAACTTATTCAATGAAGAAGTTTTTGTTTTTACACCAAAAGGCGATTTAAAGATCTTACCAAAGGGAGCCACCTCCTTAGACTTTGCATTTGATATTCACACAGAAGTAGGCGCCAAATGTTTAGGCGCTAAAGTAAATAACAAATTGGTTCCGCTCGACTATACCTTAAAGAACGGAGATCAAATTGAAATTTTAACCTCTGGAAAACAAAAGCCGAATGAAGATTGGCTACGTTTTGTCGTTACGTCAAAAGCCAAATCAAAAATAAAGGATACACTTAAGGAGGCTAAGAAGAAAGCTGCATTAGACGGAAAAGAGATTGTACAGCGTAAGCTAAAGCAAATGAAAATTCCTTTCGATGGAGATGTTACTAATCAGCTGCGGGCTTATTTCGAAGAGAAAACGGTAACAGACTTCTATTATAAAGTTGGAAAAGGCCTGATAGATGCTTCTAAGATTAAGAACTTCAAAGACTTTAAAACCAAGAAGCAGAAAAGTACAAGGGTAAAAAGTAAAGACTTTGAATACTCTGATGATTTCAGCAAGGTTAAGAAAGAGGGCACCGATATCCTCTTGATTGGTGAAGACATGGATGTCTTCGATTATAAATTTGCCAAATGTTGCAACCCGATTCCTGGAGATGATGTTTTTGGATTTGTGACAATTAATGAAGGCATTAAAATCCATAGAACAACCTGCCCGAATGCACCAGAACTATTATCAAATCATGGTAATAGAATAGTAAAGGCCAAATGGCTCTCCGAACAACAAAATGCATTCTTGGCAGGCCTTAGAATTATCGGTACCGATAGAGTGGGCTTAATGCGTGATGTTACAGACATTATTTCCAATGAATTGAAAGTGAATATGCGATCGATAAGTATCGACACCGAAACAGGAATTTTTGATGGTCAGATTAAGCTCTATATAAATAGTACACGTCATTTAGATCAGCTGATTCAAAAGCTTGAGAAGGTAATGGGAGTAATGCGTGTTACAAGAACTATTTCCGACCAAGAGAAAGAAGAAGGCTAGTATTCTAAATGGTAAAGAATCTTATATTTGCATCCTAATAAATCGAAATGTCGCTTAACCAAAAAGTCTTTGATGAAGTCAGGGAGATTTTCACCGCTTATCTTGAGAATAAGGGGTTAAGAAAGACACCCGAACGTTTCGCCATACTTGAAGAAATTTATACCCGCGATGGTCACTTCGATGTAGAATCACTCTACATCAGCATGAAGAATAAAAACTATAGAGTTTCGAGAGCAACAGTTTATAATACCCTTGATTTATTAGTAGAGTGCGATTTGGTTACAAAGCACCAATTCGGTAAAAATATGGCACAATACGAGAAATCGTATGGCTACAAACAGCATGATCATATTCTCATGGTTGATTCTTCAGAAGTAATTGAGTTTTGCGACCCAAGGATTCAGAATATCAAGAATACCCTTGAAGAAATGTTTGACATAGATATTATGCACCACACGCTTTACTTTTTTGCAAAAAAGAAGTCGAACAAAGCGGAAACAAAAGAAAAAGAAAGTTGATATGGAGTTTACCGCTAAGCAAGAGAATGGCGTACTGATGCTTTCCTTAAATGGAGATTTAATAGGAGAAAATAGTGGGTCGGGAATCCTAGAAGCTGCTAATGAAGCTATTAATAAAGGAGTAATACTTTGTCTGGTCGACATTGAGCATGTCAAGTATATCAATAGTAGTGGTATTGGTGTGCTGATTACTTTGCTTACCAAATTCAGAAATCAAAGCGGAGAAGTAGCTATTGTTAAACCATCGGAGCATGTAAAAAAGCTTTTGATCATAACGAAGCTTACCGCGATTTTCAAAATAGCAGATTCACATGAAGATGCCATTGCTATACTGAATTCATAGTAGCGGCAAAAAGAAATTAGATTAAACGAGATCTATTAATCAAATAATTAAGGTCTCTCAAATAAAGTCTGTCCTTAGGGGCAGTTGAAAACAAAAAACAAATGAAAGTAGACGTACTATTGGGCTTACAGTGGGGTGACGAAGGCAAAGGAAAAGTTGTTGACTATTTAGCACCCAAATATAATGTTGTAGCCAGGTTTCAAGGTGGACCAAACGCCGGACACACGCTAGAATTTGATGGCCATAAGCACGTTTTACATCAAATACCTTCCGGTATTTTCAGAGATAAGATCAAAAACATTATTGGTAATGGTGTTGTCTTAGATCCAGTTGTATTTAAAAAAGAAATTGAAGGTTTAGCTAAATTCGAGATCGACCTTAAGGCTAATCTGTTTATATCTAAGAAAACGCAGCTAATCTTACCTACACATAAATTGCTTGATGCAGCCTATGAGAAGGCCAAAGGGAAAGATAAAATAGGTTCAACGCTGAAGGGCATAGGCCCATCTTATCAAGACAAAATCGCAAGAAATGGTCTGCGCGTTGGAGATATCATGGCGCCAGGTTTTGAAGATCGGTATAGAAACTTAGTAGGTAAGCACGAAAACACTTTAAAGCATTACGAATTAGAATATGACCTAGCCGAAGTCGAAGCGCCATTCTTTGAAGCGATTGAATTTTTAAGAAGCTTTAAGCTTGTTAATTCTGAATACCTAATCAACAAAAGCGTTGCGTCTTCTGAAACTATTTTAGCAGAAGGTGCACAAGGATCTTTATTGGATATTGATTTTGGAAGTTACCCTTATGTAACTAGTTCTAATACCATGACAGCAGGAGCCTGTACTGGATTAGGAGTAGCACCAAAGAACATTGGTGAAGTATTTGGCATTTTCAAAGCTTACTGTACTAGAGTTGGTGGAGGGCCATTCCCAACAGAGTTATTTGATGAAACAGGAGAAGCTATTCAGAAAGAAGGTCATGAATTTGGAGCTACTACAGGTAGAGCACGAAGATGTGGTTGGTTAGATTTGCCAGCATTGAAATATGCCATTATGATTAATGGTGTTACTCAATTGTTTATGATGAAGGCAGACGTTCTTTCTATACTTGATGAAGTTAAAGTCTGTACAAGCTACAAGCTAGCTGATGGGTCTCTGACCGAAGAGATGCCATTTCAACTAGTTGATGAAGAAGTGGAGCCTGTTTACGATACATTACCAGGGTGGAAAGTTGATGTTACTGGCGTGAAGTCTATGGATGATATGCCCCAAGAGCTTTCTTCTTATATTAAGTATATAGAAGAGGCCACTGGAGTGCCAATCAAAATTGTTTCAGTAGGTCCTGACAGAACACAGACAATTCTTCGATAAATAGATTTGTCTTTAAAGCATTAAGCGTTTCTCGATATCGGGAAGCGCTTTTTTTATGAATTGCAATGCGATCTAGCCTTTTAAAGGCTTGTTTCTTTTAGCAATAACACTGTTTCAATATTGGATAAGTTGATTTAATGTAACGTTCAAGTCATATGTCTGATTTGAATTTGAGCGCCACTTTAAAATGAAACTCATGAAAAAGTATCTATTACCCGTTGCGATTTTTACTCTTGTAAGTGTCTCATTGCAAAGCTGTAAAACCGATGATGGGCCCTCTGGTCTTGATGCACGTTTGGTATATAACAATCCGCTAGAATTCTTCGATATAGTTGATCACTCCTATGCATCATTCTGGGCGGCTACCCACCAAACTTATCCCAATATGCCTATCAATGTTATGGCACAGGGGCTAGTATCGAATCTCGGAAATTGGGGTATGAGAGACGTTAGTGCATTACCTAGAGTGGCCTTAAGAAATGATGCAGATTACATCTATTCCGATCTTTTCTCTATACCGTGGGAAGGGTTATACGAAACGCTCACGCCCCTCAATGGAATTTTAGAGGTAATGAATGAAGATCGCGATGAAGTGCTGGCTATAATTGGTGCGGATGAATTCAATGCAATTGCAGCCAATGCTAAAGCACTTCAAGGCTTATCTTTAGGTTATCTGTCTCTTATTTATAACAAAGCATTTATAGTTGACGAGAATTCTGACTTGGATAATTTAATCTATAGTTCCTTTGAAGATGTTAATGATGCGGCCATTGAAAAGTTGGTGTCAGCTGTTGATTTATTTGAGGAAGGTGGTGATATGACCGGTTGGAATGGACAAACGTTCAGTAACCTCGAAGTGATCAATATTTTAAAAGCGTTTATCGCAAAATTTGAAGTGTCACAAGCAAGAAATTCGGAAGAAGTTTCTAGCCTTGATTGGAATAGAGTTTTGGCGAATACTGAAGGTAGCATCACCGATCTAGCACCGCTCGGGACAGGCGCCGAGGAAGAGTGGTGGAACAGAATGTTGATACAAGGGCAGGATAAAATTTTCACACGCGTTCATCAGAAAATTATTAAAATGATGAATCCCTCTAAGCCTGAAGCTGAAGTGCCATACCCTATTCCCGATGGTACTCCTTTTTTACCAGAAATTGAAGAGCCAGATGACAACCGAATCTTAACCGATTTTGATTATAGCGAAACGCCTGAGATCGCTAGTAGATTACCTACCATTGGCGCCTATAGTTACAATCGATATAGTGTATATAGAGAAAGCCTCGCTGGGCCAATGATTTTTTTATCTGATGCTGAAGTAAGGTTGCTCCGCGCAGAAGCTTTGTTGAGAACGAATGGAGATAAAGTCGAAGTGGTAGGGCTCATAAATGAAACCAGAGTTAATAGAGGAGGTTTGACACCGCTTTCTGGTCAAGAATCTGATGAGTTGATTTTAGAAGCTATTGCTTATGAAAGGATAGTTGAATTTTCTCACCATGGTACTTGCAATGTTTGGTTTTACAGGCGAATGATTACGCCTTCTGGAAATCAAGATGCATCGTCGCTATATTATTTGGAACCACGTACCGCAAGACATCTTCCAGTTCCTGCCAGTATATTAGAATTTAGGGGAGAGTCACTTTATACATTCGGTGGAGATGAATCAGAACAATAGCGCTTTTGATGGGATATGGATTCCCTGAAAAATGCGAGAAATCATGAGTTTTGCATCTTCTTGAGTGCAAATCTAAAAATACTTTTACTGTCAATATCTGATTATGAGTATGTTATCAATTAGGTGTAATTTCTTTTTAGAAATCTTTCCCCATGAAGAATAATTAACATACCTTTGTCGTCCCGTTCGAAAGGAGCGGGTTGAACATGTTGAGCACTTAAAATAGGGATTAAAAATATTTTTAAATTATTTTCTCCTGTTTGTTTTGAGTGTAAATATTTTCATTACCTTTGCATCCGCTTTGGGGATGAGAGTTGTCAAGGTGTTAAAAAAAGGGGTTACTAAAACGTTGGTGGCTTTAAAGATTTGGGAGAGTTAGTGCTCTTTTAGATTACG
>NZ_JAGDZM010000008.1:0-27400 GCF_049099775.1 Roseivirga sp. | reverse complement strand
TTGATATTTCAGCACTAGGTCTGAGTCAAGAAAGAACCATTACCATTACTAATGATGGAGAAATTCCAGTAGATGTAGTGGCCACTGCCCCAACGGATTTCATCATATCTCCATCAACATTTAATTTAAGCACGGGCGAATCCTTAGAACTGACCATTTCATTTGTACCAAATGAAGTGAAGGTCTATAATGACCATATTACATTCTCCTACGAGGGTATAAATATAATTCACCCAGTGACTGGTGAAGGCGTAGTAATTACTTCTGTTGATACAAGAGTCATAGATGCCGCCAATATTTCTATCTATCCGAACCCGGCAGACCGTCTATTGACGATAGATTTATCAGCGATAAATGCCGGTAAGTTGGACATTGAAATAGTCAATACAACTGGAGTGAAACTATTTGGAATAGATGGTTTTACCGATAAAGAACTAAGACTAGACGTGTCGAGCTATGAAGCAGGAATCTACATTGTTCAGTTTAATAATGGAACCTCAATTGTCAGAAAGAAAGTAATGATCAAACGATAGAAAGAAGCCATATGAAAATGCAGAAATACAAATATCAACTCGTCCTTTTATTACTCTTTTTTATAGGAACTTCTTGTGGAAGTGTGAGCCCGTCAGAAAACGAAATTGCGTTTGCTTTATTGGAAGGTAATTGGTCTTTAGGCTCAAATGGAGTGATTGAACTTGATGGTTCAGATGTCAGTTTAAATTTTTCGGATTTCTCCTTGTCATTTGCTGATGGTACTTATGAGACAACAAATGGTGGAAATTTGTTTAATGCAAATGGTACTTGGGACTGGTCAGGTGAAGATGGGCGTACAATTATTTTAGATACTGGAGAGGAAGTGACGATTAATATATTGAATGAATCTACATTTAGGTTTTCATTTTTTCATGAGGGTAATATTCGTTCAGGAATTAGAGGTAATTATATAATCCAAGTAGGAAAGTAAACGATTCCGTTACTCGAACAAGCTGAAATATTTGGGTTTTACTGCATTTCATATATACTTTTAAGTATGAGGAAATTTTTAGTAGTAACACTAGTGCTATTTGGTTTAACAGGATTAAATCAATCCCAAGCACAAGAAATTGGCGCAAGGTTTGGTAACGGAAATGTCAGTGATGTTGCATTCGATGCTGTCTTTTCATTTGGTCAGTTTAGCAGAGTACATTCTAATTTATCTTTCGGGAACGATCAAGTTGGAATAGATGCGCTTTTAGACTTTGTATATCGACCCTTAGGAGAACAAGGATTTAGTTGGTACGCTGGGGCAGGGCCGTTTGTAGCCTTAGGTGGAGACTTTCAGTTAGGGGCTGTTGGAGAAATTGGTCTCGAATACCAATTTACAGAAGTACCAATATCATTGAGTCTAGATTGGCGACCAGCCTTTAGACTTGTAGATGATACTGATTTTGGTGTAGAAGGATTTGGCTTTAACCTGAGATATGTTTTTAAACGGAATAAAGACTAACCAAATATGATTAGTTGCGGATAAGCCTCTTATCCCTGATTAAAACAATGATTGAGACTAAAATCATTGATAAAGAAAGATACAGAAAGCCACTTTTAATAGAGGTTAAATCTATTAAAGGTTGAAAGACCAGCGGTGAAGCGAATTGGCCTAAGAATATAAAAGTAGTCAATAAGCCAAGCACTTTTCCTCTGTTTTCAGGAGAAGCCATGGTTACAAGACAGAGGTTAGAATTTGGCATTAAAAGACCTGCGCCTAATCCTGAAATAAACAAACCGGGGAAAGTCATAGCATAACTATTTGCCATAGAAATAAGTAAGTATCCAATTCCCATAAAAAGGAAGGTTAAACCATAGATTTGATAATGGGATAACCTTCTTTTTAGTTTGGGGTATTGAAAAGAAGTAACGCCACCCACTAACATTACTGTGGCAATGGCGAGTCCAGTTCTCGTATTACTTATATTCGAAAATTCCTGCATTAAGAATGGTATCTGAACTGGCATTAGGTAAAAAGTAACCATCCCTATGAACGAAATAATAAATATTGTCCATGCCAGTTTCGGAAATTTCGTATTGCTTTTTACCGAGGTATCGGAAGATGCTCTGATGGGCTCTTTCAAGAAGAGTAAAACTAAAGGGATGGCGAGTAAAGCGAGCAAGTATATGGCAAAAGGATAACGCCAACTAACATCAGCTAGAACACCACCAAATGTAATAAAAAGCGTTCCAGATAAAGCCATTATTCCTGCTTGCGTACCTAAGAATTGTAGTCTTTCGGGGCCTTCGAAATAGTCTCCAATTAATGCGACTGCCGTGGTCATTATTCCGCCAACGGCTATGCCGAGAAAAGCTCGGCCGATAATAATTTCAAATAAAGTATTAAGATATAGGCCTGAACTGCCAGCAGCTGCATATAGCAAAAGCATAAAGGCCAAGAGTTTAATTCGGCCAAACTTATCTATGAACCAACCCGATATAGGAGAAGTAAGCGCTATAAAAAGACCTGGTATAGTTAAAACAAGTTTAACAAGTGTTTCAGCACTCGAATTATCTGGAAATGCCTTGGTCATTTCAGGTAATGAAGGGGCAATAGTTGCACCAGCCATTACGGTCATCATGCTACAAAAAAGGATGGTTGACTTTACAAGTGCTGTTTTCTTCAATAGAGATAGAACCTAAGCTCTAAGTTTATTTAATAACTGGTTAAGTACTTTCAGCTCCTTTTCGTTCAAATTATCTGTGATATCATCAATTAAAGTCATCTCATTATCGATCTGACTGAGTAACTGCATGCCATTATCGTTTATAAAAACTTGAATTTTTCTTCCATCATGTGGGCATGGTTTCTTCCAGATGAGTCCTTTAGTACATAGTTTGTCAACTAGTCGTGAAGCATCTGCATTGCCAATAATCATTTTGTCCTTAATCTCTAAGGTGCTAATAGGTTCAGAGTTCTGACCTCTAAGAATTCTCAAGACGTTCAATTGTTGAAGGGTAATGTTATATGGCTTAAGTAATTCTGTCATGCGTTGAGATAACCAATAGCCAGAGTACAAAAGGTTAACCCTCGATTTATGCTGAAGGCTTCGGAATGAGCCTTTTATTAATTGTTCATCTAACGTCATGGTATTATGATTTAAGCATTGTAATACAATGTTGGAACAATGAGTGGTTATTGCAAATGTATCATATAAAAAAGGCCATCCCCACTTGCTTAAACAAGATGTGAGATGGCACTTTAATCAACACTACAAATCAACTCACTTATTCTTTCACCACTATTTTGTAGTGTGGTGTTGGGTTTAATGGACAGAAGTAATTATAGGTACCTGCCTTTAATTCAACTATTTTTGAAGAACCTTTTTCGCCATTCTTAATCGCTTTAGAAAGGTATCCTGCTTTAATGTGATCGCCCTCTTTTCCATCTTTAACTGGTGCAATTACAAAACCTACTTCGTGATCAACTCCTGTGTTTGATACTTCGAAAATGTATTTACCTGGTTTTAATGTCAGTTCTTTGATCACGAACTCACCTGGTGTTTGGTCTAGCTTAATAACCTTTGCTTCTTTTTTCTGTGCAAAACCAATGGCTGAAAAGCCTACTAGAAGTGCGACGATAATTAATGATCTTTTCATCTTTTCAAAATTATTATTGTTTGTCAATTGATTATTTCTGGTGTTATACTAATTCAACTTCTTCCTGAATAGGTTGAACCGCTGGAAAATCGATAGCTACTTGGGTAAGATTGTGCACGTAATTGGCTAAAGTTTTGTCTGCCACAAGTGCGATTAGATCTATCAATGCTGCATTGTCAAAACCTTGAGCAAAAAATGCCTCAACAGTTCCTTCAGATGCTCTACCACGATTCTCAGTAATGTCCTGCGCTAGTTTGACGATCACATCAAGTCTGGGATTATTACTTTTTCCTTGTCTTAAAGAAATTGTTTCTTCTTCCGTAAAGCCATTCATTTTACCCAATGCAGTGTGAGCAGCTTGGCAATAATTACAGCCATTAATTTGTGATACGGCGAGGTACACCGCTTCACGCTCTTTAGCATTAAAAGTGCCTTTTGCCTGAGCACCTTGGAAAGCTAAAAATGAGCTAAGTGCGTTTGCTGATTGTCCAATAGTAGCGTAAAGGTTTGGAACCATTCCTACTTGTTTTTCAAGGTTATCAAAGATGGCCTGTGCGTCTGGTGATACTTGATCTCTGGTTGGTACTTCAAAAGTTCTCATGATGTTATTTATTAATGTTTTCTATTTGTTTTCAAATTTCAGATACAAAACTAATGTTGTAACATTAAAGTTCAAACAACGAAAAATAAAACTCATGAAAATTTGCCAAAAGGTCATAAGTTGCTCTTAAATAAGGGTATAGGGTAAGAAAATATTTTCGGAAACTATGTAAAAAGCCAAGCCCAATAGACAAGCCAACCTTGAACAGGTAGTCTTAGCCATAATAAAATGGTAAAATAGAGTCTTTTGCGTTTGTCTGTAAAGAGCATATGGACATTAGCAGGAAAAACACCAACTAAGACAATTATTATTCCCCAGGCACCGATCGATTGCGTTTCTGGGAGTACAAGCAAAATTCCAAAGATGATTTCTAAGGCACCACTGAGGTATACCATCGTGAGTGGATATGGTATATAAGGAGGCATTATTTTTAAGTATGCCTTTGGTTTCCAGAAGTGAGGAATGCCGGCCAGTATGTACATGCCGGCCATCATATAGAGCGAATTACTATCCAAATGTGTATTTAAACTTTCTGAAGGTCGAATGGTAGAACACGTATTCTCTTACCGGTTAAGTTGAAAACTGCATTTGTCAGTGCCGGAGCAATAGGAGGTAGGCCAGGTTCACCAACCCCACCAGGAGCTTCATCGTTCTCCATTAAATGCACCTGGATATCTCGAGGCGCCTCATTCATTCTGAGCATTCTATAATTATTGAAATTATCTTGCTCTGCCGCACCACCTTTAAAAGTAATGGCATCCTTAATTGCCGCAGTTAGTCCATAAATAATATTACCCTCAGTTTGCGCTATAACTTGATCTGGGTTTACATAAACACCACAATCAACCACAGATACAACTTTAGGAATACTGACTTGACCGTTCTCTTTCTTCAAGAAAACAGCATGGGCTACAATTGAACCAAAACTTTCAACTATCGCCATTCCTTTACCTTCATTGGCGCCAAGTTTTTGATTCCAATTCGATTCTTTTTCGAGTCGTTTTAAAACATTCACAAATCTTGGTTCCAGAAAAAGCTTGTCTTTTCTAAATGCCAATGGATCAACTTTTAACTCCGTCGCCATTTCATCAATGAAACTCTCATGTGGAAACGCATTGGTTGAACCAAAAACAGAGCGCCACCAGTGAATCGGGATTTGATTTTTGTATTCAGTATACCTGACGGAAACATCATTGAAATCGTAATGCGTATTGATGGCTTCCATTACTTCAAATGGAACTCTACCATTCGATCCTCTTCCTTGCGTGGTAATAGCCGGGCTTATCAATTTATGTTGTAAACCAACTCTATCTTCGTTGTATACAGCCGTCAACTGATGATAACTTGTTTGCCTGAAAGGCCCTTGACTCGTGTCGTCTTCTCTTGACCAAATAAGCTTAACTGGTTTCCTTAACGACTTAGAAATTTGGAAACATTCTTCCAAAGAATCATTCATTGAACGTCTTCCAAAACCTCCACCTAAATAAGGTAAGTGAACTTTTATCTTAGTCTCAGCTTCGTTGTCAGGAATACCCAATTGGCGTGCAAAACTCCTTTGCACTTGTGGACTTTGACTTGGTGCCCAAACTTCTACGGTGTTGTCTTCTCTAACATGAACCGTCGCGTTCATTGGTTCCATGCAGGAGTGGGCCATGTGCGGAAGTCTATAATGTACTCTTTTCACTTTAGCACCTCTAGCAGTTAAGCTTGCTTTAAAATCTCCTTTTTCAAAATGTTCTAAACCATCCTCTTTAGTTAAGCCTTGCATGTCTTTGTTCATGCTTTCGGTCGAGATATCGGTGAATTCGGAGTTATCCCAAGTGACGTTTAACTTCTTTCTACCTTCTGTGGCTGCGAAATAATTTTCTGCGATTACTGCAATTCCAATATTCTTTTTACCGTAAACAGTTCGTGTAACCTCCATTACTTCAATTACTCCCTTTACAGATTTAGCGGCAGCGGCATCATAATTTTTTACAGCGCCTTGGAGCGTAGGGCATCTTTCTATGGTCGCATATAAAAGACCGTCAGTCTTAGCGTCGATACCAAAATCGGCAGATCCATTAACCTTTGGAGGTAAATCTGGTCGAGGACTTGTCTTACCAATAATTTTAAAGTCTTTCTTTTCTTTAAGTGAAGGTGTTTTTGGTAGGGTTAGTTTGGAAGCATCATCAACAAGTGCTCCGTAGGTAATTTTCTTGTTCGTGCCCTTTTGATAAACGACACCTTCTTTTGCTTCACAATCAGAAATGGCAACTCCCCATTTTTTTGCTGCAGCTTCTAATAAAACGGTCTTTGTTGCAGCTCCAAGTTGACGCATTGGGGTAAATAGACTTCTTACACTTCTACTTCCTCCGATTGACTGCCTTCCATATTTCCTTGAAGCACTTGCCTTGACAATGGTCACCTGATCCATGCTTACTTCAAGCTCTTCAGCTATTATTGCCGGAATACCTTGGGAAATACCCTGCCCCAACTCTGGGACATGTGCCATTATGGTAATGCTACCTTCCGAACTTATAGTGACATAAGGATTCAATTGTGTACCTTCAATAAGATCTTCAGGCATCAGCATCTTAAAAGAGCTGTCACTAGAACCAAAAGCAAGTGAATCAAAACCTACTGCAAGCATTGCACTTGCCATTCCCGTTACTTTCAGAAATCTTCTTCTATCGAGTTTATTTATTTCCATTTGTGATTTCTTTTGAGGCGACATGAATTGCTTTTCTTATTCTGTGATAGGTACCACAACGACAGATATTTCCAGACATAGCCTGATCGATATCTTTGTCGGTAGGAGATGGTTTTTGCTCGAGTAGTGCCACTGCCGACATGATTTGTCCAGATTGACAATAGCCACATTGTGGTGCTTGTACTTCTAACCAAGCTTTTTGAACAGGATGTTCATTATTTGTTGAAATACCTTCAATTGTGGTAATCTTCTGACT
Organism: Roseivirga sp.; assembly: GCF_049099775.1. Lineage (GTDB taxonomy): Bacteria > Bacteroidota > Bacteroidia > Cytophagales > Cyclobacteriaceae > Roseivirga. Next base: position 20,227 of record NZ_JAGDZM010000008.1, on the reverse strand, counting down.
AGCTGTTGCCGAAATTGGCAAAGAGCAAGATCTTACAGGAGAACCATTTAAGTGTACCGTGCATGCACCGCACTGCGCAATACCACAGCCATACTTAGTGCCTGTTAAACCTACCTCGTCGCGGATAACCCAGAGCAATGGTGTCTGCGGTTCCGCCTCGACGGTATACTCTTTATTATTAATGTTGAGTTTATAAGAAGCCATTAGGAGAGTTTTAATATATACTCAATTTAGCATTTTTCATGTACATGTCTCTATGCTATTACTGCGAAGAACACATATATTAAACAGGATGTTTATTAAAATAAAAAAGCCCGACTTTTAGTCAGGCTTTCGATCTTTATAGTTTTGAAAGAATTATTTCTTGTTCTCTAGTTTTTCAGCTGCCCATTTGTTGTTTTCCTTGTCAATATCCGCCATTCTTCCAGAAGGGTCAATGACTACAGAAGCAACCTCAGAAATAGGTCGATCAATAGAGAAGTTATAAGTAGGGTTGGTCCATGGCCAATCCTCATGAACAATTCGCTTATCGTTCGTTTCAGCTGGTTTTTCGCCACGCATCATTCTAAGCGCCATATAATGAACTTCCTTAGTGCCATCTTTGTAAGTAATTACTACATCGACAGGCATTGGCATTTTGCCTACTTTGTTTAAGGTGATGTTAGTTTTTTCTCCTTCACCAACTACCTCGCCAACGGCATAATCAATTTGTTTGGTAGTGTAAACGAAATACTCATTATACCAATCCAATTCAAGTCCAGAAACTTCCTCAAAAACTCTCAATACATCATTTGGATTTGGGTGTTTGAATTTCCACTGGTTGAAATATTCCAAAAGTCCTTTGTCTCTTGCCTCTTCGCCGATAACATAGCCTAGCTGACTCATCCAAACAGCTCCTTTTCCGTAAGCTGCGGCGCTATAAATACCGTTGTATTCATAGTGATCAGAGTGTGTGCTTAATGCTTCTTCTCTACCACTTTTAGCAGAATTAAGGTATCCTCCTTGGCCTGATCTAGAACCAATATTCTCCATAGTTGTTTCTGGCTTTTCAGCATCAGTCGTTTCATAACGGATGTGCGCAGATATTCTGGATGAAGCATATGAAGTAAAACCTTCGTCCATCCAAGGATGTAAAGCCTCATTACTACCTAAAACGCCATGATACCAATCGTGCATAGATTCATGAATCGTAACACCTAAAAGGCTTCCTCTTTGTCCGGTGATTAACGTAGACATTGGGTATTCCATACCGCCGTCACCACCTTGAATAACAGAAAACTGCTTATATGGGTACTGTCCGAAGTATTCATTGGCATACTCGAACGACATTTCGGTAAGTGGTCTAAGTTTCTCCCAGTTTTCTTCGTTCTGGCCTTTCTGGTGTAAAAAGTGAAGCACAATGCCATTTTTCATGGTCAATTTATTGTGCAAGTAATCAGGGTCTGCTGCCCACATAAAGTCATGCACATCTGGTGCTACAAAATGCCATGTCAGTTTGCCATTAACCACTTTCTGATTTACTGTTTGCCCTTCATCTTCATAGCCATGGCCAATTTCTTGAGGGTTTTGAAGGTAACCAGTACCACCAACAACATAATCTTTGTCTATTGTTAGTTTAAGTTCATAATCACCCCATACTCCGTAGAATTCTCTACCGATATATTCGTCCGCATGCCATCCTTGGTAATCGTACTCGGCCATTTTAGGAAACCATTGGGCCATAGAGTAGCGTATACCTTCTCTATTATCTCTACCAGATCTTCTGATTTGAAGTGGCACTTGACCATTCCAAACCATATCGAAAGTCACTGTTTCGCCGGGTTTAATCGGTTGATTTAATTGAACCTCTAATACAGTTCCGACAACCTCATATTTGACATCAGTACCATTTTGCTTAAGAGATGTAATCTTTTGATAGCCAATTTCATCTTCACCTAATTTGGAAATTCTATCTCTTACACGACGATCGGGATCAGCTATCGTGCGCGATCTCACGTCCATCATACTTCCAGGCTGAAAGGCATTGAAGTATAGGTGATAAAACACTTGATTTAACTCGTCGGGAGAATTGTTTGTATAGTCAATTTTCTGTTCTCCAAAAAACTGATTGGACTCCACATCCATTTCCACTTCCATGTAGTAGTTCGCCCGTTGTTGCCAACGTTCATTACTACTTCTATCTGCCAGATTTTGCGCCAACGCTAGGCTGCAAATCGACAATAAAAATGACGCTTGTGCTATTCGTCTTAAATTCATATGGCTTGTTTTTTTAACAGAAGGCAAAATATCAAAGTTTCAAGTCCCCGACAAATGATAATTTTTGAAAGGTTTTATTAATTGATCTTGTACCGAACTTGAACTTTAAAATCAGACCTCTTTTGTCCGTCAATAGTTTCAAGACCCGTGCCAATTTCCTCTCTATCGTAAAAAGTAGTTCTGCTAAACCTAGTCCAAAGATCAATTTTCCGCGATAACCTGCTATGGACTAAAATGTAGTTTCTTACACCATTACCACTGTAGGCAGGAATTGAGAAGGCATAAAGCACATCCCTTTCATATACATATTGGCTGTTTTCACTTCCTTCGGTATCAAAAATTGCAACTCTTCCGCTAATTGTAAAAATTCTTGTTTTAAAAACGGCATCCTGAATAAGGGCAATGCCATTCGTTTGTTGAGCTTGAAAATTATACTCGCTGTATTGAATTCTTGATTTAAGGGATAAAAAACCAAATTTCATCTCTGAATTTAATAACCATTGCTGTTTTATCCCTTCAGCCACCCGCTTCTCATTTAAACCCTCAATAGTAGCGTTCTTGGCTTTACTCTTTTTTCTGTATTGAAGTACTGTTTGAAAATATTTGCTAGGCGTGTAGTTGAACCGGAGCATATAATCGAAGCCGCTTGATGGAGCATCTACTTGAAACCTAAGCCAAGGAAACCTAAAAGTATCATAGTAGGCCGTAAAATAGAATTGGTTATTTAAACGATATTTTACTCCCCAATAAGTACCAGATTCATTTCTGTTTTGGCTGCCTTCAGCAAATGAGGTTCCCTTTTGCGTATGAAAGTCACGTTCATAACTACGGAATACTAAAGCAAAGTCTATTCTCTCTGAAAGGTGAGTTGTTAAACCAAATATTGACCCGAATCCGCCACTGCGAGACATGCCTGATTCGCCAAAGAAGCTGAATTGTCTCCAATTGTAGTTTCCATATAGGCTTAGATTGTAGTTATAATCACCCTGAAAGGCGAATTTGTTGTACAAAACATTGCTCGGAATTATTGGCACTGAATAATTATTGGCTGCTGCGATAATGCCAAAACGTTTAAAGTCATTGGGTCTATGATCTAGGATCAAACCATAAGTAGACTCAGACATGCGGTGCTTTTTAGAAATTTCTGAGAGCGTACGATGAAGCCCAGTATTACTGATGGATGAGACAAAACTTTGCACGGAGTCGTTTGCCAGCGGTTTCAATTCTGCATCTAGTAGTGAATGTGATACAAAGCCGGTTACTGTAGTGTTCTTTCTGACTTGATATGAGGCGGCTAAACCTCTTAAATAACCGCTTTCCAATACAGAAGTATAAGGACGAATCCCAAGGTTAGGTTTTTGGATTCCGCTTACCGTTGCTGCACCTTTACCTGTATTAAGGCCTGCACCAAATAACAGTCCCTGACCAAATTGAAGTTGGTAATCTCCGACAATGATTTTCTTCCATCGGCCTATGTTTTCCTTCATAATGTGACCTGACCAAAAATCCGCTCCAAACCTGCCGGTATTCGGTTTCCAGATGAGTTCCTCTCCGGCATCCTTTTCAGCCGTAAAACCAAAACTGAAATCTCCGGTTTTCGCGACCCTATATCTTAAATAAATCTTGCTAGCAGATCCATTATACATTGAATTAGTGCCGATTATGTTAGGTTGAAAACCTCGTTTTCGCTCTATATTCTGTTGCAGCCGAAAAATAAAGTAATTGTTTCGTTCGCTAAGTACTCTTTTCAAGAGTGGCCGAGTATCTTTCTTTAAGTCCTCAGGATTGATAATAATGAAAGGAAGGACTCTGTCAATTGTAGTCGGATCAAAGCCATCAATCAATTGTAACTCGTACTTAGTCAGCAATCGGCCATAAGCATTAATGTATTTCTGAAGGGATAAAATTTGTTGAACCGAAAGCATAAAAAGACGTTGCAGTTCGTCTTGGGTGGCCGTATTGATATAAACTGGGTTTTCATAGATCAATAAGAGGCGTTCATAAAGTTCCTCTTGATTGGGAAGTTCTTCTTGAGTGTTATACTGTGATTCTATAATCTGCTGAAGATCCACATCGATTAAGCGTTGACTGATAAGCTCAAATTGTAAAATGAGAATGATCAAAATGAGAATATAAGGTCTAAATTTCATTTGAAAAGGAAAGTCAATCCAAAATTGTGAGTTCCTCGAATTTCTCTATTCGATCTTATGCCATAGTCCAGTAGAAACCTTTTTAATTTTAAACCAGCACCGAATGTATGCTGTCTAGTTTGAGTAGAAATCCCAGTTCTTAGACTTAGGTTTTCTATGATTTGATAAGCAAACCCAATTTTAAGATTACTAGGCAGTTCTATGTCCTTTTCAGCCTCAAAATAAACGTTAAGTTGATCATTTGGGTGATAATCGAAGCCCATTCTTATGATGGTTGGAATTCTCTCTTGTGTTTCTTTGTCAAGTAATGATTGTGAGAAATTATAGATATGGGCACCAAAACTAAAAGTTGGAGAAAGTTGTGCTATTCCTCCTATTTCCGCCATTAGAACTGATCGCTGTCCAAAATTCTGAACCTGATATTGTACTAAATTAACCCGTAACCCTACACTCATTATTCCTGATCGTTTGGCATAAGAGAACCCTAATTGCTGATGGCTAAATACTTCATCACCAAACTTTGTAGCTGATAAACCCAATACACCAATTTTTGTCGGCATGTTGAGTGCTGCAGTTATCGTATTGAAAGGAGAGAAGTTGACGATTGTTTTGTAACCCAGGGTAGCCGATGTGTTTTCTAAGTTTGCCTGCCCGGCAGGGTTATTGAAACTTGACCAGTTGTTTGACAGGACAGAAGAAATACCTGCAAGACTTAATGAAATAGGATCGGTGCCAGCATATTCAATGCCTTGGGCGTTCAACTGAAGAGCTGAAAGAAAAAGAAATAGAGTAAGCAATAGTCTGTTGAACACAAACTAATATATAAAAATATATGGAAATATTAGATTTATTAAATACTAATAATGTTACTAAATAGCCGCTTTGAAATTGAAAAATAGCCCGCCATCACCTTGTTTATTGACACTATATTCAAGTCTAATCACAAAGTCATAGTAAGTCACCACATCTATGCCTAGGCCCAAACTGCCAAGAAATTGGTTGTTCAAGAAATTGTTCTGACTACTGTCTAAGGGGTTTCCTGCATACCCAGTATCTATAAATAACTTCAAATAAAAGGCATATGGGAGCGTTCTAAATTGGTTTATTAGACTCCTTCGGCTCAATTCCTGTACACCCTCCAATACTTTAAACCTTAAGGCACTTCGGTGAGAAATCAATGCCTTTGTTTCAACGACAAAACGCTCATAGCCTCTAATGAAGTCGGGTCTGTAGCCAAAACCAGACCTGATTAAGTATGGTACCTCGTTGGAGAAGTTCTTAAATGCCTCGGTTTTGTTCGCCAAGTAAAACCCATTTTTTAAGTCAAAGTACTTAGCATAACTAATTCTCGCAGTGAGCATGTCAAGGTTATTGACTAGACCTAAACCAAACTTCGTGGCTTGGAAGTTGAAAGAACTACCATTAAGGGGGTAAGCAATGTAGTCTCTTTTGTCTACACCAAATACATATGATAGCCTTAAGTACTTCTGAATATTTTGTCCTTGCGTGTGGTAATTTGGGTTCGTATCTAGAATAAGATCGCTAACAGATGATCTTCCATAACCAAGACTAACACTATGTCGTGTGTAGAAACTTGGTCGGAGCGTAACCGTGCCGCTTATTCCGAAAGATCTTCTAATAACATCATCGCTCTCGATAAACTCTAATCGGTGGGCGCTGCTTTGAACACCTACTGTTTTGTTTGTTGTGAAACTAGTTGAGAATCCTAAACCGATAGTTTGGGCATTGTTTATGTAAGGAATGCTATAACTAAGAGAATACTGTTTTGCGAAGCCAAATTGCGCTCGAACCCTTAGTTTGTCGTTTCTACCAGTAAGGTTGGTGTGAATAAGTTGGGCTCCATAATTAACCCTTGCAAAGTCTCTATTCTGGTTTACCCACCACTCCGTAAAGTTTCTATCCGCAAGTTTGAATACTGGCAATGGAAATATATACCACCTTTCTTGAAGTCGAATCAGAACATCTACTTCTGTATCAGACATAAAAAGGGGTACAATTTCAGCAAATACAAAAAGCCTTGTATTGACTAGTTTCTGCTGATCTAGTAAGACTTTTTCGGCGAAGTCTTTAAGCTTTAATTCTTGACCTTCTTCGAAATCAATTTCTCTTAAGACAATCTCATTTCTGGTTTTATTATTACCTGTAATGTAGATTTTGCCTACTTTGACAGTAGACTCAGGGTCGAGTTCAGGGATCCCCTGGGCACAAATAAAACTCGGTGCTGCAAATAACCAAATAACACAAAAACACCACCAACCTCTATTTCCAAACACGCGTTACGAAGATTTTCTCGACTTTAATAAGACTCTTATAAGGATGAATACCCCTAATGCTAGTAAAGGAATACTCAATAATTGCCCCATATTATAGGTCATGTCATTTTCAAAATCCACTTGATTCTCTTTGAAGGTTTCGTGAAACCATCGAAGCGCAAATATCCAAACCAAGAAAATTCCAATCAATAACCCTTCTGGGGTTCTATCCTTGTACTTAAGCCAAATACCTAAAAGAATAAAGAAAAGCAAGAGTGAAGTGCCAGATTCATATAGTTGTGCAGGATGACGAACAACTCCCCATGTATGTACAATGAGCGTAGGTTTTCTATCCACTAATTTGAATTCATAATTTAACGGACCAGCAGGTTCAGCATAGTGCTCATTCACATTAGGATACCTTGTCAGGATACTTTTAATCCGTGTTTCGGCTATTTTTCTAGCATCAGGTTCCGACAGCTGTCGATTCTCAAAAATAATGGTGAGGTCAATTGGCACAATGCCTGGTTCAAGGCGTTCTTCAGAATCGCTTTTGGATGCTTCTGCACTTTCAACGCCAAGGTCAGAATCTTCAATAATCTCTTCTGCTACTCTGGCGAAAACAACTCCATAGTCACTCTCGGTAGGTTTTCCTATAATTTCTGAGTTTACGAAATTTCCAAACCTTATAAATACCGCAGCTAGCGCGACAGTAATTACTATTCTATCTACAATCCATAAGTAACTCTGACCGACTCTTCTTTCTTTTCGAAATTTAAAGCGAAAAGGCGACCAATTGGCATCTACGAAGTAATGACTGTATAAATAGAGCGCTGCAAGAATTCCAAAAGCTGCTCCATGACTTGCTAATCCACCTTCCCAAGTTCTAAAAAACATTAGCGGATCTGCTAGAAACCTCTGTGGTTCATAAAAGACAAGGTGTCCAAGTCTTGCTCCAACAATTGTGGCTAAAACCATGTGGACAGTAAGCGTATCTACATTAAGCGGATCCTTTCCTTCCTTTTTGAAAATATGTACCATGATTTGATACCCAATAATAAATCCAGAAGCGAAAAGTAGACTATACCAAACCGGAGGCTGAATGTCTTTAATGATTTCCCTCATGGGATCCCAAACGATGTGCAGAAGCATTTTTTACAGTTTTATGGAGGCAACAAATATATAGGAAATACGAAGAGAATCGAGGTTCCGTATAATCAAAGATTCTGAAAATTAGTATTAGGCCTTGCAGCTGACTAAAAAAGCCTAGTCTAAGGAAAGTATAATTAAACTTCCATTTCTTGCAATTCACTTAACTCTTCCTTGTAGCCAGCCGATAATATGGGGAACCTACACCAAGTCCTAGGGTCTACGTTAAACTCATCTAAGTGAAATGCCGGAGCTAAGCGTTCTCTTTTCCATTGATTGCGACTCCAAAGCGTATAGAATTTATGAATATGAGATTTCAGTAAGTTTTTTTCTTCTAAATTTTTACTAGCAAGGGTTTGATATACTTCTATTGGTGACTGATGATCGCGTATAGCAAGCTTTTCAATTTCCACCATGATATGATAAGGCATCAGATCGTCTTCATCCGTTTGATTTTCCGACAAAGGTCGAAGTTCTGCGGTAGGGGGGAGCTTATTGATTGCAGCAAGTCCTGAATAGCCAAGTTCATTTTCTGCAAAAACCAGCCAATTCCTAATGAAACCCTTGTCCACACTTGAAATAGGGGCTATGCTTCCACTTGTATCACCATCCATTGTGGCATAGCCAACATCTCCCTCGCTTCTGTTTGACGTGGTAAGAAGTAGGGTTTGAGTGATGTTTGTAAGCATCCAGATAATTGGACTTCTAGATCGGGCTTGAATATTCTGAAGCGCAAGATCGTCTTCAGACCAAGTTAGTTTTCTATCTAAGACTTTTTCAATCGTATTCGAATATGCTTCTACGGGTTCGTCAATTGTCCAATTATAGAATTTTGCGCCAATAGAATCTGCCAAACTTTTAGCAGCATTTAAAGTTGTTTCAGACGAATTTTTGGTTCCTTGGTAAGCCGTATGAAATATTTCATTTACCACTTCTTTTTCCGAAGGCTTTATAAGTTTTGATAAGTTGATGCCCGATAAAAAAGCATCACTGCCCAAATCAGACATACCTCTTTTTACCATTTCAGCAACTAAAACCGCACAAGTAGCCGAATCCGCGCCACCACTTAATGAGAGCGTAAAGCCTTTGCTATGGCTCTTGCGCATGTAATCATAAAGCGCTAGCGCTGACGCTTTTGGAAATTCAACTTTTTTACTTTCAATGGGCGCCACTGATTTATTTGAAAACTCTTCAGTAGCTTCATTAACTGCGATATCAATATGTCTAACTTGATAAGGCTGAAATGAAAGTAGTTCATTTCGAAGGTATGTTACCCCTTGTTGAGCTACTATAATTTCCCCGTCGTATATCATTCTGCCAGCCTCGTTTCCAAGTAGGTTGGCATATAAATAAGTACAAGAGAAGTCTTTAGAGGTTGATGCTACTAATGCTAAACGCTCCTTTGTCTTTTCCATAGCAAAGTGACTGGCACTAGGGTTCATTATTAGGTTTACGCCTCTCTTTTCTAGTCTACAGGCTGGCCGATCTTTTCCTCTCCATGCATCTTCACAAATTTCGAAACCAATTTTCCATTCGTGATATTCAAATGTCAAATCACCTATTGGAATTTCTTTTCCCAGTAGATTAATAGTTTTCACGGAGTCGACAGGCCATGGATTAAACCACCTAGGTTCATAATGAACGCCGTCCAGTGCCATGTACTGTTTAGCGTAAATTCCTATGATTTCTTTGTCTTGAACGACTATAGCACAGTTGTAAAGCTGATTTTCGAAAAGAATGGGTAGGTTGAAAGATGTGAATAATCCTTCAGTTTCTTCTATGAGTTCGGGTAGGAAGGTTAGTGCTTTTTGCGGAAGCCAACTGCTTAAAAATAGATCTTCGCAGCCATACCCCGTTAAAGACAGTTCCGGAAGGCACAATATTTCTATTTCGTTTTTTCGTGCCTCTCTAAGTATTGCTTTTAAACGCGAGACATTACCTTTCCAATCTAATGGTGTTTGATTGACTGTAGCACCTGCAATTCTATATTTTCGCATTACTCTATTCCTAAGGCTTCGCAAGCTTCGCGAGCTGCATCTTGTTCGGCTTTCTTTTTACTTAAACCATGGCCCTTAGCTATTGGTTCGTCATCGATCAATATTTGAATTATAAATTCCTTAAAATGGCCTTTATCGATGGTTTGTACATGCTCAAAATTCGGTGTTTTTGAATTTTTTTGAGTCCACTCTATGAGTTTACTTTTGTAATTTTTAGTGGTATTAATAATCTCCTCAAGATCAAAGTGAGGTTGTAGTAATTTTTTAAGAATGAATCTTTTTGCCGTTTTGAAACCCTTGTCTACATATACCGCCCCAACCAATGCTTCTAAAGCATTGCCATAAAGTGACTTGTGAGAGTTGGGTGTTTTCCTCTTCTTATCGAATTGAACGATCTGTGGGATGCCGATTGTTCGAGCTACATTATTTAATGAATCTCGGCTTACAATTCTAGATCTCAGTTCGGTTAAGAAGCCCTCGTCTTTAAAAGGAAATTTTTTAAAGAGGTATTCGGCAACTACTAAGCCCAGAACGGCATCTCCTAAATACTCTAGCCTTTCATTAGATTCTTTAAAGCCTTTCTTTACCGATTTTGCTACCGAGGTATGCTGAACAGCAATTTGGTATGGCTTAATGTTTAAAGGCTTGGTACCAACTATCATTTTGATAGAGGAAACAAGCCTTTGTTCTTCTTTTGAATATGATTTAAAAATTGACTTTAAACGGTTATTTGTCAACCGACCCATTAATCAATTTTTCTAAAAACTACTGAAGTGTTGTGTCCACCAAAGCCAAAAGTGTTACTTAATGCAGCATTGACAACTCTTTTCTGTGCTTTATTGAATGTAAAATTTAACCTAGGGTCAAATCGTTCATCATCAGTAAAGTGGTTGATCGTAGGAGGGACAATTTGCTCTTTAATCGCCATTATACTGGCAATTGCTTCTATAGCACCAGCTGCACCAAGTAGGTGTCCTGTCATAGATTTAGTTGAACTTATGTTCAATTTATAAGCATGCTCTCCAAATACTTTTTCAATAGCAATTACTTCACTCATATCTCCGAGAGGAGTTGATGTGCCATGAACATTGATATAATCAATATCTTCTGGCTTCATTTGAGCGTCTTCAAGTACATTCAACATTACATTGTATGCACCTAAACCTTCAGGGTGAGGAGCGGTAATATGGTGTGCATCAGCTGACATTCCTCCGCCAACTAACTCAGCATAAATTTTTGCTCCCCGTGCTTTTGCATGTTCATATTCTTCAAGAATTAAAGCTCCGCTTCCTTCACCTAATACAAAACCATCACGATCTTTGTCGAAAGGCCTTGACGCAGTTTGAGGAGAATCATTTCTTTCTGATAATGCACGCATGGCATTAAACCCACCCATACCGGCTTCTACAACCGATGCCTCTGAACCACCAGTAATCATGATCTTTGCCTTACCTAATTTGATGTAGGTCATAGCATCAATCATTGCATTTGTAGCGGAAGCACATGCAGAAACAGTAACAAAGTTAGGGCCATGAAAGCCATATTTCATTGAGATCATACCAGCGGAAATGTCTGATATCATCTTAGGAATGAAAAAAGGGTTAAATCTTGGGTTTCTTTCTCCAGCAGTGAAGTTTTCAACTTCGTCTTGGAAAGTTTTGATTCCACCAATTCCAGAACCCCAAATAACTCCTGCCTTCAGCTTATCGATTGTTTCAAGGTCTAAACCTGAATCCTCTATGGCTTGTGCAGATGTTACCATTGCATACTGAGTAAAAGGGTCCATTTTTCTCACTTCTTTTCTGTCAAAGTGATCCAATGGATTATAATCTTTTACCTCGCAGGCAAATTTTGTCTTAAAGTTCGTTGGGTCGAATCTAGTGATAGGACCAGCCCCACTCACACCATTTTTCAGGTTATTCCAGTAATCATTCAGATTGTTGCCTAATGGTGTAAGTGCGCCAAGTCCAGTGACTACAACTCTTTTTAATTGCATATGGGAGTCGTAATAGTAAGGGATATATTATTGTACGTTTGCTTCCAAGTAAGAAATTGCATCACCTACTGTAGCGATGTTTTCAGCTTGGTCATCAGGAATAGAAATGTTAAATTCTTTTTCGAATTCCATAATCAATTCCACAGTGTCAAGAGAATCAGCGCCTAAATCATTCGTAAAGCTAGCCTCAGGGGTAACCTCAGAATCTTCTACGCCTAATTTATCTATGATAATACTCTTCACTTTTGATGCTACTTCTGACATTTTCGATAATATTTAGTTAAAACTCGGTGCAAAGAAATGCAATTTCGGGTTAATGTCAAACATATTTTTTATTCTTGTCTTTAAGGCTAAACGCGGCAAATTCTAATTCATATGGCTAAAAATAAATTAGAAATAACTTATGATTATGACTTACCATTAATGGCATTGAATGCTAATGTTAAACCCTACAAGTTAGCATGGAGCATAAATCAGGAGATGGGCTTGGCTCTTACTAAAAAAAAGAACCTTGACATTGGATTTACAGGCGGTAAGGTTTTGAGCATTGTAAACTATGATGATATTAATGAATTCAGAATTATAAGATTATTGAGAAATAGAGCTGAAGAAAGCGAAGTTCAGTTTGATGCCTTTATAGTGCCTGAAATGAAGAATTTCGACTATTTCATTATTTTGGAAAACGAATCCCAAACTTTAGATGAGAATGCTTTTTTTACCAAAATCAAACAAATACCTTTCGTCCAATTTGCTACTAAAGTAGATATCAAATCATTGAAATCCAGAGATAACCTCATATTCTAAAATGGATCACCAAGAAATTAATAAGCGAGCAAAAATTGTTGCTACAGTAGGGCCTGCGAGTCAGTCCAAAGAAATGCTGATTGAATTAGCCAAGTCTGGCGTAAATGTATTCAGGTTAAACTTCTCTCATGGAGAGCATAGTACTCATGCAGAAGTCATAAAACGAATTCGTGAGATCAATAGGGAATTGGGTATCCATATTTCTATACTCCAAGATTTACAAGGGCCTAAGATCCGTGTAGAGCAAGTAGAGAATGGAGAGGTTTTTATTGAAGAGGGAAACGAGCTGATCATTACGAATGAATCCTGTGAAGGTACTTCCGCTAAAGTAAGCACCTCTTATCAAGCACTACCAAATGATGTGCAGGTAGGTGATATGGTACTGATAGATGATGGTAACCTTGAGTTAGTAGTAAAAGAAGTTCGAGGAGGAGAAGTTGTTTGCGAAGTCAAATACGGCGGGTCTCTGAAATCTAGAAAAGGTATAAACTTACCTTTTACGAATGTTTCAGCACCAGCTTTAACTGAAAAAGATAAGAAAGACCTTGCTTTTGGAATAGAACAAGGAGTCGATTGGATTGCTTTATCTTTTGTAAGATATGCCGATGACATTATCGATTTAAAGAAAAGAATTTCTCAGTCTGGGAAAGACATTAGAGTAATTGCTAAGATTGAAAAGCCCGAAGCTTTACAAAATATAGATGAAATTATAAATGCTTCTGATGCACTTATGGTAGCAAGAGGTGATCTTGGCGTAGAAATCGTTATGGAAGAAGTGCCTATGGCACAGAAGATGATGGTTGAAAAATGCAATGCGGCAGCTAAGCCTGTGATTATTGCTACTCAAATGATGGAGAGCATGATCAAAAATCCAAGGCCAACTCGCGCCGAAACAAATGATGTAGCAAATGCAGTCTTAGATGGAGCGGATGCTTTAATGCTTTCTGCTGAAACTGCTGCCGGAAAATACCCTATAGAGACTGTAGAAACCATGGCCCGAACTATTGCTTCTGTAGAGGAATCAGGTGGAATATTTGATAAAGTAAATACCCCTGATAAAGAGAGCGATACATTTATGAATGACAATATTCTCTATGGCGCCTGTAAGTTAAGTGATCGTGTAAACGCTAAAGCAATTATTGGTAACACTGTTTCAGGTTATACTGCTTTTAAATTATCCTCAAGTCGTCCTAAGGCGAGGATATTTATTTTCACACCTAATGAAGGACTATTAACAAAACTCGGACTTATCTGGGGTGTTGAAGGTTTTAATTACGACAATACTGTTTCAACGGATCAGACTTTCTTAGATCAAGAAAAGATGCTTAAAAATGCCGGCCAAATTGAAAGCGGAGATATTTTTATATCAACTGCGAGTATGCCGATTTTTGAGAAAGGAAGAACAAACATGTTAAAACTGAATGTGGCTGATTGATCGTCACTTGACGTCAGTTTTTTTAATCAACCTGGATAGTTAAACCGTCATAAGCTAGCCTGATGTTTTCAGGTAACTCTTTACTAACTTCATCGTGTAGCCCCATTTTGTGACTGATGTGTGTCAAGTAAGTAGTTTCTGCACCTATTTCTTGGGCCAAATCAATTGCTTCTGAAAGCGTGAGGTGACTGAGGTGGTCATCTTTTTGAAGTGCATCAAGTACCAATATTTTTGTACCCTTAACTTTATCAAGCTCTTCGCTATCGATCGTCTTGATATCCGTCAAGTACGTGAAATCCTTAATCCGAAAGCCATATACCGGTAGCTTATAATGAAGAGCTTCTATTGGTATGATTTCTACTTCTCCAATTTTGAAAGGGGTGTTTTCTATTGGAATAGGAGTGACTCTTGGAATCCCAGGGTACTTGTGTTCACTGAAAATGTAAGCAAATTCCTGTTTTATTTGTTCCAGAACAGATGCTCTTCCATAAATAGGGATATCTTGTTTTTGAAGGAAATTGAAGGATCGTATGTCGTCCATTCCCGCCGTATGGTCTTTGTGCTCGTGTGTAAAAATAAGGGCATCTAAGTGACTTACCCTTTCTCTTAGTACTTGTTGCCTGAAGTCTGGACCAGAATCGATAATGAGGCTTTGTTCATCCACCTCGATATGAATTGAAACCCGAAGTCTTTTGTCTCTAAAATCTAAAGATCGACAGACATGACAAGAACAGCCAATAACTGGGATGCCTTGGGAAGTTCCTGAGCCTAGAATGGTGATTTTCACAACTGTAAAGATGTTTGTGATAATTCACTAAGCAAACTCGCGTTTTTCTCACTGAGTTTACTCTTATCAATTTCAACAGATTTAAGAATGTCGATTAAGCAATTGATTTTACCTTCAGTAGTATAGTACTTGTTGACTATAGCTATTCTAGTATCATTCAATACACAATAACCAGATTTGAAACTGCCCTTTTCGTAACGCAATACGTAGTCAGATTCAGAAAAAACATCTTCGAGTTTATTAAGAAACTGTTTGGTATAGCGTATGGTCATTAATCTGTTCCCGTGTGTTTTTTAACGAGCTCGATTAATTTGTCATAATCGAGTGGTTTTTGCATGTAATCATCCATTCCTGCTTCAAAGAAGTTTGATACAGGTAAATTTTTTGCATTACCTGAAATACCAATAATCGGTGTCTTTGCTTTTTTAGTTTTACCGGCACGGATTGCTTTTGTAGCGGCTAGTCCATCCAGTAAAGGAAGGTTAATATCCATGATAATTAGGTCAAAATCTTCGGACTCAAATTTATCAAGAACTTTTTGGCCATCTTTTACGGAGGTGATTTTACAGTTTTCAAAAAGTAGAATCTTCTTTAAAAGATTCTGAATTACTGAGCTATCTTCTGCTACTAGTACTTTTTTATGATCTACGTCAGTCATAATTATTATGCGTTAAGAGTCGCTTCTGTTTTAAATACATTGAAAACTTTGCTGGTATATTCAACTAATTCTTGAATACGAACCGACAACGATTCATTTGCACCCGATTTAATATCTACCTCAAGTATAGATATGATTTCAGACAGTTTGGCAAAACCTAAGGACCCAGCGTTACCTTTAATAATGTGCAAGATAATTAAAATTTCAGGATAATTCTGAGTGGTTTGTAAAAAGACAAGTTTTGCATTGAATTCGTTAGTTTCCTCTATGAAGTCATTGTATAATTCTGTCAATTCTGTTAGGTTGGCATATCGTTTTAATTCGTTAATTACTTCAAAATCGAAATCATTTTGACCAGTAGGGTTCTCTTCAGATTCAAATTTTGACTCTTTATCGAACCAATAGTTGATCGTATTTCGTAACACTTCAGGCCTTACGGGTTTCATAATACAATCGTTGAAACCAAACGAAATAAACTCATCTCTATCGCTTTGATCGGAATAGGCAGTAATCGCGATTATCGGTATAGATGCGTTCAATTTTTTTCTAAAAAGAGTATAACATTCGAACCCATCCATCTCAGGCATTTGAATATCTACAAGAATTAAATCTGGAGTATATTTCTCTATCAATTTTAACGCTTTAGAGCCGCTATCGGCCATCAGTATATTTGCCCCAATATCCTTTAACACAGCCTTTGCATAAAGCCTATTAATGTCATTATCATCGATGACCAGAATGTGCCTCTCTTTTTCCTTCATTGTGTGTCTTATATCAATAATAATATATTTGAGCTTGAAACTAAAACGAGTGAATGTCTAAACCGAAATTGATTTGTGTAATAGGACCAACAGCTGTTGGTAAAACGGTTATTGCAATAAAAATTGCTAGAGCATTCAAAACGGAGATAATTTCTGCTGATTCAAGGCAGTTTTATCAAGAACTCGAAATAGGAACAGCAAAACCTTCTTCGGAAGAACAAAGTCTAGCCAAGCATCACTTTGTTAACAATTTGTCTATCCATGACCCTTATAGCGTAGGGCAATATGAGAAAGAAGCGATAAGGAAGTTAGATCACTTATTTGCAAAATTTGGCATAGCTGTGCTTGTAGGAGGTTCTGGCTTATTCGTAGATGCCGTTTGTAATGGACTCGATGAATTTCCCGAAATCAATGAAGAAATCAGAACTGATTTAATAGATGAGCTGGAAAGTAAAGGGCTTCATTCTTTACAAGAAGAGTTAAGGGATGCCGATGTTGAATATTACGATCTAGTTGATTTAAATAATCCACAGCGGGTTGTAAGAGCTCTTGAAGTGATAAGAGCAACGGGTAAGACTTTTACCGAATTGAGAAAGAGAAATCCTAAAGAGAGAAATTTTGATGTTATTAAGATAGGCCTGACTATGGAACGCACTAAACTCTATGAACGAATAGATACTAGAATGGACCAAATGATTGATAAAGGTCTTTTTGATGAGGTTGAAAGTTTAAAGGCATTCAAAAATCTCAATGCACTTCAAACTGTAGGCTATAAAGAGGTTTTTGGTTATTTGTCTCAAGAATATGATAAAGAGGAAGCTATTCGTCTTTTAAAACGTAACTCAAGACGTTATGCCAAACGACAACTAACGTGGTTTAAACGTGATGAAAATACTTTGTGGTTTCAGCCTAACGAGTTAGAAGAAATAATAAAAACAGTCGAGGAGAATACTAAAACTGCCTAAAGCCAAACACTGAAGCAACAATACTTGCTGGGGGTTTGGCAATAAAAGAATTATAATCAGCCGATACTGATTTCAATGATTTCATCATATCAACTTGATCGGCATTCATTTTACTCAATTTTTCCTGAGTCTCTTTATCCTTAATAACATTAATGCCTTCATTTACAGCAGAAATTAATTCCTCTTCTTTTCTATAGCTCTGAAAACGGTTTGTTGATGTTTTCTTTAAAAGGGTAGCTACATCTGCAAGTCCTGAACCAGGAGTCGCTTGGTCATAAGAAAGGATTACCTGTTTACGGTTGGTGCTGTTAGTCGCCATATTGTCTATGGTCTTCGTTAATCTTGCTTTTCTCGGTTTGATCAGGTTGTAAGTATAAATGCTGTAAAGAAGAACTACTGCCAGTAGTGCAATGAAAATCGGAATGTATCCCATGGTTTAAGATTTGAGTTTGACCTAATTGAATGATGAAATAATCTTTTTTTAACAATAATTGCAAATTGCTTTTTGCCAGAACACAAATAACATCAATCTTTGAAGGTGATGAACGACGAAAAACGCAAGCGGATACTGGTGATAACCTACTATTGGCCACCGAGTGGAGGCGCCGGTGTACAGCGTTGGTTGAAGTTCACAAAGTACCTTCCTGAATTTGGCTGGGACCCTATCGTATTTACCCCTGAGAGTCCCGATTTTGACTTAAAAGATGAATCGCTTTTATCTGATGTCAGCGATCAAATTGAAATACTAAAGTTTCCTATTTGGGAACCTTATAAGATTTTTAAGAAAGTCACGGGGAATAAAACAATCAAACAAGGACAAATTTTAGAAGAAGGAAAGACTAGTTTATTGAAGCGTATGGCCATTTGGCTAAGGGGTAATTTATTTGTGCCCGATCCACGTATTTATTGGGTGAAGCCTTCTGTTGAATATCTTTCTTCAATAATCCAGTCCAATGATATTAAGCATATAATCACCACTGGGCCTCCCCATAGTGTGCATTTGATTGGTAAGGGTTTAAAACTGAAAAATCCGACTTTGACTTGGGTGGCAGATTTCCGCGATCCTTGGTCTGGCTGGGATATTTTAAAGAAAATGAACATTTCTTCATTCATATGGAAGAAGCATTTGAGGCTGGAGGAGTCTGTTCTTAAAATGTCGGATGCAGTTTTGGCAACAGGTCCTACCGCCGCTTCAGAATTTAGAAGGCTCGGCGCTAGAAAGGTTCATTATATCACGAACGGCTTTGATCAAGAGGACATCAAAACCGAAGTGGCAAAGTCACAAAATAACAAGTTTGTTATTAGCCATCTAGGCATGTTAAGTGTGGACCGAAATCCAATTGCACTTTGGGGAGTGCTTGAAAAGCTATGTGCTCAACGAGATTTTCATCAAGCATTTGAACTTCACTTGACAGGGATTTTAAGTCCAGAGGTGCTTCAGACTATTAGAAATCATAAACTGTTGTCAGAAAAACTTATTGTCAAAGACTCAATACCTCATCGAGAGGTGTTTCAATCATACTTGGATAGTGAGGTTTTATTACTTCTTCAGACAAGAACAGGTCAGGTTAATTCTCAACTTCCAGGTAAGCTATTTGAGTATTTAAGTGTGAAAAGGCCAATTCTAGCGATAGGCAGTAAGGAAAATGATATTGCGAGTATCCTGAATGAGACAAGATCAGGTCAGTCATTTAATTATGGAGATAAAGATAGACTTAGAGATTTCATTCTCAAGGCTTACACGGCATGGAAGAATGAAGAGACCCATTGGAACTTCAAGAACACCGACAAGTACGAACGAAGAAATCTTACTTCTGAACTTTCAAGCTGGTTGGAATCGATCAATTAGTTCTTGTTCAAAGTAACCGTATAATTGCCGCGAGTTCCGAAAGCATTATTACCAGAATGAAAGAATGAGAAGCGAAAGGTCACTAGTGATAATTCTTCAATAGTCACCTCTTCTCCCGAATCCAAGAGTATTTGTTGAGCATTTTCATCTAACCAATCCCAAGTACCGCTAGCATTGAATAAGTCTCCTGCGTTACTGGTTTGATAGGTGCCGTCGGCAAATGATAGAGAAAATCCCTGATAATTAAGAGAAACGTCTTGATCATCTAGAATAATAGATCCGTCAGTTCCAAAAGTCCAATCTCCCGATAATAATTCAAAGGCCTCAGCTCGTGCATCGGGGTCAGTATTTTCATTACCGCAAGAAAAGGTCGATAATGCTATTGCACACATAATTGTATAAAAGGCCGCACGAGATTTAATTTTCATAATTCAAAGTTATTTTCTTATCAAGACTTTTTTAAGTATCGACTTTTTACCATCCGTAAATTTCAAAATGTAAATACCACTGGAGTAATTGGAGACATTTATCACTAAAGTCTTATCACTAAAGGATTTTTTATTGTAGATGGACAGACCAATAGGATTTAGTAAGACAACATCTAGTTTTGGAGCAGTCACTAGGCTAAGGTCAATGTAAAGTAGTTTTTTAACTGGGTTAGGGTATATGGTAATATCAGTGTTTTCTAATTCATCATTTTCAAGAGAAGTAATGACTTCACCTCTTGCACTTACGCTGAGCAATACATCACCACCATCGGATAAGATTTCAATTTCACCTGAATATTCCTTTGCCTCAGTAGGACTAAATGTGACAGTAATGATTTGAGTGACCCCAGCTTCAATACTAGTATTTGATATTCCACTGAAACCATCGGGGTAAGTAATACTAGAGATGTTTAAAGTGGCGTCACCATCATTTATCGCTTCAATATTGAATGTTGATGTAATACCAAGTGCAGTTACTGGAACTGTTAAATCGCCAGTTACTTTTAGTAAAGCCTCGCCTACATTGGTCACTGATATGGTCACGGTTTGACTTACTGTATTTATACCATCACTAGCGATGACTTCCAGCACATAGTCATTGTCGGTATTTGCATCCGTAGGCGCTTCAAAGTCAGGGCTAGATTTAAAGCTCACTTCCC
>NZ_JAGDZM010000007.1:0-788994 GCF_049099775.1 Roseivirga sp. | reverse complement strand
GTTTCCCCAATGTAAAATCGGTCAATATTGATAGAGTATATTATATAAACAAAGTGCATAGAAACAAAAAAAGCAGCCATATCTGACTGCTTTTTGGTGTGGGCGCTGAGGGTCCCGAAGCTTCGGGACGAACCTCATTTGATCAAAGATGTCTGTCAGTGATGTCTTTCTGCATGTTTTCATTGTCACTTAGGCGTTTTATAAAAGCCGTGCTCTTTTGCTTTTTAATAAAAGCCTCTACTCTGCGAGCGTGTGATCTGTCCATGCACTGAAGTGTCAAGTAAAATGACCAATCTGATGCTTGAGATGTGAACGATCCTTTGAAAAACGAACTGTTGTGCTGATCTAGCCGAGTATCTAAATCTTCCGTTTCCCCAATGTAAAATCGGTCAATATTGATAGAGTATATTATATAAACAAAGTGCATAGAAACAAAAAAAGCAGCCATATCTGACTGCTTTTTGGTGTGGGCGCTGAGGGATTCGAACCCCCGACCCCCTCGGTGTAAACGAGGTGCTCTGAACCAACTGAGCTAAGCGCCCTTGTAATTGGGTGTGCAAAGGTAATATGGGTTTTCATTTATGCAAATCCTTGACTCAAATTATTTCAAAAAAATAAAGACATTAATCTCTAACCTCCTTTTAACAATCGGAAACCGTATTTTTCACTATCTTGCTTGTCACCAAACACTGACTGCTAAATGACGCTTGCCGAATTCAAGGGCATTTTTGATCAATATCGTACGCCGATCAAAAATTTCTTGTATTACAAATCGGGAGATTTAGACCAAAGCGAAGACCTTACACAAGATGTCTTTATAAAGCTTTGGGATAAGCGAGATGAAATACAGATGGACACTGTAAAAAGTTATCTGTACACCATTGCTAATAATATGCTACTTAACAAAATCAGACATGACAAAGTGGTAATTAGTTTCGCCGAGAAGAATAAAAATCAGCAAGAGGCTTACTCTCCAGAATTTCAACTTGAAGAGAAGGAGTTTAAAGAAGAATTAGAACAAGTCATCGGCGCAATGCCCGAAAAACAACGCGAAGTATTCTTAATGAATAGAATCGAAGAGATGACTTATAAAGAAATAGCAGACAGACTTGAATTAAGCGTCAAAGCCGTAGAAAAGCGAATGCATGGCGCATTAGGGCATTTAAGAGAGCATATCAAATATAAAATTTGATTATTTATCACTGGTGAAAGAGGACAACATCATAAAACAATGGCTCCAAGAGGAAAAAACAGCTGACAACTTTCAGCAGTTAGAAAAAGCTATTGCCCTTTCTCAAAATTTAGAAGTGCCTTCTAATAAATCACATGAAGATGCTTGGGCAGATTTACTCAATAATATCAATACAAAAACAACGGACAACGAACACCTCTTCGTTCCACAGTCAAAAAATTACAAACAGTTTTTCTACTACGCGGCTAGCATTGTCGCTATTATTTTCATTGGATATTTTGGTTTACAAAACACGCCAGAACCAACTGTCTATAGTACTGGCTTAGCTGTCACCGAGACGCAGTTTCTACCTGATAATTCTGAAATAACGATAAACGCTAGTAGTTCCATTTCTCTCATGGAAGAAAAATGGGCTGAAGAAAGAACATTGAGTCTAAGTGGCGAGGCCTTCTTCGATGTAATTCCCGGAAGCAAATTTACAGTACTTACAGAATTAGGAGACATCAGTGTGTTAGGAACTTCTTTTAATGTATTTGTAAGAGAAGACATACTCAAGGTTTCTACTTTTTCTGGTAAAGTGAGAGTAGAGAGTGGTGAAAATTCGACGATTCTGCTGAAGGGAGATGAACTTGTTTTTGATAGTAACAAAGACGAATGGAATGTGAAAAGATTTAGTGAAAATCAGACCGCAACGTGGCGATCGGGCAGTTTTCACTTTGAATCCACTCCGCTCGACAAAGTTATCGAAGCGCTAGAAAGACAATTTGCCATTGAAATAGAAGTTGATAGAGATGTTGACCAGAATATTTACTCGGGTTATTTCAGTAAAACTGACTTAAAAGAAGCATTACAACTCGTATTTACCCCTATGGGAATGCAGTTTAAGATCGACGGTAATAAAGTAAATGTTTATTAGTGAGAACACTTCTTTGCTTTCTCTTTGCACTTATTACATGTTGCCTCTTAGCACAAGACGTAAATAGGATCAAGATTACAGAACGCCTAGACGATGTGTCATTAGGAAAAGTTCTCCGATTGCTTCGCAACAAGTATGATCTGAAAATTGCATATGATGATGCACTAATCACTGGAATTACCGTAGACGGTGCTTATACCGGTCTTTCCGTGACGAACTTTTTAGATCAAATTCTAAAAAACAAAGGCATTGATTATCAGCTTTTGAATGGCAAAATATTGCTTACTCCCAAACGCGTCGATCTCGATATCAATACGCCTAGTCTTTATGACCTTACTGTATTTGGTTCGGTGGTAGATGCCAACACTGGCGAGAACCTGCCCAATGCTCTAGTGCGGGTGCGAGGCTCCACCAAAGGCACATCCACCAATAAAGACGGCTACTTTATTCTACCAGAAGTACCAACGGACACCAGTACGATTGAAGTATCTTACTTAGGCTTTAAAAAGGCCGAAATCAAACTAGCTCCTGGCAAAAATAAGAGTACTCTAAGGTTCTTAATGGAAGAAAGTGCTTTGGAATTATCAGAATTTGTTGTGGTTGAAAACCTGAGAAAAACCGTAAGTTATGGTGATGAAATTTCTCAGATGACTATCGATCCAGAGAATCTTTCTGCACTACCAAGCTTAGGTGAATTCGATATTTTCAGATCACTACAATTACTTCCAGGCATCAGCGGAACGGATGAAACCTCATCCGCGCTGACAATTAGAAACAGTCCATCTGCTCACAACCTAGTGCTCTTCGACGGTTTTACCATTTACCGTCTTGACCACTTCTTTGGAGTATATAGTGCCGTAAACGCCGATGCTGTTAGAAACATTCAAGTGTACAAAGGTGGTTTCGGAGCTAAGTACGGAGGGCGTGTTTCTGGCGTGGTAGATATTACCGGTAAAACAGGTAGTTTTAATGAACCCAATTATTCTTTAGGGGTGAACTTACTAAGTGCCCGCTTTAGTGCCAACGTTCCTATCGATGGTGGACAGGGTGCGCTTCACTTTAGTGCCAGAAGAGCTTATACCGACATTATTCGCAGTAAGCTCTTTGAAAACTTATACCGCAATTTTAGGGATGGATCGAATGATTTAGATGGCATAAACGCTGCGGATGTCTTGCGCCCAGATTTTCATTTTTATGACATGAACTTGAAAACGACTTATAAATTCAGTGATAAAGATATCGTGAGCTTATCGGCCTATCGAGGGAAAGATATTTTGGATGCAAACTTTGAGGATATCTTCAGAGACGACAATAATAATATCACGAGGATTCAAGAGGTAGAAGAACATGCTGATTGGGGTAATACTGGCCTAGGTTTGATGTGGTCGAGGAATTGGGGAGCTAATTTTAATTCGAACTTACAACTAGCCTATTCAAATCATTTCTATCGGTACAATTATTCTGATACAACCAGTGATGCCAACGGAAATGTTAGACGTTCATATGATTTAGATAGGTTTAACAATGTAAGAGATATTCAAGTAAACCTTAGAAATGAGGCATTTTTAGGCAATAAGCACAAAGTAGATTTTGGCGTTAACTATTCTAATTTGGATGTAACCAGTGAGCTGATGATTAACGACCAAGAAAGACTATCGGGAAGGCTTTTTAATGGAGGCGGAAGTTTGCTTTCACTTTATACTTCTGACAAGTACTATCTCACCGGAAAGCTGCTTATTACCCCAGGGATTAGGTACAATTTATCAAGTGTGTCGAACAAAGGATTTCTTTCACACCGGCTTGCTGCTATTTATCAATTCAATCAACACTTTGAAATCAAAGCATCAACCGGTAAGTACTATCAAATCATAAGAGAACAGACTTTTGATGACCCCTTCACGAATGCGCAAGATGGCTGGATAATTTCTGACCAAGACAATCAATCTACCCCAAATAGTTTGTCAATTTTAGATGCAAATCATTGGATTGCCGGATTCCAATATCAGAAAAACAACCTCACGATTGATGTTGAGTTTTACTCCAAACAAATTAGTGGTCTTAACGAAAATATTGTCTCCTACATCTACAACCCAATTACCGATACTAGGAGTCCGAGGATAAACGATGCAGGGGGAACGAGCAACATTATTGGGGTTGATTTCTTAGTTCAAAAAGAAATTGGCAATTATCAAGGTTGGCTCTCCTATACGCGCAGTAAGGCAACCAATCAATTTGCGAGTATTAACGATGGTGATGAGATTCCTGCAAGAGAAGACCAGAGGAACGAACTAAAGCTTGTAAACATTTTGGAGTTAGCTGACTGGAACCTTTCTGCCACTTGGACTTACGGTAGTGGACGGCCTTTTTACGAACCTCAAATTACCTTTATTACCGATAGCCAAGGGAATACCATAAATTATGATGTAAACAACAGAACAAAAACAATTACTCGACTACCTGCTTATCACCGATTGGATGTTTCAGTGGCTAGAAAATTTGAGAATGAATACATGAAAGGAGAATTCGGTATTTCTATCCTCAACGCTTATAATCGACTCAATATCCAAAGTCGTAGATTGAATAGAGAGGCTTTAAATAACCTTATCGATGAGAACCCAAGTGGGGCACTTCCCGCGAACCTATATCGCAACATTGCCTTGCTCGATTTCACCCCTTCGATCTTCCTAAATCTTTATTTCTAAATTTTAAAAAAATAGGTAGGGTACGCTTTACTTTCCGTGTACTACTATTGAAATGGGAAACAACCAGCACCTTGACCAATGGGAGCGCTCATGGCTAGAAAGAGAAATTTCTTCGGCTGAAGCGTCGAAAATGGCCTCTAACGAGGACAATTTCGAGTTATTGGACAAGTTTGTCTCAGCAAGTGCTGGCTTGAAAGTTGAAGAAACAACTGACCATCAGCAAGCATGGGAAAAATTAGAGGCTGCCATTAGTCAACAGGAAGAAACTAAGGTTATTCCAATCTATAGAAATTATTGGCTCAGAGGAATTGCAGCGTCACTCCTACTCATTGCAGCAACATTCTTCATTTTAGATCCTTTCGCACCAAACACTATTGAAATAGACACAGCGCTAGCTGAAACGGAAAAAGTTTATTTACCAGATAGTTCAATCATTCACCTAAATGCAGAATCTAAAATATCTTATGTCTCAAATAATTGGGATGAAGATCGAATTGTGGAATTAGAGGGTGAAGCTTTCTTTGAGGTAAAACGAGGAAGCAATTTCATGGTGTCAACTAGTCATGGAACCGTTGAAGTTTTAGGTACTAGTTTCAATGTCAGGTCTCGTGGAAAACAGCTCATAGTAGCCTGTAAAACTGGCAAGGTAAGAGTAACCTCATTCGACAAGGGCACGCAACAAATTTTAACGCCTGGTCTTCAAACCAGAATAAAAAACAACGAAGTAGAAGTTCCAGAAGAAACTAATCTCGGTGCCATTGATTCTTGGAGAAAAGGCGAGTACTTCTTAGAAAGCGTTTCTATAAGAGAGGGTTTTGAAGAACTGGAAAGAATTTTCGATTTGGAAGTTGTTCACGAACTTCCGGAACTAGAACTAGAAAGACCGGGGAACTGGGATTTCGATAAAAATAATTTAACAGAATCAATTCAGACGATCACAGTCACCATGGGCTTGACGCATAGATTCGAAGGCAACAAGATAATATTCGAGAAAAAGTGATATTAAAGATAAGGTGATCAAGGACTTTGATTAAGCAGAACTTGACACCGATTCTTAGGTTGAGGTTGAGGGATGGGTGGTGCCATCCCTCTTTTTTTATGCCAAATGATCTAAAAGTGTTTCTAAGCTCATTCCACGAGATCCTTTAATCAATATGGTGCTGTTTGAAATCGGATTTGACTTTAAATAGGCTTGAAATGCTTCTTTGGTTTTCCAATAATGTGCTTTCTTATTGCCCAGTATTCCAGCCTGCATTAATTCACCGCACAAATGAACCTGATCAAAACCGAGCGTTTTAGTTAGCAAGCCAACAGCTTCATGCTCTTTTGGAGCATCCTCTCCTAGCTCAAACATATCACCCAGAATCACCACTTTTGACTCGCTCTTCAATTCTGCAAAATGAGATAAAGAAGCAGCCATAGATGAAGGATTGGCGTTATACGCATCGAGTATAATCGTATTGGAATCCTTTTTTATAATCTGAGATCGATTATTATCTGGGTCATACGCAGCTACTGCCTCCAACGCACCTATGGCGGGTACTTCAAAGTATTTACCAATGCAAAGTGCCGCACACATGTTTTCAAAATTGTAGGCACCTGTTAAATGCGTTTCAGCTTCAAAACCATCTTCCGTTTTCAACTTTAAAACTGGCTGACTACCTAGCAACTCCGCATGAAAATAATCTCCTTTCGAAGGATAGTAATAAGGTGATTTCATCCGCCTCTTCGCAATATGAGATAGAACCTCGCTATTAGAATTAACAAAGATTACGCCTTCTTTTTTAATAAGGTGATAATACAATTCAGACTTGCCACGGATTATACCTTCCACTCCACCAAAACCTTCTAAGTGGGCCTTGCCAATATTGGTGATCATGCCATGAGTGGGATCAGCTATGCCACACAACTCAGCAATGTCGCCCACCTTGTTGGCTCCCATTTCTATAATGGCAATTTCCACCGACCGATCGATTTGTAAAAGGGTTAGCGGAACGCCAATATGATTGTTGAAATTACCTTTGGTGGCGTGAACTATATATTTCTTCGCCAATACATCTCTTAAGAGTTCTTTGGTAGTCGTTTTTCCATTCGATCCGGTAATGCCTATAAACGGAATTGAAAACTGATTCCGATGATGGTTTCCCAGTTTCTGTAGGGCTAATAGGGTATCATCAACAACAAAATAGCGATCATCTTTAGCAAAAGCTTCATCATCAATAACAACAAGCCCTGCACCTTTTTCTAAAGCTTGGTCAGCAAAACGATTGGCATCGAAATTTGGTCCTTTAAGTCCGAACCAAATATTGCCAGATTTTATAGTCCTAGTGTCTGTTGACACGCCCGTACTTTTCAAAAAAGCAGCGTAGAGTTGATCAATCATAAAACTTTGTTGTAAAGATTGAAGCAAGATAATACACAGAAAGGCAAAAACTGCGTTGAATAGAATTGAAACGACAGAATTTTCGCTTTACCTTGTCACATCAATGAGATCGACCCTTCTCCTATTCCTATTCCTGCTGCCAATTAGCCTGAAAGGTCAGTTTGAATTTCGGTATAGAACCGACATTCCGGTTTCTGAAAATGGTGCTTTAAAGACTCGCGCATGGGAAGGGGGATTAAATGCCGCCCAATTCCAAACCTTAGACTTAAACGATGACGGCACTTTAGATTTGGTGATTTACAATCGTATTTCGAGAGATATTGAAACGTATTTAAATGTAAACGATAGCTATATCTGGAGTCCGCAATTCGCCTATCAATTCCCATCTGATGTAGTTCATTGGCTAATTCTAAAAGATTATGATTGCGATGGCCTTAAAGACCTCTTTACCAGCACGGCCTTGGGCATAAAAGTTTATAAAAATACGAGTGCTGGAGGCGAGCTATCTTGGGAAGAGGCCGAACCCTTTCTCCGATTCGATGCTGGGACGAATATTCAAGTAAGCCCTTCAGATATTCCAGGTATTGTAGATGTAAATGGCGACGGTGCTTTAGACATTCTGACTTACCGGTTTGGAACAGCCAGCAGTGTAGATTATTTCGAAAATACAGGCGTTTGTGGCGATTTAACTTTTACGCGTGCTGAAAGGCAGTGGGGTGGTTTTGAAGAATGTGATTGCGACAGTTTTGCTTTTGGTGGCACGGCCTGTCCTACTACCAACGCGGCAAATGTTCCATTCGATGCAAGCGATCAAGAAGCCATTCAACATGCAGGTGGTAAAACTATTTTGCCATTCGATGCAGATAACGATGGAGATATTGACATTATCAGTTCGGATGAATTTTGTGAAACCCTTTACTTTCTAGAAAACGTAGGCGATCAGAATAACGCTGTCATGAGCTCCGTTTTGAGCTATCCCATCAATAACCCTGCGGCCTTTAGTATTTTCCCTAGTGCCTTTTTAGCCGATGTCAATTTTGATGGTTTAGAAGACCTTTTAATCTCTACTAATGCCGATGAGAATATTGGTAATCAAATAAGACTCGACAACAATATTAAAGTTTATAGCAATATAGGTTCGGCTACAGTTCCCGATTTTGATCAAGTTTCTACCCCATTTCTTCAAAATGAAATGATCGATTTGGGCGAAAATGCTTATCCTGCTTTCGTAGACCTAGATAGTGATGGGGATCAAGACTTAGTTGTAGGTAATAAAGGCACATTATCAGGAAATACGGTTCAGGCTAATATGACCTTTTTCAATAATGAAGGAAATCAATTCTCTCCCGATTTCAACTTATTCGACAACGACTTCCTCGGTTTTTCTGCAGCTGAAGTCAGCCATTTGAAACCACAATTTATCGACGCTGATGGTGACGGAGACCAGGATCTTTTCTATCAGGCAACAACCAACGGAAATGACACACGAATTTTCTATCGAGAAGCTTCAACCGCAAGTACATTCGGCTTACCCATTGAAATTTTCTCAAATTCAACCTTAGATGATAACCCGTTCTTCTATGACGTCAATGACGATGGTGATCTGGATTTGCTTATAGGCAGAAGGCTTGGAAATTTATCGCTATTTATAAATCAAGGTGGTTTTAATTTTGGAACAGAATTACCTGATTTTGGAGGTATCACTACAGATTTCCAAGGGCTTAACCTTTGGCCTCATATAACCGACCTTAATGGCGATGGTGTTGATGAATTCATTACGATTAATTCATCTGGCGTACTTAGTATTTATAATGGCCCAATAGATGAGAACTTTGTGGCAAACAACCCGATTGAGAATGTTTTAAACATTAATAATGAGACTTTTTCAACCGGCTTTGGCAGGCAAAATAGTATTGCAAGTGGCGACATTTTCAACACAGGCAGACCAGCCTTAATTATTGGCAGTGGTAAAGGTGGTTTATACCTTTTAGAGAATTTGAGCACTGGCGGTAATGGAGGTGATGATATTCAGGTTGCCGTTTCCCCTAACCCTACTAGCGATAGAATTTCGGTAATTACCAATGTGAATGGTGTAGCAGAGGTTTATAATATTCTCGGTCAGAAGAAGTTTTTCAACATTAATATCCAAAGTGGGCAAGCCAAATCACTTGACTTAAGCAGCCTTTCAATCGGCATATATATTCTAAGAATTGTAAGTAGTGAGAATCAATCTACCACGAAGAAAATACTCGTTTACCGATGATATTATACCTCTACTTACAGATAAAACCCCTTGCGCAAATCAATTTCGCATCACCTTTAGGCACATGGATCAAGTCAAAGAATATGGACGTTTTAATCGCTGAATTGGACAATCATTCCGAAACTTATTTAACAAGTCAGGCCCTACCGCTAATCGAAAGAGCGGAGCAAGTTATACTCCATATTGAATGTCTTAACAAGGAGGAACTAGGCCCTTTAAAAGTGCTTTTTGAAGGCTTAAGAAAACATAAAAAACTCGCGAATTGTGTGTTTTCTGGAGAACACGCTGGACTAGAACAAATGCTGAAAATGCTGAGGATACCTTATAAGCCTTATGAAGGTTTAGAAAGCGCTCAAAAGCTTATTGAAGGAATTCTGACGGATTCTTAATTCAATGTAAAAGCATCTGCATCGAGCTGGGCTGGAAATTTAGCTCTAAAAGCATCTAATTCATCCTTACTCAAATTGATCGTAATAATCTCCTCTTTGTCCGAGAAAGCCAAGGTATCGCCTTTAAAAGAATACGCTCCTGAATGGCCGTTGTATGGGATGTCATTTCCATCAGAACCCACACGGTTTAGTCCAATAGCATAGGATACGTTTTCTATTGCACGAGCCTTTAATAAAGCATCCCATGCAGAAACGCGAACCGCCGGCCAATTGGCCACATAGAGTACTAAATCATAGGCCAGATTTACATTTCTAGACCAAACCGGGAAACGCAAATCATAACAAATTAGTGGGCATATTTTCCACCCTTTCCATTCCACTATTAGCTGATCTGTGCCTTCAGCAAAATAATCATGCTCATCGGCCATTCTGAAAAGATGACGCTTGTCGTAAGACTTGTATTCACCATCTGGCTGCATCCAGATCAATCGATTATATACATGTCCTTTTTCACGTACTATATAGGACCCCGTAACCACTGCCTTTGTCTGTGCAGACATCTGCCTCATCCACTTAAACGTGGTTAAGTTCATAGGTTCACTTACCCCTTCATACTCCATGGTAAACCCGGTCTGGAACATCTCAGGCAAAACAATGATATCCGTTTGCCCTTCAATTTCCCATATCTTCTCTTCGAACATGGCCAAATTAGCCGCTGGTTGCCTCCAATAGATATCGGATTGTATCAAAGTAAGTCTTAGGTCTTGATTTTGCACACAGCAATATTAGAAGCTCATTCGTGAAACGCAAAGTAAAAATTAAATGTAAACCTATCCATCTCGGAGGGCAGGCGTCCACGGTCAGCGTGACCATCGACTAAAAACTGCTTTTAATCACCAAAAAAGCCACCTCGATGGTTTTGACGGTGGCGATCTTTTCTTTTGTTACTTTTCTTTGGACGTGCAAAGAAAAGTAAGGAATGCTAATACACGTTAAAGCTTACAAAGCTTTTTGGCAGCTGCAGCGAGCGTTTCCTCTCCTTTCGCGAAGCAAAAACGAAGCACTTTATTGTCCTGTTTGTCTTGATAAAAGACGGACATAGGAATAGTGGCTACGCCAATTTCTTTTGTCATCCATTCAGCAAATTCAACATCCCCTTTATCGCTAATAGCCTTATAATTCATCAATTGGAAGTAAGTCCCCTTAGCCGGAATAGGTTTGAAATTAGAGCTCGCCATTTTATTCAAAAAGAAGTCTCTTTTTTGCTGATACATCGGGGCAACAGATTCATAATTCGAAGCATTCGATAGATAATCGGCAATGGCATACTGCGTGGCTGTGTGAATGGTAAAAGTATTGTATTGATGCACCTTTCTAACCTCGACTATAATTTCAGAAGGTGCAATAAGATATCCCATCCGCCAACCTGTGGCGTGAAAGGTCTTTCCGAATGAAGAAGTTACTATACTCCTGCTTCTGAGTGCCTCTGAACGCAATACAGACTGATGCAATTCACCGTCAAAAACGATATGCTCATATACTTCATCAGACAAAATGAAAATATCCGTACCCGCGGTCAGGCTTTCTAGGTTCCTTAAATCATCCTCAGAAATTATAGCCCCACTTGGGTTGTGCGGCGAATTGATCATGATCATCTTCGTTCGATTTGTGATCTTCTTTCGCACCTCGTCCCAATCTATGCTATAATCCTCTTTTCTCAATGGCACACCGATCGCCTTGGCACCTTGTAAATTGACAATAGGCTCATATGCATCATAAGCAGGATCCATAATGATAACTTCATCATCAGCATGAATTAAAGCGTTTATGGTACTATTAATAGCCTCAATTGCCCCACAAGTCACCGTAATTTCCTGATCTTCATTTGGTCGCCAGCCATAGCACCTCTCGGTCTTATCGGCAATAGCCTTTCTAAGCACAGGCACCCCCGGCATTGGTGCATATTGATTAAAACCTTGTTGCATATAATAGTGAACCCGATTAATAAGTTCTGGAGAAACAGGGAAATCCGGAAAACCTTGTGCTAGGTTGATAGCATTATAGTCATTGGCCATTTTCGACATGATCGAAAAAATGGTAGTGCCGACGTTAGGCAACTTGGAGTTGATTTGCATAAAATTTCTACCGTTTATTTATGATCAGTAAGTTCCAAGCCCTGATTAATTCCTTTTTCTATCGCTGGTACTCCTCTTTCCATCCAAACTGGCTTTGGTGCTCCTTTTAAGTAATAATCAAAAAACTGGGCCATTCGGATATTAAAGTCAAGTCGGTTTTGTCTTTTAAGTGGCCAGTGTGGTTCTCCATTATAGTTCAAAAACCAAGAAGGCTTGCCTAATCTTCTTAAGGCCGTGAACATTTCAATCCCTTGATACCACGGCACATGACCGTCAGCATCATTGTGCATAATGAGTAAAGGTGTATTAACCTTATCCATATTGAAGATTGGAGAATTCTCTATAAACCGTGCAGGGTATTCCCACGGCGTGCCGCCAATTCTACTTTGTGTATGTTCATACTGAAACTGACGGCTTAGGCCTGTCCACCAACGGATTCCGCCATAGGCACTGATCATGTTAGGTACTGGAGCTCCAGCTTCGGCCGCTTTAAAAATATCAGTTTTAGTTACCAAATAAGCGATCTGATAACCTCCCCAGCTGTGTCCTTGTACACCAATATTATCCTTATCGATAAAGCCTTTTTCTACAAGTGCAGTAACACCTGGAATGACACTATTCAAGGCGCTTTCTCCTGGATAACCGATGCGATAATTAACGTCTGGATTAAAAATCACATACCCTCGGCTAGTATAAAAACTGTAGCTAATTGTAGATCTGCCAGCTGCTGGTGGGCGGTGGGAGTACAAGCCATTAGAACTCTTTTCGTAGAAATTCACAATCATTGGGTACTTCTTGTTCGGATCGAAATTCTCTGGTTTTATCAGCATGCCAGAAAGCAATTCTCCGTCTAAAGACGTCCATTGAACCAATTCAGCCGTACCCCAGTTATACTCGACCTGTTGAGGATTGGCATCTGAAATTTGTTTAGATGATTTAAAACTAAGGTCGGAATAGTGAATATTAGGAAACGCCTCAAAAGACT
Source organism: Roseivirga sp. (assembly GCF_049099775.1). Taxonomy (GTDB): domain Bacteria; phylum Bacteroidota; class Bacteroidia; order Cytophagales; family Cyclobacteriaceae; genus Roseivirga. The sequence goes on along the minus strand of NZ_JAGDZM010000007.1, from coordinate 776,029 downwards.
GTTTAGTAAACATTACATGATCGTCGTCTTGCGCCTTTACAGGTCGGCCATAGCTAAACGGGCCTGTTAACAATTGGCTTCCGCGACCATTTCGAGCATTATAAGAATAGTAGCCGCTATGTTTATTAGTGTCGTTGAAAGTGGTCAGCAACCATTTTCCCTTAGGGTCAATAGCACGGGCTTCGTTGTCCAAACGTACGTATCGGTAAGTAATACCTGTTTCACGACCTTTGGTTAACCTTTCACCTTGACCATTTTCAGGGTTGAATGACCAGATGTCGTACCGATCGTAAACCAAGAAACGTTCATCATTTTCTGTCCATCCGGCTGAACCATATGAACTCGGGAAGTTTGGAGAGTCATTCAATTCATTATAGAAGACTTTACCACTTGTCAGATCCTGTCTTTTCCCTGTCGTAACATTATAAGTAAACCAAGTACTATCCGCCGAACTATAACCAAATGCATACTTTCCTGCTGGACTAAAACTAATACCACCTCTAATCTCTTTTAAGGCCACTTTTGCCTCCCCAGTAGATACATTTACGAGTGTGTAGTCTCTGTAAGTCCCTCCCTGCCATTGACTTTGTAGTTGATATGGTAATGAGGTATTTACTAGGGCCAGATTTGCATTTCCTTCATTTCCTAAGCTAGCATTCGGATATTCAGTTGTTGCTAACTGGACAAGCTTATTGTTTTCATTTAAATGTATGGCTGTTAAATAAGACTTTCGCTTATCGTTTTCTACTTGTAATTCCTGAACCGTATAAAGCCTAGGTTCGTCATAAGTCCAAACTTCTACATTAACTATTTCCTCGTCTATTAGAGAGGTATCTTGAATAATTGGCGGTGTTGCCAAACCGAAGAATAGTTTTGTTTCATCTTCAGAGTAGCTAATATTTCCATCTGAAGAAACACGATATCCCTTTGGCGCAGAGGTCTGGTCGACAACCTTTTCGGCCTGATCCATACCTTCTTTCCAACTGTAAAGTGCATTGGGTCTTACTAAAGCTTTTGTTGTATCCAAGTCAGCTACAAAGGCTAATTTCTCTCCAGAATTACTGATGGTCAGTTTAGAATACTTCGCTTTTTTAGCTGTAAATACTGGTTTTGGTGCTGAAGCATCCAGTTCATTTATGTATACGCCTGGGCTCTGAATTGTACTAACCCCAGTGGTTATAAAGGTTAGCCTTTTGCCTTCATTGGCAAACTTATAATCGTTCACATACTTCAGAGTATCTTGTTTGCCGGACCTTAAGTCTCTCAACACCACATGATAGCCATTTTTACTACTCGCTTTTTTGTCTTTATCGCCTCCTTTTACCGCATTGGCTGTTAGTTGATAGGCCAAATAACCTCCCCATTTCGCTGGTGTTTTATACCCTCTCACATGAGGTATTTTCAGCAAACTCTTATCATTCACGTTATAAATCGCTAAGGTATCGGTAGGCATATCGTCCCTTTTGGTTTTCTGACGTTTCAATTCCTTTACATCGGCTTGCCAAGGCTTGATCGTAAAAAACACATAGTCAGAATTAAAGTCAAAACGTCCATTCTCACTTCTCTCATGTGAAAAAAGTAGTTCGCCATTACTATCCTTTATTTTAAAATGATTATCTGCTTCACCCTTCTCTAGAGAGTAAATAATCAATTCGCCATTACGAGAAATTCGTTGGCCTTGAATAGTATTCCAGATTTCGAAATCAGGATGATCGAGTATTTTTTTCTGCCCAAATGCAGTAAAACATGTGAGCAGGCAAATGATGATTATTAAGTTGGCTTTCATAAGAATAAAGGTTTCAATAGCCCTAAGTTAAGGTTCAAGGCATAACCCCAATCTCTTTTTTTATAATTGGTGTTTTTCCAAAGACAAATCTGTGCTTCGTGTTTGTTATCAGCCTCTTAAAACTTATTTTTCCAAGGTTAAGCGCACAATATGAATGCACGGTATGTATTTGGGGTCATTCTGGCTGTTCCTCTGCTTCCCCTGATGTATTATCAAGGGAAACGGATCAAGAAAAATATACCTCGACTACCTGAGGCCAAGGGGAATTCTGGACGCGTAAACTATCCTTCTGATCAAACAATTCGTTTGCTATGCCTTGGAGAAAGCACGATGGCCGGTGTTGGTGTTAACACGCAAGAAGAAGGCTTGCCGGGAGCCATTTCCAGTGAGTTATCTCAACTATTAAAAGCCAACATAGAGTGGAAAGTCTATGCTAAAAGTGGATATACGGCTAAAACACTTAACCAAAAGCTAGTCCCAAAAATCGATGAGACACCTGATATTATAGCTATCAGCTTAGGTGGAAATGATGCGTTTACGCTGAATAGCCCTAAGAAATGGAAAAAAGACATTCAACTGCTCATCGACAACCTAAGAATTCGGTTTCCTCACACACCAATCGTTTTTATGAATATGCCCATCATTAAAGAATTTCCGGCTTTTACCCCCGCCATTAGGTTTGTGGTGGGTGGCTTAGTAGAGATTCTAGGAGATGTGCTGACTGAAGTTGTGGCTCAAAATGATGGGGTTTATTTTTCATCGGAGAAAATGGACTTGGAAGTTTGGTCTAAGCGATATAACGTAAAAGAAGACAAATCATCCTTCTTTAGTGATGGAGTACATCCGGCAAAACTCACCTATCAAGTTTGGGGGAAAGATTTTGCCCGATTTATACATAGAGTCGTTATTTCTAAACACTAATGATTTCTGGCATTTCGAAATGCCGCCTGCTTCTTACTTATCAGAAAATCATTAGTTTAGGAGACATTTTCAGCCAAAACTAATGTTTAATTTCCTCCGCAAATTCAGAAGAAACAATTCTTCAAAATACTTCAAATACGCCTTTGGTGAGATCATACTTGTTGTCATCGGGATTTTGATTGCTTTGAGCATTAGCAATTGGAATGAAAACCGTAAAAAAAGGCAAAGAACGGAGACCATACTCAGTCAAATCATAGAGGAACTCAAATTAGATATTCAGACCTTTAATGCGCTTGAAAATGAGTTCCATGAAAAGGATTCATTGATTGATGTATTTCTTCAATCAGATTTTAGCATAGCCTCTAGCCAAAATCTTGATAGCGCGGAATTCATTGATTTAATCAGGACCTATATTCCTTTTCAAATCCATAATCGTGGCTTTCAACTTTTAATGGATCATACGGATGAAATACAAGATTCTTATGCAGAAGAGGTGGAACAACTCATTATTCTTTATCAAGATGCCGCAGGAGGAATTGAAACATTTATGGATGGTTTACTTGAAGTATTAGAAGAGCATAAAAAATATAAGTACGAAAATTTCGATTGGTATGCCCAAGGAAGCCTTACTCTAATAACTCCTGACGCTGAGTATTCCTATTATATGCGGAACCCCAAGTATAGAAATTACATGGCAGTGTATCGTGAAATGTATTTTAACCTTGTCATTTATACTAGATGGTTTGTAGACCTCTCTTTTCAGTCAATTGACGATCTAAATGATAAAATGGGAATTGAAAATAAAGATACTGAAATATTTAAGCGCGTTCCTCTTGAACTAAGTCAAGTCTTGTCAGGTGATTTTTTGGACAGTGACCAGAACATCATAAAAATCATTTTAAAAGACAACAAACTGATCAATAGGACATTCGAGGAATTTCCCGAAGAATATCGTGCCAATCAAGAGCAATTCTATGTAGAAGAATTGAGGTATTTGGGAGACAGTGCTTTCTATTTTAATCCGGTTTATGACCTAAAACTTAATGCTGATATGACTTTAAGTTTGACCGAAGTATTCGATAGATCTAAAACCCTTTTCAAAAAGAAAGACTAATGTTTAATTTCCTCCGCAAATTCAGAAGAAACAATTCTTCAAAATACTTCAAATACGCCTTTGGTGAAATCTTCCTCGTTGTATTTGGGATTCTAATTGCACTAGCCATAAGTGACTGGAATGACGACCGAAAAAAAGCACAGACTTATAAAAAGTTCTATGCTAACATGGCCAAAGAGTTTCATTTAGTATTGGAGCAAATCGAAAATAACCTTTTACCCAACAATGAATTTCTAATTGAGAAATTAGAACGTTCCTTAAACGTAATAGACCAAAAGCCACCTCACTATTTGGATACATTGGGAAACCACATCGGCGCGGTAGGAACGGCTTGGCAGGCAAGATTGTCGCTACCCGTATTCAATGAATTTAAGGACGGTGCACTTTTCAATGACATTTCTGATTTTGAGCTAAAAACAAACCTCGCTGAACTTGAACAAGCCATTAACTACTTAGAAACATTCGACGAAGTTATTGTCGATCAATACCTCAATACCATTGAACCCTATATCATCAAACATTTGAATTATTCCCGAACATCGCTTCCAATATATAGTGAACGTTTTATTATTGGCGGCCCTGTCAATGATTTAGAAGAGGTAGCCACTAGTTTAGAGCTATGGAATATTCTAACGCTTAAACTCGAAGCAGAAAGTGGGAAAACAATACTTTTAAGTAGCCTTAAGACTGCCCTACAGAAATGCATAGAAAAGATTAACGAGAACTAAACATACTCAACTTCTTCAGAAAATTTCAACATTGCGAAACCAAGAATAGAAGGCTAAACACACTACTCTTTGAATTTTCTTCGAAACTCGAAACAATTTTCATCAACATACTGATTTATAGACCGTAAGCTCACTCTTCCATATCAGTAGTTTGTTGGTTTAGAGTATAAGTACTATTGATGATAATTTAGTTAAAACCACTGATATGAGCTTAAAATGGCCCTATTGACAAAAGTCTAAGGGCCATTTACTTTATTGCTCTTTTTGAATAAAAAATCATCCTTATTCTTATAAAACAGTAGTTTTTGAAAAAAGGCCAAATTACTGCAACTCTGCATGGTCTTTGATAGTTAGATAGCAGAATGATTTTTGGACCAGATCAAATTACGGATGGCGGGCCTTGGTACGCTGAAACGCACATCACCGATAACCTTATCGTTGAACCATGGAATGCATTCTCTTCCTTGGCCATTGCTGCACCTGCCATTTACTTTCTATGGAAAATCCGAAAGCGCCCGAAGCAATACGGTTTTCTATTAGCCTGTATCCCCTTCTTATTTCTAAATGGTATAGGAAGTACGCTCTTTCACGGCCTTAGAACTTCGCGCATCTTCCTGTTGATGGATTTTTTACCTGCACTAATCCTCACCCTAATGATCACCATCTATTTTTGGTCAAGGGTATTGCCAAAGTGGTGGATGAGTATAGCGGTAATCATCCCGATCTTTTTACTCCGTTTTGGGGTTATCGATCTTATACCCGGGCAAGGGGGCATTAATACTTCCTATATGATTAGTGGTGCTGCTTTCTTAATACCCGTCTTCCTAATCCTCAGAAAGTACGAATTCAAGAAATCTTGGGACATAGTATTAGGAGCCCTCTGTTTTGTTCTAGCCATTTATTTTAGGCAGGTAGACAAAGATTTTACAGATACTGTCGCATTTGGCACACATTTCTTATGGCATATATTCTCAGGTATTGGTGCCTTCTTATTGGCAGACTATCTGTATTTCATTCGTAAAAACGAACTAGCTGCAAAACCAATTAAGTAATTATCCTTCTGGTATTGTCATTTAAACTACAGCATTTCATTTTGAGAATGAATTACTTAGCTTTAGTTAAACATAGACTATTTTTTTATGCAGAAGCCAACCGTAGTCGCCACTTTTTCGGCGCTAGTTGAAAGACAACCCACGCATGCCCTTGTTTCAAAAACTGATCTCGTAGTAATCCGATATGGAGATGAAGTATCAGTGCTATATGGACGATGCCTCCACCGAGGCGCCTTACTTTCTGATGGTCATGTAGATGGCGATAATTTAATTTGCGGTTTACATAACTGGGACTATAGAATAGACACAGGCGTGAGCGAGTACAACAATAGCGAAGTGCTTAACAAATTCACGGCAGTTGTAAAAGATGACGAAGTAATAGTTGACGAAAGCGAGATTGCTGAGTTTGAGGTAGCTAACCCAGCGCCTTTTAATAGAGATCAATATTTAGGGGCTTATGCAGATACGCACCCAGAAGCTACCGAACCTTATACGCGATATATTAAAGAATTAGCACAAAATGGCTTAAAAAACTGGGGGCATCACGGCCCTACAGAAGCAATGGGTGTAGACAGAACAACGCTTCCAAAATGGGAAGACATTCAGTTCTTACCTGCCCAATTATCAAGAAGACCTTTGCTAGATGAAGAATCCGTTGGATCAAAAACCATTATTGGTCCAAACGCTAAAAAACCACTAGAATTAGACATCCCCATTTTTGTTTCTGACATGTCCTTTGGTGCGCTTTCAAGAGAGGCTAAAGTGGCACTCGCAAAAGGAGCGGAAATGGCAGGGACTGGAATTTGCTCTGGTGAAGGCGGCATGTTGCCTGACGAACAAGAAAGCAATACCAGATACTTTTATGAATTGGCCTCGGCACAATTCGGATTCTCTTGGGATAAACTAAAGAAAGTACAAGCCTTCCATTTCAAAGGAGGTCAGGGTGCAAAAACTGGTACTGGAGGTCATTTACCAGGACATAAAGTTTCAAAAGAAATTGCCGAAGTAAGAGGCCTCAACGAAGGAGAATCTGCTATTTCTCCAGCAACTTTTCCAGATTTCCATGGTGTTCAGGACTTTAAAGATTTTACTGAAAAAGTAAGAGAAGTAACTGGCGGAATTCCTGTAGGATTTAAAATTTCTGCCGCACGACTTGAAGAGGATATTGACTTTGCCTTAGAAGTTGGGGTTGACTATATCATTTTAGACGGTCGCGGAGGTGGAACCGGTGCAGCGCCGACTATTCTTAGAGATAATATTAATGTACCGACTATTCCTGCACTTGCTCGAGCGCGAAAGCATCTAGACAATAGAAAAGCGCACGGCGTAAGTCTAGTAATTACCGGAGGTTTAAGAGTAGCTGAAGATTTTGCCAAAGCCATGATGATGGGCGCCGATGCCATTGCTGTTTCGAATTCTGCCCTTCAAGCGATCGGTTGTTTAGGAATGCGGGCATGTAATACGAATAACTGCCCTGTTGGAATTGCCACTCAAAAAGAGAATTTAAGACAGCGGCTAATCATTCAATCTTCTGCGAAACAATTGAACAATTACTTCAATGCAACCAACGATTTAATGAAAGTAGTAGCCAGGTCTTGCGGGCACGATGATTTTACAAAATTTAATGCTTCAGACCTAAGTACTTTCAATTGGGATATCCATAAATTGACAGGAATCCCATATGCCGGGGTAAATCCTTAAGCAAAAAAATTAATGGACGATATATATAAGCGATCGGTTGCCTTGCACGAAGAAATGCAGGGTAAAATTGAAGTCACCAATAAAATTGCTGTAGACAGTACAGACACTTTGTCTTTAGTCTATTCACCGGGCGTAGCTCAGCCCTGTTTAGAAATTGAGAAAGAGCCGGAAAGAGCGTACGACCTAACCATGAAAGGCAATACCATTGCCGTTGTCACCAATGGTACAGCTGTTTTGGGCTTGGGAGATATTGGACCTTTAGCTTCACTTCCGGTAATGGAGGGGAAAGCCATGCTCTTTAAAAAATTTGCTGGTATTAATGCCGTGCCCATTTGCATAGAAAGTACCAATACTAGACACATCATTGAAACCATCACGCGAATTGCCCCTTCTTTTGGTGGCATCAACCTAGAAGACATCAAAGCCCCAGAAAGCTTCGAAATTGAGGAAAAACTTCAAGGGCTTGGTATCCCGGTTTTTCACGACGATCAGCATGGAACGGCTATTGTAACGCTAGCTGCCCTTGTTAATGCTGCCAAGGTGAAGAACATGAAGCTCAGCGACATGAAAGTGGTCATTAATGGCGCAGGTGCTGCTGGTATTGCCATTGCTAAGCTATTAAGGTGTTTTGATATTGATTCTGAATTATGCGTTTCGGTAAAACAATTGATTGTTTGCGATAGCAAAGGCGCTATTCATAGATTCCGTCACGATTTAAATAAGGCAAAAACCGAACTCCTTAAATATTCGAACTTTGATGATGTAAAAGGCGATATCCATGAGGTAATAAAAGATGCCGATGTTTTTGTTGGTGTCAGCAAAGGCAATTTGCTTACTCAAGAGGATATTAAGAACATGGCGCCAGATCCAGTGATTTTTGCCATGGCCAACCCAACACCAGAAATACTACCGGAAGAATGTTTTTTAGCTGGCGCCTCAATTGTAGGTACCGGCAGAAGCGATTACCCTAACCAAATCAATAACGTACTGGCCTTCCCTGGTATTTTCAAAGGTGCCTTAGCCGCCAGAGCCGCTACTATTAGTACCGAAATGAAACTAGCTGCCGCTTATGCCATTGCCAGATATGTTGAAACACCAACCAAGGAAATGGTAATTCCTTCAGCGCTTGACACTTCTCTAGCGCATGTGGTCTCTGATGCGGTTGAGCAAGCGGTTTACCGAGAAAGAGAATTAGAAAAGAAAATAGCAGCTGCAGAGGCTGGTGAAATGAATGACTGAAACACTTGCTAGCATATTATTGATCGTTTTAGGCCTATATATTCTAATTGGCCTCATCTTTTACATTCCTTTTATAAAAACGGGAGTCCATAAAATAGATGGTGGCGTTAAAGACGCACCTGTATTTATGAAAATACTGATACTTCCGGGTACAGTGGCACTCTGGCCAATTCTATTGAATAAAGTAAAGAAAGGAGAACCATCATGAATGTGAAATTGAGAAAGCGGCACCGCTATATTTGGATGGTGATGGGCATAGCCTTACCGCTGCTTTGCCTTGAGGCCATTGAAGGCATTCCGAATAATGTAATCGCCGATATTCCGAGACATTCTTGTCCAGGAAGTATTACTAGTTGTGGTGATTACAATCATTCAGATTACTATCATGCGATTCAGGTTACTACTAAAACCATCGACTCTCTTACTAACTTTAAAATTGTGGTCAAACAGCCTATTAAGTCTGCCTTCACAACTCTTTATTTAGACCCGTCAGGAGAAAAGACAACTAGTTCGATACTGATAGGACAGCTGAGCCAAATGGGGGATTACAACTACCAAATTCCAACCGATATGGTGAACGGTTCATTTACCTTATTCTTTTATGATGAGCTGAATGACAAAATTTTTCACGAAGAAAGATTTATAGAAGAATGAGTGTAAACTATGCCGGCATATTATGGAATAAGCAAAAGAAGATTTATGATACAATCCTCTTTGTTTTCGTTCTAGGCTACCTAGCGCTATACGTTGTTTTTACTGGTTTGTTCAACCCAGAACTCACCGCCGAAACCATGATCATTAGGGCTACAGCTACCTTGGCCTTGTTGCTCTTGCATGTCATTCTAGGCATTGGGCCCTTGGCACGTTTAAATTCTAAGTTCCTGCCACTTTTATACAACAGAAGACACTTAGGAGTAACCATGTTTTTTGTGGCGTTGGTTCATGGTATTTTCAGCATACTACAATTCCATTCATTGGGTAGTAAAAACCCTTTGATTTCCCTGTTTACTTCTAATGGTAGCTACAATAGTTTAGTTGAATTCCCATTTCAAGTATTAGGCTTTTTCGCACTGATCATCTTCTTTTTGATGGCAGCAACGAGTCATGATTTCTGGCTAAAAAACTTAAGCCCTAAAGTATGGAAAGCCCTCCACATGATGGTTTATTTAGCCTATGCACTGATCATTATGCATGTCATGTTAGGCGTTGTGCAATTAGAGTCATCACCCTTTATTTATGGCGCTTTAATGATGGGACTTATGGTGATTATTGCTTTACACTTTGCCTCTTCCATCAGATCGGGCCGTGGACTGCATTTAACGTCACAAGGATACTATTACGCCTGTAATTTAGATGATATTAAAGATGATTGTGCCAAGGTGATCACCCTAAACGGAGAGAACATTGCCATTTTTAAGTACGATGGTAAGTTATCGGCCATTAATAATATCTGTAAACATCAGAACGGACCGCTTGGTGAAGGTAAAGTAATTGACGGTTGTGTCACTTGTCCTTGGCATGGCTATCAATACGAGCCACACAATGGTACTTCTCCCCCACCTTTCACTGAGAAAGTTTCCACTTACTTGCTAAGACTTGATGGTGAAAAAGTATTTGTTGACCCGACACCTCAACCTGAAGGAACTGCCTTAGAACCGATAATATTTGAAGCTTAAGTTATGAAAGACGAATTCTACATCGGTTACTTACCAAAAGCACCCAAGCGGATCGCCCGATTTGTGATGGTGTTCGTGCTCCTACTTTTTGTAGTTATGGGTTCAGTATCCTTTTTTCTATCAACTTCTCACGATCATATCAATAATGGTACTTACGAGTATGGTGAACTGACCGAATTAAAGGGAGTTATTCAGATGGAACCTGTGCCGCACATCCGCGTGCTAGCGGATGACGCAGGCAAAGTAGGGAAAAATATCATGCTGATTGACTTTGGTAAGTTCGGAGCGAGAAGTTCAGTCGAGAAGATGCAAGAAAAAACTGGCGGCAATATTAGTGATTTTGAAGTCACCATTAGAGGCACATTAGTTTATCAAGACGGTTTTACCCTTCTGGAATTAACTGAAAAAGACAAAGCTTTATTGAATCACCAACCACTAAATAATTCTACTCGATACGAAGCCATTACATCTAATTCAACTTCGGTTTCTTTAATGGGGGAAATTGTTGACCCAAAATGTTATTTCGGTTCTATGAAGCCCGCACAAAACAAACCTCATAAATCATGTGCCAGTCTCTGCATCGCTGGTGGAATTCCTCCCGTTTATGTTGTTCAAACTGAACAGCAGTTAGCAGAATATTACATTATTAAAGGAGTGAATGGGGAAGATATCAATAATGAAATTCTCGATTTTGTAGCAGAGGGAGTCAATATTCAAGGTAAAGTAGAAAAACACAATGAGTGGAATATTATCTACATAGACCCTTCGCAAATTCAACGACTTAACTAATGGACAACTGGGTAATTCCTTTAACACTTTTACCCGGAATCGGCATGATGATCATGTCTACCTCCAATCTCGCTACTGCCATTAGTACCGAAATCAACAATTTGCTCGAGCGGCAAGATTGTAAACCGACACTCATAGAGAAGAAAATTTCGCAAATGTCGCTACTCAACGTAGCGATGGTTTGTCTTTACATCAGTGCAGCAGTTTTTGCTGTTGCCGGACTTATCGAAGGCATTTTTAAGCTTCGAACGGAGATGCACGATGGCACGCTTCACCAATTATTATTGGTAATTGGGATAGCGGCACTCGTGATCGCCTCATTGCTTCTCATTACTTTTTCAATGCGCGCCGTACGCATTAAACGCAACCAATTTTTAAACAGTATCCATAAAGACTGAACCATGGCTAAAAAAATGAAATGGCACAAAGTGCTCGAAAACGTTAATGATCTTCCAGAAGGTCGGGTAATGTCGGCCAACGCAGAACACCAAGTGGTATGTTTAACTCATTTTGAAGGCAAGTTTTCGGCACTCGACAACCGATGTCCTCACCAAGGCGGGCCTTTAGGAGAAGGGAGTATTGAAAACGGTCTACTTAGGTGCCCATGGCATGGCTGGGACTATCACCCGTGTACGGGTTTAGCGCCGGGCTATGACGACGGCGTAGCCACATTTCTTACTAAAGTGGAAGACGATGCCGTGTATGTAGGCATTGAAGAAGAAGCGCCACATGAAGCCACTATCTCAGACCTAATGGCTGAAACGATGGTCAACTGGGGCGTTACAAAAGTATTTGGCATGGTTGGCCATTCTAACCTTGGTTTTGCTGATGCCATGCGCAGACAAGAGGAAAAGGGCAAGTTAAATTTTTATGGAATCAGACATGAAGGCGCTGCGGCTTTTGCAGCATCTGCCTATGGAAAACTCACTGGAAAGCCAGCCGCTTGTTTTGCTATAGCCGGACCAGGTTCTACCAATATGTTTACAGGTTTATGGGACGCTAAAGTAGATAGAGCACCCATTCTGGCCTTAACTGGTCAAGTAGCTACGCAAGTAATCGGAACAGGTAACTTTCAGGAAGTAGACTTGGTAAAAGCATTTGGTGCCGTTGCAGAATTCAATCATGCCACCCAAAGTTCGAGTAAACATGCCGAACTCATGGGCACTGCAATCAAGCATGCCATTCTAAAAAGAGATGTTTCTCATTTAACATTCCCTGATGAAGTTCAAGAACTTCCTGCCCCTGAAAATACTGCTCCAGGAACACCAGATGGTCGGATGACTCCACTTAAGATTGCACCACCGCAAGAAAGTCTAGATGAGGCATTGGATTTATTTAAAAAATCAAAAAAACCAGCGATCATTGTTGGTCATGGTGCAAGATTTAATATGCCGGCGATTATAGAATTTGCAGAAAGTATTAATGCCCCTGTAATGACCACATTTAAGGCAAAAGGTCAGATTGCAGATAACCACCCATTAGGCTGTGGTGTACTCGGAAGAAGCGGAACTCCAATAGCCTCATGGTTTATGAATGAAGCAGACATGCTTTGTGTATTCGGTGCTTCTTTCTCAAATCATACGGGTATTACTGATCATATCCCAACTATTCAAGTAGACTTCGATCCGCTAGCCTTGAGTAAATTCCACAAAATAGACGTACCAGTTTGGGGTGAAATCTCAGTAACTGTTGACTTGCTAAAAAAAGGACTCGCAGACAAAACTCATGCGGTAGATAGACGGGCGGAAGTAGCCAAACGATGGGCAATCTGGAAGTCGGAAAAAGCCAAAAGATTATTAGAAGATCATGGAAACGGGGTAAGCTCAATTGCCGTCTTCGAGGCCATGAATAAGCTGACGCCAGAAAATGCCGTGATATGTGCCGACGTTGGAAACAATGCCTATTCTTTAGGTCGCTATTTCGAGACTAGACAACACACATTCTTAATGTCAGGCTATTTAGGGTCTATCGGTTTTGGCTTTCCTGCCGCTATGGGTGCTTGGGCCGCTGTCGGCGACTCCAGACCCGTGATCGCGGTAGCTGGTGATGGTGGTTTCTGTCAGTATTTAGCTGAAATTACAACGGCTGTTAAATACAACATGCCCATCAAATTGATCTTATTGAATAATTCCGAATTAGGAAAAATATCCAAAGAACAGCGCGCTGGAGAATTTGACGTTTGGGCTACTGAACTACACAACCCGAACTTCTCCGATTATGCCAATAGTTGTGGCGCATTAGGTATTAGAGTAGAAAAGAAAGAAGAATTGGAAGATGCAATGAGACGTGTTATGGAACACGATGGGCCAGCCATGTTGGAGATTATGACAGATGTAGGACTTATCTAATGGAACGTTCTCAGAGCGGGTTCGGTTTATTAGTCACTATTAAACAAATCAAAGATGAAAGCAATTTGGAATGATGAAGTAATCGCTGAAAGCAACGAAACGGTAGTAGTAGAAGGAAATCATTACTTCCCTCATGATTCTATCAATAAGGAATACTATAAGCCAAGTAATACACAGTCCAACTGTCCTTGGAAAGGAATGGCTAGCTACTATACAGTAGAAGTTAACGGTTCCGAAAATCCTGATGCCGCTTGGTACTACCCTGAAACCTCAGAATTAGCCAAAGGCATTAAGAACTACGTCGCCTTTTGGAAAGGTGTGAAGATAGAGGACTAGCATGGGACTGTTTCATTGGAAAAAGAACCCTCTTCCAACACCAGAAGGTGTTTGTCCAAATTGTTGGGGTCGCCAAGAATATGGCGGCAGAGCGATTGACCTAATGGAGGATAAACAAATAGATGTAAACAACAGTGCTTCGCGACATGCTTTTATACAAGAATTTGTCGTAAATCATGTGAGCGGTATTCAATTGAAGAAACATGGACAGGGATACGTTTGCCCTACATGCCAAACTGAATACAATAAAGAGCTCAAAGAGATAAGTAGATAATTATGAGCCTTGCTTCAATTAAATCCAATTGGTCACTATTAAGTAGCGAAGATCCAAAGAGTTTAGCTCCAGCTATTGAGCAAATTCACCGCGGTGTACAATTCATCGCCATGGCAGGAAAACACTACGTGAAAAATGTTCCTGACGATAGTCACACAAATCTAAGGTGGCTGCCACGCGAAGAAGTACTTGCAGGTAATTGGATTAGAGAACGCAATGGTAATTTTAGGTTTGCTATACGATCAAAGGACCTCACCTTGATTGTCTATAACGCGAATATGGAGCCTGCTTCAACATTTGCGCTCAATGGCAAAACGAATGAAGAAGCACTAGTATGGGTAAAAGAACAGTTGACTTCCTTCGGCAAGGATGCTGCTTTAATGAAAATGGATATTCACTACGATATTCCACCTCATGAAACCGATAACGGATCGCCATATCAATTTCAAAACGCAACACGCTTCGCGGAGACGGCAAAACATCGTGCAAACAGTGACTTAGCGCTTGCTTATTTTGCAAAGGCTTATAAAACGGCTTCTACGGTTAGAACATGGCCTCATCACTTCGATCACGGGGTATATATACCGATGGTTTTTGATGATGCAGGTAATGCCACTAAGTCGTTTAGTATAGGTATGGGAATTCCAGATCCAGCGAGCGACGAGCCTTATTACTACATTACCACCTGGTCAAAAGCAGGAGACAACGAATACAAAAACCTTCCTCCTTTACCTTCTGGTGAATGGATAAGTGCACCATTTAATGGCGCAGTACTGAAGGCTTCAGAAATTGTAAAATCAAAATCTGCAGCGCAACAATCTAAAATCGTAATGGATTTCTTGAAAGCAGGAATTGCGGCTTCGCAGAAAGTGCTTGGTATTGAATAATTCTAGGTTTTTATGAAGAAAATAGCCGCTCTCAACCTATTCACTTCTTTATTTATCTGTTTAATAACCAGTTGTACAAACTCAGAGAAGGCCAACAAAGTTGCGCTCACAGATGAAGCACAAAATAGAATTCAATCTTATTCAGAAGAATTAATTGGGAGTATCAACAATTTCGAATTTTCAATAATCAATAATAGCTGGGATTACTCGGCCTTTAGGGTAAGAGTCTCTGAAAAAATTAACAAAACTCAACGAAGTGTTTTGAATCACATTTTCGATGATAATCTGAGAATGACGATTAAATCTGGAAACCTCAGTATTGTTCATCGCATAAATTCAGAAAAAGGGCACGTCTCATTAATAAGGCTAAAACATTTCGAATATTATTCAGAACTGACATTACTATTAACTTATGACGGGTATTTCAATTTCTTTAAATATCGAATTGAATTCATTCAAAACAGTCCAAAACTGACCGATTACTACGATTACTCTGAAAACTTGTGGTATAGTGAAAAAATTAAAAGTGTACTTGAATTAAACTCAAAATACATTGCCCATTCACCTGAAAGACGACAGGCTAACCTGGCTTTAGACCAGTCCAGGTTAGCACTTCAAGCAGGAGATACATTAGAGGCGCTGTATTTATTATATGATATTCCGGACTCCCATTCTAAAGGCAATTCATTGAGCTTGAGAAAACTGGGTTTAGCAGTAACTTTAGGGGACTCAATTTTCTCAGACGTACTATTCACAGAATTTGATAGAAATCAGAGTACTTTTATGAAGTACCTCTATCACTATTATGAAAGTGACACAACTAATCTGAAACTGACCATCAATCTACTTTCAAAGCAGCTTGGCGGTTCTTCAAAGCTAGACTCACTTTTTGAACAAGGATATCTCTGGAATATCAAATAGTTAGAATATGCTGAGTCTAGTAAATAACGACAAATGAACGCACCTACCGAAATAGATGGCGCAAAGGTTCTTCTTACCATCATTTTAAATGATTCCTATGTGCCAACCGGTTTTACAACTCATTATGCAAAAGGGTTTGAAAATTTGAATAGACTTGCCATATGTAAATATGATGAAGACCCTGAATTCTATTTATTCTATTGTGATTCTGATTGGTAGTATTAAATGATACTGCTCATGATTCAAAACAACTTGCCATCCAACAAGCAGAATTAGAGTTTGAAGGAACAGCCAGGATTTGGGTTTCTAATGGATAGAAGTGTTAATTTGGGTTCCATTCCAATGTAGAAATTGAATGATTAAATCATCTTCAATCACTTCAGTTGAATACGCTTTATTATAAAAGGAAACAAATTGAAGCTTGACGATAACATATTCGAACATTTCGAGAAGTTTATCAAACTCTCTGACGAGCTAAAGGCAGCACTTGACGAGCGTTTAAAGCCTGTTATTTTCGAAAAAGGCGAAATGGTCTTGAGCGCCGATCGCGTTTGTACCGAGAGTTATTTTATTAAAAAGGGAATTCTGAGGACCTATTTCCTTAAAGATGGAAAAGAAGTAAGGATTTAATAATCACTATGAGCACAGAGTCATTGAAGGGAATCATTCGGCGCCTTTAGAACATTTAAATCTAGTTTTCGATTTTTTAGAAAAGCACTTCCCCGTTGAAAAAAATTAATAAAAAAAGCCCCTCGAATAATCGAGGGGCTTTTTTTATTCTGGTGTTTTCACATCCGGAAACTCTTTCTTAAATCCTTTCCAATAATCGGAAATGGTGGATTTCATTTCTTTTCTTAGCCAGAATAAACCGACTAAGTTGGGTAGTGTCATTAATGCGATTGTAATGCCTGACAGTGTCCAAATAATTGTGGTATCCTGAAATGAGGCCAAGAAAAAAGCAACCACATATACGATTCTGAAATACTTTACGGATCCTGAACCCCAGAGGAATGTCATCGCTCTATCGCCGTAATATGACCAAGAAATAGCTGTACTAAAGGCGAAAAGTAACAGGCCAATAGAGACGATGTACTTTCCATAGTCTCCAAAGAATCCTTTTGTAAAGGCTACAGCCGTTAATGGGGCACTGTGTATTAATGACAAGCCTTCAAAGGTTTCATCAGAATCAACAGGTCTACCATCTTCTACTAGAATAATTCCGGTAAAAGGCTCATTAACATCATTCATTACCATTACTTCCTCTGCTAAAGATCTCGCATGAATAATGGTCGCATCAGTTGTAATTTTTCCTGCCTTCACATCTAAAGGACCATTGAATAACGCTAATTCATTGACTCCTCCAATATGTTCTGCCAATTGCTTCACACCTTCGTCGTTATCATCAGTAAAACTTGATCCTGCCAATATTTCCATATCTGCAGACTGAAAAACGTTTTGATGCTTTTCATTCCACACGCCTGATGAAAGTAGTGTTAAACCTGTAATGGTACAGATAATAATTGTATCAATAAATGGCTCTAAGATGGCCACCATTCCTTCAGATACTGGCTCATGTGCTTTCGCTGATGCGTGTGCAATTGGTGCGCTACCTTGACCAGCTTCGTTTGAGAATAAACCTCTGTTCACACCACGATCGAAAGCATACCAAATTGTACCGCCAAGGAAACCACCTGCCGCAGCAGATCCTGTGAATATATCTCCTACTATAGCTGCTAATGATGGTAAGAGGTTATCTAGGTTCGCGAGTATAACTGCAAAACAACCTATGAAATAAATTAAGGCCATTGCAGGCACTAACTTCTCGGTAATAGCAGCAATTCGCTTAATACCTCCTATGATAACAATACCTAAAAGTACGGCAAGAACAGCACCTGTAATCCAAAGTTCTATGCCGAAAGTGGCTTGAATAGAAGTAGAAATACTATTTATTTGTGGTAAACTACCCGTTCCGAAAGCTGATAGAACAGTGGCTATGGCAAAGATTATTGCTAGCCATTTCATATTCACTTTTTTACCGCTAAGCATAAAGTCAGCATTCTTCATATAGTACATCGGCCCGCCCGCCATTGTACCATCCTTTGCTTTCTCTCTATACTTATGCGACAGTGTTACTTCGACAAATTTGGTGCACATACCAATTCCAGCTGTCACGAGCATCCAGAATAAGGCTGCTGGACCTCCTAAATGGAGCGCTAATGCTACACCTGCGATATTACCGGTGCCTACGGTTCCAGAAAGTGCGGTAGTAAGTGCTTGAAAATGTGATGTATCTCCTTCATCATCTTTTCTATCAAATTTTCCTTTCACCACTTTTATGGCAAAACCGAAAAATCTTATCTGTGGAAATTTAAGATAGATGGTAAAGAAAAGGCCCACACCCAAAAGAGCGAATGGAAACCAACCGGCACTACCAATATAACTATCAATTAAACTCAGGAAATCATCTACTTGCTGCATATCAACTGCTCAAATTTTACGAACGAAGCCACAAAAATAGGGATTATGCCTTCTCGGCAAAGACATAATCCCTATTGATACATTTTATCCATGACCTTTCGGCATGATACGACTAATGATCGGACAAGTATTTCACTGGATTAGCAGACGCAACTTTAAAACTTTGACCTCCAACACTAACCAAAGTAATCAGGATGGAAATTAGGCCTGCGGTTAAGAAAATTGTCCAAGAAATACTGATTGGAAAGGCAAACCCTTGCAGCCATTCTTGCATAGCCAAATAACTGAGTGGAAGTGCTACCGCCATAGCGATAAGAAAAATTAAGACAAATTGGGTACTAAACCTTGCTAGTATTTCCCCTATTGTAGCGCCTAATACTTTTCTGATACTAATTTCTCTGGAGTGCCTTTCAGCCATGAACGAGACAAGACCGACAAGGCCAAGAATTGTTAAGAAAATTCCAATAACCGAAAACCCGATCACCACCCTAACGAACTTCCTTTCATCTCCATAAAGGCTGGCAAAGGATTGATCCACAAACTGAAAATCAAGCGGCTGGTCACTGTATTCTCGCCAAATTTTATCAATACCATCTAAGGCACCCGTTACTTGATCGGTAGCTAATCGGATAATCAAGTTATCTGGACTTGACCTAGAACCTGGAGGAATTAGCACATAGGCAGTAGGTGCAACAGCTGAATGAAGGGAGTTATAATGTAAATCTTCAATGACGCCTGCCACAATTCTAGCGTCTGAATCCAACTGTACTTTTTTGGCTTCTAAATTTTCCCAGCCCGTTTTCTTAAAAGCAGATTCATTTAACAAGCACACTACAGTGGAATCCGAAACAACCTGTTTAGAGAGATCCCTTCCCATTAATAACTTAGCCTCTATTGTTTCTAAGTAATCATAATCAATTGCAACTAAATGTATTAAGGAAGCTTCTTCATCCAATTTCCCATCCCAAGCAAAGCCCATAGTATTGTTCATAGCACTAGGTAAACTTTCTCCAGAGGCTGAAATCATATTAACTCCATCTATTTTACTCATCCTCTCCTTTATTACCATTAGTTTGTCTTGCATTCCACGATCATCTACAGGTATAGAGATCAGTTGATCCGCGTTGAACCCCTTATCAAATTGATTGATATGATTCATTTGATTAACGACTATAAGTGTACTTGAAATCAAAAAGGCGGCTATCGAGAATTGTAGAAGCACTTGCACCTTCCTAATCCATGACTTAGTGCCTAGCGCACCTAACTTATTACCGCGAATAACATCGACTGGCCGGAAACGATTCATTACTACGGCTGGATACAATCCTGAGGTGACCAATATTCCTAAAAAGGTAAATCCTAAAACCGCGAGAACTGGTATTTGAAAGATATCTCCCGCTGTCATATTCTTCTCAACAACATCATTAAAAATTGGCAAAACTAATAGCGCCAAATTAACCGCTAGAAGGAGCGCTATAGAAACCTGAAATGTACACTCTATAAAGAACTGGCGAGCCACTTGCCTTCTAGTTCCACCGAAAACTTTTCGCATGCCAACTTCCTTCCCTCTTAGTGAAGATTTCGCAGTAGTTAGATTCACATAGTTGATAGATGCTGCTAACAATATCATAATGGCAACAAAGCCGAATAAGTAGATATAATCTTTGTTACCCTTTTCGGTTCTACCATGTATATCTGATGAATTTAGTCGTATATCAACAATTGGCTGGAATATGATACCATTGAATTCCGAAGAACCTTTGCTTCGGTATTTTTCAAAAAAGCCGGGCACTTTTGCTTCAACAGTGGCTAAATCAGCTTCAGACTCGAGTTTAACATAGCTTTGCAGCCAATTCAAACCCCACCAGTTGTCGAATTTCCCATACATCTCTCTAGCTGTGGACATAGAACCTAGAAAATCGAATTGTATATGGGAATTGGTAGGAATATCTTCAATTACCCCTGTCACCTTCATTAAGAACTCCTTATTACCATCGTATACTTTAATTGGGAATTGTTCTCCAACTACATCTAACCTGTCGAAGTATCTCAATGCTTTCGATGCTGTAATGACGATGCTATTTGGTTCGGCGAGCATGGTACTTCTATCTCCTTGTAGCACTTCGAAGCTGAAAAAACTCATAAAGTTCTCGTCTGCCCAATAGAACCCATTTTCCAAAAAGTTTTGCCCCGCTTGTCTAATCAGCACCCCATCTTGGCCCATTCTGGTATGCGCCTTTATTTCTGGGAAATCCGAGCCCATGTTTACTTTCCAAGGGGACGGTGCTGAATCGAACTTATCTCCAGATTTAGGGTTATGGTTTACTAGTCGATAGATGTTCTCATGATCTGCATGAAATTTATCAAAGCTCAATTCATCTAAAATATAAAGTGAAATGAGTAATGAACTTAGAATCCCTATGGTCAGTCCTGCAGCATTAAGGGATGAATACCATATATTTTTTTTAAACTGTCTGGCGGCAACCTTCAAGTAGTTTAGCAAAAGCATGTTGTTGTTTTTTTCCATTTCATTGATTCGTTTTAACCTAAAAAGCCTGAAATAGGCAATCACATCATATAAGTAAAAGAGTCTCGCCTTTCGTATTCCTTGCCGCGCTACTCTTCTATCAAACCATTCATGCAAATCGCCCTGTACTTCTTCTAAATATTTAGAAGAGCAGTACCACTCTAAAAAGCGATCGACCAAGCGTGGTGGTTTGTTTTTGTTTATTTCCATCTTATTTGTCGAACTAATAAGAAAAATTAAAATTTATAATCTGGCATCATCTTCCACATTCTGTTTCTCATTTCTTTGGCTTGACTAAGCACTTCGAAACCGGAAGCTGTAATTCTATACAATCGCTTTCTTCTACCTCCTCGTTCACCGGTTGTTCCTCCCATATAAGATTCTAAGTACCCTTTCTTTTCTAAACGATAAAGCGCTGTATGTACTGTTGAGAGTGTAATTGATCTACCTGTCTGTTCTTCTATCTCGGCCCCTATTGTTACACTATAAGCACTGTTTATCAACAAGGCACAGGTGAGCAAAACAAGCTCTTCGAATTCTCCTAGATGTGTTCCTTTCATAAAGTATAATATTCCAGTCACAAATAAACGTAACTTATTTCACTCTTATTTGTCAAACTAATATAATACAATACTCTGAAAAAAAGTATTAGTTACAAAATGGACTATAAAAATTGGCTAGTTATTGCTGATGTCAGTGACCATTACACGCTCCCAGATATCGGAGTGATCTTCGATCATTTGTAAATGAATCGGTGCTTGCTGATAGAACTCTTGAGCTTCTAAGTCCTTAAAATGAAAAACTACAGCATAGTCATAAGTATTTTCTATTACCTCCCTTGTAGTAGGTGCCGGAGCTCCTGCGTGAAAGAATTTTACGGTTTCGATTTCTGCCAAACGATCAGCTCCTTTTTTAAAGTCAGCAATTTGTTCTTCTGTTGCTGAGTCTTTGAACCAAAAGTAAGCGGTATGTACGAATGGGTTTTCTAGTCTTTCTACACTTTTAGCAGAAACAACAGAGACAGTAGCATCACTTACTTTTGCCTGGCAACCTGCCAATAAAAGGCTTATTGTAAAGGTGGAAAGGAGTATTATCTTTTTCATAGGCCAATAACTATTTCTTGATAGGAAACTTCATTCGGTACTTCACATTGACATTTCCTTTAGAGATACCAATTAATTTAGACCTCAACATTTGTTTCTTCAATCCCTTGATGTAATCTGTAAAAAGCACACCGTCTAAATGATCATACTCATGTTGGATCACACGGGCTGTTAAATCATCAAATTCTTCTTCATGAGGGTTCCATAACTCATCGTAATAGTGAATCGTCAGTTTTTCTGGACGCAAAATTTCACCATGAACATCTGGGATACTTAAGCAGCCTTCTTCAAAGCTCCATTCATTGCCATATTCATCAAGGATCTCTGGGTTAATAAAAGCTCTTTTAATTCCTTTATTACTTTCTTCATCCGAATTCATCTGAGTCGAATCGATAACGAAAATACGATGTGAAAGTCCTATTTGTGGAGCTGCTAAACCAACACCATTGGCATTGTACATGGTTTCAAACATGTTTTCAACTAGCGTAGTAAGGTCTTCCGAATCTTTCGGGTAGTCTTCTGCTTCTTTTCTAAGTACGTTATCGCCAAAGGCAACAATGGGGTAAATCATATTTATCTGCTTTCTAGGTAGGATTGGAGAATAATTGTTGCACTGACTTTGTCAATGTTCCCTTTTTCTCTTCTATCCTTCTTTTTCATACCTCCTGCTATCATGGCATCAAGCGCCATTTTGGAAGTATATCTTTCGTCATGCAAATAAACAGGTTTTTCAGGAAAGTGTTTTTTAAGTAGCCTATGAAATTGTTGTACCAATGGAGTTGCATTGGTTGGCGTACCATCTAGTTTTTTAGGAAAGCCAAGTACAAACTCAGAAACACCCTCTTGCTCATCGTATTTCTTAAGAAAAGCAATGACATCCTTAGAGTGAATAGTGTCTAAAGCTGATGCAATAATTTGTAAGGGATCGGTGACCGCTAAACCAACACGCTTGGTTCCGTAATCAATGGCTAAGATTCTACCCATTAATTGAGTTTAGAAAAGTCGTAAAACTTCAATTTAGCTAGCCGTTCGAGCTGAAGTGCCTTAGGAAAAAGAATTTCATCTTCAATTTTAGCATGAATCAATAAATCTTTCTCAAATCTCTCCAATTCGGTGTATAGTACCTTAATGTGCAGGTCTGCCTCTTCACAATATTGATAGTTGTTGGTAAATTTTCTAAATCCTTCCATTTCACTTTCATGCACTTCGTGTTCCAAAGCGAATTCTTTAACAGAGAATTTCTCCATTAAGTAATATATCTCTGAAGAGGGCTTTTCATCTACCATGAATTTACTAAGTCTATTGACATAGCTAAACATGGTATCTTCTTCCTCATGAATATGATGAATAAAGTCTTCCACAAACATTGGGAAAATTGATTTCAGGTCACTAGACAACGATTTATAGCGGAAATTCACATCTTTTATTCCATCAATAAGTTGGCCGATATAAGGCAGTCGTTTTTTGATGAAGACATAATGCGCATGTTTCAGGTATTCAGTAACCAATTCTGGTGGGTACGCCTTTAGCTGATTTTGAGTGGCCGCACTTTCATCAGTCACAAGCTCTAAGCTCTTAATAACGGATTGAGCATCTAAGCCATGATTGGCACAAACGTCTTCTAAAGTTTCCTCCTTATAATCGTAAAATTTCACACCAAAATAGTAGAGCACAGAAGCTCTTACATGGTTTTCTGAAACAAGATCAGTGATGGTACTTTTTAATAAATGATTCATAAAAAAGAGGTATAAACGAAACTAACAATTTTGGCTCAGAATATTCTCAACAGCCACAAGTAAAATTATTGAACACAAACAAACAGCATCCGTTACAATCATACTATGACATTTATCCATGTTTTCGCGCCAAATGTATATTTTTACGGATTAATTAAAGGTCGAAAGTGAACGAACATAAAAACTCATCATACCACATAAGGCTTCCCATTCTATTAACTATTGCTATTATTATAGGAATAGTGATTGGGTCAGAATTTGCCGAGCCAAAACAAGACAAGAAATACCTGAGTTCAATTCAAAAATTCAGAGAGCTTCTTGAGTATATCGAAAACGACTATGTTGATTCAGTAGATACAGAATCTCTTATTGAGGAGTCTATTGAGAACATGTTGGATAAACTAGATCCACATACTGTCTACATTCCACCGAAAGATAGAGAATTGAGTGCTTCACAACTGCGTGCCACTTATGATGGCATTGGGGTAGAATTTAACTTACTAAGGGACACACTTTATGTTGTTAACCCTCTGCCTGGTGGCCCTTCAGAGAAAGCGGGAATTATTGCAGGTGATAAAATAGTGTCAGTCGATGGAGAGAATATAGCGGGAATTGGCGTGAATAATCGTGTGGTATACGACATGCTGAGAGGTCCGAGAGGTTCGAGGGTAAATGTGGGTGTAGTCAGACGAAATGAAGAAGAAATACTTGATATTGAATTAGAGCGTGGCGCAATTCCACAATATTCTTTAGACGCCAGTTATATGGTTGAAGATGGGATGGGCTATATAAAAGTCAATCGCTTTGCCGAAACTACTTATGACGAATTTAAAGCGGCGCTTGAAGAACTTAAGGCGCAAGGCATGACGAAGCTTATTCTAGACCTTCAGAATAATACTGGCGGATATATGAGCGCTGCTATTCGAATGTCTGATGAATTTTTAAATGAAGGTGAACTTATTGTGAGTCAAAAAGGTCAAAGCGTCAAATATGACAGCGAGGCTAAATCCACTGAGAACGGAATTTTCAAAGATGGCGCCTTGGTTGTATTGGTGAATGAAGGAAGTGCCTCAGCATCGGAAATCGTAGCAGGTGCTTTGCAAGATAACGATCGTGCCTTAGTGATCGGAAGGCGATCTTTCGGGAAAGGGTTGGTGCAACTCCCCTTCGACCTAAAGGATGGATCGGAATTAAGAATGACCATCGCTAGGTATTATACCCCAAGCGGTCGATCTATTCAAAAGCCTTATGATGATGGTGAAAAGAGCTATGATGCCGATTATTATAATCGCTACACTTCGGGAGAGCTGTTTGTCAAGGATAGTGTTCAATTTGATGAGAATTTGGCTTATAAAACCCTTAAAGGCCGAACCGTTTATGGTGGTGGAGGCATAATGCCTGACTACTTTGTAGCCTTGGATACTACCGATAACAGCATTTATGTGAATAGACTTGTCAACAGCAATGCCATGAGGGAATTCACCTTAGATTATCGTGATGATCATCCGGAATTGAAGGAAATGTCGTTTGAAGACTACAACGAAAACTTTAAAGTATCTGCAGACATGCTTCGTGAAGTTGTAGCCCTTGGAGTGAAAAAAGGTATTCGATTCAACAAAAAACAATTTGATAAATCGAGAGAGCTTTTGAGTTATTTAATAAAGGCGCGCATTGCTCGTGACATTTTCGATGACGATGCTTTTTATATGATTTACAACGAGACGAATGAAATTTATCGACAGGCCATTGAACTTTTTAATAATCCGGATCTGCTTAAGAACCAGACGAATGGATCACTGCTTCAGACGCGCTAGTAGATAAGTTTCAGGCGTTCATAAGAAAGTGAACCACCTCTCGTTCTCAACAAAAGGTCATTAAAATGAGAGTAATTTATTATTTAGTAGTACTGGTGCTTTCCAGTAATTTGTATGCACAGAATGGTGATAAGGAAGCCATCAATAAAGATGTTTGGTACAACTTTATGCAAGCCTATCAGGATTTAGATGCCAGTCTTTTTAATCAAATCCATACGGATGATGTGGTTCGGGTACTTGCAGACCAAAAAGAACTTTTAAATGGACAAGAATACAAGGATAAAAACCTTGATAACTTTAACCGATGGAATTCTCAACGCCTTAAACAAAGGATTGACTTTAGTTTTTACGATCGCATTCAAAAGGGCAATACGGCCTATGAAACCGGTATCTATAAGATTACACGTTATCAAGGCGGTAAGTCAAAGTCCTTCTATGGTAAATTCAATGTTATGCTGAAGAAAGTAGCTGGCATTTGGAAGATTAGCATGGATAGAGATACCAGTGAAAACAATACAATCGATGAAACTGACTTTGAAAAAGGTGATGTTTTGACTTATTGAAAGCCTTACTTTTTCAATTTCTGACCTAGTTCATTTCTCATTTGTTACTTTTACTTTAAAGTAACAGTATATGAGACAGTACTTACTCCTCTTTATCTCCCTACTACTTTTAGGATGCCAAGGCACACAAAAAGATCAGTATAGCATTGAACTAATTAATACGCCTGCTGATGAAAATGCCTTAGCACCAAGGTTATTTAGATCTGACAAAGGACAGGTATATATGTCTTGGTTAGAGAAAAAAGTCAAGAATACTCAGCTTAAATTTTCGATGCTTGAAGATGGTTCTTGGACCCAGCCAAAGCTCATAAGTGAAGGAGAAAATTGGTTCGTCAATTGGGCCGATTTCCCGTCAATCATTGAAAATAACGGTACTTTATCTGCTCATTGGCTAGAAAAGCGTGCCGAAGGAACTTATGATTATGACGTAAAAGTTTCTCAGTCGAAAGACCAAGGCATCTCTTGGTCTACACCTTTCACTCCACACAAGGACAGCATAGCAGCAGAACATGGTTTCGTAAGCATGCTTCCTCTTCATGATCAGGACAACTTTCTGACCTGGTTAGATGGAAGAAATACCAAGGCGATGAACCATGATGCACATAACGAAGGCCATGGAGGTTCAGGGGCAATGACGATAAGAGCTGGCATTTTTAATGATAATGGCGACATGCTGAATGATTGGGAACTGGATGCAAGAACTTGCGATTGTTGTCAAACGACTACTGCTTTAACCGCTAGCGGACCTATAGTGGCCTATCGCAATAGATCGGATGAAGAGATCAGAGACATATACATTAGCCGTCTTATTGACGATGCTTGGTCAGAACCGGCCCCAGTTTACAATGACAATTGGAAAATTAGTGGTTGCCCTGTTAATGGCCCGTCTTTGGTGGCAAATGGTGACAATGTTGCCATAGCATGGTTCACGGCAGCAGCGGGATTTGGTCAGGTAAAAATGGCCATTTCAAAAAATTCAGGTGCCAGCTTTAGCGCACCTACCATTCTTAGTGAAGGAAATACCAATGGACGCGTTGGAACTACTCTGTTAGAAAACGGGCATATTATAATTAGCTGGATGGAGACTAGCGCTGAACTAGCTTCAATTTTAATTGCTGAATTCGATGAAGATGGAAAAGAGTTAAATCGAAAAACCATAGCGCAAACCGACTCATCTCGAGGAAGTGGTTTTCCGGTCATCACAAATATTGATAATAATCTGGTAGTGGCTTGGACGGAATCTGGAGAAAGCTCATTAATCAAAACAGCATTTATTACGCTGAACTAATGAAGCAAATGAAAGTATTGCTCCTAGCTTTTGTAGTAGGGCATGAAGTTCAAAATGTACAAATACCAATTCGATAGTATTACTATTTCACTACCATTTTATACATAATCGTATAATTATATGATTTAGCCAGAAATATTTGTCGGTGTCAGATTTTTAAATTTCCTTCGAAATGTATTGGAAACGCTTTAGCAGTAAAGCTTTCCTTAAAGAAAATCTAGAGGTTCCATAGCCTCTGGTATTGTGTGTGTTTATTGGCCACCCCGATGATGTTGGGGTGGTTTTTTTATGCCTTCAGTTTGAGTAATTTGGAATTTTAAAGGCCATATAATTGTTAAGCCATCGTAAATATTCAAAAGCGTCACTATGCCTAAGTACTACTATTTAATGCTCATTATTCTTTTGGCTTTCTCTTGTACCTCAAAACAAGAGAAAACAGCGGCTACTGAAGTAAAATCTCAGGCTCAAAGTATAATAGACCAATCCATAGCTTTTCACAGAATGGGATCGCTGAACGATGCTTCTTTTTCGCTCACTTTCCGTGATATTGATTATACGTATAAGAATAGCAATGGCATGTATGAGTACACCAGAACTCAGACTGATTCTACAGGGGCAATCATTATTGATAGGATGAATAATGATACTTTACGCCGGACTGTCGATGGTGTGGAGCCGGAAATAGAGGATGAAAAAAGGGCGGCTTATACCCGCTCTGTAAACTCTGTTATATACTTTTTCAGACTTCCTTTTGGCCTTAACGATCCAGCGGTTACTAAGGAATACATAGGAGAAACCTCAATTAAAGGCAGGGCTTACCATGAAATAAAAGTCACTTTCGCTCAAGATGGTGGCGGTGAAGACTTTGATGATGTATTCCTTTATTGGTTCGACAAGGAAGACAGTAGTATGGACTATCTAGCTTATTTATACCATACTGACGAGGGTGGCATGCGGTTTAGAGAAGCGATCAACCCACGTAGGGTTAATGGAATGCTTATCCAGGATTACATCAATTTTAAACCCGAGAACGAAGACATTGACATAATGACGATAGACGAGCTCTTTAATGAGAATAAACTCATTGAACTTTCAAAAATCATCAATGAAAACGTGGTCATTAATTAGGATGATGCGCTAGCATCAACTTCTACCATTTTGGCTATAATGGTAAGAAGCTGACCATACAGTCAATTGTAATTTCTAATAAACTTCAAGATTGATTATAATCGAATCATGAATAAGATAGTGACCATTGGTGTTGTCCAATCCGCACCTGAATATTTAGACATTGAAAAGTCTTTAGAAAAGGTCGAAAGCCTACTAAAGGAGGCAGCTAATCAAGGAGCCGATCTTGTATGTTTTGGAGAAACTTGGTTTACAGGTTACCCTGCTTGGATTGACTATTGTGATGAATATGCCAAATGGGATTTTCGGCCAACTAAAGCAGTATTTGCCAAAACCTATGAAAATAGCCTTGATGTAAAAGGAGCTGAAGTTGCTCAGATTGGTAAATGGGCAAAAGAACTTGGTCTTACCATTGTCATGGGTATCAACGAAAAAGTTGCTACCGGAGCTGGTAACGGCACTATTTATAATAGTCTACTTACCTGGGGCGACAATGGCGAAATAGCCAATCACCATAGAAAATTAATGCCAACGCATACTGAAAGACTATTATATGGTCAAGGTGACGGTGCTGGATTAAAATCTGTTGAAACGAAATTCGGTCGCGTTGGTGGTCTAATTTGTTGGGAACACTGGATGCCATTAACACGACAGACAATGCACAATTCTGGTGAAGATATTCACATAGCCGTGTGGCCAAAAGTTCACGAAATGCTGCAAATCGCAACCCGATCTTATGCTTTTGAAGGAAGATGTTTTGCCGTGGGAGTTGGTCAAATAATGCGCGTAAAAGATATTCCAGAAGAGCTTTCACTTCCTGAAGAATTAGCAAAGCATCCTGAGCACTTATTACTAAACGGAGGTAGCTGCATAGTTGGCCCTGATGGTCATTACGTAATGGAGCCTATTTGGGATAAAGAGGGTGTTTTTACAGCAGAGGTAGATTTAAACCGTTGTATTGAAGAAAAAATGGCACTAGATGTAACCGGCCACTATCAGAGAAATGACGTTTTTGATCTAAATGTCGATAAGAAAAGAAAGTAACATATGGCCTGCTTTCCAATAAAGCAGGCGTTGCATATTTACTACTTACACCCCTTTCGTTCGTCTATTTTCTCTTCATATTCTTTTGGATTGATTATGAACTTAGTGCCAGCTGTGTTTGTACTAAAATTTGACAAGATAAATTTGTGGGCCGTACCGAAATCGTCCGTAGCGGTTATGGCAGTAAGATTACCGTCTTTGGTTTCAACAAAGACTTCAACATAAGGCATTTCATTATTTGGTCTTAACCGAATATTTAAACCTTCAATAACTCCTTTATGATCTTTGGTAAAAAATGTTGTTATCGCGCCAAAATCAACAATGGACTCTGTATTCTGACCTGCACAGAAGTAAAGAATCTGGGAATGGTCTTCCTCTTTAGTACCGATGTATTCTGTTGTACCATCATTCAACCAAGTTTCATTAGGGCCAAAAGTCATGATATACTTATCTCCTTCAACTACAAGAACGCCGTTTTGCGTATTGCTAAAACCCATTCTTTCATTTACTGACTCATAAGTCACATTGAGCTTATAGGCTGGTACTTGACCATATTTTTCAAGAATAGACATTAATCTGGCGCTGGCATCTTGGGCTTGGGCCGTTACAGTAATTAATAGAATAGCGAGTATTGAAAAACCTCTTTTCATAGAAATCATATCTTAATTGTCATTAATATAAGAAAGCGAAGTGATGGTACAACCATAGGTTGCTTGATTGAGGAATTCAAAAATAAAAAAATCCTACGAATTTTCACTCGTAGGATTCATTAGTCGTGTTAATTTTAATTAGTTCTTTCGAATATAGACATTACCATTTCTTGTCTTCATAGTAACTTTCGGTCCACCACCATTTAGATCACCTTGCACCCAGTTTTCAAACTTGATACTATAACCCCCTCTGCTTCCATTCTTATTGGTAACCGGCTCTGGCTGAGATAAGTCGAATGATTCAAAATCGGTGAATATGTCTCTGTTTGTTTTCATTCTTGCTGAAAACTTGGTACCACCAGGAACTGAGATATCTACATCACCATTGTAAGTTTCAAAACTCATCGGTGTGTCAGGTGTCACTTTATTAAAGTCAATTTTAATAGAGCCATTGTACGTCGATGCTGAAACGGCTCCTCCAACGTCCTTCATTGTTATAGGTCCGTTGTAACTTTCAATATCAAATTCTCCCGTAACACCTTCTACTACAATAAAGCCATTGTTGTAAGCGTCAAGTTTTAAGTCGAAGTTTCTTGGTACCTGAACAACAAAATCAACCCTTGTATTCCAACCATCGCTATCTACTTTAACCTTATTATTATTTTCTGAGGCATCGAAGTTGAAACCGCCATTGCTAATCAATCGCATACCGTTTTCTGATTTCTTCTGCTCGACTTTTTTACCATACTTAATGACCTTTACTTTTACAGTTGGTCCATCATAACCTGTTACGGTTAATCTTCCATTTCTCGATGCCAAATCTAGAAAACCTCTTTCTCCAGGTCTTGAAAGTGGTATTTCAAATTCTTGAGTTGCTTGCTCTTGGAGCTTCCCTTTATCCTTGTTCTTATACTTCACTTTGTCGAAGCTTTCAAAAACGTTTTCTATTGCGATTTCCGCCATTTCTTCAACACTCGCTTCAATTGCCTTCGTATCTACCTGAACATCTATTTGTTGTGCCGTTAATGGGTTGGTTAGAACACCAATTACTAAAGCACCGATTATTGTTTTCATATTATTCATTTCTAATTCCTTTTTTTGATTACATGATTTTGTTCACACTCTCACGCAACGTTGTTTTCACCTCTTCAGGGGTATACTCTCCATCAATTATACTGTTAAACTCACTTACTGCTTTAGACTCTTGCAATTGAACCATTAGTTCTGCTAAAGCCACCTGCATCAGTGGTGATTCTTGTTGGCTAATGCTATTGATCAAACCCTCTCTTATAGCCGGATCATCCGCATATTCGGCTAACAAATTCAGTGCTGCCATACGCACATTAGTACTCTCATCACTATTTAATGTTACAAACATAGCATCTGTTACTTCAGCATTCGAACTCACGAGTTCACTGCTCATTTGTACACCTTTTAATCTTTTGGTGACTGATTCTTCTTCTAACATCGACATCATCATCATTTCTTGCATATCGGCCATTTGCGCTGAAAGATCAGTCAATTGCCCTTGATATACTGAACTAGTTAACGTTCGGCCAATTACTACCCCAAAAACTAAGACCGCCATTC
This sequence comes from Roseivirga sp., assembly GCF_049099775.1. Lineage (GTDB taxonomy): Bacteria > Bacteroidota > Bacteroidia > Cytophagales > Cyclobacteriaceae > Roseivirga. Next base: position 744,336 of record NZ_JAGDZM010000007.1, on the reverse strand, counting down.
CGAAAGCAAGGCGCCCTCTGCTAGTTCCCAAGAAGAAATGCCAAATCGATTCCCAACTAAAATTATTTGATTGACGGTTCTGCTTCTCTTTGGCTGCATTAAGCCGGGTATAAAAACCTTCAGCCATAGCGTCGCTCGGAATGGGTTCACTTGTACTCATCATTTTGCCTTGAAGTTCACTTAAAGCTTTCACTTCTTGCATATCGATAAGCCCTTCAGCCACATAGGCATCAAACTCTTGCCTTCTCTTTTCAGAAAGACTTCCGTCGATATATTCGGTGATCAATGACATGTACTGCTCTTCCATTACCTTATTTTTTCTTGCTAATTCTGATGTCGCCATTCAAAGTCTCAAACTCGAAAGAAGGTCCACCTTCTCCAATTTGATAACCATTAGAATTTGAGATCTTATACATTGTCCCGCGTCCGGAAGATGTTTTCATCACCTTAGGCGCAACCTTGCTATCAAAGTCAAAATCACTATATACTTTACCCCATTGAGATTGGAAGTTAAAAGTAGCATTAGAACGATCTGGTGCTGAAATCAAGATATCGCCGTTTACGGTTGAAAAACTGGCAAACTCTGTTGGCATCTTAGTATATGAAGCTTCAATCACTCCATTTACTGTACTAGCCTTGGTATTGCTTTGTATATTCTCTAGTGTAATATCTCCATTTACATTACCAGCATAAACCTCACCATTCACGTTTTTGATACTTACATCTCCATCATTCACGGTAGATATCTTTACGCTGATGCCTTCAGGGACTCTTACCTTATAATCTAGCTTATAAGAATACTTAGATCGGCGTCTTTTACCATTCCAATCCCATCCGCAATCCAAAGGGTCATCCTTTTCTCTGATTTGTTGGTCAGGAAATTCAAAATTCACTTTTGCAAAGTCATCACCTTCACTAATTAGCATTTTAACTTCTTCCATACCTGTCTTAACATCAGCATTGCTTCTTGCCGATATCTGTTTCTTCAATTCTATTTCTATTGTATTTCCGTTATAAGCTTCTACATCTACGTTTCCGTTGATATTGCAAACTGCAAACCAAAACTCCTTGGAACTATCGTTGACCTTTAGACTCTTTTTGATTACCTCACTGTCACGTTGCCCTAAAAGCACCGAGCAGGACAGTATCAACAAGACCATTATGTTAAATATTTTTTTCATCGTTTTGCTATTTTGAGTTCATTTCGAATTCACAAAATCTAGCTTTTCATATTGCGTTTTTAGATCTTTCAAAGCCCTAAAAATTCGCACCTTCACAGCACTTTCAGTAATCTCCAAGACTTCCGCTATATCCTGATATCGCATACCTTGATATTTGCTCAACACCAAAACCTCGCGTTTTTCAGGACTAAGTTTCCCAAGCGCCATTTGGAGTATATCCAACTGTTCTTTTTTGATTCTTTGTGCTTCTGCATTAAAATCATCTCTGAAATATTTATCCGTTACTTCTGGATCTTCTTTGTAACCCATTTTCTTTTGCTTCTTGTAATGATCGGCAAACAGGTTTCGAGCCATATGATACATCCAAGTCGTAAACTTGCCATCCCCCTTATAGGTGTGACTGTATTTCATCATTCGAACAAACACATTCTGCACAAGATCTTCGCTAATGGCGCCATCAGAGGTCAAACGATAAAAGAACCCGTATAGAGGCCTGTTATGGCGTTCGAAAAGCAAGCCAAGTTGATCGATTTGGCCAGCCTTGACCTTGAGCATTAATGTGTTGTCTGAGAGTGAATCCAATGTTTTGTTTTGAGAATTCAGTGGGGGAAACTGGTGCTTTTAAAAATGGTTACACGAGAATTTACATTTTTTTGTAAATAACTCATTCCCTTTGATTTAAGCTAAAAAAAGATGAACCACATAATTTTATATGCCAATCAGTATTTGTTTTTATGTGAGGAAACCTTAATTTCATACACCTATCAAATACTTTTAACACTTCAAAGAATGGATTGCTTAAGGTGCATCTAACTAATGCAAAACAGCCTTACGCAGTTATTTTCGAGAAAACCCAAATAACCAACCCATGGAATTGACAAGCGAACAACTACAAACTGAAATTGATGCCCTAAATAGCAAATTGACTGGCGACATGTTTGCCGATATGGACATTAAAGACGAAATCCACAACCTGACGATGAAGTTGAACGGCATTAAGCCAATGGACTCTCATTTCGAATGCGTTGGCTGTGGTAGCTAATTTATGAAAGCGCCTTTTTCAACCTTAAACTTAGAGCCTCTTCTGGCTCTTTTTTTATTCATAGGCCTATCTGCATGTCAGACCAAGCCTGAATACGTATCGACAGATTTACCAAAAGATGAACCTTTCTTAATTGTTTTAGGCGTAGCTCAAGACGCAGGTTATCCCCAGGCTGGGCAGCAGAAAGAATGGCAACTCATTAAAGAAGGAAAAGCAAGAAAAACTTACGCCGTTTCTTTAGGCTTGATCGATCCGATTACAAAAAAGCGCTGGCTCATTGAGGCAACCCCTGATTTTAAAGAGCAACTCCAACTGATGGATCAAGTATCGACCACAAATGCTTATCCGTACGATGGTATTTTCTTAACGCATGCCCATATGGGACACTATACAGGTCTAATGCACATGGGCAGAGAAGCCATGGGCACAAAGGCTACTCATGTATATGCGATGCCGAAAATGACTGATTTCCTTACCAATAATGGACCATGGAGTCAGCTAGTCACCCTTAATAACATCTTACTAAAACCTCTGGTAAATCAAGAAGCGACAGATTTAGGGTCTTTTAAAATCACACCTTATCTCGTACCTCACCGAGATGAGTTTAGCGAAACTGTTGGCTATAAAATAGAAGCTAATAGCAAGTCCATTCTGTTTATTCCAGATATAGATAAGTGGGAGAAATGGGATATTGATATAAAAGAACTCATTAAATCAGTAGACGCTGCGTTGTTAGATGCCTCTTTCTTTAAGAATGGGGAGATTCCTGGCCGAGATATGCGTGAAATTCCCCACCCTTTTGTTGAAGAAAGTATGGCTTTATTTGAAAGTCTCAGTCCTGAAGACAAAAGCAAAGTTCACTTCATTCATTTTAATCACACCAATCCTCTGCTTTTTCCAAACAGTCCAGAGCATAAATCTGTGTTAGAATCAGGTTACCAAGTGGCTAGAGAAGGACAAGTTTTTACCTTTTAATGTTTTATTCCCAAAATTGGATTGCTGGTCAAATATGAGACAGCATTATTGTGTAAACCTAGCAAAGGCGAGCATTAAAGCTATTGTTTAGAAAGGCATACGACTTGCATCACGAGTTTGAACTAAAAAACTAATGATGGAATTCGATTTCGAAAAATACTATGATCAAGCAGTAGAATTGATCATGCAGCGTGGCCCAAAAATTCTTTTGGCCATTCTAGTCTTAATTATTGGCTTAAGACTAATAAAGTTTGTCGTCAAACTACTCAACAAAACATTTGAAGCGCGAAATATTGACATTACGCTTCGTCCATTTATTTCAAACCTGATCAACTGGATTCTCAAGGTACTCTTGATAGTTACCGTTGCAGACATGATCGGTATAGAAAACACTTCATTTGTAGCCATAATTGGTGCGGCTGGTTTGGCCATTGGCTTCGCCCTACAGGGTACATTAGCAAATTTTGCAGGAGGCGTTCTCATCCTTATTTTCAAACCATTTAAGGTTGGGGACTTAATCGAAGGACAAGGGCATCTAGGCGTGGTTGAAGAAATTGAAATCTTTGTTACTAAAATTTTAACACCAGATAACAGGTTGGTGATTATTCCTAACGGAGCCCTTTCTAACGGTAGCTTAAAAAATCTTACTGCAAAAGATAGTGTTCGTGTTGACTTAACGATAGGAATCGCTTACGATGAGAATATTAAGGAGGCAAGAAAACTCTTACTTGATGTAATGAGCAAGCATGAAAAAGTGATTCAAGAACCTGCACCATTTGTAGGTGTTTCTGAACTTGCAGATAGTGCAATCAACTTGGCTGTTCGCCCATGGTGTAACCCTGCAGATTATTGGGATGTATATTTTGATATACTAGAAGGTTCTAAAGACGCGCTAGATGGTGCTGGCATTACGATACCATTCCCACAAAGAGATGTACACTTATATGAGCACAAGTCTTAAAAAGGTATTTAATTAAATAAAAGCCCCTTCTTATTATTAAGAAGGGGCTTTTTTTGAAATAGTGTAAACTAAGAGATGAAACAAGCGCTCATACTGAAGGAAGGATGACTGAAGAGTGCAAAAGCATAATTTTTGAGATTTTTCATTTTGCTCTGCTCCTTTCAAAATGACGATACGAAAAGGCATAAAAAAAGCGGTTCCGAAATTCGGAACCGCTTTTGATTTTATTAGCTCGGAGTAATTATCCGATAGATACTCTTTTGAAAGCAGAAACTGTCAAACCTTTGTTTACAGAATCTAAGTACTGCGCTACAGACTGCTTAGGCTCTTTCACGAATGACTGGCTTAGCAAAGTGTTCTCTTTGAAGAACTTCTGTAGTTTACCTTGTGCAATTTTATCAAGGATAGCTTCTGGCTTACCTTCTTGACGTGCTTGCTCTTTTCCGATCTCGATTTCTTTCTCAACAACAGTTGCATCAACACCGTCTTTATCTAAAGCAACAGGGTTCATAGCAGCAACTTGCATTCCTACATCTTTACCAGCATCTAAAACATCCGCATCACCAGCACCAGTCATAGCAACTAGTACACCTAACTTACCATTAGAGTGGATGTAAGAAGCTACTTTCTCAGCAGAAAGACGCTCGTAAGAAGTTACGTCAAGTTTCTCACCAATTTTTCCTAGTAACTCAGTTACTTTATCCTGAACGTTAAGTTCACCAAGGCTTAAAGCTTTAAGGGCTTCAAGGTCAGCAGGAGCGTTTGCCATTGCTGCGTCAGCGATCTCATTGCCTAGCGCTTGAAAGTCTTCGTTTTTAGCAACGAAATCAGTTTCGCAAGTAAACGCAATCATGATTGCACCAGATGCATCATCATTTGTTCTTACAAAAACAGAACCTTCAGTAGTTGCTCTATCCGCTCTTTTTTCAGAAAGTTTCTGGCCTTTTTTTCTAAGGAATTCAATTGCCTTATCGAAGTCGCCGTCAGCTTCTACCAATGCCTTTTTACAATCCATCATGCCGGCACCGGTCATTTGTCTTAGTTTGTTAACTTCTTGTGCTGTAATAGCCATTTTATTCGTTTTTTATTAATTACAGATTGGTCTAAACAAAAAATGAACATCGAAGCGAATCCAATGTTCAGTTTTGTATAAGCTTTTATCAATATTTATGCTTCTTGTTTATCAGTTGCCTGATCTACAGCTTTCTTTTCTTCTTCTGCCTTCTCTCTCTCCTTCTGCTCTTTATCTTCCTTACGAGAAGACAATCCTTCTTCTATTGCTTTACCGAAAGCATGTGTGATGATTTCAATCGACTTGAATGCATCATCATTACCAGGGATAGCAAAATCAACTTGAGTAGGGTCAGAGTTAGTATCGCATAGTGCAAAAACAGGAATGTTTAATTTCTTTGCTTCTGCTACTGCGATGTGCTCTCTTTTAACATCGATTACGAAAAGTGCCGCTGGAAGTCTTGTTAGGTCAGTAATACCGCCTAATAATCTTTCTAACTTCGCCTTTTCACGAGTTTTCATAAGACGCTCACGCTTTGCTAATACTTTGAAACTATCGTCTTTCATCAGCTTATCAATACCAGCTAATTTTTTCAACGATTTCCTCATTGTGGCAAAGTTGGTAAGCATACCGCCTAACCATCTTTCAGTTACAAATGGCATGTTCAATCTTTGCGCTTCTTCAGAAACGATAGCTCTCGCTTGTTTCTTAGTAGCAACAAACATCACTTTCCTTCCGGAACGAACGATGCTCCTAACAGCATTTGATGCTTCTTCGAGGCTGTTAAGGGTTTTATTAAGATCGATAATATGGATACCATTCTTCTCCATGAAGATGTAAGGTGCCATACGTGGATCCCACTTTCTCGTCAAGTGTCCAAAATGAACACCAGCATCAAGTAAGTCTTTGTTAGTAATTTTTGACATTATATAATTTGAAATTAATTCGAATTAACGTTTCGAGAATTGGAATGATCTTCTCGCTTTTCTTCTTCCTGGCTTTTTACGCTCCACCATTCTTGGGTCACGTGTCATGAAACCTTCAGATTTCAATGCTGGTCTAAACTCAGCATCAACTTCACAAAGTGCTCTTGAAATCGCCAATCTGATAGCTTCTGCTTGACCAGTTGGTCCGCCGCCATCAACATTGATTTTAAGATCGAAATTTCCTGCTTGCTCTACCTTTACTAAAGGTTGCTTCACAATAATTTCTAGAACATCTGAGTTGAAGTAATCTTGAACTGTTTTGCCATTCACTACAATATCGCCATTACCTGACTGCATATATAGTCTTGCTACAGATGTCTTTCTTCTTCCGATTGTATTTATTACGTCCATAGTAAGGATATTATAGTTCTACTGCTTTTGGTTGTTGAGCTTCGTGCGGATGCTCAGTTCCTTCATAAACAAATAGGTTAGTGAAGAGTGTTCTTCCTAATCTATTCTTAGGCAACATACCTCTAACAGCTCTTTCTACTAATAATGTAGAAGATTTCTCCATAAGCTGTCTTGGTGTAGTTGATTTTTGACCTCCAGGGTAGCCAGTGTAAGAGAAATAAACTCTATCAGTCCATTTCTTACCTGTCATCCTTACTTTGTCTGCATTAATAACGATAACGTTATCACCGCAATCAACGTGAGGCGTATAGCTAGGCTTGTTTTTCCCTCTAATAATCTTGGCTACTTCACTTGCCAGCCTACCTAATACTTTTGAATCGGCATCTACAACAACCCACTGCTTATCTGCAGTCGCCTTATTGGCCGATAATGTCTTATAACTTAGCGTATCCACTTCAGTATATTTTATTGACTTTTAATACTTTATTCAGTCCTCCCTTAAAAAGGGACACAAAGATAGAAGTTTGCTTTTTGAATTCCAACCCTAGTATTAATAATTCTTACACACTTTTCACTACTAAAGTCAGATCGTGTCAAATCAGGTTAAGAATGCATTAAAAGGCCCTTTTACTATCTCTTATTAATGCTTAATTGTTTGTATAGCACCCTTAAATCTTTTGGATATTCAGCCTCCACTGTTACTTTTTCTCCACTACTATCAAAAGTCAGTGCATTTGCATGTAAAGCGAAACGTTTTATCAGGGGTTGTTCCTCTGTATCTCGCTTCAACTTATAGTTCCTTTTAATTTGAGATAAGTATAAATCCTCGCCCCCATACATGTCGTCATTTATAAGAGGTGCATTCTTTTTAGAGAGGTGTATTCTTATCTGGTGCATTCTGCCAGTTTTGGGAACGCAAGACACTAACGAATGGTTTTTGAATAACTCCACGGTATTCAACGTTGTTTGCGCTGGCTTTCCAATAGCATAATCAATTTTAGTAACCCCTTTATTCAAGGCATAGATCGGTAAGTCGACAAGTTCATCCCTGAATTCATGAATTCCATTGACGAAGGCATGATACAATTTCTTAATTGTTCTATGTTCGAACTGAAGTGACGCGTGCCGATAGGCCTCTTTATCTTTTGCAAAAAGTATACAACCAGACGTTTCCTTGTCCAAGCGGTGGCATGCCGACAATGACTCACTGAACTTCTTAGCAAGCTTTTGAAGATTCATCGGATCATTCCTATCTTCTAAACTTGCCATAAAAGGCGGTTTATTGACGACTAAGAAGCTGTCGTCTTCATGGATTATTAAGGATTCGAATTTGATTTTCATGAAGGGCACAAAAGTAAGAAGATCTATTGATCTTCCGACATCATTTCAAGCTCAAGACGAGCTTCTTCTTCCATTTCCGCAGTACTTTGACCAATTGGTAGTTTAAAACTAAAAACAGAACCTTCATTGACGGTACTCTGAACACTTATAGATGTATTATGAGCCTCTAATACATGTTTTACAATGGCAAGACCTAAGCCGGTTCCTCCACTTTCTTTTGACCGTGATTTATCGACCCGAAAGAACCTTTCAAAAATTCTATCTATATCTTCTGGCGGAATACCAACTCCGGTATCTCTAACAATAACTTGGATAAAGTCTTGTTCAACATTAAATCCCACCTGGATATTTCCTTTATCGGTATATTTAATGGCATTCGATACAAGATTAACGAGAACACGATAAATTCTTATTGCATCAGCATGAACGAAAATAGGATTGGGATACTCCTCATCCATACGAATTTTGAGTCCTTTCTTTTCCACTTTATTCTCAAGCTGATCGATTACTTCTCTGGCCGTTGCAATGATATTAAAATGCTCGAAATGCATCTTGATTTCTCCAGTTTCAATCTGAGAAAGGGTCAGTAAATCATGTATTAGTGAATCTAAATTATCCAAACTCTTAGCAGCCCGTTTTAAAAAGCGTTTTCTAACACGTTTATCGTTTACGGCACCGTCTAATAGGGTATGAACAAAGCCTTGTGCAGCAAAGACCGGTGTCTTCAATTCGTGACTCACATCAGCCAAAAACTCTCGCCTAAAAACCTCTAGCTTCCTTAAATCTTCTATTTCCTTATTTCGATTTACACCATAGGTTAAAATCTCTCGGTTAATACGCTTTAAAGGATTGGTACTGGTAGAAGTATCATCTTGGTCGATAAAAGAGAAGTCTTTCTTTCTCATTTTATTCAACACCTTATATATCTCTCCTATTTCCTTAAATACAAGAAACTCGAAGGTGACGTATACAAGTAAATAGGTGGCTGCAAAGGAAAGCAAACCCGCTACGAGCAAGCTTTGCATTGAAACATCAGGTACCAGAGATAAAAATGCGGTAGTAACGCCAGATACAACAGCTGCTAGAATTAATGCTACAACTCTGGAATTGAATAACATGGTTAAGCTATATCGAACTTATACCCTACTCCTTTAACAGTAGAAATATATCCTTCACCAATTTTCTCTCTTACTTTTCTAATGTGAACGTCTACAGTTCTGGCCAAAACATATACATCTGTTCCCCAAATATTTTGGAGTAACTCATCTCTACTAAAAACCTTGTTGGGGTGCTGCGCTAAAAAGTAAAGTAATTCGAATTCCTTTTTCGGAAGGGTAAATTGATCATCACCAATACTCACTGTGTAACTTGATCGGTCTATCGTAAGGTTTCCAGCCACAATCTGTGGTTTCTTCTTGCTGCTCTTGCTTTCCTTTCTGAAAAGTGCACTGATTCTACTCATAAGTGCACGAGGCTTAATGGGCTTTGTGATATAATCGTCGGCACCAGCTTCAAATGCTGCAACCTCAGAATATTCTTCAGTTCGGGCAGTTAAAAAAGTAACGTGCGCGTCGGACATATCTGGGAGCTCCCGAATTTGACGACAGGTTTCCACGCCATCTTGTTGGGGCATCATTATGTCTAACAAAATAAGGTCTGGGCTGAATTTCTTACAGATTGAAACTGCCTTCATACCGTCTTCTGCTGTTTCTACTTCATAGCCTTCCTTCTTCAAGTTGTATTTTAGAAGTTCTAGAATATCTAGATCATCGTCTACAACTAGTACTTTTGGAGATTGCTTACTTGTCATGGATTTTGCTGTTATTAAACAAAGATATACGAATTATATCCTTGTGTACAACAATTTTTAAATCACTGAACAATGGCCATTGGATGCTTCAGGTTTTGTGCCTTCTTAAGTTCCACTTTTAGATACCCTACGTAGATTTTAGCCTGAAATTTGAGAGGGATTTTATTCAAATCGTCCGACAGCCAAACTTTTAATGTATTATCTTCTTCAAAAAGGCTATCCTTTTCAATAATAGGTACAAGTACAACTGACTTCACCTTGCCAAACTTGGTTTTAATCACCTCTCGACCGGTAAATTTCACTCGGAATGGCTGCTCTTTTTCATCAAAAAAGGTTGAAACAGTGATAATTTCACCGATTTTCAATTTATCGAAATCAATAGACCTTAAATAATAATACCCTGTAACCATGTCTTGCACATGATGTGGAATGGCGTACTCTTCTCTTTTTTCTAACTTCTTTGTTTCCTTATGTAGTTTAGTGACTAGTACAGAGTCTTTATCATGATCGAAGTATAAAATCTCATTCTTTCGAAATCTGCCTTCTCTTATATATCTGTAAAACTGCTGAGGAATTAACTGAGTAGTATCGTAATAGGTACCCCAATTATCTCGAACTGGTGAGAATAGATCGAACATACCTGAAGTTTTCGCATTGATATCGATTTTCCATGTTGGCCGATCATTTACAGAATAAATGATATTGCTCACGTTAAATGATACTTCAGCGGCTTTAATAAAACCAATTGACGCTTTCATTTGGAGAAATTCTCCAGATTGAAATGGCATATCTTTGGTCAGCTGATAGTCTTGACTAAAGCCTAAGTGAAATAGGATAAGAATGTAAAAACAAAAAATACTCTTCCTCATACTCAATTTTCTGCCAAGGGTGACAAACGCCGTACCAGATTTATCATAACGACGGAAAGCGCTTTTTGAGATCTTCTAAATACGCTAGCAGATCGCTGCCATACTTGTCTCTGAATTCTGCTTCTAATTCGTCTTGTTGGGAGTTATATCGAAGCAGCGACATAAAGAAAGTATTATTTGGCGTAAAATCATCGAAATAGGTCATATAACGCTTAGACTTAAACGGAACCTGTCTGAAATCTACTTTAATCTGTTCAATCATATCATCTTTTAGAGTCTGCTTTTCCGATAACGCTATTTCTCCCATGTTTCTATATAAGGAATCTAACTTTTGAGATGCTCCCAATAAATAGGTTCTAAACAGTACCTCATCCTTGTTACTCGCAATAAAGCCAATCACCTCTTCGCTATCCTTACCATACTTTTCTTCTAAAAAAAGCACTGCACCTTTATCACCTATAAAGGAGGCAAGGTTCTCATTAAAGGTTACAGAGTCTTTAACGAACAACGTACCGTGAGTTAGTTCATGTATAATCAAACTAGCTAAATCTCCTTCCGACCTGTTGAGCATATTCGAAAGCACGGGATCTTTAAACCACCCAAGAGTAGACCAGCCTCCAGCCGTTCTAAGTCCTACATCTAACCCCTCCTCTTCTTTTATTCTGTTAGATTCTTCTACTGCCTTCTCTCTTACAAAGTATCCTTTGTATGGAAACTTACCCACAAATGGGAATTTCCAAGTTCTAGGCTTGAAGAAAAATGGATCACAGGCGGTAACCACAAACATGGAAGCCTTTCCTTCTTGATCGAAGATGGTAGAATAGTTTTCGGAAAAATTTATACCGAGTTTTTCAAATGCAAACTTTTTAGACTCTAGAATTACCTGAACCTTCTTTTTTTGCTCCGCTGTAGTTGTCGAGTCAGAAAGGAATTCTTCTAACGGAACTGACTGGTTTACAACCTTTAATTGTCCACGAAGTTGCATCATTCCATAGTTGACCAATTCAAATTGCCAAACCACAAAAACAACAATTAAAACTGCCAGTGCAATGCCTACTTTTTTTAAGATTTTCTTCACCTTCATCTAATACGAAAATTAGGGATAATGGATGGTTGTGTATTGAACTCTTTACCACTATCTTCACAAACTATTCAAGATAAAATACCCCATAAAGATGAGTGAGAATTCCGAAAAATTAAAGGCATTACAATTAACTATAGACAAGCTTGAAAAATCTTACGGCAAAGGTGCTGTAATGAAGCTTAGTGATAACAAGGTAGAAGACTTACCATCAATCCCCACCGGTTCTCTTGGATTAGACATTGCACTCGGTATTGGCGGTATTCCTAGAGGTAGAGTCATAGAAATTTATGGCCCAGAATCTTCTGGTAAAACCACTTTAACGATGCACTGTATAGCCGAAGCACAAAGAAAAGGCGGATTAGCCGCTTTTATTGATGCTGAACATGCTTTTGATAAAGGTTATGCTGAAAAACTCGGTATTGATACTGAAAATCTACTAATCTCTCAACCCGACAACGGTGAGCAGGCTTTAGAGATTGCTGAGCATTTAATCAGATCAGGTGCATTAGACATTATTGTAATTGACTCTGTAGCTGCACTGGTGCCTAAAGCAGAAATAGAAGGCGAAATGGGCGATAGCAAAATGGGGCTTCAAGCACGATTGATGTCTCAGGCTTTGAGAAAACTTACTGGTACTATCAATAAAACTGGGTGTGCATGTATTTTCATTAACCAGCTGAGAGAAAAAATTGGTGTAATGTTCGGCAACCCTGAGACAACAACGGGTGGTAATGCGTTGAAGTTTTACGCTTCAGTAAGACTTGATATCAGAAGAATAGGTCAGATCAAAGAAAGTGCTGACAACATAATGGGTAACAGAACTCGTGTTAAAGTGGTTAAGAATAAAGTTTCTCCTCCATTTAAAGTAGTTGAGTTCGACATTATGTATGGTCAAGGAATTTCTAAATCTGGGGAAATACTCGATATCGGGGTTGAATTTGAAATCATCAAAAAAGCAGGCTCTTGGTTCTCTTACAATGGCGAAAAACTTGGTCAGGGTAGAGATGCTGTTAAAAGGTTAATCGAAGACAACCCTGAACTAGCAGAAGAATTAGAAACCAAGATTAAAGCAGTTATCAACGGAGATGTAGAAGCTGCACCAGCAGAATAAGACAATAGTCTTGCAAAAATTTGCCATCATAGTAGCAGGCGGAACTGGATCACGCATGCAAAGTGAGTTACCCAAGCAGTTTATAGAACTTGCCGGAAAACCCATTTTGATGCACACTATTGAAGCTTACTACTTTGATGACATTGAAATAATTCTTGTACTTCCGGTAAATGAATTAATCCAATGGAAAAATCTTTGCATTCAGCATAACTTTAAAATCCCTCATACAATATCAGAAGGTGGTGCAACGCGCTTCAATTCTGTTAAAAATGGACTCTCGGAAATAAATAGTTCTACGGGAATAGTCGCAATTCATGACGGAGTAAGACCGCTGATCAAAAGATCTATCATTAAGCAGTCTTTCCTCATAGCTGAAGAAAAAGGTAATGCCATTGCAGCAGTAGCTTCCAAAGACTCATTAAGGGAAATTACATCGACTGGAAACAAATCGGTTGACAGATCTACCTTTCAGCTTATCCAGACGCCCCAAACCTTTAGAACCGAACTAATTACAAAGGCTTTTGAAACAGAAGAACTAAGTACCTTCACCGATGATGCTTCCGTATTAGAGCACTTTGGGGAAACCATCAATCTAATTGAAGGTGATTACCGCAATATTAAAATCACAACTCCCGAAGATTTATTGATCGCCGAATCTTTATTCAGCCATAACTAGGCACTTGAATTCAGTAAGATTTTCCCTATCTTATTGCTCTAATTTTTTAACATGAAACGCGCCTTTATAAACACCTCTTTCTTGGGGCTTGTTTTTCTTTGCCTTCTATCCTGTAATTCTAAGGAAGATGAATGGATTCAGCTTTTTAACGGGAAAGACCTTGACGGATGGACACCAAAGATCACAGGTTACGATGTCGGCGAAAACTACGGCAATACATTCCGCGTTGTTGACGGCCTTCTTACTGTTTCATATGACAAATACTATCGTTTTGAAAATCGATTTGGCCATCTTTTTTATAAAGATAAATTCTCAGATTACTTGTTAAGAATTGAATACCGTTTCATCGGCGAACAAGCAGAAGGTGGCGAGCAATGGGCATTGAAGAATAGCGGAGTTATGCTCCACGCTCAATCTCCAGAATCCATGAATAACCAGCAAGATTTCCCAATTTCTTTAGAAGCTCAATTTTTAGGTGGCTTAAACAATGGAGAAAGACCAACCGGTAGCCTTTGCACTCCTGGCACACATGTAGATATTGACAATGAGTTTACGGAAAGACACTGCATAACTTCCAATGCACCTACTTTTCACGGAGAAGAGTGGGTAACAATCGATATTTTAGTTAGAAACAATCAAGAAATCGCACATATAATTGAAGGCGATACGATTATAAAATATACCAACCCTATCATAGGAGGTGGGGTAGTGAATAACTTTAAAGAATCAGCTAAAGCGGATGGTAAAGAATTAAAAGAAGGTTTTATAGCGCTGCAAAGCGAAAGTCACCCGATACAATTTAGAACGGTGATGCTTAAAGACCTTTCAAAATAATCGCTGAGCATTTTTAGATCAGCAAAGACTACTAAAACTAATAACTATGAGTTTAAATAATTCAATTAACAAGAGTAGGCTATTTACGGCAAGTTGCATGGCTTTGACGGTTACGTCAATGACCTTTGCCATTAGAGCAGGTATATTAGGCCAACTCGGTACTGATTTTGGACTAACGGACACCCAACTTGGTTTCGTTAATTCAATGGCATTTCTTGGTTTCCCAATCGCTACAATAATAGGCGGATTGATTTATAACACCTTTGGCCCTAAGAAACTGATGCTTGTGGCATTCATTTCTCACATCATTGGTTTAGTACTCACAATTTTCGCAGGTGACTTCTGGACACTACTTATTTCTACTTTCTTTATTGGTTTTGCGAATGGTACTGTTGAAGCGGCTTGTAACCCTATGATTGCCGATATGAATAGTGGCAATAAGACTACTATGCTAAACAGATTCCATGTCTGGTTCCCAGGTGGCATAGTAATCGGGTCATTGGCTTCTAAATTTATGACTGATTTTGACCTCGGTTGGCAACTTCAGATTGCCTTGATGTTAGTTCCTACTTTGATTTATGGATACCTTTTCTTCGGACAGACTTTCCCTGTAAACGAGAGTGCCGAAAACAACACTTCTAAAAATATTAAGAGCCTAGTATCACCACTGTTCCTATTTATGGTGATTTGTATGACTCTTACTGCTACTGCAGAACTAGGTACACAACAATGGGTAGAAAGAATACTTGGAAACACTGGAGCTAGTCCAATGCTTATCCTAGCACTGGTTACTGGGTTAATGGCCGTCGGAAGGTTCTTTGCAGGTCCAGTTATTAAAAGATTCAATCCTGCAGGCGTATTGTGGGGCTCGTCAATCATTGCAACACTTGCCATCTACCTCATGAGTTCGGCAACTGGTGGAATGGTCTATGTAGCAGCTATCCTATTTGCAATTGGCGTAATGTACTTCTGGCCAACAATGATCGGTTTTGTTGGTGAATATGTTCCAAGTACCGGAGCACTTGGCATGTCGCTTATTGGTGGTGCAGGTATGTTTGCTACCAGTATTTGGCAACCTGTTATTGGAGGTTGGTTAGATGCTGAACGCGCTGTAGCCATAGATGCGGGTATGACATCAGAAGCTGCAGAACTTGCAGCCGGACAAGCCACATTAGGCAACATTGTTTATTTCCCAGCCATACTTGTGGTGTTATTTGGCCTATTATTTTTAAACCGAAAGAAAATAGAGAAACAAAGAGTACCTCAAACACACTAAGAAATGAGTAAAATAAGACTTGGAATGATTGGAGGAGGCCTCTCCTCTTTCATCGGCATAGTTCATAGAATAGCATCCTATATTGGTGAAGAATATACACTAGTAGGTGGTGCCTTCGACACTGATTATGACAACGCAATAAAGTTCGCTAATAAACTTGAACTAGACGTTAATCGAACCTACCCTAACATTGATACCTTCATTGAAAAAGAATCAGCACTTCCTGCAGACGAAAGGATAGAAGCTGTGGTAGTGGTAACCCCAAATTTCTTACACTACCCGATGGCTAAGCAGCTGATTCAGGCAGGATTTCATGTGATTTGTGAAAAACCTGTTACTAATACCGCCGCAGAAGCTATAGAACTTGAAGAACTTGTTAATAAGCACAAAGTAGTCTTTGCCCTTACCCATACTTATACTGGTTACCCAATGGTGAGGCAAATGAAATCCATGATTGCGGAAGGGATTATTGGAGATGTTCAGAAGGTAGATTCTCAATACTATCAAGGATGGATTAACCCAGTGATTCACGACCCCGAGAAACGAAAAAGTGTTTGGCGCCTAGATCCTGCAAAAGCAGGTCAAAGTTGCTGTATGGGAGATATTGGTGTTCATGCCTTCAATATGATCGAATACACTACTGGTTTAAAAACACTCAAAGTACTTTCAGACCTTAATACCCTTTACGAAGACAATCCTTTAGATATAGATGGCACGGCGATGCTTCGGTTCGAAAATGATGTTCGTGGATTAGTTCGCGCAAGCCAGATTGCCACAGCAGAAGAAAACAGCCTAAGAATTTCAGTTTATGGTACAAAAGGGGCATTAAAATGGGAACAAGAAGATCCTAATTACTTATACCATTTACAGGATGGCGAACCCGTAAGAGTATTAAAACCAGGCCATGTATATGCGAGTGAATTTGCACAACAAAGCACTAAAATGGCTCCAGGTCATCCAGAAGGAATATTCGATTCTATGGCCAACCTCTATGTAGGTGCAGCTAAAGCCATTCGAGGAGAAGATTATATAGACGGTGCCTTCCCTACCATAAGAGATGGCGTACGCGGAATGAAATTTATTGAAGCAGTACTTGCCTCAGATAAAAACGGAAATTCTTGGACAGAAATTGACGACTAACCATGATGAAAACAATCAAAGGACCAGCAATATTCTTGGCACAATTTGCCGATGACCAACCACCGTTCAATTCTTTGGCTGGAATGGCGGAATGGGCAAGCGCTCTTGGCTATAAAGCCGTACAAATTCCAACTTGGGATGCTCGCCTGATTGACCTTGATAAAGCGGCCGAAAGCAAGACTTATTGCGATGAATTGAAAGGTACACTTGCAGAACATAACTTAGAAGTGAGCGAACTATCGACTCATTTACAAGGGCAACTGGTAGCAGTGCACCCTGCATATGAAGAGTTATTTAAAGGGTTTGCTCCAAAAGGCCTAAACAAAAAACAGCGTAACCATTGGGCGATCGATCAGGTGAAAAAAGCGGCAGTTGCCTCAAAAAACCTAGGTATTAACGTACACGCTACATTTTCAGGCGCACTAGTATGGCCTTATTTTTACAATTGGCCTCAACGCCCTTCCGGACTTATAGAAAAAGGCTTTCAGGAATTAGCCAAACGCTGGATGTCTATTTTAAATCATTTCGATGAACAAGGTGTAGACGTTTGTTACGAAGTTCACGCTGGTGAAGACCTTCATGACGGTACTTCTTTCGAAATGTTTTACGAAGCCACCAATAAGCACAATAGAGTTAAACTTCTTTATGATCCTTCTCATTTCGTCTTACAACAACTAGATTATCTGGCCTACATTGATCATTATCATGAGTTCATCAGAATGTTCCATGTCAAGGATGCCGAATTTAATCCCAATGGTAAATCAGGTGTTTACGGCGGGTATCAAGATTGGGGTGATAGACCAGGTAGATTTCGCTCTATTGGCGATGGGCAAGTAGACTTCCAAAGTATCTTCTCGAAACTTACACAGTACGGATATGATGGCTGGGCAGTGCTCGAATGGGAATGCTGTATCAAATCGCCTGAACAAGGCGCCCGAGAAGGTGCAGAATACATAAAGGACTTTATAATTGAGGCTACTGAAAAAAGCTTTGATGATTTTGCTGACGCCGGTATAAGTGATGATGAATTTAAAAACCTATTAGGCATAGAAGAATGAGAAAATATACATTAACCTCCCTCCTAACTTTATTTTGTGTACTTGCCATGGCGCAGGTGAAAGACCCAAAAGCCACAGAAGTTTACGACCCAGTTCCTAAAAAGGTAAGTCCTGGCATGAATGGCACAGCGCCATCCGATGCCATCGTGCTTTTCGATGGAAAATCCCTTAATGAGTGGAAATCTCGAAAAAATGGAAATGCAGCCGGATGGAAAGTAGAAAACGGCTATATGGAAGTGGTTAAAGGCACAGGTGATATTATGACAAAGCGTCAATTTGGAGACATTCAACTCCATATTGAGTGGTCGGCACCAACGGAAATTGTCGGAGAAGGTCAAGGAAGAGGAAATTCGGGCGTTTTCCTTCAAGAACGTTACGAGGTTCAAGTATTGGATAGTTATGTAAGTACTACTTATTCTAATGGGCAAGCTGCATCGCTATACAAGCAAAGTATCCCACTAGTGAATGCTACAGTAGCGCCTGGTGAATGGAATGTTTATGATATAATATTTCATGCGCCGCAATTCAATAAGGATGGCATCAAGGTAGCCGATGGCTATGTAACGGTAATGCACAATGGCATCGTTGTTCAAAATCATCAGAGGTTACTCGGTACTACAGAATATATTGGTTTCCCTAAAAACCCTGCGCATGGAGACGGGGCCATTATTCTTCAAGACCACGGTAATCCTGTAAGGTTTAGAAACATTTGGTTAAGAGAGCTCTAGTATGCTAAGAGATCTAGACAATTGGTACCTGAATAAATCAGAACCGAATAAAAGTTGTCTGCAAGCTCTTAGAATTTGGATTCAAAATTCAGACGAACAAATAACAGAGGCATGGAAATATCGCATGCCTTTTTTTTGTTTCAAGGGTAAAATGTTTTGCTACCTGTGGGTTGACAAAAAAAGTCATCAACCCTATATCGGTATTGTAAAAGGAAATCAGATTAAACACAAAGCACTTCTTCAAGAAAAGAGAGCCAAAATGAAAATTCTTCCTATCAACCCAAATAAAGATTTGCCAATCGGTTTGATCGGAGCGTTACTAGAAAAAGCAAAGACATTTTACTAAAAAACCCCTTCTAAAACACTGCTGCTCTAGAAAGGGGTTTTTAAAGATAAATAATCGACTACTATTATTTACTGACAAAATGAGGTATCAATTTCTACTGAAAAACTGATACCTAGTGTTTTAAAATAGGTGCCGACTGCTCGACACCTAAGAAAATACCAAGCGCAGCTCGACTGCTAGATTAAGCCTTGCCTGATACATGTAGCCACTAGTGCTGTAGTGTTGCGTGCTTGTGACTTTTTTAAAATGTTTTTTAAATGTGTTCTCACTGTGAATTCAGAAACAAAGAGTTCAGTTGCTATATCCTTCGCTCTATTTCCGTCTGCCAACAAATTGATGATCTCAAATTCCCTATTGGTAAAATTGATTACTAGTTGTAAGTGTTTCATTGTCTGTCAGTTTTTATAGTCACTTAAAGGGAGCGATAAATGGACAGATATTTCTAGCCGAATACTTTCAAGAATAGATATAGTAGTTTTCAGCTAGAAGCAAGTGCGAGTAGTAGAAAACCATTAATTGCTTTAATAGACTGATTTAACTAGATGAAAACGATTAATATCCGATATCTTGATTGCTAATGACTCAAAGTCATTGTAGCTTAATTGTTGATCCAAACACTATTATCATGACTGACAAAAACAGTATGAGCACAATTGGTACTCCCTTGAAGAAAGTCAAGGATTTACCCAAGAGCATTATTACCCATATGCCATTTATAATGTTCCGTCCATTTCTAAAAGCCCATAATGGAAATGAGTATATCATTATGGATTTTCTTTATTTCTACAAGAACTTAAGAGTCACTAGTCCTTATCAAGACGGCCAGTACTTTGACGAGCTGCCTGAAGGAAATGTATTAAAGTTCAATGCTGAGGCATTTGATAAGAGCATAAAGAATATGGTAGTGAAAAACACTTACTATTTTAAAAAAGATCTAAAATCTAATACGCTATTTTTTAGAATGCTGGCGAGTCAAGAAACGATAAACGCTTATAATAAAGCTAACCCTAAAAATCCGATCGGTGGTGGGGATTTCATTGATAGAGATACCGGCTTGCCTTCATTCTTTACTAACGATTGTGAGATTGGAATCCCGCCTGTACCACCAACCTAGTAAACCTTGAAAACATTAAAGACCAAATTACAATTAGCATTAATGCTGCTTGTCTTTGTTGTTAATTTGAGCTTAAGTCAGGCTATAAACCTTGATAGCCTAAAAACTGTCTTCGACGAAAGTCCGAATGCAGAAACAGGCATGCTACTATTGAAGAGGGCATTGGCTTTAGATCCAGAGTTATCAAAACAGTATTTAAGCAAAGTAAATGCCCTATTAAAAACGGAAGATGAATTCTTGGACTACAGAGTTTTTAGAGGTGACCTTTATAATAAAAACTTAAAATATGATAGTGCCGTCAAAGTATATACTGATCTATTAGTTGATTTGAAAGGATCCGATAAGTTATCGCTATATGCGGATCTTAACGATAAGATTGGTATAATCTACGTTCAGCTTAGAGAACATCAGCAGGCACTCGACTATATCAGCGAAGCCTTAGCAATTAGGGAGGAAAATGAACTTACATCTGAGCTTCCGAAGTCTTATTACTATTATGGAGCCGCTCAATTTAGACTTGGAAAACATCAAGAAGCTGCCAATAACTTTCAAAAAGGAATTTTAACTGTAAAGGATGACACCCAAAAACCTCTACTTGCTAACACTTATTATATGTTGGCCAATAGCCTCCAGATTCTAAATTCTTATGATAGTGCTCTATATTATTTTGGATTTGCAAAAGAGTTATATGATGAACTGGAGTTAGATCAGTTAAAAATTGGTCTAAATACTGAAATTGCCCAGGTCTACATATTAAAACAACAGTTTGCAGAAGCCAAAGTAATTCTTGAGGACAATTTAGAGGACCTAAAAGCCTTCAACGATTGGGGAGCGTACAATCGCATATACTCATTATTGACCGATGTCTATGCGGCAGAAGGCAACTATCGCAAAGCACTAGAGTACCAAAAACAGAAATTTGACACTGTTGTCTCTTTCCTAGTGAGTCAAAGGACAGAATCAGTCGCCCAAATCACAGAAGATTTTCGGACCGACAAACAACTCGATGAAGCAGAAGAGGAAGCTGTTTCAGCTACACAAAGGGCCCAAATGTTCGGGTTGATTATCGTTATACTGGCTATAGTTCTGATCATTAGCTATTTGCTTTTTACCCGAGCAATACAAAAGAAACAACTTGAGAACCTACAAGCCATGGTAATTGGCGAGGAAAATGAGCGCAAGAGAGTGGCTAAGGATTTACATGATGGCATTGGTGTTTTGCTAACAGGAATTAAACTTAGACTGAGCAGTTTTCAAGATAAGGTCTCCGCACAGTCAGACTTTAAAGATTCTCTTGATCAAATTGATAATGCTTGCACCGAAGTACGTCGGATTTCTCACAACATGGTACCGGCTAGCCTGACAAAACTTGGTTTACAAGAAGCAATTCTTGACCTTCTGGATAACGTAAGTGCTTCTACGGATATACTAATAGAAGAAACTTTTGACTATGAAGAGGGAGCACTTGCAGAAGAGAAAGAGGTGCTCTTATACCGTATAGTACAAGAGTTGGTGAATAACAGCCTTAAATACGCAAATCCAGACAAATTAGAGTTGTCGATCTCAAAATCAAATAATGATTACTTGCTCAAATATGCTGACAATGGCAAAGGTTTCGATAAATCGAAGGTAAAGCTCGGCCTAGGGTTAAAAAGCATTGCCTCTAGGGTAAATATTTTGAAAGGCAAACTCTCTTTCGATAGTGACCCAAGTACTGGAACGGCATTTAATATCACGATCCCTCAATATGGATAAGATTAAAATCATGGTAGTTGATGATCATCAAGTGATCATCGACGGTATGGAAGCCATTATCAACAATACAAACGATTTAGAGTTTGTTGGTGGGGCACTTAACGGGCATCAGGTGATAGAAGCTATAGAGCAAGAAAAAGACGTTGATCTAATTCTCATGGATATTAATATGCCTGAGATGGATGGTCTTGAATGTACGTCATACCTCAATAAGCACCACCCTGATATTCGGGTGATCGCGCTAAGCATGCATGACAACCCTAGACTTGCAAAGCGAATGATTAAAAATGGCGCTTTTGGTTTCTTACTTAAGAATTCCAGCAAGGAAAATATTCTTATGGCAATTGCTGAAGTTTCTAAGGGCAAGAATTTCTTCGATCCTCAGTTAATGTCAGCATTTTTTGATGCTGGAAATAAAAAATCCTCCAGCAGCTTCGGAAAGAAAGACTTATTGACGAAAAGAGAGTTAGAGATAATCCAGCTTATTTGTCAGGAAAAAACAACTGGAGAAATTGCGGACGAATTATCGATCAGCACGCATACTGTTGAAAGTCATCGAGCGAATATATTATTGAAACTTGAACTTAAAAACTCTGTCGGCTTGGCGAAATGGGCTATCCAAAACGAGGTTTACGAACTTTAGAAAATCGCGTCTACTTATAATAAAAAAGCCTCTCCGATGATTTCGAAGAGGCTTATTCTTTTATAAAGACTCTATCAAACGCTAGACCAAGATTTTTGCCCAGCTTCGTAAGGAATACATCCTTCATATTTAACTGGTATAGGATCATATCTCATAACGGTTTCTCCTACCAATTCTGAAGTAAAATAACTATTGAAAGTCGCGTCAACTACGCTTGTCACGAAGTGAGCTTCCACAAATTCATCAGATTTCTCTCCAGCGTCCTTAAAGGTCTCTCTATAATTCTTAAGAATCTCAGGTTGCTCATTGTACTTCTTGTAATAAGCATTTATTACATCGGTTACTTGAGGCGTTGTTGCCTTATTAAAGGAAACCTCAGCATTGCCTTTGAAGTTTTCTACAAATACGGCTAACCCTCTTTTAAAATAACTTGCTTCCTCTTCAGTACTGAAAAGACTGAAAGCTTCATCTAAATGAGCAGGAACACCCGCCTCAATAGCACCAGGAGTAGTTGTTTTAGGGGCAATACCTTCACAAATTTTCTCCATTTGTGCAGCTTCTTCAGGTGTAAAGAAAACCGGGATCCAATCTACAGTAGGGGTAGCAGTACAACTCTGCAATGACCCAAATAGTAAGCTGGAAGAAAATAGTGCGGCAGAACCGTACCCTATGTTTTTGATTGCTTTTCTTCTTTCCATGATCTATAGTTTTCCTTTTTTTACTTGATCTGCGGCATAATTAGCTGCTCTAGCAGAAAATGCCATGTAACCCAATGACGGGTTGTGACAAGCTGCTGAAGTCATAAATGCTCCATCAGTTACAAAAACGTTTTTACATGCGTGCACCTGATTCCATTTGTTTAGAACGGATGTTTTTGGGTCGCGTCCCATTCTAGCCGTTCCCATTTCATGAATACCTAAACCCATGTGGGGGCCATTGTCATAAGTACCGACGTTTTTAAAGCCTGCGGCTTCAAGCATTTCAGCACCAGCTGATGCCATATCTTTTCGCATTTCATATTCATTCTCATGAAAATTACCTGCGTCGAATCTTACTTGAGGTAATCCCCAAACATCAAGATTTTCATAGTCTAGCATCATGTAGTTTTTGTGTTGGGGAAGTACCTCACCAAAACCACCGAAGCCCATAGTCCAGCTACCTGGTTCCATTAGCATATCTTTAATATTGCCACCTACTCGCGTATTACGCATTTCAGCAATATTTCGGCCCCAGCCATCACGACCAGCACCACCTTGATAGCCATACCCTCTTATGAAGTTCTTCATATTAGAGCTTCCGCCTAGATTTCTAAACCTTGGAATGTAAATACCATTGGCTCTTCTGCCTTTAAAGTATTTATCCTCGTATCCTTCTACTGTTGAATAAGCACCAACGC
Source organism: Roseivirga sp. (assembly GCF_049099775.1). Classification (GTDB taxonomy): domain Bacteria; phylum Bacteroidota; class Bacteroidia; order Cytophagales; family Cyclobacteriaceae; genus Roseivirga. The sequence continues at coordinate 720,647 of NZ_JAGDZM010000007.1, read as the reverse complement.
CTAAGTGATGATCCATGATATTATGACCTAGTTCGCCACTATCGTTACCCAAACCGTTTGGAAATCTTTCGCTCTTAGACTGCATTAAAATACTTGCAGAGGCAATTGCCGAAGCACATAGGAAAATGACTTTAGCATAATATTCTGTTGACTCCTTAGTATTCTGATCTATGGCTCTAACTCCTGTAGCCTTCCCTGTGCTATCATCGTACATAACTTCATGTACAATAGCATCAGTTTGAATTTCGAGGTTACCACTTTGCACGCCTGCTGGAAGTGTTGATGACAAACTGGAGAAATAACCACCGTAAGGACAGCCTCTCATGCATCTGTTTCTCATCAAACACTGGCTTCTTCCTCCTGGATTCTTATGATCAGGCTGCGAATTAGCCAATGGCTCGGTTAAATGGGCAGTTCTTCCTATAGTTACCCATCTGTTATTCCACTTGCTCTCAACTGCTTTTTTAAAGTCTTTCTCCACACAATTCATTTGCATTGGCGGAAGGAATTTACCATCTGGTAATTGCTTAAACCCTCTGTTTTCACCACTTACTCCGATATAACGTTCTACATAGTCGTACCATGGTTTAATATCTTTGTAGCGCACTGGCCAGTCTACTCCAAATCCGTCTTTACGGTTTGCAGTAAAATCAATATCACTAAGGCGATAGCTCTGCCTTCCCCAAGTAATAGACCTTCCACCAAGGTGGTAGCCACGCATCCAGTCGAAGCGTGTATCTTCTTGATAAGGGTGTTCACTATCTTTTACAAAGAAGTGTCTGTGTGCCACATTAGTGGTGTATCCTGTTCTGTTTTGCTTAGGATAGTCTTTTTCTATTTCTTCTTTTTTGGTTCTACCACGATTTGGTAAGTCCCAGGTATCCATAGTAGCCGTGTGGTAGTCTTTGATGTGTTCGATCTTTCGACCACGTTCGAGTACCAGTGTCTTTAAGCCATTTTCACTAAGTTCTTTAGCTGCCCAGCCTCCACTGATTCCCGAGCCTACCACAATTGCATCATAGGTTCTCTCCTGCTTTGCTTTAAGGTTTAAGTTCATTGAGAATAGTATTGAGTAAAAAATTGTACAATCTTATCCAGCGCGATTTATTTGGATAGATTAGAAATATAAGCAGAAAGCTTTAAAAAAAACAGAAGGCTTTGATTGCTGGGCGCGATGCCTTAGGGTAGGTAAATAAAAAAGCCTCGAGGTTATCGAGGCTTAAAATCTTTAGTATTCATCTTCATTAAAGAAGAAGTCGTCTTTGGTCGGGTAATCCGGCCAAATTTCTTCAATACTTTCATACGGTTGTCCATCATCTTCAAGTTCTTGAAGGTTTTCTACAACCTCTAAAGGAGCTCCTGAGCGAATGGAGAAATCAATCAACTCATCCTTAGTAGCCGGCCATGGGGCATCTTCTAAGTATGATGCTAGTTCTAGTGTCCAGTACATATATCTTCCTGTTTCTTTGGCGTGCAAAAGAATAGAATAAATTTCTAAAATTCAAATGCTTAAAAGCAAATATTTCATCGCAGCTACTTGAATTACTAAAAGCTTATCCTCATCTGCTTATTAGCTGTTTTTCAGTTCTTGCAAGATACCTTTTTTCACTTCAACCTTCCTTTTTTGTTGGTTCAGCTTCTTTTCCAACAGTCCATCGAGCCCTTTAGCCATGCTAAATTTCCCTAAGTTCTCTTCAAAAGTGTGTAGCTCATTTATATCTCGCTCCATCAATCCTCTCAACAACCGAATACGAAGTTTTTTTAGTTCATCTTCAGAACTATCCTTTTTAGATTTTTTTAAAACCAGCGAATTCAAGAACTGCTTTTCTGAAATGGAGTCAGATAAAAAAAGATATTGTTCGAAGATCGCATCACTTACCTTTTTATCAACTGGGCCTATGCCTTTCCACGCTTTCTGAATTTGATGTAATTGTATACTTGGTACGACTGTCCTGTTAGCTTCAACAAGTTTTTCGATGAGTGCTTCCTTCGCCCTGAGATTATCCTTAGTACTGGCCTTTTTCTTTGTTTTATCTAGCTTCCTAGCATTATTTAATGCCGCTTTAATTGTTGTTTGAAACGCTTGCCAGAATAAGTTATGCTGGGTTGGTTTTATCTTCGGTAGACTTTTCCATTCTTCAGTATATGTATGAATGGCTGTTTTTAACTCATTCAACCCATCAATTTTCTTAAGAGCTTCTGCTTTTTTAACAAAAGAAACGTAATCCTCTTCTTTCTCGGCCATCATCTTATCTAAGTCGGCATAGAAAGCCGCTCGACTATCATAAAAGAATTTGATCAGTTCGGTATAGGCACCTTCTATGGCCTCTTTTTGATCAACACCTACAGCACCTGTTTTAGTCCATTTGGTTTGGATTTCCTTTACCCCCAAAGAAGCCGTTTTCCATTCACTACTTTTTGCGACAGTTTTTAGTTCTTCCAAAAGCGCTGTCTTAATTTGTAAGTTCTTGTGCCTATTCGCTTCTACATAAGCGTTCAACTCTGCTTCAAGTACATCCAACTGTCCATAGAGTTTTTCAAAATCGCCAATAGCATCAAACTGATGAAGTGTTTCCTTTAAATGAAGGACTTTCATAAGGAAAGATCCTTTATTGGTATTCGCACTTATCTTTTCACTAACCGTATTCACCTGCTTTTCGGCTAATTCGAATCGGTCTTCATAATATGACAAGCTTTCTTCTTCAGAGCCTTTAACCTCTCCTATTTCCAAATCAGGAAAATCTAAAAATGCTTTTCTGAATACTTTACCGTCCTTAATATATCCGTAGACTAACTTTTCCAATGCTGTGATTTTTCAATTCGCGCTCGAAATTAGTTAATTCAATTTATTGCGCTGAATTCAAGGATATTTTTTAGCATATTTGATCCAAAATCAGCCAAAAATGAGTGATAACAAGATAATTTTTTCAATGGCAGGGGTAAATAAGATCTACCCACCCAAGAAACAAGTACTTAAAAACATATACCTATCTTTTTTCTATGGTGCTAAAATCGGCGTTTTAGGATTGAACGGTTCAGGTAAATCATCATTGCTCAGGATTATTGCTGGAATGGATAAGGAATACCAAGGAGAAGTGGTTTTCTCGCCAGGTTATTCTGTGGGTATGCTCGAACAAGAGCCTGATTTAGATCTTAATAAAACCGTACGACAGGTGGTTGAAGAAGGGGCTCAGGAAACGGTTGATTTATTAAAAGAATTCGAAGATATCAACCTTAAGTTTGCCGATCCAGGCGTACTTGCTGATCCAGATGCCATGGAAAAACTGATTGAGGATCAGGGTAAAGTGCAAGAAAAACTGGATCAAGTAAGTGCTTGGGATTTAGATTCGCGATTGGATAGAGCCATGGATGCGCTTAGGACTCCTCCTGCAGATGCGCCAATTAAAAACTTATCGGGTGGTGAAAAAAGAAGAGTAGCCCTATGCCGACTTCTAATTCAAGAACCAGATGTGCTTTTACTTGATGAACCTACCAACCATTTAGATGCTGAATCTGTTCATTGGCTAGAGCAACACTTAAGACAATACAAAGGCACTGTAATAGCGGTAACGCACGATAGGTATTTCCTTGATAATGTAGCTGGCTGGATTTTAGAGCTTGATAGAGGTGAAGGCATTCCTTGGGAAGGAAACTATTCTTCTTGGTTAGACCAAAAACAAAAAAGACTTGCTGATGAAGAGAAGTCTGAGTCTAAAAGGCAAAAAACCTTACAAAGAGAATTAGAATGGGTTCGCATGTCGCCGAAAGGAAGACAAGCGAAATCAAAAGCCCGTTTAGGGGCTTACGACAAATTGGTAGGCCAAGAGGGTAAGGAAAGAGAACAGAAATTGGAGCTTTATATTCCTGCCGGCCCAAGGCTTGGAAATAAGGTTATTGAAGCTAAAGGAGTTTCTAAAGCCTTTGGTGATAAACTGTTATATGAAAACCTTGAGTTTTCATTACCGCAAGGAGGAATTGTCGGAATTATTGGTCCAAATGGAGCAGGTAAAACCACGCTTTTCAATCTGATCACAGGAAGAGAAACACCGGATACTGGAGATTTTGAAGTTGGCTCAACCGTCGACATTGCCTACGTTGATCAGGAGCACACGCAACTGGATCCTAATAAAACAGTTTGGGAAGTTATTTCTGAAGGCAATGAATTAATCAACCTTGGAGGAAAAGAAATTAATTCCAGAGCCTATGTCAGTAGATTCAATTTTAATGGTAATGATCAAAACAAAAAAGTAAGCGAGCTTTCGGGTGGCATGAGAAATAGGGTGCATTTAGCTTTAACACTTAAGCAAGGTGCCAATCTGTTATTACTAGATGAGCCTACCAATGACTTGGATGTAAATACGCTGAGGGCATTGGAAGAAGGTATAGAGAACTTTGGAGGGTGCGCAGTAATAATTTCTCACGATAGATGGTTCTTAGATAGAGTTTGTACTCACATTCTAGCATTTGAAGGAGATTCTCAGGTTTATTGGTTCGAAGGTACCTACTCAGATTATGAGGAAAACCGTAAAAAACGCTTAGGGGATGTAGATCCTACAAGAATTCGATACAAGAAGCTTGGTTGATAAACTGTTTCTTTTTGATTAAATTTAGTTAGAGGTGATATGAGGATAGATATGAAAAAGATAAAAATATTGATCATGCTACTTTGTGCAATGAGCTTTTCGGCTCTAGGACAGGTAACAGGAAGTAGTGTAACAGGAAGTGCAATATCAGGTACTGGAGGAAGTGATCTAAGGATTGGTACAAACGGAAGAATTTCAGTAAGATCGAGACTGCCAGAGGCAAAAGCGGTTATTGATTATTCTCCTTATGTTTATGAAAAAGGTCGTCAAACAACTATTCTATTATTAAAAGGCGATACAGTGAGTGGTAACTTCTTGTATAATATGGAGACTGAAGCCTTGGAAGATGCATTTTCTGATAGAATCATCCCATGGAATATTGTTAAGTCTTTCAGCTTTGCAGCACAAGGAGATTTAGACGCCGTAAACTTCACCAATACCAAACTCATCTGGCCAGAAAATCAATATGGCGGCTTTATGCAAGACGTAAGTTCCTCGCCATTTGTTAAGGTGAAGCACTACCTAGAATTTATTCCGAGTAATTATGATCCAACTACTGAAATTGGTTCCATGAACGATGACATCAAGGCGTTCAGCACTCGTTATTTGAAGTTGAATAATAAATGGGTTGTCCTTCCTGATACTAAAACAGCATTCTATAACCTATTTGGAAGTTATTCTGATCAACTCAGAAAATATGCACGTAAAAACAAGCTCAAAGTAAAAAACCCTGAGCATGTTGGTGAAATGGTTTCTTGGGTAGCTAGAAATAAAAATTAATTTCTTGCTCCAATTCGGGATGAAGGCTTAAAGCAACGGGACAGTTTTTTCCAATTCCTTTTAGCCATTCTCTATCCCTCTCGTCAACAGGGCAATTGTCCCAATGAAATTCGACCTGAAGGGCAGAAATTCTTCTAGGACTTGCAGACATTACTTTAGTAGTTTCCAGATGCAAACCAGTCATATCAATTCCTTTCTTTTCTCCGGCAATGGCCATAACGGTCATCATGCAACTGCCAAGCGCTGCGGCCACGGCATCGGTCGGCGAGAAAGTCTCCCCTTTTCCGTTGTTATCAACTGGGGCATCGGTAAGCAATTGATTACCAGATTTTACATGGATTGCAGACGTTCTCAAAGCGCCTTCGTATTTAGATTTGATCGTAGCCATAAACTAAGCAGGATAATTTTTCGTTAATTTAGAGACCATTATAATACCGTCAAAACTGTATGACTTCTATTACAAAAAGCACCGTTTTACTTCTCCTATTTGTGCTAAGCTTTAGTGCAGTTGCACAGCAATCAGGCAGTTTAGTCGACGAAGAATACACTTCAGAAAATGTCTTCGGAATTAATAAGGCTACCAACGGAGGACTGCTTAGCGGCTTCTACTATAGACAATCTAAGGTTATAAGCGATGGAAATCTTGTCAATTACGGTATAGAGTTGGTCAATATTAAGCATGCTAGAGAAACTAAAGAAACTACAGTTACCGGAAGTTCTTTCGTATTTGGAAAATCTAATTACTTTTTGGCACTAAGACCTACTTACGGTAGAGAAAAAATATTATTCAAAAAGGCGCCCCAACAAGGTGCTAGAATTACTGCCATGGCGGCCGCAGGGCCTTCAATTGGAATAGAAGTACCATATTTCCTTGAATTTAATGGCAACAGAAAAGAGCAATACAACCCTGATGACCCTAGTCATGCTCGGAACTTCATTATTGGAACAGCAGGTCCATTCAGAGGCCTTGGCAGGTCTAAATTTGTGCTTGGCGCCCACGCAAAAGCTTCCCTCACATTTGAAACTAACTCCACCAAAAAGAAAGTTTTTGGTGTAGAAGTTGGCATGTCTTTAGACATTTATACCCGTGAAATCAACATTATCCCTGAATCCGATAATAATAGCGCTTTTCTTGCCGGATTTGTAGCTATTTATTTCGGTAAAAGAAGATAAGCCTTAAGCACATCTTTTTTGGAACCTTTGCCTTACCTTTGTGTTTCTATAGTCATAGGAGAAAGATATGATAGAACTACCTGTCGTTTCGAAGGAAACAGTTGAAAGAAGACGTAAGAAACCAGATTGGCTTCGTGTAAAACTGCCAATAGGTCCTGAGTATGCAAAAGTCCGCAAGCTCGTTGATAATTATAAACTTCATACTATTTGTGAGAGCGGCAATTGCCCAAATATGGGGGAATGCTGGGGTGCAGGTACTGCTACCTTTATGATTTTAGGGAACGTCTGTACAAGGTCTTGCTCTTTTTGCGCAGTTGCTACTGGAAGACCTCCGGAATATGATACTGAAGAGCCAAAGCGTGTTGCCGAAGCTATTAAGTTAATGGGCGTAAAACATGCGGTAATTACATCGGTAAATAGAGATGAGTTAAAGGATAGAGGTGCTGAGGTTTGGTACCAAACAGTGGTTCAAACCAAAGAACTTAGTCCTGCTACAACCATTGAAACTTTAATTCCTGACGTAAAAGGAAACTGGGAAGCACTTTATAGAATGATCGACGCCGGTCAAGAAGTAGTTTCACATAACATGGAAACTGTTAAGGACCTTTATCGCCGTGTGAGACCTCAAGCCAAATACGATAGAAGCTTAGAAGAGCTTAATCGCATTAAAGAATACGGAAAAAGATCTAAATCTGGTGCGATGCTCGGTCTTGGAGAAACAGACGATCAGGTATTTAAGCTAATGGATGACTTGGCGGAAGTAAAGCTAGACATCCTGACACTAGGCCAATACCTTCAGCCTACTAAAATGCACCATGAAGTTATTGACTATGTTCACCCTGATAAATTCGAATTCTTTAAGGAAGAAGGATTAAAAAGAGGCATTAAGTATGTTGAATCCGGACCTTTGGTTAGATCTTCTTACCATGCTGAGAGACATGTGCATGTTTAGTCGATTGACTATTCGTCAATAGAACAAAGTACAAAGATATATTTGAGAATTATGAAGCCGCTAAATGCGGCTTTTTTTATTATTAATTTGATATACATAGATTTATGATGTATTATTGTTCTATGTATTCAAGAGAACTATTAAAAGGAATTCTAAAACCTATCATTCTTAAACTTCTTTCAGAACAGAATAGAATGTATGGTTATGAGATCGTCCAGCACGTAAAAGCTAAGTCTGAGGGTAAAATTCTCATCAAAGAAGGATCACTATATCCAAGTCTGCATGCCTTAACCAAAGAAGGTTATTTACAAACGGAATCAGTCAATGTGGGAAATCGAACAAGAAAATACTACAGCCTTACAAAAAAAGGCAATGGCCTTCTAAGCATGTCTGTAGCAGAAGTTCTTGACTTTAGGGCCACGTTAGGTTTACTATTTGAGAATAAAAAACCAGCGCTATCATGATTACTAATCAACAAGCAAATGAAATCAGGAACTTCTTGAGTCAAGAGAATTTTACCGATAAAGATCTTATTGACGATTTGGTCGATCACATTTCAAGCGAAATTGAACTACTCCTAGAAGATGAAAAAACATCATTTGACGAAGCTTTCGAATTAGCAAGAAGAAAAACATTGCCTACTAACGCTAATGAAATAGAAAAGGATTTAAAAATTTTAACCACAAAAACTCCAAATATCATGATTAAGAAAACAGCTTATATCGGTGGATACCTGAGTGCTTTATTGTTCAGTCTAGCTATCCTGTTTACCATACTATCATTTCAAAATGAATCTATGACAGATAGCAGAAGAGAAAGCATGTCAAAACAATATATTCTGATGGATATAGACCGAAAAATAAGCAAAGAAGAAAGGATTGACATATTTAGTAATTACAATAAGGAAACAGCGCTTTTAAACCTTAAAGCTATTGAACAAAGGTCTAATAGTCAGATGCTCTTAATCATTTCAATACTTCTCTTTGGTATTACCTTTCTACCTTATAAATTTTACCTGGGGTTTAAAAGAAGTGAGCTCCAATTCAATTAATTAGCAATGATTTAAAAGAAGCAGCAAAGCAATAGCATTTATTTGCTTGTTAATAGTGCCGAATGGATTAACATACAGAAAGCCGAACAACCTAATGGTTCGGCTTTCTGTATGTTATAATATGGTTACTAACTGTTACTTCTTAAGGACAACCTTGATATATTTCACTCCGGTAGTATGCCTTACATTTAGTAGATAAACACCATTCCCTCGCAAGCTTAAGTTAACTTTCGTCTCTAAGCCTATATTGCTAGATTTATTGTAGATCACTTTACCTTGCATATCGTAAAGAAGAATCGAATGTACTTTTTCTGGGTCATTCACTTTTACCGTAAATACTCCCGTTGACGGGTTCGGGTATGCGATTATATCTAAGGCCTCTTCTTCTGATTGAACCTCTTCTTCTTCTGTTAAAAATATCTCCTCATTTACACTAGATCCTTCGGTATTATTTATCGTAAAGTTCCATGTATTTACTGTAAACAAACCATTAATGTTATTGTCGCCATCATCGACCAAAGCATCCTTGCTTAAATGAACCAACAGTTCTTGACCACTAGGTAGGCCTAAAGGCAAATCAAAACTAAGTGTATTGTTCTGCACTAAGACTGAAGCATCATTAACATCTACCTGATATTGAATTGAAATATCACTCTTCTTGAAGATACGCAACTTACCACTGCCTTTGAATACATCTTCGCTAAAGGTGGCAGTGAAAGTAGCTTCTTCCATGGCTGTTCCATCATCTACTGGATTCAAGCTAGTAATCGCCGGTGATGGATCTGGTACTATGGTAATGTTCCAAGTATCAGTATCGAATATTGATCCGATCTCGTTTCCTCCTTGGTCTTCTAATGATTGACCAGCAAAATGAATGAACAATTCTTCTCCTGTTGGCAACGACGCAGGAAGGTCTAACGAAACAGTACCACCCGATAGCTCTATACTCTCATCTGTAATCTCTTTACTATAAACCACAGACAGGTCATTCTTTCTGAAAATCCTAAGCTTGCCATTCGCCTTTTCTACAGATTCATTAAAGGTAACCGTTATGGTCTCTCCAGGAAGGGCAGTACCACCATCTGCTGGGCTCAAACTAGAGATCTCCGGTGATGGATCTGGTACTATGGTAATGTTCCAGGTTTCGGAATCGAATATTGATCCGATCTGGTTTCCTCTTTGGTCTTCTAATGATTGAGCAGCAAAATGAATAATCAATTCTTCTCCTGTTGGCAAATAAGAAGGAAGGTCAAATGAAACGGTACTACCTGACACCACTATATTCTCATCAGTAATCTCTCGATTATAGACTACTGATTGATTGCTCTTGCGGAAAATCCTTAGCCTACCGCTCGCCTTCTCTACTGACTCATTGAAGGTAACCGTAACAGTCTCTCTTGGAAGAGCAGTTCCACCATCTATTGGACTCAAAGTAGCAATCTCTGGTGATGGGTCTGGAACTATGGTAATGTTCCAGGTCTCAGAGTCGAATATTGATCCGATCTGGTTTCCTCTATCATCTTCTAATGATTGAGCAGCAAAATGAACAAACAATTCTTCTCCTGTTGGCAAATATGTAGGAAGGTCAAACGAAACGGTACTACCTGACACCACAATACTCTCATCTGTAATCTCTCGGCTATAGACAATTGATTGATCACTCTTGCGGAAAACCCTTAGCCTACCATTCGCCTTTTCTACAGACTCATTGAAGGTGACTGTTACCGTCTCTCTTTGAAAGGCAGTTCCACCATCTACTGGACTCAAACTAGAAATCTCTGGCGATGGATCAGGTACTATGGCAATGTTCCAAGTTTCATTATCGAATATTGCTCCGATCTCATTTCCTCTTTGGTCTTCTAATGATTGAGCAGCAAAATGAATAATCAACTCTTCTCCTGTTGGCAATGATGCAGGCAGGTCTAATGAAACAGTATTACCTGACACCACAATACTCTCATCTGTAATCTCACGGTCATAGACCACTGATTGATCACTCTTGCGGAAAATCCTTAGCCTTCCATTTCCCTTCTCTACTGATTCATTGAAAGTGACCGTTACCGTCTCTCCAGGAAGGGCTATCCCACCATCTTCTGGGCTCAAACTAGTAATCTCTGGTGATGGGTCTGGTACTATCGTAATGTTCCAAGTATCATTGTCGAATATTGCTCCGATCCCGTTTCCTCCTTGATCCTCTATTGATTGAGCAGCAAAATGAATAAACAATTCTTCTCCTGTTGGTAAGGATGAAGGAAGGTCTAGTGAAACGCTACTACCTGTCACCACTATATTTTCATCTGTAATATCTCGGCCATAGACCTCTGAACCATCACTCTTTCGATAAATTCTTAGCCTACCATTTCCCTTCTCTACTGATTCATTGAAGGTGACTGTTGCTGTCTCACCAGGAAAGACTGTTCCACCATCTACCGGGCTCAAACTAGAAATTACTGGAGATGGGTCTGGTACTATCGTAATGTTCCAAGTATCCGTATTAAATATTGATCCGATCTCGTTTCCTCCTTCGTCTATTAATGATTGAGCAGCAAAATGAATGATCAATTCTTCTCCTGTTGGTAAGAATGAAGGTAAGTCTAGTGAAACGGTACTACCAGATACCACTATACTCTCATCGGTAATCTCTTGGTTATAAACCATTGATTGATCACTCTTGCGGAAAATCCTTAGTCGACCATGCGCCTTTTTTACTGATTCACTGAAGGTAACCGTTACTGTCTCTCCTGGAGCGGCTGATCCACCATTACTTGGGCTCAAACTAGAAATCTCTGGCGATGGATCTGGCATGATAGTAAAGTTCCAAGTCTCCGAGTTAAATATTGATCCAATCTGATTTCCTTGTCGGTCTTCTAATGATTGAGCAGCAAAATGAACGAATAATTCTTCTCCTATTGGCAAGGATGAAGGAAGGTCTAACGAAACAATACTCCCAAACACTACTATGCTCTCATCCGTAATTTCTCGCTCATAGACTATTGATTGATCACCCTTTCTGTAAATCCTTAACTTTCCATTCCCCTTAGCTATTGGTTCATTGAAGTCGATCATTATCTTTTCTCGGGGACGCGCTGTTCCACCATCTACTGGGCTCAAACTAGAGATTTCTGGCGATGGGTCTGGTACTAAAGTAATGTTCCAAGTTTCATTATCGAATATTGCTCCTATCTCATTTCCATCTTGGTCTTCTAATGATTGAGCAGCAAAATGAACGAACAATTCTTCTCCTATTGGCAATGAAGCAGGAAGGTCTAATGAAACGGTGCTTCCAGACACTACTACATCCTGATCATTAATCTCTCGATCATATACCACAGATAGATCACTCTTTCTGAAAATCCTTAGCTTTCCATTTCCCTTCTCTACGGATTCATTGAAGGTTACCATTATCGTCTCTTCAGGAAGCGTTGTCCCACCATCTACCGGACTCAAACTAGAAATCTCTGGTGATGGGTTTTCTACTACTATAATGTTCCATGTTTCAGAGTCGAAAATCGATCCAATCTCATTTCCTGCCTGATCTTCTAATGATTGAGCGGCAAAATGAATAAACAATTCCTCTCCTAATGGCAACGATTCAGGAAGATCTAATGAAACGGTACTACCTAATACGTCTATTCTTTCATCAGTAATATCTAGGTCATATACCAGGGATAGATCACTCTTTCGGAAAAACCTCAGCTTACCACTATTCGGAAAAATAGGCTGATCAAATGTTGCTGTAATTGTAGTAAAAGCTAAAACTTCACTACCGTCTTCAGGACTCAGACTTACGAGTTTTGGTGAAGTTATATCTGGAAAATTAAAGGTCTCATTTTGGAAAACAAGATTCCCTTCAAACAATCTCTTCACGCCGCCCGGTGCCAATTTACCCATGGGTAATTGATCTCCATTTGAAAACCAATGGATGTTGCTTCCAGTATTAAGGTCTGCAGTTACAAATGCATTTGGACCTTCACCGTACCATCTATCAAAGTTTCCAGTAAAATCAATGTCCTTATCAAATAAGACTTTCCAATCTACACCATCAAAATAAAAATGAGTTGGCTTAAGTTCTCCGAAGGTCATATAAGTCATATATAACTTATCGCCGTCAGCAGAATATCCAGAAACAGCGCCACGGCCACTTGAGAAGGATTCGGCTAAGGACAATTCACGGAGGTTTTCACTTCCTAATCCATCAGCTTGTAATTGGCTAATAAATATTTGATGAAGATCCGTAACATCTAATACTGATTGATAATTAGAATCAAACTCTATATTAATTAAACCATTATCTCCACCGATAAAAATATGCTCATTATTGGTAACAAATATCATTTCAGGGTCCGAAGGGTTAGCCTGAGCAGGAGTCTGGCTATAAATAGCCTTCACAGGGTCATCACCTGGTGTTATTTTCTTTATTACTATTTTATTTTCATTTCTATCAAGATAGGTGTAAAATACACCTTGAGCATTTCCATATGTACAAGAATAACATGCTATTAACGACGACAAATACTTCTCATTTTCTTGCAAGACCCAGTTATTACTAGTAAAATCATAAAAAAGTATGTCATCTGGTTGTATGTCTATGTTGCTGATCACATTACCATTTACGTCTGTCAAACCAATGATAACTGGTATGAACAAAATATCGTTACCATAAGCCATTGCCGCGTTAGCAATAGAGAAGTTTGTCGAAATAGAATTGGCAAGACTCCTCCACCTTTTGGTATTCTTATCAAATTCAGTAATGAAATTGGAATAGACATTAATAATACGCGCAGCGTCTTCAAAAGACCTAACAGGCTCCGCTCCTTCCGCCAGAGGGTCTTTGATTATATTATCTGACCAACGATCTAAAGCATTAAAATCAGTCATTTGCAATTGAACATTCTCAACCTTTAAATCAGTGGAACTTGTTAGGCTGATATCAAAAGTATACTCATTCTCACTGTTTAAGTCAAAGTACTCTCCTAATTCAAATGACTGGCTCCATGGTGTTCCAAAAGTTGACGAAGTGGCAGCCAATGGAACGGTAACGGACTGAACTACTTCTTCTGAAATCACAGCATCAACCTCTATGCTACTAAAATCGATTTGGTGAGTCGGCATTCCATTAAACTGGTTATATAATGAAACTTCTATCCTACCATCAATTGGGAAGTTCTTAACTCCATTAAAGGGTTTAGAAACTTCTATGCTTGTCGATCCAACAATTTCCGAGGGTATCGGTAGATTTTTAAAGGTATCAGGGTAAAGTGTCCCCCATCTTCTTTTATCTAAATAAGCAATACCCTGACCATGGCCAAAACTAGCTAAGGTCTTTTCATACTGTAGAAATGAAAACAGCTCCTCATTAGTAACAGAACTCTCTAGATTACCCAGCGCACCATTTTCTCTAGACTTATTAATTATAACCAATGCATCTTCGGTTCTACCTACGTTAAGATACGCTTCGGCCAATAGTAATTCCTTTTCAAGTAAATCTATCTCTGGTACTTTCGATGTAAAGCCGTCTAAAAATTCCTCGTAACGGTGGAATGAATAATTAGAGAAGAAATAATAACCTCTATCTGCAGAAAAACTAACACCGTTGTTATATCGAAAATATTCATTAAACCTTGCGTCATCACTTACCACCTCTGGCAATGAACTAACACCATCTGGATAAGGATAGACCCCTCCTATATCCTTTGTAGACTCATTAGCCATCATATTCACTACACGTTGACTTGCACGTGCCCACAGAGGGTTTTGGCCTTGAATCAAAATCCTTGACCACCAGATAATTCCATCACCCTGAATAGAAAGATCTTCTTCGATTCCATTGCCAAGTAGTTCTATTACTTTTTCCCAATCAAGGTCGTCATCACCCCTGGAAGAGTTCATAATGAACCGTGCGGCATAAGTATTTATAATTTGTACAAAACCTTCATTAGAAATATCATTACCATTTATCCAATTATTTGGCAAAACGAAATCACCAGCTTCAGCAAATTCTTTCGCTAGTTCGAAGTGTCCGATACTTACTTCTAAAATCTCTTGATAAGATTTTAGATTATAATCAGGTGAACTCGTTTCAAAATCATATAGGTAGGCCTCATTAAAGTGGTTGGCCAGTATCCCATAAGTATAGCCTGTCACAAAATGTATGAAGGCCATATTTCTATTATAATCAAAATCACTTGAGTTTTGGCCATCAAATAATTCAACACTGACTCCCAAGTTCTGATAAACCTGCGACCAAATTGATAAGTTATTTCTAGAAGTGGTTACGTCAATGTCTTCTGAAGGTAATCTTGGAATTTGACCAAAATCTCGCATACCCCAGTTACCCCATGAAGAACTTAGTTCTTCTGCAGCTACGGAAAATGGCATGTCCAAACTTTGTCTCAGAATTCTCCAAGAGCTGTTAAAATGTCGATCTAGTGCTTCTTGTGAATAGGAAACATCCAAATCTCCTGTTTCAGATCCGTTATCAGAAAAATTAAAACTCTCATTTTGGAAAACAAGACGTCCGTCTGATATTCCAGTGACTATCCCTGGTCCTAATTTACCCATTGCCAATTGTTCCCCATTTGAAAACCAATGAATATTACTACCTGTAATCAAGTCTGCCGTTACAAAAGCATTTACACCCTCTCCATACCATCTGTCTAAGCCTCCCGTAAAATCAATCTCCTCATCAAATAATAAGTGCCAATCGACACCATCAAAATAAAAATGACTCGGCTTGGGATCTCCATATGTCATATATGACATATATAACTCATTTCCATCGGGAGAATACGCAGAAACAGCACCGCGACCGCTTTCGAAAGATTCTGCTAAGAACAATTCAAGGAGGTTCTCACTTCCTAAACCATCGGCTTGTAATTGGCTAATAAATGTTTGATGGAGATCCGTGACCCCATTGACTGTTTCATAATTAGCGTCAAACTCAATTTTTGTTAAACCATTATCTCCTCCAATAAAAACATACCCGTTGGTAGCAAATATCATCTCAGGGTCCTGAGGGTTAGCTTGAGTAGGGGTTTGACTATAAAGAGTCTCTACAGGATCATCCCCCGATGTTATTTTCTTTAGTACTATTTGATTATTTTCCCCATCAAGATAAGTATAAAATACACCTTGGCCGTTTCCATATGTACAAGAATAACAGTCTACTAACGACCCTGAATACTTCTCACCTTCTCGTAAGACCCAATTATCACTCGTAAAATCATAAAAAAGTATGTCTTGTGGTTCTGTGTTACTAATCACATTACCATTTGCTTCTGTCAAACTATTGATAACTGGTATAAACAAAATGTCATTTCCATAAGCTAAAGAAGCTTGTGTAATAGAGAAGTTAGTTGAAACAGAATTGGCAAGATTACTCCACTCATTGGTGGCCTTATCAAAGACAGTAATATGATTGAAATAGATATTTATAACACGAGCCTCATCTTCAAAAAACCTTACTGGCTCAGCCCCTTGTGCTAGTGGGTCAATTAGCGCATTGTTTGACCAACGATCTAAAGCATCAAAATCAGTCATTTGTAATTGAAAACCCTCAATTTTCGAAACACTTAAATCGGAAGAACTTGTCAGGCTAATATCAAATGAATATTCATTTTCACTGCTTAAGTTGATGTAATCTCCTATTTCAATTGACTGACTCACGGTGGCTCCGTCATTAGATGAAGTAGCGTTCAATGGAATAATAAATGATACTACTTCATTTTCTGAAATAGTAGCATCTACCTTTAGCTCCCCTTGATGAGTCGGTATTCCATTAAATTGGTTATAAAATGAAACTTCGATTGAGCCATCTATTGGGAAATTCTTTACGCCATTAAAAGGCTTAGAGACTCCAACTAGTCTTGTTGATTCTTTATTTTCCGATGGTATAGGGAGCTCTTCAAAAGTATCTGGATAAAGTGTGCCCCACCTTCTTTTATCGAAATATGCAACATCATGTCCAAAACTGGCTAGAGTTTTTTCATACTGTAGAAATGAGATTAATTCCTCATTGCTTATGGGGCTCGTGAGATTATCCAACTCTCCAATTTCTCTAGAGCTATTAATTATTTCCAATGCTTCTTGTGCTCTACCAACATTGAGCAAAGCTTCTGCCAGCAGCAGTTCTTTTTCAATCAAATCAATTTCAGGCACTTTGGTGTTAAAGCCTTCTAGAAATTCTGGGTACCGATTAAAATTATACATCGAAAAAAAATGATATCCCCTGTCCGCAGCAAATGAAACACTAGAGTTATATACAAAGTAATCATTGAACCTCCTGTCATCGCTCGTTACCTCAGGTAGAGAACTAACTCCCTCAGGATAAGGGTAAACACCTCCCGCACTCTTCGATGACTCATCGGCCATCATATTTATTACGCGCTGACTAACACGTGCCCAGACAGCTTGTTGACCTTGTATTAACGTCCTAGACCACCATACATTTCCGTCACCTTGGATTGAGAGATCTTCTTCAATTCCATTATTAAGTAATGCAATTACGTTTTCCCAATCAACTTCCTCGTCACCTCTAGCACTATTCATAATGAATCTTGCAGCATAAGTCTTTATAATCTTTATAAAATCTTCATTAGAAATATCATTACCATTGATCCAATTAGTCGGTAATGAAAAATCTCCAGCTTCAGCAAACGCTTTCGCACTTTCAAAGTGTTCCATACTAACTGCTAAAATCTCTTGATAAGATTTTAAACTATAATCAGGCAACATGTTTTCAAAATCATATGTGTAAGCCTCATCAAACAAGCTTGCCAGTACCCCATAAGTATGGCCTGCCACAAAGTGCATGTAGGACATATTTCTGTTATAGTCAACATCATTTGGATTTTGACTCCTGAATAATTGAGCACTCTCACCTAAACTAGCATAAGAATCTCTCCAAATAATTGAGTTGTTTCTAGTAGAGGTTGCATCAATGTCTTCGGAAGGTATTCTAGGAATATTACCAAAATCTCGCATCCCCCAATTACTCCATGAAGAACTTAATTCTTCTGCTGCAACAGAAAATGGCATGGACCTATCCTGCCTCAAGATTTTCCAAGAATTTAAAAAATGTTGATCTAGACTTTCTTGAGAGAAAGAAACTGTAGTCAAGGAACATACAAACAGTAGTAGAAGTAATATTTTTTTCATAGAGATTTCTGGTCAGGATATTTAGCCTTTGAAATTACTATTTTTTATCAAAACTAGAAATTACTTTTTTTAAAATATTTCTAGGCAAAACACAAAAAAATCTGTTTTACACAGTTGACCTTAATTATTGGAAAACTCTCTTTTGAACGAACTTTTGGTTGCATAATACACTCCCTAAAATCAACACTTCAGATTCAATTCCGTAAAGCCTATTATTTGTTTAGTAATTCTTATGAGAGCATGGAAAAGTAAGCAATTACAAATTGCGATAAAACAAAAAAGGCCCCGACAAGTCGGGGCCTTTTTCTAATCTCCTAGTTTGCAACTTTAATCTTAAGCCATGGCTTCTTCCTCGGCATAATCCGAAACAGGAATACAACTACACATTAGATTTCTATCACCGTACGCAGAATCAATTCTACCCACCGTTGGCCAAAATTTCGATTGCCTTACATATGGTGCAGGATATACTGCCTTTTCTCTTCCGTATGGTTTATCCCAATTCTCTGATAATGCCAAACCTGCCGTATGAGGTGCGTTCGTCAAAACATTATTCCCAACTTCTGCTTCTCCGTTAGCGATTTCAGCGATTTCTGCTCGAATGCTCAACATAGCATCACAAAAACGATCTAATTCCGCTTGTGATTCAGATTCAGTTGGCTCAATCATAACTGTACCTGCTACTGGGAAAGAAACTGTTGGTGCGTGGAATCCATAATCCATCAATCGCTTAGCGATATCTTCGACTTCAACCCCCACCGATTTAAACTCTCTGCAATCAACAATCATTTCATGTGCGCATCTTCCTTTTGATCCTGTATAAAGGATTGGGAATTCTTGCTCTAATCTTGCTTTGATATAGTTTGCATTAAGAATGGCAATTTTCGTTGCGTTAGTCAATCCTTCAGGGCCCATCAACGCGATATAGGCATAAGAGATTGTCAAAATACTTGCGCTTCCCCATGCTGCACCAGAAATGGCTGTAATCGCTTGATCTCCTCCTGCTTTCACTACTGGACTACCAGGTAAGAATGGTGCTAAATGTGCTCCAACTCCGATAGGTCCCATGCCGGGGCCTCCACCACCATGTGGAATACAGAATGTCTTATGCAGGTTTAGGTGACATACATCGGCTCCTATCAAACCTGGACTCGTCAGACCTACTTGCGCGTTCATGTTGGCTCCATCCATATAGACTTGACCACCATGTTCATGGATTAAGGCGCAAATATCTATTATACCTTCTTCAAATACGCCGTGTGTTGAAGGATAAGTAACCATTAGCGCTGCTAAGTTCTCGCTATGTTCTTCCGCTTTTGCTTTAAGATCGTCAAGGTCAATATTACCTCTCTCATCACATTTCACTAAAACAACTTTCATCCCTGCCATTACTGCAGAAGCGGGGTTAGTTCCGTGTGCTGAAGTAGGAATAATAGCTACATCCCTATGGTGATCTCCACGACTTTGGTGATAAGCTCTGATCACCATTAAACCTGCATATTCTCCTTGAGCGCCAGAATTCGGCTGTAAAGAAACATCGGCGAAACCAGTGATTTCGGACAACCACGTAACTAATTCTTTGAACATCTGCTGATAGCCTCCTGTCTGATCGGCAGGAGCAAATGGATGAATATTTCCAAACTCAGGCCATGTAACCGGAACCATTTCAGCGGTAGCATTCAATTTCATGGTACAAGAACCGAGAGAAATCATTGAATGAACTAATGATAAGTCTTTGTTCTCTAATCGCTTAATGTATCTGAGCATTTCGTGCTCTGAGTGATATTGGTTGAATACAGGATGAGTTAAAAAGTCCGAAGTTCTTTTCAAAGTCTCTGGAAAATCTATTTCCACTGCTTTGGCAAGTGTCTCAAGGTCTAAGTTCTGGCTATTTCCAGTCGCTTCTGCAAACACATCTAGAACAGTTTGTAAATCGGCTAATCCCGTTGTTTCATCCACCGAAATACCTACATCTCCGTTTTCGAAGTACCTGAAGTTTATCTCTTTTGATTCAGCAATGCTTCTGATCTGATCAGAGTGATCTGTTTTCACCCGTATCGTATCGAAGAAAACATCATTGAGTTGTTCTACGCCCAAACTAGTTAAAGCATTAGCTAGTAATTTTGCAGAACCATGTATTTTTTGAGCTATGGCTGTAAGTCCTTTTGGGCCATGATATACACCATACATTCCAGCCATAACACCCAATAAAACTTGAGCTGTACAAATATTTGAAGTGGCTTTTTCTCTTCTAATGTGCTGTTCGCGGGTTTGAAGTGCCATTCTGTAAGCCTTGTTTCCATGGCTATCAACAGAAACACCTATGATTCTACCTGGAATTTGTCTTTTGTATGCTTCTTGTGTTGCAAAATACGCGGCATGAGGTCCACCAAATCCCATTGGCACGCCAAAACGCTGAGTAGTCCCTACAACGGCATCGGCGCCCATTTCACCTGGAGGTGTTAATAGGGTCAGAGACATTAAGTCAGCCGCGGCTACAACAAAAACATTTTGCTCTTTCGCTGCTGCCGTAAATGCAGTTAAATCTTTTACATTACCATCTCCACCAGGATACTGATAGAGTACACCGTATAAATTCTGATCCGTCAAATCAACCTTATCGATTTCTCCTATTTCTAATTCAATCCCTACGGGAATGGCTCTTGTTTTCAATACGTCGAGCGTCTGTGGGAAGGTGTTTTGATCAACGAAAAACTTGTTCGCTTTTTTCTTATCTTTTTTTCTAAGGCCAGCAAACATAGTCATTGCTTCAGCAGCAGCTGTTGATTCGTCTAAGAGCGAAGCGTTAGCAATTGGCATACCGGTTAAATCGATTACCAATGTTTGGAAGTTTATTAAAGCCTCAAGTCTGCCTTGTGCAATTTCTGCCTGGTAAGGCGTGTAGGCTGTATACCATCCTGGATTCTCAAGAATATTTCTTTGGATAACGCCAGGTACAACTGTGCCATAGTATCCCATTCCGATGTAAGACTTAAAGAGCTTATTTTTCGAAGCGGTCTTTTTTAAGTCATTTAAGAATTGAAATTCAGACTTTGCGGCAGGCAGGTTCATTGCCCCACTCATTCTAATGTTTTCAGGAACAGTTTGGTCTATTAAAGTATCTAAGCTATCGGCACCGATAACTTTCAACATAGATTCAATTTCTGATGCTTGAGGGCTATTATGACGATCCTCAAATTTAGGGGCTTGTGTTATATCAATTTTTGTCATTTCCGAATTTCATTGATTGTTATTTCCTCTTCCAAAAGTTGCACAAATGTAAGAGACAAAGGGTTGATTTCCTTACATATCCGATCAAAAAAGCCATCCGTCTAAATAAGATTTTCGTGGGCTTTTAAAATATTGATTAGCTTTAGGCACTTAAAAAACTGTGATAACAAATTGTTTATAAAATGAGGAAATTAAAGGTATCCTTTTTAGGATTAATGGCACTCGGTTTTAGTGTAGCTGCACAAGATGCATCTATTAAGTACGCTAAAACGATTACGCCAGAGCAAATGAGAGAAAAGCTTACAGTACTTGCTTCGGACGAATTCGAAGGTAGAGAAACTGGTACTGAGGGACAGAAGAAAGCTTCCGCTTTTCTAGAAAACTTCTACAAAGAAATTGGTCTTCAAGGACCTGCTGATGGTACTTATCGTCAAAAATTCAGCATGTACCAGTCTGATTGGACTGATGTGTACATCAAAGGAAAAGGCGGAAAGAAAAAGAACGGTGTTGACTTCATCTTTGCCGGAAGTGCTAATATGGCTAAGGAAATGAAATTACCTACCATGTTTATTGGAAACGGTTCAGACATAGCAAATATGGACGTAACTGGTAAAGGTGTAATGATTGCGGGTGCTTCAAGAGAAACGCTCGGTAAACTGAGAGAATCAGGTGCCAAAGCAATATTTATCATGAGCGGCAATGATGAGCAGTTTATGCAAACTATGCCAAGGCAAGCAAGATTCAGACTTAAAGGTCGTCTAAGATTTAACAAAGAGCTGACTGGCAACGAAAGCATCATCTTTTACATTACTAAGAAGATGGGGTCTGAATTGTTGAATACTTCTGTGGAAAAATTAGACGCAAACATGGATTCTCCGGCTAGTATCAAGGAGAGAAATGTTCGTTTTCAGGTAAAAGAAAAAGTAGCTGAGCTTAAAACAGAAAATATGGTTGCTTTCCTTGAAGGTACAGACTTGAAGGACGAGGTATTGGTTATTTCTTCTCACTATGACCACATCGGCCAGAATGAGGATGGTACAGTTATTAACAACGGTGCTGATGATGATGGATCAGGTACTACTGGTGTTATGGAAATTGCCGAAGCATTTGCTCAAGCGGCTAACGAAGGAAACAGACCAAGGAGAAGTATCCTTTTCTTAAATGTTACAGGTGAAGAAAAAGGTCTTTTAGGATCGGCATACTATGCTGACAACCCTCTTTTCCCAATCGAAAACACTGTAAACAACCTTAACATTGACATGATCGGTCGTGTAGATCCTGATCATGAGAGTGATAGAGATTATGTTTACGCTATAGGTTCAGAAAAGCTTTCAAGCCATTTGAAGATCATTTCTGAGTATGCTAATATTACATATACTGGTTTGAATTTAGATTATCGTTACGACGACCCTAAAGACACTAACCGTTTCTACTACAGATCAGATCACTATAACTTTGCTAAAAAAGGTATTCCGATCATTTTCTACTTCAATGGTGTTCATGCAGACTACCACAGGCCTTCTGATACGGTTGATAAAATTGAATTTGACGTAATGGCTAAAAGAGCTAGACTGGTTTTTCATACGGCTTGGATTCTTGCTAACAGAAATGATAGAACTCCTGTCGACAGAACTGATGACATGGACTATAACAGATAATAAGCGCTATTTACTTTTGTGAATAACATGAATTTGAGGCTACTTTATGGTAGCCTCTTTTTTTATACCTATGACAAAGACACTTCATATTTTAAACGGTGATAGCACCTTAAACATTTTTAAAGCTTCAGGAATAGAGGGAGATACTTTTGTTTGGAGAGAAGTACTGAGTAATGGGCCTGTTCATAGCAACTTTGCTAGCGAGGAATTCTGGCAACAAAGAGATCAGTTTATGTCAAAGGAATTCGACATAGCTTCTGGCAAGTATAAAGAAGCCCTGCAGCGCCCTTTTCAAACTTTGACTGATAACCTGATTGACTACAGTGAAATTACCCTATGGTTTGAATATGACCTTTTTTGTCAAATCAATATGATTGCTTTAATGCACTGGCTCAACAAGTTCTCTTATCAGGGAACCGCAACTTTGGTGTGCATAGGAAAAATAGATGATTCAGGTAAGTTGTATGGTTTGGGGGAGTTATCAGCCGACACTTATCAAGATTTTTTTAATACAAGGGTAAAACTCGGTACAAGAGAATACGATTATGCTTCAGATCTGTATGAAGTGTACTGCTCAAACGCTCCTGACGATCTTTATAATTATGTTTTGATGCCATTCGGAGAGTTGTCGTATTTACCCGCTGCTCTGGAAAGTCACTTCAGAAGATTTCCTTCTTTGCAAACTGGATTCACAGAAATTGAGGAGCAGTTTATCAACTTTATTAATGCTGGTGAAACTGATAAAATGAAGCTAATCGGTAAAATGCTAAGGTGGCAAACTCATCAAGGATTCGGGGACTTACAATACATCAATATTTTGGAAAGGATGAAGCCTGTATTCAATGATTTTGAAAAATTAGATTTACCATCGGAACCCGATTCGAGCCTCATTTCAAGAGACTATTTCTTAGGGGGTGCCAATGTTAATGAATGGCTTTGGGACATGGAAGAAGAAACGCTGATCCCAAGGGAACCAGCGTCTTAAAAATAATTCTTTAGTGGATTCTAATTGCTTGTTGAGAGGCGCACTCGTCCGTCCTCAATTCTTATATCAACTTTAGCATCACCTCCAGGTAATTCGAGTCTTGAACGTCTTTCTGATTTTTGAATGGTATCATAATCGGATGATGCAGAAATTCTACCATCGTCTTTCGTAACGTTAAATTCACCGCCACCACCTAATACAGTAAAATCAATGCTTGCATCGTCACCAACGAGTTCATAGTCTCCATTTTTAGCTAAAGTTGTTTCCACCGAAACGCTACCATCTTCAGCATCTAACTCCATTCTATCGAATGCACCATTTCTTATATCTACGTCGCCATCATCGGCTTTTACATAGATAGTTCCTCGACCCCCGTCCATTTTCAAATCGCCATCTTCTAACTCTATGTCAAAGTTATCGCCATTGCAATCCAACAATTCTACATCACCATCATCTGTTTCAATAGAAATTGCTCCATTTACACTTCGGATTACGTAATCATCGTCATCACCTTTAATCCTTAATGAACCAGTTTCAGGCATTTCAATCTCAATTTCATAATCAATTCTTCTTGATCCGATTTGAATACTGACTCCTCTACTCGTTCTTTCAGTGATGTATAAATCACCACTTTTTTCTTCAACCTCTATATCAAAGGAACTTCTTCTTGATCTTATTCCACGTACAACTTCGGTACGTTGTATATCCACATGAACATCTGAGCGCTTGGAGCCGGTAATTTTAATATTGGCATCAGATGTATTCATATGCACCGTGCCATCGGCTGCGAGCTTATAAACTCTATCTAGATTGAATTCTGAATCGTCTTGAGCTGATACTTGGCTTGTCGCCAAAATCAGTACAAAAAGGCTTGTGAATAGTAACTTGATTTTCATAATATCTTGAGTTGTTTAATTTTTGACAACAGCAAGATACATATTTGCATGGGTTCTGACCAAAAGGAAATGGTCACTTCTTTCTTCTTCCTGATTGGCCTCGCCTTCCTCCTGATCTTTTTTGACCTTTCCCAGGCTTATCAAAACTCTTTTTCTTTTCATGAAAAGCTCCTTTAAAATCAGGGTCCGCCTTTCTTCGAATATTATCTAAAGTTCTGTTAATCTCTTGTTGTTCGGCGAAAGGTGTTTTTTCAATCGCCACGCCTTCAGGTATCGGTTGTTTAAGAATTTCTTCTTTAATCAGTGCTTCAATTTTCGGCACATGGTGCATTTCTAGCTCATTTGCGAAAGTAATTGCAACTCCTTCTTGTTCTGCTCTTCCTGTTCTCCCTATTCTATGCACATAGTCTTCGTAAATAATGGGCAGATCAAAGTTAACCACATGACTGACCATGGATACATCCATACCGCGCGCAGTGACATCAGTTGAAACTAAAACACGCACATGACCTTCCTTGAACTCATCCATTGCGTTTATTCGAGAGTTCTGTCCTTTATTGGCATGAATTACTCGAATTAGTCCAAAAGACTTTCGGCTTAAAAAATGAGCTATGTTATCGGCCACCGTTTTAGTTTTTACAAAAACGATCACTCGCTCAAAAGTACTATCTGAAAGAAAGTGACTTAATAGATTTAGCTTAGTTCTGAAGTTTGGTACTTCATAAAGCACCTGATCAATTGTTTCGGCAACAGTAGCTTGTGGTGCTACTTCAATTCTTTCTGGGTACTCTAAAAACTCTTCCGTCAGCTTCACCACTTTATCGTGCATGGTTGCGGAAAACAGCATATTCTGACGTTTGGTGGGGATCAGCTCTAAAATATTTCTGATCTGCGGCATAAAGCCCATATCCATCATCTTGTCGGCCTCATCCAAAATTAGAGTTTTAATACTTCGAGGATAAATTGCTCCCTTCTTATATAAGTCTAAAAACCTTCCAGGTGTACTGATTAGGATATCGCAACCTTGCTCTAAACTTTCTAGTTGTTGTTTTGGTCCCAAACCACCATAAAGTGTAACTATTCTTAAATCGGTGTATTTGGCCAATGATGTGAAATGCGCAGAAATTTGTATCACTAACTCGCGAGTTGGCGCCAGTATTAATGCTCTTGGAGAGTCTCCTTGGGCATATTTTACCTTCATGATAAGTGGAGTAGCGAAGGCTAGCGTTTTACCGGTCCCTGTTTGGGCAATTCCTAAAAGGTCATGGCCGGCAAGCGCAACAGGTATGGCTTTTTGCTGAATTTCCGTAGGTTTAGAAAAGCCTAAGTCACCGATTGCATTCAAAATCTGCCGATTTAATTTAAGATCATTAAAATTTTGAATTTCTACTCCCATTTTAAGTTGATTCGTGCTTGCTTTACAGCGCAATTACGCGAAACAGTCTGCAAAATAAAATCATTATGTCATCCATCCTGATACTCAACGGAACCCTAGTCAACGAAAACCAGATTTTCGAAGCTGATATTTACATAGAAAACAACCTAATTCATACTATAGGTAAAGATTTACAGCATAAGAAAGCCGATAAAGTAATTGATGCTACTGGAAAAATGATCATACCTGGGTTGATTGATGACCAGGTTCATTTTAGACAGCCTGGGTTAACGCATAAAGCAGAAATTTATACTGAATCTAGGGCCGCTGTAGCTGGTGGTATCACTTCTTTCATGGAAATGCCAAACACGGTTCCAAATACTTTGACTCAAGAATTACTTCAGGATAAATATGACATTGCTGCAAAAAATAGCATAGCGAATTACAGTTTCTTTATGGGAGCTTCAAATGATAATTTAGATGAGGTATTAAAGACTGATCCACGAAATGTATGTGGCGTTAAGGTGTTCATGGGCTCATCTACTGGCAATATGCTCGTTGATAACCAAAAAACACTTGAAGGCATTTTTGCTAATTCCCCTACCTTAATTGCTACTCATTGTGAGTCTGAAGAAGTGATTCAAAGAAATATTCTGAAGGCAAAAGCGCAGTATGGGGAAGATGTACCTATTGCCATGCATCCTATCATTAGAGACGAAGAAGCTTGCTATGCGTCTTCTTCTTTTGCAGTAGACTTAGCCCGAAAAAATGGAGCTAGACTACATATTCTTCATATATCTACCGCCAAGGAACTCGCGTTATTCGATAATCATATTCCTTTAAAAGAGAAGAAAATCACTGCTGAAGCATGCGTACATCATTTATGGTTTTCAGATGAAGACTATGCTGAGAAAGGGACTTTTATAAAGTGGAATCCTGCTGTTAAAAAGTCTACTGATCGAGATGCCATACTTCAAGCGGTAATAGAAAACAAGATTGATGTGATCGCAACAGACCATGCACCGCATACTTTGGAAGAAAAACAAAACTCCTATTTCTCTGCTCCTTCAGGAGGCCCCTTAGTTCAGCATTGCTTGCCTGCACTATTAGACCTTCACCACCAAGGGAAAATTACGCTAGAAAAAATAGTTGAAAAAACATCTCATGCCGTAGCAGATTTATTCGATATTGAAAAAAGAGGTTACTTAAAAGAAGGCTTCTTTGCCGATATAGCGATTTTTGACATGAATTCTGAGTATGCAGTAAATAAGGAAAACCTTCTCTATAAGTGTCAATGGTCACCTTTTGAAGGACATACTTTTAAATCGACTGTTAGCCATACCATTGTAAATGGGAAATTGGTCTATGATAAAGGAATCGTTCAAGAAGTGGGAACTGGAAGTCGACTTCAGTTTGATAGATAAAATTTAGTATTTACTCTTTTGCAATTTAAATGTGATCATTTACTTTTGCACACCCTTACAGAGCTGTAAGGAATATGGTGGTTGTAGCTCAGTTGGTTAGAGCATCGGTTTGTGGTACCGAGGGTCGTGGGTTCGAGCCCCATCTTCCACCCATTTTAAAAAGAGTTTCTTAAAAGGAAACTCTTTTTTTTATACCCTCACCACCAATCAATATTTTTTTAGCCCATTATTATCCCTTGAATAATAAATTTAATTGGCCAGTTAGAGAGAAAGAATAATAGTTACCCATTAAATCAATGATCCATTTATAAATATTCATATACGCTTGATGTCTTTCAACAACTACAGCCCATCATAAATAGTGTAAAAGGTAGAAGGGCTTTCCCGACATTTAACTAATTTCATAACACTCCTCGGAGAAGTAAATTTATAATAGAAGGAAATTAAAATGCTTTGGAATTGAAAAACAATAAATTCGATGACAAAAACACACAGCCTACTTTAAATAAACTACAACCCGATTACACAAAACACTTAAATGGTAACTTGGCCGATAACCTTTGCAAGCTGGTAGACGCTGAGTTTTATGCTGAAGAATTCGAATTTGTTTTCCAACTTTTGGAGGCAAAACTGAGGTCAACTGATTCTATTGCACTTAAGTCAGACTTAGAAAGGGTACGTCTAAATTGCAAAGAAAGATGGCATGATCTAGTCGAACATGCCCATTCAATCGATAAAGGGCAGATAAAGTCTGCTGCAAGCCATCAAGTTACTGCGCTAATAGAAGTAATAGAAGAGTCTTAATCAGTCCACAAAATAGAATCTCTTTATGCGATTCGTTAAGTGATTAGTCAAATTATTTTATCTTAGAGTAATGGATCTGGATCAACATCCTGGAAAAAAAATTAAGTGGATTATTGAGCATTTTGAAAATGGCAATACGGCTGCTTTCGCACGTAAGGTTTCCTTAAAAGCCCCTACCGTTGATGCATACTTACGGGAAAACACTAAACCGGGATACGATGCGATTCAAGGGATTCTTAGAGCTTATCCTGAAATCAATATCCATTGGTTTATTCTAAATCAAGGACCAATTAAAAGGGAACTGAGCGATACAGAGTTAGATGCGCTAGAAGAAAATCACAGACTTAGAACTGGGATTCAAGAATTATATGAATTGTATGTAGAGGGAAATAAAGAAGCTTAGTCTCTTCTTATTCTTTCTAGAATTTCGTTGGCTACAGAGGCCCTATCTAACTTTAAGCTTTCTTCAAGGACACGCTCTCTTCTTCGATTGAAACTCACTTGTACTGTGTAAACTAATAACAAGATCAATAGTAAAGCAACTACGCCAAATGGCCAATAACGCTTAAGCAAAGCTAAACGCTCGGCTTTCAATTGTCGACCGGCAAGAATACCATCTATCTTGGTATTAAAAGCTTGGAGTGTTGGCGTATTATTTTTTTGACTACTCTGAACTTTCATCCAATCTTTTATATGACCACTATATAGGTTGCCATAAAAGGAAGCTTTTTGTAGATCAGACTTCAGGTAAGCCTTTTGAAGCCAATCATAAACTACGAATAAATCGGGATAACTATCGACTTTGTCAAAAGTAGATAGTGCTACCTCCCATTTACCTATGGCTTGTTCTAAATCACCTTTTTTATAGTATAATTCCCCTTGACCTAATAAGGTTCTGAATTGTGATGACTCACTTGAATGAGCTTGTTTCTTTTCTAGCGCCTGAGCAAAATACTTCTCGGATTTCTCGAAATCACTTTGAGCCAAATAAGTATCAGCCAGATTGTGCATCGCGATTGCTTGAATATATTCATCAACGCCTTCACCAAATGCTGCTATAGAGAAAAACTCTGCGGCGGCATTATACTCTTTATTTTCCTTTTTAATGATGCCTAGTTCGTTGACAACTTTGGCCAAAAGGATGGTGTCTTTTTCAAACTCTGAGTCGTCCCAAAGCTTGAGTAAAATATCTCCTGCTTCTAGGTATCTACCATCTTCCTTCAGCTCTTTGGCTTGATTATATAAGATCCCTACAGAAACATCAAGTTCACCATATTCTTCTGCGATTTCCGGAAAATTCTCTACGTAATTAGTAGCAGCTTCGTTAGAAAGGCGATAAAGGTCTGCTGAACCTCCATGGTCGCCATAGATTGATTTAATCTCAGCTAGATTGCTTAGAATAAGCATACTGTTATAGAAATCAACCGTATCGGCTATTTCTAAATATTCGAGGGCATCGGAGAAGTTAATGTATGCGGATTCGAAATCACTTTCTTGCATACCAATATCGCCCATAACACTTTTGGCCAATATCATGCCATAGCTATCTCCATTTTTGCCTGCAAGCTTAAAAGCTTCATGCGTTAAATCGATAGCTTTTTCTGGGTCTTCGCCCATTAATTCAAGCGCATCATTAAGCAGTTCATCAGCGCTATTTTGCTGACCAACAACAAAAAGTTGTGTGCAAAAAATAAGGATCAGTATGTAAACTGCTTTCAACATCTATAAACAACTGTTTTTCAAATCGTTATTGACCTTGAAAGTAAGAAAAAAAGGTGAAATGCTTAATACATTTCTCCTTTTTTGATACCTATATATTATTAGAATTAGCCTCTTACACGAGTGACTTTTCTTTTCGCATCTTTCTTAGACGTAGTTTCTGACACAGGCTCCGTAGAACTCTTATCGTCATTTAAGTTTATTTCAGGTGTTACTGGATCAGGAATTGTATCCTCCGAGTTATCTGCACATCCGAAAGTTAGAACTGAAAGGGCGAATAATAATAACATTGTCTTTTTCATAATAGTCGATTTTTTTTTGATTGAGGGGAACAATATATTGAATCCACTTTACTGATCGGCTACAATTATTGGGAAAGTCCTGATATTAAAAGGATATGCGAATTATGAAAGAAAATACTGAGAGTGTCCTATTCGACAACTTAAATTAAAAATGAGTATTCTGCAATTTGTACAAATTGCTCTATTACCAAGTCTAAAACGCTCTTGCTCAAGAATTAGGCTAAAAGTGATAAAATCTCGGCCAAATCGTGATGGATTTTTGTGTCTTTATAAGCTTTAAAGGCATCGCCAAAAAGATCCTGATCATATGCTGTATTCACTAAATGAATTGCACCACCCGATTTATCGATTGGCTCAATATTCTTGAAGCTTACTTTAGATAAATCTGGAGAACAGCCTTCAATTAAAATAATATCAACTTTAAGATTAGCCAAAGAGAAATGTGCATACTCACCAAATGTACCTATATGCAAAAGGTCAATTGTCATTTGGTCCACTTGAATAGAATCAAAGCGTTCAGGACATAGGAAAAGCTTTGTGCTAAAGGAGTTCTTGCTTGGATCTCCGTTATTCCACAAGTTACACTCCTTGATGTTATTGCCACACCCCAAATGAATGAGTTCATAAATAGGGTTGTCAGTTATTTCAATTTTATTGATGTCATTATCTCCTATTCTAAGGGAGTTTAGTTCAGTAGAATTTTTGACTATAATGCTTGAAATATCTGATTTATTAATGGCTAAACTATGGAGTTGGCATGACTCAAATTTTAGCGATTCTAATTTAGAAGATTGAATCTCTAAGTCTCCAGAAAACCGACAATTAATAAAGGTCAAGTTCTCAAGTTTGCAAGATTCGAGTGTTAAATCGTATGGAAGATGTACATCTGATATGACGACAGACTCATGTAATTTGAATGAAAATGAATTAATCCTGAACTCTAGGTCCTCGCCTTTTATGACTTTTAGGAATTGCTTTCGGTTGAGTCTTCTCATGAGCCTGATTTTGAGACAAATAGAGACTACAATTATCACACCCAATTATTGCTTCTCTATTCTGATGCATGTTAGAACTACGTGGGTTTTTATACAATACCCACTTTTGGGTATATTCTTAGTTATTGAGAAAAAATGATGGAAATCGGATCAATTAAATGACTATCTTAAGTTATGCTTAGTCGCAAGAAAACGTTTTATTCACTTTCGATTATCGAACAGGCTAAGGAGCTATACTTGGAAGGTACTTTTGTGGTATCCATAAGATACTATGGCTATAAAGTGAACTTATACTTATATGAGAACGAATACATTGAAGTATTCTACAACCATAAACTGGATTTAGTCGAGAAAATTCAGCCAATGGATTTCAGCCATAGTCGAATGAAGTTTTATGAGGATCAGATTAGTATTAAATCAGTCGCCCAATGAGGCTAAAAGTTCTTTATGAATCTTAAGAACTTGAGGTATAGCTAGTAGATCGCCATCGTTTCTTATCTCGTAATCTGACAATTTCTTTCTATTGGAATCGGTCGTTTGTTTTTCCATGATTTGTTCCACCTGTTCTTTAGACCTTTGCATATCTCTCAATAATACGCGGTCCATTCTTACATTCTTTGGTGCAAGAACACAGATAGTTTTATCTAATGCTTTGTAGGAACCAATTTCATATAAAAGCGCTGCTTCTTTTAGTAAGTAAGGTTGATCGGCATTTAGAGCTACCCATTGCTTAAAATCTTCTGCGACCGCTGGATGGACAAACGAATTGAGCTTTTGAAGTTTTTCAGCATCAGAAAACACGCTTTTTGCTAGGTACTCTCTGTTCAAAACGCCATGCTTTGAATAACTCTCTCTGCCAAATTCATTCTTTATTTGCTCTATGAGTCGTTTATCTGAAGTCATCAGGACTTTACCACGATCATCGGCATAATAAACTGGAACGCCCAATATTTGAAACACCTTGCAGATGGTGCTTTTGCCAGAACCAATTCCTCCTGTTACACCAACTAACAAGGGCTTACTCATTATTCTGCCCTTTTACTTGTTGTATGGCAAGCCTGAGCTCTTCGATATAGGCTTGATTTGTAATAGCCTGAATGGCAATTGACGAATCGCTGGGGTTCATTGATTGATAGTTTGCCACTAAACGTATACCTAAGGTATCTGCTACATCGAATTTTGTTTCTTCTATTCTGTACCTAACTTTTATAACCGAAGGGTCGACACTCCATATTGAATCAGGGAAATTTATTAATTCCACATTCAAATCTACTTCAACATCCATCATTCTCACAACCTCAAAACTTATCTCAACACTTTCAGTATTAGAATTAAAAAACTCTGGTAGATCTGGAATATTTACGGTCTCATTCACGTCTTCATCTATATTTTCAATACCTGCATTTACATATATCAATCTATCCCGAGCATTGATCAATTTCTCAGGTCCGGTCCAGATGATGGTTTTAGGATTGATTGAAATAGGAGAAACTATTCTGTAGTCAGGGTCTAAACTGATTGATTCGGGGTCTAAGGCGAGTTCAAATACTCTAGCGGCTCTTTTCTGAATATCGAAAGTGAGTGAATCTTCCAAAATATAGTTGACAATAACGGGATCTAAACCGGGAGTAAGTTGCCCTCTTAATGTTGAGGTTAATATATGATTAGATGCATCTGGATCACTTAGCCGTATGCTTATGGGATTCATATTAAACCCGAAAGAACGGGTCATTAAGTCCCAGCCACCTCCTGTAACTTCTAGTGGAATCCTATCTGGTAATTCTGATGTAGCGATATAACCTTCATCATCGAAGATTATTTCTATAGGGTAATTAATTTGACTTATATAGTCTGACTTATTGAGCGCACTAAAAAACCAAAAGGTGGTAGATATGACAATGCATACAACTACCACCTTTATTCTTTCGTCTTTTCTACTCGGTGTTTGAAAAGATCTTTTTAATTTTTCAATTATGTCTTCTGCACTTCTCAATTGAATTAGGCTTTGCCTGCTTCACGTTTACTGGCCTCGAGAGAAATTGCTGACCTCTCGAATTTAATTTTCGTGCTTTTATCAACTTCTACAGTCACAGTATCGTCATCAGAAGCATACACTTTACCATGCACGCCTCCTATAGTCACTACTGAGTCTCCTTTTGTAATTTCGCTGATAAATTTCTTCTGATCCTTCTGCTTTTTTTGCTGCGGACGAATCATAAAAAAGTAAAACACTAATGCAATACCACCAAAAAGTAGCAACTGTTGCATCCAACCGTTACCCTGCGGTACTGCTTCGGCTTGTAAAAGAATCGAATATATCATTAATATAAATTATGGTTGAGGCGCAGCGTTCACTTGAACAAAACCTCTTAAGCTTAATCTTGATTGTCTTGGGCTAGTGTTAGCCACTACGGTAATAACAGGGCTCTGCTGACCAGATTTGCCTTTGCTATCGTATCTCACAACGATTTGACCAGTTCCCCCTGGAGGGATTGGCTCTTTTGTATGTTGTGGTACTGTACAACCACAAGAGGCTGAAGTACTTTGAATTTGAAGATCTTCTGTTCCGTTATTAGTGAATTTAAAAGTATAATTAACTACTTCACCTTGTTTAATAGTACCGAAGTTATAAATAGTATTGTCCCACTTAAAGGCAGCATTTGCTGTCAAGTTGGTTTCTACTGACTGCGATGCAGTAGTTGCTGGCACTGGTGTAGTAGCATTTCTAACGACTCCTCCATTTTCCAATTGATTAATTCTTCTTTCTAGATTGGCAATACGCTTTTCCATTTCAGCGTCATTACCACAACTACTAAGCATAGCCGCAAAGACAAATGCTACAAGTACTGTTAATTTAGTTTTCATAGTTTTATTTTTTTTACTCTGAATCACCTGATTTAATCTGACCAATTAGGTCATCTACATCGCTCAAAAGCTTTTCTGCCTTTTGACGCGCCTCAGAAACTACTTTCTGCCCTTCCTCTTTGGCAGAAGAAGAAATTTCCACTTTTCCGTTAATTAAATCTTCAAGTAGAACTTCTAACTGTTTCTTATACTTATCTAATTGATAAGTCAACTTATCTCTCGTATTAGACCCTTTATCTGGCGCATATAATATGCCTAAGATAGTTCCTGTTGCTGCACCTATTACAAATGCCAATAAACTGCTTGACCCTTTACTCATATCTTATTTATTATCTAATAGTCCTCGACCAGACTTTTTCATTTTTCCAGTTTCTTTCAATTCGTTCGATATTACATCTAAAATACCATTCACAAATTGCTTACTCTTAGGAGTACTGTAATTTTTTGAGAGCTCAATATACTCATTAATGGTCACCTTAACAGGGATGTTTCTAAAATTCATCATCTCGGAAATAGCCATTTTCAGTATAATTTGATCTGTATTTGCCAAACGATCAACTTCCCAGTTCTTCGTTTTAGCAGCTATCATTTTACTATACTCCTGATCGTGCTCAATAGTTGTGTCAAAAATCTTCTCGAAGAATTCTTTATCCTCTTCCCAATTGTTAGAGAAATCCGGAAGACTGAAACTCTTCGGATCAGAATCTACTTCAACATCTCTTACTGATCGTGCTACAAGGCTTCTAACAATCGCTTTGTTTTCTTTCCAATGAATATCTTTCTCTTCGAAGTAGGATAAAATAACCTCCTCTTTGAATATGATTTGCTTAATCAGATGATCAACAATCTGATGATCTTGTTCGAAACTCGGATTGGCTGTTCTTCTATATTCACTAAAGGATTCGTTCTTTTTAATGATGTCCTTAAACCATCCTTTTAAATGATCTTCTTCCCCTTCCCAAGTGATGTCTTTTTTTACAAGTCCAACTTGCACTTTAGATGATTTTCGGAAGAATTCGATCACCTTATTTTCATAAAGGTTAAAATCTCCGACAAATAGCTTTTCCGGACTGATTTTTTTCTTTTTATCCGCTTCAGCCTTGCTCAAATCAGACCAACTAACCAAAAGGCTCATCACCCAAAGAAAGCGATCGACTAATGTCTCAGCATCTAGGATCATCTCTTTTCTTAGCCCTGTGAAATCCTTTTTAGACTTAGCTAGGTATTCTTTATAAACTGTGTTTGCGGCTTTTTGTGCTTCTGCAGAAATAGTTAGTGATTCTGGCAACGGCGTGTCGTGCACCTTTTCTGCCAATACAGCTTTAGCCTGCTGACTATTGGCTTTCAGAAGATCTTTATCCTGTACCTCCATAGAATTGAGGTCTGGCTGGAAGATTTCGTCGATTTCAGCTACACCAATATGGTAATTAGCTTGTTTACATTGGCTGTAGGCAAACATTGCCTGCATCGCCTTGACTCTTAATGATCTCCTGTTGAGCATTGCAAAAAATATAAGAACTTAAAATTAACTAGTAGTGAGCAGCTTTTCCAACTGCTCACTTAATATTACATTGAAAGTTTTACTCTTCCTATGTCTTCAATACGTTTTTCTGCCAATTTCATTGCGGCATCTTGTGTCGGAATAGATTTTTCATCTGCTAGAGAAAAGATATTTTGTGTTGTATCAAAAATTTTCTCTGTCCAACTATAAGCTTGTTGCTTGTTGTAAGCCCCAGCTAATTCCGACGATATATTGATAATCCCACCTGCATTGATCACAAAATCTGGCGCATAAATAAGTCCCGATTCTAAGATCATTTGACCATGTCGTGCCTCATCGGCCAACTGATTGTTTGCAGCTCCAGCAATCACTTTAGCTTTAAGCCTTTTAAGGGTATCATCATTTACAGTAGCACCCATTGCACATGGTGCGTAGATATCTACATCAAGATCATAGATTTCATCCATACCAACAACGGTAGCACCAGAACTCTTTGAAACCTGAGCTAAACGCTCTTGGTTAATATCAGTAATAGATATTTCGGCACCTTCTTTCGCGAGATGTTCCACCAAATACATTCCAACTTGACCAACACCTTGAACAGAAACCTTTTTTCCTGAAAGGCTATCAGTACCAAATGCTTTTTTTGCCGCAGCTTTCATACCCATGTAAACACCATAAGCAGTCACCGGAGAAGGATCTCCACTACCACCCATGTCTACTGGCAATCCTGTCACATGTTTGGTCTCCATACCGATATGTTCCATATCGCTGGTCTTCATGTTCATATCTTCGGCAGTTATATATCTTCCACCAAGACTGTTTACAAACTTGCCAAACCTTCTTAAAAAAGCTTCATTTTTTAGCTTAGTTACATCGCCAATAATCACGGCTTTGCCTCCACCTAAATTCAATCCCGAAACAGCCGCTTTATACGTCATACCTCGAGATAATCTTAACACATCAATAACAGCTTCTTCCTCATTTGCATAGTTCCAAAATCGCGTTCCTCCAAGCGCGGGACCTAGTACTGTGTTATGAATACCAATTATTGCTTTAAGACCGGTTGCCTCGTCATGGCAGTATACTAACTGCTCATGTCCCATCTTAGATGCTTGTTCAAAGATGGATATGGTTCCGGATTTTTCAGTCACATCAACTTCTTCCATTACTTTCGTATTACAGTTTACTTATATTTGTCAAGCTCGGCTGAATCAGTCTGTTTGACAGTCCGCAAAACTAATTAATAAATCGACATATTCTAAAGAATAAAGTAGGCTCGGCAACCTTTAATAGCTTGCTTGTGTTAACAATAACGTGAAAGAACTCCGACACCTCAATAAGTACTTATATAAGTACAAACATCTGCTGATACTCGGATTCATATTCCTTGTCATATCCAATTATTTTGCTGTTTGGCCCGCACGTGTTGTGCGCTATGCTATAGACTACGTAACTGACAGCTTTGCACTCTATCGTTTGTTCGAAGGTGGCGACCTAGGTGCCGATTTCTTTGATCAATTGGAAAAAGGTGTGCTTGTACTTGGAGCGCTTATGATATTAATGGCACTCTTAAGGGGTTTCTTCCTTTTCCTTGTTAGGCAAACAATCATTGTTATGTCTAGAAAAATCGAATATGACTTGAAGAATGAAATCTTCGAACAGTACCAAAACCTACCACTAAGCTTTTACCGAAGGAATAATACGGGAGATTTAATGAACAGAATCTCAGAAGATGTAAGTCGGGTAAGAATGTACCTAGGGCCCGGTATTATGTATGGAATTAACTTATTAGTACTTTTTCCTTTAGTGATTTATCAAATGCTGAGGGTAAATCCTGAGCTTACCTTTTACGCGCTTCTTCCTCTTCCCGTACTTTCTATCAGTATTTATTTTGTTAATAATATCATTAACAAGCGCTCCGAAAAGATTCAAGAAAGTCTATCCGATCTTTCTACCGGGGTACAAGAGGCTTTTTCTGGGATTCGCGTAATTAAAGCTTTTGTTCGCGAAGCAGACTCTACCCAACAATTCGAAAATGCGAGTGAAACTTATAAATACCGATCGTTAAGACTGACCTTTGTCAATGCACTTTTCTTCCCGCTCATTATGGCACTTATTGGGCTGAGTGTTATTTTAACTATTTACATAGGCGGCAACAAGGTGATTAATGGTGAAATTACTTATGGCAACATTGCTGAATTTGTGATTTATGTGAATATGCTGACATGGCCAGTAACAGCGCTGGGTTGGATTACGAGTATAAACCAACGTGCAGCAGCTTCGCAAAAAAGAATCAATGAGTTCTTAAAAGAAGAGAATCATATCCAATCTACCGAAAACCTTAAGAAAGACATTTCAGGCGATCTTGTATTTGATAATGTGAGTTTCACTTATCCAGACTCAGGAATTGAAGCATTAAAAAATGTTTCTTTCAATGTTGCAGCTGGCCAATCGATCGCGATTATTGGCACTACAGGATCTGGGAAAAGCACTATCGCTAACTTGATGTTGAGACTTTATGATACTACTTCGGGTGACGTGTCTATTGACAATAACAATATCAAGAAATACGACATTCCTAATATTCGAAGCCAAATTGGCTATGTACCCCAAGACCTTTTCCTTTTTTCTGATAGTATAAAGAATAACATCGCTTTTGGTAATAGCGATATTACGGAAGACGAGGTATTCAAAGCTGCCAAGGATGCCGATTTATACGACAACATTATCGATTTCCCGAAAGGCTTTGAAACAATGCTCGGCGAGCGGGGAATTACACTTTCTGGTGGGCAAAAGCAACGTACTTCAATTGCCAGAGCAATAGTTCGCAACCCTAATATTCTAATTCTGGACGATGCACTATCTGCAGTAGATACCAATACAGAAAACACTATTCTGAATAGTCTTTCCACCCTTATGAAAGGCCGAACTACAGTGATTATTTCTCATAGAGTTTCCTCTGCAAAACTGGCTGATAAAATCATTGTTTTAGACGAAGGAAGAATTATCGAACAAGGCACAAACGAATCTCTTTTGGCTGAAAACGGGGTATACAAAGAGCTTTACGAAAAACAGCTGAAACAGGAAGAGACTAGTGAATCTTAACGCTTAACACCTTATTTAGCCGGCACGTCAATAATCAACAAATTGGCAGAAACGTATTGTTCTATTGTGAAGTCTTGAAGCCTAATGTTAAGCTCATCGGCTCTTTTATAGAGGTTATCTTCAATCTTTCCAGGGCTTGGCATCACAGAATTGTGAGCTTCAATAGAAGCGCGAACTACACGTTTAACGGGAATCGTCATGCGTTCATAGTTTGCCGGCAAATCGGCAATTCCAGCGTCTAATTTGATACCTATAAAAAGCTTTTGTTCACCATCTGCCAAAGTGGTGTCATTATAATGAACTAGGGTTAGCGTTCCGGCAATCGATCCGCTTTCGACATACTCTTTGGCTTCAAAGTATGCTTCTTCAATCGCTTTATCTTTAGCTTTACCTTTAAATGGCACGCCAATCAGGTTGTAATCAGAAACATTTTCAACTGAATATTCTACGGAGTTCAACCCCCCTAAATAGAAATACACGGCGGTAATCACTGCAATTGCCGAAAATCCAAGTATGGTTACTGTTCTCTTTTTCATTAGACAATCTCTTTGTATTGCATTTTATACAGGTTAGCATAAAACCCGTCTTGTTCAATTAATTCTTGATGGTTACCAATTTCCTTTACCTCTCCTTTGTCCATCACTATGATTTTATCGGCGCCTTGGATAGTAGAAAGCCTATGGGCAATTACGATGGCCGTTCTGCCTTTCATAAGTACCTCTATCGCACGTTGGATAAGCTCTTCTGTTTCAGTATCAACGGAAGAAGTGGCCTCATCTAGCACTATAATTTTCGGGTCATAAACCATAGCCCTTACAAAAGAAATGAGCTGACGCTGACCTACGGAAAGGGTTGACCCACGTTCCATTACATTGTAATCATAACCTCCCGGGAGCTTTTCAATCAATTTATCAACACCGACTAGTTTTGCGGCCTCTCGCATCTTTTCATCAGGAATATCTGGATTACCTAAAGTAATATTGTACTTGATGGTATCGGAAAAAAGAAAGACATCTTGCTGAACTACTCCTATATGGCTTCGAAGCGCCCCTAAATCAAACTCTTTTAGATTCCTACTATCAATATGTATTTCTCCTTTATTAATCTCATAGAATCTAGAGAGTAGGTTAATCACAGAAGACTTACCAGCCCCTGTAGCACCAACAAGTGCTATCGTTTCTCCTTCCTTTACGTCAAAAGAAATATCCTTAAGCACATAATCCTCCTCATTGTAGGCAAACCAGACATTTTTAAAAGACACTTTGCCCAATATTTCTTCAGGCTTATATGTTCCCTGATCGGCAATATGATCTTCACTGTCTAATAAATCAAAGATTCTATTTGAGCTAACAATACCCATTTGAAGCGTATTAAATCTATCGGCGATCATTCTGATAGGCCTGAAGAACATTTGTATATAAATGATAAAGGCGATAATTACACCTGGCCCAGTGTTAATGCTTACGAGTATTCCTCTAGCCCCATACCATACTGCCATTCCAATGGCCACGGCCTGAATAATTTCTGCTACAGGAAAGTAAATAGAGTAATAGAGGACAGATTTAATATGTGCCTTTTTATGTTGCTGGTTTATCTCCTTGAACTTATCCATTTCACGATCTTCGGCATTAAAAATCTGGACAATGTTCATCCCTGTTACATGTTCTTGGACAAAGGAATTAAGGTTAGAAACCGCATTTCTTACTTGATTGAAAGTGACTTTAATTTTCTCCTTGAATATATAGGTGCTGAAAATCAAAAGTGGCAGTGTCGACAAGCTAACAAGGGTAAGTCTCCAATCAGTTATAAACATTACCACCATTAAAACAACCAACTGAAGCAAATCACCAATAAGCGCGGCAATGCCTTCGCTGAAGACATTCGAAAGCGTTTCAATGTCTGAAACGTTGCGAGTCACTAGTCTACCTATTGGGGTCTTATCAAAAAATTTGAGCTTCAGTTTTAAAAGATGCTCATATAGCTTTACTCTAACATCTTTAATAATTACTTGACCTACCCAACCAGATAAATAGGTGTGTGAATATTGAACGATTGCTGAAATTATAAGGTGTGCGATCAGAATAGTGGTCATAAAGACCAATCCGTCGTAATCGCCAGCGGGCACGTAATTATCTATAGCTCTTCTGACTAATTCAGGACGGATAGGCGCCAAAAGTGCCATAGAAACCGTCAAGAAAACCAACAAATAAAATTGTTTCTTATAGGGCTCTGCAAACTGGAACAGCCTTTTTAATACCTGGAAATCAACCAGGTTACCACTTTTTACTTTTTCTTTCTCTTGTTCCAATTGTTAGAGATAAATATGCTCAGGATAACTGACCTCTGTTAAATATAACCCATGAGGCGGCACAGCTCTGCCTGCAGCCTTTCGGTTTTTTGCTTTAATTACTTCGACAAACTCTTCGACACTAAGTTTATTTTCACCAACAAGTAAAAGCGTACCAACGAGTGCTCTTACCATGCCACGTAAAAATCTGTTTGCCCTAACGTGAAAAACAAGCTGATCGTTTTCTAAAAACCAATTTGCTTCACTGATGTTGCAAATAAAGTTATTCACTTCGGTTTTCACCTTACTAAAGCTCTCAAAGTCTTGCGAACCAATAAGTTTAGTTGCAGCTAAGTTCATTAATTCCACATCAAGGTTTTGGCTATAGTAATAGCTTCTTTTTGTTAAAAAGGGAGATTTACTTTGATGAAGGTAGTAATGATAAGCCCTTTCGTTCGCATCAAATCGGGTATGAGCCTCTGCTTTAACTGGTCTGCAGCTTTCGATCGCTATATCTTCAGGCAAGAAACTATTGAGTTTATAAATAAGGTCTTCGCAATTGACTTCTTCAGCTAAATCGAAATGGGCAACTTGTTTTTTAGCATGTACTCCTGTATCCGTACGACCGCTACCCATAATTTCAATTTCTTTTCTTAGCACAGTAGAGAGCGCCAATTGCAATTCTGCCTGAACGGTATGCGCGTTCGGTTGAATTTGCCAACCGTGGTAGTTGGTTCCCTTATAGCTCAATTGTAGGAAATAGCGAGGCACGTTTTCAGTAGGTCAGTAAGAACTTAACATTTTTCAAAAACGATAGCCGCACCCTGCCCTACTCCTATGCACATGGTCGCCAACCCGTATTTAGCATTAGGTTGTTTTTTCATTTCGTGTAAAAGTGTGGCTGCTATTCTTGTTCCACTTGCACCAAGAGGGTGACCAATTGCGATAGACCCTCCATTAACATTCACTTTTAATGGATCTAATTCTAGTTCTTGCATACATGGGATTGCTTGTGCGGCAAACGCCTCATTCAATTCAATCAAATCTAAATCACTGGTTTTCAAACCCGCTCTTTTCAATGCTTTTCTAGATGCTGGTATTGGTCCTACGCCCATAATGTCTGGCGAAACGCCTGCTATAGCCATCGACTTTACTTGAGCCATTGGCGTAAGGTTAAACTGTTTTAATGTCTTCTCGTTCACGATCAAACATGCGGCAGCACCATCATTTATTCCAGATGAATTACCTGCCGTTACACTTCCATCTTTCTTAAAAGCTGGTTTCAAACTGGCTAGTTTTTCTACAGAAGAAAGCCTCGGGTGTTCATCTTTATTAAAATGAATAGGATCTGCTTTTCTCTGCGGAATATCTACCGGAACTATCTCATCTTCGAACTTACCTGCTTCATGTGCTGCTTGGTACTTTAACTGCGTATTGTGTGCGAACTCATCTTGTGCTTCTCTACTCACATTCCATCGCTCTGAAACATTTTCTGCCGTTTCTCCCATTCCGTAAGGATAATGTAGTGCTGATAATTTCGCATTCGGAAAACGCCAGCCAATAGTCGTATCATAAATATCTGTCGCTCTACTGTAAGCCGTCTCCGACTTAGCCATTACGAAAGGCGCTCTTGTCATGCTTTCTGTACCTCCAGCAATATAAGCCTCACCATCGCCAACCATTAAGCCACGGCTAGCATCCATTATGGATTGAAGTCCAGAAGCACAGAGCCTATTCACTGTAATACCACCAACTTCTAAGGGCATACCCGCCAAAAGCGCAGCCATTCTAGCCACATTTCGGTTGTCTTCACCTGCCTGATTTGCGGCACCAAAGATCACATCTTCGACCAATGAAGGATCGAAAGTGGCGTTTCTTTGGAGCAGAGATTTTATCACATGTGCGGCAAGATCGTCAGGTCTAACTGAGGCAAGAGTGCCTCCAAATTTTCCTATTGGTGTTCTTACGATATCAACGATATAGGCAGATTCCATTGCTATTATTTAGAGTGCTAGAATAAGAAGTTACGAAGTAAAGAATTTTGGTTTAGCATTGAAAATTCCTAGCCAAAACGTAATTCTAAAATCCGAACGCTTAAATTTGTCATTCAAATAACAAAGCAATGATCCAAAGAATTCAAACTGTACTTTTATTGTGTGTAGCCGTTTGTATGGGAATGGTGCTAGCCTACTTTATATGGGCTGAGGTAAATGAAACTAATAATACTGTTGCGGTATTCACTGCTTTTAAAATGGAAGTGATTGATACTGCCGGCACACTATCTGATAAATCTGATGACAGTGTCATTTCAACCACCTCCACATGGTACGTTGGTGTATTAGCTATTGCAGCTTCTTTAGTGGCAATCTTCTCTGTATTTCAATTCAAAAATCGTTTGAACCAGATGAAACTGGGCGCATTGAATGCACTTTTAATGGCTGCTACCCTAGGCCTTTGTTTTTACAACATTTCTCAATTCGAAAAGGCACTTAGTCCTGAGGTTCAAGGAAACATTCAGGCCGGCTTTTTCTTTCCGGCAGCAGCCATGATTCTTAATATACTAGCTAATAGGTTTATTCGTAAGGATGAAAAACTAGTAAAGTCTGTCGATAGAATAAGATAGTAAGCCCTACCTTTTCTTTGAAAGCTTGATTCTGTACCCTATGGTCAATCGGAAATCAAATACCTGATTAACATTTATTCGAACATCTTTAAAAGGTTGAAAATGTGGATTAAGGCCAACCGAGGCATCCACGAAAAAAGATTTTAAGAAGCTTTTACGGTACCCGTAATAGAACCCAATCATCGGCAATGCTTTTATCTCCCGTTTTGAGGGTTCGATATCAAAACTTCTGATAGTAGAGGCATAGGTTAATAAGTTGTTTACTCTTGCTCCAAAATAGTGTCCTTGAAAAGCACCCTTTTTCAAAAAATATTTAAGATCAAGGCTTAATGAAGCGGTAATATTATGTGAGTTTCGCACATTAATACCCGTAATACTGCTCACATCTTGATGTAAACCACTTTTGTTTGCGCTTGGGGCATAAAACCCCTCTATCCCTAGTGTTAAACGATCATTAAGTGGCTTGCTATAAGTCAATGAAAAGCCACCAAAAAGTTCATTCTTTTGTGCTGAAGCTATTGGGTTGTAAGAGATATCTAGAAAACCTGCTGCTTTCTCCTTTTCCTGAGCTATTAAACTGATCGAAGCAAAAAGAGCGACTAATATTGTGTATATGTATTTTTTCATGGTGTTTTTGAATGCAAGCAATCAAAAACATATCTAAAGAACAGTTAAGCTTAGTTAAGGGATGTTTAAACTGGTTAAGAACTGTTAATGCAGTGCAGGTCTTATCTTTAAATTGGCTAAAATCTTTGCCTCTTTCTGCATCAACTCTTCCAATTTTGTATACACCAAGTCCTCATCGAAGTAATGAAGCGCCAACTTTACATAGATATTTCCATGCTTAGCTTCAGAAACCCAAAGCTCTTTATAAAACTTCTTTAAGACAGGATCCTCGATGTTATCGGCCACCAGTTTGAAACGTTCGCAGCCGCGACACTCAATGACTGAACCTAGAAGAAGCCTTATCAAAAAACGTGAATCAGATGACCCTCCTTTCGCTTCATTCATCAGCTCATGAATGTATAAATCAGGCTCCATTTTAGAAGGAAGCGGTACACTTTTCTGTTTCATTACCTCATATACTTGCTGAAAATGCTCCAGTTCTTCCAAAGCCGTATCAATCATATCAGGAATAATAAGATCTCTATCCGGATACTTGGCAATCAAACTCATGGCCATGGCTGAGGCCTTACGCTCACAATCTGCGTGATCCTGTAGAAAAGAAGGGAAGTCGGCCAAAACAGCATCAATCCATGCTTGCGGCGATGCAGTTAATACTTCTACAGAATACTTCATAAGCTTCAGGTTTAATGAAGCTCG
The DNA here is from genome assembly GCF_049099775.1 of Roseivirga sp. GTDB lineage: Bacteria > Bacteroidota > Bacteroidia > Cytophagales > Cyclobacteriaceae > Roseivirga. The sequence continues at coordinate 675,856 of NZ_JAGDZM010000007.1, read as the reverse complement.
AATTTATTGAAACCAGCTTAAATTCAACTAGTGATTACTAATGTTTAATATCAATTAATAATTTCGCTGAGCTATTACGAAGCAGTATTTTGATCCGTTTCCGTCAAAGATACTCGTGAAACAGTCTCAATAGAACTGCCTATGGACAAACTAAAGATCAACCATCGCAGGACCCAGATGTTCGCCAGTGTAAAAGGAATACATTTTATCTTGAATGGACGAGAAAATGAAGGTCAAGTAGAATTCCAAGTTTATGGTATTGAGTAACCATAAGCTTGGAATCCATTGTAGCTTAACTGGCTGGAAAGGTTTAAATCAATTTTTCAACAACATACTGACCATGTAAATTCATTAATCAAATGCTTGCATAGCCATTGTAAGCAACGAATGTCTGTAAAATCAAAGAATATCCTCTAATTGAATTTTAATCCTTAACACCTGATTAGGGCCTATATTTGATTGTCCGTAACTACGATAAGCAAGTGTTGAGGGAACATAAAATGTTCCATATGCTCCTTTATTTAAAAGTTTAGTGCCAATTTCATAACCTTCTATAACCACACCGGTTCCTATCTCGAATAAAAATGGATCGTAATCGCGACTGGTTGAATGAATTCCGTTCGCCAAAGCAACATCTTCAACTGAAGTATCCAGTAATTCTCCATCTAGAGTGTAAATTTCATAGTGAGTGAGTACTGAATCAGCTTCCGTTGGAAAAACTCCTTCACCCTCATTTTCTATAAAATACCTTATACCACTAGTATGAAGCTTTACCGCTTGTCCGGTAGATGCCAGCTCCATGTCAATCAAATTTAAATCTATCTCCAATTGAGCAATAGGATCGTACGGTTCAAGGTCATCGCCATTACAGGCATAAACTGAAACTAGTAGGGCAACTAATATTAATCTTTTCATAGTGTGTGTTTTTAATTAATGAAGTAGAGCATTTGCGACTCCTATAAAAAGACTCTCTATGTTAAAAAATTCGAATTGATTTGTTAAAAAAACTAAACATATCTTAGGGATTCAATCCAATTTGATAGGAGCGAGGAAACTTTAACTCATGAATAAACTCAAGCGGGGATACTTTGATAACTACTTTAAGAGGTTTGCGCAAAGAGTAGCGATTCTTGATGAGGCAATTCATCCGGATTGCAATATGATTATTGTGATTCCGTGCCACAACGAACCTGATTTGATCGGTACACTTGAGGCACTATTGGCGTGTAACCATCAGACTAGACCTGTAGAAGTAATCATTGTTGTAAATGAGAAATCAGAAAACGATCACCGGGAAATACATGAGCAAAACCTGAAAACTATTTTAGAATTTGATCAATGGAAATGTAATCTTAAAAACAGCCTTATAAAGTTCCGTTTAATAAAAGCACTCGATTTACCACATAAGCATGCAGGAGTTGGCTTGGCCAGAAAGATAGGCATGGACGAGGCTTTGAGACGCTTTCTATCAATTGATGTTGATGGAACCATCGTATGTTTGGATGCTGACTGTAGGGTTTCAAAGAATTATCTTTCGGCTATTGAAGAAAAATTCGGTCAATCAAACGCCAATCTTGGTGAGGTTCATTACGAACATGCTTTTCAGCATGAAAGAAATGAGGGGCTCAAAAAAGGCATTATCAATTACGAACTCTTCCTTCGATATTATGTGGAAGGCCTTAAATCTGCTGGCTTTCCGTATGCCATTCAAACTATTGGGTCTTGTATGTTGGTAAAGGCCGCCACTTATGCTAAGCATGGTGGCATGAATAAAAGAAAAGCGGGTGAAGACTTTTATTTCTTGCATAAAATCATCCCTCATGAAAAGTTCAAAGAAGTACGTGAGGCAACCGTATATCCTTCTTGTAGAACTTCAGACAGGGTGCCATTTGGAACCGGAAAGGCACAGCAAGATTGGCTAGATCAAACGAGTAATGTCTATCAATCCTACGACCCCAAAATATTTCAAGAACTAAAATCCCTACTCGATTCGGTTGACCTTTTCTATCATAACGATGTTAATGAAGTAATAGACAGACTATCCAGCATACCGAAGGCTTTTCTGTCAGAATACCCATATCATGAGAAAATCAAACTCATTAAGGCCAATTGCAAATCCCTAGATCAGTTTAAGAAACAGTTTTTTGTCTGGTTCGATGGTTTTCTATGTATGAAGTTTGTGCACTTTGTCCGAGATAAATACTACCCAAACATACCTATTCGCTGGGCGATTGAACAAGCTTCTTTTAATTGGGATAGACGAACTTTAGCACTCATACAAACAGTAAATCAGGAAGCGTAAAGTCTAGTTGGCGACTCTTGCCTTCTTTCTAGATAGGAACACGGGAAGGCAAATAAATACTGAGATCATAGAGAATACGAGTCCCCCGATAGTTCCTATGGCCAATGAGAACCAGAAAAATTCATTTTCACCTTCTAATAGAAATGGAATAAGTCCGAAACAGGTTGATAAAACGGTTAAAAGAATAGGCTGGGCTTTACCCATTAAAGCTTTAATAATCGCTCTGTTATGATTTCTCTTATCACTATTGTTAAAATCATTGACCACGAAAATAGAGGCATTGACTACTAAACCACCTAGAAGAATAAATGCGGCATAGCCACCTGAGTCCATTGGAAAGTCGAATAGCGTGAAAATTAAGAATAAGCCGATAAAAGATATCGGTATTGTTACAATAATATGTAGCGGTTGCTTCAGGCTTTCGAATAAAACGGCGCAAATAAAGAAAATACCAATAAGTAGGATAGGTAGTAAATTATACTTTCTATTCTCTGACGATTGACTCCAGCCATATCCTGTAGTAGCTTCAACAGAATACCCAACTGGTAATTCCGCTCTCATTTCTTCGATAGTAGCCTCTCTATGGCGAGTTGCAAATTTTGGCGCTCCGTTATACTGGTATGCCAACTGCCTAATGTATTGTCGATCTTCTTTATAAATTCTATTAACCGTTCTCTCAAAAGTCAATGTCGCATAGTCTTGAATCTTGATAAATCTCGCAGTATCTAAAGGAAGAGTTTGTTCTGTTAAATCGTATTTCGAAAATTTATCCGCGCTACTAGCTTTTACAAAAACCTGTAAGAGTTCATCATTATAGTTTGCTGATAAAGATGCTCCATTATCTGGAGTCAAGTCTTGCAGCATTCGAACTATATCTCCTCGGTTAATTCCCGCAGCTGCCAGCCGTGCTACATCAAAGTCGAGCACATATTCACTGATGGCTTTCCTATTCCATCCCCCCTCAGCATTGACATTAACTTCACTTACTCGGATATGTTTCTTGAGCTTTTCGCCCAACACCTTTGCCTGAGCCTCAAGTTCATCAAAGTTATACCCTTTCATCTTTATGGATAATTGAGGTGAAGATCCGCTTTCACCACCTGCTCTAAAACCTTGCCCATAACCAGTTATACTCCAAGTTACCCCTGTCAAATCTACAGACCTAGATTGCAACCTAGCCTTTAATTGATAAGGTAAAGCAGAATTCTCATAGGCCGTTTTGAACATAATCGAAACATCAGCTGAGCCATTCCTAACATTTGTAATGTATTTGTCAATACCTTCAATCCCGTCTATATACTCCTCAATTCTAGCGATTACGAAATTTGCATCGTCCAGAGTGGTTCCGAAAGGTAGCGTAGCTCTAACGGACAACCTTGTTCTTTCGGGTGAGCCAAATCTATAACCTGAGTACGTTTCGTTAACGAACTTCCTCAATGCACCGCCTAAAACTTTATCAGTTACCGGGCGGATATCATCTTGATATTTATCACTTCCTATTGTTTTATTATACCATTCTTGCCCCTCCCATTGTACCGGTAATTTAAAGACTGGCAATCCGAAAGCGAGTATCACCACAAGTATAAAGGTCTTCCTAAACCTGAGTATAAATCCGATCGTTGCCGAATAAGCTCTAAAAGCTCTGACACGCCTCCTCAGGCCCTTTATACTTAATTGCTTTCTAAGCGCTATTTGCTCTTTAAACAACAAGGTATAAAGCGCAGGAGTAAAGAAAAGGGCGATTAGCAGTGAAACGCCTAGATTAATGGCCACAACGATTGAGAAATCGGTCAAGTCTCTTCGCTCTTCCTCTGGCAAAAGAAGGACAATCAGTAATGCCATAATTGTGGTGAGAGATGCGGCTAAAAGGGCTAAGAAAATTTTAGCATTCTTCTTTCTATGCATATGATCTAGCATAACAATCGCATTATCCACGATTAAACCAAACGAAATGGTGACACCGGCAATCGAGTAAATATTCAATTCTACTTTGAGCAGAAAAATGAGAATAGCAGTGATACAGAGGTTCACAATAATACCCAAGAATAGCGTAAACAGGTATTTGGGACTCCTATTGATAAGTAAAATAAATACGATCAGAATAGAGATAGACAAGGCCGTTCTGATATAAATCTTGTCCATTTCTTTTGCCAGGTACTCAGTATCATCTTGCTCTAGGGTAATGCCTATATCATTGTTCAAATTCAATTGGAGCCGAGCAATTTCATCCTTAACCTGTTCAGCAAGTACTATCTTGTTCACTCCCTTTCGAGCATAAATGCTCATATAAACGGCATTCTTACCATCTATTCTTCTATAAGAAGTTGGTTTTCTTTCTTCTATATAGAGTTCTGCCACATCCTTTAAGCGGAGCGCCTTTCCATCTATGACGGCAATCTCTACCTCTCGTAGATTATGCAAATCCAATAATCGAGAAGATGTCTTCAAAAAGAATTGCTGACCACTACTTAGCTTCGCCATACCTGCGAATACATCATTGTTATTCGCATTCAGTGCACTTACAATTTGCGCCTTTGTTAAATCATACCTAACAAGGGTAGGCAAGTCAAAATCTACAGTGATTTGGAGTGGGTTTCCGCCGGTAACACTAACCTCTTTTACCTCTTTTATCTGAGACAAAGGTTTCTTGATAAATTCATCTACCTCTTGTTGAAGTTTATGTGAAGCAAATGGACCATTTATAGAATATGATAAAATGGGTGTTTCTTGTATTCTGTTGTCTTCACCACTGCTCTGCTCAACTCTCGGATAAGAAAGGTTCTCTGGTAACTTTTTGTATATGTTTCGTATGATCGTATTTACCTCAAACTTTCTAAAATCGATATCATCATCTTTATCGAAATCTAAAGTGATCCGACCCACATCATAACTAGAAACACTATTAAGGCCATTTAATCCCTCAAGTTGCGATAAAGCGTTCTCTATAGGAGAAGTCGCTAATCGCTCCACAATATCTGGTGATGAATTTGGTAAACTATATGAAACTGTGAGTGCAGGAACTTCGTGATTAGGTGTGAAATTAATATTCAGACGTGGCACAGTAGCTATGCCAATTACGGCCAGAACTATAAATACAATAATGAGTCTGAAAGGTTTCTGTACGAACTGCACAGTGTAATTTTACGCAAAATTTTATTTTTAATTCATTTGTTTCGTACTATTTTTAACAAATATGTTTAAAAAAATAATTTACCTTCTCTTGATCACCTGTGTTTTTAGTTGTAAACCAGAAAAGGTGGAAACAGAAATACCGGATACTCAGTCTCTCAAAAAAGATGTTGAGCCAACAATGGTATCCATAGCACAGGCACAATACCGGCCTTTCGAGTTCTTAATCAACTCGTCAGGAACAATTGCTTCGGGTAACGAACTATCCATTACTTTTCAGGCAAGTGGTGTTCTTAAGCAATTGAATATTAAGAATGGACAAATGGTAAGAAAAGGTCAAGTCATTGGCCAACTTGAAAATACGCAACAACAATTCGCTGTAGAAAAAGCAGAGGCAAGTCTAGAAGATGCTAAAGTCCGGTACACTGACGCCATGTTAAGCTATGGTGCAGGTATCACAGAACTCCAGAAAAAGAATCTTCTTGTTCAGAATGGAGTACCCTCTGCAGAAATTAACCTGAAAGAAGCTAAAATGAATATGGCAAGGACTCAAATCCTGGCTCCTATCAGTGGCATAATTGCTGAACTCGAAGAAAAACAAGGGAATATCATTTCAGGCGGCAGCAAATTAGCCGCCATCTATGAGCCAAAAAACTTAACACTTTCAGCGAAGATTTTAGAAACGGATTTCAAGCACATTAAGCTTGGCCAACGCGCCGATATTTATACCCTGTCTTTTAAAGACAAGATTTTCGAGGCCTACGTTAGCGAAATCAATCCCAAAGTCGATAAAAATGGAATGGTCGAACTAAAGCTTCAGCTAAAAGAAACCGAAGGTTTACTGCCCGGTATGAATGCCAATGCCGTAATCAGGGTACCGCAATCAGATAACATTATCGTCCCTAGAGATGCCTTAGTCATAAAATCAGGACGTCAAGTAGTATTCACCTTTGAAAATGGGCTGGCCATTTGGAAATACGTAAAAGTAGGTTTGGATAATGGTGTGGATATTGAAATTCTTGAAGGCTTAGAAGAAGGCGACCAAGTGATTGTTTCGGACAATCTTTTGCAAATTGGACATGAAGCAAAAGTGGCTATAGGCTCAGACCTCAATAATAATTAAGCCCCATGGTAAGATTTCTAATAAATCGACCTATTGCGGTTTTTCTTTCTTTCATAGGCATACTATTCTTTAGTGTACTTGCTATTAGGGACTTACCCATTTCTCTCCTTCCCAGTATAGAAGTACCATCGGTAGTTATAAAAGTAGACTACCCGAATAACTCAGCCCAAGTTGTAGAAAACAGCATTCTTGATCGGATTAGAGCGGAATTGAATTCCTTGAATAATCTCAAGTCAATTGAGAGTACCGCCAGTAGCGAAACAGGCTTAATCAAGCTGGAATTTAATTATGGCACTAGAATGGATCTTGCCTACATTGAAATCAACGAAAAGGTAGATCGACTTCAAGAAGGATTGCCGCGAGATGTGGATAGGCCCAGAATTATTAGAATTAATACCTCCGACATCCCAATCGTTAGGCTCCAGGTAATTCCAAAAGACCCTGATAACTTTATTGGCCTTTCGGAACTAGCAGAACGAGTCTTAAAGAAAAGGCTAGAACAGATTGAAGGCATATCCATAGTCGATATTAATGGCGCCCGTGAACAGTTTATCGCCATTAAACCTGATAAAGCTCAGATAGAAGCACTTAATATACCTGAGTCTCAAATCGAAGCCGTACTTAATAGTGCCAATAGAAGTTTCGGTAGTCTTTCTATCAAAGATGGTCAGTACCGATACTTCGTTAGAATGGCCAATAGGCTTGATGATATTGACGAAATCAAAAAACTACCACTGTCCACTCCAAATGGAGAAGTCATCAGTCTCAATCAAATTGCAGATGTCGAGTTTGAAACAGAAAAAGTACTAAGCTACCACCTCTTTGGTCAAGAAGAAGGACTCGTCATTACCGTGCATAAACAGAACAGTGCAAAAATGACAGAACTAGTTCCGCTAGTTTATGAGGCTATTGAAAGGTTTAAAATTGATTATCCAGATGCAGAATTTGACCTTACACAGGATCAGTCTACCTTACTCAATGCAGGTATAGATAACTTGACAACAAGTTTGATTTACGGTGGTGTTTTCGCATTTCTAGTGTTATTCCTGTTTATGGGAAATTTCAAAATGCCAATTATCATGGGCATTACACTTCCCATTTCACTTCTCATTAGCTTTATTTTATTCCGAGCTGTTGGTCTTTCAATCAATATTATTTCCTTAAGCGGACTAGCGCTCGGATTGGGAATGCTCATTGACAATGCCATAATTGTCATCGATAATATCACAAGGAAAAGAAAAGACGGATTAGACATCATTGAAGCTTGTATTCAAGGTGTAAATGAGGTCATGGCGCCTTTAATTAGCTCAGTGCTAACGACGCTGGCCGTTTTTGTACCGCTTGTTTTTCTAAATGGACTAACGGGCTCACTCTTTTACGATCAAGCCGTTTCTGTAGCTATCATACTAGGTACCTCATTGTTAGTTGCCTTTATTCTTTTACCGCTACTCTACCGAGTATTTTTTCAAAAGTCAAAGCGTCAAATCAAGGAAGACAGTATATTCTTTGTGCTTATTCTCAAGCTTTATAAAGCCATTTACAAAGTGATTTGGCGGTTTAAAGGGTTGAGTTTTGCAATTCTCCTGTTGCTTATTCCTTTATCATATTTTGGTGTTAAAGATTTCGAAAAAAGTGGGCTTCCAGATATTGAGAAAACCGAAAGTTTAATTTCAATTAATTGGAATGAACCTATTGATGCGGCAGCGAATAAAAGTCGCATAAAAGAACTACTTACTAAACTACCAGTCGACCCTATAACTGAAACTGACATCGGTATTAGTCAATTTCTTTTAGCCATTGAAGATGGAAGGGTCGAGAGCGCCGATCTTTACCTAAAGTTCGAAACCAAACAAGAGAAACTAGAAACTGAAAATTGGTTTAGTAGCTACTTTAAAACCAAGCACCCAAATGCCTCATTGAAAATTGAGGACGCTCCCAATGCATTCGATCAGATATTTGAAAGTGATAAACGCTATTTCATTACCAAATGGAAAAACTTAGGGCGAAGTGAGTTATTGAATGAAGATGCCCTTACCAAACTGTTGACAGACATTTCAGAATATACGAATTCGCCTACACAAAATGGGAAAGGCTTTCTCTTTGAAGAATCACTCCAAGCAGTTATTGACAACAAGGCTTTAGCATTTTATGGCATCACCGAAAGCTCATTTAAAAGTGCCCTTTCAAAATCCCTAGATGGATTCTTGGTAACAGAAATACGAAGATTTGGAGAGGTTACACCTATCAAAATAAACCGGTCTCAAGGAGATCTAAAATCTAAACTGGCTAGCGCTACTGTACAAGGAAGAGATGGACAACAATACCAGCTGGACCAATTCCTGAACTTGGAATTCATCAATTCGGAAAAGAATATTACCGCAGACAGAACTGGGCCTTATCAATCGATAGAATGGGAAACGATAACAGATAAGGATATTGAAGGTCTCACCAATTCCTTACCAAAAATTGGCGCTAAATATGGCCTCAATGTAGACTTTAGTGGTAGCTACTTTGAAAGCAAAGAAAACCTAAAACAGTTAGTGTTTATTCTAATCATATCCGTGTCGCTGCTCTATTTCATTCTTGCAGCACAATTCGAATCTCTTGTCCAGCCTCTTATCGTAATATTTACGCTTCCATTAGGGATTCTCGGTGCTTTAATCGTGTTGAAACTAACGGGAATTACTTTGAATGTTATGTCTGCCATTGGCATAATCGTTATGCTGGGAATTATGGTAAATGATGCCATCTTGAAAATAGATACGATCAATAGATTCAAGGCTGAAATCAAATCTGACAATCTAAAAGAGCGAAAGAATTTAATTGCCGAAGCAATTGCCAAAACAGGTCAAATACGGCTAAAGCCTATTTTAATGACCTCAATAACAACCATTCTTGCTTTACTACCCGTTGTTTTTTCTACAGGAATTGGCGCTGATCTACAAAGACCTTTGGTGTTTTCAGTCATTGGTGGTCTTACTATTGGAACTTTCACCGCACTGTACTTTGTACCGCTAGCTTATTGGTTCGTGAGTAAGAAACGATAATAAACCATTTCTAATTATTTAATATCGAAAAGATCTATTGTTCCATTTTCTCTGTCAAATGCAACGATTTTGCTGCCATCCGGTAAAAAATCAAACGTACTGTATGAGTTTTCTTGAGGAAGTATGATCTTTCCAGAAGGGCTCCAGGACTTGTTTTTGAAGGTATACTTTAGAATTACATTCGCTCTACTCTTAAGTGCTTTATCACGAGAATAAGCCAACAGATATAAGTCATCTCCATCAAGCCTCATACTACTGATTGTAGATTTACCGGATTTCACATTAATCTGGTTCTTGCCACTTCCACTAATAGAGACACCGCTCGCCCTATTCATACTCAAGCGCTTCTTTACAATGGGCAATGTGGATAGGTCTTTTGTATCAATTAGTTTCCACTCTTTGTTAAATGTGTCAACCACTAATCCATCGTATGGTGATACAACGACAAAACGGTCATTACTAGAAAGAATATATCGACCCATAAATGATTCCACTGAACTCTTATCCAAATCAATACCAGAAAGCTGCTTTCTTTCTTTGATATCGTATCTAAGCACATCAACCTCAGGCCTAGAAATGCTTGTGAAATAAACCAAAGAGTTTTTAATTGCAACTGTTTGGTATACCATCATAAATTCAAAAGAAAAGCCCTTCTCCAATTCCAAATTGGTCATATCTATTGGCCAGATTCTAAACTTTTGATTGTCGTATATGTATAGCTTCTGATCTTCTATATCATTTAAAAGCATATAAGGTCGACCAAACTCTTGTGGTCCTGCACCTAGAGTTCCAAAGGTTTGAAATTCATCAAGGTTCAGATCACTAAGGACAATCTTACCTGCCTTGTCATCAACAATCACAATTCGATCATCAACAATAGTGATATCGGTAACATTAACAACAAATTCCTTCTCATTATAAACATCTGTGCTTTTGATCCTTTTCGCAACAATACCTTCGGACTCTTGGGAGAATGAGGTGCTACTGAAAAACATAAGAATGACTACTGCACTGAAACTGTTAATGAACCACATAATCTTGTTGTGTTTATTTACAAGATGAACGTCAAGGGTGATTGATTGTTCAGTTGTGGCGTATCAAACGGAATAGATCTCCATTAAATCCAATGGGTCTTTTATTTCGGATTAATCGGAATGATAACTCGAAAGAGCTCTTATTCATTCAAAAGGATTATTGGCACATAAATTCCTTGCAAAATTAGTCCCAAATACCTCTGTTATTTTTACATGACCCTTGTTATGAATTCTTCCGTATATTTCAAATCTTCTTTGATCGGAATATGTGCATCGACAACTTTTCCAAATTTATCGACAACAAAAAAGTAAGGTATATTTAAACTATCTAAAGGAAATAACTCCTGACTCAATGGCACATTATAAACAACTTGCTCAATACCATTCATACGCTTAAAGGTGTTCAGATATGTTTTGCTCTGATATGTAGATAAATACTCTAATTCCAAATTAGAAGAATTAAGAAGCTTAATAACCTCCTCAGTACAAGTATTGCAGCCAAGTTCTGTGTATCTAAAAAAAATCGTATAATCTCTCTTTAAAACACTTTTCATAGTTAGTGGCATACCGTTCTCTCCGAGAAGTTCAATATTTCCAAAGTCAGGGTTTGATGTATAAAAATCCTTACTTCTGATTAAGTTATTCGAAAGTTTACTGTTTATAAAAGAACCGACCATATGCTCATATTTTAATAAGTCATAATCCTCGCTGATCCTAGTTTTATTAGATTGCTCAAACATGAATAGAACCAAAAAGGACAACGCCAAAGCCAGCATCAATATTGACATAAATTTATTTTTCATCTCTAACTTTTATCTTTACTAGTATCGGGTTATCAGTTTCATTTACTTTTTGAAGTTTTTGCAAAGGATATTTTTTCAAAATAACCTCTTCATTTTCATCATTTGCTGCAATAAATTCATCAGCATCATAAAACCCATAAAAATATTTATCATCTGAGGCTATAATCGAAGGTAACATCACCCCTGTTGAATCTGGTTTATTCGTGGGTATATACAAAAAACCTTCACCCTTGTTTTTTGGAATTATAGCCTGCATATGAATTTGTAGCCCATTCATTTTTACAGGGTTTGTATAGCCTAGAGCATAGCTTGAACTAGTTGAGTAAGCATTTCTGAGTTGAGCGAAAGGACTTTCATTCTCAAAAACGCGATAATTATTAACTTTTAGTTCTCTATAGTCTTTCTCGATCCCTAAGTGTCCAAAATCAACTTTTGCAACTGAAACTAACTCACTATTTTTATTCATTGAATAAATATTCTCGTCAAACTTTTTAGTAAAAAGAACTTCTTGCCCATTGTGCGACAAATGAAACCTCTCAACAATTGTCATATTCGCTTGTCGGCTATCGATTTTGAAATACTCATCAGATGCTCTTCCGTCAATACCTCCTAATACGACAAGAGGACCAATATCTCCATTGTTCTCATCTACACTGTAATGACTCAAATAGTATAAGAACAAACCTTTGTTAATCCATTCTAGTGACGTATACCAAAGATCATTTCGTTCCACTCTGAGTAGATCGCCGGCAAAATTATATACATATATCCTTCGCTTTCCTAAATCACTTATTAGAATCTCTTCCTCCTCTCGATTTATAGTGAAATCATTGATTCTATTCACTTCCTCAGGGCCTTGTCCGCTAGCAGCTATCTTGTTTACAAAACTTCCATCAATCCGATAAATGAGTAATGCTTTGGCAACATTTTTATCCAATACAAAAACCAAATCATCAACCACTTTTAGTTCATCAATTGTACCTATTAAAGCTTGACTATTTGTTTCTAACGGAATGTACTGTACATCCTGACCTTGAAAATCCTTCGGAGGTTCAAACCAACTTGCGTCTATAGAAATAAGCTTTGAACCATTTTCAACTTCTACAATCCCAATGTTTGCGCCGTCCTTGCAAGAATTAATCAAACATAAAATTAAGAGCAGTGTTAATATTTTTTTTATCATATAATTTATCATCAGAGTAGGTCAAAAAAAAGTTCCGGATTGACTGATATTATCCAGAACTCTTACTTTTTTCAGAAGGTTAATCTTGAAGAACCTCCTTAATAGCTTCAGTCAACGACCGAAGATTTACACTTTTACAAGGGTTTGCGGTACAACCAGAATTAATCGACTCTATACAATTATTCTTCGATCCAGTTATTTCAAACCTATTCGAAACACCTTCAACCGTAAGAGTAACTTTCACTTTACATTCTTGATGAAAATCTCTGAATCCATATGTGATTTTCTGGGCTTCGCTGATATTTGGTAAGCACAAAAAAAGGCTTGCAGCAAAAACTATTATTAAATTATTTTTTTTCATATCTCTAATCTTAGTGTGGTTTTTCTATGTTCTCAATTATGTAGGCAGCTGCACTACTAATACAAGCAAAACTTTCGCAAACATTATCTTCCGACTTTAAACAATTATTCTTCGAGCCTGAAGCTTCTAACAGGACATTAATGTTCAAAAGGTTAGCTCTTAAACTAATAGTACAATCCTCATAGTAGTCTCTGAAACCTTCATTCCCACAAGTTGTAACTTGCCCGTTGGTTGTCTTACCAAAAAACAGCAAAGCGGCAACCACTATTATTACTCCAAAAAACCTAGGTATTAAATTTTTCATATTTTCATTCATGTTCTTATTGCATTAAGTAGTGCCTCCTTCATTGCAGCCTTAGTGACCAAGCATGGAAATGTCCAAAAACAGGACGATCGTATTTTAGAATTAATACAATTTCCCTTAACCCCATCCACTGTGACATCAACATTAACACCTCCAAATTCACCTGTTATAGTAATTCCACAACTAAGAGTCTGGGATTTCATATAATTATTTGAGTACTGAGCATTGGTCGTATTAAGCCCAATCAGACTTAATATCAACACAATTGTTATTGCAGAAATTCGATATTTCTTATTCATACTTTTTCCGTTAATTCCCACCTACTCTATTCTAGGGTTTTCGGTAATCCCCTGTCGGCAGTATTCTCACTATGTACACTCGTGATTCCTGCCTTATTTTTCCTACTCTATTTCAGGGTTTTCGGAACGCCCTTGATTAACTATTTGTTGCAATGAAGAAATATTTATTAAAATATAAAATGTTTTATCTGCATTTTTTATAGTATTAATTTTTCAATATGTTTAATAGAATAATTAAAAATACTTTTAATATTTTCACTCAAGAAAGAAAAAATACGGGTTAACCAATATTTTGACATTGGTTATTAGATAGAACACTAAAACAGATTCTCAAGAAAAATTGATATTAACCTGTTTTTTTGACAGGCTTAATCAAGAAAATATCTTTAGAACTTGACCAATAACTAGAAGCCGTTCGCTGGTGATGTCAAGGTATTAACTCAAATCATTATGACATCCTGTCACTATACTTTGCTTGGTATGGCATTTGATATTGTGCGCTCAGAATTAAACAATGACAAAATTTAGCTATGCAGGAAAAAGGTAAAATTTCGATCCACACCGAGAATATCTTCCCAATCATTAAGAAGTTTCTCTACTCCGATCATGAAATCTTTTTAAGAGAGTTAGTTTCTAACTCGGTAGATGCGACACAAAAAATTAAAAGATTAGCCTCATTAGGCGAATACTCCGGTGACCTTGGCGATCCTAGAGTAGAAGTCTCTGTCAATAAGAAGAAGAAGACTATCACCATCGAAGATGGTGGTATCGGTATGACAGCTGAGGAAATAAAAAAATACATTAACCAGATTGCCTTCTCTGGTGCTACTGAATTCATGGAGAAATTCAAGGATGCTGGAGACGCTAAAGAGATCATAGGTAAGTTTGGACTCGGTTTCTATTCTGCCTTTATGGTAGCTGGTAAAGTAGAAATTGACAGTTTGTCTTACCAAGACGGTTCAGAACCTGCCAAATGGATATGCGATGGCAGTACTGAATTCGAAATCAAAGCAGGTAAAAGAAAGAAACGTGGTACAACAATTACGTTACACATTAATGAAGATTCTGAAGAGTTCCTTGAGGAAAGTAGAATCCAAAATGTCTTAGATAAATACGCTAAGTTTTTACCGGTAGAAGTACAGTTCGGGCAGAAGGATGAGTCTGTTGAAGACGGCGAAGACAAAGAAGGTAAGAAGAAATGGAAAACGGTAAAAGTTGATAACATCATCAATAATACTGCTCCAATTTGGACAAAATCACCTTCTGAATTAACAGATGAAGATTACTTAAGCTTTTACAAAGAGCTTTACCCAATGACGGAAGATCCATTATTCTGGATCCACCTCAACGTAGATTTCCCTTTTGAATTAACCGGTATTCTGTATTTCCCTAAAGTCAAGAATGACTTTGAAATGCAACGAAACAAAATTCAGCTTTACTCTCGCCAGGTATTTATTACCGACGAAGTGAAAGATGTTGTACCAGAATTCTTGATGCTATTGCACGGTATAATTGATTCTCCGGATATTCCGCTAAACGTTTCTAGAAGTTACTTACAGTCTGACGGAAATGTAAAGAAAATCAACTCTTACATTACTAAAAAAGTAGCCGATAAGCTTGGTGACTTATTCAAGAAAGAGCGTGAGTCATACGAAAGCAAGTGGGATGATATCGGACTATTTGTGAAGTATGGGATGCTTTCTGAAGAGAAATTCTACGACAAGGCCAAGGATTTCGGTTTAGTGAAAAACACCGAAGGAAAATTCTTTACGCTTGACGAATATGCTAAGCATATCGAAACAAACCAAACGGACAAAGACGGTAATAAAATCTGGCTTTATTCTTCAGAACCAGCCAAACAAGATAGTTTTATCGCTACCGCTGTTGATAAAGGATACGATGTATTAGTGTTCGATACACCAATCGATAGTCACTTCATAAACCATATGGAAACTAAGTTGGAGAAAACACAAATCAAACGTGTTGATGCTGATAATGTTGACAAACTAATTGATAAAGACGAGAAACGTGAGTTAGTGCTTTCCGAAGAAGATAAAACGAGTCTTCAGGGAGTTTTCGAGAAATCTATCGGTAACCCGACCTATAAAGTATCTATTGAGCCCTTAGCTCCAACTGATGCACCTGTAACAGTAACCATGCCTGAATTCATGAGAAGAATGAAGGAAATGCAGGCTACTGGCGGCGGAGGCGGTTTCAATATGTTTGGAGCAATGCCTGATAGTTATGATGTTTCAGTTAATGGAAACCATGCCCTAGCCGACAAGATCATTAAAGCTAAAACTGATAAGACAAAAGAGAAAGTAGCAAAACAAGCATTTGACCTTGCTTTGTTATCTCAAGGTCTATTAGACGGTAAGGACTTAACAGATTTTATAAAAAGAAGTACAGAAATTTTGAGTAAATAATTTTCACTCAAAAAACATTTAATAAAGCGCTCTGAAGGATTTTCAGGGCGCTTTTTTTTATACCAAAGCATAGTTGATCAATTGAGCTATGCTGTACTTGAAGAATAAAGAACTTTTAGTTTAGCCGTCCGCTGACGGGCAACAGTGTTCTTAGGAGGACATCAGTTTACAAAACAAAAGTAAAAAACCCCTTCTAATGCACTATATAGACCATTTAGGTCTGGCACCCTATTTGGCTTAGTGCATTTCTAAATTCGTTACTATGTTATCTAACATGTTCACCATTGCTTGGAGAAATGCGATACGCCACAAGCAGTTTTCCTTACTTAACATTCTGGGTTTATCAATAGGTATTACTGCATCCCTGCTTATTGGACTTTACGTGATGAATCAGATGTCTTATGACAATTTTCATGAGAAAGGAGATCGGATCTATCGCATTAATCAACCTATGATTTGGGGAAACTGGGAAGATCAGTTTGCCTCTACCGGACCAAACGTGGCGGTTGCACTAAGAGCAGATGTTCCCGAGTTTGAAGAAGTAACGAGACTACAGGCCCCAGGAAGGCATGTAGTTAGCTATCAACCAGACGGCGACTCGCCAAAATCGTTCGGCGAGAATAGTTTGTTCATTGCCGAAGGAAACTTCTTCAATGTATTTACATTCCCTCTGATCGAAGGAGACCCGAATACGGCACTTGTCGAACCTTTTAGCATTGTCATTACAGAAGAAATGGCGCTTAAGTATTTCGGTAAAGAAGAAGCCCTCGGAAAAACATTAAAAGTAGATCAAGGCGGTAATTCAAATGCATTTAGAGTAAGTGGAATTGCTCAAAGCCTCCCTACGAATTCTCATATCCAGTTCGATATGTTGACATCCATGAGTTCTTACCAGAACATAAAGCAAAGAGAGCAGCAGTGGATCTGGACTACTTTCGTAACCTACGGACTGGTAAAACCAAACACAGATATTGCCAGACTTGAAGCAAAAATTCAAGCAATACCTCCTAAGTGGGCAGAAGGGGAAACTCAACGTGTTTTTGGGCAAACTTTCGAAGACTATGTTCAGGGTAAAAAGTGGACCTTATACTTGCAACCAGTAAAGGATGCTTATATTCATTCTCCTTCCAGCGGTAACCGATTAGGGCCTTTTGGCAACTATGTATATGTACAAATATTCAGTGCTGTAGGTCTATTGATATTATTACTATCCAGTATAAATTTCATGAACCTGTCCACGGCCCGATCAGCCAACAGGGCTAAAGAAGTGGGCATTCGAAAGACACTTGGCTCGCCTAAAAACATACTTATCCGGCAGTTTATCTTTGAGTCAATTCTGTTCGTAATGGTAAGTACTGTCATTGCATTAGTAACAACCGAAATATCGATCAATGCATTCAATACACTGGCCAACACTGAATTGTCACTCTACCAGAAATTATCAGAACCCGTATTCCTTACCAGCCTAGTCTCATTCGTATTTATTCTGGGTTTAGCAGCTGGCAGTTACCCAGCCTTCTATCTTTCCTCTTTCAATCCAATAGAAGTGCTTAAAGGGAAACTGAGCGCTGGTTTTAAAGGTAAAAAAGTCAGAAACGGACTCGTTATTTTTCAGTTCACTATCTCCATTGCATTAATCATCAGTACCATGTTCGTTCAAAAACAACTGGACTTTGCATCTAATGCTAACCTTGGATTTGACAATGACAATGTGATTCAAATCCATAATATGGCACTGCTAAATGACAATAATAAAGAGACCTTTCAAACCTTATTAAAGTCCAATGCTGCATTTGAAGAAGTAGGCCTTTCAGATCTAATACCGCCAAATATTTGGAATGAAGATAAATATAAAGCCTACGGTCCTGACAATGACATTATAACACTTAATCGTTTGAGGGCCGATCAAGGATACCTAAGCCTTCTTGACTTAGAGTTTTTAGAAGGGCGTGTTTTTGACGAAACAAGAGGTACGGACAAATACAAAATCATCTTGAATGAATCTGCCGTAAAAGAATTGGGCTGGGGAGTAGCCGAAGACTACTCAGTGAATTCCATTGTAGGAAAACACGTGACATACCCCAACAGTCAGGATGCGCTATTCGAGGTAATTGGGGTAGTAAAAGACTTTAATTTCAACAGTGTAAAATATCAGATAAGTCCTTTAATGATCATCCATGAAGATAATGATCAAATGTTTGAGAGTGGTACAGATTTTATTTCAATCAGGGTGAATAGTGATGTAGTTCAGAATACATCAGACCTTACCAACCTTTTAAATGATGTTGAATCAAAACTATCCGAAGTAAATTCAGGGATTCCTTTTGAATATTCACTGATGGATCAAGACTTTGAAGGCTACTTCAGAAGCGAGCAGCAGATGAGTCAGGTATTAAATGTCTTTACCGTAATGGCTTTGAGTATTGCCTGTCTTGGCCTATTTGGATTAGCTGCCTTCTCTGCTGAGCAACGTAAAAAAGAACTTGGTGTAAGAAAAGTATTAGGCGCTTCAGTGTATAAACTGATGTATCTGTTTACCGCAGAATTCACAGTGCTCATTATTGTCTCACTACTCATAGCAAGTCCGCTTGCCTATCTATTCGTAGATAGTTGGTTGGGTAATTTTGCTTACAAAACACCAATTAGCCCTGTAGTATTTATTGCTGCGGCCTTGGGTTCCATAGTAGTCGCTTGGCTCACCATTGGTTTCCAATCTTTAAGGGCGGCAAGCCGAAACCCAGTTGAAGTATTAAGGGATGAATAAGGCCTATTAAAGCAAGGTTTCAACGCAACAAAAACATTACACCATTTCATAACCGATAAATTGATCACTATGCTACTTAACATGTTTACCATAGCTTGGAGAAACGCAAATAGGCACAAGCAATTTACTTTATTAAACGTTTTGGGTTTGTCCATTGGGATTACCGCCTCTCTTCTTATTGGACTCTATGTGATGAACGAGATGTCTTATGATAATTTTCATGAGAAAGGAGATCGGGTTTATCGTATTCACCAACCGATGGTTTGGGGTGACTGGGATGAGGAATTTGCCTCGACAGGGCCAAACTTAGCCGTTGCTTTAAGATCTGACGTACCGGAGTTTGAAGAAGTAACACGTCTACAAGCACCCGGCAGATATTTTGTTTCCTACCAAACGGATGAGGGTAACCAAGTATCATTTAGAGAAAATAAAGTCTTTATTGCGGAGGGTAACTTTTTCAAAATCTTCTCTTTTCCATTGTTAAAAGGAAACTTGGAAGAGGCATTAACTTCTCCATTAAGCGTGGTGATCACAGAAGAAATGGCCATAAAGTACTTCGGTGATAAAGACCCAATAGGTAAAACCCTAAAACTTGAAGACGAAAGAAGAGAGTCAAAATCCTTCAACGTCACTGGAGTTGCAGCTAACCTTCCAGCCAATTCACATATTCAATTCGATATGCTCACTTCTATGAATAGTTACCCTAACATAAAAAAAAGGGAGTTTCAATGGATGTGGACAACCTTCGGCACCTACGGACTGGTACAACCAGACACTGACATGTCGGCTTTAAATGCAAAAATTCAGGCAATCCCTCCAAAGTGGGCTGGTGTTCGAGCACTAGGCAAAAGCTACGATGATTTTGTCGATGGTAAAGCATGGACATTATCACTGCAACCCATTAAGGATGCATACATCTATGCCCCTACATCAGGTATTCGATTCGGTCCTTCAGGGAATTTTACATATGTTCAAATATTAGGGTTAATTGGCTTAATGATTTTAATACTCTCCAGTATTAATTTCATGAATTTATCAACAGCACGATCCGCAAATCGTGCTAAAGAAGTGGGTATCCGTAAGACATTGGGTTCTCCAAAAATGGCACTCATAAAACAGTTCATCCTTGAGTCGGTCTTGTTTGTTCTAGTGAGCACCATCATTGCCTTAGTGGTAACGGAAGTTTCTTTGAATGCCTTTAACACACTAGCCAATACCAGTCTTTCGCTTACTGATAAACTTACCGATCCCGCTTTCATAGCCCTTTTAGCTGGATTTTTGTTACTACTAGGAGTGGCTGCCGGAAGTTACCCTTCTTTTTATCTCTCCTCATTCAATCCTATCCAAGTGCTTAAAGGCAAATTAAGCACTGGTTTTAAAGGAAAATCAGTAAGAAACGGGTTGGTAGTCTTTCAATTCACAATTACAATTGCCTTGATCATTTCTGCCATGTTTGTACAGAAGCAATTAGACTATGCCTCTAGAGCCAATCTAGGGTTTGACAACGAGAACATTGTGCAAATCCATAATATGCACCTGCTCAATGATGCCAATAAAGAGACTTTTCAAACCTTATTGAAGTCGAATCCTGCTTTTGAAGCAGTTGGGCTTTCGGATGCAGTTCCTCCCAATGTATGGGGAGAGGATTCATATAAGACCTCTGATGATATGGAAAGCGATGGCATAAACCTTAGTAGGCTAAGGGCTACCGTAGAATATTTAGACATTTTAAATTTAGATTTTTCTACTGGCCGTACATTTGATGAAAATCGAGCAACGGATAAGTACAAAGTCATTCTTAATGAAGCCGCTGTGAAAGATTTTGGATGGGGTATTCCTGAAAATTATAGTGCAGATTCGCCTATAGGGAAACAACTGACATGGGCTTGGGCAAATGGTGATGAAGTAATCCTTTTCGAGGTAATTGGTGTTGTGAAAAATTTCAACTTTAATAGCGTCAAGTACGAAATTGGTCCACTAATGATCGTCCACGAAGAAAACGATAGCATGTGGGAAAGTGGACGAGATTTTATTTCTGTTCGACTGAACAATGACTTTGTTGAAAAAGCGTCAGATCTATCTGTGCTCTTAAACGATATTGAAAACAAGCTGACGGAAGTAAACCCAGGAGTTCCATTCGAATATTCGTTGATGGATCAAGACTTTGAAGGTTTTTTCAGAACTGAACAACAAATGGGACAAGTACTCAATGTTTTCACCGCAATGGCCTTAAGCATAGCATGCCTCGGACTGTTTGGTTTGGCTGCCTTTTCAGCTGAGCAAAGAAAAAAGGAGTTAGGGGTTAGAAAAATTCTTGGCGCATCAGTGATTAAGTTGATGTATGTTTTCACAGGAGAATTCACGGTACTAATTATTATTTCTTTGCTGATCGCCAGTCCACTGGCCTATTGGTTCGTTGACAGTTGGTTAGCAGATTTCCCTTATAAAACACCCATGAGTCCTGCCGTATTTTTAGCAGCTGCCATAGGTTCTTTATTAGTCGCTTGGCTTACTATTGGTTTCCAATCTTTACGGGCGGCAAACCGAAATCCAGTTGAAGTATTAAGGGATGAATAACTTAAGTATTACCACTTAAAGCGGCCTCTTCTTGGGCTTTTGTATACTTCCACCGTTTATGAGACCATAAATAATCTGAAGGATTTCGTTGAATAGATTCCTCGAGACAGGCAGCATATTTTTCAATTACACCTGTAAACTCTTTACGATAAGGTGGCTTGGCTATTTCCTTAAGAGTCGCTTCGTATTTACCTAAACCATTGCGCTTTATGTCGGCATAAAAAACCACATACTGTGTTAACTTGGCTATCCTTTCGGCACCCACATAAAATGCGGTCTCCTGATTTAAAAAATTTAACCACTGTTTTTCAGTTCCCTTAGCAGGTAATTGATCTCCGATAATTCCGATTATTCGTGGTTGTTTTCTGCGTTTCACTATTTCTCTGAGCGCATCATCTTTTGGAATGGGAATACCTCCATGCCGAGTTCTTAATTGATGCATAATTTTTTCAAAACCCTTTTTATCTACAGGTTTATGAAGAAACTCAACGGTATATTCTAACTGTCGGCCAAATGAGAAGGCTGGCCACTCCCAATTTGCTACATGCCCGGACATTAATATGGCTGGTACGCCGTTGTCCAAGTATTTCAATAAATCTTGCGGATTAGTAATGGGCATACGTTTCTGCCAATCTTTTTTTGTATAGCTATAGGCTAAAATCATTTCTATAAACACTTGGCAAAAATGACGATAGAACTGACGTGCAATCTTCTTGACTTCAGTATCAGATTTTTCCGGGAAAGCGGCACTTATATTATTCAATATTACTTCTTTCCGATAGCGCAGTATATGATAACCCAAAAATGCTCCTGCTTCAGCGAAAGGATAAAGGCACCACGAGGGTAAATAAGAAAGCAGTTTGACGAAAAACATGGTGTGTGTTGCTAGTGTGTTTTAAACCTACGGCAAAAGTAAAGTTTTGGCTAAGAAAAGGCATAAAAAAGGCACCGCTGCAGGTGCCTTTTTTTCGATTGCACTTAATATCAAGCATGGTAGAAACGCTCTGACACAATTTTGCCATTCTCCCACTTGTCTACTACGGTTTGTTCCACTTTTACATGTACTCCATCTTTTTGTATGTATTCCATTACACCTTCATAAAAACTGACATTTCCATTAACTGCCGTGTTGCTTGCTTCATAGCGAATGAACTCACCTACACCAGAAAGCACTTCTTTCTCTTGTGCAATAACGTTGGCCTTACCTGCTTTCGGTGTATCGTTCCCTTCTGTAAGCGTAACATCATCAGACAAGTATTTCTCTTGTGCCTCAATGAATTGTCCTTTGCTTAAAAGTGATAATAAGTCTTTTAGATTCTCTTCAATATTTGATTGCTGTGACATGATTTTGATTGTTTTAATTTTCAATGTTACAACATTGATATGATTAAAATAAGTTCATTAACGTAACAAATAAATTATAATCAACTGATTATCAATCTTTAAAAAGCCAAAGAATAGCTTCTTGAAATTCGGCCCTCCACAACTTCTCATTGTGTTCACCCTCTGGGTTAATTTTTGAAGTGAGGTTATGTTCTGGGTGACCTTTCGCCAATACCTTGGCAACCATTTGCTCCATGGGTCTTACCATATTCTCTCCCTCTTTACCTCCCATTAGAAAATTAAGGCGAGTATCAGTAGGCAGTTGAATGTTTTCAACCTGATCGAAAGGGCCTTTTCCCCACCAGTAGGATGGCGAGAAAATGCCAGCTTTGCTGAAGGTACCTGCGTATTCGTATATGGCATAATGAGAAATAAGTCCGCCAAGGGAACTTCCCATTATTGCAGTATTTGCTCTTTCTGGTTTTGTTCTAAACTTTGCATCGATAAATGGTTTCACCGTTTCCACCACAAACTTCATATACTCCTTCCCTTCGGCCTTCCCATATCTTTCATGATCCCAAGCGGTTAGTTCGTGTATACGATTATCTCCACCATTATCAATCCCAACTACGATAAGATTTAGTCCATTGTTTTTGCTCAACGAATCCATGTTTTCATCAACACCCCATTCACCAACGTAAGATGTTGAATCTTCAAACAGGTTCTGACCATCATGCATATAGAGTACCGGATAAGTTTGGTCACTTTCGGCATAACCTGGAGGTGTATATACACGGATAGTTCTAGCTCTATCCAAGCCTTCAATCGTCAACTCGTTCTCAAAAATTGTTATCTGACTTGATGATATTCCAGCTTTATCTTGTCTTACCGTTTGACAAGAAAACAATAGTAAAATGGCCCAAAATAGTGTCAGCGTCCTCATATATCCTCTTTGTCAGAAAGATAAAAGAATTAAGAGGACATTAGCCACCTAATACTCACTAATCAGATAAAGGTTAGTCTTGTTTTAAAGGCTCAACTAAGTTTATTCGAGTAGTTCGATAAGATTGTGTCAATACGCCAAACAGCATGATCGAGAGCCCCAAACCACCAATCACCAACAATACCCAAAGTTCGGTATCGATGTGAAAAGCGAAATTATCTAACCACAAGTTTATGGCATAGATGGTCAATGGTAGCGCGGCCACAAGTGCTATAAGGCCAATGCGGAAAAAGTCTTGGGACATAAGCTTTAAAATGTGACGTGTGTCGGCACCAAGCACCTTTCTGATGGCAATCTCCCTTTGTTTCATTTTCGCATTATAGTAGGTCAAACCGATCAGACCGGCAGAAGCCAACACCACTGATAGAATACTTAATATCTTAACGATGAGCCCAACTTTACTTTCTTCGGCATAAAGAGATTGAAGTTTATCGTCTAAAAATTTATAGTTGAATGGTCTCTCTTTCTCCACTTCTGCATAAGCCTCTCTGATAAAACTCATAGTTTCAAATAGGTTCTCGGTATCCATTTTGACATTTAAGCCGTAGCCCCATGGCAAATCGTTATAGACTTGAATAAACAGCGGACTGAAGGACTCTCTTTTTGAAAAATAATGGAAGTCCTCAATGAAGCCATCTATAAATTCTGGATCACCTACAGTTCCGTCATCTTGCGTCCATTCTGGTTCTTGGATTAAGTTTTGTCCTATTAAATTCTCCATCGGCTCGCCTGTTAGTCTTTCATAGTTCCTTCCAGCGGCCCTATTTAGTAGCACAACCTTTTCTTTACCCTCATCCAACGAAGTAAATGCCGCCGAATTCAACCCCAACATCTTCACCGTGGCATAATCCATAAAGACCTGATTCGCATCGTCAAAAACTTCATCGTTATTCTCAAATTTGTAGGTGACCGTATTAAAAGGCAGGTTAGCCGGTGTCCCTCCTCGCCCGACTTCTTTTATGTTTGGATTGGCTAGTAGCTTCGCGGTAATTGGTCTGATTTTATCTAAACCGCTCAGGTAAAAACTCATTATCCCTTCTTTTTCAAAGCCTAGATCGGTTTCGGTCACAAATTTCAATTGTCTATTAACATAAAACCCAAACCCAGTCATCAACACAAGTAGGAAAAATTGCATACCTAGTAAAATCTTTCTGAGGCTCATTTTACCGATACTCAAATTCCTATGCTTTCCTAATAACCCAAGTAACGGTCTGGAAGAGAGTAAAACCGAAGGGTAAATTCCACTGATGATTCCCACCAACAAACTGAAAAGAACATAAAGCAGCAGATGGCTTGGTGCAACCATGATAGACCAAGCTAAATTCACTGATAAAAGCTGATTAAACTGAGGCAATAAGGTGTAGACAATAAGAATGGCGAATGAAAGGCCAATTAAAGTGGATAATACCGCTTCGAACATGAATTGGGTAAAAACGTCTTTTCTCTTGGCGCCAATAACTTTCCTGACTCCAACCTCTTTTAAACGATTGGCGTTGATGGCCACGGCTAGGTTAACGTAATTGGTAATTGTAATAATCAGTACCAGCAAACCCACCACACCAAACAAATACAGGTAAACGGGCTTTACATTTGGTTCTATCTCATATAAATATTCTGACCCTAAGTGTATATCTTTCAACGGTTGCAACGCTAGCCCTTTTTCTAATGGATCTGTTTCTGCATCAGGATCTGATAAGTAGCTGGCCTTAGTAATCTTGTCTCCTACTGCCTCAATGTCTTTTGTGCTTTCTTCTAGTTTTGCATAGGTATAGGCTCCCCAGCTATACGGTATACTATCTACCACGGCAATCAAGTTAAAATCGAAGTGAGAGTTTTCTGGAATGTGTTTAACTACACCATTCACTACGTATGCCTTCTCATCTATTTTTATGCTTTTACCTACAGCCTCGTTCGCCGATTCTCCAAAATAACGTCTGGCAACTTTATCAGTCAGAATTACACCTTCTTTATTAGTGGGCATGCTTCCACGAAGAAAATTCCACCCAAAAATATTCTGGAGCGATTCCGGTGTATTGGTATAAAGAATTGGCCCACCACGAAACCTCCTTTCATTGGCACGTACAAAGAATCCACGCCCCATTACGTCACTATTGGAAATAACAAACTGGCCCACCTCTTCAACTTCTGGTAGCTCACCGAACGATTGCATATTTACTAATTGGCCCTGTCTGCTAGTACCAAACTGACCAGGAAAGCCAAGGTTAGCATAAGTCTGAGAACGATAATTTCTAACGATTCTATAAATCCGATCGGAATCAGCCATGTATTGATCAGAAGTTAACTGATGCCTTAAATATTCTGCAGAGAATATCATCACAGCAAGACCTAAGGTTAATCCAACAAGGTTTATACCAGCTACTAACTTATGTCGACTGACATTACGGACGGCTACCTTAAAGTAGTTCCCAAACTTCGGTGTAAAATCTTGAGTCCTTTTAATCTTTTGCATGAATTGTGGTTTTAAAAATTTTAGTACGTTGATGAAATACCACCTATTCGCAGCGCGCCGACCTGCATTCTCACTTTTATAGCGATAGCCTTCATACAAATCACCAGAAATACCTTCTGCCAATTCATCATCGCAGAACCAGTTGAGAAAATTCTGTAAATGCTGAGGAGGTTGATTGTTTTCCATAGCGTTAGATTCCTTGAATTTGACTCCAAAGCTTCATTCTGTTCTCTTTCAAAGACTGAATAACCGACCGACCAAGTCCAGTCACCTCGCATACTCGTTTACGTCTACCCCCTCGGCTTTCCGTTGAACCTTCCATTTTCGAGGTTAATAAACCTTTTTTTTCTAAGCGCATGAGCACCGTATGTATAGCACTTATTGAGATCTGCTGACCTGTCTGATCTCGATATTCATCCGCAATGGCATAACCATAAGGCTCTTCCATAATCATAACCAGTAACAGGACTGTCTCTTCAAGGTTTCCAAGGTTTTTCATGTGAGTACAATTATTACATCAACTTTTGTAGAACATAAAGGTTAGTATATTTTTCTATTATATCAACTTTTGTAGAATATAAACTTGAAGACAACCCAGAATTATTAATTCACAACTCACCAGTATGATCATACAGTTCAGCTAAAAACGATAGTCTCTAGGTCTTTAAAAGCGTCAATTAGAGCAAACAAACAACTATGAAAAAACTCTCAATCACACTAATGCTTCTAACGATAGTTGGACTTAGTTCTTCATTTGCACAAAACTTAACGAAGCCTAAAAAAGGCAATGCTATTCGGCTTAAAGAATACACTCTAACGATAAAACAGGGTGAAGAAATGAATATTGACATGTGGGTGGTAAAGGCCAAGAAATACAAATTGAACCTTGGTGCACCTGAAGCCAAAGGGAAAGATGGTGTCAATTTTTGGTTTAACTCAAAATCTGAGAACCCGATTACTTACGGTGTCAAAATTAAAGTTGATCAAAATACGCCACTTGGAGATCATATGTACATTTTGAAAGTAGATGGCAATGGTCGCAATGCTGTAAAAGGTGCTACTATTCTGGTTAAAGTAGTCTCAGCAGAAGAATAACGATAAAACTAAATTGGGTTTGGCTAACCTTCAAAGCCATTGTTTTCAATTCTAATTGATACAATGGCTTTTCTTTTTTCTCCTTAATAAATTAAAGTCAATCATTAGCCAAAGGAGAATTCTAATATCAAGACCGCTTCTTTTGTATATTCGAAAATGTCTAAGGGAAAAATCTATTCCATAAGGATTACCATCGGACTCTCAGTCTTCCTTTTTTATAAGGTTACTTCAGGTCACTTTTTAGAATGGGAACCGGCGAGTTTTATTTCTGCTGGCTTTACTTTACTTGTTGTATTAGCCGTATTTGAAGTATTAGATTATAGCGCAAGGCACCTTATAAAGCATTACAAGACTCGCCTTACTGAACATAAAACCTTATTAAAATTCTTTTGGGGAAACTGCTTTGTTACGGCACCCATCATAGTTTTAGCGTCATTTTTTCATACAGAGATCTTAATCCCTGAATTTTCTTGTTGCCCAGAAGATTGGGAACCGGGCCTAATCACAACGATAGCGCAAGGAATTGTTCTTTCGTGGCTCATCATTCTTTCAAAGACCTTCATGATCTATTTCGAGTACAGTCGAATTTCAGAACGTGAAAAAGCATTAATCCAAAAAGAGCTCGCTCAATCTAAATTTGAAAGTTTAAAAGATCAGATTAAACCCCATTTTCTATTCAATAGCTTCAGCGTTTTGAGTACAGTCATTGAAGACGACCCTAAGCTAGCCGTTGAATTTGTATCAAAGCTTTCAAAAATCTATCGATATGTGCTTGATACGAGTAGTCAGTTGGTGTCATTGAATAAAGAATTAGAATATTTAGACCATTACACATTCCTATTGAAAGTTAGACACGTCGACAGCCTTGTCGTAAATATCAATATAGCTACAGATCGAGAAAAGTTTAAGATCCCGATCCTTTCCATGCAAATGCTTATTGAAAATGCTTTAAAGCACAATTACTTTTCGAAGGAACAACCCTTGGTCATCGATGTCTACAGTGAGGATGAAGAATACTTGATTGTTCGTAATAATATCAATAAGAGATCGGTGACAGAGAAGCCAACCAAAATAGGTATCGAAAACATTAATAATCGTTATTTAATGCTGATCGATAAGCCTATTATCGTCGACCAAGAAAATGGATTCTTTACGGTGAAACTCCCTCTGATACATCAAGACCTATCGACTTTATGAAAGCAATCATTATAGAAGATGAAGCCCTTTCGGCAAAACGGTTGGCCAAGCTGATCCGAGAATCATTACCTCATATTGAAGTACTTTCAATACTTGGTTCTGTTAATGAATCTCTGGCTTGGTTTAGCGAAAATGAGTATCCAGATCTTATATTTCTAGATATTCAATTAGGTGATGGTACTGGCTTCGAAATACTTAAGAAGTTAAAAGGCTACCCTCACATAATTTTCACCACCGCCTACGAAGAATATGCCCTAGATGCTTTTAAATATAACAGCATCGACTACCTACTTAAACCTATCGACAGCAAGGAGCTTGTAAGGGCGATAAATAAACTGGAGGAAATTCATAAAACGGAACAAGGCGTTTATCAAGATAAAATTGAGGCTTTGAGCAAACATTTCATGCCTTCTTTTCGGGAACGATTTTTAGTGAAAGTGGGTATGCAATTTAAAAGCGTACTCACCCAAGATGTAGCATATTTCTACTATCATGATGGATTAAGTTATTTGCAAACAAAAGATCAATGCCTTCCGATAGATTATACCCTCGATCAACTGATCAATGAACTAAATCCCAAAGACTTTTTTAGAATCAACCGTCAATTTATAGTTAGCCTAAATGCTGTTCAAGAAATACATGCTTATTTCAACAGCAGGCTACTGCTTAACTTATCGCCATCAACGGAAACTGAGGTAATAGTAAGTAGAGAAAGGGTATTGAGTTTTAAACTTTGGGCGGGGCAATAAGCTACAGCTTTAGGCCTCCATATTTCGATAAAGTTTTGGCTGTAGCTACTATAGCATCGCTATTCGATCGAGGTGTCCACCCCAGAAGTTGAAAGCCTTTTTTACTGACGTTCTCGCGTTTTTTATCCAATTCAAAGCTTACTGACTTCACCTCTCGATCAAAATTAGCCAACACCTTCATCAGCCATACTGGAAGGTTTTTTTCAGTAACTTTTCGTGCAAGGTTAGGCACTTTTTCCTTGAGCACTTTTGCGATATCCTTCACCCACATAAAATCATTCGCAGCCATAAAACGCTCGCCTTTGGCTTTTGGGTGAGTCATTGCCATAATGTGTAAAGCCGCTACATCACGTACATCTACAACAGACCATCCTAATTTCGGATTCCCAGGAAATGCGCCATCAAGTAATTTTTTAATAACTATAGCAGAGGTACCATAATCTGACTCTAAAACAGGACCAAGCACCATTCCCGGATTAATAACTGACAATTCTAGGCCAGACTTATCTTTTTCAATAAAGTCCCAAGCTGCTTTTTCGGCCAAAGTTTTACTTTTTGTATAAGCAGACTTATCTTTTCTGTGGTTCGGGTTAGACCAATCTTCTTCGGTAAACTGAGACTTACCTTCCTCATGCCCATACATTATAGCCGCAATCGAAGAGGTTAACACTAGTCTTTTTACTCCCTCTTCCGCCGCAAATTTCAAAATACGTTTTGTCCCTTCTACGGCTGGTTCTATTACATCTTTTTCTCTTCTTGGTAAGCGAGAAGGAAATGGTGATGCCGTATGGATCACATATTCAACATCTTGAAATGCATCCTTCCAACCTTCATCACTCAATAGTTGTAGCGAAACAAAAGACAGCTTACTTAAGTCGTGAACGTGCTCTGCATAAACTTCTCGCATCCTATCCGCTCGCTTTAAGTCTCGCATAGAACCAACTACTTCATGGCCTGTATTTAACAATTGCACCACGATATGCGAACCTATAAAACCAGTGGCTCCGGTAACTAAAATCTTGCTCATGAATTAGAAGTAGAAAAGTCTGATATTGGTCAAAACTACTGAAAGGATTTAATATTTACGCTTATTTCTAAAGATACCAGACCGATGGCACTAAAAGCCTCTCTCCCACCGACTTGCCTCTTGCTTTCGCTTAAGCTCACCTGAGTCAATCATTTCTTGAAGCTTAGTGTTTCTATTAGCGGTTTTACTAGTAAGATGCCATGCCCCACAATGATTGCACTCGTAAACATTTTGAGGCCCTTGATGTGGTTCAAACCCCTTATAGATATGCTGGTCAATCATGGCCATTTCGGCTAGTTCTTGATTGTAGTATTCATATTTATGGGTAGGACAAGACATTACTTTGCAATACTATTCAGATGTTTTGCGCGAGACA
This sequence comes from Roseivirga sp., assembly GCF_049099775.1. Classification (GTDB taxonomy): domain Bacteria; phylum Bacteroidota; class Bacteroidia; order Cytophagales; family Cyclobacteriaceae; genus Roseivirga. The sequence goes on along the minus strand of NZ_JAGDZM010000007.1, from coordinate 645,264 downwards.
AGTGTTCAATGTGATTATTCAATTGAAAATCTCATCTTTGAACCACAATTAGCATACTATGTCTTTTGAGCTTAGCGAACTGGCAAAAATCACAGCCAATTATATTAATACTACTGACAGACACATTTTTCTGACTGGAAAAGCAGGTACAGGCAAGACAACTTTTTTAAAATATATAGTAGCCCATACTCATAAGAAAACAGTGGTTGCTGCGCCAACTGGAATAGCGGCCATCAATGCTGAAGGTGTTACACTTCACTCACTTTTACAACTCCCATTTGGAGCATTTATTCCACAACACATTCAGCCGCCTAATGTAAATAGTCAGTTTACTACCCTAGCCACATTGTTTTCGAATGTGCGATTCAATGCCTCAAAAAGAAACCTGATCAATGAAATAGAATTATTGATTATTGATGAAGTGAGTATGCTGCGTGCCGACCTCCTAGACTGCATTGACCATACGCTTCGCTTTTTAAGACGTAGACGAAATGAGCCTTTTGGAGGCGTGCAAATACTATTTATTGGCGACTTGCTACAGCTCCCTCCAGTAGTTAAAGACAGCGAGTGGCAGATACTATCACAGTATTATAGCAGCAGCTATTTTTTCGATGCGCTAGGTTTGAAAGGAAACCCTCCGCTTAATGTAGAATTAGACAAAATCTATAGACAAAGCGATCAGCGATTTATCACTATCCTTAATAGGTTTAGAGAAAATCAACAAACGCGAGAAGATATTGGGGTTCTCAATCAGCACTATCGATCGGACTATCAAAAATTAACGGGACAAGGTTACATTCACTTAACGACACACAATAAAAAAGCCGACGAAATTAACGCAGAACGACTCGCTGATTTGTCAGGTAAAACATTTACATATCGCGCAAAAATTCAGGGTGATTTCCCTGAAAACCTTCAGGCTACAAGTCCTGACATGAAACTGAAGGAAGGCGCTCAGGTTATGTTTATTAAAAACGACCCTAATGGAGAAGGACGTTTCTTCAATGGTAAGATAGGACATATCACAAAGATCAACTCTGAAGATATATGGGTCACTTTTGATGATGGTTTGGCCGTGCAAGTCCCTTTTTATCTCTGGGAAAACAAGCGCTATAGCCTTAATAAAGAAACAAATGAGATAGAAGAGAAAGTCCTCGGTAGTTTTGAACAATACCCTTTAAAATTGGCTTGGGCCGTCACAGTGCACAAAAGCCAAGGTCTTACTTTCGACAAGGCAATTCTTGATTTGACCGATTCATTCGCACAAGGGCAAGTGTATGTAGCACTTTCAAGACTTACTTCGATGGAAGGTTTGGTATTGTCCTCCAAAATTCCAGAATCGAATTTCGAACTGAGTGATTCTATGAAAGAATTCTCTAGATCAAAAGCCTCCCTTGATCAGTTATCAGAAAGTTTGTTAGCCGATAGAAAGAATTACCTAGTGAAACTACTCACCGAAACATTCAATTTTGCTTCCATCGATTTTGCCCTTCAGACGCACGTCAAAAGTTTCAATAAGCAGGAAAACAGATCGATTAAGCAACAGCATTTGCCATGGACTATTGGGCTAGCGAAAGAAGTTCAGCCTATTAAAGGCATTGGTGATAATTTCTTAAGACAGATTCGAAAAATAACCTCTACGGAAAGTAATTATCTTGAAATAGCCACTGAACGTGTGGCAAAAGCATCTGAATACTTTATTCCAATTCTTAAGAAAGCGTCAAAAGACATTAAGCTTCATGATGCTAACCTTACGGATAAAACGAAGCTAAAGACCTACCGAAAAGAGCTGAAAGAATTGGAACAGCAGTTTTTCAACAAATGGCAAGTAATCCATAAGACTAACCTTCTAATCCAGTTTACACTGGAAGACAAAATACTGTCAAGAGAAGATCTAGAACTGACGGAACTACATGAATCGAGAAAATCAGAAACTAAAAAGGTAAAAAGGCGGGTTAAAACGCCTACGGCAGAAGTCTCCTTCAAGCTTTATCAATCGGGTAAGTCAATCGAAGAAATTGCAGAAGAAAGAAGCCTTGTTCCCGGAACTATTGGCGGGCATTTATGCCAGTATATTGAATTAGGAGATGTTGATGCGTATAGGATAGTGGACATGGAGAAGCTAGATAATATGCTCAAGCTGATCAACGATGAAACCACCAGCTCGAGTGAAGTAAAAGCCAAGTTAGGCGACGAGTATACCTATACCGATGTTAAAGTAGCCATGGCGCATTATCGATTTTTGAGTAAAACAAAGGCTTAAAAGAGGTATAAATCATATATAAACGTTTAAATCCAAAATAGAGTCCCTCAATCCAACTTCTTTGCACTCCTTTATTTCTCCAAATAATACAATGCTTTTTATTGCAATCATTACTTTCTCATTTCTATTTTAGTTCTTTCGTAAATTATGCAGAGAACGGACACAGGAACAGTTACAGGTATTGAGTCTTCCACGGACATAAGCCTAAGCCCTCTAATATGGTTATTGATTATATCTATCTTAATCGCCATAGTATCTTATATCAATTATCTTAGGCATAAGAAGAAATCTTAAAACAAGAGTAGCAATTACAGGCTTTCCAGGAGGCTCAATACTAAAAAAGCCCACCGTAGTTCTCTCGAACTTTAGTGGGCTAATGTGGAGCCGGAGGGGATCGAACCCTCGTCCAGATAAGGAACACAAAGCGCCTTCTACATGTTTATTTGCTGATTAGTTTTCGAATTTAATAAGGACAGCAGCCATCCTGATTTAAACCTTAGTTGCGATTAATCTTACTACTTCCGTCACAACCCCGGAGTAGCCAGTTCTGCAGTTGATGCCTCTGGTGCCGGCCCGGCAGAACAGGGGGCCAGCGAGACACATTGCTATCTAATACTAATTAGGCAGCAAGGGCGTATTGTCTTTCGCCAATTATAAAGTGTGATCGTTTGATTTACAGGAAATACGAACAACTCCCGACATGCTTACACTTGCATTTCACCTACTGTCAATTCCAGTCGGCCCCATGTTTCAATGCTTTGGCCATATGCCAAAATGGGTTATAAAGGTAATCTCTTTTTAGTTCTGAACCCTACTCTTAAAAACTTTGATCAAAGAACTTTAAACATCTTCGCTAAGATTTATATCTTGCGGCAATGGAAAACTTCGTTGTCTCGGCTAGGAAATACAGACCGGTTGGCTTTGAGGAAGTTGTAGGTCAAGAGCATATTACTACAACCCTTAAAAACGCCATTGACAACAACCAATTGGCCCAAGCATTGCTTTTCTGCGGACCAAGAGGTGTTGGTAAAACTACTTGTGCCAGAATTGTAGCAAGACTTATTAACGATCAGTCCATTGACAACCCTTTAATGGGTAACGACACTTTTAATATCTATGAGCTTGATGCAGCTTCTAATAACTCAGTAGACGATATTAGAAACCTTATTGAGCAAGTACGCTACCCTCCTCAACAAGGGAAATTTAAGGTCTATATCATAGATGAGGTACACATGCTTTCTAACCAAGCCTTCAACGCGTTTTTGAAGACCTTGGAAGAACCACCTTCCTATGCCATCTTCATTTTGGCGACTACGGAAAAGCATAAAGTCATACCTACAATCCTTTCTAGGTGTCAAATATTCGATTTCAACCGCATAGAGATTGGGAATATTACGGAGCAATTGCAAATGATTGCTACCAAAGAAAATATAGAGGTTGAAGAAGAGGCATTAAATCTAATTGCCCAAAAAGCCGATGGCGCCATGCGTGATGCTTTATCTCTTTTCGACCTAATCGTAACTTTTTCTAAGGGACAAAAAGTTACTTATAAGGACACCATTGACAACCTTCACATTCTGGACTATGATTATTATTTCAGGATGACGGAGGCGCTGTTAAGCGAGAAGACTTCCGAAACGCTGCTCATCTTCGACGAAATTTTAAAGAAAGGTTTCGATGGACACAACTTCATCGTTGGTCTGAGCAGTCATTTACGAGACTTGATGGTTTGTAAGGATAACGCAACCATAGAGCTTTTAGAAGTTTCAGATGCGATTAAAGCGCGCTATGCTGAGCAAGCCAACACTACTCCGATGTCCTTTTTACTTACCGCAATGAATATTGCGAGTCAATGTGACATCAACTACAAAGGAAGTAAGAATCAACGCTTACATGTTGAATTAGCCTTAGTAAAAATGGCTCACTTGACTGCTGCCATCTCTCTTGCTCAAACTGGTGGAAACGGCGAAGCGTCAAAAAAAAAAGCTTAACGGAGGATAAACCTGCTTCAAAACAGGAAGAAACTCCAGCGAAAGCGGCTCCCACTCCACGGACAGAGCAAGCACCTCCACCGACGGCAGCTGATGCACCAAAAATAGAGTCCACCACAGAAATCACGAGTTCTCCTGAACCACCCAAAATTGAAGCTAAGCCCGCACCTGAACCAACTCCGGTAAACAGACCTACGGTTAGACGTTCGTCTTCAAAAACAGTTGATATTCCAACTGATTTAAATGCGCTTCAGGCTACTATTAATAAGCCAAAAGTTGAGAAGGAAAAAAAGGATGCTCTAGAAGAGGAAAAGAAGGATTTAAGAAATAATGACTTTACGCCTGAAGACGTAAAACGTGTTTGGCAAGAATTTATAGATCAAGGAGATTTTCAAGTACTCGATTTAGAAGTGCTCAATCAATCTTATGAATTATCAGGCACTAAAGTTACCGTAACCGTACCAAACGAGGCATTAGTACCAGGTTTTGAGAAGATTAGAGTAGAACTTTTAAGGCACCTTAAATCAACTTTGAAAAACGATCATATTTCGTTGCAATCAGTAGTGGTAGAACTCGATCGTGAGAAGATGCGATATACGGATCGTGAAAAATTTGAATTTCTTAAAGAGAAATACCCTGCCTTAAAAGACCTACAGGATAAACTCGGCCTAGACCCCGAATTTTAAGACTCTTCTTTCAAAGAGGCGCTAAAAACCTAACGTAAAACCTACATTAATTACATTCTTTATTTGCAGATCTCGTCCACGCGAACCATCGGAGCGGGTAATGATTACATCATCATCGTAAATCAATTGAGAGCTAATATTCGATTGAATGTAATTATTCACTTTCAAGTTTAACCCCGCTTCAACATTGACAACAGTATTTGGAAACTTATCGTAATTCGAGAATAAATTGAAGTTCATTTGTAGTTTCACATTCTCCATAACGCTTCGCTGAACACCTCCTGTTAAACTTATTCCTGCTTCCGATCTAATCTTTTCACCTGGATCGACACCAAAAGATCCGGCTGTTGAAAGCGAATCATTCAAAACAAATGTAAATCGCCCCGTAAAAGGAGAAAGTGTAACTGAATAACCTTGTTTTGTCTCTCTATAAGTAAGTCCCAAAGAGGCCTGCAAATAGCCGGGAGACATAAAATCGGAAATCAACGTTCGTCTAGTATCACCAGTACCTGCAATGTTTTCAATCTTAACGCCATCGTCCATTTGGGTACGGAAATTAACTGCGGAAGTCATCAATACCTTCTCACTAAACTTTTGGCTGTATTTGGAAGATAAATCAACCACATCATTCGTTTTCTCGAATCGATTTCCGCCTCCACCATTACGAATTACACCATAGGCAACGCGTCCTTTGTTTTCCCAAACAACATCATCTTTTTCATAATTGATAAAACCTTCAACGGCGGCACCAATGGCTACGGAAGACTCACCACCTGCCGCCCAGTTGGTAAGACCAACTTGCTGAATATTTAGGTTAAATCGACCGCCATCTTTCCAATAGATCAGGCTATCGGGCAAAGCTGTTGTACTATCTGTTTGTACAGGCTTTTCTTGAAATGCCGAAACAGTATAGGATGTAACAAATGCCAATAAAAGTGTAAGTAGAGTTCGCAGTGTCTTATTAAAAAATAGTCGTGACAAAATTAAATTTTATTCTCAATCTCAATTACTGTTTTAGGATCTTTAATTTCTCTCCTGGCGACAGGTCATTGTTGGTTTTATTATTCCAACCTCTCAAATCTTCAAGACTCACATCATACAGCTTGGAAATAGACCATAAGGTTTCACCAGGCTTCACCACATGAAGAACTTCTTCAATTTTTCGCTCTTCCTTCTTGGCCTTAGGCACCATAAGTTTTATAACTTGGCCTACTCCCAAACCATCTTCAAGCTTAAGGTTATTCCAGAATAGTATATCGTCGATTTCCACATTGTATTGCGTCGATAGGGCAAAAAATGTTTCTTGTTTCTTCACCAAGTGTGTAATTATTGTGTCAGTTGCTGAATTCACCAATGCTCTTCTCGGTTTTGGTTTATTAAATATTTCTACCTTTTCTTCCTCAGGATCTTTCTTAACCGGAATTTCGACTTTAGGCCTTTTCTCTTTACTCAACAATGTTGTAGCCAAAGTAACCTCATTGATCAGTCTATCTTCGGCAGGTTCTTCTTTACGTTCAACCTTTACATTACTATACTCAATTGGTGTTTTTTCTGGTCTTATAAACCTTAACCAGAGTACTCTTCCTACCTTTAAAACCTCTCCAGATTTTATTCTATTCTTTTGCTGAAGTTTCTTGAGTCTCACGCCATAATCTTGTGCAATGGACCAAAGTGTTTCTCCTTGTAACACTACATGATAATGCACCCTGCCTTTCGTTTTTTTATTCTTCAAGTAATAATATTGGTTTCCTTGAATTCTTCTTTGTCCTAAATCATTATAGCGCCTTAGTTTTGCAGTACTTATTCCTGTTCGTGCAGATAGGCTTTGTAAAGTCTCATTCGGTCTCGCTTTTATGGCCCAAATCTTATTCATTTTGATTTGCCTTGGCTGATAGGCCGCATCAATATTTCCTGTGACTTGCGGATAGATGCCAACGTTACCTTCAAGCGGCTTTATGCCCGAAGTTACACGAACAGTTGGGTTCCTTCTTTTTGGAGGATTCGAGTTGGTCTGAGTCTTTGGGTTCTTTTTTACTGTATTCGTCTTAGGCTTTGTTACTGACTGTGCAACAGGTCGTTTATTTCCTTTCAGTGGATAAATCACTTTATAAGACTTATCATCAGGAATCTTCGATTGATTAAGCCATTTATTAAAGCGTTTTAGTTCATCGTAATCAACTTTTACTTCCTTACTAACCTGCCTTAATGTCTTCCCTTTACCTTCATAATCGGCCAACTGAATTTCAGGGTTCTTTCTTCCATTTCCCACAAAATCTTGAAAGGCCAATTTATGTGCAATGAACTTCTTGATATACCAGTGCGATTTACCCGTAATATTCATGGTTTTTGCCCCATAGAGTTTATCGCTGGCTGTTCTTTGTGTACCTGTGAGCCCTTGAAGATATGATTGCATGCTGAGTACCCAGTTATCGAATACAAAGTTTGATCGCTTAAAGTATTTCGTCGCTCCAATGGTAGAGGCAATAATGTGCTTTCGTTCATCTACTACGTTGTCTACACGAACGCCTAATTCTTGTGCCGATGCCTTCTTGAATTGCCAAAAACCAACAGCGTTCGAAGTTGAAACGGCATCGGATATGAATTCACCTTCCTGTATGGCCAAATACTTAAAATCTTCGGGTATACCTTCTTTCTTCAGAATCTCCTCAACAAAGTGCATGTAAAGATTAGAGCGATCTGCTTTTAACTGGAAATGATATTGGCTGCGAACTAATAAATCGAGTGTCTCTTCAACGTCGCGTTTTGCTTCGGCGTTGAGCTTAAGTTTTACGCCAGCAACTTCTACAACAGAGGGGACATTAATAGGGGCTTGCGCTGAAAGATTCAACGAAGCCATCATGATTATGATGATTGACACGAGTGTATGCCTCACTACTTTTTTCTTATTGTCATTAAGCCATCCCTAATGGGAAGCAACACGTTCTCTACGCGCTCTTCTTCTTGAACCAAACGGTTAAAATCAAGAATAGCTTGTGTCTCTTTGTCAGTTTTCTTCAATTGAGCGACAACCTTGCCACTCCAGAGGACATTATCGGCGATAATAAATCCTCCCGGTCTTACTTTATCGATTACTAAGTTATAGTAATTGATGTAATTCTTCTTGTCGGCATCGATGAAGACTAGATCTAGTGTTTCAGTCACTTCCGGAACTAATTCCAGGGCATTTCCAATCCGGTAATCAACCTCTTGACTGATGCCTGCCTTTTCAAAATAACTTCTAGTTAAACCTTCTAATTCCTCATTTACATCGATGGTGATTAGTTTACCTCCTTCTGCCAAACCTTCCGCCATACAAATAGCCGAATAGCCTGTATAGGTGCCTATTTCTAGTATACATTTAGGCTGAATCATGTGAGAAATCATAGCAAGCGTTCGGCCTTGCAAATGCCCTGAAAGCATACGTGGTTTCAATACCTTCCGATGTGTATCGCGGTTGAGCGCATTTAAGATTTCTGACTCTTGATCAGAATGAGCCTCAACGTACTTTTGAATGTCAAGCGGTAAGAAATCCATCAGTTCTTAGGCAAAAAGGTTAAATAACTCATTTCTTCTTCCTGGAGCGCCTCATTGGCAATGTCTTGTAATTCTGCACTCGTGATAGACCTAATTCGCTTAAAAATACCTTCTAAACTATGTACTTTATTCAGGTCTAGAATGCTTTTACCCATCATCAACATTAGGCTAGCATTATTCTCTTCTGCCATCGCCAATTGGCCAATCAGCTGTTCTTTCCCCTTATGAAGCTGAAGCGTACCTAGTGATTTATCGCGAAGCAGTTTTAACTCTTTTGCTATGAGTTTCTTGCTGCGGGCAACTTGGCTGAGTTCAGTCCCATAGAAAATGGCAAATAAACCAGTATCGGAATAAGGATGATACGAAGCTTCGATGTTGTAGACGAATCCATACTTTTCCCTGAGCGCCAAATTCAATCTAGAATTCATACCTGGGCCACCAAGAATGTTCATTAGCATAAAAAACGGAAGTCGTTTTTTGTCACCAAGTGCATAAGCCGTGGTACCGATGGCACAATGGGCTTGCGTAATATTCCTTTTAATGATTTCTGTTTTTGGTTCGTACAAACCAAAAGACAGTCTATTTCTTTCTGCTTTTAGGTATGGAATATCTCCGAAATACTTGTCAGCCAGTCTTTTTACTTTTTTTAGTGGAACATTGCCCACACAGGAGAAGACAACACCTTCGGTATTGAGATTCTCTTTTAAGAATTCTTTAAAATCATTTCTATGAAAAGACTTTACACTGGATGTTGTCCCTAGAATGTTCTTTCCTAGCGGATGATCTTTGAATACCACATTGTCAAATTCGTCTTGGATGGCGTCTTCAGGACTATCATGATAAAGGGACATTTCTTCTAAGATGACGCCACGCTCGTTTTCAATTTGTTTTTCGGGGAAAATTGAATCGAAGGTTATATCCTGAAGTAATTCGAAGGCACTTTCCATATGCTTTTCTAGTGCTGAGGCGTAAAAGCATATTTTCTCTTTTGTAGTGTAGGCATTTAACTCACCACCTACAGAATCTAATCGATTTAAGATATGGAATGCTTTTCTCTTCTTAGTGCCCTTAAAAGCCATATGTTCCCAGAAATGGGCAATTCCAAGCTGATCTTCTCGCTCGTCCCTACTTCCGATATCAAGCACAAAACCGCAATGAACGATTTTTGTGCTCGGTACTTCTTTATGAATTATTCTGATGCCGTTAGGCAGTGTAAATAAATTATAATCCACCATCTCCGATTTCTCCTGAATCGGGCAAAGATACTGATTTATAACGCATTATTGATGATGAAGGCAGTTCATTGAATGAATTATTTTTTATAAATATACATTTTGATATATGCATTTTATTCATATTTTTATTTTTTCAAATGTATAATTTAATATATTATTAATCATGAAAAACAAATTTAAACGGAAAATAACCTTCGCCTTTATGATCATGGGAGTGACAATGCTCTCTATTCAATCAATTGGAATAAATTTTAGCAATGTAGCTAATGCTGAATGGATCTGGTGGGCAGATGAAAACGGAAAAGATGAATTGTGTGTTACAACGATTACAGAGGAAGAAGCCGCTAAATTAGAAACTGATGGCAAAAAACTTAGTTTCTCTTACTCCTTGAAAAACGTACTGTTTGGCGGGACTCAAGACGCTTGCGATGATGCAGGAATACTTTATGTATGTAGACAAAATTGCTCAATTACAAGCTTAACACCTATAAGAACCTAAATAACCCATCTGGTTCCTTGGAGTCATGTTCACCTCCAAGGAACCAGTAACTCTTGTTAATTATGTCCAGAAAGATAATTATCTATTTCCTAAGTATTGCTTGCATAGCCTGCCAAACAAAGCAAGATTCAAAAGTCACATTTGAATTAGAATTAAATAATATTAGCGAAAACCATTATGATGATATTTTTCACCATGACCTTACCACAATACCAAACCTATATACCAATAAAAAAATAGAAAGTAGCGACCTCTACAAACACAATATTACCTATATACCATTGGAAACAAATGATGAATCCCTTTTTGCAGATATATATCAGCTATTAATAACTGATAAAGCGTTCATTATTCTTGACAAGAAGTCTAAGGCAATCCTTGTCTTTTCCCATAGCGGAAAGTTTAAATTCAAAATTCAACGTATTGGTGGTGGACCTGAGGAGTATAAAATTCCAAAAATCGTTGCATTTAACAAATTCTCAAACTCCATTGAGGTTTTAGATAATACAAGGGGTGTAATACAAAGATATAATGCAGACACTGGTGCTTACAAATCAACCTTGAGAGCAGGTTTTACCATGAATTCTTTCTTTCCTATTGCGGCAGATAAATATTTGTTCCATATCGACTCATACCTTTTCAATGATGCACGCTATGGTCAAGTAAATGGTCTTGAGAAACAACTACTAATTGCTCATGAAACAGACAAGAATGGCATAAAAATAATTTCCCAACATGTCAACCATATCAAAAATAGTGGATTATTAAACTTTGGGAGCAGAAACTATTTAAGGTATGGCGCAGACAATGATATATTAATTAGTTCTACTTTTAACGACACCATTTACTCTTTCTCTCAAGCCGGTGTTCGAGCTAAATTTGTATTGGATTTTGGTAAGGATCGCATACCTAGTAATTTCTTTCCTAAGAGTGACTTTAATAAAATAAAAAAGAGGAAAGACTTTGATGAACTTCCTACTCCTGATTCATTTTGGGAAACTAGGGACTTTACCTATAATTGGGGGACACATCAGAATAGAATAGTACACTCCTTTTATTCTAAAAAACGAACAAAATCAATCACAGTATTTAACTCTGACTTCATGCAAGCGGCCAAGGCCGTTGGCTATAGACCAATTGGGGCGAATGATACAGCACTGGTGTTCAAAATGGAACCTCAAGAAGTCCACATTCTAAACAATGATATTCTTCAGAACATTGATAAATTTCTAGAAAGACAAGATATCGTAGCAAACAATTCAACGAGAGACTCTCTATATAGAAAATTTATTGACGAAAATGGTTATCATTTTCTATTCCTTTCTGATAGAGTAGACGAAGAGGATAATCAAATCTTAGCCTTCATTCAACCTAACTTTGAAATATTAGACAATGAAGACTAGCCCCACTTTACTTCTTACAACTTTCTTAGTTGTATCCTCATGTGTTAGTTGTAACAACCAGAGCTCTGATTCTGCAAAACTCTCTGAAAATGGATTGGTGGACATCTTTGCTCAGGATTTATATATTGAACAAAAAACAAATGATCTTAAGATAAACCCTCTAGTCGAGGGAAAAGCCATCAATCAAGAGATTCTACTTTCAAACTTGCTTAAGCAAGAACATAAGATTTCTATATTGAGAATAAACGATAGCAATTGCACACTTTGTATCGAAGCAGAACTAGAGGATGTAATCTTTTTTAAATCGATTCTAAACGATTCTAAAATAGCAATATTCGCTACTTTTAACAGTAAGAGGAGTCTAAACCTAATGCTCAAAGGTTTAGCGGAATTGAATATTCCTGTATTCCTCATAAAAGATAGGGAATTGAATCTTCCAATTGAACAGATAAATGCCCCATATTATTTTTCATTAAATCAAGAATACATTATTAACAATAGTTTCATTCCAATCAAGGGACTCGAAGCCATTAGCAAATCTTACTTTAAAGCAATGGCTGACGCTTATAATTCAAGATAAACACTATTGACATATTAGATTTTTTTCCAGATAACTTTTTAGGCTTAAAAGTGTATGCTTTGTTTGGTCATAAATTATTTCGGCATAAGGTGCAGGAATTATCTCTCTATCTCCAGTAAGTGCCCTAAAAGAAACCAGTGTAGCATTCTCACTTGTCTTTTTCAATTCAAAGTAAGTCAGCATGGTCATACCTGTATTAATCGAATGAGCTTTTTCAATATATACTAGCAAATCTTTTTCGTCGATATTCTGAAGCGTTTTAATGTCGAAACTATCTCCGTCGAACTCACAAATATGAGTACTGCCTACTCGATTAATTTCCGAATCAGCTTTTACATCAATCAAACCTTCCACAAAATTGGCTTTCTCATTATTATCGGTGAGTGCGGTGTGAACTCTTTTAATTGGCGCATTTATTTCAAGATCCATCACTTGCGCCAAACCAAAAAGGCTAGAATAATCTTCGGCAGTTTCTGGTTGAAGTACTTCTTTTTTAAGGTGATCTATTAAGGCATATTGATAGTGAATATCTTCAAGCACCTCGTAATTGTCTTTTCCTTTTTGCCATTCAAAAGCAGATGAAGCAGTATCAATCGTGAAAGAATCTGTGACTAAAATGTACTCCTTTGAAGGAATCGTATTCTTCATCAACCGATGGGCAATAATCATATCCAGCCCGGATAGCTTCGTAAATTGAGAAATCTTTACCTCATCAAACTTGCCATAATGAACGATAAACTTCAGTTTCAAACTACTCGTGTTATTACAGGCACCGCACTTACAAACGCTATCTCTCTCAACAATTTTCAGGAAGTAGTTAAAATTTTTAAAAGCTTCAGTACAGACTTCTTCGATTTCGGCTTGACTTAGTTTGCCTTCCGCATAGGTTAACAATGCATCTCCTTCTATTTCGGCCAAAGTAAACTTAGGCTGAAGCGTATCTGCAACAACTTGAAGTAACTCATTTATAATATGTGTACTATGACTCAATTCCGTCTTGTGCAGAAACTTAGTATAACCGCTGATATCTGGTATCAATATAGTCGCGAACTTCATTTGTATTTTTATCTAAAAGCATGAACACATATTTTGGAAAATCAATTCCTTTATATTTGTTCCAATTCATTATCTATGGCTTTTCGTCAAATTTTAGTAGTTCAAACTGCCTTTATCGGAGACGTTATTCTGGCCACAGGGTTATTGGAAAAACTCCACAAGCATTACCCAGAATCTGCTATTGATTTTTTGGTCAGAAAGGGAAACCATAGCCTATTAGATAACCATCCGTTTGTAAGGGAAACTATTATTTGGGATAAAAACGGCGGAAAATACAAGAACCTTTTCAAGCTCATTGGAAAAGTCAGAAAATCGAAATATGACCTTGTCGTGAATATTCAGCGGTTCGCCAATTCGGGTATGCTAACCGCTTTTTCTAAAGGGGCAATGAAAATAGGCTTCGACAAAAACCCGTTTTCTTGGGCATTCGATAAGAAAATAACTCACCGTATTGAGCCTGGTATTCATGAAGTAATTAGAAATCATGAATTGATCAAGGCTTTGACGGATGGTACACATGAATTACCAAAGCTACACCCAACTACCGAAGATTTCAGTGCCATAGCCGAATACAAAAAGAAACCTTATCTGTGCATGGCACCAGCATCAGTATGGTTTACAAAACAGTTTCCTAAAGAGAAATGGATAGGGCTCATTAGAGCCATGAAGTTCAATGGAAGTATCTATTTATTAGGTGCCCCTGGCGATGCCTCGCTTTGTGAAGAAATATTAGAGCAATCACAAAGTGGACGGGTTATAAATCTGGCTGGAAAACTTTCTTTACTTCAATCAGCTGCACTGATGAAAACAGCTGAAATGAACTATGTAAATGATAGCGCCCCTATGCACTTAGCCTCGGCTGTTAACGCAAAAACCTGCGCGATTTTCTGTTCGACTATTCCTGATTTTGGTTTTGGCCCACTTGCCGCTGAAAGCCATATTATTCAAGTGAATGAAGCATTGAAATGCAGACCTTGCGGTTTACACGGAAAAAAATCTTGCCCTGAAGTTCACTTTAAATGTGGCTTTGATATTGACGTTCAAAAAATGGTTGCCTTGGTTAACTAAATAGTCTTACTGGAAGGTAAAATCGTATACATGAAATATCATCTTGTCTTCTTCCAAGTAAGGATACTCCTTAAACGAAGCATTTAGAAACAAGCCCTCTGGACCAACAAAGGCTGTATATTGACTATAGGTGTTTTTAGGGATTTCAAGCTCTTTTATAAAATTCATCTCCTTGCCAAATACCGATACAAAGAACCTTGTATCCTGAATTGTATTCCGAACACCAGGGTTATAAGGCTTCCCTGTTCTGTGTAGCCTGTAGAATAGTTGTCGATAAGGATCATATAGAATGTTATAAAATACAGGCGTCTCGAACCGATAGTCATTAATAAATGCCTGAGTCGGGGCATTCTTAAATTCAGGTGCCTGATCTGGAATGGAACTTACACTGCCATTGAATGATTTATTCCCATCAGTTCGCAAGTTGTAACTAAAAACCGTTGATGAAACAGGGTAATTGTAATAGACTAACTCTCCGTAGTGCGTAAATGAAATACCTTGATAGGTACCATAACCCACTTTAGCATTCTTCATCAGTGGTGCGTGTTGCGGGCCAATGAATTCAAACTCCTTAGTATTTAAGTCTATAGCAATAAGAAATGGACTGTTTTTCTCTTCTAGAGACGCATTCCTGCGAATTGAGTTTTCAAGAATAACCCTTTTCAATGTAGCGCTATAAAAAGGTTTGGATTCTGGGCTTGCAAAATCGATTAATACTCCTTCTGGGGCTTCACTAAATAAATTCATTCTGAAAAAGACCTCACCATTGTCGTTAATGAGCTTCATATTTCCTTCATCAAACACAAAAATGGAATCGAGGTTATGAACTTGGAAGTTCTGTATGTTCCCTATTCCATTTGGCCCTCCTTTTTCAAGAGACACCGTTTTGGACAATCGTTTTTTGGCGACATCATAGAACAAAAGGGCATGTTGGGAGCTATGATATTTAATGAAGTAGAACTCACCCCCCTTTTCATAGGTATCGAATCGGAAATAGGTGTAACTGCTTTCATCATCGATTTCGATTTTTAAAGTATCTACTTTAAAAACCAGTTCACCTTTTTGATTCAACGATGTTATAGTACGCTGACTTTCTTTTTCGCCACAAGACAATAATAACAGCGAAAGCTGTAAAAAGAAGAAACACACAATCGTTTTGGACATAGAGATAAGGCTACAGTTGCTATAACGGCTCCATTGATTTATAAGTTAGATTTTAAACTCACATGCATGGCCTTCATTCTGTAAGCTTTATATAATACCCTTCTTTTTCTCAGCAAATCCTGTTTATTTTAGACTCAATCCTATGAATTAAAGCACTATGAGATACGAACACATCGGGAAAGCACTTTTCATCAAAAATCGAGAAAAGCTCAAGGCGAAAATGAAGCCAAATTCGGTTGCCATCATTTGTTCAAATGATATTATGCCTACCAATGCCGATGGCACCATGAGTTTCCGTCAGAATAGTAATTTGCTTTATTTCTCAGGCATAGATCAGGAAGAATCAGTGCTCCTGATAGCCCCTGACTTTCCAAATCCAAAAATGCGTGAAGTTCTATTTGTGCGTGAAACTAATGAACTCATAGCGGTTTGGGAAGGTCACAAATACACCATGGAAGAAGCTACCGAAACCTCTGGTGTAGATACTGTTATGTGGGTTGATAAGTTTGAGAGTACGCTAAATACAATTCTTGCCGAAACAGAAAACATCTACCTCTATAACAATGAGCATATCCGTAACGGATCTGAAGTAGAAACAAGATCTGATCGCTTCAATAAATGGTGCCAAGCGAAATACAGTAATTACACTTATGAAAGGCTCGCTCCTATCGCTTATGACTTACGGACTGTAAAAGAAGCTAGGGAGATTGAGCTCATGCAAACAGCTTGCGATTTAACCGATAGTGGATTTAGAAGGATATTGGAATATGTAAAACCCGGCGTTTGGGAATTTGAAGTAGAAGCCGAATATCTGCATGAATTTGTACGTCAAAGATCAAAAGGATTTGCATACACACCAATTATAGCTGGCGGTGGAAACGCTTGCGTTTTGCACTATATAGAAAATAAAGATCAACTGAAAGATGGCGATTTGTTATTGATGGACGTAGGTGCAGAATATGCCAATTATAATGCTGACATGACACGAGTTATCCCGGTAAACGGAAGATTTACTCAAAGACAAAAGGATGTTTATAATGCCGTTTTAAGGGTTAAAAATGAAGCGACAGCGCTTTTGCGACCTGGAAACAGCATACCAGACTACCATCAGGCAGTTGGCGAAATTATGTCAAAAGAATTAGTCGATTTAGGGCTAATCTCTACCGAAGATATTAAAAATGAAAACGCAGACTGGCCGGCATACAAAAAGTACTTTATGCATGGCACATCACACCATATTGGTTTAGACGTCCACGATGTCGCGAGCATTTATACTGACTTTAAACCAGGCATGGTTTTCACGGTAGAACCGGGCATCTACATCCCTGAAGAGGGAATTGGAATCCGATTAGAAGATGATATTGTCATCACAGAGGAAGGTCATTTAAATCTTATGGCAAACATTCCTATTGAAACTGAGGAAATAGAGGATATCATGAACGCCTAAAATGGATTATGATGTTGTTGAAGGCTCTATTCAAGAGGCATTAATCGTACTGAAAGACTTGCCAGAATTTGACAAATTAAAGGCAGCGGAATATTATATAAACAAGATTGGTCACAAACCCAATCTTGTTTTGTTGGCTAAGCAAGACGAGCAAATCATCGGATGTAAAGTAGGCTACGATCGGTTTGACGATGGCTCTTTTTACAGCAGCTTGGGAGGAGTATTGCCACGTTGCAGAAAGTTAGGTATCGCCAAAAAATTGGCAGACTGTCAAGAACAATGGGCAAGAAAAAAAGGTTATCAGTCCATCAAGTTTAAAACCTTGAATCGTCATAAAAGCATGATCATTTTTGCCATAAAAAATGGTTTTGAGATATACAACATCAAACCAAAAGACGAACTTGAGAATTATCGAATTGAAATGATTAAATACTTACCATGAGCCAAGAGTTTAATAGCGAAAAAGCACCAGAACCAGTAGGACTTTATCCTCACGCCCGAAAAGTAGGCGACCTTCTCTTTCTTTCTGGAGTAGGGCCTCGCGAAAGAAATACCACAAAGATACCCGGCGTAACTCTTGATGATAATAGAGAAATTGTTTCTTATGACATAGAAGAGCAATGCAGGTCAGTATTTAAAAACGTACGACTCATTCTTGAAGCTTCTGGGAGTAGCTGGGATAAACTTGTAGATGTAACGGTTTTTCTAACGAATATGAAAGACGATTTCGCCACGTACAATCGTATCTATGCCGAATATTTTGCCGATAATCAGCCGTGTAGAACTACCGTAGAAATTAATTGCTTACCAACACCAATCGCTATAGAGCTAAAGTGTGTAGCAACACTCTAACATCTTTCCTTTCCATTTTGGTTATATTGAGCTTTTCGTTTTATAAGAAAACGCTCAACAACAAAATCTTTTAGCAATAATTATGGCATGTCTATTGAGCGTAAATCAATACCAACCAAAACATTATGATCAAATTTTTTAAGCGAATCTGGAAGGCAATTACTAATTTTCTCAGGAAGCTAAAACCTGGCGATGTCGCATGGAAAGGCGCTAATAAAGCCATTGCAACCACTGCAGCTATCATTTGGATTATAGGCTCTGCCATGATGTTCGTCATCCAACCTTCAACTTATTTCGGAATCGCGATGATTGCATTAGGCCTCATCATCGCTTTTTTAATGGGTTTATCAGGGATTCTCGCAAGGCTATTGATCAAATCTATGAACAAAGGCCTATTTTGGGTAATTCCCGGGGTATTCTTTTTAATGTCATTTGTTTTCGGTGCTGGAAGCCTTAGCTGGAAATTCCCAGTATTTGTGATTGTTTTTGCCGGTGCATTGGGAGCGGGAATCTTTACTTTAATAAAACCCACACGCAGTAATAATACACTTATACAAAAAATTGTAGCACTTACAGGAAGCCTTATCGGTGTAGCTGGGCTCGTTTGGGGACTTATTTGGTTAATGGACACTGGCTTCAAGCCGGAAGTAGAACATATCAATGCCGCCCAAAAAGCCGAATACAAACCTGCTCATATCCAAATGCCTAACCCTAGCGAACCGGGTGATTATGAAGTTGAATTTTTGACTTACGGCAGCGGGAAGGATAAACACAGAGATGAATTTGGTAAAGACGTGGCCATAGTCACTGACTCGATTGACGGTTCTCGACTATTGGGAAACTGGAAAGGTACCACAGGTAAATTACGTACCTGGTACTGGGGATTTGACGATGAAGCCTTACCCATCAATGGTCGGGTGTGGTATCCTAAAGGAGAAGGCCCATTCCCAATTGCCTTAATCGTTCACGGAAATCACAGCATGTTCGACTTTTCAGATGGCGGTTATGAATACCTAGGTAAATTATTGGCGAGTCAAGGAATTATCACCGTAAGCGTAGATGAAAATTTTATTAATAGTGGTTGGACAGATTTTATAGGCAGCGGTTTGAGCCAAGAAAACGACGCTAGAGGATGGCTTCTGCTTGAACATTTAAGGTACTGGAGAAAATGGAATGATACTGATGGTGGCATTTTCAATAAGAAAGTCGACTTTGAAAATGTAGCTGTTATGGGTCACTCCCGTGGTGGTGAAGCGGCAGCAGTAGCGGGCTTCTTTAACCGTTTGACCTACTACCCAGACAACGCAAAACAGGAATTCGATTTCAACTTTAATATTAAGGCAGTGGTGGCCATTGCCCCGGTAGATGGACAATATAAACCTGCCAATATCCCAACACCACTAGAGAACGTAAACTACTTGGTGATTCATGGTGCCAATGACGGCGATGTTCAATCATTTGCCGGATTACGACAATACGAACGTGTCGCTTTTACCGACTCTACCGAGTATTTTAAATCAGCGGTATATGTTTATGGTGCCAATCACGGACAATTCAATACCTCCTGGGGCAACCGGGATGCTGGTTTTCCATTTGGTGCATTACTAAATGTAGATGCACTCATGCCGATGGAAGAGCAACTAACGGTTGGAAAAACTTACATCAGTGCCTTTCTGCAAACTACGCTACAAGGAAAAAAGGAATATCAGCCATTCTTTAAAGATTATCGTGCCGGAGAAGATTGGCTACCCGAAACTATCTATCTAAACCAATATCAAGCTTCAGATTGGAAAGTACTTGTCGACTTTGAAGAAGACTTGGACCTAACAACTACTTCTTCACAAGGAACTGTCGAAACAGAAAATCTCACGGTTTGGAAAGAGAAAATTGTTGGAATGAAATGGGGAAACCGAGGCACTCGTGCTGCTTATATCGGGTGGGATAGTTTAGCCTACGAAGCCGATACAGCTCGCTATAAGATTTCGTTTGCGGAAGAAATTGATGCCAGTGTTATGACTTTTGAGCTTTCTGAAGCTAAAGGCAGTACTTATCCCGACAAAAGCAGAGACAAAAAGAAAAAAGAAGCTGATGAGAAAAACGAGGAAGAGAATGAAGCTAATAACAATGCTGACGAGGAAGAAAATAATAATTCTGACAGCAATGATAACGAAGACGCTGAAAAGGAGGGTAATGAGAATGGCGAAGACAAAGATGAGGATGAGGAAAAAGATGAAGATGAGGAAAAGAAAGCTCCAGAACCTCTCGACTTTTCAATCACATTTACTGATAACAATGGCGAACAATCCACAATTAAATTAAGTGACTATAGCTACCTCCAACGTCAATTGTCAGTAGATGTATTAAAAAACACGGAATTACAGGGTACCGGAAAATCTGAGGCGGTATATAATACCTTCTTTGTGGATTTAGCTAAGCTGAAAGAAACAAATATGAACTTCGATACGGCGAGCATCAAATCAGTTGAATTTGTATTTGATCAAATAAAAAAGGGCGTCATTATTCTGGATAAAATTGCCGTTCACTAGCCTTTAACTTTTCCAAAAAACAAGTACTTACTCCCATATTGGGAATAAAGAAACACAGCCTATTTCGCCTAAATGCCTTTTTTGGGCGATAAAGTAGGGTACAGCACATGTAGAGCGTATTGGTATATGAATTGTAACTGGTAGCGCATACCAAACGATTTAGCAATGACTACCTCGACCAAAAGCATAGAAAAAAGAATTTTTAATTCAATGTCCAATTTGGGCAGCGGACTTCTTTTGAAAATTTTGAGTCCTTTTACTGAGGGAGACTTCATAGAAATTGATGACGAACTAGGGTCTGTCAAAAAAAGTGGATGGAAATTTACCACCATCGAAAAGATTAGTGGTGGTGAGTTGAAACTTCAGAATACTGTTTTCTTCAAAAAACAGGTAAAAAATCTAACTGACAAAAATATTACTTGCTTGGAGCTTTCTATTGGTATAGGCTACGAAAGCAATATGAAAAAAGCGAAAGAAGAGATCTTGAATTTCTTCTCACACCAGGAGCGTTTACTTGATCTACCTAAACCCAAAATTCACGTTTCTAAAATCAACTCTAATTTCGTTGAGCTTACCATTAAACCTTGGTGCGCTCAAGAAGACTTCCTTTCACTAGATATGACTTTACAATCTGATTTGAAGCAATACCTTGTTTCGAAGAGTTTTGTCATTGAGAATCAAGAATCGGTTTACGAT
Organism: Roseivirga sp.; assembly: GCF_049099775.1. Classification (GTDB taxonomy): domain Bacteria; phylum Bacteroidota; class Bacteroidia; order Cytophagales; family Cyclobacteriaceae; genus Roseivirga. The sequence goes on along the minus strand of NZ_JAGDZM010000007.1, from coordinate 624,244 downwards.
GAGACCAAAATGTTGGCCTAAAATCAGTCATTTTTTACTTACGTAACCGATAGGATATATTTGTAGAAATACAAAATCCTAATGGAACTCCTTTGGCTTGCTTGCGGCGTATTACTTGGTATCATCATCGGTTGGTTACTGGCTCAAATACGGGTTAAAAAGTCAGGCACATTTGAGTTACAAAACAAACTACAATTTGCAGAAGAACGTCTTCTAAGCAATTCTACTGAGCTTTCCGAGAAAAAATCTGAACTTTCACAAGAAAGAGAAAAGAACCAAGATTTAAGTAATGAACTCACCAGGGTAAATACAGAATACAAGAACCTGGAGGCAAAGTTGATCGATCAGAAAGATGAGCTGAACAGATTGAATGATAAATTTGCTTTAGCATTTAAAAATTTAGCTAACGATATTTTCGAAGAGAATAGCAAGAAATTTACTACTCAAAATAAAGCTAACCTTCAAGACATCTTAAGCCCCTTAAAGGAAAAGATTGGTGAATTTCAAAAGCGTGTTGAAGAAAACAGTAAGGATGGCGCGGAAAGAAACACCAAACTTTCTGAACAGATTAAACATTTGAGTGAACTCAATAAGCGAATTACCAAGGAAGCTGAAAATTTAACAAAAGCACTCAAAGGTGATGCTAAAACCCAAGGCAATTGGGGTGAAGTAATCTTAGAGAGAATATTAGAAAAATCGGGGTTAGAAAAGGGGCGAGAATACGAAACGCAGTCATCGAATTTAGGAGATGATGGTAGAAGATATCAGCCCGATGTTGTGATTTTACTCCCCGAGGAAAGACATATAATTATTGATTCGAAAGTTTCATTAACAGCATATGAGCGATTTACCCGTGCTTTAGACGAAGAGGAAAAAGCTCTTCAATTAAAACTTCACATCGGTTCGATAAAGTCTCATATTAAAGGTTTAAGCGACAAGAACTATCAGAACTTGTACGGTCTTGATGGTTTAGATTTCGTTTTTCTATTTATACCAATAGAACCTGCCTTTATGGTTGCCGTTCAAGAAGAGCCAGATTTATTTAATGAAGCTTTTTCCAAAAACATCGTCATAATAAGCCCGACAACGCTAATGGCTACGCTTAGAACCATATCCTCCATTTGGAAACAGGAGTATCAAAGTAAAAATGCCATTGAAATTGCGAGACAAAGTGGGGCGCTTTACGACAAATTTGTAGGCTTTACGGAAGACTTACTTAAAGTGGGCGATAATTTGAGTTCTACACAAAAGAACTATGATGCAGCATTGAATAAACTCACCGATGGCAAGGATAATCTAATCCGTAAAACTGAGAAGATTAAGAAGCTAGGAGCAAAAACAAGTAAACAAATAGATCAAACGTTATTTAAGAAAAGTATAGAAGAGTAAGATGGAATTAACTGCTGACAATAAACTTAAGAAACTCATAGTAGTTGGCGATAGGCTTTTGATAAGGCCGAAAAAAAACGTCGAAAAGACAGAAAGTGGTCTTTATTTACCTCCTGGGGTTCAAGAAAGAGAAAAAGTGCAAACCGGCTATGTTATAAAAGTGGGCCCTGGCTACCCTATTCCCTTACCAACTGAGGAAGACGAGCATTGGAAAAACAACGATGAAAAGGTGAAATATGTCCCTCTACAGGCCCAAGAGGGTGACCTTGCTATATTCTTACAGAAAAGCGCAGTAGAGATTATATATCAGGGTGAAAAGCTCTTTATCGTGCCACAAGCATCGGTTTTAATGCTTGAGCGAGAACAAGATCTGTGAATGGCTTCCATTCGCATCGAATAATGATTAATTTTGCAACATTATTCAGGGATGCAATGTCTTACAGAGAAATGTACCTGATGAAAGAACCAAAGCTTCAAAAAAGTTATTGGCAATAATTGAAACCATTTACAGAAACAAAGTATTTCATTAAACAAGAACAGGTCAATCTAGCATATGAATTACAAAGCCATAAAATTCTCACGTTCGAATCAAGCCGAATTCATTAGTGATCTTCGAAAACGCGTGAAGACTTATTTCGACTCAAACGAAATTTCAGTATATGGGAATACGACAATGGTAATGAAAACCGTTGCCATGTTCTTGATGTACTTTGGTCCTTACATTTTAATGCTTACAGGCGTTGTTACCCAACCTTGGTTAATCTTGGTAATGTGGGGTATAATGGGCTTTGGCATGTCTGGTATAGGCCTTTCTATTATGCATGATGCTAATCATGGTTCTTACTCCAAAAACAAGAACGTAAATAAAGTTTTGAGTTATGTAATGAATCTTATCGGTGCTAGTTCTTTTAACTGGAAAATTCAACATAACGTACTACATCACTCATACACAAATATTGAAGGGGTAGATGAAGATATTGATCCGGGAATTTTAATGAGGCTTTCACCTCATGCCAAGCACTATAGACTTCATAAATTTCAACATATATATGGCTGGGGTTTTTACGCTATTATGACTTTCCTTTGGTTAACCTCCAAAGATTTTGTACAACTAAACAGGTACAAAAAAATGGATCTTATTAAAGGCCAGAAAAGAACTTATAGAAGTGTTCTTATGGAAACCATATTCTCTAAAGTTGCCTATTATGCCTATGCACTGATCATTCCATTGATCTTTATTCAAGCATCATGGTGGCTAATTGTTATCGGCTTTTTATTAATGCATGTTATTACCGGCCTTTGGATTGCGTTAATCTTTCAGCCAGCGCATGTTATGCCGCACTCGGACTACCCTATTCCAGATAATGTTGGGAATATGGAAAACAACTGGGCAGTTCATCAGCTATTTACTACCACTAATTTTTCACCCAAGAGTAAGCTCTTCTTCTGGTACGTGGGTGGTTTAAATTACCAAATAGAGCACCATTTGTTTCCAAACATTTGCCATGTGCACTATAAAAGAATCTCGAAAATTGTAAAAGAGACTGCCAAAGAATACGGCCTTCCTTACAACCTTGAACCAACGTTCGTTTCAGCTATTGCGAGTCATGCAAGAATGCTCAAGAGTTTGGGTCAAGTAAAAACAGCCTAAATTATTTAACCTTAAGATACCGCAAATGAAGCTCAAGTTATTAACGGTCTCATTTGCGGTTTTTTTATGCCTATTCGCCTGCGCGGAAGGAACTGATAACCAAACCCAAGAAACAAAAGCTGAACTGCTTCAACATACCGTTTTAGTTGATGGGCATCCGATAGCCCTATGGGAAAAATCAGATCCTAATGCTAGCCAGTCAATCCTTTTAGTACACGGTAGAACTTGGAGTGCCATTCCGGATTTTGACTTACAAGTAGAAGGCGAAGACTTATCCTTATTGGATGGTTTAGTGGCTAAAGGCTATTCCGTTTTTGCCATAGACCTGAGAGGTTACGGTGCAACACCAAGGGATAGCAGTGGATGGCAAACACCAAACAAAGGTGCCAACGATGTAGCTGCAGCTTTGGAATGGATTATGATGCATAGGAATACGAGTACCAAACCTCATTTATTTGGATGGTCGATGGGTTCAACCATTTCTCATTTAGCTGCACAAAGACATCCCGAACTCTTATCTTCTTTAACGCTCTTTGGATACTGGAGAGATAGTGACCAGATATTTCCAATAGAAGAAAGTATTGGTACGCCTGAAGAAGCACCAACTACAGCTGAAGGTGCGGCAAGCGACTTCATCATCCCCGGCTCAATAAGTCAAAAAGCAATTGATGCTTATGTAAAATCTGCACTAGCATCTGATCCCATTAGAGTAGACTTGAATCGTTACGACCAATTCAATGAACTAGATCCAAATAAAGTAACTATACCAACATTAATTCTTCAAGGTGAGTTTGACCCAATTGGCCCTACACCAATTCAAGCCAAATTATTTGAGAGACTTGGAACAGCCCATAAACAATGGACAGTAGTGAAAGATGGTGATCATGCGGCTTTCATGGAAAGTCCAAGGGCATTTTTTATTCACGCCTTAGTGAACTTTATGGAAGGCGTTTCCATTAAGTAATGCATGCAACCAGTCATCATTATTGGCGCAGGTCTTTCAGGGCTTACTACTGCTTATCAACTAAATAAGGCAGGATATAAATGTCTTGTCCTAGAAGCAAGAGCACTTCCTGGAGGGCGAATTAAAACGCTGGATGGGCCAATTGAAATGGGTGCTACTTGGCTGGGTAATCAACACGAGCATTTAAGAAGGCTTCTTCAAGAAATGAAAGTTGAACTTTTTGAGCAATTTACCGATGGAAAAATCTCCTATGAGGTAGCACATGATCAACCCGTTCAAGTATTTGATATGCCACAAGGTCAAGCACCATCTTACCGGATAAAAGGCGGAACAAGTACTATAATTCAAGAATTAATTAATCGACTTTCTGGTTCCGAAATAATGTATAATTGCCTTGTCGATCAGATTAATGAAGAGGACTTTGGGGTAAGTGTTGTTTTGAAAGATGATAGACGTTTTTCTTCAAAGTATGCTGTAATAACAACCCCTCCGCAACTTACTGAAGCTAAAATCAATTTCGAGCCTGCCCTATCAGATTCAAAGCGTGATATAATGAAGAACACGCACACTTGGATGGGGGAATCAATCAAATATGCAGTGCGCTATAAAAACCCTTTCTGGAAGGAAAAAGGATTCTCAGGAATGGGATTCTCTCAGGCTGGAATACTTCAAGAGGTACATGATCATTGTGATTATGACGAAAAGATATTTGTATTGAAAGGCTTTTTGAACCCTAACCTTCGTGCTTTTAGAAAAGACGATAGAGAAAAGATGGTTGTCGGTACATTGACTAAACTTTTTGGGGAAAAAGCGACACAATTCATCGGCTACCATGAACATGTTTGGCAACATGATCATTATACATCAATCCGCAATCCTACCAGTGTAGTTCCACATCAAAATAATGGACATTCTAACTTAAGAGATTCCATGTATAATGGGAAATTGATTTTCTCAGGCACCGAATCATCACCAGTTTACGCCGGGTATATGGATGGCGCTGTATATAGTGGTTTCCTGAGTGCGAAAACAATTATTGAGCAAGAGGAAAACTATAATACTTAGAGTTTAGCAAACTCCTTAGCATGATAAGTCAAAATGATATCAGCTCCCGCTCTTTTTATACTCAAAAGGGTTTCAGACATAACGGCATCATAATCTAACCAACCCTTTTCTGCCGCAGCTTTCAGCATGGCATACTCACCGCTAACATTGTAAGCAGCAATAGGCTGAGCATAATTATCTTTTAGCAATTTTATTACATCTAAATAGGCTAAAGCAGGCTTAACCATCAAGAAATCTGCCCCTTCATCAACATCCAAATCAGCCTCAATCAATGCTTCTCTTTGGTTGGCAGGATTCATTTGATACGTCTTTTTATCACCACTTTTCGGAGCTGAGTCCAAAGCATCTCTAAAGGGTCCGTAAAATGCACTAGCATATTTAGCAGTATAAGACATTATGGAAACATCTGTAAAGCCAGCATCGTCCAACACCTCACGTATATATCCTACACGACCATCCATCATATCAGACGGTCCAATGATATCTATACCACATTCGGCTTGAGATAAAGCCTGTTTTCCAAGAACTTCAAGGGTTTCATCATTCAAAATTTTACCATCCTGAACAATTCCATCATGACCATCAGAACTGTAAGGATCTAAGGCTACATCTGTCATGATAGCAGCTTCAGGAAATTCTTGTTTGATTTTCTTTAATGCTTGGTGATAAAAGAAGTTGGTATCGTAGCTTCTCGTCGCCAACTTGTCTTTGTATTGATCGTTTACTACGGGAAAAACATCGAAGGATTTGATTCCCAATTTCATGCAATCCTCAATTTCTTGGAGCATTGCCTCTAATCCGAGTCGATAAATACCAGGCATAGAATCCACCTCTACTTTGCTCCGAGGTTCTTCCAATAAAAATAGTGGGAAGATAAAATCGCTTGTTTTCACTTGCGTTTCCTCCACCATACTTCTAATAGCAGCAGATTTTCTATTTCTTCTTGGTCTGATATCCATCATCTAATAATTATTCGATAAAGATACGGCTAAAAGAGGAATTGAGAATAGTCGTAGCGGTCAGTTATTCATCGTCCTTTCGGTATTCAAGAATATCGCCGGGTTGACATTCTAAGGCATCGCAAATAGCCTGCAGCGTACTGAACCTAATGGCCTTAGCTTTGCCAGTTTTTAGAATGGAAAGGTTGGCAAGCGTTATGCCAACAGTTTCAGCCAACTCCTTACTCTGCATTTTGCGCTTGGCTAACATCACATCTAGATTTACAATGATGGCCATAATTATATTGTTAGGTCCTGTTCCTTTTTCAAATTAAGACCATGTTCAAAAGCATTTGCAATCAGGAGTATCATTAAACCCAAAAAGAAGTAAGAGAATAATAAATCTAAACTAAAAGAGAAACCACCCGACCTTGTCAGCCCTTCTATGATAAGGTTATTCTCTAAGAACATTATGAGAAGTTGTCGATGAGCCCAACCCAATACTTCACTAATCATCATGATTAGGCCAATATACCGGAGCCGCTTAACATTTGCCTGACTAAAAAAGTCACGCTCTTCAATAGACCTCAATAATTTCACGAGTAAATGTATAAATAAGAGAACTATTAGACCAATCACTATTGAAGGTAATACAGCTAGATAAAATGGCATGTCTTCGTTTTGTAAAGAGAAATAATATGAACGGGGTTCCATGCTCGCCTCCGTGAATGGTTGGCCTTTGTAAAATCCAGAAACGTTTATGCTATTGGACTTCATAGCGTTTAGCTGATAGTTTTCTCCAATATCTAAGGAAAGTGGAGCTTCTAAATTGCCAGTTAAGGAGGTAATAATCAAAAGACAACAGACTACAATCAGCAAAATTTTACTGATCTCAAGTAAAAAAATGCATACCGATGTTATTAATCTATTCCATCTCATACCCTTAATTATCTGTGTTTATTAATTGTAAAATCTCATCTCTACTTACCAACCTAACCATGTAAACGCCTCCTAAAGCAATAAAACCAAACAGTCCTAATGTCAATAGCGTCCCAATCCAATCTGTACCAGTACTAGCTACTTGAGTAACAATTTCTTCGGTTTCGGGCCTAAGTATATCTTTTCCAAAACCAACATTGATCAAAAAATGAATAAGTACAGGGAAGAGTATATTCTTTGTTCTCAGCATAAGCCCTCCGAGAAATATTCCAATGGCTATGGCAAAAATGACCTGACTCGTAATACCAGAAAAATTATCCGGCTCTCTAAAAAGATTGAGATAGTGGAGCACGCCAAATATCAAGGCGGTAAGACTGACGCTCGTTAGCATTAATCTTTTCTTTTCCGACCGAATCTTAAGAATTAATGGAAGCACTAAGCCCCTAAAAGCAAACTCTTCTATTAAAGCGACTAATATATTGTTGAATAGAAATAATGTCAGCAAACTTAAACCGGCCTTCTTATAAGTTTCCAAATCGCCAAAAATGGCCATTGAAACAATGAGCATAGGAATAATGATTGGCAATAGGTACTGTCTATCGAACTTCCAACCTAGCCCTAAATAACGTTGAAACTTAAACTTGCGAACGAGAATAATGGAAGCCACTAATATGATTAGCCTTGTACCAATACCAGCAATGAGTTTGACTTCTTTTTCATTTTCCAAGTATTGACCAAGGGCTAATCTGAATGGAACGGCAAAGGCTAGCAGCGCGGCAAAGCCTACGCTAATAATTACTATCCAATACAAATTCCTATTGCGCTCCATTTTAGGTTCCTTCTATGCTAAATCTTAGCGCAGTTCATTAATATAACCAACTCCAAAAGGCACTTTAACGCCCTGATCGAAATTTCTAAAAAAGCCAAAAGGCTTTGATCCCAATGATGACCTATCAGCCTTACCTGAAAAACCATCTTTACAGTCCACTTCAAATGAAATAGACTTTAGTCTGTGGTTATTATCGAAAGAGAGGTTCGAATAGTCTAGGTCAATGCCTTTCTTTTTTAAATCCGACCTAATTTCAACAAGTTCTTCAAAGGTCATTTTCCTATCAAAGATTACTTCAATATTCTCTTCCAAGTGACCTTTCTCAGATATTTCCACAGGCATTTGGCTAGACATTAAGCCGACGATTATGAATAATGTATAAATTGTTGTTTTCATGATTTTTGAGTTGTTAATGTTCTAAATAGTTAATTCCTGTTCTTTTCTAAGTTTTAAGCCCTGTTTGAACGCTTGAGAAATAAGCAGAAGCATAAGACCCACAAAAAGGTATTGATATTGAAAACCAGAGTCTTTGGTTACAATTTGATAGCCATCTGGTAATGACAGCCCATCTGGCATAATAAGGTTATACACAAAACCATCGACCACGACTATTACAATCGGTAAAGCGATATAAAGGATAGCCAATTTTGTGAAGACACCGACGTTGGCTTTCTCGAAAAATTTCCCATCAACCGTATTTTTTATGAGTTTGCGCAACCAGACCAACTGGATAAAGAAGAACAACCACGAAGCAAACATGAGCAGACGAGCGAGGTTATTAAAGAAACCAATTCTCTCAACTGTAATAGGTACCGAAAACGTTTCTGAAACATTGGGCATAAACACTTCACCGTTCGCCGTTTTAACTTCTAGAAAGTTCGCTTTGGTTGCATTGACATAATCAAAGCGCTTTTGAATTTTCTCAGTACTGATCATGTAACCATCAATCAATACTTCTCCTTCCTTATAGATAAAAAAATAATTAAGGTCGTAAAATCTACTGCTCAGCGTACGATACTCTGTCATACTGAGTGCACCTTCCAGGTTCCGGTCTCTTTGAGACTTTTCAATCGGCGCATAAACTTCTTGAACAATTATGAACGATATGAATATCACAACGCTTACAAGCATTGCAATATTTACTATCCATAGGAGTACTTTCGAGATTTTCATTCTGAGTAATTTTTTGAAAGTTAATAATTATTTATTGATAAACAATAATTACTTATTGTATTACGAAAGAATTAAACTTTCATGGATAATCAGTGTCTAAAACCCAAATCTCAAAAACATGCGTAATTTTTTTACTGTAATTCTGCTCTCAATATCGTTTTCTGCATCCGCCCAATTCTGGGTTGTAAAGGGTAACGTTTTAGACAGCGCTCAAAACAAACCACTGAAATTTGCTACTGTAGTCTTCATCGATTTATCTGATTCTACAGCAAAAGCCTACTCTACCAATGACCTTGGTGGCTTTAGAATCTCTAGTGTTGAAAATGGCAGGTACCAGCTTTCAATATCCTATGTGGGTTTTAAAAAGTACGCTAAGAATTTTGAAATAAAGGACGGATCGTTGAACCTCGGAAATATTCAATTGGGATTAGATGCCAAAAATCTTCAGGAGGTGACCGTTGAAGGTCTAACGGAACGAATACGTCAAAATGGTGATACTACAGAAATGAATGCAGCAGCCTATAAAGTAAACCCTGATGCTACTGCTGAAGATTTGGTGGAAAAAATGCCTGGCGTAGTTTTCTCCAATGGTCAAGTTCAAGCGCAAGGCGAAAATGTCGCCCGAGTTTTAGTTGACGGCAGAGAGTTCTTTGGTGATGACCCAAATGCGGCTTTGAAGAACCTACCTGCCGAAATGATCGAAAAAATACAGATCTACGATCAGGCAAGTGATCAGGCACAATTCACTGGTTTTGAAGATGGGGAAACATCAAAAACTATGAACATCATTACTAAAGTAAGTATGCGAAATGGTGAATTCGGAAAGGTTTACGCAGGAGCAGGCACTGATGAAACTTATAATATTGGTGGTAGCATTAATTTATTTAGACCCAAAGCCCGTACAACCATTCTGGCACAAACCAACAATATCAATATTCAAAACTTCTCTACAAGTGACTTACTTGGCATTACTTCTGGTGGTGGAAGACGAGGCGGAGGCGGAAGAGGCGGCAGAGGTGGCGGAGGCGGAGGCGCTGGTGGTGGAGGCGGTTTTGCGAATGGTGGCAATGCAAGCAACTTTCAAGTAGGCCAACAGGGCGGAATTAATGAGACTAGAGCTTTCGGAATTAACTATTCTTATGAGGATGCCAAACGAATAAAGTTTAGTGGTAGTTATTTTTTCAATCAGTCTGACAACTCTTCTGATGAGTCAATTTTCAGACAATTCACACTTCCAGAAAATGAAGGTCAGACTTATGCTGAGAATAGCTTTTCTCCTAGTAGAAATACAAACCATCGTTTTAATGGACAATTAGAATATAAGATTGATGACAAAAACTCCATCATCATGCGACCTAGATTTACATTTCAAGATAATTCAGGTTCAGCTTTGGTAACCGGATCAACGTCGCTTGGAGAAGAATTATTAAACCAAGTCAATACTGAAAACACATCTGCCCTTGAAGCTTTTAGTTTCAGCAACAATATTTTATTCAGACATGCTTTTGCAAAAAGAGGCAGAACATTTTCTATTAACTTAAATACAGGATTGAATAACAATAATGGTGAGAGCTTTCTTCTATCCGATACAGACTTCTTTGTAGGAACTGGCAGATCTAATGATCTCAATCAATTTTCCGACTCGAATACAGATGGCTTTAATATGCGCGTGAACGCTACGTATACTGAGCCTTTAGCAGATCGAAATTCCATCTTGTTCACTTATGCCTATAGTTACCAGTTTAATGATACTGATACGGAAACATTTGATTTCAATGAAGGAAATGATGGTTTCACAGACTTAAACATTCCTTTGAGTAACACTTTTGAAAATGACTATTACACACATCGTGGAACAGTAGGTTATAACCTAAGAGGCGAAAAGGGTACACTTACTGTAAGAGGTACGCTACAACATGCCATTTTGGACAACGATCAGACATTCCCTTTTGAGGACAATGTCGATCGCGAATTCAACAATTTTGTTCCAAATGTAAACTATCGATACAGAGTAGGCAGAGGGAGTAGCTTTAGCTTCAACTACCGGGCATCAACAAATGCACCTTCGGTAAACCAACTACAAAGTGTGATTGACAATACCGATCCGCTAAATATCTCATCTGGAAACCCAGAACTAGATCAGCGCTACCAGCATTCTGCTACAATTAGGTATAATAAAGTAAATGCAGAAACATCACATAGTTTCTTCACACTATTGAGTAGTACTTTTTCTGACAACTACATTGGTAATAGTACAACCATAGCGTCTAGAGCAAATACAGTTGTAGATGGCATTAACCTGCAGCCTGGTGCCACTTTTAGTAAACCGGTAAACCTTACAGGTTACTGGAATGTGAGAAGTTTTATTTCTTACGGTATGCCTTTAGGCTTTATTAAGTCGAACTTAAACTTTACAGGTTCTCTATCTTACACACAAACTCCAGAATTAATCAATGATGAGTTGAATAATGCCCAAACGCCAGCTGTAGGTGTAGGCATAGTGCTTAGTAGCAACATCAGCGAGAAAGTGGATTTCACTATTTCAAGTAATTCTACATTCAGTACCGTTTCTAATACACTTCAAACAACGGCAGATACTGATTTCTTTAGTCAAGCGACAAGACTTAGACTCAACTGGATTTTCGGACCAAGTTTCGTGTTTAGGTCTACAATTGCTCACACTGCAAACTCAGGATTATCCGATGGATTCAATCAGAACTTTATTCTTTGGAATATGGAAGCGGGTAAAAAATTACTGAAAGATAAGGCAGAACTAAAATTGACAATATTCGATTTACTTAAGCAAAATCAGAACATTAGAAGGTCTATTACAGGTTCTTATATAGAGGATAATCAAACTCAGATTCTTACGCAGTACTTCATGCTGTCATTTGTGTACAACATCCGATCGTTTGGTCAAGGACAAACACTTCCGCAAAACGACAGACTCCAACAGCTTAGACAACGTTTTGGAAATGGTCAAGGTGGATTTGGTGGACGTGGTGGGCGCGGCGGTGGAAATGGAAATATAGAGTGGTAGGCAGTTCACACCACAATAGATACCATTAACAAAAATTATCACCCATTTAAGATTAATTTACAATTAAGCCATATAAATAGCCGTTTTTACAACTACCTTCATAGGTATACACACGGCTTTGAGACTTTTTGCACTTTTACTCATATTTTTTTCGGTGTCTTTCGCCTTTACGGCGAAAGGCCAAAAATATTCGATATCGGCCGAAGTAATTGATAGTACCTACAAAGAACCTCTTTTCTTGGCCAATGTGGCCCTTAGAAACGCAAAGGACTCTTTGCTAAAGGCTACAGTAACTGATGAAAAAGGTCGTTTCCTATTAGAGAATGTAGCCAATGGTACTTATAAACTCAATATTTCTTTTGTTGGCTTTAAGTTATTTCAACAGCAAATAACCATTAAAGATGCCCCACTCAAACTCGGCCTTATTACACTTGCCGAAGACCCTACAAACCTAGATTCCGTTTCTGTAGTCGCTGAAGCAGAAGCAGTGATACTTAAGAAAGATACTGTAGAATTTAACGCTTCTGCCTTTAAAACTACAGACGAAGCTAGCCTTGAAGACTTAATTAAGAAACTGCCAGGTATGGAAGTTGAAGAAGGCAAAGTCAAGACGCAAGGCAAAGAAATCACGAAAATTATTGTGGATGGAAAACCTTTCTTTGAAGGAAGCCCAGACATGGCATTGAAGAATATTCCTGCTGATATGGTAAAAAAAGTACAAATAATCGATGAAAAGAGTGAAGAGACACAATTTACAGGGCACGATGATGGCGTAAGAACCAAAATCATTAATGTGGTAACAAAACCAGAAAAGAAAAAGGGATATTTTGGTCGCTCTGGACTCACATATAGTCATCCAGATCGGTATAACTTAAACGGAAACATCAATTTCCTAAAGGGAAATAATCGCTTTTCAGTTAGTGGTGGCTACAATAATTTAGGAGGAGGCGCAGGTGGGTCTCGCGAAGTAATGATGATATCAAATGGGGTTGCTATTCCACAAAATATTGGAGGAGGAGGTAATGGCGGTATATCTGAGAACAAATCACTTAGCACTTACTATTACTCTGAGATTAACAAAAAGCTAGAAGTGACTCTTTCATATAGATACAGTGACTCTCAAACAGAATCCTTTCGTGATATATCGAGACAATTTATTCAAGCGTCAGATGAGGGCAGGATTTATAACGAAAAGTCTGAAAATTCATCCAATGGCAACAATCATAGTGGAAGTATCAAAGTCACCTATAAACCAACCAAAAACGACGAAATAAGAATTACTCAATCTCTTTCTCAAAGAACAAGCAATAATACCTCTTCTTTAGAAGGGGAAACATTACTTACTGACGAACTTCTTAATTCAACCGATAACTTTAACTTCTCTGAAAGCCTCAACAACAGTTGGTCGAATAATCTTTCGTGGCGGCATAAATTCAAAAAGAAAGGCCGAACACTATCCATTTCTGCGGCCAATTCGGTTTCAAATAGCGCTGGAACTGATACAGTAAGGTCTACTAATATTTTTACTTCTGGAGATGTTGAGAATCAAATTTTCAACCAAATCAGTGATCCAGATGGTAAAACAAAAAGTAATAGAGCTACAATCTCTTACACAGAACCATTAGCTGAAAAAAGTAGTCTAAGAGTATCCTATACAGGTTCAAGAAATATTAATGATCGGCAACGACTATTGCTCGATTTTAATGAATCAGATCAAGATTATACTGATCTTGACCCGCTGAGATCAAGTGACTTTGAATTGACTAATACATCGCATAGGGTGTATGCAGGGGTCGGTTTTAAGATCAAAGAAATCAATTTTTCAGCTAACACTACTTATCAAAGCCAAATCATAGAAAATAGTCAGGTTTACCCTAACAATGTCAATACAAGGAATACTTTCAACGGTCATTTACCGAGTCTTACTTTGCGCAAAAGCACTAAAGATGGTAAGCAGTCGAGCATAAGTTTTAGAAGGTCAATGAGAGCACCTTCAGCCAATCAATTACAGGATGTAATTGACAACAGGAACCCTCTTTTTATTAGGCAAGGAAATCCAAATTTAAATGCCAGCTTCTCGAATGGAATTACCATTGGGCATTACAGCTACAATGAAAAAAGTCTATCATTCTTACAAATTTCAGGATCAGTCACATTCACCGAAAATTCCATTGTAAACAGAACTATTGTGGGAAATGGAAGCAACAGTCCTGACGGGATTATATTACCAATTGGTGCACGGTTTACAGCGCCTGTCAATTTACCGGGAAGAATGGCAGCCAATGCATATGCTCAAGTTTCACGTCCATTGAAAGGCAAAAAACTTAGAATGGGAATCAGTGGGTCAGCTGGTTTTAGCAAAAACCCACAGATTCTTAATGGAATCAACCAAGTAGCAAGATCAATAAACTACGGTCTTTCCCTTAGTCTGAATAGCAATTTCAATGACAAACTCGACATGTCGTTACGAATGGCTCCGAATTATTCAATTGTTAAAAACTCCAATCAAGAACAAGGTGATAGAAGTTTTTCTACTTTGAGCAATAGCTTTAGAGCGACATGGAAATTTATTGAAGGTTTTTCAGCCACCACATCCATTTCTAACATAGTACAGGGTGAAGTTGAGGGGATTGCCGGTACTAGTCAGTGGCTATGGAATTTCTCACTTAGTAAGAAGATGTTAAAGAAGAAACTTGACTTCAGAATATCTGCTACTGATATTTTGAGGCAAAATGCTTTAATCAACAGAAATATCACTGCTGAATACATCCAGAATTCGGAGACAAATGTACTTGTCCAAATAGTGCGCTTTAGCCTCGCTTATAAATTCACCAAAATGGGCGGGAAGTAACGCTACCTTAAATTCACGATAGCTATCCTCCAAACTTCCTAATTACAAATACTAAATTAAGGCTGCTGTCACATAGCTGTCATAATTAAGTGAAGTAGTACTCCTTCGTGAAAAGTCCGTGACATTTCTGTGAGATCATTCTATGAGTTTTGAAATCGAAAACATTAAAACATAGACATGAGAAAATTACTCACATTACTACTCATCCCAGCCTTTCTATTTAGCTGCGGTGACGATGATAGCGCTCCGACTACTGCAGCGCTCAACTTGAACATTAATGGCCTAGAAGATCTTGGTGCTACGGCACAATACGAAGGTTGGCTTATCGTAGGAGGTAACCCGGTTAGTACTGGTACTTTCACTGTAGACGCTAACGGAACTCTCTCTACTACCTCCTTTTCGGTAAATAATGAAGATGCAGATGCGGCTACAAAATTTGTACTGACTATTGAGCCTATTCCAGATCCAGACCCGGCACCAGCTGCGGCTAAACTAGTAGCCGGAGATTTCAATGGTACAACGAGCGCTACACTATCTACGGGAACCGCCCCTGCACTTGGTGATTTTTCAAATGCAGCCGGAACACTCTTCCTAAGAACTCCAACGGATGAAACGGGAACAAATAATGGCAATGATATTTATGGTGTTTGGTTTGGAACACCTGGCACGCCTCCTACCCCAAATTTCACACTACCTGTCCTTGATGAAGGTTGGGTTTACGAAGGTTGGGTAATTGGCGATGCAGGACCAATTTCTACAGGTACATTTACTGACTTTGGTGCTGTAGATTCTGGAAATCCATTCAGTGGAACAGAAAACAATGCAGGCCCTCCTGTACCAGGTGAAGACTTTTTCAATGCCGCTCCTGCAGGGGAAACTTTCCCGCTTGATATTAGAGGTAGAAGGATTGTAATTTCTGTTGAACCTGTTCCGGACAATTCTCCAGCTCCATTCCTGTTAAAACCACTGCTTGTCGATT
The DNA here is from genome assembly GCF_049099775.1 of Roseivirga sp. Classification (GTDB taxonomy): domain Bacteria; phylum Bacteroidota; class Bacteroidia; order Cytophagales; family Cyclobacteriaceae; genus Roseivirga. The sequence goes on along the minus strand of NZ_JAGDZM010000007.1, from coordinate 608,426 downwards.
TAGCAATAGACGCTGCAACGGCTCCTACATCTCACGACTTCGGTCAGAACCTAGGTTCGGTACCTACAGGTACAGTCACTAGACAGTAGAACTTTAGGATTATTGGTGAATTATTTAAAAAAGCTAATGCCATTTGCGCTGCAAGTGGCATTAGCCTTTTTCATTTCTAGACCTTCTTAAGCATAAAAAAAGACCAACAAGTGGTCTTAAATTTTTTTATGAAATTTTGAATCAATTATCTGGTTCAGTAACTGGATTGCTAACACTCAGAATTGTCGGTATTTCAGTTGTCGCTTTACGTTGTTCTTCAAACTGAGACTTAACAGCAAGATCCTGTGTTTCTGAAGTGTTACCATATTTCAATACTAAGCCGTATGCAACAGACGCGATGGCCATCGATACAGATAGAATATGAAGTAATCTTCGTTTGGTAGAAGTAAGCATACTAGCGTTTTGGTTCTATTAATAGGTGCATCTTTCGAAATACCCTACCACAAAACTCACAATTAAGAGAAAAGGAACAAAAAATTGTACATTATTCTAATGTTACTTTTCTGAGAATGGTATATAATACAGTTAAACGGCTTTGAAATCAGTAATCGTAGATTCAATTATATCACAACATGTATGTAACTCTTCTTCCGTCATTACCAACGGAGGTGCAAAACGAATAATATTTCCATGCGTTGGTTTAGCTAGTAAACCGTTTTCTTTTAAAGCAACGCATATATCCCAAGCTGTTGAACTGTCTTCAGAATCGTTGATTACAATGGCGTTCAACAACCCCTTACCTCTAACTAGCGTCACCAAGTCAGTTCGTTCAATAAATTTGTTCATCCTAGCTCTAAAAACTTCACCTAGTTTACGTGCATTTTGTGTTAGCTTTTCATCACGAATCACCTCTAGTGCCGCAAGTGCCACAGCACCCGCAATTGGGTTACCACCAAAAGTGGAACCGTGTGTACCAGGAGTTATCACTTCCATAATATCATCATTAGCCAAAACAGCAGACACAGGGTAAACCCCTCCTGAAATAGCTTTACCTAAAATAAGTACATCAGGAATGGCATAAGTATTTTGCTTTTCACAATGTCCTGCACATGTACAGTTACCACAAATGGCCAAAAGACCACCGGTTCTTCCTATACCCGTTTGAATCTCATCCGCCATAAAAAGAACGTTATGACTTTTACAAAGACTTGCTACTTCTTTTAAGAACCCTTCATCTGGCACAAAAACACCAGCTTCGCCTTGAATAGGTTCGATTAATACACCAACAACGCCAGCCTCTTTAAGTGCTTCGGCCAAAGCATTGGTATCGTTGTAAGGAATTTTAATAAACCCATCAGTATAAGGACCAAAATTTTTCCTTGCATCAGGATCACTCGAAAAAGAAATAATTGTGGTAGTTCTACCATGAAAGTTCTGATCGAAAACAATGATCTTTCCTTCATTCTCTTTAACTCCCTTTTTCTCATAGCCCCATTTCCTACAAACTTTTATAGCTGTTTCAACGGCCTCTGCACCTGTATTCATGGGTAATACTTTGTCGAAACCGAAATATTCAGTGACGAATTTTTCGTAAGGTCCTAGCACATCATTATAAAAAGCCCTTGACGTTAAGGTTAACTGTTCTGCTTGCTTTTTTAATGCACCGACAATTCTTGGGTGACAATGTCCTTGATTAACAGCACTATAGGCTGATAGAAAGTCGAAATATTTCTTTCCTTCCACATCCCATACATAAACTCCCTCACCTTTTGACAGAACTACCGGTAGTGGGTGGTAATTATGTGCCCCATACTTGTTCTCAAGCGTGATTGCATCTTTGCTTGCCTGTACTAATTCCATAATCGTCTACTTTATTTACTTTTGTTTTGAACAATTTCCCTACACCAAAGGTATCAAATCTATCTACGGGAGAAAAGTTGATGAAAGAATCAAAGCAGAAGGAATACGTTGCCAGTAAAACAGAAGATTACTACATTGGAAAAGATGGTAAGCTAGTCTTCACGGCCCTCTATCTGCAAAAACGCGGATATTGTTGTCAGAATGGCTGCCGACACTGCCCATACGGTTTCAAAAAATGACAAACGACTTTCAGAATTTATCAATTCAACCCACTGATCTACCACAAGTAAAAGCCGCAGAATTCAATCAAATAGAAAAAGGATATTTAAAAGTAACCTTGCTTTCAAGCGCTATATTCTTTTTGATTCTTATGATTGCTGGTTTTTGTATCATCTTTTTTAACGATGATATAGAAGGCACTGTCATTGAATATGGCATCACGCTTGGATCAATATTATTTTTATGGCTTCTAAACACATTGGTTATCGTGAAGGCATTTCCTAGGAAAAAATATGCGATTCGCGAAAGAGATATTCTATACACCAAGGGTTTGTTATGGTTTGTACGAACTAGTGTTCCATTCAATAGAATTCAGCATGCCGAACTTAAACAAGGGCCAATGGAAAGAATGTTTAAACTCCATAGTCTAAAGATATTCACTGCTGGCGGACATAGTAGCGATTTGGTTATCCCGGGCCTACCAGAAGATACGGCCACTCGACTTAAAGACTTTGTTCTAGGTAAAACTGCATTAGATGGAGACGATAGCGAGTAGATTTTCAACTCCTCAAAGACAGTCACGGGTTGCTATCGGTATTATTCTAATTAAATTCATTAGAATCACGATTAAGTCATTCTGGCCCATTGCACTAAGTTTCTTAGTTGGTGGAAGAAACAATGACACCTTTACTCAGATCATTGGCTATGTAGCTATAGGCTTTGCAGCTTTCAATTTAATAGGTTCTATTCTTACCTATTTTAGGTTTTACTTTCACCTAGAAGAAGGCGCTATTATAATAGATAAGGGAATTCTCCAAAGACTTAAAACCAATATTCCATTCGAGAGAATTCAAACCATCAACTTTAAGCAAAACATCTTACACCAAATATTTGGTGTTGTCAGTCTTGAGATAGATACGGCAGGTGCTAAAAAATCTGAACTTACCATTGACGCCCTGAATAAGGAAGACGCCGAAACACTTCGTAATTTTATTTTAGCTGAAAAAGCGCAGATCGTTGTACAAGAATCTGATTCAGAAGAAACAGTAGTTTCTGAAATAGAGGAAACTGAAGAAGTAATTTTGCATTTATCGGTGCCCGACCTCTTTAAAGTAGGCATTAGTCAGAATCATTTAAGATCGATGGGGCTACTCTTCGCTTTTGTATTTTCTATCCTAAACGAAATTACCGAAGACATCCCTGAGTTAGTGGCAGACGAAATATCTGCTTATGACAATGAAATTCTAAATACTGGCTGGATAGTATTTCTACTTACCGCTGTCCTTGTCATTATTATCTCGTTTATCTATTCATTAGTAACAACGATCTTGGGTAACTACGACCTTAAATTATCCATCCGCAAGAGTGGTCTCAAACTCGTGAAGGGATTATTAAATAGAGAAGAGACATCCATTAATAAAAAGAAGGTGCAAGTTATCTCTTGGTCTGACAATCCAATTAGAATGCTTTTCAAGATGTTTACCCTGCAGATTGAACAGGCGAGTAGTGCAGAAGCCGATCAATTAAAATCTAAAATTAGAGTACCAGGTAGTTATCAGAAACAAGTCGATGCGGTTATTAAGACTGTTTTTCCAGAGGAATATTATAGAGAAGAAGAAAAGCACTCGGTAAGTAAACTATTGAAATATCGAATCTTCTTTTTTATTGGTTTGTTGCCATCACTTGTCCTGGGGGTAATTGCCGCTTTCTCTGTCGACTGGGAGGCTCTCTACTTACTAATTTGGCCGGTGGCAATTTGGTTTATCACTCACTTATACTACCGAAAAAGGTCATTTGAAGTAAATCATGAACTTCTAAAAAATAATCGAGGTACGTTCGGGCATCACTATGAAGTAATTCAACTTTACAAAATTCAAGCAGTAGAAGTAAAACAGAGTTGGTATCAACGCAGGAAAAAGATCGCCAATCTTAGTTTATATACAGCGGCAGGTTCTGTGAAAATTCCATTTATAAGCATAGAGCAAGCCGAAGCACTGGAAAACTTCATTCTTTTCAGGATTGAATCAGATAAGAGAGAGTGGATGTAGATTTTTCTTAGAGATTTCTTTAGCAAAGTTGGTCGGTTCAGGAATTATTCAGATATTTGCATTCCGTTTACAAAAAGCGGTCAATTCAGACGTTATGGCAAGAGTTTGTGATATTACAGGAAAGAAAGTTCAAGTAGGAAACAATGTTTCGCACGCGAACAATAGAACAAGAAGAAAATTCTACCCGAATCTTCAGAAAAAGCGCTTCTTTATACCAGAAGAAGATAAGTGGGTTACCTTAAAGGTTTCTACTTCAGCTTTAAGAACCATCAATAAAAATGGTATCTCCGCTGTTCTAAAAAAAGCAAGAGAAAACGGTAACATTTTAGTATAATAGCGTTTCCATACGTTATTATGCTTCTATGAAACTATTCAATAAAAGACTTACTCTCCTGATAGTATGCTTACTATCAGGATTTTTTATGGCCAATGGTCAAGACGCCCCAGCTGATGTCTTAACCTCCGGATTCCACAAAGGCCGAAGAGATGCTGTTCGAGAGAAACTACCAAATAACAGTGTCGCCGTATTTTTTTCCAACCCAGTAAGGAATCGTGCCAATGATGTTGATTACATCTATCATCAAGATCCAGATCTTTATTATTTAACAGGGTATAGAGAACCACACGCCGTTTTACTAGTCTTTAAAAATGAGCAATCAGGCCAAAACGAAGAGAAATACAACGAAATCTTCTTTGTTCAAGAAAAAAATGCCAGAGCCGAAATGTGGACCGGCAGGAGACTTGGCGATCAAGGCGTAAAGGATAAACTGGCTATTCAAAACACATTCAACGGAAGCGAATTCGAAAAATACCAAGTCGACTTTCAGAAGTTTGATAAGGTTTTATTCTTTGACTTCCAGAATGATGTTAGAGACAACCCACAAGACCCCGCCGACCTTTTTAGTTTGATAAGTCAGTTCAAAACAAAAACAGGATACCAATCAAACACAGCTAACTTGGGGACTGAACCACAGAAAAACAATCTCGACGTTAGGGGCCTTAACCAAATTATGAGCGAGCTACGAGGGATCAAAACGCCAGAAGAACTAGATCTAATTAGGAAAGCTGTCTTTATTTCAACCGTCGGCCAAGTGGAAGTAATGAAAGCTATGAAACCTGGTCTTTCGGAGACTGAAATTCAAGGTATACACGAGTTCGTTTTCAAAAAATATGGCTCGGAATATGAAGGCTACCCTTCTATAGTAGGAGCAGGAAACAACGGATGCATCTTACACTACATTGAGAACCACAAACCGGAGATTCAAAGTGACGAAATGATATTGATGGACCTGGGAGCCGAATATCATGGGTATACTGCCGATGTGACAAGAACTATTCCTATAGATGGCAAATTCTCTCCGGAAGAGAAGGCGATTTATGACTTAGTATATAAGGCGCAAGAAGAAGCTATTCAAATGTCGAAACCCGGCGTTTCGTTCGGCCAACTTGGTAAGCTAGCCAAAGACATTATTAATCAAGGTTTAGTTGACCTTGGAATAATCGAAAGTGCAGACACTAGACATCTTTATTACCCACATGGGCTTTCTCATCATATTGGACTCGATGTGCATGATAAAGGCACTTATGCGAACTTGGAAGAAAACATGGTGATCACGATTGAACCAGGGATTTATATACCTGAAGGTTCGAAGTGCGACAAAAAATGGTGGGGAATTGCTGTAAGAATAGAAGATGACATTTTAATTACTCAGGATGGTTTTGAACTTCTTTCTTCTTTTGCACCCCGAACCACAGAAGGAATTGAAGCAATGATGACCCAACCAAGCCCATTAGACCAGTTTAGATTACCTACTTTACAAGGTAGAAAGAGAAAGTAAAAGAGAACAGCGAGCTTGGTAAGCCGATGTGAACTTCTATTACTTGATAATAAGTGAATTAATTTTAATCTAGCAGTTTCAAAATCTAAACTAGGTTCGTATATTTGCAGTCCGAATTTTAGAAGTAGAGAAAAATGGCTAAAAGTAAAGGCAATAGAGTTCAGGTAATCATGGAGTGCACAGAGCACAAAGAAAGCGGCATGCCTGGCACATCTCGTTACATTACCACTAAGAATAGAAAGAATACGACAGAAAGGTTGGAATTGAAAAAATACAACCCGATTCTTAAGAAATATACAGTTCACAAAGAAATTAAATAATCATGGCTAAGAAGGTAGTTGCAACCCTAAAGAAAGAAGGCGGAGTTAAATACGCCAAAGTGATTAAAGCGGTAAGATCTCCTAAAACTGGTGCTTATACTTTTAAGGAAGAGATGGTTACCGAAGACATGGTTAAATCTGTCTTAGCTGACAAGTAATAATCAGATATAATATTATAAATTAAAGTCCCCTTGTGGGACTTTTTTGTTTCATCTTAATTCAATTTCACAACATGGCATTATTTGGACTATTCTCGAAAGACAAAAAACAGTCTCTTGATAAAGGTTTAGAGAAAACCAAAGAGAATTTATTCTCGAAGATTGGACGTGCGGTAGCCGGAAAATCAAAAGTTGATGATGAAGTTTTAGATGAACTAGAGGAGATTCTAATCACCTCAGATGTTGGCGTTGAAACGACTGTCAAGATTATTAAAAGAATAGAAGATAGAGTCGCTCAAGATAAGTTTATGAACACGGCCGAACTCGACCAAATTCTTAGGGACGAGATTGCCGCATTGCTATCTGAAAATAATACGGAAGATCTAGCTGATTTTGAGCTTCCTGAAAACCATAAACCACATGTAATATTAGTCGTTGGGGTAAATGGAGTTGGAAAAACGACTACTATCGGTAAACTATCAGCCCAATTTAAAGCCAAAGGAAAATCAGTGGTACTTGGTGCTGCCGATACATTTAGAGCCGCCGCAGTTGATCAGCTCATCTTATGGGGCGAACGCGTTGGCGTACCTGTTGTTTCCCATGGCATGAATACCGATCCAAGTGCCGTTGCATTTGACACCATAAAGCAAGGTGTAGACACAGGTGCCGATCTAGTCATAATTGATACTGCAGGTAGACTTCACACGAAGGTAAACTTGATGAATGAGCTTTCGAAAATCAAACGCGTAATGCAAAAGTTTATACCCGAAGCACCACATGAAATTATGCTTGTTCTGGATGGTTCAACAGGTCAAAACGCATTTATACAGGCGCAGGAGTTCACAAAAGCTACAGAAGTTAGTGCCCTAGCCATTACAAAACTTGACGGCACGGCTAAGGGCGGAGTGGTCATAGGTATTTCAGACCAATTCAAAATTCCAGTAAAATATATTGGTGTAGGAGAACAAGTGGATGATCTACAAGTCTTTAATAAAGCTGAATTTGTAGACTCTCTTTTTAAGAAGTAAGCCTACCTCCGTACCTGACTGATCACTTATCCATAGAAATAGATGATTCTTTTGGATTTGTACTACTTCTGGAAGTGATATCTCTTGGCATAACATTCCCTATTAAATAAAAAGCATGAGGACTATTACGGCTATTGGAGTTAAACGTCACGATTCTATTGATGAGACCTATTTTATTTGTGTCGTATTCAATAAGAACACTGTCAATTGCACCTGAAGAAATTTCACCTTCACCCCAATCAACAACTGTACATCCACAATCAGCAGATACGTCATTTAATTTAAGAGACATTAAACCCGCGTTCTTAAACCTTATATAGTATCGAGCCTTAGAACCCTCCTCTATATCTCCAAAATCGTACATGTCATTTTCCAATACTAAGTTAGAACCTATCCAATTACGGTAATTGGACTTGACAAAGAAACCAGTAAAACCTGCTAACACAATAATGGCAATGAATTTGATATTCTTCATAAGCTTATTTGAACATTTTACTTATGTCATATCTCATAAACCTTTCCTCTGATATATCGTGACCATAAAGCCAACCTCTTTCTTCATCTACAGACAATGATACTAGATCGTCTGGGCATTCTAATAAAAATTTGGGGTTACCATCCCAATCAAACACTCTGATCTGAGATGGACGCTTCTCAATGAATTCAATACCTCCCCTTTCAACCTTACGATTATAATAAAGCGCGTAGATGTAGTTATCTGTAACATCGAGAGTCTTGTAATATTGTCTTAACCCCGTTATCCTTCGATTCGCGTCCAAGATTTCATTGGCATCATAAAGGGAATAATTATCAGAATGTTTAATTGATCGGGTCAAAGAACCATCATTATCGAATAAATCCAATTGATCATAATATCGCATAGCAACCACAAATGATTGTTGATCAGGTTTCATTCTGAGCGCTATACGTCTAAGGTTTCTAAATGACTCTCCTCCACCTGAAACACTTCCCTCATTCTTCACACGAGGATATTCACCAAAACCCTCAATCACTCCCCGTTTAACAATATTCAGGGGTGTTATGTTAGTTCCAGGAACATAACCAGGTTGATAACCAGCAAGATCTGATGAACCCAAAACAAATAAGTTATTCTGGAGATTGTGCTTAGGATGATGCTTCAACGACTTCTCAATTTTGGTCACTCCTGAAGAAATGCTTTCATGCAAATTAATTGCCCTGATAGCATACTTTGGAGCGTCATTCACCCAAATTACAGTCTGATCCCCCACATTATAAAATTGTCCTGAGTATTGTGCTCCAGTAAATTCATTAGGACCCTGCCCTCTAAGCCCTGCGGTACCTAGAAAATCAAGAGTCTCTGAATCAAAAACATGATAGACACTATTATCATTGTCGGTTACTTCCTGTTCACAAATCAAATAAGAACCTACAACATTGATCTGCCAACCCAGTTCATCATTAAGAACGCGCTCACCCTGAATATTTAGAGTTATTTCAAATGATTCAAATTCATCACTCTCATGCGTCACATCAGTGACACATGCACAGCAAGCGAAGACAATCAATATCAAATAAATCAGTCTGTATCTCTTCATTAATTGACTAATTAAATTGGTGTTTGAACACATTCAGATTGAAGATGGTATGGGTCTCTGTTCTCCACCCAATAGCACCATTTATCTTCATTCATGCACCTGTAATAGCCGCCACTCCCAGAATCATCCGCACTCCAGCAATTAAATGACAGATGAGTATTTTCTGCTGTCAGCGAAAAGGAACTCACGAAAACAAGCAAAGAAACTAGTAGAACATATATCGGTTTAACTTTCATTTTTTTATTGTTTTTATTATATTTGTTTGCCGACTTTATAGACGGCATTAATAAGGATTATTACATCGCTCTAACAAGCCTCTTGGGTCACGGTTCTCTGTCCATTCACCACATTCCTCTACAGCACATCGAATATACCCCCCATCACCTGGCACATCTTGGCTCCAACATAAGGGACCGTACAGGATAGATTCATTGGCTTTGACATTTCGACCTCCAGGTGGAATGACCATAACGACTATAACAATGGCCATCAAAAATTTAAAAACGATTTTCTTCATATTTCTAATTTAAAACGTTATTGCACAAACTCTACCCTCATCAAACTCACTGGGCTGGAAATCATCAATCCATTGACAACCTCCTTTAAGTTTGCATTCTTGCATACCTCCTTCGTCAGGAACCTTAGTACTGTAGCAATTGGGAGGTATAAAAAACATCCCGTCAACTTCGGAATAAAATCCAGCAGAAAAGACTATCGCAACAAAAAAAACTTTAACTATCTTATTTTTCATATTTCAAAGTTTAGATTCTTACTACTCAACAGTACTATTGCAATATTCACTTAAGGAATTATCAGGGGTCCTGTTATCGATATATTTACATCTATCCGGACCCATACACCTCCAATAGCCCGCTCCATCAAGTTCATCATCTGAAGAGAAGCAATCGACTGCCAGACTCTCATAGGCCAAAACCTTACTTGGAGCCATGAAGCCCAAGGAAAACCCAAATAAAACTACCAATATAGATAAGCTCAATTTCTTAATGGTCTTATTTTCTAACATTTCAAAATATTTCATTATTACGGAATGTGTTTAAATTTAAAAATGATGTATAAATTACTTATTTCTTATGTTATAAATATATTTAATACTATTTAAAAAAAAATAGAAATACGCAATCATTCTGATAATTCCGTTTTATTCTTAATAAAATTGACTGAACGCTTGCGTACATTTTGCTGCACTTTATCGGTCAACCAGGGAGGCTTATAAATTTTATATACCTCATTTTCAGTTACTTACAACAATGGCACTTATATTGTAAGTACTTACGCGGATAGAAAACATTTGTACATTAACGAACAGATTTATGAGCGCAATCGCCATTCAAATTCCACAAATAACTGGAGAACAAGATATTGAGGTAGAAGTAAAAGTTAACGGTAAGAAAATGTCTTACAATTATCGAGTGGAGGTTTTCCATTGGGCAGATTGTGACAACCCAAGTGATGATAGAGTAGACTGCATCAGACAGATCCTCGCTAAATATGACGCTGACTGGGAACTCTATACCATTGGCATGCCTACTGATACGCTTGTTCCGATTACCTTCCGAAGGAAAAGAGTTTAGTCCAATTACGCCTTAGTTACCCTGCTTTTATTTCGTAAATTTGCCTCACTAAATTGTAGTATGAAGGCGAAGGGACTGAAAAAAGATAAGGTTAACATTGTAACACTAGGCTGTTCTAAAAATCTAGTAGATTCTGAGGTGATGCTAACCCAACTCAAAGGGAATGGCATTGACACAACACATGAATCTTCAAATGATGATGCCAATATCGTCGTGATTAATACTTGTGGCTTTATAGACAATGCCAAGCAAGAATCAGTCGATACTATCCTTAGATACGTCGACGCCAAGGAAGAAGGCATCGTGGATAAGGTATACGTGACAGGATGTCTATCGCACCGATACAAAGACGACCTTGAAAAAGAAATTCCCCAAGTAGACGCTTTCTTCGGCACCATGGAGTTGCCTGCCCTGCTTAAAAAATTTAAGGCTGATTATAAACACGAATTAGTAGGTGAAAGAATAACAACCACTACTAATCACTATGCCTACCTAAAAATATCCGAAGGTTGTGACAGACCTTGCTCATTTTGTGCCATTCCTCTTATGCGAGGAAAACATCGTTCGCGCCCGATAGAGGAACTCGTTACCGAAGCAAAAAATCTAGCTAGAAACGGTACTAAAGAACTGCTTTTAATTGCTCAAGACTCTACTTACTATGGCCTTGATATCTATAAAAAGAGGAATCTGGCAGAATTACTAAGGAAATTATCTGATGTAGAAGGAATTGAATGGATAAGGCTGCATTATGCATTTCCCACTGGCTTCCCAATGGAGGTGTTAGATGTGATGGCAGAAAGAGATAACATCTGTAATTATTTAGATATTCCACTGCAGCATGGTTCTACCAATGTTTTGAAGTTGATGCGTCGTGGGACAACCCGAGAAAAAACCGAGAAACTGTTAGCAGAAATGCGCAAAAGGGTTCCAGGTATTGCCATTCGTACCACACTGATCGCTGGGCACCCTGGTGAAACTGAAGAGGAGTTTGAGGAAATGATGACTTTTGTAAAAGAGTCTAGATTCGATCGACTTGGGATATTCACATATTCCCACGAGGAAAACACCCACGCCTACACTATGGATGACAATATTCCTGAAGAGGTGAAACAAGAACGAGCCAACCGCGTAATGCAATTACAGGAAGAAATCTCGATGGAGATTAATCAAGAAAAAATAGGTAAGACTTTCAAGGTCTTAATTGATAGAAAGGAAAGCGGCAGCTTTATAGGTAGAACCGAACATGATTCGCCAGAGGTAGACAATGAGGTTTATATAGATGCCAAAAAGCACTATTTAAGAATAGGTGACTTTGCCAATATAAAAATTACTGATGCCACAGAATTTGATTTATACGGAGAGCCCGTTTTATAATCAATTTGGTTATTAATCTTTAGATTGAGAAGACGCCCAAGGGGTATAACAATATGGAAACTACGGAAGAAATAGACTGTTTACTGGCTAAAATACCATTTGAAAAGACCAATAGCTTTTCAAATTTCTTTCTAGATTACATTAAAGGCGACGAACAACTAAGCCAATACCACAACGGACTTCCTACAGCAGAAAACTTATTAAACCAGATTGAATCTAGAAACTTCCCTAGCGCTAATCGAGCAATTATGGCGGAAGTACTCAAAAATCAGCATGCCGATTCTATTCTTTCAGATGAAACGAAGAAGAATCTTGATGAACTTTCTGCAGAAAATACTTACACCATAACTACAGGGCACCAGCTCAATATATTCACCGGGCCTTTATATGTGATCTATAAAATAGTCTCGGTTATAAAAACTTGTGAGGAATTAAAAAGACTTAGGCCGGACTGCAATTTCGTTCCAGTTTATTGGATGGCCAGTGAAGACCATGATTTTGAGGAGATTAATCATTTCAGGTATAATGCCAAGAAATTCTCATGGAATACTGACCAAACAGGAGCCGTAGGCAAGTTTGACACGAGTACCATCAAGTCAATTTTTGACGAACTACCTGGGCTTCCAGAATTCTTTTCAGAAGCGTATTTAAAACATAGCGATCTTGCTAGCTCAGTTAGACACTATATGAACCATTTATTTGGGGAATATGGCTTGGTGATCATAGATGCTGATGATCGATCACTTAAAACCTTATTTAAAGAGGTCATGGTGGGTGACATCATTGATCATTCACCTCAACAGAAAGTTGAAGCAACATCAAGTCAGCTGAACCAACTTGGTTACAAAACCCAGGTCAACCCGAGGGAGATTAATTTCTTCTATATGGAAGGCGATGTGCGGTCCAGAATCGTAAGGACTGAGACTGGCTTCGAAGTGCTCGACACTGACATATCGTTTTCTGAGGAAGAAATCAGAATGGCCATAGATAAGCAGCCCGAACTTTTTAGTCCAAATGTAGTCCTCAGGCCACTTTATCAGGAATACTTATTACCAAACTTGGCTTATGTTGGTGGTCCTTCAGAGCTCGTTTATTGGTTGCAATTAAAAGATGTGTTTGAGCATTTCAATACAACTTTCCCTTTATTGATGCCTAGAAATTTTGCAGGTGTTATTTCACATCCTAAAGTTGAGAAAATCAAAAAGGCAGGATTAAGCTTCGAAGATCTTTTTAAAGACGAAAGTGCCTTGGTGAAAGAAAAGGTAATTGAAAACACTGCCTTTAAGCTTGATTTAGATGAACAACGGGAAAGGCTAAGGAGTATTTTTTCAGAAGCTCATGTACAGGCCATCCAAATCGATAAAACCCTGGAAAAACTGGTTCTCGCTGAGCACAGAAAAGCAGAAAAATCTATCGAGAAAATAGAGTTTAAAATACTAAAGGCAGAAAGAAAGAATCAAGAAGTTTTAGTCAACAGAATCTATAACCTAAAGGAATCACTTTTTCCAGGAGGCGCTCCTCAAGAAAGGAAAGACAATTTTTTAAACTTCTACTTGAGCAACCCTTCATTTATTGAAGACTGTTTAAAGTCTTTTGACCCTTTAGACTTTCAGTTCCACTTGATAAGTACTAATGAATAAAGAGGTTCTTAGATCCTTATATCTAGAAAAAAGACAAACCCTTACCTCTAAAGAATTTGAGCGTCGGAACAGCCTCCTGTTTCAACATGTGACTAATTTCCTAAAACATCATCAAGACCTCACTAACTGCCATTTATTTCTTTCTATCGAGAAGTTTCAAGAGCCTAATACCTGGCCAATTCTTGATTGGCTGATCAAATCACAAGACCATTCTGCATTCGCTTCTAAGACAAACTTTAAAGAGAAACTCCTCTCCCACTATGAGGTGAATACAGATACGGAAATAGCTACTTCCAAATTTGGAATTCCTGAGCCGGTTGATGCTCAGGAGATAGAGTCAAAAATTCTGGATGTCGTATTCATTCCATTAATCAGCTTTGACTTAACTGGAAACAGAATTGGGTTTGGAGCAGGTATCTACGATCGCTTTTTAACGAAACTACCATCGAAGACAAAAAAAATAGGACTAGCGATCACCCCTCCTCTTGACAATATCGATTATAATAATGCTTTAGACATTCCATTAGACGCTTGCATTAGCCATCTTGGGATTGATCATTTCAATGTTAAATAAAAATGCCACCTCAAAAAAATGAGATGGCATTCATGGATTATCTTTTTACTCTCGGGTTACCTTGAGCCTTCACTTTTTAGTAGCTTAATCGTTGATCTTACAGAACCATTAGAAGCTGCCAAAATATAAACACCATCTGGGGAGTTGGTCAGATTTATCTCAACTTGATCTCCTGTGTTATAGTTTTTAACTCCTCTTACCAATACTTTTCTTCCTTGTGAGTCAACAATTTGCATTTCAAAGTTCCCGATATATGCAGGAGGAAATGCTAAATTGAACACACCTGAAGAAGGGTTAGCATCTACTATAATTCGCTCTGCCGCCCTAGCCAGAGGATCATCAATGGATGTAATTACATTTTCAATGGTATAAGTCTCATCCGTTACAGCTACACCGTCAAAAGCATTACCTGCTTTATCAACAATATCTTGTCCCGCAGCAAAGTCTAAACCTAAAGTACCATCTGCCAAAATATCAGTAACTACTACCTGATAACTTATCGCATTTACTTCTGTTACTGCTCCTAGCGTAGCTGTCGGCGATCCGGCAGCCAAAGCGAAATCCGTTACATCCACATTATCTACTGCTTCTGAAAAAGTAACCAAGAATGTCACTTCGTTTTGGTCTGTTACCTGAGTTGTTGGAACACTCCTATTAATACTTCCTGTTGGATCAGTATTATCGGTAATAGTATAAGTCTCTTCTGATAATACGGTGCCACTGAATGCATTACCTACTTCATCAGTAATATCCGTACTAGCAGCAATATCTAAATTCAATTCACCAGAACCACCAATATTCGATACGGTTACATCAAACACCGTCCCAACTGTGCTTTCTACTACACTGGTGATTACACCACTTGCCGCACTTACCGTTTCGAAGTCGTCAGTACTTACGTTCAATACTGTTTCGTTAAAAGTAACTTGAAACTGAACTGTAGTTTGGTCGGTAGCTGCATCAGTCGGATCAAGGCGAGTTATAGTACTTACTTCTGGCCCTTGCCCATCTAAATTAACATTAACCGTATTCGACAATCCTGTGCCACTTGTGCCTTCTATGGCAAGTCTTACTTGATAAGCTCCTCCATCGGTAACTGTCAAAATTTCTCCAGTCTCTCCTTCAATATCTTCACCATCCTTAATCCACTGATAAGACAGCGGGCTTGGGGTTACAGCGGCACCATTTGCGCGAAGTTCATATTCTCTACCGTCTGTACTGATTGAATAATTAATATTGGCATTTATTCCAACATCATAACCACCCAAAAACACACCATTTCCATGAGTAGCTGCCATCACAATGCCATCTATAGGTCTAACGCGTACATTAGACACTACAACGTTTCCAATTACATCTGCGGCTTGTTGTTCCCAGTTTGTTTCATCTCCTTTTAGCTCTTTAGTCATGAAAAGACCAACAGAAGTCGCGGCAAAATAATAATTACCACCATTGCCATCAGGCATAACTTCAATTCCTCTAACTGAAGGTCCAGCGCCAGATCCATCGGCATTCTCTTCTAGGTTACCTGATATTGATGACCATGTTTCGCCTCCATCAGAAGTCATCCAGACACTCACAACGTTATAGTTGGAAAACGAAACGAATACTCTATCTGTATCATTCGGATCGATTGCAATTCCAGAAACATTTCCACCTGGCATATTACCCGTATCAACGGTGATAATTTCAGTACTCTCAGTCATACCTCTTGTATCCGCTATTTTAAACAATCCGCCTGACCTTGTACCAAAATACAAAACAGCTTCAGGATCAACTGAACCAGTAATTGCAGAAACAAATTGATTGGTAAGCGATGCTGGACCACTTAATTCTAACCACTCATTACCTGATGGATTTTGACGTATATCATTTGTAGCAAACAATTTACCTTGGCCAGCAATAAAAAACTGATCTTGATTTACAGGGTTATAATTAAAAGGGTTAACAAATAAGAAAGTCTCATTTTCTCCTGGCGTAATTCCTATCCCATTTTGGTATTGGTTACCAACAAGTGCATATCTACCAACGCTTCCTCTTTGGGAAGAAGCATAAAGGGCATTATAAGTAATAGCAGCAAAAGCCCCATCTCCACCTCTAATAAAGTCCCAATCTCCTTCATCCTCGCCATTAAAACTGGCATAAGTACTATTATCCTGTGTACCGCCTACTACTTGTACGTCACCAAAATTAGTAGGGTGAATATTAGCATGATAGAATTGTGAAACGACGTAACCATTATTTAGGTCTTCCCAAACAACAGAAACGGAGGAAGTTGAACTACCGATTTGTTGATTATTTCTTGTCAAATGAACGCCTCCATCTGAACCTGTCAACATAATATCAGCATCGGAGTCAAAGAATATAATTTCATGTAAATCTGGGTGGTGATTCGGATAAGAAGGAAAACTATTAGAGTTACCATCTGCTCTATATCCACCAATCTGATCGTTTGTAGCAGAAGTTCCAAATCCATTGGTAGACCTCAATAAGTTGGTACCAGCAACAAAGACAATACTCCCATCATCTGGGTGAACTGCAGTAATAACATCATAAGCACCTTGAGAATTATAACCTTCCCCAGAGTCATCTGACACTTCAATAGAAGAAGTCAAATCAGTAGAGCTATCCGTTAAATCATTGAACAGTATAAGTTGATCTTCTGTAAGGAAGTAAACATTGTTTTCATCCGAAGGATCAATAGCGATTTCTATTCTCGTAGAAACATTATCACGACCTTCCAAATCAATCTCTGTCCATGTAATGCCATCATCAGACATAAAAACACCTTGCTCAGCATTTGATCCATTATTGCTCGAGTTAGCGATTGTAGCAAATACTTTACCGGTTGAAGTAATGGCCACATCGCACATATTACTTCCTGTATTAGTTTCTCCGAGCACTATATCGAAAGTCTCAAAACCATCTACACTTCGAATAATTTGACTACCACCAGCAGCGTAAATTTCAGTTCCAGTGTCATTAGAATAATCAATTGCTAATTGCTCTGTTCGCGTGAAGTCTCCTAAATCTGTAATAACATCTGTACCGGAAGTTCCTGGTACGGCAGTGGAAGAAATAAGTGTCCAGCTATCACCGTTATTGGTCGATTTATAAATCCCATTCCCTAAATATGTAGCACCAGAAGCACCTGCAGAATTACCTCTGATTTCTCCTGTGGCATAGTACCATTCATCAGTCATACCAGACCTGCGGTCTTGGACCAATGTTGTAGTAGCAGGATGTTGTTGTAAAGACGTCGTTCTTGTCCACGACTGACCTTGGTCTGTGGATTTCCAAACACCTCCAGAAACACCTCCGGCCAAGATGATGTTCTCATCGTCTACATCAAGACCTAGTGCTCTAGTTCTTCCGCCCACATTAAAAGGACCAATATTTCTAAAAGGTGCATCTTCCTGAGTTCCGGCAGCAGCGGATGGAATCCCTAATGGACTACCAGCATCTTTGATTTTATTCAATGATTTTTTGGCATAAGCCACTTCTCGGTTCTGAATACCCATAGGTACTTTTCCAGTTGCCGGATCTATTAATAGGCTCGCCTCATACTCCGCTCTATCAATCGGATTTTCTAATTCATTTTCCTCTTCATCCTCGCCAAGGTCTGTACTTTTCAGGGACTCAGAACTCAATCCAAACGTTATCAATTCACGTTTGATTTCTTCTTTATTTCCTCTTCCTGTGTAAATAAAGGCAACCGTAACGATCAGTACGATGACTGTAAGTAGTAATCTCTTCTTCATAAATAGGTGTTAATCGATAACCATGTTAATTTTTAGCTTACCCTCAACTCTATTGATTGGAGTAAATGCATCTAGAACGACCGTGCTGTTTTTCTTGAATTTGATCTCTTCTGGTGAGTAAAGTATAACTTCTTCACCAACCTTTGGTTGAACGGTGGAGAATGTATCACCATAATTTAAAATTTCATTAACCTTGAATAGGTATTCCCAACGATCGCCAACTTGCTTTCCTTTTGTAAGTAATTCTCCTTTTAATCGGACAACATCCTTATTCATGTTGGGTTTATAAGCTTGTATTGCTCCATCTGAATCAATCGAGTAGTTCTCTAGGCCTTTTGTTGAAGAACATCCAACGGCTAAGAAGAGGCCTAAACACACGGCTAAAGAGAACTTAGTAGTCTTTGAAAAATATCTATTCATTTAGTAATTAATTAGTCTTGAAATATACAATATATCTCGGGTTTTCAGAATTAAGAAGAGCAGGAGAATGACAAAGTAGATACATTATTACGATTAGACTCACTCTGCAAGGTCTACCACTCAGGAATTTATTAAGCCAAGCAAAGACAATTGCAACCGATAATAAATCATCCGCAACGTCGCTTAAATTACAATTCAATACTTGAAGTGATCCTACACAGTGCTTCTCCTCATATAACTTCCCATTCCAGTTAATTTCAAACTAGCCTTAGAATCAGTTAAAAACTATAACTGAAATTTGTTGAAAAGAAACGCTAAAAATAGAATCACAAATCTGACTTAACCTAGCCACGATATACACCGCGAACCATCTCTTTTTTCCCAGGAGGGCCCGCCAAGGTTTCCACCTTCATTTGAATAGATGCTAAATCACGTTTGAATTGCCCCCTAGCACAATAAGTTACCAAAACAGTTTCTTTTCCAAAGTGTGATTTAAGCTTCTCTAAAAGGCTCAACTCCCACATTTCAGCCTGTTTGCTCGGTGCAAAGGCATCGTAAAAGATCAGATCATACTGGTGATTCGTCTCAAACTCTTGAAGTGTGGTCTGATGTTTTGTGAATTTGAAATTAGGTTGAAGCTCATGACAAACACCCCAACTACACTGATGAAATCGAAAGAAATCCTCTTTAGAAACCTGATCACTTAACTGTTCATGGTATTTGAGTTTTTGTATCAGGTTTTCATCTAAAGGATAGGGCTCTAGCGTGGTATAATTTAAGTGAACTCTTTGATTGTTATTGGCAAAACCTAAGGCCAATAAAGCATTTAGCCCCGTGCCAAATCCTACCTCTAGTATATTGATACTTTCCTTACTGGAATTTAGAAGAAACTCAAGCCCATGTTTAATAAAAACATGCTGTGACTCTGTGATAGCACCATGAGTAGAATGATATGTTTCATTTAAACCTTCATGATACAAGGATTGTGATCCATCACTTGTCTCAATGATTTTGATTTCGCTCATCCTTTTTGAATCAAAACAGTAGCATGTGCAGAAACACCCTCTTTCTTTCCCACAAAACCAAGTTTTTCAGTAGTAGTGGCTTTAATTGAAATATCTTCAACTGGAATGGACATTACTTCACTTAAGCATGCTTTCATTTCTGGAATATGCGGGTTGATTTTAGGTTGTTGAAGGCAAATTGTAGAATCAATATTACCAATTTCATAACCTTCGTTTCTTAAGAGTGTCATTACATCGCGAAGCAATATTTTACTATCGATGCCTTTAAACTTTGGATCCTGATCAGAAAAATGAAAACCAATGTCGCGCATATTGGCTGCGCCTAATAATGCATCGCAAATCACATGAATTAGAACATCGGCATCCGAATGCCCAACAGCTCCATGGGTATGTGGTACTTTTATGCCTCCAAGCCAAAAATCCTCGCCTTCAGCCAATTGATGAACGTCGTAACCGTATCCAACTCTTATTTTCATCTTTTTTTATTTAAAGTTTAGCGTTTGGCTTTATACCTCAATACAGAAGCGTTTGATCTTTGAAGGATCCTTTCAGCGGCACTAAAAACATCTTTTGACGTAACTGCCTCAAGTTTCTCAAGTTCAGAATTTACAAGACTCAAATCACCAAGCATTTCTGCATAAGCTAGATTCATAGCTCTATTTAGTAATTCCATTTCCGAAAATACAATTGTTGATTCAGCCTTATTCTTCACTTTTTTAAGTTCAAGATCGTCAACTCCTTTCAGCTTGAAATTTTCTAATACCTGCCAAACAGCTTCCTCTGCTTCCTGAAGATCAAAACTATCATTCAATTTACCTTGAATAACTAATAGTCCGGGATCAATAGACCCCATTACATAAGCACTTAAGGAATTAAAAACACCTTTTTCTTCGACTAGCGACTGATAAAGACGACTTGACTTACCTCTTCCGAGCACATCACTCAGAAGGTCTTCCGCATGATAAGTTTCACCTGATCTACCCGACATATGAAAAGTCATATAGAGCGCATCCACAGGAACATCTTCCTCAACTTCTAAGAGTCGGTAGTCATCTTGTGCCGGTTCTTCAGGAATACTCCTTTCGACAGGGCTGCCTGCAGGTATAGGAGCAAACCATTTCTCAGACATCGTTTTTACCTGATCCAAAGTAACATCTCCTGCCACAACCAAAATTGCGTTATTTGGCACATAGTATCGATAGAAAAATGCTTTAACATCATCCATCGTGGCCTCTTCTATATGCTCTATTTTCTCTCCAATAGTTGCCCACTGGTAAGAATGCTTTTGGTAAGCAAGAGGTCTTAGTTTCAACCAGACATCACCATAAGGCTGGTTCAAATACCTTTGCTTAAACTCCTCTATAACTACAGAACGCTGCACCTCAAGAACTTTTGGGTCGAATGACAAACTCATCATTCTATCTGATTCTAACCAAAAAGCAGTCTCAAGGTTTGCCGATGGAACTGTGATATAGTAATTGGTTATATCGTTTGACGTAAAGGCGTTATTATCTCCACCGACGAATTGCAAAGGCTCATCGAAGGAGGAAACATTCTTTGAACCTCCGAACATTAAATGTTCGAATAAATGAGCAAAACCCGTTTTACCTGGTTGCTCATCCCGTGCACCTACTTTATAAAGGAGGTTTACAACGGCCATTGGCGAGGAGTGATCTTCGTGAACCACTACCTTCAACCCATTTTCTAAAACAAAGCTTTCGTATGTTATCATTGCTGGAAGGTGAGCGAAATTAAAAATATGATCTATAATTTTTGCAATGCGAGCATTACTTTAATTTTACCCCATCTTAATCAACAATATGAGATTCAACAAAGCGGGATACTCCAATCAAGAGCTTCTTCACCTTTACGAGCAAATTCTAAGACCTCGAATGATCGAAGAAAAGATGCTCATTCTACTTAGACAAGGAAAGATCAGTAAGTGGTTTTCTGGAATAGGCCAAGAGGCAGTGTCCGTTGGCGCAGTTAATGCGATAGATCAGGAGGAATTTATACTTCCTATGCATAGAAACTTAGGTGTTTTTACTGGAAGGAACATTCCTTACCAGAGATTATTCGCTCAGTTTCAAGGAAAGATGAGTGGCTTTACGAAAGGCAGAGACCGGTCGTTCCATTTTGGAACTAGGGAACATCATATTGTAGGAATGATCTCTCACCTAGGCCCTCAAATGGCTCTTGCCGATGGTATTGCGCTAGCGAATAAACTAAAAGAAGAAAAGAAGGCTACACTCGTTTTTACGGGTGATGGAGCTAGCTCGGAAGGAGATTTTCATGAAGCGCTAAATGTAGCTGCCGTTTGGGACTTACCTGTCATTTTCGTTATTGAGAATAACGGCTATGGCCTGTCTACACCGAGTGAAGAACAATTCAGGTTTAAACACTTTATAGATAAAGGCCCTGCATATGGCATAAAAGCCGTACAAGTAGATGGCAATAACTTACTGCAAGTTCATAGGACGATTAAAGAATTGGCGGCAGAAATCCGAGAAAACCCTAAGCCTATAATTCTTGAAGCCATGACTTTTAGAATGAGGGGTCATGAAGAAGCCAGTGGAACGAAGTATGTCCCAAAAAAATTAATGGAAAGCTGGGCAAAAAAGGACCCAGTCGAAAACTACGAACAGTATTTAATCAAGCAAGGCGTACTTACCGAAGCCGTTATTACTGAGATAAGGGCTAAGATTAAAGCAGATATTGAAGAAGGATTAGAATTGGCTTATGCCGAACCACTTCCTGATGCATTAACGACAACAGAGACTACCGATCTCTTCTACCCTTTTAAGCAAGAAATACAAACTCCTAATTCGAAGGAAAGAACAGAAAGAAGGTTTGTAGATGCTATTTCTGACGGGCTACGCCAAAGTATGGAACGATACCAGAACCTTGTAATTATGGGTCAGGACATCGGAGATTACGGAGGAGTCTTTAAGATAACCGAAGGTTTTGTGGAAGCTTTCGGAAAAGATAGGGTTAGAAACACACCGCTCTGCGAATCAGCGATTATAGGAACTGGACTAGGCCTTTGCATTAATGGCTATAAAGCCGTTGTCGAAATGCAGTTTGGTGATTTTGTAACCTGCGGATTTAATCAAATCGTAAATAACCTCGCGAAGATTCATTACAGATGGGGTCAGCATGCTGATGTCGTGGTTAGAATGCCTACTGGAGCCGGTGTTGGCGCAGGACCATTCCATTCACAATCGAATGAAGCATGGTTCTTTCATACTCCGGGATTAAAAATAGTATACCCTTCAAATGCAGAAGATGCCAAAGGATTATTAAATGCCGCCATTGAAGACCCAAATCCATATTTGTTCTTCGAACATAAGGCGCTTTACAGATCACATAGCCAAGAAATTCCAGCCGATTACTACACTACAGAAGTTGGTAAAGCGGTATACGCGAGTACAGGTGAAGACTTGACCATTGTTACTTATGGTATGGGTGTGCATTGGGCACTAGAAGCGATGAAATCATTTGAAGGTAAATCTGCCGATGTAATTGATCTAAGAACGCTACTTCCATGGGATAAAGAAACCGTTGAAGCTTCTGTAAAAAAGACAAACAAAGTATTAGTCTTACATGAAGACACCCTAATTGGTGGAATTGGCGCAGAAATTTCCGCTTGGATCAGCGAGTATTGCTTTGAATTCTTAGATGCGCCAGTGTTGCGTGAAGCAAGCTTAGATACACCCGTTCCTTTTAGTCAACCACTTGAATCGAACTTTTTACCTCAAAAAAGACTTCTTGAGAAGTTGAACCAGTTAATTACATATTAATATGTTTTGGAAAAGAAATAAATCGGCACATGAAGGGATAGCTTGGATTGAATTATCCGATATCGGCCAAATTGATTCCTTAATCGAAGAAAGTAAAACCCAAACCGTATTAATCTACAAGCACAGTACACGTTGCAGTATCTCCAGCATGGTATTGGAAAGACTTGACAGAACTTGGACAAGTGAAGGTCATGACATTAAACCGTATTATTTGGACCTAATTACTTTTAGAGATATTTCTAATGCTGTAGCTGACCGATTTGGCATTTATCATGAATCGCCACAAGTAATCATGCTGAAAGATGGTAAAGCAACTTATGATGCATCGCATATGAGTATCTCCTTTGCTGCAATAAAAGATCAAGCATAAAAAAAGTCCCAAAGTTTCCCTTGGGACAGTTCATTTTTAGAGTCTGATGGTCCAACATCCGTCGATCCATACTCTTAAACCATTTACTCTTTGGTAATGGCCTGCAATCCATCTGTGATTCGCTCTTCTGATAGTCCATCGACCATCAATCCAAACATCACGGCCTATTCGAGGATTGTAGCTCCAATACCCAGCGAGCCAGATATGTCTATTAGAAGGCCTGTAGCCTCTATTGACTAATATTCTTCTACCTCTTCTAGAGTCAAAATCGTAGTATCTACGACTATTTCTATCAGTACTCGAGTAACCGTAATTTCTCCAACCCCTATCTCTCGATACCCTTCTGTCAACTACACGGACAACTCGGTTATCACGACGGTTATTTTTTACATAAACCCTGTTATTACGCTTATCCCTCGAGTTAGACACTTTGTTCTTTCTCGAGTCACGATTATTCGCGTTTCTATTTTTATTATTCAAGGTTGCTTCCTTTCTCGGCTTCCGATCATCAGATCTTTTGCGCTGCGCCAGTACATCAACTGACAAACCAGTGAATAATAGTATCGCTATTGTTAGTAAAGCTTTTTTCATAACCTTGATATTTAAGTTTCTAAATAATTTCAAGATCCGGATCATTAATAATGCATTGACAAGTACTATTCCATTACCATGCCAGAAATGAATTAGGCTCATAGAAATGATCAAATTCCACTTAGGCCTTAATTAAAAGGAACTATATTAACAGACTGGAATCAACGCAACCAAAAGACTGTTATCGTGAGCAAAAGAATACTAACTAGGAGTTCATACCTTCTAATCCTCGCTACTTTAATTTCACTCGAAGGCCTTTCGCAATCGAGTTACAATGACTATTCCGAAAGCCAAAAAACTGAGTACTACAGAGAAGATTTTAATAATCCAAGCTCACAATGGGAGTCCTATTCGAGCGGAAAAGTATTGGGAAAGATTCACGAAGGCTATTTTGATTGGATTTCCATGAATGACAAAGCACACGTAAGATATACTAGTATCGCTTACATGGACTGGGATTTAGATTGGCAAATAGAAGTTCGTATGAAACAAGTCAATGGCAAGACAACTTCCTCTAATGATGTCGTATGGGATAGAGAGGTTGGAAATTCTAACAAATATCATTTTGGTTTTACAAGCGCTGGTAAATACAATATCTCAGAATATAACGATGGCTATCAACCTATTGTAGACTTTACCGAGGCTGAATTTGTAAACAAGAGAGACTTCAATAAAATTACAGTTCGGAAAGTAAGAGATACTTATTACTATTTCTTTAACGAACGCTTCATTACACGTTCTGCTTACAAACCAGTGAAAGATGATTACTTAGGTATTGTAGTTCCTCCGAACTCTACCTTGCAGGTAGACTACATAGATGTATCCTACCTTGACAAGAAAACCAATAACCCCTACCTGAAGACTGGTTATCATGCGGTAATGACAAAAAGAAATGGATACTCTATCCAACGTTGGAAAACAAGGGACATATTTCCCAAAGAAGAAATCAAAACCGATTGGAATGAAGGCTACTCGATTTCCAATTTGAGTTACATTAATGAAAAATGGACACTAGTGACATCCAAAGGAACTGGGTTTTCAAACCAACAATGGAAGACAAGAATTGAATTTCCAAAAGCAGAAATTAAAGAGTTATGGGGCGATGGATTAAAAGTGACAGAGCTCAATTACGGAAATGGCTTATGGGCACTTGTGATGTCAAAAACCAGTAATTATGGCTCACAACGCTGGTCTACGTCATACAATTTTCCAATCAATAAAATTAAGGAATTCAGAGAAGGTGGATATTATATATCGGAGCTTATTTACGGAAATGATAGATGGGCATTAGTCGGTTCTAAAGATGCTAGAATTAAAGATCAAGAATGGTTTAGAAGCACTGAATTCCCTAGAGATAAAATCGAATCTTTGACCAATCAAGGCTTTACTATTGGACAATTGGAATATCATTATGACTCTTGGGTTTTGGTTATGAATAGAGTGACTGATGAAGTAAGCAATATTTGGTTTTCAGATGCGAATTTCCCTAAAGAGAAGATTCGGACTTATTGGGATCAAGGCTACTATTTAACCGACATTACCTACCTCGAGGAAAGCACTCAAGTTATTCAAACAAAAGAACTCCTAGCAGACATTTTGGTAGGCACTTGGTACGGAGGAGGGGCAGCCGGTGAGCCTGAACAAGGTGAGCTTATATTCGGTCGAGATAGAATGGTTACCATGATAGCTGAAGGCGACACCCTTGGCGGGGCAAATTACTACCAAGAAAACATCAAGATTGATTTAAAATATGAAGTCATTGAAACCTCTTCACCGAAAGGTTTCGACTTAATTTTCTCTTCATCCGGAACAGACTATGGAAGAATAAAAGGTATTATTCGAATGATCGACGATGATGAATTCGAAATGAAACTAGCCAACGATATGACCGACGCAAGACCTACCGAGATGAGAAACGAATCGGACATTAAAATTGCAATATTTAAAAGAGTAAAGTAGTTACTGTTTAGTCCAAATTTCTCGAATTGGGTTACCTGTAGAACTCTTACCACTGTGATCCCATTTATCCCCATTTACCTTATAATCGAATGATAAATCAGCGCCGACACGGTCTGGGTTCTTAGAGAAATACTCGATATGTTCATTGTACTTTCCGTCTTTTAAAATCACAGTTCCTCCCCCGGTACCAGAAAATTGTTTCGACTCAGGGTTAAATGCCACCCATTGGAATCTTGATCCAGTAATCATTTTAATTGTCTTACGTGCTCCAAGTCGCATAGCCTGCATTTCTCCATTACGCATTCTGTCGGTAATTCTCCAAGAACCTGCCAAGTCACCCTGACCATTGTCAATTCTCACTAACACCATTTGAAATGAATCTTCAGAAGAAGAAAAATCCAGGGTCACACGATTAGAATTTAAAGTTGCAGTTATTTCATAGGCCGTTCCTACATTCTCTTTATCCCAAGTATCAAACTCCACGGTATAAGAAGCCTTATTACCCATAATTTCTATGGCTCCTCCTCTGCTACCCACAAATTTTTTGGAGTCAACATCAAATTCACTATAAAAAGCATAGGGAGATTCGAGTAAAAAAACAGCTCGATGCCCCAATGATTTCCCGTCAATCTTTTCAATTTCCCAAGCGCCTTCAAGCGCATTGGCCAAATTCACATCTGATTCTTTATTCGATCCAACAAATAAAAGAGCAAAGCTCAAAAGGTATGATAGTGCTTTCATAATTATTTCTTTGAAGTAAAATAGGCATTAAAGGCTAGAAATAGAACTTTGAGTTATCTGAAAGGGCTATTTTTGTGATAGAACAAAGTGAGTTGAAATGTTGAACAGAAATTAACTTGGAAATAAAATAGCAAGTTTTTGTAATTATTTGAAATACACGTATCTTTGCATCCCAATTTAGAAAGCACAGATTAAATGGCAAATCATAAGTCCGCGTTAAAAAGAATTAGATCAAACGAAGCTAAGCGTTTGAGAAATAGATATCAGAGCAAAACAACTCGTACCTTTATTAAAAGGTTAAGAGGTACATCTGATAAAAACGAAGCACAAGAGCTTTTGAAAAAAGTTATAGGTATGCTTGATAAGCTTGCGAAGAAAAATATCATTCACAAGAACAAGGCAGCTAATAACAAGTCGAAATTGACTAAAATGGTGAACAGCCTTTAGATTAAAGAAATCGAGAAGCCGAATCACGTTGTGGTTCGGCTTTTTTTATGCCTTTAAGTAATTTTTAAACATATTTAGTTATATATTATCCAAACATATTTACTGAATGGATGGAAAATTAAAAATACTTGACTGGGCACAATCCGACAGACCAAGAGAAAAACTTCAAGAAAAGGGGAAATCAGCCCTTACCGATGCTGAGTTAATTGCCATTTTACTCGGATCAGGCTCTAGAAAGCAAAGTGCTGTGGATTTAGCAAAAGAAATTCTGCTTTCCATAGACAATGATTTAAACAACCTGGCAAAACTTACTTTACCAGAGTTAGAAAAATTTAATGGCATTGGTGAAGCAAAAGCAATCGCTATCGTTAGCGCTTTAGAACTTGGCAGACGAAGAAAGCAAGTTTCACCCAACCAACGACTTCAAATAAAAAACTCTCAAACTATATATGACTTAATGATCCCAGAGTTACTCGATCAACCGACCGAACAATTTTGGATCATCAACCTGAACCGGAGTAACACGCTTATTTCAAAGAAACTAGTGAGCTTAGGTGGTATATCTGGAACTCTGGTAGACCCAAAAGTCGTATTCAAAATTGCGTTAGAAAACTTCGCTTCTAGCATCATTCTGGTGCACAATCACCCTAGTGGCAATTTAAAAGCCAGTCGATCAGACATACGAATTACTGAGAGAATCAAAGACGCGGGCAAACTCTTGGAAATATCAGTCATTGATCACATTATATTTACAGACCAAGGATACTTCAGCTTTAGCGACGAGGGCCTTCTTTGAACTTAATTGAACCTATAATTATTTCTTTTTCATCCAATCGAGGTCTAACTTCGCAGCTATTCTAATATGCCTGGAAAGGCCAAGCGCATGAAAAGAAATTCTATTTTCGGAATACTTGTAGTGGCAATAGTAGCCATTACCATCCTTAACTTTCTCACTGTCGGAGAAAGTACAGAAGACTACTTGGAACGTATCAACACCGATCGGAAAGATAAAAATGGATTCATGGTTTCAAGCATGTCCCCAATCAAGGATGAAGACAAAAGAAGTTTCAAGGGGCTTAATTATTTTCCAATCAATGAAGATTACAAGGTAACAGCTCGGCTGACAATGCTGGAAGGCAAACGCCCTATCTTTATCACTTCAACAACGGGAGAAGAATTAAAATACATTCCTTTCGCTTATGCTGAATTCGAATTAAACGGTGCTCAGCAGCGTGTATTGCTCTATCAAGACTGGGAAGAAAACGATCCTAACAAGTTATCGCTCATGTTTGCTGATGAAACGAGTGCATTCCAAACCTACGGAGGAGGTCGCTATGTCGACGTGATGTACAGGAACACGAACGCTGTTACAATCGACTTTAATATGGCCTATAATCCATATTGTCATTTTAATGAAGAATATAGCTGCCCTATTCCACCAAGAGAAAATTTGCTTAAAATTCCAATTGAGGCAGGCGAGAAGCTTTATAAAATTGATTAAACGCTCCATTGAAAAAGCTAAATCATTAATTTTGGCATTCCTTTAACAGGATCAATTAAATACCTATGAAAATATCGCTTAACTGGCTCAAGCAATACATTGACTTACCTGAATCTCCAGAAGAAATCAGTGAACAGCTAACAAGCTCGGGTTTAGAAGTAGAAGGCCTGGAAGAAATAGAAAGTATTAAAGGTGGGCTGAAAGGGCTAGTAATTGGCGAAGTATTGACCTGTGAAAAACACCCTGGCGCAGATAAACTGAGCATCACAACTGTCGACATCGGGGCAGATTCCCCGTCACCCATCGTTTGTGGTGCTCCAAATGTAGCCGCTGGCCAAAAAGTAGTAGTAGCTACTGTAAATACTATACTATACCCTTCCGAAGGGGATTCCTTTAAGATTAAAAAGGCGAAAATCCGTGGAGAAGTTTCTGAAGGAATGATATGTGCCGAAGATGAAATAGGCATTGGTAAAGGCCATGATGGCATTCTTGTTTTAGACACCAACTTACCCAATGGCACCCCAGCAAGTACTTACTTCAACATTGAGTCAGATTTTGTTTATGAAATTGGCCTAACACCAAATCGCGCTGATGCAGCCTCACATTTAGGAACCGCTCGCGATTTAAAAGCACTTTTTGGACGGGATATTGCGCTTCCATCCATTGAAGAGTTCAAAGTTGACAATACAGATGGTGGGCTCAAAGTAACTGTAGAAAACGAAGAAGCATGCCCAAGATATTCTGCATTAACCATATCAGGCGTTACAGTAACCAATTCGCCAGACTGGCTAAAAAACAGGTTAAATTCTATTGGAATTAACCCAACAAACAATATCGTAGACATTACTAACTACGTACTACATAGTCTTGGCCAGCCATTACATGCTTTCGATAGAGCAGCCATAACTGGCGATCAAGTTAGTATCAAGACCTTACCTGAAGGGAGCACCTTCACTACACTTGACGAAAAAGAGAGAAAGCTTTCTTCCAGAGATCTTATGATCTGTAATGCTGAAGAAGGTATGTGCATCGCTGGAGTTTTTGGTGGTATGAAATCTGGAGTTACAGAAAAAACCACTGATATATTCTTAGAAAGCGCCTATTTCTCACCGGACTTTATTAGGAAAACAGCTCAGAACCATCAGCTAAAAACCGATGCAAGCTTTAGATATGAAAGAGGCACAGACCCAAACATCACGGTTTATGCGTTAAAATATGCCGCTTTACTCATTCAAGAAGTAGCTGGTGGGAAAATCAGCTCTGAGGTTATCGATTTATACCCAAAATCAATTGATGATTTTAAGGTACCCGTTGCCTATAAAAACGTAGATCGATTAATAGGTAAGGCTATCGGAAATGACAGAATCAATGACATCCTAAAGTCATTGGACATTTCCATAGCTGACCATACCGAAGATGGTTTTACTGCCATAGTACCTGCCTACCGAGTAGACGTTCAGCGAGAAGCAGACATTATAGAAGAAGTACTGAGAATATATGGGTACAACAACATTGAGCTTAGCGACACGCTGAGCAGTAAATTCCTCTCAGAATTTCCTCAAAGAGATGCCGATAGTATTCAACTTGAAGTTTCTCGCCTCCTTTCAGGAGCTGGCTTTAATGAAATTGTCACTAATTCATTGACTAAGGAGTCATACGCCAAAAGTGCCGATAGCATAGCTGATGATGAAAATGTTCATATCCTGAACTATTTGAGTGAAGAGCTCACAGTAATGCGTCAATCCCTTCTTTTCAATGGTCTTGAGGTTATTGAAAGAAATATTAAAAGACGACAGACAAATCTGAATCTTTATGAGTTCGGTAGAACCTATCATAAAGTAAATGAGAAATACAAAGAAAGAGAACGTCTCGCCATTTTTATAACAGGTGAAAATCTCGAAGAAAACTGGTTAGAAAAGAAACGTCCAACCCAATACCATGATTTACTTCAAATTATAAGTCAACTCCTTAATAAATTTGGAGTTCAGCAGTATGATACAGCCACTGTTGACAACGATTTATTCTCATACGGAATTCTTATCTCTGCCCGAAAAAAGCCACTCATCTCTTTGGGAAAGGTAAATCCAAAGCTTTCTGAAAACAATGACGTGAAGCAAGAGGTGTTCATGGCAGATATAGATTGGGATTTCATGAAGACCCTATATCCTTTAAGCGTTAACTTCAAACCACTTTCAAAATTCCCAGAAGTTAAGCGTGACTTATCATTAGTAGTTGATAAAACGATAAATTTTGACCAGATTAGACGTTTAGCAATGAAGCTCGAGCGTCAGCTGATTACCAGACTAAACGTTTTCGATGTTTATGAAGGAGATAAAATCGGTGAAAACGAAAAAGCCTACGCTATAAGTTTCTTCTTACAAGACCAAGAGAAAACACTAAACGACAAGGTTATCGACAAAACTATGAGTCGCTTAATCCAAGGTTTTGAGAAAGAACTTGGGGCAATAATTAGAAAATAATGGCATCTAATGCAATTGACATAAAACTTGAAACACTTGAGAGTAATCTTAAGCGTTTAATCCAATCAGGTAAAGATGATCGGGAAGTAAGTGCTCAATTACAGATTAAAAATGAACAACTTCAATTAGAAGTTGAGACCCTTAAAGGTCAATTAGCTGATTTTCAAAATCAGTATAAAATCGCTAAAATTGCATCTAGCACAACAGTAGAAAAGGAAGAATCTACTGAGTTGAAACAAAAGTTAAACGAGTACATAAAAGAGATAGACAGATGTATAGCACATCTGAGCTAAGCCGATAAATAAATGGATCTTCTATCAGTAAAATTAAAAATAGGAGACCGCGAGTACCCAATGAAGGTGAAACCGGACGAAGAAGAACGGGTACGTAATGCAGGAAAATTTATAAATGACCAATTAAAATCTTATCGAGAAAAATTCGGTATAGATGATAAAGAAGATTTGTTAGCCATGGTCGCATTCGATTGCGTGGTTGCCAAACTTAAAAGTGATGAGTCGCATAGTGCAGTAGATGATACTACAGATGACAAAATTGATTCACTAAACAAACTGGTTAAGGAAGCACTCTCGTAACATTTTTTTAGCTCTTTCCTCCCGCTCTACATAGAACTATACCTATGGGAGAATCACTTACAATTATAATAGTAGGCGTTGCCGCCTTGGCAATTGGAGTTTTTATTGGCCGTATTGCATTGCAAAAAGTCAATAAAAAAGCCGAAGCAGATCTGGAAAAAAAGGCCAAATTAATGGTTAAGGAAGCAGAAATTACTGCTGAAAGCATTAAGAAAGATAAAATTCTTGAAGCCCGAGAGAAATATCTCAAAATCAAATCTGACTTTGATGAGGAAGCAAATAGACGCAAAAACCAAATCATTTCAAACGAGAATAAAATCAAGCAGCGCGAAGCTAAGGTGAATAAACAACAAGCCGACGCCAACAGAAAAGAAGCAGAACTTGATAGCCTAAAAGAAAACGTAACGGCTCAATTAGAAATCGTTAAAAAGCGAAAAGAAGACCTAGATAATAAGGTAGAAGAAAAAGTTAAAGCCTTAGAAAAGGTGGCCAATCTTTCTGCAAACGATGCCCGCGAACAGCTGATAGAAACGCTTAAACTTGAAGCAGAATCTAAAGCATCGGCACTCGTAAAAGATATCATTGACGAAGCGAAATTGTCTGGAGCGAAAGAGGCCAAGAAAATCGTAATCGAATCAATTCAAAGAACTGCCACAGAACATGCTATCGAAAATTGTGTTTCTATTTTCAATATTGAAAGCGACGATATAAAAGGAAAAATCATTGGTAGAGAAGGTCGAAATATCAGAGCCTTAGAAGCAGTTACCGGTGTAGAAATAATTGTAGATGATACACCTGAAGCCATTATCATTTCAGGCTTCGATCCGGTAAGAAGAGAAATCGCAAGGCTTTCACTTCATCGCTTAGTAACAGATGGCAGAATTCACCCGGCAAGAATAGAAGAAATTGTAGCGAAGACAACGAAAAACATTGAAGAGGAAATTTCTGAAATCGGAGAAAGAACTGTTATAGACCTTGGCATTCATGGGCTGCACCCAGAACTAATTAAGATGGTAGGTCGCATGCGCTTTAGATCATCTTACGGGCAGAACTTACTACAGCACTCAAGAGAAGTTGCCAACCTTTGTGCTACCATGGCTTCAGAGCTTGGTTTAAATACTAAAAGGGCAAAACGTGCAGGATTACTTCATGACATTGGCAAAGTATGGCATGAAGAGCCAGAGCTTCCGCATGCAGTACTCGGTATGGAGCTTGCTCAAAAATATAAGGAGCATCCTGAAGTTTGTAATGCCATAGGAGCCCACCACGATGAAGTCGAAATGACTTCAATGATATCTCCATTAGTACAAGCCTGTGATGCCATTTCCGGAGCACGACCAGGAGCAAGAAGAGAGGTAATGGAGTCTTATATCAAAAGACTTAAAGACCTTGAAAACCTAGCTTTAAACTTTGACGGCGTTAATAAGTGTTACGCTATTCAAGCAGGCCGAGAATTAAGAGTTATGGTGGATGCCGAATCAGTAACAGATTCAAAAGCAGGTCAATTATCTTTTGACATATCTCAGAAAATCGAAAAGGAAATGCAATACCCTGGTCAAATCAAAGTAACGGTGATACGTGAAATGAGATCAGTTAATTACGCTAAGTAATTAATTTATTGGATTAACTCAGCCTGAATATTTGTATGTACAACGATAAGTAATATCTTGGGGACAGCGTGTATATACAGATAAATTCTGAACCATTTTTATTTCCTTCTTAAGGAATAACAGCACTGAACTGACTAAACTAAGTTTTGACAGTAAGTGACTCCAACTGAGGATCACTTCATTATTAAAAAGAGCAGGGCACTATGTGTTCATAATGAAGCTATTCTATTATTAAAATTGGTATTAGTCTAAGTCTTATAAGCATCCGCCAAAACACTGATTAGACTTAAAATTTCAATGATTTTCAACCTAAGAATTGCAAAGAGTAAGCTCTTACTCCCACTGCTTATTTTATTGACGCTGCCAATCAAACAAAGCTTTGCCCAAGGAGATTTTGAAGGCCTAAAATCTGATATTTTAAACGCCGCTACAGAGCAAGAAAAACTAGAAGGTATTGTTGCGCTCGGTATAACATTGAGCAGAAATGAACCTGATAGCCTTTATTTTTATGCCGACTCTTTGTCCAGCAGTTCTTTCCAAGATAAAAAATTTGCCGAGGCAGGTAAACTCTTTTTAGAAGCAGTAGGCACCTATCATAATGGAGATATTCAACTAGCAGTAGATCAATTGGAAGTTGCCACAGCTCGATTAAAAGAAAACGCTTCTAATATGCTTTATCTGAGAGCACTAAACTTTCTCGGCATAGGCTATCAGCGCCTGAGAGATTATAAAAAGGCTATAGATATTTTCGATATTATTATTGAAAGTGATGGTGAAGAACCCGAAAACACTTTTGCAAAAGTAGGAGCCTACGGAAACCAATCAAACGCATATCGTTCACTTGGTAATTACGCAAAGGCAATTATTAATCTTGAGAAGCTATTAAAAATTTCCAAAAGTATCGAGTCTGATCAGAGCATGACTTATCTGTCGTTGGGCCAAATGCTTAACAGGCTTAGGTTGCATGAAAGAGCTATAGATGCTTTTAGAAAGTTCGACTTAGAAAATTTCCCTGTTGACCCACCAAAAATTTCGCTATATACGAATCTTGGTGATTCTTATACCGAGCTTGAGATGTATGATTCAGCATTATACAGTTACAATCAAGCATATGATATGGCGACAAAACCAAGGAATTGGCGACAAAGAATGAGTCCGGAAATGAAAATAGCTGGCATTTTTCTAAAGATCAATGAACTTGACAGTGCTTATAATAGGATAAATTCAGCATATAGTACTTCAAAGCAAAATCGCTACCCCCCTCCCGGCATTGGAAACCTCTTAAGGATAAAGTTAGACATTGAAATTGCGAAGGA
This sequence comes from Roseivirga sp., assembly GCF_049099775.1. Lineage (GTDB taxonomy): Bacteria > Bacteroidota > Bacteroidia > Cytophagales > Cyclobacteriaceae > Roseivirga. The sequence goes on along the minus strand of NZ_JAGDZM010000007.1, from coordinate 573,593 downwards.
TGAACTAGACGCAGCACAAAAAACAGCTTCAGAGTTTGAAGAACACATGGAGCGTTTCAACATTGCGGTAATGGGAAGAGATGGCTATCGATCGATTGCCCAAATGCATGAAAAATTAGGCAACACAGAAGAAGCTCTTAAATTTCAGAAAATTGCCAATAGTCTAGAAGTGTCCGTTATCGAGGATAATGCTATGGTAATGCAAAAAGCTCAGTTGGAATTACTAGAAAAGGAAGAACAAATTGTGGAAGAAAGCGCCAACACTTCTTTCTATAAAAGCATTGGCCTTAACGCCATACTCACTGCCGCCGCTCTTCTCACCATATCTATAATCCTATTTCTATTTTATAGAAAATCGAAAAAAGAAAACTCAACCAAAGAGCAAGCCATTGACTCAATGCTAGAGGAACAACAAAAACAAGATGCGTTGGCCGAGAAAGAATTCATAACACTCAAGAGTAAGGCCTTAATCAAATTAGAAGAGATTAAATACATCAGATCGGATGGCCCATACTTGGAGTTTTTCTTGAGTAAAAAGGAAAAACCTGAAGTTGACAGAAATACGTTAAAGAGTATTTTGGAAGAGTTGCCCAATACCTCGTTTCTCCAAATTCATCGTAGTTTCATCGTCAATTTAAATCACGTAAAATCGCTCTTTAGCAACAAAATTGTGCTCAACGACGGCACTGAACTAAATGTAAGCCGAAGTTTCAAAGAGCGGGTAGAAGCTACACTGAAGAAAAAATCTTGACTTTCATGACAGTTTTCATGTCATCCGTGACAAAAAGCAGTTTTCTTTAGGTCAAATACAATATCTCAACTTTGTCATTGATGATAAGTAAACCGTCGATGGTGACTTTGACTATGATCAACTAATAATATCTCATCAATTTAAGTGGTAAGAATTGGTACCCAATTTCGGGTAGTTAAACCATTTAAATGATGCAGAAATTCCCAACAGTCACAAAAAAAGAAATCCTAAACTCTCTTTCCTCAAGAGAGCAGGAAATTCTATTGGCTTTAGCCAAAGGCTATTCAAGAAAAGACATTGCTGAAAACTTTTCCATCTCTGTACTCACATATGACGAGCACAGGAAGAACATAAAAAATAAGCTAGGCATAAAAAACAACGCCGACTGGGCCATTGTACTCACCTGCCTGCTTCCACTTACTAGAATTAATAATTGACAACTATAAGAATCGATCAAACCAAAACTTAGTACTATGAAAAAACGAATACTCTTTTTATTAAGCTTAACGCTTTGTTTTGCAAGCCTCCCCTTTTCGGTGACGGCCTTTCAAGGCGATGCAACCGAAAGCCCTTCCACTAGGAAGATGAACTTTCAAGGCACACTATACGAAAACGGAGTTCCAGTAACTGGAGAAAGATCATTTACCTTCCAAATAGACCTTGGAGAGGGGAATTCTTGGACAGAAACCCAAGCTAGTGTTCAAGTAATTGAAGGTTTATATTCCGTTGTACTAGGATCGGTCACACCAATTCCAGACAACATTTTTTTTGATGCAAACGAAAGAGAATTAACTGTAAGTATAGGAAATACAGTATTAGGTACTACCACACTATACGCTCCTTTTGCTTTAAATGACAATCAGAATTTCGGTTATGGTGACTTCCGCTTAGAAGCAGTAAACAAAGAAGATTCTGTAGCCCTCAATGTAGAAATTTATGGAAAAGGAACTGGCCCGGTAAACATGGGACTCAAAGCCTTAGCAGCAACAGACTCAGTAAATACCGGTGCAGCAGGGATTGCCTATGGCAATGAAATGAATCCAAGCTTTCAAACAGGTGTACGCGGTAATGCATTCAGTAATAACGCTGCGGCTTGGGCAACAGGCGTCTGGGGTGTTGGATATGGCGATGGCGCTGGCGTAACCTATGGCGTTAGAGGAGAAGCAAGAGGTACTGGAAATGGGTTTAGTGCGGCAATGCGCGGATTAAATCTTGTAACTCCCGGCGAAAATGGACTTCGTTACGGAGGTTTCTTCAATACATTTAGCCTTGAAGGCTCTCCTTTTACTGGGGAAAGTATAGGCGTTAGAGGAAATGGAGTTGGTTCTATTAACAATACCGGAGTAATCGGTGAAGGCGCTGGCGAAGGCAGTTTAAACATTGGTGTTCGAGGAATGGCAACTGGTGCTGAAGTAAATTGGGCCGGTTGGTTCGACGGTAATGTAGCGCTAAAAGGTGGTGGAAATCTTCAAATTTTCGATGCAGAAAATAATGTCAAAGTAGATCTCAACTACTATGAGCCTAATAACTCTGGTAGTCTAGTAACCTATGGAAATAATAATTCTAGAATGGCACTTATAGGTAGCACATCAGATTTTACTGGCGGTTTAATTAGCCTTTATGATTCAACAAATGTTAGTCGCGTACAATTGAGATCGACTTCTAGGCCAGGTGAGTGGCCAGCAGATAAAAGCCCTCACGGTCAAATGTCATTGTTAGGTCCGAAAACCCCGAATATTTACATGGGAGCACGCGTATGGGAGGAAGATGGAGCAGACGCTGCAGTTTTCCAAATGTTTGGTAAACCAGTAGCTGACCCAAATAATGAAGGCAATACTTACGGGCCAGAAGGAATTTACATGACTGTAGAAGACCTTGGAGATGAAAAACAACAAGGCGTAGTACAATTAAATAAAGAAGGTGAAAACCCTGCAAGACTAACTTATGATAACCTGACTGACCTATTAAATTTCTCAGAGAACGGAAAATTTCGTTTTGATGTCAATGAGCAAAACTCAGGTTCATTAAAAGTTTTGAGCAGCGTAGATTCTGTCAATGTATTAATAGATTCGAATGGAGAAAAGGCCGGCCTAATCCAACTAAACGATTCATTAGGCAGAAAAAATCTCTTATTAACTTCTAACCCTCAAGGCGGCGCATATTTAGAAATGAGCGCAGGTGTTCCTGCTGGTGAAGAAACTGAAGCCGGTGTAAGCACCACTTATCAGTTAGCCGGAGGGCAGTTAAATCCTTGGACTAATCTAATCTCTAGAAACGCTGATGGAACAACTCGAGGGCGTATTCTAACAGGTGCAGTTATAGCATCAAAACCAGCCGTAACAATAACAGGAGAAGACTTTAGGGCACTAGCACAACTAGGCGCTGAACCTACTAATGGTGGAGAATTAATCTTAGAAGGCCCTACAACATCTAACTTTTGGTTAGGACAAAAGAACTGGGAAAACAGTGATTTACCATTTATGGCCATGCGAGGTGCTACCCAACTTCAAGATGATGCTGGCAATAGCTATAGCCCTGATGGACTTATTCTCGAAGTATCTAGATATGATGATGGATCAGACAATGGCGTGATCAATTTTTATAATATCAACAACGGAATCTCACAAGGTGTTTCGCTAGACTACTACTCAGTTCAGAATCTTTTAAACCCACAAGATATAGCTTTAAACGGCCCAAGCGGAAACCAGATTGCAGCATTTAGAAGAAGAGGCGGTGGAGATTTTGGAATGGCAGAATTCCTTAATAACAATAACGAATTACGTGCAGAAATTGGTTCGTTCGGAGATAACTCAGGATTCATGCAGCTTTACGGTCCTAACAACAATAAGAACATCCAAATGGGTGGTTCTGATTCAAACAGAGATTTAGGCTTATTCAGAATGTCAGGCTCTACTAACAATGATTTAATTAACATGGAAGTAGGGAAAGATGATGCGGCAACTGAATATGGATTTTTAAACGTCACTAATAATTCAGGCGGCGGATATGAAATCGGATCTAGAGTTTGGGAAAACGATAACCAAGGCGGTAATAGATCATACACCGCATTAAAAGGCACAGTTGACTTGACTGATGAGAACGCCAATAATTATAGACCGTGGTTAGTAGCTCAGCAAGTACAAGAAGACGGTAATGGAGGTGAGTTTGGTGAAATAAACCTTTCAGCAACGGCTGGTGGATATGTCAACATATTCGGTCATGGTGGTGCTGATTTCAGCGGAGACATCAATGCCAACGCGTTCAATCAGAACTCTGATGCTCGTTTGAAGAAAAACGTGGAAACACTCACAAACGGATTGGCAACTATCAATCGTCTGCGTGGTGTAAGCTACAATTGGAAAGATGATAGTAAGCCAGCAAACAAAATTGGTTTCATTGCCCAAGAAGTAGAAAAGGTACTCCCTGAACTTGTAATCACAAAAGAGAACGGCTTCAAAGCAGTCAATTATGCTGAAATGACCGCCGTTTTAGTGGAAGCAGTTAAAGAGCTTTCGAAAGAGATCAGCGACTTAAAAAGAGAGAACTCTGTACTAAAAGCAGAAGCAACTAAAGTGAACGCCTTAGAAGATAGGCTTTCAAAAATTGAAGCTATGCTTATAAACAGTAGCGCAAAAGTTAACGCAAATGATAAATAATTGAGAATGATTAATCAAAAAGGAAATCATATTCGATTCCTGATTACTCTTCTGCTGCTTTTCTTTGGGGTATCAATTGAAGCCCAAGAAATAAACAAAGACAGCGTTCGCAATCAGCGAATGTCCGTCTCAAGTGGTGGTTGGCTATCAGGCGGAATTAATACCAGTCGTATTTCAGTAGGACAAAACGGTGTTAGTTCATTGCTAAACGTTACAGCGGGTGAAACCGAATACACAGGAAACTTTGGATTCATAATTCCGCTGATAGAAGAAATTGAACCAAACAATCCCCCAATTGGGATAACACCTCAAACATCTATTCTTTATGAATTGGGTGATGAATTGGTGTTAAACGGGTTTGATCCAGATGGTAATGCCATAGAATTTGTTGTAGTAGAACAACCAAAAAATGGTGAATTAACCTCTTCAAGTTTATCTTCTAACAAGTTTGAGTATACACCTAATAGGCTATTAACACCTCAAACTGGCTATAGAGATACACTTAAATTCAAAGTAGTAGAAGTGAATGGCGAAAAACTGGAATCCGAAATCGCGACTTTACCCTTTACATTCAATATTGAGGATGAAGCACACGAAGTTAGTGGACTTTCAATAACTGAAGCCGACCAAAGCAGCAAATCACTTAAGTTGGAAATAACTGACCCGAAAGTGAATAATAGCTATGGAATCATTTTCCAATACCTGGACTTAAGCAATCCTTTATCTCCTGTATTAGTAGAACTGGTAAACGACAGTTATGCCTTAAGTAGTTTTGAAATTGGTGAGAATACTTTGTCTGTAAACCTCAATGTGAGCAGAGAAGAACATCCATTTATGTTTTCGGCTGAGCAAGTTTTTCTGACAATCAATGTGACTACACCAACTGGATTTAGTGATGATGATGCCTTCATTTTAACCAATGATATCTCAGGTAATACAAACGGGAGCATTAAAGAAGTGAGTGATGGGAATTCGAATTCACTGGTCACCAAAAAGTCATTTGAAAGTAATACCTCAACTGATGGTCAGTTTTTCAATTTTGCTAGTGAACGACAAACACCAGAAAATACGGCAGTAGCCTTAAACCTATATGCAGCAGAACTAGGTGACTTTGACCTAACGTTATCGACAATCTCGATTTCCGAAGGACCAAAAAATGGAACCATTACAGATCCTATTCTTGTCAAATCAACTGCCAATATATCGCAATGGACTTTGTTTTATCAACCGCAAGGAGAAATAGGTTATTTAGATTCATTAGAATTTTCAGTAACCAATCCAGCGAGAGATTTAACCGTAAGCGCATATGCAAAAGTTGAAGTGATTGGCGTAAACGATGCCCCTAGCCTTTCGGCAATTGCTGATCAATTATTGAACGAAGAAGAGTCAAAAACTATTGATTTAAGCTTTAGTGATCTTGATAGTGAGTTGAATGTAACAGTAACATCCTCTGATGCTACTAACGTTCCAGTTTCCATCAATGGTAATACACTATCGATCAACCAAGTAGTTGACTTTAATGGTAATGCGAGTATTACTGTATTAGTCGAAGAAGAAGGTACTACTGAGCTTTACTCTAAATTCGAAACTTTCGATGTTGAGATTGCACCTGTCAACGATCAACCCGTAATGGTATTAATAGACGATCAGGCAATTGATGAAGACAATGTTTTCACATATACGTTAGCCGCAACAGATGTAGATGCGACGGTTCCATTGTTTACATATACTGTAACACCAGACATTCCAGGTGTAGCAACGGTATCAACTAACGGTAATAGCTTAAGTGTAACGCCCAACAACAATTATAGTGGAACAGTCACCTTTAGTGTAACTGCCGACGACAGATTGGGAACAAATACTTCCATTTCCGAGGTAGAGACATTCAAACTTGTTGTGAATCCAGTAAATGATGCTCCTATTTCAACGGCAAGCATACCAGCACAGAATGTTGTTGATGTTCAACCTGCTTATGTAATGGATTTAGGGGAGTATTTCGAAGACATAGAAACATCAGATGCGGAATTGGTTATTACGGAGAGCTCTAGTGGCAACCTATTTACTTTTGCCATAGAAAACGACAACTTAACCGTTACTCCTATTCAGGGACAAACCGGTACTGAAGATGTGGTATTCAATGTTAGCGATGGAGAATTTTCGGTCGAGCAAACTGTAACTTTTAGCATAAAGGCTAACAGTTCTGATATCACTGCAATCGCAATCGATGACCTCTCTCTTCAAGAGGATTTTGTTTCTACAACCATTGACTTGAGCAGTGTATTCACCGATACTGGAGATGCCAATGCAGTATTCAGTTATACCGTTGGAGGATTAAACAGTCTTTCTGCAGAAATCGTAGGTACAAACTTGGTCATCTCCTCATCTGAGAATTACAATGGAAATGAAAGTGTTTTCCTAATTGCAAGTGCTAACAACAAATCATCATTCACAACTTTCGATGTTAATGTTAGTGCTGTAAATGATGCGCCAACATTATCGGCATTAGATGCACAGAACATTCAAGAAGATGGTGTGCTTTCTGATCTCTTCATGTCTTTCACGGATATTGACACTGACCTGAATAATTTGACTTTTACAGCTACATCATCGGATGAATCAATAATTGAAGCATCTGCGATAAGTCTATCAGAAAGTCAATCAGGGGTGCTAATTAGTGCCAATACCATTGTAAATGCATCAGGCCAAGTAACAATTACAATCAATATTAATGATGGCGAATTCGATGTGAAACAGGATTTCTTAGTAAATGTATCTTCCGTAAATGACGCACCAATGGTCGTCAGTACTAGTGTTGCTTCCGCCACTGAGGATAGTGAGTATACAGAAGCAATAACTGGTTTATTTACTGATGTTGATGAAGATGAGCTGAGCTACACCTTAGACAACAATCCAGATTGGTTATCAATTGAAAATGGGAATCTAAAAGGCCAACCTGACAATAATGATGTTGGTAGCATAGAATTCTTTATTACTGCCGATGATGGAAATGGAGGTTCAGTACGACAAGGGTATAGCCTAACAGTAGTTAACATTAATGATGCACCTGTTCTAAGCTCGCCTATTTCAGATATTGAGGTGTCCGAAGACAATTTATTGAGCTCATTAGTTGATATCAGTTCCTTTACTGATGTGGACGGCGATGCACTCACCTTATCGGCTGCATTTACTGGGGCCGATTGGTTAAGCTTCAGCCCAACTACAAATCGTTTTACCGGAACTCCTTCAAATAATGATGTAGGGACTGTCGAAATTGTAGTAACAGCAACTGACCCATCTGGAGCAACAGTATCTGACAATGTATTATTGACTGTAGTCAATACGAATGACACGCCAACTGAGCTAAGCCTATCAGCAAATTCTATTAATGAGAATATAGCTTTAGGCACAACTTTAGGCACTCTTAGTACAACAGATGTAGATGCAGGTGATTCCTTTACTTATTCATTTGTTGAGGGTTCAAGTAGCACTAATAATGATCTCTTTACTATTAACGGAGATGAATTGGTGACAAACGCTACTATTAATTTTGAGGCCAATGAAACGCTAAATGTTATTATTCAAACAACCGATGGAGCAGGAGCTTCTTTAGCGAAATCATTTAGCATAACGGTCAATAATATCAATGAAGCACCTACTGATATAAGTAGTAGCGGATTGACAATTGCCGAAAATGCAGGTTCCTCTGCTGAAGTTGGAACGCTTTCAACAACCGATCCAGACGCAGATGATTCATTCACTTTGAGTTTAACATCAGGAACTGGAGACACCAACAATGATAGCTTCCAAATTACCGATGGTAAGCTCGTGGCTAAAAACAGTTTCAATTTTGAAATAACAAACAGCTATTCAGTAAGGGTAAAAACTGAAGATGCTGGCGGTTTATCGTATGAAGAAGCGCTGACTATTGCAGTTACTAATGTGAACGAGGCACCTAGCGATATTTCCATCACTTCTAGCACAATAGATGAAAACCAGCCAGTTGGCACCTTGATAGGTTCGCTTTCTAGTACTGATGAAGACGAAGGTGATACGTTCACTTATAGTTTAAAAGCGGGCGTTGATGATAATGACTCATTTGGAATTGATGCAGCAGGTTTGATAACTGCTTCGGAAATAGATTTTGAGACTAATTCAACATACACGCTTCTATTAACTTCTACGGATGCTAGTGGAGCAAGCTTTGATAAAGCTTTAACCTTAAATGTGAATAATGTAGATGAGCCAAGCATAGCTAATATTGAAGGTTTAGTATTCGACCTGATAGATATTGCAGAAACGGCTACTCAAACCTTTACAGTGGATAATAATGGAGACACGGATATTGAAGTTACCAGCATTGTATTGCCTGATGGCTATGCTGCTGATATGACCTCATTTACTGTTGCCGTAGGAAGCACTAGCGATGTTGTAGTAACATTTACACCAAGTGAGGCCCGAGTATATGCAGGAGAAATTGTGATGCAATCTACCGTAGGTGAGACTCGAATTAGTATCACTGGTGAAGCAACAATAGTTACCGCTATTGACGATGAAGTGCTTGATGAAGATGAAGTTAAACTCTATCCGAACCCAGCACAAAACTATGTCACTATTGACTTGAGCGAAATTCCTCAATCTCAACCTAATCTTACGATTGTTAATATGAATGGTAAGTCAGTTTGGCAAATGAACAACGTCCGAGTGCCAAAAGTAAGAGTAGATGTGGGTAATTACCCGGCAGGTTCTTATCTGGTAAGAGTTAGCTCTGAAAAAGGTACTGTAGTTAAAAAGTTACTCATCATTAAATAAAAGACTCATGAGAATAAAAACGGATAAAAATGCCTCAAGCAATGTTTCCATGGTTCTTTTGAGCTACCTGTTACTTGTATTCATCACCTCCTGCGGAGGTGATGATACTCCAGAGCTTACACCTCAAGAGATAGCAGAACAGCTCTTAGAAACAAGTTGGTCTATCGCCAATGGAGGGTCAATCACCCTCGATCAAGTTGATGTTTCTGATAGGTATCAAGGATTTTCTCTAACGATTGGAGACGCTACTTATACAACACTTAATGCAGGAGAATTATTTCCAGCGTCAGGTACTTGGGAATGGGTAGGAACTACCGACAATATGGTAACAACAGGTAGCGGCAAGGAAATCACCATTACTAACCTATCAGAAACTCAAATTGTATTTAGGTTTTTGAAAAACGATCAGAACAGTGCTTTCGGAATTCCTGGGAATTACACGATTACACTATCAAGGTAACAGCGTGTGAAATGAAGTGTAGATTAAAATACCCATTTCTGGGTATTGTCCACTGCACGATAAAGTCACAATTTTGAAGTGTCAGTAAGATTCAATAGTAGTCTGATTTAGTTGAGTCTCTTGGAATAGGAGGTCGTAGATGACGACCTCCAATTCTACAAAATGAAAATAAACACACACTTTTTTCAAAAAAATTGACAACCAAAACTTGCCATCATGAATCAAATTTCAAAGGCCATACAAAAGGTATCTGAACAGTTCGAACTACTACTCTTGATTGTAGTAATAAGTTTGATACTTATATTTTAAATCAAAAAAGCCCTTTCTGATTTACTCAGAAAGGGCTTTAATTTTATCTAGTATTAGATTATCCCTTCAATACGTTAGCCATTGTTTCTCCAATATCTGCAGGAGATTTAGCAACGTGAATACCACATTCGGCCATAATTCTCATTTTAGCTTCAGCAGTATCTTCAGCACCACCAATAATAGCGCCGGCATGTCCCATTCTTCTACCCGGAGGTGCAGTTTGTCCGGCAATAAACCCTACAACAGGCTTCTTATTACCCGTTTCTTGAATGTACTTTGCGGCTTGTGCCTCGTAGTTACCACCAATTTCGCCAATCATTACAATAGCATCAGTTTCAGGATCTTCCATTAATAACTGAACGGCATCTTTTGTTGGCGTACCGATGATTGGATCACCACCAATTCCGATAGCAGTAGAAATTCCTAAACCTGCTTTAGCCAGCTGATCAGCAGCCTCATATGTCAATGTTCCAGATTTAGAAACAAGTCCTACTCTACCCTTTTCGAAAACAAAACCTGGCATAATACCAACTTTAGCCTCTCCCGGAGTAATCACTCCTGGACAGTTAGGTCCCACAAGCGTAACATCCTTGTTCTTAATATATTCTTTAGCGTGAATCATATCCTTTACAGGAATTCCTTCCGTAATAGCAATGATCACCTTAATTCCCGCATCGGCTGCTTCCATGATGGCATCAGCTGCAAATGCAGGTGGTACAAATATGATAGACACATTAGCGCCAGCTTGCTCAACGGCATCTTCAACTGTATTGAAAACTGGTCTATCTAAGTGTGATTGACCTCCTTTACCTGGAGTTACGCCACCAACTACATTGGTTCCATACTCAATCATTTGACCTGCGTGAAACGTACCTTCAGAACCTGTAAATCCTTGTACAATCACCTTCGAATCCTTATTCACTAAAACACTCATGGTAGTGGGTTTAAATTTGAGGCAAAAATAGAATATAAAACGGCTTCAACAAAAGGAATAATGATCAAGAAACTGCCTTTTCCCAATCCTGAATATGCCAGAATTCTCCTAAGCCCACGTTTAACAGTTTTTAACCAAAAATATCTCAACTAAACGAAACTATTTTCTTTCACCTTGCGTCTTATAGGCAGAAGTTAATTCTAAAATTGAGGAGATTTGAGTTGTTGATCAGAATTAAATTCTACTATTAACAGATTTAAAAGTAGTTAGTTAGTTTTTAGTATTTTAAGGTTGAAGATGAAAAAGCCCCTGAATTAGGGGCTTTTTCTATTTATTGGTGGTGAAAATTTCTGCTATAAGTGGTAAATGATCACGCAATTTTATCATTTACGCCGTATCTAATACATCTGCTATTTCTGCCCAGCCTTTAATAAGCTCTTTTATTAAATATCGTATAGTCCAAACTTTCCTCAAGTCGCCACAAATGAAATTACCGTTAAAGCCAGCAGACATATGATAATTCTTTTCATTCCTTTATCTTTTGGGTAAAGTAAGCGTCTAAAAAGTTGATGACTGAAATATTACCATTAACGAACTGTAATAAAATCAAAAAGTATTGAAACAACCTGAGTTTCGTGGGGCAAAAGTCTTTGGGCTAATTACCGGGCCCTTATTATTTTTTCTAATCCTGCTTTGGAGTCCTGAAACAGCCTTGAATCCCTTGGCTTGGAAAGTAATTGCCGCTGCCGTTTGGATGGTTGTTTGGTGGGTAACTGAAGCGGCTCCTATAGCGGTTACTGCACTTCTTCCCATAATTCTATTTCCTCTTACAGGTGTCTTTACTGTTGATGAAGCTACAGCACCATATGCTAATAAGATCATCTTCCTTTTTATGGGTGGATTTCTATTGGGATTGGCCATGGAACGACACAATCTGCATAAACGAATAGCCCTTAACCTAATTAAACTTACAGGCACTAACCCTAATGGCATTGTTTTAGGGTTTATGGTTACCACCGCATTTATCTCTATGTGGATCAGCAATACGGCCACCACCGTTATGATGCTACCCATCGCCATTTCCATCACAAACCTTTTAGGTATAAATAATGACTCAGGGAAAGGTCAAAAAAGATTCGCTTTATCCTTAATGTTAGGCATAGCCTACGCCGCGAATATCGGCGGAACAGCTACCATTATAGGTACCCCACCCAATGTAGCATGGGTAGGGTTTATGAACGATATGCTCGAGGTGGAAGTCACCTTTGCTAAATATTTAACAGTAGGCTTACCAATATGCCTTATCATGCTAACGGTCACCTACCTGCTCATAACTCGGGTGATGTATCCAAGTAAACTAGACCGACTCTCTGAATCAGCACAGGTGATTGAAGACCAGCTCATCGCCCTCGGAAAAATAAGTAAGGCCGAAAAGAGAGTCGCAATCATTTTTATATCTACAGCATTGGCATGGATATTACGAGGAAGCATTAATAATTGGTTCGACACTAACTTGCTGAACGATTCAATTATAGCCATGGCGGGCGGTATTTTAATGTTTATTACCCCTTTAGATATCAAAAAAGGTCAGTACCTCATGGAATGGGAGTATACTTCGAAACTCCCTTGGGGCATACTCTTATTATTTGGTGGCGGACTTACCTTGGCCAAAGCCATGGAAAAATCTGATATAGTTCAGATCGTTGGCGAATCAATTGCCGGAAATGGAGACATAAACTCTATCCTACTGATCGCAGGACTCATCGCTTTTATGCTATTTATGACTGAACTGATGAGTAATGTAGCTTTAGCCGTGATTTTCATACCGGTGGTCATTGGAATATCTGTCAGCTTGAACATTAATCCTATGTATCTGACTATGCCCGTGACGCTAGCTGCCAGTTATGCCTTTATGATGCCTATCTCAACACCTCCAAACGCTATTGTCTTTTCCAGTGGTATGGTAAGGATAAAAGACATGATGAGAGCAGGAATTTTATTGAACGTTATAGCCATTATACTCTTGGTTATCTTGTCTCAAACGCTTATCCCTGCCATTTATTAACATGAAAGAGTCTGCCGCACAATTCGATCAATTAGTTCAAGAACGACGATCTGTCCGTATCTATGATGCAGAATTGCCATTCGATCATGATGCCGTCAAAAGGAGTATCGAGCGCGGCATATTAGCGCCCAATAGTAGTAATATGCAACTCTGGGAATTCTACCGAATTAAATCGCCTGAGGCGCTTAAAAAAGTAGCTTGGATGTGCATGAACCAAAAGGCAGCTAAAACTTCGCGAGAACTTGTGGTGGTGGTTGGCAGAAGAGATCTTTGGAAAAAAAGACAACTGGCACTTGTAGCAGAAATGAATCGCGTTTATCCCGATCCCAATTCCAAAACTGCGAAAAGGGCCATGAATTATTACAAGAACCTTATTCCTAAATATTACTGGACGGATTGGTTCGACCTTTGGGGCGTTGGAAAAAAGATTTTCTATTTTTTCGCGGGTTTAAATGGCCCAATGGTAAGGCATGGGAATAGGGCAGACATCAGAATATCGGTACATAAAAGTGCAGCACTAGCGGCTCAAAACTTCATGATGAGCATGAAAGCTGAGGGCTATGACACCTGCCCAATGGAAGGCATGGACGCCAAACGCATAAAGTCATTCTTGAACCTACCACGAAAAGCTGAAGTAGTTATGGTTATCGGCTGTGGACCTGCTGCTGAAGGCGGTATCTATTCTGAAAGATTCAGAGTACCTAATACTGAAGTTATTTTTGAAGTTTAAACTCTAAATTACTTCTTACGCATACCCATGTCCGTATCACGCTTGGCCTTAAATTCAGAACCTTCATTCCACTGAGGAAAATAAGTCTCGTTGGCCAACTTGTAACCCACATTAAATAAGAGTTTCGCATCCTGAGCAATACCTTTCAAATCCCATTCCTCTGGTAAATAATTGTCTTGAGGCTGGTGATATTTCACTGCTAAATATTCTTGAGTCTTCCCATCAATAAATTCGACGCCTTTTTCCATTGATTCATAAGAACCCGATGCATAAAGTGCAGGAATACCAATCTTCGCGAAATTGAAATGATCCGACCGGAAGAAATAACCTTTCCCTGGATCAGGATCAGGAATGACATAACGCCCTTGCTTCTTCGCTTCGGCGGTAGCGTATTTATCAAGTTCCGATTGCCCATACCCAGTTATCGTCAAGTCTTTCATTTCACCATATGCTGGTAATCCGTCAATATTGATATTTGCTACGGATTGGTTTGGTGGGAAAATTGGGTTTTGACCGTAATAAGCCGAACCAAGAAGACCTTGCTCTTCAGCCGTAACGAAAAGAAAAACGACAGAGCGTTCTGGTTTAGTTTCTAATTTTGAAAAGGTCTCAGCGATAGTCAAAATACCCGTAACACCAGTAGCATTATCATGAGCGCCATTGTAAATAGAATCTCCATCAATAGGAGAACCTACCCCAAGGTGATCCCAATGCCCGGAATAAATAATATACTCATCTGGTCGTGTACTACCTTCAATCATAGCCACCACATTTCTAGACATGTCTTTCTTAATTTCATTTACCACGCCTCCGCTGAATTTCATATTCATATCAACGGGTTTGAAATCTTTATTTCTCGCCATCTGCGCATAATTCTTAATACCAGCGCTTTGGAACAGCTGCACAGCAGAACTCCTCGTAATCCAGCCTTGTAAGGCACACATATAAGGAGGGTTAGGATCATCTAAATTTAGCTTGGCACCAGTCCAAGAACTTTCAACCACCATCCACGGATATCCTGCAGGAACTGTTTCATGAACGATCATTACAGCAGCAGCCCCCTGCCGAGCAGCTTCCTCATATTTATAAGTCCAGCGACCATAATAAGTCATCTCGTCTCCTTTAAACAAAGTACTATCTCCCGAACCAAAACCAGGGTCATTTACCAAAACAATTACGGTTTTACCCGTTACATCCATGCCCTCATAGTCATTCCAACCGTATTCTGGTGCCACAATGCCGTACCCCGCAAATACCACATTCGACTGAAATACTAGTGCAAGCTCCTCAACTTGCTGCGTATAGATTACTGCATCAGGTCCAGTTTTAAATCTAAAATCGTTTTCAGAATCATTTACGTCGAATACCACGTTAGGCGATTGCTTTCCGGTGATCTCCACCAATGGAACATCTTGAAAATAACTATCACCGTTCCCCGGCTTTAAGCCCATTGCTTTTAACTCAGATTCTAGATAATAGATCGTTTTCTCTTCCCCTTCAGTAAAAGGTTTTCGACCCATAAACTCATCAGAAGCCAAAATTTCCATATGACGAGCAATAGTTAAGGTATCTATAGACACCTCTATTCCTACTGACTCTGTATTGGGTTGGCAACTTGAGAAAACAAGCATCGCAATTAGGTACCCAAGTAAATTCTTCATAATACACGCTTTATAAGGACCGAAGATAAATATTTTTTGATCTTTAACTTAGGTATCTTCACCTAAGACTATAGTTTTATGTTATGAAGCGACGTATTAATGTCTTGAGTTTTATCCTTTTCCTTCTATTAGGTGCATTAAAAGGACAGAGCTATTCCGATATTGCTAATTTGAAGACTGGCAACTATGAAAACTCACCTGCACCAGTTGTAGGTTTATGGGAAGTAACGGAAGTAACTGTAGGTGAAGAAAAGCTTACTCCTACTGCAAAGTGGTTTCAATTACTTGCCGATGGCTCAATGACGAGCGGAAATGGTTGGGTACAGAATTTCGATGGAAGCTTCAATTATGATAGTGGCACTAAAAAACTCTTACAAGCCAGCCAAGGCATAGTTGATGAATTTGGTGCTTTTAATGTGACTATGACTAAGAATGGGATGACTTGGGAGCGGCTAGAAATGGAAACCCTGGTAAAAGTGACTCTCATAAAAGCTGATAAAAAACCACTTGCCCCATGGGACATTATCGTAGGTAACTGGGCTATTGAATCGCAAAACATAAACTCGAATAACGATGATCACCCTCCCACGGACGACTTTCTTGAGTTTGGATCAATTTATTTTGGTTGGGACCGTCGTTTCAAAAAGTATGATGAAAATGGAAAGCGAATCGAGACGGGCATATGGCATATAGAGGCACACTCTAATTGGATTTGGCTAATTAGCGATAAAGGCAACACGAAGACTGGTTTTGACTTTAAACTTTCCTCACAATCGCTCGAACTTGAGGATAAGGGTGAACTTCAAACCTTAAAAATTAAGCTGTTAAGGGGGAATTGAGGAGATCAATTAAAACCTAGTAGCCATACTTCCCTTTCCACATCGCTTTTAAGCGTTTGCGCATTTCTTCTTCTCGTGCATTTTTCCCAGGGTCGTAAAGGGTAGTTCCTTTAATCTCATTTGGTAAAAATTCTTGGCTGACAAAGTTTCCAGGAAAGTCATGCGAATATTTATAACCTTTCCCATACCCCTCTTCTTTCATCAATTTCGTTGGTGCATTTCTTATGGGTAAGGGCACTGGCAAATCACCCGTTTTCTTTACTAAGTTTTGCGCATGGTTAATCGCCATATATGCTGCATTACTCTTAGGTGAGGATGCTAAATAAGTAACGGCTTGAGAAAGAATAATTCTTCCTTCAGGGTAGCCAATCATATTAACGGCTTGAAAAGCGTTGGTCGCAATCACTAATGCAGTTGGGTTAGCATTACCAATATCTTCAGAAGCCAGAATCACCAATCGGCGTGCAATGAATTTTACATCTTCACCGCCTTCAATCATTCTCGCCAAATAATAGACTGCCGCATTGGGATCGCTACCCCGTATGGACTTTATAAATGCAGAGATTATATCGTAATGCTGATCACCGGATTTATCATAAGTAGCCACGCGTTGCTGCGCAATATTTACGACCTGATCATCGGTAATCGTGACTTCTCCTCCACCTATATTCTCAACAACTAAATCCAATAGGTTGAGTAACTTCCGAGCATCACCTCCTGAAATATTGAAGAGGGCTTGAGTTTCTTTTAAGGTTACTTTTTTCTTTTTAAGGATATCGTCTTTTTCTAAAGCCAACTCTACCAAGCGGGTAAGGTCTTCTTTCGATAGGTTTTTTAAAGTATAAACCTGCGATCTCGATAAAAGGGCTGAATTCACTTCAAAGGATGGATTCTCGGTAGTAGCCCCAATTAAAGTAATATCTCCTTTTTCTACAGCACCAAGCAGAGCATCCTGCTGACCTTTATTAAACCGATGAATCTCGTCAATAAAAAGAATGGTATTAGACTGAAATTTTGCCCTCTGTATAACCTCACGTATTTCCTTTACACCAGAACTAATAGCACTTAATGTGAAAAACGGGGCTTTTACAGCGTTGGCAATAATGTTAGCAATGGTAGTTTTTCCCACTCCAGGAGGCCCCCAAAGAATCATCGACGGAATACTTCCTGACTCTATGGCGCGGCGAAGCACACCATTTTTACCCACCAAATGTTCTTGACCTATTAAGTCATCGAGCGATTGTGGGCGGATACGTTCTGCCAGAGGTTTTGAGGAAAAGTCCATTCCATGAAATTAGGAATGTTGACGTATAAATGAAGAGCGATGAAGAAGAATTCATCGCACTGCCGCTAAAAATTTATTCTCGTTGTAAAAGTCTGATAGGATTTACTTTTGAAGCGGCAATTGTTTTGATACTAACACTAGCTATACTAATGAAAAGAATGGCTAAACTAGGCCCTAAAATCAATAGCATTCCTACCGATATTCTATATGGAAAGGATGTAAGCCAATTTTCTACCGCCCAAAGCGATAAAGGAGTAGCTACAATAGAGGCTATCAGTACAAGAATGAGGAAGTCTTTATTTAAATGATTCACAATACTCGATGCCTTTGCCCCAAGCACTTTACGTATGCCTATTTCCTTACTTCTAGACACTGTGATAAAAGAAGAAAGACTATATAAGCCTATGCTAGCAATTAGAATGGCGATGATAGCAAAAAAGCCAAACGATCTTCCAAACCGTTGCTCCTGCTCATAGTTTTCCACAAAGTGGGCATCCAGAAAGAAGTAATCGAAAGGGTTTCCTGGGAAAACTTGGTTAAAAACAATCTCAATTTCAGCAAGATTCTTTCTAAGTTCTCCACCAGATAGCTTAATCATATGGAAATCTAAGCCTCTGCTTCTCGTACTCACAATCATTGGTACCACTGCGTTTTTCAAATTAGTGTGGTGGTAATCGGAAATCACGCCAATGATATTTACCCATTCATTCCCGTCGTAAAGTCGCTGGTTTAGCGCTTCATCAGCACTCGAAAGCCCTAAAGCTGCTACTGCCGATTCATTAAGAATCACAGATTTTTCATCTGTCACAGTATTTCTAAAGTCACGTCCTGCCACAAATGGTATTTCTAACAAACTGAAGTAATCGTACTCAACATATATAGCCTTTGCCTCCACCTCATTTTCCTCAACTTCGGTAAGATTGATATCCTTACTTTTTCTAAGCACGCTTCCCGGCAAAGCATCAGTAACAGCATAATTCCTAACGGTTGACTTTTCTGACAACAGCGATTTGAAAAGCGATTTATAGTCCCTGTCGTCATCAGGCATCATGTTCAGGTTTCCCGGTTCGGCGATCACCAAAACTTGTTCAGGTTCCATACCCAAATCATTATTGATCATATAGTTTACCTGTTTTACGATCGTCAGTAAACCAGTAATTAGGAAAACTGAAATACCCGCTTGAAGTATTACGAGTCCTTTTCTTACCATAAGTCCATTGCCCGAAGTTTTGAATACGCCTTTCAATACCGTTACAGGTTTAAACCCTGACAAAACAAGCGCTGGATACACTCCTGCGAGTAACCCAGATACCAAAACAATGCTGCCAACTATTAAAACTGTAGATGGGGTTTTAAACAAATGCCATTTTTCAGAGACAGGTAAGAAATCATTGAAGTATGGAAAAGCTATATTGAAGAATACTAAACCTAGAAGGAAAGCTAAAAAGCCAATAAAAACGGACTCAAAAAGAAATTGCCAAACAAGTTGCTTACGGGTTCCACCAAGCACTTTTCTCATACCAGTTTCTTTGGCTCTTCCTAAAGCTGTTGCTGTTGTTAGGTTGATAAAGTTGACCCAAGCGAGTACCAACACAAATACACCTAAGATCAGTAAGATATTTAGTTTTTCTAATTCCGCACCTGCTTTCACTTCTTCCCTAATAGTTGGTGAAGTATGAATCTCATTAATTGGCTTCAATTCAATGCTAAAAGCATAACCTGGGTAGGTTACCAGTTCATTTATATTGGTCTCCAACATTTTTGTAATTGAAGCCTGATCAGCCCCTGGAGATAGTTTCAAATAAGTGAGGAAATCATTATTGCCACCCCAGTCTTCCTCATATCGAAACTTAGCGGACTGATCTCTTCTTACCTCGCGGGTATAAAGTGTTTTGAACGAGATTAGCATATCAAATGCTAAATGAGAGTCTCCCGGATAATCTTCGAATACCCCTGAAACTGTCAATATTTCATGGTTTCCGTCGCCATCATCATCGTCATAAACAATGGTTTTACCCATAGCAGAAGCACCTTGGAAATATTTACGTTGGAGAGATTTAGAAATGATGACTTCATTTGGCTGATCCAAAACATATGGAGCATTGCCCTCAATCAGTTTCAAATCGAGTAGTTTAGGTGCATTTTGCGTGGCATGCATAACCTTATCCTCATTAAAAGAATTTCTACCACTTTCATCTAAGCTGATCACGCAATTATTAGCGCGTCCTGCATTATAAAGCTTAAAATAGTCTACTACCTGAGGAAAACGCTCGTAGGCGCTTCGACCGACTGGCGGAACACTCTCGGCAGTTTCAAAAACCATAGTGGTATCCTTTAAGAGCGTACTATTTACCCTGAATAAATCAGCTTGGTACTGATTAAAATTGTCGTAGTTCTTTTCAAAAGACACATATTGAAAAATGGCGAGAAACACCATAAACCCACAGGCCAAGCCAAATAGGTTGGTAGCTGTTTGAAATTTGTTTCGCTTAAACGAGCGAAGCGTGACCTTTAATGAAATCATAGCTAAAAAATTAAGTTTGACCGTTGTTTTATTTTGAATTCGCATGAGTCGGAGCGCCGAAAAGGCATCCAAAAAATAGAAGAAAGTCGCTATTGACTTCCCCTTCTCTTCTACCCTCCAGCAATAGACTTCATGAATATCTCCTAGCACTTCTTCGGCATAACTTTTCCTACAAAAAAGTTTTACCAACCATTCTGCAAATTTCGAAGGTGCTATAGGATCGTTTGATGGCATTAAGACATTTTAGGAACCATATCCCAAATCTGGGTTTTAGTTTTTACTGCCTCTTCTGCACTATAATAACCCAGTTGAGTAGCCTCATACATTACTTTCCTTCGACCGCCCCGCTGGGCTGAAGGCTCTCCTGTGTATGATTTGAGCATCTTCTTTTTTTCCAGACGCTTTAGCACCATTACTACAGCGGGTAAGGTGATTGTTTTATTAGTATGACCTTCGTAAAGCTTAACCAACTCTGCGCCATAAGATTCTCGCTCTCTTAAAACAAGTAAGAGAATCAACTCTTCAAGTGCTCCCAATGTCTGATTCATGATGATAGATTTTAATTACCTTAACGCAAGTATACAAAACATTTGTTTAGGATATAAAATAATTAAGTAAATATTTGTTTAGGAAATCAATTATGAGCTAATCCTTTTTCATACCTGAGGGCTATTGACAGGTTTCCACTCCCGAGGAAATTCTTCCGCTCCCTTAAAAACACTCATTTCTAGGCTACAGGCAGCGTAAGTTTGACTAAACAAAATTCAAAAACTCATGAAAAAGAAAAGCAACAACATAACACGCTCTATAATCCTGGTCTTTACATTCTTTGCGCTAGTCGCTCCAAGTGCAAAGGCCAATCCAGTAAATGGGACTATTAAAACTAAAGTGATTGGCCAAGGTCAGGCAGTCATTATGATTCCAGGCTTGACTTGCGATGGATCTGTTTGGGATGAAACTATTGCTGAAATGGGATCAGGCTACCAGTACCATGTAATGACGCTACCTGGTTTTGCCGGAAATGCTCCGTTAGCCGATGTAGAGGCAGGGTTCTTTAAGCAAGTTGAAGCCATGGTTTTGGACTACATCGATGAAAACAACATAGATAAACCGATTATTATGGGGCATAGCCTCGGTGGATTTATGGCACTAAACATTGCCATTAAAAGACCCGATCTTCCTTTAAAGTTAGTCATAGTAGACTCTCTCCCTTATTTAACGAGCATTCAAATGCCGCAGGCACAAAATCCAGAACAGGCCAAGCAAATGGCTCAGCAAATGAAGGCCATGGTGATTGCGAGTGGAACTCAACCGAGAGCTAGTAAGGTAGCTTATCAAAAACAGATGCTTCAGAGCATGATCTTAGACGAAAAGAAGATCGAAATTGCCGCCGGATGGGGTGCCGACAGCGATAGCCCAACCGTAGCCCAGTCGATGTACGAAATGTATACTACAGACATAAGAGAAGAATTGGTGAAAATTAAAGTGCCAACCCTCGTTTTAGGCGCTTGGGTAGCCTACAAACCTTTTGGTAGTACCAGGGAAAGCACTTTAGCCATTTACGAAGGCCAATATGAAAAGCATCCGAACGTGACAGTTGACATGACAGATATTGGCAACCACTTTATAATGTGGGACGATCCTGAATTCTTCTACGGCTGGTTGAAAAAATTCCTTTAAGATAAAACTCCAGAATGGTGGATGATTAATGTTAAATTATCCACCATTCTTACGCTAATGAATAAGCAAATCATATACTGGCTTTGTCAAACCATCGGTTGGGTAGTATACACTGTATTTTCCCTATCGATGTTTGTGGTTTTTGGTGGTCCCGAAAGCCTAACAACCTCCGCCGTTTTAATTCAACTGACCATTTTTATCACGCTATTAACAGGGTCTCATTTTTTCAGACTCTTCATTAAAAAGAAAAACTGGCTTTCTCTCAAGTTACTGCCACTAACCTTACGCGTTTTGGCTAGCATATTGGTCGTGGCGATAGCTGCCCAAGCCATTATTCACTTATTAATTTATCAGCTTTTACCCATCGAAGGATTAACCGAATTCAGCTTCGTGAATTTTATTGGTTATGTCATTAGTGTGTTTGCAGTACTCATCCTTTGGTCTACCATTTATATTCTCATCAAATCCATTCAAAAAGGAAGAAAAGGAGAAATTGAAAAGCTTGAGCTCAAATCAGCACTTCAAGAAGCTGAACTGATGATTTTAAAAAATCAGATCAATCCTCACTTCTTGTTTAATGCGCTAAATAATATTCGCTCATTAATTCTTACGGACCAGGATAGAGCAAGAAGTATGGTCACTCATATTTCAGATTTATTACGCTATTCCATTCAATTCAACGCTTCTGAAAAAGTAACGCTTGAAGAAGAAATGGAAATTGTAAGAGACTATTTACAATTGGAATCTATTCAGTTCAACGATCGGCTAGCCTACGTTTTTAATATTGATGACAATACAAAATCACTGAAAATACCACCTATGGCCATTCAATTACTGGTAGAGAATGCCATCAAACACGGGCTTTCCATTCAGAAAAAAGGTGGCTTTATTCGGGTTGAATCAAGCAGAGTGGAGCAATGGCTTACCATTAAAGTGACAAACACTGGCCAGCTCGGCAACAAGAAAAAAAGGGAAGGCATTGGTATTAAAAACCTTGTTGAGAGAATGAAAATTCTTTTTGGAGAATACGCAGAGTTTCAACTCGAAAACTCCTCTACCGATACTGTGACTGCATCACTTAAAATACCGATTTCATGAAAGCCATTATTGTAGACGATTCTAAACTGGCCCGTCAGGAATTAAAACACCTATTAAAATCATTCAATGATGTGCAAATAATTGGTGAGGCTGAAAACGCAGAAGAAGCTGAACTTTTGATTGCAGAGAAAAAACCAGCGCTCGTTTTTCTAGATATTCAAATGCCTGATAAAGATGGTTTTGAACTTTTAGAGGTACTTGAGGAAGTTCCAGAGGTGATCTTTATTACAGCATATGACGAATATGCTATGAAAGCATTCGATCACAATGCATTGGATTATCTTCAGAAGCCCATCAAAGAAGATCGCCTAGCCCTCGCCTTAGAAAGAGCAGCCCAAAAACTAAAGGTTCGGCTTAATGAGAGTACAAAAAGTCAACAGCTCGGACTTCATAATCAAGTATTTGTAAAAGATGGTGAGCAGTGCTGGTTTGTTACCTTAGCCGATATCAGTGTATTCGAAATCTTAGGAAGTTATACACGCATCTATTTTAAGGAACAAAAACCCATGATTCCAAGGTCATTGAACTACATGGAGTCACGGCTAGACCCTGAAGCCTTTTTCAGAGCCAATCGCCAACAAATCATAAACCTGAAATTCGTCGAACGCATTGAACCTTGGTTTAGTGGAACATTGAAAGTTTACTTAAAAGGAGGCGAGGAAATTGAAGTTTCAAGAAGGCAAAGTATCAAATTCAGAGAAATCATGAGCTTTTAGTGCTTTGACACACAAATGAGCCCCTATGTTCTGAGCTTTAATTTTGAAAATTATTTCTTGGGATGTAACCGCATATACTCTAATTTTCACCTATGAACCGGGTAGAAATAAGAGCCAAACTTGAAGAGACTTATAAGCAATTTGGAGAATTCTTAAGCGACTTATCAGAAGATGAATTTGATTATGCACCTCCCGGTAAGTGGAATGCGGGCCAACAAGCTGAGCATTTGATTAAAAGCACCAAACCTATTCTAAATGGCCTTAGCATACCTAAAATGATGATAGGAATGCAATTTGGTAAAGCAAACCGACCAAGCAAAAGCTATCCAGAACTAGTGGAACGCTACCAAGAGCAACTCGCTAACAATACTAAACCGGCACCTTCTGCCTATGCTCCAAGTAGGGTAAACTTTTCGGATGTTGCCAAACTAGTAAATACGCAGCGTGAGATTATTCAGAAGATTATCAAAAAGCTTGATAGTTGGTCGGGGAAAGACATGGATAAATATGTTTTTCCACACCCGCTTCTAGGAAAAGTGACGGTGAGAGAAATGATGTATTTCACTATTTATCATGCGGATCACCATCAAAGCATCATAAAACTCTATCTAAGAGGCGTCTAGATCAGGATGAAACTTCGATTATGAAAAAACTAATCTTATTTATCGTCGCAATGCTTTCAATCGGAATCACAAACAGCCAAACTAAGCCAGTTCCGGTGCAAGTTGCGGTAATAGGATTGACACATACCCATGTTCATTGGGTTTTAGGTAGAGAAGCGATTGGTGATATAGAAATAGTAGGAATCGTAGAACCTAATAAAGATTTGGCCAGTCGATATGCCAAACAGCACGGTTATTCCATGAATATAGTCTTTGATTCTATGGAAGCCTTAATGGCGAATAAAACACCTGAAGCTGTGACCGCATTTGGCACCATCTACGACCATTTGGCAGTGGTAGAGTTCTTCGCACCGAAAGGCATCCACGTTATGGTTGAAAAGCCATTGGCCGTAAGCCTAAAGCACGCTCAAAAAATGCAACGATTGGCAGAAAAGCACGGCATTCATCTATTGACCAATTACGAAACCACATGGTATGGAAGCAATTTCAAGGCCTACGAAATGGTACACCAGGACAATATGATTGGCGAAATCAGAAAAATTGTGGTTCACGATGGGCATCGAGGACCTAAAGAAATTGGTGTTAACAAAGAGTTCCTTGACTGGCTAACCGATCCCGTTTTGAACGGTGGAGGAGCATTAACTGATTTCGGTTGTTATGGTGCCAATTTGGCCACTTGGCTTATGAAAGGTGAAAGGCCAATATCTGTCTTCGCCATAGCCCAAACCAATAAACCTGAGCTTTATCCAAAAGTAGATGATGAGGCAACAATTGTCTTAAAATACCCTAAAGCCCAAGTGATCATTCAAGCTTCTTGGAACTGGCCGATTAGTAGAAAAGACATGGAGGTTTATGGCGAAGAAGGTCAAATCATTGCAGATAATGGGTCGACTTTGCGATATAAGCTTGGAGATAATGAGGACGAGGTAAGCCTGACAGAGCTTAGAAAAGTAGCTCCTTTAAATGACCCTTTTAGTTTATTGGCTGCAGTAGTTCGAGGCGAGCTTAGCCCCCAACCTACCGACTTATCAGCACTTGAGAATAATCTTATTGTCATGGAGATTTTGGAGGCTGCCAAGAAAAGCGTGGCCAGCGGTAAATTGATAAAGCTAAAGCGTTAAAAACAAGGTTTCAAAAAAGCCGTTACTGATATTTCATCTTTTACCCAAATGGTGATAATAATAAGTATTTAATTCCTATTATTACCGAGCTATAAACATACCTAAATGTCAGAAAAAATTCAATTAGAAATCTATTCATTCGCAGTAAGAGAATTTGGAAGTGAGGAAAACATCAATCTTGGAAGCTTTTATAATGACCAAGACGAGAGTTTATCCTTTCTCGATACCTTTCTGAGGTTTTCAGATTCTTTGACTAACATGAAAGTAGACAACATCACTCAAAGAACCTTTGAAGTAATTAATGAAAGTATAAAAGTTAATGCTGAAAGAATCTCTGGAATTATGGAATATGGTTCTTTTGGTTACGCGGCAGACTTAAAGAATATTCGTAATCAAGAAGTCAATTATCGTAAAAAGACTACAGATACTGAACAACGCCCTTATTACTTCATGATTTGTGCACCACGTAACTACGACATTGGTTTTTTCATACTTCAAAGGACCGGTATCAATGGAATAAAAGGAGTTTTTGAACATTCAATGCGTAATTTTTACCGTGAGAGCTATAACAACCTTGTATTAGATATTCAGGCCGCAATACCGGAAGAACTAATTAATAGATATATAGACGAAGGAAATTTTGGAAGTATTTCAATCTCAAAGTATGGCCTTCCCGAGGATTTAGCTGACCGTATTTTGGATGAGGATGCAAAGGCAGAATACGATTCCGATAATATTAAAGTTGAAATTAAATTAACAAAAAGAGGTGGATTCATCCCCGCCAATAAGAAAGTGAGACGTTTCCTCAACGACCAAGAGTCCTCTTTCTTTAGTGCTCAAGAATTAGGCAAGATGGGATTTGATGAAGATTCAAGGGTACATATAGAGTCTACATTAGGAAACAAAAAAAGGGTAATAGACCTAAGTGACCACATGAGGTTTAGACCATATTATAGCATTGATAACGAATTAAATTTCGACGCCTCTGGAAACCCTACGTTTGAATCTATTGACGCAGCAGCAAACCGGCTTTTGGATGAGACTTTAGGAGTATAAAATGAAGTTTCGACCTATAAATAAACTCTTAAAGGGGCAAGGAAAAGTCAATATCCTTCGAATCATCATCGAACACTACAAAACAATAAAACATGAGGAATCTAAGAGACCGAGTACCATTGACCTAATAACCTTTTTATTTTTTCCCTTCTTAACTGCACTAGGCTTATCGGTGATTGAGATTCAACTCGATAAGAGTACAGTTAATATACTTATCACAGTCTCTTCAATTTTAATTGGACTATTACTCAACCTACTTGTCCTCTTATATAGCTTAATCCAAAAAAACAGCGATTCTCCTTTGAGAATTAAACTACTGAAAGAAGTATTTCACAACATCTCCTTTTCTATTTTGCTATCGCTAGCTATCATACTCAGCCTTTTGATTTCTCTAATTGAATTTCCAAGCATCTTTCATGAAAAATTTGATCTTGATAGATTTGTTGATTTTCTGAGTTTCCTTCTCTTGATAGAGTTTTTAATGGTATTATTAATGGTACTCAAACGCATAAACATACTTCTTACGAGTGAGTTTAATTCCCAGTCCAAAACTTCAAACAAACGGGAGTAGGTACTTCAGCAACAAACCCTGTTTCACTTAGCGCTCCTGTTTCTTGATCTATCGCGAATGTCACGATGGTATTCGTATTTTGGTTCGCTGCAAGCAGAAATCTACCTGAAGGATCTATTTCAAAGTCCCTTGGTATTTCTCCTAATGTAGATTGCCTACCCACTACTGAAAGAGTGCCGCTTTCATCAATAGCAAAAACTACAATCTCATTAATCTCACCTCTATTTGAAGCATAAAGGAATTTTCCATTAGGATGCACCTTAATTGCCGCACTTGCAGGTTCTCGCTCATCTCCTTCTACTTGCGTTGAAATCATTTGAAGACTTCGTCTGAATCTAACTTCATCATTGGTAGGGAAAACCTCAACGGTGCCAATTAGCTCATTTAGCATATAACCTATTTCCAATGTAGGGTGCAATGCCATATGCCGAGGGCCTGACATGCGAGGAGAATTTGGAAAATCACCTACATAATCCAATGTCAATGATAGTGTATCTAACTTATACTCATAGATTCTGTCTGCCCCCAGATCAACTGCAGCAACCCAATCCTTTGTAGGGTGCTGAAAAATTTGATGGGCATGTGCCGCATCTTGTCTAGGGTGCGAAGAACTTCCTTCATGTTTTTTATAACTACTATGCGGCAATAAAAGTCCGTCTTCTTGTATGGGATAAAGGACTACGCTCCCACCTACATAATTGGCCGCCATAACAAAGCCACCAGAATTGTCAATTGTAATGTAACAAGGGTATTGCCCCATGCTACTCACCTCATTTAAGTACTTTAAGCTATTATCCTCTGCTGAAAACTCTAGCGCAGTTACTGAAGCAAAACTTTCTTCGCCACCGTCATATTCATTAACAGCATAAACCCATTTACCATTTTCATGAACAGCTAGATAAGAAGGGCTTGTGATCTGATCAGACACACCTAGATAGCGTAATGCACCTGTTTTTTTATTCATTTCATACATATAGATCCCTTCGCCTTGGCCATCTACATGTCCCTCTTTCTTAGTGTAGGTTCCAACAAAGAGAATTTCCATATCTTCAGATTTCTTTACCACAACCTCTTTATTATTGGATTGGCAGCTTATTGCGAATAGCAATACTAGCGCCAACAGCATAAACCGTTTCATATTAGAGTGTTTTTAAAACTGAGATTAATTTAGTCATATGATCGTCTGTGAAGTCTAAATGAGTCACAAAACGAATTAGTTGTGGACCAAAACCAAAGGCGTGGATATTATTATCTGCTAGCTTCTTTAAAAAAGCATCATTCGTATACTGATCAGTCAGTTTAAAAATTAGAATATTAGTCTCACACGGATATACTTCCTCAACATAAGATAAATCGGTTAGTACTGAGGCAATATTTTTAGCTCTTTCATGATCATCTACTAACCTTTCAATGTTGTGGTCTAGCGCATAATGACCTGCTGCGGCTATATATCCAGCTTGCCTCCAAGCACCACCCATTACTTTTCGTATCCTTTTAGATCGTTTAATATCATCATGCCCACCAAGCAGAAGAGATCCCACTGGGGCACCTAGTCCTTTCGACAGACAAATTGAAATCGTATCGAACACTTCGCCATAAGCCTTCGGTTTCTGACCAGTTGCCACTAAAGCATTGAACAAACGAGCACCATCTAAGTGAAGTGCAAGGCCATGCTCATGACAGGTTTCTCTTATTGCCCAGATTTCTTCAAAATCATAGCAACTTCCTCCGCCCTTGTTCATGGTATTCTCTAGCGATACCACACGTGAAACGGGTGCATGAATATCATCTGGTTGAATTGCCGCTTTTACATCTTCGGCCTTAATCAAACCGTGTTCCCCTTCAAGAAGTCGCACTGAAACTCCAGAATTGGACATTAAGCCTCCGCTTTCATAAAGGTAGATATGCGAATATTTGTGACAGATAACTTCATCTTGAAGCGTAGTATGCAGTCTAATACCAATTTGATTGGTCATGGTACCCGAAGCGCAGTATAGCGCTGCTTCCATCCCAAACATATCGGCTGCACGTTTTTCCAAAGCGGTTACCGTAGGATCTTCCCCAAACATATCATCACCTACCTCAGCGGACATCATAGCATCCAGCATACCGGGACCCGGCTTCGTCAATGTATCACTTCTTAAATCAATCACTATTTGAAATATTTAGACTTTGAACTACTTATGGGCTTTAAATCCTCTAAGACTTTTGATGCCTCAATGGGCCTATCAGTGGCAAGAATATCGGCACCTCTATTTACAAAACCAGCATAAATCGAATCGCCTTTCGACATGGCTTTTCTATCCAAGTTTCCCAATACCCCTAAAATAGTATAAATACCTTTTTCATGTAAGAACTGATATAATGAAGGGTCTGGTTCGGATACACCGGTAAAGGCAATCATATTATTATCTGGTATTCCTAATTTTTTATGCGCATTGTAGGCATCCATATTTCCGATACCCACTGAAATCATTAACTCAGGTGCGAGTTCATTAACAAGTTGCGCATCATTTGCGCTATAAGTTATAATGGCAGAATAATCTTCAGCACCAACACTTCTTACTTCTTCAATCACTTTCTGAAAAGGAACTCCTCTTTTAACATCCAAAGTCAGTAAAGCTTTGCCTTTTGACCAAGCTAATACTTCTTTTAAAGTAGGAACTTCAAAATCAGTCAACACACCATCATTATCTTCAAGTTTTAAGGTTTGAATGTATTCCCAAGTCACATTTTTAACTAAGCCAGTTCCATTAGTTGTCCGGTCAAGTGAATTATCGTGCATCATAACTAGAACCGAATCAGAAGTCATTTCTATATCGCATTCGACCACAGCGGATGTATATTTTAGAACTTCATTGAAAGTGGCAATGGCATTTTCGGGAAATCCGGGGTATGGCCCTCCTCTATGAGCGCTAACCATAGGGACTCTATCTTCAGACCAAGAGTAGAAGGCTTTGACCTCTCCTTTAGGAATGGAGATAAAATTTTCTTTAGAAGCCCCATGGCTTTTTTCATCCTTTGTTTTTTTAGCAGTACAGCTAAAACATAAGGCGGTTATCAATAATAGTGTAAATCGGAATTGAATTGAAGGCATGATGATTTTGGCCTTGAAGGTATAGGGCTTATCATGGAAGTGCAAGAGATTTCTTTAAAGTCATTCCCGATGCGATAGACCTTCTGTCCATCGCATCGGTAATCTCCATTAATAACCTAAACATATGAAGATTGTGATGTCAAACATCCTAAATGACCGGACCGTCTGTCACTTTTTGGGTGTGTAATCTCCTAAGTGTGCTCGCAAATTTTGGAGCTCCTGTTTTATTTCATCATGTAAAACGCGTGGCACTTCTTGTAAGTAGCCAGCAAAGTGATTATCCAACTTAATAATCATTTCATTCTTGCTTTTTCTCCCCTTTTCAGTCAGTACTACATGAAAAGAGCGTCCATCTTCCTTATTAACAACCCTTTGTATCCATCCATTCTTTTCCATCCTCACTAGCATTCTAGAGATGGATGGCAAATCCTGGAGCGTTACACCACTTATTTCAGTTGGCGTAACGCTGCCATGATTCCATAAAATGATTAATACCTGCCACTGCTCTGGAGTAATCTGATACCCTTTGAGCGCCCGTATCAACTCCCTGTGAAAAAGCAGGTAAGCACGATATAGGTTGTAGCCTAAGTTATTATTAAGGTGAAAGAGAGCCTTACCGAAATCCATATTTGGTGGTAAATCTTCTCGAAACTAACACAAAAAACTTGTCTAGACAAGTTTTTTGATAAAATAAATGTGTTTTGAAGATCATTTTTTATGTTTTTAAAAGATTAAGAAGTTTTTAAAAGATTAGAAGCGTCGTAAAACTGCATAGATTCAACTACATAATCGCTCCATACGTTGAATAAAGAATGAAATTAATGTTAAAAGCGATTCAGGATTCTACCTTGTCTGAGGTTTTAGACTCTAAATCACTTAACTCTAAAGTTAGTGCTTTAGTGGAAATTTGAGTCTCAATAAATGAAAGAATCAAGGAACCAAGTAACAAAAAGAGGCTTGCACCGAATACATAATCGGCAATTACTTGTTTAGATAAATACATAAGTACCATACTGAGCACGCAGCAGAAAAAACTGGCTATTCCAAGTGCTTGCATATTGCGGATAAGCAGTAACCGAGTTTTTAAGTTCTTAATCTGACCCAGAACAGTCGCTTCCATGCCTGGTGTTTCTTTATAGCGTTGCCTAAGCCCTCTGGCTAGTGTAGCCAGTGCTACAAAGCGATTGGTAAATGCCAATAACAAAAGCGTAATGGCAGGAAAGAGCAGCGCGGGAGTTGTAATGTCAACTTGCATCTTTTTCGTTTTTACCCGGAAATTTATGATCAATCTTCTTCCAACCACACCACAAGGTTCCAAGACCAGATAGGTACAAGATAGTTTTTGAGATATAAAGCTCGAATTCACTCATTTCGACTTCAATAATAAATATGGCTACTACACCGACTATAGTTAGGACCAAGCCCATCCAAAAGAGCAAGTTGATTTGTTCTGACCTCATTTGGCAAAGATTAATAAAAATATCGAACCTACTAAATCATATTCGCCTCCACATTTAATCAATCTGCAACATAAAGCTATCATCTGAAATCCAAATTGACACTTGGCGTCGTATTCTTTTCAGCAATTGATCAGGACCTAGTTTGCCCTAGGTTGAAAAATGGCGTCTTGTCGTAAAAGCAAGACGCCTATTTTATGTCTTGTCCATTACAACCCAGCTAAAAAAGGTAAAATTATTAACCTTGTACGCATCCATTTTGAGAGTTTAGATCGTATAGAGGTTAGCAATTGATCAGCAGCTTAGTTTGCCCTAGGTTGCGCATTGGATGCTGTGCCAGTCGTCAAGCACGGTGTCGTTATTAATCTTAGTCTCGCCATTATTGAAAAATAGTGGCGAGACATTAAACTACTTATATCTTATTGGTTTAAAGCGTTTTACACCACCTCATTCCGAGATAAAAAATTCAATTACACCCTTCAAAAAACAAAAAGCCCATCCTTATCGCTATAAGAATGGGCTTCGATTTTAATCTTTCTTTTTTAAAGATGGATCACTTCATCGTAAGCGGCGGCGGCTGCTTCCATTACTGCTTCCGACATGGTTGGATGCGGGTGAACTGTCTTGATTATTTCGTGACCTGTTGTTTCCAGTTTTCTGGCAGCTACAACTTCTGCGATCATCTCTGTAACATTGGCTCCAATCATGTGAGCACCGAGCCATTCGCCATATTTAGCATCGAATATTACTTTCACAAATCCGTCGCTTGCTCCGGCAGCTTTTGCTTTACCTGATGCAGAGAATGGGAACTTACCCACCTTCACTTCATAGCCAGCATCCTTAGCAGCTTGTTCTGTATAGCCTACAGAAGCAATTTCTGGGCTACAATAAGTACAACCAGGTATGTTGTTGTAATCCAATGGCTCTACACTCATTCCTTGGATTTTCTCAACACAGATAATTCCTTCTGCTGATGCCACGTGAGCTAAAGCGGGTCCATGAACGATATCGCCAATGGCGTAAACACCTGGGATATTGGTTTTGTAGTAATCATCCACCAATACTTTGCCTTTATCAGTAGCAACGCCAACATCTTCAAGACCAATTCCTTCTAAGTTTGTAGACACGCCTACTGCAGAAAGTACTACATCTGCTTCAATAACTTCTTCGCCTTTCTTAGTCTTAACGTGAACTTTACATTTGGCGCCTTTTGTATCTACTGACGTAACTTCAGAGTTCGTCATGATTTTCATTTTGGCTTTTTTGTATGTTCTTTCCAATTGCTTAGAAACGTCAACATCCTCTACAGGCACAATACGATCTTGGTATTCAATCACCGTTACTTTAGTACCGATTGAGTTGTAGAAATAAGCAAACTCAACGCCAATTGCTCCAGAACCAACTATAACCATTGATTCTGGTTGTTTGTCCATTACCATCGCTTCGCGATAGCCTATTATTTTCTTACCGTCAATTGGTAGGTTCGGCAATTCTCTTGATCTACCGCCGGTAGCTACTATAATATGATCAGCAGAATAATCTACTTTAGAGCCGTCTTCAGCAGTTACTTCCACTTTTTTACCAGCCTTCAGTTTTCCAAAACCTTCAATATGATCGATTTTATTTTTCTTGAATAGAAATTGAATCCCCTTGCTCATTCCGCCTGCTACATCACGACTTCTTTTAATCATTCCATCAAAATCGACAGCGGCACCATCTATTTTAATTCCATAATCCTGAGCATGTTGCACGTATTCAAAAACCTGAGCACTCTTCAAAAGAGCTTTGGTAGGAATACACCCCCAGTTCAAACAAATTCCTCCTAATTCTGAGCGCTCTACCACTCCTACTTTTAATCCAAGCTGAGATGCTCTAATCGCTGCTACATATCCTCCAGGACCACTTCCAATGACTATTAGATCGTATTTTGTTGCCATATTTCTATTATTTTTTTCTCGTTTTGAAGAGCCGCAAAGTTAAGCCAAATACGAAGACAAAAAAATACTAGAATTGTAGGAGTTAATCCTTTTAGTTTTATTTGAATCCTGATTGTGGAGAAGTATTTCCATAATCATAGATTTTTGACTTCAAAATAATTTTTATGGGTCTTTTAGACGGAAAAACAGCTTTAGTAACTGGTGCCTCAAAAGGCATAGGCAAAGCGATAGCAACAGCATATGCTCAACAAGGTGCAAATGTTGCGTTTACCTATCTTTCAAGTGTTGAAAGAGGACAGGCATTAGAAACAGAATTGGGCCAATTTGGCACTAAAATCAAAGGTTTTAGATCGAATGCTGCAGAGTTTGCAGCTGCTGAACAACTTATAGCAGATGTAGTAGCAGAGTTTGGCGCACTGGATGTGATTGTAAACAACGCTGGTATTACTAAAGACAATCTCTTAATGAGAATGACTGAAGAAATGTGGGATGACGTAATTAACGTGAACCTGAAATCTTGTTTCAATACGGTAAAAGCTGCTACAAGAACCATGATGAAACAGCGTGCTGGTTCTATCATTAATATCACTTCGGTAGTAGGCCTAAAAGGAAACGCTGGTCAAGCTAACTATGCTGCTTCTAAAGCGGGAATCATCGGTTTCACAAAGTCAGTTGCCTTAGAGCTTGGCTCAAGAGGTATTCGTTCCAATGCGGTAGCTCCTGGATTTATTGAAACAGAAATGACAGATGCCTTAGATGAAAAAACTGTTCAAGGCTGGAGAGATGCCATTCCTTTAAAAAGAGGTGGATCTCCTGATGACGTAGCCAACGCATGCGTTTTCTTGGCTTCAGACATGTCTACGTATATGACTGGCCAAACATTGGTTGTTGATGGCGGTATGCTAACTTGATGCCACTCATAAAATTCATTTATAATTTTTGAATCGGTTAATGACCTCTTTACGTTGTAAAGCGTTATAATGTCATTATCCGGTTTTTAATTACAACTCTACGCATTGTACGGCATTTCTACTCTTATTGCTAAGCTTACATTACAAACTGAATTATCCACATGGCTAATTCCAATTTGCTTATTAGTAGGTGCTGGAATGGCGTTTCTATTGTACAGTAAAAAAACGCCTTGGTCAAAAAAGACGAATCGACTCCTTTTTGCTTTCCGGTTTATCCTGATCTCGCTGATTTGTTTTTTATTACTTGGCCCTCTTTTAAATCAAATAGATTTTTTCGATGAAAAACCGATAGTAGTGCTCGCTATCGATGACTCGGCCTCTACAAAAGATGGTTATGATTCTACGGCCTTCCTTGAGGTAAAATCTAGACTTTCTGATCTCTATTCTAGCTTAAGCCAATCAGATTTATCGGTAAAGATCCGTGGTACAGAACAGTATTACGAGAATGTAGAAGACATAAAGTTCGATCAGCAGAAAACTAATCTTCATGGAATTCTAAAAAGCGTTCGGCAAGATTTCGAGCAACAAAATTTAGTTGCTACGCTTCTTGTTAGCGATGGCATTCATAATTATGGCAGCTCTCCTCAATTTCTAACATTAAACTATCCTGTTTACAGTTTGGGAGTAGGTGACACTATACCTGCTCAAGACTTGAGTATTAAAAGACTGAATTATAATAAGGTAGTTTATCAGGGCAACAGATTCCCGCTTCAAGTTGACATATTCAATAACGGTTTTGTGGGTGAAAATGTAACTTTAGAAGTCCGAAAGAATGGCGCGCTAGTCTCTTCAGAAAGCGTCAACTTAAAAGGTGATCAGCAAGTAAATAGTTTTGAATTCATTTTAGATACTGAAGTTCTTGGGGTAGAGACCTATACAGTAAATATTGTACCTCAAGTTGGCGAGAGCACTATCATTAATAATTCTCGACGTGCTTTTATTGAAACCGTAGACAGCAAACAAAAAATACTTATTGCCGCAGCTGCACCACATCCGGATGTGAAAGCTCTAAAAGGTTTGATTGAAGAAAAAGAAGGAACAGAAGTTCAGGTATTTCTAAGTGGTATTACTGAAGAAGTTCCAGAAGGTCCTTTCGACCTTATTATAATGCACAAGCTGCCTGGAATAACGGATTTGCCTATCTGGCTGAACAAGTGGCTTGAAGAAACGAATAGCTGGTACATAACAGGAACCGGATCTCTTAACCCTATAAACACTAAAAACCCGGTGATCAGCTACCAGAGTTTCGGCCAGTCCGATCTTGTGGGTGTTAACTTGAACCCTAATTTTGAACTTTTCGAAATTGATGACATCCTATTAAGTCGCGCAGCAAATTACCCTCCACTAAGGGCTCCCTATGGGGAATTCACTTTAAAGAACAACGCGAACATTTACCTTTATCAAAAGATTGGGAGCATCCAGACAAACAGACCTCTACTGAGTATTTACAACGGTGATGAACGAAAATCCGCAGTCCTTTCAGGTAGTGGTATCTGGAAATGGAAACTTCAAGAAAGTGGCCTCCATGAAACTCCTTCACTTTTTAACGAACTTTTTGGAAAGCTAATTCAGTATTTAGCAACAAAGGATGACAAAAGAAATTTCCGTGTTAATACTACCGCGGAAAGTTATTTTGAAAGCGAATCAGTTGAATTCAATAGTGAAGTTTACAATGAGCTTTTCGAAAAAGTCTATGACTACAACATAGATTTGAAATTAACAGATGATAATAACGAGACCACAGAGTACAATTATGTAAACTCACCGGCAGAGAATTTTAAAATTAATGGTTTAGCACCAGGCGTATACAACTATAGTGCATCTACTAGTTTAGGTGGCAATCGGGAAGTGGCGTCCGGAACTTTTGCTGTACAAAAATTGGCCCTTGAGGACATCGATCTTACTGCGGATTTCCAGTTATTGAGAAATATCTCCAACAATTCTGGCGGAGAATTTAACATCATGGCGGATGCTGATAATGCTATTGACGAAATAAAGTCTCTTAATGCCAAGCCACTTGTTCGTTCCAATGAAAGACTTAACCCAATCATTCACAATCCTTGGCTTCTTTTACTGCTGGTTATACTCATTTCAACCGAATGGTTTATGAGGAAATACAATGGTAGTTATTAGAGTTTCTTAGGATCAATCAAACCTCCGCAGCTTAAAGGATAATTTTTTCAGCATAAACAACTATTTTAAACTAACTATTTAGTTTATTTGTGTATGCGCACTTATTCATTTCTTCTACTAGCCCTTTGCCTTATTATATCCTCATGCAGCATGACAGCCACAAGAGAGGAAGCGGATGAATTTATGAAAGCCGGAGACTTCGAGGCTGCTGTTGCAGCTTATGATCGTGTAATTAAACTTCAGCCTGACGATAAATATGCGCTATCAAACAGAGCCTTATCCAATGAAAAACTCGAAAACTTCGAAGCTGCTTATGACGACTATGCTAAGCTTATTCAAATGAAGTTTAACACGCGCAAGGCATACCTTGGCAGAGCCAGATGCTCTTTTGAAATGGAAAACTATGAAGGCGCCATATTTGATACTAATATCTTACTGAAAGTTGACCCAGAAAACCTAGATGCCAGTGCACTCAGAGGCCGATCCTTTGTAAAGCTTGGACAAGCCAATGATGCCATTACGGATTTGAGCAGAGTGCTGGACCAAAGACCGAATGACGTGCAACTCCTCGTCAGCAGAGGTGTTGCGTGGGTAAGAGGTGGTGCAGGCGCATCCGGAATTAAAGATTTTGATAGGGCCTTAAAAATTCAACCCAATTTACCCGTAGCCAATTTTAACAAAGGTGTAGTATTCTATATGTATGAGAATTGGGATGCTGCCATAGAATACCTCGATATTGCTATACAACAGGACCCTGATTATTATGAAGCTTTCGCGAGACGTGGAATGGCAAAAGTCGAGTCCTCATTTCATAGTGTTTCAGGCGCCTGTGCAGACTTTGAAAAGGCTAAGTCAATAGAAAAAAACGATGAGCTTACGCTAGCCTTAATAAAAAACTACTGCAAGTAGATTACTCACCCGTGGTGTCATCTATTGCTTGAATAATTGATCGAACGCTTACTAAAGCACTGTCAAACGTAGCCTTTGTCGCATTTTTATAAATCAAGCCCCATTGCACCAGGTGCTTAAACTCATCACTATTAAAAGATTTTACAAAGGCTTTCTGCTTAGCTAGAGAAAGTGTCGTAAAGTTGAGATTCGGCGCAAACGGAAAATTATTGATTGTATAGTTAATCAACTTATTCTTTACATGATCTCCATCAATATCAGACCACTCTGATATATTGGCATAGGAGCTTTCATAAAGCCCAATAATCTCTTTCGACAAGGTGTCATTCTGAATAATATATGTATTGCCTTGGCTCTTCATTTCTTCATAAGTAATGTTCTGCGGGTTGAATGGAACGTAGCTCAGAAGCGTAACTGCATAGAGGTTTAGACTGTCCAAAGGGACATCATTGGGATTAATGGTAATAATTTTCTGAGCGGCTTCTATTTGGCTTTCCATTAAATCGGTACCGAAACTCAAAACGGTACTATCCCTGATCAAATCATCTTTAAAGCTTGTCAAGAGTAATTTTTCCTGTTTTTCCTCTCTTTTACCTTGCCAATACTCATTTAAAGCAAATGAGACAGTAATTCCGATAATTAAGATGAGCAGCTCAGCAAAAAAATATCGGAGATTTCTCGAAGATTTATTCGTTTTCATATCACTTAATATAGCCAAACCTAAAAAAGAATTTTGACACTTTATATGTTTTTAGCGGTATTAAAAAGAGGTGAATTTTCGATTAATTTCGATGTAAATCATTTTTTCTATGGAAACAAATATCGCCATTCAGGAAGATTGGAGCATTTTTAGAAAAATAGGGTTCAGATTTGCGTTCCTATTTTTCGCGCTACTAATTTTACCATTCCCGTTTACAACGCCCTTAAACTTACTAAACAGTTTCTGGCTAGGTCAGGCCTTTGCCGATTTCTGGTCGTGGACAACTCAATTCGTAGGATCTAATATTCTAGGAATTGAAGGCTTCTCAAATCCAGTTACCGGTAGTGGAGATAAAACCTACGATTGGGTACAAAAATTAAGTGTTTTAGGCATTTCGGTTATCGGTACCATTATATGGTCAGCTATTGATAGAAGCCGTAAAAATTACCATCGTGTTTGGCGCTGGTTCGTTTTGCTAGTAGTCTTTTACTTGGTATACTATATGTTTTTCTATGGTTTTATAAAGGTTTATTGGTTACAAATGTCTCCACCAAGAATCGATAGACTATTGAAAACTTACGGTCAATCTTCGCCCATGGGACTGTTATGGACTTTCATGGGAGCCTCTAAAACATATTCTGTTTATGCAGGTATGAGTGAAGTAATAGCCGGTACCTTGCTGCTCTTCAGAAGAACTCGTACCCTAGGAGGAATGGTAACATTCGGTGTAATGTTTAATGTTTTCATGCTTAACCTTTCCTATGATGTGCCAGTAAAATTATTCTCCGCACAGCTTATGATTATGGGGCTCTATGTAGCCATGATTGACCGAAAAGCGATTTTTGGTCTACTTCTTTTTCAGAAGTCGGTTAACCCTACACCATGGCCACCCATGTTCAAAACACCTGTTAAGAATTACATTCTACTGCTCATCCAAGTTCTATTAGTGTTCCAATTTGTTCAAAGCAATGTAAAGAGAGGGGTCGACGGTCGATCCAGATACGGTGAATTACGGCCGAAATCTGCACTATACGGCTTGTATGATGTAGAACACTATGTAAAAAATGGTGATACTATCCCTCCTCTTATGACAGATAAAGAAAGGTGGCAGCGTGTCATATTCGATGCACCAGGTAGCACAAGGACAATATTCATGAACGATCGTAGTAGATATTTCAATAGTAAAATAGACACTGTTGAATCCACGGTTACATTTACTATTGGGAGGGATTCTTTAAGTAAAGAATACACAGTTCGCTATAAAAAACTTGAAGATGGTCTTCAAATGGAAGGTGTCCTTGAACAAGATACGCTCGCGCTGAAGTTAAAGACCTACGACCTAAAGAATTTCTATTTAACTAATCGAGACTTTCATTGGGTAAGCGAACGCCCATGGCACGTTTACGATACTTTACCAAAGCCTAATTGGTAAAAGGAAATCATTAACTGAGTAACAAAAAAACCGATTCTTAAGAGTCGGTTTTTATTTTTTTAACATTTGTTAATTATATTCGTCTTTATATTTTAAACAATTATTAATTAAATGAGCGAACAGTCACTCGGATCTCTCGAGGAAACCATCCTTGTCATCGTTTTGATGAAGGAAAAATGTCATGGTGTAGAAATTGCCAAGGTCTATGAAGCCCATGTAAAACAAAGCATCTCTTTACCGGCCATCCATATTGTACTCAAACGATTGGAAAAGAAAGGTCTTGTCAACTCCTCGTTTGGCGAACCTACCCCTGAACGTGGCGGCAAAAGAAAGAAGTATTATCAAAGTACTACAAGTGGTTACAGAATTGCCCACCATTTACAAGAGCGACGGTCTCAAATGTGGTCTTTAGTGCCAAAAACATCATTACAGTATGGCCTCTTATAAGAGCCCCCCAAAGTGGGCACTTCATTTATTACAATACATCTGTCCTACCGATTTGGTCGAAGAGGTAGAAGGTGATTTGTATGAGGCCTACCAATGGCGAATAGCTGAAAAAGGACAGGCTTACGCGCAAAGAAAATACATTTTCGAAGTACTCAGGTGCCTTCGGTACATGAGAATAAAAGTTCAAACTCAAAACAACAACATTATGCTTTTTCAAAACTATTTTAAAACCGGCTTTAGGTTTTTATGGAAGACTAGAGGGTATTCTAGCCTTAATATTGTAGGCTTAGCTCTAGGTATTTCCATATGCTGGCTCGCCTTCATCTTTGTATCAGATGAAAATTCATACGATGGTTTCTATCCTCACGGAGACAATATCTACCGACCTACCGCCACCATGTCGAACGGTGATCAATCGCAAAGTTTCGCAGGCTCATCTTACATTATGGGAGAAGAGTTCCCCAACCAAATTCCTGAAATCATAAAAGGTACGCGTTATAAAAGCGGATCGACTTTGCTAAAAGTGAATGCTGATTTTCAGGCCGAAAGCTTACACTATGCAGATCCTGATTTTTTCGACATGTTTTCTGTCGAATTCCTTTCTGGAAGCGCCAACAATTTTAAAGATCCTTTGTCTGTGGTGGTATCTAGATCAACTGCCGAAAGATTGGGAATAGGCTTAAATATTGCCAATCAAGAAATAACGATATCATCGGAGGAACAAGAAGAGCAAACGCTCAAAGTCATCGGTATTTTCAAAGACTTCCCCATAAATACGTCTATTCGCCCTAGAATTATTTTCCCATTCGCCCAATGGGCAGCACAAAATGAAAGAAGGACCAAAACCTGGTTTGATATAAACATGAATAGCTTCTTTCAATTAGACCCGACGGCTGACCCCAATGTTGTGGCTAAAAAAATGACTGACATCATGCCCAAAGATGATGAGATGGGTGAAACCGAAGTCAACCTAGGGCTACAGGCCTTAACAAATATTCATTTGAATCCAGCGTTCGACACTGGCAACGGAATAGAAGCTCGCGGCGACAATGAACTAATTACTATTGTAACTATTATAGGAATTTTCTGCTTGCTGATCGCTTGTGTAAACTATGCCAATTTCGCCGTTGGCAATTATATAGTGCGATTGAAAGAAGTGGCACTTAGAAAAGTGTTTGGTGCTGAAAAACAATCCGTTTTTAAACAGTTTGTGGTTGAGGCATTTATATCGTCTTTTCTAGCCTTAGTTTTGTCATTAGGCTTTATCGCCTTAATGCTTCCTGGCTTCTCAGAATATGCCGACAAAAGCTACACCTTTAGCACTGTTTTTAACTTTGAAGTATTAGTAGGTGGAGTAGCACTTATGCTATTTGTAGCATTATTTTCAGGTGTCTATCCTGCTTTTCTACTTTCTAGGTACAAAACCATCAGTGGGTTAAAGGGAAAATCTAAACTTGGCGGTAAAAACCACCTTTCCAGAGGCTTAATTACACTTCAATTTGCCATATCGTGTTTTCTAATTGCGGGTATGCTCACCATGAATGGCCAGCTAAATTTTCTGCTAGATCATGATTTGGGCTACTCTGGCGACAAGCTTGTTAGGGTCTTTCGACCGATGACCGATGCACAAACGAAATTGAATTTTAAAAATGAAATAAATGCGATTGCAGGGGTAGAAAGCATTAGCATAGCTTCCGGTTTTAACGGCACAAATTACAAAGATGCAGAAGACAATCGGGTAAGCGTTCGCCATGCAAGGATAGATCCAGATTACATTCGTACCATGGGCATGGAGATATTGAGCGGTCGTGATTTTGACAAAGACAGACCAAGCGATTTTACGAATGCTGCCATTGTAAATGAGGCTTTTGTCAAGATGGTAGGACTTGAAAACCCAATTGGCGAACAAATTTATTTTAACTATGGTGAATTTGATAAACCGACGATAATTGGTGTAGTCAAAAACTTCAATTTCGAATCTTTAAGGTCTAGTATTGACCCGCTGATCATGTATATGGGCGATGAACTGGTGGAGTACAATACTTTTATTAAGTTTTCAGAAATAGACCAGGAGAAAATCGCCCAATTAGAAGCAATTCACGAAAAGTATTTTTCGCCTTATCCATTGCGTTACGCTTTTGTAGAAGACGATATTGCGAATAGATATGCGCTTGAGGCCAGTATTAAGAAAATAGCACAAGTGGGTTCTATTGCGGCCATCTTCCTTTCTTGTTTGGGGCTTATGGGCTTTGTAGGCAATCAAGTGCGGCAACAAATGAAAGATGTAAGCGTGAGAAAAGTTGTTGGCGCAAATGCCAAACAAATATTCTCGCTTTACCTTAGAAAGTACATTTGGCTACTTACAATTGGTTCTGTAGCGGGTCTTGTGATTGCCATTTCCATTATGAATGACTGGCTTAATAATTACACTTATAAAATTGATTTTGGTTGGTCAATCGGAGCCACTGCTATTATCGGTGTGCTGGCAGTAGCAATTCTTACCGTGCTTTCTCAACTTTATCGTGCTTTTAAGGCCAACCCCATTCAATACTTAAAGGAAGAGTAAGAAAATAGAAAAAAAGGTCTTTTAGGACTCACACATCCTAAAAGACCTTTTACTAATCTTAAAAAGTAGTTATATTTTACTCTATTTTTTCAACTACTTCCATGACAACAGCCGGATATTCAGGCACTCCCCTTGCCAAAAAACTAGGGATTAAAGAAGATTTTAAGTGTCACTTTGTTCACATTCCCGAATACTATTTCAACTTGTTTGAAGAGCTACCTGCTATCGAAACAGTAGAAAAACCAGAAGCGGGAAGTATCGATTTTGCACATGCATTCATGATGTCTCAGGCAGAATTAAAATCGATGATACCTCAGGTGAAAGATCACCTGAAAAAGGATGGTACGCTTTGGCTTTCTTGGCCTAAGAAAGCATCGAAACTCCAAACCGACCTAGATGGTAACGTTATTCGAAACTTTGGCCTAGACATAGGTTTAGTTGATGTTAAAGTAGCTGCGATAGATGATATTTGGTCTGGCCTAAAGTTCATGTACAGAGTGAAGGATAGATAAACTTCCTTTACTAATTTTACAGCATGCAAAATGATCCGGAATTAAACGGTAAATATTTAGGCACTATTACAAAAGACTTTGTTTTAGTAGCTGATACTTTGAAAGAGGCTTCTTACCAAGTAAGAAAAAGAGGGTTTTCTGATTTCCCAATATTCCCAATTTCACAAACATCTATTCCTTTAGGGCAATTGTTGATTGAAAAACAGGAATTAGCAACTGATTTCAATTACCACATTACTTATTTGGATGAGTTTATCCAACGCCAATTAGTTGAAGATGAAGAGGCATTTAAAAAAGCATATAAGAATCCAGATGAGTTTTGCTGCCTTTTTGTTGTCGATCAGACTTTTACCAACTTTCTATTTGTACCGTACCCAGAAGATGAATAACCAAACTTGGATTATGCCGTTGTTTTAATAAATATTCACTATAATCCATCTTATGGAGGTAATCACTGAGGAAAAAAAGGCATTAGTAAGGAGTTTATTAAACAAACTTTCGGAAGTAGTTGAGGGTACTACCTGGAGAATTAACAATACCTATAGCAATGGTATTGACAATACGGTTTTAGAAATTCAGATTTTCGAAAAGAAAGTACAAACAGGGAGAATTGCCTACCAACTCGAAGAC
The DNA here is from genome assembly GCF_049099775.1 of Roseivirga sp. Classification (GTDB taxonomy): domain Bacteria; phylum Bacteroidota; class Bacteroidia; order Cytophagales; family Cyclobacteriaceae; genus Roseivirga. The sequence continues at coordinate 529,914 of NZ_JAGDZM010000007.1, read as the reverse complement.
GGACACGTTATCAATTATCGATATAAAGATCTGGAAAAACGCATCCCCATTCAGATCATGGATATGCTATTAGATATTATCGGATACGAACTTGATAAAGCCTCTTAGCCTTAAGACCTCAACTTTAGGTAGTCCTCAATATACTGATCAAAAAGTGTTATTAGTTTCATAGTGTTTTCTCCTACTTGGCCATCATTTATCTCTCGATCACCAATTTTCACTATCGGTAAAACCTTCTTAGTACTGCTCGTAATAAAAACCTCATCTGCCGACCAGAGTTCTTCTAGATTTATTGGCCCTAAATTGACTTTGAAGACATTTTTAGCACATTTTAAAACATTCTTTCTAGTAACTCCTTTTAGAACTCCTTCGTCATTTGTATTTAAAACACCTGCCTTAAAGTAGTAGATATTACTTCTAGAAACTTCGGATACTAGACCATTTTGATGATATAAAACATCAATATGTCCTTCGCTTTGCCACCGTGATTGAGCGGCCAAGGCATTGGTATAATTAGTTGACTTTACTAATGGATTGTCTCGCGAGTATTCCTGCAGCATAAGACTTGCACCAGCTGCATATAAAGCGGAAGGGGGATCGGAAAACGCTGTATTTAAAACTATTATTTGTGGTTCACCGGCTGTAAAACCATCGATAGAAACGCCTCCTGTAACAATAATTTTAATGCTGCTGTATTCAAACCCGTTTTTAAGAACAAGTTCGTTGACCACTGCCTTCAGCTCATCTCTACCTAAAGGAATGGCTAAATTGATCTGTTGGGCAGAGAATTCTAAACGTGATAAATGATCATCGATGAAGATGGGTATTGTTCCTTTTACTTTAAAAAAGTCAAAAACAGCATAGCCTCGAATGAGTCCGACATCGTCAATCGAAAGCCTGACTTCCTCTTTAGGCAAATATTGTCCGTTAAAGTAATGAACAGAAGCATCCATTATTCAGCATCTGAGCTCAAGTGGTTCCAACCTTGTGCCTGCAAAGGCACTTGATTACCTTTTTTCGTTACCATCAAATTACCCTTTTCTAAATCTTGAGAGTGGCCTATAAAATGTATGTCGGCATACTTTTCCAGTTTCGCATGATCTTCTTGCTTAATCGTAAACAAGAGTTCATAATCCTCTCCTCCATTCAAGGCAGACGTTATTGGATCGAGGTTAAACTCTACGGCAGTTTCGTAAGTCTGTCTATCGATCGGGAACTGCTCTTCATAAATTGAGAAACCGACGTTAGAGGCTTTCGACATATGCAAAACTTCAGAAGCTAGCCCATCGGAAATATCTATCATGGCAGTTGGAGTTACCCCAAGTTCCTTCAATTCATGTACAACATCCATTCTAGCCCGTGGCTTCAATTGTCTTTGAACGATGTATTGATATTTATCTAATTGGGGTTGCATATCAGGGTTACCCAAGAAAGTTTGTTTCTCTCTTTCTAGTACCTGCAATCCAACAAAAGCACCTCCAAGATCGCCAGTTACACACAGAATATCATTTTTACCAGCTCCACTCCTATAAACCACGTCACCCGCATTAGCCGTGCCATATGCGGAAACAGAAATCACCAATCCACTTCTTGAAGCAGTAGTATCTCCACCAATAATATCAACATTATAATCTTCGCATGCAGCTTTCATTCCAGCGTAAAGAACTTCAATGGCTTCTACCGAAAAACGATTACTGAGGGCTAGCGAAACCACCACTTGCGAAGGCTGCCCATTCATAGCGGCTATATCAGAAACATTTACGGCTATGGCTTTATAGCCTAAGTGTTGTAATGGAACGTAGGAAAGATCGAAATGTACTCCTTCCACCAACATATCAGTAGATAGCAGAGCATAATTTTCCCCAGAGGAAATTACGGCGGCATCATCTCCAATTCCTTTAATTGTACTCTTTTGCTTTGGGGTTAATTTTTCGGCCAACCGATCGATTAATCCAAATTCTCCAAGGTCTCCTAATTCTGTTCTTTCTTCTGACATAATGCTTGAAATTTCGCTCGGCAAAGATAATGCTTTGTTTGGTTTGAGTACCGCGACGTGGTCATGAATGAAATTCTAACTTAATTTGTGGCAATGAAAGATAAAGTAGTCATCATCACGGGCGGTTCGTCAGGTATAGGCAAAGCGCTGGCCATTGAATTTGGACAACTAGGCGCTAAGGTTGTCATCACAGGACGAAATGAAGAAAGGCTGACTCAAGTAAGCCAAGAACTTGATAGTTTAAACACTCCAAATCTATGCTTAGCCTTAGATGTTTCATTAGAAAAGGACAATGCGACTTTGGTTGAAAAAACGCTTGAAAAATTCGGTGGTATTGACATTTTGATTAATAATGCCGGTATTTCCATGCGTGCATTATTAGAGGAAATTGAATTGGAGGTATTCGAAAAAGTGATGAAGATAAACTTTAATGGTACACTCTATGCAACGAAGTATTGCTTACCGCATATCTTAAAAAGTAAAGGCAGCATTGTAGGAATTTCATCCATCAATGGGTATCGTGGCACGCCGGCAAGAACAGCCTATACGGCTTCTAAATATGCGATGAATGGCTTTTTTGAGGCACTTAGAACAGAAGTTATGCATAGAGGGGTTCATGTGCTTGTGGCCTGCCCAGGTTTTACTGGAACCAACATTCGGAATGCAGCACTCACTGCTGATGGCTCTGAACAAGGAACTTCTCCGCGTAATGAAGGTAAAATGATGACTGCCGAAGCAGTGGCTCAGGGCATTATCAAAGCGATTAGAAAGAAGAAAAGAGATATTGTATTTACTTCACAAGGGAAACTCGCCGTTTTCCTCAATAAGTGGATGCCTGGCAGAATGGATAAAATAGTTTTTAACGTTTTTGCAAAAGAACCCGATTCTCCGTTTAACAAGTCTTAATTTTCGGAGTAAAAACGCGGTAGATCACAAGAATTGTGTGCTACAAAACAGGTCTGAAAGCGAAAGTCAATTATAATTATTTTGCCCGCTGATAACTGCCAAGTTATTACTAATTTCCTACATGCAACAAATACTGAAAAGCTACCAAAGGAGACTTGTCAACCTTTCGGGCAACAACAGGTCATTGTTGCTATTACGTTTAAATAAGGAGCAATTTTTAGACTTACATGATTTCGATCATGTCAATGGACTCCCTTCTTGGAACATTGTCGAGCAAGTTATTGCCAAAAAATCCAAGATTAAACTGATTCCCGTTTCAGATCCAAGAGACGAAAATTCAAATGCGCTTTCCAACCGACTGAAACGTTTAAAACGCAGGGAAGAATTTATCTTTCAAGAAACTGGTGCCAAAGACCTATACGTTGGCTGGCCTTTTGTAGAAGGAAAATTTAATGATGGTACTCCCTTAAGGGCTCCCTTATGTTTTTTCCCAATTCGGCTAACGGAGGAAGGTAATAATTGGGAAATCTCACTGAAGCAAGATGTCAATATAAGTTTCAATAAAAGTCTTCTACTGGCCTTTGCTCATTATAATGAATTGGAGTTGCTCGATGAATTGGTTGAATTTACATTTGATGGATACGAGCGAGACAGCACCCAGTTTAAAAATATGCTTTATGAGCAGCTTCGTGAAAGTCCTATTGCGCTTAGATTTAATAGAGAGTACTATGGCGAAAAACTTGAGCCCTTTAGTCAACAGCATAAAGAATCATTTGTTTACAAACAGGAGAACGGAGAGATCAGCGTTCAGATGCAAGCTGTTTTTGGTATTTTTCCGCAATCAGATTCTTACCTAGTACCAGATTATGATTTTCTGTTACAGCAATCCGAAGCACTTAATTTGGATGACTTCTTTGCTAGAAAGACCATTAATTTACCTGATAGAGCTTCGGCCGAATTCGACCCAACCAAACACTTTTTAAACCAAGCTGACGAGTCCGAAACTTATACGCCATTCGCTCTGGATGCTTACCAAGAAAATGCCTTAAATGCTGTAAAAAAAGGCAACTCCATTGTGGTGCAGGGCCCTCCAGGAACAGGAAAGTCACAACTCATCTGCAATCTTGCCTCAGATTTTATTGCCCGTGGTAAAAAAGTATTAATCGTGAGTCAGAAGCGGGCTGCGCTCGATGTGGTCCATGAAAGGTTAAAATCCATTGGCGTTCAAGATTTTACGGCTTTAGTGCATGATTTTAAAAGCGACAGAAAGGCAATTTATGATCAGGTTGCGAACCAGATAGAAAACACGCAGCAGTATGCTAAAAGCAATAGTAATTTAGATGCTTTACAATTAGACAGAAACTTTAAAAAGTCGAGTTTAACAATTGAGGACATCTCTGAGGAACTCAATGAATATAAAACGGCTCTGTTCGATCATAGCGAATGCGGCCTTTCAGTAAAAGAGCTTTATCTCACGTCTGACCCCGAAAAGGAAAACATTGCCTTAGTTCAGGAATACAATGGTTTTCACTTCGACCATTTAAAGGATTTTACCAGAAACCTTGACCTATATTTCGATTATGCGCAAAGAGTGAATGCTGCTGATCATCCATGGTCTGAAAGAGTAAGTTTTGGAGACTTAACGCGAGCGGATATGAAAAATATACTCGCTTATTTATCGGAAATACCTCATGAAACTAAAGCCTTAACGGGCGCCATTTCAGAAATTATTAAAGAGTCTGTCGATTTCGATGCTTGCAGAACGATCAGCGAAAACCTTGATAAACTAAAGGCGCTTCGTGGATATATCAAAAATCAAAAGGTATTCGAATTGTTCAGGCCAATGGTGCAGTTTGGTGCTGATAATGCTAGTTTGTTATGGCTTAAAAATACTAGAAACCTTATCAACACTTGTTTTGAAGGCGAGGGTGTTGAGCATAGTATTCCGGCAAAGGAAATCGGAGAAGTACAGTTGATTTTGAAACAGAGGAGCGATGCTAAAAACTCTTTTCTGACTTCTTTAAAATGGCGTTTCTCGAAAGAAAAACTACGCTTAGCTAGAATTCTTGTGGCTAATGACTTGAGAGACGACAAAAACGCCTTAAAAATTCTTACTGCTAGAATCGACAATCGGCTGAACCTTCAACACCAGCTTACTAAATTACGCGGTATTGGCTGGATAGGCTCAGTACCTAAAACCACGGATCAACAGGAAATCAATTTATGGCTAGATCAAATGGAATTAGCTGTGCAAGCCAAAGCACTGTTCGATTCTTTTGCGAATTTTAAAGAATTCTTCCCCTTAAAAAACTCTTCTGCTAAGATATTTAAAGATAAGCTTCAAACTATTGAAGAAACTCTAAAACTGCTTCCCGAAAAGCGTGCAGAGTGGAACAAATATATTCTTCCTAAGCAGATTGATTCCCTTTTACAAGATTCGTCATTTGGAATGCAACTCTCAGAGTCAATCAAAAAGGACTTCGATGTTTTGAAGGCGCTTGATGAGTTAAGAGATTCTTTTGATCAGAAAGCTCTAGCCACAATTGACAAGCTATTTGAGCAAGAAACTAAGAGTAAAGCAGCGTTAATTGCCCTCTTCGACAATAGCATAAGACTGGCATGGATTGATCATATTGAGAATAAATACCCTATTCTGACATCTGTTTCTACACTTAAATTTGAAAAGCTCATTGATGAATTTCAGTCTACAGTTTCGGAGAAATCTGAAGCTAGTGCTCAAATTCTAATTCAACGCGCTAGAGAAAAAACATATACTGATCTAGAATTTAATCGACTCAATAATCAAGTCACTTACCGAGACCTTTTGCATCAGGTAAGCAAGAAAAAGCGAATTTGGCCTATTCGGAGGTTAATCTCCAATTTCGAAAGTGAGTTATTTAACCTAGTTCCGTGTTGGTTGGCTTCTCCTGAATCAGTATCTGCCATTTTTCCGATGGAGCCATTTTTTGATTTGGTCATTTTTGATGAGGCTAGTCAATGCTTTGCTGAAAAAGGGATTCCAGCAATTTTCAGAGGCAAACAACTGGTTATTGCCGGTGATAGTCAACAATTACAACCCAATGATTTGTACAGAGTTCGCTGGGAAGATGAACAGGAAGAAATGGCCTTAGAAATAGATTCGCTACTGGAACTGGCTACGCGTCATTTAATGGAAATAGACCTTCAAGGACACTATAGAAGTAGGTCTTTATCGCTCATTGATTTCTCAAACCGACATTTCTACAAAGGAAGACTTAAAGTTTTACCAGAGTTTGGGAGAAACAACAATCCTGAACCCGCCATCGACTATATCAAAGTCAATGGAATTTGGGAGAAGCAGCGAAACGAAGCAGAAGCGAACGCTGTAATTTATCATGTCCGTGAATTTCTGAAAGAACATCCTAACAAAAGCATAGGTATTGTCACATTTAACGCGCAGCAGCAAACGCTCATTCTTGACACTTTAGAGGAGTCTGGACTGGACTATCCTCCAGATTTATTTGTTAAGAATATTGAAAACGTTCAAGGCGACGAACGTGATATCATAATTTTTTCTATTGGATATGCTCCCGATGCTAAGGGCAAATTCAATGTGCAGTTTGGAAGCCTTAATCAAAAAGGTGGGGAAAATAGACTCAATGTGGCTGTAAGCCGTGCTAGGGACAAAGTGTTAATTATCAGCTCTATTCTTCCAAAAGACTTAAAGGTCGATAAGACTAAAAATGAAGGTCCAAAACTCCTTAAAACTTATTTAGATTATGCGCTTGAGGTTTCTAATGGAAAATTCCAGCCAGTTATTGAGCGCGAATCACCATTTAAACAGTCGTGGTACTTGAAACATCAGATTGAAGAATGGGCAAAGGATTTGGCTGTAGATATTGAAACAAAGTCTCCGTTTGCCGATGTTGAATTATCTAAGAATGGTCAGCAGATAGGGCTGCTTTTTACCGACGATAATTACTTCTACGAGAGTCTTTCAATGAAAGAGGTATGCGTCTATCGTCCTGATCATTTACAAGAAAAGAAATGGCCTTTTAGAACGGTGCATTCACGTGAATTCTGGATAAACAAAGAGAAAATAAAGGATAATTTATTGAAGTTTGTGGAGCTCAATACACCAACTGATTAATTTAATTAATCAGTTACCCGAAGACTCTTCCACTCTCAAGCCCAAAGAATAAGTACCAATCAAGTCAGTTTTGCGCATATATTGAGTTAAACTCAAGTTGTAAGTACCGGATTCAGGGAAATTAAAACCTTCCAAAAAGACTTCTGAGTGCTGAAATACACTATTTCCGGAACCGAATGGCTTACCTGTTTTCTCATCGAACAACTCTATATTAATTAAGTCAGAAGTGAGGGTGTTGCCTAGTGTATCACTCAAATCGTATTTTACATAGCAGTTTCGAAACGGAAAATCTAAGCTGTTTCTAATCTTGAAAATAAGATCTTTGGGTGCCGTGTCTTCAACTTCGAATTGAAAGTTCGGAATGGTATCCATGTGCCAACTCAGTTCATCGAAGTCATAATCGGCTTCATACACCCTATTCGTATCACAGCCAACAAATAGCAAAAGGCAAAGCAACACAATCCAATAATTCAGCTTACTCATTCCCCTTAGTAGATTTCTTAGGTCGAAAACGTTTTTTCTTATTTCTATTGCCTCTTTTCTGACTTTCTGCGCTTGGTCCTTTAGTTGAATCTGACGGATTGGCTTTAATCTGCTGGTTACCTTGTTGATTCTGATTGCTGTTTCGATTTCTATTCTTGTTCGGTCTTCGTTTTTTAGATTTGGATGAAGCATCTTTCTTTTTGAACTTCTCGTCCATGCGCTTCAAGTCTTTGTTGATGACATTATCGGCAATTGTCACTTCAATCTGATCGACAGTTAGCGTTTCTGGCGTTTCACCATTCTTATTTAAATCAACAATTTCTTTTACTCGCGCTACAGAAATGGGGTGCCACACATTTTCTCCTTCAAAACTAAACCACATCATCTTCCTGAAAATGTCAGTTTTCTGGAGTTTGGCCTCGCCATGCTTAATTTTCAGATGCTTAACATTAGGAATATCTTCTAAAGCATCCATATAGGTTTCTAGCTCATAGTTTAAGCAGCACTTAAGCCTTCCGCATTGGCCAGAAAGTTTACTTGGGTTTAGACTAAGATTTTGATATCGTGCAGCTGATGTGGATACACTTTTAAAATCAGTAAGCCACGTAGAACAACAAAGCTCTCTTCCGCATGACCCTATACCGCCAAGCCTACTCGCTTCTTGCCTCAGACTTATCTGACGCATGTCTACCCGGATTTTAAATTCAGAAGCCAATATTTTTATCAGTTCCCGAAAATCTACTCGCTCATTAGCTGAGTAGTAAAAAGTAGCTTTAGTATTATCCGCTTGAAACTCTATGTCAGTGAGTTTCATTGCCAATTTCTGCTCGAGAATTATATTTCTTGTTCTATAAAGTGCCGGTGATTCTCGTTTTCGTACTTCTTCGAATTTATCAAGATCGGCAATTGTGGCTTTGCGATATATCTGTCGAATTTCTCTTCCATCTTCAACCCCTCGTTTCTTCATTTGCAGCCTAACGAGTTCTCCTTGCATAGAGACATGGCCCAAATGATGACCACCTTGCACGTCTACAACAATTGCTTCTCCGGTAACTAGATCGAAAGATTTTGTGTTTCTATAAAAGTCTTTTCGCCCATTTTTAAAGCGAACTTCAACCACATTGAATTTCTCTTGAACTGGCACATCCATATTGGATAGCCAATCAAACACATTGAGCTTATTGCAGCCACCAGTTGCACAACCGCCATTGTTGTTGCAACCTGCTGTTTTTCCATCTACACTTACTCCGCAGCTACAGCTCATATTTTTCTATTTACCCATGGGGTTAAGAAATTAATCGATTAGTTTCAATATATCCTGACCTATATCATTTCTATGATATTCGTCCTTCCAGGTAATATTTGCTATGCCATTATAAGAATTTTCGAGGGCATTCGCTACTGAATTACCTCTTCCGGTAATGGCCAAGACCCTACCTCCATTGGTTAACAACTCAGCATTTTCTCCAAGCTTTGTTCCTGCATGAAAAACCGTAGCTTCTGACACGCTATCCACGCCTGATATGGCAATGCCTTTATCATAACTTCCAGGGTACCCTCCTGAAACCATTACAACTGTAGTGGCGGCTTGATCCGACACTGAAAACTCTGTTTTATCGAGAGTACCATTTGCCGTAGCGGTTAATAAGTCCACTAAGTCAGAATCGATTCTAGGCAGTACAACTTGGGTTTCAGGATCACCCATTCGCACATTATATTCTATTACATAAGGCTCACCATTCATATTCATCAATCCGATAAAAATGAATCCTTTATAGTCTATTCCTTCTTTTTTCAACCCAGCAACGGTTGGTTTGACAACACGTTCTTCCACCTTACTGATAAAATCACCTTTGGCAAATGGTACAGGAGATACAGCTCCCATTCCACCAGTATTCAGCCCTTTATCATCTTCGCCTATGCGTTTATAATCTTTTGCTTCTGGTAAAATTTTATAGTTATCACCATCTGTCAATACAAAAACTGATAACTCAATACCTTCCAAGAATTGCTCTATGACCACACGGCTTGAAGCCTCTCCAAATTTTGCATCAAGTAACATCTCTTTGAGCGTTGTTCGCGCATGATCATGCGTTTCGGCAATAATTACTCCTTTACCTGCGGCAAGTCCATCTGCTTTCAAAACTATAGGCAAAGGATGACTCGTGATATAGTTCAAACCTTCTTCAAGGTTTTCTTTGGTGAAAGTTTGTGACTTGGCTGTCGGAATTTCATACCTATTCATAAACTGTTTTGAATAGTCTTTACTTCCTTCTAGCTGGGCGCCTTCTTTTGAAGGCCCTACAAGACCTACTTTTTTCAAGCGTTCATCAGCTTTAAAGTAGTCACTGATTCCATTCACTAATGGATCTTCAGGCCCAACAACGACTAAATCAACTGATTTTTCGATTACAAAAGCTGCTATAGCCTCGAAATCATTGACATTCATGTCGATATTTTGCCCTAAAGATGCAGTGCCTGCATTTCCTGGTGCTATATATAATTGATCGCATTGATTGCTTTGGGAAATCTTCCAACTGAAGGCATGCTCTCTTCCTCCACTTCCTAAGATCAGGATGTTCATTGATTCAATAATTTTGAATGATAAAGGTAATTAATTTGCGTATTCAGAAGTGAATTTGATACGCATCAATCTCAAGTCTTCTTCAGAAATATCATCGTCCTCGAATTCATCTAGCGCATCATCGATGTCATCAGAATCGGCATTAAGGAAATAATCCATTATGTCTTCTTGTTTCTCGTCATCTAAAATTTGCTCTAAATAGTAATCAAGCTTCAATTTGGTGCCCGCAAAGCAGATAATTTCCATTTCATCAATCAGCTCGGTCATTGACCAACTCTTTTGCTCAGCGACTTCTTCTAAATCAATTTTTCTATCTATTTGTTGAATGATATAAATCTTATTCTTGGATTTCGATCCAGCAGTTTTTATCACAACCACCTCGTCAATTCCGATATCATTTTCCTCAACATAGTCGCTGATAATTTTCAAGAAAGAGGCGCCAAACTTTTGGACCTTACCCATACCTATACCATTGACATTGGCTAAAGCTTCTTCCGTTGTCGGATAGGTTGTTGCCATTTCTTGCAACGAAGGGTCTTGAACAATTACATATGGAGGTAAATCCTTGTCTCGTGCTATTCGTTTCCTTTCACCTTTAAGGAGCTCAAAAAGCACTTTATCAAATGAATTTTTGGCCTGCATTGTTGGTGGAGCTTCGTTACTCTCACTTTCATTGGCATCAACATCACTGAAATCCAAGTCTTTCATCATGTCGACACTAATCGGTTTCTTAAGGAAATCGCGGCCTTTATCGGCCAGTTTCAAGAGTCCGATATTTTCAATATCCTTCTTTAAGAATTCATTGAGTAAGGTCTGTCTCACCATTGATTTCCAAAAATGGTCGTCTCTGTCTTTCCCCTTACCATAAATGGGTAATTTATCATGACCGTAACTCTTAATGTATTGGTTTTCTAACCCTCTTATTACAGCAACGATATGTGCCATCCCGAACCTACCTTCAGTCTGTTCAACGGCCTCAATAACGGCATGTATAAACTCTTTACCATCGAAAGTTTCTCTTTCATATTTACAGTTATCACAGAGGCCGGCGCTTCTACATGCTGCATCATCATACTCTTCACCGAAATAATGTAAGAGTTGTTTTCTACGACAAACTGCTGACTCTGCGTAGGACGACATTTCATCCAAAAGCACTTTGGCATTTTCCCGCTCTGTAACTGGCTTGTCCTTATTGAACTTTTCCAGCTTTAGAATATCCTCGTATTTGTAGAACATGACGCATAGCCCTTCAAGGCCGTCTCTTCCTGCCCTACCTGTTTCTTGGTAATAGCCCTCTAGAGATTTAGGGACATCATAATGGATAACGAATCGAACATCCGGCTTATCAATCCCCATTCCAAAGGCTATTGTTGCCACAATCACGTCAACTTCTTCGTTTAGAAAATCGTCTTGATTTTTCATCCTTACGGATGGTTCAAAACCTGCATGGTATGGAGCTGCTTTTATTCCATTCACCTGTAAAAAGCTCGCTATCTCTTCTACTCGTTTCCGGCTAAGACAATAGATAATTCCAGATTTACCCTGATTATCTCTTATGAATTTAACCAGCTGCGTTTTAATATTTTTTTTAGGCCTTACCTCATAGTAGAGGTTTGCTCTATTAAATGACGACTTAAATAAATCTGCTTCTTCCATATGAAGGTTCCGCTGAATATCGAGCTGTACCTTCGGAGTTGCGGTTGCAGTAAGTGCTATAATGGGCACCTTACCTATTTGGTCAATTATAGACTTTATTCTTCTGTACTCTGGCCGAAAATCATGTCCCCATTCAGAAATACAATGTGCTTCATCGATTGCGGCAAAAGATATATTGGCTGCCTTCAAAAAATCAACATTCTCTTCTTTTGTTAAAGACTCTGGAGCTACATAAAGCAGTTTAATCTCACCGGCTAGCGTGGCTTTCTTGATTTTATTTATCTCTGACTTAGAGATTGTCGAATTAAGGAACCTTGCATTTACACCGAATGCTTTTAATTGATCTACTTGGTTTTTCATCAGTGCAATCAAAGGGGAAATCACAATGGCAGTCCCTTCCTGCATAATGGCCGGTATTTGGTAGCACAATGACTTACCAGCTCCAGTAGGCATAATTACGAACGTATTTTGTCCGCTTAGAATGTTTAAAATGATCTTTTCTTGATTGCCTCTGAACTTGTCGTAGCCGAATACTCTTTTGAGAGTTGATCGGATTTCTTCTACACTTATCATATTAATCTGTGTAATCTAAAAAGGAATTGTCCCATTCCTTATCTTTGTTCACATACTGAATGCGTGACTAAATTGAAGTTACAGAAAAATATCCAAACAATAGCCAAAAACACCCTTCTGCAAGAAGCAGAGGCTGTCAAAAAAGTTGCCGACTTTATAGACGGTGATTTTGAAGATGTTGTCACTAACATATTTGGCATGAAGGGAAGATTAATCATTACCGGAATTGGCAAAAGCGCTATTGTGGCGAACAAAATTGTAGCCACTCTAAATTCAACCGGCACTCCTTCGATCTTTATGCATGCAGCCGACGCCATCCATGGCGATTTAGGAATGATTCAAGCGGATGATTACGTGCTTTGTATTTCTAAAAGCGGTAATACTGAGGAAATTAAAGTCCTAATACCTTTAATTAAAAGGCTAGGTGCCAAAGTAATTGGTATGGTTAGCAGCATAGATTGTTATGTAGCTAAACATGCCGATTTTGTTATTAAAGCCATTGTTAGTAAAGAAGCTGATCCGAATAATTTAGCGCCTACAACTAGTACTACTGTACAAATGGCTATGGGAGATGCACTTGCCATCTGTCTATTAGAAGCTAGAGGCTTTAGTGCTCAAGACTTTGCAAAATATCATCCAGGGGGAGCGCTCGGCAAGCAGTTATATTTGAAAGTGGATGACATTTATCCGAAAAACGAACTTCCTGTCATTTCTCAAGATGAGCTAGTCAAAGCAAGTATTCTTGTTATTTCAAAAAAGAGATTGGGCGCTGCCGCTATTGTTAATGACGAAAAAGAACTAGTAGGGATTTTCACTGATGGTGACTTAAGAAGGATGTTGGAGAAGCATGATGACTTTTCAAACCTAACCATTGGTGAAGTAATGACGTCTAACCCTAAGACGATTGAAAAAGGTGAATATGCAATCCGTGCATTAAATGAAATGCGCGAATACGATATCAATCAATTGATAGTGACGGAGGGAAAAAAAGTTATTGGCTTTCTCCATATAAGTGATTTAATAAACGAAGGAATAGTATAGAATGGCACAGAATTATGTAGTAATAATGGCAGGGGGAATTGGAAGTAGGTTTTGGCCATACAGCCGAGCAACTGAGCCCAAACAATTTCTTGACGTTCTTGGTACAGGGCGCTCATTACTCCAAATGACCTTTGATAGATTTCTTAATCTTGCCCCTGCTGAAAACATTTACATAGTTACCAATAAGCGTTACTATGATATTGTCAAAAGGCAGCTTCCGGAGTTAACGGATGACCAAATTCTTTTAGAACCAATTGGTAGAAATACATCTGCTGCAGTAGCATACCCTGCTTTTAAGATAAAGCAAAGAGACCCGAACGGGGTTATGATTGTTGCACCTTCTGATCATGTTGTTTTTAAAGAAAACATCTTCGAAGACAACTTGAAAACAGCCATCAAGTCTGCCAAAGGTTCTGAGAAGCTTATTACTTTAGGCATAGTGCCAACACGTCCTGAAACAGGTTATGGATATATTCAATACCACTCTAGCCCTTTAAAAAAGGTCAAAAAAGTCAAAACCTTTACCGAGAAACCAGAATTAGAACTAGCTAAGAAGTTTTATGATAGCGGTGACTTTGTATGGAATGCAGGGATATTTATTTGGTCGATTGATACAATAACAAAAGCATTCCAAAAACACCTTGAAGATATAGCCGTGATATTCGAGGAAGGTGCAGAACTATACTACACGGACAAAGAGCAGGCTTTTATAGACGAAGCTTATGCGCAATGCAAAAGCATTTCTATTGACTATGGTATTATGGAGAAAGCTTCTGATGTATACATGGTTAAAGGTAAATTTGATTGGTCGGACTTAGGAAGCTGGGATTCGCTACATGAAATCCGCGATAAAGACGAAAACGAAAACGTGGTAGACGCCAATGCTATTCTTTACAACTCAAAGAACTGCTACGTCAAAGGACCGGACGACACGCTCATTGTTGCTCAAGATTTAGACGGATATTTGGTGACTAAATCGGATAATGTGATTCTTATTTGTAAGAAAGATGCTGAGAAGAAGTTCAGGGAATTCCTTAATGATGCCAAAACGAAGGGCGAAGAATTTACTTAGTCCTTTGCCTTATTACTTCGTAACTAATTACGCCAGTAGCAACAGAAACATTAAGTGATTCAATTCTACCTTGAATGGGCAATTTCGCATGTCCATCGCATAACTTTAGGTACTCTGGCGAAATACCGTCTTCTTCAGAACCCATTAAGATAGCTACCGGATCAGTAAAATCCATTTCATAGATCGTTTGGTCTGCTTTTTCGGAGCAGGCGATCACTTGAATGCCATTTTCTTTCAGGCTCTTGATCGTCTCTTTAAGGTTATTCGCTCTACAAACAGGTATATAATTCAGCGCACCAGCCGAAGTTTTCATGGCATCGGAACCAATCTGTGCACTTCCTCTACTTGGAACAATTATACCATTGACTCCAGCACATTCTGCCGTTCTCGCAATGGCTCCAAAATTTCTAACGTCCGTAATTCTATCCAGGATTATAAAAAAAGGACTCTCCCCTTTTTGATAAGACTCCGAAATAATATTATCCACAGAAGCAAAAGAAACAGAAGAGACATAGGCTATTGCTCCCTGATGGTTCTTTCTTGTTATTCTATTGAGTTTTTCAATGGGAACACGTTGCGCTGGTATAGACAGCTCTCGGCAAAGACTCAATAATTCACCTGTGAGTTCGTTCTTCGCATCTTTCTGGATAAACAATTTATCTAATTCTTTCCCAGATTCAATGGCCTCAATTATGGCTCTTGTACCATAAATAAAGTCTGATTTTGTACTTGAATGCATTTATTCGATTATTCGGCCAGATCTCCACTGCGTAACAGCAAGCATCCAATTTTCTCGGTAGCGATTACCTCTTATCAATTTATATTTTATCAACCCATCTTCTGCGATTATATCGAAGATGAATCTTAATCTACCCCCGGTTGATGATGGAAAAACCCATAGCTCGGTACTTTCATTTCTAAATACCTGTAGTGGATTTCCAAAAACTTGAAAAACCATTCCTCTATCCGTTTTCCAGCCTTCGCGGTCTTCAGAAAACAAGCGAGCAGACTTTCTTATTCGGCGGTAATAATACTTTATAAAGTCCTTAGCTACTCTTTCGTTGGAAGAAATGGTATTGTTCACAAAGCTTTCAAATGAGCTTCTACCATCTTCACTATCTTTCATTGCTCTATACTCATCATTGGTACTAACATAGATAAGGGGGCTAACCAAATCACTATAACTTCCATAGTATGGATGATATTCATCAGATACCAAAAGTGTCAATTGTTGATTGGGGTAGTCACGTGATCGTACCTTATAAATTCCTTCGGTATATAATTGAAACCTCTCTGCGTTATTTACTCCGTAGGCAGTATCCAATGGAACTTGAGGAATCGAGTCTTTGACAGATTCATCGAATGGCGGTAGTGCTACTGGTAGGTTATTAGAGACTCCATTGACTTCATAAGTGGAGTTTTGATTGAAAGGGTTTACAATTCTAACAGGGTAATCTTTAGTGATATATTTCGCGAAGTAAGGAATGTCTTTTTCAGCTTCATAAACCAAAAATGAAGCGGGATTCCAATCTTTAATCTTTAATGGAATATCTAGATTAAAATGTTTGTTTCGGACTGTGTTAAAAATATCTACCACGACCAGTTGGTCTTCCATCGAATTATCAAATTCGAAAGCATAAACGTATTGTCTAAAATCAACATCTATGATACTAGATGAATCTAAAGGAACTGCGGAGTTAACTTCTTTTTCATCTATATAACTAGCCCTAACGTCGTAACTCAAGCGATAATCTGAGAATTTCACATTTCCACTATTCAGAATAAACTTCAAGAAAAGCTTCACTTTTGTACCATCAGTAGCAACTTTATGCTGAACAAGAAACTCATGATCTTCATTGTATAAGTAGCTCATCTCAACCGAACTCATTCTACTCTGTGCAGAGAGGGTATAAGCAAAAACCAGCAAGCAACTGAAGATAAATAAACGTTTCATATGGCTAGACACTAATCAAAGGTAGACAGAATTTGCCTGTGCTTAACAAAATTACTCAAATTCATCGATTCTAGCTCAAAAAGCTTAATTTTGGCCAAATTCTAAGTATGGCTACTTATACTACAGAGATCGCATCGGACTCTATACCATCAGATAACCCTATCCACCAGCGCTTGTTGCAGGCATATTATTTAGCTAAACCTTACATAAAAGGGTCTTTATTAGAATTGGGTTGTGGTGAAGGTCGAGGTGTAGAATTACTTGCCCCACTGGCTGGCGAATATGTAGCCTTGGACAAAATTAGTAGTGTAATCGAAGCGCTTAAAGCCAAGCATGCTGGTTTAGATTTTCGTCAAGCGGTTTTCCCTCCTTTTGATGGAATAGACGACAATTCTTTCGATACAATCGTTAGTTTTCAGGTTATTGAGCATGTTAAAGCTGATGGAGATTTCCTTTCTGAAATCCATAGGGTGCTAAAACCAGGTGGTAAAGCCATCTTAACTACGCCAAACATTAAGAAAACCCTCACTAGAAACCCTTGGCATGTACGAGAATATACTGCCCAAGAATTGACCGATCTAGCCAAAAAATATTTCGATAACGTAATAATGAAGGGTGTAGGCGGGAATAAGAAAGTAATGACTTACTATGAACAGAATAAAAAATCTGTAGAGCGCATTACTCGATTCGACATTTTCAATTTACAATACAACCTTCCTGCGCCACTCCTAAGAATCCCATATGACATCTTAAACAGGATGAATAGAAACAAGCTTAACACTTCCAATACAGGGCTAGTAGCTGAGATTGTTCACGAAGATTATATTCTAGAAGAGGACGCTGACAAAGCGCTTGATCTTTTTCTAGTGTTAGAAAAATAAAAAGGCCCATTCTTTGGAACGGGCCTTGTAAACTCCTTTACTTTTTTGCTAAAAGTCTCTGTAATTAATTTCAAACCTTACGTTTTGAGCTTCGAGCATTGCCCTAACTTTTTCAGCTTCTTCTGTTTTGCCGTTCGCTCTTAGCAAAGTCTCAATATACCTAAGTGCCTGAGTTTTACTTCGCCAATCTCTCTTGCCATACCTTAATTTGTCTTGTAAATAAGAGAGCTCAGAATTAAACTGCTCACTCATATCCAAAGCCATTTCAGTAGCTATGTCTGTTTCTCCAATGTCGAAATAGCCTTGTACAAAGCCAAGCGAAGACAAGTCAAATGGAGAAGCTTCAACAGGCATTTTCTCCATACCCATATCTAGAATTTCCTTCGCTTTTGCCGTATCACCTTCTGAAATAAATCCATCTGCTAAAGCAGTGAACATCGACCTATGGTTTTGAATAAATCCTCTATAGTCTTCATTCAAGTTAGCTTTCGGATTATCTAAACCTCGGAATTGCATTTCCTCAGTAATGTTCTTATACATTAAATCAGTATTAATCATGTCGCGACCTCCACCATTAGGATTCATGATTGGCAATAATCGATACGCCATACCTTCTTGTACCAAATAAGGATCAAGGTTAAAGTTCAGTGATGTAACTGATGTATAATTAAAGTAGATCGGCCTTTCCCAATTGTTATGAACAATCAGGTCCAGCAACATCATTTGCCCTTTGGTTAGTACCCTACTCTGTAACTCTCCATTCTGATCCTTCTTAAAAGCAAAGAACATAGTAGGTGTTACATATTCCTTCAGTTTATCTGGAATAATTCCATCCTGAAGAACAGCCGTGGTATCAATATCTAATTTCAATACTTCAGTAGGCACAGACATTAATTTATCGCCTGACTGCATCGTTAATTTGAAGCCATCGACATCACGTTTTACAATATCTAAATAGTCGTCCAAGTCAGCAATTTGACCCGCAAACTGAGCCATTTCATTAATGAAAAGTAGATCGTTTGTTCCTTCTCTATAGTTATCGATAGTTAATGAATAAGGAAAAGCTTCCGAATCATTCATTTTTGTAGCCGTCTGATCTATATACCAATCCGTTTCGTAGTAGCTCATCACCACTACACGAACATCGGTTCTGTAACCCTCCACTTCTTGTAAATACCAAAGCGGGAAAGTGTCATTATCACCACCGGTAAATAAGATCGCATTTGGTGCACAAGAGGCTAAAAAGTTTCTGGCGGAGTCTATTGAAAGGTATCTACCAGATCGATCATGATCATCCCAATTCTCTTTAGCCAAGATGACTGGTGCCAACATGCCAATTGCTATTGAGGCAATGACCATGGACTTTGCAGCTTTCTTTCTCAATAATGAATTACCAATCGCTATTACTGAGAAGCCAATCCAAAACGCAAACACATAATAAGATCCTACATAAATATAGTCTCGTTCACGAGGTTCAATTGGAGGTGAATTAAGGTAAATTACCAACGCTAAACCTGTCAGAATAAAGAACATCAAAGTAGCAGCAAAGCGTTTCGGATCTTTATTGAATTGGAAAAAGAATCCAATTAAGCCTAGAATTAATGGAATCATGAAATATTGATTCCTTCCCTTGTTTTCCAGAATTGTTTTAGGTACTCCTTCGTTAGATTCAAACGGGCCAATCCAATCAGCATCTTGAATATCACTTTCTCTACCCGCAAAATTGAACATGAAATACCTCAAGTACATATGTCCAATCTGATGGTTAAACATAAAACTCAGGTTCTGGATGAAACTTGGTTTTTCACCCGGTCTCAGACCCGTCTTGGCCATGTAAGTTTGGGGATGACCCGGGTTCGAACTCCACATTCTTGGTAAGAAAGTAGTATACTCAGGGTCCCAATCAACGATGGTTTTATAATCCTTAATCTTATAGCTACCGTCAGCTTTATAGTAAACGGGTGCACCTCTTCGAGTACCTGCTTGTGGGGCATTAAAATATTGGCCTTTCAAAAGTGGACGACTTCCATATTGCTCCCTTTTCAGGTAAGAAATAAAGGTCATCACGTCTTCTGGGTTGTTCTGATCAATTGGCGGATCAGCTCGTGATCTAATTAAAATCACGGCATAACAGGCATAACCAATTAGAATAAATGCCATCGACAAAATCAATGTATTGGCATTCACAAAGTCCTTTTTGGCCGTATATCTAAGACCTAGTATAATCGCAGCAATCACCAATATCGTTAAGAAGAGTGCTCCAGACCCAAATGGTAAACCGAAGGTGTTAACGAAGGTTATTTCGAATGCTCCTGCTAGTGTTGGTAATCCAGGAATGATAAAACTATTGATAACAACAATTAGAACAAGACTTGCTATTACGGCAAGAATGCCTCCTTTCCAAGTCGGATTTTGATACTTTTTGAAGTAATAAATCAAGCCTAAGGCTGGTAAGGTAACCAGGCCTAAAAGGTGAATACCAGTAGATAAACCGAGCATATAAGCGATAAAAACGAGCCACTTATTTGCTCTACTCTCATCACCAACTAATTCCCATTTAAGAATTGCCCAGAAGACTACCGCCGTAAAAAATGACGAAAGAGCATAAACTTCACCTTCAACAGCTGAAAACCAAAACGAATCGGTAAATGTGAAGGCTAAAGCACCCACGGCACCCGCGCCCAGGAGTAAAAGTTTTTGAAAATTGTTTGCTTCACCTTCTTTAGCATCGATCAGCTTTCTACCAAGCATTACGATAGACCAATACAAGAAAAGAATCGTAAATGCCGAGGCAACAGCACTAGACATGTTAATCCAATAAGCTACTTGGGTAACATCGCCAAATGACAAAAACGAGAATAAACGACCAATAAGCATGAAAAGCGGTGCCCCTGGCGGGTGTGATACTTCAAGCTTGTAAGCTATGGCAATGAACTCCCCACTATCCCAAAAACTAGCCGTTTCTTCAATGGTGAAAATGTATACCACCAATGAAACTAGAAAAACCGCCCAGCCTGTAAGATCATTTATCTTCTTAAAATCAGTCATTTATTCCAAGTTTGAGGCGTGAAAATAGTAAAAATATGGCTGGCAAAACGTTAATTTTTTCTAATAGAAATCAACCACCGATCAAAAGTAGGCACTTTTTATAAGCATAATATCTAATTTTAATTTATGAAACTGCCTCTTTTCAAAATTATAGCCTTTAATTCAGTCTTAATTCTTCTGATTTCCTGTTCGAATAGTGAAGGTGAGCCATCGTTCAATATTGAGGTTGAGGACCTTACGGACATGTTCGGAACTGAGAGAATTTATGGCTTTGATTATGACCTAACGACTAGAAAATATGCAATTGTAAATAGTGATAAGTACACTATATATGACAACAGTTTTAACAGTTTAGAAGAACGGAGTGGTACTTTTCAATTTGCAAGAGGCACAATTTTCATACAAGATCAGCTATTTCATGGCTTGCCCTATTACAGATCTGAAGATAAGTTAGTCAGCACTCGCTCTGGAAGAGCAATTCGCTTCAACCCCAGCGACCCCGGAGATTTTGAAACAATTTACGAAAGTGATTATACTGGCTCTGGTTTTATCCCTTTAAGAGACTTTGCCGAAAATTCGTCATTTTATGCGTTCACCATTACGGAAGAAGTTTGCTTCTTAGTTTCTAAGGCTAATCAGGAAAAAATCACTTTCGAAGATGACTTTCCTGAAAGTTTCAACATTGAAGGGTATGTCGTTGAGACTTTTGGAGATCAATTCATACTCGGCACTGGCACAGGTTTTTATGAGTTTGTAGACAATCGGTGGATAAAATTTACAGAACTAGGAATTGGCGGCACCATTTTAAAAAACACCTTTATTGACTCGAGAGGCTACTTATTCGGACATGGATTAGATGGACAGAGCGAATCTGATGTAATGGATGTTTTTGATTTAAACACTCGATCGTTTGTTCAAACCTCAGTTGACTTTAATAAGGCTATGCGAGGCGTTTCTCGAATAGTTGAAGATGAAAACGGAGACTTAATTGCAATGACAGCAGGTGGCGATAATGTCAACGAAGATGTGACAAAAATTTACAGATTGTCGATTAAATAAGACTGAAAAGGCTATTCTGAGATCCCAATATTAAACCAAATCCAAAATAAGAATAGCGGAATGTAAGTGGTCAAGACTATGGCAATGGCTACCGACTTCTTTTTCCTAGCCGCGAAATCAACACCATAAATCAGTACAACCCAATAGGCAAATTCAAACATGTTGACCAATTGATTGGGGTAAATCTTACCTTTCGACACTTCGGCATAATCATAGAAATTCATCAGTGAGAAAGGATAGAATGCCTGATACTCGAAATAGTTTGGATCAGTGCTAATAAACATAAACCAAAATATCTTGAGTATGGTCGGTAAGAAGAAAACGACTTCGGCGATCATTGCAATTTGCCAACACTTATCGTACTCGACTCGATAGCCCCATAAAAAGCACCCTACCCAAAGGATAAATCCAACGACCGTAAATTTTATTCCATAGACAATTGGAATGGCTAAAAACTTAAACCCAGAAATAATCTGAAAGATGAGCGCTTCTGGCCCTTCTAGAAATTGGAACGCAGCAATTTCACCTATAATAAAAGCTTGTTGGACGTAAAGCAGTAAAAACGCTATGACGCATAGCACAATGAAGAATAGCCTCTTATCAAAGCTTACCCACTCTCTCATACGTAGCTCCAGCGAACTAAATTCTCTCGGCATCGAAAACTATTTTGGATAAAAGTACGATTATAGGACGAAGCGCGTAATAAAAAAGTGTCAATGCATAGCGTTGTTGAAACGAACGCACTTAATTTTGCTCAACTTTAAGGCTCAAATGAAAAAGACCTTCGTCTACATATCAGTAATTCTTACAATCTGCTTAAAGAGTGCCTTTAGTCAAAGTGCTAGCAATAGTAGCGAATACCTGCTATTGAATATGCCACTTCAAATTGAAATAACTGAAGCAGTGGACGCCATGTACAATTTTGACTTCAAGGATGCCGAAGTGAAATTCAATTGGCTAAAGTATAGATACCCGGAACACCCACTTCCCTATTTCCTTTATGGCATTAGCACGTGGTGGCAAATGATGCCAAACCTGAATGCAGAAACACCACTCGGCGAAGAGTTTTTAGCCTATATGGATAGTGCTATTGTAAAAGCCAAAGTTTTACTTGACGAGGATGAGGACAATGTGGAAGCCGCCTTTTTCCTTTCAGGTTCTTACGGATTTAAAGGAAGGTATCATTCAGAAAGAAAGAGTTGGCTAAAAGCAGCTGGAGCAGGAAAAAAAGCCTTGAAAGCACTAAAAATGACGAAGGGTAATGAAAGCTTCAGCCCGGAGATCCTATTTGGAGATGCACTTTTCAATTACTACTCCATTTGGATTCGTGAGAATTATCCCTCTTTAAGGCCCGTATTATTTTTCTTTCCTAAAGGCGACAAAAGCCTTGGCGTAAAACAGTTACAAGAAGTTTCCCAAAATGCTTTTTATACGAGAATTGAAGCGATCTTTTTTTTGATGCGAATAAAAGCCTTCGAACTCAATGAAACTTACGATGCACTGAGACTTTCTAAACAAATTCATACCCAATTTCCTAACAACCCCTATTTCCATAGATTCTATGCGCGAATGCTCTATACAGTGGGGCAATACCAAAGTGCAGCCGATGTATCTACTGAAATTTTAAAACGGATAGACGAAGGTCAATTAGGCTATGAAGAAGTAAGCGGTAGATACGCGAGTTTCTTTTTAGGTCACATCAGTAAAAAGCAAGGCGATTTCGATATTGCAAAACCATTTTTCGAGAAAGTGATAGCCTTTACGGAAGAGATTGACGATGAAAAATCGGGTTATTATCTTTTTTCCCAGTTCTATTTAGCTGAAGAAGAAACAAAGTCAGCAGCTTATGACAAAGCCTTGGAAAGGATATCAATTATTCGAGATAATACACGAAGAAGGGAAGATTTAAACAAAAAGGCACGTGCCTTAAAGAAGCTCATTCGAAAGAAAAAGTAATAATCTCCCATTAAACACCCCCTAGGCTTAGAACTTTCTTCGATATTACTACATTTGTACAGAATTATATTTTGTATCTAAACAATATAGGTCTTGAATTTAAAATTAGATAAAATCGATCGGAAGATTTTGGACATCCTTCAGTCTAACGCCAAAATCACTAATGCTCAGCTGTCGAAAGAAATCGGGTTATCTCCGGCACCTACTTTAGAGCGAGTAAAAAAATTAGAAAACTCTGGAATCATTAAGAGTTATCACGCAAAACTCGATACAGATAAAATTGGCATGGGTGTAAGCACTTTTGTTTATGCTACACTTAAAGGTCACAATAAGCAGAACATCGAAATTTTCATGGATGCTATCAATAGAATAGACGAAGTCATTGAGTGTCATCATGTGACAGGCTCTGGAGATTTTGTGCTTAAGGTGATAGCGCAAGATATTTCTTCTTATCAAAAATTGATGCTTGAAAAAGTGAGTGACATTGCTGTAGTTGATAATTTACAGTCCATGGTTATACTTTCTACTTTCAAGGATAGTAAAGTAATGCCTATACCAGAGTAGTCAATGCAAGGGAAAAAAAGAATTCTTGAACATTCTCAGATTTTACAAATTATACGGAGAATGGCTTATGAAATTTATGAGCAAAACCATGATGCTCAAGAGCTCTACTTGGCTGGAATTGACAACAATGGAGAGAAAATATCCATCTCTTTGAAAGAAGAAATTGAAAAAATTTCTGATATTCGCGTCTCCCTCATCCGGATTGATATTGACAAATCGGCCAAAAGCCAACCTCAAGTTAGTTTTTCTGCGAAACCACTTCAGACCGACTTCACATTAATAGTTGTCGATGATGTGCTGAATTCAGGTGGAACAATGATTTATGCATTGGATCCATTTCTGAAAATGAATGTTGCCAAAATACAAACTGCTGTCCTGGTGAATAGAAGTCACAAAAGGTTTCCTATTGCCGTAGATTATAAAGGTTTTGAGTTAGGCACTACCATTCAAGAACACATCGACGTGCAATTAGATAGTGAGTATTCGGCCTATTTGTACTAAATTTTAGAACCAACTTTAAACTTACTAATTATGGAAACAATAGAAGCCCTTTGGGACAAGTACAGCGAGGTAATCCTCGAAAAAGGAGTCGACATCGTCATTGCCATTTTAATGCTCGTAATAGGACTCTGGATTATTAAAAGAGTCGTATCAATACTAGGAAATATTTTAACCAAAAGAGGAGTTGAAGCCACCTTATTACCTACGCTCAAAGGTGTAGCAAAAGGAATGCTTACTGTAGTTCTCCTGATTGCAGTAGTTCAGCAACTAGGTGCCGACGCAAGTGGATTTGTCGCCATTCTTGGCGCCCTTGGCCTTGCCGTAGGCTTCGCCTTACAAGGCAGTTTAGCCAACTTTGCTGGTGGTATTCTCATTTTAGTATTGAAACCATTTAAAAATGGTGATGTGATAAACGTTAACGGTGAAACAGGGTCGGTACAGGCCATTTCAATTGTTACTACAACCTTAAAAACACCAGATAACCGTGTCATCTATATGGCTAATGGTGCAGTTGCAGGAGCTACTATTACTAACATTACACAAGAATCAACCAGAAGATGGGATTTCGTTTGTGGCATTGGATACGATGATGATTTTGAGAAAGCAAAAGAAATCATACAAGGATTAATCGCTGCCGACGATAGATTTCATAAAGATCCAGCTCCTTTTGTAAGAGTAGGAAACTTAGGAGACAGCAGTGTTGACATTACCATCAGAGCATGGGTTGATACGTCTGAATACTGGAATGTACATTTCGATATGATTGAAAACATCAAAAAAGAAATGGACAAAGCAGGTATCTCTATCCCTTATCCTCAAAGAGATATTCACGTTTACAACGAAAAGTAAACGATAGCTATATATTTAAAAAAGGGAATGAAGATTATTCATTCCCTTTTTTTGTCCCTTTCAAGGTGTTATCAAATATGTATATTTACGCACCAAATTTTTTAAGACATGTCCATTCACAAGTCTGACATTAAGAAAGTCACCACACACCAGCTGCAAACCATGAAAGATCGTGGAGAAAAAATCTCCATGCTTACGGCCTATGACTATTCCATGGCACAGTTAATTGATGGAGCAGGCGTAGATATAATTCTAGTAGGAGATTCTGCCTCTAACGTTATGGCTGGCCATGAAACCACACTACCCATTACCTTAGATGAAATGATCTACCATGCTAGTGCTGTCATTAGAGCAGTATCAAGAGCATTTGTGGTAGTTGATATTCCATTCGGTTCTTATCAAGGTAATTCTTCAGAGGCCTTAAGGTCGGCGATTAGAATTATGAAAGAATCTGGCGCACACTCAGTCAAAATGGAAGGTGGGGCAGAAATTAAAGAATCAGTAATAAGAGTTTTGAGTGCAGGCGTACCTGTTATGGGCCATTTAGGCCTTACGCCTCAATCAATTTATAAATTCGGCACATACGCAGTACGCGCCAAAGAGCAAGAAGAAGCTGATAAGCTTATTGCCGATGCTAAGCTCTTAGAAGAATGTGGATGCTATGCCATTGTGTTGGAGAAAATTCCAGCTGATTTGGCCAAGAGAGTTTCCGAAGAAATTAATATTCCAACAATCGGTATTGGCGCTGGTCCACATACCGATGGACAGGTGCTGGTAATGCACGATATGCTTGGAATCACTAAAGAATTTAAACCAAGATTTTTACGACAATATGCAGATGTGGGTGGCATTATTACAGAGGCAGTTGGAAACTATATTAAAGACGTGAAGTCCAGAGACTTCCCGAACGAAAAAGAGAGCTATTAAACCAGTTTTACAAACGTTTTCATACTAAAAGAGAATTGAAGGAACTCTGAAACACGGCTAAATTGTTACATTGCGCATTGCAAACAGAATAATACTATTTCATAGACATTATGAGTGAACAAAAAATAACGATCAACAATGGTGTACTTAATGTACCCAACAACCCAACAATACCTTTCATTGAAGGTGATGGTATAGGTGTAGATATCTGGCCAGCAGCACAGCTTGTTTTCGACAATGCTGTCGAAAAGGCTTATGGAAATGATAAATCAATCAATTGGAAAGAAGTACTTGCCGGCGAAAAAGCATTTAATGCTACTGGCGAATGGATGCCAACTTCTACGTTAGATTCATTCCGATCTTACCTCGTAGGAATCAAAGGCCCTTTAACTACACCTGTAGGCGGAGGTATTAGATCTCTGAACGTAGCCTTAAGACAAGAACTAGACCTTTATGCCTGCGTTCGACCTGTAAGATGGTTCGAAGGCACTCCTTCACCGGTAAAACAACCTGGCCTTTGCGACATGGTGATTTTCCGTGAAAACACTGAAGACATTTACGCCGGTATAGAGTTTGAAAAAGGAACCGAAGATTGCGAGAAGTTCGGCCAACTTTTAAAAGAGAATTTCCCAGACCGATACGCTAAAGTAAGGTTCCCGGGAAGTGCAGGATACGGTATCAAACCAGTTTCTGAAGAAGGAACGCATAGAGTAGTCAAAAGCGCTATCGATTATGCTTTCGACCAAAAAAGAGATTCAGTTACTCTTGTGCACAAGGGTAACATCATGAAATTTACTGAAGGTGCATTTAAAGCATGGGGTTATGAACTTGCAAAAAATGAATACGGTGGTAAAGACTATGAAGGCGGACCATGGCAGATCATAGAGAAAGATGGACATCAAATCATCATTAAAGATGTAATTGCGGATGCTTTCTTACAACAAATCTTATTAAGACCTGCTGAATATTCTGTGATCGCTACTTTGAACCTAAACGGTGATTATGTTTCTGATGCCCTAGCAGCAATAGTTGGTGGTATCGGTATAGCACCAGGAGCAAACATTAATTACATTACTGGAAATGCAATTTTCGAAGCCACTCACGGTACTGCCCCTAAATATGCTGGGCAAGACAAGGTGAACCCAGGTTCGGTAATTCTTTCCGGTGCTATGATGTTTGAATATATGGGATGGCAAGAAGCTGCAGATTTAATCTATAAAGGATTAGAAGCCGCGATTGCCTCGAAAAAAGTCACCTACGACTTTGAAAGGCTCATGGAAGGAGCCACGCTCCTTAAATGTTCCGAGTTCGGACAAGAAATTGTGAAAAATATGTAAACAAAAAGCCCCGAAAGGGGCTTTTGTATTATGAGTCTGTTTTAATTAATAAATCAGACATTAAATCAATGCTCATAAAGGATGCAAACCGTCCATTTTTTTGCTAGCAGAATAATTAAGGATCATGGGTAAGCGTTATTTACCATTTTTTCCATTGAAACTTGTTGCCTTCCCAGGAGAACAACTCAACCTGCATATTTTCGAGCCGCGATATAAGCAGCTTATCAACGAATGCGTGAATGAGCAGAAAACCTTTGGAATACCCGTATTCGAAGAAGGAATGAAGGAGTTTGGAGCAGAAATGGAAGTAATGGACGTGGTAAAACGATACCCTGCTGGCGAAATGGATATTTCAACGCGATGTATTGGCACCTTTCAAGTTTTTACTTTCGATGAAAAAGCGCCTGGTAAACTATACGCAGGAGGCCAAATAGAAAGCATTGAAAGTTTTTATGATGCCGAACACGAACAATGGTCTGCATTAAAGGTATTAGCCAAGGAGTTGATTTCCATATTAAAAATGGAAGAAAAACTAGATGTAGAACTGATCTCAAGTTCTTTTGAATTAGCACATAAATTAGGCTTATCTTTAGAGCAGGAATACGACATGTTGCAAATGACACGCGAGTCGCAGCGACAACACTACATGATTAATCATTTAGAAAGAGCACTGCCACTAATTCGCGAAATGGAAGGCGCTAAAAATCGCATTAAAATGAATGGCCATTTTCAGCATCACGATCCGCTGAATTTTTAAAAATGATCCAGACCGACTTATCAGAATTCGGAACCTTATTAATATTCATCCTAGGCGCTATTGCATTCGCAGTGGTAGGTCTTACCGCATCCAAATTCTTAAGGCCAAGTCGACCAAATTTTGAGAAATTAACTACCTATGAATCTGGTGAAGATACTGTAGGTACAGCCTGGGGTCAATTCAACATAAAATTCTACATCGTTGCGCTAGTATTTCTTCTCTTTGAAGTAGAGATCATTTATCTTTTCCCTTGGGCAATCATTTTTGGTGATAAGGAATTAATAGAAAGTACTAACTGGAGTTGGGCATGGTTTGCAATTGCAGAAATGTTCATATTCATCTTTATACTAGCCTTAGGGCTGGCTTATGCATGGTGCAAAGGCTATTTAGACTGGGTAAAACCAGCACAAATAAAAACAAGCTATAAATCGAGAATACCAGATAGTGCCTACGAAAAATTTAAAGCATAAACGTTGGGTCTTTTAGATCAAAAACTTGGGAAAGGTGGTATCGTCATAACAAAATTTGACGACCTCATAAATTGGGCGAGACTGTCATCGATGTGGCCGATGGCATTTGGCACAGCCTGCTGCGCCATAGAATTTATGAGCACACAAGGCACTCCATATGATCTGGACCGATTAGGCATTGTACCACGCGCTAGCCCTAGGCAATCCGATGTGATGATCGTGGCAGGCACAGTTACTTTTAAAATGGCCGATAGAGTGCGTAGGCTCTATGAACAAATGGCCGAACCAAGGTATGTAGTATCGATGGGTTCTTGTTCCAATTGTGGCGGGCCTTACTGGGAACACGGTTATCACGTAGTAAAAGGAGTTGATAGAATTATACCCGTTGATGTCTA
The DNA here is from genome assembly GCF_049099775.1 of Roseivirga sp. Lineage (GTDB taxonomy): Bacteria > Bacteroidota > Bacteroidia > Cytophagales > Cyclobacteriaceae > Roseivirga. The sequence continues at coordinate 500,776 of NZ_JAGDZM010000007.1, read as the reverse complement.
CGTTCCGGGCTGCCCTCCACGACCAGAAGCGCTGATTGGTGGACTATTGAAACTTCAAGAGAAAATAAAAGGCGAAAGTATTGTTGCTCCTACCGCAATTGAAAAATTAATGGCCAAAGAAAACGCATGACATTCGAAGAAATCATATCGAACCTTAAAGCAGCTTTTGATAGTGATATTATCCTATCAACCGATGAATTGGCCTCTCCAAAATGCATAGAAATAAGTACTGATAATTTGGTGAAATGCATGAACCACTTGCATGCTACCGAAACACTTTATTTTGATTCGCTTTCTTGCATCACCGGTATGGATAACGGCGAAGAGAAAGACTCTATGGAAGTGATTTATAATTTATATTCAATTCCATACAACCATCATTTGATGGTGAAGGTCACTTTACCAAGAGAAAAACCATCGATTGATTCCTTAACATCAATCTGGAAAACAGCCGATTGGCAAGAGCGAGAAGTCTACGATTTGTTTGGCGTTTATTTCAATGAGCATCCAGACCTAAGAAGAATTCTGCTTCCTGAAGATTGGGAAGGTCACCCTTTGAAAAAAGACTACCAACACCAGACATATTACAGAGGCATAAAAGTTGAATATTAGTGGCAAACGAGATTCAATACATATTTGACAACGAAAACCTTCGAAAGTCTGCTCCGCAGAAATTTAAGGCCGAAAACCTCAAGCGTGAGGAAATGATTGTCAATATTGGGCCTCAACACCCGTCGACTCATGGCGTATTACGCTTGGAAGTAGTTACAAACGGAGAAGAAATAGTAGATGTAGCCCCGCACTTGGGCTACTTACATAGATGTTTCGAAAAGCACGCCGAAAGCTTACCTTATAATCAGACATTGCCTTTCGTAGATCGCATGGACTACCTAGCAGCTATGAATTCGGAACACGCCTTTGTCATGGGTGTTGAACGAATGTTAGGCATTGAAAACGAAATACATAAAAGAGTAGAATATATTCGAGTAGTCGTAGCAGAATTAAACCGATTGGCATCACACTTTATAGCCTTAGGCACTTACGCCATGGATATAGGTGCCATTACTCCTTTCCCTTGGATGCTTCGCGATCGTGAGCATATTCTTAGGTTATTGGAATGGGCTTCTGGAGCACGAATGTTATACAATTACATTTGGGTTGGTGGACTCTTTTACGATTTACCTGTAGGCTTCGAAGAAAGATGTCTAGAGTTCACAAAGTACATTAAACCAAAACTCCTTGAATTCGAAGAGGTAGTTCTGCAGAATAAAATCTTTATTGATCGAACCGCTAATGTCGGTATTCTTCCAGCTGACCTGGCCATTAATTATGGAATAACAGGTCCGATGCTTCGTGCTTCAGGTCTTTCATTTGATTTAAGAAAAGTTGATGCCTATTCCGTTTACGCCGAAATTGATTTCGATATACCGATTGGCAAAGGAGAAATGGGCAGCTTAGGAGATTGTTGGGATAGAACATCTGTTAGGGTTAAAGAATGCTACGAGTCAATCAGCATAATAGAGCAATCTTTGGCAAAATTGACCGGCGATCACAAGCGAACGCGGGATTTCGACCCACGAGCCAACGTTCCTAAAAAGATTAGACCGAAAGCTCAAGACTTCTACGTTAGAGCTGAAAACCCTAAGGGTGAAACCGGTTTCTTTTTCAGAGCAGATGGTAGGTCTGACATTCCTTATCGATGTAAAGCTAGGGGAGCAAGTTTTGTCAACCTTTCAATTCTCGGAGAGCTTTCCAAAGGTGGATTAATTGCAGATTTAGTGGCCATTCTAGGCTCTATAGATATCGTTTTAGGCGAAGTAGATCGCTAAAGCAAAGACTCAAGGTTAGTCTCTCTCACAAAAGCCCTTTTCCCTCTCCATTTAATTTGATACCAGATATCCTTTTTGTCGATGATCTCTATCTTATGACCTTGACCGACAACTTCCACTAATTCAGAGGCAGCAGAAGGCCCTGACATTACATAAGCATTATCACTGGTGACAATACCTTGTTCTTTAGGACCAGTAAAGTTTACGAAGAAGAAAGTTAAACCCAGTACAATTACTAAACCTACAGCTAGACCCGGCGATCTCTCTTGATGCTTTTTAAGCTTTCTGAAAATCATAGACAGAATCAGTAAGTTCAGCGCGATAAGCACAGCAATAATGAGTATATCATAATCTTGAATAGCCTTTACAAATTGTTGAAAGTCATTTGTATCATAGCCCTCTAAACCATTTACTTGAGCAAGGGCGTCCATCTTTTTCAATGCTTCCTTATCTGAAGTCAGTCTATAGTAATCGTGCAGATAAATTAAGGCACGACTGAGGTTTCCCATGGCTTCCTGACTATAAGCCATTTTTAATAGCATAGCAGGAGTAGCCCTCTCGCTACCCTCGTAGATACCCTCATAAATCTCTAAAGACTGCGTAAACAAACGCTCATTGAACAAAGAATCTGCCTTTTTCAGGTTAGTATCTATATCTTGACCAACACCATTCTGAAATATTGAGACCATTCCAATGGTAATGAGTAAAGCAAACCTGAAAAAACTCTTTTGCATATTATCTGAATCCTTACTTATAATCTATCGGTAAACCTTTTAAATCGGGCTTTTCGAATCACGAATATAGCTAGCACATTTTCTTCACCCATACCTTTCACAACATTTAACAGGCGAAACGATCATTTTGGATAACAAATTTTCCCTTTAAGGGGATTTACCAATTCTATAATCCCAAATACATTGAATAATTCGACGGATAAAACCCTCTATATTCTAATAACCAACCCCCTAGAATCTAGCCTTCATTCATCTATTAGACCCTTAAAAAGAGCTGATATAAGAAATCTAAAATAAATTCATATTGAGTGTTTGCATTTAATTTTGAACCTCTTACATTTGCAGTCCGAATTAAGAAAAACACTCTAAATTCGGTAACAAAAACAGGATGATCTGGTAGCTCAGCTGGTAGAGCATCTCCCTTTTAAGGAGAGGGTCCTGGGTTCGAACCCCAGCCAGATCACACCGTTAAAGACTTCATTTTTTGAAGTCTTTTTTTGTTTACACCCATCATACTTGCCCCTCTTCATATGGATCACTGCCGCAGCTAGATAGCCATCGAAGTAAAGAACATGCCGGAGAAACAAGAACTTGACTCCTTTGGTCCAGAAAACATTACCCTCACCGATGTCTGAAGTGAGGATTTAGACAACAAACTGAAATAATTACAAGCTCAACAAGAATCATTTTTCTCAGCATGCAAAAGGAGTCAATATGTTCTACAATTAGGAAATTAATAAATTGAACTCTACATTTAGGAAACTAATAATATTGAAATGAAAGGAACCTACTTAGGTGAGTTCGAAGAAATCGTACTTCTTACAATAGGCGTTCTGCAAGACGACGCCTATGGCGTAGCCATTAAGCTCGAAATTGAATCAAGAACGAGTCGAACACCAAGCATTGGCGCATTACACTCGGCATTGAGCCGATTAGAAGATAAGGGTTTCATAGACTCGCGAGAAGGCGGTGCAACCAAATCTAGAGGCGGCAGACGAAAGCGGTTTTATAACATAACTGCAGCTGGTAAGGCTACCCTTGTTAAAGCAAATTCACTGCGCAATGATCTTTTCAAGCTCATACCCAATTTATCAACTGATAGCCTAAGCTAATGGAGGAAAAATGGTCAAACCCTCCTCTATGGCCTCAGCGTTTGTTGAGGTATTTGTGTTCTGAAAAGCACTTTGAAATTTTACAAGGTGACTTACTGGAGCTGTATGAATACAGGCTACAGGCCAAAGGAACAAGAATGGCAAAACTTCATTTTATCAAAGACACTTTTGCTGAATATAACCCTGATCGTTCATTTGACGGAACTTTTTTTAGACGATAATTTTAATAGGCAATACGAAGCAGAAAATCAGTTGAGTGATATTTCTAAGATCTTCTCCATCCTTGCCATATTCATAGCATGTATTGGCCTTTTAGGGCTAGTTAGCTTCACACTAGAACAAAAGGCTAAAGAAATCAGCATCAGAAAAGTGCTTGGTGCTAGCATTGCCAGTATACTTTTAATGATCAACAAAAGTTATGCATTGCTCATACTCATTGCCTTCCTTGTAGCTATTCCTTTATCAATTTATGCCCTTGACAGTTGGTTAGGCTCTTTTGCTTATCATATCAATATCGGCATAGGTATTATTTCGGTCGCAGGCATATTAACCGGAGCTTTAGCCGTGATCACTATTTGTTCACAAGCCATGAGATTTGCCACCGCTAACCCGATTAAGATGGCTTCGGAACGACTAACTCAATATTTCCAAAAATGCACGTTTTGTATTTGATTAGTTTCAAATACCTTCGTGTCAATGAATAAACAACCTATCGGCATATTTGATAGTGGAATGGGAGGCCTTACTGTGGCTCATGCGGTAAGTAAAGCTTTACCAAATGAACAACTGATATACTTCGGTGATTCGGCGCATCTCCCCTATGGAGATAAATCAGCGGCAACCATTCAGGCCTATTCCATCAAAATATGTGATATCCTGCTAGAAAAAGGGTGTAAGGTTATTCTGATCGCGTGTAACTCGGCCTCTGCGGCGGCTTATGATTTAATCAAGGCCTATTTAGGATCAAAAGCTTTGGTTTTGAATGTTATTGATCCCGTTGTAGAATATGTCGCTAACAAGTATCCACAACAAAAAATAGGGCTTATCGGAACCAAGCAGACGGTTGGTTCTCAAGTGTATGAAAATCAGATCCATTCCAAAGACAGTAAAATCACTGTAGGTTCACTAGCCACACCGCTTTTGGTTCCTATGATCGAAGAAGGCTTCCATAAAAACGAAATCTCAGAAGCTATAATCCAAGAATACCTCTCTAATAAATCATTTGCAGATATTAAAGCACTTATTCTTGGCTGTACGCACTACCCACTTATTAAAAATAAAGTTGAGGAGTATTTTAATAACGAGATTGATGTTATAGACTCTTCAGAAATAGTTGCTGAAGCTTTAGGCAAATTACTCGATCAACATCAGCTAAAGTCTGAAGGTCGGGTAAAAAAGAATGAGTTTTTGGTTTCAGATATAACACCTTCTTTTGAAGCCGCCACGGCATTATTTTTTGGTGTAAAAGTGCCTTTACAACAACATAAACTCTGGGAGTAACCCCCCTTTATTCTTACCTTCAAGAAACAGTAAAATAAGACACGCTTTAATGTTGCGATTGCTCAACGGACTAAAGGGTGTTTGTTAACTATTTATGTGTTTTCTTTGTAGCGATAAAGGCTAATATAAGTGATTACGTTTCTCATTTTCTTAACTTTCTTTCTCGTCTACATGGTCTTTGTAGTCTATGCGGAAAGAAAGATTTCTGCCTTTATTCAAGATCGCTACGGGCCAATGGAAGTTGGCTATTACGGATTGCTACAAACTGTAGCTGACCTATTAAAACTAGTCCAAAAAGAAGACATTGTACCCTTAGCAGCTGACAAACGAATATTCAAGCCAGGTCCTGTTGTTATTTTTACCGCTGTTTTTGCAGGTTTCGCTGTTATACCCCTAACCTCCGCTTTCGGAAGCTCATCCGCTCAAGTTGGCATTTTCTATCTTTTAGCTATTGTTTCTTTAGATGTTATCGGTATTCTCATGTCGGGTTGGGGATCGAACAGTAAATATGCCCTCTTTGGGGCCATGAGATCAGTAGCGCAAGTCATTTCTTACGAAATACCACTCGGGTTAACAGTCGTGTGCGTTGTAATGATTTCCCAATCATTAGATCTTCAAGAAATTATTTATCAACAGGGTATTTGGTGGAATACACTAGATGTCGAAGCAGAAAACTACCTCTTTGGTATAAAAGCACTTGGCCTTAATACTACTGAAATTGGTGGAATCTTGACATGGAACATCTTCCGAGCTCCGATTTTTCTTTTTGCCTTTATCATTTTCTTTATCGCTTCACTAGCTGAAAGTAATAGATCGCCATTCGACATTCCTGAAGCAGAATCGGAATTGGTTGGTGGTTTTCATACTGAATATTCAGGCCTTAGATGGGGACTCGTAATGATGGGTGAATATGGACTCATGCTTCTAGTCTCGTTTTTAGCCGCCATTCTTTTCCTCGGTGGCTGGAATACACCTTTACCGAATATCGGTTCAGTTGAATTGGCCGAATGGACTAGCGGTGTTCCTGGAACAGTAGCAGGACATATTTGGGGGGCTTTCTGGATGCTTAGCAAAGCATTCTTATTGATAGGCATTCAAATGTGGATCCGATGGACTTTCCCAAGACTCCGAATTGACCAACTCATGAATTTAAGTTGGAAATATTTAACGCCTGCCTCAATACTTCTTGTATTACTAAGCGCTATTTGGAGGATGCTAATGATATGATTAGAAACAGGCAACTAAATGAGCATGGTAAGACTTTTTACTTTTTAACTTTGGTATTGCAATTGGTATAAATGTCAGATGGGATTAAATCATATTGGATACGCATAAAAACGGCAACACAGACCTTGAAAAAAGGCCTGCAAATTACCGGAAAACACATGCTAGATGCTCGGGAACAACGAGCACCCATTGGCCCAGAAGATCAGAATTATTTTGAAAAGCAAAACGGACTTTTCACGCTTCAGTATCCTCGTGAAACGATTCCAGTACCCGATCATGGAAGATACAAACTGCACAATGAGATAGATGACTGCATAGTTTGCGATAAGTGCGCGAAAGTATGCCCTGTCAACTGCATTGATATTGAACCAGTTCGCGCAACAGAAACATTTGGTAAAACATCGGATGGAACGCCACTCAGAATCTATGCCGCAAAGTTTGATATTGACATGGCCAAATGCTGTTTTTGTGGACTTTGTACAACGGTTTGCCCTACAGAATGCCTTACCATGACGAGTGAATATGACTTTAGTGCCTTTGATTTTGAGGAGCATAATGTCCCATTCGCTAATATGACTCCAATCGAAATTTTAGAGAAGAAGAAAGCATTCGAAGAATACAGCGCTAAGAAAGCTGCAGAAAAAGCCAAAGCAAGTATACCTACCACTGGCAGCGCGCCACAAGTAAAACCAACCTTCAAGCCACGGCCTATAGGCGCTGTAAAGCCTAAGGTTCCAGGCGCAAAGCCCAAAGTAGTTGTTAAACCAAAAATACAAGTAAAAAAGGCCGAGAATGACTCATCGAGTAAAGCCATTTTAAAGCCTAAAATTCCAGCTGCAAAAAGTGAAGAAGAAGGCAAAACAGTAAGACCAGTTATAAATCCTAAAGTACCTGCAAGGCCCAAGGTGCCTGCTCGTAAAAAAGACAAACCCGAAGACAGCGAATAAGAAATGGAGTTAACCAACATCATATTCTATGTTTTTATATGCATTACTGCATTGTCAGCCTTGTACATTATGTTCACAAAGAACATTTTATACGCTGCTTTTGCCTTAATCCTAACCTTCGTTGGATTGGCCGGCATATTCATCTTCTTAGGCGCCGAATTTATTGCTGTCACTCAAATACTCGTTTATGTAGGCGGAATCCTAATTTTACTGGTATTCGGCATAATGTTGACGAATAGATTATCTGGTAAAAAAGTCGTTAGTACTACCTATCACCAATGGCTTGGTTTCTTAATAGCAGCCGGATTTTTCACACTACTATTTAAAGGCATACTCGCAGCCAATTTCGGCACCCTCGGCTGGACTCAAAACTCCTCTCAAATTACGCCAAGTATTGAAGATTTTGGATTAAACCTAATGACAGACTATGTACTGGCTTTTGAGATAATAGGCATCCTTTTATTAATCGCGCTTATTGGAGCAGTTCGCATAGCAGGTAACTCAAGAAAGGAGGAAGAAAATGCCGCTTGACTATCTTTTAATCCTAGGCGCCTTTCTATTTTGTGCAGGCTTATTTGTAGTTGTCACGCGAAAAAATGCTATCATGGTATTAATCGGAATAGAGCTTATGCTCAATGCTGCCAACTTAAACTTAATCGCATTTAGCAGCTTCGATTCAATGGCGCTTCAAGGTCAGATTTTCTCAATATTTGTTATTACAGTAGCCGCCGCAGAAGCTGCCGTAGGCCTTTCAATAATTGTAAAAGTGTATAAGCACTTCCAAACAGCAGACTTGGATAAAATAAATAACCTCAAAGGGTGATCAATATTCAAGACCTCATATTGCCCAAAGGAGACCCAATCATTTACTGGCTCATCGCGCTAATGGCCATTCCCATGATTTCTTTTATCTCTACTCAAAGTTTGGGTAAAAGAGCGCCTCACTGGTCTACATTTCTTCTAGGCGTAAACACTGTTATTGCCATTTACCTTACTGCCTTAAATTGGAATGGCGAAACGATTAGTATTCGGGGTCATTGGTTTAAAATAGGAGACACTCAAATCACATACGCTTTCTTAGTCGATAGACTCACGCTGATCATGGCGGTAATCGTGAATTTTATTTCCCTATTAGTGCATCTCTTTTCGCAAGAATATATGCGCAAAGACAAAGCAAAACCAAGGTACTTTGCCTATTTAGGACTTTTTACATTTTCTATGATGGGCATAGTACTCTTCTATGACCTGCTTTTCATCTTCATCTTTTGGGAACTTGTTGGACTTTCTTCATTCCTACTTATAGGGTTTTGGTTCGAGAAGAAATCAGCCTCAATTGCTGCAAACAAGGCCTTTATCATGAACCGGATTGGAGATCTTGGATTCATTACCGCCCTAATGATTTTGTATACACAGTTTCAGTCATTCGATCTTGAAGTGATCAAAACACTTATGATTGATAGTGATATAGAAAACGGAAATTGGGTCACACATTTTATCAACAATGGACAAGAATTTATGGGTAGTCTCGATGCCCGATGGCTTAGCGCAGCCGGCATAGCCCTATTTTGCGGAGCTGTTGGTAAATCGGCACAGTTCCCACTGCAAGTTTGGCTTCCAGATGCGATGGAAGGCCCTACGCCAGTATCGGCACTTATTCATGCAGCCACTATGGTTGCCGCCGGCGTTTACTTGCTCGCCAGAGTCTTTGTAATTCTCGATGCACAAGCACTAGAAGTTGTTGCCATAGTCGGCGCAATCACAGCATTTATGGCCGCTATTGCCGCCCTATCACAGTTCGACATTAAGAAAGTATTGGCCTACAGTACCATATCACAGTTAGGCTACATGGTAATGGCCATGGGTGTAGGTGCTTATACTGCAGGACTTTTTCACTTGGTAACACATGCTTTTTTCAAAGCAGGCTTATTCTTATCTGCCGGAATCATCATTCATCAACTACATAAATTAGAATCGAAAGAGATCAGTTTCAATACGCAAGACATGCGCGTTATGGGTGGCTTAAGACAGCATATGCCTAAAACGTTTATTTGCTTTCTCATCTGCTCACTCGCCTTAGCTGGGCTCCCTGGCTTCTCAGGTTTCCTTTCTAAAGACGCTATTCTCTTGAACTTATCGGTTTGGGCCGATATCAAAGGCGGTGGTTTCTATATTCCAGAAGTATTGGCGTTTGCCACCGTGCTATTGACAGCATTTTATACCTTTAGAATGATCTGCCTGATCTTTTTTGGTAATTTCCGCCTCCCGAAAATCGTTCAAAAGGAAGGTATCGGTGCAAATCTCAAAGAAGGCAATTGGGTCATGTTATTGCCTGTGGCAATTCTAGCACTACTTTCCTTAAGTCCATTATTTGGCTTAACGCTCAATGCAGAACATACCTGGTTTGTGGAAGCATTTCCAACACCAATATATCTTGTACCTGCTTCCTATGCAGCAAAAAGTCTAGTAGATGTTCTACCTGAAACCTTTCATAATTTACATGGCCTTGTAAATGCCGTATCAATTGGTTTGGCTTTCATAGGAATTATTATCGCTTACTTTTCGTATAAACCCAATGCTAAGCTCGAGCAAACCTTTGTTGAAAGAAGAGAACCCACAGGCTTTCTAGGTCAAGTTTCCTTCTACCATTGGTATCAAGATGCTTTTTACCGAAAGTGGGTGCTGAAATTTATTATGCTGAAATCAGAAGCCTTATCTTGGTTTGATAGACGCATAATTGATGGTTTTGTGAATGGAATGGCTAAATGGCAAGTCATTTTTGCACATGTTATCAAATGGTTCGACAAGTATTTTGTTGATGGTTTTGTTCAACTGATTGCTTTTACCAGTGGCCGTGTTGGTCAGTTTACACGATCTTTCCACGGCGGAAATGTTCAGACTTACATTATGGTGAGTTTTGTATTCATCATACTATTAATGCTTTATTTGGTCTTCTAAATTATGGCGCACCTGTTATCATATATCGTTTTTATCCCTTTAGTCGCAGCACTACTCATTGTGCTTACGCCAAAGATTTACGAGAACCTTTATCGATCGGTAGGCTTACTGAGCTTAGGGTTGACACTTATGCTGACGCTTTATGCGGTAGTTAGTTTTGATACCATCAGCAAAGGAGCTATCAATAGTGAGGCTTCCTTACAGCTAGTAGAAAAGACAGAATGGTTTTCCGTATCGCTAGGTTCGTTGGGCAGGTTTTCTGTAGACTATTTTGTAGGAACGGATGGACTGAATATTAGCATGCTTCTTCTAGCAGCTGTTGTATTGTTTATCGGTATGATTGCTTCTTGGAATATCAAAGATAAAAAGAAGGGCTACTTCGGGCTTTACTTGTTATTATCATCATCAGTTTTAGGCTGTTTTGTGGCGCTGGACTTCTTTTTATTCTACCTCTTCTTCGAATTCATGCTTTTACCAATGTATTTCCTTATTGGTATTTGGGGTGGCCCAAGAAAAGAATACGCTGCCATTAAGTTCTTCCTATACACATTAGTTGGTTCAATCTTGATTCTGATTGTAATGATCGGACTTTATAACTCTGTATACGACCCTGTTAAAACCGGGATTGAAGCGGGTTACCAAGAAGCTTCCATCGAGCAGATTCAAGATATGGTTCAAAACGGAACCATCCCTACTGAAAGCATTGTGAAATCATTCAATATGATTCACATGGCGGACGCTGATAACTTTATTCCCGACTCGTTTTTGGCTACCACTAGCATTGCAAAAATCTTCGGACAACCAGCAAGGTGGATGGCTTTCTTGGCCTTACTCATTGGCTTTGCCATCAAGTTACCAGCCGTTCCTTTCCATACTTGGCTACCCGACGCACACGTTGAAGCACCTACCCCAATCTCCGTAGTTTTGGCAGGTATTCTATTGAAAATTGGCGGCTATGGTCTCATTAGAACTGCCTTTGCAATGTTCCCTGATAGTGCCTTTCATTATTCATGGCTGATCGGTTTCTTTGGTGTTTTCGCCATTATTTACGGCGCGCTCAATGCCCTCGCCCAAAAAGACCTTAAACGTTTAATTGCTTATAGCTCGGTGTCGCACATGGGCTTTGTATTACTTGGATTGGCCGCATTAACGATAGAAGGAGTCAGTGGTGCTATTTACCAAATGTTCTCTCACGGCCTTATTTCTGCACTATTATTCTTGCTAGCCGGTGTGCTTTATGATAGAACCCATAACAGGCTGATAGAAAACTATGGTGGACTAGCCCATCAAATGCCTAAGTATACAGTATTCATCACAATTGCCTTCTTTGCATCGCTTGGCTTGCCAGGATTTTCAGGTTTCATTGCAGAACTGATGGTTTTCATAGGAGCCTTTAAATCATCTGATATGATTGGTGCTATTCCAGGTTGGATGCCAGTAGTCGGCACCATAGGTCTGGTTCTTGGGGCCGGCTATTATTTATGGACACTGCAGCGCATGTTTTTTGGTCAATTCTGGGTAAAGGATAAGAATTGGGTGGCTGACTTAAAAGACTTAGACCTTAGAGAATATCTCATGCTGGTTCCTTTAGTAATCTTGATCCTATTATTCGGAATTAATCCATCGTTGTTATTAGACTTGATCAATAGTTCGGTTGAAAGTTTCACCAATCATTTATCTCTATTTGCCAAGTAATGCTGATTGCCCAAACCCAACATAATGGACTCAGTGAGCAACTAGCAAATACAAGTAGTGATTTATGGTCTTTGCTTCCCGAAATTTCCATCGTTGGTTCCCTCCTTCTTTTAATCATTTTTGATTTAATCTTCAAAAAGAATAAATCGATCGGCCTTACGGCTATCGCATTAGTTGGTCTTGCATACACCTTTGTTCTACTAATTCAGCAATGGTATGCTTTTCCTGATTCTAAAGCGCTTATGGGTGGTTTATTAGATATTAATAGACTTTCTATAATGTTAAAAGGAGGCTTTGTTGTTTGCCTTGTCGTTGCTATTGTTACAGCCCTTCGATCCGGTGATAAACGACATGATTTTTTCGAGAGCAGCGAAATACTCGTCATGCTATTTGGCTTATTACTTGGGGCTTCGTTTATGACTATGTCGAGCAATTTGCTCATCATTTATATTTCTATAGAAGTTGTATCCATTTGCTCATATGTACTTACGGCGATTATAAAAGGAAAAGATAAAGCGGAAGCAGGTTTAAAATACCTCATTTACGGAGCAGTAGCCTCTGCTATAATGCTATACGGAATGAGTTGGGTGTATGGCTTCACGGGAACGCTAGACATTACCAGTATAGGATTTGGCGCAGCCATAAGCGAAATACCAAAACTTCCCTTATACATTTCTTGCGCCATGATATTGGCCGGTTTTATCTTTAAACTTGGAGCATTTCCGCTTCATATTTGGTCACCAGATGTTTACCAAGCAGCCCCAACCCCTGTTGTTACCGTTTTTTCAGTAATTCCAAAATTAGCTGCACTCAGCATCATCTTTAAATTCGCTAACACCATCAACACCCCGACTATAGATTGGCAGTTATGGATTGGCGTATTAGCCATTGCTAGTATGACCGTTGGAAATTTCTCGGCACTCTGGCAGAAAGATATCAAACGTATGCTAGCCTACTCCTCCATAGCCCATGCGGGGTTTTTATTGGTTGGCATCTTAGCTTTTACCAGTGCTGGCAATGAATCGATGATTTTTTATGCCATCATTTATTTGGTGATGAATTGTGCAGCCTTCTTCCTTGTCCAAGTATATGAAAGACAAACAGGCACTACAGCACTGGATAGTTTTAGAGGTTTAGGGGCAAAACTGCCATACATGTCTGTTCTAGTGCTTATAGTAATGATTGCCCTAACCGGCCTACCACCCACTGCTGGGTTCAATGCAAAGCTTTATGTTTTCTCTGCACTTTGGGATGCTTATCAGACAGGAGAAAAAGACATTCTTTTTTGGGTATTTATTTTTGGATTGATGAATACGGTCGTCTCACTTTTTTATTATCTCAAACTACCATACTTCCTCTATTTCAAATCAAGCCCTAATAAGATTCAAATAAAAGACATTCGACTAATTGATAGACTCGCGGGCACTTTATTGGTAGTTCCGCTGTTACTGTTATTCTTTAGATCAGATTGGTTTGTAGGCCTAGTGAATAGTATTAATTTTGAGCTTTGGATACCTAAATGAGTGAGCAAATAAAACACGAATGTGGCATAGCCCATATTCGACTCCGAAAACCGCTTCAGTACTATATTGATAAATATGGTTCGGCTACCTACGCGGTAAACAAGCTTTACATCATGATGCAAAAACAGTCAAACCGAGGCCAAGATGGCGTGGGCGTGGCGAACATCAAAGTTGATGTAGAACCAGGTACTAGGTTTATAAGTCGTTATAGAACCATCAACCAACAACCCGTAACGGAAATTTTCGCCAAAATTGGACGCAAGTTCGAAAAAGCGAAAAAGAAGTCAGGTTATGACCCTAAAGATTCCGAATGGATGAAAAAGAACATGGGTTTTACAGGCGAGCTTTGGATGGGTCACCTTCGGTATGGTACGCATGGAAAAAATAGTATTGAAAGCTGCCACCCATTTTTAAGACAAAATAACTGGCGTAGCCGTAACCTAGTAATGGCAGGAAACTTCAACATGACAAATGTTGATGAACTCTTCGACTTGCTCGTGCAACTCGGCCAGCATCCCAAAGAAAAAACAGATACCGTGACCGTCATGGAGAAGATAGGTCACTTTATTGATGAAGAAAACCAACGTCTTTTCAATAAGTATCGAAAGAATAAAGAGAATCACGAGATCACTAAACACATTGAAAATGAAATGAATCTTCAGCGCGTGCTGAAACGTTCGTTCAAAGATTTCGATGGAGGTTATGCCATGGTCGGTCTTTTAGGTCATGGTGCCTCGTTTGTTGTTCGCGATCCAAATGGAATTCGTCCTGCCTTTAAGTATATCGACGATGAAGTGATTGTAGTAGCATCAGAAAAGCAAGCCATCAAAGCTGCTTTCAACGTCAACTACGAAGAAATTACTGAAGTAGAACCCGGACACGCCTTAATTGTCAATAAAGACGCTTCTTACAAAGAGGTGCCAATTATGGATCAGGGTGAATTGAAAGCTTGTTCTTTCGAGAGAATCTATTTCTCCAGAGGTACTGATCCCGATATTTACAACGAAAGAAAAGACTTAGGGAAACTAGTCATCCCTCAAATTCTGAAATCGATTAATCTCGACTTGAAGAACACCGTATTTTCTTACATCCCTAATACGGCCGAAATATCTTTCTTGGGTATGATGCAAGGTTTGGATCAATACATGCTCAGGCGAAGAAAAGAAGTCATTATCGACGGACAGCCTTCACTAGAATCGCATGAAGAGCTACTGAGTTTTCAGCCTAGAGTTGAAAAACTGGTAATTAAAGATGCTAAACTCAGAACTTTCATTGCCGATGATAATAGTCGTGATGATTTAGTAGCAAACATCTACGATACTACTTACGAAGTCATTAATAAAGGCGTCGATACTTTAGTGGTCATTGACGATTCGATCGTAAGAGGGACTACTTTGGAGAAGAGTATTCTTAAAATGCTCGACAAACTTGAGCCAAAGAAGATTGTTATTGTTTCTTCAGCTCCGCAGATACGCTATCCTGATTGCTACGGCATAGACATGTCGAAAATTAAGGAGTTTGTGGCGTTTAGAGCTATGCTGTCTTTATTGAAAGATCATTTCAAGGAAAACCTTTTAGAAGAAGCATATCACAAAGCCTTAGCGAATATTAATTCCGACAAACAAGAGAATTACGTTCAGGCGCTTTATAACGAGTTTTCTTACGACGAAATCTCTGAGAAAATTACAGAGATAGTAAGACCTGAAGGATTGAAAGCTGAGCTAGAAGTAGTTTATCAAACGGTGGATAATCTTCACCAAGCTTGCCCTAAAAATCTTGGCGATTGGTACTTTACTGGCGACTATCCAACACCGGGTGGAAACCGTGTTGTAAACAAAGCTTTCATCAACTTTATGGAAGGCAAAGAGGTAAGAGCTTACTAGAAAATTATACCTCCCAAGAAAGGGAAAATCGTCAGCCTTTTGTGAGATCACTTTGGAACAAGTTAAGATTTCAGGATATTTAATCCATGAAGTTTTGCCTTGCCCAAACAGAACCTGTCGCCGGAGATATAGCTGCTAATATTCAAGATCATTTGAATAAAGTAAATGACGCAATTTCGCAATCTGCCGACCTTATCATCTTTTCGGAATTGTCGATAACTGGTTACGAACCAGAATTAGCCAAAGGTTTAGCTATGGATTTAAAGGACCAAAGGCTAGACCCATTTCAAGCACTTAGTGATGGTCATGACATTATTATTTGTATTGGCGCGCCGATTAAAGTAAAAGAAGGCATAAACATTAGCCTTGTCCTGTTTCAACCTCAACAAAGTAGATCAATCTATTCGAAACAGTACTTGCACGAAGATGAGTTGCCCTATTTTGTGCCTGGACTCCAGAGCAATGGCATTATTGAAGCAGAAAAAAGAGTTGCCTTAGCTATTTGCTATGAATTGACCATTCCTGAGCATAGTGAAACGGCTAATAGCAACGACGCTGAAGTCTATATCGCCAGTGTAGCAAAAACCGTAAACGGTGTGGCTAGAAATAACCCAAGACTTGCTGAAATTGCTAAGCAGTATAGCATCCCAGTATTAATGTGTAACTGCGTTGGAGCTTTTGACGGAAACACAGGCGGAGGACAATCAGGGGCATGGAATTCAGAAGGTGAATTGGTTGAGGCGCTAGGTGAGAAGGCAAAGGGTTTCTTGCTCTTCGACTCGGAGAATTTATAACCAACTTTCTTATCTCGAGCTTGTCGAGAGATCTTTATCACTCAGAATCATAAGACCCTTCGATAAACTCAGGGTAGAAAGAAAAGACATAAAAAAAGCCCCGACAAGTCGGGGCCTTCAACTTCTTATTTCGTTTTCTCTTATACTGAGAAGCTCTCGCCACATCCGCAAGTACGGGATGCATTCGGGTTTATAAACTGAAACCCCTTTCCATTTAGTCCATCTGAGAAGTCTAGAGTAGTTCCTAATAGGTATAAAAGGCTTTTCCTGTCCACTAAAATTTTAACGCCTTTGTCTTCGAACACTTCGTCTTTTTCTTTGATTTCGGCATCAAACTCCAAGTCGTACATCAGTCCGGAACATCCACCACCTTGTACGGCCACTCTTATATTCGAATTATCAGCTTGCCCCTCTTTGGTTCTAAGCTCTACGATTTTATTTTTTGCTGTATCTGTTACTGTTATCATCAGGCTACTGGGTTAAGCACTACACTAAAAACCGTTATGGTATTAATATCTCTACTATAGTAAAGTTTGTCAAGTGCATCGTACATGTTACTTGCCGAGAAATATGAAGTATGCAATTCGCTTTCGTCTTTGGCAATCCACTGAATGGTGTAAGAATTGTATTTGTCTTTATAAGACTTTACATAGTCCAACATCTTTCTTAGAGCATCTAGCTTATCGATACCTATTTCAGAATGAAAAAGAAAAGATTGATTGTGCCTAGGGTTAATCGTGATCATATCAAGTTTCACTTTCCCCTCAGTGGCTACAAATTCAAAACTTAATTCGCTTCCCTTAATTCCTAAGTGACTTTCGATCTTCTTCTGAAGTCTTACACTTTCCACATGGATGTCTGTGCTTGCACCAGTCATATTCATTTCGGCATTTATTTCTACTCAATTCTATATATTGAGCGATAATTAAAACAGTAAAAACCGTTAATAAGTTTCCTGTTTTCATTACAAAGATAAGTAATGATTATTTACTATTACTAATAGTTATTTTAATGTAGAAGGGAATCTGATGATAGTATCCAGAGATTTTATTCACCGACACTTTGGGATACTAAAATGAGCTCATAAGCGTATTGAAATGAAAAAAATAGAACATATCGGCATTGCCGTTAAAGACTTAGATACTTCGAATAACCTTTTTGCTAAACTATTTGGCGAACCTCACTACAAAGTAGAAAGCGTAGCTTCAGAAGGAGTAAATACTTCCTTCTTTCAAGTAGGCCCGAATAAGATAGAATTGTTAGAAGCCACCAATCCCGACAGTCCGATTGCCAAATTCTTAGAAAAACGAGGCGAAGGCATTCATCACATTGCTTATGATGTGGAAGATATTCGAGCAGAGATGAAGCGGCTTGAAAGCGAGGGATTTACCCTTCTCAATAAAGAACCAAAAAAGGGAGCAGATAATAAACTCGTGTGTTTCCTTCACCCTAAAACCACTAATGGTGTTTTGATTGAGCTTTGTCAGGAAATTGGCTGATAGTCATGAGGAATTCATCGAAAAAAATTCAAAGGGTAATTGACCAAAGTCTTTCGGATATCAAGAATTTTAAGATCCTCTATGATCAAAAGTCATTAAGATTAGAGTCACAAGTCCCTGCCTATACGGATCTGTTCGTAGTTTTCATCCTTGCCCCTCCAATAACTTTACTTATTAACGAAACGGACCTTTGGAGTTTGATGATTTCATTCTTATGGTTTATTATAAACTCATTTTTTTATTTACGAATAATAAATTCTTTTAACGTCATCGACCTAAATTCTGATGACAAAACGATTAAGGTAGATTATAATCACAAAATTTTGAGATGGTTGAGAGATACAAGTAAAATAAACTTCGATGAGGTAAAGGCTATAAAAGTTGACTCAATGACAACCGGTAAGTACATGTCTATGAGCTATTTTATATCGATAGAGTCTACTCGAAAGAAGTTCAATACGGTCATTATAAATGATCAATTTAAGGTAAAACGTCTAAAATTCATCCTTGATGAATTTATCAGGTCATCCGATAACTAATTCCCAATTAACTATTTACTAATTTCGCGCCATGGGAAGAAAATTCAGGGGGAAACAAAAGGTTCTTGAACAGGTAAAAATCGAAGGCATTGCAGCAGAAGGTAAATGCATCGCTAGAGTAGATGAGCAAGTTATTTTCGTAGAAAAAGTAGCCCCAGGTGATGTGGTGGATGTTCGCGTGACACGCAAAAAATCTAACTTTATGGAAGCTACTCCTGTAAAGTTTCATTCTTATTCCGAAGACCGTGTTGAACCATTTTGCGAACACTTTGGCACCTGTGGTGGCTGTAAGTGGCAACACATTCCTTATGAGATTCAATTAAAATATAAGCATCAACAAGTAATAGATAGCTTAGAAAGAATTGCCAAAGTAGAGCTACCAGAGATTACTCCTATCCTTGGTTCCTCCAACATACAATTCTACCGAAATAAGCTAGAATACACCTTTACCAATTGGCGCTGGGTGACTAAGGAAGAAATTGACAGCGGAGAAGAATTAGATCGCCGTGGTCTTGGCTTTCACATTCCTGGACGGTTTGATAAGATCCTTGACATTGAAAAGTGCTTCCATCAACCCGATCCATCGAACAAAATTCGTAATGCTGTAAAGAATTACTGTCGGGATAATAAGCTTCCTTTTTATGACATTTCGAAAAAAACAGGATCCGTTAGGAACCTCATTATCCGCAATTCCATTTTAAATGAGTGGATGGTTATCGTACAGTTTGCCTTAGACCAACCTGAGAACGAAGGTTTAATGGAATACTTGAAAATAAATTTCCCTGAAATCACTTCTTTACAATATGTGATCAATAATAAAGCAAATGAAACCTTCCACGACCTTGATGTGAAAGTTCATCATGGCAAAGCTTATATCACGGAGGAAATGGAAGGAATTCAATTCCGTGTTGGACCAAAGTCTTTCTACCAAACTAACGCAACACAAGCTTATGAACTATACAAAATAGCGCGGGACTATGCCGAGCTTTCTGGAAACGAAGTAGTCTATGACCTGTATACTGGCACGGGTACCATCGCCAATTTCATCGCGAAAGACGCCAAAAAAGTGATCGGCATTGAATATGTCGAAGCGGCTATAGAAGATGCAAAAGTCAACTCAGAGATCAACGGCATAGACAACACCCAATTCTATGCTGGTGATATGAAAGATCTATTGAATGACGATTTCATGGCCAATCACGAGCGGCCAGATGTTATCATCACTGATCCTCCTAGGGCTGGTATGCATGCAGATGTAGTATCAATGCTATTAAAAATCCAAGCTCCTAAGATTGTCTATGTCAGCTGTAACCCTGCCACGCAAGCTAGAGATTTAGCGCTGTTGGATTCAATGTATTCAGTAGCTCGCGTTCAGCCAGTTGATATGTTCCCACAGACGCATCATGTAGAGAATGTGGTTTTATTGGAGTTGAGAAAGCTATAAACCTCTAAATTCTATAGAAAACAAACCGACTCAATACATTTGAATCTATATTTTTTACTTTTAACTAGTTCCGAAGATCATCAAATCAACAATCTCATTGAACCTAATAACATCCCGTGAATGGCTCGACTAAATTACTATCATCTTTTAGTAAAAGATTAAATGTAAGAGAAGATCTTTTTGTTCATCTTCGCAATCGGTTGATTGGATTTACTTAATCACTCTAATAATTTACGAATCGAAAGTAGCAAACTGAACAACTTGAAGACTCCTCAAAAGCCCAAGCGCCTAGCCATAATTGGTTCAGTCGGCATTCCTGCTAATTACGGTGGTTTTGAAACACTAGCTGAACAGCTTACAGTTCACCTCGGGACTCATTTGGATATTACAGTCTATTGCAGTAGCAAAGCTTATTCTCTCCAACCTAAGACCCGGAACAATGCAAGCTTAAAGTATATTCCACTTTCAGCAAATGGGTTGCAGGGAATACTCTATGATATATGGTCGGCTATTCATGCTATCAGAAAAAATGATACTTTACTCTTTCTTGGCATAACGGGAATGATCATCCTCCCATTTCTAAAAATTTTCAAGGCGAAAAAGATCGTTCATATAGATGGTTTAGAATGGAGACGTACTAAATGGAAGTTTTTAGCCAAATGGTTTCTAAAAATTTCAGAAGGGATTGCTATTCGCTTTGCAGATGAGATAGTAATAGATAACTCTGCTTTAAGAGATATGATAGCTAATATTTACCCAAAAAGAACTTACCAACTACTTACTTATGGATCTGAAATAAAGAGTGAAGGTTATGAAAAACACTTTACAAATGGCCTCATTCCAAATAAAGCTTATGCTTTAGCACTTTGCCGTATAGTCCCAGAAAATAATGTGAAGCTAATTCTGGATACTTTTAAGGAAAACACCGATTTAAATCTTGTTTTTATAGGTAACTGGCAGGTTAACTCTTATAGTAAAGAGTTACATGCATCTTATAGTTCATTACCGAATATTGATCTGCGAGAACCTATTTATGATGCAACTAAAATAGAAGCACTAAGAAAGAAATGCACTGTTTACCTGCATGGACATTCAGCTGGCGGTACTAACCCATCTTTGGTAGAAGCCATGAGATCTGGAATTCCTATTTTAGTAAAAGACGTACCATTTAACCGCGCTACTATGCATTCTCAGGGAATCTTCTTTTCAGATAAAGAAGATCTTCACGCTAAACTGAAAAATCTGGCTTCTCACAACCTTAACACCTATGGGGAAAAGTTAAAAAAAGTGGCCGAGGAGAATTATAACTGGCCTCTGGTTGCTAAAAAGTATCACGACATATTCTAGGTCTGGGTCTCGTTTTTTTGTTTTTCTAAAAAAATAGAAGTAAACAAGAGAAGGTGGTTAGAGAAGTTTGTCGTAATTATTGTTTTAAGTTATATGCGGATTTAATAAAAACTTAGCTCTTACATGTTGTATTTATATTATTGAGCTTAGCTTTTCTACAAGTCTATAGCTTTCTCCTAATCAATTATCCTTCGAATGAATTCAGAAATATGCTAAATACTTTTTGCTGCGAAGATGACTCCCTTTCTATGATCTTAAAAACAAAACAGGTTCTTTAAGAAATGAATCTACCAGACGAGAAAATATCAACCCTCAGAAAATTGAGATTCCAAAGAGTGGCGGAAGAAAATTTTCATACTGATGCATTCACTGATTTAACTAATTTCAATATTGCTGTCTCAATACCAAAAGCACCAAAAAAGTGCAAGAAAGAAAAGATATAACCTTTGTCTATAGAGCTAGTTTCTTAATCAAAACTAAATACTTGTTGCGCAATATCTTAGCGATTTATAACTTCAGCCATGACAAGAATATCAGTAAAGAGTGCAGTACTAGTAGAGTCTCTTTTGAAATCAGTCAGCTCGATAAGAATTCCTTTGAAGCCATGGCCAACCCAGTAAGTCCCCTTGAAAGAGTGACTACTTATGGGCTAAGAAAAAATACTTATTCCTTTAAAACTCTACTGCCAATAGATTTAATGTTAGCCAAGTTCCTCTAATCCAACGCCAAAATAAAAATCAGACCAGCTCTTGACGAAGAAGATCGAGTAATCAGCAAGCGACAGTGGCAATTTTGAAAACACTCATTTCAAGTTACTCTGCATTTGGAGATCAAATGACTTAAACATTCTAGTAATAATTTACTCAAGGGTAATCTTATAATATATTTGAATTCTTAGAATAGATTTTCCTTACGTTTTAAATGAAACAGCGCTCATAACGCCGACAAAACGAAGTGTTATTATATATTTGTTATTCCAAAACTGCCCAAATGATTTTTCGACAACACTTTCTTGTTTTCTTAATCGTACTTTTTCTTATACCATTACAATCGTTCTCCTTTATTCAAAAGCTTGATATCAATAATATAACAAGCGAGCAGCTTAGTATATTCGTAAATCAGGCGCAAAAAGAAGGATATAGTATAGATGAATATGCGCGATCTAAAGGATTGAGTGCAACGGATATTACCTTACTTAAAAGCCGAATTACTCAACTGAACAATCCCCAGAATGGATCAAATACATCCGTAGCAACAGTAAATGCACGTACATTGAGTACGGACCCAGCGCTGCCTATTGTCAATCGACCTGTCAATACTAGCCGATCAGACATCTTTGGGACAAATGTTTTTAACAATCCTGACCTAAATTTTGCGCCTAGTCTAAATATACCAACCCCGCAGGACTATGTACTTGGTCCAGGTGATCAAATAATTATTGAATTGTGGGGACAAACTGAACTAAGTAATACACTAACCATCAGTCCTGATGGCTATATCAAACCTAATAATTTAGGCCCTATATATCTTAATGGATACACGATAGATAAAGCAAAAAATATAATCAATCTTCAATTAGATAAAATTTATGACGGTCTTATTCCTAATGAAAATGAAGTGGCTACTGTATACTCCTTAATAACTCTAGGGCAAATAAGGTCAATCAATGTCACTATCATAGGTGAAGTAGTATCACAAGGGAATTTCAATCTCAACTCTCTGTCTACTGTTTATTCAGCTCTTCATGCAGCTGGAGGCCCGAATTCAAATGGTACTTACAGAGAAATACAGTTAGTAAGAAATAATAAACTCCATAGTACTATAGATATCTATGACTTTCTCACCAAAGGCATCAGAGCCAATGATGTCAATTTACAGCACAATGATGTCATCATGGTAAAGCCATATGGAGGGAGGGTAACCCTTAGAGGCAGGGTGAGAAGATCCGGACGTTTTGAAATAACCAAAGACGAAACTCTAAAGGATGTTTTAAGCTATGCAGGAGGTTATACTCAAAATGCTAATCGTACGAAGGCTTTGGTCACAAGATTCACGCAAGATGGCACTAAGCTTATAACGGTAACTGCTGAAGCATTAAACAACTTTAAATTACAAGATGCTGACGTTGTAAGAATCAATGCATTTAATAACCAATTTCTGAATAGAGTAGTCATAGAAGGTGCTGTTTCAAATGCTGGAACATATGAACTATCTGAAGGCCTAACATTAAAAGGCTTAATCCAAGAAGCAGGAGGTTTAAGAGGAGACGCCTACCGAGACAAAGTTTTTCTTTACAGGGTTACTAAACGGTTTGAACAAGAGATTATTTCTTATAATCTGGAAGATTTATTGAATGGAAGAACTGACGACCCTCTTTTAAAATCAGATGATATAGTAGAAATCAAATCTACATTTGGTGTAACCGAAGAAGCCTATGTGGGAATTGTTGGCGAAGTAGCCAACCCAGGATTATACCCCTTTCTAGAAAAAATAACAGCGAATGACCTTATACTACTTGCGGGAGGAATGCGCACAAACGCCAGTAGCATCATAGAAGTTTCTCATTTAAAGAAGCAAGAGGATGGCACCTTCAATAATGAAATTCGGCAGATCGATTTAGCCAATAGTCAAACGAAAAGTGAAATCACTCTATCGGCATTTGACAGAGTTTATGTAAGACAGAACGCTGGCTTCAGAGCCAACAATGAAGTACGAGTGACTGGTGAGGTTAAAAACCCTGGCCTTTTTGTTATTTCTAGTGAAAGTGAAAGAGTATCTGACATTATCAAAAGAGCGAATGGACTAATGCCCTCTGCATATGCAAAAGGTGCTATCTTAATTCGCAAGAGCGAATTATCGAGTCAAGCCACGGGCTTGATTATTGACCGAGAAGCGCTACAAGGGTTGAGGCAAAAGATTCTAGAGAGTACCGGCTTAACAATAAACGTAAGAGACTCATTGACTGACCGGCTAGATAAGATTAGTACAGAAAACTATAGCGGAGTGAACGCCAGCCTAGCTTCAGAGGTAAGGCGAAGGGCGCTTTTGTCCAACAATCCATTTTTGGGTGATTCCAGTGGTAGGTTAAATGATCTACCAGATTACGAACCAGTAGCATTGGATTTAGAGGAGATTTTAGAAAGTCCTGGGGGTGACGCTGATTTATTTTTAAGGACAGGTGATGTTATCTCAATTCCAGCACAGCTTGAGACAGTCCGTGTGACAGGGGAAGTTGTTTCCAACTTACTATTAAAACATAAAAAAGGTAAGAGGTTCAAAGATTATGTAAGTGAAACTGGCGGATATGTTAGTACTGCATTTAGAGGTAAAAGTTATGTTCAGTATCCCAATGGAGAACGGTCGAGGGTTAGAAGATTTTTATTTTTCAAATCATACCCCAAGGTTTTACCTGGCAGCACGATTGTTATTGCCAAAAAGCCGCAACGAACTCCTTTGAATCTAGCAACTACAGTATCCTCTATAGGTTCTGTTCTTACTTTAGTTTTATTAGTTGACAGATTGAACAATTAATAAAATAGAATATCAAGGTTAACAAATCACAATGAGCAAGGAAGAAAACAATATGCTTGAGTTGACCAATCTAATTAAAACGGTTTGGCTTAACAGAAAAATAATTTATCTGAGTATTGCAATCATAGTTTTAATTGGGGGAGTTTGGACTATGGCCGCTCAGAAAGAATATAAGGCGGTAACCAAAATGCTTTCCGACAGTGGAGCCCGAAACAACAAATTAAATCGGTATTCAAGCTTGGCATCTCTTGCTGGAATCAACCTGCCGAACAATAGTTCTGATGGAGATATCTCTCCTGCATCTTACTCCGAGATTTTGTCATCCCTACCTTTCCAGAGAGAACTTCTCAACACTAACATTTATTCGAAGCGCTTAGGAGGCAATACAAACCTTCAAGAGTACTTAATAGTTTTAAAAGACAATAACTGGCAATTAAAGATTCAAAAATATACTCTGAAATTGCCCTCCACTATTTTAAGAAATTTTAAAACTAAAAAGATTGCAGATCCAAATAGTGAAATTACTATACAGGACGTACTGTCACTATCAACAGAAGAATCTCAGGCCATTTCACAATTAAAAAATGTTCTAACACTAGATATAGATCAAAATACGGGAGCAATTGCGCTTGAAGTAATACTCCCAGAACCTGTACCTGCAGCACAACTTGCAAAAAATGCTCAGGAAATTCTGGAAAAACTCATTCGACAATACAAAACTAAGAAGACTGAAAATCAACTGGAATTTTTAGTAGGCCTACATGAACAGAAAAAAATTGAATTTGATAATGCAAAGAATGCGCTTGCAGAATATCAGGATGCCAATAGAATAATATCAAATTCAAAAGGCTTTTCACAACTGCAGGTTTTACAAGATCAATACAACCTTGCTTTTAGCATTTACAACCAACTATCCAGTCAACTGGAGGCAAAGAAAATTGAAGTACAGGAGAATACTCCAGTATTCAGTGTTATTCAGCCATCCATTGTTCCAAAATCAAAGATAGGCCCAAACCACTTTAAGAGTATAATAGTAGCTTTGTTTCTGGGGCTATTTGTAGGACTGATGCTGGTCTTTCTGAAAGAGCTGAAGCTGTACATAACGAGTAGGTGGTGATCAAATAAATGAAATACCTAATCAGAGGAAACGATTTTAAAGCGCGACAGTGGGCGAAAAATGCTCCAAACTCGGATATACACTGGATTAATGGGGCCCGCCTCCTTTTTGGTTTCAAAGTGATAGCGCAATCATGGAGGTTAAAAAGCAAAAGTGTAATCGTTGTCCAAAGATACCTAAACGACTATCCCTCTTACTGGAAAAGCTTTATGCTGGTTGTAACAGACCTTGTGTATTTGAGTTATTTAAAAATGAGAGGTATTGAGCTATGGTGGTTATGCCACAATATAGATCAGGAATCTGAAGTCAATCACTCAAAGTTCATTCGCTGGAGAAGACACCTGGCCCTGTCTTCTGCAAAAAAAATACTTGTCACCGATCCATTTTTTATAAAGTATGCCAGTTTATTATTCAGAAAGTACAAAGTGCCTATTGATGCAGTTTGCTTTGGGGATTACAGCAACCAAATGGACATACATGCATCCAACCTTAAGGTTACTAAACCACTCTCGGAACCTCTAAGTTTTAAATCCATCGGATTTTCAGATTTGCTTAAATTATTAAAAGAGCAAAGGAATTCATCGGAGTTCATAGGTTACTGTGGAGGGGGCGTACTTCCCAAGAAGAAGTATCTTGAGTCGGTCCCAGAGTTGATCGAAAAGTCAGCAGAAGAAGGGATTACTTTAAAACTTTTAGTGCTCTCTAACTTAAGTGAAAAAAAGAATCCTAGGCTTTATCGCTATCTCCTTAAATCCCCTCATGTGATTTTCATAAATTCGTTGATGGACCTTGATCTACATGCCATAGCCCCATATGTCGATTTTTACTGGACAGGTTATGACGATATTTCCATGCCATTCTCAATTCACGCTGCCAATACTACAGGAGTTCCTAGTATTTCATTAAATGTAGGAATTATTCCATTGCTCCTAAGACATTACCAAATTGGCTTCACACTAGCAAAAGACCTTAGCAATTTGAAAGAGACTCTATTGATACTCAAGAGATACGATTTCAAACACATGGAATTTCTAAAGCAACATGAATGGAATTCATTTGAAAAACTACTCCAAAAAAATAATAAAATAAGAAGCAATTCCACGAATTCTGAAGGTATACTTTTAGATCGATGAAAAATAGAGATCAGTGACTAAAACCATATTCATTTATATCCTATCAACCCTTCTCATTTTTATTATACTGGGCGTCCAGTATGCAGAAACCTATACAGAATATCTGGATGTATTTTTCCTTAATATTTTCTACCTATTGGCTTTCAGCGCGACAATATTAATTCTCCTGAAGTACAGTAACATAAGGCTAAGAAGTATTCTGACCATTTGTTTTTTCTTTAATCTTTTCCTAGGAACCGCTTACGTTGTTTCAATCAACAATCATACTGACCTATTTTTCCAATATGTACCCAGTGATGCTCCTTTTTATGATGAAGCCGGTAGACAAGTAGCAGAAGGCAATTTGATTGAAGGGATTCAAACACTGATAAAAGAAACTAAGTATGGGCTGGATGATATGGGAATGGTATTTTATGTCGGTATGGTTTATAAAGTCATAGATTCTCCCTTATTACTCAAATTAGTTAACTTAATAATAAATCTTTTAACTACATACCTCATATTCAAATTAGCAAGGCCCTTCATGAGTAAGCGATTTGCATTACTGGCCGCTCTAGTATTTTCTATCTCCTCCTTCAACCTGTGGTTTCTTATAGTCGGTTTAAAGGAACCTGTCGTGATTCTCCTCCTTGTCTCCTACTTCCACTTTCTTATAAAATACATGAATACCCGAAAACCGGGTTATTTTATACTTATGGTTCTAACAGGTGGAAGTTTAGCCACCTTCCGAATAGCCCTAGTGCTTTTCACTCTGGTCGCCACGGCAATAGCTTTTGTCTTTAGAAAGGGTGTAGATCTTAGGAAGGCTCTGGCCATCATTACATTATTGGGCATTCTAGGAAGCTCGCTTTATATATATCGCGATCCCGTTTCGAGCCTCATCAATCGCGAAAATGCTTCAGTTTACAAAGGAGATACAGAGACTTCCTCAAAAATCAACTTTCCAATTGTTTTCGCAGCAGGTGTTTTTGGTCCTTTTCCTACAATAATCCCAAAAACCGATAAACTGCAAGCCGATGTTTCTGTTTATGCTCCTTCACTCATTTTGAAGGTAGTTATCTCTATTTATTTCTTATATGGATTGGTATTTATGTTCAAAGAAAAACACTATTCCATGATTGCCCTTGCCGCATTTTGTTGTATCGAAATTCTTGCGCTCACTATGATTGATAGTACATTTAAACTGCGTTATTCATTTCCTCACTTCCCATTATTTTATATTATAGCATTTTATGGAATGTATTATGTCTTTGAAAAAAAATGGAACGAATCCAGGTTATTAAGGGAAGCGGCTATAGGATTTCAAATAGCCTCTTTAGGCATTGTCCTTCTTTGGAATGTACTCAGACTCTAAATAATTTTTAAATATGTTGACGCTTAAAATACTTCCCTTGTGCTTTTCATAGTAGGATCTTCTAGAACTGCCTCCAAGGCCTATATGCATCTACTCAATGTGCATACACATTTCAATATTACCAGAGAGTTGCACCTTCACAAACGTAAAGGACCCGGTTGTATTAAAGCCAAGCTAAAAGCTTTTAATAGTAATAAATTAGATCTGGGTGCTTTGGCGAATGAGTTAGGCCAACTATCAAATGCATCGTACTGGAAATCTGATGATTTTAAGCCTGATGGCTTTAAAAAATTTCTTGCTCAAAAAGATTTTAAAAAGCTGAGTTACTCACAGCTCGTTGATCTGCTTTTGGAACATGACAAATTGAACAATGAAAAGATACAAGCTGGTGCTAAATTCCCGATGCATATCAGTTTCTTTCCTATTTTAAAGAATTGGTACCCTAAAGAGAAGTTTATCTTTCTGTGCAGAAATCCAGCAGACGTAGCCTTTTCTCAATTCAATAAACATCGACTTGAAAAACCTACCGGGAGATTCATTATGCTCGTATACACCGCCATTATGTTCAATTTCACCGTGCTTTGGGGTAATTTGTTAAAACCTAAAAATTCTATATTCATTCCTTATGAATTATTTAAAAAAGATCGGCAAAATGTAATTCAACAACTCTGTGAATTTCTTGAACTACGATTTAACCCTGCGATGCTCGACCTACCTATCTTAGATAGCCGGATAGGGCAAGACAAAGTGTTATTTCGCTTAAAAAAATTAGAGAAAACCCTCCTGATTATTCTCACTTTTCCTTTCAATGTTATCTATCATAAAAGGAAAGTTTAAATTTGCCAAAACCGAACCATCAGGCCATTGAAAAACATAGTAGTCGTACTGCCCGTTCTCCCTCACTACCGCATAGACTTGCTCACTCTTCTTTCTAAAGAACTGAATAATAAAGATATAAAACTGACAGTGGTCTCAGGTACAAATGCTGGTAAGAAAAGTGTAAAAGAGATAGAAAACACTCCATTTGAGTTGATAAAGAACAAGACATCAGGTGTTACTGTGTCCAAATTTGAAATCCAATGGCAAACGGGTTTGATCCGGAGTATTCTGAAGATAAAAGCAGACAAGGTTGTAATTCTGTATCATGCTGGCAAAATTAATCACAACATCTTATTACTATCGCTTCAGTTGAGGAAAATCCCTTACGTTTTGTGGGGGTCTGGTTCAGGTGACAGAAGAACAGACCTAAGCACGCTACAGCGAAAAATGAAGAGTTTATTCAAACATCTGTTTATAAAAAACTCATCTGCATACCTCACCTATGGCACCCGCTTTAAAGAACAGTTACAATTACAAGGATACCCCAAAGAGCGCATTTTCGTAGCTCAGAACACTATCAATGTAGAACAAATTTATAAAGAGCTAAAGTCAAATAAAACATCCAATGATGGGAATAAACTTCGTTTTCTCTTCGTAGGAGTCATCTTTGCTAACAAACGGCTCGATACTGCCATTAAAGCATTTGGGAAATTAGCTTCCCAAGGTTTTCAATTCAAGTTTGATATCGTGGGAAATGGTGAAATCATTGCAGAACTCAAAGAATTGGCTACCGAAGAAGGTGTTTCAGAAATGGTGGAATTTCATGGACCCAAATATGCCGATGATCTTGCTGCATTCTTTCAATCGGCTGATGTATTCATATTACCAGGAACCGGCGGTCTTGCTATTAATGAAGCGATGGCATATAGTCTCCCGGTGATCACAACTCCTGGAGATGGCACAGCATATGACCTTGTACAAGAAAATGAAAACGGTTTCATTTTGAATTTTGACTATTCACAAGAAGAATTAGAAAAAAGGATAATGTCCTTTCTAAAATTAAACAAAACCGATTTACTAAAAATGGGACAGTTAAGCCTAGAGGTTGTGAAGCAAAAAGCCACATTGGACAATATGGTAAAACAAATCGTCAGGAGTATAGAATTTTCTGAATAGACTGTCGGTTTTTACTAGTAGCTAAATCAAAGAACATATTTATCAAAATCATGGAACCGAACGAAGAACCGATTGAAAACAGCAGCAGCAAAAACCTGTTGAACTTACAGGATTATTGTATTCAACAGCGCTATCACGGTTACTCTCTATATGATTCGCATAACTCAGTCATTCCTTTCGAAAAATTTGGACATCGAATCTCATTTTTAACTAACCAAGTCGTCAAAAGGTCTCCAATTAACCTCAGAAAAATACTTGGTGTAAAGAAAGGTGTCAATCCCAAAGGAATGGGACTCTTATTGCATAGCTATTCCTTGATAATACAACATGATTTGCCTCAGGTAGATGGGCTTCTGAAAGCATCAGAAGAAATATTTGAATGGCTTTATGAAAACTACAGCAAAGGATACAGCGGCAAATGCTGGGGCTACAATTACGATTGGCCAAGAAGTGACGGCTCTATGTTCCATGCTTATAAGCCAAGTGTAGTAGTTACAGCATTTATTGCTAGGGGACTTATAGCTTATTACAAAGTAACTGCGGAACCAAGAGTAAAAGAGTTAATTAAATCGGCGTGTGAGTTTGTAAAAAACGATATTCACTGCACAATTAAGGAAGGAGAACGATGCTATTCATATACTCCTGTTCAACGTGACCTTGTCGTGAACGCCAACCTTCTTGCTGCAGAACTTTTCGCTTATGATGACTTCCTTTCTAACCAAAGGAAGTACTTGAAAGAAGTGAAAGAAGTACTGGCTTATACTTTGTCTACCCAGAATAGTGATGGATCATGGTACTATAGCCATTCCCCGGTTACAGGCGCGCCAAAAAAGCAAATTGATTTTCATCAGGGTTATGTAGTTGATTCTATTGATATTTTAATCGACATCTACAAACTCGAAAACCCGACATACTCAGAATCGATTAAAAAAGGGGTACGTTACTACGCCGAAAAACAATTTGACAAAACTGGATTCTGTTATTGGCGATTCCCAAAAGTATGGCCTATTGACATTCATAATCAAAGTCAGGGCATAATCACTATGTCTAGATTCATGAATTTAAACAAAGGCTATCTACCTTTTGCCAATACTATTTTTAAATGGACTCTAGCTAATATGAAAGCACCGGCTGGGCATTTTTATTATCAGAAGTACCCTTGGTTTACTAATAAAACCAATTACTTCAGGTGGAACCAATGCTGGATGCTATTGGCACAAGTAAAGCTTATGATAGCCATGAACAAAGAACAATGAAAGCACTGATAGATATAGGGCATCCCGCCCATGTTCATTACTTCAGAAACTTCATTAGAATTTTCGAAGCAAAGGGGAATCAAGTAAAAGTTACTGCCAGAAAAAAAGAAATGAGTCATGAGCTACTTGACTTATACAAAATCCCGTATGTTTCCAGAGGAACCGGAAGCAACAGTATGTTAGGGAAACTAATGTATCTACCGAAAGGCAACCGTATTCTCTTGCAAACGGCACGCAAATTTAAGCCCGATATATTTCTTAGCTTTTCATCCCCTTATGCCGCTCAAGTATCGACTATTATGGGCAAACCCCATATTGCTTTTGACGATACTGAACATGCAAAGCTGGGTAGACTGTTGTATAGACCATTTACTAACTTAGTTCTAAGTCCTAAGTCCTACAATGGCAAAATCAGCTCGAAGCAAAAACTATTTGATGGATATATGGAACTACTCTATTTACATCCAAAACATTTTACACCTAGAACAAAAGTCAAAGACCTTTTAAAAGTCAAAGAAAACGAAAAATACACCATTCTTCGATTTGTGTCATGGGATGCTAACCATGATCTAGGCCATTCAGGAATCTCATTAGAAATGAAGCGCAAGATTGTAAAGGAGCTCTCTAAACAGACAAGAGTGTTTATTTCCTCTGAAGCTCCTCTACCTCCAGACCTAGAACCTTACCGCTTTAGAATATCTCCGGACTGGATGCATGACGCACTGTACTATTCAGAGCTTTTTTTTGGTGAAAGTGCTACTATGGCTTCAGAAGCTGCTATGCTAGGCACACCTGCTATCTATCTCGATGATGTAGGACGAGGATATACTGATGAGCTTGAGACACAAGGAATGGTTTTTAATTTTACAGAAAGTCAACAGGACCAACAAGCATCATTGAAGAAAGCATTGGAAATCCTTATCGATCTAACCAAAGCTAGCTTCCAGAAAGCACATCAAGCAATGCTAGCTTCAAAGATTGACGTTACAACCCTCCTTTTAGAAGAAATAGATATTATGAAAAGGGAATAGAATATTTTTCAAGAATTCAAATTAATATATCTTCAAGAACCAAAACTTTAAAAGGCCGTCTTGTGGAATCCATTGCTTTAAATTTTTTAAAGAAAAGTGAATTTATTGAATTTAAAGCAGCGAAAAACGACTACTCATTTTTCCAAAAGGATTATAGTGATATTCGCTTTTTTGAGAGGCAAACTCCCAATAGCCCTTTAAGCAAGGAAACCCTAAAAATATACAACGGATTATACTGTGACTATAAGCTCAATGACGTTCTAGACATTGATAGCCATTTTGACAGTATGCATAGTGTACTTAAGTCCCAAAATCATCTACTAATCCGATTCGAGCCACAAAATAAAAGAAGGAAAAGGCTACTAAAAACAATCCCTTTTAAGCTCGGTAAACTTTATTATTATACTTTTGATTTTCTGGCACATCGTATTTTCTCACGTTTGGCGTTGACTAAAAACTTCTATTTCAGGTTGTCGAATGGTAAAAACCAAGTGTTATCAATTCCTGAGGTTTTGGGTAGAGTTATTGCTTCGGGTTTTGAGTTAATCGACTTTGCTTCATCCGATAAAGAGACATACGTGCTAGCGATAAAGGGACAACGACAAGCTGCAAAACGCAATAAGAGTAATGGCCTACTTATTAATCTACACCGTGTTGGCTACCTTGAAAAAAGAGTGAACGTATTGAAATTTAGAACAATGCGCCCTTATTCAGAACATATTCAAGAATATGTTTTTGTTAAAAACGGAACATTAGATGGTGATAAGATTATTAATGATTTCCGAATAACCGGCTGGGGGAAAATTATGCGAAAATATTGGGTTGATGAATTGCCTATGATCGTTAACTTATTAAGGGGTCAAATCAAATTAATAGGTGTCAGACCACTTAGTGAACATAAGTTCTATAGCTATCCTAAATATCTGCAGAAAAAAAGAGTTAAGGTAAAGCCAGGGCTTCTACCACCATATTATGCCGATTTACCTAAGACACCTGAAGAGTTTCATAAGTCGGAGGTTGAATATACCGATGCTTATCTTAAATCTCCGATTAAGACCGATATAAAATATTTTTTCAAAATTATCAGGAACATCCTATTAAGAGGTGCTAGAAGTAAATGAAATTTAATAGGGCTCTTATTAAAACTTATCGCAAGAGGAATAAAAACAGTCACGGAAATATTTTTAGAAACCAAGCCTTCATATACCAAAAAAAGTACGCTAAAGTGTAATGCAACTTCACTTGTTACAACATTAAAACAACTGGGTTTACTTAAAGTGAAGAGACATAATGAAATTGATTGTTTCTATGACAGGTAAAACACAAAACCTTACGACAAATATTAGCATGACAACTCGTTACGGCTGCTGCATGATTTTCATCTTACCCATAACGAAACAGTGCCTGACCTTATTGGAAAAAAATTAACATGGGCCATTCAATGAATTTAGTAAAAAGGGCCAGACGAAAAGTCAAACAACAATATGTTCGATGGCGTTTTGCTAAGGCACAAAAAATATTTTGTATAGGCAAAAACAAAACAGGTACTTCCAGCCTTAAACACTTCTTTAAACAAGCTGGATTTGTTGTTGGTTCACAGAAAGAAGCCGAGCAATTTATTTTCGACTGGCACAAAGGTCAATATGCGAACCTAATTGAATATGTTACAAAGAATGGACAGTTCTTTCAGGATGTACCTTTTAGCTTAAGTCCTACTTACAGAATTTTAGACGAGGCTTTTCCAGACAGTAAATTTATTCTTACAATAAGAGACAATCCTCAAAAATGGTATGCATCATTAATAAATTTTCACTCTAAACTCTGGGGAAACGGTCATATACCCAGCAAGGAAGATTTACAAAAAGCAACATATAGATACCCTGGTTATGCATGGGAAGCTTTTAAATGCATAAATGAAACACCTGAAAACGACCTTTACAATAAAGAGATCATGATCGCTGGGTATGAGTCTCACAATAAACAAGTTATTGAGTATTTTCGCCAAGCTCCAGAAAAACTTCTGGTTATCAACCTTAGTGATCCCGATGCTTCAAAAAAACTAAAAGCTTTTCTCAACCTTAGTCATCTAAAAACGGAAATCCCCTGGGAAAACAAAACATTAGAAATTAAAGCACCATAGCAATGATTATCTGTAAAGACTTCATATTACTGAATAACCCTAAAACAGGGAGTACATACGCTAGGGCGATTATAAAGGAAGTGTATAAATACAAAGGGAATTTCACTTATAAGGCACTACTAAAACTAGGACTATTAAAACCTGAATATTTAGAATTAAAGCATCCTAATCTTGAATTTCCTAAACGGCCTAAAAATCAACATGGCACCTACGCTCAAATACCTGATCGACACAAAGAAAAGGACGTACTAAGTATTGTGAGAGATCCTTATGATAAGTTTGTCTCTACTTATGAATACCGTTACTGGCTTAAGAGAAGGCCTGATGAAACAATTCTAAAGGAGCTCCAGATTCAGGATCTAAGTAAAATAACAATTGACGACTTTGTACGGATACAATTAGGTCATATTAAAAGAAAACATCCCATTTTATCAGAACTACAGATCGGGGGGCAAACACTTCATTTTATACTTATGTTTTTCAAAGAGCCATATCAAGTACTTCAGAATTTGAGCGAGGATTTCTTTTACAAAGGTCATTATAAAGAGCATCTGGGAAATGTTAACTTTCTAGATCAGAGGAAACTATCAAATCAGCTCTTTCAATATCTAGAAACTAAGGACATCTCTGATCAAGCCATGAAAAGAGCAAGGGAAGTTCAACCCATCAACAAAAACAACAACAGAGCATCTATAGACAAATACCGTTGGTCTGAATTCTCACTGGACTACGTTAGTGTATACGAGCGTTTTTTATTTTTTATGCTCAAAGAGTTAGGTTTTGAATATGCGAAACCTTCATTTCATAAAGAACATGCAAAGGACCAATGATACTTGTGACAAAACCATTTTTTCCTGAAAGGGCAGAATACCAAAAGTACTTAGACCAGATATGGGACAACAAGTGGGTTACCAACAATGGCCCAATGGTTAAGGAATTGGAGTCTTCAATTGGCAGAAATTTAAAAACTACAAAGCCCAAACTAGTATCTAATGGTACACTGGCTCTACAGATTGCTATTAAAGCATTGGGACTAAAAGGAAAAATAATTACTACTCCATTTTCTTATGTAGCCACTACCAGCAGTATTGTTTGGGAAGGCTGTGAACCTGTATTTGCCGATATCGACAGCGACACACTTAACATATGTCCAAAATCAATAGAGGCATTAATGGATGACAATGTGGTGGGTATTGTTGCGACGCATTGCTTTGGAAACGCATGTGATATTGACCGCATAGATCAAATCAGCAGGCAGCATAACATTCCAGTGATATATGATGCCGCTCATTGCTTTGGTACACTATATAAAGGAGAAAGCATATTTAACTTTGGAGATTTAAGCATTTGTAGTCTTCACGCTACAAAACTGATGCACAGCGTAGAAGGAGGCTTGATCTTTTCAAAGGATCTACAAATGGATGATAAGATTTCTTATCTAAGAAATTTTGGGCATGATGGCTATGAGCACTTCCAAGGACTAGGTGTAAACGGCAAAAACTCAGAATTTCATGCTGCTATGGGGCTATGTGTACTCCATCATTTTTCTAGCCTATCAAAGAAACGAATTGAACAATGCGAGATCTATGATGAGTTGTTATTGGAGTTAAACGTAAATAGGCCAACTGTTAGTGTTGATTGTGAACCCAATAGGTCTTATTACCCCATTATCTTTGAATCTGAAGAGCTATGCGAAAGGGCCAAGTATAGTCTCGAAGAACAAGGTATTATGGCAAGAAGGTATTTTTACCCCCCTTTAAATACACTCTCTTATGTTAAAGAACAAAGCACTCCTGTTGCTAGCGATATATCTTCCCGTATATTATGCCTACCTCTTTACCATGACCTTGAATATACTCAGCAAAAGATGATTTGTAAAATACTCCTTAATGATTGACAAGAGCTTAAACAACAAAATGAGAACCCATAATTTCATAAAGTTCCTTTCATATTACGATGGTTTATGTCTCTGAAAAAAAAAGGCATTGAGGGAGTAAAATGGGCTTTTTTAGAGAGCATCTTAGCACAGGGTTTTGCCTTTGTTACTACTATTATCCTTACAAGGCTTCTGATTCCTGAAGATTTCGGATTAGTTGGTATCATTATGGTATTCCTCGCAGTAAGCAGAGCGATGGTGGAAGGGGGGCTAGGGGTCTCTCTTATACAAGATCAAAAAGCAGATCATGTTGACTATTCTACAATATTAATAGCAAATTTTGGTGTCAGCTTAATCCTTTACCCAATCCTTTACTTTATTGCCCCATTAGTAGCGGATTTTTACGAAGACGAACGAATTACATTGGTATTAAGAGTCCTGTCACTCGGAATTATCATCTCGTCAATATCCATTATTCAAGTCAAAGTCCTCATGAAGGAGTTAGCATTTAAGAAGCTTACTACCTTGCGCTTTCCTGGAGTAGTCATAGGTTCTTTGGTAGGTATTTATTGCGCCTATTCTGGTATGAGCTATTGGAGTTTAGTGGTAAAGGAACTAGTAACGCGTGTAGTAAGTGCTACCCTATTGTGGATCAAATCTGAATGGAAACCTCAGTTAATATTCAACCTGCAGAAATTCAAATATCACTTCAACTACGGTTATAAATTGATGTTAACCTCCATTATTAACTCTCTTTTTAATGAGATTCACGCACTTTTCATTGGTAAAATGTTTTCACTTGGCGTATTAGGCTATTATGACCGGGCAACCAAGTTTGTTAAGTTACCTCGCACACTTTTGGTTACTACAATTACTAAACCGACTTTCCCATTACTGTCTAAAATTAAGGAAGACAGACAAAAAGTAAACCTTCTGTATCGGCAGATGATAAGAGCAATGTTCTTTTTTGTAGCTCCCATTTTCATTATGCTAGCCATAATGGCCAAACCTTTATTTCAAATTCTTTTGACTGACAAATGGTTTGTATCTGTTGAGTATTTTCAGATCCTTTGTTTTTCTTCCATGTTTTACCCCATTCAAAACCTTAATCTAAACATATTTAAAATTTATGAGCGTACTGATATTACACTAAAATTGGCCCTTGTTAGAAAGTCCTTAACGATTATTACATTATTAGTAGGCTTTTTGGCTGGAATTAAGGCCTTACTTTGGGCCACCGTAGCTATGAATATCGTTTCATTCTTTATAAATAGTTGGCACAGTAAAAGTATGATCAACTATGCCACTTTTGCACAAATAAAAGACTTACTATTCACAATAGTTTGCATTACTATAGCAGGTCTATCGGGTCATTATGCAGTAAACTCTCTAGACAGTAGTTACCCAATTATTTCGATTCTAATCGTAGTTGTGGTAACCTCACCTATTTATTATCTATTCAGCAAGTGGCTCAAAAACCCAGGCCTAGGAGATTTTATAATTTTAACAAAGCCGTTCATTCAAAACCTTAGAAAGAAACTCTGATTGCATGACTAATAATGTTTCAATGAAGGTAGCCATAATGCAACCATATTTTTTTCCGTATATCGGATACTTTCAAATGATTGCCGCTGTGGATAAATTTATACTATACGATTTGGTCAGCTACCGAAAAGCAAGCTGGATGAATCGCAATCGCCTATTTGATATATCGAAGAAAGAAGTCTTCTATTTCCGTGCACCTATAAGAAAATTTTCCCTTGGAACGAAAATCAGAGACATTGAACTGCAAGATGTTGAGGACTGGAGAAAAAAAATATTAAGGGAAGTATACTATAATTATAAAAGATCCCGATTCTTCGATGAAATTTTCCCAAGATTAGAAAAGGTTATCCGTTTTGAAACCAATTCGCTTCATAAGTTTAATACTAATGCAATAAGTAATATTGCTGAATGGGTGGGGATAACTACTGAAATATCTTTCCAAAATGAATCATACCTTCAGATTGAGCAAGAATTATTAATTGACTACAGCGAAAGACCAGAAGAGATTAAAAACAAGCGTATTATTAGAATTTGTGAATCTGAGAATTCGACACACTATGTCAACGCCATTGGCGGGATGGAGTTGTACGACAAAAGCTACTTCGAACAGTATGGAATTAATCTATCTTTCATTAAGACCGATGAAATTAAATACGATCAAGTTGGCGAAGAATTTATACCAAATTTGTCAGTCTTAGATGTGCTGTTTCATAACGGGCTGATAAAAACCGGTGAATTGATTAAAAACTATAGATTGATTTGAAAACTCCATCACTTGTAGATGCTATAGAAGCACTCGTAACGGATAAGAAAGCCTATTACAAACAATGGGTATTTGATGAGCCCGTTGTTGTAGGCAAGTCCCATAATGAAGAGCTAAAAAAGGTACAGCAGATAATGCATCGACTAATTACACATTTCGTGATTAATTATGATCGATATGAGCACTTGATGCCTGTAAGTCCAGAGGTTAAGAGGATCTTGGAACTATCAAAACCTTATAAGTATCAAGTTGGTACTTATCGAACAGATTTTGTCTATGACCAAAATGACCAAGTAAGGTTACTCGAAATAACCTGTCGCTTTGCATTAAATGGAGTGTTCCTGCCAGCAATTATGCAAAGCATAGCAAATGACCTTAACCAAAAACAGGAACACCAGGTTAGACTGAATGACGTTTATTCTTCCATTTTCGAATATCTAGAAGAGCTTATCGGAAGTTCCGAACGCATTATCGTACTTCAAGGAGCCGACAGGCGCAATGAATCTAAACTGTTTATTCCTGTTTTTGAGAAGATGGGGTTATCAGTTGTTGTATTAGACCTTTCAGAAATTGATTCTAAAGCAGCTCTTTTTTTTAATAGCTTCATTATCAGTGAGTTAGCCCTTGATGAAATTCTTACACTATCTCAAGAAACAATCAAAAGTCTACTCGCTTCAAATATGATAAATGACCTTAGAACGGTTTTTCTCATTCACGACAAACGTTTTTTTTCCGTTCTTTATAATGAAGACTTTCGCAGAGCAGTGCTTAATAAGGATGAGAATGATTTTTTCACCCCTTTCTTGATTCCAACTTATGCCTCGCAACAACACGCGCCAATGTGGGAAAATTGTCGTAATAATAAAGACAGATGGGTACTTAAGCATGCTACACTTGGCAAAAGTCAATCCGTCTATGCCGGAGTAGTTACCTCTAAAGATGATTGGAATAATATGTTTGAGCAGAAAATGGTCGACAATATGGTGATTCAAGAATGGATTACAACTGATCGGGTTAAAGGTAGCATCGCAGGTGATGAATTTTATGATTACCTCACTGGCACTCTTATGTTTTTTAATAAGCGATATTTTGGATTTGGAGATTTCCGAACCTCCTCCTATCCAGTTACCAATAAGAAAGATCACCGAAAAGCCTGTACTTTTGTACTTACTGAAGAATTCGATAAAACCTTCCCATACCTAAAATATATTTGAATTACCCGAGATGGACAAAATAGATTTATCAAAGTTACTCGAAGAGTATAAAGACCTTCTTCCAGGTAATGAAGATATCACATTTTATCAAGAGCATGGGTGGTATATCACACCTGTCATTATTGATGAGGACACAATTGATTTAGCGAGAGTAGCGGCCGATGAGTTTTATGCAGGCATTCTTGATCATACCTTAATGAATGGTGACAGAATTGCCAATACTAGTAATGATAAGGGAGCATCCATTTATAATAATGAA
Organism: Roseivirga sp.; assembly: GCF_049099775.1. GTDB lineage: Bacteria > Bacteroidota > Bacteroidia > Cytophagales > Cyclobacteriaceae > Roseivirga. The sequence goes on along the minus strand of NZ_JAGDZM010000007.1, from coordinate 460,534 downwards.
TTTGTAACACTTCAAAAAAAGGGGTTAGCTAACTTGGGGTTTCACCCTTTAATTTTAGCCACGGCAGCTATTTTAAGTGGTTCAGAAAGCATTAGACTTTTTGCAGACTCATTAGTTACTAAAAAACCTTCGCCAGAGGCTCAAAATAACACGGTAGGCTGGCATACGGATAAAGCATACTGGCCTACATGCTCATCAGACCAGTTGTTAACAGCGTGGATTCCTATGCAGGATTGTACTTTGGACATGGGACCGTTATTTCACATTGATAAAAGCCAACAATGGAAAGATAATACAGACTTAAAGCGTTTTTACTCATTCAATAAACAGGAACTCAATCAGTTAGAATCACATTTGAAAGAGGTAGTCTCAGATTATAAGGAAGTTCCAATGCTCTTAAAAAAAGGGCAAGTTAGTTTTCATAATTGTAATACCATTCATGCCAGTAGACCAAACATAAGCAAGGTAGACCGAATGGCTCTAGCTGTGCATTTCCAAGACCATGCCAATCGATATCAAAAAGCTTATAAGGCAAATGGTGAGCTGATTGAGATAGGCTATGATAAACTATGCCGAAAAGATGGTGTAGGAAACCCTGACTATAGCGATCCTGTTATCTTTCCAACATTACTCTCATAAACAACTTTCAAACCTTTGACACGCGACCAATTTCTTTCCAAATACCAGAAGGTACCTGTAATAGAATACCCTAATCAGGTTAAAGAGGATGAATGCTTGCTTACGGTTAGGCTTACAGCATATAACCATGCACACTTTATCCGCGAGTGTCTTGACAGTATACTTTGTCAACAAACTAATTTCAACTTTCAAGTTTTAATTCTGGAAGATGCATCTAGCGATGAAACGAGAGATATTTGTAAGGAATACGCAGAAAGATACCCTGAAAAAGTAAGGCTTCTCCTAAACGACCGTGCCAATAATATCAAAATAGCAGAAAGGCCCTCTGGCCTGTTCAGCGTTATTTATTCTTACCTCCTTATCAAAACAAAATATATTTCTATCATAGAAGCCGATGACTTTTGGACTGACAAAAGTACACTTCAAAAAAAGGTAGAAATATTAGAAAACAATTCCTCATGCACTTTCTGCTTCAGTGATGGAGTTCGGTTCGACGATACGAATCAAGAAGTATTATCTTCATCTATGGTTAAGCTCAATGTATCTGGTATTGTTCCCAAAGCTCGTATCATGAGCTTAACTATTCCAACTGCTTCATTAGTTTTTAGAAATATTATTGAGGATATATTTCATGACGAAATATTTCAAATTCCTCATGGAGATATTCTTTTAAGATCCAAATTATCTCACTACGGGAACGGATATTTTGTCAGAGAATTGAAGCCCATATATCGCAGAGTTCATGATCAAGGTATTTATTCTTCTCTTGAATTAAAGGAAAAATTTAAGATGATAATCGAAACGCGTAAATCGATATTAGTTTACTTTAAAAGAAAAAATTGGGAATCAGAATTTCTATTGGACAACCTCTGCCATATCTACCTAAAAAAGATAAAGGTTGGATTAAAAAAGTTTGAGTTTGACTTCTCAGCCTGGAAAGAGTTAAACATTCATGCAAAAAATAGTTCGCATTCCGTTTGGCTTCATATCTGGTTATTTATAATTGAATTAAGGAAAAAATCGTGATAGACAATACAATAGATCATAAGCAAATGCTTAATTACATCGAACAAATTTCGCCTATCTCTGAATTGGGTGCATTAGTGAAAATGCACTTGGACGAAACAGGGTATGTCATTATCAAAAATTTTGACAAAGATATTACAGATTTAGATGCTCTAAAAGTACGTTTCAGAGAATTATGTGATGCAATAGGCGATCCTGTGGCTCATGATAGTCTTAATTCCATTATTTGGGATATTAAGTCAAATGCAAATTCGAAGAGTTTCATCAAAACTTACTCTGAACATAGCCATGAAGCAGAGCTTCACACAGACAGCCAGTATAGTTTTTATCCCGAAGACTATTTTGGACTTCTCACCTTGAAAAAAGCGAATTGCGGTGGTGGTGTTTCTTACCTTCTTAGCCTTCCGGATATACTCAATGAACTACGGTCTGATCCGTCAGTTGAAAAATATGAAAAATTACTTAGAGAGGAAGATTACCCATTTGTTGTGCCCAATGTATTCAAAAAGAATGAGTCTGAGGAAAGGGAGTATAATTGGGGTCCGATTCTACGAGAAAACGAAATAAGGTTCCGCGTTGATACTTTTGAAAAAGCTATTGCTGAAAATCCTGATTTCTGTACTGCAGAACAAATAGAGGCTTATCAGGTACTCAAAAAAATCATTCTAGAATCGGCTAATATCAAAAGGTTCTACCTAGAGGATAGAGATCTTATTTTTATTAATAATAAGACAATGCTTCACGGACGAAACTCATTCCAAGACCCTGAAAGACATCTTTTACGAATCAGACTCAATAAAAAGGGCGTTAATCTGTAAAACTGATTTGTTCAATAATTAAATTCATTATTTCTATTAGCAACCATATTTGGGTATGTTTTAGTCTGACTACTCCACAAGTGTTTCTAAAGGCAATGATAGACAATACCTCTATTTGATTGCCTTGTGCCAAAGTCACTGAAGTAGTAACAAAGGATGTGGGGTGAATCAAGTTTACAAAATCCAATTTCTCCAAATTGAGAAGCGCTGGTACGGCACCTAAAAGCTGTAAACTCGTTGCATTATCAAAGATCATGGCAGTTGTATAAATCTAAATCTGCACTAGTCATAGGTGTACGCTCACTTATATTCGTAAAGGCATGCGCCCTCTGTAGCAGTTCATGGTTGGTAACTAGCTTTGTTCGTCCTTGATCCTTCTAAATAAAAACAGTCCCCTGAAGCCTTAAACAGGCTTTCTGGATTAAATGTATCATATGGAGATATCGATTGTTGACAATTCAAGCTTAATTCTAAAGTCTTTTAACTTCTCCATGACTCATTCTTGAGTGTGGATAGTTGAATAAAAATTATATACAAAGCGAATGTTATTAAGAATTATTTTGGACATTGCCACCTAACGGCTCATTACCGTTCGTAAACTCCAAGCTCGTTACTTTAATATTTATCTTTTAATTCGAGGTAGAAACAACCAAATCGAGGTAACTCCATTTAACTCAGAAAAACACAAACATGCGTAAACAATTTTTAACATTTTTGGCACTTATTTTATTCGCCAGTCTTTCGATTGCCCAAGAAAAAAAGCCCATGTCTTGGAAAGATATTCCCACTTGGAAATATATGCAAGGCAATAGTTTCAGAGTATCACCTGATGGCCAATGGGTTGCATATGGAATTGTAGCCGCAGAAGCCGATGGAGAAATCATTCTAAAAAAGATATCAGACCCAGATTCCTTGGCAAAATCCTTCCCTATCGGATCGACTACTTTTCCTTCTATACAATTCAGCGATGACAGTAAATGGATCGCCTTTAAGGAATACCCTAAATTCAGCGCCAGAAAAGCGAATAAAGGACCAAGAAGCAAGCCGCTCAGAGATAAACTAACGTTGTTAGAGCTTGGAACAGACGAAAAGAAAACTTTCGAAAATGTAATCAGCTATTCCTTCAATAATGAAAAGGCATCTCAGCTAGCGATTAACCTGGCGAAAGATGGCAATAGTAAAGCCCGAGGCTCCGATCTTTTGATTCATCACTTAACTGCTGATAAGTCGCAGAATATTGGTAACGTAACCGAATTCAGATTCAATAAATCGGGTAGTCATCTAGCTTATGTTGTTGATGCTGCCAATAAAACTGGAAATGGCCTATACCTTATGGATATGGCTGGCAATAGTACGCAAATCTTAGACTCCGATAATGCTTCTTATAAGTTCATTAATTGGACTGAAAAAGGAGATGCATTCGCGGCACTAAAAATGGTTGAGGATAAAAAGTTTAAACAACCTCATGGTAAAGTAGTTGGAGTAAAAAATCTAAAATCTCCACAAATCACTTTATACGATGCGGCAAAGGACAGTACTGGTTTTGATCAGAGTCACACAATTAGTGGCAATAGAAGACCAATGTGGTCCGAAGACCTGACAAGATTATTCTATGGTATTCATCCCTTAGAACTAGTAAAAAAACCTAGTCCTAAAAAAGAATTGGATAAGGACTCCATGAAGGTAGCACAGGCTAAAGCGGTAGAAAAAATTATGGCGGATACTTCTCTCAAGTCAATTACTGACTTGCAAAAAGCAATCGCTAAGGTGAATGGAAAAAAGGCAGCGCCGAAGAAGAAAAACGATGCTGATAAACCAGACATGTCCATTTGGCATTGGAATGATAGCAGACTTCAATCGCAGCAGCAATCTGAAGAAAGACGGGATAAGAACTACAGTATGTGGGCTATGTATGATGTAGCCTCAGCCAAGCACATTGCTCTGCAGGACGATAGTATGAACGGCCTGAGCATTTTTCCAAAACATCTTTATGCGCTAGGTTCTGATAACCAAAACTATGAATTAGATATCAACCTAGATGGTCAGCGATACAATGACTTATACCTTGTAGACTTAAAAACGGGCACAAGAAAAGAGCTTTTTACTAAGTTTTACCTGCCTTCATTCTGGTCTAATCCAAGCCCATCTACTGATGGCACCAAGTTTATTTACGCGGAAGACGGACATTACTTTGTGCATGATATTGTAAATGGGAACACAACAAATATCACTGAAAACTTACCTGTAACTTTTGTAAATGTAGAAGACGACCACAATGTAGAAAAGCCTATGGTAGGCTTTCTGGGATGGAGTTCAGATAGCAAGTATATTTTACTAAGGGATGGCTGGGATATTTGGCAAGTACCGTTGGCCGGTAAAATAAAGCCTGTAAACTTGACGGAAAACGGAAGAAAAGAAGGAATCCGATACCAATATAGATTTGGGTTGGATCCTGAAGAAAAAGGAATCGATTTAAGCAAAACTATTTATTTACGTACTTACGGTGAATGGACTAAGAAAAGCGGGGTTGCTACACTTTCGCCAACGAAAAAAAGTGGCTTAAAACCAGGTGTCACGTCACTAATTTGGGATGATGCGAATGTTGGAGGCTTGAGAAAAGCTGAGGATGCCGATGTATTCTTCTTCAGTAAGCAAACTTTCAATACTCCACCTGAAATGTTTGTCACTGACAAATCGCTCTCTTCGCCAAAACAAGTAACTAAGAATACTCCAGATGCTGACAAATATGCGTGGTCTGAGGGCACTCAATTAGTGGACTATGTAACTGATAAAGGAGATTCTCTTCAAGGTGCGTTATTCCTACCTGCTAATTATGTAAAGGGTGAAAAATACCCAACAGTCGTTTATTATTATGAAAAGCTGTCACAAACACGTCACAACTGGTCTAACCCATCATTCAGTGGTACTGGCTGGAACCCGAATATGTATACTAGTAATGGCTATGCTGTATTTATTCCAGACATTGTATACAAACTAGATGACCCAGGAATGTCAGCAGTTTGGGCTGTACTACCGGCGGTTAAAGCGGCAATAGCAACAGGTGTAGTTGATGCTGATAATATTGGTATTCATGGCCATTCTTGGGGTGGTTATCAGACTGCTTTCCTAATCACACAAACTAATATGTTTAAAGCGGCGGCGGCGGGAGCACCACTTACAAATATGGTGTCTATGTACGATCTTATTTATTGGAATGGTGGAATCGGAAACATGGCTATTTTCGAGTCTTCCCAAGGTAGATTCCGTGGAGCTCCATGGGAAAACTGGGATTCTTACTTAAGAAATAGCCCAGTATATCATGTAAAAAAGGTAAACACACCGCTTCTTATGCTGCATAATGATAAGGATGGTGCTGTTGATTTCACACAAGGAATTGAATATTACTCGGCGCTGAGACGACTGAAAAAGCCGGTGGTACTTGTGCAGTATAAAGGAGAAAATCATGGGCTTAGTAAGATGGAAAATCGCAAAGATTACAGCGTACGGATGATGGAATTTTTTGATCATCACTTGAAAGGTCTTAAAGCACCAGACTGGTTGGACAAAGGAATTGACAAACTTGATCTGAAAGAGCACTTAGAGAAAAGAAGTTTCTAAACCTCTTCAGATACTACTGAATAATTTTAATAAGAAATCCTCCGATGAAAGTCGGAGGATTTTTGGTGTTATCCTTTTGATATTGTTTGTCATAATAATTCAACACAATGACTTTCTAGGCTAAAAGTATGTCATCAGTCTAGTCAAAAAACATCCAAGTTTAACGTCTTTATTTAGGCATAGCTGTTGAGAACTAAATATTGATACGTTTGAAGTTAACGGACGCTTTTTGCCATGCTTAAGGCATGCTGTACAAAATTAGTAAGAGTTGTATAGTCTTGATTCGCTATCAGTGTACTATCTAGAAGTTTAGAGCCCATACCGACGCAATATGCTCCTGCTCCCAGCCAACTCTTTAAACTTTCTTCTGTAGGTTCAACGCCCCCCGTTGGCATTATCGATGTCCAAGGACAAGGTCCAGCAATCGCTTTAATAAAGCTTGCCCCGCCCGATTCTTGGCCCGGAAACAACTTTACTATTTCGGCACCCCACTCTTCGGCTTGATTGATCTCAGTTAGAGTGCCACATCCTGCGGCCCAAAGAATTTTACGCCTATTACAAACTTTCGCTATGTCATGATTGAGTATTGGTGAAACTATAAAATCGGCTCCTAACTGAACATATAAGGCTGCGGTAGCACCATCAACAATAGATCCTACACCTAGCATCATTTCTGGAAGGTTCTTCTTTGTAAAGTTGTACAGTTCTCCAAAAATTACGTGAGCCTGATCACCTCTATTTGTGAATTCAAATACTCTTATACCAGCATTATAGCAAGCTTGAAGTACGTCCTTACAAACCTCCAGTTCACTATGATAAAACACTGGCACAATCAGGTTTTCTCGCATTTGAAGCGCTACGTCTATTCTTGTAAATCTTGCCATCACCTTATAATCTTTCCTAATTGAGTTGCATTCATTGCTTGTTCTATTTCCTCTAGATTACCTCTAAAATAATCTCCACTGATCGTATGTTTCATTGCTGACAGCGTTAACGCAAACTCTAGCGCTTTTTCCTTATCATTATAATTACTGAGGCCAAAGATTAAACCTGCCATATAAGCATCGCCACCACCTATTCTATCTTTGATCCCATCTACATCTATGGATGCTGTTTCGTAAGCATTCTCGTCACCAATCATTACAGCTTTCAATTTATGATGATTTGCACTGCGGACTGTTCTCAATAGCATAGACATATATTGAATATTAGGGAAATGCTTCATGAAATTTCGATAATCCGGCACAAGTTGGTCAACACCTTCTAAAGCATCATATTTTTGCGATTCCATTGTAACTCCTGTCAGCGCATTAATTGTAGTGGGGTCCCCAAGTACTACCGTAGACTTTTCTAACAGTACAGGTATTATCTCAACGGGCTTTTTACCATAATTCCACAAATTCTTTCGAAAGTGAAGGTCACACGAAATGGATATCCCCAATTCAAAAGCTTTATCTACTGCATACTGACATACAGCAGCAGTATTTTGCGATAAAGCGGGTGTAATTGCAGACCAATGTAAATGGGTAACGTCCTTAAAAACTAAGTCCCAATCGACTTCTTCTGGGGTTAAATCGTTAATTGAAGAGCCTGCTCGATCATAAATAATTCTACTACTTCTAATAGAACTGCCCTCTTCTAAGAAATAAAGACCTATCCGATCTCCTATCCGCTTTAAACCTGAAATATCAATATTAAATTGCCTTAACTCATCACAAATTCGATTTCCTAAGTCATTATCTGGCAAGGCACTCAACATGCTCGCATCATAACCTAACTGTGACAGTGCAATTGCTACATTGGCCTCTGAACCTCCAACATTTAGGTTGAATTCCTTGGCTTGGGTAAAACGTAGGTTTTCAGGTACAGTTAGTCGAATTAGAAGCTCACCTATACTTAGTATCTTCATTTGATTTTGCTTAGACAAATGTTAGTTTATTCCGTTCAGAAATTCTCGATTAGAACTTCTTATTCTCATCGTGTTGCAAGTTATATTCCCAAGCCTTGTCCACCACCAACCTGAATCGTTTCTGCGGTCAAGAAAGCAGCATCTTTTCCTGCTAAAAAGGATATGACGGACGCCACTTCTTCAGGCTGTCCGAGTCTGCCTAATAAAATATTATTCTTCCATGAAGCAAATACTTCAGGCTTAGTTGACTTTATCTGTGCGTGAAATGGTGTATCAATTGTCCCTGGAGACACTGCATTTACACGAATTCCATACTCAGCTAAGTCTTTGGCCAAGGCTCTTGTAATCGCGTGAACACCAGCCTTCGAAGTACCATAAACGCCTGCTCCAGGACCTCCTGCATTCCAGCCTGCAATTGAGGTATAGTTAATAATTGATGAATTTTCTCCCTTTTTCAAATATGGTATGGCTGCTCTAGAAGCAAAAAAGACAGAATCTAAATTCAAGGCCATCACGAACCTGTAAAACTCAGTGGTCATATCTTCAAATCTGGATCTACCGCCTAGTCCACCTGCATTATTAACAAGCACGTCGATTCGGCCATACTTTTCTCCTATTGCGTTTATATTAGAAGTTACTTCATCTTCTTTGGTCACGTCAAATCCAAAGTACTCGGCATTTATACCTTCTTTTGTAAGCTCCGCTACGCGTTTAGCCCCTTCCTCGTTCTCGATACCGTTGAGAACAACGGTATAACCATCTTTACCCAAACGTTTTGCTACTTCGAAGCCTATTCCGCCAGTTGCGCCAGTTACTATGGCTACTTTGCTACTTGATTTATTTTCCATGTTACTTAGTTTTCAGATTTAAGGTCTAGTCTATTGACTTGATTTCTTTTGCGAAAAAATTGATTGATAGATACCCCAATGGCACAAATACAGCGATCATGATAAAAATTGGGGTATAAGAGTAATTGTCTGTTATGACTGGTACTAAAAAATTCATGATGATAACCGAAAAAATCCCTACACTTCCACCTAGTCCTGCAAGCGATCCGACGGACTTACCGCTAAATAGATCGCTTGGGATGGTTTGAATATTAGATATCACAAATTGAAAGCCGAATAGAACGGTTGAGACAATGCCCACAAACTTGATTGGGGTATCGCCAAAGAGAATAGTCGCTATCATTCCAAAGAACATAATTAAGCAGCCAACCAAAATGGTTTTTTTCCTTGCCCGATCGATTGAAGCACCGTTAATCATCAATCTGCCTGAAAAATATCCACCCGTAAGGCTTCCCAATGCGGCTCCTACGTAAGGAACCCAAGTAAAGAATCCTATCTCCTTTACGTTAAACCCATATACATCTGCTAGATATATCGGCATCCAACCGACAAACAACCACCAGATAGGCTCTATAAAAAAGCGCGATGCCAAGACTGCCCATGATTCCCTATGGGAAAGGATAGCCTTCATGCTTAATGCTTCGCCCTCAGCCTTATTTTGATTTTCTCTTTCGTTCATTCCCGAAAGGATGTACTGTTTTTCTTCTTCGGTAATCCAGGGGTGCTTAGCTGGAAGATTTTTATTAATAATAAGCCAGGGTATTACCCAGATCAGCCCTAATAATCCTAACAAGATAAAGGTCATTTTCCAGCCTAGTGCAACCCATACCACCGCGATTAATGGAGGCGCTACCACAGATCCTAGAGCGGCTCCTGAGTTAAATATCCCTTGAGCTAATGCTCGTTCTTTGACTGGAAACCATTCTGCATTACTTTTTACGGCACCAGGCCAATTACCTGCTTCGCCTAAACCTAAAAGCGTACGGAAAACACCAAAAGAAACTACGCCTCTGGCAAGTGCGTGGAGTGCCGTGGCAATACCCCAAACGGTAATTGAGATTACGAATCCAGCCCGCGTACCGATTTTATCGAACATTTTTCCTGAAACCGATTGACCGATTGCATAGGCTATTAAGAAGATATTTAGAATGAGCGCATAGTCATTCTTGTCCATGTCCAAATCCTCTGAAATATCTGGCCACATAATGGCCAAAGCTGAACGATCAATATAATTGATAACGGTAGCCAAGCCGACAAGCCCTATAATCCACCATCTCAAACCTTTTACTTTAATAGCCATAATAGTTGATTCTAGTTCTTTTTATTTTTTGCCAAAATAGCTTACTCCTGATCCGTCAAGGAAGTCTTCTCTCACAGGGCTAAAAGTGTCTATGAGTGTTCCAGCCTCCAAACAAAGTGCACTGTGCACCAAATTGGGTTCTATATAAACGCCATCACCAGCACTCACCTCCTGTTTAACTCCGTCTATCTCAAATTCAAATTTGCCTGAAGCGCAGTAGGTCGCTTGTGTATGAAAGTGGCTATGCGGAGAACCTACAGCACCCTCTTCAAATTTCACTAAGACCATCATTATCTGATTGTCAAAACCAAGCATCTTCCGAGATACTCCTCCCCCTAACTCTTCCCAATCCATTTCTTTAGTGATGATGTATTTGTCGCTTTGACGTTTCATATTTTAGTTTTTTGTTCTTTTAGAAAAATAAGTTGGTCCTGTCCATTCTAACTTTTCATCCTTTAATTGAAGGCTGTGTGATTGATTTTCATCGGCATTTTCTTGACTAAAAGCGAACAGATAACTTGCCCCACTTTTAAGTATGATTGAAATCACTGCGTAATCGGCAGAATGGTGTAGTACTTCGACTGACGCAATGGATGAAAAAGAATTGATTGGGATTTCATCTGAATAATTGTAGCGTCCGTGTACCTCGTATAAGTTTGCAAAAAGCGTATTTCCGCCTGTCCTTCTCTGAATTAAACCAGCATCTCTTCTTAGGTTAAAATTTGGATCATTGGCTCCTATTCTGGTTAAAAGGGCTTTATCGCCTGCTTCTACGGCTGAAGTAATGGAGTAAAAATTCTTTTTATTGAACCAAGTCATGCTAAAAGCATCTTTTTGAAGGTCCATTTGGCCTTCTAACCATAGGTGTTGATAACCTGATTCTTGTCCCATCGGGATAAGGTCTTTTTGAATCTCAATGTTATGATTGGTCGACATGAGTTCGCCCTGATAGTATACTGGCAAATCATAGCGGGTACCGGCTGGTGCAAAGACAGAGAACATGTCAATAACTAAAGGATTTTCTAACTCATCGATATCAACAAGGCCCATTGTTCTTTGCATTTGAACATCTTCATAGGCATTCAACTCTTTGGCACTTACTATTTTTAGGTTCTCAGCTGATGAAAAGAAATAAGGGGTTCCTGAGGACTTTTCGGCAACATCAACTTTCCCATCAAAGTGAGAATCCTTATTGACTACCAAGGTATTGTGAGCTAATGTCTGCTTGGCCCAAGAAGTATTCTCTTTCAGGTAGCCGCCACCATCTTTATGCTCAATGTTAACCCATCTAGCTGATCCATAATCTTGAATTACTTCATCGGCATCGTTGTACAGGAGAAATCCAAGCCGATCGAAATGGCCATGACCCATACCGTGCTTAGCATATTTCATCATCAATGTAAGCTGGCCTTTTCTTAAAATTCCAATTGCGCCTTCATCTCCATTGGCGCCATCGGTGAGTTCCATACTTTTATATTCATATGGTTTTGCATTTCCTTGAGCGATGGCTTCAGCTGCTGCAAGCCCTGAATCGTTTAATGGAACTTTGCCTTGTTCGGCGATGATTGATAGTAACGTTGGGTCGTTATCGCCATAGTGATAAGCCATACTTACGGCATTTACTAACTCCCTTGAACTTAATGACATACCCTTTTGGGCATCGTTAATTGGAAAAAACTCGCCGGCGGCGTTAGTTTGATTTATAAGAGCATCAACTGCTTTAATTAAGAGCCCCTTTCTATAATTAAGGATATCTAAGGCTGGTTTTTCATTGGCTAATCCTTGTGCAAAGATTAGAAAGGGATACATAGCGTATCTTTGATAGTAAGGCCCTTCTGTATAGTAACCATCAGGTGAAAAAGCATGATCTAGCTGCGCCAAAAAGCCCGCTTCTTTTTGACCTTCTAATTGAATTGACCCTCCGTCATTGTCTTTGACAAAATCTCCTGGCACTTTTTGATCTAATCCATTAAGTGCCCAATTGACAAGCTCTTCATCTTTCATGACTAAACCAATCATACCCACTCCAGCATTTCCCCAAGTGCTATGATTATGAATCCGATTGAAGAACTGAGGATTCTCTATGGAAATAAACTCAGCATAAGGCCTAAAAAGCTCTTGATTCAACTTGGTTATTGTTTCGGTATCTAACCAATCATAAATGCAATCGTAGGCCTGACTGGTGTAAACAAGCCAATTGGCATCATTTAAACACTGCCAAAAGAATTTACCTCTTGCATACGATCGCTCTGCTGGATGCTTGTCTATTTTTGGATATATCTCGGCATACTGTAGCAACATTTCTTTGATGTAGTTGGCATACCTTTCGTCTTGGGTGATTTGAAAGAGTACACCTGCTTTTTGCATCGTGAAAAAATTACTCTTATGCCGTTCATGTGTGTAGCCCCCAGCTAAATCCTTTGGCATAGGCACATCAATTCCTCGTGCTATCGCTGCATCTACTTGCGCACGAGTCGTTTCTATTGTTTCGTCGAACAATGGGACTTTACCGAAACTAGCACGCATAGCCTGCACTCCTTTTCCAGTCAAAATCAAGTTAGGGTGATCTTGATAGTCCATTGATGAGGAGCATGATAATGCGCCCAAGAGGAATATGGCAAGTAGCATTCTCATTATTTGTTGCTTACTATATTTTTTGAATCAAAAGGCGCATCGTTAGTTCTAAGCCCCTCTGATTTGGAAAACTCAACATTATAGACCTGAGTGATCGGCTCACCGTTAGTCATGAAAAGGTCTATGCCAGCACTTTCCATAAAATCTACTTGATCTATTTTTAGCTTTTGTACGCCATGAAATCGTAGGGCGGCGTTTACCTTATTTCGCACTCCTTTACCAGAGTTATTAATTTTTATGTCTGAAATAGTAACTATCGGACCGAATGTGCTTTCGTCTGTTCCTCCACGATAAATATTGGCTATTGCTCCTTGTACGTCCTTAAAAACAGTCTTTTCGATGCGCACATTTTCTACATTGTAAATTCCTAAATCTTCGACTTCCATGTCTAAAGTCATGATTGCACCAGTCACATTATTAAAATCAGAGTCAACGATTACAATCGAGTCAGCGAAGGTGTGTTTATAAGATTTCAGAAAATCAAAAGAGTGATTCTTATCTAGATCTCTGATATGGCAATCTTCAACCACGAGTGCATAATTCTGATTCATAGAATATTTACTCGTACTGATCACGTTGTTACCCGCTTGATCAGGGGACTCTGCGCCATTGATAAGAAGGTTGGACAAGTGCAACGCCCCACCATTTTCAATTTTGAAAAAGCTTTGTTTTTCAGATAAAATGGTCGCTTTGGCACCTTTTGGCGAAACGATCGAAATAGGATGATTGATAAATGCGTATTTGGTCATCAGGTACTCACCACCTCCAACTAATTCGAGAATATCACCAGGTTTACTTTGTTCTAAGGCATCTAACAGTGTGTTTTCTCCTGCTGCTACTTGATGTGTTTCTCCCGTACCAAATGAAAGGTCATTTCCATCTTTTTGATAATAACTTACCCCTACCTCACCTTTAGAAACTGGTAATTTGATTTCACCGAATGCTATTTGATCCACTAATTCATCTGAAGGCACAAGTAAGCCGTCTTCATTCTTAGTGAGTTCGAATGAAACATCACTAAACCCCTCTTTAAATGGTGGTTTAGCTTCTTCATTCATTAGGTTACCGGTAAACTCAATACCAGAAACATCGTCATAGATCGTAAAAGGATCGAGGTTTGTACTAGTAAGAATAATGTTATTTCTAAAAGTCGAGCCTATAGGAACAGCTGACCGTTCCTCGTCGCTTCCAGCGCACAATTGTATATAGTCAGAATTCACCACAATATTATTGTCCATTTGTGAATCTACTACTTGATTATAGCGGTTAATCGGAGAGTTGGGTACGCCATTCATGATGACCAGCGCCCCACGAAATCGGTGTCCAGTAAGTCCGGCCATATAGTTATTTCTGACGGTTTGATTTTCATTAATAATCCGAATACCGCCAGTATTTGGTTTTCGATTGCCAAGAAAATAATTGTTTTCTACTAAGGTGTGATGACCGTGACGCATTGTCAAAGTACCCTGACTCTCATAAAAGACATTGTTTCTAAACTCATTGCCGCATGACTTATTGGAGACTATTTCATGCTCTCCGTTAACCCTATCAAAATAATTGTTCCTTACGATTGTGTTTGAGTACAACCTAGAGTAATGACTCGTTCCAATACGAAGGGTTTCTCCTCCGTTAGAGCCCAGAACTTGTCTTGGGCCGAAATAATTGTATTCAATTATATGGTTGTTTTCTCTGCTTTCCTCTGTGGCAAGTTTTACCGCTAACGTCACTCCCCGATTGCCTTTCCCAATCAATGAGTTGTGGTCGAACTGATTGTTCTTTCCATAAATAGCCACCCATGTATCACCATCAAAGCGTTCTGGGTTCGTGAAATTATCAATGACGCAATTTGTAACTCGAGAATTGTTGGCCAGCGCATCTTTACTCGTTTTAAAAGAAATTACCTCACTCGTTGGCGTATAGCCATCCTTGAATACCAAGCCAGATATCTCAATATATTCACCTGAAAAAGAAAGGTTAGACTGACCTGAAATAATTACTTCGCCAGGCGTTTCAGCTCGTAAAACAACTTTTTGACTTTCTGTTCCCTTCGCCTTTAAGACTAACTCCACATCATTCCAAACACCGTTTGCCATTACGATTTCAGTTCCAGGCTTAGCAGAACTTACGGCTGCGTTGAACTCTTCAATCGTTTTTACTTTATTTTTTTCTGTATTCTGACAGGCAGAGACTATCATGATAGCGATAGCCATTAATAGCATATAGCCTGTATTTTTGTTATCGTTGGTCATCTTCACTTCCATTTAATGGCTTACTTCTAGGGCGTAATATTTTACAGTCGAAATCGATCCGATATTCTTTGTTTGCAAGTAATTTCCGGCGTTAAAATAATTTTCGAATGGCCATTTCTTAATACTTGAATCGCGGTAAATAATTGGTTTCTGATTATTGAGTTTTACTTCAATTCTTCCTTCCGAAGCAATTATCTCAATAGTCGCCTTCTCAAAACCTACCTTCTTATTGAAGTATCGGCCTTTATCATCTTGCCATGCTGCCTTATCAATCAATTCGTCTCCATATAGATCTAAACTTTTCCGTGTCTTGCGCACCACTCGGATTCTCTCATCTTGCCAATAAATAGATAATAGAGGCACAGAAACAGACTTAGCCAATGCCAGTTCTTTGTTTTGGCTTTTGCTTGTTGTACCGTGTATTTGAAAAAGTAAAGTCCTATCATATTTCTTTCCTTTTTTTGAGATTTCGACTAATTGAAAAGTCGCCTTCAATCGCCCGCCTTCAGATAAAGACCAATTTTTGGAGCTCTCACCCGGTTCCATTTGCTCTCTTAAGGAAGTTTTAGTGTATTTCGCCTTAGATGTTCCTACAACGGGAAATGCTTTCATTACCAGGGCGCCATCAAGTGAGTCCAAATAAAAAAACGGCTGCGCAAAACTATCTTCTTGAAACTGTGAAAGTTTCCATTCAGATGCCGTATAACCAGAGGGCAATTCTAATTTCCAATGTGTTAAGTCAATATCGCCTGCCTGTTGAGCAAAGCTCACAGAGGAGTAGAATAAAATAAAAACCAGTGTATATAACTTCATTAATGCTTTACTTCTAATTCGTAGTATTTGACAATGGCATAGGCTCCTCTTTCCTTAGATTGAAAATAATTACCTGCCTTAAAGTAGTTCTCCAATACACCCCATCGGCTTATGTCCTCACTGTCATAGACAAATGTTTCTTTGTCGTTTAGGGTCACTTCCATTTTACCTTCACTGACTTTTACTTCAAGTGTGAATTTATTGTACCCAACAATCTCTTTAAACTTTCTACCGGGGTCATCTGTCCATGCATCTTCGTGAAGTATATCAGTGTCGCTTGCCTTCTTGTTTTTTAGTACTTTGGTCTTTACTCGCACTTTTCCTTCATCCCAATAAATTTTAAGCATTGGCGGTGCATTGTTATCATCAGCCCCAATCAGCGCTTTCTGTTCATTTGTTAAGCGGCCATGAATTTGCATTACAATGACTCTATGGTAATTACCATTGGAACTCCTTGATATCTTGGGCACTGAAAGGGTTCCTCTCATTGTGCCACCTTCTACGAAAGTCCAATTGACAGAATTACTACCAGGCTCTAATTGCTCTCTAAGTTCTGTTCTAGAATATGAAGAATTACGTGTAGAAGCGGCCGGATATGCATAAAATACTAATGCCCCATCTGTTGAATCTTTAAAAAAAAATGGCTTTAGTTCTTCGTTCGTGGCATAGTCAAAAATTTCTGGGGGACTCACCTCTGTGGGCTTGCCTGTGGGAATCGTGATTTTCCAGTGTGAAAGATCTATCTCCTGTGAATAACCATTCACACTTAAAACGAGTATCGCTATGCTTACCAATGCTCTATTCATGACTTACCTCTAGGTTATAATATTTTACTTTTGAATAGGCGCCATTGTCTGTAGTAACTAAGTAGTTACCTGCCTTGAAATAGTTTTCAAACACTCCCCACTTATCCATATGTATTCCATCATAAACGAAAGTCTCATTTTCATTGAGCGTCACTTCCATTCGACCTTCAGATGCCTTTACTTCTAATGTAAACTTGTTCTTGCCGACAGTTTCAGAAAAGTACTTACCCTCATCATCTGTCCAGGCTGAAGTCTTGAGAATTTCTTTATCAGAAACATTAAGGTCTTTCAGTACTTTAGTCTTAACCCTTACTCTTCCATCTACCAAGTATATTTTCAGTACAGGCGGCGCATTATTATCATCTTCTCCTATAAGGTCTCTTTGCTCATTTGTCAGCCTTCCATGGATTTGCATTATGATAACCCTGTGAGGATTATTCTCTTCATCACTAGATACTTCAGGGACGGACAGTGTCCCTTTTATTGTTCCCCCTTGAGAAAATGTCCAGTTCACCGAATTACTACCTGGCACCATCTGTTCGCGTAGCTCCGTTCGACTGTAAGATGAGTTTGCCGTTGAAGAGCCAGGGTATGTATAAAATACTATAGAGGCGTCAGTGGAGTCATTATACATGAAAGGCTTTAATATAGCATTGCGCGCAAAGTTCCATATCGCCGGAGGGGTTACCTCAACGGGTGGTGACCCTATGGGTAGTGTGACTTTCCAATTACTCAGATCAATGTTGGCCAAGTCGTATGCCTCCTCATTTTCGTCAGATGGGCTTTCTATATTTTCCGAACAGCCAAAAATTAGCAATAAGCCGAGTATCACGGCTGATCTAAGAAGTTCTGTTCTCAAAGAGGATTGAAACAAGGTCATGAAAAATATTAAAATAGTCGTGCTGGCACTAAATGCGCCAACACGTCTAAACTAAATTGAAAGGCTAATTTTTAGGATATACTTTAACATTATCCACGTAGGCATCTACATCCGTTACACCATAAATTAGGATAGCGATTTGCCCTGAGGCATTTGAAGTAAAATTGGCTTGTACTGTTGTAAACGTAGTTTTCCCAAGAACCTGAGTACCTACAAAGTTTACCAAAGCGCCTTCACCTCCATCATAACTTGTGATGGCATCTGCCCCATCATCAAATTGACCGTCAAGTATAACTCCAACTATCCTATTTCCTCCTGGCGCTACTCCTGATTGTTCTTCAGGGGTTTTTACGGCATACTCATATTCTAGTACGTACTCAATATTAGGAGATACCACTATTGACTGATATGCGTATCTAGTATTTGAACTAACATAGGACCCTGCTGAGGTTGACTTTGTCCATTTTGCTCCTCTTGTTTTCGATCCATTATCAGAACCATCGATCTTTAACCAAGACCCATCGCTACTACTATTATATGGAGAAGTTGTTCCTCCTGTAAAGGAGGAAAACTTCCAGTCGTTTTGCCCATCTTCAAAGTCAGCATTGAGTATTTCTGGCTGTATGGCTACGAATAAGTCTTCCACTTCAACCTCAAGAGTCACTAGGTCTGAGGCTCCATTGGCGTCGCTAGCCGTTAAAGAAACAGAAAAAGTGCCTTCACCTGCAAAAGTATATTCTGGATCGACTTCGGTGGATGTATTTCCATTACCAAAATCCCATAAATAAGTGGTGGATTCAAAAGATAGGTTTTTGAATTCAACTGTTCGATAATCATCTGCACTAGGTACATAGGAGAAATCTGCAGTTGGAAGTACTGTATCAGGTTTAGAGTTAGCTTCTGGTAAATCAAACTCGAAAGCACCCTCGCAGCCTGCAGAAAAGGCAATTGTTAGCACACAAAGGCAAAGCATCGTTGCACTATGGGCATTAAATATTCTATTTTTCATTTTCTAAATATTTATGTTTTTAATAACCAGGGTTTTGAGTCAATAGCCCCTTGCTCAAATTGATTTCTCTAGCAGGGATTGGCAATAACAGTTTTCTTGAATCATAGCTGCCATATCCCATTTCAAGAGCATGCGCACCTAGAACTGCATCCGCTACATCTAGTCTTACTAGATCGAAAAGTCGATGATTTTCGAATGCAAGTTCTACGCGTCTTTCAATGAGTAAAGCATCTTTAGTCAGTATTGCCGGGCGATCTGCAACTGCGTCAAATCCAGCTCTCTCTCTTACCGCCATGTATGAATTAATGGCAGCGGCGTTGGTAGTTTCAGTACCTCCAGCCAAAATAGCTTCTGCGTGCATTAACAGTACATCAGCATACCTCAACACTATCCAGTCATTACCAGCATCTCGGGCATTAGGACCATAACTTGGAGGGCTCGTCGTAATATCAGAACCAACCGGCAAGAATTTGGCTACTTCATTGGAAGTACCAAAAGTGACATATGAAACACCAGATCTATTGCCCCCATATGTTGTGAAATCGTCTATGAGATTTGTATTGAGAATATTAAGCCCATCTTCTCTACCTTGACGGAAAGCTGATGTAAACTCAGATGAGAAACTTTGACTTTCAAGTGTGTTGCCAGCCTGATATTGGATAGCAAATAGAATCTCACTATTTAACTCATTATAGAAAACATCATTGAAATCTGCCTGTAAAGCAAACTGCCCTCCATTAATAATGGCTTCACACAATTGTGCGGCACCAGTATAATTTGGGCTATCCTGTGTTAGATATACTTTGGCTAATAACCCTTGTGCAGCAGCTTGTGACGCTCTAGACCTATGCGTATTGTCTAGACCGCTAATTGCTTCAAGCAAATCAACTCCGATTTGGGCATAAATTTCAGTTGTAGCAACCCTCGTAAAGAGTGGTTCATTGTCTTCAGGTCCAACCACAGTCGTTACCAAAGGAACACCTCCATAAAGTCTCACCAAATTAAAATAAGCGTAAGCTCTCATGAACTTGGCTTCGGCAGAATATGAAGCCTGATTACTCTCATCAGCGACATCTATGAATTGCAAAATGTTATTTGCTCTAAATATGATGTCGTACATCGATTGGTAATAATCTTCCGACTGAACATTATTAGGGTCTACCAAATACCGATGAAAATCTGCTTTAGAACCTTCGGTTGTAGCACCTCTTGTATTGTCCGTACGATGTTCTGTGAGGAGGTACTCAAATTGAACCCCTCGATTAGAATTTGTAATACTGGTTGTCGTATTTTCATTCACGCCCTGAGCAGCGTCATAAATACCTATTATCCCTGCAAGTACGTCAGCATCTGATTTAAAAAACGCATCGGCAACCACCGCTGTATCAGGCAATGGACTTAAGAACTCATCAGTATCACAGGCAAAGAAAGTAACCCCAAATACTACGAGAATTAAAAGTTTTAAATTTTTCATAATTAGTATTTTCAAGATTAAAATTTGATGTTCAGTCCTACAGACATAGTTCTGAATAATGGTGTACCAGCTCTTTGTGCACCATAGGCTCTTGGGTTATTTCCATCAATAAATTCTGGGTTAAAACCGAAGTATCTATCGGAGGTCTTGTAGAATAAATTCTGACCCGAAACGTAAACTCTAAGGTTTTCCAAGCCCAATCGTGCGGCTTGCTCCTTAGGAAAATTGTATCCGATATTGATATTTCTTACTGAGAAATAACCTGCTGGCTGAACAACTTCGTTTGTAAGTACCTTTTCTTGTATAAAAGAAATGTGTGGCACTTCACCGTCGTCAACTGCTTGCTGAGGGTTCACTGTAGCCTGGCCAAACCAGTTAAAGAAGTACTGATCACCAATATTTTTCACCTCAGCACCCTGACTTCCTTGAATCATGATAGAGAAATCAAAATCACCATATTGAAACTCATTAGTGAAACTCCAAATCAAATCTGGATATGGGTCACCTAGAATAGTTTTGTCCTCATCTGTGATGATACCATCGCCGTTCAAATCCTTCACTATGATATCTTCCGCAGAACTGTTAATCGGATGGTAAGGAGTATTGATATAAGTATCAGGTAACTCTCTATCTACCACAAAGCCGTAAAAAGATGAAATAGGATTACCTACAGAGTTGATCCATTGCGAGTTTCTACCATAAGTATCTTCTAAAAGGGCTCCATCTGATTCACCAAAACTGAGAAGCTCGTTCTTGTTGGTAGAAGCAATGATCGTAGAGCTCCACTTTAGTTTTCCTTCAGTCAAGTTTCTACTTCTCACTTCTAACTCAACTCCTCTGTTCTGAACCTTGCCTAGGTTTACAATACCGCCACTAAATCCAGTAACATAAGAAACAGGATTTTCTAGGAGTAGCTTATCACTTGTTCTCACATAGTAATCCAGTGAACCAGTAATTCTATCATCCCATAATCCAAAATCAATTCCTGGGTTGAATTCTCTAGATGCCTCCCATTGTAAGAGTGTATTTGCAATATTCCTTGCAGCTACTCCTGGTGATATTGCATCATCAGTAACTGCATTGGCAGTATTCAATAGTGCGAGGTATGGGTATGCATTGATGATATCATCTCCAACATTGAAATTTTCGTTACCCGTTAATCCATAACTCACTCTTAATTTTAGTGAGCTAACTAAGTTGCTCATGAAAAAGTCCTCATTATGCGCATTCCAACCGACAGATATCGCCGGGAAATTTCCCCATTTAGAATCTACACCAAAAACTGAACTCCCATCGCGTCTAAAAGAGGCGCTCACTAGATATTTATCAGCATAGGCGTAATTAACTCTAGCAAAATAGCCGATCTTTTTCCGCTCAAAATTGAGCTCTTCATAATCGGAAATCATTGTAGCACCTTGCAAGTTTTTAAGCAGGTCATTGGTAAACCCGTTTCCAGATACCGTACTGTTTTCTGAAGACCTTTTTTGGAATGTAGCCCCTAACAATGCCGCTACTTCGTGATTACCAAATTCTTTTTGGTAGTTAATCGTATTGTCAGAAATCAACCTTGTTCTATATCTGTTCTGAAGGTTATAAGAAGCACGACTTGCTCCTGCTGCATGATGTAGTGTACCGTTATAACGTGTTCTTTTACGTTGTTCTAGAGTCACACCAAGCGATGTTTTCACTGTAAGGCCATCAGCAATTTTATAACTTAAATAGGCCGAAGACAGCAAATTAGTTTTGAACTCAAAGTGCTCTCTTTCAACATATTGAGCAAAAGGATTCATGTCTCCAGAAGTACGCGGTCTTCCAGTTCCACCAACTCCATCTACATCAAGCTGAATTAAATGGTTCTCTAAAAAGTAATCTCCTACCCCAACATTAGGATAAGCTGTTCTATTAATAAACTGTAGAGTCTCTTCTGTATGGTAAATAGGTAACCAAGGAGACTGTCTTATTGGATTATGAATTGAGGTTGGTAATGCTCTACGCTTAGAATAAGAAGGTGTTGCTTTAAGCCCAAAACGTAGCCTCTCTGTCAACTTTGAGTCCAACTTGAGGTTCAACGTATAAAGCTTATAGTCGTCAGTGATTACAACCCCTTCATCATGTAAATATCTTAGAGATGTACTAAACTTAGTCTGTTGGTTTCCGCCTCTGGCTGAAAGAGAGTGACTTACAACATTTCCACCATCAAAAAACACATCTTGCCAATCTCTATCTACACCCGTAGTTTCAACCAGTAGTTGAGCGTATTGAGTCTCGTTTGAAAGCTCACCAACTTCTGATAGCTCAAGCGCTGCCCAATCAGCTACGCTTTTTCTATAACCATCGCTACCAAACGCACTTTTTCTAGCAAAATAAGTTTCATAACTAAACTTGGTTTCACCAGCTTCTCCACTTTTTGTCGTAACAAGAATTACCCCGTTCGATCCCTCACTACCATATATGGCGGCTGAAGCCGCATCCTTGAGCACTTCAAATGAAGCGACATCATTCATATCCATGTTTCCCAGAAATTCTGGGTCAACCACAATACCGTCAACTACGACTGCTGGTCCTGAATTTGCATTAATGGACCCAAATCCACGTATTGTAATGGTTGGTGCCGCACCTGGTTCAGCATTTGTTGCCTGAATATTTACCCCAGATACTTGACCGATAAGCGCATCGTCTACCCGAGAGACTGCCATTTGATCTAATTTGTCATTAGCAACCTTGGATATCGATCCGGTTAAATGTGACTTCTGTTGCGTACCATATCCGACGACAACTACGTCGTCCAATGATTTAATGCTTTCTATAAGTACTACGTCTACGGTTGTTCTGCCATCTACAGGCACTTCTTTTCTAACCATACCAATGAAGGAAAAGACTAATACACTATTTGGTCCAGCTGAAATCGAGTACTTACCATTATTATCCGATGTTGTACCGTCTGTGCTACCTTTCACGCTCACTGTCACAGAAGGTAAAGGAAGGTTGTCTTCTCCCGTAATTGTCCCGGTGACCGTTGTTTGAGCTTTAGCCTGCATAGCACAGAAACTGAAGAAAAGTAACACCGTAAGTGTCGCATATCTCAGCTGTCTGATTTTAATTGTTCTCATCATAATTCTTGTTGAAATGTTGTATTCTTATTAAAAATTAGGAGGCAGGAAGCACAGAATAGGCTCGGAAGTTTTTAACCACTGTCGTATATTTGCAAATGCTGCTTTGATTCTTCTTTAACTTTTGAAGGGGTTCAAGAGATCTTAGCCTGCCTAATGGGTTAGCTCTGAGCTAATCCATTTCTTTTTTTAGCTATTCTAATATTCTCATGGTTTTGGGGAATTTAGTTTGGTTGAAAAAGTCAAGAGTTCCTCTAAATGATTCCGCATGGCAATTTCTGCATTGGCGGCATCCTTGTTTTCGATATGACGAAGGATATCATGATGCTCTCTGAGCGCCATCATTGGCCGATCTCCCGAGCAAACATTATTTTTATCAAAAAATGAAAGTATATCCGGCGTGATAATCATCATCAAAGACATTAGCACCGGGTTCTTTGCTGCTTCTACAATTTTGAGGTGAAAAAGTAGATCATTTTCGGTAGATGACTCACCATCGAGTACAGAGGCCTCATAAGTTGCCAATGCATCTTTCATAGCAATCACGTCTTCATCAGTTCGTCTAAGGGCAGCCAGATAAGCTGATTTTGTTTCTAGTAGCACACGAGTTTCAGCCAATGCACCAAAATCACTACCCTCCATTTTCAATACATCGGAAATAAGTCCTTCTAAAGCTCTAATACCCAAACCTGATACAACTGTACCACTTTGGGGAAGCGTTTTCACGATCCCATAAAACTCAAGTTTTCTAATAGCGTCTCGGACATAGGTTCTACCTACCATAAAGCGCTCACTCAGCTGCCTTTCAGACGGAAGTTTGTCTCCAGGCTTTAACTGCCCAGAGGAAATTAGATCTTTGATTTGAGATATAATCTTATCTGAGGGCTTCTCAATGACGATTTCGGTAAGGTTTTTTAATAATTCTTTCACAATGTATAATTAGTTTACCAGCAACTGGTCAACCAATTTCAGAAAATATTTTATTCTGCCAAAAGTTTTTATCAAAAAATTGCAAACGATTCCATAAGAGCAGGAGCAAATATTTTACTCTTTACCACCATATTTACAGAATTAGAGCTGGTCAGATATAAGGATAATCACTCAGTGAGAACCACGAAATGAGGTTTAACAGTCTTACTCTCGAACCGAAATTTTTGATTCTCTTATGCAAGAGAATACCCAAGAATTTGGGCAGGTACTATTATTCTTATCGGGTAGAAAAAGTAATTCGACTCGATTTAAGAGAATTGTGTAACCTATTCATTAGGACTTCGTTACTCTCATGAGTATTTGTTTTGTATTCAGAGAACAAATCATATGATTCAAGAAAATATCAGTCAACAAGAAGAAATTGTACTTCTAGCCGTGGGTAGCTTAGAACCAGAGGCTTATGCCTATGGACTTCAGTTGGAAATAAAAACACAGGTCAAGTTGAGCTGGTCTATTGGTACTATCCACACCATACTTTATCGATTAGAAAAGAAAGGGCTCCTTGATTCTGAAATGGGAGGTGCTTCTCAAAAACGAGGAGGAAGAAGTAAAAGGTTGTATAAATTAAGCTCTAAGGGTTTGCGGATGTTAGAACAAATCCAATTCACAAGACAGTCTATGTGGGCAAACCTTTCAACCAACCGTCATTAAGCATGTCAAGCCCTAAACCACCTAAATATGCCAAAAAGCTATTGACATTCTTTTGCGCCGAAGACT
Source organism: Roseivirga sp. (assembly GCF_049099775.1). GTDB lineage: Bacteria > Bacteroidota > Bacteroidia > Cytophagales > Cyclobacteriaceae > Roseivirga. Next base: position 435,694 of record NZ_JAGDZM010000007.1, on the reverse strand, counting down.
GGGCCAATGAATTGATAGGTGATCTTGAAGAACAGTTTTTAGATAACAGTTATAGCAATGGAGTTCTTAGGGCAAAACTTCAGTATTGGTGGGAAGTATTTAGACTAATGCGACCACACATTTTTAAAGCTTCACGAAAAAATTCTAGTGTAATGATGACAAGAAACTACTTCAAAATTTCTTTCCGGAACTTAGTCAAGAATAAAACTTACACTTTTATAAACCTTGCTGGAATGTCTCTGGCTTTCGCTTTTGCACTAGCCATATTTGCCTTTGTTTCTCATGAATTGAGCTACGATCGATACCATACTAATGCAGACAGAGTCTTCAGAGTTACGCAGCGGTTTCAAAACAATGATGGTTATGACATCCATTGGGCGCGAGTAAACCTTCCATATATAAACGAACTCGCAGAAGAAGCTCCAGAAATAAAATCCCTGGTTAGATTCCAGTCATTTCGGCCTAGACGGGTTTTGGTCGAAGAACAAAAATTTACGGAGTCCAATGCATTTGCTGTAGATCCAGAAGTCTTCGAAATGTTCGACTTCAAGCTCTTAGCTGGGGACAAAAGTGCATTAACAGAACCTCAAACCGTAGTGCTGACTGAATCCATTGCCACAAAATATTTTGGCAATCAAAACCCAATAGGTCGAATTATAAAAATTCATAATGATGCCACAGATATGCGCCTTAGCTATACGGTTACCGGGGTCATGGAAGACCAACCTTCTAATACACATCTTCCTATTAGTTTTTTAAGTTCTATTAATGGTTCGGACGAACGCGTTGGCTGGGCTTATATCTATCTCTTATTGAATCAGAGCCGTGATGCCCTAGGATTAAAAGAAAAACTACCTGAGTTCGTAAAAGAAAAAGACATAAATGGTGGTGAGGGCACAACACTAGGACTACAACCCATTGTTGATATTCACCTCCATTCAAATTTGAGCAGAGAACTAAAAGCAAATAGTAATTCTTCTTACATCGTCTTGTTTAGTATTGTGGCGATCTTTCTGGTACTTATCTCTTCTGTCAATTTTGCCAATCTCAGCATTGTTAAATCGCTATCCAGGTCTAAAGAAGTGGGCGTAAGAAGAGTTTTGGGCTCTGAGAAAAGTCAATTATACGCCATGTTTATGGTAGAAGCAGTCGTACTGATAGGGGCAAGTATTTTGGTAGCAGTAATATTATACCTTGCCATCAGTCCACTGTTAGCGTCTCTCACTGGTCATCAATTATTCCTTAACTGGACCAGCGTAATTCTTGGTGGATCAGGCTTAATCGTTCTAATTGCATTAGTTTCCTCCGCATACCCCGCTCGAATTGTTATGAGATATGCATTGGGTTCCTCCCTCAGGGGGAAAGTCGATTCACTTCCCAAACACACACGTTTCAAAAAATCGCTTATTGGTTTACAATTTTTAATCACCTTAACACTGCTATCAGGCACTCTTCTACTCCAAAGACAGTTCTCTTACCTAACGAGTCGTCAATTGGGATATGACAAGGATCAATTACTGGCGATAGATAATATTCCTAGGGAAGCGAAAACTTCTTACGAGGTATTCAAATCAGAATTATTGGGGGTCAATGGTATTAAAGATGTCAGTGCCATTCTAGAGCTACCTTCTAGACCTGTAAAAGATGAAGGTCGCGTTGTCGTATCTGGTAGGCCAGAGGGTGAAGCATTTACGGCAGATATTCAGGTGATGGATTTCAATGGTTTAGATGTCTTAGGTATTGATCTAGTGGCCGGTTCAAACATACCATCAAGCACGAGAAGTCAACCACGACTACCAGATCCAGAAGAAGATCTTGGCACATTTTTATTAAATAAGCGAAGGGCTTACATGATCAATGAAAGTGCCTTAAAAATATTTGGCTGGTCTACACCAGAAGAAGCCATCAACCAACAAATTACTTGGTCTATAGGTGCACTGAGCCTTGGGCGAGCACCTATTGTAGGCGTAGTGAAGGATTTTCATCAAGAAAGTCTTCATGCGACAATCGACCCGGTAGTATTTGCATATGAGCCGATCTGGATGAACAATATCTTAATCAAGACGGCATCAGATGACTATCCATCATTAATTGGAAAAATCGAGGCAGTTTGGGATAGGATGTTTCCGGAACTACCCATAAAACTCACCTTCGCAGATCAAGAAGTTGACAGGCTCTACCAGGCAGAGCAAGTACAGAGAACATTAATGATGGCATTTTCACTCATCGCTATACTGATAACACTTCTGGGGTTCTACGCCATTATTTCATACAACTTAGAAAGGAGGCTTAAAGAAATGGGTATTAGAAAAGTACTGGGAGCGAAATTGACCAATCTGTTTGGCTTAATTGGTAAAGAATACCTACTGATCGCAGTTATAAGCCTTTTATTATCAATTCCTCTTATTTGGACATTTGGAAAAAAATGGCTGGAAGCTTATATGTATCGCATCGAAATGAATGGTATGAGTATTCTCATTGCCTTCGGATTCTTAACATGCATTTTGCTGACAACCTTAGTACTACAAATCATGAAGCTTAACAAAAGAAATCCGGTAGAGGTATTGAAGGCTGAATAAAACTTTAAGTAACCGATTCTTGCAACCAGCATTCAGCCCGTTTATACAAGAACATGAACCCATCATTCGGAAATTGTAGTTATGTTAGAGTAAAGAAATTAATTTCCTTAAAAACATTGTGTTTAAAGACTCTAAGCGTAAATACGACAAAGTACAATCCAAATTCTTGGAACAAGTTCGTCATGAACGTACAAGCTTTAAAGTACTCAAGAAAGAAGATTTAAGAATTGAGTATCAAAAGTTAAAGGAGCGATATTCAAAAGGCTCTATTAACTCCAGCTTCATTGCAAAACATCACGCCCTTGTTTCAGAAGTAATCAAGCGCACTTTAAAGATTGAACCCTTCGATAGCCAAATAGTTGGTGGTTTTCACTTGATTGACCATAACATTATCGAAATGAAAACCGGTGAGGGAAAAACCTTGACCGCCGTTTTCGCCACAAGTTTTCATGCATTGGGTAATCAAGGTGTCCATGTACTGACTTTCAATGATTATTTGTCTGAAAGAGATGCAAATTGGATGCGGCCCATTGCTGACTTTTTAGGCTTAACTATAGGGTTTATCACTGAAGATTCGGAACGAGAAGAACGAAAAAAGGCTTACGCTTGTGACATTACATATGTAACGGCCCGAGAAGCTGGGTTCGACTATTTAAGGGATGGAATGATCTATGCGGCTAATGACAATGTTCATCGTAAATTTAATGTAGCCATTATTGATGAAGCCGATTCTATACTCATCGATGAGGCGCGCGTACCATTAATAATATCCAAAAATCGTAAAGGAGAACATGAACGCTTGAAAGAAATTTCGGCCATCGTAAAAAAGCTGAAGTTCAACGAAGATTTTGAATCTAGTCCGGAAACGAATCAGGTTTACTTAACTGATAAAGGACTTCATGAAGTAGAAGTAACGCTGGGCATTAAGAACTTATACAGTCAATCTTCTGTCAGAACACTTAATTATGTCAATCTAGCGCTTCATGCGCACTTTCTACTCAAAAAGGATGACGACTATATCATCCGTGAAGATCAAGTTGAACAAGTCGATCAATTCACTGGCAGAGTTGCTGATAAAAGAAGGTGGGCAGATGGACTTCAAGCAGCAATTGAAGCGAAAGAGGGGTTAACGATCAACGCCGGTAGTCAATTACTAGGTTCTATTACCCTCAGAGATTTTCTAAAACAATATGCCCAACTCTCTGGCATGACAGGAACGGCACTTTCTTCAGCCAAAGAGTTACAAGAAGTTTATGAGCTTTCTGTTGTACCTATATCTACCGAAAAGCCACTTATTAGAAAAGACAAGGCGGATAAGGTCTTTGCCAAAACAGCTTTAAAAGAGGCTGCCATAGTTGAAGAGGTATTAAAGACTAATGGTACAGGACAACCAGTTCTTGTAGGTACTGAAAGTGTAGAAGCATCTGAACGGATTGCAGAAATGCTTAGCTCAAATGGCATAAAAGTAAATTTATTGAATGCCAAGGTAGATGCTAAAGAAGCTGAAATCATTAGCCAGGCAGGTCGATTAAACCAAGTCACCGTTTCGACGGCAATGGCTGGTCGCGGTACTGATATAAAACTGGGAAATGACGATTTAGAAGAACATATACAGGTGAAATCAGTCGGAGGCTTATACGTAATCGGTACGTATAAACATGAAAGCAAACGAATAGATGACCAATTAAGGGGACGTGCTGGCAGGCAAGGTGACCCTGGTAAATCTCAGTTCTTCATTAGTTTGGAAGATCAACTGCTTTCTGACGTAGGGGTTCTTGACTTTTTACCTCAGAAAATTAAAAGTAACCTAGATAAATACGCCAATCACCCGGTAACGATCGAGGCGATAAACAAAGTTCAGCAGAAGGTCGAAGAGCAAAATCAGAAGATCAGAAAAACGCTAAATACTTATTCAGAAATTGTTGAACGACAAAGAAAAATATTTCAAGAGGATAGACACCAAATACTGGTAAATGGATTTCGTCCTAGTGAAAATGTTCTATCCAGCGCTCAAAAGTCGGATTTAAAAAGCGAGTATTCGGAAAAGGAAATTGCCCATTTCTATAATGTAGTGGCTCTAACGACCATGGACGATGCCTGGTCAATGCATTTACATTTGGCCAATGAGGTAAAAGAAAGTATTCATCTATCTAGTTTAGCGAGACTCTCCCCTTCCAATGAGTTCCAGAAAATAGTTGCAGAGGCCTTTATAAAGCTTCAAGGAGAACTCTTAGAACGAATAGAGGATGAGATTATAGAGAAGATTCAAGATAATGAGGGAAGAGCCAAACTGATGGATCAGGTCGCTAATCCATCATCGACCTATACGGAACTAATTACAGATCAACCCTTTGGAGAATGGATGGAATTGCTATACGTTCCAGCATCCGGGGCCAAATTCACCTTTGCTAAGTTATTCTTTTGGCCTATTCTAGGGATATTTAAGAAGAGAGACCGCTAATTAAAAGCCTCTAAATAGACACCATTCAAGTTCAAATCATGGCCCCTGATCTTTGGAAATAGCCAATTGTTAATAAATTGATTAAATATTAATTTGGTAGCCGTCTGAAAATGGCGACCGGCTTACCATGAATTACATATCGATTAACCTTTACAAGAAAATGATCAACTGGGCAATTGCTGAGGGGATCGATAAAGATGAGTTAAATGATATTCCCACCCCAATTAAAGACTTAGATCACCTACAAGCTGTTCCGGCAGATCATTTTTTCGAGCTTCACGAAATCCTAGATGAAAAATTAGGTCCCGGTTTTTCAGTGCGTGTAGGTCAACAAATGAAAATTGAAGACTATGGCGTACTTGGACTTTCTTGGCGCACATGTTCTTGGGCAGGTGAAATCTTCGATAGAAGTGAAAGGTATTTCAAAATGCTTTCGAATACTTATGTTTTTAAAGTAGAAAAAGCTGGAGATCAATCAACCATTTTTCTCTACCGAGATGCTTATAGAAGGGGTTTAGAACTTTCAAACGAAGCCACAATTTCAGCTACAATTGTTGTTTTAGAAGCGATGACAGAAACTGACATTAGGCCAACTCAGGTTACATTCAAACACGATCCACCGCACGATCTGTCAAGCTATAATCAAGCCTTCCAATGCCCCATTCTATTTAACCAACCACAGAATTCAATTTCTTACAAGACCGTTGATCTCGAAAAAAGAACAGCTAAAGCGGATAAAAACATCAATCAATTCTTAGTTGAAAGAGTAGAAGAAGAGACTAAAGGCTTAGAATTAAATGCGACAAAAATAGCTAGAGATGTAGAAACACTCATAAGAGATGCTCTACCTAGTGGCATTCCAGGAATTGTACAAGTGAGCGAGCAAATGGGTATGAGTAATAGAACTCTTACGCGCAGACTAGGAGAAAATGGCGTCACCTTTAGAGACCTCATCAAAAACTCACAAGAGGAAATCGCCAAAGATTTACTTTCGAATACAAAAATGAGTATTGCCGAAATAGCATACCAAACAGGCTTTTCGGAACAAAGTGCCTTTAACCGCGCCTTTAAGCGATGGACCGGTTCGGCACCCCTAGAATTTCGTAAAAATTGATCAATAATTTCGTTTTGGCCTAAACTGTCAAAACACTGGCTCAAAGTGTCAAGTTTCCCGCTCGATTTGCCTTCAATTTTACAAACGAATTAAAACTCGCAGTAAAATGAAAAAAAGACAAACCTGTATGATCTGGATAGGCTTGCTCACCGGGTTCTTAGCGGTACAAGCTTTTTCAAGTTCATGGCTCAAAGAGACTGACTTGCAGTTTCTTTACGATTCAAAAACTTATAAGACCCTCCAATTTCTTAATAAAAGGAAAGGTGAATTACACTCAATCATTGAGACATCTGGAAAGATCAGTTGCTGGTTAACCATTCTAAAAACCAATTGATCATGGAAATCTCAATTAAAACATTGAGCCTGTTTGGAGCGGTTGTCTTCACAGGGCTTTCGGCAGGACTTTTCTTTGCTTGGTCGGTTTCCGTAATTCCCGGAACTCAAAAAATCGGCTCGGAGGCCTATTTAGAAGCTATGCAGTCTATTAATCGGGCAATACTCAATCCGATGTTCTTCATGGTATTCTTCGGCAGTCTACTATTCCTAGGTGCGTCAAGTTATTATCAGTTCCATGTAGGAAAGAGTGCCTTTTGGTTAATGATTATCGCTGCTATAACGTATTTAATCGGAACAATTGCGGTAACAGGGCTAGGAAATGTACCACTGAATGATCAGTTGGAGCACACAAATCTAAATCAGCTTAGTAAAGCCGAACTGCATGATCTGCGACTCTATTATGAATCGAAATGGAATAGGTTCCATCTCATAAGAACCACTTGCGCAGTAGCGTCATTCATTCTTGCTGCTGCCTCCATTTTCAACACACTCAAACTCATGAAATAGCCCAAAGTATGTCAAACTCAAAAATCGAAAAAATGAAACACAAAATTAAAATCAACAGATTTCGATCGGTCAAAATTAGTGTTATGCTAGCAATTCTAGTTCTTTCTATCAAAAGCAATGTCAGTGGACAGGAAAAAAAGGTCGAGCAATGGTCCTATTCAATGGGAATAGGTATGGCGGTTGTGCCCTCCTACTTGGGAGATAATAATTACCAAACAGTCATGTTTCCGAATTTTACCGCCACATATTCGGATAAGTTTTCGGCTTCTCTTTTCGAAGGTTTACGTTACAAGGCGTTCCAATTTGATGCCTGGAGTATCGGAGCGTTGATGCGGTTCAATATCGGTCGGTTCGAAGATGGAACTTTACCCGGTCGCGTAGTTGGTAAGAATACAAGCGATCTTATTGGGCTCGGTGATATCGATTTCTCTGTAGAACCTGGCGTTTATGTTCAATACACCCATGGTTCTATTGTATCGAATTTCAACTTAAGAAAGGGGATCGGAGGACACAACGGGCTAATAGCAGAATTTAGTGCTCAGTTTGTAGAGAAGTTTCAAGCTTTTGGTAAGTCTATCCAATATGGAGCTGGTCCTATGATGAGAATGACCAATTCCGAATACAACGATACCTTCTTCGGTGTTAATCAAACACAATCTCAGGAATCAAATATTGCGGTTTACAGACCAACATCAAGTGCACTGTCTATCGGCTTTACAGGATCAATCCTCATTCCTATGAGCACTAGAGTCTCAACAAGTCTTTACTTCAATTACAATAGGTTGGGTGATCCTATAGCCAAATCAAACTTGCTTAGAAGTTCCGGATCGAGACATCAAGCGGTGACAGGTATCACGTTTAATTACAGCCTTTAAAACATTCAAGAAAATCAATAAACGGGTCATATATGGCTCATCAGATAATTATTTAAACTCAAAAATCGAAAAAATGAAACACAACATTTTAGTTATCGGTGGAACTGGTAAAACTGGTCGCCGAGTAGTAGAAAACTTATCAAAACAGGGTCACAATGTTCGAATTGGTAGTCGCAAAAGCGCTCCAGCATTCGATTGGGAGGATCCAAGTACATATGCCGAAGCCTTGAAAGGAATGGATCGAGCGTACATCGTCTATTATCCAGATTTAGCGGTACCAGGGGCAAAAGAAGCCATCTCAACACTAACTGAAACCGCTCTTAAACAGGGTTTAGAAAAAGTGGTACTCTTATCTGGAAAAGGAGAGACTGAGGCAGAGGCATGCGAACAAATCGTGGCTAACTCTGGGTTAAATTACACTTTGGTAAGGGCTTCATGGTTCAATCAGAATTTTAGTGAAGGTGCCTTTCTCGATTTTGTCTTAGCTGGACAAGTTGCCTTGCCCATGCCAGATGCAGAAATCCCATTTGTAGATGCAGATGACATCGCCGATGTAGTGACTAAGGTATTGACGGATGATTCTTATAATGGTCAGACGATAACAGTAACTGGCCCGAGAAAAATGACTTTCAAAGAAGTTGTTGCAACCATGGCCGAAGGAATCGGTAGAGACCTTCAATACATACCCATTTCCATTGAAGCCTTTGCTGAAGGAATGAAAGGAGCTGGTTTACCTGATTCTTATATCTGGCTCTTTAGCTACCTTTTTGAAGAAGTGCTTGGCAATCCAGAGAATCAGGACGTATCTCACGACATAGAAAAAGTCTTGGGCAGAAAAGCCACCGACTTTAAGGAATACGTAGAGAAAACCGTTAAAACCGGCGTATGGAGCCAATCTATACCAGAAAGCATCTAACAATCATAAGATCATGCAAAGTGTTCATATAAAAAAAGCAAGTCTTTCAGCATTGATCATTTGGGCTATGGGAGTCAGCGCCTTTGTTGGCTCCTATAACTTCTCATTGATGGACAATGCAAACGAGCAAGCGAATTGGTTTCTAACTGTTGCTCTGATTCCTGCAATTGTAATAGGAGTATACTTTTACAATAAGAAGGGCACACGAACCAATGGGTTACCATTGGCAGGTTACATGTTTTCCCTCACAATGCTATTGGATTCGGTGATCACAGTTCCACTATTTATTATTCCAGCAGGAGGCGATCACCTCAGCTTCTTTATAGATCCTGGGTTTTGGATACTGGGGTTAGAGTATGTTATACTTGTGATAGTGGCTAATTGGATGTTTAGTAAAAAGATGAAGGCGGTGTAGGTTTAGTCATTAAAATCAGATCATCGAACATTCTTTTCAGTTTTTAAATTAAAGAGCTGCCAATAGGCAGCTCTTATTTTAATCTGATAATGAATCAACTTCCTTGAGGAAATAATTCCCAAGCCGATGAACACCATGTCTGGGTGCAACATTATCTTGTGCCATCATTGTTAAAAAAAACTCATATGGCCCATAAGTTTTAGGGGAAGTCAATCCTCTCATGGCTTTAATCAAAAGTCTTCTCACCATGTTAGGTATGTGGCTGATTTTTATTGGTCTTTTCCAAGCGTTTAAAGCCAGTTCTGCTATTTCGTTCTGTGTAAGGATATCTGGCCCTCCTACCACTACTTCATTCTCATTTGCATCAATGGCATCAACAATTACTTTAGCTAAATCGGCACCGTGTATAGGGTTCAACTTAAATTCCCCATTTCCGAATAGATAAACTTTCCCTTTTTTAGCCATATCTAGAAAGTCCTTCATATCGGAAAAAAAGCCATTTGGACGGATAATTGTATAATCAAGCCCCCAAACCCTCAGTGCATCCACGAACTGTTCTTTGGCTGCCATAATCTTTAAATGTCGCATTTGTTCTCCCCCTAAGACGGATATGTAAATAAACTTACTGACCCCGGCTATTTTAGCTTCGTGCAACAGGTTCATATTCGCCTGATAGTCTACATCCATATAGCTAAGGCCATCTTTTTGGCGTGTAATGCCGACCGTAGAGATAACTACATCTGCCCAGTTCATCACGCCTTTCAGTGTTTCGGGCATGGTAACCTCAGCTTCGATAATTTCATTTTGATCAAGACCCAAGTTCTTGAGCTTTTCACCAGAGCGCGCGATAGCTTTAAGAAAAACCCCTCTGAATTTTAATTCTTTGACAATATACTTTCCCAGATAGCCAGAAGCTCCAGCTACTATTACCTTCTTTTTCATGTTGTCTATTATTTTGTCTCTTGACTAATTACAGTTAATACTTCAGTGAGAAATAGTATGTGTTTTTGTAGAAAATCAGTGTTATTAAAAGTGCCACTGAGATATACATCAAGCTCAGGGCAATAGTACATAAAGGCTCCCGTGCTACCAGAATGGCCGACCAGACTAAACTCTGGAAAATCAGAAGAAAGCTCTTTCAACGCCCATTTCCTTAAGCCGTAGCCATAATAAGTGCCTTGACTTTCAAAAGTCCATTGCTTCATTTTTTCCAAATTGGCCTCACTGACAACCTCTCCAGAAACCAATGCCTTGAGAAAACTATTCAGATCCTTCCCAGAACTTCTGATCGCACCCCCTGCCCAATCCGCACTTAAACTTCTGTAGGTACTGATTTCCATAGGCCCCGCATATATTTCTGCCATAGGAAAATCTGGTTTCTTAATTGGTTCAGAGCGTAAGTTCATGCTGGTTAGGCTCAATGAGAATGGTTTGAAAATGCGTTCTTGAAAGAAGTCATAGAGACGCATTCCCGATACTTTTTCAATAATCAAACCCAGCAATACATATTCAGTATCGGTGTAATGGTACCCATCACCTGGTTTAAAATGTGCTTGAAAGGCACCTTTTGTAAAATCGATCAAGGCCTGAGGTTCCCAAAAGCGATTTGGTTCCATCAGCAACTTTTGCATCATATTTACCCCTTTCACGGGCTGATCTTCAAAGTAATCTGGTAATCCTGAGGTGTGGCTTAACAAGTGGTGAATAGTCAATTTGTCGCTGTAGTCCACTCCGTTTATCATAGATAAACCCTTTACTAAGTCACCTAAGTGGTCAATCGCGAAATCGTCAAAGGACAACCCTCCTTCATCAACCAACAGTCCAATAGCAGTAGCAGTGAAAGTTTTACCGATGCTAGCAGTGTAAAAAGGCGTATTCGCTGTCACCGAGTCACCACTCTTGAATTTACCATACACAAATTCAATAGGTATTTGTTGCTTGGAAGACTCCATTCGAAAGAAGGCGTTTCTCACACCTTCTTCCTGAGTATATTTTTGAAATACTCTTCTTATCATAACACCCTTCTCATTTTGTGCCCAACCTGAAACCTCCTGCGTTAGAAGGGTGGTCACTATGCAGATGGACAAACATATAATCCTAGTTTTCATAACTCAACGGAAGTAAATTTTGTACATAATGTTGGGTAACAAACCGAACTGTTTTGTGTAACCAACGCCTCCAGGTTCTGCAGCATCATAGTATTCTCTGATTTTCCCCTTGTTGTCAGTTACATTCTCGAGATTGACTAGTAACTCATGGGTAGTTGATTTCTTATCCCATTTAAAACTCGCAGAAAGCGTAAGGGCATACAAGTCTTCTAGGCTATTCTGGAATGCCCTACTATAATCCCAAAAAAGATTGTTCTCAGGATCTACAGACAGGTTGCCTGCTTCATCTCTTAATAGTGGCAGTACTTTCTGTCCTCCCTGCATAAAGAACTTTGCGTTTACAGCTATGGTCTGATTGCCTTTTTTGCCCAAACCGGTAAATTCGCGACCGCCCAGTATGTTGAAACGGTAATCATTATCGAAACGAGTGCTACGCTCTATCCCATCAAGAGCCTTATAGTGAGACTCAAATACTGAGGCATTTGCCATAAAATAGTACCCTTTAGCAAAACTTCTATTAACAGTAATTTCAATGCCTGTGTTGGTACCAGTTCCTTCATTTACTAGATCGGTAAAGGTTACGTCCAAATCTTCATTCAGAGTGGTAAAGATGTTATTAAGATCATTTGCCACTGGTACATCATACAAATCCTGATAGTACATTTCAATAGAGAAATCCCACAGCGAATTAACCTTGTAGTTATAACCAAATACTAAGTGATGAGCCTTGAGTAAGCCTAAATCTAAATTAGGTTGAGTTACGTTGTCGTTACCATCAGTAACCTGAGCGAAATAATGATTAACACCCTCCATGGTGCTGTGATTTCCATACCCGAAATCTAAACGGCTCTTTTTATTCATTTGCCATTTGAGGGCTAAACGCGGCTCCAAAGTATGTTCATCTGCTAGGAAAACATTCGTATTATGTAAACCAGCCACCATAGTGAGTTTTTGGGTAAAACGGTGCTTCAATGAGATATAACTGCGCAGGTTGCCAATGTTCTCATTAAAATTTAGGTTGTTAAAAGGCTGACTGTCTCCGGTTTCCATACGCTGTTGAAAATTTTGATAATCGAATAGCGAGTAGATGAGTCCTGCCTGTATTTTATTTTTAGCGTTCAACTTATGATGATAATCCGCACTAGTGCGATAGGTAGCTCTTCTTAGGTTAGAGTTATAGGCTTGTATGCGTGATCCTCCGTCGTTTCTAGAGACAACATCTTCTATCCTATCAAAGGTGGCGGAGATGGCCGTTTCCAAATAATTATCATCAGTAAAAGCATAAGTATGACGAATACCTGTATTGAAAAGGTAAGATTTCTTATCAAACTCGATTTGCATGTCAGGAAGCATATCGTAGGTGCCAGGGATGTTCCAGTCATCGGCTTTTACATCATCAAAATCCAAACGGCTCACACCACCCAACGCATAGACTGAAAAGAGGCCTGCCTTTCGGGTAGGCAAGTGCAACTTGAAGGCAGCATCCTGAAACTTTGGGTTTCCCTCCACATCCAGCGCACCGATTTGATTAAGTATATCTGCGGTTGAGTAGCGATAATTGAACAGATAAGAGCCTTTGTATCCTTTCTTCAACGGCCCTTCCAAAGTTAAATCCGTACCCAGTAGGCCTATTCCAGCAATAGCTTCTTGTCTTTCATTATTGCCATTTCTCAGACGAATATCATAAACTCCACCTATTACATTACCAAATTCTGGAGCAAAAGCACCTGTATAAAAGTCTGAGCTTGCAAGCAAGTTGCTGTTAAGAATACCAGTGGTTCCATTGAGCATACCTTGATCACCAAAGTGGTTTGGCGTAGTAATCGGCAGCCCCTCCAGGCGCCATTGATTGTACTTGGACGAATTACCTCGGACGACAATGTCGTTGCCCCCGTCTCCAGTGTTGATAACTCCTGCAAAGTTGGCTGTAATCAATGCAGGATCATTAAAACCAGTCGCCATGCGGGTCATTTGTTCCATGGTAATGGATCGGGCGCTAATGAGAACCATTTGGTCCTCAGGAGCAGTTTCTTCTATTGAAGCTGTTACCAAAACTTCTTCTAATTGCAAGATGGCCTCCTGCATGGATAGCTCCAGGACTACCTCTTTACCAATATTTACAATAACATTAGCTACTACTCTGCTTTCAAAGCCCATGGCACTCATTTGAAGTGAATACCTCCCACTCGGAACATTTTCAATTCTGAAATTGCCTTCAAAATCGGTCACCGCTCCTTTCAATGGTTGACTTCCAATAATATGGATTGTAGCTCCATAAAGTCCAGATTTATTATCCGCATCTGTAATGGTGCCACGGATTGTTTGACCTATCTTTTCCTGTGCCGAAGCATTTACCAAAAAATAGGTGAGTATACATACTATGACTAATATCCTTCTCATATTTCAGTATTTTGAGTTTTTAAAAAATGCCGGGCCATAATTAGACCCATAACCCGGCAGTTGTCGTTTCCTTAAGGGATCAGAATGAGTTTTTGATTTTACCTATTAGAATTCGTTGACCACAAGGGCCTCCAATACTTCATTGACAGGCGCCCAGTTTTCTTGATTACTAAGCATAATGATCATACTGTTGGTCTCAGGTAACAATGCGATGATCGAAGTAAAACCATCAATGTTTCCCCCATGATTGTACACAAGTGTACCGCCAAGCTTAATTGTAAACCAACCCATACCAGGAGTAAAAAAGTCGTCTTCAGTGTAGGGGGCAGCGAAATATTCGGACTTTTCATCAACAGAAAGAAAGCTATTTCCCATCAGGGCATCACCCCACTTTTCTAAATCAGGTATGGTACTCTCAAATTCACCAGCGCTAAAAGCGAGTTCCATTAAATAAGGTGCTACCTCAACACCACTCTTGTAACCTTTAGCAAAACCAGCTCCCTGAATATCATCAGCTCCAATAGTAGTTTGACTCATGCCAAGGGGAGTCATTACATTTTGGTTGATATAATCATTATAGTCCATGTCAGTGATCTCTTCAATGAGCAAACCTAAAATCAGGTAACCCGAGTTAGAGTAGGCAAAGGCGCTACCGGGCTCAAAGAGTAAACCGTCTTCTCCAGCCGACTCTTTGATGATATCATAGATGTCTTCTGGTGCGAAATAGGTGTTCTGATTTCGATAAATCTCCTCAACTACTCCTATGTAATCTGGCAACCCTGAATAATGTGTTATCAGGTGTCTTAGCGTGATTTTATCTCCGTGAGGAAACTCATCATCAAAATCGCTCAGCGGTTGATCAAAGCTTTCAATCAAGCCCTGTCTCTTTAAGTTTAGAATACCCATAGCGGTGAAAGCTTTGGTCATAGAACCAATTCGGTATACTAAAGAAGGATCATTTGCAACGCCAGCTTCAGCATCTGCCATTCCAAAACCCTTTCTCATAAAATCAGTCCCTCCCTTTCTAATCAGGATACTACCTTGAAATCCAGTTTTCTGAAGTAAAGCTTCAGCCGTTGTATACTCCCCTGCTATTGGTGGAGCGGGCGTGTCATCATTGCTGCAAGCGCTAATTACAATTAGTAGGGCTAGTGCGATAAGTGTTTGTAATCTTGTTTTCATAGTTTTTGATCTTTTAAAATGTTTGATGTTCCAAAGGTGAGGAAGTAGAGTGCCTCATTCGTCCGAGATTCTTTTTCAGGACTTAGGAAGTGAAATGCCGGACTTTTTTACTTCCTGTGGATTGTTTATCAGGCAGATCAGTATCAGACTTAAAAGGCAGATGGCCTCGATGATTGAGAACACCAAATAGCCTGGGGTAGCTTCGCCTATAGTAATAATGAAGAGTAGCGTAATACTTGCGCTTAAAGTATTACTCAACCGGCCAATTTTGCCCATACGCAACCTGATAATGAGATAGGTGCCAACAGTAGTCTCTATTGCAATGGTGAGAAGGAGTAATTGTCGTAAAGAAAAATTTGTACCCCCAAGCAAATCAATAGAGTATTGAATCAGTCTGGGCGTAGCCAATGTTACAATTTCGGCAATCACCATATTTACAAAGCCGATTAGCCAAAAAAGCGAGAGTAAGTCTTTGATTTTCATTGTCGTTTTCTTTCGAAGTACCGACAAGAACGATTTGGAATCATCCGGACTACACTTTGAGGATTGTTTAAATGAAAATCAGGACTTTTTAACAGTAAGAACCGTTCCTGAGAAGCTTAAATGAGATTATGACCGTGTTACTTCTAAGATAGTCACTGACTTTTTTTTGCCTTTCAATTCCAAACTACCAAGCGCTTTGAAACCAAAAGTATTTGGATCTTTAAGTCGGGTATGTAGTGCTTGACTTATTAATAAGTCTGCCTTGAACTCGTTGTAAAGGGATTGAATTCTAGACGTAGTGTTCAGTACATCACCTGTAAACACAATCTCGGTTTTGAGAGCACCTACCTCTCCAGTGGTAACTTCACCCATATGTACCCCTGCCTTAAAGGTGGGCATTACCCCAAATTCTTTTTTGAAGTTTTCAGATTTTTCTTGAAAGCTAGCTTTGATGCCGAAGAAACATTTTAAACAACTGGCATTTGCTAAACCTTTGTTCAGTGGCCAAGAAACCACTACTTCATCGCCAATATACTGGTATACCTCTCCTGATGAATTGACAATCGCATCTGACATGCTTTGATAGTAAAGTTTAAGGAGTTTGAAATATTCCCTATGTCCTAAGCGCTCGGCAATACCAGTGGAATCTCTCATATCCAAAAACATAAAAATCCGCTCTTCCTGCGTTGGCATGTGGTATTTACCTGTAAAGAAATTAAGCAGTACGTTATGTCCCAGGCTATCACTAATGGCGGCATAGAGCAAACTACAAACTAGCGAAAAGGAAATCTGAACCATAGTACTAACAAAGCTGATGCTCGTAAGATACATGCCAAACTTCTTCCAGATATTCGGATGTATGGGGCTTTTCCCGGTTTCTATAGCCCCGGCCAGTGGATAGAATATGAGTATGACTATTAGAGCGAAACACAAGTAGAAAATGAATTTCAGTAGTATCTTCTTTCCTAAGGCATACCTTTGAAATAGTCTACCAAAAAATCTCACCTCTAAAACACCTACCGCAAGTCCAACTAGAAAAACAGCAAAAGATGAAAAAACCACTATTTCAGGACTCAGGGCAATGACACCGTTGAAATTTGCACTCTGAATACCCGCTGCTGCATATTCGGTAAATAAAAACACCCAGGAGGTTAAAAGCCAAATCAAACCAAATGGAAGAATCCTTTGTATGTTTCGTTTTGATTTGGGTGCGAACTGTTTCACGTTTACTAATTTAATTCAAGAATAATAGAAGGTTCTAAAAAGAATGATTCTATCAACTGTTTTCCCTCACCCAAGCCTTTGGCGTTTTGCCTGTCTTCTTTTTGAAAAAGTCATTAAATACTGACTTAGAGTTGAATCCGCTGTCGTAGGCAAGGCCTAACAGCGTCAAATGACAGTTTTTAGGATCAACGGCACGTTCCTGAAAGTCTTTAAGGCGATAATCGTTAATGTACTCGTTGAATCCCTTGCCTATCTTCTTATTGATTAACCAAGATAGTTTATTAGGATGTAAACCGATTTTTTCAGCCAAACTTCGCAAGGTCATCTGGGTATCGATATACACCTTGTCTTCTTTCATAAGCTGTTCGACCAAATGGGAGAACGATTTAACTTCACTTTCATTAAGAACCTCGATGTCAATACTTGAAACTGCTTTTGGTGCCTCTTTGTCTATAGATATTGATAAAAATGGCTCCTCTAAATTCTTGTAGCTAGATTCTTTACGTAATGGTTCCAATAATGGGTCATAGCGAAATCCTAAAAATTGTCCAGCCCTTTGTTCTATTCCTTCCTTGAGTTTTTGAACACTTTCAGTTTTAAACCCACTATAAAGTTTCAGATAAACGGGAACTGCCATATAGAAGTCATGTGTATTGGCGACATCTAGTTGGCTTGACTCACCACCATGGTATGCATGCCATAGCTCATAAAAGACTGTTCTTGTAGACTCTTTGGCCAAAGCTACTGTACTTCTAAACGCTGGTTCATCGGACAGTATTAAAAAGCAGAGTGCCTTTAACTCCAAAGCCATCTGCCAATTGCTCATTATTGACAAGGCGTTATTTAGAGCCTTAATTGCTTCACGAAATTTTGAACCGAAGTAATAACCAATGGCCTTGGTATAATGGTGGTTTAGTGCATTGGGATTTAACGAAAGTGCCTGATTAATAAAAACTTCTGACTTATCAAATGCCCCTACTACATTGCATAGGTCTGCTTGAAACTCTAATGCCTCAGCATAATTAGGCTTTATCTTTAGTGCCTCCGACAAATGTTTTTGTGCCTTTTGAAAATTCCAGTTACCAATAAAAGCATACAAGCCTTTTGTGTAATGGAATTCTGCCAAATGGTCAAAGTCATTACCTAACTGCCTTATAAAATGCTGTGCCATATAAAGCCCCTTCATTCTATCCACTTGACTCCAAGCGGCATGATGCACAAAACTCTGGCTCAGACCGAGGTAAGGCATTGGGTATTTCGGGTCAATCTCGATACTCTTTTTGTAAGCAGCTTGTGACTTTTGAATACTCTCGTTGGTCCATTGTAGTTGATAATAACGTCCTTTTAAATATGCCTGATAGGCTTCTGCTTTTATAGTTTTAGGCGTATTGAAGTCATCTTGAATATCAAAGTGCCCAAAATGTTCTCTGATCTTATCGGCAATTAGACGGCTAATTTCATCTTGGAGATCGAAAATATCTATTAATTCTCTATCAAAACGCTCAGACCAAATCTGAAAACCTGTGTCTGTTCTTACCAGCTGAGTAGCTATTCTTACACGATTAGCCGCCTTTCTTACACTGCCTTCCAAAATAGTACTTACTCCCAATTCATTTCCTATATGTCTTACATCTATCTGACGGTCTCGATAGGTAAAAGAAGATGTTCGTGAGGTTACTTTAAGGCCTGAAATCTTACTTAGTGTAATGATAATTTCTTCAGCAATACCATCTGCAAAGTATTGATTCTCTATATCACCACTTGTGTTATTGAAAGGTAAAACCGCTATGGACTTTCGATTTATCACAATAAAAGCCTAGCTATTAAACTAGCTTGAGTATTTTTAAAGTAAACAGTTCAGATATATGAATATAGATCAATTCCTGATCGAAGAAAATGAAATTAGCTACTCTCAGCAAAATATTACAACTGAGCATGAGGTTTCTTTTGTATTGATATTCGCCTCAAGAAATAAGTTGGAGTCTGCAACTTGGTTAGAATCAGTACAGAAGCAATATCCAGAAACAGACATTATCAGTTGTTCAACGTCTGGAGAGATATATTTATCCGAATTGAAGGAGGAAACAGTAACTGGAATAGCCATTTCTTTTTCCAAAACAGCAACTGAAGTACATGCTAAAAGCCTTACAAGGAAAGACCAAAGTAAAGCACTTGGTCGCGAGTTAGCATCAGCATTTAGTAAGCCAAACCTAAAGCATATTCTAGTTTTTGGTGATGGATGGCTCGTCAATGGTTCAGATCTTGTTCGTGGAATGTATGAAGTATTGGATACTGGGGTAAGTATAAGTGGTGGCCTTGCTGGTGATGGGGCTAATTTTTCAAAAACACTAGTCGGGCTAAATGAACAAATCGACCAGCGTATGGCAGTAGCGATTGGCTTATATGGAGATCATATTAACATTGGCTTTGGATCTCATGGCGGGTGGAGCGAGTTTGGCGAATCGTTTACTGTTTCCGAATCATCTGGCAGAGAAATCCTAAAACTAGAAGATAAAAGGCCTTTTGATCTTTATGAACAATTTCTTGGAGATGACGCGGACGGTTTACCCGGTACCGCACTACTTTATCCAGTAGCTGTATGGCTACCAAACGCAGAAGACTATGTAGTTCGAACAGTATTCAATATTGATGAGGTGAAGGGATCAATTACCCTTGGAGAAGCTGTTTCCGTTGGCACTAAACTGCAGTTTATGCGTGCAAGATTCGACGATCTTTTACTTGGAGTAAAAACAGCAGCCGAAGAGGCTAATCGAAACCTTATTAAGCCACCTGAATTAGCGCTTATGGTCAGCTGTATCGGTCGAAAACTATTATTTAACCAGCGAATTGAAGAAGAAATAAAAGCAACTCACGATATCTTAGGTGAAAAAACCTGCATAAGCGGGTTTTATAGCTATGGGGAAATTTGCCCAGTAAAAAAGGACTTAGCTGCTCTCCATCATCAAATGCTCACACTTACTGTTTTTGCTGAGTACTAATATCGATGATTACATTTCCTCTTTTTCTGCCTGAGTCAACATATCTGTGAGCCTCAACAATTTGGTCTAACGAGTATTCACGATCAATTACTGGCTTAAGCACACCATTCTCTACCATTTGAACTATCTCCAATAGCTTTTCTTCATTTTCTGAGGTAATCATATTAACGGAGACATAGGAACCATTCTTCTTCAATACAGATTTGGCTTTAGACTTAGGAGTTTTACCTACAGCATCGAAAAAGATATCATAAACAGCTCCGTCTAAAGTGTAGTCTTCTTTCATATAATCGATGACTTTACTCGCTCCTAGTGAGCTCACCAAATCTATATTGGCAGTGCTACACACTCCTGTTACTTCAGCTCCCTTGTGTTTAGCCAATTGCACTGCATAAGTTCCTACACTACCTGAAGCACCGTATACTAGTACTTTATGAGTTTTCTTGAGTTTTGCCTTTTCCAATAAGAAAAGAGCTGTCATAGCACCAATAGGTACTGCCGCGGCAGTTTTTAATTCTATTCCTTCTGGGGCTTTAGATAAAACACAATGTTTCGCTTTTTCAGGCACACAAAGATATTCTGCGTATGCCCCATGCTTAAGCATTGTTGTAGTACCAAACACTTGATCACCAACCTTAAATTGATTAACATCCACTCCCACAGCTTCTACTATCCCAGAAAACTCGTGTCCTAGCGTTTTCTTCTTAGGTTTAAAAAGGCCGAACATTAGCCGGGCAGGCAACCAAAACAATGCTGGAAAATCGGAAGCCCTTAAACGGACATCACCGGACGTAACTGTCGTAGCCTCGACTTTAATCAGTAGCTCATTATTCTTAGGCTTGGAGCTTTCAAGGTTGGTCAGACTTAGTACTTCAGGGCCTCCATATTGAGTGTAAACTGCTGCTTTCATATATAACTTATTGATCAGGTAGTAATTCTATTAGTCTCTGATATCTAACTATTAAATTGAATCCAAATCCTTCGATTTAGATAGTAAACCAATGGCAAAGTATTTACGATCAATTTAATATTTACTAGAATAATTATCGTAAAGTAAGTTCGTCCATTCTATTCAAAAATCACTAAATCAGTCCCCTTTAAACCCGTTTTTCCTGACCATTAACCGTTCCTCACTTGCATTTGTAACTACTGAGAAAATCATCTTACTTGATCAAGATAATTAGAGAATAAAGAGCAAATGAACCTTAATATAAACGCATTAAGTAAGCGGTATTCGAAAGACAAATACGGACTTCGAGACTTCTCAATTAACATTAATCAAGGTATTCTAGGGCTTCTGGGACCAAATGGTGCCGGTAAATCTACTCTCCTTAAAATGATTGCCACTATTAGCAAGCCCACCGAAGGAAGTATTTTGCTCAATGATCAAGACATATTGGCGCAACCCAACTATATGCGTGAACAGCTAGGCTACCTACCTCAGGACTTCGGGGTTTATCCCAACCTTAATGCCTACGAGTTCTTAAATTATATAGCTGCCATGAAGGGTATCGGAGGTGATGGCTTAAAAACAAGAATTCAATTTCTACTTGAGGGGCTTAACTTAATAGAAAATGCTAAGCGACCAATTGGCAGTTACTCCGGTGGCATGAAACAGCGTGTGGGTATAGCACAAGCACTTTTGAACGAACCAAAAGTAGTAATCTTTGATGAGCCAACTGTTGGGCTTGACCCTGAGGAAAGAGTAAGATTCAGAAACCTAATTTCTGAATTAGCCGACAAAAGCATCGTTATTCTCTCCTCACACATTGTCTCTGATATTGATACAATAGCTGATCAAGTGGCAATTATGAAATCAGGAAGTCTAATCTCTATAGATTATCCAGAAAACATTGTTGAACGTCTCGATGACAAGGTTTATGAAATAGATATACCAAAGTCTGAGATTAGTAATTTCAAAGAGAACCATATTGTGGTGAATACGATTCGTAAAAAGGAGGACATAACAGTACGCTTTATTTCTGACGACAAGAAAGCCGATGGTAAACCTGTGGAGGCTTCCTTAGAAGATGCTTATCTGTACTTAACCAAGACTACCAACTAAAATGCTGTTTTTCAATCAAGTCAAGTACGATTACCTACAGCGCATTAGGAGTTATAGGTTTTTAATCATCATGGCCGTAAGCTTAGCTTTTGGTTTTCTTTTTATACCGTCCCCAGACGCTTCTTATGAAACTGTAACAATTGGTGGCTATCGTGGCGTATATAATTCTGCTTGGATAGGAGCAGTATCTGCTCTGATGGCTAGTACATTTGTCAGCCTACTTGGTTTTTATGTAATAAACAATAGCCTCAAAACAGACATAGATACTAAAGTAGGACAAATTGTGGCATCCACTCGAGTCAGCAATTTCAGCTACTTAATCTCCAAAGTATTCAGCAATTTTCTAGTACTCGCTACCATGGTACTCTTAATGGCATTTATGAATATTGGTTTGTTCTTTCTCTATAGCAGCGGCCATAGTTTTGATCCATTGGATTTTATTCTAGCCTACCTGCTTATACCTATACCTACTATGTTCTTTATAGCAGGTATAGCCGTAGTGCTCGAAGTACTATTCAAACAAAAGTCAACGCTTCAGAATGTCGGCTACTTTTTCATTTTTGCTATATTCTTTACACAAACCACTCAAGACAATGGACTGGGTCCATTTGACCCACTTGGATCAAAAATCGCCACCACAGAAATGACAGCAAAGGTTAATGCGATTAGTGGGGAAACGTTAGGGCAAACACTGAATATTGGCTTTAGAATCGGAAATTTAACCGAAACACAATCATTTGTATTTGAGGGCATTCATTTTTCCATCGCAAAGGTTGGCTATCGGTTATTATGGCCCCTAATCACCATAATATTAGTAGGTGCAGCTAGTCCATTTTTCCATAGGTTTAACTTAAAAGGGTTGATAAAAGGTAAAAAGAAAAAGGAGGTCGATACAGGGGCACCAATCGCTGACTTGGATTTAAATGCATTACCTAAACCAGACATTTCGTATGCACTTTGGCCTCTTTTAAAAACAGAATTATTATTACTTGTTAGACAGGGGAATCGATGGCTTTGGCTACTGAACTTCATTGGCATTGCCTTTCTTATCTTTTTAGAAATTGAAGTAGCGCATAATATAGTTCTACCAATTCTTTGGTTTTTACAAGTGACCCGTTGGTCGGAGTTAACAACTAAAGAGCAGTCTTTTAATGTTCATCAATTTACATTTGCCGCTTATAAACCTATCTCTCGGGTCTATGCTTCTCAGCTCACGGCTGGAATAGTCCTTGGTATACTTTTAGCCTTTCCACTAATTGTGCGTCATTTAATGGCCGGTGATTTGAATCAAGCAGTGGGGCCCATTTTAGGAAGCATTTTTATAATCGGACTTTCTGCTATTTCGGGGATTATCAGTCAGGGTAAAAAGCTATTTGAAATACTTTTCTTTTTCCTGATTTATGGCAATGTCAATGGAATTCCTTTTCTGGACTACTTTGCTGGAATGCATTCGAGTCCTGGCTATTTGGGGAGTATTCTAATCGTATGTGTGGCATTAATTAGCCTGAGTGTCATGAATAGAAAAAAGCAACTCCGAAGCCAATAGCTCCTTGCCATAAGTATCATATAACTGTTGGAACATGTTTTCATTGTTATTAAAAGCGAAGGCGTGTACCACTTGAAACTTTATCCTATGACTTTCCGTCAATAATGTATTATTTGTTTTTTGATCAGAAAACAAATCGCTTTTATGACACAGGAAACCATCAGCACCCAAGAAGAGATTGTTTTACTAAGCGTTGGCAGTTTAGAACCCGCTGCTTATGCGTATGGCATTCAAAAAGAAATTAAGCGTGAGGCCAATCTCAATTGGTCTATAGGTACAATTCATACGATACTCTATAGGCTCGAAAATAAAGGCCTGTTAAAATCTGAAATGGGTGGTTCATCTGAAAAACGGGGTGGCCGCAGCAAACGACTTTATAGCCTTACTGCCAAGGGGTATGGAAATGTACAGAGCATTCAAGAAACTCGGCAGGCTATGTGGAATAAGCTGGTTACAAATAAACCCTCTTTCTAAATGGGCCAATTGCCTAAATATCAACCGCCCAAATTTGCAACATCAATTCTTGCTAAGTTTCTCGATGAGCGATGGTGGAGTGAATTGGCAGGCGATCTGGAAGAGCAATTTCAAGATACAGTAGAAAGTAAAGGCCTTAAAAGGGCACAATTTATCTACTGGCTAGAAGTGATCAGACTTCTAAGACCACACCTTTTTAGACGTAGCAAACAACATTCTCGCATTATGATGACAGGCAACCACTTAAAAATCTCTTATCGAAATTTAAAGAAGAATAAGGTCTATGCAGCAATTAATATTCTTGGTTTATCGATTGGCATTGCCTGCGTAATGTTGATCGCCGTTTACGTGAAGTACGAAACATCGTATGACAATTTTTTTAAGGATAGTGACCGAATATACAGGGCTGCATTGGAGCGCGTTTACCCAGGTCGGGTTAAAATGTTCGGTACCTCGTCTATCATGTTAGCACCCACCCTGCGCGAAAACTATCCGCAAGTAGAAGCTGTCACTCGCTTACACCGGTTGTTTTTTGCCAATGAAGTTCCAGTTGCATTTCCGAATAGTGACAATACTTTTTTAGAGACGCAATACCTCTTTGGTGACTCGCTCTTCTTCAAAGTTTTTTCATATGAGTTTATAGCAGGCGACCCTAATACTGCCTTGAACCGAGCCACTGATGTAGTTTTAACTGAGTCTACAGCTATTAAATATTTTGGCACCACCGATGTGGTTGGTGAAGAGCTGATTGTTGCCCCCGGAACACGGAGAGTATCGGGAGTTATTAAAGACAACCCTGCAAACTCTCATATCCATTTTGATTTACTAGGTTCCATCAGGTCTGTAGGCGCCTTGATCAATGCTACGGAAATAGGAAGTTGGGCAAATCCATGGGTATACACCTATCTCAAACTCAGACCAGGTGTTGACCCGAAGACTTTCGAGCTTGAGTTTCCAAATCTAGTCGGTACCTATGGCGGAGCAAACATCGCCCAAGGGGCCGGCACAGATTGGAAGACAAAAGGACATGCTTTCAATTATTTCTTGCAGCCCATCGAATCTATTCATTTAGAATCTCAGCTTGACGTTGAGGTTGAACCTAATAGTGACATCACCTATGTCTATATCATTTCTATTGTCGCTTTGATAATTCTCACCATTTCCAGTATCAACTTTGTGAACCTTTCTATCGCCAGATCAACAGAAAGAGCTAAAGAGGTAGGCATTAGAAAAGTCATGGGTTCGCAGCGATCGGCATTGATCTCTCAGTTTCTTACTGAATCAATCTTTATATGCCTGATCGCCTCTATTCTCTCCATCGGCTTAGTGTTTATCACTATTCCACAATTCAATCAAATATTGGGCACATCATTGAGTTTTTCTACCATTCTTGAACCCATAATTCTGGTTATTCTTTTGGCTTTTATTTTCGTTATTGGAATTATTTCTGGTTTCTATCCTGCACTTGTCATTTCTTCACTTCAGCCGAGCAAAGTTTTAAAGGGAAGCTATAAACACAGCAGCAAGGGCATTTGGCTAAGAAACGGTTTAATCATCGTTCAGTTTGTAATCTCAATTTTTATGATTTCCGGTTCGATTATAGTAAGCCAACAAATGACTTATCTGACCAATAAAGATTTAGGCTTCAATCAAGAAAACGTTTTAGTGGTGCACTATACCAATGATTTAGCGGAAGACTACAATGCATTCTTCAATGAAGTTTCTCAAATGAGTACCGTCCAGAAAGCCGGGGGGTCCACATTTGTACCTGGCGAATTTATGGGGAGCGGTGTTTTTGGTGTCGATGACCCGAATGTTGATGATATACGAGGAAACACCATTACTATCAATCAAGAATATGTTGAAACTATGGAGTTTGAGATCGTTATGGGTCGGAACTTTGATAGAAGTTTTAATGATTCGCTCAAAGTGATTATTAATGAAGCTACCGTTCGGGCGATGGGTGTTGAAAATCCTATCGGCATGAAATTTTTAAGCAATAACAATCCCAACACTCCAACTTTTGAATTCACCATTATAGGCGTAGTGAAGGACTATAATTACTATTCTCTTCACTCAGAAATAGGCCCACTGATTATGTTTTATGGCGTAGGGAATTTTGTTCCAAGTGTCACAGTGCTCCGAGTTAATCAGAGCAATATGGAGGAAACTATAAAAAATGTACAAGCGAAATGGGAATCTCTTACTGAGGAACCTTTCAAGTATTCTTTTTTAGATGATAACCTCGACAGGCAATATGAAGCGGACAAAGCATCCACTTCTGTCTTCGATATTTTCACTTTAATCGCGATAGTAATGTCCTGTACTGGGCTTTTTGGTTTGGCTACTTATGTAGTGAATCAGCGACTGAAAGAAATGAGTATCCGAAAAGTACTTGGTGCCTCATTACCAAATATTATCAAGGTGTTCGCAAAGGACTTTATGGTGCTCATCTGTTTTGCTTTTATAATTGGTGCACCTATTGCTTATTTCGCCTTAGAGGCATGGCTTGAAAACTTCGCCTATCATATTAACATCGGATTTTTCGCCTTCTTGCTAGCCGGCTTGATTACCATTACGCTAGTCTTTGTTACAATAGGTTATCAAGGTGTAAAAATGGCCTTAATAAATCCGACAAAAGTGCTCCGAAGCGATTGATCTGCATTGGATACACCTGATATTCTTAGTAGCTTAAGGCCATATAAAAAGCTCAATAAGAATGAACAGACTCGCCTTTAGAAACGGAGATAAATTAGACGCAATCGGACTTGGAACCTGGAAATCAGAACCGGGAGAAGTTGGTCAAGCAGTGCGCGAAGCCATAAAAGTAGGCTATAGACATATTGATTGTGCCTGGATTTATCAAAACGAAAAAGAAATCGGAGATGCGTTTCAAGCAGCGTTCGCTGATGGTGATGTGAGCAGGGAGGAATTGTTTGTGACTTCTAAACTCTGGAACTCTTTCCACGCGGCGGAAGATGTTGAAAAAGCCGTGCGAGAATCTTTAGAAGCACTGCAACTTGACTACCTTGATTTATACTTAATCCATTGGCCGATTGCCCATCAACCGGGTATTGTTTTTTCTGAAGAAGCATCTGGTTTTGCCCCAATTGAGGATTATCCTATTGCCGATACTTGGAAAGCCATGGAAGCATTGGTTGAAAAGGGTTTAGTTAAACATATTGGCGTATCTAATTTCAATGTGGTAAAACTCCAAAAACTGATCGGTACTGCTAAGATTATCCCCGAAATGAATCAGGTAGAATCTCACCCATTATTGGCTCAAAATG
This sequence comes from Roseivirga sp., assembly GCF_049099775.1. Lineage (GTDB taxonomy): Bacteria > Bacteroidota > Bacteroidia > Cytophagales > Cyclobacteriaceae > Roseivirga. The sequence continues at coordinate 408,720 of NZ_JAGDZM010000007.1, read as the reverse complement.
ATTTATTAGCGTTCTGTGCTGAAAACGAAATTCTATATACCGCTTATTCTCCGTTAGGGTCTAGAGACCGAGCACCTGGAATGAAGGGCGATGCAGAACCAGATCTTTTCGAAATTGATACATTGAAAAAGATTGCCGAAAACCACAATGTCCATCCTGCTCAAATATTGATAAAATGGGCTGAAGGCCGAGGAACGGCAGTAATTCCAAAATCTGTTAACCCAGCTCGATTGAAGCAAAATCTCGCTTCGGCCGAAATCGACTTAAGTAAGGAGGAAATGGAATCGATCAACTCACTAGATAAGGGGTATCGTTTCCTTGACGGTAAATTCTGGGAGAGAGAAGGCGGTTTCTATACAGCAGAGGCACTTTGGAATGCTTAAAATAAAAAACCCCGACCTAGGTCGGGGTTGGTAATCAAAAATCTATAAATCAGGTGATTATATTTTCTTGACGTCAACAGCGTTAGGTCCTTTTTTACCATCAGCTATTTCGAAAGAAACAGAATCACCTTTAGTGATTTCGTCAATTGTACCAGAAACGTGTACAAATACTTCGTCTCCATTTTCGTCATCAACGATGAAGCCAAAGCCTTTCTCATCATTAAAGAATTTTACGGTACCAGTTCTCATTGTATTATGTATTAAAGATTATAAAATAATTATTGCGCCAAAAGTAATACTTTGTTTGATAAATTCAATAGTGCACGGATGAAAACACTATTTATAGTAAGGCATGCGAAATCGAGCTGGAAACACCCTTATCTATCTGATTTTGAGCGCCCTTTAAATGGAAGAGGTAAAAGAGACTTGCCAGATATGACTAACCGATTCTCTGAAACCGACTACATGGTAGACTTGATGTTAACTTCTCCTGCGGCTAGAGCACTTACCACTGCCAAGGCTTTTTCGGATAAACTCAATATGGGAAATGAGCAGTTTCTATTAAAAGAAAACTTCTATCATGCCTCTACAAGAACCATTAGAAATGAGCTTGCTCAAGTGTCAGACAAAGCTGATTCTGTGATGATTTTTGGTCATAACCCTGGACTAACTTCATTAATTGAAACCCTGTCAGATTTCAACCTTTATAACCTACCAACCTGCGCTATTTGTGGAATATGCTTTGAAATAGGCACGTGGAAAGAAATCCTGTATTCTACTGGTCAGAAGATCTACTACGACTACCCTAAATCAAAGACTCAATAAAACATACGTTCTTATTATAGTATAAACTCGCTAAGGTCTTTATCCTGAACAAGGCTATCTAGCCTTTCTCCCACCATTTCTTTAGTGATCACCACTTTAGCGTTCGGCGGAATATCTTCAGGAATATCAAACAGAATATCATTTAAGAGTTTACTCATTACCGTATGAAGTCGCCTTGCCCCTATATTTTCAACTTCTTCGTTAATTTTAAAGGCCAACTTAGCCAATGATCTTAAGGCTTCGTCCGTAAATTCTAAGGAAACATCCTCTGAATCGATTAAAGCTTCATATTGCTTGGTCAATGCGTTTTTAGGCTCCTTTAAAATTTGATAGAAGTCTCCTTCAGTTAAGCTACTTAGTTCAACACGAATTGGAAATCTACCTTGAAGTTCTGGAATTAAATCAGATGGCTTGGCCACATGAAATGCCCCTGCGGCAACAAATAATACATGATCTGTTTTAATCATTCCATGCTTTGTAGTTACTGCACTACCTTCTACAATGGGAAGCAAGTCGCGCTGAACTCCTTCTCGGCTTACATCGGCACCATTCCCTCCCTTTTTGCCCGAAGCAATTTTATCAATTTCATCGATAAAGATGATTCCTGTGTTTTCCGCTTTCCAAATGGCTTCTTCCTTTACTTCGTCCATATCGATCAGCTTGGCACTTTCTTCTTCTATTAAAAGTCGCTTAGCTTCCGCAATGGTAACCTTGCGCTTCTTCTGCTTCTTAGGCATTACATTACTCAGCATATCTTGAAGGTTGATCATAGACATTTCGTCCATTCCTCCACCTACCATGCCGAGTCCATTTCCACCACTTGATTGTATGGTTATTTCAACCTTACGATCATCAATCTCACCCGTTCTAATCTTTTCTCGAAAACGTTCGCGTGTCTTTTCATTCAGCTCTGCATCGCTCATTTGCGTTGCCTCTTTATCGTCTTGCTGCAAGCCCATAGGTTTTGGGGCGGTTCTTACTGGGGGAATAAGTGCATCAAGAATAATGTCCTCAACTGCCTGCGCAGCTTTTTCTTTTACGCCTTCTTTCTTTGATTGCTTTACCAAATTCACCGATTGTTCGACAAGGTCGCGTACCATGCTTTCTACATCTCTTCCTACATAGCCTACTTCTGTAAATTTAGAGGCCTCTACTTTGGTGAAAGGGGCATCAGCTATTTTGGCAAGTCTTCTGGCAATCTCTGTTTTACCAACGCCTGTTGCGCCAATCATTAAGATATTATTTGGTACTATTTCTTTCTGCATTTCCGACTGGACATGCATTCTTCTCCATCTATTTCTTAGCGCTATAGCAACGTTTTTCTTTGCATCTGCTTGACCAATGATGTACTTATCTAGTTCGGCTACGATTTGCCTTGGTGTTAAATAACTTTTATCAATCATCTGTTTTTTTCTTTATCAGTCCACTCAGATTCAAGTTCATCTGGAGTGTATTGCTTCCACCTGCCGTATGATACAAGGCTCGGCTGTAAGCAAATTCAAATCTTTTCACTTTAAACATGAAGCCAAAAGAGAAACCTGCTCCTCCGCTTACATTTTCCAATTTTAATTCTTGTCTTAAAAGGTGATTGTAACCCATTCTCAGTTGAAAATTTTGAGAAAACAGTAATTCTGCACCAAATACTAAACGCGTAAATATTTCTTCACCAAAACTCGGCTCATTATTCTCTCCAAAAAGGGCATTACTAGACGGATCGAAAAAGACAGCATCAGCTCTTACAAGGTTTCTGGCAGTTGCTGAAAACCTAAAAGGCATAAATTCTGGCTTGAACGTGACACCTAATTGAATATCAGTGGGCAACTGGCTATTATTTTCTTCTATATAATCTGACAAAAGAAAGCCAAGATTCTTAACGGCAAAACCGACTGTAAGGTCTTTTTCTGGGTGTTTAAATGTACCTCCTAAATCAAACAATAAAGCGGAAGCTTTAAAAGCTGCGAGATCGGAAACCGCAAGCTTCATACTTCCACCTACATTGAAAGGCCCAAAGCTTTGACTATTACTGATGGCGAAGGCATATTCATTGACACTAAACTGACCATTCAAAAAACCTGCTTCATCAAAACTCTGAATGTCGCCATAGTTTAAAAAGTCTAAGTGAATGGACCAAGTGCCGTAGTTTTCAATATTCGTAGCGTATGTGAGCGAAGTATTGGCGATATCGGCAAAATAGCCCAGCCTAGAAATAACCAACTGGTCTTCCATATCCGAATTGAGCAGCGCTGGATTGGAGATTATTTGCCCAGGATCTTTCCAGCCTGAAGTAATATTTACTCCGCCAAGTGCTGAAAGACGCGCATTATTAGGAAGGTTGAGATATTCAAAAGCGCGACTACCACCCAACTGCGCTGCAGCCGAATGCCCGAGTAGGCATAGACTTAATGTAATCAGCAATCGCGCGCTCTTCATATATGCATCGTATTCATTGAAAATACGTTGATTTTTAATCCTCCACTACAAATTTCACTGGATTATCTACCTTTTGAGTCGTCAAGGCAATATCAATTACCTCATTGGCGCTTTCTACGAAATGGAATTTTAATCCTTTTACGTATCTATCATCAATTTCCTTGATATCCTTTTCATTTCTAGCACTAAGGATAATCTCTTTGATTCCGGCTCTTCTTGCGGCTAAAATCTTCTCTTTCACACCTCCAACAGGCAATACATTTCCTTTCAGGGTGATTTCGCCTGTCATGGCCAATTTGTTCTTTACTTTCTTTTGGGTAAAAAGAGAGGTTAAGGCCGTGAGCATAGTAATTCCTGCAGATGGTCCATCTTTAGGAACCGCCCCTGCTGGTACATGCATGTGTAAATCATACTTATCGAAAACTCTGTAGTCTATATGGTAACGATCAGCATTTGATTTTAAATATGAAATAGCTGCCATTGCAGATTCTTTCATCACATCGCCTAGTTGGCCAGATAACGTCAGTTTCCCTTTTCCTCTGCTTAAACTAGATTCTATAAATAAAATCTCGCCACCTACAGCGGTCCAAGCAAGTCCTGTTACTACACCTGCCGATTTGTTGTCGTTATAAATTTCCTTGTCGAATCGCTGACCACCCAATGCGTTTTCAATAAACTCAATCGTTAACTTTTGAGGGTACTCTTCTTCCAAGGCAATGTGTTTGGCTACCTTTCTAACTACAGATCCGATAACTCTTTCCAAGCTTCGAACTCCAGACTCTCGTGTATAGCCTTCTACAATAAATTGAATAGTCTTTTTGTCGAAGGTTAGATCTTTCGACTTCAAACCATGCTCTTTTTTCTGTTTTGGAATAAGGTGTCTTTTCGCGATTTCGATTTTCTCTTCTATCGTATAACCAGATACTTCAATGATTTCCATCCTATCTCTTAAGGCTGGTTGAATAGTATCTAATGAATTTGCTGTTGCCACAAAGAGCACTTTAGACAAGTCGTATTCTACCTCCAAGTAATTATCAGTAAACTCGCTGTTTTGCTCTGGATCTAGAACTTCTAGCAAGGCAGAAGACGGATCACCTCTTAAATTAGAGTTCACTTTGTCAATCTCGTCCAAGACAAAAACTGGATTAGATGAATTTGACTTCTTAATGTTTTGGATCACCTTTCCAGGCATAGCACCTATATAGGTTTTTCTGTGTCCTCTGATCTCGGCTTCATCATGTACCCCACCTAATGACATTCTGACATATTGTCTGTCCAATGCTTTAGCGATAGATCGGCCTAACGAAGTTTTACCAACACCTGGAGGGCCGTAAAGGCATAGAATTGGTCCCTTTAAATCATTCTTTAACTTGAGCACGGCCAAATACTCTAAAATCCTGTCTTTAACTTTTTCGAGACCGTAGTGATCTTGCTCTAAAATCTTCTTAGCCCTTTTCAAATCAAGATTGTCGTCAGAGTATTCTCCCCATGGTAAATCAACCATTAACTCTGCATAATTCATGGCGATCGGATACTCCGCAGCCATTTGGTTCATGCGTAAGATTTTGTCCAATTCTTTATTGAAATGTATGGCTACTTTCTTCGGCCATTTCTTGTCTTGTGCCTTTCTTCTAAGTGCCTCAACTTCTTGCTCAGGTCCACCATCGCCGAGTTCCGTTTGAAGCACCTTCATTTGTTGCCTCAAGAAATAATCTCTTTGTTGCTGATCTATATCAGAATGCACCTTGTTTTGAATTTCATGCTTGAGCTCCAGCATCTGAATCTCCTTCATCATGAATTGGAGCAATTTAGTAGCACGTTCAGTACCATCGTTTATCTCCAATAAGCCTTGCTTATCCTTGGGTTCTGCATTGATGTTTGAAGATAGAAAATGTACGAGGAAGCTCGGTTTCTCTATATTATCAAGCGCAACCTGTGCTTCTTTGGGAATTTCAGGATTCAATTTCATGATCCTATTGGCCGTATCGCGGATCGATTGAATTAAGGCTTTAACTTCTTTGTTTAAACGCTTAGGAAAGTTCTCTTCAAGGTATTTTACTTTGGCCTTAAAGAAAGGCGTTTCTGATGTAAATTCTTCAACCTCGAAACGGCGCTTTCCTTGTACAATAATGGTTGTATTACCATCAGGTAAAACCAACATTTTTACAATCTTGGCAACTGTTCCTACTTTAAAAAGATCGTTGGATTTAGGGTCGTCAATTAGAGGGTTTTCTTGTGCCAAAACGCCTATGATCTTATTCCCTTTATGGGCTTGTTTCACAACTTTAATAGACTTCTGTCTACCAACTGTTATCGGAATCAATACCCCTGGAAATAACACTGTATTCCTAACGGCTAGAATGGGTAAGTCGTCTGGCAAATCAGCCAACTGCATTCCATCTTCTTCTTCAGGGGCAATCATCTGAATAAATTCCCCACTATCTTCTTGGTTCATTTCCGCTGCCAACATAGAGCTTAATGTATTCTTGTCAATCTTCATAGTGAGGTGCCAAAGTGACACTTAAGGTCAGAAAAATTAATTTCACCTGCTATTGCAAGGGTTATGCCAACTGAAATGATGTCATGAAACACGTTTAAATAATTATTAAAAACACGTACCTTTCTTTTAAGAAGATTTTTCACCCAGAATTAATTGGTAAAAATTATGCTCAGGCGGAGCGCCATTTTCATTCTTGCAATACTTCTATGCTCTACGGCTGTTCATGCTCAACTATTTAAAAGAAATAAGAACAAGAGACAGCAAAAAGTTCTTCTAGATTCTGACTCTGTAAGTATTGAGATCACCGACCTTACCTTTCCAAATATTAATAAAGACCCCGTTTATTTAAACAGTAAACTTCAGAAGAAGATAGAGAAACTGGACAAAGAAGAGCGATGGGAAGAGCTTTACCCTGAATTAAAGAAGTATGTTTCTAACTTTGGTACTCAAAACTTTGCCCTTCAAACTTATTACATCTGGAGACTTGCCAAACTGACAGAGGTTTTTGCTTCCCCAGAAGCAGCTAAACCCTTATATGCCTTGGTTCTAAAGCACCACAGAAGAGGCTTAGATATTGGTGCCATCCTTTCGAGATATGATTCTCTCGACAAAAACAGAAAAGACTACTATGTGCCTTTGGAATACTATTACGACTTAGTAGAATTCAGAAGACAGGTAGATACGCTCCTCCCTCCACGAGGTGTACTTACTAACATGGGGCCACTCGTAAACTCAAATGATGAGGATTATGCGCCTATGGTTTCCAAAAATGATTCGGTCCTTATTTTCACTTCAAAACGAAATTCTGATAACTCAGGCATTACAAAAGATATTAATGAAGATATTTTCTTCACCCTTAAGAAAGGCAATCAATGGGGCGAAGCGGAAATGTTTCGGAATGTGAATTCACGATACAATGAAGGCTCTGGGTATTTATCAAAGAGCGGTAAATCTTTGCTTTTCTCTCGATGTGGGTCTCCAGATGGGCTCGGAAATTGTGATTTATACATTAGCCAATTCCAAGGCGATACCCTCTGGACTGTTCCAAAAAACCTTGGTGAAAAAGTGAATTCCGTTGGGTGGGATTCTCACCCAACCTTGAATGTTACAGAAGACACGCTTTATTTTTCGTCTGACAGAAAAGGAGGGTTTGGTTTAGCCGACATTTACTACTCTACAAAAGATAAAAAAGGCCGATGGACCACAGCTAAGAACCTGGGCCCAACAATCAACACGAGAAATAATGAGGTCAGCCCATTTTATCATTGGGAGCATAATCTGCTTTATTTCAGCAGCAATGGTCACCTTTTAAACTTCGGCGACTATGATATTTATAAGTCGTATAAGAAAACAGGCATCTGGTCTGAGCCTATAAATATTGGCCCATTGGTCAATGGAATAGGTACTGAATTCTACTTTAGTATTGATCAAGCAGCAAACTTCATTTTCTATTCAAGATCGGAGGAGGAAAGCATGAAAAATCTTGATCTGTACTCTTTCCCATTACCCATGGCAGGGCAGCCCTTGGCCACTACGCGCTTTACTGGCCAGATTAAAGCACTTACCGGAAAAGTGCCTCAAAAAGCCATTGTGTCCATTATAGATTTGGATGAAGGCATTGAAGTAGCTCCAAAATTTGCTCGAGATGATGGTACTTTCGAGTTTGACTTAATTAATCAAAGAAACTATTTGCTCATTGTGCAAGGGGACGATTTTTTTAGACTGGAAAAACTCTTTTTCTTGGATGGCGACACTAAATATGAGGGTGTTGTGGAAAGAATCGCCAGTAAAATAGAATTCTCTACTATCGAATTTGAAAACGCTAAAGCTGATATTTTGCCAGGTATGGAAACCGACCTGAAAAAGGTGCTTGATTTTCTGATCGACAACCCAACATTCAACTTAAACATTTCAGGACACACAGATTCCAGCGGCAATGAGGTTCTCAATTTAAAGTTATCGCAACAGCGCGCCGACGCCATTAAACGGTACCTTATGAACAAAAGCAATATCAATCCGAATAGGATATTCGCGATAGGTTATGGCAGTACCAAGCCCATTGTTAAAGAGGAAAAAACGGACGAAGACAAAAAGCTCAATAGACGCGTTGAATTCGAGATATATCGTCCACCGGTGACGGATAAATAAAAAAGGGAAGTCTGTGACTTCCCTTTTTTATTGCTTTATTTTTTGCCTGAATCGCTAAATACCAAACAGCTTTAGTATATCATTACCGAAGACCAGTACCATTAGCAGCAATAGGAAAACCATTCCTACAACTTGCGCTGCTTCCAAGAACTTTACTGATGGTGCCTTTCCTGAGATCATCTCGAATAATAGGAAAACCACATGACCACCATCCAAAGCAGGAATTGGTAGTAAGTTCATGAAGGCTAAAATCATTGATATCATAGCCGTAGTACGCCAAAATGAATTCCAGTCCCATGTCTTAGGAAACATCTTCACAATTCCGATGGGTCCACTTATGTTTCTAGCAGAAATACCACCACCAAACATTTTGCCCATGGCCTTTGCATTAAGGATAACCATATTAAATGCTTTGGCAGTACCTACAGGTATAGCTTCTCCAAAAGTATATTGATCGCTATCTCCTTCAATACCGTAAACAGACACCATTATACCTACAGTAGAATCTGGTCTCACATTTACATTCACATTCAATTCACTATCACCTCTTTTTACCACCATTGGTATTTCGCTACCAGCATTCGCTGCCACAATGGTCTGGTATTCATCGTAGTAGTTAACTTCTTGATCATCGATTTTCACAATTCTATCTTGTGGCTGAAAAGGCAAACTTTCCATGCCTTCACCTAGCTTTGTGATTTCGAATTCTCTTCTGATATCAAAGAATTTTATCTGGAAATCTTCGTCTGACAGCTTATCGATAAACCCTCTCGGAACAGGTATATCTATAATAGTACCATTACGATCGACTGTCCAAGAAGCATTATCAGCTAGCAGTGTTTCGCCACTGTACATATCTTCTACCTTTCGGTAATCTTCTCCGTTAATCTTAATCACCTTATCACCAGGAAGGAAACCAGCTTCTAACCCTATTTCTCCAGGTATAATCCCCACTTCTTGTGTGTATTTACTTGGTGTAAATTGATCGCCTAGATTGTAAGTCAAAATAATCATGGCAATAACTCCTGCTACCACGTTAACGATAATACCACCAAGCATAACTATAAGTCGCTGCCATGCTGGTTTAGATCTAAATTCCCATGGTTGAGGTGGTTTGGCCATGGCTTCTTTATCCATTGACTCGTCAACCATACCGGAGATTTTTACAAAACCTCCTAGTGGAATGGCGCCAAGACCATATTCTGTTTCACCTTTTTTAAATGAGAATATGGTTGGAGGAAATCCGATAAAGAATTTTTCTACTTTCATTCCAAACATGCGTGCCGCCAGCATATGGCCTGCTTCATGTATCCCCACTAATATTGAAAGCGCAAGCAAGAGCTGCGCTATTTGAACAACGGTTTCCATTAATTTTTATATGCGTTTGCTATTTCTCTAGTTTGTTTGTCGGACATGACATAGTCCTCATACGTAGGCTTTTTAATAAAAGATGCCTTTGCCATAGAATCTTCAATTAGGTCAGACATTTCTAAAAAGCCTATTTCATCTTTTAAAAACTTACTTACTGCCACTTCATTGGCAGCATTTAAAATACAAGGCATATTACCGCCTTTTTCCATAGCTTCAAATGCCAAGCCCAGGTTTCTAAAAGTCTTTTTATCAGGCTGTTCAAAGGTGAGCTCGGGATAGTCCAAGAAATTAAACCTAGGAAAGTCAGATTTGATACGATCTGGGTACGTCATGGCAAATTGAATCGGTAGCTTCATATCAGGCAAGCCCATTTGCGCCTTCATACTTCCATCTTCAAATTGAACAATAGAATGAATAATCGATTGTGGGTGAACAATCACCTCAATTTGATCCATGCGAAGATTAAAAAGCCACTTGGCTTCAATTACTTCCAAGCCTTTGTTCATTAAACTGGCTGAATCTATTGTAATCTTAGCGCCCATATCCCAATTAGGGTGCTTCAATGCCTGTTCTTTTCTAACATTAGCAAGCTCATTCGTGGTTTTACCTCGAAAAGGCCCACCTGAAGCCGTAAGAATAATTTTCTCAATGGGATTGTGAAATTCTCCAACAAGACACTGGAAAATCGCTGAATGTTCTGAATCAACAGGGTAAATATTTACCGCTTTAGATTCTGCTAAGGAAGTGATCAGTTCTCCTGCCACCACCAAAGTTTCTTTATTAGCTAGGCCGATATTTTTTCCGCTTTCAATAGCAGAAATTGTTGGTTTTAAACCGGCATATCCTACGAGGGCCGTCAAGACTAAGTCAATAACTTCAATCTGAACAACAGCGCTAAGGGCATCTACACCAGAATATACCTTAATATCTAAAGGATCTAAAGCTTCGAAAACCTCATCGTAATGATTATCATTTACAATAACCACTGCATTAGGCTTAAATTCTTGTGCCTGACGAATGAGCAAAGCTGAGTTGTTCATTGCTGTCAAAACTTCCACTATAAATTTTTCTGGATTCGCTCTTATTACTTCGAGCGCTTGTGTACCAATAGAGCCTGTGGAGCCAAGAATGGCGATATGCTTTTTTGTTGACAATGGTCTTCTTTATAGAATTGCTGTATTGGCTAAATCATTGATAGTAAATCAGCTTGCAGCGGTGCAAATTTAGCCCTTTTTGAAAGGTCACCAAATCTTATCCCCACTAGAAATACCCTTATGCCGGCAAGGTGGAATTAACATGCTTTTAGACTATCGGAGGGCATTTAACCTTAATTAACACAGATGACAAACCCAATTTATTTCTGGAGCGTAAGTTTGAACAAAGGTCTTTCCATTTTAGTATGGATAAAACCGATGATCGATTAAGAGTCATTTAATAAAGAATAAACCAAGGCATGAAAAATAAGATCGCTGTAGTTTTTATCGCATTTGCAGGCGGGCTTATGGGTGCATTTACCTATGATAAGCTCTCTGAGAAAAATGATGTAAAGGAAGTTTCAACGGAAATTCCTGTCAGTTTTGAACGCGCTAGTTATGAGTCTAAACCTGTAGACACTTATTCACCGGGCGCTGCACTTCCCACTGACTTCAGGCTTGCCGCTGAAAGATCGGTAAGTAGCGTGGTTTATATTAAGAATATTCAGAATAGCCGTAGAAGCATGAGCTTCATGGAATATATTTCTGGCGGAAGAGGTGGTTCTGAAAATGGAGTAGCCATTGGCTCTGGGTCAGGTGTCATCTATTCAAAGGATGGTTATATCATTACGAACAACCATGTCATTGAAGATGCAGATGCTATTGAAGTTCAACACGAAAAAAGAACCTATAAAGCGACACTTGTTGGTACTGATCCTAAAATGGACATTGCCGTGTTAAAAATCGAGGCGAACGACCTTCCTGCTATAGACATTGCCAAAAGTAGCGATGTGAATGTGGGCGATTGGGTACTTGCTGTCGGCAACCCTTTCAATTTAACATCGACTGTTACAGCAGGTATTGTAAGTGCTATCGGCAGTGAGGCAAATTCTATCAGAGAAAACTTCCCCATTGAACTTTACATTCAAACTGATGCAGCCATTAATCCTGGAAACAGCGGTGGCGCTTTAGTTAACACCAATGGAGAATTAGTGGGCATAAATACTTCGATTATTTCTAGAACAGGCTCTTATGCAGGCTATGGCTTCGCAGTACCTTCTGATTTGGTAAGCAAAATTGTTGAAGACTTGAAGAAATATAAAGTTGTTCAGAAAGCTTACACAGGCGCTGAAGTCATCGAAATAGACGAAGACGTGGCCAAAGAAGAAAGGTTAAGAGATCTAGAAGGTGTTCTGGTACAATCTATTAGAAGAAATGGAGCTGCTGATAAAGCCGGCTTAGAATCGGGTGATGTAATTAAAAGAATTGCTGGTAAATCGATCAAAACTAAATCTGGCTATGATGAAATAATCAATTCCATGTCGCCTGGAGATGATGTAAATATTGAATACATCAGGAATAATAGAGCTTATCGTGCTGATCTAACACTAGAGAACGTTTACGGAAGTACGGATTTGCTGGACAGAGATAACTTCTTAGACAAGGAAGACATTCACTTCTCAAATTTCCTCGGGGCTGAATTCAGGAGGTTGACGGAAAAAGAAAAAAGTAGCTTAAGAATAAATTATGGCGTAAAAGTGAGTGAGATTAATCAGGACAAAGGTTTTTTTAGAAAACTGGACGACATTGATGTAGGTGATATCATTGTAGCAGTAAATAGGCGATCAGTAGACAACCCTGAAGCACTGGCCAACTATATAGAACAGTATTACGGCAAAATTTACTTTCAGATTATTGATAAAAGGGGACGGATGAGAACCGAAACCTACCGTTTCGGCAGATAATCCAGAAGCCCTGAAATCGACATCAGGGCTTTTTTTATTTCTCTAAAATAATATGCTTAAAGTCCTTTCTGTATTCAGATGGACTTTTTCCTGTAAAGGACTTGAAAGACTTATTAAAGTGAGAGAAATTATTAAAACCGCTCTCAAAACTGACTTCTGTTATGGCCATAGAAGTTTCTGCTAATAGCTTTGAAGCGTGTACCACTCTATACTCATTCACAAACTTTGTAAATGTTTTACGCGATATTTTTTTGAAGTATCGGCAAAAGGCTGGTACTGTCATGCTAACCTTATCGGCCATATCATCTAAACTGATATGATCTTTAAAGTTTGTTCGAATATGACTGTAAATTACATTCATACGATCATTCTCTTTCGCATCAACGGCCAATGCAACGCCTTCGGCATTTAGAACTTCATAATCTTGCGAGTCAGACAAGTCCTTCAAGATGGAAAGCAAACCTATTAACCTACCATATTGATTTTCCCAAGCGAGCGCTTCTATTTTAGCCCCTACCTTATCTTTGGTCTCCCCATGAAAAGTGAGCCCTTTTTTAGCCAATTCTAATAATTGCTTCACTGAATCCATTTCTGGAATATCGAAGAACGCTGGCCCTAGAAAATCTTGTTTAAACTGAACAACAGTTTCAGACTTATTACCACTAAAGCGATCGGTAAATCCGTAGTGCGGTAAATAAGAACCGATGAGAACTAGTTCACCATCATTGAAATAAGACATATGCTTACCGATGTGTCGCTTACCGCTACCACTATTCACGTATACGAGTTCCAGTTCAGGATGAAAATGCCAATTCGCGAGTATATGCTCGCAAGAGCTGGAATATCTCCTCACTAGAAAACTACTACCAAATGCTGGAAGTATCTCTTCTAAAGATGGCTTACCGCTTACCATTGCTTTTTTCATATTGCTACAACCAATATAAGCGTATTAAGTTCCATACACTACCACAAAATTAACCTAATAGTGTTCTATTTTATCAATTATACATTAACATAGTATATTATGGGTTAAAATAACATCAATACTTACCAATCTAGCTGTAGTAGGAGTACACCCCACCCCATACCTTTGTTATCATAATTGGTTTAAACTATTAAACATTTATACAATGAAGTCTATGAAAAAAGTATTGTTGACAGCCATGATGGTCGTGGTATCAACGTTTGCTATTGCCAACGACAACAAACCAAGTGTCAGAGTAGAAAAAGTGGGATCAAAGTCCCTCGTGGTATTCGTTTCTGAATCAGTAAGTGGCAACACTCAAATTAAACTGAAAGATCAAAACGGATTAACATTATATAATACACAAGCTAAAGAAGGTCTAGAGTTTGCCAAAAGATTCGACTTAAAATCTCTCGAAGCAGGTGATTATACAATTGAGATTGAAAATGATATGAGCTTTACAGCAACTCCTGTGTCAATTAACATAGATTCTGCATGGATTAAAGCACAAGATCAGGTAACAATCCTAAAGCCTGTTTTAAGACAGTCTGGAGAGAAACTGGATATTATTCTTCCAAGTGATGATTGCGGTGATGTTATAGTCACAATTTTCGACGGTAATTTTAAAAAGCTCGCTTCTGAAAACTTTAACGGAGAAGCACTTAAGAGATTTGACCTGTCACGTTTATCACAAGGTTCATACACAGTAAAAATGACAACAAAAGGACGAAACTTCGTACAATCAGTTTCAGTGAAGTAGCTAGGAGTTAGTTACAAAGAAAAAGGGGCTAACGCCCCTTTTTTGTTTTAAACCAATTTCATTTTCATTTTCTTCTTCAACTCATCGATCGAGTTGCTGAATTTGGAATCGACATCCATCATATCACTAACGGACTGTACCGCATGAATCACCGTGCTATGGTCTCTTCCTCCAAAATGGTAACCAATAGATTTCAAAGAGTGGTTTGTGTATTCTTTGCACAGATACATAGACACTTGACGTGCAATTACAATCTCTTTTTTACGGGTTTTATCTTTTAAATCCTCAACACTAATCTGGAAAAACTCTCCAACCGTCTTTTGGATATAGTCTACGCCTACTTCAGACTCAATATCATGGACGATATTCTTTAAGGTCTGCTTGGCTAACTCAAGATCAATATCAACCTTATTTAAGGTAGCATGCGCGATCAATGAGATTAATACACCTTCTAACTCACGTACATTAGTATCTACACTATAGGCCAAATATTCCACAACATCATCTGGAATATAAATTCCATCCGACTGCATTTTGCGCATAATAATTGCCATTCTAGTCTCAAAATCAGGCATTTGCAAATCTGCAGTTAAGCCCCATTTAAATCTAGAAAGCAAACGATCTTGAAGGCCTTTCAAATCACGAGGAGCTCTATCGCTCGACATGATAATCTGCTTACCATTTTGGTGCAAGTGATTAAAAATGTGAAAGAACATCTCTTGCGTCTTCTCCTTGCCAGAGAAGAATTGAACATCATCAATAATTAAGGTATCAACCTGTAGATAGAAGTTCGTAAAGCTTTGAATACTATTATTACGGATAGCATCGGTGAATTGGGTAGTGAATTTCTCAGAAGAAACATACAGCACAAAGTTATCCTTGCTCTGCTCGCTTACCTTATTACCGATGGCTTGAACCAAATGCGTTTTTCCTAAACCAACACCACCGTAAATCATCAATGGATTAAAAGAAGTGATACCAGGTTTTTCGGCCACAGCAATTCCTGCTGAACGGGCTAGTCTGTTACAATCTCCTTCTATATAGTTATCGAAATAATAGTTCGGATTTAGGTTGGAGTATCGAGAGTCCTTGTCTAGGGAAGGCATCTTGAAAGGATTAATCATTTCGGGTTCAATTACCTGCTTACCCCAAGATTTCCCTTTCTGATTTTGGTTTTGGTTCGGAAGCGTAACCATATAAGGTTGGTTCTGAACACTACCGCTATCTACAATGACAGAATATTCTAATTTTCCTTCAGGGCCCAGTTCGTTTTGAACGCACTCTCTGAGCAAGTGAACATAGTGCTCTTCCAGATATTCATAAAAGAATTGGCTTGGTACCTGAATGGTAATTGTGGTCTCATTTAAGCCCAATGGCTTAATTGGTTCGAACCAAGTCTTATAACTCTGCTCCTGCACTTGGCTTTTGATAAACCTTAGGCAATCATCCCAAACCGACTTCTCACTTTTTACCATTAATACTTTTAATGCTTCTACACACCATTACACACTTGAAGGGCAACAAAAATGATAAAAAAACCACCAACATAAAAGGTGATCTGATATGAGAAATGAAATACTTTTCCCCAGATTTCTCGTGATTATCCACATGTTATTTGTGGATAACCCTGATCATCAACCTTTAAGAGTCTTCAAGCAACATTGCCACCTCTTGAAGAATTTTTAGATCGGCACTAAATAATAAGGTTTAATTTTGCCAGCGTAAACTTATGGAAATGAACGAACGATTGTTTACTGACTTCGAGGTGCAAAGTCCTGAAGCATGGAAAGACAAATTGGTGTCCGATTTAAAGGGAAAGCCATTCGAAGATTTACTTTGGGAAAATCAGGGTTTATCGGGTAAGCCATTCTATACCAAAGAAGACCTCCCTTCCACCCTTCCGCCACTTGGAAAAATCCATGCTAACCCTGAAGCTTTTGGCAATAGATATTGGGCAAATTATCAGCACGTAATCGTAAATAGTACAAAAGAAGCTAATGAAAGAGCATTATTAGCATTGGAAAGTGGTGCAGATGGTCTTCTGTTTGAGCTACAAAAGCTAACGGACCTCACCATTTTATTGCAAGGAATTCAAGTCCAATATTGCCAAGTATCCTTTCTTTCAAACAACCTATCGACCGAAGATATATTTACGGCATATGCTAACTACTTATCGGCTGCGAACATTGATAAAGAAAAGGTAAATGGATTTATAGATGGAATAGGCTATCAATTCCAAAAAGAGATAAAAGGCCTTAAAACTGTCGTTCTAAAAACGAATAAAAAGACTAATCACAGTGCTCAACAAATTGCACTAATTTTGGCGGAAATTATTGATTTAATTGATGTTGAAAACATCGCCCCAATCGATTTTTTCAACATGTTGTCTACTGAAATTACCCTTTCAAGTGATTATTTCAGTGAGATTGCAAAACTCAGAGCGTTAAGATTTTCTATACAGAAGCTCGCTGGTGCATATGGCATAACCATAGACGATCCAATAACAATAAGCAGGACACCAGATTGGTCTAGTGCCATAGACGACCCACATAGTTTTATGCTCCATGCAACAACGCAGGCAATGGCTGCCATAATTGGAGGTACTGACGGCCTTATCGTTCATCCTTTTTATAAGGTTTTCGGAAAAAACCATTCCTTAGCCGAACGAATGGCAAGGAATATTTCTACGATCCTGAAAGAGGAATCTTACCTAGCAAAAAACATAGACCCTTCTGCAGGTTCTTATTACCTAGAATCAACGACAAAAGACTTAACGACTAATGCTATCGAATTATTAAAAACCATTGAGCAAAAGGGAGGCCTCAGCAAACTTGACGTTGACTTATTCATCGATTCTAAAACTGAAACCCCATGAGACCTGATTTAGATTTACTCACAGCTTCAGTTAAAACAATAGAAAAAGTCACTGACGCTAATGATTGGAGTACCGCCGAAGGGATAACCGTACCACCTAGCGTTACTTTTAAAGCCATAGAAAATGCTGAACATTTAGGCTTTGGCGCAGGTACACCACCGTATCTAAGGGGGCCATATAGCTCCATGTATACCGTAAGACCTTGGACAATACGTCAATATGCAGGCTTTTCCACAGCCGAAGAATCAAATGCTTTTTACAGAAGAAACCTGGCCGCTGGCCAAAAAGGACTTTCTGTTGCATTCGATTTAGCCACGCATAGAGGTTATGATTCCGATCACCCGAGGGTGTCAGGAGATGTTGGGAAAGCTGGTGTTGCCATTGATTCTATCTTAGATATGGAGGTGTTATTTGACCAAATTCCATTGGATCAAATGTCAGTTTCTATGACAATGAATGGTGCTGTAATCCCAATTATGGCTTTTTACATTGTGGCTGCGGAAGAACAAGGTGTCGACAAATCTAAACTAGCCGGAACTATTCAGAACGATATTTTAAAGGAGTTCATGGTGAGAAACACGTACATCTACCCACCCGCTCCTTCCATGAGAATTATTGGAGATATATTTAAATACACGGCTGAACACATGCCGAAATTTAATTCCATCAGTATTTCTGGGTATCACATGCAAGAAGCCGGTGCCACTGCCGATATAGAATTAGCATATACACTTGCCGATGGCTTAGAATACTTAAGAACTGGTGTTTCTTCTGGGCTCGATGTGGATGCGTTTGCCCCTAGACTCTCCTTTTTCTGGGCCATTGGCATGAATCATTTCATGGAAATTGCCAAACTCAGGGCTGGGAGATTGCTTTGGGCGAAAATTGTCAAAGAATTCGGCCCTAAAAACCCGAAATCGATGGCACTGAGAACGCACTGCCAAACATCGGGATGGAGCTTAACGGAACAAGACCCTTTTAATAATGTAACCAGAACTTGTGTAGAAGCTTTAGCAGCAGCACTAGGCCATACACAATCATTACATACAAATGCCTTAGATGAGGCTATCGCTTTACCGACGGATTTCTCGGCACGCATTGCTAGAAACACGCAAATATATCTTCAGAAAGATACGGGTATCAACAGAGTAATTGACCCTTGGGGTGGTTCTCACTACGTTGAATACCTCACTGATGAATTGGTAAAAAAAGCCTGGGCATTAATCCAAGAAGTAGAAGAAATGGGCGGTATGGCCAAGGCCATTGAAGCAGGTTTACCGAAAATGAGAATTGAGGAAGCTGCTGCTAGGAAACAAGCCCGAATAGATTCTGGAAAGGACGTTATCGTTGGGGTAAATAGATATCAAGTGGACGAGACTACTGATATCGATCTTCTAGAAGTTAATACCACCGTGCGCGATTCACAACTTGAGCGACTCGCCAAACTGAAGCGTGAGAGAAACCAAGAGGACACCGATAAGGCTTTAAATGCCATTACCGAGGCCGCTAAAAATGGAACAGGCAACTTATTAGAGTTAGCCGTAGATGCAGCTAGAAAGAGAGCCTCTCTTGGCGAAATTTCGAGTGCCATGGAAAGTGTTTTCGGAAGGCATAAAGCTGTGACAAAAACCATTTCTGGTGTATATTCAAGCGAAGTGAAAGAAAACAAAGATTTCATAAAGGCCAGAGATTTAGCAGATCGCTTTGCCGAACTAGACGGTCGAAGACCAAGGATTATGATTGCCAAAATGGGGCAAGATGGTCATGATAGAGGCGCAAAGGTTATTGCCACTAGTTTTGCCGACATGGGTTTTGACGTGGACATAGGGCCACTTTTTCAAACGCCTGAAGAAACGGCTTTACAAGCAGCAGAAAATGATGTTCATATGATTGGTGCTTCCAGTTTAGCGGCTGGTCACAAGACATTGATTCCTCAATTAATTAACGAATTGAAGCGTTTAGGTCGAGAAGACATCATGGTAATCGCTGGTGGTGTTATTCCGCCAAACGATTATGATTTCTTGAGAGCAGCAGGTGTTTCGGCCATCTTTGGCCCGGGTACAGTAATCGCTAAAGCGGCTCAAGAAATTCTTGAGCAAATGATGACGGAAGACGAATAGGTCAGAAGAATAAAAATGAAGATAATCGACAAGCTGGCTTGGCTAGAAATAAAGGATAACCGAATTCTTGTTGCCCGGAGCAAAGGGAAAGAGGCCTTTTATATACCAGGAGGCAAGCGTGAGACAAACGAAACAGATGCCCAAGCATTGATTAGGGAAATTGATGAAGAACTCAGCGTCAAATTGAAAGAAAACACCTTGGCTTATTATGGTACTTTCTCGGCGCAAGCGCATGGCCATAAAGAAGGAATTACCGTACAGATGACATGCTATACAGGTCAATACGAAGGAGAATTGAAAAGTGCAGCGGAAATCGAAGAGATGGCCTGGTTAAAATATGAGGAAATGGACAGAACATCTCATGTAGACAAAATCATATTCAAAGATTTGAGGTCTAAAAACCTGCTTTAATCAATATTATCGTAAAAAAAGCTTCCATCTGTTTTATGGATTCGAAATAATCAGATTTCTTTGCTAAACCATTAGCACCATAGCTTGAACATGCAAATCATTGAAGTCATTGATAATAAAGGAGCCAACGAATTTTTAGACGTTGCGCGCGAAGTTTATATCAATGATAGTGAATGGGTTTGCCCCTTAGACAACGACATAAGGGCCGTATTTAACCCAGCCACCAACACATATTTCAATCACGGGGAAGCGATCCGCTGGATCTTAAAAGACAACAATGGTCAATTAATCGGTAGAATTGCGGCTTTTATTAATGAGAAAAAAGCCAACTACGATAATAAGCGTATTGGTGGCTTAGGCTTTTTCGAGTGTATTGAAGACGATAAGGCTGCAAAGCTGCTTTTTGACACGGCTGTTTCTTGGCTCAAAGAAAGAAAAGTTACCACCATTGACGGCCCCATAAACTTTGGAGAAAACGATCAGTATTGGGGACTTCTTGTGGAAGGTTTTACATCTCCATCTTATGGTATGGCTTACAATATGCCTTACTATCAGAAATTCTTTGAGCGCTATGGCTTCAAGGTGAAGATGGAACAGATGACCAATAAGTTCTACCTAAAGGAAGGATTGAGCCCACGTTTCGTCAAAATCGCCAATTACATCATGGAGCGTAAGCCGAGCATTAGCACGGAACGCTTCGACCCAAAACGCATAGATAAGTATGCGGAAGATTTTCTTTATATCTACAATGCTGCTTGGGCGGAATTCGAAAACTTTACTCCTATTAAAAAGGAGTACGTTTTAGAGACTTTCAGACAAATGAAACCCGTATTAGACCCAAATTTGGTACAGTTTGCTTACGTTAATGGTGAGCCAGCAAGTTTCGTATTGTCTTTACCCGATGTAAATCAGATTTTCAAGCGCTTTAAAGGAAAGCTCAACCTCATCAATAAAATCAGGTTCGTTCTATTAAAAAGAAAAAAGTTGATCAACAGGGTGCGCGTGGTGGTAATGGGTACTCACCCTAAATTCCAAGGCATTGGATTGGAATCAGTAGTGACGTATAAGTCTTTCGAATATTGCTTCAATGAAACACCTCTAAACGAGGTTGAGTTGAGCTGGGTAGGTGATTTTAACGATAAAATGATCGCTATTCATAAAGGATTAGGTGCGGTACCTTCTAAAAAACACATCACCTATCGCTTAGAGCTTAACTAAGCTTTCGGCCAAAGAATAATTTTTCCGAAGAACCTCCGAACACTTCCCAAAAAGCAATGATTGCCACTAAGCTGTATTCAACAATGACTACTTCAATCCTATCCATATACTCCCCGCCAGCATAGTTAGCATAAGTCATAAAAATAAGATAGGACCATAGCCATGGAAACCTCACTTTAGAGAAAACACCAACAGCCACTAACGGAATTACATACCAAGGATGGACTGTTGTCGCAAACAGCAGATAAAGCGTCCAAACCCAAACCATTTGCCTTGGCCATTCTTTAGGTTTGCTGAATAAAGAATAGAGCATGATACTACCTAGCGTAGCGTACATCATCCATTTTCCTGATTTTGCAATAATATTGTAACCGTCAGTTTCAAACCCGTACCATCTCGCTAAATAATAGATACTTCCATTAAACTCGAACTTTTGAAAGTAAAGGGACATGCTGTCTTTAATAGCCCAAATATGCGCTGTATTGATCAGCGGCAAGAAAGTAATCGCTAATGTAGCCGCTACAATTAGTCCATAGATAACCGTTTTCTTAAAGCCTATTTTCCGCAAAAGGAGTGGAAGAAAGATTAAAGGCAGAAATTTCGTCGCCACCGAAAGGCCAAAAAAAACTGCCGATCGGTTCAGTTTCTTCTGCTCATAATTCCAAAGGGCTAGCAGCAAAAAGTAAATAACAATGCCTTCAAAATGAAGATTACCTGTCAATTCAAAAATCACCAAAGGGTTCAAGACATAAAGCAAACCGTAAGCCTGTGGAAGCTTATAGTGCCTCAATAGTTTACGAATTAACGAAATCGACCCTAATTCAAATACAAGAACAATGACTCTGAGAATAACCACGGACCAAACGATCGATCCGGGAGAAAAGAGAACAGATAGAAAGAAAATAACCTGATTTAAGGGCGGATAAACTGATAAGTATTCTTGAGAGTTCAGTTGATCGTATAAAGCCTGCGTTATTCCTGTAAGTCCACTGTCTAAATGGTGTGCTGGCAGGTATTTATATGGATCTTCAAAATTAAAAAGAAGCCTGCCATCCCAAATAAATCGATAAAAGTCATCAGAGAGTTTCGGGATTGAGGCGATTAGAATAACCCGCAAAAGGATTCCCCAATAGTAGGCTAAGTCAACGTCTTGTTGCTCGGTGTTTCTTACGATAGTCAATACTGCTGCAAACAGGATTGAATAAAGCGTGAGCAATAGCCAAGTTTCTTCTCTAGAAACAAAGTAGCCTATGTATAAAGTAATTCCGCCAGAAAGAACGTAAGCGAGATTTACCCAAGGAGAAGATTTACGAAGCATGCCGCGTATGTTGCAAAGTGTAATAGAACACTAGCAAAAATCCTAAACTAAGCAGTAAGTGAAAAGGAAGTAGGGCAAAATCATTAAAATAAAACGCCAACCCTAAGCCTCCAAGAAAATAAAGCCCGAGGAATCCTTCCAAAATTGTGAGTGGATTAATCTTCTTTTTGAAGTAGATATTTCCCTTCCAAGAACCTTTCTTTCCAGTAATGTTGAATTTTGGTGTTCTTACAAAAGGTGTCTTTTTGCCTATTAAACCTTCAAATACCGCGACAGCATTATGCAAACTGAGGCCTAGAAAAACGGAGAGTAACATAAACATTTGCGGCACAAAGTCTTTTACGGTTTTCCAAAAGCCCTCTCTCTTTTCCCGGAAACCATTCCAATAGAATATCACTAGGAAGACATAGCCCAAAAGAAACATCATAGAGATATCCATAATGGTTTGCCAACCCTCAGATAAGTTTCTTATGAAGAGAATGGGTATGCTTAGAAACGCCGTGAGCACAATGCATATAAACACTGCGGAATTTAATAAGTGAAATGTAGCGTGAAACTTAGTACCTAATGACAAAGGTGCCTTTAGTACTTTAGGCAATAGCTTGATGCTTGTTTCTGCTGCACCTTTTGTCCAACGATACTGCTGCGATTTTATCGCACTCATGGCTGCAGGTAGTTCTGCCGGGGCCACGGTATCAGGATTGTAGAATATTTGCCAGCCTTTTAACTGAGCTCTATAGCTTAAATCAAGGTCTTCTGTAAGCGTATCTGCCTTCCATCCACCTGCATCTTCGATACATGCTTTCCGCCAAATACCACCGGTACCATTAAAATTAAGGAAGTGTCCACCTTGCGATCGGCCGTTCTGTTCTACAAAGAAATGAGTATTCAAACCAAAAGCTTGAAGCTTTGTAAGCATAGAATATTTTTCGTTGATATGGCCCCAACGCGTTTGTACAACACCAATTTTACCATCTTGATCGAAGTGTGGTACACTGTGTTCTAAGAAATCAGGGTCTGGTACAAAATCAGCATCAAAAATGGCAATAAACTCGCCTTTTGCCACTTTCATTCCATATTGTAAAGCACCTGCTTTAAATCCTTTTCTTTCAGGCCTTCTTACCTGCTTAATATCTATGCCTTCCTTTCTCCATTTTTCAACCGTTTCGGCGATCAAATCAACCGTTTCGTCATTAGAGTCGTCTAAAACCTGAATTTCTAATTTATCCTTCGGCCATTTAAGTTTAGCTACTGAATCAATCAATCGCTCAACTACATACAATTCATTATAAACAGGTAATTGAACTGTTACTACTGGGTACTTATAATCTTCGGTAATCTTAGCGGGCTTAGCGATTGTGTTTTTCCGTTGTGCTTTTCTATAAATAAGCACCAAATTCAGCTGGGACAAGCTGTATATAAATATGAACGACAATGCCGCTGTATAGAGAATGATAATTGTTAGTTCAAGCCAATACATTATAGATACTTAAAGATAGTATACAGAATTTTATACCCTGCTAATACAGTGCCCTTTACTGTTCCAGACACTTTGCTAACACCTATTCTCCGCTTATAGTTTACAGGTACTTCAGTGGTTTTGAATTTTTGTCTTGCAGCTTTCACTTGCATCTCCACAGTCCAGCCATAAGTCTTATCCTGCATTTTGAGCGCTAACAACTGATCAAATTTAATGGCCCTAAATGGTCCTAGATCAGTATACTTTACACCATAAAAAAGTTTAAGCAAACTTGTGGCAAGCCAATTGCCGAATACCTGAGGAAACGTCATTGACCCACCTTCTCTATCGCCAAGCGCTCGTGAACCAATCACCATATCCATCTCTTGATTAATTATAGGCTTTACCAATTCTGGCAACTGCTCTGGAAAATCAGAATAGTCGCCATCGATAAAAACTAGAATTTCTGGTCGATAATTTGGCGCAGTTAGGTAGTCTATACCTTTTAGGCATGCATTACCATAACCCGCTTTCGGTTCTGATAATACTGTAGCACCTGCCGCCCTAGCAACTTCAGCCGTTTTATCCGTCGATCGATTATCAACGACAACCACTTCTTTCACCCAATCTTTCGGTATATCATTGATCACATGAGCAATAGACTTCTCCTCGTTGAAAGCTGGTATAACTACCTTAATATTTGGAATATGATGCTTGCTCAAACTGCGGGCAAAATTAAAAATAAACAGGCACTAATAAGCTCGGTGTCTAATGATTAGTTCCATTCAAATTACCATTGAATTTTAAATGTAATCTGGGCGACACGCTTTTCGCCAAAGGCATTATTAACCTCTACGTTCATTTAATTGGTCTCAAGACGTTTTAGGCCTAACTTGGGAACTATTCGGGTGTTATATTAATTATATGTATGTACATACAATATAACACTTTTAAGAAAGGAAAAATTATGAAAACGATAGTACACAAAGCAGAATCTCGCGGATTTGCCGACCACGGTTGGTTAAGGAGTAGGCACACTTTTAGTTTTGCTGGCTATCATAACCCTGAGCGCGTCCATTTTGGTGCACTTCGAGTTTTGAATGATGATCAAGTAGCCGCAGGCAAAGGATTTGGAACACACCCGCATGATAATATGGAGATTGTATCCATACCATTATATGGCGACTTGGCTCATAAGGATAGTACAGGCACAGAAAAGGTAATTAAATCGGGCGATGTACAAATCATGTCTGCCGGTTCTGGCTTGCGACACTCTGAATACAATCATAGTCAAGAAGACGAAGTTCAGTTTCTTCAAATATGGGTCTTCCCTAAAGAAAGAGATATTGAACCACGTTACGAACAGAAAACTTTTAGCCCTGAAGACCGAATGAATAAATTTCAGACGGTAGTTTCTCCTGAAGATGCAGGAGCTGTTTGGATCAACCAAGATGCGTTTTTCAGTTTGGCTAATTTAGATGCTGGTACAGAATTGTCTTACGATGTTAAAAAACCGGGCAACGGAGTTTACTTCTTCGTTCTAAATGGAGATATCAGCATCGCCAATGAAAAATTGGACACGCGAGATGCTGTAGCCATTAGCGAAGCTTCAAAAGTTGCGCTTAAAGCTAGTTCTTATGCCGAAGTATTGGCCATAGAAGTACCAATGGAACTTAGTTAGCGCAATAGTTTATTGAAAATGAATACCTAAACCATTCTCGTATTCCGAGAATGGTTTTCTTTTATTTCACTGATTGCAATTACGATTTCTTCTACGCCCAGCATTAGTCTAAATAACCTGCACCGTTTCTTTCTTGTCCGCTCATCGTTTTCTATGTGACTTTTAAATGGAGATGTTCTGTATGGTTAAGCATCATTCGTCTCTTTTTGACCGATAAACTAAAAACACCACACGATGAAACACTTAAAATTTACCTTTCTGGCATTATGCCTGATGTTCCTCTTCTCTTGCGAATTGGTAGAGTTAGATACACCGACAGACTTTGGGGCGCAAAGGGGTCTACCCGAAACTGAAGAAGCGTTCGTTGCCGCTTTGACAAGCAACAATGAACAAAAATGGGAAACCATCACATTCAGTCTTGAAGGACTTAATGGAATTCAAGGTTGCCGACTGGATGATACTTTTACTTTTTATGCCGACGGGACCTATCGATATGATGGTGGCTCGTCACTTTGTGGAGATGCTGACGATACTCGGATCAAGAGCGGTATCTGGGAAGTAAACTTTGATCAGTTCCAAATCATCTTCGATAAGGACACTTCCTCAGAATCAATTGCAACTCTAGAGGCAAACGTTGAAAATCGAATATGGCTAACAGGCCAAGTAGATATCTTTGGTGAAATGATGGATATCCGAGGGGTTTATGGTATGACGAATTAATGAGATTGGTTGGTTTCAATTCATCTTCATTTGATCACTAAACTCACGGTTTCATGCCAAATATCACAGAAGTGTCACGCAGACGTCGCTAAACCCTAACACTTTGATTATTAGGCACATTTTTTTGTTTTGGCGCGAACTTTTATTCCAATCTTGATCTTTATGTCCTGAATCCTTTAGAAGGATCATAAAACAAGAACTATGAAAACATTAAGATCAACACTAAAAATAATCAGCCTAATCACCACCCTATCTTTACTGGGTGGATGCAGTTTAGTAGACCTAGAAAATCCGCCAGCTGAACCAGAGGTTGAGTCACCAATTGGTATACCGCAAACTGAAGCTGCGCTGATGACTGCCCTTACCAATGACGATAATCGCGAATGGCGTGCCGTCACTTTTTCTTTAGAAGGTTTAGGCATTCAACAATGCAGAAGAGATGACAAACTTGTCTTCTTCAATGATGGCACTTACCGTTACGACGGCGGCGAAACACTTTGCGGTGGAGCTGACGATCAGCGCATAAAAACTGGCGTTTGGAACATAGACTTCGACAACCTACAATTGGTTTTCGACGAGGGAACTTCAATTCAAGCAATAGCAACTGTTTCAGGGCTATCAGATAACCGCATTGAGCTTCTCGGACAAGTCGACATTTTTGGTCAATTCTTAGACATCAGAGGTATCTACGAGTTTGCCGAATAAACACATCACAATCAGGACATTATCAACATTAGAAAAATGAAAAAATCAATTATAATATTCGTTGGCTTACTTTTCGGAGCATTTGCCAACGCACAAAACTTAGATGGCTTCTTAGATAAGGCCGATGCCTTTTTCAAAGCCAATGTAGCCGACGGACAAGTAGACTACGCCGGAATAAAGGCCAATAGCACTGAATTAGACGGACTAGTATCCCAGATAAGTGGTTTCGAAGTAATGAGTCTTACTCCAGTTGAAAGAAAGGCGTTCTTTATCAATGCTTACAATATTTCAGTAATCAAGGGAATAGTTAAAGAATACCCAACAAAGTCTCCTTTAGAAATCGGTGGTTTCTTCGATGGTAAAAAGCATGAGATTGCCGGCAAAAAGATTACCCTAAATGAACTTGAAAAAGAGAATCTTTTGAAGGTTACGGGTGATGAAAAATTGCACTTTGTTTTGGTTTGTGCCGCAATTAGCTGCCCACCTATTGCCACTTTTGCTTACCGACCTGAAAACCTAGAGGCTCAGATCTTAGAGCGAACTAAAATGGCTTTGTCGAACAATGAGTTTATTCAAGTAGACAATGACAAGAAGACAGTAGGTCTTTCTGAAATCTTCAAATGGTACCCAGGCGATTTTAAAGATAAGGCTGACAACATTGTGGCTTACATCAATCAGTTTAGAACAAATAAGATACCATCGTCTTATAAGACATCTTATTACACATACAACTGGACTGTAAACGCTCAAACTTCAAACGTTTCAGCGTCAAAAAAAGATAACGAGCCTACTTCAAACCTTCAAGTGTTTACGCCCTCTGTACTCTTGAAAAAAGGACAAGTAGAGCTCAGATCATTCTATAATATTTACACTCAGAACAGTGTAAGAAACAGAGAAGGCAATAGCGTAGCGCTAGAAGATCGTCAAAGCTTTTTTAATGTGCAGTATACGTTTAACTACGGTGCTACTAAATCTGCTCGATTGAACTTAGGGTTCGACGTAATTGTGAGTTCTTTTTCGGATGGAAGTTTCATATCTCCAGTATTTCAATCGGGCGACCGAAACGAGGTAGCACTGGCTGCCTTTGGACCTGCAGTTCGATTCTCACCATTTAAGAAATTACCAAGTTTATCGGTAAGAACAGCTTTCTGGTTTCCTGGAGCAAGTAATCTTGAAGATCGGAATGGCGTATTTGTGAATCATGATCGCTACACGTCGTTTACTCAGGTTTTTTACGACATGGAGATCAATACAAATTGGAGACTTTTCTTGGAGGCTGATTTATTATACAGATTTTCTCGCAGAGAAGATCAGGTAGATTTCTTCAGAACTCCTTTAACGGGTATCCTGTCTTATTTCTTACCGAGTGGAAAGGCATCAATATTTGCGCTATACCAATATTCACCTCGCTTCGAACGCCTCGACAATGGTTTCGATGATCAGTTTGGATTATCGCAGTGGTTTCAGCAAGCAGGCATAGGATTCAAGTATCAACTGAATAGTAAACTAGAACTGGAAGCGTCTTACTCCAACTTTTTTGCATCAAGAAATGATGGTGGTGGACAAACCTTTAACCTCGGCTTTAGATGGTTGAAATAGTTCAATGGATGAAAAATAGAATTTAGCTTAGAAATAGATTCATAGTTGATTGGGGTGCCACTTCCGAAAGGGAGTGGCATTTTTTTGGTTTATAATGATATTTTTGACGAACTAAAACATGAGATCAGATGATCAGGTTATTATTTATACTACTCTTTTTAGGTTCTGCCACGATAGTACATGCCCAATTTGATATTGAGCAAAAACTTGGAAAGAAAATTATTCAAGAGAAGTACGTCAGTTTTTTAACTGAGAAAGGGTATTCCCCTGAAGTCGATACAGATGGAGATATCAAGTTCACCTATGAGGATCGTACCTTTTATATTACTATTGACATGAATGACAAAAAATTCTTTCGAATAGCCAAACTCGCCAACTTGGAGCTAGATACTGAGTCACAGAGAATCAAGGCTATAAAGATTTGTCATGATGTTACTAGAGACTCTAAGGTGGCTAAAGTCTATTGGTTGAAGAATGTAATATGGACATCTTCTGAGATTCTACTCGAAGATCAAGACGATTTTAAGAGCATTTTCGATCGTGTAATGAAACTTACTAACGATGCATATCTCAAGTTTGTCAATGTTTGGAAAGAGTCTTAGCAATTAGAGAGATAATTGTATCGAACTGCCGTAACTTTACGGTATGAATATGGACTACAACCTGAGAGAAATTACTTTGGCTGCTTTTGAGCAGTTTATGACTACTGATAAGCAAGACGCTGAAAAGCGACCGGGCCATGGCAAATGGTCGGCTAAGGAAATTATGGGGCACCTCATCGACTCCGCAATGAATAATCACGGAAGGTTTGTAAGGGCGCAAGACACTGATGACCTTATAGGCCAAGGCTATGATCAGGATGCTTGGGTAATCGCACAGAACTATCAAGCCATGGACTGGGATGACATCATTATTCTATGGCGTCAGCTAAACATGCACATGGCGTACATCATTGAGCAAACGCCAGACGATGTCAGAGACTTAAAGCGTTCAAATCACAACTTACATCAGATTGCATTTAATACTGTTCCAGAAGATCAGCCAACGACACTTGCCTATTTTATGGAAGACTATGTGCTTCACGTAAAACATCACTTAGGGCAAGTAAGAAGCGCGTTGAGCATGGAAGACGAAGCATAAACATCGATAAGAGCATAACTAAAAGGGCCATCCTCTTGCAGAGAATGACCCTTTTTATGGTTTAAGATTCTTGTGTTATGCGCCTAATTTCACACTTTCATTACCGATAATTATTGGTGGCAAATCAGTTCTTCCTTGCTCTGGACCATTTTCTAAGTTCAAAACACCTCGTGGACATACTGCAGAACAGACGCCACATCCCACACAACTTGCTCTTACAATATTCTGTCCTTTTTGTGCATATGATCTAACATCGATTCCTTGCTCGCAATAGGTAGAGCAGTTTCCACATGAAATACATTGACCACCATTGGTAGTGATTCTAAATCTTGATTTGAAGCGTTGAATAATGCCCATATAACCAGCCATCGGGCAGCCAAAACGACACCATACACGGTTACCTAACATTGGATAGAAACCCACTCCAATAACGCCTGAGAAAGTCGCACCAATTAAAAAGCCATAAGGCTGTTGAAAGTTCTTGTAAATGTTCAAGCCAAATACTTCGCCGGTATTCCAGAAGTATCCATAAATAGTGGCAGCTGTCATCACGAAAACGAATACCATCACTGCGTGAATTAACCATCTTTCGAGTCGCCAAGCACTTAGTTTTTTCGACGATAAATGTCTGAATGGATCACCAGCAGTTTCAGCTAATCCTCCACAACCACATACCCATGAGCAGTACCACCTCTTGCCTACATAGTAGGTAATGACAGGAGTAACTACTAAAAACATGGCAATGCCTACAATAAGGTAAAGTGTGCCGACTGGCTGATAAGAAGCTTCTTGAAAGGCATCCAGTTGCCAATCATAAAAGAAGTCATAGTCCAACGGCCAAGTGTTCTTCAAATCTGTATTGAAGTAACCTAAGTATTCGCCGCTTGCTGAAGTGACATCATTGTAGTTTAATCCTGCCAATATCTCTGGAATTAAATAAGCCAAAAACAATTGACTGGCGATGACTACTAAAGTTCTTACAAACTGATATCTATTGTGACGGTATTTAAAGAGAAACTTAACGCCCAGTGCAGTAATACACAGGGTATAAAGTGTTCCGTAAAGAAACCATTGACTGGCAGGTTTTCCTTTAAAAAACATACTTAGCGGATCGAATAAGGCTACAAAACCTTCATTCCCTGAAGCTTTAAAACCGATATATTCTGGAAACCAATAAAGCAATACGTAAAAACCTGTAAGGACAATACCGGCTACCCAACCTAAAACACCTCTACTTGTAAGGCTCTTAAACCAAACGCCATTATTCTTAATGCCTTCTGGTTGTTTTAAGTAAAGCCTTGCGGAGTAAATAACTGTTCCGACCAAAATGCCTAGTAAGGCAATTGGAAGACCGATTGAAGGGGGAATTGCGACACCTCCCCAAGATAAAAAGAGTACTAAAACTCCCAAACCAGCAAGTGCCAAACCACCTTTTTGGATAGCATCTGCATCCTTCAAGTCGGGGTTAGCGATAGATAAACTTGGATCTACTGATGACATATTTCTTGTAATTCTAATTTGAGACTAATTGTAAAATTCTTTTCCAGCTCTTCTTCTTCAAGCTGATATTGGTTCCATTTTCAGTATTAAACTGATTGACGATCGCCTCTTCATGGTGCTTGTAAAACTCAGGATCGAAGTTGGCATCTTTCAAATGCGCTAAAACGTACTGAACGGTTCGTTCTTCTTTAAACCATTTATCAAAAGCGTGATGTCTTAAGCGGAAGCCAAAGTTATTTACACCCAATAGTTTATCCGTTTCCTTATCCCAGCGCAGTCTAAGGCAGATTTTCCCGCCTTCATGCTCCCAGTAAAAGTCGTTTTCATTCTCTTTCGGCTTAGCCCATACCCAACCATAAGTCTGGTATTCTATATCGAAGAACTTGGCTGAATTAAACCAGTGCCCTGGGTTATATTTAGTGGGTTTATTGCAGATGGTTTCAGCGAGTACTTCGCCCATCATTCTACCTGTATACCAAACTTGTTCTAAGTTTCTTCTTTCACCATTCGTTTCGCGAAACTCTGCGCAATCACCAGCTGCAAAAACATCTTTAACATTGGTTTCCAAATATGGATCAACCATAATTCCACGGTTGGTTTCGATCCCAGAACCTTCTAGAAAACCAATGTTAGGTGAAACACCTGCCGTTAAGCCTACAAATTGACATGGTATTTCTTCACCTGAATCCGTGACGATAGCCCTTGCTCTTCCAATTTCATCGGAAAGAATTTCCTTAAGATTTGTACTTAGCCTTAAGTCGACATGATGCTCTTTAATGTGACGGTTTATCATCTGAGATTCACCTTCTGGCAACACATTATTCCAGAAGCTTCCTTCACGCACTAAAAACGTTACTGGAATATTTCTACTCAAAAGCATTTCAGCCATTTCTATACCGATCAAGCCTCCACCTACAATTACGGCCCTAGAAATATCCTTGGTGTAGGTTTCCATATTTTCTAGGTCTTGGTAATTGTATAAACCTTGTACCGCCTTTAAGTCTTGACCCGGCCAGCCAAATTTATTTGACTTAGAACCAGTAGCGAGCACGAGCTTGTCATAAACCATGGTCTCACCATGGGCAAAAGAGAGTGTTTTATTTCCAGTATCTACGTTTTGTACATAGGCTCTTTTGAGTTCAATCCTATTCTTCTCCCAAAACCAATCTTCATAGGGCTTGGTGTGTTCATATTTCATATGGCCCATGTAAATGTACATTAGGGCTGTTCGAGAGTAAAAATGGTCAGTCTCTGCAGAAATTACTGTAATACGGTGATCACTCTTCTTTCTGATATGACGTGCGGTAGTAATTCCGGAAATACCATTTCCTATAATAACAATGTGTTGCATAGCAGGCTTATAATTATAAAAATATACCCTTTGGTTCCGGGGTTATGTCGTACCAGAGACCTGAATAAAAAATAGTGGTTGATAATTTAAAATATTCGGTGGACTAAAGTCTCACAACGGGGAAAAGATTTTGCTAAGAGCATGCAACCTTCGCTAGGCAATATTATCTTTAATGCAAATAATCGATAATACGATGAACAAAATGAAAATAAACGCTTTACGACCTGCAATGATGGCCATAGCTTTCTTGATGATAGCAAGCCTTTCATTTGCCCAAAGTAGAGAGAAAATAAGTGTTTCTGACTTTCATGCTCTAAGTGTTAGCAATGCATTTGTAGTTGAAATAAGCGTTGGAAATGAAGAGTCTCTTGAGGTTGAAATAGAAGAAGAGTTTAGAGAGTACCTTGTCACTGAAGTAAGAAATGGTACGTTAATAATAAAACTAGATAACGGTAACTGGAGTAGGAGGCAAAGGAGAATGAAAAGTTCTGCTAAAGCATTTATTACGGTTAAAACTTTAGATAAGATCAATGTAAGCGGTGCCGCTAGTATACGCACCTTAGATATCATTAAAAGTGATCGATTGCAAGTTGAGTTATCGGGAGCTTCTGTTGCCAAATTGGAAATAGAGACTAATGACTTAAACTTAGAAGCTTCAGGTGCGTGTGTAGTCAACATGGAAGGAACTGCGAGAGACCAAAATGTTAGAATGTCTGGCTCTTCCATCTATAGAGCATTTGACTTAAAAAGTGAAACAGCGGTTCTTCGTGTAAATGGTGCTAGTAATGCTAGTCTTTCTGTAAGCGACAATTTAGACGTTAGAGCATCGGGTGCCTCAAGTATTTACTATAAAGGTGATCCTACATTAAAAATGGATACTTCAGGAGCGTCTAGCGTAAAAAGAAGAAGTAGATAGATAAGCATATAATCATGACCGATTATATCCCTTGTTCAGAAGAAGTAATACTCGGAAGAGCAAGGGAACATTATTTTTAGAGCGGTTATGATTAAGGCCAAAAGGGCCTTATTACTTTTTATCTAAGAATTTCCTCATCAGTAAATTCGCCGCGTTCATCGCAGGCAGTTCACCCTTTTCCACCTTTTGTACAATGCCTTCCAAAACGGATTGAATTTCATTGTTTTGATAGAATGCCGTCTCTAATAATTCGCTGACATTTTCCTTTAACCAATTGATTTGTTGTCTTTGGCGGTTCATTTGGAAGAAACCCGACTGTTTAACATGATCTTGCTGTTTCAAAATCATACCCCAAACTTCTTCTAAACCAGTTTTTTCTAAGGCCGAACACAAGTTTACTTTCGGAGACCAACCGGATTCATCCTTAGGAAATAAGTGTAAGGCATTCTGATAGTCGACTTTAGCCCGTTTTGCTGCCGATTTATTATCACCATCAGCTTTGTTGATGACAACGGCATCGGCCATTTCCATAATCCCCTTTTTAATGCCTTGAAGCTCATCACCTGCACCGGCTAACATGAGTAATAGGAAAAAATCGACCATACCGTGGACTAGCGTTTCAGACTGACCAACACCTACGGTTTCAATAAAAATAACGTCAAAACCTGCTGCTTCACATAAAAGCATCACCGATCGCGTTTTACTGCTTACCCCTCCCAGTGCTGAACCTGAAGCAGAAGGCCTAATGAAAGCGTTCGGATTTCTAGAAAGCTCCTCCATCCGAGTTTTATCACCCAAAATACTACCGCGCGTTTTCTGACTACTCGGGTCTATAGTAAGCACGGCTAGCGTCTTATTCTTTTGCGTAACTAATTCTCCGAAAGCTTCAATAAAAGTACTCTTACCAACACCTGGCACACCCGTAATTCCTATTCTTATAGCATTGCCGGTATGCGGCATAATTGCCGTTAGCACTTCCTCCGCCTGACTTACATCTTCTGGCTTATGACTCTCGCATAAAGTTATGGCACGACTGAGCACAATTCTGTCTCCACTCAATACCCCTTTAATATATGCCTCCGTGCTAAGTTTACTTCGCTTCATCTTCTCTAGCCCAAGGTAAGCATAAATCAAATGTCAGTTACACATCCTGAAACTCGAATTGTACATAACTCGAACAATTCGCTTTGAAAGAAGTAGTAAATTTGACCATTCGAAACATGAAGCGGAAAAAGTACATCTTATTAAGTCTTACCATTATTATGGTGCTTTTTTCATTTCTGGCATATCATCGAGGGGTCTATACTGTATTTAACATGGAAAAGGTGAAAAGAATTAAAGCAGAAGAGGCATTAGACCTGTTGAGGGAAAAGTCTATGACTATTTTGGATGTGCGCGACGAATATGAATACACCGTAAGTCATTTAAACGGTGCCGTTCGGTACGAAAAAGATCTTTTAGGAGACTTAGATAAAAACGAACCTATACTCCTCTATTGTACCGTTTCTTTAAGAAGTAACAAGCTGGCCAAGCAGTTGCAGAAGCAAGGCTTTAATGAAGTTTACGAACTAAAAAACGGGCTTATCGGTTGGTCTAATGCAAGTTTACCGATGGTAAATGCTGAAAATTCAAATACTGAAGAAGTCCATGTTTATAATCGCTTCTTCGGTACGTTTCTAAAAAAGGGTAAGGCCATTTATTAGCCATGTCAAAAGAGCTCCTCATTATTTTCGTAAAGAACCCCAAATTAGGCAAAGCCAAAACACGCCTTGCGGCTACTGTGGGTAAAGAGAAAGCATTGGCCATTTATGAGTTACTCTTAGAAAAAACAAAACAAGAAACCATCAATTTAGATGTAGACAGAATCGTCTATTACTCCGATTTTATTGATGAAAGTGACTTGTGGCAAAACAATCTGTTCTACAAAGGCCTACAAATCGAAGGGAATCTCGGAGAAAAAATATCCGCAGTATTTCAGCAAGCTTTCACCGATGGTTATGAGCGCGTTTGCATTATTGGTAGCGACTGCTATGACCTTACACAAGACCAATTGAGATCGGCATTCCAAGAACTACAAAACAATCAAGCCGTTTTAGGTCCTGCTGAAGATGGTGGCTATTACCTGTTGGGCATATCAGAGATGAATAGTCTACTTTTCGAAAACAAGAATTGGAGTACTGAAACCGTTGGCTCCGATACCATCGAAGATTTCAAGTCGCTAGGAATGACTTACCAAATACTCCCAACCCTGAACGACATAGATACTGAGTCCGATTTGGGCCCGTGGGCAAATCACATTCTGACTTCAATTACTTAAGACTATGAGAAACATTATTCCCATTCTGCTTTTTGCACTTTTCGTTTCATGTCAAAATCAGGAAACTAAAACAGAGGAAATAAACTATCCTAATAGCGAAGTTTTCAACCATAATTGGGCTATGGATAAAATCTGGGAAGATGGGCAAGCCGAAGTCGCTCATTATGATGCAGAAATGGTGGTTTATGGTAAAGTAAGAGCGTTCGACAATGTCTTAATTACTGTAAAAGAAGAGTTTAACAAAGGCTTTAATGTAAAGACCAACGACTATCAGCGCGATGATTTATTCAGTGTAATGAAAGTTAATATGTTTGCGAGGTTCGAAACAGAAAATTACCCTTATCATTTCCTGACAAGTCTATTTTTTAAACGTGAAAATCCCGAACAACTACATAAAATGACTCACACAGGTCAAGAATGGTGTGGAAATACCTTCAAGCAATTTGAATTGACTCCTTCAGGGTATGAGTATGATTACAATAGCTATTTCGATGGTTATGGCGATGGAAGAATGGCTTTAGCTGGCACTAATCTTCTTTGGGCAGATCAACTGAGCTATCTCCTACGGTCGCTCAAATTTGAAGATGGTCTAACCTTTGAGAAAAAAGTGGTTGACTCACAGATCAATACAAAAACACGTAAGCCATCGATATATGATGCTAAATTTCAAGTAAGCGATCGCGATAGTGTTTGGCATGTTCAAGTAGCCTTAGACGATAAAAAAGTGAATAATTATACTTTTCAAAAAGTCTATCCGAACTTATTACTTTCCCAAAACACTTGGTACGGGTACAACCTTAACTTGACATCAGTGAGTAGATACCAATATTGGAGATAGATTAAATCAGTAATATTATAAATTCCTTTCTTTAGAGTGATTAATTTCGATGAGTAAACCTTACACTTATGTCAACGCTCAAAATCAGTGACCTATGGATTTATCCTATCAAATCCTTAGCAGGAATTCAGCTCAAAAAAGCTCAGGTTGAAAAACGAGGTCTACAATATGATCGTAGGTGGGTATTAGTAGATATGGAGGGTGTTTTCGTGAATCAGCGAGAATTTCCTGAAATGAACTTCTTACAGCCAGCTATCAATTCTCATTCCATTACCATAAGCCATAAGCATGGGAAAAAAGAATCACTAAGTTTTAGTTTGACTGAGCCGGATTCTGACCCAATAGAGGTTTCTGTTTGGGATGATCAATGTACGGGAAAGCCAGTATCGGAAGAAGCA
Organism: Roseivirga sp.; assembly: GCF_049099775.1. Lineage (GTDB taxonomy): Bacteria > Bacteroidota > Bacteroidia > Cytophagales > Cyclobacteriaceae > Roseivirga. The sequence continues at coordinate 371,835 of NZ_JAGDZM010000007.1, read as the reverse complement.
GACGAATGGTTTAGCGATTTTTTAGGAAAGCAGGTTAGGCTACTTTTTATGCATAAAAAAGGTGTTAGACCTGCCGATCAACGGTATGCGTTAAGTCCGTCCGATGAAGTGAGCTATGCAGATGGCTATCCGATATTAATGATCAGTGAGGCTTCTTTGGCACTTCTCAATGAAAAAACGGAAGAGCATATTCCAATGAATAGGTTCAGAGCCAATATTATAGTTTCTGGTGCCACAGCACATCAAGAAGATTCCTTGCGCGAAATAGAGATCGGTGAAGTGAAACTTTATGGTGTAAAACCATGTGCGCGCTGTGTTATGACGACTATTAACATTGAAACTGGATTGAAAGGGAAAGAACCACTGAAGAGCCTAGCCAGCTATAGAAAAGTCGGGTACAAAATTCTATTTGGAGAGAATTTTATCCCAGCTAAAGAAGGAGTTATTGAAGTGGGTCAAGAAATTACAATTCAAGCTACTAAAGCGCCTGCAATATAATTCAAATCCTATTTTTCGAAAGTTTCCTATACCAAGACAAAGGTTTAGGATTAACTTTTATAGTCTAAGTCGAACTAAGTGCATTAACATCTTATTAACTAAAATAGACAGACTATTTAGGCAATTACTGCATATCTTTGCATCAGGAAATTATGGCAGATCTTTATATCAAATCACTTCATATAATATTCATTGTCACCTGGTTTGCAGGGCTCTTCTACATCGTGAGACTCTTCGTTTATCAAAGGGAAGCATTGGACAAACCTGAGCCAGACAGAACTATTCTGGGTGATCAACTGAAACTAATGACCAGCCGATTATGGTTTATTATCGCTTGGCCATCGGCAATCATTACCTTGATTCTCGGGAGCACCATGATTTACCAGTATCCAGCCATGTTGGAACTGCCTTTTATGCACATAAAACTCACGTTTGTAGTGATTCTATACATCTATCACTTTTTATGTCATAAACTATTTAAACAACTTCAAAACGACGTGATGCGCTATTCCTCTAATCAGCTTAGAATTTGGAATGAAATTTCTACGTTAATCATGATATCAGTCGTGTTTATAATAGTGTTAAAAAATGAACTTGATTGGATCAAAGGAACGCTCGGCTTTTTCTTAGTAGCCATTGCATTAATGATTGGGATCAAAATGTACAAACGAATTAGAAGTAAAAAAGAGGGATAAGGAAATGAAGAAGAGTTTAAAAATAGCTTTGGCAACGCTACTTATAGGCAGTGCACTATCTTGTGGTTCTAAAAACACTCAACAGCTACCTATTTTGGGTAGAACAGAATACAAAGAAGTAAACGGAAGCATTGATACTGTTTATCATACCATTCCTGACTTTTCATTTACAGACCAAGATAGCCTAACTGTAACCCCGAGTACTTTTGAAGGCAAGGTCTATGTAGCGGATTTCTTTTTTGGTACCTGCCCAACCATTTGCCCAATTATGAAGCAACAAATGCTTAGGGTATATGAGGAGTTTAAAGACAACTCGGATTTTGGCATATTATCTCATACGATAGACCCAGAACACGATACCGTGGCCTATCTTAAAGATTTCTCTATGCGATTGGGCATTCCGAATAGTGATGTTTGGAAATTTGTTACTGGCAACCAAGACGAGATATACGAAATTGGTAGCGCCGATGGCTATTTAGTACCCGTAGGCGAAGATGCTGACGCCCCTGGAGGTTTTATTCACAGTGGCGCATTCATTCTAATCGATCAGGAAAGAAGAATACGCGGGATTTATGATGGTACTAAACCCATAGAAGTCAGTGCGCTCATCAATGATATTCCTAAACTATTGGCAGAACATGAATAAGCATTTATCACCAATTACAAGAATTGCCTTTTCGTTGATTTTCATTTCGTTTTTTGGATTGATAAGTTGTGGAGGTAGTTCTGAAAAGAGTGATAATCAAAATGTTCAAGATCGTTTAAGCAGAGAAGAGCTCAAACTTTTTGCGGTTGGGCAACAACTTTACACAAGGTATTGCATAAATTGTCATATGGAAGATGGTCAGGGGCTTGGCAAGCTAATCCCTCCGCTAAAAGACGCTGACTATTTACTTAATAATATCCTGGCCACTTCAAGAATCATAAAGTATGGAATGAAAGGGCCAATATTGGTTAACGGACAAGAGTATAACCAGCCCATGCCGGGCAATCCTAGTCTAACTCCTTTTGAAATACTTGAACTTCAGGTTTACATTTCCAATGCATGGGGAAATGAATCCAAAGTATTGTCCTTGAAGGAAGTAGAAGATTATCTGAAGTCCAATAAACCATAATGAATGAATCGCAAACTATATACTCTCCTTACCTTAAGCCTGATATTAAGCTCTTCGACTTTAGCTCAAAAACAAAAAGTTGATACCGTTTATTTAGACCGAGAAGGTGCTGTAGTAGACCCATCAAAAGAATTTCTGACCTATTTAATAAGGCCTTTAGATAGAAAAAAGAGAATCATTGGTATCGCCAAGCGGTATGCAAAAAATGGCAGGCTATTAGAAACCTTCACCTATAAAAAAGGAGTCAAAGAAGGTCTATATCAGCGGTTTCATAGAAACGGAAACCTGATGATGGAAGGCAAATTTAAAGATGACAATCGATCTGATTTTTGGGTTTTTTATGATCAAGAACAGTCCATTACAAAACTAGAAGAGTATGATGCACTTGGCAAATTACTTCAAACAAGAGATCGCCCCTTTCCAGTCAAAAAAGATAAAGCATCCGCAGACAGTTTAAGGATCAGCGTTGAAACTTCACCAGAATTTCCTGGTGGTATGGATAATTGGAATGCACACCTGAGAAAGCACTTGAAATACCCTACTGCAGCTAAAAGGTATGGACGGGGTGAAGTTAAAATTTCATTCGTTGTTTTATCAGATGGACGCATTGTGTTGCCAAAGGTAATTGAAAGTACTCACCCGAGTTTGGGCCAAGAAGGGATAAGAGTAATTAATCTTTCACCGAGGTGGAACCCAGCCGAACTTGATGGTAAACCAGTAGATGCGACGATGAATTTGAGAATTACTTTTAGAGCCTTTTAAAGTCTATTTCAGGACTTCCTTGGCAGAAGTAATAGCAGAATTAATATCCTCTTTAACTTTGGTGATACGCTTCATTTCTGCCGCAAAATAGGACTTCTGGGCTTCTTCTGAAGTCACGCCATTGACATGCTCTTTCGATGTTTTAGACCAATCATTCATCCAAGTCATCATTCCTTTTCTGGCAGCTTCTAGTTCAGCGGCAAGGTCTCTTAAATCAGCGGCAGCCGCTTCGTCATTAGCCTCTTGTGATTTGGCCAGCACTTGTTTTCTAAGGTTCATCACCTCGCCTAGTTTGGGCATCACTTCATCGTGAACATCTATGATTTTATCACGTTCAGCCATTCGGTCATATCCGCCTCCGCAAGACACCGTGATTAATGCTACAAATACTATTGAGAGAAACTTCTTCATATCTCTTAAAATTTGGGCAACCCTAGTAGCTAGAATCAGCTAAACCAACAAATACGCCCTCTACCAATTGATACATTAACTTATCGGGATTGTCAGCATTAAGTTTCAGTTTTCCTCTGATTTTTACACGTTTTGTCGTGTATTTTATTTTCTCCTTCATGGAAATCTCCATAACTGTTTCTGGGCCTCCAGAACCACAGAAGAAACACTCGCTAATTGGTAGGGATGAGATAATGAGTTCAGTTGGCTTGAACATACCATCGAAAGGAATAATAAAGCCATCAATCTCCACAATCTGATCAGCTACTCCTTTGATCTGCTTTCCAAATACAGGGACAAAAACATCTCCATACTCATCTTGCTTAATGTCATAACTAACATCGGCTAAAGTCTTCCATAGTTTAGCGCCTTTCATCTTTACGTCTTGGGCTATGCCTGGAAGCGTAAAAATTGAAATCAGTAATAAAATCAATGTCTTTCTCATGTCTTAATAATTATTCTTCTGCTAATACCTTAGATATATCGGTCTTATAAGCATTAAACGCAGGAATTAAAGAAGCTATCACCCCTATACCCACACTTATAAGCAATACATACAGTTCTTGGTTCACAAAAATCAATCCTGTTATACCAATATCATCCGATTTCTCGTAGGAATTGGCTAGTATTTCCATCAACCCATGTCCCAAAACCATTCCCAAAAGTCCGCCAATTACAGTAATAATAATACCTTCCAGAACTACATGAACAAATAGTTTTATTCTTGCTGCACCAAGCGATCGCATGATCGCCAAATCGTATTTCCGATCTTTTAATGCATTATATAAGGAGATAAAAATACTTAAGCCTGCTATAACAATGATGATATAGGCAAAACTCCTCAGCATATCTACTCCAATGCCTAACAAAGAAAAAAGGCGCTGTGTTTCAAAGGCTGGCGATGCGGCTTGCATATTGGTATTGGCATTAATCATTCTAGGCATCTGAACTGCACCCATCGGCGAGCGGTATTTAATAAGCATCGATGTTATTTCTGCATCTTCGTCGCCCTCAGGCAAACCCGTTTCCCAAGCACTCCCTTCTCCATGAATTTCATGCTCATCGTGACCTTCTTCTTCAGTTTCATCATGATCATGCACTGCCCAAACACTCTCAATATTGGTTAAAATAAGGTTATCAAGCACACTACCACTTTTCTTTAATACGCCTACAATATGATAAATCTGCTCGTCGTGTTCTAAGTCGGCCACTGATAAGCCATGCGCTCCAAAGAACTCATCCCCCTCCTTCATGTTCAGTTTTTCAGCCGCGTTAGCTCCTAAAACCACATCCATATTATTCTTCCACAAAGCCCCAGACCCAATTTCTCCGCTATAAAGGTTGACATAATCATGATTAGTCCCTACAATTCTAAAACCAGCATAATTATCTCCTAATGCCAATGGTATGGCAGATTTTACCAACCTATTTCTAGTAAGGTTTTTCGCCTCATCTAATTTTATATTCCCTGTTGGGAAATCGATATGGTAAACATTGGCCAAAATGAGTTGAAGCGGACTTCCTTTTGCACCTACTACTAAATCTATTCCTCTTTTATTCTTAGAAAGGTTTTCTTCTAGTTGACTGCTCAATAAAATGAGCACTAGAATAATGGCAATGCCCAAACTCATTAATAACACATTGAGCAATGTGCTTAGCGGTTTTGCCTTAATGTAGCTCCAACTTAACGATATCAAATTCATTGGGTATTGAGGTTAAGTGTTAGCTCAAATTCGTCTTTCACCCTTTGGTCGTGGGTGGCAATCAGCAAGGATGCATTATATTTTTCTGCCTGACCTTTCAAGAGGGTCAATACTTTCATTGCATTTTCATCATCGAGGCTTGCCGTAGGTTCATCTGCTAAGATTAATCTTGGCCTGTTCAGTAACGCTCTTGCGATGGTTACCCGCTGTTGTTCTCCTTGACTTAATGTCCTTACCTTTTTATCGACTTTGTGCGCCAGATTTAACTCATCTAAAACTTCATAAACACGGCCTTTATCCTGTGCTGTTCCCGATAAGTACTGTGCCAAGAGCAAATTGTCGCCCACTGAGAGAGCGCTAATAAGGTGTGCCTTTTGAAATACCAGACCGATATTTTGTCCGCGATATTTATCACGTTGCTGCGCTGATAGACCGTATAAATCAGTATTACCAATCACTACTTTGCCCTCTTTTGGTTCCAGCAGGCCTCCTAGAATATGGAGTAACGTAGTTTTACCACTACCAGAGTTGCCCAAAATCAGCAAATGCTCAGTCTCTTTTACCTCCATATGTGGAATAGCAAGGACTTTTTGCGCTGAATATCCGAAACTAAGATTATCTATACTGATCATGCTTTTCTCTATTCATGAGCTAAGTAACGGAAGCTGACTTAATTAATAAAACCAATCGTGTAGAAGTTGAAAAAACCTCTTAAAGGTTTTCTGCGTTATCATTTAGTCTGTCATTTTCCAAGACGTCAGTTTTTGATAAATAAATAATATCTTTACCGCTTACTTAAAGCCTAATATTTAGCTAATGCTTGATTTCTTAAAGCGCAAACCAAAAGTTGAAACAGATTCAGAACCAGAAGCCAAAAAGGGCTTTTTCAGAGAGTTAATCAACGACATTTTGTTTGCACTGATTGCCGTGACAATCATCCGAATGTTTTTCATTGAAGCTTATGCCATACCTACTGGTTCAATGGAAAATTCCATGCTCATAGGAGATCACTTATTTGTAAGCAAAATTCATTTTGGACCAAGAACGCCAAAAACACTGATCCAATTTCCATTGGCGCATCAGAAGTTCTGGGGAACGAACATCCCTTCTTATTCCAAAATCTTACAGGTACCTACTTTCAGGTTACCGGGACTTAGAAGTGTAAGGGCGGGCGAACCTGTGGTATTTAATTATCCTCCGGATTATGACAAAGGCTTTCCACTGGATATTAAGACCTTCTACGTAAAACGTTGTATGGCGACTCCGGGAGACGTTTTTGAAGTAAGAAATAAGCAGATATTCATCAATGGCGAAGCTGTTGAAAACCCTCCTGGCATGCTTACTAGCTTCTTTGTTCAGGCTGATCAAGGAGTTCACCCAAGATACATGAGGGAAATTGGTATTACTGATTATTACGATGACAATCCAAGTGATACCTACGCAACTACAGCGATACCGAACTACCCATTTAGAGATAAACTCGGCTTTAAGATATTCACCACAAATGAAAAGGCGGATCAGTTAGCCAAACTGCCTTTCATAAAAAGTGTAGAAGAAATAACCTACGCAACAGGTGAAGAAAGCGGGTTATTTCCTCAAGCACCGGGCTTTAATTGGACACGTGATTTCTTCGGGCCTCTGAAAATGCCTGAAGAGGGAGAAACTATTGAGCTAACGCCAAAAAACATTGCGCTTTATGGTGAAGCGATAGAACACTATGAGCATAACGATGACGTGCAGATCAATGGTAATGAAGTATTCATTGATGGTGAAAAAGTGACTAGCTATACCTTCAAGCAAGGGTATTATTTTATGATTGGTGACAACCGCCATAACTCTGAAGATTCGAGAACATGGGGTTTAGTGCCCGAAGATCATATTGTGGGAAAACCACTATTTATCTTCTGGTCTATGGACAGAACCAATCCTGATGCTGGTTTCTTCCAAAACATTCGTTTCGATAGAATCCTAGATTTGATCAAGTAGTGATAAGATCAATTTTCTTACTTCTCGTTTTTCTATTCGCAGGGCTACAATTTAGTTCGGCACAAAAGGAGAATACTTGGAAAACCCTAGCCAAAGTAACCATAGAGAAGCGCTTTGACGAAACGCTGAACTACGAGATTGACTTCCCAACCTTCAGCAAGGAGGTTAAAGAAATAAACGGTAAAGAAATTACGCTTCAGGGTTGGATGATTCCGTTAGATGAACTTAGAGGCAAGAACTACTTTGTGCTATCGGCACTCCCTTTTGCCAACTGCTTTTTTTGTGGTGGTGCAGGTCCTGAAACCGTAGTAGAGGTATTTTTAAAAAAGGATCTTTCCTTTACAGAAGATCGCGTAAAAGTTAAAGGTAAGTTGACCATCAATGGCGACGATCCTTTAAAGCTTATGTATATTTTAGAAGAAGCCGAAATCATTGACTGAGTAGGTTTCAAATCAAAATTGAACCTTAGACATGAGAATTTTTGTAGCCCTCCTTATCCTATTCTTTTCAAGTATAGCTTTTGCTCAAGACAAACAAGACGCAGCTCAAATCAGAAAGCTATTTGATGAGGCACTTGAACGAGGCGAGAGTTATGAAATGCTCCGATACCTTACTAAAAATATTGGTGGTAGGCTAAGTGGGTCTCCTCAAGCGGCAGCCGCTGTTGAATGGAGCCGACAGCAAATGAAGGCCTATGGTTTTGACACTGTATACTTGCAACCAGTCATGGTGCCGCACTGGGTTCGAGGGAAGAAAGAAATTGGCCGTGTTGTAAATTCCAAAAAGCTAGGCACCGTTTCAATGAACGTAGTGGCACTTGGCAATTCAGTGGGCACGGGTGCCAAAGGTGTTGTTGGAGAAGTAGTAGAAGTTCAAGATTTTCAAGAACTGGCCAAGTTAGGTCGTGCTGGAGTAGCAGGAAAGATTGTGTTCTTCAATCGACCGATGGATCCTAAATTGATGGATACGTTCCGTGCTTATAGTGGCGCTTCTAACCAAAGAGGTGCAGGACCTTCGGAAGCTGCAAAGTATGGAGCAATTGGGGTAGTAGTTCGATCGCTGAGCTCTTTCAATGATGACGTTCCACATACAGGAGGAACACGATATGCCCTAAATGTGCCGAAAATACCGGCTGTGGCCATCAGTACGAATGGTGCCAATCAATTGAGTGCTTTATTGGAAGATGACAAAGCGCTAAACTTTTATTTCGAAACACATGCCCAAATGCTGGATGACGTTTTGTCTTACAACGTAGTCGGAGAAATTAAAGGTACAGAGCATCCCGAAGAAATTATTGTAGTTGGTGGACATCTAGATTCTTGGGATCTTTCAGAAGGCGCGCATGATGATGGTGCTGGCTGTGTTCAGTCCATTGAAGTGCTTCGTTTAATACAAGCGATTGGATATAAGCCAAAGCGTACCATTCGGGCTGTTATGTTCATGAATGAAGAGAATGGATTGATGGGTGGACGCAAATATGCCGAAATAGCAGAGGAACTTAATGAAAATCACATTGCAGCGCTAGAGTCAGATCGCGGTGGATTCTTACCGATAGGCTTCGGCATAACAGGCACTAAAGCTCAACAAGACAAGCTACTTTCTTGGCAGCCATTATTTACCCCCTACGGCATTCATCAATTAAAACGAGGCGGCGGTGGCGCTGATATTAGTCCATTAAGAACTCAAGATGTTCCTACCATCGGGTATTTACCAGATAGTCAGCGATACTTCAAATACCACCATACAGGTATCGATAATTTCGAAGTCGTTAACCAGCGTGAACTTGAATTAGGTGCAGCGGCTATGGCATCAATGATCTACCTAATCGATAAATACGGTTTATAATTATTATTGTATATCAGCTAATTAGGCTTGTTTATCATTAAAAATAGGTACTATGCATAAAAAGGTACTAGTTTACACAACATATTGAATTTCGTTGCGTTGCATTTATTACTTGTGTCTTAGCAACCTCTTCCTACAGACTGATGTCTCATGTTGAAATGTGAAGACCATTACCCAACAACATTTTTTGCTGGGGAACTCAAAGGCAACATCTATGAAATCACTCAAAGAATTTTTCTGGTTCTGTGCAGGAACCAATCGCTCACTATTAAAACGCTGCCCTACCGATGCATCAAAGTATACAGGAATGGGTGCCGCTGTATTTTTTACAGGTTTACTTGCTTCTCTTTCCGGAGGCTATGCATTCCATACTGTTTTTGACAATGCCATATGGGCAACGGTATTTGGCATTATTTGGGGTATCATTATCTTCAATTTAGATCGTTTTATCGTGTCTACTATGCGCAAGAAAAAAGGCGGATGGTTCAAAGAATTATTTATCGCTTCTCCCAGAATTCTCTTGGCCGTGATGCTCGCCATTGTGATTTCAAAACCCCTGGAGTTAAAAATCTTCTCAAAAGAAATAGATCGGAAATTGGTTTTGTTGGAGGAAGACATCTTCCAAAATGAGATTGCCGCAATAGAAGAAAGGTATAAGACAAGTGGCGAGAACCTACAAAGTCAGATTGCTCAACTAAAAAAGGAAATCAGCGAAAAAACAGTCACCAGAAATGAACTGGCCGATGCAGCCCGACGCGAAGCGGACGGTACTGGTGGTTCTATGAGAAGATCAGCAGGTCCTATCTATCAATTGAAAAAAGCCGATGCCGATCAAGCACAGCTTGAATTGGACAATTTAGTGCGATTAAACAGACCCACTATTGAAACAAAAGAAGCGCAATATGATGTGCTAATAAAGCAAAAAGAAGAGGAGTTGAGTCAGATTAAGAGAAACCCTTGGAATGGTATGGCGGCGCAACTAGAGGCACTTCGTATTCTTGGCGAAGAGAACCGAGCCATTTTCATTGCTAATGTTTTTATAATGCTGCTGTTCATTATGCTAGAATGTACACCTATTATTGTGAAACTAATAGCACCAAGAGGACCATATGATGAGTTATTGGAACTCCGAGAGCACTATTACAAAAACCATAATCTTGAAAAAATCGCAGAAATGGATAGTGCTACTTATGAAAAACTGAAGTACTACGCTAGTTAGACCCTGTGGTTTAACGGCAACAAAAAAGGCTCGCAAACTAAGTTTGCGAGCCTTTTTCTTTAAGCTTTGTTATCTATCTTTTCTTCAAGTAAACCTCTTCTTTAATTTCAAGACGACCTCTTCTTGTTTTCTCAAACGCCTGAAGTTTTCCGTCTTTCATCAACCATACATCGTCGTCATTAGAGAAATGAAACGATCTATTATTCCTTCCTCTTCTTCTGTCGCTATCGTCATCTTCGATGATTAGCTCGCCATCTTTATTGATGAACCACTCTAGATACTCTACTTCCCTTTCTCCTAAAACGTTCAATGACATTTTCAATTCGCCATCTTCTCTAAAGTCGAACCTAATGTCGATGCTTTCAACAATATCTAATGCAAAGTTGCTGATGCCTCTAGCAAATCTTCGAGCAATCCAAGATTCTTCCTCTTCGAGCTCCTCTTCAATTTCATCTCTTGCCTCATCTACATCGATAACAAGATCCCATTGCCCAAGAATATCCTTTTCTCGAACTTTTGATTGTGCTGATAGTGATGCACCTACCATGACTAATAGTAGTGCTGCTGCGATTTTTTTCATATTGACCTGATTTGAGTTTAATGTAATCTTTAATAAAGACTCCAAGAAAGGTAAAAAGTTACAGCACATAGTGGGCATAAACCTGAACGGTTGGAAAGAAAGGGTGTGTGGAAAATATGCTGGTTAATCGATTAACTAAAAATACAACACGCTGACTGTCTGATATTTCATCTCTTCAGATGTCATAATTTGACATAGCCCGCTTGTTCTAGCAGTGGTTTTTTGCTCCGCACAAACACGCCTTCACCATGGGCAACAACTTTTCCTTTGCTATTCACTATTTCAGATTTAGCGACAAAAGATTGGCCATCAACTTTCACAATTTTCCCTTTGGCTGTTAATGCATCCACTTGCACAGGACGAATAAATTGTATGGTGTAGGATTTAGTGAGTAGAAAAAAATCTAACTCTAGTGAAGCAGCGGCAAAATAAGCCGCGTCATCCAATAGCTTAAAGTAGATGGCACCATGCATAGCTTCTGCCGCATGGAAATAAGCTGGTTTTATATTAAGGGTATACACCGACTTACCTTTACCGACTTTCATCTGTGCTCCTGAAAGCATGTCTTGAATTGGTGCCGAATGAAAAAGGTTTTCTAGCCTTTGAAAATGGTCAAGACTCATAATCTGCCATTAAACCAAATTGAATAAAATGATGCTTAAAGTGTTTCCTATGGAAAAGAAACCATTCTTGAGCAGTCATAGGCCCACCATATGGATGGTTGGCTAAAAATTCCGGATTACTGTCCATGAAGCCGACAAAGCTTTCTATTTCTTTAAGCAATTTGGCCTTCGCCTCTTCTAAATTAGCCGACCTCAGTGGTTGCAATTCATTTTTACCGGTGGGCGATGGAACGGATCGCCTCATTGGGCTATCTTTCATCAAGTAGGCTTTCAATCTTGGAAAATCTTCTTCCTTAGAAACTACAGGAATGTTAATTCTCCCGATTGACATTTTAAAAGTGACAATAAGGTGTTCAAGCATGTGGTGCGGCGTCATTAATCCCCAATTCGGTGCATCCTCTTGCGACAGGTTATCTAACAAGGCGGGTACCTCAACATCAAAAAAATGACGTACTTCTTTTATCTCCTTTTCCATATTCTAAAATAAAAAAGGCTCCGTAAAACGGAGCCCTATCTTCTTAAATTAATCTTCTCCCAAGAATGGGTATCTGTAATCTTTCGGCGGTACAAATGTTTCCTTAATTGTTCTTGGAGAAACCCAACGCAATAAGTTAATCATTGAACCTGCCTTATCATTTGTTCCAGACCCTCTAGCTCCACCAAATGGTTGTTGGCCTACAACAGCCCCAGTTGGTTTATCATTGATATAGAAGTTACCAGCAGCGTTTTCAAGCCTTTTTGTAGCTCTTTCTACAGCATATCTATCTTTACTAAAAATAGAACCTGTTAATGCATATGGAGAAGTTGAATCAAGTAAAGCCATAGTCGCTTCAAACTCATTCTCTTCATAAACATAAATGGTAATTACAGGGCCGAAAATCTCCTCACACATTGTCGTGTATTTCGGATCTTTAGATAACAATACAGTCGGTTCTACGAAATAGCCTTTTGACTTGTCATAGTTTCCACCTGCAATAATTTCTACATCAGGGCTAGCTTTTGCCCCATCGATGTAGGCTGCAATATTATCGAATGACTTCTCATCGATAACCGCATTAATGAAGTTTCCAAAGTCTTCAGTTGGTCCCATTTTAAAAGTTGCCAAATCAGCTTGAACGTACTTCTTAACATCCTCCCAAAGGTTCGATGGAATGTAGGCTCTAGATGCGGCAGAACATTTCTGACCTTGGTATTCAAAGGCTCCTCTTGAAATAGCAGTTGCCACTTCTTTAGCATTCGATGATTTGTGTACCATGATAAAATCTTTACCTCCAGTTTCTCCAACGATTCTAGGGTAAGATTTGTACTTGTAAATGTTTTCACCAATTGTTTTCCAGATGTGCTGAAACACGCCTGTACTTCCCGTAAAATGGATGCCACCAAAATCAGCGTGATTGAAAATCACATCTCCGGCAGTTGGGCCATTTACATAAACAAGGTTAATCACACCATCAGGAACCCCAGCTTCTTGGAAAACTTCCATTAACACATTCGCAGAATAAATCTGCGTGTTAGATGGTTTCCAAACAATGGTGTTACCCATCATGGCCGCAGAAGTAGGTAGGTTACCTGCAATAGCGGTAAAGTTGAAAGGTGTTAAAGCAAAAACGAACCCCTCCAAAGGTCTCTGCTCCACACGGTTCCAAATACCAGGTGCCGAATTTGGCTGCTGAGCGTAAATCTCAGTCATGTATTGTACGTTGAAACGCAAAAAGTCAATGAACTCACAAGCTGCATCAATTTCAGCTTGATATGCATTTTTTGACTGACCCAACATGGTCGCTGCATTAATCTTAGCTCTGTAAGGACCTGCAAGAAGTTCAGCAGCTTTTAAGAAGATAGAAGCTCTGTGCTCCCAGCTCATATCTGCCCAGTCAGATTTTGCAGCCATAGCTGCATCAATTGCCGCAGTTACATGCTCAGAACTACCTTCATTGAAGTGCCCTAAAATATGTTGGTGATCATGTGGTGGCGACATTGGTTTTTTATTATCCGTAGTCACTTTTTCTCCACCGATGTACATCGGTACATCTATTTCTTTGGCCCTTGCCTCAGCCAAAGCGGCTTTCAGCTCCTCCCTTTCCTTAGAACCTGGTGCATAGCTTAATACAGGTTCGTTGACTGGGGCGGGTACATTGAAAAATCCAGTTGCCATAGTTTACTTTTTTATTTTGATCAAAATGATTGTCGCAAATATACAGTTTCAATTTACTGTTATGAAGCCGACTTTTATAGAATGCTTTTCAGCTCAATTAAGTTCTGAATTTCATGTTGAATTGTGGAATTCGTCTGTTGCTGTTCGGGGTTAAACCAAACATAATCCATTCCCACATTTTTTGCTCCTGCTATATCCGAATCAAGGTTGTCGCCAATCATGATAGATTGTTCCAAAGGCGCTTTTGCTAAGTTCATAGCCAATTCAAAAATCTCTTTATTCGGTTTTCTGTAGGCGGTGGTCTCTGAGGTAACTACCACATCAAAATACTTTCTCAAGTCCGAACTATTCATCTTAGTGGATTGAATATCATCGAAACCATTGGTAATCACATGTAACTGATATTTTTCGGCCAAGTAGTCTAATACTAAATGCGCATGGTCGAATACCTTTTCCTTGGTTGGTGCGAGTTGAATATATTCTTCTTCGATATTCTTCGGCATATCCGAAGCTTTAGCCCCTAGTTTTTCAAAAATCGTTTTAAACCGAAGCGCACGGATATCTGGTCGCTGAATCTTCCCGATGTTATACAAATCCCATAAGCCGTAATTGACCTCAAAAAATATTTTAGCCAGATCCGTTTTATCGAATAGCTCAAGTCTTTGGAAATTATACTGATCGTATAAATCACCCAAGGCCTCGGTGGCGTTGGCGTCATAATCCCAAAGGGTATGATCAAGGTCGAAAAAAATATGCTTGTATTTAGACAAAATAGTTTTTGAAGAGAACTAATACTTCTAATTTAAGTTTGAGTTGCGACCAATAATTACTTCAATTTACCAATCATGATGATTGGATTATCTTCTGGCTGCACATTCTGTAATATTTGAATATGCGGAGGTAATGATGAAATCTTATCTTGGTGTGTTTCGAACCATTCAGCTATTCTTTCAGCAGGAATTGTCGAAATCAGTTCTCCATTTCTAGATATATAGGATGGTTTGAAGGCAACAAAACCATCTAAATCATTCACATAACCATGACTAAGTTCCTTGTTTTTCGCTATACGTGTTTCACCGCTAGCCTTTTCGAACAAACCAGAGTATGAGACACCCTGAAAATCGATTTCGAAGCATACAAATTTATCACTCTCTAAGATCCCTGTTAAGCGCATGCGTTCTTTTAAATCATTTCCCACCACGGTTTCTTGTTCTTCGTACGGAATGCCGTATGATTGGAAACTCATCACATATGCACTTTCCATACTTTCTAGAGAAATATGGAATATAGTGTCATTATAAGTCTCCTTGAACATAACCTCGTTGTTGTAAGTTTGAAGGTAGGTTATAGAAAACTGAATACGATTAGGGTTATTTTCAAATGTCAAATGATTTGGAAAGCTCTTTTTAACATCTCCTGATCTATCGAAAATTAGAATTCTATTCTTCTCACTACCACTCATATTAGAGATATAGCCTAAGAAATGGGTACTATCCAAATAGCTATAAGCACTTAAAAATCCAGCAGACATCATATCGTCTGTTTGGTTTATGATTGTCGGTAAATTCACAAAATCCAAGGCACTTCTACCATCTAATGGGTAACCAATCAGTTTTTCCTGATTCCGGCTGGCATAAACGCTATTTGTAAACGTATTTACACCAAGATTCCTAGCACTCAACCTATAGCCTTCTGGGTCGTCACCGGCGTGACCTAGATCCTTAACATACCCTCCTGTTCTTCTGTTAAACAGAGATATTCTTTTACTATCTTTTAACAAAATGAGGGAATCCCCAATTAAGCCACATATGTGTGGAAACCTGTAGAGCGTAGATGAATTGGTTTCCAGTTGCACGTATTCAATGTCAGAAACCAATTCGCTTAGGTTTATCGGCGAAGGATTATCGAAAGCCTCTGAAATCTGAATAACAGGAATACTTTGAATGCCCTCTATTTTATCTTCACAGGCGAGGAATAATGAAAGCAGTGAAAGTAATAGGAGGCTCTTTTTCATTTTCTGATTGTGTTGATATCAATATAGCATTAACGCAGATTTTCTTAAATAGCTACCCACAATGAATCACCCCCCCCCCAAAAAAAACATGATCTTTTAAGCACCATGTATTAGTCTTCAACCTAATTCCAAAAGTTGCAGAATATATAACGATTATTTCTGTAAGCCTCTATTTTGCATGCGACTTTGCGCTAATTCCCGGTTAGATTTTAAGACTTCGAAAACCTCTTGATCTTTCAATAAGGTGCTGTCTTTGATCAAGAACTCAAAAATTCGGTTTGTCATTTCTTCCACTTCTTCTCGAATACCATAAAACACCCACTGATCTACTTTTCTTGCGCTTACCATACCCGAGTTTTTCAAGTAGGTAATGTGTCTAGATGTCTTGGTTTGAGTGAATTCAAGAATATGCTCAAGGTCGGATATCGTGAGTTCTCCATTTCTATGAAGTAAGTGCAGAATACGCAAACGCGCCTCGTCAGAGACTGATTTGAAAATTTGACTACCGAAGCTGAGACTAAAGTTCTTGAGGCGCATGGGTTAAGAATTGTTAATTTGAACAGAATAAATCTATTTCACCAATCAATTTCCGCTTTTTGAGTGTTATCATTGTATGTGCAAAGTAAATCATGCATTTAATCCAATTGATTTATTTTCCGTTAAAGAGAATAGATCATCGTTTCTGTGAAGATTAAAACGCTAAAATATTACCTATTATTCAGTTTTTCCTTTCTAACATTAGGATTTTCATCCGGTGATTTAAAGGCGCAAGACATCACAGAACGTCCAATCGTGCAGCTTTCGGCTTTGGTTATGAATGCCGACAGTACTCAGACGATCCCTTATGTTCACATATTCGACCAACGTGGTAGAGGTAACAATACGGACTTTCGTGGTTGGATAAATCATGCTTTTTTTGCCGGCGATAGCTTAACGATCAGTGCAGTGGGCTTTAAAAATATTCGCGTAAAGGTTCCAGAAGATATTGGTGACCAATGGACAGTCATATTTGCTCTAGAATCTGAAGCTAGGCAACTTCAAGATGTCGAGATTAATCCTTTCCCTTCCGAAGAGTTATTTAAAGAGGCTATTCTAGCCATGAATTTGACAAATGATCAGGAAAACATAATGAATAATTTCGCACCTGAGGTTATTCAGGAACTTATTAGAATAACCCCTTTAACGGCTAGTCCGAGTGCGAACTTTCGCTTTATGCAAAATCAGCAGTTGATCAATTTGCAGAATAGCGCAGGACCTAGAGCCAATCCTTTATTGAACCCTTTTGCTTGGGGTCAGTTCATAAACTCTCTGAAGCGGAAAAAGAAAAAGTAAGCATTGCTTACCAACCTCTGTCTACTTTAAAACTGATCAAGATATCAGTACCCAATAATTCATCTTCAGCATTTGTATACCATGCTCTATTTTTTGGAATTCGAAGGCCTTTCTCGATAATCATATCGTCTAACACAATGTATTCACCGTCATTCTTCGCTTCATCATGATAAAAGCGGTAGCCCACCATAGCATATGTATTGGGGTTAAAATAGAAGTACCAGATGTCTTTACCCACTGATTCGTCATAAGTCACCCGCAAAGCCAGTACGTCTTTTTCCATAAAAGTAGTTTCAATCACTTCGTCGCCAATCTTGGTGCCAGTATCTGTCAATTTCATGGGCAAACCATACAAGAAGGTATAGTAGTCTCTCCATCTTTTTGCTCTTTCATCTGTTAAACTCAAGGAATCGGCTTGTTCTGTGGAACTTGGTCGAGCGAAATCCGTCTTAAAATCGCATTTGCCTTCACCATCTACCATCCATTCGAGTAACTGACCTCCGCTTAATACTGACAGGTGAAAAGAGCCTTTTATGTTATCAATTACCACATTGCTGGTTCTAGCTGCCATTTTTGGGCTTTCCATTTCAATCACCATTTCCATTTTCACCTTATCCCACCAGCCATCTGGATCGTGAAAAGCAATGGTTCTATTGACCAATTGTTGTGGGGTAATAGACTGTGCTTCGATTTGAAAAAGGAAGAATGTGAGGAATACAGAGATGACGAACTTCTTCATAGCTTATGATTTGAACTGTAATTTATAAAGCCTTGGGCCTTTATTACAGTAGATGTTTTATTTTTGCGCTTTATACAGCCAATTTATTTTTTAATGAACATCCCCGCTTGGAAAGCAGAATATTTAGAACCCATCTTAGCAATAGCTCTGGTGACTATAGGTTTTAGTATCTATCACTTCGCTTCAATTTCCGAAAAACTAACGCAAAGCTATAAAGATAAATATGGTGAAACCCGCGGTCATACAAAGGCTACTTGGTTTTATCGATACCTTGGCGCCATGACGATTGGCATTATTCCAGCGATAATTATGCTTTTAGTACTCGACAAAAATTTGTCTGACTATGGTATAGCTTTCCAGAATCATGATATTTCCCTTTACTGGATTTTTGGTTTGGCCTTAATCATTGTGCCAATGAACTTTTTCAACTCGAAAAAGGAAAAGAATTTGGCCTTTTACCCCAACGTTCGTGAAAAAGAGTGGACTAAGCCCATGGTGGCCAAAAATGCTTTTACTTGGTGTGCCTACCTTTTCGGGTACGAGCTTATGTTCCGAGGACTACTATTATTTGCCACTGTACCACTATTGGGTGAATGGCCAGCGATAATTCTGAACGCTGCCTTATATGCACTTGTTCATGTGCCTAAAAATTTGGAAGAAACGATCGGTGCCGTACCATTAGGCATTATTCTTTGCCTTATTACTTTAACAACTGGAACCATTTGGGTTGCCTTTTTTGTACATATTACGCTTGCGCTATCAAACTTCTTTTTCTCGCTCAAGCATCACCCTGAAATGAAAGTGAACTAATGTCGAAGCGAATATTCATTACAGGAAGCACAGGTTTTATTGGTCAAAAATTGACTATGAGGCTAGCAGATGAAGGCAATAAAGTGGTGGCGCTTATCAGATCACAGGCCAAAGCCAAAGACTTACAACATGAAAACATCTCTTTTGTAGAAGGTGACCTATTTGCTCTAGAGGCGCTCAATAAAGGAATGGAAGGCTGTCAGGAAGTCTATCATCTGGCGGCATTTGCCAGTGTATGGGCTAAAGGCGACACTTTTAAGTCGGTAAATATCGATGGAACGCTAAATGTTCTGGCTGCCGCTAAGGCACAGGGTGTAGAAAAGGTAGTCGTTACGTCTACAGCAGGTGTAATAGGGCCCGCGATTGATGGACCAGTTAATGAGGAAACACCACGTCAGGTGGGTTTCTTCACAGAATACGAAAGCACCAAGTACGAATCGGAACTAAAAATAAAAGCCTTAGTAAAGGAAGGTCAGCACGTGGTAATTGTTAACCCAACACGTGTTTATGGGCCTGGCCCTCTTAACGTTAGTAACTCAGTTACTAAACTTATCAAGCAATACATTGCTGGTAAATGGAAATTTATTCCTGGAGATGGCAAAAGCACGGGTAACTATGTCTTTGTTGATGACGTCATCAATGGACACATCCTAGCCATGGCCAAAGGTCGTGCTGGTGAAAGATATTTATTGGGAGGAGACGATGCTACGTATCATGAATTGTTTGATATGATTGCAGCCATTGGAGGTCGAAAATATAAACTCTATCATATGCCTTTGGGCATACTTTTAGCTTTTGGTAAAATTCAGCTCTTCTTGGCCGAAAAGTTTGGTCGCCAACCACTGATTACACCGGGATGGGTAAGAAAGTACCTTTATAAGTGGAGTGTATCTAGCGCTAAAGCGGAAAACGAGCTAGGCTATCAGATCACTTCGCTTAAAGAAGGAATTGAGCAAACTGTAGACTGGCTGAAAGAAACTCATGACTGATCAATCAAAAACATACACACTTGTTACTGGTGCTAGTAATGGCATTGGCAAAGCATTGGCAGAAAGTTGTGCTGAACGGGGCTTTAATGTCTTGTTGGTAGCTTTGCCTGAACCAAAACTTGACGAGGTTACTGCTGCCCTAAAAGCGCAATATCCTAATCAGTCTTTCGATTCTTTAGGTTCGAATATGATGGACAAAGAAAGTCCTCAAAATATTTACGATTGGTGCCAAACGAACGGTTATCAAGTCGATATTTTAATCAACAACGCGGGGCTTGGTAACTCAGGTCCTTTCTTGAGTAGAGATAGCAGCTTTTACTTTGGCCAAATGCAGCTGAATATGGTGGCCTTGGTTATGCTCACTCATTTATTTCTGCCTGAAATGAAGACCCTGCCTAAGGCATATATCTTAAATGTTGGGAGTATGGCCTCGTTCTTCGACATACCTTATAAAGGCATTTACTCTGCTACGAAACGTTTTGTTTACTCGTTTTCAAGGTCATTGAGAAAGGAATTGGAAGCCACGAATGTTGGCATAACCGTACTTTGCCCGGCTGCAGTTCTTACCAATCCTGATGTGGTTCAACGCGATAAGGAAATGGGTAAAGCTTCCAAAATGACGCAACAAACACCAAAAGAAGTAGCTGAATATGCGCTAGGCAGAATGTTTAGGGGCAAACCAGTGGCTATTCCGGGCTTTATGCCGAAAGCATACAAAGCGCTCGGCAGAATTATCCCTTATTCAACGCAAATGCGAATGCTCGCCAACGCGTTTATTAAACAGTCGCGATAGACCATAAAAAAAGCTGCTTCAAAACCTTCCCAATAAAAGGACCTTTTGAAGCAGCTTCTTGGATTATTCTTTTGGCTTAATTGTCGATCAAGTAACGGGTCATGCTTCGTCCGTTGACTTCCGCATATTTAGTATCAATATCCCATCTCACGTCCATTCTTTCAATCATAAAATCACCTCGTACTTCGGTGTATTTCATATCTACTGATCGATCGAATTTAGCGTCGTTGAAATTAGCCCCATCTCTAAACTTGGTATACTTAAACATGGCATCCTCATCGAAGAATGTCTTCTCAAATTGAGCCATTTCTTCAAATTCAGCATACTTAAAGGTTGACTCTCTGTTGAAAGATGACCCAGTAAATATTGATGCTCGCTCGAATTCTGAATATTTAAACATCGCATTTCTATTAAACGTACAGTTTTCGAATTTCACGTCATCTTCAAAATCAGCTGTAAAAGTGTACTCCGATCTTTTATCGTGAAAGTAAGCGAGTACATCATCTTCAAATGTGCAGTTAACAAATGAGACTTTCGATTTAATCAATTCATCCACTTCGTTGTCCCCTCCATTTCTCCACCATCTCCTTCGTGTTGGCAAATCATCTAGTTTTTCATCCATAAAGGTGAAATCTAGTACGCCAGTAATGGTTACATCTTGATAGGAAACATCTTTGCCTGCTTTTAGCGCTTGCATAATTTCAGAAGCATCGACTGTTTTTTGTGCTAAGGCTGATGTGGAAATAAAAGCTAGCATGACCAATGCTGCACCTATTGTTCTAATAATATTATTTGTTTTCATGACCTTTTTGGTTTGAGTTGCTATATAGACTTAAAAACGTAAGTTTAGTTACATACGTTTATTATAAGATGTAAAGGAGGGCAAAAGGGTTGCATAAAAAAAGCCCGAACCGTCTGTTCGAGCCTTTTTATCAACCAAAATATTTTTAATGTGTTTTATTAGAACCTGAAGGTCATCCCTGTTTCGATACTGTTATTGAAATAACCTCTAAAGGCGGTGCTCAATATATTGTCATTATTAGCCTTACGATTGACCAAGTTTGCTTTGATGTACCACAACTTTCTTTTTGCTAAGGGAACATTCAATCGAATACTAGTTCTTATGTAATTATACTTCAAGGTTTGCTCCGATTCTCCGATGGTAAGCGTAGTGAATTTTCTCATGTTATACTTAATGGAGCCTGAAACTGAAAAGCCTTTTTGTTTATAGTTCAGCCTTGCTCCTGGAGAGAGTTCGCTATAGCCAAAACGCTGTTCTGAATCTCCTCTACCGATAAAATATAAGCCAAGTGTATAGTCAAAATTGGTGTTGTTGTTTTTAATATTGTATTCTAAATCAGCCCTGTAAAACAACCATTGTCTTTCTTCGGCAATAAAGGCGATGGGGTTGTTAGGTCGTGCAACGACTTCATTTTCTTCTTCCTCTTCCTCCTCTTCTTCGCTTTCATCATCCAACTCCAGATCTGTATAATATCGATATTCTATACCTCCAGAAAAGGAGATTTTATTGATGTTTTCTGCCTTGTTCCATTTCTTACTCAATGCGAAACTTGTCTTAGCGGAATGATAGGACACTTTTTCTCCTAAATCATTCTGATCATAGGCTTTGAACGTATAAGCCGTTTCAGTTTTAAACCATACTTTTTTCCCAAAGTAGAAATCCCAATGTAGTGGCAAGACAAATTTCGTATAGGAAAAAGTAGTTCTCAATACACCATCAGATTCGTTAATGCCTTGTTGAGATCTTCTTGAAAAAGCAGGAGCGATTTCAATATATTTTCCTTTGGCATAGCGCTTTCTATAAGATGATCTTAGATTTAATGTAAATCGATCTGCATCTGGGTTCGTATGAAAATTCGCATATGAAGATGTGAACCCAAGTTTCCATCTACCCTCTTTAAATTTCTTTTCAAAGTCGCCACTAAAAGACACTCCCTCATAGAAGCCACTGGTAAGAATGTCTTGCCTTGTTAAGGTCTCTCCTGACCTAATAAGTGTACTGGGGCTTAAGAAAATATTGTGCTCATAGCCGGCAAAACCGCCTGCTTTGTATTTTTTATCCCACTGGCCAAATAACCCGTTACTGACAAAGAATAGTAAGGCCATCAAAATTGATAGTCGTTTCATCTAATTTTTGTTTTTGGTTGATAAATTCTGATTGATTTGCTGCTACAAGCACATCGATGTTTTTTTGCGGATGTAGCGCGTATGTCAATTGGTCTTTTCTACTTTCTTTATAGTCCACAAAAGCTATGGCCAAGAAAGAAGCCAGTACAGATACATACAGTGATTTCGATTTATTAAGCCTCATATTTTTTCGTTTTTATAGTTTCTAAAATGCGCCTTAAGCCTTTTCTATTGGCTAATTGAATTCCCAATCCAGGTCGAACATTGACTTCCATGATCATCGGGCCTTTGTGCTGATCAATGACTAAATCGACTCCTAAATATTTAAGTGGAAAAACATCTGCCACGGCTTTCGCCATATCCATGATTTTTGCCCAATAGGGTACTTCTAGACCAGTTATGGGTTGATTGCTATCTGGATGGTGAGATAAGTACTTCTTTCCGTTATAGGCGGATGTCAATACTCCCTCCGACAGCTCAACGCCTATACCTAACCCTCCTTGATGAAGGTTGGCTTTTCCATCAGATGCTTTGGTTGGCATTCTGAGCATCCCTATTAAGGGCACGGATTCAAGCAAAATTATTCTGAAGTCGGGCACGCCTTCTTTATAGATTTCCCCAAAGAAATGATGCGGGGTTACAAATTCTTCAACGATGGCTTTATCATTATCTCCAAAGGAATAAAGTCCGAAAAGAACATTGGCCACATGATGGTAAATCTGCTCTTCTGATATAGCCGTTGCACCACTATACCATTGACCTTTCCGTTGTTTCAAGATCATAATTCCTTTACCCCCGGCGCCTTTTGCGGGTTTAATAACTAGGTTCTCTTTGTTCTGAACTGACTGCCAAATCAAGTCGATTTCAGCGAGATGATGGATAACACCAAATGTTTTAGGGCATGGAATATTATGCTTATGAAAGATCTCTTTTGCCAGACATTTATCATCGGCTAGCTTATAGTCAGCCCTTTTATTGTATTGGTAAATGAAGTCGATATTGCGCTCATTAATCCCCATTACTTCGGATTCTAGTTTTTGAAATTTTGCAATTAGGTTCTTCATCTTTTAAGCTTTTACAGTGTTTAAAAATCTGCCGTATTCTAACACTCTAAACCCTATCCACTTACCTAGCAGCAGGTTAATTCCTGCGAAAGTCAGCATGATTTCAGGAAATGTGATGAGGAAGTTTTGAATGGTCGTGGAATTCAAAACAAAGAATATGATAACGGTTACGGCGAGAGTTTGTAGGTACATTTCCATTGCCGTTCTGAATCCATCTTCATCAATAGTTCTGGCTACTTTTTCAGAAACTAGTGTTAGAATAATGAAAGGGAAGAATAATGGTGTTGTAGCTGCGAATTGCGTGCTATTTGAAAACCCTTGTACTAAACCTAGGACCACAATTACGACTGCGGACATCATTAAAGTAAGTTTCGCGGTGTGCTGTACGCCCCATTTGGTTAGTGGATAATTTAAGCCCGCTACAATGAATATGATACCGGTGAAGAGAATCAAACCAGTGACTAACCCTGTTTCAATAAGGGCTACACTAATAAGTACCGGAAGAAAAACACCTATGGTTTTAAAACCAATGACATTTTTTAAAATACCTATAAGTAAGGCTCCTAATGGTAGTAGCAGAATTACTCTCAACATTTTCAGTGGTACTTTATGCGCATCGCTAAGCTGCCATAGGTCTAGGAGGGCAAATTTGGCAAACGAGTTATTTCTTTGTTCTTGAATTTTGTATTCATAATCGAAAGTGATTCCAGGGCTTCTTGTAATGAGAAAGTTATCTCCGGCGTAAAGTTTTAAATAGTGTGATGGCAGTGCCGAGAAATAACCATTCAAAGGGTCGAAAGGCACCCAGGTTTCGTTGACTTTAATTTCAACCCAAGCATGGGAAGTCTTTTTCTCTGAGGCTTCCATAATAATGCCTCCAATCATTCTAGCAGGTATTTTGGTTGCTCGGCATAATGCCACCAAAAGCCTACTTTTCCCGTTGCAAGATGCTTCTTGATCTTCAAAAGCCGTTACAGCATCCGTAAGCTCATTCGTCCCGTTCGATGGAAGCGCATAAACGTAGCTATAGTATGCTTTTAAGATGTCTTTGAGGCCTGTTAACTCCCCTTTCAGATCTTGTGCAAGCTTATTAATGGTCTCGTTATCGGATTGGATATAATTTGTTGGCGAAAGAGAATTGATTTGACTGATCGAGAAATAGGGGGAATAGATTATTTCGTCAGAAATCTGATACTCAACAGACTTTCCCTGAAAAAGGAACGAAAGGCTTATTTCTTCAAGCCCATCTGCTGTTCCTTCCCATCTGGCCACTTTGTTGTTTTCAACTTCAGTTGTTTTGGGTGAAAGATTCTTCTGTAAAACAGAGATAGTTTGTCGGTCATCGTTTTGAGGAACAAAAGTTTCAATCCAATATGGCTTTTCTCCTCGAACGGAAAAATCATAGGTCAATTCATACCGATGACCTAGTTCGTTAAGGGCTATCCGGTTTGTATTAGAAATAATTCTAACCCCAATCCAAAGGAGCGGAAGCACAAGCAAGAGCAGGCTAATTGCTTTATATGACTTTTTTGGTTGCATGCTTTTGAATACGCTTGCATGCTAAGTACCCCACCCCCAACATAAAAAAAGCCATCATGACTACATGACGGCTTTAAATTATTAATGATATGTTATGCTATTCTGGTGCTACTTCTGACTTGTAGATTATAACGCCATTGGCTACGAAGGCTAATTCTTCTTTGTCTTCAGTAATGGCTGCAATAACTTCCTCTGACTTACCAGCATCCTTTGCATAATGCTTAAGTGTTTCCACATCAGTTACAGTTCTCGTGACCATACCGTCGATTAATGCTTCATTACCTTCCATTCCTTCTTTGGGTACGAAAAATCCGTAATCCTTAAAAGTAACCCTCATTTCTTCGCCATCGGCCAATACAAGGTTCATCCAGCAGCCTTTCATGGCGCAAGTAGCCGTAATTTCACCTTTAACTTTCACAAAAACGGTGTCAGATTTAGCTAACTGCGCTTCCATTTCAGACACGGTGATCATACCCTCGTCATTTATTTCTTCACCATAAGTACCTACTACTTCGGCTTTATTTTCTTCTTTGGTCGCTCCGCAAGAAAACATAACTGCTGCGAGCACTAGAAATAATACATTCTTCATAATTCTCTCCTTTTATAGTCGTAAAGATATCAAGTAATTATTTGTCAGACTAATGACTTTAATCAGTTTCTGAACACGTTTTCTACTTTGTTTTTCCTTTCAAGTCTGAAATTGTTTTTTCCAAATAAGCCAAGGCCGCTTCCGGACTTGCTATCTGCATACCATCAGCAGCCATAAACATTTCGCCTGTTCCTCTCATTAACCATTCCGCAGAAACCTGCTTTTGCTCTTTTTCTAAGCTTAATATTTTCTCTAGCACCGGCCCACTAGGATAGCTCAATCTACCCTTCTTATTCACTATGTTGAACATAACTGAGCTAGACACTTGAATCCGCTTTGCGAAACCACTCTCGGAGTCTCCAAATGCTTTAATAAGTTCTCCTATTCTGTGGTTTATAGTAGACATTTAGAAATAACTTGGTCTAGAAGTAGAATTTGTAATTGCGCTGCAACTTAAGCAACCTGGTTCAATTAATTTTTCATCTAAAAGACATTGAACGCATCCGAAAGGTACCGTTAGGAGTGGAAAGACCTTATCTCCTAAAAAAAGACATGGGTCAACAAAAAAGACCGGTATATCATTGTTCGTCATCAGTAAGCGCGTGGTATCAATACCGATTACCTCAAAGAATCCAAAGACTTCCTCCTCCGGATCGGAGCTCTTGATATTCCCTTGCAACTTACCTACAATCGGATCGAATATCGAACCATTTGTGATTGTCAGTGTACGCACTTTTTCCCAATAATCATGATTTTCTTCACTAATAGAAGACTGAATCAAATTGAAGTAATGTTTATTCTGAAAGCTGTTATCTATTTTTCTAGTGATTATTGGCCGATTGTTTAAATCGCTTCTCCGGATGTTTCGCCCATCTAGTAAATAGATTTGGTCGGCACCTAGTTTATTTTGGATATAGCATTGGCCTCTACCTCCTGCTCCCGGAAACCAGAAGACTGGTAAAAAGGCAGTCAGCGTAGAGTAAACTTCTTCAATTTCCCAACGAATGAAAAAGTCTTCGGGTAAATCAGAGGGTAGCTTAGAATCACCAAAAATTCTGACCACATCGTTTTCAATATTGGCTCCTGAAGATGTTATATCACGTTCTACACCAATCTCGTATCTCAATTCATCTTGCGCAATAATAGGCATCAACTCTTGAAAGTCTGTACGATAAATTCGACCTGATACATCGGCTTCTAAACGATATGAATTGCCAAAATCGCCTGGAGAGTCCGAAGGCTGCATTGTATAAACACCCGGCTCTTTTTCAAGAAATATTCTTACCAAACCATTATTATCAATTACACGAACTGTTGCTCCAGAAATTGGCGTTGGTGCTGTTTCCGGGCCGCGTGTTCTAGATATGATCACCTCATTAGCGCTATTACTATTGCTGATTCTACCGTAAATAACAAGACCATCCTCTACTTCTTGAATATCTAATTCAATTACTTCAGTACACCCAGTAAACAATACTAACAACAATAAAACCATTCTCGCTTGGCGCTTGATATAGTTTGGGACGTATGACGTATTATATGGCATTAGTAAGCATTTAAAAATAGCTCGGTCTACTAGTTGAATTAGATATTGTGAAACAAAAAAGACATTCTTCCTCTATCAATTTTTCATCTAAAAGACATTGAACACAGCCGAATGGTACTGTTAAAAGCGGTGGTACTTTATCACCCAAAAAGAGACATGGATCTACGAAAAAAACGGGTATATCGTTATTTGTCATTAGCAGTCTCGTTGTATCTATGCCTATCACTTCAAAAAAACCAAACACCTCTTCGGTTGGATCTTCACTTGAAATATTACCATTCAATTCTCCAACAACTGAATCGAAGATTGACCCATTGGCTACGGTTAAAGTTTTTACCTTTTCCCAGTAGTCATGATTTTCTTCACTAATAGAGGATTGAATCAAATTGAAGTAATGCTTATTCTGAAAGCTATTATCAATTACTCTTGAAATGATCTTTCGGTTGTTCAGTTGGCTATTTCTGATTTGTCTTCCATCCAGTAAAAAGATATTATCGCCTCCCAACTTATTCACGATGTAACATTGCTGTTGCGGTGGTGCGCGGGGAAACCAAAATACTGGTAGCACTGTGGTTAATGTACTGTAAGCCTCTTCTATTTCCCATCTGATAAAAAACTTTTCAGGCAGATCGTTTGGTAAACTAGAATCGCTAAAAATATTCACCACATCATTGCTGATCGACGCACCAGAAGCTGTGATATCTCTTTGAACGCCAATTTCATAGCGTAATTCATCCTGAGCGATGACTGGCATTAGCTCTTGAAACGCTGTTGAATAAACTTGTTGATCGACGACGGCTTCTAAACGATAAGAGTTGCCAAATTCGCCTGGAGCATCTGAATTTTGGAGCACATATAAACCGGGTTCGGTTTCGACAAATAGCCTTGCCACATCATTGTTGTCTATCACACGAACGGTAGCTCCACTTACCGGTAACTGTGCTCTTTCTGCTCCTTGAGTTCTAGCAATAGTAACCTCGTTGGCATTGTTACTATTGCTGATTCTACCATAAATAACAATGCGATCGGCAGCTTCTTCAATGTTCAGTTCTATAACCTCCGCACAAGCCGTTAGGAAAAGTAGAGGCAATAACACAAGGCTAGTTCCTTTCTTTAAGGTGGTAAGAAAAGAATGTGCCTTTTTATTCATTGTGCTTTATTAAAAATAACTTGGTCTACGAAGACTACTGTTCGGTATTAAATTACAATAGATACATTCTGCCTCAACAATTTTCTCTTCAATAATACAGCTTACGCACTCAAACGGAACCCTGAGTATTCTAATGAAATCCTCTCTATTAACTTGACAAGGGTCAAGAAAAAATACTGGTATATCATTTTGGGTAATCAGTAATCGGGTTGTATCAGCACTTGATGCCTCGAAGAAACCAAAAACCTCTTCTTCCGGATCTGTACTGGTGAAATTACCAGGTACTGCTGCAGGTGCCACATCGAAAATAGAACCTTGTCGAGTGGTTATGGTCTGTAGTCTCTCCCAATATTGGTGAGACTCTTTATTTAAACCGAATTGAATGATGTTAAAGTAGTGCTTCTTATCAAAACTGAAATCTAATTGGCGAGCGGCAACTTCCCGATTCGATAACTGAACATTGCGCACCTCAGTACCGTCCACTAGGAATATATCCTGTGCACTCAATTCATTAGTGACATAGCATTGTAAGGGAGAATATCTTGGAAAATTTTGAAGTGGCAAAAGCATTCCCGTTACCGTATATACCTCCTCCATTTTCCATCGCAAGTAAAACTCTTCCGGCAAGGTTTCAAACGTACTATTGGCGATAATTCTTATCACTTCTCTACTAACTTGCACACCAGCGGGGGTTATTTCCTCTGCAATATCAAGCTCATAGTCAAGTTCGTCGTTTGCAATAGCCGGCATCATTTCTTGTAAAGAAGATGTGTACGTTTTACCATCCAGCTCCACTTCTAAGCGATAAACACCACCAACTTCTCCCACCACAAGATTGCGACCTAAGTCGTATACGCCAGGCGACGATTCTACATACTGTTCGCGATTTCCATTTTCGTCAATCACTACAACAGTAGCACCACTTACATTCAATGGCGCTAGCCCTTCTTCCTGTGTTCTAGTAATGTTCACGCTATTGCCATCTCCTCCGTTAGTAATTCTTCCGAAAATCACCAATTGGCCACCGGTACGCTCATTTTTCAAGTCAATTACCTCAGCACAACTGAAGGTTATAAAGACAAGTAAGAGCAATAGTACTATTCGCTTCATAACTGATTAAAACTTAAAATTGTATGTGATGTTTGGGAAAGCTGCACCTAGTACAGTAAGTCGGTGAGCGCGCGGTATCAAGCTCAGATCATCTGGTCTTTTAAAGAACACCGAAAAAGCATTCTTCCGAGATAGAATATTATAAATACCAATGGTTAAAGTACCGCTATAGTTTCTGCCCTCAAGTTTTTTTCTTGTCTCAGCTTTCAGAATATCTCGGCCGAAAGTAAAACTCAAATCAAGTCTGAAATAATCCGGAATTCGGAATTCATTTCTTTCCGAGAAATGTGGAACCACCGTACTGCCTATTCTATAATTAGTAACTATACCGTTTATTGGTCTGCCTGTGCTATAAACTATATTCCAGTTAAATGAGCTTTGTCCTCTTAGCTGCACTGTAGACACCCAAGAGAAATTATGTGTTCTATCGAAATTGGCTGGGTACCAATCCCCATTGTTGATCGTATCATCTATACCTTCTCCGTCAATCTGAATTTCTGTTCTTGAGAGCGTATAGGACAACCACCCCGTCATTGGTCCTCGTGTTTTCTTCACAAATAATTCTAATCCATACGCTCGGCCCTTACCCGACAATAAATCTGTCTCTAGGTGATTATTTAAGAGCAAATCAACAAAATCTTTATAGTCTAAAAGATTGTCTATATCTCTGATGTAGGCTTCAATACTGGTTTCCCAGAGGTTGTCTTTGAAATTTTTGAAATACCCAATAGAGGCATTATTTGAAATTAGTGGTTTGATGTAGCCATTACTCAATTGTAAGATATCGGTTGGCGTAGCGGCCGTACTATTTGAAAGTGTATGAATATACTGTCGTGTACGGTTTAGACTGGCCTTAATAGAACTTTCATCATCCACTTTAAAGCGAAGGCCAATTCTTGGTTCAAACCCTGAATATCGGGCAATCACATCGCCTTCGCCGTATGAGATAGTATCAGTAATGTTTTCAAGCAAAATATCGGCACCATCGGCATATTGAAACACATCATAAGGACCTCTATTCTCAAACATGGAGTACCTGAGTCCAACTGATAGGGCTAAATCCTTTGTAATAGTTACTTCATCGTTTACAAAGAAACCATATTCATTGCCCTGCTCCTTAAATACTCTTTCGGCTTGAATTCCAGAATCAGGACCAATAGGCCTAGCTGTTTCATCAAGGCCGTCGTAACGAACGAAATCAAAACCGAAGTTGATATTATGCTTATTACTTGGGTTATAAAAGAAAGTCTGGTTGGCCTGATAGTAGTCCATGCCATTAGCAACTTCCGCAGCATCTATTCCAGAAGGATCAAATAACTTACTCTGATAAGTTCCTTTTACTAAGCGTGTAGACGATATCAGATTATCAGTAAGACTACTCTGCCAATTAAAGTTGAGAATATCGGTATCCCATTCGAAGCCAAAATCTTGCGCAAAACGGAAGAAATCTCCACTTCTATAATAACTGGCAGTCACTTTATTTTTTCTACCAAAGCGATGGCTCAATTTTAAATTGACATCATGAAATCTTGCCGCACTGTTTTGTACATCGAAGTTTCTTGCTTGGCCGAGCACCCAATCGGAATAGGAAGACCGCCCTGCAACAAGGAACCTTGTTTTTCCTTCATTAATTGGTCCTTCAACCACTAATCTACTGGCAACAAGCCCTAGCCCACCCCTTACTTTTACCTTTTCGCTATTGCCCTCTTTCATGGTTACATCTAAAACCGATGAAATTCTTCCGCCAAATTGCGCCGGCATATTTCCTTTATATAATGAAAAGGTTTCAGTAGCATCCGGATTGAAAGTGGAGAAAAAACCGAGCACGTGAGAGGCATTAAAAAGAATGGCACCATCCTGAAGAATAAGGTTTTGATCGGTACGACCGCCCCTTACATTGAATCCACTTGCTCCTTCGCCAACACTAGAAACGCCTGGCAATGATTCCAAACTTTTCACAACATCTACTTCACCCATAAAGGCGGGTAAACTTTCAATTTCTCTAATATTTAATCGGTTAACTCCTGCACTAATTCTTTGCACATTTTGATCTTCCGCCTCCCCTTCGATTAAAACTTCGTCCAAATCTACGGCAGCATCAATCATTTGTACATCTAGGCGACCGCTACCAATAATTTGCACCTTATAAGTGAGTGTTGTTTTACCTACAAATTGGAAAACGAATTCATAAGATCCGGGCGAAATTCCGAATTCGTAGTTACCGTTTTCGTCGCAGACTCCGCCGATATTTGTCCCCTTTACGGCTACAGTAGCACCAAAAAGGCCTTCTCCGTCTTCTTTCCCCGTTATTTTACCCTGAACTCTGGCTCTTCCTGTAGAAGTTTTTGATGGGTCGCCGATGACAACCTCTTTATTTTTTTGAGCATACGAGCATATAGATAGGGAGGTAAGTATCAATACGATCAAACATTTTATTCCCTTTTGCATGTGGTGTTTATTGTTAGGTAATCAACATTAAAAGTGCATTTATCTGAATGTAGTCTTTAATGCATAGAAAATTAGTTAATTACTCTATGCAAACGATTTCATAAACTATAAACGGTCGCTCTTTTGTCTTGATTGTGGCATTTAAACGATATGTATTACATAAAGGGACATAGAAGCCAATGATAATACCACTTTTGAACTGACGTTTATTACTTTTGAAAATCAAACGTATAGGTGTTGAGCAAGAAATTATTTCTCATTTACGGCATTGCAATGTTCGCTACTTTATGGAACACAGAAGTTCCTAAGCGGGCCTTTAGGCTCTATGATAAAGGGGACATTGCAAA
The DNA here is from genome assembly GCF_049099775.1 of Roseivirga sp. GTDB lineage: Bacteria > Bacteroidota > Bacteroidia > Cytophagales > Cyclobacteriaceae > Roseivirga. The sequence goes on along the minus strand of NZ_JAGDZM010000007.1, from coordinate 339,586 downwards.
AACAGTAGAAGCGCTGGATAAGTCTTTGGAAAAAGATACGCTAAATCCCGGTGCATATATGCTATATGCTAAGGTTTACATTGATACAGCTTTTGCCGGTTTTAATGTAGATACGGCATATGCTTATACGAATAAGGCCATTCAACAACTGCCGCTCGTAACGGATGAAAAAGACATTTCTTCACTAGGGAGTCTGTCCGTCGATTCTGTGAATTTGGAACTTCTGAAGGACAAAATCGACAGCCTGAAGTTCTTAGACATACAGGCATTGCATACTATCGACGATTACAATGCCTTTGTAGCCAAATTCGACGATGCGAAAGAAAGGCCAGAAGCTATTCGCTTGCGAAATACCATCGCCTTTAAAAATGCAGCCAATACCAATACTTGGGAAGCCTATGAACAATTTATAACGGGCTACCCTATTGCTGAAGAGTTTACCGAGGCCAGAAACAGATATTTAAGACTTCTTTATGAAGAACGTACGGCCGATGGGTCTTACCAAAGCTTGGTTTCTTATTTAGAAGACTTTCCTAACTCACCTTATCGAGCAGCCGTAGAAAGTGGCATTTTTCCTTTTGCTACAACTTCTAATACACTAGATGCCCTAACTGATTTTCTAAGGAAATATCCGAATAGAGCTTATTCCAAAAATCTATCCGATCGGGCTTACCACATTTATAAGGAAAAATATCCTGACAGCTATTTCTTAAATGACTTTGACTTTGGCCTTAATACTGATTCCCTAAAAAACGCAATAAGTTCAGAAAGTGGCGTTTGGCTTCCAAAACTAGAAGAAGGCACCATCTCCTTTATGGATGACGGCGGACAAACGAAGCTGAAAACAAACTTTAAAACGATAAGCGAAGATTGCCTTTGCGCACCACAAACCGTCGATTTTGTTTATGGATCGAATGGCGAACAAAGCCAAGTTTGGGGAAGAAATGGGGCTTTGATTTATGAGGGCACATTCGACCACGTATCTGACCTTGGGTATGGCCTTTTGAACATTCATAGTGCTGATGGTGAACGACTGATCCATAAATCTGGCGAAGTAGTCATTGAGACGCCGAAGGAAGATATCTCTGTTTTAGACAATCGGTTTATTAGAACCCGAACCAAAGGCTTGTACGGGTTAGAAAGCTATGCTGGCATTCCATATCTAGGTAATGAGTATGTCCAAATAGATACTTTCGGCAATTATATCTGGCTAGAAAAAGAGAACGGAATTGCACTTGCAAACCCTGATGACATTGCCGCGATTTTAGACGGAAAACCGTTCAGTTTCCAACCTCAATTCGACGAAATCGAAGCTTTGCCAAATGGTCAGTATTGGGTAACGAGAAATGAAGAAGAAAGTATCTTGAATAGCGATTTAAGTACTTTCATTCCTTTTGCAAAGCACGAAATTTATGACCGTGCTTACGGATGGCGGATTCAATCTTCACAAGGTGTTTCCATAATTCACAAGCGTTACGCAGGCTTAGATAAAGACACTTTCTATGATCGTGTCCAAGAAAACGACAAATGGTTGGCCTTAGAAAAAGACAGCTCTTGGTTGCTGCTAGATCAGCTCGGAGAAATCGCACCTTCAAAAGGTTATGATTCGCTTGCTTTTTGGGGTGAAAACATGGTGATGCTTTTCAGAAATGATTCGTCGTGGGCTCAGTTTAAAACAGGCAAACGCATACTTATGAAGCGCGCGTGGACTCCCAAACTGTTGATTCCACAGGAATATATTTCAACAGGAGAGAAAGCCACCACTGACTTTTTTATGCTTTCTAGCGCGAAAGATTTCCGTAAGATTTACAACAATACAGGCCGAGAAATTCTATCGTCCACCTACAAAGATGTGACAGCCTTAGGCCCCAATATGATCCGCCTGCAAAAACGTAATGCTGCTTTAGCCGATAGTACGGGTAAGTACCTGCTAAATTTTATTTATGATGGCATAGGGTCGAGTAACAAAGGCTACGTTAGCATATTAGACAAAGGAAAAGTTGGTGTAATCAATCCTGAAAAAGGAATTAAAATTGCTCCATTCTACGACAAATTGATAGAGCCTTATGCCGACACAGTATTGGTTGCTTCTGATGGTAAATTCAAAGGCTTCATAAATAAAGACAATAAAGAACTCACCACTTTCGAGTTTGATGAGGTAAAGTATTTATCAGACACAATTGCCCTCACAAGGATAGAAAATGAGTGGCTGATCTATCACATTGGATTAGATGAAGCGCTTATGGAGGGAATTACAAACTACAGAGAACTCGACATCAATGTGGATGATAAATTACTCTTGATTAAAACGGCATCTGGGGAAGGCATTTATAGTTTAAGCAAAGGGGAATTAGTAGAGCCTACCTATACCGAAATAAAAGTATTGGGGACTTTAGAAAACCCTATATATTTTGCCATGAAGCTTGTAGCAGAAGCTAATTTTTATGTTGTTCTCTATTTTGACAAAAACGGTAACAAACTTTTTACACAGAGCTTTCGGCAAGACGAATATTTTAGAATAGCTTGCCCATCAAAATGATACTGTCATGAAGAAGTCCATCTTATTGATTTGCCTTTTTACGCTTACAATAGCTTTAAAGGCACAAAACGATAACCCAAAATTAGTTGTTGGCATTATGGTCGACCAGATGAAACAAGAATATATCTGGCGTTTTCAAAGCGATTTCGGTGAAAATGGATTCAAGAGATTAATGCGCGATGGTTTTGCGGCTAAAAACGGGCATTACAATTATGCTTCTACCAGTACAGGCCCTGGACATGCTTCAGTATACACCGGGACTACACCTTCAGTGCATGGTATAGTAAGCAATACTTGGTATAGCCGATTACTCAATAGACCTGTTTATTGTGCGGAAGATACTGCCGTTGTAGCGGTAGGGGGTTCAGCCAGAAACGGGAAAATATCTCCAATGAATTTATACAGTTCTACCATTACTGATGAGTTGAAGATTTCTACCATGCAGCAGGGAAAAGTTATTGCCATGTCGATAAAAGACAGAGGTTCTGCTCTTCCTGGTGGCCATTATTCAGATGGTTCTTACTGGTATGATTCTAGAACGGGTACTTTCATGACATCCTCTTATTATATGGATGAATTGCCAGATTGGATGGTCAAATTTAATAGTCAAAAACTAGCTAACCATTACCTGAACCAAACTTGGAACACCATTAAACCCATAGCGGAGTATACTGAAAGCGGTATTGATAACTCTCCGTATGAGGGAGGTTTTAGAGGAAAAGACACCCCCACTTTCCCATACGACTTAAAAGAACTTAGAAAAACGAATGGCAATTTCAGTCTACTTTCCAGTACACCATTCGGAAATACTATACTGAATGATTTAGCATTAGCGGCCATCGATGCAGAAAGCTTAGGTGCCGATGCTATCACAGATTTTCTAGCCGTAAGCTTTTCTAGCACTGATTATATCGGTCATAATTTTGGCCCACAATCGAAAGAAGTACAAGACACTTACATAAGATTGGATAAAGAAATAGAAAGACTTTTAAATGCATTAGATAGCAAAGTAGGTAAAGGCAATTATGTGGTATTCCTTTCGGCGGACCACGCCGTAGCTGAGAACTCTAAACGCATGAAAGACGATAAATTTAGAGTAGATAACCTAAATGGAAGTGAATATTCAAAATATTTGAATACGGCCGTTAATGAGAAGTACGGAGAGGCAGAATGGTTTGAAGGCCCAATGGGTTATGACTTGTTCTTAGATCATGATGTTGTGGCAGAAAAGAATGTTGATCTCTATGAATTACAAATGTTTGTGGCGCGCAAAGCCATGCAGTTTGAGGGCATTCATTTGGCGCTTACAAGTACTGATATGGCGCGTAATAGTTACACCGAAAAGACTCGTTCTTTAATGCAAGAATCGTTTCACCCAAAAGAATCCGGCGACATTAAAACCATTCTCGATCCAGCTTGGCAAAGAGGAAGAGACAAAGGAACAGGGCATGGTAATGCATGGACTTTAGATACGCATGTACCAATAATCTTCTATGGATGGGGCGTGAAACAAGGTACTTCCGTTCGGGAAATGCACATCACTGATATAGCAGCTACAGTAAGCATGCTGTTGCAAATCCGCTTGCCAAATGGTTCCAAAGGGCAACCAATAATTGAAGCCATCCGCTAGTTGCTAGCTGAAATTTCACTAATTGATTATAAGGTTATTGTTCATCAATTAAACCTCCAAACAATCCGTTTGTCCAACTGGCACTTAATGCCCCATTCCATGAAAAGAATATTTTTACTCATGGTGATTGCAGTTTTTGCCAATCACCTAAATGCTCAAAACACAACATACTTTACCGGAACATCCTCCATAGATGGTTTATCTTCCGATTGGTCTAATGAACTCATTTCAGTAGATGAGAAAACGAAGTTCAGTACAGCCATAAGAAACGACACAGAAAACCTCTATATACTTTTCCAAACAGCCGATCGATTGGCGATTAATAAGCTGCTACAAGCAGGTATGGAAATCAGCTTTAAAGCTAAAACCAAACCAAAAGTAAATGCCAAACTAGAATTCCCTTTAGAAACTGTTAGAGCGCAAGGTGCTGCTAGAGGACAGGGCCAAGGTCAAGGACAGCGCAATACCGATGAGGATATTGACAGAGAAAAGCTTTTAAAAGAGCGCATGGAGAGACAATTGAAGACAAAAAATCAAGCAAAACTCAAAGGGTTTAGTGCTAGCAACGGCCATTTATTACTGTCAGATTTAGATGGTGTAGAAATGGCACTTGGCATGGATGATACTTCCGAAACGCCAACTTTTGGCTATGAATTAAAAATCTCCTTAAAAACACTTTATGGTTTAGACCCGAACTGGGACAAAGTTTACAATACTGATTTGAATATCAATATTACTGTTAACGGACTTGAAAGACCTCAAGGTGCTGGCGGAGGAACTGCCGTGAGAGGCGGTGGTGGTAGAGGTGGTGCCGGAGGCGGTCGCGGTGGAGGAGGCCGTGGCGGAGCTGGCGGTAGAAGACCAAATGCTAATCAAGCCCAATCTAATAGCGGCGTTGATATGTTTAGCGATCAAACCATCAAGCTAAATTATACTTTGAGTAAGGAGAATTAGAAAGATCAATGCATAAAAAAAGCCTCGCATATGCGAGGCTTTTTTTGTGGAGAATACCGGAGTCGAACCGGTGACCTCTACACTGCCAGTGTAGCGCTCTAGCCAGCTGAGCTAATCCCCCATTACTTTATCTACCCTGAAGCTTCTTTCAGAGGGCAGGCAAATATAGGATTGCCGTTTATTAAATCAAAGGATTCGTCGACCGCTCAAAAAGCGTTTCAAATAATATGGAGAATAGAGGTTACTTTCGATTACACCCAATGAGGTAGAAGCATGAATAAAGCGCACCTGATTTTTACCTGAAACGGAAGTAACAATTCCGGCATGGGTTACTTTTCTTTTCTTATCACCAGTCGCAAAAAACACAAGATCTCCTACCGCCAATTGCTTCAATCGAACTTTATCACCTCTTTTCGATTGGTCGGCGGTAACGCGGGGCATGTCTATGCCAATACTTCTGTAGGAATGGTAAATCAAAGCGGAACAGTCCAAACCAACTCGGGTTGTGCCGCCCCATTTATAAGGCGTTCCTGTATAGGATTTTGCCGTTTGAATGACTCTATTAATATTGTTGCTTCGTGAAGTATTTCCTGCGCAGCCCACAAAAAGCAAGGTGCATAACACTAATAGACCAATACTTCGTTTTTGAACTGTAGACAACGTATTTCTCTTTGGTTTATCAAAAATAAGACAATTGATGAAATCACTGTTAATCGAGCGAAGCTATCAACAAATCTTTATCTTGCTATCCGAATGAAAAAACCTATTATCCTGCTGTTACTTCTCTTAGGCATAAATACCTCTACGCTTGCTCAGCGGAAATGGAAGGACAGTTATTATACTACTTTAACAGACGAAAATTTCAGGGATTTTAAGTTATTTCAGAAGTCTATCAACCTAAAAAAGATCGATTACAAAGTTTTAAACGCAGCAGTATTCTTTGTTACTAATGAAGCGCGATTAGAGCGCGGTCTGAAGGAGTTAGAGTTTCAACCTAACCTAGAAATAATGGCATATAACCATTCTATCAGTATGGCAAAGAAGGACTTCTTCGATCACTATAATAAAAAAGATAAAAAAAGGCGCGATCCGCAAAAAAGAGCCGGATTAGCAGGCGTAAAAAACCCAGCAATAGCCGAAAACATATCAGCTGTTGGTGGAAGAACATTTGGCACTTATTTAGACCTTGCCGATCACTTAGTGCAAGGTTGGTTAGATTCACCGCCACACCGCAAAACGTTATATTCAGAAACTGCCGTTCAACTCGGCTGTGGTACTTACTATTACGATGGTATTTGGCAAAAAAATAAAGCGGTTTACCGACAAGGCAATGGCTTCTGGCTAGCCACACAAAATTTTCAACTTTATAAACAGGTCGTTACCAAAAAAGCAAAAGATAAGGGCCCGTCTAACTAAATTCGATGATGAACAAAAAATTCCTTTATACACTCCTCGCACTTGTTCTGATGACCGCATCAGTATCAGCACAGCGCTTATCCAAAGAGACCCAATCCGATATCACCAAAACAGTAGCCGCTTTTATTAAAAGCACTATAAATAATGATTACGAAGGGGTATTGAAACATACGTACCCGAAGTTATTTACAATGGCGAGTAAGGAAGATATGTTGGCCTCTTTACAGGGTATGGAGGCCATGGGACTCCACATGCTGGTTGACGAAATGGGAATCAAACGCATTGAAGCACTGCATGAAACAGAAAAAGATCAGTATGCCTTGGTAAATTATACTACTAAAATGCGCATCGGCCTTTCTGGTCAATTAGCTGAACCAAATGCTATGGCATCGATGGAAGAATCCTTTAAAAATACTTATGGCAAGGATAACGTTAGTTTTGACGAGGAGAATAAGCAGTTCAACGTTTCTGGAGAAAAATTTATGGTGCTGATAAAAGAAGAAGCCTATGGTCCGGAGTGGTACATTATGGAATGGAACGATGAAATTCCAGAAGTAATTTCTGCGTTATTGAGTAAAGAGGTAATTGAAAAAGCTACCAAAAGAATAAAACCATAAGCCGTAAACAATATGGCACTTGGTACGTCTTTTGTGTACAGATAGAAAAATTTAGCAATGAAAAGAATCATATTAACGCTGGTAATCGCACTCACAACAGTCGGGCTTAACGGACAATCACTCAGTGGATCAGATGATAAAGCGATAGAAAAAAGAACGGAGAGCTTTCTCGAACAAATTAAAGCTAGGAAGTATTCTAACGTAGCCAATTACATATACCCGCCACTTTTTGAGCATACTGATAAAAAAGGAATGTTTCAAATTTTCAATATGCTCGAGCAAGCTGGCATTAAGCTTAATTTCAATGAATTAAACATTACTGAAAAGAAGCTCTTGCCATCGGATGACGACGTAAAATACGTTTTCATTAAATACGCAATGGACATGACCTTGCCGCTAGATACTGATGATTTAAAAGGGATTGCAGCGTTGTTAGTCCCTGCAATTGAAAGCAGTTTCGGTAAAGAAAACGTTGATTATAACCGATCTGAAAGCTTCGTAAATGTAAAGGGCGAAAAATTCTTATTGGCCATTGAAGACCCAAAGTATTCTGAATGGATGTTTATCATCTATGACGACAGCTTCAAAAGTGCTATCCAAAAAACGATTCCTGCCAAAGTAAATCAAGCGGCAGCAAGCAACACAAAATAATATAGGAAGGCCTCGCCCGACGTTTCGGATGCGAGGCCTTTCCTTTTGCCAAACTCAACTCATTGAATAAATAAGTAGAGAATTATCTTACTGCGGCGAGCCCTTTTAGACTCTTTGCCAAGAACCTTGCCCGTGCCTCTACGCTATCTTGCACCACATCTATTTTAATATTTTCGAATAAGGAGATCATCTTAGGGTCATGCGCTATACCTTGCCCCTGCTTGAAGTCGAAATGATAGAACTTTGTCCATAGCACCGCTTTTACGTGCGTAGCGTCTTTATCCAACATGGCCATTTCGGCTTTTACATAGCGTTCTGTAAAATCGATAAGTGACGTTTCAATACGTACTTCCTCCATTACATTGGCGGGCTTTAAATAGGCAATCTCATTGTGTCCGACGAGCCATGAACGCTGTTCTTTTTGAGCCATCGCGAATACGTTGACATCATATTCATGAATCAAATGATCTTCTCGAACATTGATCATGTAATCCAAATATTTCGCATTGTTAAGATGACCGTAAGGGTCACAATCCTGAAACCTGATGGTTCTTAAGCCGAATGGCCTTTTGGTTATTTCCTTCATAGTACAAAATTTTACAGACCAGTCGGTCTAATTGTCTTCAAATTTTTTTATGCTTCCAATATCACCTTGATAAACTTCTTCTGCATTTCCAGATAGTTTAAGTCTCTGTGTGCCTTACTTAAGACATAGCCACCTTCGAACATAGCATAGAGTTCATTGGCTTTTTCTTGTGCGTTGGTCACCCCTCTTCTTTCGAGGTAACCTGAAAGGCTACTTTGCCAGCCTTTAAACACCCGATCGCAGGTCTTTCGGATCTTCTCGTCAATTACACCAGAAGCCAAGGCAACCGCTGCAATAGGGCATGCATCCTCAAAATCGGAGTTTCTGAGCTCATTAACCATTACATCAACCATAGCACTTAAGCCTTCCTCAGCTTCTTTTCCGCGAAGGGCCTCTCCGTACTTCTGCATCATGGCTTCTCCGCCATAAAGAATAGCCGCCTGAATCAATTCATCCTTTCCTTGTGGGAAGTGATGATAGAGACTTCCTTTCGGAACTTCTATTGATTTAAGAATCTCATTTATCCCCGTACCGAAATATCCTTTCTTACGAATAAGCTTAGAAGTAGTCGATACAAGTTTCTCTCGGGTATTCACACTTCAAATATATACAAATAGACTGAATGGTCTAGCGTAATAACGAAAAAAGCCTCAATAAATATTGAGGCTTTTTAATCTATATGAATGAGAGGTTCTTATTTAACCTCCTCGTACTCTACGTCTGACACGTCATCCGCACCACCTTCTGTTGCTGTAGGATCTTCACCTGCAGCTCCAGCATCTGAGCCTGGTTGACCAGCAGCTCCACCTTCAGCAGCTTGCTGTGCAGCATACATCTCTTGTGATGCAGCTTCCCAAGCTTTATTTAAGGCTTCCATGGCCGTGTCGATAGAATCAACGTCTTGGCTACCGTGCGCTGTCTTTAAGTTAGCTAAAGCTTCTTCGATTGGCTTCTTGTTCTCATCAGACAGTTTGTCACCGTAATCTTTCAACTGCTTTTCAGTTTGGAAGATCAGTGAATCAGCACCGTTCAGTTTGTCGATTTTCTCTTTCTCCTTCTTATCCGCTTCAGCATTTGCTTCAGCTTCCTGCTTCATTTTATCAATTTCCGCATCAGTTAAACCAGAAGAGGCTTCAATTCTAATATTCTGCTCTTTTCCTGTGCCTTTATCTTTAGCAGATACTTTCATGATTCCGTTAGCATCAATATCGAAGGTTACTTCAATTTGAGGTACGCCTCTTTGTGCTGGTGGAATATCACTTAAATGGAAACGACCGATAGTTCTGTTATCCTTTGCCATAGGACGCTCGCCTTGTAATACATGAATTTCTACAGATGGCTGGTTATCAGCAGCGGTTGAGAATACTTCAGATTTCTTAGCAGGAATTGTAGTGTTAGACTCAATAAGCTTCGTAAAAACACCACCCATTGTTTCAATACCAAGAGAAAGCGGCGTTACATCTAGTAACAATACATCTTTCACTTCACCGGTTAAAACACCACCTTGGATAGCAGCGCCAATTGCTACAACCTCATCTGGATTTACTCCTTTAGACGGCTTCTTACCAAAGAATTTCTCAACTTCTTCCTGAATAATCGGGATTCTTGTAGAACCACCAACCAAGATTACTTCATCAATGTCAGAAGTGCTGTATCCAGCATCGTTCATGGCCTTTTTCACAGGCTCCATTGATCTTTTCACCAAGTTATCGGCCAATGATTCAAACTTAGCTCTTGAAAGAGTTCTAACTAAGTGCTTTGGCACACCGTCAACAGGCATGATATAAGGCAAGTTAATTTCTGTAGAAGCAGAAGACGATAATTCAATCTTTGCTTTTTCTGCAGCTTCTTTCAAACGCTGAAGTGCCATTGGGTCTTTTGTTAAATCAATGCCTTCATCAGCTTTGAATTCACCTGCTAACCAGTCAATTATCACTTGGTCGAAGTCATCACCACCTAGGTGAACATCACCATTAGTAGATTTTACTTCAAAAACGCCGTCTCCTAATTCAAGTATTGAGATATCGAACGTACCTCCACCTAAATCATATACCGCAATCTTCTGATCAGTATCTTTTTTATCTAAGCCATATGCTAAAGCAGCAGCAGTTGGCTCGTTAATAATTCTTTTTACTTCAAGGCCAGCAATTTGTCCTGCCTCTTTAGTCGCTTGTCTTTCAGCATCGTTAAAGTAAGCTGGAACTGTTACAACAGCTTCCGTTACTTCCGTACCCAAATAATCCTCAGCCGTAGACTTCATTTTCTGAAGAACCATTGCTGATAATTCCTGAGGCGTATAATTTCTGTCACCGATTTTAACCCTTACGGTGTCGTTATTACCTTTTTCTACTTCGTAGGCAATACCTCTTAACTCTTCAGAAACGTTGCTGTGCTTTTTGCCCATAAAACGTTTCACTGAGCTGATAGTGTTTTGCGGGTTGGTTATGGCCTGTCTTTTAGCAGGGTCACCAACTTTTCTTTCACCGTTACCGTTGTCCAAAAACGCCACAATTGATGGTGTCGTTCTTTTTCCTTCACTGTTAGGAATTACAACTGGCTCGTTACCTTCCATTACCGCTACACACGAGTTGGTAGTACCTAAGTCAATTCCAATAATTTTTCCCATGATCTATAAATAAATATCTTTCAAAATTCTTTTCAACATCCTCCTTTTATCAATGGTTGTGCCAATTGGTTTTCGCTGACATTTGGTGACACATTGGCAGAAATGAGCGCTGGTGAGTAAAACATGTCTGACACATGTTATATTTGCAGCTTATAATTGAATAACCATTGCGACTTTTCTACTATTTAGTCATTAAGCCCATTTCACTACTCCCTTGGCCAGTGATCTATGGCATTTCTAACCTCTTATATATTGTCGGTTATAAGATAATCAGACATAGAGTTGATGTTGTAAAGCAAAATTTAGCCAACTCCTTCCCCGATAAATCTCCTAGTGAGTTAAAACAACTTCAGAATGATTTCTATCGCCATTTCTGCGATATCATGCTGGAAAGCTTCAAAATATTTAGCATCAGTCAAAAAGAAGCAAATGAACGATTTGTAGCCTTGAACCCTCAAATACTAAAACCCTTCCATGATAAAGGGCAAAGTGTTATTCTAGTGGGAGGTCATTACAATAACTGGGAAATGCTAGCCGTAGGGTTAGACTATTATATAGACCACCAAAGTGTTGCTATTTATCATCGCATGAAGAACAAATTCATGAATGATAAGGCACTGAAATCCAGAGGTAAGTACGGTTTAAAAATGATTTCTCGCCAAGAAGTGAAAGAATTCTTTGCAGAATCAAAAGACCTGACCATTACCATTTTTGGTGCTGATCAATCGCCGAGCATTGCTAAGAAAGTATATTGGACAAACTTCTTGAATCAAGAAACTGCTGTAATGTTTGGGGTAGAGAAATTTGCAAAAGAAAAGAATCTACCCGTCATTTTTGGAGGAATTACCAAAGTAAAACGGGGCCATTACGAGTTCAAAATGGAGGTTCTTATCGAAGATCCTAGTCAATATGCTCATGGTGAAATTACAGAAGCCCATACCAAACGATTAGAGAAACAAATCCTAGAAGACCCTCAATATTGGCTTTGGTCTCATAAACGATGGAAGCGAAAAAGGAAGTCGGAAGACGCTTAGTGTTTCTTTCCAAAACAGGCATCTGTTCCATTTAGAAACACAGTACAAAAGCGCGATAACAGTAAATATCTTATTATCAATTAGTTACATGATTGGCACAAGCCTTGGCTACTGACTAGCCAAACGAGAAAATCATGAAAAACTTAAAGATATACATCGCCGCTTTATTACTAATCATTACAAATCAATTTGCAATTGCTCAGGTCAAGGGAAATGGTCAACCTGAAATGAGGGCATTCGATATGAAGAATATCGAAAAGATTGTTTTCAATGTAACAGTGGATGCTGAAATAGATATGTCGGTTTCAGATGAGCTATTCGTTAGTGTAGATAATAACCTATTCGATCATATGGTCATTAAGCAAAAAGGCAATACGCTATACATTGATCAAAAAGATTGGATATCCCCTTCAGAAAATATCAAAGTAATATTTGGAGCCCAAGGACTTAAAAAACTCAAAAACACGGCATGGGGTCATATTAGATTAATCAATGTTGATCAAGGCGCTTTCGATGCCCAAATGAACGTAGGTACTTTGCAAATGGTAGGCAAACTGAAAGAAATCACGGTTTCTACTAACTCGGGGAAGGTCGACCTCAGTAAGCTACAAGCCGATAAAGCCAAAGCCACAATTAACGGGAATGGACGCATAACGCTGAATGCAAACGAGATTGATTATAAAGGAGAAAGCTTTGGTCAGTTAATCTACTTAGGTTCACCGAAGCTAAATGCCAAATCGACAAATGCTGATTTCAATGTGACATCATACGAGCAGTTTCAAAAACAAGCAAGCGTAGCAGTAGAATTTGTTGATGTGAAACTCAAAAACAACACCTTGAGAAGACGCAACATCAAATTTCAAGGCCCTATTGAAAAACCATTCGGATATGGCGCACCTATCGGCCCGAAAGCGGTGAAAAATGAAACACTACCTGTCGGAACAAGAATTTATCAAGAAAATGCCCTTGGAAAAGACAAGCTACTCGTTACCATTACTAAAGCCAATGCCGGAAAGGTTGTGAAACTGTTTAAAGACTAGATAAAAGTCATACGCATTATTTAAAACCATTTGCCAAGAGCGTGAATGGTTTTTTTATGCCTTTACATTCCATATTCTACCTGACGCCAATCATCAATAGAAATGGCCTAAAAAAGGCGAACTGTTTCTAAAGCTGGGTTTGAATAATTAAATTCAGATTTCAGGAATATGTTAAAGAGCGCAAAATCAAAATTAGACTTCAGGCATGTAATCATTGCCTTAATTCTTTTTACAAGTCTTGTAGTTTTAAAATCTTGTCAAAAGAAAGCGCAGAACGATTCTAAAAACATTTCTGAAGACGAGGCTTTAACTGAATCTGCCTACATACCAGAAGTTGTTGATTTCAACATTCATGTAAAACCGCTCCTTTCTGATAGATGCTTTGCCTGCCATGGACCGGACGCTAACAAAAGAGATTCTGGGTTCAGACTCGACACTGAAGAGGGTGCTTATGCAGCCTTAAAAGATAGAACAGACGTTTTTGGTATCGTACCAGGAGATGTTTCGCAATCTGAGGTAATCAAAAGAATAACATCCGAAGACCCAGACCTTATGATGCCACCACCGGCATCGAACCTCGCACTGTCGGAAACCGAAAAAGAAATTCTTGCGAAGTGGGTAGAACAAGGAGCAAAATGGAAAAAGCATTGGTCTTTTATTCCAGTGGTAGCTCAAGACCTACCTGATAGTAATGACTGGACTCAGAATGAAGTCGATCATTGGGTAGCTCAAAAGTTCGAAGAAAAAGGCTTCACCCCTGCTAAAAAAGCATCGAAAGAAAGGCTTTTACGTCGAGCCAGCTTCGACTTAACCGGACTACCACCAAGCGACGATCTTCGAAGATCGTTTTTGGCCGACAATTCGGAGGAGGCCTTCGAAAAAGCCGTGGACCAACTGATGGGCACTCCAGCGTACGGAGAACACATGGCATCGGCGTGGCTCGACTTGGCGCGCTATTCGGACACACACGGATACCAAGATGACCTTGAGCGCATTATGTGGCCGTGGAGAGATTGGGTAATCAAGGCTTTTAATGAAAACATGTCGTATAAGACTTTTGTAACGTGGCAACTTGCTGGTGACTTGTTACCAAACCCTTCAAAAGAGCAAATACTAGCAACCGCTTTCAATAGAAATCATAAAATAACCCAGGAAGGCGGGGTAATTCAAGAAGAATATCGAGTAGAATATGTTACTGATCGCGTGAACACCTTTGGTAAAGCTTTCATGGGGCTTACACTAGAATGTGCCAAATGCCACGATCACAAATACGACCCCATTTCGCAAAAAGAGTTTTTCAGTGTTTATTCTTTCTTTAACTCCATTCCGGAAAAAGGCAGAATTGATTATGGCGAAATACCAGCGCCAAAAATCAAAATCACTGATAAAGATTTGAAAGGTGTACTGAAATTCGTGAACACCAAAAACTTTAAAGGCGACGATCTGAGTGTAATGGTGATGAAAGATTCGGTAAAACCCAGACCAACTTTCGTTTTAAATAGAGGACAATATGACGCTCAGGGCGAGCGTGTTTACCCAACTACGCCAGAAGCCGTAAATGCTTTCGGCAATGAACTTTCTAAAGACAGAATGGGCTTAGCGAAATGGCTCTTCGACGAAAAGAACCCACTTACTGCTCGTGTTACTGTCAATAGAGTTTGGCAAGCCTTTTTTGGTACCGGTTTAGTCAATACACCTGCAGATTTCGGCAACCAAGGCAGCCTACCTTCTCATCCAGAATTGTTAGATTATTTGGCCTATGAATTCATGAAGTCGGACTGGAACATGCAGGCACTTCAGAAGAAAATATTGCTTTCTGCCACCTATCAGCAAAGTTCTAAAGTAACACCCGAACTGCTTGAAAGTGACCCTGAAAACAAATGGCTTACGCGCGGACCACGCTACAGAATGTCGTTTGAAATGATTCGAGACAATGTACTTGCAGTAAGCGGTTTATTGAATAAAGAAGTCGGTGGACCTAGTGTAAAACCCTATCAACCCGAAGGCCTTTGGGCTGAAACAACTTCAGGTGTCGGCTTAACGAAATACATTCCTGATGATGGTGATGCCTTGTACAGACGGAGTCTTTATACTTTCTGGAAGCGAACAGTGCCACCTCCTGCCATGATTACTTTCGATGCGGCATCACGAGATTTGTGTGAAGTTGACCGTCAAAAAACGAATACCCCACTTCAGGCCTTGGTAATGATGAATGATCCTCAAGTGTTAGAAGCCTCGAGAGTTTTGGCTTACAATGCCATCGGCCAGAAAGAGAGTAATACAGAACGCATAGACTATGTCTTTGAAAAAATTCTAGGCCGATCGCCATCTGATGAAGAACAAAGGATTTTGAGTGAGTTTTTAACAGAGGAACTTAGTCGATTTAAAGCATCCCCCGAAAACACTGAAGCTTATTTAAACGTGGGTAATTACCCACAAGAAATAGAATCTGCCGAAGCAGCGGCATATATGTCTGTAATTAACACCATTTTCAATTTAGACGAGGCTATATCTAAAACTTAAGATGCATAAAGAAGAGCAAGATTTTCATTATAACATGAACAGGCGGCACTTTCTATCGAAAGCAAGTCTTGGATTGGGTGGCTTGGGTTTAGCGTCGCTACTCTCCCCCAAAAATCTGTTTGGTGGATCAAGAACTCCAGGTCCTGAAGATTTTAGGCACATAGCGCCAAAGGCTAAAAGGGTGATTTATCTATTCCAAAGCGGTGGCCCTTCTCAGCTAGAACTTTTCGATTATAAACCGACTCTTAGGCAAATGAATGGCGAAGAACTGCCAGAATCTGTTCGAAATGGACAACGCTTAACGGGTATGACTTCAGGGCAAAAGAACTTTCCCCTAGCCGGATCAATTTTTGACTTCAAACAGTATGGGCAAAGCCGTGCTTGGGTGAGTGACATTATGCCCTATACTTCGAAAGTGGTCGATGACCTCTGCTTTATTAAGAGTGTTCATACAGAAGCTATTAATCACGACCCAGCGATCACTTTCTTTCAAACCGGATCGCAACAGCCCGGCCGACCGAGTATGGGGTCTTGGCTGAGTTATGGTTTGGGGAGTGACAATGATAATTTACCGGCCTTTTCGGTGCTATTATCGCGTGGTAGCGGACGGCCGCAAGGTCAACCGCTTTATTCAAGATTGTGGGGAAATGGTTTCTTAAATTCGGTACATCAAGGAGTGCAATTCCGTTCTGGAAAAGACCCCGTACTCTACTTAAAAGACCCCAAAGGTATGTCTAAGATGGATCGCCGCAGTATGCTCGACCATTTATCTCAATTGAATTCAATACATTCTGCTGAATTTGGCGATCCTGAAATCAACGCCAGAATAGCACAATATGAGCTGGCATACCGTATGCAGACTTCGGTGCCTGAAACTATGGATATTTCGAAAGAGCCAGACCATATCTACAGAATGTATGGTGCAGACGTGGCACAGCCGGGCACCTTTGCAGCAAATTGCCTTTTGGCTAGGCGTTTAGCAGAACGTGATGTACGCTTTATTCAATTGTATCATATGGGTTGGGATCAGCACGAAAACCTGCCCGGTGCTATTGAAAAGCAAGCAAAAGACGTAGACCAAGCATCGGCAGCACTGATTCTTGATTTGAAACAACGGGGTATGCTAGATGATACTTTGGTGATTTGGGGTGGCGAATTCGGTCGAACTAATTACTCACAAGGCGCACTTACTGAAACTAATTATGGAAGAGATCATCACCCAAGATGTTTTACCATTTGGATGGCAGGCGGTGGTGTAAAACCGGGTATTTCTTATGGCGAAACAGATGATTTTGGATACAATATTGCCAAAGACCCAGTTCATGTACATGATTTTCAAGCAACTATGCTTCACTTATTGGGTATCGATCACGAAAAACTAACCTATAAATATCAGGGAAGAAGGTTCAGGCTGACAGATGTTGGTGGTAGAATCATTCATGATATTCTTGCATAAGATGATGAACAGAAGGGCTTTTGTACAACGATCTTTGACAGCGGCAGCGGGTATTGCGACTATGCCTACTTTGATTGTTCCCAACCGTACGGATGACTTGATTTTAGGCCATAACTCGCATCGTTATACCATTGACACTAATTGGGGGAAACTTAATCCAAAACAATACCCTGTTAAAGACTGCCACGAAATGGTGCAAGACTCCCAAGGCAGAATCCTCTTATTAACCAACGAAACAAAAAACAATGTGCTCGTGTACGATAAATCGGGCAAGCTCCTGAAATCGTGGGGCACAGAATACCCTGGCGCTCATGGATTGACACTTTCGAAAGAAAATGGAGAGGATTTTCTCTTTATCTCTGATAACAACAGACACCAGGTGATAAAGACTACGATAGATGGTAAGGTAGTCATGACCCTAGATTACCCTAAAGAATCGGGTCACTATGAAAAACCAGAACAGTATGTACCCACTGAAGTGGCTATAGGGCCAAATGGGGATATTTATGTGGCTGATGGTTATGGTGAACAGTGGATCACCCAATACGATCATGGAGGAAAATTCATCCGTTCATTTGGTGGAAGAGGTAATAGCGAGGAAAACCTTCAAAATGCACATGGTATTTGTTTGGATACTAGAAACGCAGCAAACCCTACACTGATTATATCCGCACGCGAGCAAAACGCTTTTAAGAAATACACGCTATCAGGAGAATACTTGGAAACTATCCCCCTACCCGGCGCCTATGTGTGCAGGCCCGTTATTAAAGGGGACTATCTGTATGCCGCAGTTTTAAAATCGAGAGCTTATGGTGACGATCCTTCGGGCTTTGTTACCATTCTGGACAAAGAGAATAAAGTGGTCTCCAATCTGGCAGGAAGCGACCCTACTTATTCCGGAGGAAAGCCAGACGAGTTGTATCAAACGATGAAAGTGTTCCTATACCCTCATGATGTATGCGTAGATGATGACGAAAACCTATATGTTGCCCAATGGAATTCAGGGCACATTTACCCCTATAAACTGAATAGGATATGAAAAGAATATTGATGCTTGTTATGTTATGTTCAGGATTCCTATTGACCGGACAAGAGTATCAGTTGGCAAAGCCATTAGTGAAAGTTGAGGGAGAAAGCTTCTTTGAAAATAGTGCTATCGTTCGCTGTGAATTCGATTTAAAGGGAGCTGTGATTCGCTACACATTAGATGATAGTGAGCCTAATCAAAGATCAAAACGCTACAAAAAGCCACTAACAATCAAAAAATCTACAACGATCAAAGTAAAAACATTCAAAAATGGTTTTCAGGCTTCGAAAACTGTTCGTCTGGACCTTTTCAAAATGACGGCTCCACTAGCCTCAATCAAACTTAGCCCTGAACCTAGCGGTACCTATATGGCCGAAGGAGCCAAAACATTGAATGACCAAAAGGCAGGCTCCTTCAACTTTCGGGACGGTCGTTGGGTAGGTTACAACAAGGGACCCATCACGATAGATATTGATTTAGGCAAGATCGTTGAAAAAGAAAAGATTGTATTGAATACCCTTGTAAGTCCAGACTCGTGGATCATGAGGCCTGAATACCTCAGCTATACACATTCACTTGATGGGAAAAAATTTGAACAGGAAACCAGAATTGGGATGATTGGGATGATCTCTAGTGAAACAGCCTACAAGACGTTCTGGCGTTTGATTATGGATGGACCTTACAGGTATGTGCGCATCACAATTAGCCCCCTCTCTTCCATTCCAGACTGGCATCCTGGCAAAGGCCAACCAGGTTGGTTGTTTATTGATGAAATATTTATTCAGCAATGAGCTTAAAAAAAGGACTAAATATCTCTCTTTTGGCTGGCAATGCCCTACTAAGTTTACTCTACTTAGTACCATTTGCTGAACCTCCCGTCTTTTTCCAATTTGTAGGACGTTTACACCCATTATTGCTTCATTTTCCTTTAGTATTGCTGCTGGTGGCCTTCATCTTCGAGATTTATGGCAAAAGAAAACCCAACTGGAAAGAGCCTGCTGAATTTCTATTGATTGCTGGTGCTGCTACTGCCTATGTCAGTGCATTGGCTGGCTTCCTACTATCCTCAGGTGCCAACTACTCGGGGCAAACCTTCGAACTACATAAATGGCTGGGACTGACCATGTCTTGGTTAGCGACTATCATTTACACGGGTAAAAGTTATTTGGCCTCCAAAAATTACTATCTACCATTGTTTGGTGTCGCCTGTTTAGTAATCATCGTAACAGGACATTATGGCGCTTCGCTCACTCATGGCGAAAGCTTTCTTACCGAAGTTTTCGATGAAGAAAAGGTAATGACATTAGAACCTACCGCACCAGTATTTGCACAAGTCGTACAACCTTTATTGAAGTCGAAATGTGAGAGTTGTCACAATCCTAATAAGCTAAAAGGATCATTGTCACTTGCCTCGAGAGATGATATGCTAAAAGGTGGGGAAACTGGGGCAATTTTTATTCCGGGTGATTTAGAAAACAGCATTTTAATCAGTCACTTATTGCTTCCTTCAGAAGATAAAAAACATATGCCACCGAAAGGAAAACCTCAAATGACCAATGAGGAAGTAAAAATGCTTTCATGGTGGGTAGAAAACGGCGCTTCTTTCGAACAATTAGTCAATGAGGTGCCTGCCGATGATGCTATACAAGCGACCCTGGCCAGCTATTTCGCCCCTGAAGAGGAAATAGACATTGATTATGTGTCCGCTAACGAAATCGCTGAACTCAACACAACCAAAATCAGTGTAAAGCAGATTGAGGAAGACAAGCCTTATCTAGAGGTTTATATTGGTCAGCATGACTCGCTCAGCGTAACTGAAATGAAATCTCTTCGCGGAATTAGAGCGCAAATTTACACGCTCGATTTAGGGAGTAGCAATGTTGATAAAGCGATTCTAAAAGAGGTAGCCAAATACGAAAACCTCAATAGGCTTTACCTAGATAATACCGAAGTCGACGATGATATGATAAGTGCCATCAAAAAGCTAAACAACCTAGATTATTTAAACCTTTACGGCACTAAAGTTTCGAAAAAAGGTGCCGGTCAAATGTTGAAACTCGATAACCTTTCGAAAATTTTCCTTTGGAAATCTGCCGTTACCGAGGAAGATGTTGAAACGCTTCAAATAGATTTTCCTGATATTGCTATTAATGGTGGCCTCTCCACTGATTCGGACTTTACAAAAGCCGAACTCAATGCCCCTCAGATGGTATATGAATCGACCTTCTTTAGCGATGAAATGATCATAGAAGTGCCATATAGCTTATCCGAAACAGAAATTTACTATCAATTAGGTAGTGAAGATCCACAGTTATTGAAAACCAAAGAAATTCGACTTACAAGAAGTACTAAGCTTTCTGTATTCGCTAAAAAAGAAGGATGGGAAGACAGTCCGCGAACTGAACAGGCCTTTATTAAAGTAAAACCCAATTCGCTCGCGGCTAAATCACTACAGTTCGGACCGAAAAGGTCTTATAAGGCAAAAGGAATCGAAACGCTTTTCGATTTAACCAAAGGCAGTGAGAATTTCCGCGATGGCCAATGGCTTGGCTTTAATGGTGACGACATGGTTGCCAATGTTACGTTGAGCGAAAAAAGAACACTTGAGTCAGTATTTATCAGCACAATGGATGATACAGGTTCGTGGATTTTCCCTCCTACCGCCCTCGAAGTATGGGGAGGCACTGAGGCAAACGGCTTAGTAAAACTTCAAACGCTCGAAATAACACCGCCTGAAGGACCAGGACCAAAACATATGCTGATCCATCAGCTAGCGTTTCCTGCTAAAGAAATAAAGTACCTAAGGGTAATCGCCAAAAACTATGGAAATTTGCCCGAATGGCATCCTGGAAAAGACACGCCAGCTTGGCTCTTCATTGATGAAATTGCATTTCAGTAGGCATTAGTAGTTCCCTATTTCATTTGTTATTGAAGAAACGATTATCATCATTCAATCGCATTTTTTAGCTATTTTTGCAGCTCAAATTGGTTGCAATGAGTTTAGCGCAGGAGATAGATAAAAGAAGAACTTTCGGTATAATAAGTCACCCTGATGCGGGTAAGACTACTTTAACAGAGAAGTTGCTTCTTTTTGGGGGAGCCATTCAAAAAGCCGGAGCGGTAAAGTCGAACAAGATCGACATGCATGCACGATCGGATTGGATGGATATTGAGAAGCAAAGAGGTATTTCCGTTGCTACTTCCGTAATGGCTTTCGAATATGAAGGCAAAAGAATCAACCTTCTGGATACACCGGGTCACCAAGATTTTGCAGAAGACACTTACCGAACTTTAACGGCTGTGGATTCCGTGATCATGGTCATTGACTGTGTAAAGGGCGTTGAGATTCAAACTGAAAAACTTATGGAGGTTTGCCGAATGCGTAAAACGCCTGTGATCTCCTTTATCAATAAACTAGACCGCGAAGGACAAGATCCTTACGATCTATTGGATGAAATCGAAGGTAAACTGGGCATTAATGTTCACCCTTTAAGCTGGCCTATCGGTATGGGCAAGAGCTTTCAAGGAGTTTATAGCCTTTACGACAAAAGCTTAAGGTTATTTAAAGCCAAACAGCAGCAACTTCATGAAGAGGCAACCAAATTAGAAGACTTAAACGACCCAAGATTAGAAGAATATATTGGCGAAACACATGCTGCACAACTTCGCGAAGATGCCGAGATGCTATTGGACTTATATGGCCCTCTCGATGTGGATGCCTATCTCAGAGGTGACGTTGCCCCTGTTTTCTTTGGTTCTGCGGTAAATAATTTTGGTGTTAAAGAGTTACTCGATGCCTTCCTTGAAATCTCTCCGCGACCGATCGCTAGAATGATGGATGAGCGTGAAATTGTGCCGGATCATAAGGCCTTTACAGGCTTTGTTTTCAAGATACACGCCAATATGGATCCTAAACACAGGAACCGAATCGCCTTCCTCAGAATTTGTTCTGGGAAGTTCGAACGTGGGTCTAATTATTACCATACACGTCAAGACAAGAAATTTAGAATCTCTCAAGCGACCGCTTTTATGGCGCAAGACAAAGAGACGATTGATGAGGCTTACCCTGGCGACATCATCGGTTTATATGATACTGGGAACTTCAAAATAGGTGATACACTCACTGATGGTGAAAACGGTGTATACCGAGGTATTCCGAGCTTCTCTCCTGAAATATTCAGGGAAGTGATCAATAAGGATGCGATGAAGACCAAGCAGCTTGAAAAGGGGCTTAAGCAACTTATGGATGAAGGTGTAGCGCAGCTTTTCAATTTCGAATTAGGAAGCAGAAAGGCTGTAGGCGTTGTTGGTCAACTGCAATTCGAAGTTATCCAACACAGGCTTAAACATGAGTATGGTGCTACAGTAGAATTTGTGGGTATGCAACTTTTCAAGGCCTGCTGGATTTCGTCTAACGACGAGAAAAAGCTAGATGAATTCATTCGTTCTAAACAACGACATATTGCCCGTGACAAGGATGGGAAACTTGTTTTCATGGCTGAATCCAAAGCATGGTTGCAGATGGTTCAAGACAACTTCCCAGATATTGAATTCCACTTTACAAGCGAGTTTTAATGGAAAAGATTGTTCAACCACTATATGAAGACAATCACTTGCTGATTGTCAACAAACCTGCCGGAATTCTTATTCAAGGAGATTCTACTGGAGATAAACCGCTTGTAGAGCACTGCAAAGATTACATCAAAGAGAAGTACAAAAAACCAGGAGCCGTTTTTCTTCATCCTGTTCATCGATTAGATCGGCCCGTAAGTGGCGTGATTGTTTTTGCCCGAACTTCGAAGGCGCTGGAGCGAATGAATAAGATATTTGCCAGCCGGAAAGTTCAAAAAACTTATTGGGCGATTGTGAAAAAGCATCCCCCTCAGAAGAAAGGGAAATTAGTCAGTTGGCTAGTAAAAGATACCAAACGAAATGTTACGACCGCTTATGCTGAGCCTGTAGAAGGTGGACTAAAAGCGGAAACGAATTTCAAATGGATGGGGAAGCTAAATAACCACCATTTAATAGAAGTTGAACCTTTGACGGGAAGACCGCATCAGATTCGAGTTCATCTTGCGGAAATGGGCTCTCCTATTCGTGGTGACTTGCGTTATGGGTTTTCGAAACCAAACCCTGACAAAAGCATCAATCTGCATGCACGCCGATTATATTTTGAGCACCCTGTAAAGAAAGAACCACTAATTATAACCGCAGGACTACCAACTGATCAGTTTTGGGAGCAATTTCTTACGCTTGACGATATAAAAGTAAAAGATAAGTACGTCGATAAAATGTACTAGAGGCAACTCCTTTTTAGTTGAATTAATAGCCAAATCCATGAAAAAGACGCTTCGAATTGTCAGTATTATATTCCTCAGCTTGATTATCATTCTATTTGTTGGCTATGTGGTATTAAATGAAAAATTACCTGAAGGTGAGATTTCGCCAGAAGCAGATTCCCTTGCTGAAAAAATGACCAATGCCTTGAATATGGAGGCTTGGGAGCTTACAGAAAAAATCAGTTGGACTTTTAGGGGAACGCATTCATATGAATGGGATAAGGCTGCCGATGTGGTAAAAGTAAGGTGGGATGATTATGAAGTTATTCTCAACACCAGAACCGAATCAGGCTTAGTTGTTAGCAGTAAGAATGAATATTCTGCCGACCAATTCGATGCTCTAATTGAAACTGCGTATAACTTCTTCAATAATGATAGCTTTTGGCTTTATGCTCCTTTTAAAGTATTTGATCCTGGAGTTGAAAGAAGCATCATAACGCTCAAAGATGGTAGCCAGGCTTTAAAAGTAACTTATACCACTGGCGGTAGTACACCGGGCGATTCTTATCTCTGGATTTTAGGAGAAGACTACAAGCCAGTCGCGATTAAAATGTGGGCATCTATTCTACCCATCGGCGGAATGGAATTCACCTGGGAAAACTACCTTACCCTACCCACGGGCGTTATGATTGCACAGGATCATTTCCTTTATGGTTCAATGAATGTAGCATTGACATATATAAAGTGATGAATTACTGATATGACGTAATTTGACGTAGAGCTGTTTAGGGCTAGATGTGGTTTAAATAATGATAGATGTTATTATTGAAACATGAATCGTCTCAAAGATATAAGAATAACCAAAGGGCTTTCACAAGAAGGCTTAGCCACCATCTCTGGTGTCAGTCTCAGAACAATTCAGAGAATAGAGAATGAAGAGGCAGAACCTAGAATTCAAACCCTGCAAACCCTGGCTAAATCATTAGAAGTTGAGATCGAACTTCTTACAAAAGTACCCTCTGGAGTAAGTTCAAATTTTAATGACAAAATTCCACATAAGAAGTACGCTTTGATTAATGGGATTGCCTATCTGATATTTCCTATTTCTGCGATGATCATCAGTTGGATCACCTACAAGACTCAAGAAAACAATGAGGTGAAAAAGTACTTTTCCAGTCTGATCGGTTTGGACATCATTGCATTTACAATAAACATAATGATTCCGCAATTTTTTAAACTCGAAGGCTGGTCTGGAGGGTTAGAGATTGCTATTATCCTACATGTAGCGTTCTTTTTACTTATTCTTGGATCAGGGTTTATCCTTAGAAAATCTACAGCTATAAAAGCATAAAAAAACCCTGACGAAGCAAGCTTATCAGGGTTTCTATATTTCCAAACTTTTTATATTAGTCACCTTGCCTTAGATGAGAATTCATTCCTCGCGGTAATACAAGAAATTGAAGGGTATCAAAACAATACATTGAATGAATCAGGTTCCGCATACGAAAGTATGAGCTCAACTAATTCAGATCTCACTCAGATTCTGAGACCAATGATTGATAATGGACAAGTGATTCACAATGAAATGAAAGAGATAATCTACAATTCAGAATTTTACCTAGAAATGACTAATAGTGAGCAAATTGAGATGGTGTCAGAAATAGACAACCTGAATAACGAACAGCTAGTACAACTTTCGTTAGCATTAAGCATTAGTTATTATGCAGAATCTGGAGCAGTATCAGACATCGATTGGGAAAGAATCTTACACTGTGCAGCTACAGCAGTGGGTATAAGCTCAATAAAAGAAATACTTAAGAATAATATTGCAGCCGCCAAAGTTGAAACTATGATCGGGGCTCTAAAGCATATTGGCAAAAGATACCTCGGCTGGATAGGAGTTGGTTTGATGATTTACGAATTTGTTCAATGTGTTTATTAAAAATATGGAAGAGCATTATCTAGTGAACCAAAGATTAAAGAAACTAATACTTTCAACCAATACGATTTTGGTTATCGGGTTTATAATCTATTCTTTATCTCGAAATGATTTTATTCCAGAAGGTTATATTGGACTATCATTAATTCCGTTAGGAATAAACTTTGGCTTATTTCTATATGCTGGTCGTATTGCAGTGACTATTTTAGATTTAAAAGAGCCTATTTTTAGAAATAAAATTGTTCTGAGCCTAATTGGAAATCTTCTCACAACTATTACTCTGCTCATATTAGTAGTACTAGAAATCTAACACAATCATTTAGTTCAGATTAAACAATTGGAATAAATGACAATGCCTTTGAAAAAAGGCCCTAACTATTCGTCAGGATTCTATTTATATATCGAATCAATTCTTAGTCTTTGAATACAGATTCTGCTAAAACATTTGGTAAATGGTTTTGCTGCCATTGGTGAATATGGCGGAACTAAGTATTTTTTTAATAAGAAATTAGGTGACATTGATAAAACTTGTAAGAAGATAAACTAATGAATTACTTAAAAGCAGTTTTGATAAGCACACTTATTTACTCTACACAACTAACTAATGCTCAAACATTTAAAGCTGATATTCAATATGTCACGATAGAAGATACCCTACTAATTCAATCAATCAAATCAATTTTAACCTTGGAAAGTAAAAATGACACTCTATTTGCTAAAGGCTTTGGTTACCTAAATGTTGGAATTGATTGGATGGTCAGTGAAGGCTCTGGTATAGGCAGTGCTAGAATCGACACTGTCAGGACTTACAATATCTCAGTGTCATTTGCTCATCCAAATAAGACTCATAATAATTTAATGCCTTTTTACCCTAAATATTACAGTATAATTGATGAGAGAGTGGTTGCTTTTGAACTTCCTGAACGACACATTAAATTCAGTGCTAATAGCGTCAAAGTTTATGAACAAATAATAGAGAAATATCTAGAGCCGTTTGGTTCGCCTTCTACAAGGCTACTTTGGAAACTAGACTATAATTATCGAGTCAACATACTTCAAAATCAATTTAATAGTGATTATGAAGATCCAATAATCTCCAAAATCAGCTTAACTCAAAAATAATAACTCGACCTTTCACTATTACACAATAATGAATTTTGCCCCCATGATTTTTCTTATTCTGCTTACAATACAGTCTAAGTAGCAACTCAAGATATGAACTCAAAGGGTTATTTTGGAGATGAATTAAGGGAAGGATCAATCATTTTAATATTAGACGAATTAAGCACCAAGGAAATCCCTGATAGTCTCTGGAACAACGCAGAACTGATAAGACTTACTATTCAAAAAACTAGACCAAAAACGAAATGGGGTACTCATCCTCCTTTGTCATGGTATGAAACTGTAGAATTTACGCCACCTTATTGGGAATTAAGTGACAAAGTTGGAAAGCTGAAACGTCTAAAGTCTTTAATTCTAGCTGACCTAGACATTAAAACACTTCAAGAGTCGATTATACAACTTAAGCATTTAGAAATACTAAACTTATCGTTTAACAAATTAGAACTCTCCGAAGAGCTTAGTAAGCTAAAAGCACTCAAGAGCCTGAAGCATTTAATTCTTATAGGGAATCATTATGACCCCCACGAGATGGAAGATTACCAGAAAGAATTCCCAAATCTTCGGATTGAATATAAGGCAGAGGAGAATTAAAAAAGAGTAATAAAAAAAGCCCCGACTTTCGTCAGGGCTTTCCTTTTATATATTGAATGATTTCTTAGTCTTCAATCACAGACTCTGCTAAAACAATTACGTTGTTGTTCAACACTTCTACAACACCGCCATCAATAACAACTACATCCTGCTTACCTGAAGCAGAAATTGTCATTCTACCTTTACCTAAGGCACTGATCATTGGTGCGTGATTATCGAGTACTTGAAACTCTCCATCACTTCCAGGAAATATTACTGAAGACGCTTCGCCTTCAAATACTTTCTTGTCGGGTGTTACAACTTCTAATAGCATAGTCGATCTTAATTAGCGGCAGCTTCAGCCAATAACTTCTCACCTTTCTCTCTAGCTTCTTCAATGGTTCCTACCAAGTTGAAAGCAGCTTCTGGAAGGTCATCATGCTTACCATCCATAATTTCGTTAAATCCTTTGATGGTATCCTTAATGTCTACAAGCACACCTTTCAATCCAGTAAATTGCTCAGCAACATGGAATGGTTGAGAAAGGAATCTTTGTACACGTCTTGCTCTTGTTACAACTAATTTATCCTCATCAGATAGTTCGTCCATACCAAGAATCGCAATGATGTCTTGAAGTTCTTTATAACGCTGTAGTGTTTCTTTAACACGTTGCGCGGTATTATAGTGCTCATCACCTAAGATGTCAGCCGTTAAGATTCTTGATGTAGAATCCAATGGATCTACCGCTGGGTAAATACCTAGCTCAGCAATCTTTCTTGAAAGTACAGTTGTTGCATCAAGGTGAGCAAATGTTGTCGCCGGAGCAGGATCCGTTAAATCATCTGCAGGTACATATACTGCCTGTACAGATGTAATTGAACCGTTCTTAGTCGACGTAATTCTTTCTTGCATGGCTCCCATTTCTGTAGCCAAAGTTGGTTGGTAACCTACCGCTGAAGGCATACGACCTAGAAGAGCCGATACTTCAGAACCTGCTTGCGTAAATCGGAAGATGTTATCGATAAAGAAAAGGATATCTTTTCCTTGACCATCTCCTTCGCCATCACGGAAGTATTCAGCAATAGTAAGACCCGAAAGGGCTACTCTTGCTCTCGCACCTGGAGGCTCATTCATTTGACCGAATACGAAGGTTGCTTTTGAATCGGCAAGTTTCTCACTAGTTACCGATGAAAGATCCCATCCACCAGACTCCATAGACTCATTGAATTCTTCACCGTATGTTACGATACCAGATTCAATCATCTCACGAAGCAAATCATTTCCTTCTCTCGTTCTTTCACCAACACCGGCAAATACTGAAAGACCACCATGACCTTTTGCAATGTTATTGATTAGCTCTTGGATCAATACTGTTTTACCTACACCAGCACCACCAAACAAACCAATCTTACCACCTTTTGCATAAGGCTCGATAAGGTCAATTACTTTGATACCTGTGAATAAAACTTCAGTTGAAGTAGAAAGGTCTTCAAACTTAGGAGCAGCTCTGTGAATAGGTAGTCTCTGCTCTCCTTTCGGTTGTGCTATACCATCGATAGCCTCACCAACTACGTTGAAGAGTCTACCCTTAATGTCATCACCAATTGGCATTGAAATGGCTAAACCTGTATCGGTTACGACCATTCCTCTTGTAAGACCTTCAGAAGAATCCATAGCGATGGTTCTTACTCTATCTTCTCCAAGATGTTGTTGACATTCTAAAACAATTTTTTGACCATTCTCTTTGGTTACTTCTAACGCGTCAAGAATGTTAGGTAGTTTTGATTCAGCTGCATCGAAACTAACGTCTACAACAGGACCAATTACCTGCGTGATCTTTCCAAGGTTTGCCATTTGTTCTTTATTGTAAAAGGAAAAATGCGATTAATTTTTCTGGGGGCAAAGGTAAATCTATAATGTATTAAAGCAAAGTTCTAGAGAACAATAATTCTCTAATCTATCGACCTATATTTTGAGAAAATTAAGATGGGGTTTCTGTTTACATTTTGCCTAGCCGTTCCCTTGTACATTTGATAATCAGAAATTTCTCTCAATTGATCTTCTGAGAATCGATTTTCAAAATAACTAAGAACACTAGATACTTGTTCTTCGGATAAAACGGTTACGTGATAATCCTTATAGACGCTTACAGGGTCAATACGGAAATTACCCTGACCCCTAACTAAACTCCTATAAGTCAAGCTTTTACCCGTGGACTTCTCGTAAATCGTTTTGTACTTTAGACCAGACAAGTAAAAATCAAAATAAATTGAGTTTTTTGCCTCCAAAAAATTAGATATAGAATAGACTAAACCAGATTCGGCAATATATGCATCAAAGGTTCCCATGGGTTGATTGAAAGATTTCAATACTCCATCCTTCAGACTTTTCTCTTTGAAATCAAGAAAGTAGGCCGGCCTTAATAAACCGTTCATCGTATCGGGTTGATAAGCCATATTCGTATACAAAGGAATATAGTTTAAGATTTGAGAATTATAACTAGGAAAGATGTTTCTCTGAGTCACAAGTCGAATTTTATCTAATCCTTTTTCGGACTGACGAAAGTATCCTTTCAATAAATTATTCGATGAATCTGTCACGAAAGCCATGCGATTATCATAATCACTATTCCCGAAGTTACTGTTTGGTATTGAACTGTTGTGAAACAATCGACCTCCACCATGAAGAGGTGTAAAAGTTTTAGTGTAGAAGGGGTAATTTACGGCACTTCGAAACTCTCCAGTATTGATATCGTATTGCGCAACCCTCTGACGCCTAGTATCCAAGACTTCTATGACTTGAGCTTTATTATTTAAACCGAAGTCATCAATTTTGACATATTCTTCTGGCCCATAACCGGGTTTATGAATGTTGAAGACTAAATCTCCAGCCAAATTAAAGCAGAAAATCTGATCATTGTTTTTGTCTGAAATGTAAATCTTATCTTCAGAAAAGACCAGTTTAGTGACATAAAACAAGACTGACTCGTGAGTCTTTAAATATAGAACCTTAACATCCTCTTGTATGATCTCCGAGTATAAAACATCCTTTCTATGAAAATCAACACGAATGGTATCAACTTCTGATACTCTAACTAAATCAATATTCTCTTTTTCATTCTGACATGAGATAAAACATAAAAGGCTCAACCAAAGAATGGCGAACCTTTTACAAATAAAGGTGTACTCCATAAAACACAAACTCTATTCCACCAATTCAATACACGCAGATGCGATCATTACACTCTTCCTATGCGTTGACGCCACTGGGTTACAGATGTTATCGGCATACTCACAAGTATAACCTGAATAAGAGCTCTCTATCTCAGCAAAACACATCTCCCCATCCGCTCCATGGAAATCACGAGTTTCAATCACAGTTATCGTGTAACTCTCATACCAACCCCAATCAGAATTCTCGGCGAAGGCCTTTTGACCCAATTCAAAAGAATTGGTATTGAAACTATAACATGGACCAATAAAAAATATTAGAGCTAATATAAATATACGAGTATCCTTCATAATAATAAGTTTTATATAAATATAACTTAAACTTATTGTCTATTCAAAATAATTCGAAAAACAGTACCGACATCGGCTTGTGAAGATTTGACAAAAATGCGCCCCTCGTGATAATTTTCGATGATTCTCTTCACCAAAGTAAGCCCTAATCCCCAGCCTCTTTTCTTAGTGGTAAAACCTGGTTTGAATACGTCTTTAGTGCCGCCCTTCACTATACCTTTCCCATCATCAGAGATATCAATGAAAATCTGTTCTTGGGAAAGCTCCCCTATCGTAACATTAAGGTGACCAATTCCGCTCATGGCATCTACTCCATTCTTCACAATATTTTCTAGCACCCATTCGAACAAGGGCTTGTTTAACTGAGCTTCTATGCCTTTATCTTCTGTGTTAATATTAAACTTAACCTTAGACGAAACACGGGACTTCAGATAATTCAATGAGCTATCAATTACATCAAATACATTTTGACTTTTAAGCACTGGAACTGAACCAATATTTGAAAATCGTTCTGTAATCATTTCTAAGCGCTTGATATCCTTTCCCAATTCAATGATGATATCGTCTCGACCTTCCAATTCAGCCATGCCCTTCATATACTCTACCCAAGCGATCAAAGAAGAGAGTGGTGTACCTAATTGGTGTGCAGTTTCTTTGGCCATACCTACCCAAACACGATTTTGTTCCGATTTGCGAGAATAACTAAAGGCTAAATAAGCTATGAAGGCGAAAATGGCGATTACCGATAATTGCACATAAGGATAGGTGCCCAGTTGCCGCAAGAGGTAAGAATTCCGGAAATAGACGTACTGAACATCTGAAATGGTGCCACCTTCTCCATTTCGAATTAGGATTTTAAACGGTGGGTTTTCCTTACGCATTTTGTTCAAAACACGTTTTTGTGAAGCTAAACCCTCTTTTACATTCATGACCTGGTTGATTTCTTGCGTGGCAGAGTCAATGACGATAACGGGCAGTGTATTATCTGGTGTAATCAGGTTTAATGATATAAAAGTGAGTGCGGATGGGTCAGCATCTGGAGAACTGGAAAACTCAACAGCTTTTGCCCAAAGCCGTATTTTCTCTTCTTCTCCTTTTTTCAATTTTGCTACCAAGCTGTTCGTATAGATAATTGAACCGACGCCAATTATTATAGCCACAACCAATACAATCCACTTTATGGTGGACTGATTCGAATAAAAATCGATATTGAAAGAACCTTTGAAAGGATTTTTCATGCAATAAACTAACGAAAAAAAATCAACCTCTATTTCGAAGTATGTGCAAAATAAAAGCCGTCTCAATTTAATTAAGACGGCTTCTATTCAGTTTATGAGCAGTTTACACTTTCATTGTGAACCACTTAGCTAATGTTTTATAGTTGACTTTTACGCCATACATTAAAATTCCGATGCGATAAATTCTACCGGCAAACCAAATAGTCCCCATAAAACCACCTACTAATAAGACCATCGACAGGGCCAATTGCCAATCTGGAACACCAAATGGTATTCGTGCCATCATGATAATCGGAGAGGTTAATGGTATTAAGGATAAGGTTACCGCCAAGCCGCCATTTGGGTCTTCCAATACAAAGAACATCGACATAATTGCGGCTAATATTGGCAAGATGATCGGGAACATAAATTGTGATGCATCTTGAATACTATCTACTGCTGAGCCAATCGCGGCATAAAGCGCTCCATAAAGGAAGTATGCTCCTAGGAAGTAGAATAGGAAACAAAGTAATATTTTAACTACTGGCACTGATGAAATTAGTCCCCTGATCTCGACCACCATTTCTTGCTGCTCAGTAAGTTGCTCCATGGCTTCCCCTGGCACTTGCTGTGCTGCGGCTTCCATTATGGCATCACTATTACCTGCCATTATGCTGAGTCCTACGGTGGAAAGTCCACCTATAAGCACAAACCAAATTAACAGCTGCGTAAAGCCGACAGCGCCTACACCTAGCACTTTACCCATCATTAATTGGAAAGGCCGAACTGAGGATACGATAACTTCTACAATTCTACTCGTCTTTTCATCTAAAACAGACTGCATGATTTGTGAACCATAAATAAATATGAACATGTAAATCAGGAAGCCAGTACCATAACCAATGGCGAAACTGAGTTTAGAGTTACTCTTTTTAGCTTCACCAGATTCAGAAATATTAAAAGAATTGAGGCTTACGCTTACTTGAAGATTATCAATCACTACAGGATCTAGGCCAGATTTCTCAAGCTTAATATCTTCAATCTTATTTCTAATATTCCGTTCCATTCTCTCAATAGAAGAGACGCTGGCGTTGGTTTTAGAATAAAGTTCAAAGCCGGAAAAGCTCTTTACAGAGATGTCAGACAAATCTACTTCAGGAATATAGAGCAATCCAAAAGCGCCTTCATCCATAAAGCTAGTTTTGGCAGATTCGAGCTCTCCTTCTATGTATTTAAAGTTGTAACTATTTACATCAAACACATCCTGAAAAAGACCGCTCTTGTCTAATACTAATATCTCATCACTTCTAGAATCCTTTTCTCGTGTAGAGAAATAGACAATAGTTAAGATGATAGCAGGGAATATTAGCGGTGTAAGTATAGTAGCCAGCAAGAACGACTTCTTCTGAACTCTTGTCAGGTATTCTCTTTTTAAAACTAAAAATATCTGGTTCATGATTGTCCTCCTTCTACTATGTTGATGAAAATATCATTGATAGATGGTATCACTTCAACAAATGAGTGAACCTCTACCAGGCTTATGAGTTCTTTTAAAATATCGTTTGGCGATTGGCCTTCTCCTACTTGAAGTGTAGATTCTGAAAGATCATTATCCAATGCTTGTGTATTCATAACATCAAAATTGGCACTAAGTCCGTTCAATGAACCTTTATAACTCACCACATACTTGCCTGACTTGTAGGAGTTTTTGATTTCCTTTTTGGTTCCGTCTAGTATTTTCTGAGACTTATTGATCAGCGCAATGTCATCACAAAGTTGTTCTACGGATTCCATTCGGTGCGTAGAAAAAATTACAGTAGCACCTTTCTCTCTTAATTCAAAAATTTCATCTTTAATCAAGTTGGCATTTACCGGATCAAAACCAGAAAATGGCTCATCAAGAATCAAAATTTCTGGCTCATGCATAACTGTGGCAATGAACTGGATTTTTTGTGCCATACCTTTGGAAAGGTCTTCTACTTTTTTTCCAGCCCACTCAGTTAAACCGAGTTTATCAAGCCAATGCTTAATTCGCCTTTTGGCTTCGGAAGTTGATAGGCCTTTCAATTGTGCCAAATACATCAATTGTTGACCCACCTTCATTTTTTTATAGAGACCGCGTTCTTCGGGAAGGTAGCCGATGCTCTTTACATGTTTCGGCTGGAGTTTTTCACCATTGATGGTAATTTCTCCTTCATCCGACATGATAATCTGGTTGATAATTCGAATGAGTGTCGTCTTACCTGCACCATTTGGGCCCAATAGGCCAAAAATGGATTGCTTTGGTATAGCAATGCTCACATCATCTAGGGCTTTGTGTGCCGCATAGTTCTTTGTGACATTGTTTGCTTCAAGAATATTCAATGCATTGTCGATTTTGGTGGTTACTAAAATTAATGTCTTTGAAGGATCAAACCTAAAAAGCACCCCAATTTGAAAAATGGAATCGATTCAAAAACTGAATAAACGTTAAGCGGAAGAATTCAAGCCCTTTCGGAAATTCAGAGCGTTGAGAATTTATAGCTACTTGGAAAAAAGGACGCTGCCCATAGAAACATCAATATTGAACTCCAATAAATTCTCTGCATCTGCCTCGTAATTTTCACTTACAAATACACGTTTTCGGATTTCTGAATAACCTTCTGGAATTTTGAATTTTCTATATGATGTATCTTTTAACCTTATAATGATAGGGGTATTTTCTTTCGGTAAATTTATTTCCAAAGAACCCGCACCTACTCTGGCCCAAATGGCACTAGACGTTATCGGTAACTCTTCAAAGTCTAAGACTAAGGAACCAAAACCTACTTCTGCCAAAATATTTTTAGCACGTGCTAAACTCAAACGCTCAATTTCCACATCGCCTAAGTCTACACTTACCATAAAGGTGTCCATCTCTATTTTGTTCTGCATTTTAGAGAGATAGCCTACTTTCACATGTGCATTTCCAGAGGTTACTTTTAGATTTTCTACTGCTATATCTGATAAGTCGATATAGGCTTTACCTACTCCGTAAGATAGGTCTAGACGGTAAGGTTTATAATCGGTAAAATAGATGTTCCAATAGTTGTCATCATCCATTTTCTTTCTCCCTAGAATTTTGGAAACCTTCGTACCAAAGCCTTCATTTCCATTATCCTTTAGGCTAAACCAAGCATTTAGGGTTTCTCCACGATGAAGTTGACCAAATTCACTTGTAATGTATTCTTCATTATGAGTGCCAAGAATGTTGATGGGTGTATTTCCCTTTCGGGTTCTTATCTCGCAAGTGCCAGAGGCTGCTTTAAGATAGAAATTCACATAAGAACAGGAATCCTTATCCTGAACTGTAAAATGCTTTTTTGTTTGCCCCACCACACTGACTCCTGCAATTCCCACAGCGGCTAACAGTAAAAGTACTTTTTGCATTCAGTTGATTACGTTTAGTTCAAAGTTAGGGTTACAAAAAATATGTTAGTGATTACCCAAATGATCTGCTAAAAAATATTTTTTTGACGAATAAAAAAAGCCGCACAAGGCGGCTTTCAAATTTTTGATTGCAAAAAGTCCTAAAAGAACTCTCTAACTCGGTCGAAAAAGCCTTTTTCTCCTTTACCAGGTTTAGGCACAAAATTCTCTGACTCTCGGAGTTTTTCTAACATTTCAGTTTCTTCTCGTGTAAGTTTTTTCGGTGTCCAAACGTTCACATGAATTAGCTGATCTCCTTTTCCGTAACCATTTATGTCTTTAATCCCTTTGCCCCTTAGCCTAAGAATTTTACCACTTTGTGTTCCGGGATCTAATTTGATTCGCACTTTACCATCGATAGTTGGCACTTCCATACTTTGGCCTAAAGCTGCATCAGCAAAATTGACAAAGAGGTCGAATACAACATTTGTTCCGTCTCTTTGAAGTGATTCATGTGGAATTTCTTCAATTACGATTAATAGATCGCCAGGAACGCCGCCACCAGGGGCCATATTTCCTTTTCCTGACATTGAAAGCTGCATGCCATCACCTACACCTGCTGGGATTTTAATCGGAATAACTTCTTCCTGCATTTCCAAACCTGTGCTATCCACACCGGGAGGTCGTTTATCAATTACTTGACCACTACCACTACAGGTACTACATGTAGTTGCTGAAACCATTTGGCCTAACATGGTATTAACCACTTTTTTCATTTGGCCAGAGCCTCCACAGGTACCGCAGGTTTTAAATGTAACGCCAGCAGCGTTTACTAATCGGTTTACTTTGATCTTCTTTTCAACCCCGTTGGCAATCTCTTCTAAGTTCAGCTTCAACTTGATGCGTAGGGCAGATCCTTTTCGTTGTCTTCGACCACCGCCTCCGCCGCCACCGAAGAAGCTATCGAAAGGGCTACCGCCGCCACCGCCAAAAATATCGCCGAATTGGGAGAATATGTCATCCATATTCATACCACCACCTCCGCCACCGAAGCCGCCACGCATACCGTCATGCCCGAATCGATCATACTGCGCTCGCTTTTCAGCGTTGCTCAATACTTCATACGCTTCGGCTGCTTCTTTGAATTTATCTTCTGCAGTTGGATCGTCAGGATTTTTATCTGGGTGAAATTTAATGGCAAGCTTGCGATAAGCTTTCTTCATTTCATCTTCAGAGGCACCTTTGCTTACGCCTAGAATTTCGTAGTAATCTCTTTTAGCCATATTTTAGGAACCTATAACCACCTTAGCAAAACGAATTACTTTATCTCCTAGATAGTAACCTTTTTCAACGGTATCGATGATTTTACCTTTCAATTTTTTCTCTTCTACTGGAAACTGAGTAACCGCTTCGTGCAAATCTGCATCGAAAGCCGTTCCTTTTTTGGTTTCCATCACTTTTAAGCCTTTGCTTTCAAGTGTTTTATATACTTTGTTATGAATCAGATTGAAACCTTCCTTCAGTGAAGCTACATCTTCTTGGTTTTCATTCGCCTGATTTGCTCTTTCGAAATCGTCGATAGTTGGCAGCAAATCTGTCATTAGGTCAGAAGATGCAGTTTTCACCAACTCCATTCTTTCCTTAGCATTTCTTCTTCTGAAGTTTTCGAACTCGGAATATAGACGCAGGTATTTATCTTTTGCCTCAGCTAATTCTATCTGAAGTTTTTCTTCTGTCGTCAATTCTTCTACCTCTTCCACTGATTCTTCGCTATTTTCTGCATCAGAATCATTTTCTTCTGTAGCATCTAATACTTGCTCTTCAGTAGCAGCGCCAGTTGTTTCTTCAACTGTTTCTTTCTTCTCCTTGTCTTTTGCCATTTTTGCTTATTCTAAACTTTCTGGCCTTGTACAATTTTATTGCCAACATAAAATACGTGTCAATATGACATGATCCCTCTTGATTTAAGCCTTTTCACAAATTCTTATCGATCTATACATGCCATTTCATTGATAACCAAAAGTCTTCAATTCTCGTCTATTGCATCTGACCCATAACTCTAATCATATTTTTCAACTGGGTCTAATTGATTTTTTTCAAACCAAAAAAGCAACTATGAAACACAAGTACATTTATTCCTTATGCTGTATGATTGCATTGGCGTTTGCAGGCACAAGTGCAATGGCACAGGGTAGCGTAACAGTACCACGGGCGGCAAGTCCGGCAGCTGAGGTAAGCCAGACAATTGGTATTTCGAAAGTATCGGTAAAATATTCAAGACCAGCAGTGAATGGTAGAACTGGAAAAATCTGGGGACAGTTAGTGCCGTATGGTTATACAAATCTAGGTTTTGGCAATGGAGGTAACAATCCATGGAGAGCAGGCGCAAATGAAAATACGGTAATTACTTTTTCGCATGATGTAAAGGTTGAAGGACAAGAATTGTCAGCAGGAACTTATGGTTTACATATCGCCGTTTTCGAAAATGGTGAGGCTGAAGTGATATTTTCTAATAACACTACTTCTTGGGGAAGTTATTTCTATTTAGAATCGGAGGATGCTCTTCGCGTAAAAGTAAAGTCTGAAGAAAACGCTTTTACTGAGTCATTGACTTACAGTTTTGTGGACATTACTCCAAATTCAGCCAATTTGGTGTTAGACTGGGAGAATAAGAGGTTTCCAATTGGTGTAGGTTTTGCTGTTCACGATATAGTGGTAGAGAATGCTAAGAATGAATTGAGAAGCACTGCTGGATTTGGATTTCAAGGTCCGCTTAGCGCTGCTCAATATTTGGCAA
The DNA here is from genome assembly GCF_049099775.1 of Roseivirga sp. Lineage (GTDB taxonomy): Bacteria > Bacteroidota > Bacteroidia > Cytophagales > Cyclobacteriaceae > Roseivirga. Next base: position 301,655 of record NZ_JAGDZM010000007.1, on the reverse strand, counting down.
GCAACAATATTCAGTTAGACCAGGCTTTGACTTGGGCAAATCAAGCAATTGGCTTGCAGCGAAATGCGAATACACTCGGTTTGAAGGGTCAAATACTATTTGCGTCTGATAAAAACGAAGAAGCTTATGCAGCAATGGACGAAATGGTAGACCACCCAACTGCTCAACCGAATAACTTCTATAACTATGGTATTCAATTACTGACCAAGGATGAGGACGATAGGGCTTTGGCTTTGTTTGAAAAAATGAACAAACGATTCGAGAATAATGTGTTTGCTCAGCACGGTTTAGCGAGGTCTTATTCGGCCAAAGGCAATTTCAAAAAAGCACTGAAATTTGAGAGAATGGCATTGAAAAACCCTGGACTACCACCGGGCAATGGACCGGCTATTCAAAACTTTATTGATAAGCTGGAAAAGGGAGAAGACATTAACTAGTAATCATTCAAAAGCTATGAAAAAAGCCGTTTAGCTAAGTATGCTAAACGGCTTTTTTATTTCTTCTGGTAAGTCTAAAAGCTTACGAATTAATCAGTACCCAAATTTTATCTTTCAGTTCTTGTAAACCGCTTTGGATAACGGATGAAATAAAAAGCGTGTCAATATCGGTAGGCAAGTCTTGTTTTATTTCTTCGATTAGTTCTTCATCCAACATATCACTTTTAGATATGGCCAAGATCCTATTTTTATCTAATAATTCTGGGTTGAACTTCTTGAGTTCGGCAAGAAGGATTTCATATTCTTTTTTAATATCATCCGCATCGGCAGGTACTAAAAAAAGTAAAATTGAATTCCTTTCAATATGCCTTAAAAACCTTAAACCAAGTCCTTTTCCTTCTGATGCTCCTTCTATAATTCCAGGAATATCGGCCATTACAAATGACTTATGATCTCTGTAGGCTACCACCCCAAGATTTGGTACGAGTGTGGTAAAAGGGTAATCGGCAATTTCTGGCTTGGCTGCTGATACTACTGATAATAATGTTGATTTGCCTGCATTGGGAAACCCTACTAAGCCAACATCGGCAAGTAGCTTTAGTTCAAGTATGCAGAGTTGCTCAATACCTTCTTCGCCGGGCTGGGCGTATCTAGGTGTTTGTTTGGTAGAGGTTTTAAAATTCTCATTACCTAACCCTCCTCTACCTCCTGCCAAAAGCACTATTTCCTGCCCTTCTTCGGTAACTTCTACAAGTACTTCACCGGTTTCTTCTGAACGTGCGATTGTACCGAGTGGTACATCAAGATAAATGTCTTTACCATCTGCACCGGAGCTTCTTTGGCCACTTCCACCTTCTCCATTATCGGCAGTTACGTGTTTTCTGTAACGCAGGTGAAGCAAGGTCCACAGTTGAGTATTGCCCCTAAGAATTATATTACCACCACGGCCTCCGTTTCCACCATCGGGGCCTCCTTTAGGCACGTGTTTTTCTCTTCTAAAACTTACTGCTCCTGGCCCACCATTTCCTGATCGACAGTAGATTCTTACGTGGTCTATGAAGTTTGAACTTGCCATTGTAGAATGAATAAAAAAAGATGACCAAAAGGTCATCTTCAATTTAAGTTTTTATTAGGCGTTAAGCCATATGTGAGCTAATCGCCTCAGAAATATCTGCGAATATACTTTCTATTGTACCTACACCATTAATCTTACACGTTTTGCCTTGACCTTCGTAGAAGGTTGCCACAGGTAAGGTCTTATTGGTATACTCTTGTATTCTAACGTTGATCTTCTCTTCGTTTTGATCATCTGCTCGACCAGAAGTTTTACCTCTTTCTAACAGACGCTTTTTAAGTTCTTCTTGTGGTACGTCTAGCATTACCATACAACCGATAGTGGTCTGGTGTTTTTCTAAAAGCACATCTAGTGCTTCTGCTTGTGCTACTGTTCTTGGAAATCCATCGAAGATAAATCCTTTAGCATCAGTGTTTTCATTAAGGAAGTCTTCTACCATTCCAATAACGACCTCATCTGGCACTAGTTTACCGTTATCCATGTAAGACCTGGCTTCTTTTCCAAGCTGAGTTCCTTCGCCTAAATGCTTTCTAAATAAATCTCCTGTTGATATATGTTTTAACCCGAATTGGGCAATTATTTTCTCGCTTTGCGTTCCCTTTCCTGCACCTGGAGGACCGAATAATACAATATTGATCATTAATTGATTGGATTTGACAAGCTGCAAATATAAGGATTAAACTTGGTCTAGCTTGAGTTGATAAATATCTTTAAAATTCCTTCCATACCCATCATAATCGAGGCCATATCCTACCACAAATTTCTCTGGAATATCGAAACCTCTGTACTTTACGTCCAACTCGCATTGAAGCGCATCTGGCTTCACCAATAGGCTAGCAATTTCTACCGAATTAGGATTTAGTGTATGAAAATATTTGAGGGCCTTCTGCATAGTTAATCCTGTATCGACGATATCTTCAACCAGAATTATGTCGCGACCGGCAACTTCTTCCTGTAGACTCATGATAGTTCTCACTTCACCCGTACTTTTCGTGCCTGTGTATGAAGAAAGCCTCACAAACGTTATTTCGCAAGAAACATCCACGGCCTTCATCAGATCACTACAAAACATAAATGCACCGTTTAAAACTCCTATAAACAATGGCGTTCGCCCTTTGTAGTCAACAGTTATTTGCTGCCCTATTCTATTGATGGCAGTTTGAATTTCAGTCTCACTCAAAAAGAGTTGAAAGGTTTTGTCATGTACTGTAATGTCGTTCAAAGCTCGGAGTCTTTAGTATGAAGAAGGTATTACAATTTTTGCATTAGTTGGCTATATAGGGCAATCATACAGGCAATATCATGTTTATGCACTATTTCATCGGGGCTATGAACATTGTCTTCCGGTGCGCCAACAAAACACCAATCAAATGGATAAGGCGAAACCTGCAATTCTCGCCCATCGCTTGAACCAGCACCTTCTACTTCCAACTGAAAATCAACACCACTTTCTCTCGCTAGCCCTATAATTTTATCAATGAAACTACGTCTTGGCACATTTCTGTCACGCATAGAAATTGCCACCCCTTCGCCATGAACTACGCCTTCGGTAACCCAAGTGATATCTGAAATCAAGGCTTGTCTTACACCCCACTCTTCATAGATGAATTTGGCAATGTATGGGACTGAGCCTCCGCCGTGTTCTTCCCAACACGAAAATACGATTACTCCATGTTCAAGTGTTTCTGCCACTTTCAACGCATTAAAAACACCTAGACGATTGTCTAGGTAACAAGATTGTACAAAGTCCGCCGTCTCTCGAAAATCTTTCTTAAAAACAAGTTCAGTACCCCTATCAATTCCTCGAGGAAACTTGTAGTGTAGATCGCCATCATTCTCTACCAATTCGCATTCGATAAAACCTAAAGAATCTTCGCCCGTGAGTTTATAACCAGACTCTGCTCGTGGCCCACCGATTGGCACCAGCTGATCCTGATAGCGAACGGTAAAGCCAATACTATCCATATGGGCAAAAATGGCTGTTTTCGGCTGACCAAATTTTAGAACAATGGCATCTTGAAAGTGTTCGCCCTCGTGTACGGTTGGTTGTACTGCCCAATTGGCTTGATGCTTTTTGATATAATCTAAAAGAAAGGCTTTCATGGCCACTTCGTTGCCCGAAGGTGCATGAATTCCGCATAATTGGTCTAAAAGAGAAAAGTCCATCGAAATAATTTCAAGTAAAATTAAGATAGACGCAACACTTTGTTGTTGTTGAAGTATAGAAAAATATAAATTGCCCTTCGAAACCTGATCTATGTTTATACTGAATGAAAATAACTCTGTGGCAAACACCTTCTTGGCGGAACTCCGAGACGAGACTGTGCAGAATGATAGACTAAGATTTAGAGAGAATCTCAAACGATTAGGAACACTATTGGCCTACGAAATTTCCAAGTCGCTATCTTATGAGCCAAAGCAAATCAAAACTAGCCTTGCAGCGACGACAATCGATGTGGTCTCAGATGACCTAGTAATTGTTTCTATTTTACGAGCGGCGATACCGTTTAGTGAAGGTTTCGTTTCCATATTCGATCATGCTGAAGTTGCCTTTATTGGTGCTGCCCGAAAAGAGGGCGCTGGCGATATTGAAATAGCACTAGATTACGCAGCTGCGCCAGATTTAACGGGCAAAACTTTACTCATCGTTGATCCTATGTTGGCCACGGGCAAATCGCTTATTGAAAGTGTGGATAGATTGATGACCAATGGAACACCCAAAAAGATACATTTAGCATCTGTAATTGCCGCTCCTGAAGGAATAGAATTTATTAACCAAAACTTAGACCTAGATTTCAGCATCTGGACATGTGCGCTAGATGAAAGACTCGATGAACAATCTTATATAGTTCCGGGGTTAGGTGATGCGGGCGACTTAGCCTTTGGGCCGAAATTATAGTAGTGTAGATGCTGTTGGATATTCTCATTTTAATTGTTGGACTAATCACACTGATTTTAGGTGGTGATGTATTGGTGAAAGGTGCCTCGAGGGTTGCTTTGCGTTTCGACGTAAGCCCTATGATTGTGGGCCTCACGATTGTTGCCTTTAGTACTTCAGCTCCAGAAATGCTGGTGAGCTTGAACGCTGCCTTTAAAGAGGTTCCAGACTTTGCTATGGGCAATGTGGTTGGTTCGAATATTGCCAATTTATCCTTAGTTCTTGGCACGGCTTGCTTGTTCGGGTATATCCCAATTCATAAGGGAACTGCGCGAAGAGATTGGTTGGTGACAATGCTTGCTTCTATTCTTCTCTTCTTCTTTACGCAAGATGGAGATCTTGTGCTTTGGGAAGGAGCCATCTTGTTTTCAGGGCTTATCATATACTTAAGCTATCTGCTCGTAATTACAAAAAAGGATCAGATTAAACTTGATGTCACCTACGATAGAACGCAAGATTCACGGTCCGACAAGGCCAAAGACTTACTTTATATTACACTAGGAGGCGTTTGCCTTTATTTTGGCTCAGACTGGTTTATCAGCGGGGCTGAATCATTGGCAACTGACATAGGGGTTTCTCAAAGAGTTATCGGATTAACGGTGCTGGCTTTAGGAACAAGTTTACCAGAATTGACTACTTCAATAATTGCGGCCAGAAAAGGCGAAACTGATTTAGCTTTAGGCAACTTATTCGGATCTAACATCTTCAATATTCTATCCATTTTAGGTATTACCAGTATGGTACATGGCTTAGGCGTAAATACCATGATCATTGATAATGACTTGCTCTGGATGCTCGGTTTAACGCTTGGTATTCTTCCGTTGATGCTATTTCGTAGAAAGCTTAGTACGATTTCTGGCATTATCCTCCTCTCCTATTATGGACTTTACATCTTCATGATTCTAAGGTAAAATGGAAGAGGTACTGGCATACATTGGCATATTTCTGCTAGCCTGTTTAAAGTCAATTTTTCCACCTGTTTTAGGCCCTCAAGTTGGCATGACCAATTTGGAAATCATCCTGATTACTCTTGCTGGGCTGATGACGAGCGTAACGCTATTCACTTTTTTAGGGGAAAAGATTAAAAGGCACGTCATTCCAGTATTTGTTAAGAACCCGAAGAAATTTTCGCCTAAAAGCAGGAGAATGGTTCGTATTTGGAAGAAATATGGAATTGTTGGCGTATGTTTTCTTACGCCTCTTATTCTTTCTCCACCAGGCGGAGCCCTACTGGTTTCATCTGTGGGGGCACCTAGAAAACAAGTCTTCTTCTATATGCTTCTATTCGGAATCATGTGGTCTGTTGTTTGGACTTATTCTGTAGACTGGCTGATGGATATTGGCTTAGTTAACTCCCATTAGGCTACTCCTCATCAGGAAGCATTTCAATATCTTGAATCAGTACTTTTTTGGAAATTGCTTGACCTGTTGTCGTTGCGGCTAAGCCGCCCATAGCGGTTTCTTTGTAACGCGTTTCCATGCTTTGCCCTACCTCTCCCATGGCCTCTACACATTCATCCACAGGAATAACAGCACTAACATCGGCTAGGGCAATCTGAGCTGAACTATTGGCAATGGCCGCTGCACTTGCATTTCTTACAACGCAAGGCACTTCAACCAAGCCTGCTACTGGGTCACAAACCAAACCGAGCATACATTGAATAGTAATCGCTACGGCGTTGAATACTTGATTTGTATTACCGCCTAAGCAGTAAACAATGGCTCCTGCCCCCATAGCTGCTGCACTACCGGTTTCTGCTTGGCAGCCTCCAACAGCACCAGCAATAGAAGCTCTTTTTTCCAGAATTAAAGCTACTCCAGCGCCAACAAGTAAGCCTTCCATGATTTGCCTATCGGATAGGCCTTGAATTTCTTGTAATGTTACGAGTACTCCGGGTAGTATTCCTGAAGCACCAGCTGTTGGAGCCGCTACAACCCGTCCCATGCACGAATTGACTTCTTTGGCCGCGAGTGCCCTAGAGATCAGCACTTGAAACTCCTTTGAAAGTACGGTTTGTTTATGGTTGAAGACTTTTTTAGCGCCATTGTCGATCATTCCAGACTTAGACTTCATATCTTCAGTTAGCCCAGTCTGAACGGCCTCTTTCATCACACGATAAGCGTTTTCCAAACCCTGCCAAATGAGTGCTTCGCTTATTTCTTTTTGTTCTACTTCATAGTCGATAACTGATTGATGCAGCGACTTATTATGTTGATCGCAATACTCCTTCCAACCTTTAAAATCTTCGAACAAGAAACTCATATGAATTCATTTTTTGTAAAACTAAGTCATTTCAGGCAAACGATTGCCTAAAGCGAATTTTAGGATCAAAAATTTAATCTTGAGACAAATCGAATCTGGCAAATAAATAAGACTAAACTATGTTTATCTTTGCCTTATGGAATTGCAAAACGACTTGTTGATAAGAGCAGCGAAAGGCGAAAAAACCGAAAGAACACCTGTATGGCTTATGCGCCAAGCGGGTAGAATTCTTCCTGAATATCGGGCTGTAAGAAATTCACTTAGTGGTTTTATAGAATTGGTGACGACTCCTGAATTAGCGGCTGAAGTTACGATTCAACCTGTTGATATTTTGGGGGTTGATGCGGCCATTATCTTTTCAGATATTTTGGTAATTCCTGAAGCCATGGGGCTTAAATATGAAATGGTGGAAAAAAAGGGACCTTGGTTTCCTGAAACTGTAAATGGCTACGACGATTTTGCCAAATTAAAGAAAGCTGATGTTGAATCGGATTTGGGTTATGTGCTTGAAGCTATCAAGATTACTAAAAAAGAACTTAATGGCCGTGTTCCTTTAATTGGGTTTGCGGGCGCTCCTTGGACCATTTTCTGTTATATGATAGAAGGCCAAGGAAGTAAAACCTTCTCTAAAGCTAGAAGAATGCTTTATAATGAGCCGCTTCTTGCCGATCAATTATTGCAGTTAATTACGGATAGCACAATTGAATATCTAAAGGCTCAAATCGCCGCAGGAGCAGATATTGTTCAGGTATTCGACTCATGGGCCGGCATTTTACCTCCCGATCATTACCAGAAATATTCAATGAAATACATCACTCAAATTTGTGATGCCATTGACGAAGTTCCGGTTACTGTATTTGCCAAAGGTGCTTATTTCGCTCGCCAAGAAATGCGTCATCTAAATTGCCAGACAATTGGTCTGGATTGGAATATGGACATTCAAGAGTCGAGACGTTTAATTGGTGAAAACAAGACGTTACAGGGTAATTTAGACCCATGCACACTTTATGGGTCTGTTGCTGATATAGAAACCGCGACTAGAAAAATGTTGGATAATTTTGGGCCTGGTAGACATATTGCCAACTTAGGTCATGGGGTTTATCCTGATACAGATCCGGAAAAGGTGAAAGTATTCATTAATACTGTAAAAGAGTATAGTGCTGTCATGCACAGCACCAACGACTAGCTTGAAAAGCGCTTTTCTTTTTACTTCTTATCGGATTAAAGTATTTTGCTTGCTTAAGCAGAAAAAATGAAGCGAATCCTATCCATTGCAGTAGCTATATTCTTAACTACTGCACTTACATCGACTAATTTCAAAACCGATCCTAAACCAAGCCTCAAGGAAAAGGTAATTGAACTTTCAAAAACTGTAGAACCAAAGGTTGTCAACTGGAGGCATTGGGTTCACGAAAATGCAGAGTTATCGAATAGAGAGTTTAAAACTGCTGCGTATGTAGCCGCACATTTGAAAAGCCTAGGTCTGGAGGTAGAAGAAAACGTAGCAAAAACCGGAGTTGTTGGAATTCTAAAGGGCGGAAAACCCGGCCCAGTCATTGGCTTAAGGGCGGATATGGATGGACTTCCTGTAAAGGAGCGCGCTGATATTCCTTGGGCTTCTAAGCAAATGGGCGAATATAATGGTGAGCCTGTACCAGTTATGCATGCTTGCGGTCATGATACACACGTCGCAATTTTAATGGGTGTGGCCGAAGTATTAAGTGCCGTGAAGTCTGACTTAAAAGGAACAATCAAGTTTATTTTTCAGCCTGCTGAAGAAGGGGCTCCTCCGGGCGAAGAAGGTGGAGCTGCTTTAATGGTAAAAGAGGGTGTTACGGAAGGCATGGATGCAATCTTTGGCCTGCATATTAATTCGAAGACCGAAGCGGGTAAAGTACGCTATCGCCCGGCAGGTATTATGGCTGCTGTTAATAGCTTTAGCATTAAAATCAAAGGTATTCAAACGCACGGATCGACTCCATGGACGGGCATAGACCCTATTGTAACTGCGGCGCAAATCATTAATAATGCTCAAACAGTGGTGAGTAGAAGTTTGCCGCTGACAAAGGCCGCTGCGGTGTTGACTTTTGGTAAAATAGAAGGAGGCGTTAGAAGTAATATTATTCCTGAAGAGGTAGAGCTTGTTGGTACGATTAGAACCCTCGATGCGGGTATGAGACAAACACTTTTCGATCGCTTTGAAACGATTGTTAAAAATACTGGAGAAAGCAACGGGGCTGAAGCAATTTTAACTATTAATAAAGGATATCCGGTTACTTACAATGATCCTGCATTAACAGCTATGATGGCCGAAACATTTACTGAAGTTGCTGGTGCAGCTAATGTAGAATCAAGTATGGATGCGATTACAGGAGCCGAAGATTTTTCGTTCTTCCAAGAACAAATTCCAGGGCTTTACTTTTTCATCGGTGGCATGAAGAAAGGTCAAGACCCTGCTACTGCTGCCCCACATCATACTCCTGATTTTTATGTAGACGACTCTGGCCTGCTCAACGGCATTAAACTTTTGAGCAGGATGGCAGTTGATTACGGTGAGAAGAGTCAATAAGAAAAACCTCTAGCTTAATTCTATAATGGACAAAGAGAAACTAATACACACGCTAACCTCTACAAGATTTCAGGTTTTGGGAATGCTAATTTCCATCGCTTTTGTAGTTTTCAATCTTATTCAACTGAACAACCTTGACCCAGTTGAAAGTGTAAATTATGAATTGAAACGGAGTATTCTGATTGGTACAACGATAGTCTTCGGTCTTTTGACTTGCCTCAGTCTATTTACTCTATTTTTCAAAAAAGGAAGAACAATAAAGTAGACACTAAAGGTAATCCTCTCTCACCGGACTAAAGGCATCCAAGAGTTGGCAGTCAGTAATGGCTCTACCGCTGTGCACTACATTAGATGGAATAACTGCTACATCACCCGGCTTCATTATTTTAGATTCTCCACCTAAAATCAATTCAAATTCGCCAGAAATAACTTGTGCCGCAATTTGCTCATGTGGATGACTGTGCTCTGGTAGCACACTGCCTGCTTTAATATCCCAATAGGCAAGTGTCATTTTCTCCGAATGGATCATTTTAACAGAAAAACCTGGCAGTAATTCCCTTGATTCTACATTTCGAAGATTAATAAAAGGCATTAGTCAAAAAGTTTCTGTTCGTCAGCTTCCGTTTGTAGCGCATCGCGATTTACTGGTACAACGCCAATATATTCGCACACTAGGCCTCCGCCTAAATTAGCTAAGGCAGCAGTTCTTCTAGCATCTAAACCAGCAGCCAAACCACAGGCTACGATACTAATTACAGTATCACCAGCACCTGAAACATCAGAAATTTGACGTATATGGGCCGGAATTAGGTGTGTATCTCCGTTATCTTTTATGAAAACACCGTGTTCGGAAAGGGTAACCATTACCATTTTCGCATCTAAGACATCTTGCAAGGCTTTGGCTCCTGCTTTTACTGATTCCAAGTCAGTAGGATCACAATCTATCTCTAAGCCTTCTCTCAATTCCTTCAAGTTTGGTTTAAATAGTGTGGCGCCTTTATAGGCTAAGAAGTTTCTCTTTTTCGGATCAACAACGGTTGGAATATTGAGCCTATTTGCTTCACTTATCGTTTCGGAAATGATGGTTTCGTTAATAACACCTTTGTCATAATCCTCAAATATCACTGCGTCGCATTCTGGCAACAAGTTCTTAATATGCGCAAGAAGACTTTTCTGTTCTAAAGCACTAAGTGCCTTATCCGTTTCCGTATCAACTCGCAATAATTGATGGGCTCCAGAAAGCACACGTTCTTTTACAGTTGTACTTCTTTCGTTGCTGATGATCATCCCCTTTCCTGGTATTCCTTTTTCTTCCAGTCTATCCAGAAAGAACTGTCCATCTATATCGTCTCCAACTATTGCGCATGGGATAGGTGTAGCACCTAATGCTTGCACATTTAAGGCTACATTGGCCGCTCCGCCTAGTCGTTTCTCTTTTTTATTCGCAAGTACTACAGGTACCGGTGCTTCTGGTGAAATTCTACTAACACTTCCCCAGACATAAGAATCAACCATTACATCGCCAATAACAAGTATTTTCAACTTGTCAAAAGCATTAAAAAGTGAACTGGCGTTAGTGAAACTCATCTATGAAAGTTTAGATAGTGCCTTTTTAATTCTCGAAATCGCTTCTCTCAAATCTTCTTCAGATGCCGCATAGGATAACCTAATACAATTAGGATCACCAAATGCTTCTCCTGTAACCATGGATACATGGGCATGATCTAGCAAATACATACTCAGATCGCTGGCATTATTGATGGTAGTTTCACCATCAGATTTACCGAAATAGGCACTGATATCTGGAAAGAAGTAGAAAGCGCCTTGCGGAATGTTGGTCTTAAAACCTGGTATTTCGTCTAATAGATCCTTTACAAAGTCTCTTCTTCGTAAATATTCTTTAGCCATTTCTCTTGTTGGCTCCAAATCAGAAGTCAGACCTGTTAAGGCTGCTCTTTGTGCTATTCCGCAATTGGCAGAGGTGAACTGGCCTTGTACTTTATTACATGCCTTGGCCAACCAAAGCGGTGCACCTATATAACCTACCCTCCAGCCTGTCATGGCAAATCCTTTCGCCATACCGTTTACTGTTACAGTTCGGTCGAGCATGCCAGGAAGTGTGCCAATGCTCGCATGAGCTCCAGTGTAGTTGATGTGCTCATAAATCTCATCGGCTACTACTACAACATTTTCATGTTTCATAATTTCTTCAGAGATAGGAATCAGTTCTTCTTTTGTAAATACTGAACCTGTAGGATTACAAGGGGAAGAGAATATAACGGCCTTCGTTTTTGAGGTGAAAGCACCAGCCAACTGATCGGCTGTCACTTTAAAATCAGTAGTAATATCGCCACTGATTAAAACAGGAATACCTCCTGCTAATTCAATCAATGCTGAATAACTCACCCAGAACGGTGCGAAGACGATTACTTCATCTCCTTCATTAATTATTGCTTGGAAAACATTGGCAATTGACTGCTTAGCTCCGTTAGATACGACAATCTGATTGGGTCCATAGTCAAGTCCATTTTCTCTTTTAAACTTATCGCTAATGGCTTCTCTCAAATCAACATATCCGTTTACAGGAGGATAAGCAAAATACTTTCCTTCATCGATCGCCGCTTTTGCGCCTTCTTGAATATGCTTCGGTGTTTTAAAATCAGGCTCACCTAAACTAAGGCTTATTACATTGATACCTCTAGACTTATATTCTCTCGCCTTTGCCGCCATAGCCAGTGTAGCTGACTCGGCCATATTTTTCACACGATTTGAAAGCATTTCCATAATTGGATTTATTCGTAATTGGTTCTTGTCATTATACTTCGGCCAAGTGTCACTTCATCGGCGTATTCTAGTTCTCCACCGATCGGTATACCCCTGGCTATAGAGGTAATCTTCACCCCAAATTCTTTTAATTTCTTCGTCAGATAAAATGCCGTTGTATCGCCTTCCATCGTCGGATTTAAGGCCAAAATTACTTCTTCTATTTTGGGCTCACTATCTTTTACACGATTTATTAGCGTATCAATATTCAGTTCGTCAGGACCTATGCCTTCGATAGGTGATATTATTCCTCCCAATACGTGATAAAGCCCTCTATACTGAGCTGTATTTTCAATCGCAATGACGTCGGGCGTGTCTTGCACTACGCAAATGGTAGTTAATTCCCTTTTTATAGTTCGGCAGGTGCAATCCGTTGTATCAGAAATGATATGACAAGTACCACAATACTGTGTTTCTTCTCGAAGGCGTTTTAGAGCTTCGGAAAGATCCGCAGTTGTAGTTTTATCTTGTTTTAGAAGGTGTAATACTAGACGTAGTGCCGTCTTTTTACCGATACCAGGTAGTTTCGATATCTCCTCTATTGCGTTATCGACAAGTTTGGGAGGAAAATTCAATGTATTGTAAAGTAGTTATGGGTTGAATTACATTACCGTTGCTGTGATTCCAGCAGCTAATATGTTCTCACACATTGGTCTTAATTCAGTAAAAGAACCAGTCTTTACTGTACACTTCCCTTTATAATGAATCAAGAGTGTACATTGTTCTGCTTGCTCTGACGAATGTTTACATACTTTAATAAGAATGTTAGACACATGCTCGAAAGTATTGACATCATCATTGAAAACAACCAAATCACAAAGATCATCCTCAACGGCAACCTCTAATAATTCCACTGCTTCCTCTTCTTGATAATTCATTTGCATGATTTAGATTTTTGACAAATTTACTAAAATTTCAGCATTCAAGCCAGTGCTACTTATTGGTTATTCTTCTCAATATTCTCCATCCTTTCCATAAGGGATTTAAGCTGTTCTTCGACAGAATGAACTTTTGCCTCCATTTTCTGGGGAGAATTTAGTTTGGTACTCATCTTACTTTTCACAAGCCACAACTCCAAAAGTCTTTCTGAGTCAATTTCGAAAGGCTTGAAATTCGAATTATCTGGATTTAAATGAAAAGCCTCGCCTTCGCTAATTCTACCAACCACAATTACATCTTTAGTAACCGCAAGTAGAACTTCTCCGGATAAGGACTTCAAATCTACATCCAAGTCTAATTTTTCGCACAACAGGAAGTCGCCATGATGAATTCCCTGTTGGTCGACAACCATATGATCGCCCATCATTTCGAATAAGCGCTGCTTGCCTTTTGTTGAATATGGAAGTTCACATTTGGGAAGGTTTTCTAAATAATCACGCTTTTGATAGTTGACTAAATAGTCTAATTGTTGGCTTTGAGCTACTAAACTAGCTTGTGAGGTTAGTTTTTGTACGGGAACTCCTTGATGCAACGCATCTAGTTTTTGATTGACCAAATTAAAGCTATAGAGCTCTTTTACAGTCAGCTCTTTGGTCAAAAGCACGTCTATGGATAAGCCAAAATAATGAGCAATATCAATGACGGTTTGAATTTTTGGTTCAGATCTACCCTCTTCATACGCCCCAACACTCGGTCGAGCTAAATTAAATAACTCAGCAAATTTGGCCTGTGAGAGGTTTCTGACAGCCCTAATACGTTTTATATTCTGGCCTACGAACGACATTGAAAAATAATTGCTAATATTTTGAGCATATCTAAAACTTTTTACATCTTTGCCCCGTAAACATAGAGTAAATAATTCAAAACATAAACGGTCATGATTAAAATTACGCCTCACAGGCATCAAATCAAAAGTTTCCGAGACCCTCCAAATCTCATGAAACCTTGAGCTCACGGTAACCTTAAATTTCTAAATTTATGTTATCATAAAACAGACAACAAAATCAACTAAAAAATGAATAGTCACTTTCAAAAAGTAAAAAACTACATAATCGACCTAGACTTCTCAATTCTAATGGAAGATGAGTCAGACGGGTTAATGGTCATAGAAAGCGAAGAGAATGGTATCAAAAATTTGGTACTAGGAGTTGAAGAGCCATTGCTGATTATAGAACAATCACTTGTAAACTTAAGCGATACTTCTGCAGCAACATACCTTCACTTACTTCAAAAAAACAGAGACATGGTGCATGGTGCATTCGTGATCGATGAGACCGGCAAGCGTGTAATTTTCAGGGACACCTTACAATTAGAAAATTTAGACCTGAATGAATTAGAGGCCTCATTCAACTCATTGGCCTTAGTGCTCAGCGAGCACTCAGAAGAGTTATTAAAAGTTGCAGAAAAATAAAAAACATAGATATGAACGTATTCAAAAGAATTTTCAAAATGGGTCAGGCAGAGACACATTCTGCTTTAGATAAATTAGAGAACCCTATAAAATTAACCGAGCAAGGCATTAGAGATTTGAAAAAAGATCTTGACGAAAGCTTAAAAGCACTTGCTGAAGTTAAAGCGATGGCCATTCGCTCTCGCAACGATCTTCAGACTTCAAAAAACAAAGCCAAAGATTATGAAAACAAGGCTATGCTTCTTTTGAAGAAAGCCCAGAACGGCGATATCGATGCAGCTGATGCTGATAGATTGGCTAGTGAGGCCTTAGTGAAGAAAGAAGAAGAATTAGAGCAAGCAACAAGATCTCAAGAAGAAGTAAATCGATTTGAAGGAAATATTGGTCAGTTGGATCAGAATGTGAAGAAAATTCGATCTACTATCAGTAAGTACGAGAACGAATTGAAAACCTTGAAAGCTCGTGTAAAAGTTAGTGAAGCTACTAAGAAGCTTAACAAGCAAATGGCTCAAATTGACTCTTCGAGCACAGTTACAATGCTAGAACGCATGAAAGACAAGGTTGCTCAAGACGAAGCATTAGCTGAGTCTTACGGAGAGATTGCCAATGAGAGTAAATCTATTGACGACGAAATAGACAAAGCCCTTGAAGGTGGTGAAAACCAGGCGAAGGCGTCAGATAGCCTTGCTGCTTTGAAAAATAAACTGGGAATGGAGTAATCCATTCTTAGTTTATTCAACCACAACAATCTTCGGTCATGATTGCAAAAAAGTCAAAATACTCAAAATATATCAGCCTCACATTAGGTATTGTAGTGGCACTTCTATCCATCTGGCAAGTCAGTGGAAGAAGAATAGAAATGAGCAGTCGTTTTAGGAAAGTCGTACACAGCGCCGTTTTAGTACCTGTACTTTACGGCAGTAGTATGACCGCCCTTACTTTACACATTAATCAGTATTTAAATCAGTGAGATGAGAAGTTTAAGTTATATGGGAAATTTAATTAAAGCTGTTCTGGCAATAATTGTCATTGTGTTTGTCTTTGGGTTCCTCTTTAGTTTTCTATTTAAGGTAGGCATCATTATGTTTATCGGTTTAGGAATCCTTTACCTAATCAGAAAAGTATTTATCGACTAACATGGGAGTATTTGATTTTCTGAAAAAGAAGAAAGAACCTAAGTACGATGTCACCAATTTAAGTGTGAAAGACTTGGATGAGGGTTTTGTGTTTGACTATAACTTGAAAAGTTGGGTAGTCAAAGAGGTATACCAATATGATTGGGGCAAAAATATATTTACTAAGGAATACAAAATTGATTCGGGTGACGAAGTAGCGTTTTTGAGTGTTTCGGATAACGGAGAGCTAGATCTTAGCATAACCAAATCAATAAAGATGCAAGAGCTCGGTGATGGTATTCGGGAAGAAATTCGCAAAAAAGAGGCCCCAGCAGAACTTGAATATGAGGGTACAAAATACCTTCTAGATGAAGATTCTGCTGGTTACTTTAATGATGTTACGGCTAAGAGCTCTGAATGGGAAGAATTGATCAGTTACGACTACTTGAATGAGGAAGAAACCCTTTGCATTTCAATTACACAATGGGATGAACGTAACTTTGAAGCTTCGGCAGGTAATGTGATTCAACATTTTGAGATATCTAATATCACACCAGATGCATAGGGTTGTCTGACAGGTTTTAGTTAACTTGTCTGCCTATACTTGAATCTGCACAACAATTAAGCAAGAATTCTATTTTATGAAATACGCAAAATCAGCTTCTCTAGTACTACTTCTACTCGTTGTGGCGAGTTGTGGTGGACGAGAAAAATTCGTAAAAAACCCTTTAGATGATATCATTCGTGATATGCCTGCTGATAGGGTGTTTTCAATTGAACTATACGATATGAATGTGGAGGGTAACTTCTTTGAGGATTACTTCCATCAGTACAGAATTATCGAAGAGAAGACACCAGGTCAACCTGAAGAACGAACCACTGAGTGGATGCAAGTGTCTGAAAGCCAATTTCAAAAACATGTAGAGGACATGGGTATGGAACTGGCCTCAAGGGGAGAAGATGGCAAACTCGTAAAAGATGTTAGCCCTCCAGGTTATAACAACTATGTAGGCAATGAAAAATATGGCAACTGGGTTCAGAGAGATGGCGGAAGCTTTTGGGAATTCTATGGCAAATATGCTTTCATGTCTTCCATGTTTAGGATGTTCACTTATCCTGTAAACAGATCTTATTATAACGATTATAGAGGAAACTATTACGGAAGAGGTCGTTCTTACTATGGCCCAAGAACTACTACTGGAGGCTCATACTACGGCACAAATAGTAATTATAATAGAACTTCTAAACCAAATTCTACTTGGAGCAGCAATCGTTCAAATTTTAAAAACCGTGTTAATAGTAGAACATCTAGATCTAGTAGCGCAAGTTCAAGAACATCTAGATCATCATCCAGATACGGCGGTTCAAGTTCTCGTTCAAGAGGCGGAGGATTCGGAAAATAAGCTTCAACCTACACTGACAATTATGGAATACCTTGACGGAATAATCTATTCAATTTTATATTTAGCTGCCTCATTTATACTTTTCTATATAGGTAAGGTCGCTTATCAACTTTTTCACCCAAAGATTAAAGTAGCAGAGGAATTAGTCGTAAAAGACAATTTTGCTTTTTCTGTAGCATACGTTGGATATTATATCGGCCTAGTGATTGCACTGGGCGCTGCTGTTTATGGGGAATCAAACGGATGGCAGTTAGATTTAATGGACATGGGGGTTTATGGTTTATTGACCATTATTCTCTTGAACCTATCCCTGCTAATAAACGATAAGCTTATCCTTAATAAATTCAGTGTTAAAAAGGAGATTCTTGATGATCGGAACGTAGGAACGGGTGTTATTGAAGGTGCAAATGCGGTAGCTACTGGCTTAATTGTTCTTGGTGCCATACATGGCGAAGGACATGGTTTCGGTGGACCTATCGTGACAGGCATTCTTTATTGGCTCCTAGGTCAAGTACTTCTATACATCACGGCCAAAGTATACATTGCTATTACGCCTTACGATGTTCACGGAGAAATTGAAAAGGATAATGTAGCTGTAGGTATCGCTATGGCTGGTGCTATGGTTGCCATTGCCAATTTGATAAGATTCGCGTTAATGCATGATTTCGAAAGCTGGTTGATTACCGTTGAAGATGTGGCGATTGATGTTGCCATAGGACTGGCGTTTTTACCATTAGCTCGGTTACTTACTGACAAGATTTTACTGCCCGGTAGAAAGTTAACTGACGAAATTGTAAATCAAGAAAATCCCAATAATGGTGCTGCTCTTGTAGAAGCTTTCGCCTATATCGGTGGCTCGGTATTAATTACTTGGGCACTGTAAGTTTCTTTTAATCCTCAAGCGGGGAGAATTTCTGTAAATGTCGAAATCCAACATACTTAAGTTAGCCCTATTTGCTACAGGACTCTCTGGTATTGTAGCCGAGTATGTGCTTTCTACATTGGCCACCTATTTCTTAGGAGATTCAGTATTTCAATGGACGATGATTGTTTCCATTATGCTCTTCTCAATGGGACTAGGCAGTCGCATAAGTCGTTATATCTCAGGAGATTTATTACAGCGGTTCATTTACATAGAATTTACGCTTTCTCTTCTCACCGCTTTTGTTTCTGTAATCACCTATTTATCATCAGCCTATTATGGCGATAACACGGTTATCATATATGGTATGAGCATTCTCGTCGGCTTGTTAATCGGCATGGAAATTCCCATTGTGATGCGATTGAACGATGAACACGAAGAACTCAAAATCAATGTCTCATCGGTTATGGAGAAAGACTACTACGGTAGTTTACTCGGTGGGGTATTTTTCGCGTTTATCGGTTTACCATATTTAGGTCTTACCTATACCCCATTTATTCTAGGTAGCATTAACTTTTTAGTCGCTTGCTTGCTCATCTACATTCTTTGGAAATCTATTGACTCTAAATACCGAACTCGACTAATCGTGATGATCGGAGGAGTAGTCGTAATTATTGGAGGGGGTGCCATTTGGGCGAAAAGCATAATAGATTTTGGAGAAGAACTGCGCTATAAAGATAGAGTCGTCTTTTCTGAACAAACCAAGTATCAGCGTATCGTCATTACACAATCAAAAGAAGCGCATTGGTTGTTTATTAATGGCAACCAACAATTGAGTTCTATTGATGAAATTATGTACCATGAACCTTTGGTACATCCTGTGATGGGGCTACTGAAGAATCCGAAACATATTCTAGTTATGGGTGGTGGTGACGGTGGCGCTGTCCGTGAAATTCTGAAATATCCTTCAGTAGAAAAGATTACTTTGGTCGATTTAGACCCTCGAATGACGGAACTTGGTCAAACGCAAGATTGGTTAGTGAGCATGAACCAGAGCTCAATGAACGACCCAAAAGTAGAGATTATCAATGCCGATGGTTTTACTTGGCTAGAAGCGAACAATGAATTTTATGATGCCGTAATAATTGATTTACCTGACCCCAAAACAGTTGAATTGGGAAGACTTTATTCTTATGAATTCTATCAGTTATGTTACAATCATCTCAGGCCAAATGGTGTAATTACCACGCAAGCCGGCTCTCCTTATTATGCAGCCAGAGCCTTTAACTGCATTGACCAAACAATGACTGAAGCTGGGTTTACTACAGCACCACTTCATAATCAGGTTGTTACTTTAGGAGAATGGGGGTGGGTTTTAGGCGTAAAAAGTGGAGAAAAGGAACAAGTGAAAAGAACGCTTCAAGCATTACGTTTTGACGATATTACTACCGAATGGATTAACAAAGAAGCCATGACTCTGATGACTTCTTTCGGCAAGAAAGTATTCCCGGATGATGATAAACCAGTGGAGACTAACCGAATTCACAATCCGGTTCTTTATAAATATTACTTGAAAGGGAAATGGGATCTTTACTAGCAAAAAAGATTAACAAATTCGAAAAGGATGGATTTACTATTTTAAAATCTGTGTTTTCTGATGAATCACTATCGAAAGTTTCGAAAAAGATAGATACTTACATTTCAAAAAATCAGCCAGACGAAAAAAAATCATTCTATGCAATACGTCATCTATTTAAAGAAATTCCTGAACTAATAGAGTTGATTTTAACTCCCACTTTCAAGAATATCATTGAAGTTTATGCTGGTAAAGACTACTTCATTTCTAAGGCGATCTACTTTAGTAAACCATTAGATCAAAATTGGTTTGTTTCTTATCATCAAGATCTTTCAATAAACGTCAAAAATTATACCGAGAGCAAAGAATATAAACACTGGATAGAACGGAGTAACAGTTATTCAGTGAGACCTTACTTAGAAATACTCCAAAAAACCATAACACTCAGGATCCACATAGACACGTGTAATGAATCTTCTGGATCTTTAAAAGTTCTAAGTGGAAGTCATTTGTCTGGAGTTAAAAAAAGTGAGTCTATACATAAAGAACAGTTTGAAGAGAAATTTTGTAATGCCAACACAGGGGATGTATTACTTATGAAGCCTTTACTTTTTCATGCGTCGAACAAAACAACAATCCCAAACCGAAGAAGGATAATTCACATTGAACTTTGCAATAAAGAATTAAAAGATTCCTTGGAGTGGTTTGAAAAAATCTCTTTCTAATCTTTTAAATATCAAACCCGCCAACATCCATGTCGCCAAAGTCAAACCAGCTACCGTCTGAACCGGCGTCGGTTACTGTATCAAACCCACCAACATCACCTAGGCTATCGGCTCCTACAGTATCAAAATCCATATCGGCATTGAACAAATCTGCATCTCCAGCATCAATTCCTTCCGCACCAATAGAACCTAAAACGTCGGCATTATCTCCAACCAGGGTAACATCACTTACGTGCATATGGTGATCCTGCAACAAGGTTGACCAAAGAAAACTATAGAGTAAAATATCGCCAAAACCATGATAGCCATCAAACACAGGATCGTATTCTCTAGATGGATTCTTCCGTCTTCCTTTAAAAACAGGTTTTCGATCTTTGGTTTTAGGCATAACCACGCGTTTGTCAACTTGCACCTTAACATCATCGATTTTCATGTGCTTTCTAATCCTCAAGCCAATGTCGTTGATGAATGTCTCAAAGGCTAGGTGCTGTTCCTGAACAAACTGATCCAGTACTTCTTGGCCAGAAAAGCGAGTTTTCATTTTCGCTTTGACGCTTTCTTCGTTCTCTCCATCCTTTTTTCGAAATTCTTTCATCAAAGCATTCACTTTGATATCGATTGGATATACGCCTACTGCATGAGTTCGATTTATATCAATTTCGATGAGGTAAATAAAGTTGCTGTCCTCATGTTCCAAAACCATATGTAGCGTCTTGAAATGATGAGACATCGCATCATTGATGGTTAACTCATAAGCATCAAGTGCATCTTTTAAATCATCCTTCTTACCCTCTTTATCGTAGTAAATATCGATGTCGTCGTGAGAAAGGCGGATAATGTTATTGATATCTATTTCCCAAAATAGTCTGTTCAACTGCTGCAATACCGATACGGTGGTAAACGTCTCGTGCTCCACTTTTTTAGACGTGGCCCCTGACGTTACATAGTGAAGAAACTTCCTGAACATTTCATCAGGCTCAACACGCTCTATCTTTGTAAGTTGGGAAGGGTCGATTGATACCCTGGCACTGAAATACATATTTTGAGATTTAATTAATATCCTTCAAGATAGCAATTAGGCTTGTTTCAACCCACATTTTCATCATGGAAAAAGCCCGTTTAACAATCCATGTCCCCAAGTAATCTAGCCGCTTGGATTCCTGAATCCATCGCCTCGAACAATAACGGGAGTCTTGCATTATCTACCCCAGCGAAGGTCATGTTTTCGTAAAGACGATTTTCATTTTTATCAGAGAATAGATAATTGGGTTTTGGAATAGGCATGGCATGCCCCATTACCTTGATAAATACGTGCTCCACTAGATCAGTCAAATCCTTTTCGAAGTATTCGTTCAAGTACCCAAGCGTTTTCGAGACTATCACTTCACGATTGGCTTCTACATTCTTTAAATCGTTTCTCGATGATGAGGGTAGGCAATAATATGCGGTGAGTACTCTTTTATCAGAATCATTCGTTTCCTGCATGTCCGAGTCTACAAAACCCATAAAGGTTTCATCGTCCGTAAGCATTTCATTTTGCCAATACCCTTTCTTTTCGATGCCATCTTTCATAACAAAATTCAACACCAACCAAGGAGCATATTCTGTATTTTGAAACAGTTCATACTGGTCGGGCATAATGTATTTAAGTGCATGCTTCTGGCCCGCATAAATAATGTTTTTAGAGCTAATTGTTTTTACAAGATTATTTTCAATATCTATAACCTCAGTTAAGAATCCATCCGCTACTTTTTCTACAGACTTGACTAAATGACTGGTCAATAATCTATCATTTGGTAGTTGATCTCTCATTTTATCTATGAAATAACCATTCCCACTCGGAGGAGAAAACAAGTCAACGACTTGTGTATTGTATGGCCGGCAAGTGAAATAATGAATGCCGGCAAGTGCGGAAACCTGTTCGGTAGTACCTCCCCAATCATCGAGCATATGATAGTCTAAACCACGCTTAAATCTATCTGAAATATTCATTCGATCATTTAAATAGTCGAAAAAGCTGACTTCATTAAGCACCGAATGTTTTTCGTCAATCATAGTGCTCGGCATCAACATTTGGCCGTAAAAAGGCTTAAGAATTTGGTGAAACTTCTCCTTTTCCTCTCCTTCTACTAATACATCTCCACGGAATCTGCCTTGTTCAAAGCAGATGTTTTTTCTGGCATTAGAAATAAGGTATTGTTTGTCTGAAAAGCTCCAACTGTCTTTCCAAGGCTGAAACTCAATTACTTTCAACTCCTCTAAAAGGGATAAAACCTCATCGCCATAGTTAGAAGGGTAGGCCAAGTCGTAGTGTGCTCCTTGAGCAAAAGTGGTATTACCCAAGGCTGAAAATGAAGAGGTACCTCCTAGTTTTTCAGAAAGTTCGAGTAGCATAAAATCTCGATCCTTCAGGCTATATGCTGCACTTAAACCCGCTATTCCTCCACCTACGATTGCCGTTTCTACTGAAATAGAATCACCTTTTTCAAACCCTTGACTTTTGAAAATAAGATGCCCCGTATGGATGTCTGTATGAACTGTAATAGGAAATCCATTAGTGTCTTCGCTCCAGTCGCACGATTGCAGAATAATCGGCAAAGTAGCCAGAGAAGTGAGCTTTATAAATTTCCTTCTTTTCATATACGATTGCGGCTGTTACTTGAAGGTATAATTACCATTTAAGTAGTACTTGTAAAGCAACGGGGCTTTGATTGTATTCACTTTAAATTCTCCTGTTTTCCTGGAAGGCTTGCCAAAACTTAGCATCATTTGCATAGCTTCTTGATTTAACCATCTTGTAGGGTACTCGTTAAATTTACTTTCAGTAAGCCTATTCTTCATTTCTGTAGCACTTAAGTTTAATGAACCAATGGCCCAAGACCATTCTCCTAAGGTTAAAACTTGGTTGTGAAATGACGTTACATTAAACCCCGAAGCACTCATTGTCTTTAAAACAATATCATATGCTTCTGTGGCAAAATAAGGGCTACCAGATTGTGTCACCATGGCACCCTTTGGAGTCAGTCGTGCACCGATCAAATCATAAAATTCTTTGGTGAAAAACTGATTCCTTTCTATGTCAATGGGGTCTGCAACATCTAGAAAAATAAGGTCGTACTTTTTCAAGTTGGCATTCAAGTAATCAAAGATATTATCGGAAATCATTTGGCTCATTCCTTGCGTTTTATTGTCGTTGTTATAACGCAAAAACAACTCCTCTTCTCTTGCTATTTGAAGCAATTCTTCATCGATGGGTACTTGGTCAATATTTGATAATCCCGCCTTAAAAAGTTCGTTTATCAACATTCCATTCTCACCACCAACTACTAGGATATTATCAGTTTCTGGTACCAGTTTCAGCACAGGGTAAGCAAAAGGTTCGTAGAATAGCCATGCATCGATCGAACTAAATTGATTAATACCATCAGTGTAAAACCAATGATCGCCTTTCCATTCTGTAACATCCACTCGCTGAAGATCGGTGGTATATGAGTAAACTACTTTATCGTGAAAATTTGATTGGGTCTCAAAGAATTTCGGAGGGTCAAAATAGTTTGCACCTATCAAAAGTATAATTACCGCCAAACCTGAAAGCAGCGACAAAACCCTCTGTTCTTTCCAATGTGAAGCAATTAGCCCAGTTACAAAAAAGAGTACAAGCAATTCAGAAAGACTATGTTCTTTTGATAAGAAACTCAATAAAAAGCCAGCCATAAAAAACGGAACGAGAATGAAGTAAGTCCATTTCGTTGCATTTGGTACAATTGGATACTTAAAAAGCGCGTAAGCAGAAATTCCGAGGGTAAACACTTCTAGGTAAAGCACAAACTGTGGCGCATCTATAGTCGAATACAACCAGTAATCGAGCTTTAGCCAAGCTAATGGTAGAATAATTAGGGCGAAAACCAAGTATTTCAATCCAGCCAATTCTTTCAAGAACTTTCTGGTCAGCAGCAAAGCACTGATAAAAATCAGAACGTAACCGGAAATGTCGATGAGCGGCTTTTCGTAGAAATAATTTGCCAACAACATAGGATATGCTAAACAATAGCCCACTATGCACCAGCCAATGATGATTACATATCCTTTGAAGAAATTACTCATTCCTGATCCTTATCCTTTTTCTTTCTGTTCTTCAATTCAGATTCGAATCCTGCTGCCACAATACCTGCTGGCAAAGCAAAAAGCCCAACGCCCATAATGGCAATAGCTGCACCCAAAAGTTTACCTAAAGCAGTTACGGGATAGACGTCGCCATAACCTACAGTGGTAAGCGTAGCCACACCCCACCACATAGTTTCAGGAATGCTCTGAAAACCAGGTTTATCAGGTTCATATTCGATATAGTACATCAGTGTTGAAGCAAATATCAGCATGATGATTAACAAGGTTAACGTTACTATAAGTTCTTCCCTACGCTTTTTTACTACATCCGAAATAAGCGTTAAGGCTTGTGAATAACGGCCTAATTTGAAAATTCTCACCAGTCTAGCTAATCTCAAAATTCTGATGATTCGCCCATCTGAATGATTCAAAACAAATGGTAAGTAGAAAGGTAGGATTGCCAATAGATCTATAATGGCTGAAGCTGAGAACATGTACCTGATCCTTCCAAATAATGGATGCTTATACTTTTCTAAAACGGTACAAGCCCAAACTCGGAAAAGGTATTCGGCACTGAAAACAACAACAGAGAACACTTCGAAATATTGAAAATAAAGACTGTATTGATCGTGAATAGAGTCTACAGTTTCAATAATTACAGCAGCAACATTGAGTAAAATCAATGTCATTATAAACGTGTCAAACCGTTTACTTAAGGTGTCTGCCTCTTCTGCTCGATCGAGCGTTTTAAGAACTTTACGTTTGGTCGCCTTACTCATTTCAGAAAGATAAAGATTTATAAGCCTTTGGTGGCTCTGGAAAAATCAATCATATTGAAATTTATACAAATACTGACATTTCATGAGCCCAGGTTTGGTAATCGGTCTAATAGCCGGATATTTTGCACTATTAGTAGTTATAGCAAGAGTGACATCGAAAGGTGCTACTTCGCAAACTTTCTTTACGGCTAACAAACAGTCTCCGTGGTTTTTAGTGGCCTTCGGCATGATCGGGGCTTCATTGTCAGGCGTTACCTTTATTTCCGTCCCAGGCGAAGTTGGCAATAGTTTCTTTTCTTACTTCCAAGTGGTATTGGGCTATTTACTTGGTTACCTCGTGATAGCTAAAGTCTTATTGCCGCTTTACTACAAGCTGAACCTTGTTTCTATTTATGGATATTTAGAGCATCGATTCGGTTTTTGGTCCTATAAAACGGGCTCTGCATTCTTTCTTTTATCTCGTACGATTCAAGCCTCATTCAGGCTGTTTTTGGTTGCCATAGTTCTGCAAACAGCACTGTTCGATGCATTTGGTGTACCTTTTTGGGTATCTGTAGCCGTTACAATTATTCTTATTTGGATTTATACCTTCCAAGGGGGTATCAAAACGATAGTCTGGACGGATGCCTTACAAACATCATTTCTATTAATTGCAGTAATCACTACCATATACATTATTACAAAAGAGCTAGGCTGGGGTTTAGGCGAAACGATCGCAGAGATTCAATCCAGTGAAATGTCTAAAATATTCTACTTCGATTGGGGTAACGCTCGCTTCTTTCCTAAACAGTTTATTTCTGGGGCTTTAATTGCCATTGTTATGACGGGGCTCGATCAGGATATGATGCAAAAGAACCTCACTTGCAAAACTTTGAAAGATGCCCAAAAGAATATTTTCTGGTTTAGTGTGGTCTTAATCATTGCCAATATTCTGTTCCTTAGCCTTGGTGCATTGCTGTATTTATATGCTGAACAAAATGGAATCGCCATCCCCGATAGAACCGATGGATTATACCCTTTATTGGCTTTAAACCACTTGGGAACTTTTGCTGGAGTAGTATTTCTGTTGGGAATTATTGCCGCGGCTTATTCAAGTGCTGACTCAGCATTAACTGCACTTACTACAGCATTCTGTGTAGACTTTCTGAACTTTGAAAAGAGGGAGGAAAACGAAAAGAAACCAATAAGACTCAAAGTACATATTGCTTTCTCCGTAGCGCTTTTTATCATCATTCTTATCTTTAATGGAATCAACGATGATAGTGTGATCAACTCTATTTTCCGCGCGGCAGGCTATACTTATGGACCTCTTCTCGGATTGTTTTCCTTCGGCTTACTGACCAAGCGCATAGTAACCGACAAGTACGTTTTGGCCGTATGTATTTCGGCGCCTATCCTATCTTATATCATAGATATGAATACAGGAGGTTGGCTCGGGTTCTTTGTACTAGCGCTCAATGGAGCACTTACTTTTCTAGGTCTTTTAGCAATATCTAAATCGAAAAAGTAAGCCGAACCGGTTTACTTTATACGCTTCTTCAACTTTACAGCTTCTACTTTTCTTCGACGTCTCATATTCAAGCTTTCCACCGCCAATGAGAAGAATACAGCAAAATAGATATAACCTTTTGGTATATGTTCACCTATGCCTTCTAGCACCAACATAAAGCCAATCAGGATTAAGAATGACATGGCCAACATTTGAAGGGAAGGGTTCTTATTAATGAAGCTGCTAATTCTACCTGCGAAAGTCATCATTACAATCATGGCGATGATAACAGCGACTATCATAATCAAAATCTCTTCTGTTAAACCCACTGCCGTAAGTATGGAATCGAAAGAAAAGACCATGTCTAGCGCTACAATTTGAAGTATAACCTTAGCCATAGACGTAGCCTTTTTCTTTGTTTCATCATGCTCATCTATCTCAAGCGACTCATGAATTTCTGTAGTACTTTTACCAATTAGAAACAGTCCACCTACAATAAGAATTAGATCTTTAATACTGATATCATGCTCAAAAGCAGTGAACAATGGCTCGGTAAAACCGATAATCCAGCTGATGCCTAAGAGCAAACCAATTCTCATTACCAAAGCTAAAAGCAAACCTAGGTTTCGTGTATTCCGCTGCTTCTCCTTCGGTAAGCGATTAGAAATAATCGAAATGAAAATTATGTTATCAACACCGAGCACAATCTCGAGGAACGTGAGTGTTAAAAGGGCTATAATGCCTTCAGAGGTAAGTAAGACTTCCATTTAAGTTTAAAAAGAATTGGTAGAGTAATTTAGGAACAAATATATATGATTTAAAGGGCGAGCTCTATGGTAGGGTCCCAGTATACTTGATCGAGGTTTTGAATTTTATCATTAACTACCTTTACGCCCTCCGCTTCCAATCGTTCTTGCATTGGGTTAACCGTCCCAAAGTGATGTTTACCGGTCAGAATTCCGGCTCGATTTACCACCCTATGCGCTGGTACGTCTTCATGAATACCGGAAGCATTCATTGCCCAACCAACAATCCTAGCACTCCCTTTTGAACCCAAATAATGTGCAATAGCTCCATAACTTGTTACACGTCCTGATGGGATTAAACGAGCAACGTCGTATACATTATTAAAAAAATTGGAGTGATCTTTTGCCATGTTCTAAGCTAATAAAAAAGTCCCAACCAAGGGAAGGGACTTTAGTATTTTGATTTTAATTCGTGATTAACCGCCTCCAGCGAAGATGCCGAATACACCCATCATATTGAGCAATACTAGTAGAATTACCACTGGACATACATAACGAATAAAGAAAATAAACGCATTCGAGGCAAAAGTCCCTGCTGTCCATTTTGAGCCCAAATCAATTTCGGAAACAATGTTCTTGATTGGCATTTTCCATGCTACATAAACACAAGTAATTAATGCTACAATTACAATGAAGAACGTTCCGAAGAAATAGTCGAGAATATCCATAAACCCGTTGTATGTATCACCAAAGATCGTAACGCTCATGTTTGTAAAAAACTCAGAACCACCAGAAGAAAGTGCCGAAGGAATTCCCACAATAAACAATGCTATTCCAACAGTCCAGGCTGACTTTTTTCTACTCCATTTCTTTTCATCCATGAAGTAAGAAGCCGGAACTTCAAGCATAGAGATAGATGAGGTCAATGCCGCAACAGTCAATAATAAAAAGAAGAAAGCACCAATAATCGCTCCTCCAGGCATTTGAGAGAAAATTTCCGGAAGTACTTGGAAAACCAATGTAGGCCCTGCTTCAGGAGACAGACCATAAGCAAACACCGCTGGGAAAATCATGAATCCTGCAAGTAATGCTACGCCAGCATCCATAAAACCAACCCAAACGCCACTACTTACAATATTTGCAGTTTTAGGTAGGTAAGAACCATAGGTAATCATAATACCCCATCCAATACTCATCGAGAAAAACGCTTGCCCTAACGCAGCTAATATGGTATTGCCAGTGATTTTACTGAAATCGGGGTTTAGATAGAAATCCACACCCTTCATAGCACCTTCTAAGGTCAAACTTCTAATGGCCACTACAGCAATTAGAAGAAATAGAACAGGCATCAATATTTTAGCAGCCTTTTCAATACCTCCAGATATACCCTTGTTAACAATAAAGATTGTTACCAAAGTAAATGCAGCCATCAAAGGAATGGTTATAGTTGGGTTTGCCGCGAAATCAGCAAAAGATTCAGTAGATCCAGATAAAGATTTTCCGATATAACCGATTGTCCACCCAGCAATAACTCCATAATAGGAAAGCACGAAGAAACTTACTAGAAGGGCCAGTATAGCACCTAAACCCATAAAGAAAGGTTTAGCCCCTGTGTCTTTGAATGCACCAATGGTACTCTTTTTTGTAAATCGGCCAAAACCCATTTCGGTAAAGAGTAATGGAACACCAATTAGGATAACACAGAGCAAATAGACGAGGACAAATGCCCCTCCTCCATTTTCTCCTGTAATGTAAGGGAAACGCCAAATGTTTCCCAATCCGACTGCTGAACCGGCTGCTGCCATGATGAACCCAAATTTGGATCCCCACTGCCCGCGGTTGTCGGAAGAAGCATTTACTGCCATAGGATTAGTATTTAAGGTTTGTTGAGATTAAAAAGTAACAGACCAATATATCCAAAATAGAGCAGACTGCAATTCTAATTGATTTAGATGGCCATTTTAAGACATCTGCCTAACCAGTATGTCTATTCCTTCCACAAAAGACCTTGGTGAATACCCTAAATCTTTAACCGCTTTGTCAATTAAAAGACCCGTCTTTGGGGGCCTTTTAGCGGTTTGTGTAAATGTTGAAGCATCGGCTCGCTCCATAGTAGCCGTGCTCAAATTAAAAAATTTGGCAGTAGCAATGGCCATTTCATACGGCGTCATTAAATCTTTTCCGCTTATATTAAATACTCCTTCAGCGCGCTGATCGGCGATAAGATAACAGCCCATGGCTAAATCTTCAGCCAGTGTTGGACTTCTTAGTTGGTCATCAACTACTTTAATTTGCTTCCCTTCTTCAAGGCTCTTTTTCACCCAAAGCACAATATTAGATCGACTCATGTCATGTGCTATGCCATATACAAGTACTGTCCGAGCTATTGCCCATTTTACATTAGATGCGAGCAAGAGTTTTTCCGCAGCAAGCTTACTTTCTCCATAAAAGCTAATCGGATTTGCTGCTGCTAACTCGTCATAAGGCCCATCAGCCCCATCAAATATAAAATCGGTAGATAAATGAAGCAAAAATGCATCAACCGCCTCGCACGCTTCAATCATGTATGAAACTGCATCCACGTTTTGTTTCCAGCAATCGTCTTGTTCCGTTTCTGATTGATCGACATTTGTCATTGCCGCGGTATGGATAACAACATCAGGTTGGTGTGACTTAATAACCGTTAGTACCTGATCTCGGTTTGTAATATCTATTTTATCATAGATGTAATTGTCTTCCGAGTAAGGTAATCGATTAGCTCCTCTTGCCGTGGCAATTAGCTCGTCGTTTCCCTTGTCTAATATCAGCTTAACGAGTTTCTGTCCGAGTAGACCGTTTGATCCAGTGATTAAAATCTTCATTTATTTCTCTGGATATGTTATGCCATACTTTTTTGTAATCTCGGATTTGGACATGGGTATTACTTTCATTTCCATGCGAATATCCTGCAATGGCTTGTCCCTTCGGTTCCTTTCAACCGCAGCTATTTTATCGATTACATCTAGACCTTCCACTACTTTACCAAATACGGTATACTCTGCATCTAAATGAGGTGCGCCTCCTTTTGTAGCATAGATTTCTTTTGCGAAATCTGGATACCCAGGATCGTCTTGATTTCCGAAACGCTCTTCTATAATATCCATTGAATTATAAATCAAAGTGCGTTGTGCCTTTTGAAAATCGTAAGTTGAATCTTCTCTGGATCGTTCTAAATGATAGTTATACTTCTCTGTTAGCTCTGGAAATTTTTTAGAATTAAGCATGCGCTGAAATAAGCCATTGACTTTAAGGTAATGCCGTCTATCTGCTCTGGTTTTTAAACCTTCTTCGTCGAAAGTCTCCCCTTGAACAATATAGAATTGAGACCCACTTGATTTTTTAGTAGGGTTACCAGCATCTCCAGTTCTTGCTGCTGCCAATGCCCCTTTTTCATGGATATATTTTTCAGCCATAAATTCAGCATCGAGTCTATATTTCACTCCTGTTTCAAGTTTACCGGTTGCTAGATCACCCGTTTGAATCATGAATTTTTCGATCACACGATGGAAAATGACAGAGTCATACATACCTCCCATGGCTAACTTCAGGAAGTTCTCTTTATGTAAGGGTGTTTCATCGTAAAGAACAGCGGTCATATCTCCATAGGGGGTCGAAATAACAACTACATCGTCCATTTCGGCTGGAGCACAGCCAATAACATTGACCATTGCCATAAGGCAAGCGAGCTTAAAAATTTTCATAGTGATGAATTAAATTCGGTATACTAAAGATATTAATTATAGACATACCCATAAAGCTTCGTGATTTTCTTACGCTTCATTCTCTTTACTGAGATCATAATCCTTAAATCTTCAATAGGTCTATTTCGAGCATCTACACTTACTTTGGCCAATTCGTCTATAATTTCTAGGCCAGTAATTACTTCTCCGAAAACTGTATACTGACCATCGAGATGTGGGGCACCTCCCGTTGTGGCATAGACCTGTTTTTTGTCTTGAGTAATGATAACAGGAATTCCAGTTAGGGCAAATACTTCATCTGCCTTATCAGCTATAGCTGCATTTAAGGCACCTTCTTCTTGTGCGCCGTAGAGCTTTCTGAATGTAGTGAGGAGCTCATGATCTGGGCTAATCCCTTGTAGCCTTTCCATTGCTTTATTGAAATTGGATCTTGTCAATCGTTTTAGCTCCATTTCATCCATCACCTTGCCCTGTACAATATAGAACTGACTTCCAGATGAAGTTCTTTCCGGATTTGTCTGATCGCCTTTTCGGGCTGCGGCCAAGGCTCCCTTCTTATGAAAATGATTGGGCAAGATTTCTGCGGGAATCCGCTCACTAGGCCCTCCATTACCAAGTCTTTGCCTGGGCTTAGCATTTCTACTATTTGGATCGCCCGTTTGAATCATGAAAGAATTAATTACACGATGAAATAGTAGACTATCGTAATAGCCTTGCTTAGCCAAGGTGATAAAATTATCCTTATGTAGTGGGGTATCATCAAAAAGCACAACCTTCATTTCACCGAAGGTTGTGCTTATTGTGACGAGTTGGTCGAACTTACTTTTTTTCTGAAAAGCTGAAATGCCTTCAGTGTTTAATAAAAGTATTAGACCTAAAAGAAGTGAGGTAAAACTTCTCAACTCTTATTCATTAATTGCCGTAACAGGATACTTATAGTCAAACTTTTCTTGAATATCCGCGCGAGACATTTCTTCTACAGTGATCCTCATTTTTACATCTTCTAGCGGGCGATCTTCAACCTGTTTGTTTCTTGTTTCAACTTCGGCAATGGCATCAATTACTTCCAAACCAGAAATTACTTGACCGAAAACAGTGTAACCACCATCTAAAGGAGGGTAACCTCCTACAGTTGAATAAACCTCAATTTGATCTTCAGGCATTTCAAACCTAATACCTGTTTTTTCACTCAACTGATCCATTGTAGCATCTACTTTGGCTTGAATAGAATCGTTGTTACCAGGGTATTTAGCCATTACTTCATTGTATTCTATGGCTAAAGGATCGTTCGGCATATTTTGCATTAGCTGACCGAAAGCCTGATAAATAAGGTTCTGGTTAATACCTTCTAGCTGAGCTCTAGGCGTAACATTTCCGTGTACAATGTAAAATTGGCTACCACTTGATGCTTTCTGAGGATTAACCTGATCTGGTTGTCTTGCCGCTGAAAGGGCACCTTTCCTGTGGAATAAATCAGGGTTAATTTCTGCAGGAATCGTATAATCAGGACCGCCGCTTCCTAATCTTTGTTCAAGTGCCGCCCCTCTAGAGTCAGGATCTCCACCTTGAATCATAAAGTTCTTTATCACTCGGTGGAATAAAAGGTTATCGAAATAACCTTCATTAGTCAATTTCAGGAAATTTGCTTTGTGCTCTGGTGTTTCATCGTACAAGATCACCTTCATGTCACCAAAATCTGTCTTTATAGTGACTAAAAAGTCATTTCCTTCTATTGCTTCTGAAGAGGAATCTGAGCCTCCACATCCTACAATCATTAGCGCCACAAACGCCACCATTAAAACCTGAGTTAATCTATTTTTCATTGATTTTATTTTTAATCTCTCTCAAAATTCTTTCTCCGCCCGAAGATAGTATTTCTTCGGCGAGTTGCCTTCCTAATTGATCAGCGGTATGACTTTCTGCAGTAAATTTCTTAATCCTTTTTTCACTTCCATCTAGACTAATAATACCGCCTTCAATAGTCAACTTGTTATTATCCATCTGCGCTAAAGCAAAAACAGGGATACTACAACCACCATCAACCACTTTGAGAAAAGCGCGTTCTGCTAAAATGCATTGTTCGGTTTCTTCATGGTTTAAGATAGATCGGATGGCCTTAGACTTTTCAGTATCAAGGGACTGATGCACTTCAATGGCTACGCTCCCTTGTCCAACGGCAGGAATGAACATATTAAGCGGCATTTCGCAAACGATCAAATCTTCATAACCCATTCTGTGAACGCCCGCATATGCCAATAAGAGGGCATCGCAGGTGCCTTCTTTCATTTTTCGGATTCTTGTTTGCAAGTTTCCACGAACAGGCGTTGTTTCAATGGCAGGCATAATATGCTTGAGCGTTGCGACTCTGCGGGTAGATGAAGTGCCCAGAACGAAAGGCGTAGTGCCATTCATTTCAATATTCTCTTTGTGACTGATAATTACATCATTCGGTTTTTCACGTTCCATAAAAGCAATCAACTCGAAACCATCTGGCAAACTCGATTGCATGTCTTTGGCGCTATGCACCGCAATATCGATTTGGCCGTTTTCTAACTGAGCCTCTATTTCTTCAGTAAAAACACCTTTACTACCAATCTTAGCAATGGAAACATCTAAAATCTTATCCCCTTTTGTTTCAATTGTCACAATTTCAGTATCAAAACCTGCTTCTTGCAGCTTTTTTTCCACATGATGTGCCTGCCATAATGCCAATTTGCTACCTCTGGTTCCTATTCTTATGCTCATGACGTGTTTTTGGAATGTTTCCTTTGTTATGGAATCCACTTATTATCAAATACTTAAGGGATGTACTTCATTTTAACAGCTCAACCTTAAGCCCGTGCAATTTGGCCAATCGTCATTGATAAATCAAGGAAGAGAATTTTGGGATTTGCATTGCGCTCAATATGATACTGCGCTTCGTCTAGCTTTGGTGTTACGCTCATTATTTTTTCTGGGGTAAAAACACTAGCGAACTTCTCAATAAATCCCTTTTCCTGTTCTGGTATTCTGGATAGGCTATCGAGCGAAGCAGAACTGATAATTGCCTCTCTCATAACTTTAGTGCCCACACCAAGCAACTCTTTCTGAAACTCTTTGCCTTTCTTTTGAAATTCATCGGCCATTTTAGTGAGTTCTTGAAAATTGAAGGTAAAACATTGTCTGAACCAATTTTTAAAGTAGTCTTGGGTTTCATTATCATCACCTGCTACCATTTGCAGTGCCATGCGCATGCTTCCTTCAGACATATAGGCAATACGATCGGCGCGTTCCGATTCAACTCCAGTTGACTGAATGGTTTCAGCGATTTCTTGATCTGAAAATGAAGGCACTCTTAGTTGCTGTGTTCTGGAAGTAATGGTGGTCAATAATTTATTCGCTTCACTCGATACCATCAAGAAAATGGTTTTCTCTGGTGGCTCTTCCAGAATTTTAAGAATACCATTGGCCGCATTCCCGTTCATGAGTTCTGGCAACCAGATAATCATAACCTTGTATTCTCCCTCAAATGCTTTTAGTGAAAGTGCCTTTACTATATTCCGACTTTCTTGACGCGGAATCATCAAAAGCTTGTTTTCCCAACCAAAGTGACTGCTCCAGTCTTTCACATTTCCATAAACAGATTGTAGCAAGAAGCTTCGCCACTCTGTCAAAAACTTATCGCTGGTAGCATCCTCTCTTTTTAATTTAGGTGTAGCTGCTGAAGGGAAAACAAAATTTACATCGGGATGAACGAATTTGGAATTCTTTACGCAAGAGGAACATTCACCACAGGAGTCGCCGTCAGTACGATTTTCACAATTTAAATAACTTGAAAATGCTAATGCCATGGCTAAATTGGCAGAACCTTCATTGCCTACAAACAACTGAGCATGTGCTACATGATTGTTCGCAACTGCTTCAACAAGCTTTGCTTTAGTGCTTTCTAACCCTGGTATATCTTGGAATCTCATGCTTTATTTTCCCACACTCTGTTTGTAGCCGTGGCTTCAAAAATAGTCGATAGTATATTCTTTTCAACATCGTCCAACGCTAGGCCTCTACGGTTCATGACTGCAGCGGCTACTTCGTAGAACTTTCTTAGCTGAAATGTTGTAAATCCATTGGCTCCACCCCAGGCATATGAAGGCACAAAATTCCTCGGAAAACCAGCCCCAAAGATATTCGATCCTACGCCTACAACCGTTCCGGTATTAAACATAGTATTGATACCACATTTTGCATGATCGCCCATCATTAGCCCGCAAAATTGCAGACCTGTATTGGCGAATCTATTGGTACCATAACTCCAAAGTTTTACTGGAGCATAATTGTTCTTCAGGTTTGAAGTATTCGTATCGGCGCCAAGATTACACCACTCCCCAATAACTGAATTCCCTAAAAAGCCATCGTGCCCTTTGTTGCTGAACCCGAAAATCACCGAATTACTAACTTCTCCACCCACTTTTGAATGTGGACCAACAGTCGTATCTCCTTTAATTTTAGCTCCCATGTTGATATGAGAACTTTCACACAAAGCAAAAGCGCCTTTTATAATAGTCCCTTCATGAACTTGAGCATTTTTACCGATGTAAACCGGCCCATCTTCAGCATTGATAATGGCTGCTTTTATTTTAGCACCCTCTTCTATAAAGAGGTTTTCTTTTCCATAAACGATAGTATGAGGGTCTGTAATTTCTGCCGATGTTCTACCTGCCGTGATTTTTGTAAAATCAGCGACGATCTGCTCTTTATTAAAGCCAAATATTTCCCAAGGCTGAGTGATTAAACGGAAGTCTCCTTCAAAACTGATGGCCTCGCTACCATCTCCATAAACCGCTAAATCTTCTTCTCCAGAAATCAATCGTTGGTCTTTCTGAAGTGAATTAATTGCTTTTACTAGATCATCATTAGGACATAAAGCACCATTAATTCTTAATTCGGAACCGTTATTCGGAAACTTTTCTTGAAGATATACTTGTGTTTCGTAACCTATACTGAATCCGTAGGCCTCCCATTTTTCTGAAATCTTTAGAATACCAATACGGACTTGGGCCACTGGCCGAGTAAAGGTAAAAGGCAATAAATTCTGCCTTATGGCTGAAGAATCAAATAGAGTAATATCCATTCAGTAAAAATAGAAAAGCTTCAGAATTTATATACTACTATAAAATAAACTTGAGAAAGAATGATCTTGAACAACCTAGGTATAGAATCGATTTGTATACAAATGCGATATTTAATCAAATTCTAGAATTTGAGAAAAACAGTAATGCTGAGCTAGTAAAAGCGAACAACAAGTTGATCGAAATTATTGATCCATAGACCAAAAGACAAGTTCTTATAAACAGAAAAAGCCTCCCCGATCAATCGAGGAGGCTTCTTAATTTTTTCAAATACAGAATTACTTCTTCTTGTATCTTTTGTTGAATTTCTCAACTCTACCAGCAGTATCTACAAATAGTTTCTTACCAGTGTAGAAAGGGTGTGATGCTGAAGAAACCTCAACTTTAATAAGAGGATATGTATTTCCGTCTTCCCATTCAATAGTTTCACTTGAAGTCATCGTAGACTTTGTCATGAACTTGAATTCACTTGATGTGTCATAAAAAATGACTGGGCTATATTCCGGATGAATGTCTTTTTTCATTGTATTAAATTTTACTTCCCTCAAAAAGGACTGCAAATGTAGTGACTTGTAGAATATTTCACAAACATATTGGTTTTATAAATTAAAGAAATCTATCTCATGCGATTAATCTCTGGTTGAAACGAATCAAGTCACTATCTTTCATTTTCAATACGCCTATGAAAAAGCTGCTCATTTTACTTTTTATCGTGGTTTGTCAAAGTTTTGTTCAAGCCCAAAGTACGTTTATTCCATATAATCGAGATTACTATCACCTGATAGACCGTTTCCAGATTAAGTATGGAAATCAAGAAAACTTGCTCCAAACCACCTTCAAACCTATCAGAAGGGTAGATCTTTCAAACTTTCTGTTAGCCATAGCCTCAAAATATGACTCGCTTTCAGCGCAGGACAAATTCAATTTTGAATATTTAATGAACGATAACTGGGAGTGGACGAATTCAACTTACAATGAAAATGACAAATCTTGGTGGGACCTTCTCTACACTAAGAAGTCAGACCTTTATTACTATAAAACAAAAAACTTTAATCTTAGGATAAATCCAGTAGCAGAGTTCACTATAGGTAATGATCCGGATGCGATAAGCACTGTCTTCACCAATACTAGAGGGATCGAAGCTCAAGGTATGATCGATGATAAAATCGGATTCTATACTTTCTTAACCACCACGCAAGCTGTATTTCCATATTATGTAAGACAAAGCATTCTTGATAAAAATGCATTCCCGAATGAAGGCTTTTGGAAACGAGACGATGGTGAATATGACCTAACACATGCAAGAGGCTAT
Organism: Roseivirga sp.; assembly: GCF_049099775.1. Classification (GTDB taxonomy): domain Bacteria; phylum Bacteroidota; class Bacteroidia; order Cytophagales; family Cyclobacteriaceae; genus Roseivirga. Next base: position 264,244 of record NZ_JAGDZM010000007.1, on the reverse strand, counting down.
TTCACTTTCGACCTAAGTCAGAGTATTGACATTCAAGCTGGTTATGACAAGAAATTTATTGGCAAAGGCCTGAGGTCAATGGTGCTATCTGATTATTCCAGCCCATTCTTATTTGGCCAAATAAATACTAGGCTTGGCAAATTTCAGTATACCAATTTATTTGGTGAGCTAACGGCTGACATCATTTTTGCCAATTCCAATTCTCCAGGTGATGGAGATTACCCAAAGAAGTATTTAAGCATGCACAGGCTAGGTGTTAACATTACCAATAGCTTAGAAATTGGTGTGTTTGAGACTATTATATCTAGCAAGGCCAACATTAACTACTTTAATCCATTAGTCTTTTATAGAGCAATCGAGCAGCAAGAAGGAAGTCCTGACAATGTCTTAATTGGACTAGATGTTAATGTAAACCTAAAAGGTAAATACCAGCTTTATGGCCAGTTTATGCTAGATGAGTTTGTTCTAGACGCACTTAGAAGTGGTGAAGGCGATTGGCGAAATAAGTTTGGTATTCAGTTAGGCGCTAAGTACATAGATGCGTTTGATGTTCCAAACTTAGATTTACAGGCAGAATACAACGTGGCAAGACCATATTTCTATGCCTCTGAAACTAGTGAACTGAGTTATACAAACTATCGGAATCCTTTAGCACACCCTATGGGAGCTAATTTCAAAGAAATCGTGCTTGCTGGTAGATATCAGCCAATGAATAAGTTATCAATTATGGGTAAAATCATAAGAACCAACTTTGGAGAAGACGAAAACGGATTGAATTACGGAGGAAATCTACAGCTAAGTACAGATGATCGAATTGGCAACCTTGGCAATACAATTGGTCAAGGTGTTGCCACTACCAACACGTACATAGAAATTTCAGGGTCATACATGCTTGTACAGAACCTATTCGTCGATTTAAGGAATATCTACAGGAATTTCGACAGTGCTATTAATGCCAGGTCAAAAACTAGCTTCATCACCATGCTTTCGCTTCGTTGGAATCTTCCGCAAAGACAACATGAATTCTGATTTAAATATGCATAACTTGCGCCCTAATTACTGCTTATGAGTACTTACGGTCGGATTATTTCATATGCCAAACCTTATCACAGGTACTTCCCTCAGTACATTGTTTTTGCCCTTTTGGCAATCATTTTCAGCCTAACCAATCTGGCATTACTTGAACCATTGTTCACCGTAATATTTGAAAATGACGATGATGGGAAGAACCTTGCAGAACTTGCAGATACTACGGGTTTAGATTTTGGAATTGATTATTTAAAAGCTTCCTTTTATCAAGAGTTGATCGGTTTCCGCGAAACCTATGGCCAAAGTAGTATGCTGATATATGTCAGCATCGTAATTGGGATATCAGCGTTACTCTCTAACCTATTCACCTATATATCTAATGTAATTATGGGGTATATGAGGGCTGACTTAATTGAAAAAATTAGAAATAAGGTTTTCAATAGTACTTCGTCGTTGCATTTGGGGTTCTTTGCTGGCGAAAGAAAGGGTGACATCATGTCTAGAATGACAAATGATGTCCAAGAAATTGAGGTAACCTTAATGAGTTCAATTAAGGTTTTCTTCCGCGAACCAGCTACAATCATTGTCTACCTGATATTTCTATTCAGCACATCGGTAAAACTGACACTCTTTACCTTAGTTTTCTTCCCAATTATGGGTTTGATCATCTCTGAGATTGTTAAAAAACTTAAGAAAAAGGCAAAACTGAGCCAAGAAAGCCTTGGCAGAATCGTGAACCTAATGGATGAAACCTTTGGCGGCATGCGGGTGATCAAAGCCTTTAATGCCAGAAACTATGTGGGCAACTTGTTCGAAGCAGAGACACGCACCTATAGGAAGATAAACGTTTCTATGGCGCGCAAAAATGAATTAGCCTCTCCAGTATCGCAGTTTCTAGGCATCTTAGTTGTTGCTACCCTATTAGTAGTAGGCGGAAACCTCGTCTTGGAAGGAGATACTACCATGAAAGCACCTGGGCTTTTGGTTTATATCGTGGTGTTTAGCCAAATCCTTAATCCAGCCAAAAGTATTTCTCAGTCAATTAGTAATATTCAGCGGGGCATGGCCTCGGCAGACAGAATTTTCAAGTTGATTGATGAAAAGCCGTTAATTCAAAATACTGAGTCAGCAGTCAAAAAATCATCTTTCGAGTCTGACATCAATTTTAACAATGTTGGTTTTACTTATGAGAAGGAAGCTGTTTTAAAAGACATTAACCTCACCATTAAAAAGGGACAAACCATTGCCTTGGTGGGCTCTTCCGGTGCAGGAAAATCTACCTTAGCCGATTTAGTACCTCGCTTTTATGATACTACTATGGGCGACATTACTATTGACGGTATTTCTATAAAGGAAATAGAAGTTGATTCTTTAAGAAGCTTAATGGGTATTGTTACACAAGAATCGATTCTATTTAATGATACGGTGGCAAAAAATATTGCTTTCGCGATGCCAAACGCCAAACACGATGACATTGTAAAAGCTGCTAAAATTGCCAATGCTCATGATTTTATCATGGAACTGGAAAACGGTTATGAAACGAGTGTAGGTGAACGTGGTGGTAAGCTTTCCGGAGGACAAAGACAAAGGCTAAGCATTGCAAGAGCCATTATGAAGAATCCTCCAATCTTAATTCTTGATGAGGCTACCTCAGCATTAGACACAGAATCGGAAAAACTAGTTCAGGAGGCCTTAACTAATTTAATGAAGAATAGAACCTCATTAGTTATTGCGCACAGGCTAAGCACAATACAGCATGCAGACACAATTTTAGTGATGGACAAGGGTCAGATTGTTGAACAAGGAAACCATGAAGCACTTATTCAGCAAAAAGGCATTTATGAGAAACTCATCAACATGCAGTCAATCTAATTCAGTCTGCTTGTTTTATTAAAATAAAATCATTTTATTCCATTAATATTTATAATATGAGTCACCGGAAGTTAATTTTAGAAGAATTAGAGGAAGCCGCTAACGTTTTAAATCGGTTTCTATCGGATAACGCCAATCTCATTCAAATTGAATCGGCGGCTAAAGTTATGGCTGATGCTATAAATAATGGTGGAAAGATTTTCTCTTGTGGCAACGGAGGTTCGCACTGTGATGCCATGCATTTTGCTGAAGAACTCACCGGACGCTATCGGGAAGACAGAAAAGCGCTCCCTGCTATTGCTATTTCTGACCCAAGTCACATGTCATGTGTATCAAATGATTTTGGATATGACTATATTTTTTCTCGTTACATAGAAGGACTAGGGAAAGAAGGTGATGTACTGTTAGGAATCAGTACTAGTGGTAGCTCTAAAAATGTGCTGCGTGCGGCTGAAATGGCCAAGCAAAAAAAGATGATCGTGGTAGGTTTAACTGGTAAAAACGGAGGAGAATTAGCCGATATGGTCGACGTTGAAATTAGAGTTCCTCACTTAGGCTTTGCCGATAGAATTCAAGAAATCCACATCAAGGTGATCCATATTTTAATTCAACTGATAGAAAAACAAACCCTTGATTCTCAGTAAAGGATACGGCAGCGCTGTTTATGGCGTAGATGCACAACTTATTACTATTGAAGTAAACATTGTAGATGGCCTAAAATTTCATTTATCTGGCCTACCAGACAACGCCGTCAAAGAAAGCCAACATCGAATAGAATCTGTTTTCAAATATTTGGGTTATCGAATGCCTCGCAGAAAGGTAGTCGTAAACATGGCGCCCGCCGATATTCGAAAAGAAGGATCAGCCTATGATTTACCTATAGCGCTCGGTGTATTGAAATCTTCCGGCCAAATAGCAGCTGAAAAGCTGGATGAATATCTCATTATGGGAGAATTGGCACTTGATGGCACCCTAAGACCTATCAAAGGGGCATTGCCAATTGCCATTGAAGCCAGAAAAAAAGGGCTCAAAGGATTTATTCTCCCAAAGGAAAATGCCAATGAAGCTGCAATAGTCAATGATTTAACAATTATCGGTGTTGACAACCTTAGCGAAGCGATAGGACACCTTGAGGGTAAAAAGAAGATCGACCCTGTTGTTTACGATACGCGTGAGCACTTTTATGATAATTTAGACAACTATGACGCCGACTTTGCCCATGTTCAAGGGCAAGAAAACATTAAGCGAGCACTAGAAATAGCTGCAGCTGGAGGACATAATGTAATTATGATTGGACCACCAGGGGCCGGAAAGACCATGCTCGCGAAAAGACTCCCATCAATTTTACCGCCTCTTTCTCTTCATGAAGCCCTAGAAACTACTAAGATACATTCGGTAGCAGGGCGGCTCGGGAGTAATGCAGAGTTGATTACTCAAAGACCATATAGAAGTCCGCATCATACTATTTCCGATGTAGCATTAGTTGGTGGCGGTGGCGTGCCACAACCTGGAGAAATTTCGTTAGCTCACAATGGTATTCTATTCTTAGACGAACTTCCTGAGTTCAAGCGAACGGTGCTTGAAGTAATGCGTCAACCCCTTGAAGAAAGAAAAGTTACCATTTCACGGGCAAAATTATCAGTAGAATTTCCAAGCAATTTTATGCTTATTACCAGCATGAACCCCTGCCCTTGCGGCTATTATAATCATCCCGAAAAAGAATGTGTTTGCGGGTCTGGGCAAGTCCAGCGATATCTTAATAAAGTTAGTGGACCTCTTTTGGATAGAATTGATCTACACGTTGAAGTTACTCCTGTTTCTTTTGATCAAATGACTCAAAACAGAAAGGCCGAAAGTAGTGCGGAAATACGCGAAAGGGTTATAAATGCAAGAGAAATTCAACAAACTAGATTAAAAGAGTTAGGCATCCATTCTAATGCCATGATGGGTAGTCAAATGGTGAAAGAAGTTTGTAAAATCAATGATGGTGGGCGCATACTTCTTAAAAAAGCAATGGAAAGACTTGGGCTTTCTGCGAGAGCATACGATCGTATCTTAAAAGTAAGCCGTACCATAGCCGATCTAGCGGGTAAAGATGACATCCAAATAGAGCATCTCGCGGAAGCTATACAATACCGAAGTTTAGACCGAGAAGGATGGGCAGGGTAAACTAAACTCTTTCCATATAAAACATACATTAATGCTATTTTAATATATAGAAATATTTATATTTAAGATTCAACTATAATCACATGAATATACTTAAAATAGCAACTGTATTATCCCTTTTAATATTGACTTCATTTAAAGCCTCTTGCCAAAGAGGTTATCAGAATGGTTATGTCATAAATTCTTCACAAGAAAGGTTAGAAGGCGAGGTCAAGTTTTTGATTAATAAATCGCGATATAAAACGGTTCGTTTCAAACAAAATGGACAAGTGCTACAATTTAATGCGAATGACATTAAGGAATATGGAACAAAAGACGGATTTCGTTTCATCTCAACCCTAATTGAAGGAGAGTTTGTTGAAGTACTGGTTACCGGAGAAATCAGTCTCTATAAATCAAAAAAAGGCTACCTCTACACCGACTCAGACCAAAGTATTAATCTATTATATGAAGAAACGAGCGTCAACAGTCTTAATAATGGTATTTTGACTTCTATCAACTCCAAATGGAAAGCAGACCTTTTAAAAAATATGTCAAGTTGTGCGTACATCAATACCGAAACCATCCGGGATTTAAAACTAAGAGAATCGCAATTGGTCACATTAATCGATGAGTTTAACAAATGTTCGCAGGGTACCTCTTTGGTAAACAAGGCCAAAATCAAACCTATCCATAAAAGCGCAGGCATTAATCTTGGTCTTACCACCACTACTGTTATTTCGGATATAAATGGTAGTTCGACTATACCAAGCTATTTAGAAACAGAATCAAAAATTTCAAGCATATCGGGGGGACTCACATTTGATTTCTCACCTAAACAAAGGATTCAAAACATATCGTACCGAGTAGAACTGAATTACTATAGTATTGAGGAGATCGACGAAGCATTTAGTATAATTGAAATTGCTGTTCAGGGCCAACCTGTAACGTCCAGAATTACGTCTACAACAACTTACAAAATTAACAGTTTCTCTACGCCATTGCTTGTAAACTATTTAGCAGACGGATGGACCCTACCATTTAATATACAAGCTGGGGTTCTGATCAATTACAACAATGTTAATCTTGATATTGAATCAAGAAGAGCTGGAAGTATTCCATATGAGTTTGATCCTAATCCAAAAATCTCAAAATTACAAATGGGATTTATGGTTCGAGCTGGTTTTTCCAAACCATTTGGAAATAGTAAAGTAGGAATACAAGTAGGATATCAGTACAACCCATCGCTTTCATCTACAGAGGCTTCATTTAGGAAGGTAAATAGGCTAACTTTTTCCATTTACAGCCTATTTCTATAGCATCAGCAATTTCTGGTTGAATAGTTTAAAAGTTAAGTAGTTAGTCTTCACAGTTATTATAACATTCAGGTTGAATCACTATCTTTTCGACCATGTTCGAAAATTTTCTCGAATCCGTTACCAATTATGGACATTTCACAAAGGGTGAACAGGAGATGCTTTGTGATGTATTAAAACCTCAATCGGTAAAAAAAGGTGAACTTCTTTTAAAACAAGGTGATGTAAGTCGAACTACATACTTCATACAACAGGGCAGTGTAAGGCACTACCGAGACATTGATGGGTTTAGCGAAATGACCGCAAACCTATTTATTGAAGGTGATTGGGTACTTGACCATAAAAGTTTCACGAGTCAAAAACCTTCAGCTAACCATATTCAAGCGTTTGAAGATTGTGAATTATTGGAATTTAGTATGAACTCTATGCATGAACTGATCTCAAAATCTCCATCATTCTTTAGGCTTGGAAAAATTCTCGATAACCCGCGAAATTTAGATGACTTAAAGCTAATGAGCCCTGAAGAAAGGTATAATCAGTTGATGGAAACGAACCCTCGGCTTATTCAAAGGTTTCCTCTCAAACATATCGCTTCCTATTTAAATATGACGCCTGAAACACTTAGTCGTGTTCGAGCGAAATTCTAGTCTTTCTTGATTTCAATCAAGCAATCGTAGTCCATGTCTGAATAATCTTTGTGAGATAAACTTCTATCTCATGAAAAACTCTATTCAAAAACAAGCTGGTATCTCCATGATTATTGGTGCATTGCTAGCTACCATTACGATGGCCTTGCATCCAGTTAGTGGAAATATTGAACATCTCATTCAAATTTCCCCCATCATTATCACGAGCCACGTCATAGCTCTTTTTTCAGTACCACTTATCCTATTCGGGTTTTGGGGACTTGCAAAAAGTATTGGCTTCGACAAGTCACTCTCAGTTTTGGCCTTTATCATTGGAAGCATGGGCTTATTTGCTGTTATGATCGCAGGTGCGATCAACGGTCTGGCCATTCCCTTTTTTGTTGAAGATATGTCTGGAATAAGTGGTCAGAAACAGGAATTAGCAAGATTAATTCTGAACTACGGTTTTTCACTAAACCAGGCCTTTGACTATATTTTTATAGGTGCTATTTGTGAAGCATTTCTCCTATGGTCTTTTACCATGTTTAAGGAAGGAAACTTTCCAAAGTGGGTGTCAATCCTCGGCATACTTTTGGGCATTGGCTTTTTAATTGCCATGATATTCGGGTTCGTACTCGTCGATCTTCATGGCTTTAGAGTATTCATTTTTGGCATTGTCATCTGGATAGCCGCTGTCGGTATTTTGATGACCAAAAGGAAATAAGCAAAAAGGCCTCCTTTACTCATAAGGGGCCTTTTAATATATTCTAACAATCACCTGCCTATCTATTCAACTGAGTTACAAGGCTTCCATTTTCCGTCACTCCACCTACAATCTGCAACTACATTCGGACCTTGTGAAATACATGACCCTCCTTTAGTCACACAACCCGTCCATCGTTCTTGTGCTCCACCCTCATGTGTTTCAATAAATTGAAACAATTCATACTTAGCCCAATCTTCATCATCAGACGCTTCAAAACTCGCAGCATTTACACTGCCTAATAGGCAAAACACACTTAATAGCATCACCAATTTGATCTTTTTCATAATTAAAATTTTATATGGTTTTTAAAATAACTACTCAACATTTTATCACCAGCTATATCTTGACTTGTCAAATTCTTTTCGGCTACAATCAATCCTTCTTCTATTTCTAAAAATCGTATATATTCCATAGGAAATTCTTCTTCTATCAAATCATAGTCTTTTATCTTTTCTTTTATATCCCTCAATACAGTAACACCTCTGAATTCAATACGTGATAAAAAGTTTCCGACTTGAGCCTCATACACTTCTCCGATAAAGATTAAATTGATCTTTCCATCATTTTCATTATTTCTTAAAAAATTAAAAACCACATCTCTGCATCCTTTACAGCTCCCTTTTGGTATTATAATATAAAGCCCATTCTCAAGCTCTTGATTAAATACATCGGTCAAATATTCATCAAGTCTAAGTTTCCGTTTATGCTGTTCTTTACAACCGAACATAAAGACAAACCCAATAAAAAAAATCAAACACCTATTCTTCATTTTTAAAAAAATCTACTCTGACAAATTTTTTAATGCCTTCACGATTTTCAACCGCAGAATCCAAATATGGCAACCATAGGCCATCTTCATCAATAATTTCAACAGAGGGGACTTTATCCCTTCGAAAAATTCTTTCACCTAAGATTTTAAAATCTTTATCCATAACCATAATGGAGTAATCCTGATCCCAAAGGTTTTCGTTATCTCCAGACAGAATTGCTCTTTCATTAGGGTGATGTACGAATCGATAGAAATATTTTCTAAACGGATCAAAGACAATCTTAAAATAGGAGGTTTGTTGATAGTAATATTGATATGCTTCTTTACTGTTTAAGTCTTTTTTATTCCATTTTTGCAGCTCTTTAGCGTACCTACTTGGAGCATATACTCGTTTTGGTTTATCAATTCCTATACGATTTATGAATATGCTATCACTTAAGTCAAATGAATAAACCCATGTTAAGGAGTCTACATTGGTTGCAGAGAAGAAATGTTGATTAATTACCCAATGATCAGTTAAAAGTAACTCTGGAACACCAAAATGATATTGAATACTTCCATTCTCTAAGTTTACTTCCAATAAAGTTCTCGATTTTTTAAGCCCCTTTTTATCCGAAAGATTTAGATCGGCATCTGCAATAAAGTATACCCGGTTCTTGACAATGGTCATTTCAGAATTTGTGAAATAACGAGGCAACATAGAAAAGGGCTTTTCTGGATCTATTAGTTTAATTCGCTGAATCGCCTGAACTCTTGAATCAAAAATAACCAGCTCATATTTAAAAGCATCGACTATATATAGTAGTCCATTGCTATACTGGAAATTTGAAATTTGACTAACACTGTTTGGTCCCTCTAATGTTAATTCAATTGTTTTGAATGCACTCCCGCCAGTACTTTTATAAAAATCTATTGCATGGTTTCTTTTATCTGGCGCAATAATTATTGACTCATTTTCTATTTTCACCGTCTTTGCCCTAGTGAATATTGGGTAAGACATATCATCATAGGTATATTGTCTTACTTCATCGGAAATACCTATTTCCAATAAGTCTACGAGTGGTTTATTATTAGACTTCTGTTCGACACAACCGGATAAGACTGTTAGGTAAACACTTAAAAAAGGAGTGAACAATAGCTTTTTATAGATGCTATTTTTTCCGCTATTCAAAACCACATGGACTCCATTTACCGTTGTTAAGACAGTCTTGATCAATATTTGGCCCTTGCGTAAGACAACTACCCCCTGGGGTAACGCATCCAGTAAAACGGGCACCAGTACCATTCTCATAGGTCTCAACATGTTGGAAGTATACTCTATAACCCCAGTTGCCTTCTTGTGAATCTGGCATATGACTTGCTTTTATTGTTGACATACATAATATTACCACAGTAAAAATAGATATCAGTACTTTATACATTCTTTTTATATATCTCATCTTTTATTATTTATATTTCAATATAAAAAGAATCGAATAAATAACAATCATTCATTTACTTATGGTTAGGAAACAAAAAAGCCTCTCCGTGTCTGGAGAGGCTTTATATACATCTGAATCTAATCTTCTATTCCTTGTTAATGAATTTCTGATTCATAAAGAAAGCCGCTATAAAACCTATCCCTAGCATTAAGAATATACTAAAGAAGTAAGGTCCAGGACTACTATTATTTCTTCCAAAAGCTCCGCTATCCTGCAATGCATCTTCAACTATAAACCCGAGCCCTATACCCAACGCTAGGCATATGAATAGAATGCCAAGGAGCATAGAAAAAAAGTAAGACTTCTTTCTAGGGTTGGATTGGAATAATGAAGCATCGGCTCCTTTTTCAATAAGCTGTGTGCGCTCTCTATGCCTTGTAAGCAACCAAAAGAATATTAGTCCAGCTATAGAAAACACCATAGAAGCCATAAACATAAATGCTGCAAATCCGTCGTTCATCGTTTTATCAATTTTGTTTCAAAGGCTTTGATGCCACTTCTAGATATCAAGTTACACCCTAACTCAAAATTTATACAAACACTTTACTTTTTTAAAGGGCTAAAAAGAATTCTTTAACTTAATGTAACCTATCTGTACACGCCATAGTCAAACCAGAAAAATGAAAGCAAACAATGAGCAATATGCTATGGAGTTGATTATCGCGAAGGTTAAAGAAGGCGATATGGCTGCATTCAATGTGCTGATTGATGAACATAAGGCCATGGCATTTACATTGGCTTTAAAGCTGATGAAAAATCGCGAAGATGCTGAAGAAGTTGCTCAAGATGCTTTCTTAAAAGCGTACAAAAACATTCAGCAGTTTCAGGGAAGCTCAAAGTTTTCTACCTGGCTTTATACTATTGTTTATAACACGGCTTTAACAAAGCTCAGGAAGAAGAAAATCGTTACTACCGATATTGCGTACCACAATGAAGAGAAGCTATCGTCTTTCAGTGAATCAGACAAGGAATGGCATAGGTTGCAAAAAGCAGAGCGATCGGGTTATATAAAACAGGCGTTGGACTTACTATCTTCTGATGATCAGATAGCAATAACGCTGTTTTACCTAAATGAAAATTCGCTGCAAGAGATTTGCGAAATCACCAACTGGGAATTGTCTAACGTAAAAGTTAGATTGCATCGCGCCAGAAAGCGCTTACTCAAGGTGTTGGAACAATTATTAGATACTGAAGTAAGATCACTATTATGAATGAATTCAATCTTTCGGATAAGGAGTTGAAAGCTTTACTTGAAAATGAAGGTTTAGAAGAACCCTCGCTTAGCTTCAACAGGGTTATCTTAGAGAAGGCTAGAGCTGCTGACCAACCTAGGTCGATTCTCATTCCGCTTTGGACTAAGCTGATCTTTACGGTGCTTATACTGGCGCCCATGGGCTATGTTGCATTTGTTGGAGGCATTAATTTAGGTGTAGAAGAATTGAATTTAACACCCAGCCTCTCTTTGGACTTGGGTCTCGATAGTACTTTTCAATATATTTCTCTGCTGAGTGTTGGCGTGGTTTGGATGGCTTATCTTTTCAATAGATTTTTAAATCATCAAAACCAGCACAAGGTTAAAAACGGTTAACAACTTATTTTCTAGAACTTTATTTCTGAAATTCGTTTGCTCTAAGCGGATGAATAAGGCTATCTATCTTTTCTTATTACTACTGATATCAGGTATGTTATCAGCCCAAACGAAGCCTAGTTTCCTATTCAAAGGGCGCGTTGTAAGCAAAGATAGATTGGAGTCAATTCCTTTCGCCAGCGTCTTCGTAGTTACGCAAAATAAAGGAACTGCCACATCTCCTCAAGGCAACTTCAATTTCAGGGTATACATTGGCGATTCAATACGGATCACATCTGTTGGCTATGCGGATTATGCAGTAGTAATGACACGTGAAATGGCTAAAAAAGATAATATAGTCACGATTGAATTGAGTCCAAAAGCAATTGATTTAGATGATGTTGAGGTCATACAGCTTTCGGATGATTTTTACCTTCGACGTAAAAAATGGGATACGCTGAAACTAGATCTCCCAGATAATATCATGCAGCTTCCCCTTGGTCCAGGTTCAAATGAAATAGCCCCCCCTGCAAACACACCCATCAATTTCCCCATTGCATCGATTCCTATATTTCAAGAAATAAGCCGAAACCCAAAACAGGCAAGAATCATACGAAAAATGGAGGAGGCCGAGACTTTCCTTACGCTCAGAGAACGTGAAAGATTGAAGTATTTCAACAAAGATATTGTTAAGAAAGTAACTAGAATCGATAATCGAGTAATTGATGAATTTATGGAGTTTTGCCAATTTCTAGACGGAGAAATCATTGGCAAATCAGAATACGAAATCACGCAAAAGATACTGAAGCGTTACAAGGCTTTTCTACGGCGCTAGTCTAGGTACTTTTTAATATCATTCCACACCGTTTCTGCTACAATTTTATGGCCTTCAACATTAGGATGTATTCCATCTGAAAGGTTCAGCTCTGGATAACCTCCAACATTTTCCAAGAGAAAAGGGATAAGCTCTGAGTTGGTATCAGAAGCAACTTTCGGGAATAAGTTCTTAAATCTAGCCGTATAGTCTTGTCCTAAATTGGGCGGAATTTGCATCCCCGCTAAAATCACGATCGCTTTCGGATTTTTAGTTTTAACGCGCTTAACCATCTCCTTTAAATTCTTTTCTGTCTCATCCAAACTAAGCCCTCTAAGCCCATCATTGCCGCCAAGTTCTAGTACAAATACATCAGGTTTTGATTTTAAGATCCAATCAATCCGTCCCAATCCTCCTGCAGAGGTCTCTCCGCTTAGGCCAGCATTTATTACTTCATAAGCCATCTTATTGGAATCTAGTTTCTGTTGAACAAGTGCAGGAAAAGCTTGCTCTGGAGAAAGTCCATAACCAGCAGTAATACTGTCTCCGAAGAAGACGATTCTCTTCTTAACGTCTTGTGTATTAAAGTCCATCACACTAGCAGTTAAACTTAGCGCGATCAACAAAGTGCCAGTAACATTCAAGAGTTGTATATTGGGTCTCATTTATTATTTAGCTGACGAACCTAAACGGCTTACATTCGTCTTCATTATATCAAACATTTCAATCTCGAATATGTCAAATATTCTTGAGGTTTCTAACCTCACTAAAACATACTCAAGTGGATCAAAATCTTTAACGGTACTATCCGACATAAGTTTTTCTATCCAAGCGAGCGACAAGATAAGTATTGTAGGGTCATCAGGCAGTGGTAAAACCACATTGTTAGGCCTTTGCGCGGGTTTAGATCGTGCAACCTCAGGTTCAATTACCTTAAACGGAATAGCACTAGATAACCTCAATGAAGATGAACGGGCATTCGTTCGCAGTCAGCATGTAGGATTCATTTTTCAGAACTTTCAATTGCTCCCAACACTTACTGCACTTGAAAATATTATGGTTCCTATGGAACTTAGAAAGGAAAAGGCTATTAAAAAAAGAGCCTTAGAGTTGTTGGATAGAGTTGGACTTGCCGAAAGACATGACCACTATCCTACTCAACTATCAGGCGGCGAGCAGCAAAGAATTTCTATCGCTAGGGCTTTTTCTAATGAACCAAAAATTTTATTTGCGGATGAACCAACTGGGAATCTAGATGAGGAGACTTCTGAACGAATAGAAGCCTTGCTTTTTGACCTTAACAAAGAATCTGGCACTACGCTTGTTTTAGTTACACATGATCTTGAGCTCGCACAAAAAACTGATCGTATTATCAGATTAAAAGGAGGAATTCTGCAGCACAATGGATAAGCAAGTTGGTGTTTCTCCTCAAAAAGTATCCAGAAAATGGATTCTGAAAATGGCTTGGCGCGACGCTCGAAAGAGCCGATCGCGATTGCTATTATTTATCTCATCCATTGTAATAGGAATTGCTGCGCTTGTTGCCATTAACTCATTCAGTGATAACCTCCAAAGCGATATTAATAGTCAGGCGAAGGAATTATTAGGCGCCGATTTAGAACTGGCTAGCAACGATCCCAATTTTAGTTATGGAATAGTCGATTCGATGAATACGGAAGTTTCATTTGAAAACAGTTTTGCTTCAATGATCTTCTTTCCGAAGAACCAAGAAAGCAGGCTTGTGGATGTGCGTTCTTTGGAAGGTGGGTTTCCATATTATGGTAAACTAGAAACTGAGCCTATAAATGCTGAAGCAACTTTTAGAGATGGATCGGCAAAGGCACTCGTTGACCAAAGCGTTTTGGTTCAATATAACGTAGGTGTAGGCGATTCAATTAAAATAGGTCAGGTTACGTTTAAAATAGAAGGGGCTTTGATCAGTTCACCTTCTCAATCCATGGGCGCAACCCTTGTGGCTCCGGCAGTCTATATACCCATGTCTTATTTAGATAGTACAGGCCTAATTACTAGAGGAAGTCGTGTTTACTATCGTCGTTTTTACAAGTTTATAAATCCCCCGAAAGACTTTGACATAGATGCTCAGATTAGAGCGGATAGTGATTCGCTTAGGCTTTGGAAAATCAGTAGCGAAACGATTAGAGAGCGTAAAGAGGATACTGGAAGAACTTTCGATGACTTGGCAGACTTCCTAAACCTAGTGGCTTTTGTAGCACTTTTACTTGGCTGTGTGGGTGTTGCCAGTGCTGTGCATATCTATATCAAGGAGAAAATTAGACTTGTTGCCATCCTCAGGTGTCTTGGGGCCAGTGGTAAAGATGCCTTTTACATTTACCTAACACAAATTGGCATTTTCGGGCTTTTCGGCTCTATCCTTGGCGCCATTGCGGGTACTTTTATTCAAACTGTACTGCCTAAAATATTTGCTGAATTCTTACCTGTAGATGTGACTATCGCGTTGTCATGGACTTCAATTCTGGGTGGTGTAATCACGGGCCTTTTTATGTCCGTTTTATTCGCGTTGTCTCCATTGGTTTCCATTAGAAAAGCATCTCCTTTGATTACGCTACGAGGAGTAAACGATAATAAGCGTAGAGGTATAGACAAAATTCAGGCACTTATTTATAGTGCCATCTTTATTTTCGTTATCAGCTTCGCTTTCATCCAGATCGGGTCTTTCATTGATAGCCTTTGGTTTACGTTATTCATAGCGCTAGCCTTTGGTTTCTTGGCGTTAATCGCCAAAATTTCCATGTGGTTGGTCAAGAAATTCTTTCCGAGCAGCTGGAGCTATGTTTGGCGACAAAGTCTTGCAAACCTATATAGACCCAACAATCAAACACTAATTTTAATCTCATCGATTGGTTTAGGAACAGCACTGATTACCACACTTTACTTTATTCAAAGCTTACTCATCAGTCAGGTAGAAATTACTACTAATGAAGATCGACCAAACCTGATGATTTTCGATATTCAGAGCCATCAGGTAGCGGCGCTAACTCAGTTGACAAAGGATACAGGATTACTTGTAATGCAAAGTGTACCTGTAGTTACCATGCGGTTGAAATCTATCAATGGCCTTTCATATCAAAAAGCTATGGAAGATACGGTTAGAAACTTTCGGGGGAGTATGTTCCGACGCGAATGGCGAGTCACCTATAGAGACAGCCTGATTGAATCTGAAGAATTGGTTCAGGGAAGTTTACAAGAGAGTAATTCTACCGGAGACAACTTACCAGCTGTCAGTTTGGAAGAGAGTTACACCACAAGAAATAATCTAAAACTAGGAGATACTTTAGTATGGAATGTGCAAGGCGTGCCGATTTCGACTGTTTTGGGAAGCACGAGAGAAATAGATTGGAACAGAGTACAAACCAATTTTTTGGGCCTTTTCCCTTCGGGTGTTTTAGAAGCTGCTCCACAGTTTCATGTGCTGATAACTAGAGTACAGAGTGTGGAAGAAGGTGCTCTTTTTCAAAGAGAAGTAGTAAAGGCTTATCCCAATGTTTCAGTTATCGATGTGGGCTTGATTCTAAATACGCTCGATGACATTTTAGACAAAATAGCTTTCGTAATACGGTTTATGGCACTCTTTAGCATTGTGACAGGTCTTTTGGTGCTCATCAGTTCTGTAATTCTTTCAAAGTTTCAGCGCATTAAAGAAAGCGTGCTACTTCGAACAATGGGTGCTACAAGAAACCAAATACTCAGTATCAACAGCTTGGAATACTTCTTTTTAGGCAGTTTAGCTTCATTATCTGGTATTTCCTTGGCCATGTTGGGCAGTTGGGGACTTGCTTATTATTCGTTCGATTCAACCTTTATTCCGAACTTACTGCCAATAGCACTGGTCTACCTTACCATTACAGGGCTTACTATCATTATCGGGTTAATAAATAGCCGGGGAATTATTAGTAAACCGCCTTTAGAAGTACTAAGAAATGAAATTCAGTAAGGCTATACCTGCGGTTAACCCATCAAGGCACCACTCAACATGAGGTTAGCCTTGTTAAAAACAAATTTTACTAACATTGAAATTCAATTAATTCAATATCCATGAAAACAATAATGACTTTAATACTAGGGACCTTTTTGATGGTTCAAACAAGTGACCCTGCAAAAATAGCTGGTGATTGGGAAGCTACACTTGAAGCTCCAGGACAAAGTATTCCGATCGTTTTCCATATTACAAATACCGAAGGAAAACTATCTGCTACGCTTGATGTACCTAGCCAAGGTGCAATGGGTTTAAAAGTTGACACCATCACGTTTAAAGGCGACAAGGTGAAAATGGTTTTAAATCTTATTCCTGCTACTTATGAAGGCACTTTAAAAGATGGTAAAATATCAGGGAAATGGACACAAGGTCCTAACTCGGTAGATGCGGTGCTTACTAAAGTAAAGAAAGAAGGAAAGAGCTAAGCTACTCCTGTAAAGTATGTTGTTAAAGGTTGGGTTATTCTCTATCTTTTGAGAAGTCAACCTTTAATAATATGCGAATTAGAACCTACCTAGTCGGACTTTTCTGTCTGCTAATACTCTCATTTAATTCATCCTTTGCCCAAATTGAAAAAGCACCAGACCGTGCTGAAGGTGAAGGCCCGTTCAAAAGGCTTATTGTTCGAGGGGTTACGCTCATCAATGGAAACGGCGCACCTCCAACCGGCCCTGTCGACATTGTTGTAGAACAAAACATCATAAAAGGCATTTACAATGTCGGCTATCCAGGTCTTGCAATCCGCGAAAGAGACAGACCAAAAGCCAACCCCGGCGATCAAGAACTAGATGCTGAGGGCATGTATTTACTTCCCGGATTTGTCGATATGCACGGCCATATTGGAGGCACAGGTCAAGGAACTCCTTCCGAATATGTATTTAAGTTATGGCTAGCCCATGGTATTACAACCATTAGGGATCCATCGGCAGGTAATGGCTTAAAATGGGTTCTGGAACATAAAGAAAAGAGTAATAAAAACCTGATTACGGCACCTAGAATCTTAGCCTACACTGGATTTGGTCAAGGGGCAAAAGCGCCGATTTCTACGCCTGAATTAGCGAGACAATGGGTGAGAGACAATGCTAAAAACGGAGCTGATGGGATTAAATTCTTTGGCGCGGCACCAAACATTATGCAAGCTGCATTAGAAGAAAACAAGAAACTTGGATTACGATCAGCAATGCATCATGCTCAAATGGATGTGACAAGATGGAACGTACTTAACTCAGCGCGCGCCGGTCTTACTTCTATGGAACATTGGTATGGTTTACCGGAAGCGCTCTTCACTGATCGTATTGTGCAAAACTATAGCTTAGATTATAATTATAGAAACGAGCAAGATCGATTTGGAGAAGCTGGTCAACTTTGGAAACAAGCAGCAGAGCCCTTTTCCGAGCACTGGAATAAAGTAATGGATGAGCTAATTTCACTTGATTTCACCCTAGATCCTACTTTCAATATTTACGAGGCGAATAGAGACTTAATGCGCGCCTATAGTGCGGAATGGCATAAGGACTACACACTCCCTTCTTTATGGGAATTTTATAGACCAAGCAGAAGGTCTCACGGTTCTTATTGGTTCGATTGGGGCACTGAGCAAGAAGTGGCTTGGAAAGAGAATTACAGACTTTGGATGACATTCATTAATGAGTATAAAAACCGTGGTGGTCGTGTTACAGCGGGATCGGATTCAGGATTCATTTATCAGCTTTACGGCTTCGCATACATCAGAGAATTGGAGCTTTTAAGAGAATCTGGGTTTCACCCACTTGAAGTTATCATGTCAGCCACTCTGAATGGTGCCGAAGCAGTTGGTATGGACGATAAAATTGGTACAATCGAGGTTGGAAAATATGCCGACTTCTTCATTGTAGAAGAAAACCCGCTAAAAAACCTGAAAGTGCTCTATGGTACTGGCGCACTTCGCTTAAATGACAATAATGAAGTAACAAAAGTTGGTGGCGTTAAATGGACGGTGAAAGACGGCATTATTTACGATGCTAAACAGCTACTAGAAGACGTGCGTAAGATGGTAGAGCAGAAGAAAAATGGCCTTAGCTTTAAAATGACAACCAAATAGCGGCATGAAAAAACTTCTAGTCTGTGGCCTTATTCTTTCAGGAATACTTTTCAGTTCCTGCGAAAAGCACAAGGAACCTATTTACATACCAGAAAGCTTTCAAGCAGTTTCACTTTTGGGTGACTCATTAAATATACCCTTAAGAAATGTACGTACTGATTCTATTCTAAAAGCAAATATTGCACAAGCACAAAACGACTTCGATCTTGATAATAGTGAGATGAATACGATTTGGCTAGGCAGAAGACATGCTTATTTGAGCGATTATAAAAAGGCAATAAACATTTTTTCTGATGGAATAAAACGGTTTCCAAATTCGTACAAACTTTATCGCCACAGAGGGCATAGATATATCAGTATTCGCCAGTTTAACAAAGCAATTGCAGATTATCAGAAAGCCTATGAGCTAATGCCAAAAGGGGTTGAAGAAACGGAACCGGATGGGGCTCCAAACCAAATGAACATCCCTTTGTCTAACACACAGTTCAACATACTATATCATTATGGCCTGGCGTATTATCTATCAGGAGACTTCGAGAAGGCAGAAGAAATCTATAAAGAATGTATGGACTATTCTGGAAACCCTGACTTAAGAGTGGCTACTACTGATTGGCTTTACATGACTTTGAGAAGACTAGGTAAAACTGAGCAAGCCAAACGGCTTTTAGAGTCAATCGATCCTGAAATGGAAATTATTGAAAACGATAGCTATTTGAAAAGACTCAGTATGTATCAAGGAGCTTTAGCTGCTGAAGAGCTACTTCAAGGCTCAGGTGATGATGTGGCTTTGAGTTTGGCTACACAGGGATATGGTTTAGGAAATTGGTATTTGTATGAAGGTGATACTGCCAAAGCCAAGGAAATTTTCCAACGTGTTCTCCAAGGTAGTTCTTGGTCTGCATTCGGATATATTGCCACTGAAGCAGATTTCAAACGGCTGAATTAATTTTTAAATCCTTAAAACTAAAAAAGCCCAAGGTTGATACAACCTTGGGCTTTTTTACGATTTGTCTTTATTAACCTCTCTTCTTTTTTGCTAAAATCTGATCGGCTAAAAGTTTAATACTTTCCTTCAAATAGGCGTCTTTCATATCATCTAAAGATCTACCGCCTGCCGAAGAAGCATCGTCCAAAGAATCACCAATACTTACAGTGGCCTTTAATTCTCTATCTTTTCTACGCTTCTCAATATCATCTTGTTCTTTCTTGCGCTCCGCATAGTTTAGAGATACATATTTACGCTTTCTGTTTTCTCTCAGCTGCTTAATGTCCTCTTGTAAGTCAATTAACGTCTGATCTTCTTTCAAGCGTTGCTGATGCCTCTTTTCTAAGATTGAAAGCATATTTGGATCAACGTAGTCTAAAGTCTTAAAGTCTGCAGAAGCAATCTTGTCCCATGGCAAAGCACTAGGTTTAGAACTCTCACCAAATTCATCTGCACTGTATACAGATGGATATTCAATATCTGGAGTAACGCCTTTGTGTTGTGTACTACTTCCTGTTACGCGATAGAACTTAGCTATTGTGAATTTTAATAAGCCCAATTCATCTTCGCCTTTTTCTCTAAGAAAATCACTTAAACCACGAACGTTTTGAACCGTTCCTTTCCCGTAAGACTGCTCTCCTACAATAACACCTCTTTTATAATCTTGAATTGCACCGGCAAAAATCTCTGATGCCGAAGCTGAAAAACGATTAATCATTACATTCATCGGTCCTTCATAAGTCATCCCTTTATTGTCATCATCATACTTTTGAATCTGAGCTCGGCTGTCTTTTACTTGAACAACAGTACCACCTGGCAAAAACAAACCCGACAGGCTAATTGCCTCAACAAGCTGACCTCCACCATTATTTCTAAGATCGAGCATAATGCCATCAACACTTTCTGCCTCTAATTCCTTTATGATTTTTCTAACATCGTTGGTTGTGCTGGTGTAATCCTCTCCACCTTTATCGTAACCTTCAGGATCGAGGTAAAAATCTGGAACCGTTACAATTCCAAAATTGTAGTCTTTACCACCTTCAGTATATTTTATCACTTTACTACTCGCACGCGATTCATCAAGTTTAATCTTATCGCGAACTAGCATTACTTCCTTCATTTCAGAACCTGGAGTTGCTCCAGCTGGTAAAAGCTGTAACCTAACGAGTGTTCCTTTCGGGCCTCTAATTTGACCTGCTACTTCATCCGAACGCCAGCCCACTACATCAATCATTTCACCATCAGCTCCTTGCGCTACACCTGTCACTCTATCTTCTGCTTCAATTTCACCACTTAAGAAAGCTGGTCCACCAGGCCTTAATTCAGTGATTTTAGTGAAGTCATTATCTTGCTGTAAAGTAGCACCAATCCCTTCCAAGGACTTGCTGCTTTGCATTTGAAAATCTTCAGCATTCAAGGGTGTAAAATAATTCGTATGCGGATCGAAAGCGTTCGTCACCGAATTCATAAACATTTCAAAAACATCGTTGCTATTATATTTAGAAACATTACTCTGGAAACGTTCATAACGCTTTGTTAAAACATCGACTATTTTATCATAATCCGAACCACTAAGTTTCAATTGTAAAGCTTGATTCTTTATAGTTTTGCGCCATAAGTCATCCAGTTCCTCCACATTTTCAGCATATGGCTCTTTCTCTCTGTCGAATATTAAGCGTTCCTTTTTATCAAAGTCGAACTCATCGGTAACGTGTGCCAAAGCATATTCCAACCTTGCTTCTACCCGCTTTTTATAAATATTGAAGATGTAAAACGCTGGAACTAAGTCGCCTTCTTTAGACCTGTTATCAAGCTCATAACGATACTTTTCGAATGACTTGATATCACTTGCTAAGAAGTAATTCTTATTCCCATCTAGGGTTTCTATAAAATTATTGTAGATGACAGATGAAAGGGAATCATCGAGATCGGTTTCTCGGTAATGGAAGTAGTCCAAAATCTGGACAATTATTCTTGATTCTTTCAAATGAGCAGCCGTGGGCTGCAAATATTCCGTTGAATCTCTTTCTGCACCATAAACTGGTACGGTAAAGAAGATTGCCAACGGTAACCATAATAACTTTTTGATCATCTTCATTTCAACGCGGATTATTCTTAAACGTTACCCATCACAGGATATTAAATGTAATGAAATTCACCTGAATTAATGGGCTATGATATTACGCACTACAAGTATAATACCATAAGCGGTCAAAGTAGTTTCAACTTTGATGTAAACGGATGTTAAAAAATGCTAAATCATTGGCACCTCAGCGAATTTGTAGGGTTTGTGGTGGCGGCCTTTACCGACTGGAAAGTAACCGTAATCAAAGCAATAGACATGGCTACAACTGCTGAGATGACAAACCAAAACCAATCTATTTCTACCCGATATTCAAAATCGCCAAGCCAAGACTTCATAAGGAAATAGGCAACAGGAACGGCCAATAAAATGGCGACTCCAATTAATTGGGAAAACTGTTTCGACAGCAATAAGATAATACCAGAAATGCTTGCACCAAGTACTTTTCGCACACCAATCTCTTTGGTTTTTTGCTCTGCAGTAAACGCTGAAAGACCGAACAGTCCGAGGCACGCTATAAAAATAGCCAACCAAGTAAAGCTGAATACTAGCTTTCCAAAACGTTCGTCGGAAGCATATTGCTGCCCGAATTCCTCATCAAAAAACCGATATTCAAAGGGACTATTGGGGAATACCTCATTCCAAGCTGCCTGAATGGACTCAATTGTTCCACTAGCATCATTGGCCGCAAACTTTATGGCCAAGCTGCCACCATTATTAGGATTGTAGCGCATGGCTAAAGGTTCAATCTTGTGGCGCATATTGGTAAAATGAAAGTCTTTTACCACGCCAATGACTGTTGTTTCTTGTTGGCCAAAATTCAGCTTTTTTCCTACTGGATCTTCCCAAGCCAATTCTTTAGCCATAGCTTCATTAATGAGAACGGCTTGTTGTTGATCGGTTTGCATGTTGCGATCATACCCTCGCCCGTCTACGATCTCCATGCCCATTAAATCCATGAATTCATCATCGAAACTAAAAACGGAAATGATCCAAGTATCTTCAGCTGAGGCGCCTTCAGGTCTTACACGGTTTCTACCGAATGTCCTTCCTGGCATTCCTGCTGTTCGAGCAGTTTTATTCACCTCTGGAATTTCCTCTAGTTTATTCATAAAAACAGGCAAAGCTTGCTGCAAAGTTGGGTGACCTACGTTTAGCGTGACAATCTGCTCGGGATCAAACCCTTTATCAATATTCCGCTGATGTTGTAGCTGATCATACACGATCGCCGTGCCGATAATCATGGCAATGGAAATAGTGAATTGAAAAATTACCAAGGACTTCCTCAGTAAAACACCTTTAGCACTTGTTTTAAAAGAACCTCTTAATATGCCAATGGGATTAAATCCTGAAAGCATAAGCGCAGGGTAGCTCCCTGAAAATAGACCAAGAAATAAAACAAATAGCACTGAACCGATCAGCCATTCAACATTGCGTAAGAAGTAGACGGCTAAATTTTCCTCAATTGGCAGGTTCACTAATGGGCTAACTAAGGTCACAAACCCAATGGCTATGAATAAAGAAAGGAAGCAAATAACCACAGATTCTACCATAAATTGATTGATTAGCTGCCTTCTAAATGCCCCAAAAACTTTCCTTACACCAACTTCTCGAGCTCTATTGGTAGACCTTGCTGTAGATAAGTTCATGAAATTGAACGATGCGATGAGCATGACAAATAATCCTACCGCTGCGAGTGTATAGACATAATTAATGTCCGTTTGACTCAGGTTATAATTCTGAAATAAGATTCCACTGGATTTCAAATGAACATCGGCCAAGGGCTGTAGCGTTACACTGAAATTTTCTCCAACGTCATTCACTCTAATGAGTTCTTCCATTTTGCCTTCAACATTGGACTCGTTAGCCGGCGAATTCAGTTGAACATAGGTAGTCATGCTTATCGATCTCCATGACTGAATAAATTGAGCAAAATTGGAAGTTGTATCAGCCTGCAGCATCGATACCACCACATCAAAATTTAGGTGCGAATTCTCATTTACATCCCGCATTACAGCAACCACTTCAAGCCCCGTTTGGCCGCCAATATCAACGCGCTTCCCGATAGGGTCATCCGTGCCGAACGTTCTCTGAGCCATTGACTCGGATAGTACAACTGTATTTGGCTCTGACAGTGCTTTGTCTACATCCCCGTCTATTAATTTGAAATCGAAAACTTCAAAAAGCGAAGGCTCAGCATAGGCAAAATGCTCTGAATAATAGCCTTGCTGATCATAGGTGATGAGCTGACGGCCTTGGGTTAGCATTCTAACGCTATTCTCTACTTCCGGGAAATTATTCTTCATGGATTCCCCTAGAGCAGGCATTGTAATTCCTACCAAATTACTGCTCACGCCGAGCGCCTCGTCAATTGTTAAGACTCGAAATATTTCGTCAGATTTATCATGAAACTTGTCGAAACTGGTTTCATTCTGAACAAATAGGAAAATGATGATACAACAAGCAATTCCTGTTGATAAGCCCAGCACATTAATTAAGGAAGTACTCTTACTCTTTAAAAGACTTCTGAAGGCAATTTTTAGATAGTTTTTAAGCATGGTTTAGTTCTTAACCGATTTTGAAAAAAATTTGATACCAACATTATTTAAGTCTTCCAGCAGTTTCAAAGACCTCAAGCTTTAAAAATGGTTACCGGCTTAGTTGTTTAATTCTAGTTTGGCCAATTCAATCGCCTTATCCAAGGCCTTATCGGCAGGTATTTGAATGTGAGGCGCTATGCCTACTCCTTCCCAATTGGTTTTGGTAATTGGGTTAATCGCTTTTCCGCGAGGCACATTGACAATAAAATCACTAGTGATAATAGATGGGCCACCTGGATGTGCCCCGCCACCTGTGGTTTCTCCAATAATGGTGGCACGCTCTAAGTTTTTAAGGTTATAGGTAAACTCTTCTGCGGCTGAAAATGTGTAGTCGCTTGTTAGCACATATACTGGAATATCGGGCTTGGTTTCACTGGCAAATTCAGGGTTCGTCCATGTCTCAGAGTAGCTATCAGACGGCCGCCAATAAAACGTATTCAAATGAACCTTTTCATCGCCAAAAAGGTAGCTCGAAATAAATCGGATCATGCTAGGTGATCCTCCTCCATTCTGCCTCAAATCGAAAATGAGTGCGTCTGATTTGATTAATTTATCCATGGCTGGCTTGGCCACGTCCTCAGCCATACCGATGTCCATAAAACCTCTTAAATCAAGATAGCCAATGTTTCCGTCTAGAATTTTTACTTCTTCAAATCCAAATTTTCCATTCGACTCAGGACCAGGTCCAAAATCTCGGTTACGGATCGCTTTGGCCCTTTCACTATTAAAAGTCACTCGAATATGTTTATCGTTGATCACCGACCTCAAATCTTTTTCTAAAGCTGCCGCAAAAGACTGTTCCGTATTAAATTGACTGTAAGCATCAGATTTCAACTTAGAAAGTACCAAATCATGCATTGCCTTCCCTTTTTCAGGGTAGACATAGTTCTCATTCATGATTTTGGCTAAGCGTTGTACAACCTTCTTTTTATCAAATTCCTGAGCGGACAAGGAGAAGCTTAGCACAAATAATAGGACACAGATTTTTTTCATATTCTTAATTTATGTAAGTGCTTACGTATAATAGTAAGGTTGGTTTAAGAAATAACACTCGTTAACACTATTTGGACTTTGTTCTTAGGCTTGAAAGGAACGGATTCGTTCGTACATAGACTTATTATCCAAGGCTTCTTCCACCTTATCGAGGCTTTCTAGAAGTATCCCGCCCGATTCATCCAACAGCTCATCGTTGGCTTTTTTAATTTGACCCCAGAGGTCACTCATATGTGAAACGAGTTTTTCTCCTTTAGTAGAAAGCCTCAATAGGCGCTTTCGCTGATCGGCTTCATCTTTTCGCTCGTTTACCAATTTATTGGCCACTAAGACATTGGCCACTTGATTAATAGCAGGGTGTGTTTGCTTGAGCATAGAAGATAGTTCTGTCACTGCAAGTTCTTCTCCTTCTTTTAGGGCATAGACGAGCGTAAACCAACGAGGCTCAAAATCTAATTCAGACTCCTTATATATTTGGGAAACATCTTTGGCAAGACGTTCACTAAGATTTTTTAAACGGGTAGCCAATGCCAGGCTACCCAATTCTTCTATAATATCGCGTTCCAATTATTTCTTCTTTTTAGGCGCTATAAAAGGAACTTTCTCTGCCCTAATCAGCTCCATTAGCTCTTCCATTTTTTGATTCACTTTGGTAGCACCTACGATAGCAATTACATACTCTGCCTTTAGCGTTTCCACTCTGGCCCTTTGGCCATCGGTAACCGGTGGTTCTATGCCATCAATTGTTCCGTAGATGTGTAAAAGTTGTACCTCAAGTTTATTTTCAAAATTGATTACATCTTGAAATGTCTTTTGCTTCGGCTGTACAAAGTCAGCTTCCACCTCATTAATCATTTCTACAAGCTCATCTATGGCTTCGTGTACATTCGCAAATTCTTCCTGATCAATTCGCGATTTCATATCATTAACCTGAGTTCTTACTGATCTAACATTATTAGCCGTTTCCTGAATAGATTCAATCACTTCACGTACCTCTTCTAATAATTGTTGCTGTTCTTGATACTGCGCTGTAGTGGCTTCCCATTTCGGATCTGGTGACACATTTAATCGTTTCACAACTTCTTGATCGCCATAAGTCATTTTCATGGTATATGCCCCAGGTGCTACGCGATGCCCTCCGGCACCTAGCCCTACAAATACACCTTGAACGCCATCAAAATTCACTCTTGACAGGTTCCAATTCAGGCGATTCATACCCGACTTCTTGGTCAGTTTCTCTTGGCGATTGGCAGCGTCAGTTGCAAAACTTCTTACTACCATGCCTGATGCATCCATAAACTCGACTGACAAAGGAATAGAATCAACGTTTTCCTTGATGTAGTACATAATAGAAAAGCCCGGATATGGGTTTTGACCAATCGAAGTATTTCCGGTTCTGAAAGCATTGTCTCTAATCGCATTTTCTGGTTCAAACACATGGAAATCAGTATTCTGTGCATCCTTCAGTTCATATAATGGATTTAAGTCGTCCATTACCCAAAAAGCTCGGCCTTGGGTGGCAATGATTAGATCGTTTCCATGAACCATTAAATCTGTAATCGGTACAATAGGTAAGTTTTGCTGAAATTCATTCCATTTCACTCCTCCATCAAAAGACACATACAATCCTAGCTCAGTACCGGCAAAAAGCAAATCTTTTTGTTTTGGATCTTCCCTAACAACTCTTACGTGCGCTTCGCTTCCAATGCCATTTACTATTCTATTCCAAGTCTGTCCGTAGTCAGTAGACTTGAAGATGTGCGGGGTAAAATCGTTGAACTTGTATTTATTGAAAGCAACATATACTGTACCCGGATCGTGTGGTGAAACTTCTATTTGATTCACCATTCCATCTCCTGTATCAGGAATGGTTATTTCTGTCCAATCAGCACCGCCGTTTTTAGTAATGTGCAACATGCCATCATCAGCACCTGTATAAATTACGTCTGGCGTATGTGGCGATTCGGCTACATAGTATATAGCATGATAGATTTCTCCACCAGCACCTTCGTTAGTAATCGGGCCGCCACCCCAGTTGATCTTTGTACTATCATTTCTGGTTAAATCAGGGCTAATCTCTGTCCAAGTAATTCCTCGATTAGATGTTTTTAAAAGCTTATTACCGGCGTGATAAATCACTGAAGGATCGTGCTTTGACGCAATAATTGGTGCGTTCCAATTGAAGCGATATTTCACGTCTCGTGGATTTGTGCCTAAGCCTTGGAAAGGATAAGCCATTACGTCTTTCGTAAGCTTTGTTTTAGCGTTCCACTCGTCGATAATACCTTGGTAGCAGCCTGAATATATGTACTTAGGATCGTCAGGATCGAAGGCCGAGTAAGCACTTTCGCAACCACCTACTGGGAAAAAGTCCGAATTACTAATCCCTCCACCATTCACTCTAGACGCAATCGAAACCGAGCTATTGTCTTGCTGACCTCCATAAATTCTATATGGAAATTGTCTATCGGCATTTACTCTGTAGAACTGTGCCGTTGGTTGGTTGTCTTGTCTAGACCAATCTTTCCCACCGTTTATCGAAACATTCGCGCCACCGTCGTTGGCATTGATCAAGTACTGTGGCTTTTCTGGGTTAATCCACACTTGGTGGTTATCACCATGTGGAGTGTTTAAGTTCACAAAGGTTTTACCATTATCGGTTGATTGAACCAATGGTGCATTCATTATATAGACACTTTCTTCATCTGTCGGGTGAGCCTGAATGTGCATGTAATACCATGATCTTGCTCTTAATAAACGATCAGGATTAATAAGCTTCCAATTTTTACCGCCATTATCCGATCGGTACAAACCACCTTTATCGGCTTCGATAATAGCCCAAACTTTATTAGGGTTGGCTCTAGATACACTTACACCAATTTTTCCCATTACTCCTTTAGGCAGTCCTTTTGATAGCTTCTTCCAAGTCAATCCACCGTCGGTAGATTTCCATATACCACTACCAGGTCCTCCGCTTTGAACTTTCCAAGGAAATCTTCTGTGGTCCCAATAGGCGGCATAAATAATTCGTGGGTTGGTCATGTCCATACTCAAGTCACTAACCCCAGAATTTTCATCTATATAATGAACTTTAGTCCAAGTCTCACCACCATCTTCTGATCTATAAATACCTCGATCTTCTGTAGCGGCATAAGGACTTCCTTGCGCACCAACGATTAACACATCAGGGTTATCAGGATGGACTACAATTTTAGAAATCTGCCTAGTTTTCTCCAGGCCCATATTTACCCAAGTCTTGCCTGCATCGGTCGATTTATAAATTCCATCACCATGAGAAGTCATTACCCCTCTTACAGGTGCTTCACCCATACCGACATAAACCACATTAGGGTCCGATTCTGATACTGCGATAGCACCTACGGAAGCGGTTTTCATAAAGCCATCGGAAACATTTTTCCAGCTTTCGCCGGCATCGTCCGTTTTCCAAACTCCACCAGTAGCCCCCATGTAATACGTCATAGGATCTTGAACCACACCAGCTACTGCGGTAGCCCGACCACCTCTGAAAGGACCTACCAATCGAAACTCCATGGCATTGTAAAGGGCGGTATCATATGAAACGCCTGCAGGGGCTTCATTTTTCCTTTTTCTTCTTTGAGAAAGGGCATCTGGGGAACAGATAATAAAAGTTAGAGTTACAAGTATAAATAGTCGAAGCGTATTCATAGGTTTTAGTCTTGATGATCGGAAGGAACTAGAATTCGCTACCGATAAGTTTGGTTGAATTCTTAAGATACGCATTGCCAACAGTAAAAACCAACGGCATTTTGAAAGGTGATTTTGTATATTGGCTCAAACTGCTTTTTTCATGAAATTTAAACTACTGACTTCCTTCCTTTTACTAGCGTTTTTGTCGTTTACAGCTTGCGAGGATGGCGACGATCACGAGGAAGAAAAACAAGAAGAAGTTTCTCGCTTTGAGCGTGAGGGTTCGTCCATTCTTAAAGGTGTCAAGATCCCTGAAGGTAAATCTCTCTATTTGGCAAGTGGCATAGTGGCCACTGAAATAGATGCTAGCATACCTGCCGGAGATAGAGGTCGTTTTGGCGATACCTACGATCAGAGCGTGAGCGCCTTAAAAAGAATCGAAAATTACCTTTCTGAAGAAGGGCTTGGCCTAAAAGATGTAGTGTCTATGAAGGTTTATGTGGCTCCTGACCCAGAAAATGATGGAAAACCCGATTTTCAGGCATGGTTTAAAGCCTATGGCGAATACTTCGGTACTGATAGCAACCCTAATAAAGTGGCAAGATCAACCATTGGCGTTTACACTTTAGTCGACCCCAATAAATTTATTGAAATAGAAGTAAGAGCTGTTTACCCTTAACAGTTAAGTGAAATAGAAACCGATGAAAAAACTCAAATCAATTTTTTTAGCGCTGTTAACTTTAGCAGCATTTAGCCTTCAAGGGCAAACTCATAATGAATATGAAATCTCTTTCGATAATCGTGTTCATCATGAAACGAATATTAAAGTCAAATTTTCAAACCTCGAAAATAAGGTATTAGAAGTTCGCATGAGCCGAAGTTCACCGGGTCGCTATGCGGTACATGAGTTTGCTAAAAACGTGTATGCCGTTAAGGCAACAGATAGCAAGGGTAATGCACTTATCGTTACACGATCGGACCCAAGCCAGTGGAATATTGCCGGTCATGATGGAACAGTAAATTTTGAATATACACTCTATGCCAATAGGGCTGGAGGAACCTACTCTGGCATAGATGAACTACATGCACACCTGAATATTCCCGCTACTTTTGTTTGGGCGAAAGACCTAGGACACAGGCCTACGCGTCTTAAGGTTAATATACCTGACGGTTCAAATTGGAAAGTAGCTACCCAACTAAGAAACGAGGGCAATAACACATTCTATGCTCCTGATACTTACTATTTCATGGATAGTCCTATCCTCATGGCCGACTTGCACATGAGGGAAAGAATGATCGATGGGCAAAACATTCGATTAGCCTTAAATACGCCGGCCACCGATGCAGAAGTAGATGCATACTTCGAAGAGGTAATCAAAATCGTGGAGCAACAGAAAGCAGTATTTGGAGAACTGCCAAAATTCGACTTCGGAGCTTATACTTTCTTGTCTAATTATATGCCAAATGCCAGTGGTGACGGTATGGAGCACAGGAATTCTACCTTTGTCGTGAGCGGTAAACCTTTAGACAGACCGCTGGGTAATACCAGTATGGGCACCATGTCTCACGAATTTTTCCATGCTTGGAATGTAGAACGAATAAGACCTGCATCTCTAGAGCCCTTCAATTTCGAGGATGCGAATATGAGTGGAGAACTCTGGTTTGCCGAAGGTTTTACAAGCTACTACACCAACTTGATTAGAGCACGCTCGGGGAACATCACAAAAGAGCAATATATAAATGGTTTAGGCGGCGCTGTAAACTATGTAATAAATGCCCCTGGCCGTAAGTACTTCAACCCAATCGAAATGAGTTATCGCGCACCTTTTGTAGATGCAGCGGCATCCATAGACCCAGATAATAATGCTAACATTTTTATTTCTTATTACACCTATGGCTCTGTTCTCGGCCTTGCTTTAGATATGTCTTTAAGAAGCATGGACAATGGCAAAAATTTAGATGATTACATGAAACACGTTTGGAATACGCAGGGTAAAAAAGAAATTCCATATAGCGTACGAGATTTACAATCACGTTTGGCCGAATACGCTGGTGAAGCATTCGCTAATGAGTTTTTTAGCAATTACATTTTCAAGAGTGACATGCCTGATTATGAAGGCCTCTTCCAAAAGATGGGCGTCACCTTCCAACACACTAACCCAGAAGCACCTACACTCAGTGCATTTATAAGGATAAACAATGGTATTGGTAGATTGGCTGGTAATGCGATCATAGGGTCGCCTTTGTACCAAGCAGGTATAGAAAGAGAAGATAAACTGATCAGTATCAACGGTAAGTTACTTGCTGATGTGAAGAACGCGAACGAAACTATTTCGGACTTGAAACCGGGCGATCAAGTGAGTGTTGAAATTGATAGATGGGGTAAAAAAATGACCAAGATGGTAACTTTGGCTGCCAATTCTTCTATGCGCACAGGATGGGATCAAAATGCTGATGCTGAAGCCCAAAAAAGGCGTGAAGACTGGTTGAAGAAGAAGTAATTAGAGTTAATGATATCCTGTGATGAGTAAAGACAAATGAAGCCAAGCTATTATGTATATATCACAACTAACCCATCAAAAACTGTATTATATATTGGAAGAACCAACGACCTAACTCAAAGACTTACCGAACACTGGCTTGGAAAAGGTAGTGCAAAAACATTTGCTGGTAAGTATTACTGCTATAACCTTTTGTACTTTGAAGAAACCCAATATGTACTGAACTCAATCGATAGAGAGAAACAACTCAAAGGTTGGAGAAGGTCGAAGAAAGAATGGCTTATTGACCAGACTAACCCAGATCGAAGGTTTCTTAACAATGAGATTATGATTTGGCCTCCCCAAAACCCTTTCCATAGGAAAGAATTCGATTAGCGATATAAACAATTAGAAAATAGACCCTTCCGTAAAGTCAGGGTAAAAAAAGAGAGTGGCAAATAATAGTTTTTTCTATCCTGAGTTTATCGAAGGATCTTCATTAATAACAAAAAGGCCAAAACAATGGGTTTTGGCCTTTTTTATTTGAAAGTGGAAAAACTATAGTTCTACCACTTTATCTACATTAACAAATGATACTTCTCCTTGAGCATTCATTTCAATACTAACTACCGAGTCTTTTTGAATTTTACCAGAAAGAATCTGTTTCGATAATTCGTTTAGCACCTTCCGCTGAATTACTCGCTTTAAAGGTCTAGCTCCAAACTGAGGGTCATAACCTATTTCACCCAAGTAATCGAGCACTTCTTCTGTTGCCTCAATCTCTATCCCATTTTCTTTCAGCTGATTTTGAATAAGACCAAATTGAATCGACACAATCTGTCGGATATTAGCCTTACTCAATGGCATAAACATGATCGTCTCATCAATCCTGTTTAAGAATTCGGGTCTTACAGACTTTTTCAACAGATCGAACACAGAATTCCTTGTATCCTCAATCAGTTCTAACACATTATCCTCATTAATTTTTTCGAAATTCTCTTGAATCAAGTGCGACCCGATATTGGTTGTCATGATAATGATCGTGTTTTTGAAATTTGCCACACGCCCCTTGTTATCAGTTAACCTTCCGTCATCCAAAACTTGAAGCAGAATATTAAAAGCATCAGGATGTGCCTTTTCGATCTCATCTAAGAGGATTACTGAATATGGCTTTCTTCGAACGGCTTCCGTCAGCTGCCCCCCTTCATCATAACCAACATAACCTGGAGGTGCTCCAATAAGGCGACTTACGGCGTGTCTTTCTTGATATTCAGACATATCAATCCTCACCATATTGTTCTCATCGTTGAAAAGGTATTCAGCTAAAGCTTTCGCCAGTTCGGTTTTACCTACTCCAGTTGTTCCTAGAAAAATGAATGATCCTATAGGGCGTTTTGGATCTTGCAAGCCTGCCCTACTACGCCTTACCGCATCGGAAAGTGCTGCAATCGCCTCACCTTGACCTGCCACTCGATTCCCTAGCTCTTCTTCTAAGTGCAGTAGCTTCTCCCTTTCGGACTGAAGCATTTTAGCCACAGGAATACCCGTCCACTTTGCAACCACTTCGCCAATGTCCTCTGAATCAACTTCCTCTTTCAATAAGGTAGATCCATCTTGCATATCGTTCATTTTCAGTTTTAAGCCTTCCAATCTCGATTCTGCTTCTGTGATTTTTCCGTATCGGATTTCCGCCACCAAACCAAAGTCTCCTTCGCGTTCAGCTTTCTCAGATTCCATCTTATACTTATCGATATTTTCCTTTTCGGTTCGAATTCCTGTGATCACACTTTTCTCATTCTCCCACTTACCTTTCAAAGCATCACGTCGCTCTGATAATTCAGCAATCTCTTTAGAAAGTACCGATTCTTTATCCTTATTCCTCTCACGTCGGATGGCTTCCCTTTCAATTTCGAGTTGCATAATCTTTCGATTCAATTCGTCCAATTCTTGCGGAAGAGAATCAATTTCTATTCTCAATTTCGCCGCTGCCTCGTCCATTAAATCAATGGCTTTATCTGGCAAATAACGATCCGAAATATATCGACTGGAAAGCTCAACCGCAGCAATTACGGCATCGTCTTGAATCCTGACACCATGGTGAACTTCATACTTTTCTTTAATACCTCTCAATATTGAAATGGCATCTTCCTGATCAGGTTCATCAACTACAACTGTCTGAAACCTACGCTCTAAGGCCTTGTCTTTCTCTATATGCTTCTGGTATTCTTTTAACGTGGTTGCTCCTATGGCATGCAATTCACCTCGAGCCAATGCTGGTTTTAAGAGGTTGGCAGCATCCATAGCCCCCTCGCCTGCTCCAGCACCAATTAAGGTGTGAATTTCATCGATAAACAGGATAATTTCTCCATCAGAATCTTGCACTTCCTTGATCACTGCCTTAAGTCGTTCTTCGAATTCACCTTTGAACTTTGCACCTGCCACAAGCAGTCCCATGTCCAAGGATATAATGGTTTTCGACTTTAAGTTTTCAGGTACGTCACCATCTACAATACGTTGGGCCATGCCCTCCACAATAGCTGTTTTACCCACACCGGGTTCACCCACTAACATTGGGTTGTTCTTGGTTCTTCTTGAAAGTATTTGAAGTACGCGCCTGATTTCCTCATCGCGACCAATAACAGGATCTATCTTACCGTTTTTGGCCAGTTCATTGAGATTTTTAGAATACTTATTGAGGGATTGGTAATTCCCTTCTGCATGCTGATCGGTTACGCTATTACCTCCGCGAAGCTCCTTTATCGCCGCAATCAGTTCCTTTTTATTAAAGCCTAATGATTTCAATAAAGAAGCAACTTTATCTTTTCCGTTCAATAGACCTAAAACGATATGCTCTATCGCTACAAACTCATCTTTGAACTCTTTTAAATAGTCTAATGCTTTAGTCAGTGCCAAATGTCCATCATTCGACAGATATGGTTTCTGACCACTTGCTTTTGGATAAGCCATCACTATCTCCTCCAACTTGGTGTCAAGTTGTACCCTATTCACTCCCAACTTTTTTATCAAGAAGGACATTACAGTCTCATCCGATAAAAGGATAGCACTCAACAAGTGGCCTGGTTCTATGGCTTGCTGATCGTTTCCGGTTGCAAGCTCGGCCGCCTTTTGAATAGCTTCCTGCGATTTGATGGTATAATTCTTAAAATCCATTTGTTTTCCATTTCCCTACCTATAAAAAGGCAGACAACCAAGGTTAACAAAGAATAGTCCATTCCTAGAATTCGGAAATTTTGTCTTGATTCATGCTCTAATCACTCCAAAACGGACATTTTGTCACAAAACACTGATAAAAAATCAATGTACATCCAGATTTAGCTTGCTCATTTATCAGCAAGCTAAATACAGCCTACCGTACATGGAAAATTCACATATTCAGTGACTTAGGAATGAACAAAAGCGCGAAAAAGTCGTTTTTTTCGATAACACACAGATTATGGGAAATAAAACACTACTTATAGTCCTTGCTCTATTAAGTTTTTTTCCAGCAGTTATGGGTCAAAAAAATATTGACCTTAAATATGCAAAAGCTTTGGAGCGGTATCAGGAGAACCTTCCTACAGAAAAAATTTTCGTTCATCTAAACAAGGCTGAATTTACTCAGCAAGAAACTATTTGGGTCAAAGCATATGTGATGGCCGGAGCCAATCATTTGCCTTCCACGTTGAGCAAAACTGTGTACTTGGAATTACTAAATAGCAATGGGAAAATAGTTGACCGAATTACCATGCGCTCCAACAATGGTTTTGGTCAAACAAGTTTTGAAATTGACTCGCTTTGGACACAAGGCGATTACTATTTACGAGCCTATACAAATTGGATGAAGAATCAAGGCCAATCGTTCTTCTTTCAAAAGAAAATTCAAATTGTTTCCATCGATCCGAATGAGAACCTTTATGTTAACACCAGTATCCCAGCACCAGTAGTCCGCTTTTATCCGGAAGGAGGAAACTTAATAAAAGGACTTCAATCTTGGTTGGCTTTCGAGATAAAACATGTTTCAGGGGACACCATTCACGGAAAAATCTATGATAAAAACGACATAGAAATCTTAGCATTTAAAACACAACACGACGGCCTTGGCCGAGTTCCATTTTTACCGATGACAGAAGGGTATTACGCCCAAATAGATGGGCTAGAAGAAAAATGGTCTCTGCCAACAGCTTTAGAAAAAGGTACTGTCATGTCGGCCAACATATCGAACAATGATGACATCCTACTTACCTTCAACTCTTCATTGCCTGGTAATTACGCCTTACTGGCTCATACAAGAGGACAAATGGCCTATCGTGCAAGCATTACGCTTGACGATAAAAAAACCAGAGTAACCATCCCAAAAAATACCTTGAATGAGGGTATTACTACGATTACTTTATTCAATGAAAATGGACTACCTGTAGCCGAACGCCTTATTTTTATTAATCACAATCATGGATTAAATGTTAGCATTACGACTGATAAAAAGCAATACAATAAAAGAGACCTTGTGAATCTAGAAATCGAAGTCGAGGATCGGTTTGGAAATCCTGTTCAAGGTTCATTTTCGCTTACGGCTACAAATAAAGCATTAGTTAATAACGATCAAACCACATTTAATATCCGAGCCTATCAGTTGCTGAAATCAGACCTTCAAGGGCATATCTCAAATCCATCTCAATATTTTGAACCGACAGCATCGGCTAAAATAAATGCAGACTTACTGATGATGGTAAATGGCTGGCGTCGTTTTAATTGGGACAATGTTTTCATTCAAAACCTACCGGAACCTGAGCACTTTGTCGAGCAAGGCTTAACGGTAAAAGGCAGGCTCTACAGAGATGGAAAAGATCTTGTCAAGGGAGGTCAAGTCTTCATGTTCAGCACCCTAAACCCAAATGAATCGAAAGATTTACAGATTACCAATGAGAAAGGAGAATTCATGTTTACGAATAAAGTCTTTAATGATTCGACTGATATCACCATTCAAGGCTTTCATAAAAATGGGAAAAAGAATATCAATCTTGCTTTAGACTCAACAAGCTATGAAGTAATGCCTTTAAAGGTTTACAACAATAACTACACACGGGTTGACACTGTTCGTCAGCAAAGCTTTAAAGAATACATGATGACTACCGTGAGGGTAGACACCACTTACAGAAGAGAAAATGGAGTGATATTGCTTGGAGACGTAGTTGTAACAGCAAAAGATGGTCGTGAGGCTGTATTGAGCCAACGAGAGAACACTTCAATGAACGTTGTGATGGTAGAGGACATCCCCTATGAGGATAAAAAGGGGCGAGATGTATTCAATATAATGCTGGGAAGGGTTGGCGGCTTTATGTTAGGCGCCAGCAATGGAGCAGAAGGTGTAGAACTTGGCATCCCTATGTTAGGCGCAAGCGAGAGATGGAAAACACCACCGGCAATAATCTTAGATGGTAGATCTATTAATTATAAAGAAGCAAATGATATAGATGCAAGTAGGATACAATACGTTGGGGTATCACGGCAAGATGGCCCTCCGGGAGTTATTTTCATCTATACATTGCCTTTAGAGGCGTATTATGCATCCATACCAAAAGGCCCAAGTTATTTCACAGGAAAACTACCAGGATACCACGTAGGTAAGGAATTCTATAAACCAGTGTATGATGGAACCGAAGAGGCTTCTTTTAAACCTGACATGAGGAATACCTTACACTGGGCACCAAACATAATTACTAATGAAAACGGTAAAGCTACCATCAGCTTTTATACCGCAGATGACTTGACTGAGGTGGAAATTGATATTCAAGGCATGGCCATAAATGGAAGTTCAGGATACCGTTCGGCAACATTTAATGTGACCAAAAAGGAATAATTCATATATTATTTAAAGCAAACCCTACCAAGATGAAACATACAAAGCTCACACTCATCATAACATTTATCAGTCTGTTTTCTTTAAACGTAATAGGTCAGGAAAGTAAATTCCAAAACTGGCTGAAGGACTTTGCTCAATACCAGTCGGAATTGCCTACTGAAAAAGTATTTCTTCATTTAGATAAATCAGAATACACCCTTGGGGAAACCATCTGGTTTAAGTCTTACTTAGTAGCCGGATCCGGTCACATACCCTCGCCATTCAGTAAGAACCTTTACGTAGAATTAGTCAATGAAAATGGTGATATCAAAGAGCGACTTAACCTGAGAAGCGAAGAAGGTTTGGCTAAAGCAAGTTTAGCCATTGAAAAAAATCTAGATCCAGGATACTACTACCTAAGAGCATATACCAATTGGATGAAGAACCAAGAACAAGAGTTTTTCTTCAATAAAAAGATAAAAATCCAATCCCTGAAAGAAGGTGAGCTCATTCGAGAACAGAAATTAGAACGAAAATTAGAAGTTAGCTTTTACCCAGAAGGGGGCGATATGATCAATGGTGTTGCTGGTAAAATTGCCTTTGAAATTGAGGGTGTAAATAGTGATAAATTCCCTTTATCGGGCAAGGTATTTAATGATAAAGATGAGGAAGTTGCAAGCTTAAAAACTTCGCATGAAGGAAAGGGTTTGTTCGCGCTTATCCCTATGACAGACGGCCATTATGCTAAAATTGATGGCTTTGAAGAAACTTTTGAACTACCAGCATCAAAGAAATCTGGTGTAGCATTATCGCTAAACAATCAGAGCGATGCTTTCATGAATATTCTTCTTAAAACTAATGCCGCCACAAACCAAGCTTACTATGTTGTAGTACATACTAGAGGATATATCACTTTTGCCTCAGAGGTAAGAATGAAAGGTTTAAGAGGTATGAGCCGCGTAGATAAAAGCACTTTGCCAGATGGCATTTCGCACATCACGCTTTTAGATGCTGCCATGAATCCCATAGCCGAAAGGCTTGCGTTTATTAATAACAACAAGCAATTAAATATTGAAGTAAGCACAACTTCACCTAACTATGACACTAGAGAATTAGCCACCATAGACCTTGCTGTAACTGATGCTGACGGCAAACCTGTTCAAGGTTCTTTTTCCATGTCGGTTTTCGATGCAAACCTGGTTCAAAATGACCAAATAGATTATAATATCAAAGCGCACATGCTGCTAAGCTCAGATTTAACAGGCTATATCAAAAACCCATCACAATACTTTAAGGACGACGAAGAGGCTAAACAAAAAGCCGATCTATTGATGCTGGTCAATGGTTGGAGAAGGTTCAATTGGACTAATATTGGACAGCCAATCGGAGATCCCAATTTTAGCTTTGAAACAGGCCTAACTTTAAAAGGCGCAATAACCAAAAAAGGCGGTGCGAAAGTTAAAGCCGGTAAAGTATTATTGATTAATCCATCAGAAGAAACTATTCTCCCTCGTTTTGCCGAAGCCGATGAACTAGGCAACTTCAAGTTTGAAGATTTAGTCTACTACGATACTACACAACTTACCTTGCAAGGTTTCCAAAGAGACAGAGTTAAGAATGTGGCTTTTACAATCAACGAAGGCTATGAACAATTAGGTCTAAAAGGCTTTAACGTTAACCCATTAACAGATAATCCGGCAAGAATTAATGCACTGAAGAAACAAGCCATTACTTCTATTTTTATTGACAGTACTTACAGAAGAGAAAACGGTATAGTCTATCTAGATGATGTTTACGTAACCGCAAGTAAGCAAGAAGAAAGAAACAGAACGCTGAATTCTCAGTACGGTAAAGGAGAATCTTATCTTAACTTTTCTAAAATACCAGAGGAGTTTAAGCAAGGTAGAGACCCTTTTGCCATGATGCTAGGACGCATTGCCGGTTTTACCCTAAGTAATCCAAGCAGTGGAGCAACAGCCACTGGTAATACTAATGGCAGAATATCAAATGCTGGAAGTGCAGGTAGTGGTTCAACAGGTGGTGGCGGAAGCGGAGCAGGTGGAGCAGTTGGTCAACCTCAAGGAGACCCCATGTTTAGAGTTCCAACGCTTCGACAAGGGCCATATCAAGGAACACCACTTATACTAATCGATAATGTACCAGTACCTTTCCAAACCGTTTATGATTTAAGAGCTTCTGAAATCGACTATGTTGAAGTGTATAAAAGTGCATCTGCAGCAGTATTTGGTGTAAATGGCTCAAATGGTGCAATCGCGATTTATACTTTAAAAGGTGATAAAATGTTTAAAGACTTAGAAAAGAGTTTTGACGTGCTATCTGTCAATGGTTACCATGCAGCGCGTGAATTTTATGCCCCAAAATATGACGATTCGAACAAGCAAAAATTTATTCCAGATGAGCGTGCTACACTTTTTTGGGCACCTATGGTTACAACCGACACCAATGGTAAAGCACAAGTAAAGTTTTATACCCATGACAAAAACACGAACGTCTTCATCGACATTCAAGGGATTTCCAAAAACGGAATCACGGGTACTGGCGTATCGCGTTTCAACATTAGAAAGAACCTATAAGGCAAAGCGTCATTTTCTTACTTATTTTTGGCTTCTCAATTAGAGCTATGTCAAGAATAAAAATAGAACTCCCTAAAAATCAGGTATTCGAAACAACATTGACTGTTAGAATATCTGATATCAATTATGGGAATCATTTAGGGAACGATAGCGTGCTGAGTTTAATGCACGAAGCAAGATTTCAGTTCTATAAAAGCCTAGGTTACACCGACGAATTGAATATTGACGGTGTAGGCACAATTCAAGCGGATACCGCAATTCAATATAAGGGAGAGGGTTTTCATGGGGATAAAATCCATGTAGCCATTTTCCTTGGCGATTCTACACCAAAAAGCATGGATCTGTTTTACAAGTTGAGCACTGGTACGCCAAACAGGCTGATTGCCTTGGGCAAAACGGGCATTGCCTTCTACAATTACGAGGCTAAAAAAATAAGCCTGATGCCCGAACCAATCAAAAGCAAGCTTGATAGCCTGAAAGCTTAGCCTTTGCCCGTTTAATACTACCTTTGCGACTATGACATCAGCACCTGAGAAAAGAGATATCCGTCAACTTTCACTCGACGACATTAAGGCGTTTTTCGAGGCAGAAGGTGAAAAAGCATTTCGTGCTAAGCAGGTTTATGAATGGCTTTGGAAGAAATCGGCAAAAGATTTCGACCAGATGACCAATATCTCTTTGAAGATGCGCGAAAAACTTAAGGAGCACTTTCTCTTTAAGCTCATCAAAGTAGACCAGATGCAACGAAGTACTGATGGCACTATTAAAAATGCCGTCAAGTTACATGATAACCTTGTGGTAGAATCTGTCTTGATCCCTACCGAATCGCGAATTACTGCCTGTATTTCTTCTCAAGTAGGCTGCAGCCTTGACTGTAATTTCTGTGCAACGGCACGCCTGAAACGCATGCGCAACCTGAACCCAGATGAAATCTATGATCAGGTAGTAGCCATTAAAGAACAAGGTGATTTGTACTTTGAAAGACCGCTCACCAACATAGTTTATATGGGTATGGGCGAACCATTGCTGAACTATAAGAACGTGCTCGCCTCAATCGATAAAATCACATCGCCAGAAGGTCTCGGCATGTCGCCAAGGCGCGTAACACTTTCTACTGTTGGCATTCCAAAAATGATAAAACAGCTAGCTGATGATGAAGTGAGATTCAACTTAGCTGTATCACTCCATTCTGCAATAGACGAATCTAGGTCGCGCATGATGCCCATTAATGAGAAAAGCAACTTGGCAGAACTAGCGGAATCACTTCAGTATTGGCATAGCAAAACAAACCGAAAAGTAACTTTTGAATATGTAGTTTGGAGAGGCATCAACGACGACGAGAAACACGCCAAAGCCCTTGCTAAATACTGCGGACGAGTAGCTTCTAAAGTGAACATTATCGAGTACAATCCGATTGATGATGGTGAATTTCAACAAGCAGCACCTGAAAGCCTCGATATGTACAAACGTATTCTTGAAGCCAAAGGCATTATAGTGAATGTTAGGCGTAGCCGAGGTAAAGACATTGACGCTGCTTGCGGCCAACTTGCCAATAAGAGCTAATTGAAAATCCCCCAACCTAAATGGGCCGGGGGCTATCAACATAAGTAAACAACAATCGCTTATGCCATTAAAACAAGACAGTTTTGCTATCCCATACACTTTGAATTAGTTCTGTTGAATATCAACTCGAATAATATTATAACCTCCTCTTGGGTCCCTTAAGTAAGTTGTACCAGGGCCGTTAGAAATTAGGCCTTTTCCGAACTGCACATCATTAAGTTCAGCTACTCTTCTCGCTTCAGTATTACCATCGGCTGATCCTTGGTTAGGTCCTCCTTGTCTTGGTGCTTGGTTTGCGCCAAAACCTACGGCTTCGTCATCTTCAGTACCCGCATCGTATAAATAAGTTCTTTGACTATTTGAAGTTCCATTGGTTGGAGCACCATTTTAATCCCACAAGGCTACTCCACTATTGTTATAAGCCACAAACCAATCGTATGTCTGAACTAGCATTGTACCCATACCGAGTGTTTGAGAAAAAATAATCCTCCATCGGATGCTCAGTTTGACAAACAATTAGATAGATCAAAGCTGTAAAAACCAGACAATCCTATTGTGCTGAAGATTCTTTCGGAAAAAAAGGTCAAGATATTTTCGCTTATTTTTTTCCCCATGACACCTCCAGAAAATCAAATTGACTTCTACTTAGTGGAAAAATACGGTTGCAAATAATTAGCTAAATTGAGCTTTACCCTGAACCATGTGTTATTCCCTCTCCGCTAAAATGAGCCATAAGCAATGGCTTGATATTCAAGAAATCTATGGAAAGCTTTCGGGCAATGAGTTTGAATCGATCATAAAGGAAGGCGTACAACCGCTCTATTTTATAGACGCCTACAAAGACTGGCACCCAGAATTACCCGTTATTACACAAGGTGAACCATCAGAAGTACAGCTTCTACGCTGGGGCGTAATTCCTCCTTTTGCAAAATACATTGAGAAAAACGGTCGAATGCTACACCCCTGGGATTTTGGAAATTACTACTCCAAAACGGCCAATGCAATGGCAGAAGGACTGGCAGAAAAGACTACCTGGAAAAGGCTCTATAAACAGAATAGATGCCTTATTCTAGCCAGTGGATTTTACGAATTCTATCATGCAGAAGGCAAAAAGATGACTTACCCACACTTTATTACTTTAAAAGACCACCCCGTTTTTGCTTTCGCAGGGCTTCATGACGAATGGACTGACCCACAATCTGGCGATACCATAAAAACCTGCAGCATAATCACCACGACGCCTAACGCCATGATGAAGGTGATTCACAATAACCCTAAAGCCCATAGCGGATCTCGAATGCCAGTAATGCTTACTCCAGAAGAATGGAGTAACTGGCTGGACGGAGAAATGGCCTATGAAGATGTATTAAGTTTCTGTCAACCTTTTCCAGAAGATAGCATGAAAGCCATCCCTGTTCGGCAGGGGCTAAAGAGTAATAAAGTCAATGCTAATATTCCCGAGGTGCAAGTACCGATGAATTACCCAGAGCTAGGTCAGCACTGGAGTGAATATGGAAACCCAAAAGATCCACAAGTCTCATTATTTTAGTATTCTAATTATTTTAGTTGATTACTAATTTTAGTAGTATTGAAACATGAAGTTTCAAGAGGGCAAGTTTATTG
This sequence comes from Roseivirga sp., assembly GCF_049099775.1. GTDB lineage: Bacteria > Bacteroidota > Bacteroidia > Cytophagales > Cyclobacteriaceae > Roseivirga. The sequence continues at coordinate 221,332 of NZ_JAGDZM010000007.1, read as the reverse complement.
CGAAAATGAAAAGTGGGGACCTCTATGAAAAGACTTTTTTCATGAAGATTTGGTACCAAAGAAACAGTTGGTTTTTAAAGGTAGATGATGGTACACCACAAAAAATAACAGAAGAAATTCGTGACAATATTATTCAGGAAATAGATATGGTGAGCGACCTAAGAGAAGACTATCGGCCTTCTTTCAAAAAGGTAAAAGTGACAATTGAAGCTATTTCTGATAAGGGCACAGAACATACATGGACAAGGGTAAATGGGGAGGCTTTGGAAAAGCTATTGAAAGTTTTCCCCGGCTTAGTCAAACGCTTTTGGGCTGACGTGTACCGAAAAGAGAAAATTGATAAATACCTGAGTCTAAAACATCATAAGCCCAAAGAGAAGAAGTTCTAAGGCTGTGTTCCGACAACTAATCTTTACTTGCGTTGAAGAGTTTCTGTTTTTCTGACTTGCTCAATGCATCATAACCCTTATCCGATATTTTATCTAAAATCGCATCAATTTCGGCTTGACTTGTTTCTTCTTTAGATTTCTGTTTTGGCTTAGGAGCGGCTTTTTTCGTTGTGGCCTGCTTCTTTTGCGTTTTCTCGCTTCTATAAGAAACTTTAATCTTTGACTGCGGCTTGAAAAGGCTTTTTACCCAAAGTACAAAACCAACAACTGGTTTGCTCCAATCATTACCCTTTTGCAGTTGCGTCATTCCAAAATAACCAACAAGAGCACCACCCAAATGTGCTATCTCTCCACCAGCATTAGTCCCGGTAGATTGTAAGAACGAAATGGCTACACTGGCAGCAGCTATATATTTTAGTTTGACTGGGCCAATAAGAATCAATTGAACCGTGAAATTTGGTTGAAAAGTGGCAGCTCCCACAACAATAGCCGTAACGCCTGCAGATGCTCCTAAAAGGACTGAAAGCGCCACTTGAGATTCGAAAAACGGTAATACGTTATAAATAAGCAGATAGAACAATCCTCCACCAATTCCACCCCAAACATAAAAACCCAAAAGCTTATTCTGACCTAAATATTCTGTGATAATCTTTCCAAACCAATACATCCACAGCATATTGAAAAGGATGTGAAAGAAGCCTTGATGAAAAAAGAAATGAGTAATTAGCGTCCAGGGTTTATAAATAAATCGTGCAGGATCAGCTGGCAACATCAAATTAAGACTTATTTGGTCGTATAACTCAGCCTGGCCACCTAGTGTAAGTAAGACCGCCAGTACTCCCATAAACAGAAATACCACAACATTGATAACAATGATCTGATTAAGGACATTTCCTGTTTTAAAAGCTAATTTAAAATCGTCTAGAATACTATTCATCGTATTAAGAAAAACTTCCGTTTTGCTTTTGCCAATATCTTAACAAACCCCATGCAAAGAGGGCCCCTCCTAAATGCGCCAAATGCGCGACATTATCGCCTGGCGTTCGCTGAAACTCCGAGAAAACTTCTGCAATTATTAAAAACCCTACTAAATATTTTACTCTGATCGGGAACATAAAAAAGAGCCGTAGTTCCATATTAGGAAATAGTAAACCCAGCATGGCCAAAATTCCATACACGGCTCCAGAAGCACCTACCATAGGGTAATCCCCAAAATAAGCATAGAGGCCTCTTGCATACCCAATCGATTGTTGCACTAAGACTGGGTCATTCTCATTTCGCGAATATTGATCCGTAAATCGGTAGATATTTTGATTGTAAATATTGTCGGCATGCGCCACCATTAATTCATTAAAACTTTGCGAATTCGGGGCACTGATATAGCGATCTACATCATTCTTGATGGCACTCATTTCCGCATAATTGGCAGCCGTATAGAGAATACCTCCACCAAGGCCCGTCACCATATAGAGAATCAGGAATTTCTTGGAGCCCAGCGTATTTTCAAGCATTGGGCCTATAAAAAACAGCATCAACATATTGCCAAAAAGGTGCATGTTGCCGCCATGTAAGAACATATAGGTGACAAACTGAAATGGTCTAAAATTTTCTGAATAGACAAAATAGAGACCGAACACCCTGCCCAAATCCATATTGAGGAATGTAGGCACCAAAAACAGGGCGACATTAATGATTAATAAATTCTTAACTATTGGCGTGATACGTCCGAACATAAATGCTAATTAAAGAACTGGCTTATCTTTTCCAATTCAAGAATAAAAGTAGTCTTCCTGCCATCCGGAGAATAATTCGGGTTTTTACAGGCAAAGAGCTGATCAATTAACGATGACATCTCCTGTTGGGTTAACACTTGACCCACTTTTATTGAAGATCTTTTCGCGATTGCCCGTGCTACGTTTTCATCATTGGTGATACTGAGCTCGGACTGATTTTGTTTAAACTGCTCTATAAACCCCTCAAACAACACTTTCTCATTCGTTGTTTTCAAATCCGCCGGCACACCATTGATGACAATCGTATTAGATCCGAAATCAGAAAATTCGAAACCAATCGCGTTCAATTCATCCTTAATATCTTGAATCAGTGAAAAATTGGCTGGGTTCAAGGTAAGCGTTTGCGGAAACAAGCTTTGCTGCGAGGCCCCCGATCTATTTTCTAGTTGAAGCAGAAACTTCTCATACAATATTCTCTCATGTGAAGCTTGCTGATCGACGAGCATTAAACCTGACTTAACATGAGTAGCCAAATAGCGCTGGTGTATCTGAAAATAGGGCTTTGTTTCTCTTGAGGGTTCAGGAGCCAACGAATTAGCCGCACTGCCGAGTGTAATGGTACTCTGAGATTCAGGGTGAATATCTAATTGAGCATTCTCCGTTTCCGTTTGCGAAATTTCCTTCTGCAAACCGTCATAAAGCTTTTCCCACTGACCAGCCGGCTGTTTCTTTTCGAAAGATTTAAACTGACCATAGTCTCGGTCGGCCGCTTTCATACTGTTTCCAGAAGAAGGCGGTGCTTGAAATGACCTAAAGTTCACATCCTGATTAAAATCGATGGCTGGCGCAATATTATGTGTTCCTAAAGCCTGACGTACGGCCGCCTTTACTATGGCATAAACGGTTCGCTCATCGTCAAACTTAATTTCTGTTTTCGTTGGATGAACATTGATATCGATATGCTTAGGGTCAATTTCAATGAAAAGCGTGTAAAAAGGATAAGTAGATTCTTGGAGTAAGCCTTCAAAAGCAGTAACCACTGCATGATTGAGGTAATTACTCTTGATGAACCGATCATTGACAAAAAAGAACTGCTCACCCCTGGTTTTTTTAGCAAACTCAGGTTTGCCTACATAACCATATACCCGCATTACATCAGTTTCCTCTTCACAAGAAGCCATCTGATCTTGGTATTTCTTACCAAAAATGCCGACTACCCTTTTGCTAAGTTTACCACCTGAGAGCTGATAAACTTCCATGTCGTTTTGGTATAGCGACATGGCGACCTCAGAATTTGCTAAAGCTACTCTTTGAAATTCATCAACAATGTGGCGCATTTCAACAGCATTCGACTTTAAGAAATTTCGACGAGCAGGAACATTGAAAAATAAATTCTTTACGCAAGTAGAAGTACCCACCGGCGTTGCTACTGCTTCTTGAGATTTTACTTCAGAAGCCTCAATGTTAATTCGAACTCCAAGTTCATCCTCAACCCGACGCGATTTTAACTCCACCTGAGCAATCGCGGCTATGGAAGCCATGGCCTCTCCCCTAAAACCCATTGTTTTGATGGCAAAAAGGTCATCTGCAGATCTAATTTTGGAGGTAGCGTGTCTTTCAAAACACATTCTGGCATCGGTATTCGACATACCAGCACCGTTATCAACTACTTGAATTAAGGATTTGCCCGATTCCTTTACGATCAATTTAATGTCCGTAGCACCAGCATCGATAGCATTCTCCAACAACTCCTTTACAACAGAGGCTGGACGCTGAACAACTTCACCCGCCGCAATCTGATTGGCAATGTTGTCCGGTAATAACTTGATAATGTCGGGCATTCGAAACTTTGGAATCTAGCTTTTAAATTTCTTCCAAAGATAAAACGGAATATAGAGTAAGGCTAAATAAAAGATGTCAGATCCGATATAAACGAAGCCGCCGGCAAACATGACTAAAACAATCATGATAACTAACCTAAGCATAGCCGTTTGGCCTACGCCATTTCCTTTGGCGTGCTTCATATTTTTTCGGAATGAACCAGATATTTGAGAACCGTACCCTAGATCAGAATCATCGTCGAGCATACCTAACTCCGCCTTGATTCTTGAGGTCCTGTTTTCTATATCTTCTTTTATTGGATCATAGTAACGAGGAGCCACATCAAAGCGCTGGTATTTGGCTTTCTTCATTAAACTTGGCAGTTTCATCATATCAATGCTCCTTTTTTAACGTTTTAACTATGTCCTAAAAATATAGTTTATTTATTTGTATTGAAAGTGCTTACGCTGCTATGATTAAAAAAGTTACCCTACTCTTACTCGTTTCTTGGGTTGGAATTGTCTCACTAAAAGGTCAAAAGATCTATAAGAAAATAGATACTAAGGCTCAAGAGCAATGGGTAGACAGTATCTTTAATGAGTTGACACTTGATGAGAGGCTAGGCCAACTTTTTATGGTGGCGGCATACTCTAATCGCGATGAAAAGCACTATCAAGAAATTGATAAACTCATTACCGAATACAACATCGGTGGACTTATATTTTTCCAAGGTGGCCCATACAGGCAGGCAAAACTCAACGATCGATATCAAGCTAAATCTAAAATTCCTTTGGCCATTGCTATGGATGCCGAATGGGGCATTGGCATGCGACTAGACAGTGTGATGGATTTTCCTAAACAGATGACACTGGGTGCTATCAAGGACAATAAGTGGATTTATGAGATGGGTAAAGAAGTAGCCAATCAATTCCACCTATTAAACATGCACATCAATTTCGCCCCAGTAGTTGATGTCAACGTGAATCCAAATAATCCGGTAATCGGCTACCGATCTTTTGGTGAGAACAAGTTCAAGGTTTCAGATAAAGGAATAGCCTACATGAAAGGGCTTCAAGACAATGGCGTAATGGCAAATGCCAAGCACTTTCCTGGCCATGGCGACACTGGAGTAGACTCTCACTATGATTTACCAGTAATCAACCATTCTACAGAAAGAATGACCGAGACAGAACTCTATCCTTTCAAGCAGCTGATGAAGGACAGCCTAATGAGTATAATGATTGCCCATTTACAAGTCCCTGCTTATGATGACCGTGAAAATATGCCAACTACCCTAAGCAATAAAGTGGTGACTGACTTATTAAGAAACGACTTAAAATTTGATGGTCTAGCATTTACCGACGCCATGAATATGCAAGGCGTGGCTAAATATTACAATCCGGGGGAAGCCGATGTAAAAGCCCTTCAGGCCGGAAATGATGTCATCCTTTTTCCGCTGGATGTACCGAAAGCCATTAAGCAAGTCAAAAAAGCGATCAAAAAGAAAAAGCTAGATCAAGCGTCGATCGACGAAAGGGTAAAGAAAATATTGAGGGCTAAATACTGGTTTGGCCTAAATGACTATTCGCCAATCAATACCAACAACTTAACGAAGCGAATAAATAATGACTATGCCCAACTCCTCAATAGAATTCTATACCAAAAAGCCATTACAGTAGTAGATAATCAAGAAGAACTTTTACCTATGCTCGATTTAGGGAAAAATGAAATGGCTTCACTTCAAGTTGGTGGTGGTGAAAACGCTGAATTTGAACGGATGCTAGGTAAGTATGCTCGTTTCGATCATGTAAAAATAGACTCCTTAGACAATGCAGCACTTGATTCAATGGCTAAGTACAAGACTGTAGTTGTCGGTTACCATGGCATTACAAACTCTCCTAAAAATCGACATGGTGTAAACCTTAATGAAATCGAATTTATAAGAAAACTTCAAAAGAGGACAAAGGTGATTGTGGTAGCCTTTGGCAACGCTTATAGTCTACAATATTTCACAGGCATTAAAAACCTGATATGCACCTATGAAGACAATGAGATTACTCAAAATTTAGTCCCTCAAATAATTTTTGGCGCCATTAAAGCTGAAGGTAAACTTCCCATTTCGGCCAGCGAAAAATTCAAAGCAGGTCTTGGTATTGAAACGCTGACCACCTCTAGGTTAAGTTATGGTTTACCATCCGAAGTCGGTATGCATATAGATTCTCTTCGAAAAATTGATACTATCATAGAAGAGGCCATTCGAGAAAAAGCAACGCCCGGTGCCCAAGTAGTTGTAGCAAGAAAAGGTAAAGTGGTTTACCAAAAGAATTTTGGCTATCAAACTTATAATGAGGTAAAACCTATAGACGACAACACCATTTACGACATCGCCTCTATAACCAAAGTAGCTGCCACCACACAGATTGTGATGAAATTGTATGAGGAAAAGAAGCTAGACATAAACCAACCGATCGGTAATTACCTAGATGAATTAGACAGTACCAATAAAAAAGATTTGCTCATTCGAGACATCCTTACGCACCAAGCAGGCCTAAAACCCTACATTCCTTTTTGGGAAAAAACAGTGAGTGATGGCGCCATGAAGGAAGAATACCTTATAGATGCACAAGGTCCTAATCACAATTTTAAAATTGAGGAACAACGCGTACTCCCACCATCCTTAAGCGACTCTGTATGGCAATGGACTATAGATTCTGAACTAAGAACGCTACCTAAAAAGAAGAAGAGCTATGATTACTTGTATTCCGACTTGGGCTATACACTTATTTACCGATTAGTATCAAAAATTATTGAGGAGCCTGTGGAAGACTTTTTGAATCGGGAATTCTATAATCCACTCGGACTAAGTAGCACCGTATTTCTACCACTAGAAAAGGGCTACAATGAAGAAATTGCACCAACAGAGGTAGATGATTATTTCAGAAACGTGGTAGTATGTGGAAATGTACATGATCAGAACGCCACGCTAATGGGAGGTATAGCTGGGCATGCAGGCCTATTTAGCAACGCAAATGATCTAGCCATTCTAATGCAAATGAATATGCAAATGGGGGAATATGCCGGTACCAATTATTTTAATGACTGGACTATACCCATTTTTACCAGTGCACAATTTTTAGAAAACAGACGCGGCCTTGGCTGGGACAAACCCATTACTGGAACAGATGAAGGGCCCACAAGTCAATTTTCTTCAGCAAGTACCTTTGGACATACCGGATTTACTGGTGCAGCAGTATGGGCCGATCCGGCGGAAGAACTTGTCTTTATATTTTTAACAAATCGTACATATCCTGAAAGTGACAACTTTAAATTAATAGAAGAGAACGTCCGAACTAGGATTCATGATTTGCTTTATCAATCAATTTTTGAACCTAAAGCAGGAGAATAGAGTTACACTAACCGTAACGCTACTTTTTTCATGAAAATAGGAATCGTATGCTACCCAACCTTCGGAGGAAGTGGAGTAGTCGCAACAGAACTAGGTAAAGGCCTAGCGAAAAACGGTCATGAAGTTCACTTCATTACATATTCGCAGCCCACCAGACTAGATTTTTTTAATGAAAACCTCTTTTACCATGAGGTGAATATTAGGTCTTATCCCCTATTTAAATATCCACCTTACGAATTAGCACTTGCTAGTAAAATGGTTGACGTGGTAAAATTTGAAAAGTTAGACCTATTGCACGTTCACTATGCCATTCCGCATGCTTCTGCTGCCGTAATGGCCAGACAAATCTTGAAATCGGAAGGAATCGATATCCCCGTTGTAACCACCCTACATGGAACAGACATTACACTTGTGGGAAAAGATCCTTCTTACGAACCAGTTGTTACTTTCAGTATCAATCAGTCAGATGGCGTCACGGCAGTATCTGAAGACCTAAAAAAGGATACATACAAACACTTTAATGTGATGCGTGAGATTGAGGTGATACCAAACTTTATTGATCTCACAAAATTTAAAAGACAACGGAAGGATCATTTTAAAACGGCCATTTGTCCGAATGGTGAAAAACTGATTGTCCATACATCTAACTTCCGAAAAGTGAAACGTGTGGATGACGTGGTTAAAATCTTCCATAAAATATCCGAGACCGTTCCTTCTAGGCTCTTACTCGTTGGTGATGGCCCCGAGAGAGGGCATATTGAAGCAGTTTGCAGAGAACTTGGTATTTATGATGAGGTTAGATTCTTAGGAAAACTAGAGGCTGTGGAAGAAGTACTTTCTGTAGCAGATCTTTTCTTAATGCCTTCCGAAAAAGAAAGCTTCGGACTAGCAGCACTTGAAGCCATGGCTTGCGAAGTGCCCGTAATTTCGTCCAATGTCGGAGGTATCCCTGAGTTGAATGTAAATGGAGTTACTGGTTTTACGTCAAACGTTGGAAACATTGAAGAAATGACTAAGAATGCGCTCCATATTTTAAGCGAAGAAAACTTGGAGACTTTTAAAACCAATGCGCTTGAACAAGCAAAAACGTTCGACATTGACGTCATTCTTCCGATTTACGAAAAGTTCTATAGCGACGTAGCAGCGACAGTTTTAGCCAGCACTGAATGATATGACCGTTAGCATAGTCGGTTGCGGTTGGCTTGGCCTTCCTTTGGCAGAATTTCTAATTGGCAAAGGTCATAAAGTTTTTGGGAGTACCACTCAAGAAGACAAACTAGCCGTTTTACGAGAAAAAGGAATCGATGCGGTTCGGTTCAAACTAGTGCCAATGCCAATTGGGGAATCATTTCACAAGCTTTTTGGAGCAGATTTACTCGTCATTAATATACCACCAGGTAGAAAGAAGAACACCCCGGAATTTTATGAAGAGCAAATCAAATACTTAAAATATCAGCTTCAGCAGAGCAATATCAAAAAGGTAATATTCATTAGTTCTACCTCATTCTACCCAAATACAAATGATCTAGTAGATACAACAACTGCGCATGATTTTGATAATGGATCTTCAAAAGCAGTGGTAAAAGGAGAACTACAGATTTCGCAAATCAACCAAGAGTTAATCATCCTTAGATGCGGTGGACTCATGGGCGGTGAAAGAATACCTGGTAAATGGTTTTCAGGAAAGGTTACTCAAGGTGCAAATACACCCGTAAACTATATTCATAGAGATGATATTCTAAGGGTAATTGAAAGCTACATTAATAAGTGGCCCGAAAAAGAAGAAAAAAAAATATTAAATCTAGTATCGCCAGCACACCCAACCCGTAAAGAAGTTCATGAAAAAATGGCTTCGAAACATGGCTTCAAACCTCCAATTTGGGGTGAAGAATCCGCCTCACCATCCAAAGTTGTGGATAGTGATTTCAAAAAATCAAGCCTAATATCACCTTTAGACTTTTAAGCTTCGATTAGCTCTAAGAATAACTCACCTTGCTTTAGTTGTTGGTAAGCCTTAATTTGGTTTAGACGGTTCTTAATCTCCAAGAACCTTTCATATTCCTGCTGTGCCTTTTGAAAACCCGTTTTATAGGATTTAGGTGATGACACAGTTCCTTTTGTCTTACTAATTTTCATGGTATTGTTTTAATAATATACCACACCCCTTAATTCTCCCTACCTCTATGAACGTAGGTTTAAGCAAATAAAGTTCATTGCTCTAAAATTGGTGTCTATAGTATAGACGCTTAAGACGCCATATACACTTAGACACCACAAAGTCTATTTATGTAAACAGACTTAATTTTCTAAAATAGACGCTCTTATTGCCAAGCACCTAAAATCACTCCAACTATGGTATAGGCCAATATGTGATAACCAGAATCGATTAAGATATAGCTCATGGACTTCTTCGCAAACGTATAGTTCATGCCGATAGATGGAAACAAAAAGAACACGCCTGTCATTAGGCCATACATAGCGCCCATGTCTGCTGTCATTTCTACTTCGCAACCCGGCTCTGCAGGAAAACCAAAGAAAAACATAGCCATACCTACAGAAATAAGTAGCGCAAAGAAAAAGGCGGTACCGAAGGTCTTACCCATGTTGCCGTTCTTAATATCTTCGTCAGAAAGACCGGCACCCTTTTGCCAAGCTTTACCAAAAATAGGCCCATACCAAACTGCGCCTAAAGCAAAAAATGCAACGGCCGCAACGACTACTGCAAGCCAATTAATAGCTGAAAAATCCATATTGAAAAAATTTAGTTTAAAGCGATCTTGTTGTGATGCTCACTTCAAAAATGAAGTAAGTCTTACTCTCAATAGAACCAAAAGGCCAATTGAGCGACAGAGAATTTGACAGGCGTTCAGTAATAAAACGAGGCCGAAACCTTCAAGTTTTTAAAAAAATGAACCTATGAATATAACAAAAAAGATGGAATCAGGTCAAATAGCCTAAATCAATGGAAAATTTAAACCATAGATAGTTTGATGTCAAATGAATTGAAATAAGCCACAAAGTTGTGGCAATTACATTTTCTTGAATAAAATTCTGAACCTGAGATTGCTCTCAACCGCATCGCCATTGAAAGTGGCAGGAGACCAATTCTTATACTTCTTAATCACCCTTATGGCCTCATTGTCATAGGCCTCTCCAAGTGACTTTCTAATCTTGAAATTAGTGGCTTCACCTTTTCTGTTCACTGTCCAGAATACTTCCACATAGCCCTCAAGATTCTGAACTTCATCATCCCCAATACCAATTTGGTGTACCGGGTAAACGAGTTCATTATCAATAAAAGTCTTAAACGCAGCTACACTTGGTAGTGGCCCTGCATTTGTTTTAATATCCTCATAAACAATTTGAGCAGGGGCTTCAAAAACAGGGTTCGCATTAGTCGCAATTGGACTTACTACCTTAGTTTTAGGTGCTGGCTTAACAGGTACCGGCTTAGGCTTAGCGATGTTTGCTAAAGAATCTACAACAACAGCCTCTTTTGCAACCTCTTCTTCCTTTGGTTCATCCTCTACTTGAATTTCTGTAGCGACGAATTGTTCCTCAGGACTATCATTTTTCTTGAATACATCTGTTGTGGTACCTACCACAATGGCGGTCGTTACAACAACAGTAGATGTGCCCGCCACAATACTGGCCGTAGCTTTAGAGCCTAACTTTAAAAGTGCAGATCCTAATTTGAATCCTGCCCAAATTGACGCTCCCTTCACAACATTGTCAAAGTTCATCTGAGCCTTGATGTCATCAGGAGTTAAATTCTTTGCCTTATTTACAAATTTGTACTTCACGATGTACTACGCTTAAAATATCTTTTCAACCTCTTTAGGATTCTGTAAGTACGAGTTTTGGCATTGCCTTCCGTAATATCCAGAATGTATCCTATCTCCGCGAAACTCTTTCCTTCAAAAAACCTCAACTCTATGAGTTCAATTTCAGCAGGCTTAAGTTTCTCCAACACTTCTGGCAACATAGTTAGCCAGAGTTCCTTCTGATTTTCCTCGATTTCAACTTCGAAGACGATATCATGTGAAATGTAATTTTCTAACGAAACATGTCGCTGTTTTTTCTGCGACCTGAAATAGTCGTAACAACTATTTAATGCTATTCGTGCCAACCAAGCAGATAAAGGATAACCTTTATACTTATAATCGTTTAAATGAGATAGTGCCTTCCCGAAAGCTTCTGAGGTAATGTCTCCTGCTAAATCCACATCTTGAACTCTAGAAAACACTAGCCTGAAAACTTGTTCGTAATACTTTTTGTAAAGGGGTTCGAAGAATTTTTTATCCTCCTTGGCCTTTTCAATAAGCTCTATCTCAGTAAATTCCGATATGGTTGGTTTGGTCAAAATCAAGCTTAGTTTAACACTGCGGCTTTAAATAGTTGGACATAAAACGATATCGTATTCAAAAGAAACACGGCAATCTAATATATTTGACCGAATTAGGTAACCAATTACCTAACTAATTGATTTTAGACACTTTACAATTCTTGGAATCTTCTTTAAACCAATTCAAAGAGAATGGTGTTTAATAAAAACTTATGAAGGGATACCGATTTTCAAAATTTATACCTCAAAAAGCACAAGGCGATTCTGCCTTCGATAATCTACTCAATATTTTTCTACAGCTCATTAGCATTACGGGTGGCGACGTATCTGAAACTTTATCATGGCTTACGAATATCGACAAGCAATATTCCATTACAGATGATCAGTATGGTATTGGCGACTTCATTGATGAGCTAAAAGAAAAAGGCTACCTAACGGAAGAGAATCAAGATGGAAAATTTGAAGTAACAGGTAAAACAGGACAAGAAATCAGAAGGTCATCTCTAGAAGAAATCTTCGGAAAACTAAAAAAAGCAGGCAAAGGCCAGCATAAAACCAACTTCTCAGGTACTGGAGACGAAACGGGAACTGATAGAAGGCCTTTCGAATTTGGTGATTCTATACAGCAAATTGCCATGACAGACTCCATTAGAAATGCCCAAATCAATAATGGATTTGGAGATTTCATGATGACGGAAAACGATCTAGAGGTAATAGAAACTGAATACAAAACTCAAACGTCTACAGTGCTCATGATCGATATCTCCCATTCTATGATACTTTATGGCGAGGATAGAATTACACCGGCTAAGAAAGTGGCCATGGCTTTGGCCGAATTGGTTACCTCAAAATATCCTAAAGACACAATCGACGTGATTGTTTTCGGGAACGATGCTTGGCAAATAGAAATTAAAGACCTGCCTTATTTACAGGTTGGGCCTTATCATACCAATACCATTGCCGGCCTAGAGCTCGCCATGGACATTTTAAGACGTAGAAAAAATCCTAACAAGCAGATTTTCATGATTACTGATGGAAAACCGACTTGTATGAAAGTAGGTATCAAATACTATAAAAACGCATTTGGTCTCGACCCTAAAATTTTAAATAAAACACTGAATTTGGCCACACAATGTAGAAGGTTGAATATTCCCGTGACCACATTTATGATCGCCTCCGATCCTTACTTAAAGCAATTTGTACAAGAATTTACCACTGCTAATAATGGTAATGCGTACTACAGCAGCCTGAAAGGTTTGGGGCACGTCATATTTGAAGATTATAAACGCAATAGAAGAAAAAAATTCTAAGATGAGCTATAAAGCATTGACATCAGATCAATTATTGTCTATAAAAACACTCAAAGAACTCAAAGCAGCTGGATACGAAAGTAAATCGGTCAAAGATGAGTTGAGAGAAAACCTAGTTGAAAAACTACAAAAAAGAGAACCAACTTTTGAAGGAATTTGGGGGTATGAAGATACCGTAATCCCAGATATTGAAAGAGCCATTCTTTCTAAGCACAATATGAACCTTCTAGGATTAAGAGGGCAGGCCAAAACGCGTATTGCCAGACAGATGACCGAACTTTTAGATGAATATGTGCCGATAATTGAAGGCTCAGAGCTCAATGACGACCCATTGAACCCTTTGGGAAGGTATGGTGCTGACCTTATCGCTGAAAAAGGTGATGATACACCAATCGCTTGGCTACATAGATCGGATCGTTATGCTGAAAAACTAGCAACACCTGATGTATCAATTGCAGATCTTATTGGTGATGTAGATCCTATAAAAGCCGCAACACTAAAGCTGCCCTATTCAGATGAAAGAGTTATTCATTACGGTTTAGTGCCACGATCGCACCGGTCCATATTTGTTATTAACGAACTACCCGATCTTCAAGCTAGAATCCAAGTAGCCTTATTCAATATACTTCAAGAGGGCGACATTCAAATCAGAGGTTTCAAGCTGAGAATGCCTTTAGATATTCAATTTGTATTTACAGCCAACCCAGAGGATTACACTAACAGAGGAAGTATTGTAACGCCGTTAAAAGACAGAATCGATAGCCAGATCATCACGCACTACCCTAAGACATTAGAAATAAGTAAACAAATCACTACGCAAGAGGCCGATATCAAAGATGCTCAAAAAGAAAAAGTGGTGATCAATGAAATTGCTCAAAACTTAATCGAACAAATAGCTATTGAAGCAAGAGATAGTGAATATGTAGATGAAAAGAGTGGTGTATCCGCAAGGCTGACCATTTCTGCATATGAAAACCTAGCCAGTGCCGCCGAAAGAAGGGCTCTGATGAATGGTGAAGCCCAGACCTATATAAGAGTATCTGACTTTGTAGGCGTTGTTCCAGCCATTACAGGAAAAGTAGAACTGGTATATGAAGGCGAACAAGAAGGACCTGGAATAGTGGCTCACAATCTGGTAGGGAAAGCCGTTAGAACAATGTTCACGGAGTATTTTCCAAAACCAGACGACAAGTCCAAAGAGAAGTCGGAAAACCCTTATAAAACTATTATTGAGTGGTTTGGTGAAGGTTACACGCTTGACTTACTAAATGATCTTAAAGGCTCAATATATGAGGATGGCCTAAAGGCGGTACCTGGTCTTGAAGCACTCGTAAAATCAAAACATCCTAAGGTTGGCAAAGCTGAAACGCTCTTCCTAATGGAATTTGTACTTCATGGCTTAGCTGAATACAGCAAGCTAAGTAAATCAGCGCTAGATACAGGAACAAGGTTTAAAGATTTACTCAGCAGCATGTTTTCAATGCCCGATTTAGACGACCTTACAGAAGAAGATCTAGAATAAAGCCACCCCACTTTCAATACTCAATTAGGTGAAGTTAAATGGATTTAGCTCAATTAAAGAGAATTGCAATTAAAGGAGAAGGACAAATTCTTGAGTTTAAAAAGAAAGCGAACTACCCCGAAAAAATTGTAAAAGAAGTAGTTGCCTTTGCCAATAGTAAAGGCGGGCGTTTACTATTGGGTGTTGATGATGACGGTACTGTTTCTGGTACCCGAAATATAGAAGGAGAAGCTTTTGTGGTAGAAAAAGCCATTAAAGAGCTAATTAAACCTCGAATAGACTTTCAAATCGAATTGCTGAAAATCAATGATAAACGAGGGGTTGCCGTTTTTAACATTCCTGAAGGGAATGAAAAACCATATCGGGCTTCAGAAAATATTGACCAAGAAATTGGCACCGCCTACATCCGTTGTGGTGATGAAAGTGTAAAGACATCCAAGGAAATGCGCCAAATCCTTAAAAGAAGGAATGACACACGAGATGAACGCTTTAACTACGGTGAAAAGGAAAAAAAACTGATGCAAATTCTGGAAGAAGACAAGTTTACCAATGTCTCTACGTTTGCTGAGAAAGCTAACATTCCAAAATTTGTGGCTTCTAAGACCTTGGTGAAATTAGTATTGGCCAATTTACTGACCATTGAACCTTCCGCCCAAGGCGATAAATATTTCGTTAAAGAAACAACATGAAACACTTAAGAATAATTACGCTAGTTTTTGTAAGTCTTATCCTCAGTAACCTTGATGCAACAGCGCAAAGAAGAAAGAAGCACGATCCGAAAAAGGCCCAACAAACACTAGCAGAATTTGAAAAAGTAGACGCTGGGTTCAAAAAATTATCCTCAAACGCCTATGGATATGCCATTTTCCCTTCTATTGGCAAAGGCGCTATAGGAATAGGTGGTGCTGCAGGAAAGGGTGTTGTCTATAAAAAGGGAGAAGTTGTAGGGGGCGTAAATATGACGCAAATCTCTTTTGGTTTTCAATTCGGAGGTCAAGCCTATAGCGAGATAATTTTCTTTGAAGATTCAGATGCTTTCGAACGCTTTAGAGAAAACGAACTTCAATTTGCTGCCCAAGTTTCAGCGGTTGCATTAAAATCTGGAATTTCCGCAGACGCTAAATACACAGATGGTGTTGCTGTATTTACGATGGCCAAAGGAGGTTTAATGTATGAAGCAGCCGTTGGAGGGCAAAGATTTAAATTTGTACCTCCGAATAAGATGAAATAAAAAAAGCCCTTCTCGCTAGAGAAAGGCTTTGGATAGAAAATATTTATACCTAATTACTGGTACGAAACAGCAGTACCACTTGCAGTCACCATCAGCATACTGCCGCTTTGTCCGATGGTTTCATAATCCAAATCGATGCCTATTACAGCATTTGCCCCAAGTGCTTTTGCATGATGTTCAAGTTCCATCATTGCATTTTCTTTTGCTTCGCGAAGTACGCGCTCGTATGACCCCGAGCGGCCACCGACGAGGTCGGTAATACTTGCGAAAATATCTTTAAATAGGTTGGCACCAATAATGGCTTCGCCTGTAATTACACCACGATAGTCTGTCACCACATGGCCTTCAATTGTATTAGTTGTCGTTAATATCATTAATGTTTGAGTTTGTTTTTCGTGCTTGTTTCCAAGTCACCTTGAGTTATTCGTAAATCGATGAATCAAAGTTTGGTACTCAGGATAAGCGGATGACAAGGTATCCCGATCGGCTAATTCAAAATCCTGAAATTCAAAAGTGTATCATACAGTCTCAATAATCACTTAATGCCTTGATCAGCTTAATTGACTCTTCGTATTTATATTCTCCTTTTGAAATTTGATTCAATATATTAATCGCAGCATCTTCATCTTTAAACTGCCAAAAGGACAAGCCTAAATACCACCTTATCTGCTGGTAATACTTATTCGAATCATCTTCACTCAGTTCCTCAAATATGGTAATCGCTTCAGCTGACCGATTGCTACCAAGTGCACTAATAGCCAAATAGTACCTGCCTTCATATGAAAGCCCTGTGATACCTTCTAGTTTAGAGTAAGCAATATCATATTCTTTACGGTCGTAAGCCTCAATTCCATCCGAAACACCTAACGAATCGATACCTCTAAAAATCATCAACTGATCAAAGTGGTTGAAGTAATCAGAAAACTCAGGTTGTGAAGGCTTCAGCAACAAATAAGAAAAAGAAGCAATCAGAACAAAGACCGCAGCTACTGACCATATTCTAAATTTAGAAGCTTTGCGTTCGTTGGTTATTACCTGCTCATGGATATGCTTTAGACTCTTCCCTAGATCTACCGCCTTCAACTGAATAGTGAGATTCTCAAAATCCTCCAAGGCGATTCTAAGCTCCTTATCAGATACCTGAGTGCCATCATAACGGAGTACCTTATCGGCAGGTATCTCTCCGTTTTTGTATTGCTCAAGCAGTGCTATGTCAATTCTTTCAATCATTTTCGGAAAAATCTGACCTTTCCAGTTTATTCTTATTTACTAATTCAATTAAGCCCTTTAAGCATCTATATTTTTTATTCTTCATTGCCGCCTCACTGCCTAAACCATGTTTTTCGGTCAGTTCGGCTATAGTTTGTTTTAAAAAATAAAAATCTTCAAGTATACGCTTACAAGAAACTCCTAACAGTTTAAGTACCTTTTTTAGTTTCTTATGTGAAACTAAAATATTCTCTTCTTCAAAATAGTCCTGACCGTCATCTATACTTGTGAAAATTGACAATCGTCTCTTTTGCAATTCTTTGAGCCAAAGGTTTCTGGCAATCGAAAAAAGATAACCTCCGACACTTCCTTCTAGCTTATATAAACCCTTCTGAACTTTAACAAAGAAAATTATTAGAGTCTCTTGAAATACTTCCTGTGAACAGTCATCGGTACCGCTATTCGAGTTGATGAACTTTCTAATAGATTGATAATCTCGACTATAGAGATAATAAAAGGCTTTATCAACCATCTTTTTCTCGTCAGAATGGATTAAATCAACTATCTCTTTATCCGATAAATCTTTCTTCAACCTAATTATTTAGTAACTCTAATAAGAATATCTCACAACGCGATTTAGCTGGTATAAAAAGATTTTCAAAAATAATTTCAAAAAAAACTTCGCTCCGTGATGACCTTTTCATGATTAGGAGAATATACCTATGAACTAAGCAAAGCCTTAGGGCTGTCTTAAGCAGCCAATGGAACAAACGTTATGAAAAGATTTAGTCATTACCACAAATTTTCATTTACCATAATAATATTCACTCTAATATCAGCTTGCAATCCTCAGCAAGAGTTATCCAATGAAATAGGCCTAGCACTTGAAAGTAAGTCATCGGCACTAGGACAGAAGTTTAGTGAAAAGGAAGTTTTAGTAGTGATCCCCAGAACCGGATGCTCTGGTTGCATTGGCACTGCGGACCACTTTTACAAAGAAGCTAACTACGACCCCACGAAGGTCCAGTTCATATTTACTAGAATTCCTTCTGTTAAGACACTGAAGATTCGGCTTGGCAAAGACATCTCTGAGAAGGATTACGTGTATATCGATCAAGAGGGGACCTTCTCAAAAGGCAAACTCGATTCCATCTATCCATTGATTATTCAACTTAGTAATGGAGAAGTATTGGATATAGAGTTTCTATCACCAGACAACAAGCAAGTCATAATTGATCTACGCGACAGATTCTCAGTTAGTAAGACTAACGAGTATCCAAGTGAAATATAGGCATGCCTTTCAAAATTCAACTTAATCACTCTTAAAACTGCATTAATATGAAATCGATCTTGAACTGCTCAACGAGTTTATTACTCATACTTATCATATCTACTGGATGTCAATCACGAAGCACAATTGACAATTACATCGAACCTGAGCTTACCCATACTTTAAAAAAAATTGGAGAATACGAAATTCCCGTTGACAGCATGACGGCTACCAATTTCCTCCATTATCAATACCTAGAAGAGGATGGGATCGAATACTTTACAATGCTAAATAGCATTAAACAAGAGATCAACCTCTATAATATCAATAGAAAAGAGTTAGCATTTACAATACCATTAAGTTTTGAAGGACCCAATGGTATAGGAAACTTAGAAGGATTCAATTCTGGCTATTTCATCCACAACCTCGATTCAATCTTTATACTCAACAGAACTCGGAGGCAATTATTTCTCGTAAATGGTGAATCTGAACTAATCAACAGTTTCGATTCATTCCGAGATACGAGCCTACCATCAGCCGTTATCGCTCCATTTGCACCAATGTTGCTGCATGACAATGAAGCCATTTTACTAAACATACAAAACGGGATGAAGTATGGTGGAAGAAATAAAAGTTACCGCTCTGACTACGCAATGAAAGTTGGTTTAGAAAATAGAGATTACAATTATTTCCTGTCTTACCCAGACGTATTCACTAAAGGAACGTGGGGATTCGACCTACACAGAATCTCATGGGCATTTGATAAGGAATCGGAAAGGATCGCTGTAAGTTATCCCTTAGATCATAACATTTATCTAATCGACTTTGACGGAAATCTTATCGAAAGTATCCCAGCAAGAAGCGAAGTAATAATCGATGCAGAGTCTATATCAAAGAGTCAATTAAAATCGAAAACCGGTGCCTCTGAATATTATTTCTCTCAAGGTAAATATGGAAAGATACACTACGATCCTATTAGAAAAATTTATCTCAGAGACTGTATACCCGGACTTTCGCTTGACAAACAAAAAGCTGGTGTAACAAAGCTAGATAGACGTCTCGTGATCTTGGACAAAGACATGAAGAAAACTGGCGAAGTAAAAACAAGCTCCGATATGCGCCTAAATCTCTTCTTTGGAAGAGAGGGCATACATCAACATGTCCCTACAGCCAATGAGGACATGCTCAAATTCGAATTGTACGATTATGTATCAATTAATAAATAAATGTTTAACCTAAATTATTTTAAAAATGAGAAAGTTAGTAAGTAAACTTATGGTAGCTGCAGCGATGGTTGTGATGATCAATCCGCTGTCAGCTTCATCAAACAATTGTGAATGGGAACCAGGTTTAGAGACCGTCCTTTATGGTAGATGCATTAGACTATTGGCGACGCCGTCTATTCCAGGTGGAGACTATTGTGATACTTCTTTTGGCGAAAATGGTGCGGATTGTACCAAATCACACTTCTGGTTTTAATTAACATCTTTAAAAAGGCGCTTTTTACGAGCGCCTTTTTATTTAAGAAATAAACTTTCCACGATCTAGTCCCTTTTAAATCTTTATTTCTTAACAAAATATTGTTAGTTATTCTCCTCTATATTCTACGCTTACGTTTCTTTTATATTAGATTCGAGTTAAACATTAGAACTTGCTAATCATACATTATATGTATGCTAGTATTTCAATTGTTGGTTTTTTAGTCACCTCATTTGTGTAAAGCCCACCGGTTTAACAAACCAAAGTATAGATTATGAAAAATTTCTGGCTCTTAATTTTAATAATCAGCTCCATATCGCCCTGTTTAGGGCAGCAATCCAATTCTTTGGGTCGCATTTATCAAGAAAAAGCTGATTCTCTAATGGAATCCAAGTCTTTAGACAGCGCAAAACACTACTTAGAATTGGCTGCTACGGCCTTATTAATAGAACAAGATACGGCGGGCTATTTTCATAGTTTAAATAAAAAGTCAGTCGTAGTCTTTGATCAGGTTCAATACGATAGTTCAGAATATTTTGCTCAGGATGCTTTAGATCAGATGAAAGTTTTTTCGTTCGAAAACCCCCTACTTACTGCAGAGTTTTATCGTAGGATAGGGGTCGTTTTTGAAGTTCGTGATGGGGACTTCATAAAAGCTTCAAACCAGTATAATAAAGCTTTGGACGTACTAAAAGAGTTGGATGAGCCTGATTTCTTAATTGTTCAATTAAAAAAAGATTTAGCCATTACTATGCTAAGCGTTGGGCTCCTAGATTCTGCTATTGAATATCTAAACGATTTAATATTCTATCACGAAGCTAATTTTCCTTCCGCCAAGCCCGAACTCGCCGAAAGTTATAGATTAAAAGCCATAGGGCTCACTTATACCGGCAAAGCTAATTTGGCATTAATTGGTTACAAGAAGGCCATTGAGCTTTTGAATGAATCAGAATCAAATGTGACAAACGATATTGACAAATCGGATATTTTCGGAAATCTAGGAGGATATTTTCATGAAAACGGCTACTATGATTCCGCTCTATTCTATTACTACCGAAAGAAATCTATCGTTGAAAGAGCGCTACCAGAAAATCATAGAAATAGATCATTCGTTTACAGCAACCTCAGTGCAACGCATAACCAAAAAGGACGATATGATTCTTCTACATACTATGCCCAAAAAAGTCTAAAAACACGGCAATTATCGTTGCCTGCCGATCATCCAGATTTAGCCGATTCATATTATAGAATGGCAATGATTTTTATTCAGGATGGCAGGTTAGAAGAGGCTCAACTTTATACTGAAAAAGCACTAGAGATTCTAGAGAATAAATTAGGCAGATACAATTCAAGGACATACTCTGTCATCTCAAGCCTTGGATTCATTCACATGGAAAAAGGGGAGTACGACAAGTCAATAAGCATATATAAGCAAGCCATAGAAGCACAAGAAAAAGGCGAATTTGAATTTGATCATTCAATGATTATGGATCATTTGTATGTAGCGGACAACTATATAGAAAAAGGTGATTTAGACAACGCACAAAAGGCTATCAATAAAGGATTAGAATTAAGTAAAAAAATAAAAGATGAGAACCATGAGGTGTTTGGTAGTATAATGGTTCGGTCAGGTATAGTAAAATCCAAGAAAGGGAAATTTGACGCTGCAGAGGACTATTTTTCAGATGCTTACGATAGGTTTACCAAAATTTATGGAAAGAGACACCCGCAAGTATCCTATACACTGAATAATCTGGCAAGATCTTATTTTGACAACCAACAATTTGATGAGGCTACCGCTATTTTCTTAAAGGCAATTGAATCCAATTCTTATTCTACCAACATATCTGATGAGCTATCTGCAATACCCACTCATGACCTAATTAATGCAGAAAATACTATTGGTTATTTAAGAGAATCGGCTAAATCGATGTATGCTCAATATCTAAAGAGTGATAATGTAGACTGGCTTTCGAAAAGTTATCAACAATATGAAATTACTATTGATCTGCTTGCCGAACTACTATTTGAGGCAACCACAGAAAAAGATGCTGCTCGTATAGTTGAACTCTTTCATGATTCCTATTCTGACATTTTAAACATTCTGGTACGAATGCATAAAATGGAATTATTGGAGGAAATAGAGTTTAAAGAACTGTTTGTTCAATACTCGGAAAGCTCACGTGCCATTGGAACAAGTTATAATCGTTTCAAAAATGAAAACACACGTATACTCTCCCCTACCTCTGAATTGGTTAGAGAAATTAGAATGGTGAATAAAGAAGTTTCATTTACCAAAAGTCAAATACTAAGCATCATTCAAGTAGAAGAGGATGAAACACTAGACTCCGTCAAACTCTCATATTATAATCAACGCCTTTTTGATTTAACGGAAAAACAGAATGAATTAGGACGACAAGTAAATGTCGAAGGTTTAACTTATAATGACTTCAAAACAGACAATCCACCTAGAGCAATCGAAAGCTATCAGCAAAACCTAAGTATTAATGAAGCAGCTATTGAATACTTCCTAAACGATAGCAGTTTATACACAATAATTATTACAACTTCTCAAGTTGAAATACTAGTACAAAAAATTAATGGTCAACTAAACGAACAAATCAACAATCATTTGACCTTATCCAAAGACAATGACAATCTGGAGTCTTATATAGCAGGTAGTGAAGCCTTATATAAGTTACTTATTGATCCTTTATCAGAACAACTTGAAGATAAGGACAAGCTGGTAATACTCCCTGAAAAATCTTTGTGGAATATCAATTTTGACCTTTTACTCTCCAGTGAAAGTGAAACTAAGGATTTTAAATCGCTTCCTTATTTGATGAAGGAATTTCAAATTAGTTATGCCTATTCTCTGAACCTATTACGTGATAAGCCCAACAAAAGCAACGGTTCAAATGGTAAAGTCTTGGCCTTAGCTTTTGGAGAGAATGAAAAAAGTGTGGCTAACATTTTTACATTTCGCAATGCTGACCTTTCTGAAATTCAAGGAACCGCGTCAGAAATAGATGAAATAGGCAAGCTGTTAAATGGTGATTTTCTTTATGGCGCTCAAGCTACTGAAGCTACCTTTAAGAATAAGGCCCCAGACTATTCCATACTCCATCTTGCTTTGCATGGTGTTATTAATGATTCCGAACTGAACAATTCTTATCTATATTTTAATCAACCAAGCCTTAGTGATTCTTTGGACGACGGACGACTTTATCCTTTTGAGTTGTACGATCTTGATTTAAAAGCAGAAATGGCTGTTTTAAGCGCTTGCTCAACCGGAGCTGGCAAAATTGTGAGCGGTGAAGGCATAATGAGCATAGGGAGAGGTTTTCATGCAGCCGGAGTAGGGAGCCTTTTGTTGAGCCAGTGGGAGGTTTCAGACGCTGTTGCTCCAAAAATTATGGACCGCTTTTATATCTATTTGAAAGATGGCCGAGACAAAGATGAAGCACTTAGACTAGCTAAATTGGATTTCCTTAGCAATGCTAACAACGTTTCTGCAAACCCATATTATTGGGGGAGTTTTTTCATTCTCGGAGAAACGACGCCAATTAATTTCAAGACGAATCAATCATGGCCTCTATGGACCAGTATTATAATTCTAACACTCGTTGGTTTGTATTTTCTGAGACAGCGCCGTGAGACTAGCCCCTTGTGAATCTTTCTATAAGGGCTGAAAAATCAGCAAAATTGGACACTAACTGTGCTCGATCGGCTAATTCAAAATCCTGAAATTCAAAACCGGGTGATACCGTACAACCAACAAGTATATAGTCTTCTTCAACTACCTCGGCAGCAAACCAGTGATCTCGCGGTATAGTAACTTGCAGAGAGTCACCAGCAGATATATCACTACCTATTCTTTTCGATGACAAGTTCCCCTCTGGAGAAATCATATGAATAACCCCGCTACCGCCTTGATGATAATGCCATATTTCATCTGAATTGAGTCTATGAAAATTAGAAACACTTTCGGTGGTGAGCAGAAAATAAATAGAAGTACCAAAAACACGATCTGATTGATAGCGATCTGGTAAATCACTTTTATTGACTTTCTCTTTTGACCGATACGTCTCGTTAAAAAATCCACCTTCCGGATGTGCTTGGAGTTGAAGCTGTTCTATCCAATAATTAGCCGATTTCTCTTTCATAAGCATTTATTAATTCTAAAAGGGTCAATTGATTTTGAGAGCGCACCAAATTTTCGTTCTCGAATGAAGTCTTATAATAAATATCTCCATTTATATAATCCGTCAAAAACCTAACCGCCATCATATAGGTCATATACTGACCTCCAAAAAACAGATTTTCAATTTCTAGTTGACTTAAAACAGCGGATGAGGTGCTCAAGAAGTTTTCTTTTAAAGTCTCATAATATTCTGGCCTCACTCTAATTTTTGATGCTTCAAGTTCATTTTCATCGGTATTGGAAAGCGTTGTACGCATGAGATCGCCAAAGTCGTAGAGTACAGTACCCGGACCTAGCGTGTCTAAATCTATTATTTTCTGAAAAGTACTATCTGACTTGGCTAAAAGGCTGTTGTTGAGCTTTGTGTCATTGTGGCACAGCCTAGTAGGCAAACCATCGACAAGAAGTGAATTCATTTTAGCCCCAATAGCTCGGTGATTATTGACTTGGCTTACGAATTCTTTGACTTCTAAAGAGCGATTGGCCAAATCGTTTCTTAAAGCATTATCAAATTGTTTTAGTCTCCATTCGAGTTCATGAAACCTTGGAATGATCTCTTGGAATAGATTCAATTCAAAGTCATTTGTAAAAGCAATGAACGCGCCATAGCCTTTAGCAGACTCGGCTACTTCTACTAAATTACCTGCTGTTTGTGGTGAATAGTCATCGGCATGAAAAGTAGTCAATCGCCAAACACCGTCTTCATTCTTGTAATGAAAAGTGTCTTCCTTGGATTTAAAGTGCTTAACGAATAGTGATGAGTTTTCTTTAAGTAGCAGGGCAAGGTTATTTTCAATACCCGTTGTATTGGTGAAAACTTTCTCGTTCAATCGTTGAAGTAAATATTCTTCTTCGCCCACTGATACACGATAGGTATCGTTGATATGGCCTGAACCAAAAAGAGCAATCTGATCGACTGCTCCTTTAATATTAAATGCTTGAAGTGCCTTTTTAACGGCTTCCATTATTTTACTTCTTTCGGATAAACACCATCCGCAATCATTTTATTAATACCACTCACCACATGCGGCTTATCTTCTTGATAAGTAACGCCCAACCATGATGCTGAGGTTGGTACTACTTTGACAGTAGCCTTTCCTTCTTTCATCAAGTTATCAACTTCAACAGGAATGAAGCACTCTGCTTTTGGGTCCTCGTTATTGTCTTTAACAAAATCAATGAACTTCTCTTCGAACAAAGGAAGTACTGATGCTGGAAAGCCCCAAAAATTCATCGATACATAAGTATCGGGCTTTAAGGTGTGGCGTTGTCCGTCTTCTTCATACGAAATTTCGTTGCCGTCTTTTCCAATCGCTAAAGTTTCTTTAATGCCCGTTAGGTTCATGTTTTCATCAACCTGACAAACACCTCTATTCACTGTGCCATGGTCAGAAAGGGTATTTACTAGTTCATAGCCCATTATTAAGTGCTCGTTCTCCTTCAACCCTTTGATTGCTTCTACAGCTTCTCCAAAAGATTCGGTTCCATAGTAATCATCAGCATTAATAACTAAGAATGGTTCATTAATAAGATGCTTTGCAGCTAAAATAGCATGTGTTGTGCCCCAAGGCTTTTTTCTAATGCTTTCATAAGCGGCCGTATGCTCAGTATACTCGTTTTGGAATGCATATTCCATCTTAATTTTGCCTTGAAACCTATTGGCGTAGTGTGTTTCGAAGGCCTCTTTTAAATCCGTTCGAATAATGAACACTACTTTGGTAAATCCAGCATTGATGGCATCATGAATTGAATAATCCATAATGATTTCGCCATTCGGCCCAATACCGTCTAATTGTTTGTTTCCTCCATATCGACTCCCCATTCCGGCGGCCAGCACTACTAAAGTCAAATCCATAATTTCCTCCTAAAATTCTTTATATATTGGTGGGTCGAAGTTGACGAAAAACTTCACACAAGTCAATTTAACTCTTGATTAAATATGAATCTCTCTTCGCTGGATCTGGCCATCATTGTTATATTTTTTGTGGTCTTCCTGATCATCGGGCTATTCGTTTCCAAAAAAGCAGGCTCTAGTTCTAAGGAATTTTTTCTTTCAGGCAGAAACATGCCATGGTGGCTTTTAGGTATTTCTATGGTTGCAACTACCTTTTCTGCTGACACGCCAAACCTAGTAGCGGACATTGTTCGACAAAATGGAGTAGCAGGAAACTGGGTATGGTGGGCTTTCCTGATTACCGGTATGCTCACGGTATTTGTTTATGCTAAGCTTTGGAGAAAATCAGGAGTTTTAACAGATCTGGAATTTTACGAAAAGCGATATAGTGGCAAAGAGGCGGCTTTTCTTAGAGGCTTTAGAGCGATATACTTAGGCGTTTTCTTCAACATAATGATCATGGCCTCAGTTTGTCTGGCAGCCATAAAGATTGGCGAGGTTATGTTTGACCTAGAACCATGGAAAACTGTAGTTTACGCTTCTTTAATTACGGTAGCTTACAGTTCTTTAGGTGGGCTCCGTGGTGTCATTCTCACGGATTTCTTACAGTTTATTGTGGCCATGGTCGGGTCAATTGCCGCTGCTGTTTACATCGTAAACCTTCCTGAAATTGGTGGCTTAACTGCGCTGGTTGAAAGACCTGAAATTGCTTCAAAACTTAGTATTATTCCTGATATCAACAATCGTGAATTATTTATCTCACTTCTTGTAATACCAATTGCCGTACAATGGTGGAGCGTTTGGTACCCTGGTTCTGAACCTGGTGGTGGTGGCTATATTGCCCAACGTATGCTATCGGCCAAGAACGAAAAGAATGCTGTTTCGGCAACGCTTTTATTCAATATTACGCACTATGCCTTAAGGCCTTGGCCATGGATTATCATCGCTTTGGCTTCATTAGTTGTTTATCCAGATTTGACCTCTATTCAAACAGCTTTCCCAAACGTTTCTGCTGATAAACTTGGTAATGATTTGGGTTACTCAGCTATGCTCTTAACGCTCCCGAAAGGATTACTTGGCATTGTAGTAGCTTCATTAATTGCTGCATTTATGTCGACAATATCGACTCATTTGAACTGGGGGTCTTCTTATGTGGTTTTTGATTTCTATCAGCGTTTTGTTAAACCAAAGGCATCTGATAAAGAGCTTGTAAGGGTTGGCCGATTTTCTACGGTTATTCTGATGATTCTAGCGGGTTTATTCGCTTTAGTCTTGACTAACGCTTACCAAGCATTCCAAATTTTACTTTCAATAGGTGCTGGAACTGGGTCTATTTTTATACTAAGATGGTTTTGGTGGAGAATTAATGCCTATTCTGAAATTACAGGCATGATTGTCTCCTTTGTGCTCGCTCTATTTCTAAATGTAGAAGGTTTCAGTTCAGCTGCATTGTTTGAGTTATCAGCCGACTATAAATTATTGATTAGCGTGGGTGTAACCACAATTGCTTGGGTAAGCGTTACGCTAGTAACTAAACCTACTGATTATAGCGTATTAGCTTCGTTCTATAACAAAGTGAAACCTTATGGTTCTGGCTGGAATGGTTTTAAAGTATTGGCGAAAACTGAAAACATCAATTTAGAAAAGGGTACTGGACGCCTGAGTATCGACATTCTAGCAATGTTCTTAGGTATTATCATCGTTTATAGCGCCTTGTTTTCTACCGGAATGTTCATTTATGGAAATATAACAAATGGTGTTATTCTTCTTGCAATTGCCCTTATAGGCGCCTTATTGCTGAAAAATACTTGGAAGAAACTCAAATTCTAACGAATACCAATTCTTGAACAACTGATATCAAAGCCACTAATCTATTACTCAAGGATGTCTGAATTGGACTAAATCCTTCATTCACAATGCTTTAAAAAAAGGTGAATATTAAATAAATATTAAGCCTACTTGAGGCACGTGTTTGAATCGATTTTTTCATAACTTAATTCAACGTTCTACCCACTAACGATCATTCTCCTTATATGCCGAGAGCTAAGAAGACCGAAAGGAAGATTTTTGTATTAGACACTTCCGTAATCCTTTTTGAACACAACGCCATCATGAATTTCGAAGAACACGATATAGGTTTACCTATTACCGTGCTTGAAGAACTGGATCAGTTTAAAAAGGGAAATGACACTAAAAACTTTGAAGCAAGAGAGTTTACGCGCTTGCTAGATAAGCTGGCCAAAGACAAATCGCTTCAAGATTGGATTCCACTAAACGGAAAAACCCGTGGAAGCTTTAAAGTAGTGATGGAAGCGGGCACAGGGGATAGTTTAGATGCCAACCAAGTATTTGGTGAAAAGAAAAACGATCATCGGATTCTAAATGCGGCCTTGCGCTTACAAGATGAGAATCCGGGTCGGCCCGTTATTCTGGTTTCTAAAGACATTAACCTTAGGTTAAAAGGGAAGTCCATGGGCCTGCGTGCAGAAGATTATGAAACAGGCAAAATCAAAAACGTTGATTCGATTAAAAACGGAAAGATTGAGACCGAGAAAGTGACTTCTGATGTTATTAATCATCTATATGAAGATGGCACACTATCACCTGAAGAAATTTTAAAGAAGAAATCTAAGTCGAACAAATACTTTATCCTAAAGAGTGATAGGAGTTCGGTTTTAGCTTATCACAATGTTGCAGATAGTTCTATCCAACGGATTGATAAAAGGCCTATCTCGGGAATTAAGCCTAGAAATGCTGAGCAAACATTCGCTATTCATGCCATTATGAATCCCGATGTTAAGCTTGTCACAATACAAGGTGTAGCCGGAACGGGCAAAACACTTTTAACACTTGCCGGAGCTTTAGAACAACGCAGAGAGTACAAACAGATTTATTTAGCCAGACCTATTGTGCCACTTAGCAATAAAGACATCGGCTATTTACCTGGAGATATTAAGTCCAAACTGAATCCTTACATGGAACCTTTATGGGACAACCTGAAATTCATCCAAAACCAGTACAAGGAAACGGATAAAGAGTTTAAGGCCATTACTGAAATGGTCAACAAAGAGAAGCTTTTGATTACACCTTTAGCTTATATCAGAGGCCGTAGTTTATCGAATATCTATTTTATTGTGGATGAGGCACAGAACTTGACACCGCATGAAATAAAAACGGTAATCACTCGAGCTGGTGAGAATACTAAAATTGTTTTTACGGGTGATGTTAATCAGATCGATACGCCTTACTTAGATTCTCAATCTAACGGATTGTCTTATTTGATCGATCGTGTAAAAGACCACCCACTTTATGCCCATATTACTTTGGAAAAAGGTGAGCGTTCTGAGTTAGCGAACTTGGCTAACGAGATGTTATAGTATATTTAAACAATAAACAACACACACAAATTATGAAACCAGCTTTAGATAATAAAATTCATGAGCTTTTGAATAAAAAAATTCTCGCATTAGAAAGTCATTTCAATTCTGATGTCCTTTGCTATTATGGGCCTTTTGAAGGCGGCAATGAAAATACATTTCTGAGAATAGTAGAAGACTTATCTAACGACAGTGATAAAAAGGATAAAATCTATATCATTCTCACTACTGGAGGAGGAAGTGCAAATGTTGTTGAGAGATTTGTTAACATTCTGAGAAAGCATTATGAAGAAGTACATTTCATAATACCAGATTACTCATATAGTGCGGGAACAATCTTTTGTATGAGTGGAGATAGTATACATATGGATTATTTTTCTGTCTTAGGACCAATTGACCCTCAGGTACAAAACAAAGAAGGTAAGTTAGTCGCAGCCTTAGGCTATTTGGACAAGATTAATGAGCTTTTAACAAAGGCACAAAACAATACTTTAAGTCAGGCTGAGTTTATAATATTAAAAGACTTTGATCTTGCAGAATTGAGAGAGTATGAGCAAGCACGAGATCTAACTATCGACCTTCTTGAGAAATGGCTTGTCAAGTATAAATTTAAAAACTGGAATACGCACAGGACCAATAGCCAATTAAAAGGAACGAAAGTAACTAAGAGTGAAAAAATTCAGAGGGCAAAAGAGATTGCTGGACACCTGAGTAATAATACCGAATGGAAATCACATGGTAGGCCAATAGATATTGAATCTCTGAAAGAACTAAAACTTGAAATAGATGATTATAGTGATAATAAGGAGAGAAGAGGTCTAATTAGAGAATACTATGAGATCATGTCAGACTATGTAAAGTCAGTAAATTATCGTAATTTTGTACATACCAGAAAGTTCATTTAAGATGTCAGAAACAGAAAAATCTATTTCAGAAACTATCCATGAATTGAATGAAGTGTTTTCTGAAAGCAATAAGTTTAAGGAGCTTGAACAGGCAATTAAAACCTTTGAAAAGCTAGTAGAAAAAGGCCTTATTAAGAAAAGAGGTAATAACCTTTTATCTCAGTCAGATTTATTGAACCAAAATCATTTTAACTATAATAAGTAGTTGAGTTGATTTACAACGTTTACACGAACTAAACTTTCAAAGTAAACTTGGTTCCCAAAGAACCACTTTCAACAGTGATATCTCCCCTATGGGCTTTCATAATTTGCTTGGAAAGGCTTAAACCAATGCCATTGCCCTCAGTTTTAGTGGTGAAGAATGGTACAAAAACCTCATCTAAAATATTAAGAGGAATTCCAGGGCCATTATCGGTAATGGATAAGTGCATCTTTTCATCTATGTAATTCGCGCTGATATCGATGTGTGGCGATTCCATTCCTTTCATCGCTTCAGCGGCATTTTTTAGGAGGTTGATGAAGACTTGACTCATCAACTTCTCATCAACTTCAATAAAGTGATCTTCAGCAATATTTCGATCTATATTGACAGTGACACCGTCCATTTCCGTCTTATAGATTTGAAGCGTATCATTCAGCCAAGAAAAAAGGTTAACCCTGGCAATTTCTGGAACTGGAGGCCTTGTATAATCCCTATAGGCTTTAACGAAGCCCAAAAGTCCTTGCCCTCGTTTTTCAATGGCTACCATACTCTTGAAAACATCTTCTAAATCCTCTCTCGGTAAGGCTTCAGCTTTAAGCTTGCCCTTTTCATCTTGCATGATCATTTTCACTGCGGTAGTCAAGGAAACAACGGGTGTTACTGAATTCATTATTTCATGAGTCAGCACGCGAATAAGCTTCTGCCAAGCATCCATTTCTCGCTCTTCCAGTTCCGCTGAAATGTCTTGAAAAGAGATTAAGGTATAATCCTCTTCTGCCAGCTTAAAGCGTTTGTTAGCCACTGCCAGTTTTCGCTTACTAGTAGTGGGTACAATTACGGTTTGTTCACCAACCGCTAATGATTGAATTTGTTCCCAAAGCACTGGATCATGATTCTCCAATTGGTTCACTTTACCTAGAGGCGGCACACCAAGTAATTGCGAAGCTGATTTATTCATGAGGTCAATCCGTCCGTCAGACTTATAGCTAATTAACCCAACAGAAACGTGTTCATTGATGAGCTTTAGATATTGGTATTGTTCTTCTCTTTCCAGAGAAAGCGTTTTAAAGGTTTTTAAAACGTTGTTGAAAGCCACTTTCAATTCATCTTTACTTTGCCCCCAAACATGCTCCGTATAGGCTTTATTAAAATCTCGGTTGTCAAATGACTTGAAGAAAACGAGCAGGTCTTTGCGCGTTTGGTTTATGAAATAGAACAGCATACCAAACTGTGCTAATGTCAATACACTAAAACCAATGGGCGACATATACGAATCGGTTTCGAAAAACGACCATATGCCAGCAAACATGGTTGCGCCTATTAGAACCAGTCGAATCGCTACTAGAATAGAGAATCTATTGAAAGCCATACTTCTCTAATTTTCTATACAGTGTAGTTCTGCCTATTCCTAGCTCTTTTGCCACCTTACTCATATTTCCTTCACTAGATTTAATAACCCTTTCAATGGTTAGTCTTTCAAGCTCTTCTAAGTTGGTAGTGCTGATCATTCCCTCCGATTTCACATGTTTCTTTAGGTTAAAGTCTTCTGCTATTAACCGAATACCATCACTTAGAATGATCGCTCGTTCTACGGCGTGTTCTAGTTCTCGAATATTTCCAGGCCAACGATATTTCTTGAGTTTGGCAATTGCTTCTGGATGAATGCTAGGGATATTCTGACCGTATTTTTTGCAAAATTTCTTGATAAAGAAATCTACCATAGGTGGAATATCAGCTAACCGATCGCGCAAAGGTGGGAGGTCAAATTCGATAGTATTCAATCGATAAAAAAGATCTTCTCTGAACTCACCGTTTTCGATCATAGTTTCCAGATCTGAATTGGTTGCGGCAATAATTCTTACATCGAATGCTCTTGACCTATTCTCTCCTACACGGGTTAGTTCACGATTCTGAATCACCGTCAACAATTTTGACTGCATAGCCGGTGTGAGGTTACCAATTTCATCGAGAAAAATCGTTCCTCCATCGGCTGCCTCAAAACGTCCCATCCTATCTTCTTTGGCATCAGTAAACGCTCCCTTTTTATGACCAAATAATTCTGATTCGAACAAAGATTCAGTTATAGAGCCTAAATCCACCGACATAAATACTTCTCCCGATCTAGGTGACATTTCATGGATTAGTTTAGCCATAAGCCCTTTCCCGGTACCATTTTCTCCCAATAAGAGTACGTTAGCATCAGTTCGGCTTACTTTTTCAGCCATCTTTAAGACCGACTTCATTTCGTTTGATTCCGCAATTACTTGATCAGACTTGATCACTAAGTTTTGCTTTAACCCTTGTTGTTTATGTTCTAATCTTATGATTTCCTTTTCAGAACGGGCCAATTTGAGTGCGTTGCTCACAGAAACTTGAATCTTTTCATATTCCCATGGCTTTGTCACAAAATCAGTGGCGCCACGTTTCATGGCTTCAACAGCGAGTGATAATTCTCCATATGCGGTGATAATAATGATTTTGACTTGTGGGTAAGCTGTATGTAGTTTAGAAATCCATTCAAGACCTTCCTTGCCATCATTAGCTCCGGGAGAATAGTTCATATCAAGCAGCAAAACCTCTACTTCACCTAAGTCAAGAACTTCTTTTGCCTTTTCCGGATGGTTTAGGCAAGACACCTTACTAAACCGTTGTTTTAAGACGATTTCTCCAGTAAGAAGAATGTCTGGATCATCGTCAATTATAAGGATATGCGCGTTTTCCTTCTGTTTCATAAAATAAGTTTAAAAAATGTTCTCGTTTGGAACACAAATCTGTTTCAGATCGGAACAACATTTCTGAACAAAGTTCGAACACAATCTTATATAAACCTGATTATCAAGCACTTAAAAACATGGCATATAGGTTGACTTATAGAGCGTATGAAACAGATTTTCCTACTTCCGCTTATCGCAATTCTATCTTTTACATACCATAAAAGTTACGGCCAGTCCATCGCGGACAACAGCTCTAATTTAGAGGCTTATTTAAGGAGTCAAAACTTTTCTGGTGCGGTACTCACTATTGATTCGAATGGAAACGAAATAAGTGTCGCCTCTGGGTTTAACGATATCGATGAAAGCCAAGCGATTGATGTAAACGCGAAATTCAAGATTGCTTCGATTACAAAACTATTTACTACCGTGATGGTCATGCAATTAGTGGATGAAGAGAAGCTTTCTTTAAGTACTAAGGTGGGTGAAGTACTACAGAACAGCGACATCACCAACGCGAGTAAAATTTCGATCAAAAACCTTTTACAACATACTTCAGGTTTAAAAAAGGAAAGTAGGACTTCATTTCTCAGTGGGTATAGTGCCGATGAAATGATTGAAAAGTTCGCTACAAAGAAGGCATCTTTCAAACCTGGCAATGACATTCAATACAACAATGTTGATTTCATTATCGCTGGAAAAGTCATTGAAAAACTTACGGGAAAATCATTTGCGGAGAATCTCACCGAAAGGATAATTGATCCACTTCAACTAAAAAACACTGGCTTATTAATACGCAAGGAGCTACCGGCTGATATAACTCCTGCTTTCCAAATACAGAAAGGGAAGAAAAAGGAGGAGTTCAAAATACATATAGAAAACTTTGGTGCGGCGGGGAGCATGTACTCTACAATTCAGGATTTAGTAAGCTTTACAAAAGCACTAAAATCAGAAAAATTGCTCTCGGCAAAGGCCAAAGAATCTCTCTTCGATTCTAATCCTAAGCTCGGTTACGTAGCGCTAGGCTGTTGGACTTTTAAATCTCCTTTCATCGCGAATAACCCTAAAGTCCTAGAGAGAAGAGGAGGTATTTTGGGTTCTACCTCAGTGATTATGACATCGCTTGACGGACCCGAAACACTCATTGTGCTTAGTAATACTGACGGCTTTAATCCAGATACTTTCGGACAGGCCGAAAATATGAAAGAGTATTTATTCAAACAATTATTCACTGCTAACCATTAAATTATAACGTCATGTTCAAGATATTCTTCAAAACCGCTTTTAGAAACCTTATCCGAAACAGGATGAATACTGGTCTGAACCTATTGAGTTTGACCATCGGTTTAACGGTGAGCATAGTGATTTTCACCTTGATCAAATACCAATATACTTTTGATCATTTTCACGAAAATTCAGATCGAGTTTATAGAGTAAATTTTATAGAGAAAACGAACTGGGGGTCTAATTATGCCAGTGAAACGCCTGAACCTCTTCACAAAGTTTTACGCCAAGATTACCCTCAAATAGAGGCTGTTTCACGAACTATTGGTCCGCTTGAAACTCGAATTTTCATTGAAGATGCTGAAGGTGATAAGAAGTTTGATGAAGGCGGAGCTTTGTTTGTCGATAAGGAATACTTTGAGATGTTCGACCAAGAGTGGATTCGCGGTAATCCTGTAGATGCTTTCACAGATCCACAGGCCGTAGTGCTTACCGAAAGCGCGGCAATTCGATATTTTGGAGAGGAAGACCCGATGGGAAAAACGTTGGACTTTGTTAGAAGGGCCAAGGGTGTAGTAAGAGGTATTGTGGCCGATCCGCGCTATAATACAAACCTACCTTATACTATGCTTTGCAATGTGGCTATGATGCCAAAAGTGCAAGAATTCTATGTACGCAATAGCTGGAGTATTACCAGTGTAGGTACAACGTGGGTAATGCTTCCAGAAACGGTTGAAGCAGAGGCATTGGCCAGTCAATTTTCAGAAATTATAGTAAATAACTTAGGAGAGGAAGCCGCAGAGACAATTTCATTTGAATTAGGTCCATTAAAGTCATTACATACCGACGCCCGTTATAGTGGTTTGAATTATACAATTCCTGAAAACTCTATTTATGGATTAATCATTATAGGCTTTATTATTTTGGCTACTTGTGCTATTAATTTCGTGAACCTATCCACTGCACAGGTTTTAAAGCGGAGCCAAGAAGTGGGAATAAAAAAGATTATTGGTTGTGCGAAAAGCCATTTATCTAATCAGTTCTTTTTTGAGCTATTTCTAATCACTCTTACTTCTACTTTCTTCTCACTTTGGATTGCAGAAGTTTTACTAAAAAGTATTAATACAAGCTTATCTATCATCAGTATTGACCTGCAGTTAGAAGTAGCTTCTGTTCTTTTTGCTTTAGTATTGGCAGTGGTGATTACTTTTTTAGCGGGGCTGTATCCAGTAGGTATGTTGGTACGATTTAAACCACTAGAAGTAATAGGCAGTAAGTTTACTCAAATAAGAGGCAGCAAAGCTGTTGTTAGAAACTCCCTGCTTACCATTCAGTTCGTTGTTGCTCAAATCTTGGTTATCGCTGTCTTAATATTCAACGGTCAGTTTTCCTATATCAAAGACAAAGATCTCGGCTATAACACAGAAGACATAATGACTTTTGGAAACTTTGTTCCGGGGGGATACCAAGTTAATAGTGACTTATTAAACAGTGCTAAAGCTCAGCTTTTGGAAAGCCCATATATAGAGGCCGCTACTTTTGGCACAGGTGGACCCAATGCGATAAATCCTTGGAGTACTACACTGATAGACTTAGAAAGCGATGAAAAAAATGAAGTAGTCTGTGATTACAAACACGTGGATATAGACTATAAAGATCTATTCAACTTGAAAGTAATTGCCGGAACTTGGTTTAGCGAAACGAATTATAAAAGTGGTATTCAAAAGGTGCTCGTAACTGAAATGGTGTTGGAAAAACTGGGATGGGAAAGTCCAGAAGCGGCCCTTGGAAAACGCGTAAATGTTAATGGAAGCTCACAAGATGCTATTGTTATTGGCGTTTTGGCCGACTTCCATAGCGACAACTTGAGAAATGAAATTAGACCATCGGTATTCGAGGGTGATTTAGAAGGCTATAATCAAGGGTTTGTAAAAGTTAAAGCAGGATACTTTTCTGAAGCTGCTCAACATTTAGACAAAGTGTCTTCAAGAATGAATGCGGATTTTGTACCAAACTATCGTGTATTTACTGATGAGATCGCTATTGACTACACGGTTGATCAGACCTTATTCAACTTTATCAATTTTGCAGCCATTATTGCCATTATTATCGGATGCCTAGGACTGTATAGCTTGATCGCTTTTGTCGCTCAACAAAAAACAAAAGAATTAGGGATTCGAAAAGTTGTTGGTGCTAGTACCAATAATTTGGTAATGATGCTTTCTTCTAATTATATATGGTTGATCTTATTGGCCACGGTAATAGCTGTGCCTTTCGGATATTTTGGAACACAGCAGTGGCTAGATTCATTTGTCTATCATATTAAGGTTGGGCCAGGTATTTTCATCATTGCCTTTTTACTTACAGTAGCCATATCATTTGTGTCGATTGCATATCGAGCATTCAGAGCAGCCAATGCCAACCCAATAAAAGCACTTCGGTACGAATAGAAGTGTACCAATTCCAATCAAGAGGTGTACGATATTCGTACACTTTTTTTCGTTCAAAAATGTACAGTCAATTTTATCTTATTGATTTACAGTTACTTATGATTTGTGGCACAGGCATTGCAAATTAATTGGCAGGTCAGTTAATAATTAAAAAATAAAATCATGAATAGCCCAATAGTCAAAAACAACAGAAGCCCAAAAGTCAAAAACGTAAGTGCACTAATCGCTGTATTACTTGCAGCTGTTACTTTATTCCAAGCTGGTAACTTAAAGTCTAACGACTTAAGTAATACTAAAATGTCAATCCTTGAAGCTGAGCTTATTGCTGAAGTAGAGCAGTTCTACGCTGAAGAGGAGCTTGCTCTTGAAGAAGAAATTTACTTAGAAATGGAAGAAGAAGTTGAAGAGGTAAACATCTTCGATAACGAAAACAACCTTATCGCAACGGGTAACCCTTCTGATGATAACGAATTAAGAAAGCTAGTTAACAAAGCGGATTACTTAAGTGAATTTGCTAACAAGAAATACTACAGACTTTCTAAATAAGAAAACAACTATCTAGTCAATAGTTATTAGGGTTAAATCTTGGTTTAAAAGCCGGTCGCTAGATCGGCTTTTTTTATGCCTTATTCTGAACGTTCGAAAAGGTCTTCAGAAGGCCATGATTGCACAAGCTTTATTCCTTCTCTGATCGCCCACCGGCTTGTGCTTGGAAAGCCTCCTCTTCGCGGTGTTGTATTGGCAATGATAACCCAAGAATAACCATTTACATCTCTTGTTAGAAGTGCGGATGTTCCAGAAAGTGTTCCAGTGCGCCACCAGTGTTCACCGCTTACGCTTCTCCATCCTAAAGGTCGCTTTATTCCTCCTACTCCATTTACCATCTTATCGATCAAATCTGGACTTAGAATGTCTTTATATCGTTTTGAGTAACCATCGACTAGAACAAGCAATCTCATTAAATCAATGCCTGTAGCTAACCAACCACCTGCAG
The DNA here is from genome assembly GCF_049099775.1 of Roseivirga sp. Classification (GTDB taxonomy): domain Bacteria; phylum Bacteroidota; class Bacteroidia; order Cytophagales; family Cyclobacteriaceae; genus Roseivirga. Next base: position 183,656 of record NZ_JAGDZM010000007.1, on the reverse strand, counting down.
GTCCTAACATTTCAATGTCATCGGCACCGTAAGGTTTGTAAATTTTCTCCCCAGACCCATCGAAGGATAAAATCTGATTATCAGGGCTATTATCGTAGTATTTTACTTCGTTCTTTTCTCTATCGCCTTCAAAACTTCCAGCAATTTTCATATTCTTAATATTATTAGGGCTTAGGATTTCATCCTTGATCCAGTCTTCGTAGTCATCACCGGCTACTTCTTCTATCACTCTGCCTAGGAGTGTATATCCGAAATTTGAATATTCAAATCTTGTACCTGGTCTGTATGGCAAGTGTCTTTTCAGAACAAATCGAATAACATCATCAAACTCAATCGGATATTTTACATTATCCATTTTATGAATCTTATGCGGAATAAACATTGGGTCGCCATAGGTGATTAGACTCCATCCGGCTGTGTGGTTGAGTAAATGCTTTATCTTAATCTGATAAATATTTCTATTCTTGATGTTGTCGTAAGGTTTTCCCTTTAAAATGCCACGTTCACCAAAAACGTAATCATCTAAGCTCAGCTCACCATCATTTACGAGCTTTAAAACGCCTATAGCGGTAACCAACTTAGAAACTGAACCAATCCTGAATAGGTGGTAGGGTTCTACTTCTACTTTATTCTCTTTGTCAGCATAACCAAAGCCTTTCGCATAAACCAATTTCTCGTCCTTAACAACTGCCACAGTTGCCCCTGTCAATCTCAAACTCCTCATTACTCTATTGACCATGGAATCAACGGGTTCTAAGCCTGCAAAATCCGACATTTCGTTGGTCAAAGGAACCTTATCTATTAAGGGGACAATAATCTCTGAATCGGGGGTTTCTTCTGGCGAGTACTGGTTGACTGCCGTGAGGGTAATAACGATAATGGCGAGAGAAAAAGCTGTTGCCAGCCAAGTGCGAATTGACATTCTTACAATAGACCTTTGAGTTGAGTCTACAAGTATAAGAAATAGTGATCAGAAATACAGATTAAGTGCTTTTTAGCATTTTGGATCAAAAAAAAGGAGTCACAAAAGGTGTTTGCGACTCCAGTGGTTTATTAATTAGACTGGTTTAAGTCCCAGTTATAGTTCATGTACTTGACTTTAGCTTTATCGTTAATCTCAACTTCTGTGTATCGGTTGATAAATTGAACTAGGGTTTGTCCATTTTTAAAGTCTCCACCAAACCAAGAGAAGATTTTAGAGACCGTAATTCTATCTGGTGTTATTGTATTTCTTGTGGTATCGTTTAGAAATATTTTCGCCTGTTCTTCTAACTGGTCGTTTAATTTATTTGCTGTGTAAGCTTCATTTCTTAGCGTTGGACATGAAATTGAGGCACAATTGACTGCAAAATGAATTCTAGGCTCATCGAAATCTTTTCTTAAGATTTTATGCTCAATGCGATCTAAACTAAAGTCTTCCCCTCCTATTTTAAACCATTCCTTCGTCCATACGCTACGAATAGTCGGAATTGAAAGTTTTGGATTCAAGTCTTTGATACTCTTAACTGGGTAATTGTCAACAATCAACTTTACTGTAAACACATTATAAGCGTTTATCCAGTAGGCAATTTGTTCTTCATCTGTCCAGTCATCAGCAGGAGCATTGTTGCTCAAATAATCTGCATAGGCATTAAGCTCATCTTTATCCTTTATAAACCCTTTGTAATCTACCAAACCACCTGGTTTTACGTGCTTGGCTAAGAGTACAGTCCAATCAGAATGATCAGGTTTAATATCGCTATTATTCGCGAACGTATTGTTCGAGTGTGAGCAGCCTATTACGAATAACAAGGCTAAGACTATAATTGTATTTACGCTTTTCCGCATGGTTCTTTAGTTTGCCCTAGATGAACCTTAAGAACCTCAAAAAAGTTGCAGCTAATAAACGGAAAGCCTTTAAAAGGCTCAAAAAACGAGATTCAAGGATTATATTTTACTTTTCCGTGATAACTGAATTAACTTTTCGTGATACAATTCGTCTGAATTATTAACGCTTGATTACACTATTTCAGCATTAATATGAGTGTCATATTATATCTTGAAACCAATAGGTAACGGTTTTTTCTGGGGCAGTTTTTGATAATTCGTACGACTTCCCAACTACTTCACCTTTTTCAAACTGAATGGGTGTTTTAAAAATAGGGCCATCAAATACGAAGGTGTGAAATTCTCCATTCTCACCACATGGGTCTACATCGTCGGGCAGATCATTTAAAAACGCCTGATCTAATTCTCTACCGGCAAAGGACTTATCGAGCTTACTGCCGTCAACAGATACAACCAAGGTTCTAAAACCTAAAGACAAGAATTCTTGAATAATTTCCTTTGTATCTCTTTTCCAAAGTGGGAAGTAACCTTCTAAACCAACTTCTTTCAGCCTTTCTTCTCTGTAATTCTTCAAGTCTTCGAGAAAAATATCGCCGAATACGGAATGTGTTACACCTCCTTCACAAATACGATTCAGTTCTTTTTTCATAAGTGCATCGTATGTAGACATATCTATTTCTGTGGGTAGGGAGATTACAGAAAGTGGTAATTCTATAGCCTTTACTTGCTTTTCCAGCATTGATCTTCGAACTCCATGCATGGAAATTCTTTCTAAATCAGCATTTACCGTCGTAATAAGCTCTTGAACTTCAAAGACATCATTTTTCATTGTGTGATAGAGAGCCAATGCGCTATCTTTTCCTCCACTCCAATTAAAAATTGCCCTTTTCTTCATCGCATTAGTTTAAATGGACTAGTCTATTCCCAACTCCAAAAGCAGAGAATAGACTAGTTATCTAACTTTCTAAATGTTCCGATTACAGCTTAAGAGAAACACCAAATGTAACATTGGCTGGTCGTGTTGCGAATCCGTAAACACCCACAAAATCCTCATCAAACAGATTATTTACTGCACCTGAAAGCACAACTCTACCGTCATTTAAGGCGTGCGATAGCGAGATATCCACTAGATTATAACTATCAAGTGCTACTATAAATGGTGCTGAAAATATCGCCGCATTTCTTTCGCCAAAATGAGTATACTTTAACCTAAGGTTTGTGTTTTGGGTAAATGAATAGCCCACATTTAATCCATATTTCAAATCAGGAATTCTATAGAACTGTGTCTCATCGCCAAATTGATAACTGGCATAGTGTACCTGCAAGTTTAAAGCTTCCGTAACATTCCAATCTAAGTCAGTTTCAATTCCATTAATTTCTCTTTCGCCAGTAATGTTTTGATAACCGCCACCAATAAAGTTGCCCATATTATCAAATACCGATACAAAATCGATAGCATTTTCTTCTGTTCGATCGAAGTATTCTACATTCAACGTAAGGTCTTCTCCTAGGTAAAGTGAAGCTCCAAATTCAATTGATTGGGTCTCTTCTGCCTCCAAATTTGCATTCCCAAAACCTGATGCGAAAAGCTGAAAAAGGCTTGGCGCTACAAAAGCTGTTGAATACGAACCAAATAATTTCAGCTTATCATTTTGGCCTAGTTCAAAAAGGTATGATGGGTTTAAGCTGTACACAAAATTATTACCATACTCACTATGGTTGTTTAGCCTAACACCAGCATTCAATGTAAATGCTTCTGTTAAATCTGCCGATAGGTTTACGTAAGGATCAAAATTGGTAGCATCTGGTTCTTCAGCACCATTCTGGAATTGAAATTGCTGGTATTGAATTCCAGCGATGGCTTTGACCTTATCATTAAAAAAGAACTCATTGGTCAAATCGGCTTGGAAGTTTTTTCCTAATGCGCTTGACGGAAAAGCAGATATGAATTCTCTTTTCACTCGGTTAAAATTCAGTTTTAATTGCGCTCTACCACCTTCGTAGTTGTATTGCGGATGTAAGCCATAACTTACTTGGGTAATGCTAAATCTATTATCTGCATCGAAGAAAGCACCTCCATCATAGTCAGATCTTACGCGATCGTAAGAAAGGTTGGTTCCTAATTTAAAATTCTCAGAAAGGTCATAAGTAAGTTTAGTTCTGCCAGAATAACGCTCGAAACCGTCATCACCAAATGTCTGCGTTGGATCGGTATCTTCGGCGGCGGAAAACCCTTCACTAGTGGAAAAAGCTGCTCCGGCTAAATAGCTCAACTTATCACTTCTTCCATTCAGGTCTAAATTCGTATTTCCTGTTTCGAAAGAACCTATCGTTTGCGTTAATGTTACTTCTGGTTTTGAAGAAGTTCCTTCTTTCAGTTTGATATTGATTACACCAGCTGCTGCTCCTGTTCCATAAAGTGTACTCGCACCTCCTTTAAGTACTTCAATGTATTCTACCGAAGCACTGTTTAGTAGCCTCAGATCGTAATCATTAGCTATAGAAGATGGATCATTTATAGGAAGACCATCAACTAATATTAAAGTATGTCTGTTTCTACCACCTCTTAAGTTATAATCTAAGTTAGTTCCAGGTGTGCCGAAAGCACCATCGATATTTATGCCCGGTAATTGATTCAACAAATCAGCTACTGTAGCCCCTGGTGTTTTTCTAATGTCATCGGCAGTCAGTTTATAAATAACTTTACCTGATTTTTCAATTGGTGTCACAAACCGGGTTCCCGTCACCACAACGGCACCTAAATCTGTTGTGTCTTGTTTCTCTTGTGCATAAGAAAAAAGACTTGTGCCTAACAATACGGCAAGTATTGTTCCCCTCATTCTAATATTCGTCATTTTCAGTTTTTAAGTAATTAATTAGTTGTGCTATTGTATTAAATGATTCTTTTTGATTCGGTAGCACCCATGTAGGCCTCTCATTCTCAATCTTAATTTCTATTTCGGGTAAGTCAATTCTTTCAGGAAAGGCTCTTTCCAAAGCACTTTGCGTCCACTTTATATGTATTGGGTTTCCTGAAATCGAAAGGTCTTTAAGCAGTTCTTCTCGGTTTCGCCTAAACTTGCCTTTCATATAGTCGAAAGAGAGTTTTTCAGACCCAAATGCCTTTTCAAGCGACATGTTTAGAATAAGGTCTTCAGGCAGCCCCATTGAAATAGAATGATTTGGCATGGCCAGCCACATGTTATCGCTGTGCTCTATGGCCATGTCTATTTCATGGGTAGAAATGAGTATGGTCTTGCTTGTATTTAGGGTGAGTTCTCTTAGTAAATGAAAGATTTCAATTCGGTTTGGCGAGTCTAAATGTGCTGTAGGTTCATCCAGAATAATGATATCTGTATCTTGAACCAAAGCTCGCGCAATCATGACTTTCTGCTTTTCGCCATCACTTAGCTCACCAATATGTCTGTTAATAAATTGTGTGGTACCGGTTACTTCCAAGGCCCATTGAATCAGTTCTTGATCTTCCGCGTTTAATGTTCCTAACCAACCTGTATATGGAAACCTACCCAAAGAGACCAATGCATAAACTGTTAAGTTTCCAGTCGCCATACGATCAGTAAGTACCAAACTGAGCTGGTGTGCTATCTGCTTTTGATTATATGATTGTATTAGTTGATCGTTTAGTTCGACCGTACCTGATAGTGCTTTTTGGATTCCCGTAAGCGTTTTAATTAAGGTCGACTTTCCAGCGCCATTTGGGCCAAGCAAACAGGTAAGTTGACCTTTTTTTAATTCTAGGTTTAATTCGGAAAGGACTTCCTTTTCCTTATAACCGATGGTAAGCTTGCTTGCTTTCAATATGGTCTTATTGATACCCATTAGAAAGAAGACTTAAGGTTTCGTCGTTTAACAATGATCCAAATCACAATAGGAGAGCCTATCATGGCCGTAATGGCATTAACCGGAAGCACAGTATTGCTGCCAGGAACTTGTGACACTATATCACAGAAAAGCATTAGTATGGCACCTACTAATACACAGCTTGGTATCAGCACTTTATGATCAGAAGTATTCAAGAAACTTCTGGTTAAGTGGGGCACCGCTATACCTACGAAGCCGATCGGCCCGCAAAAACCTGTAATTGAGCCAGCCAAAATACTGGTTACTAGAATAATCCCAATTCTCGATCGCTTGATATTAAGGCCCATACTCTGTGCATAGTCCTCACCGAGCAATAAAGCATTCAGGGTCTTTGACAATAAAAATGTCATGACGATTCCTACAACCACAATTACACTCAAAATGGACAATTGATCTGCCGTTACTCCTCCTAGACTTCCGAAAGTCCAGAATATATATTCTTGAATTTGTTCTGGGTCGCTGAAGTACTGCCAAATGCTCACAATAGCTATAGTGATATTAGCTACCATTATCCCAACGATTAGCATTACCACATTATCTCTAATCTTATAAGAGATAGCGAGTATGGCTAACAGTACTAGGGCGGCACCCAATGTGGCGGCAAGTATAATGAGCCAACTGCCCCCTAAGCCTAATTGCCTTATAGTAAAAGCTGTTGTAGCCGTACCAGCAGCCAACATGACAGCTGCAACACCTAGGCTGGCACCAGCCGTAATTCCTAATACCGAAGGACCGGCTAAAGGGTTTCTAAAGAGTGTTTGCATTTGCAAGCCCCCGACTGAAAGGGCTGCACCTGCCAAAACAGCGGTGAGCGTACGTGGTAGTCTTATTTTTAGGACAATTGCCTGCCATGCCTCGTTTTCACTGGCTTGTCCCAATAAAATTTTAGCTACTTCCCCAGTAGGTATTCTTACTGAACCCAAACCAAGATCGAGTAAAATCAATAGCACAACCACAATGATCAAAATGATCATCAATCGCCATTTTACGCTCCCCTGATCAGGAGTGTTCCATATGGTTTCAGATTTGTTCAAATCGGTTATTTGAGACGGTTGTAATAAACCAATTCGTGATCGGGTAATAGCTCGGGATGAAAAATCTTGATATTATCTTTCAGGACAATGTGTGGATTCATTACCGCCGATTCATAATAATCGTTTCCTCCTCCTTCAGTATATCTACCGTAAATATTATAGATATTTCTGTTTTTATACGCCTTAAAATCGGTATAACGAGCATCAGCTTGTCTAATGTCATTCAAGGTTTTTGCAGTACTTGGCACCATCCAGAAGTCTGCCTTGAGTCCTTCTTCGTAAACTGTTTCAAAGTCTAACCTTATGCTTCCGGTCTGTTCACTATTCTTCCATGGATAGACCACTTTTGCTAAATCGAGTAGATAGTATGCGAAACTTCTTCCTCCAGCTACAAACCATGCATCGCCTTGGGCTATACCCGTAATTACTGTTGGGCCTGTCTTTACTTCATTTTCAACTTGAGTTAAAACGTTATTAAACTCATCTTCTATAGCCCCAAACCGACTATTTACCAAGGCTTCTTTATTTAGCAATGCGGCTAAGAGCTTTACCCATTCTGCTCTTCCTAAAAGTGTTTTTTCCTGCCAATCTGCATTTAATAAAACAGGCACTCCTGCGTTTTCTAACGATTGATAAGCATCGTTCTGTGCGTTTGGATAACCTACTCCTAATAGTAACTCTATTCCTTCATTAACGGCAAGTTCTGTATTTAGGGTACCGGACGGCTCCAATTCAGCAACCTGACCACTGGCAACCATGCCCTTAACTATGGTGCTCGATACATATTCTGCCCTTTCAATTCCCTTCAGATTGTCAAACGCATCGAGCATTTCAAACATTCCTAAATGGGTAGTTGACATAGAAGCTAATCTTTGGACTGGAATCTCTACGGTTCTTTGAGCTTCGAAACCCTTTGGATCTGGTGCACCATTCTGAACTAGTGCAAACCGAACTGTATCCACAAAGTCGTTGTAGTGCCTAAAGAGCAATACTTCTTTCCATGAATTGTGATAAACAATATCAAACCCTATTGCGTGATCAATAGATGCTTTTATCGGGAAATAGTCTTTTTCAGGATCGAAATCGCTAGCAATATTTTCTTGACTTTTGTGCGATGAACAGCTTGCCAGAAGCGCTAGTAATAAAGTAGAAAACCACATCAGGGTATTATCCGCCCTGAGATGGGTATTGGAGCGTTGGTTCTTTTTCATATCAAAAGCTTTTCCTCAGAAAGCGAATTAGTGATTAAAAACAACGGCAGGTCTTCTGACTTCCCCGGTTTTACTGAGCCTTCCCGACAGTTATATTCCCTGACAGTGGCAAAATTCAGCAAACCTTAAAAATGGGTTTACAGCAGCTGGGACTGTTCAGGATTTACACCTGATTCCCTTTTAATTTCTAAATCTCAAGTGACTTAGAAAACCTTTGCATGGGCCAAAGGTATAAAAAGTTTATGATATGACGGCTTATGTTCTTTGAGGCATGTACCAGAAATTGCCAAAATTTAAGAGAATCTTATTAATTTGCCTGCGTTAAATAAGCATATGAAATCATTTATCTATTCAACACTTGTACTTGTATTCCTCACTACTGGAACAGTCAGCCTTAACGCTCAAAAAGTGACGGAGCGTTATGAAAGTGGGGCGAAAAAGTATCAGGGTAAAATTAAGAAGGGCCGTAAATCCGGTAAACATGAATTCTGGTATGAAAGCGGCCAAATTCAGAAAGAAGAAAAATACGACAAACGTGGAATTTTAATTCAAGTAAAAGAATGGGATGAAGATGGTAAATTGACGAAAGACTTCAATCCAGAAAAAGCTGTTGAAAAGATTAGAAGCAAGCAGTTCTCCGAATTGAAATGGTTTTTAGTCCGAGACGGCTTGTCTTACTATAAAACTAGAGGAAAACAGGTTTATCAACCGATTACGGGGCGGCAAAACATGATGCTTAATTATGCTACCTATACCATGAGCGGCAAGGAAGTGGATAGTTCATTCCGTAGAAAAGACCCGATCAATGTTCAGCTTATTGGCGGTCCATATATCAAAGGATTCTTAATGGCCCTAGGCTATTTCGAGCCAGGAGACACTGGCTATATTCGAATTCCATCAGAATTAGCCTATGGAAGGTTAGGTACAACAAATGTGCCTGCCAATGCAGTATTAGTATTCCAAGTGAGTATCATCAGCGTTAATTAAAAGCTCTTTAAAAACAGCTATGTTCGATGGTCCTGATTATAGAAAGGCATTAGACGAAGACGTTTTCGACCGATGGCTGGAAGAAGGTCGATCTAGTAAATTAAATTCCGAATTCATGCTCATCGTTTGGGATGACCAAGACCAGGTCTATCATCCTGAATATGTATCAGACAGAGCAGCTATTGAGGCAAGTGGCTTAGGCCACTATGGTCAAACTAACGACCTAAGATCTATTGTTGCTGTTTACAATCTCTTTTCTGAATCAAGAGTAAGTTTTCGTTAAATCCGAAGTTACTAGGCCAGGTTAAAGTGCTATTTGTAGAAGGTTAAGTAGCCTCGCTAGGAATCGAACCTAGATCTAAAGTTTAGGAAACTTCTATTCTATCCATTGAACTACGAGGCCAGAAATATTTCATTAGGGATTCAAAGGTAATTAATAATGAGAATCCTTCAAGTAGTTTGGAAAGATGGTGTAGTACCTTTTTTTGACCTTTTTCATTAAAACGGATTTGAATTCTTCTATGTTCTCTTTTTTAGTAGCGGAGATAAATACTGACGCATTTGTTCCCTTTCCTAGGTAGGTATTCTTTAAATCTTCTAGTGTCGGAGGTGGGTTATCCATCTCTTCGGTTAAATCTGGATCTAATGGCTTCATTTGGTCGATTTTATTGAAAACAAGAATTGTAGGCTTGTCTTTGGCCCCAATATCTGCCAATGTTTCATTGACTACAGCCATTTGATCCTCGAAAAATGGATGAGAAACGTCTACTACATGTAACAAAACATCTGCTTCTACAACTTCGGCAAGGGTAGATTTGAATGACTCTATTAAATGAGTTGGCAATTTCCTTATAAACCCAACGGTATCGGAGAGAAGAAACGGAATGGTATCCAAGACAACTTTTCTCACCGTAGAATCGACAGTGGCAAACAATTTGTTTTCGGCCAATACATCAGCCTTAGTCATCATCCGCATAATAGTAGACTTTCCAACGTTTGTATAACCTACTAAAGCCACCCTCACTACATTACTACGAGACTTACGCTGTACTGCATTCTGTTTCTCAATTTTCTCGAGCTTCTTCTTTAAAACGGTAATCTCATTACGAATCATCCTTCTATCCGTTTCAATTTCCTTTTCACCAGCACCACCCCTTGTGGCTGTTCCACCACGTTGTCTTTCCAAGTGAGTCCACATTCGAGTTAACCTTGGGAGTAGATAAGTCGACCGTGCCAATTCAACCTGAGTTTTTGCTTGTGCTGTTTGTGCCCGACTCAAGAAAATATCAAGGATCAATAAACTCCGATCATAAATTTTAACATTGAGTTCCTTCTCCAGGTTTCTTAACTGAGACGGTGAAAGATCATCGTCAAAAATGATGACATCAATTTCTTCAACCTTAATATAAGTTTGAATTTCTTCAAGCTTGCCTTTCCCAACGAAAGACCTCTTATCAGGCTTTTCTAATCGTTGTGTAAACGACTTTACCACATCCAAATCAATCGTGCTCGCTAGAAAAGATAGCTCATCTAGATATTCTAAAACACGCTGTTCCGGCTGTTGCTGATTAATTAAAGCCACCAAAACAGCAGTGTATTTTTTATTTATTTTGGTTTCGTATCCTCCCATATTCAAAGCTGCAAAGCTACAATTAAACGAAGGAATTAGGAAATTCAACGCATAATCTGGTTGATTAACCAAAAGGCATGGAGTTTATAAAAAAAGTCTCAATCTTTGGAAGCATAACATTTACAGCATGAGGGTAATAGACACTGATTTTGAAGGCCTGTATGAACTCGAACCAAAAGTTTTTGGCGATGATAGAGGCTATTTTTTTGAGTCTTTCCGTGAAGACTTTACTCACAGCCTAGGTATAAAAGAAAAGTTCATTCAAGATAATCAGTCATTTTCAGTAAAAGGGACGCTTAGAGGCCTGCATTTTCAGAGAAATCCTTCGGCACAGGCCAAACTAGTACGTGTAACAGCAGGTAAGGTATTGGATGTTGCGCTTGATATCCGAAAAGATTCCCCAACCTATGGAAGGCATCATACAGTCATCCTAGATGCTAAAAAACATAATATGTTCCTGATTCCAGCTGGGTTTGCTCATGGTTTTCTAGCCTTAGAGGACAGCGTTTTTACCTACAAATGCTCCAATTATTATAACCAAGCTTCTGAAGGTGGAATTTTATGGAACGATCCAAAGTTGAACATTGATTGGCAGATTGAAAGTCCTATTGTTTCAGAAAAAGACCAAGTTTTACCTAACTTTGAGACCTATTCAAAGAACCCATCATTTTGAGTTTATTCTCTTTCCTTAAAAACAATAAAAACATAGTACCTGATTTAGGATACCTGAAGGTTGATGTCCATTCTCATTTAATACCTGGTATTGACGACGGCGTACAGACCATTGAGGAAAGTATGTCCATTTTAAAAGAAATGGAACAGTTGGGATATGAAAAGGTGATTACTACCCCTCACACGATGGTCGGTTCATATGACAATACGCCCGAAATAATTTACGCTGGTTTAGAGAAAGTGAAAGCCGCCATTAAGGAAGAGAGAATTAATATAGAAGTAGAAGCGGCCACCGAGTATTTTTTGGATGAGACGTTTATGAATCGCCTGGATTCAGATGAAAAACTTATGACTTTTGGTGGAAATCGTGTTTTGGTAGAGACTTCTTTCATAAGCCCTCCTCCACAATTAAAAGAAGCGTCTTTTCAATTAACACTTAAAGGTTATAAAATGGTATTTGCCCACCCTGAGCGATATACATACCTTATAGAAAACAAAAATCTACTAGAGGAATTAATCGATAGAGAAATCATTTTTCAGTTAAACGCAGTTGCACTAACAGGGTGCTATTCTAAGCCAGTGCAAAAATTTGCTGAAAGACTCATTGATATGAAAGTGCCTCAGCTAGTTGGCACTGACTGTCACAATATGGGACACATTAACTTGCTTAAAGAAGCAACTAAAACCAAGTATTGGAAGAAATTATTAGACCTAGATTTATTAAATAATTCCCTTTAAGGAAACCAAAATGAAGGTATTTATTACAGGTGCCACAGGGCTTTTAGGCAGTTTCATTTGCAGAAACCTTCTGGCAAAAGGACATGAGATAAAGGCCGTAAAAAGGACAACAAGTAAAATGACTTTACTTGAAGATATCACCGACCAAATTGATTGGGTTGTAGGAGATATGAATGACACTGTCTTTCTAGAGGAATCTTTGACAGGGATTGATGGCGTTATTCACGCAGCAGCTATAATCTCATTCGATAAACGTTGGGAAGATAGGATGTACCATACAAATGTTTTAGGCACTGCCGATATCGTAAATGCGTCCTTAAAATGTGGGGTAAAAAAGTTCATGCATATCAGCTCAGTAGCCGCTATTGGCAGAAAGGTTGGCGAAAAGTATTTAGATGAAAATAATAGATGGGAAGAAGGTGAATTCGACTCAATCTATGCCAGATCAAAGTACTATCAAGAACTTGAAGTTTGGCGCGGGGCGCAAGAAGGACTTGAGGTTAAGATTGTAAATCCTTCAATAGTTTTAGGGCCCGGGCTATGGGGTGCTGGTGGTAGTACATCAGTATTTAACTACGCATATGACGAAAAATCATTTCATCCAGAAGGCACTGTAAACTATGTAGATGTACGAGATGTGGCCGAAATCATCGTCAAGCTATTAGAATCAGATATAAGCGATGAGCGTTTCATCCTAAATGCCGATACAATTGGCTACAAAGAGTTCTTTGGAAAAATAGCGACAGCTTTCGGCAAAAAAGGACCTTCCAAACAGGTAAAACCTTGGATGTTAAAAGTAGCTGTAGCCTTAGAATTTATTAGGTCAAGAATCACTGGTAAGGAAGCTATGATTACTAAGGATACTGCCATTCTATCAAGGGCACAGTTTCATTTTAAAAATGACAAAATCAAAAAGGAGCTAGGTTTTGAATTCCGAAGCTTAGACGAGAGTATAGCATGGACCGTGGAGAACTTAAAGGCCAAGAACAACCTTTAGCATCACGCAATACCTGATCAAAAAATTCATTATAGTACTCAGAAACAATTTTATAGATTTCTTTAACAGTTTTGTGACCTCAAAGTGGTAATAAAGAAAGGTTTTAGGTACTTTAAATAAACCAATAATAATCGATGCAGGAAGATTATCCGAGTAGAGAGGAGGAACGTGGGCTCATTGACAAGTTCGAGGAGCAACTCAAGAATCAGACTTTCAATTTTTTCGATGTTACAGAATATGAAACGATCATACAATACTATCTAGATCGACTTAAGTTTGGGCGTGGGCTTAAAGCATCTAAACTCGCACTAGAGCAGTATCCATTCAGTATGGAAATTAGCATGCTGGCCGCGCAGTGCTATTTAGGTAAAGAACAATTTGATGAAGCATTGAAAGTAATTGAGAATGCTGAAAACCTTCACCCAAACGATCCAGAATTACTTACTGTAAAAGGTAATATTTTATCAATAGTTGGCGAATTCGACAAAGCTATAGAAGTACTTCTTAGTACACTAGACCTAGCTGAAGATAAATCAGAAGTGTATTATAACGTAGGCCTAACTTATCAAACAAATGGGCGCTATTTAGAAGCCATCGATTACTATAAGCAGTCTATAGAAGTTAATATCAATCACGAAAGTGCTCTTTACGAACTAGCCTATTGTCTTGACGTAACAGGTAAACTTGAAGACAGCGTATCCTATTATAAAGCATTTATAGATAAAGACCCATATTCCGCATATGCCTGGTATAACCTGGGTATAGTTTATAACAAATTAGAAAAATTCGAGGATGCCGTAAAGGCCTATGACTATGCCCTTGTAATAGACGACACCTTCGCTTCGGCATGGTTCAACCTTGGGAATTCTTATATGAACCTTGAGCGTTTTACTGACGCGCTAGAAGCCTATAAAAATACGCTCACTAACGAAGGGCCATCTTCGGAGGTCTATTGTTGCATAGGAGCATCTTATGAGAAACAAGGTGCTTACGAATATGCCATAAAGTATTATCGCAAAGCATCGAAACTAGATCAGTTTTATGAAGATGCTTGGTATGGCATAGGATGTTGTTTAGCAGCACAAGATAAGTTTTACGAAGCTATTCACTTCTTAAACAAGGCGCTAAAATTAGATCCTGAAAATGCCAACTATTGGATGGGCGTTGCCGACGCCGAATACCATATAGGAAATATAGTTACCGCTGCAGAAGCTTATCAAGAAGCAGCACTTTTAGAACCAAATAATTCTGACATTTGGTTAGACTGGTCTTTTATTTATCATGATCAGGGCGAATATCATAAAGCTATAGCACTGATGGAAAGGGCTTTAGACGAGTCACCAGATGATTCTGACCTGATTTATCGCATGGTCGTATATCAAATCAGCGCAGGCCTTTACAAGGAAGCCTTTACTTATCTGGAAAATGCATTAATTTTGAACTTCGAAAATCACGAAGTCCTCTTTGAATTCTTTCCAAAGTTAGAAACACAAAAGGCACTTTATAAGATCATTGACCAGTATAGAGATAAAAAATAAATGCATTACTTTTTGAAGAATGTGCCCGAAAGGACACAGAAACCCAGAGAAAAAGGTTTTACAATGGCCATGGACAAAGGACTTAGCGTTCGCCAGGCCGAAGACTTTCTAAGTGTAAGTAGCGACTATGTCGATATTGTAAAACTAGGTTGGGCAACTTCCTATGTTACACCAAACTTAGAAGAGAAACTCGAGATTTATCGACAAGCTGGTATTCCATTCTATTTTGGAGGAACCCTTTTTGAAGCATTTATAGCTAGAAATCAATTTGATGACTATCGAAAATTGCTCGATAAATTTAAGATGCCCTTTGCCGAAGTTTCTGATGGTTCAATAGAAATGGATCATGACGAAAAGTGTGGATATATTAAAACGCTGAAAGAGCAAGTAACTGTACTTTCAGAAGTTGGCTCTAAAGACGAAGAAAAAATTATCCCTCCTTACAAATGGATCGAGTTAATGCAAAAAGAACTGGATGCAGGTGCTTGGAAAGTTATAGGCGAAGCAAGAGAAAGTGGGAACGTTGGACTTTTCAGAGCAACTGGTGAAGTAAGGTCTGGTCTCGTTCAGGAAATCTTGACGAAAATACCCTTCGAGAAGATCATTTGGGAAGCACCTCAAAAAACGCAGCAAGTTTATTTCATCAAGCTAATGGGCGCCAATGTAAACCTAGGAAACATAGCTCCTGCAGATATGATCCCTTTAGAAACCATACGTTTAGGTTTACGAGGTGATACTTTCAGTCATTTCCTTGACATGAACAAATAAGATGAATCGATTAGTAAGTCATTTGGTACTCTTCCTCAAAGGAATTGCCATGGGTGGTGCGGACGTGGTTCCTGGAGTATCTGGTGGGACCATCGCATTCATTACTGGCATCTATGAAAAACTTTTAGATTCTATAAAGAGTGTAGACATGGTAGCCCTGAACCATCTGAAGAAATTTCAGATCAAGGCACTTTGGGAGCATATCAATGGCACATTTCTCATCGTTCTATTCGCAGGGATTATTACTAGTTTTCTCTCGTTTTCTAAGCTAATCACCTTCTTATTGGACAACTACCCTATTCAATTATGGTCGTTTTTCTTTGGGCTAATCATCATTTCAGCTTTAATGGTGCTTAAGGAAATTGAAAAATGGAATGTAGGTGTATTCGTGGCCATTATTATAGGAGCAGGTGCAGCATATTTTATAACTTCCGCAGTACCTTCTGAAACCCCAGATTCCCCTTGGTTTCTATTTATTGTGGGTGCCGTAGCCATCTGCGCAATGATTCTACCTGGAATTTCAGGTTCATTTATTGTTTTACTTTTCGGTAAATACGAGTACATGATGACTGCTTTAAAAGAAAGAAGTATTGGTGATATACTAATCTTTATGGCCGGCTGTATTGTAGGTATTTTAAGCTTTGCAAGAGTAATAAGCTGGTTATTTAAGAAATATCATAACATTACTATAGGTGTGTTAAGCGGATTCATGATTGGCGCTTTGAATAAAGTTTGGCCATGGAAAGAGACGATTGAAACTTATACTGACCGACATGGAGAAATTAAACCTCTTAACGAAGTAAATATTTTACCCAACCAATTTTTGGCTAAAACGGGTCTAGAGCCTCATTTTATTGAGGCAGTTGGGTTTGCAGCAGCAGGATTCCTCATCGTGCTCTTTATTGAACGCTTAGCGAACTGGCTGACTAAAGATTAAAATGCGAAAATTTGGACTCATCGGATTTCCCTTAAGTCACTCGTTCTCAAAAAAATATTTCACAGAAAAATTTGAGAAGGAAGAAGTTCAACGTACATCTTATCAATTATTTCCCCTAAAGTCCATAGAAGAGTTTTCTAAGTTGCTTGAAGAGAATCAAGAACTAACCGGACTTAATGTTACCATCCCATATAAGGAACAGATTATCCCTTATCTTGATGAGATTGATCCTAAGGCAGAATCCATAGGAGCAGTTAATACCATTAAGATTATAAATGGTAAAAAGATAGGCTACAATAGTGATTACTACGGATTTAAGAGTTCTTTGACAAAATTTTTCGGCGCTAATTCAATACCAAAATCAGCGTTGATTTTAGGAACCGGAGGCGCATCAAAAGCTGTAAAAGCTGTTTTAAAAGATTTGAACATTAACTTTCAACTCGTTTCTCGAAGCTCAGGTTCGAATAAAGTTTCATATCAAGAAATTTTGGATTCCCCTAACCAGCTCGCAGCATCAAGATTAGTTATCAATACAACTCCTTTAGGAATGTCGCCTAACTATGAAAGCATTCCTGAACTTCCGTATGAGCAGCTGACCGAAAACCATTTCCTATACGACCTTGTCTATAATCCATTAATCACCCCATTTATGCAAAAAGGAATAGACGCTAATTGTTGGGTGAAAAATGGACTAGAGATGCTCCATGGCCAAGCTGAAAAGTCTTGGGAGATTTGGAACAAATAAGAAACTCTAAAGTTTCATGGAGTCAATCCTTCCTATTAGTTTTAATCTATGGACTTTAAACTCACTTCGGAATTTTCCCCGACAGGCGATCAACCCAAGGCAATTGAAGGCTTAGTAAAAGGCTTAGACGCCGGCGAACCAGCACAAGTATTGCTAGGTGCCACCGGTTCAGGTAAAACCTTCACCATGGCAAATGTTGTTCAAGAAACACAAAGGCCAACTTTAGTGCTGTGTCACAACAAAACCTTGGCCGCTCAGTTGTACGGTGAGTTTAAAACGTTTTTCCCCGAGAATGCAGTAGAATACTTTATATCCTACTACGACTACTATCAACCCGAAGCCTTTATCCCAAATAGTAACCTGTATATCGAAAAAGATCTTTCCATTAACGAAGAAATAGAAAAACTTAGACTCAGCGCGACTTCTTCACTCTTAACGGGTAGACGAGATGTGATCGTCATAGCCTCTGTATCTTGCATTTACGGTATCGGAAACCCTGAAGAATTTGGGAAAAACGTTGTTAAACTACAAGTAGGCGATAGCGTACCTAGAAACCAGTTGCTCTTTGCTTTAGTAGACATTCTCTATAGCAGAACTGAGGCAGAATTTAAGCGAGGAAATTTTAGAGTTAAAGGAGACACGGTTGATATTTACATCGCTTATGGGGATTTTGCTTATAGAATATATTTCTGGGGAGATGAGATTGAATCGATTCAGATGATTGATCCGGCTACCGGAAAGAAGATTTCAGAAGAAAAGATAATTACAATATTTCCGGCAAACCTGTTCGTTACAGGCAAGGATGTTCTTCAAACAGCCATAAAAGAAATTCAAAATGACATGGTCGAAAGAGTCGAGCAATTCGAAGACGATCGTAGATTTTTAGAAGCAAAAAGACTAAAAGAAAGAACTGAGTTCGACTTAGAAATGATGCGAGAACTTGGTTATTGTTCAGGTGTAGAAAACTATTCAAGATATTTCGATAGAAGGCAAAAAGGTCAAAGACCCTTCTGTTTACTAGATTATTTTCCTGATGATTACCTATTAATCATTGACGAAAGCCACGTAACTGTTTCACAAGTCCGTGCCATGTGGGGAGGTGATAGATCAAGAAAAGAGAACCTTGTAGAGTATGGATTCAGACTCCCTTCTGCCTTGGACAATCGTCCTTTAAAATTCGACGAATTTGAAGCACTTACCAATCAAGTAGTTTATGTAAGTGCCACTCCGGCAGATTATGAGTTGGCACGTACTGAGGGTGAAGTTGTAGAACAGATCATACGTCCAACGGGCTTATTAGATCCTATAATCGAAGTAAGGCCATCTTTAAATCAAATAGATGATTTGCTTGAAGAGATTGACATCAGGGTAAAAAAAGAAGAACGAGTTTTAATCACTACCCTGACCAAAAGAATGTCCGAAGAGTTGACGAAATACCTAGAAAGAGCCAACGTCAAAGTTAGATACATTCATTCGGAAGTAAGTTCACTAGATCGAGTAGAAATACTCAGAGAATTAAGACTGGGTATTTTTGATGTCCTTGTTGGCGTCAATTTATTAAGAGAAGGATTGGATTTACCTGAAGTATCGTTAGTCGCCATATTAGATGCAGATAAAGAAGGCTTCTTACGAAATCAAAGATCGCTCATTCAAACAATCGGTAGGGCCGCGAGAAATGAAAATGGTCATGTGATCATGTATGCTGATGTCACTACAGATTCTATGCAAAGAGCAATTGATGAAACCAACAGAAGGCGCAGCATACAAATAGCTTATAATGAAGAACATGGCATTACTCCTACGACGGTCAAGAAGTCTAAAGAGGCCATTATGAGCCAGACTGGTATTGCCGATTCTAAAAAAGGACACAAGTCTTACTATGTAGAAAGCGAGGAACATTCTATCGCTGCCGATCCTGTTGTCGCATACATGAACAAAAACGCACTTGAAAAAATGATTCAGAAGACTCAAAAGTCTATGGAGAAAGCTGCTCGAGAACTAGACTTCATGGAAGCTGCCAAACTTCGAGACGAGTTGAGTGAACTAAAGGAACTGCTAAAAACTAAAAAGTAGTAAATCAACGATTTCAATCGATTTCACGCAATTATCTTTTAACCAAAGGTAATAAAGGCCTATTATTACTTAATTTACTGTATATAAATATTTTAGGGCCGTTTTTTAGCCCTATTTCTAGACAAAATACAGAAAATGAGAAAAGAATGGATTCCTGGCTTCGCACTATTAATCATAGTGGCCTTTGTTTGTTTATTAGACTTTTCATCAGCCGAATCGATAGCATCCGAAAGTAATATCGATGCAGGTGATACCGCTTGGATGCTTGCAGCAACTGCCTTAGTATTATTAATGACCCCAGGCCTTTCTTTTTTCTATGGCGGTATGGTAAGTCGAAAAAACATTATCTCCACTATGCTTCAAAGTTTCATTTGCATGGGCGTGATTACTTTAGTTTGGGTATTAGGTGGTTTTAGTTTGGCCTTTGGTGATTCCATTGGAGGGTTTATTGGGGATCCTAGGACATATGCCTTCTTTAAAGGAGTTGGTGGCGGCACTCAGGCAGACCTTTCTCCAACTATCCCATTTATTTTATTTGCATTATTTCAGATGAAATTTGCAGTAATAACTCCTGCCTTGATAACAGGTAGTTTTGCAGAACGTGTCAGATTTTCAAGTTTCATGCTCTTCATCGTTTTGTTCAGTATTGTCGTTTATAGTCCATTAGCTCATATGACTTGGCACCCTGATGGGTTTTTAAGGAAATGGGGCGTCCTTGATTTTGCAGGAGGTACCGTTGTGCATATGTCTGCTGGTTTTGCAGCAATAGCCGCGGCAATTATTTTAGGAAGAAGAAAGAATCATGGTAACCTCCACAAGCCGGCTAATATTCCATTTGTACTCTTAGGGACAGGCCTGTTGTGGTTCGGATGGTTTGGATTCAACGCCGGCTCGGCGCTCGGAGCAAATTCTGATGCCGCGATGGCATTCGCTACGACAACAGTTGCATCCGCTGCTGCCATGCTTGCGTGGGTGATGTACGATGCGCTGATGGGAAGAAAAATTTCTGGCTTAGGGGCAGCCATAGGTGCTGTTGTTGGGTTAGTTGCCATAACACCAGCGGCTGGTTTCGTAACCATAGGTCAAAGTGTATTTATAGGTGTAGCAGGAGCAATTGTCTCGAATATTGTAGTCTATTATAAAAACAAAACAGGCATTGACGACACGCTTGATGTATTCCCTTGCCATGGTGTAGGCGGGATTGTCGGAATGATCCTTACCGGAGTTTTTGCGAAGGATGTTGGTCTTATCTATGGTGACCCTTCAACTTTTTGGAAACACATGGCAGCAGTATTTTTAGTAGGCGGGTATACTTTTGGAGCATCTTATGCACTGTTTAAAATCACTGACCTAATCATTCCAATGAGAGTTAATGAAGTCTCTGAAGAACTAGGGCTGGATATTAGCCAGCATGGAGAAAGCATGTCTAAGAGTAAAACTCCTGAAGAAATTTCGGAAATGATGCAAAAGGCCTCCTAAATGCGTTGAAAATCTTGTCATGAGCTCCCTCGAAAAATATCAAGGGAGCCCGTGTCAATACTCCAGTTATTTAGTTTTTATCTTTATTAAAATTGGATTTGATGATTCCTTAAAGTCTGAGAGAATGGTAAAAAAGTTTTCATTGATAGCAGATTGGAAAAACCTAGATTCCTGAACTTCGCCCAAATTCTGTTTTATATAAGAATACTTCTCAAAAGAGAGTATATCTATCAGCCCCCCATCATAATCTACAAACTGAGGCTTAATTGGAAAATTGAATACATCATTTTTAAAGTATATAAAATCAGAGATCTTCTGTGAATCACTAAATAAAACAGTTTTTACAGAGCCTTCTGGTATACCATACTCAATTAGTTTAGAATTTTTTGTGCCACTAACACTTAATGGGGCAGCATAGCCAAAGCCTTCCTCGGTGTCAGGAGTAGTCAAAACATAATCATTGTGAAATTCTCCTGACTTAAATTCGAATACATTTTGAGAATAACTTGGTACTAACAAGGCATAGTCTCCATATCCCGATAAAACATTCATCGGTTGAGTGTAGCTTTCCTTATTGTTTATATCTAAATGCCTTATAAAATCACCTTGACTGGAGACTATAAATGAACCTCTTTTTATCAAACCACCATCTAGTTCATTGTTAAGAATATCTGGGCTATATATCAAGTATTCGTTAGTACTTAACCAAGTAAATTCACGTAGATAGTAGTTAAACCTTCTATTGTAGATAGCCTCACCGCTTTCAAGATCAAACCCAACTAACTTTCCTTGTTTGAAAGAATAAACCTCAATAGAATTCATAGACTGGTTGATAGTGTAGTCTGTTATCGATACATACTCCATAGGACCATCACCTTGTGCGTCCACCGAATACTTATAAGACCCACTTTTATCAAAACAGAATAACCTCTCTTGAAGATTATCAAAGACAATAATCAATTCTTCAGTGAAAACTATGTTCCGAACTTGGCCGATCAAATTTCCAATGCTACCCTGAAGAGGGATTACATCTACTCCTTCAAATAACGAACTAAGTGCAAGGGTCTTTTTAGTATTATTAAGTTCAACTTTAACTAACTCATCAGAATATTCTTTACCTGAATTACAAGAGCATATTAAGACAAGAGAAATAGAGAAGAACACAAATAGCTTTTTACTTTCCATATTTCGAAAAAAGAAACCTTTAATCAGGTATGTTTGACTTCTACTATTGGGGCACAATGAGTATAAGATATGACGTTCAAACATTGAGAATTCATACCCTCGAAGTTACATGCACTTGCTTCACCAGCCTCATCAGCACTGGTATCCAAACAACAATCGATTCTTTGCCATCTAGAACCAGCATTAATACCAAAACCTGGCCCAGATGGCCCAACAGTTGCACCCAACCCAACTGAGAATCCTCCATAGACATTCATCCTTGACATTTTGTATCCAGCATTCCAACCCTCACATGAAAATGATTTAGACGAATTTTCGCTGACAAAAAAGATGAAGCAACTAAAAACTACTACATTCAATACATTCTTAATTCTCATAATATCTACTATTTAAAACTTAGCTAACCTTTTGGCTTTTAGCACAATCAGCACTGATTTTTTTGGAGCTAAAATTACATGCACTATTACTGTTTGTCTCAACGCAACATGTGATTTTAGTATAGCTGCGAATATACATACCGCCTCCAGCTCCTATAAATACCCATCCATTATCAACAATAACTTCTCCCGGACTATACCCACTTCTCCAATCTGCATCCGATTGAATGGACTCAGCATTTGATTTTGGAAATAAGAAAATTACCCCTAAGGCTATCATCATTGTAGCATTTTTAAACTTCATATCTATATTTTTACTGATTATATTTATACTAAAATAAATATAGAAGTTATTTTACTAAAAAATATCACTTTTAATATTTTATTATCCGCTAGGAATAATAGGTTTAGCGTAAATACTATTTTTTTTGAACTCATAAGGAAGAAATCAGATTAGTCAGCGTGGAGAAAGCCTGTCGAAGAGTAAAACCCCCTGAAGAAATTTCCGAAATGATGCAAAAGGCATCTTAAATACATCGAAAAACTTATCATGAGCTCCCTCGAAAAATGTCAACGGGGCCAGAATCAACGTTAGGGTTATCTTGTTTTTAGCTTTATTAAAATAGGATTTGATGATTCCTTAAAGTCTGAGAGAACGGAAAAAAAATTCATTATCAGCCGGTTGGAAAAAACTAGGTTCCTGAACTTCCCCCATGTTCTGCTTTATATAAGAGTACTTCTCAAAAGAAAGTATGTCTATCAACCCTCCATTATTGTCTACAAACTGGGGTTTCATTGGAAAATGAGATATATCATTTTTGAAGTATATAAAATCTGAAACTTTTTGCTCGTTGCTAAATAAAACAGTTTTTACAGAGCCTTCTGGTATACCATACTCAATCAGCTTAGAATTTTTTGTGCCACTAACACTAAATGGGGCAGCATAGCCAAAGCCTTCCTCGGTGTCAGGAGTAGTCAAAACATAATCATTGTGAAATTCTCCTGACTTAAATTCGAATACATTTTGAGAGTAAAACCTTTGAGGAAATTTTATAAAAATGATCTACAAGACGGATTAAACTTTACTTTTTTATTAAAGCTACTTTTTCATTTTGTTTTGCGACAATGAGATTAAAAAGCTCTCTTAATGGTCCATATTCACTGGGTGCAAAAAATGTCTTTTTTATAGCAAATCGAACAATGATATTAATTGTATTCTCTATTACTTGAGCCTGATAAGTATACATCCCTGCATTATCAGGGAGCACATAATTGGCTGAAATAGGCACTTCTTCTACATCAAAACCATCAGGGACATCAATGTTAAAAATGTAAGTATTGCGTATGGGCATAGTAAAGTCTATCGGCAATGTTCTCTCAGTTAGTTTAAAAGGGTTCTGATCAATCTCTTTGAACGTTACTGGATTAAAAAATAATCTATCTCCAATCGACTCTACCCAGTCCTCAGCTTCATATTGAAAGGATGTACTAAAATTTGATGCTCTTTCTTCTAAGCCTTCATTACTTATTGAATCGAAGGACATTTCTCCGTAAATGGCCTCAATCCACTCAGATATTTCGAGGGAGTCTAGTTGGCTAAAAACCTCTCTTGAATTGGCTGCTGCTGCACCCACTGAAGTAACTCTGGCACTCCCCTTTACTGATAAGTCTTCAACATTGATTGTGTACTTGGTAGTAGTTGCTTGCATTGCCACTTCTTGGTTCAAATTCATTGAAACCCATTGCACATCACCATTGTCTATAACTAGCCCTTCCCCATTAATACAAACATCAGGAAGAATATCGTATCGACGCATTTTACTTGTTGCATCCAAAAGGAACTCTTCTTCACCTATTTTAGCATAAACAACTAGGTTATTGAATTGCTGATAATTGATGAATTCTTTATTCACCAATCCATGGTCTAACGTGCTTAGAAAAATCGGTTTTGTGTCAATACCTGCTTTCCTCAAAAACATTAACATCAATAGATTAATGTCCGCCGAGGTTCCTCTCCCACTTTTCCAAATTGTTTTCGGCTTATCGCTAAATGAAAGTCCATATTCCCCTGTCCAATCAAAATGATTGGAAATATATTGGTGAATAGACTTTAAGCTTTTCAGGTTGTTTTCCCAACCTTTAGACTTTGGGTAATAATTTATCCTTTTGATTTTTTCTATTAATTCGCCAAAGCCCTTTGTATTCATAATTAGCTTATTCAGCTCTTCCCATGAGGGAGCAAAAAAGCTTTCATATTCAAAAGTGACTTTGGAGATATGATCATCAATTTTATTGACATATGGCTCTTCAACAAAAGCCGGTATATCGATCATTTTCAAGGTATGCCAATAACTATAATTTGTTCCATCGTCATATTCATATAAATCATTATAACCATAGAGTCTCGGCTTAAGGTTAAACCCACCAGGTATATTTAAGATAAACTCAGAATATTCTACCGGTATCTTAGACTGAAAGTACCATGGTAAGAAGTCGAACGGAGAGGTGCTAAATACCCTGTATTGATACTCCAGAATCACACCTTCAATAACATTTGGAAATGAAATTTGTCTTGAATATAGGCCTTCACTGACCATTTCATCTCGTATCTCGTCGTTTCCTACTTTAATTCTCTCGGCTTTTCCATTAATCAGGGTATGAGTAATAGCTTCAAGTTCCGTCCCCTTTTGAATGGAATAAGGAAGGGTTAAATCGGCTAAATAAAACCCTCTTTTATCAAAGATTTTGATTTGTGCATGATACTCGAAGTAAACCAGTCCGCGTTGAACATCGAAACCAATTTTACCTTTGTCATAGAGGTAGACCGCTTCAGCTGAACTATCCTTCTCATAATACTTCATTTCTAAATCATCTAGGCTCACCTGACCAAATGATCGGTCAAATGACTTTTCTTGAGCAAAAAGGCTTAATTGAAAAAAAATTAAGACAATTGCGATGATAAACTTTTTCATAAGAAGTAATTATCAGAAGAGCAGCAATGCTTATGTAGAACCAAGTAGTACTAATTTTGATTTATCTTGCCTTACAACTTTCCTTACAAAGCTTCTAAAATCAGAATATTTCTGTGCTGGGTACTCACCTGCCTTCATTACTAATTTTCTGATATAAGTGAGTTCCGTTGTTTCAGGGTTGAAATCATAGTCGAGACTATAAGAGCCGAAGTCCGACTCCAACTCATATGCTTCCATTTCAAATTCTAGCCTATAGCCTTCTGGGATTTTAATTTTAACGGTGTCGATATCCATATAACCATAACCAACAACAATTGGTGATTCTCGAGAATCATCTTTTGGCGGACTTGCTTTATACTTATTAAAAAGGTTTGGCGTAACAAAAAGTCGCTTCCCACTTTTTGTCGCAAATTTTCGTGCATTTAAAGAGATACGTTCTGTTAAGGATGGGTCTTCTGTGGTACGATCTTCAACATAATCGAATTTACCCAAATCAAATGCTGGGAGGTCTATAACATTCAAAAGGTACTTGCGTTGGTCTTCTGTGCTTTCATTCATTATTGAATAAAAATCATCGTATTGAAGGCCTTTATATACCGTCTCTAACTGTACTTCGGCATTTCCTTCGCTATCTACTGAAACCTCTACTTTCCGAATTTGGGAACTCTGTTCTTCATTATACTTTGGTGTTTTTACCAATGTTCCTTTACCTTCATTTGTAATCCATAAACCGTGTCTGTCGTCAGTAAATGAACCTAAGAAATTAAAAGGTGCAACTTGGCTAGTGCATTCCAACCATACTGTATCAGCTTTCATTGGCACACCAAGTATTACATGATTGAATTGGGAACTTGGAAATTCTATATCTATATCACCTTGAGATTGACCAGCACCAATAATCATATAGTTCGATTTTATACCGGCATATTTAAGGAGGCTATACATATAATTAGAAAGTGCTTTACAGTCACCATATCCATTTTTGATGACTTCGAGTGCTTCAAAAGGCTGAAACCCGCCAATTCCTAATTGGATACTAACATATCGGGTATTCTCTTGCATGTATTTATAGATCAGTCTAACTTTCTCTCTATCGTTGTCAACTCCTTCAATTAACTTATCAACTTGAGCTTGAACTTCTGGGGTGATCTTATCGCGTCCTTTATTGAGCTGTGCTATCCAAGAACCAAAATTATCCCAGGTAGACATATCTCCACTATAACCTTCCATTGCAAACTCAGACAAGCCCATTAGCACTTTTGGGGTTTGATCACTAATTGACTTCCCTCGGTATTCAAACTCTTTTGGCTTAAGGTTTAGCAGTTCCCACTGATAAGTATATTTTGACCCTGTTTCAATAACAGGCTCAGCTGCCCCATTGAACATTTTATATCTAAAATTATAGCTAGGCGGAGTTACAACTTCAAATGAGGCTTTCTCTACTCCGAGTTTTGATCGAAACTGAGGTACAAAAGACCGAAGTCCAATTAGCCCTTTATATTCTTTTACATATGAATAAACTACGGTAAAGGGATAATCAAATTCTTCTGGAACATAGCCTTTTAGTCGATTATCATCATAAAGGGAGCCAGAACCTGTGATATTTACGTCTTCGATTTCGCCAGGCCTCACCTTTTTAATACTCTTTCCTTTGCTATCGTAATAATTAATTTTAATCGATTTAAGCTTAGAGAGCTTGTCATAAGACTCTTGAAATACTGCTAAGTTGAAGGCGTCTTCATTGAAAACAGTTATTACTTTAGTTTCAGAGAATATTGCATTTGCTCCGTCAATAATCTGATACGTCTGTTTGCTGTTACGAATAACAGCATTTGCCCCTTTTTTAATATCTGCCGGAATTTTCGAAACTGCATAATCTTGGCCATAGCAGCCAAGGCCAATCATTAGTAAAACGAAAGAAGTAATTAATCTCATTGGTCTGCCTTCTCTTTTAGTACAATTTGCTCTTGCTGTTTAGATACTATTTGATTGAATAGTTCTTTAAAAGCAGGGTAATCACTAGGTAAATACATTGTCTTTGACAAGTTCATTCTAATCATAACTTGAACATATCCGTTTTGCTCTCCTGCAACAAACATATACTTCCCTCCTTTATCAGGTAAAACCATATTCATTGACTTAGGCAACTCTTCTACTTCGTACCCTTCTGGAACTTTCATCTTAAATATATAAGTGTCAGCCGTAGGGGCGGGAATTTCTATAGGGAACAGCCTCTTTTCGAGTTTAAATGGATTTTCATCTGCGACTTTTAAAAGTATAGGTGATACAAAGATTTTGTCTCCAATAATATTTATATCTGCTTCAGAAGAAAAGTCATAGTTTATGGTTAGGCTTTTATCTGGTATTTCTAAGTTATTGTATTCAAGGTTTTCTACATCTCCAGTTTTATAGTCTTCTAACACATCTGAATCTCCTTCCTCATCTTCAGAATCTTCTGTTTCAGCCTTTTGCTTTTCATTAAGTAACCCTCTTCTTATTTGACTGGCTATTGTACCCTTAAAGTTTATTTGCGCTTTGCCTTCAAGTGTTTCTACATCTTCATCAAAATTAAACTCCAGTGAGACTACCTTGGAACTAGCTTCTCTATTAACTCTTAAATCGATCCATTCCCCACCAAACTCCGTAATCATTAAGCCTTCGCCATTCATAGCTCGTGTAGGAAGTACATTATAAGGCCTAAACTTATCCGTTGCGTCTAATAGAATCTTCTTACCATTAAAAATCACACCTACTATTAGATAATTGAACTGCTTTATAAGTGGGAAATTCTTATCTAAATACCCATGGCTTCTTGTGCTCAAAACTACTGGGTAAACTTCAAACCCTGCTTTTTCTAAGAACTGCGCCAACAGGATGTTTATATCTGCATTATCGCCTTTTGCTTCTTCCCAGAGCTTCTTCGACCTATCAACTACACGATAAGACACATATCCATTCCATTCAAAATGATCTCTGATGTACTCATATATTCCTTTAAGGCTTTCTTCATTCTCTGCCCATTGTTTGTCAGCTGGATAAATCTTCTTTAACTGACCCGTTTTTTTGATTGCTTTGCCCAAGCCATCCGAATCTAGGAGTGACTTATTAATCACTCGCCAATTTTGTAAAAAAGCTTGAGTTGGTTCTCCTGGTATAGTCCACGCCTTTAACTCGAATTCAATTTTTGACCTAAAGTTTTCAATTGTAGAAACATAAGGTTCACGTTCCAGAGAAGGAACATCTTTCATGACCAAGTGGTATAAATTACCTTCTGTATTGACATAGGCCGCAGCATGATAACCCTTAATTCTTGGCAAATAAACCCCATACTTTGGTTTGTTCATTTTGAACTCAGTGTATACGGTTGGTATAGATAACTGAAATGACCAAGAGGGCATATTATAGTAATTACCAATTTTTTGTCTGTAGGTATATTCAATGATTGAACCTACAGTTACATCTGGAAAAGAGATCTTCTTTGATCTCCGATCATTGTCATATTTTTCGGTTACCCATTCTTTCTTGGAAATGGTGCGTTTCACCATCTTTCCATCTACTAGGTTGTAAGTGGCAGCTTTTAGTTTTTCAATTTCATTTACTCCTTTCGTATATTGCAATTCGATATCACCTCGGCTTAAACCACTTTCCTTCAGGAACTTAAGCCTAACGTGAATATCGGTAACCATCATGCCGTCATATTCATCTAAAAATGATTCCCCTTTTCTGATTAAGTAGACAGCTTCAGCACCTGAATCGAGCGGATATACTTCCATGGCTAAATCGTCCATGTCAATATCACCAAATTTGACTTTTTCTACCTGACTGAAGAGACTAATGGAAATAAGGGCAAAAAATGTAACAAGAACTGTGCGGATCATCAAAATATTATTTATGGTTGATTTTTGATAAATAAACATACATGTTTTGAGTAATCAAAATAATATTTCACAAATAAAAAGGCCAACTCTAACGAGTTGGCCTTCCAAAGTTTTGTAGGATTGAATTTTATTTTCCTGCAGCGTATCTTTTGCTCACTTCATCCCAATTAATAACATTGAAAAAAGCATTGATATAATCAGGTCTTCTGTTCTGATAGTTTAGGTAATAAGCATGCTCCCAAACGTCTAAACCTAAAATTGGCGTTCCACCACAGCCTACATTTGGCATTAAAGAGTTATCCTGATTTGGCGTTGAACAAACCTCAACTTTTCCACCAGAATGAACACAAAGCCATGCCCAACCGGATCCGAATCTAGTAGCTGCTGCTTTTGCAAAAGCGTCTTTAAAAGCTTCAAAAGAACCACAAGCTTCGTTGATAGCATTCGCTAAATCTCCCGAAGGCTCTCCTCCTCCATTTGGCGACATTACCGACCAAAAAAGACTGTGGTTATAAAAACCACCTCCATTATTTCTTACAGCACCGTTATCACTGTGATCAGCCAAAATATCTTCAATACTCTTGCCTTCCATTTCTGTACCAGCAATAGCGTTATTTAAATTATTAGTGTATCCCGCATGGTGTTTACCATGGTGAATCTCCATTGTTCTTGCGTCAATATGAGGTTCCAATGCGTCGTATGCATATGGAAGTTGAGGTAGTTCGAATGCCATAATTGATATTGATTTATTTTATCTAAAAATTGTAATTCTATCTAAGTCTAGCAAAAAACTCCTTCAATAGTTTTTCACTGTTTTCTTTTAACAACCCAGACGCTAATTCTGTTCTAGGATGTAGCAAATTTTTATCGTGCCTACTAAATCCACGTTTTTCATCATCCGCACCAAAAACAAGTTTACCGAGCTGAGCCCAATACAAAGCCCCAGCGCACATTACACAAGGCTCTAAAGTAACATACAAGGTACACTCATTTAAATATTTTGCACCAATAGCATTAAATGCTGCTGTAATAGCCAGCATTTCAGCGTGGGCCGTTACATCTGTAAGCATTTCAGTTTGGTTGTGAGCTCTAGCGATAATTCTCTTTTCTGCAACGACAACCGCACCTACAGGAACTTCGCCTTCTAGAGCAGCAAGTTCAGCCTGTTTTAATGCTTCCCCCATAAAATACTCGTCTTTATGTACGCTAAGCTCCATATTCGCCTCGGTTTTCGATGTAATATTAAACCCAATTGCTAAAACAATTACTAAATTTGCCACTCATTTTTAAAAGGTGTCGAAATGTTGAGATCACATACTTGTGGAGA
Organism: Roseivirga sp.; assembly: GCF_049099775.1. GTDB lineage: Bacteria > Bacteroidota > Bacteroidia > Cytophagales > Cyclobacteriaceae > Roseivirga. The sequence goes on along the minus strand of NZ_JAGDZM010000007.1, from coordinate 153,399 downwards.
ATTAAGAAAAGCGCATGTAGGTACGGAAGTAGTACTCAGTGGATGGGTACAGCGTTCCCGCGATAAAGGCGGGCTTTTGTGGGTAGACCTAAGAGATCGCTATGGAATCACTCAACTTACTTTCGATGAAAGTAAAACTGATGCTAGCGTAATGGATACAGCAAGAAAGCTCGGTAGAGAGTTTGTTGTTCAAGCTAAAGGGCTTGTGGTAGAGCGCTATTCAAAGAATGATAAGATACAAACCGGTGAGATTGAACTTGAAGTTACGGAGTTGGAAATTTTAAATGCCGCTAAAACCCCTCCATTCATCATAGAAGACAATACTGATGGCGGTGAAGATTTAAGAATGAAATATCGCTACCTCGATTTAAGAAGAAACGAGGTAAGAAGTAAACTTGCACTTAGAAGTAAACTAGCTATAGCCGTTAGAAACTATCTTGCTGATCTTGAATTTATTGAAGTAGAAACGCCTGTTTTAATTAAATCGACGCCAGAAGGAGCACGAGATTTTGTAGTGCCGTCTAGAATAAACCAAGGCCAATTTTACGCACTACCACAATCACCTCAAACCTTTAAGCAATTGCTTATGGTGTCTGGTTTCGATCGCTACTTCCAGATCGTGAAGTGCTTTAGAGATGAAGACCTTAGAGCTGATAGACAACCCGAATTTACGCAGATTGACTGTGAAATGTCCTTCGTAAATAGAGATGATGTACTTGGCGTTTTCGAAGGCATGACAAGGCACCTTTTCAAAACGATAAAGGGGGTTGAACTAGATAAATTCCCTCACATGACTTATGCTGATGCCATGGAAAAATATGGTAGCGACAAACCGGATGTGCGATTCGGAATGGAATTCGTCAACCTAAATGAGCAGACTCAGCAAAAAGGCTTCAACGTTTTTGACCAAGCTGAACTTGTAGTTGGTATTTGTGCTAAAGGTTGTGCTGAATACACAAGAAAGCAACTCGATGCCCTAACCGACTTTGTAAGGAGACCTCAGATAGGTGCGAAGGGAATGGTTTATATGAAATGTAACACCGACGGGACTTTTAAATCATCGGTAGACAAATTCTACAGTCAAGAAGATTTAAAAGGCTGGGCTGAAAAAGCGAATGCAGAAGCTGGTGACCTTCTGTTAGTACTTTCTGGGGGGCAAAATTCGGTGCGCAAGCAAATGAACGAACTACGTCTTCACATGGGCGAAGCCTTAGGATTAAGAAATCCAGATGACTTTAGCCCTCTCTGGGTCGTGGACTTCCCACTGCTAGAGTGGGATGAAGAAACCGAACGCTATCACGCCATGCACCATCCTTTCACATCTCCTTTAGTAGAAGATATTGAAAAACTAGATACCACACCTGGAAATGTAAGAGCCAATGCCTACGATATGGTGATCAATGGAGTTGAAATTGGTGGTGGTTCCATAAGAATTCACGATAAGGAAATGCAAAAACTTATGTTTAAGCATTTAGGCTTTACTGATGAAGAGGCTAAAGCTCAGTTTGGCTTTTTAATGGACGCTTTTGAGTATGGTGCGCCTCCACATGGTGGTATCGCCTTTGGCTTCGATAGACTGTGTGCGATGTTCGGTGGTTCTGAAACTATCAGAGACTATATCGCCTTCCCAAAAAACACTTCAGGAAGAGACGTAATGATAGATTCACCTTCCCCTGTCGACGAAAACCAGTTGAAAGAACTTGGAATTGGACTATCTTAAACAATGATTAATTAAAACTCTTCGTTTTATAGAATCAACCAATACCTTATTTTGTAGCTTCGGATGAATTTATGCCTTTGAAAATCCATTTTACACCGAAGTTCTACATGCGCGCAAGCATGACAATGGCCGTATTTATGTGGGTCATTGCTACGCTTATCCAAATACTGGAGGTATTAGCGGCTAAGAGCTCTTTGGATTTAGAGATCTCCAGGTACATCCCCATTCTACTAGAAGACCTATTCTACATCTTCATAATTCTTTATTATCGATACAAAATACTATCAGTAGAAAGTGGTGGTTTTGTAGATTTATTATGGAGAGTATTTGCTATAGGATTAGTCACAACCGTGATTTCCCTATCGATAATGCTATTCAATTCAGAAATAGCCGATAGTAAACTTGGAGAAAATGAGTTTTTAAGTCTATTCTTATTCAATACTAATAAGGCGCTCATATCGGTTTTCCTTATATCTACGCTCACTGTTTGGAAGAAACTTATCCTCTATCAGAAATCTAGGAGTCTAGTCATTTATTGGAATATTTTCGAGTCTGTCTTGCTGATCTCCATCTTCTTTAACCTTACAGAATACACTTTTCAAGATCATGTACTTTTCAAAGTCCTGTTCTCGATTATGGCAGTAATGGCCATCATTTTGTCCGGGAATTTGAAATGGGTAGCCTACTTAAATTTTAAACAAAAGTGGAAAAGCGTGCTGATCATTTTACTGATCACCATTTATATCTTCTACTTCTTTAATTATCTATATGTAGCCTCTGATGAGTCGTTAGATAACCTCAATACCATTGATAATCTCTTCATTATTGTCGTATTCACCTTCTTACTCTTTTATAGCGTATTCTCTGTCCTGGTAATTCTTTTTAACCTACCAACTTCCTCAGTATTTGAAAAGAAAATGGAAGAAGCCATCAATTTTCAGCGATTAAGCCAATCTATACAACAAGGAGAAAACGAAGATCAGATATTCGATGTATTACTGAACTCATCCATGAATGCCGTTTATGCTGATGCCGGCTGGATTGAAGTTACACTAGACGATGCAGAACCTAAGATACTTTCGAAACACATAAGCCGAGAAAACCTTAATAAGGTAAAAGAGCAAATCCTGATTAGTAAAACACGAACCGTAATTAAAAACCCATTGGCGGTAAATACAGAATCGGATAGAGTATTAGTGACCCTTAAAAAGTCGAACTATAAATCTGTTTTTGTGGTGCCGCTCATTATTCAGAATGAGGTGAAAGGGTTCATGTATTTGCTCAACGAAGTTTCGGATAGCTTCAATAAGGAAATGATTTCCATCATTAACACGTTTGCCAGTCAAGCAAGTGTATCGATTGAAAACTTTAGACTGATGGGAGATGCGCTGCTAAACGAGCGTTACAAAGAAGAACTGAACATTGCCAAAAGTGTTCAAAGAGCACTTTTACCAAAAAAACTAGACCACGACAGCGCTTTCTCTATCCACGCATTTACAGAAGCTGCTGCCGAAGTTGGAGGCGACTATTATGATACCTATCAGCTAAGTGAAAATAGGTTTGTTATAGTTATTGGTGATGTCTCTGGAAAAGGTACCTCAGCAGCCTTTCACATGTCACAAATGAAAGGGATTTTCCAAAGCTTAGTGCAACTAGACCTTTCAGCAGAAGAGTTTTTATTCCATGCCAATACCGCTCTAAGTAAGTGTCTTGAAAGAACATCTTTCATAACACTGACATACTTTATTATCGATACTGACAAAAGAACTCTAGAATTTTCAAGAGCCGGCCACTGCCCTACATTATACTATCACAAGAAAAATAAGGAGACTAAATTTCTTGAAAATAAAGGCCTAGGGCTCGGGATTATCAGAAACTCTACTTACAAGAATTTTATACAAGTAAACAAAATGTCATTCGCGAAGGATGACATAATAGTACTGTATACCGATGGTATTTCAGAAGCATCCAATGCCGATCATGACGAATTTGGTTACGATCGGATGAAAAATCTTTTAAATCAAAATGCTCACTATGATCCAACGATGATCCAAAAAGTGTTTATCAGCAAGCTCTATGAGTTTTGCGGAGGTAAAGACTTGGACGATGATTATACAATGGTGGTGATCAAGTTTAATTAATTATCGTAGAATAGAATAAGACTATGATTGACATACAGACCGAAATAGAAAACAATTACCTAATAATATCCGTAGAAGGAGAAGCGGACGCGAGTTCATCTATTCACTTGGATAAAGCCATCAGAGATGCAATTGACCAAGAGAATACGAACTTACTTGTTGACTGTACCAAACTCAACTATATCTCTTCTGCAGGGCTTGGCGTGTTTATGTCATACATCGAAGAGATTTCTGAAAAATCAATCCACTTCATATTATTCGGTTTATCCGAAAAAGTCTTTAAGGTGTTTGGCATCTTAGGTCTGGACCAATTATTGACAATTAAAGAGAATAAAGAAGAAGCAGTTTCTGTAATTAATGGCATATAGTTTCGACATACCGAGTAGCAAAAACAAATTGAGGCAAATGCGTCAGTTTGTAACAGATGTGCTGAATAAACACAATGTCTCTGATATTGAGGTAAATATGATGGTGCTCGCCGTTGACGAAGTTTGTGCCAATATTATTATTCATGGCCACCCTGTAGATGACCAAAGTCAAGTTAGGCTCTTAATTGATTTTAAAGCCGACGGAATCTGGTTTAAAATCATAGATCATGGAAATGCATTTGACATCATGAGTTATGAGACACCTTCTCTAGAAGACCTTATCAGAAGAAAAAATAAAGGAGGCATAGGTATTATGTTGGTAAAGAAAATAATGGACGACATTCAATTTAAGACTAGTCCTTCTAAAAACACGCTAGCACTTTATAAAAAAGTAGCGTTTACAAACCCTTGATTCAGATGAGAATAGTATGTGCATTTCTATTATGCTTTTTAAGCATAAGTCAAGCCATCGCATACCAATCAAATAATGTTGTTTTGGCTACGATAGACGATGTAGAAATATCATCTGGTGAACTGCTGTATGCATATAACAAAACCAATGCTTCAAATGACAGCCTCAACTACGATTCACTCCTCAACTATTTAAATCAGTATATAAACTTTAAACTTAAAGTGCTTGAAGCGCGTGCCGAAGGCTTTGATACACTTACCGCTTTAAAAACTGAACTTTCAGGGTACATATCCCAAATCAAAAAACCTTATTTATCTAGTACCAGCACCGAAAAAGATTTAGTAAAAGAAGTCTACAACAGAATGCTTGTCGAAGTTGAAGCAGCTCATATCTTGATACCGGTTAAACCAGATGCATTACCTAAAGACAGCCTTAAAGCATATAAATTAATTGATAGCTTAAGAGTAGCAGCAACAAGTCGGGCTAAATTTGAGGAATTAGCCAAACGATATTCAAAAGATGGATCTGCCCCTAATGGTGGAAACCTAGGGTGGTTTTCGGCTTTAGATATGGTTTCTCCTTTTGAAGATGCCGCTTATGCCACCCAAGTATCGGAAGTATCTAAAATAGTTAGAACCCGTTTTGGTTATCACATTCTACACATTAATCGTAAGAGATCTTCAAAAGGCAAACTCAAAACAGCTCATATCTTTTTTGCCCATAGCAACAACAGAAATATAGAAACGGAAACGCTTGCAAAAACTGTGTACGACTCTCTACAATCTGGTGCAGATTGGAATGAAATGGCAAGAACCTATTCAGAAGATAGTAAGACTAAAATGAACGGAGGTGAATTGCCCTTAGCAAGAATAAAGCAGCTTCCTGACGATTATATGGATATAGCCTATAGCTTAAATAAGGTGGGCGAATTTTCAGCACCTCAGAAAACTAGGTTTGGGTGGCATATTGTACGCCTAGATCTTCAAGAACCAATACCATCTTTAAAAGTTCTAGAAGCGCAGATTATTCAGGCCCTTAAAAACTCTAGCAGAAATAACCTTGATGAACAGCAGGTATTAAAAAAGCTCAAAGAGGAAAATGGATATTCAAAAAACTCAGAAAACTATGAGTTGCTAATAACAGCGCTTGCTGAACCCAACAGTAATCAACTAGATAAACTGAAAACCTCGACCCTTTTCTCAATAGGCAATAAACGCATTTCAGGACTAGAATTCATCAACTTCTTACCATCACAAAACATTTCCTTTAAAGCAGATATTCTAGAGTCGTTTTACAAAGATTTTGAAAGGCAGAAAATCATATCTTATGAAGATTCAATAGCGCCCACTAAATACCCATCCCATGGTTATTTGCTTAAGGAGTACGAAGAAGGGCTTTTGCTTTTTGAGGTTATGCAAAAACGAGTCTGGAACAAAGCAATGGAAGATACAATAGGTACGCAGCGTTACTTTGAACGAAATATCAAACAATATAGAGTCGAGAAAAGGTATCAATTACAAACAATCAACGGTCTCCCTGATAATAGAGTTAAACTATTAAAAGAAGCATACGAGCAAAATAAGGATGTAGAAAACTTAGAGGCCCTTGCCAAGGAAATTTTAACCGATTCTGAGGTGTCAAAGTTAAAAATTGTGAAAAGAACAGTTAAGGCATCTGAAATCTCTAATTTTGATTCAAATGGTTTAGAAACAGGCAATTGGGGCTTTGATAAAGCCAGAAATGAGCATTACCTAATCGAAAAAGTTATTCCTGATGGATATTATGATTTTAACGAAGTAAGAGGGTTAGTAATTTCTGACTATCAAGACTTTTTAGATCGTGAATGGGTAAATACACTAAGAAAAAAGAGAAGTGTTGTAATTAATAAAAGAGCTTTAAAAAAATTAGCAAGTATTGAGTAAGCACCTTTTCTATATAGTATTAATCAGCATCACGCTTACTTCGTGTGATTATCTATCGAGTACTAAAGATGGTAACACTTCTAATGGCAGAAATATAGTAGCCAGTGTTGGCAGTTCATATCTCTATAAAGGAGATATTGCCGCCCTCATATCTCCCAGTACCTCCCAACAAGATAGCATTAGAATTACAGACCAGTTTGTAAAAAATTGGGTTAAAAAAGAGTTATTGGTAAAAGAGGCAACAGACAATGTTCGAATTGACCAATCGGAGATTAACAGAAAAGTGTCTGACTATAGGTATGCTTTGATTTCCTATGAATATCAGAGGCTTATTGTTCAGAATTCACTAGACACACTTATTACCAACCAAGAAGTAGCATCTTACTATAATCAGAACATAGATAACTTTACGCTAAGACAGAATATTCTACGCGGTCGTTTTCTGAAAGTAAACAAAGACGCCCCCAAGAAAAATGATATTCGCCGATGGTTGAAATCAAACCGGCCACAAGATTTAGAATCACTAAAATCTTACGCCTTTCAGTTTGCAGATAATTACTCCTTGGAGGATTCTGTATGGTTAAAACTGGATGACATTATTAAAAACTCGCCTTTTTCGACAATTTCGAATAAGGTGCAATTTCTTAGAAGAAACAGGTATGTAGAAGAGACGGATTCTGACTACCTTTACTTGCTGAAAATAGACGAGTATAAAATTTCTAAGGAAGCATCACCGTTAGAGTTTGTGCAAGAAGAGATCAAGGATATAATTCTTAACAAAAGAAAAGTAGCCTTGGCAAAAAGCTTGGAGAATGATATTTATGAACGTGCAAAGGAAAATGAAGATTACAAAATTTATCGCTAAATCAGTTGTCTTAGCTGTGCTTCTAGCGCCAATTTCTGTTTTCGGGCAGGGTGAAGTAGTTGATAAAATTATCGCTAAAGTTGATGACAAGATCATCTTGAAAAGTGAACTTGAATCATCTTACATTCAATTTTTAACAAGTCCACAAGCGCAAGAATTTCAAGGAGACGCTCGCTGTGCTCTACTTCAAAACTTCGTTGAGAGTAAAGTGCTCCTAATCATGGCCGATCTTGACTCTACTTTCGTGGAGCCAGCCAGAATGGATTACGAAATGCAAGGTAGAGCTCAGCAAATCATACAGCGTTTCGGTTCAGAAGAAGCGATCTACAAAAATTACGGTAAAACTTTAGACCAAATTTTAAATGAATTGCGCCCTTCTATTGAAAACCAAGTACGAATGGAAATGCAGGAAAATAGCATTCTTCAAGACGTAGTGGTCACCCCTAAAGAGGTGCGAAAGTTTTTCCAACGCTTCCCAGTCGATAGTTTGCCTTTGTACCCAGTAGAATATGAAGTGGGAGTAATCGTGAAAGAACCCGACGTAAGTGAAGGCGAAAAAGAAAAAGTTCGTAATAAGTTGATTGCGTTAAGAAACAAGGCGCTGAACGGCGAAAGTTTCGAGATTCTAGCAACGTTCAATTCTGAAGGTCCTTCAGGCCAGAATGGCGGTAATCTTGGTTTTTCTGCTAGAGGTTCCTTAGATCCGGCATATGAAGCAGGTGCGCTTGCGCTTAAACCCGGTGAGATTTCTATGCCAGTGGAATCAGACTTTGGCTTTCACTTGATTCAACTTGTTGAGAAAAGAGGTAATGAATTTCAAACTCGGCATATACTCATGACGCCAAAACCTAATGCTCAAGATGTTGAAGATGCAGATGAGTTTTTAAAAGACCTTCGAGATAAGATTTTAGCCGACAGCATAACTTTTGAAGAAGCTGCGAAACTTTATTCTGATGACAAGAGTACAAAGACTAACGGTGGCTTTTACATTGATGAATTTGGTTCTTTGAGAATCCCGGCGCAGCGCTTGGATCCTGAACTTTTTTTTGAAATAGATAAACTTCAAGAAGGTGATATTTCAATGCCACAGAAAATTCAGGTAGGAGAAGACGCTCAAGTTTCGAGAATAATCTATTACAAGAGAAGATTGGCACCTCATAGAGCTAACTTAAAAGATGATTATGAAAAGCTAAAAGCCGCTGCTACACAATTAAAGAAAGCTGAAAAGCGAGCAGCCTACTTAGAAGAAAAAATGAAAGAAGTGTATCTTGACATTGATTCTGAGTACAATCGCTGCGGAATTATCAACAACTAGTAAATAATGAGTGACTCTACATCCGATGTCGCATTAGCCGACAAATTCTTTGAAGATTTCAAAAAGCTAAAAAACGAAGTTTCCAAAGTGATTATTGGTCAAGACGAGGTAGTCAACCTCTTGTTGACATCTATCTTTTGTCAAGGGCATAGCCTCCTTGTCGGAGTCCCAGGTCTAGCTAAAACTTTACTTATTCAAACCATTTCTCAAGCCCTTGACTTGAGCTTTAAAAGAATTCAGTTTACTCCAGATTTAATGCCTTCCGACATATTAGGGGCAGAAACTATCGATAAAGACAGAAATTTCAAGTTTATCAAAGGTCCAATTTTCGCGAATATCATTTTGGCAGATGAGATCAATAGAACTCCTCCAAAAACACAGGCCGCACTTCTAGAATCAATGCAAGAATACACTGTTACAGTAGCCGGTCAGCACTTCGATCTTGATCGCCCATTCTTTGTATTAGCAACACAGAACCCAATAGAACAAGAAGGAACCTATCCGCTTCCTGAAGCACAATTAGATAGATTTCTTTTCAATATAACATTGACATATCCATCATTTCAATCTGAAGTCGATATTGTTAAAAACACGACTTCTGATGTTAAAAATGAAGTTTCACATGTGCTTAGCGCTCAAAACGTGATTGATTATCAAAAGCTGGTGAGAAGGGTTCCTGTAGCGGATAACGTTGTAGAGTATGCGGTTGGATTAGTACACAAAACAAGGATTGTTAGCGAATCTGCTCCGGAAATCACTAAAGAATATGTAGAATGGGGAGCCGGCCCAAGAGCTTCTCAAAGCCTTGTGATCGCCGCTAAGTGTCATGCACTAATAAACGGTAAATATTCTCCAGATATTGAAGATGTTCAGGCAGTCGCTAAACCTATATTAAGGCACAGAATTGTAAGAAACTTCAAAGCTGAAGCTGAAGGTATTACAATAGATAAATTGATCGAAAAGCTACTTTAGTCGTAAGTATAAAACCCTTTTTTACTTTTCCTTCCATGATGTCCTGCATCAACTTTTTGTTGTTGTATTCTAGATGGTCTGAATTTTGAATCTTGATGAAAAGCATTAAACATTGATTCAGTCACTGAATAATTAGTATCCACGCCAATTAAGTCCATTAGGCGAAAAGGGCCCATTCTGAAACCAGAACTCTCAATCAGTCGGTCAATTCCTTCTACATCACATACGCCCTCTTCCAAAACTTTCAACCCTTCTACATAGAAGTGCCTAGCTACTCTATTTACTATAAATCCGGGAGCATCGGCTGCCATTACTGGCACTTTACTCAGTTTATTTGCCAATTCATAAACCGTATTTGCAACTTCTTTACTAGTTGCAGCGCCAGAAATAACCTCTACTAACTTCATAATATGAGCAGGATTGAAAAAATGCATCCCTACAAAGCGCTCAGGATTGTTTAAACCAGCCCCAATTCGAGTAATAGGTATTGAAGATGTATTTGTAGCAAGAATAGTCTTTTCTGAGTTAAGCTCTTCAAGCCTTTTAAATAGGCTTCTTTTAACATCCAGATTTTCAACAATAGCTTCAATTACGATATCAGCTACCAAAGATTTATCGTCATCAGAATATGTAATCCTATTTAACGTATCTGCTTTTTGTTCTTTAGTTAGTTTTCCTCGTTCAATTCCTTTTGAAAGGTTAGATGCTATAATTTGCTCTGCTTTTTGCAAAGCTGATTCCTCTAAATCATAGAGCACAACATTATAACCTGCAAAAGCACTTATTTGAGCTATACCCTGGCCCATTGTTCCGGCCCCGACAACAGCTACAGAGGAAATTTCGTCAAGCATGATCATAAGGAGTTAAACTGTTTTAGAAAACGCACATCATTTTCAGTAAATAGCCTAAGGTCTTTGACACCATATCTAAGCATTGTTATCCTTTCTATACCCATTCCAAAAGCAAAACCTGAGTAAACCGACGAATCTATATTACAGTTTTCAAGGACATTTGGATCGACCATTCCAGCACCACCAATTTCTACCCATCCTGTATACTTACAGATATTGCAGCCTTCGCCATGGCAAATCTGACAAGAAATATCTATTTCAGCACTCGGCTCTGTAAATGGAAAATAAGATGGTCTAAACCTGATTTGAGTTTTCTTGCTAAACATTTCTTTGGCGAAATGAAACAAAGTCTGTTTGAGGTCAGAAAAAGAAACATCCTTATCCACATATAAACCCTCCATCTGATGAAATACACAGTGTGCCCTCGCCGAGATGGCTTCATTCCTAAATACTCGTCCAGGTGATAGTGTGCGAATAGGCGGTTCTTCGTTTTCTAAAACTCTAATTTGCACACTAGATGTATGTGTTCTTAAAGCAATATCTGGATTCTTTTCAATGAAAAATGTATCCTGCATTTCTCTTGCCGGATGATTTTCCGGAAAGTTAAGTGCTGTAAAATTATGCCAATCATCCTCTATCTCGGGCCCAGAAGAAACATTGAATCCAATTCTTTCAAAAATTTGAATAAAACGTTGTCTAGTGGCCGTTAGTGGATGAATAGATCCAAAAGAAGATTTTGCTGCCGGAAGTGTAAGATCATCATAAGACTCTTCATTACTATCTCCAGAATTCAATGACTCAATAAGCTCTTGAAACTTATTCTGAGCCAAGTTCTTAAGTTCATTTACTTTCTGACCAAAAGTCTTCTTTTCATCATTGGGTACATTTCTCATTTGCGCAAACAAATCGCCAATGATATTTTTTCTACCAATAAACCTTAATCTGTACGCTTCCAGGTCGTCTGAAGTAGCCACCTTGAAAGAACTTATCTCATCTGAAATAGACTTAAACTGATCAGCCATAAATAACTCTCTTATTATGCAACAAAAATAACAGTACTAAGGGATTAAATCAGACTATAACTCTATTTTTGAATCGTATGAAAAATATTCTCGTAACAGGCGGCGCTGGGTATATAGGATCCCACGTCGTGGTAAAACTTCACGAACACGGATATAACCCAATTATCATCGATGACTTTTCCAATTCTCAACACTCAGTAATTCAAGGGATTAAAAATATTACTGGTAAGGATTTCAAAGTTTACGAAGGTGACATCTTAGATCAAAGTCTTTTGAAGAAGATATTTGGCAATCATAAAATTGAAGGTATTATTCATTTTGCGGCGAAGAAAGCAGTTGGTGAATCGGTTGAAAAACCACTCTATTACTACAAAAATAATGTTTCAGGTTTAGTTTCATTACTTGAAGTAGTGAAAGAATTCAATGTAAAGAATTTAATCTTTTCTTCCTCTTGTACCGTTTATGGACAACCAGATAAATTACCTGTGACAGAAGAGACACCTAAAAAACCTGCCAATTCACCGTATGGTAATACAAAACAGATTGGTGAAGAAATTATTGAGGATACTATAAACTCAGGAACAACCTTGAAAGCCATCGCTTTAAGGTATTTTAACCCTATTGGAGCTCATCCTTCTTCAGAAATTGGAGAATTACCGTTAGGAACGCCGAATAACCTAGTTCCTTTTATTACACAAACTGCCGCTGGCCTTAGAGATTCATTAACAGTATTTGGAGATAATTATGACACTCCTGATGGAACCTGCATTAGGGATTACATTCATGTTATGGATCTAGCCGATGCTCATGTACGCTGTATAGAATACTTGGAGGTGGAGAATAGTGATCAGCATTTCGATGTTCTAAACATTGGCACAGGTAGAGGAAATACTGTTTTAGAAGTTATAAACGCTTTCGAATCAGTAAGCGGGCTAAAACTTAACTTCAAAATTGGTGATAGACGTGCTGGAGATGTAGAGCAAATTTTTGCGCAGGTCGATAAATCAAGGCAAATACTAAAATGGGAAACTCAGCACTCTTTGACAGAAGCTATGAGAGACTCCTGGAAATGGCAGCAAAAGCTCTCGAACAAGTCATCGTCAGATTCTGTCAGTTAACGAATGAATGTTAACTTTGGTCGATCAATAATTAATAAGAAATCGCACAAGATACATTTGTATCAAATATTATTATTATTATGAAAATCACAATAGTTGGAACCGGATATGTTGGCCTTGTTACAGGAACATGCTTTTCTGAAGTTGGAATTGATGTTACCTGTGTAGATATCGACCAAAAAAAGATCGATAACCTGAAAGAAGGTATCATGCCCATTTATGAACCTGGATTAGAAACTATGGTTCTAAGAAACGTCGAAAAAGGAAGATTACATTTTTCAACGAGTTTACAAGAGAGTATAATAGCTTCTGAAGCTGTTTTCATTGCGGTAGGAACTCCTCCCGGTGAAGATGGCAGTGCTGATTTAAAATATGTACTGGCCGTTGCTGATGAAGTGGGTCAACACATGAATGATTATATAGTTGTTGTTACAAAAAGCACCGTACCCGTTGGAACAGCTCAAAAAGTTAAAAATACTGTCGCTAAAGCTCTTGAAAACAGAAATTCGAAATTGCAATTTGATGTTGCCTCAAATCCAGAATTCTTAAAGGAAGGAGCTGCAATTCAAGATTTTCTTAAGCCTGATAGAATAGTGGTAGGGGTAGAAACTGACAGAGCTCAATCTATAATGGAGAAATTATATAAACCTTTTCTTCTTAATGGACACCCAACAATTTTTATGGACGTTCCTTCTGCAGAAATGACCAAGTATGCAGCCAACTCAATGTTAGCGACTAAAATCAGTTTTATGAATGACATTGCTAACTTATGTGAGATCATGGGAGCTGATGTCAATATGGTTAGACGAGGGATTGGAAGCGATTCAAGAATAGGAACAAAATTCATCTACCCAGGAGTAGGTTATGGAGGATCTTGCTTTCCAAAGGATGTAAAAGCACTTATAAAAACAGCTGAGGAAAATGGATACCCAATGCGGGTTCTACAATCCGTTGAGGATGTTAATGAACACCAAAAATCAGTCCTAGTAAATAAAGTAAAAAAACACTTCGGTAATGACCTGAGCGGCATGACTTTCGCAGTGTGGGGCCTTTCCTTCAAACCTAAAACGGATGATATGAGGGAAGCACCTTCAATCGTAATTATTAATCAGCTAATCGCATTAGGAGCAGAAGTGAAAGCCTTTGATCCAGTTGCTATGGAAGAAGCTGAGAGAGATTTGAAAGATACTGTTACTTATTGCAAGGATGAATACGAAGCATTGGTCGATGCTGACGCACTCCTTTTAGTTACCGAATGGCCGGAATTTAGAGTGCCCAATTTCAGTGTGGTAAGTAAATTATTAAAGAATAAGGTGATCTTCGATGGACGTAACATTTATGACCCAGTCGAAGTAAAGGATTTAGGTTATGCTTATTATGGTATCGGTTTAAGTCAGGAACAATGAAAAAGAGAATACTTATAACTGGTGCTGCTGGATTCTTAGGGTCTCACCTCTCCGATCGCTTTATAAAAGAGGGTTTTCATGTCATCGGAATGGATAACCTAATTACAGGTAGCCTAGATAACATTGAGCACTTGATGCCGCTTGAGAATTTCGAGTTCCATCACCATGATGTTTCCTCTTTCGTACATGTGGCCGGAAAACTAGATTACATCCTTCATTTTGCATCTCCTGCGAGCCCGATAGATTATTTAAAAATCCCTATTCAGACATTAAAAGTAGGTTCGTTAGGCACACACAACTTACTGGGCTTAGCGAGAGCTAAAAAGGCTAGAATGCTTATTGCATCTACCTCCGAAGTCTATGGAGACCCTTTAGTACACCCTCAGGTAGAGGAATACTATGGAAATGTTAATCCTGTTGGGCCTAGAGGTGTTTATGATGAAGCCAAACGATTTCAGGAAGCCATAACTATGGCTTATCACACCTATCACAACCTTGAAACTAGAATAGTAAGAATATTCAATACATATGGGCCGAGAATGAGACTTAATGATGGGCGCGTTTTGCCAGCTTTCATTGGTCAGGCACTTAGAGGTGAAGATCTAAGCATATTTGGAGATGGCAGCCAGACTAGATCCTTTTGTTATGTAGATGATCAAGTTGAAGGAATATTTCGATTACTAATGTCAGATTACCCATACCCAGTTAATATCGGTAACCCTGATGAAATCACAATATCTCAATTTGCGAATGAAATAATCAAGTTAACAGGAACTCAGCAAAAGGTTATTTATAAAGATCTACCTAAAGATGATCCAATGCAAAGACAACCCAACATATCTAAAGCAAAAGAGATTTTAGACTGGTCACCGAAAGTAGATCGATCTGAAGGTTTAAAAATTACCTACGATTATTTCAAATCTCTTCCCAAAGTAAACCTGCACAAAACGGAACATAAAAACTTTTCTTCTTTTATTAAGTAGCCTACAACCTTTTTAACGTTAAGGTAGTCTAATGCATATGGTCAAGTTTAGGCTTATTATAATATTGATTATTGGGTATTCAAGTACTTATGCCCAAGAAGGCGCGAATGACAGTATTAAATCTGTTAGTCACAGCCTAAACGTTGAAAGTGGGGCACTTATAAGTGTAAGAAGCGAACTCCCTTTTTGGGTTAAAGGAAATAATTCAAACAGGTTTACAGATGAATTTGCTAATTCTCTTTATCAAATTTATTCATACAATGGAAACACCAAAATTATTGAAGGTTTAAGAGCTCAGTGGAATATTGAAACCATTTTTGGTGTCCGCGAAACAATTAACGGAAGCATAATTCAGGCAAATGGAGGCATTCAAACAAGGTTTCTTTCGTTAAACATAGGACTTACCGAGGAAGAGTTTGGCTTAAATGACAGTACGCTCTCTATTGGAAATCTAGTTTATGGTAATAATGCTCGTCCTATCCCAAAAATATCTTTATCTACAAATGGGTGGAAAAAGCCTCCGCTCTTAGGCAGGGTAGTATCTTTTAGAGGATATTTGGCTCATGGGCAGTTCGAGAATAACAGATACCAGAGTAACGCCTATCTCCATCAGAAGTATTTCTACCTTAGATTCTCAACTATTTCACAGAGGCTAAGCCTCATTGGTGGACTCAACCACAATGCACAATGGGGAGGTAACAACCTCTTAAACGAAACATCTCAGCCAACTGGCTTTATAAATTATGCCCGAATTTTTGTAGGCTCTTCTGGAGGAGCAGACGCACTGTTAACCGACCAAATAAATGCCTTGGGAAATCATCTTGGGAGTTATGATCTAAGAGGCTCCATGAAATTCAAACATTTCACTTTAAGCAATTATTGGCAATTTCTATGGGAAGATAAGTCGGGACTTACACCTTTTAACTGGCGTGATGGACTAATGGGTATCTCATTGGATCTGAATAATTCTGAGCTGATAAATAAGTTAGTGTTTGAAATTGTGAGAACTAACAATCAAAACGCACAGAAAACTGCTGACGATGGAACACCAATTTTTGAACCAGACAATTTTTTGAATAACGGTGTTTATAAATCTGGGTGGTCATTTCAAAACGTAGTCATTGGAAACCCTATATTCTTAATCTTAAATCCGGAAAGCCAATCTATTTCAAGGATTAAAAATAGCATCAATGCGTTAAATATTGGTGTAGAAGGTAGGGTCAAAGGACTACACTATAAAATTAAATACACAGATTTCAAAAATAAGGGCACAAAGTACGAAATAATTACACCTACACTTAGAATGAAATCAGTGGATATAGACATTAACTATCAAATAGATGGCTATTCCAGAATTAGCGGAAGAATGAATTATCAAAATGCCAATTTTGACGGAGGGAATAATTTAGCCTTTCAGATAAGTTACTCAAAGTCATTTAATTTTTAAAGACATCAATACGCCTTCTCCTGACCTTTAACTACCCCATAAAAAGTCCTGAGGATTATACTCAAATCTAACCAGAAAGACCAATTTTGTAAGTAAAACCTATCCAATTTCACCCGCGAATTCATCTGATAGAATTCGTTGATCTCGCCTCTGTACCCCATTGCTTGGGCAAGACCTGTAACACCTGGTTTATATTCATGCCGCTTAGCAAATTTTTCGACTTTACCACGATAAGTCTCATTTAACGAAATAGGATGAGGGCGGGGACCAACTATTGACATTTCTCCAAGGAATACATTCAAAAATTGAGGAAACTCATCAAGGGATGTTCTTCGTAAAAAAGCACCGAACTTCGTTACCCGTGGATCATTTTTTGAAGCCCAATGTGTATCCGCTTGATCGTTCATCTTCATGGTACGAAACTTCAAACAATAAAACCAACTTCCATCCTTTCCTTCTCTTTTCTGTCTAAAGAAAACTGGCCCTTTACTTTCAAGACTGATTATCAAACCAAAAATCGGGTACATCCAAGAAAGGAAACCAAAGATCATGACTAAAGAAAAAATAAAATCAAATGATCTTTTGAAAACTTTATTGGCAACATTATCTAAGGGAAGGTTATTGATATCAATAATTGGGATACTTTCATACCTTCGAAGAACAAAAGTCTTCAGTAAGTCAGTCTTTATTTCAGGTAAGAGCTTAATTTTTTTTGCGTACCGATCCGCATAAGAAATCACTTCATCTCTAATCTGCCTATTTAGATTCGCGCTTATATAAATGAAATCAATAGATGAGATATCTAGGGAATACAAATCCTTTAAATTACCATTAAGTGGGTATTTAGAGGATTTAGTTTCGTCACTAATGCTATAAATACCACTGCACCTTAAACCATAATGTGGTTTACGCTGAATAAGGTCATACAGGTTAAAACCGAGTTGATCATATCCAACAATCACAGCGTTCCTTATATTGCCTCCAAAAGTTCTATATCTGTCTAATACCAGATGTACGAATACCCTGTAAATGGTAAGCCACACAAATAGCAACAGTATCAAAGTAGTAGAAAAATGTCTATTAATTGGATCCCGTGATGTGAACAACCATAATAGAGAAACCACAGAAACGAAGATGAACACGCTGGTAAATGCTTTCTTGAATGTATTGTAATAACTTACTGCCCTTCCAATCTTAAAGTCCTTCCTTAGGTAAGAAAGGGCTGGCCACGTTACCATATAAATGAAGAACGCATTATTAAATGATGGGGGTATTATCAGGTTTCCAAAAGCAATATAAAGGGAGATAAGGAATAATAGCGCAATTACAATTAGCTCACCCGTGATGAAAAGTGGGGGGAAATATTTATTAAAACGTTTTCTCAATTTGGGTTAAAATAAATTCGAATCACTCACGCTGATTTTTTAAAATTAGAGAAAATGAATCACAGCGCAACCATTAATAGTTTTAATCTTTGGTAAAATTATATGTTACTGAGAATTCAGAGCCAAACGCATTATACAAGTCTCCGAAATCGTACGCTATCCTAAGCTCCAAAAAAATTGGCATCTTTCGAAAGGTTTGATCATAACGGAACTTTAATTGAGTATAGACCTGATCTCTACCAGGACGAAAAACATACTCGAAATCATCATTTGTGATTGGACCATTCCAATTAAACCTGCCCTCATAAAGGGCAGTATATGTACCGAAGTTATTCGTATATGTAAATAATCCATGGTAGCTTAACACATTACTAAAACGTCCTTTTAGGCCTATATTTACCGCTCGAATCCTATTATTAACAATCGATCTTGCATAATCAGGAAACTCACCGAAAAAATTTCTCGCCCTATTGAAAGTTAGAAACAGCGGGTTTCCGATAACTCTATTTTTATATGTCCAACCATCTCTATAAAGCCAATTATTATACATATCATCCCTTCCGCCAAAAGAATAACCAAAGTTATCATCTTGTGAAACAACATCTCCAATCGGGTCAGGCACACCAGGGCCTCCTTGCCATTTGGTTTGCATATACTCGATGTAAACCTTATTTAATACCGAAGATTCCCTAGACAATTCCCACTCTAATCCAAAAAGATAATCGGTAAGACTGACATATTGTAGACCGCCTTGATCTTCAAAAGGCTTTTGATAATTAATTGTCAATTTATGCCCACCTATTTCTTGCGTTACAGTTGTTTCTATTATACCTAAATGATTACCAAGACCATTGCTTTCTCCCTCAGTGGTCCCATCTGGATTGGGTATACCAGAACCAGCAAAAACTCTTAAATAATCACTGAAAGAACTTGGTTGAATTCCATGTACGGGTGAATTCCCACCAAATTGAGCAAAATGGATTACTCCTGATGACGCGGACCATCCAATTTCTTTTGATAAGTCTAGCTTTAAGTAAAAAGACTTAGAATGAAGTTGAGCATTAGCAACATGTCGCTCATCTTCGAACCAGCCGTGACTCAAGTGCCCTTTAATTTTAAAAAAACCTGCTGTGAACGGTACATCTATAAACTCATTTATAGACAAACCTATTTGCGGTATGGGTAGAGCATTTTGGCTCATTCCTAGTGAGCCAATTGAAAGGTCATTCTCCAAACCTCCGACAGTTCGTTTATACCTTCCAATAATCAATTCAAGTTCATACCCAGAAAGACTGAAGTAATGAGTAGAAAGCACATCATTTCTGAATGAAAACTCAGTAGAAAAATCTATTGTTTTACTTAAAGGACTTTGATAACTCAGTTTACCAGAGACAAAAAAGCGCTGATTTTCGCTTACTTCTCCCCATCTATTGTTTACTAGATAATGAGGAAGAAAGCCGGCATTACTGCTTAATATAGAACCCACTGACACCGAGACATTCAAAGAATCATTTATTTGCGCCTTGAGCAAGTTTCCATTCATTAATAGGATAAAGGTTATCCAAAGGGTTCCTCTGACCATCCGAGTATTTAGGAGCATTGCTGAAAAAGAGTAACTCATCATGGATAGGTTCTTCACAAATGACTGGTCATTAAATTTTCAATTTAACGTAAATACGCAGGCTATCGCATTCAAAAAGCATTCGTATTAATAATTAAATAGTATTTTAGTCCGAATTCGGAAATTAGCTATTTTTACAAGCTTAAACTTAACTTCTGAATAATGATCATAACTTATATTCTCAGCTAAAGATAATCATGAAAAGTCAGTTCTTAAGGCTTTCAGAAAACAAAGGAAGTCTTGGAGATTTTTTTCGCGCAAAACGATTTAAATTCTTTGAGCAATGCATTAGAGGTTTACCCAAACCCGTAAAAATTTTAGATGTTGGCGGGAAAGAATCATTTTGGACTAATAGAGGGTATGATGACCAAAAAAACATACAAATCACCCTAGTGAATCTTGAGAAAGAATTAGTACAATCTTCTAATATGATTTCACTCGCCGGAGATGCCACAGATCTTTCATCTTTTAAGAATAATGAATTTGATGTAGTATTTAGCAATTCGGTAATCGAACACCTTTATACCCTAGAGAGTCAAAGAAAAATGGCTCAGGAATGTTCTAGAGTTGGTCATTTTTACTTCATTCAAACACCGAATAAGCATTTTTTCTTGGAACCTCATTTCCGCTTTCCATTTTTCAATAAACTCCCACATTCAATAGCCTATTTTATTTTAACAAAAACAAAGCTTAGTCTCGGACAAAAGTGGAAACCAGAAAATGCACAGATAACTATGGATGAAATTAGATTACTATCAAAAAACGAATTTAAGGGCCTTTTTAAACACTCTGAAATTTACATTGAGTGGTTTTTGATTTTTCGAAAATCGTTTACTTTGCACAATTTTAATATTGAGAAATGAAGCACAAGCTATTAGTCATACTCGTTTTAGCCATAATGGCTAGTTGTGCAGAACCCGAATTCGATAGAGAAATATTTGTATACTTCAATGATTTTGAAACAGGCGATTATACTGGTATTGACAGTGTCTACATATCAGAATTTGACGATAGCAAAGTGATGGGTAATTTCAATAACTCCGGCTTTAGTTTAAAATTGAATGACTTACCGGATCATGACTATATCAAATTAACTTTTAATTTATACATTCATGATTCGTGGGAAGGAAATTCCAATGATTCTGGTAGTGGAGAATTAGACCATGATGCATGGATTTTAGAGTTCGACCCTGATAAAAAGATTAGCCCAGCCGAAAAGATATACTTTGAGACAACTTTTTCAAATGGGCTTTGTATTCCAGGCTGGTGTTTTAATCAATCATACCCAAATGAATTTCCATTTAATCAAGAAGCAAGAGCACTAGCTTTATCAAGAAATATGCAAGGTTGGTGCTTATGGCAAACTTCTCCCATAGGTACATCCGTCTATCGGATAGAAAAAGTCTTTCCGCATACACGATCGTCTACAGTTTTGGCTTTTTACGACCGTCTAAAAACAGATGATTCTTTTGATCCAATTTGTGACGAAAGCTGGTCTTTGGATAACCTGAGTATATCTATTTTAACTACCAAATAATGAGACGCTTTTTAATAATTATCTGCCTAATATCGGTTTATAATTTCACTATTTCACAAACCCTGCCGATTGGATCACCAGTTGTAGAAGACTACTTGAGAAGACAGCAGCTCTTAGGTCGTTTCGACTCAGCATTCTCATTTAATTATCGCCCGATAAACCTCACTAAAAATGGTATTAGAGTAGATAGTTCGGTTTTTAATGACTCAGATTACTTTGGTCAAGCTATTAGTTTATTTAAAGGTAAAGGCGTGCTAAAAACATTACCCATTGAGTTTAAGCTAGCATATGATCATAAGCACCCTGATAGTAGGAACGATGGAGCAATGATAAGGTCAAGAGGTCTTCAGACTTATTTAAGCGCTGGGGTTTACTTTGAGACGGGCCCACTGTCAATCCAATTGAGACCGGAATTTATTTGGGCCGAAAATAAGGACTATCAAGGATTCCCTCTTTGGCCTAGGCACTGGGAAAGCACTTGGCAAACTCGTTATATTTGGTTTAACAGAAGTGATCTACCAGAACGTTATGGAACATCTGCATATACTCAGATTACCCCGGGCCAATCAAGTATAAGACTCAATCAATGGGGTTTGTCTTTAGGAATATCAACAGAAAATATATGGTGGGGTCCAGCAAGAAGGAATAGTATTATGATGAGTGGCAATGCTCAAGGGTTCCCGCATATTACCCTTAATACTCAACGACCAATAGACACAGTTATTGGACAATTTGAGGGACAAGTAGTTACTGGTAGGTTAGAAGGATCTGGATTTAGACCCCCAGCTGCCGACCAAATATTACGCGGAAGAATTCAGTATGTCCCCAAGCCGGATGATTGGCGATACTTTCAGGCCATGACATTTAGCTATTCACCAAAATGGATCAAAGGCTTATCTCTTGGCTTCACAAGATGGGTGCAACAGTATAGTGAAGTCGCCAAAAATTCTAACGACTATTTCCCTGCATTCTCAAACCTATTCAGAAAAAATGATAATAATGTAACCCGAACCGAGATAGACAGAGACCAGGCCGCAGGACTTTTCGGAAGGTGGATATGGTTTGATTCCCAGGCAGAGTTCTATTTTGAATTTGCTAAAAACGATGCAGCAGCAAATTTACGAGATCTCTTAGTAGACACCGATCATTCAAGGGCATTGACTGTAGGCGTAAGTAAATTATTTCCGACTGATAAAAAGGATGTTTATTGGCAATTCAACTTTGAGTGGAATCAAATGTCTCAAACGGAAAGTAGAATTTTACGGAATTCTTTGAGTTGGTATATTCATAGTAGAGTTCGACATGGTTATACAAACAATGGAGAAGTCCTTGGCTCAGCTCTCGGACCTGGTGGGAATGCTCAATACCTCGAAGTTGCCTGGGTAAAAGGGTTCGAAAGAATAGGAGGTGCTTTGGAACGTTATGTTCATAATAACGACTTTAACAACTCAGCCTTCCCGAATGATTTTACTCGTTACTGGGTAGATTACAGCATTAATGGATTCTGGGAAAAACGGATAAACAGAATGATTTTAAGCGCCTCACTTTTTTATACTCATTCCTTAAATCATCAATGGGAAGTTAAATTTGACCCTAATGACCCTACGGCGTTTCCAGATACCCCAGGAGTAGATCGAAGTAATTGGAATTTAGACCTTAAACTTTCCTATAGCTTTTAATTATAGAATGAACAATTCATAAATCCATCCTTTTGACCCAGCTTTGATGGATTTCTTGAAATGTCTCGATTAAAGACTTTGTTATACACCAACTGGGATAATGTATTTGCATTTTACTCAAGTCAGAAATATAACAAATATGATCTCCCGACCTATTTTGATCACTATACGTGTACTTCATAGTCTTACCAAAAACTTCCTCTATTAATTTAAAAGCTTCCAATATCGAAATCGAGTTTTGTCTCCCTCCACGTAAACGGCAAATAGGCATTCCAAAATATCTTCCATATTCTTGGACCATAACATCAGCTGAAACCTTAGAGGCACCAAAAATGGAGTGCTTTGATTGATCAATAGAAAACCTTTGGATATACCATTATAATCAGACTCATCAGCATAGTCCCATCTAAACTCCTTTTCAATAAGGTTTAATGAATTTGGCCCGTCTGCATAGACTTTGTTAGTGGAAATATGCACAAAATGGCACTTCTATCGTATATCGCCTTAGAGCTTCCAAAAGGTTTAATGTACCAACGGCGTTTATATGAAAATCATCGAAAGGGTGCTAAGCAGCAAGTCATGGCTTGGTTGAGCCGCCGCATGAACAACTGCATCTGTCTGAATTCTAGAAATCAAGTGAATTACCTTATCCCGGTTTCTTATATCTATGGAAGTGTCTTTATAATTTGGATAGGTTTGAGCCAGTCTCTTTATGTTCCAGGTAGTATCACCACCCGATCCAAAAAAATCTTTACACATGTTATTATCTATCCCATGAACTATCCAACCTTTTTCGGAAAAAACTTACAACTTCACTTCCTATTAATCCACCTGAGCCGGTTACAATTATTTTTTTCATGCTTTAAACGAGACCGCTGATTTTCTTCTGTTTTTATTTTGATAGACGTTGATTCAATGATACTTAGGAGGCTTCATTTTTAATCCCATCACCTTCTCAATTCTAATAATCGCTTCAATATTTGGTGCCAACCAATTAATTCGCGTCCCAACCTTGAGCAAGGTTGACCAAATAACACCTCTAATTCCATTGTCCTTTGTAACCTTCTGATATTCGAAAAAATCAATGCTCAATTTAAAATCATCCGAAATAAGACTGAAATACTGTTTAATCTCCTTTCTCGAATATTCTTTCCAATGGTGTCCATAGGTAACATAATTCAGGATTTCAGGTATTTGAAGGCCAATTCCTTTTAAAAGAAGTAAGTTTTTACAAGACCTCAATAGGTTTGGCAAGGCCAGTGAATTCGGAGTAGTTAGATAAATTGAGCCATTCGATTTTGTTATACGATATATGCTGTTCCAAAAATGTACTGGATTGAATGTGATATGTTCAAATATTTCTGTGAAGACAATAAGGTCAAATTCGTCATTGACAGCTCCCATAGATTTAAATGTCTCTAAATTATTCTCAATTACAGGTTCAAGGTCAAATTGCTCAGCTCTAGACTTTACGAAACTAATATCCCAAAAAATCTGTATATCCATCGATGAGACGTCATAGCCAAGTTTTTTTAAAATAATAGATGAGTGTAAAAAGTGACTGCCAATATCTAAAACTTTAGAGCCTAATGGAATTCTGCTTAAAACTGATTTAGCCATTCTAAAAAAGCGTACTTCATGAAAATTAAAGTAATCGAGATCACTCTTATTTCCCGAATTCAAGACTTCCTCTTTAAGTTCTGTAATAACGCTCAGTATTTTCTTCGAATCTTTATTAGAGGACATAAATTTGGCAATGAATGGTTAGAAAGGACGCCTTAAAAAGTAGCGAAACTTCAGAAATCTAAAGATAAACATAGAATTGGTGACAAGGTATCTATTAGCTAGTCTTTTAGGTTCTTGAGTAAGTCGGTAAAACCACTCGAGACCATTCAGTTGCATCCATGCTGGTGCTTGTTTGATGTTTCCCGCATGAAAGTCAAAAGCCGCTCCAACGGCCATCATTACCGCATTAACTTTGTCTTTATGATTAGCCACCCAAAATTCTTGCCTTGGACAACCCCGACCAACTAAGACAATATTAGCACCACTTTCATTAATCTTTTGTACATCTGATTGATCTTCTTCTTCGGTCGCCTCACGAAAACGATCCTCATGAACCCCACAGACATGCACGTTTTTATATTGAGTATTGATGAATAACCTGAAGCTTTTTAGAGTATCTTTCGTACTTCCATATAGGTATACTTTCAGGCCATTTTTATCTGCTTTCTCAAGAACATGCAATGTCAATTCTGGGCCATATACTCTTTCCTTCATTCCCAACTTATAGAAACTATTTAAGGCCCATCTTACGGGCTGACCATCAGGAACTATTAAATCTATTTTATCGATTAAAGATTTAAGATCGGGGTTTTTAACAGACTCCATTAAGCCATGGACGGCTAGCGCAGAAACACCAAAACTATTTCTTTTTTCGGCATTCTCAATTATAATATCAGATGCACTTTCATAATCGACATCTGCGTACTTTGGAACAAAAAGCTGATATGTAGAATAGTTGAGACTCACTTCGGATGTGCCTAAAGTTAGCTATGATTTTAGGGCTTGTTTAACAACTTCGTGAAATTTGTGTGCAAATATTTCTTGAGTAAATTCTTGAGACCTAATTGTACCTTTTTCGATCAGATCTTTTCTAAGGTCAGGGTTCGATAGCCTTTTCATTTGATGAAAAAGATCATCGCTTTTCTTAGAATCAAAAACTAAAGCCGACCCTCCTGAAACTTCAACTAGAGCTCTTTGATCAGATATAATTACGGGTATTTCAGATCTCATTGCCTCAATTACTGGAATCCCAAAGCCTTCTTCTTTTGAGGGGAAGACATATGCGAAGGCATTCTTATAAATACTTCCTAGTATACCATTATCAACGAACCCTGGCATGATGACTCGTCCTTGTATATTTAGATTTTCTATCTGTTTCTTGAGATTATTGAAGTCATCGTGAAACCACCCAACAGCTCTTGAACCAGCTAATAATAGATAAAAGTCTTTATAGTAATCTTCCTCTATTAGCTTATTAAATGCGTCAACCAAGACACTAAGATTTTTTCTTTCTTCAAATATGCCTACATGTAAAAAGTACCGTGCTTTGTGAGGTAATCCGATTTTCGCAAAATCAAACGATTCGTGCTTTATTTCAAGTTTTTTCGGTGCTTGATAAGCAACATGCATTTTACTTCTCTCAAAGCCCAATGCTTCAACTTTCTCCTTTATATAGTCGCTTGTAACTATGATCTCAGTTTGTTTTTCAATTCCTAAATGAACAGATTTTAGAAAATACCACCTCCAAATTGGATTGTATTTCCCTTTTAAATCCCAATAGAACGTATCGTGAATGACTGTCACACTCTTGGCACCAAACTTGAAAAAAGGGAGTAAATAATCCGTTGTAACAACTAGATCAGCTCTTTTTAACAGTATAAGAAGTGGTAGGTAAACTTGCTTCCATACAAAGTATAATAAGTGGTTAGTGACTTTCTTAATGCCATTTACCTTACCTCTTAAAAAACCAGTCTCATTTATCTTCCTCCAATTGGGACAGATCATATATTCAACATCATCGTCGGCAATGTTCTCTAAACCTTCACACAACTGAGTGGTATAAGTCCTAATCCCAGTTAGAGCTTGAATGAGGTGAAACGAGTCCACTATTACACGAGTCTTTCTTTTCATACTAAACTCCTGTTACTCGCAACTTTGAGGTTTTAATTTTAGTTGCCTGATACTGTGTTTCGGCATAACCGATAAGCCACCAAGAAACTAAGCACACATATATATACACTTCAGCGTTTGCTGTAAATAGCGGCAAAATTAACCCAAACTTGACTGAGGCGGCCACAAATGGTACAATGGACTCTTCTCGACTAGTGGCTCGACGAAATGCCTTCCATGAATTTCGGATACCCAATGACAGTATCCCTATGTAGAGCAACATCCCTATAACTCCCATTTGAACACCGTAAACTAAAAATTGATTTTCACCTCCAACAATTAAGTCTTTCTCAACGCCTCCAGCATTTCCACTCATAGCCAGACCTATTCCCATAGGGTTAGCAATAATACTCTGTACAGCATTCAACCAATCTACAATATGTGTCAAGCTAGATGAATTCTGAAAAGTAAGTGTATCAATGATGAAAAATAGCACCTCATCTGAAGCAAACAGTATGATGTAAACTACAAATACCACGAAACCGACAAAAGCAGCAATTAAAATTTGATAATACTTCATCAAAAAAGCTATAAAGCCGAGCATAAAGAAGAAAGCGACAAAGGAAGCTCTTGAATAAGCAAATAAGACAGCAATAAAAGAGCAAGCTAATATCAATATGTATTTGTACTTGTTTGGTTTATGTGGAACTGAGATCAAGTAGATCAGACTGGCTGCACAAGGAATGAGCATCGATGCAGAAAGTTCGAGAGGATTGGCAAAAAAAGAAGCGTACCTAGGATTTCCTCCTTCAGCCTCAAAGGTCCAAGTCAAGCCATAAATTCCAGTTGGTTCTTCACCTTTAATGTCAAGATTATATTTGGCATACCCTGCAATGGTATGAAAATGTGTCCCTAAAAATTTTTCAAATGTCACGAGAATAGAAGCCAAGACTGTGACGAAAAAGATTATTTGAAATAATCGATTCCAGTCTTTGAAATTCATTTTTACATTCCTTCCGAAAAAATAGAATGCTGCTATCAAAGCTATGTTCTTCACATAAATTGCTCTGTTGGTCATTGTAGCTTCACCAATACCTGCTAAAAAGAAAAGTGTCGTTAAAAGCAGGAATGCAATTAGTAACCAGTCCAAAACTGAAATTTGCCAATATCGCTTCACAAAGCTTTTCGAACCGAAAAACCAGATGCCAAAAGCCGAAAAGATGATAACTTCTTTAGAGTATTGAATTATTCTAGAAATTAACTTGGAGTCTATCTGTTCATAAGTAAATGACAAGAACAAGGCGTAAATGGGAAAGAGAATAATAGCAAAAAACAAGACTTCTTTCATGTCGCCTTTTACCACTGCCTTCATTGTATAAATGTAAAGAGCAGCGTAAGCTATTAATAAGAAAATTGCTATTACTATCACCTTCTATTAGATCTAACTACGCATTGAGTTTCAACAAGCCATTGTACACTTTCATTAAATTTTTATAGCCTTTTTCGATGGAATATTTTCTTCTAAAATCCTCGAAAGCATTTTGTCCTAATGTTCGTGCCAATTCTGGGAATCTTTGGAGTTCCGCTACAACTTGAACCAAAGTCTCACTGTCGTCATATTTGAGCCCATTGTACCCGTCAATAATCATTGAACTCATAGCACCGGTATCTCTACTTACTACCAATTTCTTGTGTGAAAAGGCTTCTAATATTACGATTGGCATACCTTCATAATAAATCGAAGGGAATATAACTGCTTTACATCGCTGCATATACTCTAATACAACCAACCTTTCTTGCTCTCCAAGGTACTTCACATTATTTAACCCGTCAAACACGGTGACATCGTCAGATTTACCAATTACTACAAAATTTGAAGACGTACTCGATTGAAACAAAGTTAAAAGGTCTTGAAGCCCTTTTGAATCATGTACTCGACCTACAAATAAGAAGAAATCCTCTCTCAATATTTCAGTATTTGGCTCTGAAATAAAGTTCGGTTTCACCACTGCTTTATCTTTAGGTATTCCATTACCAGAAAGAATTTTTTTCTTCTGGAATTCCGTTAGGCAGATATATTGGTCAATTAGGTGATGCCAAGTCCCTTTACTTCTATGGTGCTGAATCACATTCGCCTGAACTGCCGTGGCTAAATATGAATTTCTATAACACTTGTATTTTATCGAGTTGTAAAGGCTTTTATTAAGGCACTTTTCACAGACCTTACCCTCCGTAAAAAGCAAACTATTCGTACATATTAATTTGTAGTTATGCAAAGTCTTAACAACTGGCAGATTATTAGACTTACAAACTTTATATACGACGGGCGTTATGAGTGGAAAAGTATTATGAACATGACAGATATCGGGTTTTTCATCTCTGATCAATGACGTCAACTCAGCCGCAATGATATTTGAAGATTTTAATTTTGTATACGCTTTTAGCCGTTCGAATTTAGAGTAACTCTCAAAATCTGAGTTGTTTTTGATAAACTGAATGACTCTATGACCGTTTTGCTCCAGAACTTGACGCTCTTCCTCAACAACAGCCTCCTCTCCTGTTTTGCCTATATATGTGTTATGTACCTGAAGAATCTTCATCCTTAGATTTGGTCAATTACTGCGCATTCCATGCGGTCTAATTAGGGCAAAATAGACGATAAAATCGACAATACTAAAACATTTGAGTCTAGGATCTGAGATGATAAAAAAACAAGGCTAATTAGACTCTTGTGACACCTAAATGTATAATGACTTAGAAGTACTTAATAGTACTCTTCTTATCAATCCATTTATCTATGATAACAGATTACGTTTATGGCTAAAAAAGTATTAGATAAACCAATACTTAAATATTTTAAATCTTCCAATAGCCATAAAGCCCCTTGCTCAACTCTAACTCGTTCCCGGCAATACTAGACCTAGGAGGTTGCGATTTAGCCCAAATCCACATCTTAGTCAAGCCTTCTTTCAAATTAGTATTGTCCTCAAAGTTTAATATGTCCATAGACTTTTGGGAGGTAACAAAGGCCTCCTTTACTTCGTGTCGCTCTTCAAGATAAACGATACTACCGCCATTCATTACCTCTAACAATACTCCTGCCGCGTGATTAATTGTATTTGAAACGTTTGAACCTAGGTTGATTATTTCTTTTGAAGCTTCTTTTAAAGTAGCTGCATTCCACAAGCTTGGTAAAATATCATCAACAAAACTAAATGCCCTTATCTGAAGGCCATCACCGAATATAGAAAGCGGTTTTTGTTCAATGTGCTGACGCATCCAAATACCGAGCACATTTCTGTATGGATCCCAAATGTTCTGTTTAGCTCCATACAAGTTATGTGGTCTAATTATGCACCAATCAAGTCCATGCTGTATTCCAGCAATCCTTATATCCATTTCAGACGCAAATTTCGCAACCCCATAAGGATCAATTGGGTTTGGAACATCTTCTTCATTAAAAGGACTACGACTGTTACCGTATACTGCCATTGAACTGCTGAACACAAGACGTCCAACTTTTGATTTTATACATTCATTAACAATACTCGCGGTAGAAATTAAATTGTTATTATAATTGAATTTTCTAATAAACGGTGACAGGCCTTCAGCAGCATAAGCAGCAAAATGAAAAACTATTTGTGGTGAATGAACTCGAAAAATATCCGAAATACTGTCGTCATTACAATCTACTTGATAGAATGTGATTCGCTCGTCTATATTTTCCTTATAACCACCACTTAAGTTATCGATACCTATTACTTCAATTCTTGGAATGTATTCCAAAATCCAATCGGCCATTCTACTACCTAAAAAACCGGCAATACCAGTGATTAACACACTCCTTATCATTTGATTTATACAGTTTTCATAATGTAGACTACTTATACCTTAGTCCTCAAGTATGCAAATCTAATTGAAAAAGAGGCCTTTGCAGTTTGATCTTTCATTCTTAACGAAATCTCTGAAAAACATATTAAATAAAGACACTTGATCAAAGTATTAAAGTATTTTAGGCTTCAACTTCAAAAGACCGGAAGGCATACTTCACTAAGGATATAGAAATTTCTCGATGACAACAGAATCACTAATAAAGAGTACCTCAGACCTTGAAAAGTACTTTAATAACAATAGTAAAAGGCTTATTCATAAGTGGAAACATTATTTTGACATTTATGACAGGCATTTTAATAAGTATAGGGATAAAGAACTCGTCATATTAGAAATAGGTGTTTTTCACGGGGGTAGTTTACAGATGTGGAAAGACTACTTTGGAGATAAAGTCAAAATATACGGAATTGATATTAACCCGAGGTGTAAGTCTTTAGAAGAAGATGGAATAGAGATTTTGATTGGCTCACAATCAGATAGAGACTTTTTAAGAAGTATCAAAAAAAGTGTTCCTCGCCCCGACATTTTAATAGACGATGGAGGCCATACAATGAAGCAGCAAATAACAACCTATGAAGAATTATTCGATTTTGTGAAGGACGATGGAGTATACTTGTGCGAGGATGTACATACTTCTTATCAGGTAGCGCTTGGGGGAGGATTTAAACGAAAAGGAACATTTGTAGAGTATAGTAAAAACTTTATTGATTGGTTGAATGCCTACCACTCAGAACAAAGGGGGTTAAAAGTCTCAAGCTTCACTAAATCTGTTAACTCAATTCACTATTATGATAGCATCGTCATTGTCGAAAAGGCAGTAAGGCAAAAACCAATTGATCTCAAATCAGGAGAAGCTTCTTTTGACAACGATGGTTTTGATGAAAATACTTACCAAGTGTTTAAAAGAAAGGTTAGAACTATTATTAATCTGGTACTACGTTTTTTTAGACTTCCTTCATTTTAAGTGTTTTTTGGACAATCGCTGGTTCAATGTCCTTTTTAACATAACCCTATGGATAATGAAATTTAGAAATTCAGAAATTACTGCAGCAACGGCCAACCCGTAACCTCCAAATAATACACAACCAAAAGTTGAAATAATAATCATTGAGAAAGTGGAAAGCCAAATTGCTCTAGACAACACACTCTTCTCCTCCATTACAATAATTCTGATCGTATTGTTTAAGTTAAGCGTAGCTAAAAATGGTAAAAAAGATAGTATTTGAAGGACTCTTGCGCTAAATGGTATATATTCTTGAGACAATATATATATCAACCATGGAGCTCCGATAGCAAAAACAAGTCCTATTGCGAATGTTATATATAACCCGTTTCTGATCGTTTTCTTTAGATAGGCCTCCAGTTCCTTTTCGTCATTATCATACAAGCGTGAAGCATTCTGCAGAATTGATTGGGCAATAAAGGCAGGTATTGATCTGAGGAGTATGGCAACCCTGTGGGCAAGTGAGTAACGTCCTAATTCAATGTCTGAAACAAAATTACCTAATAGTATAAAGCCACCATTGACCATAACATATGCCGCAAACGTGTACGAAAAAAATTGAAAATTTTCCTTTATTCTTTGCCATACTCTCTTAACCGTTACTAAATAAAAACTAAGTTTATTCAGTACGTATATCCGTACCAATAAAAAAGAATTGGTTGTTAACATTATTGACCCTAGTAAAAAGTTAACCCAGCGTGTATCCTCCGGAGATTTCACCACAATCCATAACCCTAAAAGGTAAGCCACTTTTGTAATGAAATTACTTAACGCTATTGGATAAAGTCTGTCTAAACCTTGTAAAATAAACATTGGAAAGACTGCCTCTGCTAAGAGTATTATTGAGGAAAAAACAAGAATTGATTTATAACCTTGAAAAAGATTTAAGAAAGTAACTGCTACAAAAAGAGCTACTATAGAAACCAATGATAGTAACAGTCTCGTTATAATTACCTCATTAATTAGTCTCGACTGCTCCGCAGGGTTATTTACTAATAGTGCTAGCCTTTTGGGACCATTGATATTAAAACCATAACCAACCAACATACTGGACAACAACACAATAGTCAACGCCAAGTTAACTAGGCCATAATTACCCTCACCAAGTCTCGTGTAAAGTAAAGGAGTGGCGATAACTGCTACTATAACATTGATTCCTTGATTAAGAGAAAGGTTAATAAAGTTGCGAACTGAGGCAGCTTTAGAAATTGATCTAATCAAGTCCTTCACGACATGCTATGTTTTATAAGTATCCAATGACTTACGTAAATCTGCTCTTTTCTTTATTAGTTCTAAAACCCCTTCATCGTTCATCTGATCTTCTGTTGGGGCATAAAGGGCGCGCGATCTCGTCGGAGCTGTAGATGACGGCTGTGCTAAATAATAAACTGCAATAGAGTTTCTCGTTTGGCCTTTCGGCGAATCAACTTCTCTTGTAATACCATGCCATGAGTCACAAGTCGTGTCAAACAAAACCGCTCTATTAAACAATACTGAGGTCTCTTGACATAAATCTCTTGGACTAGTTGCCTGCTCATTATTGGACCAAAAACCTAGGTGTCCTCCCCACGTCTCTTCCCACGATTCTGAAAGATAAATAATAAGGTTCAACTTTCTTTGAAGGCCTAGTTTTGGATGAATACTATAATCTAGATGAGGGTTAAGTTTACCACCACTTTCATGTAAGTGCCACCCTCCCCCATGCAACCCATGATCTGGAAATAGCTGAATTCCAACTAATTCACTTAAGACATTTACAACTTTGGATGAATTTAAGAACTGCAAGAATCTATAGGTGCTCGAAGGATAAGCATTCCAATCATTCAATGCCATTTTATGTTCTAGCGCGTTATTATATACGAATAATCGTTTGTCATCTTTCTTTGGAAAATCAGAAGCTAACTCTTTTGCAAGATCAGCATCTATAAAATCATCAAGGACCAGAAATGGAAAAGGATCAGCCGAAAGAAAAGAACCTTTACTATTAGCGATCCTATTCAAGTCAATAGGTGTGTATTTATCCATTATTTATACAGATCAATATAGTGCTTATGGTTTAGTAGTTCAGGATTCAAAGGTTTACTAATACCATGATAAAACCCATGTATACAAGCCTTGAATTTTCGAGGTCTCATTCTTACCGCAAAATAAACCACATAACTAACGATTTTCAGTAATTGAAAGATAAAGCCACTGAGTTTATAAAAATAATTTTTTTGTAGTCTTAATAGAATCAAATGATTCCTGTTGACTAGATAGTGGAAATAAGGTTTAATTACCCCTTCTTTATTTTTGTCATCGCCCCTAGCCGCAGCTAAAACAGCATGATAAATAATAGACTTAGGACAATACTTTAAATTGTAACCAGCCTTCCGAATTCTTAAGGATAATTCGACATCATCGTAGCAGCCATAAAAGAAAAGGTCACTCAACATACCAACTTCCTTAATAACTTCAGTTTTAACCAAAAGCGCACAACAGGTAATCCAATCAACGTGTTTTTCTGTATTGAATTCAAGAGAATCCTCCTTATTATTTCCCAAAGATTGAGAGTATGTCAATGCTGGAAAATATTTTCCTCCAGCATGCCAGATCAATGATCTATCATGATTATAATAAATCTTAGGCTGTACCGCAGCGACCATAGGGTCTTGATGTATAGAATCGACTAGTTCCGAAAGAAAATCGGGATCTACCAAAGTGTCATTATTCAACAGAAGAACATATTCATTGTCTTTTTCAAGGGCATATTCAATCCCAACATTATTACCTCCTGTAAAGCCTAAATTCTCTCCATTTTTAATGTAAGTAACATTGGGGTGAGTCAATTCCAATTCTTTCAGCGAATCATCCGAAGAAGCATTGTCGACAACAACTATTTCAACATTATCATAGTTAATCTGATCCAGCGAAACCAAACAGTCATTGGTATAATTAAATGAGTTCCAATTAAGTAATACTATTGCAACACTAGGCCTATTCATCTTGTTGAATACTTTAAGCAGACGTATTTTTCAGGGTATATCTTTGGTAATGGAATAATAGATTCTCTTTGTAGAAACAAAAATTACGGATAAAAAACCACCTACTAATAGCCCTATAATAAGTGCTTTATACCATTTCATTTTATCATCTTCCAATGGTAAAACTGGTGAATCAATAGTCTGTATTAATGGTTGATTATTTCTGTGAGCAATCTTCGCAATTTCGAGATTTTTAACCACCTCCTGATATACAGTTCCTGATGCCTGCACATCTATTTGCAGCTTTTGCATAGGTACTCTAGCACTAAGACTCAAGGGATTTAAGTTTGGGTTCTCTTCTTGAAAATTTGCTAGCAACATTAAACTATTATCAAGAACTTTTTTAACGCTGTCAGCCTGAATTCCAAGAATCTTCAAGTTCTCTCCTGTCTTTTTTGTTCTTGTCTCTTTGTAGAAGCGATTCACATGTTCTACTAGGATTTCATTAAAGTCCTTTGAAAAAAGTGCATCTTTAGATCGATAAGAAACATTCAATATACTCAGCTTTCTATTTGGTTTACCAACAGATAAATGGTTTTCTAAAATTAGCTCAGTTACCTCTTTAAGAATACTATCGTGCTTTACGACCATTTGATTGTTTGCTATTTCAAAATCAACATCCTCTTCTAACCAATCATTTAACTGTTTTGACTCCCTACCAAAACGTGTTATCAGACGTTCACCGTTACTTCCATCTGACCTAGTAAGTAAAGTTTTCTTAAGCATTCTATAAGACCTATAAAGCTCAATTATATTATCTAATTGAAATAGACTGCTGCTCTCCGTAAGGGCACCGACATTCACTCCAGCCAGACTAGCCAAAGATGAAAGTTGACCACCTATACCACTACCATTATCTGTTTCTAAAACAAAACTCGTCTCCGCCGTGTAAACAGTTGGTTTTAAGCTTTTATAGGCAAGGAAAACTGCACCCGAAAGCATACTGCCAAGGAGTACTATTTTCCATGATAATAGCAAGCCTAAAACCCATTGACGAACATTTATAATTACAGATGCCAGGTTCAACTTTTCCTCGTTAATCATATGATTGTCTTGCACTGACATACTTAGTTACCAGAATTGTTATTGGAAATTTGGCTAACAATGAGAGCAAGGGTTGCAAGTCCACTGGTGATTGCTACCACATCTTGAATTCTCACCGGAATTTTCAGAGGTCTGGCAGGGACGATAATCTCAGCACCCCTAGCTGCCTTTGGATAAAACCTAAACCATAAAAACCTTTTAGTTCGAGCAACTTCTCCATTTGCATAAACAACGTAAGTTCCATTTTTCTTTGCTCTGTTGTCGAACCCCCCTGCGCTATTTATATAATGCTTCAAGGATTTTCCTTCTTCGAACCTTACGGTAGTGGGGTAAAGGAGTTTCCCCCTTAATCTTACTGTTTCGATATTTTTCGGGATGACCAAAACATCCCCCTCTTCAAGCAATAAATCGGAAGGAGAACCGGGCCTTTTTACAATCTCGTCAAGTTTTATACCGATTGCTTCTGCCTGTTTAAATTGTGAGTTCCCCAGCAATGAATTCTTCTCTAAAATCTCTTTTAACCTTTCTCTTTTAGCAAAACTGGAAAGTGATTGATTATTCACATTTTGCTCTTCTAACCTTGTCAAATTATCCTCAATTCTTCGCATCAGTAAAAGCTCAGATTCAGTAAGCGTTTCAGGTTCATTTTGTAATCTTTGCTGTAATCTAACCAAGTCATCTATTTGAGACTCTATATCCGTCTCCTCTTCAAAAAATTCTGTACGCCTAATCAGTGTGGCTCCTTCTATAAATGCGTAGTTATTTAAACCGCCTGCTCGCTTTAAAATATCCGAGATCCTTTCCCCGTGATTTTTCATAGCATAATTGCCCGGGTACATCACTTGTCCTTCGATACTGACAAACTTTTGCAAATGGAAATTCGGATTGCGTCGAATAAAGACATGATCAAAAGGTTCTAAGACAAATGGCTCTGAATTAGTTAAACCTGCGAAGTCTGAACCAATATCTTTCACTATTACCTCTGACAAATCAAAATTTTCATCATTATCACTAACAACCCGTCTTGTTATTTCAACTTTTCTTCCCGTCGCTGATTCTTTAAACCCACCTGCAAACAAAATAACATCTTGTAAAGTCATACCTTCCGAATAAGCGAATACTCCAGAATTATTCACTTCACCGGAAATCTCCACATACCTTTCAGCCTTAAGATCATTTCTCGAAAGTATATTCAAGACATCTTCTTGCATCAATGGAATATCTTTATCCTCACCGCTTAGTACTTTTCCCAAGTTGAATGAAATAGTCTCTGTATTCAAATCACTAGTTGTTCTGGTGATATAGGCTTTTTCTAGAAAAGCATCGGGTCTTAGACCTTCATTGTTATCAATTAAACCTTTAACAGTAGTGTTCTCGTTAATTGAAAAATTGCCGGGACGAAAAACCGCTCCCTTCACAATTACCCTATTCTTATACCGATCTAGCACTCGTCCAACTTCAAAAACATCACCTGTTCTCGGTAAGAAAACCGCGAATTGACCAGTATTAACATCTGCTATTACCCGTTCATTATCAACAATCCGATTCACTTTGACTTCTTTCGAGTAAGCATTTTCCGAAAATCCACCTGAATAGTTTAATAACGTCTCGAAAGACTCATCCTGTTTCATTTCAAACCTCCCTGGTCTCTTGACGGCTCCTCTCAATTCAATTCGACTAGTGTAAGGACCAACTATAATGACATCGTCGTTTTCAAGTCGGATGTTCTTATCCGAATTCCCATTTATGATAAAGTCATACAAATCGACTACCGTGACCAATTTGCTATTCCTAAAAACTTTAACTTCTCTTAATGTCCCACTTTCTTTAATTCCTCCCGCTAAATAAAGGGCGTTAAATACTGAGCCTAACGAGCTCATTCTATAAGTTCCAGGAATCTGAACCGCACCTACTATGCTCACTCTTATAGTTCTTAATTGACCCAATGATATGGATAAAAATGTATTGGGGTTGTCACCTCCTAAACCAGTATAGGACTTTGCCAGTTTACCTCTAAGCTTTGATTTAGCCTGTTTAATTGATAAACCAGAAACACCGACAGGCCCAATGTTCTCTAATAGAATATTACCCTCAGGGTTTACTTCTGCCTGATAGTAACTTTCCGATTGCCCATAAATATCAATGAAAATTTCATCACCAGGGCCAAGCCGATAATCTTCTGGCGTCGGAATATTGAGATCATTCTGAAATGACAACAGCGAACTATTACGAAAAATATCTAAACCAAAAATATCCGATTCTAGGTTACTTAATCTCGTTAAAGAATCTTGGTAAGGCTTTCTTAATCTAGTTTCTTCTACTGGAGAAAGCGAAAGCGCAGAAATTCGCTCCAAATTGATCTCATTTAGTCTCGAGCTTAGCAATGAGATATCGCCTACTGATACACCTTGAGCTTTGGCGAGTTCAATAATATCGCTTTGAGAATAACCTGCAGCTGTGGCTTGTTGAATAAGAGATTGAACTTGGTCATCCGATAGTTCAGAAACCTTAATTGAAGAAAAATCTGGAATAGTCTGTCCAAGAATTACATATGGACAAAAAAAGAGGACTAGTGCTAAAGTCCATTTCATTTTATTATAGCGCATAGAGCAACAGATTCTTGATCTCTGCAAGATAAGATTTAATTAAATAAAAGAAGGATTAAATGACGGGAATAGAATTACCCGGCGTTCTTAGAGATGGAAACGACTTTTGCTTCATTTCTCTGAGCGCGATTTCGCTCTTTAAGCTCTTCTTTTCTTTTGTCTATAGCAGACTTAAAAATTAGCTCGAGAATTGTGCCTAAAGCAAAAACAGTGACTAATAAAGATGGGATTACAACAGCATCGGTAAAATTCTTCAAAACCAGTGCTAGAAGCACAAAAACGATGTTAACTGTTACAAGTATACCTGTAGATTGTGCATGATTACAACCAAGTCTTAGCAAGATATGGTGAAAATGTGTTCTATCTGGATGCATAGGAGACTTACCTTTTGCCACACGTTTGACAAAAACACGTGCTGTGTCGGCTAAAGGAAGAATCAAAATAGCCATCGCGGTTCCAATAGAACCACCAAATGCATATTCACCTAGGGTTAGCATTGAATTAGAATCAATAAACTTAATTGTGGCTATTGATAGAAAGAACCCTATAAACAATGAACCAGTGTCTCCCATGAATATTTTCGATGGTGCCCAGTTGAAATTTAAGAAAGCAAGCAATGCCCCTCCAAAAGCAAATGAAATCAAAGAAAAAGACACTAAGCCGTTAAGATAAAACCAAGTCCCGAAAAAGATTGACGATATGACACCAACAGAACCAGCCAACCCATCAATACCATCAATCAAATTATAGGCGTTGGTAATTACGATAATTGTAAAAACCGAAATTAAATAGCTAATCACTAATGGAACTTCACCAATACCAAAAAGGCCATAAAGGGACATTAATCTGATATCACATACTGTAACAATTATTAATGCGGCAGCAATCTGCCCAAATAGCTTCTGAAAAGCTCTCAGGTTGATTAGATCATCTCGAAACCCTATTATAAACATTATTGAGAGAGCACTTAAAACATATTTCGTTTCTCGCAATGTTTCAAATGGGGCCCAAATCAATAGAGCAATACAGAAACCAATAAACATTGGAAAGCCACCCATAGCAGGTGTCTTTGCCGTATGAATCTTCCTTCCTCCAGGATCATCCAAAAAATTTCGTCTCTTGAAGAATTTGATGAATACTGGAAACATCAAGAAAGTGACTAAGAAAGAAGTTCCTCCTACTAAAAATATCTGTTCCATCATTAAAATTAGATTCAAATATAACAACGAAAAGCCTCATTAAAAATAACCCCAAAATTTCTTTAAAAAGATCAATTGTATTGTGGGAGGCATTTACTAGCTTCGCATCATGAAGAAAGTTCTGATTACTGGAGGAGCCGGATTTATTGGAAGTCATTTGGTTAGGCTATTTATAAGAAAGTATCCAGACTACTCAGTTTACAACCTAGATGCCCTTACCTATGCAGGTAATCTTGAGAACCTTATGGATATTCAGGATCACGAAAACTACACCTTTATCAAGGGAAATATATGTGATGCGGCATTCATAGATGCACTGTTTGCTGAGCACAAGTTTGACAGTGTTATACACTTAGCGGCTGAGTCACATGTGGATAGGTCTATTACGGATCCGCTGGCTTTTGTTAACACCAATGTGATAGGTACGGTCAACTTATTAAATGCAGCTAAAAAAACATGGGCAGACAACATGGATGATTGTCGTTTCTATCACGTATCTACAGATGAGGTTTATGGTTCTCTGGGTGACGAAGGCTTCTTTTTAGAAGATACCTCTTATGATCCACAGTCACCTTACTCAGCCTCTAAAGCTAGTTCAGATCATTTTGTGCGAGCTTATGCAAATACGTACAAATTGCCAGTAGTGGTTTCCAACTGCTCCAACAACTACGGACCAAATCAATTTCCAGAAAAATTACTCCCACTCTGTATCAATAACATAAAGCACAGTAAGCCCCTGCCAATTTATGGTAAAGGGGAGAATATTAGAGACTGGCTGTATGTAATAGATCATGCAACTGCCATTGACAGCGTTTTTCATCAGGGCAAAAACGGTGATACCTACAACATCGGCGGCTTTAACGAATGGAAGAATATAGACATCGTAAGACTGCTTTGTGACATTATGGATAAGAAGTTGGGTAGAGATGAAGGCACCTCTCAAAAACTTATCACCTTCGTAAAAGACAGAGCAGGTCATGATATGAGGTATGCCATTGATGCAAGTAAAATCAAGGATGAGCTTGGCTGGATCCCGTCCCTTCAATTTGAAGAAGGCCTGGAGAATACTGTTGACTGGTACCTTGAAAATGAAGTGTGGCTGGAAAATGTCACCTCTGGTGCCTATCAAAGCTATTACGACAAACAGTACTCTAATTCATGACGATTACTCAAACCCCCCTTGTCGATTTATACCTTATACAGCCAAAAGCATTTTTGGATGAGAGAGGATATTTCATGGAGGTGTCTAACGACAGCCGAACAAAGGGAAGTGTACTTGATTCATACAATTGGATTCAAGAGAATGAGTCCATGTCTTCGAAAGGTGTATTAAGAGGTATGCACTTTCAAAAAGGAGAATATGCACAAGCCAAATTGGTTAGGGTTATTTTAGGAGAAGTTTTTGACGTGGCAGTAGACCTACGCGAATCTTCGCCAACCTTTGGAAGGTGGTTTGGTATTTATTTATCAGGCGAGAATAAAACCCAACTTCTGGTACCTCGTGGCTTTGCTCATGGCTTTTTGGTGATCTCAGAATCGGCTATCTTCTCATATAAGTGTGACAACTTTTATGCACCGGAATATGACTCGGGCATCTTGTATAATGATGCAGAAGTAGGCATAGAGTGGCCGGAAGTAAATACGGAACTCAGGCTATCTCCAAAGGACCTGAACTTAAGCACCTTGAGAACAGGATATCGATTTTAATCATGAAAGGTATTATTCTAGCAGGTGGATCTGGCACCAGACTACACCCACTTACCATAGCCATTAGTAAACAACTAATGCCGGTATATGACAAGCCGATGATTTATTATCCATTATCGGTTTTGATGCTCAGCGGTATTAGAGAGATTTTGATTATTTCTACTCCTCATGATCTGCCACTATTCAAAAAATTATTGGGAGATGGCAGTCAGCTAGGTTGCAGGTTTTCTTATGCAGAACAACCTCGACCTGAAGGATTAGCACAAGCCTTTATCATTGGCAAAGAATTTATTGGTGATGAAAGTGTGGCCCTCATATTGGGTGATAACATTTTCTATGCATCAGGCTTGCCCAATCTGCTAAGAAGCAATGTAGATCCTGATGGAGGAATTGTATTTGCCTACCGGGTAAATGATCCCGAACGCTATGGCGTAGTAGAATTCAATAAGGATAAGGAGGCCATTTCTATTGAGGAAAAGCCCGAAAATCCAAAATCAAACTACGCAGTACCAGGACTCTACTTTTATGACAACTCAGTAGTGGAGATTGCCGCAAAACTCAAGCCAAGTCCTAGGGGCGAACTTGAAATTACAGACGTAAACAAGCACTACCTGGAACAGGGAAAACTTAGGGTAAGTGTGCTCGACCGGGGAACTGCCTGGCTCGATACGGGTACTTTCACATCTTTAATGCAGGCATGTCAGTTTGTACAGGTTTTGGAAGAAAGGCAAGGCGTAAAAATATCATGCATCGAAGAAATTGCCCACTCTATGGGCTTCATAGATGACAGTCAGCTACTTAAGCTGGCCAACTCGCTTGAAAAATCAGGCTATGGCAAATACCTGAGAAAGATCGCTCAACAATAACCTAATCTATGAAAAATGTGCTCGTTACAGGAAGCAATGGCCAACTCGGATCTGAGTTGAAACAACTTATTGGGGTTCACCCAGGTTTTTCCTTCACGTTTATTGATATTGAAGATCTAGACTTTACCGATGGGCTTTCCGTGGATCGTTTCTTTGAGGGAAAATCCTTTGATGCTATTATCAATTGTGCGGCCTATACGGCTGTTGACAAGGCTGAAGAGGAAAGGGAAATGGCCTACAAGGTCAATGAAGGAATTCCCCGATTACTGGCCAACAAAGCCAACCTAAACAAGGCAATTCTTGTACATGTTTCAACTGACTTCGTCTTTGAGGGAAAGGCACATAAGCCTTTGAAAGAAACAGACGATACTTACCCGGTAAGTATTTATGGTGAAACGAAGCTAGCCGGCGAAATTGCAGTGAGCACACATGCCAAAAAACACTTTATCATACGTACATCCTGGTTATACTCTACTTTTGGAAAAAACTTTGTAAAGACCATTCTAAACCTTTCAAAGTCAAGAGACGAAATGAGGATTGTGGCAGACCAGATAGGTACACCTACATATGCCAGAGATTTAGCCAAGGTAATCATGCATATATTGAAAACGGATTCTGAC
The DNA here is from genome assembly GCF_049099775.1 of Roseivirga sp. Taxonomy (GTDB): domain Bacteria; phylum Bacteroidota; class Bacteroidia; order Cytophagales; family Cyclobacteriaceae; genus Roseivirga. The sequence continues at coordinate 111,001 of NZ_JAGDZM010000007.1, read as the reverse complement.
AATTATGGGGTTTATCACTTTAGCAATGAAGGAACTGCCAGCTGGTTTGATTTTGCGCACGCCATAGTAGAACTTAGTGGCAATGAATGCAAAGTAAACCCGATCCCAGCCAGTGCTTATCCTACACCAGCGAAAAGACCGGCTTTCAGCCTCATGGATAAGTCAAAAATCAAAGACACTTTTGATTTAGAAATAGATCACTGGACCAAGCCTCTCAAAAATTGCCTTGATCTGATTCAGGATTAGGATTTGACACAATAAAAAGCAACGGGGCTTGCCATAAGTGGCAAGCCCCGTTGTTCATTGCTGTTGGCAATCACCACTTAAAATGAACTTACGATTTCATCATAAACCTGAGTTAGTGGAAAGCGTTCTGGTAGTTTTGATTGTGGAGCCGTATCAATGAAGTAGCCGATTCCATGGTGTTCACCATTTTTTATGGCTACAAAGGCAAGGTATTGATTAAAATTTTCAATGGTTGTATCACCTACAATGTTAAAGCCTTCTGGAATATCATTTGGATATACCAACTCAACAAAGAGACTATTACCTCTATTGTCTACTTGAAATATTTTTATCGCATCTTTTTCAGCCATAAAAGAATTCAGCTTGTCCTCTGCATACTTGGCCGAAGCCTCATTGTCAAATTCTACAAGAAAATCTCTGGACATTCTAGGAAAAATGTTGGTGAAATCACTGACACCCATTTTTAACATAAATGCCTTATGTTCTTTAATTCTCCAGTAATATGTCAGGTGTTTATGTGGTTTCTGATGCAAGCCTGTTGAGATTATTATGCGCTGGCCAAAGGCCAGAAGCTTACCCAAAACTTTGTCATACTCTTTCAAGATAGTGTATACTGGATCCTGGTCTTGAGGGCAGTACCAATTTGGGTTTTTCAGATCACCCTCATAAGCTTTCGAGTTGAAAAGGTAATGATGTTGTAAGTGGGCTCCTGAATTGAGAAATAGTGATGAAAAATCAGGCTGGTGCTTTTTCCACTGGTGGACGAAGAGATCACCCAGAAGCTTGTCAAGTACAATAGCCTTTACGCCAACCATACTCTTGATCTTCGTAAACAGTGAGAGATATTCAAAATAACTCTGCACTGGCACCACCTTCATGTACGTTTTGAGCATGGCCAGAACGGAAGATTTTGACAATTTTCCTTCAGCATTGTCATTCACTGCCTGAGAAACAGCTTCTGAAACAGCCAGAACGAAAGACTCTCCGCTAGCCTTAGTTTCAGTCCAAGGGTCGGGAACGAAAAATTTAGGGTTTTTCAGCCTATTATCTGCATTAAAAGGGCTAATGGCTCCTACACTGTGTCCTTTCTTTTCGGCAATTTCCCACAGTTGTTCCAGGTCTTTTCTACTGACAATGTCTCCCAGCCTGAATACCTGATGTTCGTCATAGTTTTTGCCTGTATGCACAGTAGTCCACTGAATCCAAGGTTCAAGTAGCTTATACTCATTTTCCGAAGTGGTCTCCAGATAACCATAGGTATCAAAGAGGTGTTTGAAATTAGGTAACAACCCCTCTTCGGCATACTTTTTAATGAATTCAAAGTTCAACTCATTCAGTCCAAGTAAAATCAGTTTACCAGTCATAGTTCTTCAATTCTGTTACTCAAATTGCCTGCTAATTCTTTCCAGTTGTAGGTATATTTTACTTCCTCAAAATTAGCCTTAATTTTCGCATCGTCAAGGCTAGTAGCATCGGTATAATACTCAATAACTCCTTTTACTTCATCTCCATCTTTAAAATAGCCCTCTTTTTGCAGCAAAACCCCTTTATTAAAGACATTGTCATGTGCCACTACGTTGGCTTTACACGCCATAGCTTCGAGCAACGAAGGGTTCGTTCCTCCGACAGAGTGTCCATGAAAGTAAATGAGGCAATACCTTCTAAGACTATCCAATTTTGACTTGTCAAAGATACCTCCCAAAAAACGAACTTTATCTCCGTATTGTTCAAATAAAAGCTCACCAAATTTTGTATTGGTATTTCCCACAATTAGCAGAGGTTTTTGACTTTTACTTTTGAGATAACCCTCAATTACAGTTTGTACATTGTTTTCAGGCTCCAATCTAGCTATTACCATATAGTAATCAAAAGGCGCTAATTGATATTCAGTTAAAACCTCCTTTGTAAATTCCAAGTCGGTATCGGCACCGTATGGCAAATAAAAGGTCTCCTTATCAGGGTATTTACCTTGGAGGTAATCAGTAATGCCATGGTTGTCAGAAATCAATATATCTGATGAATTGGCAGCCAATTTTTCTAGCCACCGAAAACACTTTTGCATAAATGGAGACCATTTAGTCCTTTTCCACTCAAGCCCGTCCATGTTAGTCATTACTACCGGCTTTGCCTTTTTGTAAAACCATATGGAAGGTGCCGAACTACCGTAACCTAATTCAATGACTACCTCAACCCTTTTTTTGATAGCATCTTTCAGGCAAACCCAATCGTAAATAAAATTGGCAAAAGGGCCCATCTTCAAAGGAAGTGGTTTTCTTACAATTTTCACCCCTCGATACTCATTTTCGGTATAAGGGTGATCAGTACTGTTATATACATATACCTCATGCCCTAGTGAAACCAAGTGTACAGACAGATATTCGGCACACTGTTCAAAGCCTGAATAGTTATTAGGAATGCCCCGAGAGCCTACAATTGCAATGGTCTTCATGAGTTAATGGGCGGTTAATAAATTATGAAATTGTTTTCCGATGGTTTCCCAAGAGTAGGTTTTCAAAACAGTCTGTCTGATCTCTTCTACCTTTTCTACCGATATGGGGTTTTCTACAGCATCTTTGATAGCCGCTTCAAGACTACCAGCCTCATTTATGTCTATGTGGTACTTACCAAAGAAGGTATAATCTTCCAGTGAGGTAGTATTTGAGCAGATAACTGGTACGCCAAGACAAGCTGCTTCCAATGGAGGCAAGCCAAACCCCTCACTAAAAGATGGGTAAACGAACAGCCTGCAGTGTCGATAAAAAGAAACTAGGTCTGAGTAAGGTATAGACTCTAAAAAGAAAATTCTCTCCTCACAATCTTTACTAATTTCAGACAAGGCCTGATTGAGTTGAACACTATCTAAGGCCCTCTTCCCTATCAATACCAGATCATACTCATTGTGAAGTTCTAAGCGGTTGAAAGCACGAATAAGTTCTGCATGATTTTTACGAGGCTCAATGCGGCTTACAAACAACAAGTATTTCTCTCTGATTTTATATTTATCTATAATAGGAGCTACCTTTGTCTTATCCAAATTGGTGAAGTCCTCATTGATTCCCAATGGAATGTCATTGATTTTTGACTGCTTGATCTTAAAAAAGCGACTGATGCTCTTTTTAGAGAATCGAGAGTCGGTTATTAAGATGTTGCAAATTTTGGCAGAGATTCCATACAGAAGGCCTCTCATCGTTCTAACATGAAATGGATAATCCTTAGGATAATTGAGGAAAAGCACATCGTGAACCGTATTAATGGTTCTGGCCTTGATCAAAGGGGATACCACATACTGAAAGTGCACAAAATCTACTTCGTACTCCTTAGCTAGTTTAGGGAATTCATAAAGGTACCTTTCAAAGCGCTTTGTACTGTTCAATTGAATGAGATGAATATTTTCCAAGTCTGGAAATTCCTCTCTCAGAGAATCGAGGTTCTTAGCTGCCAAATACAATGTTGTATCTGGAAAACTCTTGGCTACACTTGTATACAAGCCCCTCAAGTAAGTACGTGTCCCTTGAAAGAGATCATCAAAAACATGACAATCCACTAATATCCTATGTGACACTTAGGCTTCTTTTTTAAGGTCATAATCCATCATAAGCCTCACGAGACCATCCAGATCGACTTCTTTTTCCCAACCGAGAACCTCTTGTGCCTTTGTTGAGTCACCCAAGAGTTGATCTACTTCTGCAGGGCGATAGAATTCTTTTGAAACCTCCACTAGAACATCACCTGTTTCTGTATTGACTCCTTTTTCATCCGTCCCTTCACCTTCCCACCTAATAGTGATACCAATGTGTAGGAAGCTTTTTTCTACAAACTCCCTAATGCTATACATCTTACCTGTTGCCAATATATAATCGTCTGGTGTGTCGTGCTGCAGCATCAGATACATACCTTTCACATAATCTCCGGCATAGCCCCAGTCTCTTTTAGCATCCATATTCCCCAAAGTGATCTTATCTTGCTTGCCGTGTTTGATACGCGCCACCGCGTTTGTGACTTTCTTGGTTACGAATTCAATTCCTCGGAAGGGAGATTCATGGTTGAAGAGAATACCCGAACAAGCAAACAACCCAAATGACTCTCTATAGTTTTTTACAATCCAGTGTGCATACAGTTTGGCCACACCATAAGGACTTCTTGGATAAAATGGTGTGTTCTCAGTCTGCGGTACTTCCTGTACCTTTCCAAACATCTCACTGGTAGAAGCCTGATAATATTTAATAGTCGGGTCCAGGGTTTTGATGGCCTCCAGAATCCTGACCGGCCCCATGGCATCTATGTCGGCAGTAAGAATGGGCTGGGTAAAAGAGGCTCCAACAAAGCTTTGAGCTCCGAGATTATAAATCTCGTTAGGCTTTACATCTCTGATCACATTAAAAATATTAGAAAACTCAAGCAGATCCATGTAAACATGGTTCACCTTTGAATCTATTCCCAGTTCTTTCAAACGCCACGAAAAAGAGTCCACTCTTCGTCTGTCTGCTCCATATACTTCATAGCCATTGGCGAGAAGATGGTTGGCCAAATAGGCCCCATCTTGACCATTTATACCGGTAATTAATGCCTTTTTTCTCATATCTTAAGCGTAATCTATCGTATAATCTTTATGTATTGTTATCCTAAAAATCAACTTAAAGGACTCTTTTCGTAAAATCTATTAAAAATTATCCCCCTAAATTTTTGTTCGTTAAAAATAGTATATAACGGAAGAAAATGGAAGAATATTAAGCTTAATGAAAGCGCTTTAGCAAATAATAGATATTGTTAGCTCAAAAACGAATTTAACATCAAGTAGCCTTAGTTGATCCCTGATCTTTTCTGTTCTTAATTACTCTTGCTGGGTTTCCTACAGCAATAGAGTATGGAGGCAGGTCTTTTGTAACAATGCTACCAGCTCCAATCACACAACCTTCTCCCACAGTGACACCACCCAAGATACATACATTGCTTCCAATCCAGCAATCTGACCCTATTTGAACAGGCTTTTTTTCTGTACCCTGAAAACGAATGGGCAATTCAGTATTGCCGAATAGGTGATTATCGGAATGAACAGTAAATCGCTCTCCTATGATGCAATCCCGCCCAATCTTGATTCCTCCATAACCTCCCAAGTAACTATTAGAACCCATGGCTACATTATCACCTAGTTCAATTCCTTCTCCTAAATCGGTCAAAACTCCCGTGCATTTAAAAATGGTACCAGAGCCGAGGTTATTGTTAAGCCCCAGGACAACGCCATTTTTCGAAAGCCCAGACAATTCCACATCGCGGCCTAGGGTAGAATTACGACCTATGGCTACTTTGTGTCCATATACCAGCTTTACACGTCTACCAGCAAAAATTCGCCTCCTATACCAAAGCATACCTCTGATTAACATTCCACAGCGCTGAAAAGCAAAAATCCATAAGTCCCTGTCGGAAAGTTCAGTCGAAAGTTCGAACTGATCGCCCTTAATTTTTTTGTACTGTCTTTCGAGTAATTTCTTAATCATGGGATGTTGCGCTGATCTGGTTTTAGATTAAAATAATAAAAGAATTTAAATCGTGATTTGAAACTTACTCTCTGCAACTGCCTCTTTGGCCGGCAAGCTGTTGATGACTCCAAAGCATAAAATGCAATACCAAAAAAGTTGTGTATTAATATTAGCATTAAAAACCAATGGAATCATAACCCATAAAAAGGCTATGTTTTTAAATAACTTGGTGGATACAATAAAGACCCAAATAAACACCACTGCCAGAAGTACTCCAAAGTCATATAAGAACCCAGGGAAAAAGTGAAGAGGAAAAAGGTAATCAGGCCCTGCTGTTGGTGCTAGAAAACCGGTCATCAATTCTGAACCATAGTCTATACCATTTCCCAGCCAAAAAGACGATTCGAAGGGCTGCAACTGATAGAGATAAATAAAGAAAGGGGCTACTCGTACAAAAGAGCTACCGTCTTGAGTTGCCAACTCGGATAATGATTGAATCTCAATATTACCGGTAAAGAAAGAAAAGAAATTGATTAAGCGTTCAAAAAATGGCAGACCTGACACGAGATACACTACGATGATACCTCCTAGCACAAGTACAGCAATATTTTTGAAGTTGAAGTGCGACCTTTTCAAAAATAGTAAGAAGGGTACCGGAAGCATCAGGAATGAGAAACTACTCACATAGCTAATCATCATGTATAGATACACCACCCAATATATAAGTGGTGTAGTCTTATTATAATAACGGTTGAGCTCTAAAATCGCCACCATCGTAGTAGCTGTTAAAAAGCCTGCATATGAAGGCTCTGTGGATAATGAGCCTTGACGAAAAACATCACCATCCAATTGGTAGATCGTGCCAAACGGACCATGTTGAAGCCCCGTTTCACCAATATTGTTTGGTATAAACAGTCCAAGTGATACATATATCTGACCCAAAATCAGCCAGATCAGATACATGAAAAATATAAACTTGAGGCCAGTAAGAAAAACCTTTGGGCTGAACTGTGCATTGAACACAACAAAGAAATAAATAAAGAAAAGCAGATAGACGATGGTAATCAGACCAGAGCTCTGAAAGTTCAATCCAAATGATATCAATACACTTAATACAAAAATTATGATCCCGTTACTAGGTAGGAGTATAGATCTTCTGGAAATAAGATGATTTATAATTAATAGCCCTGCAGCTACCATAAACATGCTAACGTTATTGTTCAGCATTAAACCAGAAAAGGCCATAGTTATCAGACTCAACCACAACAGAAAGTCGGTCAAGTTAATGTCTTTCACATATAGCAAGGTTATTTTCATCTTCCTTTGCAGTAGTTTGTCAAAGCATAGGCCAGGGAATTTAAATTTTCTTCTTTCATAGCGCCTTCTTCTTCATCATTCCAGGTACCAGCGTATGCATTTGTATAGAGCCACTGACTAAACTGCTCCTGATTCATCTTGTCCTTATCAGCCTCTCGACAAGATTTTATCAGATCATCAAAGTTCTTACATTGAGCAAAATGGTCAACCCCTATCCTGTAACATCCTTTAAGGTGATTGAAAAAGACATCAGAGAAGGTAAAGGATACTTTTCCAAGTAATGCTGCTTCATAACCAGCAGTACTACTCACGCTAAAAATTGCCTGAGCCTTATCAAGTATTTTTCTAGAGTCAATGTGTTCATTCACCACTAGTACATTAGGCAAAGCTTTGATCTCCTTAAAAAAGGAAAAACCTCTATTCCCCATAGCATTGGGATGCTCTTTTACCAGCAAGTATGAATCTTCATCCAGAATCTTCCAAATATTGGTAATATTCTTAATTTGTTCTTCGTAGTACTGACCCAATACGTCAATAGAAGCTTCTGGCTGCATGTGTAAAGGATAAAACACAAACTTCTTATCTTTTACTGCTTCCCAGGTTTCTGTCTTGACAAACTTATACTGAATCGAGTTTCTTTCATCTCGATACCCTTTGAAAAAACGTCTATACCAGTGATACATAACTGATGGGTCGTGTCGGTCAATTCTCTCGGCAGTAATGTAGCGCTTGAGCCTCATGAGCCGCGACCCAAATGACCTGGATTTAGACAGGTTCTTGGTATTTTTGGCGAAATAGGTAGGCTTTGAAACCTGAATGGTTTTATAGTCAGATACCAATGCCTGCTCAGGATTATAAGCAAGGTAATCACGTTCTCCTTGATAAAAGGCAAAGTGCCTGTCTGGCATTCTCGTAACATGTGGGCGAATGTAAGTACAATTCAGCTCCTTTGCATTGCGAGTCACTCGGTTGATAGTCAGCTCATGCCCCCAGGTAAGCTCTCCTATCACATACCGTACATCATGCTTTTTGAGAAAATCATAGGTGTAATCTCTCACCTTGTGAAGATACTTTTTCATACTAGCCCTCTCAAATTTTAAGTAACGATCGTGGTAAACTATTTCATTGATCTTGCATTCGATATGCGCCGGCTCAGGAGCTGGTGGTACATTTTTAGGCAAAAAGAGAATATCCGCCTCATTTACCAGCTCATCCGCCAAAAGATCATTTTTGATCTTTTTATTCACCACAATCCATACCACTTTAAAGTCACCTTGCTTAATTAGCCTTCTAGCTACTTCAAGAAACAGGTAGGTCTTTCCAAAATTGGCAACAAAGCAAATCGTCATTGGTACTAGGTTAGGGTTAAATTATAAATATCAGTGCCACTTCTAAACAAAAAGCTTGAACTTTCTTATTAAGATAACAATACTTAATAGTGATATAAGTCCACCTATTGACATTGCCTTAATAATCACATCAACTGATATGGAGCTCACAAAAACAAAGACAGAAGCGTAACTACAGATTCCTAAAAATGAAACTAGAGGTATGAAAATATTACGATTGTTTTTGTTCAAATAGACTTCAAAATAAGATGCAATAGACGACAGTAAAAAGAATAATAGAACTAGTAGGTGGCTATATCTAAAGCTAATAGTCAAGCCTTTTATGTCCAAATTGATAAATAGTATATATAAAACACAGGCCATCGAGCACCCGGCCAATAGAGTGAATAAATAAACACCTAAGGTTCTCCTACTCTCCTTTACGGATTTACTGAGAAATAATTTCTTGGAAAAGAAAGTCATTGAGGACAAATGCGCCAATTGAATTATCATTCCTATTCGGAGCATTAGTGATATTTCAGACATTTCACTATCCGATAATGAGTTGAAAGCATAGATTTTCCCAAAATTATTCACAACACTCACCATAGCACCATTTAAAATTAAAGGCCAGCTATATGAGATAACCTTAAAAAAATAACTCTTTAATAGAGTCAGGTCCGCCATGGAACCAATTCTGAAATCTTTCAGAAAAAATACCAGGAGAACCACTGCTGATCCAAAAAAGAAATAATCTAGTCTTAACACCCAACCAGCCTTAAAAACAGTTAACAAGAGGAGCAATGACAATATCGTCCCTGGGATAGTCCAACGAAACAACCTAGATGGCTTATCATCAAATCTATATATGACAGATTTATAATTGGTGAAGAAAATGTAGATAAACCTCAGTCCAATATACCCCGCTGTCATTTTACTCACAGGGTGGTTGACAAAGTAAATCGAAGTGGCAATTAATACTGTTGATAATACATAAAGTAAAAAGAGTGTATTGAATACCTTACTGGTTCGAGATAGAAAGTATTCTTCCCTGCCCACAGACTCCTTGTATCCATAAAATAGATAGCTTCTAAATCCCAAATCAGCAAAAGTGGCAAGTATCAATGCCACCGACAATACATACTCTATCTCATTGTATATTAAGTTATCTTGAAAAAATAAGAGAATAGCCAAAGGGAGTAAGAAGTTGAGTCCCTTGTCTAAAAAGTTAAGAAAGGTAAACTTTAGTAGGGCCTTAGTCTCTTTAATCGACATTTTTTGAAGTAATGAACCCTTCTACCATGGAATTAAAATGAGCATCTACGATATCGACTATTTCTCCAAGTGGCATGAAGTTTCCATCCGGATCAATAGAAGGCTTTTTCAATAGATTCTTATTTATTTCCAATAGCTCCGAAATAGGGTATTTGGGATAGATTAACTCTTTTTTGTCGTCTTTATGTTTAACAGTACCTAAAATAATCCTTGGAGTGGCATAAGGCATAAGAACGGATTTAAAACCGTTAGTTGTTGCAGATTGTATTACTACTTGATTATCAGACCCTTGGAGATAACCCATCAGCTTCAAGTATGTTCTCAGCGAATTCCCACTATACTCCTTTGATACACACTCAATTTTCTTACTCAAGTAATCCATCAGCCCTGGATCCAAGGAATCATCAGACAAAATTAGATACTTTAATTGATTGTAGAAGGCCAACAAAAACTCTTGATCTCCTTTAGGTAATCTGAGGGGTGTTTTCCACTTAAAGTTGAACAAGGCGCACAGAACTCTCTTGAGGTATTGATTTTGACTATACATCAGAGCTCTTTTGGCCATACCACCAAAAGTGCTTTCTGATGGCCCAAAAGAGAAAACGTTATCTGAAGATTGTCCATTAATGATTACCCAGTCATTTCCAAACATGTTTTTTAACTTTCTTAGACCGCCAAAATGCAAAATGGAGAAATGACGGTCCAATGGCATATTGGAACAGATTTCCGTTATGTTATCAAGCTCTTCTTTTAAGTCAACCTCAACAACTTGTAAATCAGTTTTAATTGCTTTTGCAGCACGTTTAGCTCTTTCAAAATCTTGCTCATTTTGAGTATATCTCGGAGTTAACCTCAAGAAAACCAGCACAAAAGGGATCTCATGTTTTCTCAGATATTGGAACAAAAGCATAGAATCCAAACCGCCCGAAAAGAATAAAATGACTTTATGGTCCCGTTTTTCCAATAAATCAAATGTATCATTCAAGTCATTTTTTACCTCTTGCACATGATTCTTAACGTCAGGTATATTCTCTAGAAAAGGGAAATATGGTTTGTTTATAACTTTGTCTCCAATTAATAAGTAGGACGCTGGTTTTATTTTGAAAACTCCTTCTGCAAAGGTTCCATCTCCAGTTGTATATCCGTGACGAATCCAAAATTTATATTCGCTAAGATTGATTTTGCATTTTGGAAACTCAGAGGTTAACGCTAAATAATCATCATTTATATGTACTGCACCCTTATCTTCAATGTAGTACAACCTGAAACCGGCAGCTATGTCATTGTAGATATAGAATTTTCCGTCACTCATATAGATGGCACAGAAATATCCTTTGATCTTCAAAACCTCTTCTTCAAAGTTGTCTAAAGTGATTTTGGATAAATCAAAATATAAAGGAAATCCGAAATACAGTATATCATTGTATTCTGCATATGATGCTACTTGTAAGTTTACAAAGACTTTATATCCAGAGGTAGAGAATTGCTTTTCGAATTTCATTTCTTATTGTAATAGATTGAAAATATGATTGACCATATGCAAACTCCATTTTCTATTTTTTTGATAGTAAGGTAGGAATTATTTTAATAGCAGTAAGCTTTAAGAAATACATCTTATCATATGGAATGCCTCCGCATAAGGTACACCATTGGCAACCCCCCACATCTGAGCTCTTACCTTGAGCGCTTCTGGAGACCTCGGGTGGGGGTATTGGCGTTTTTCAAACTCGTAAGCTTCCATACCCAGGATTTTAGCATTGAGATTTTCTTCACTGATTGCCACAAACAAGTTCGGAATGAAGTGTCTGGGATCAGCCGAAGCCCTCCATTCTGTACCTGACATGGTTTCGAAAGTAATAATGGCTTTGACCCGTTCATGTGCCATGGGTCTACATGCAGTAACAACCGCTTCGAATGTTCTTTGATGATCTATATTAACATCTCCTCCATGATGTGTAAAAATCACCTCTGGTTCAAAATCCATCTTTTCTCGTTCGATAACCTTGATGATGTCGAGCAGGTCAACTGAATCGAAGCGATTGTCAGCAAAATCGTACATACCGGTAGACTCATAGCCTATGGCTTTTCTGGCCGCCTTAATATTGTTTCTGTGCGTAGCGAGTTTTCCCTTCCACTTTTCAGAGTTTCTTTTGTCAGACCTAGAGGTAAGCCCTTCACCCAAAATAACAGCACGAATGGTACAGTTATATTCTGTCACCAAACGATTCATTGTTCCTCCAGGCCCTAATAGTTCGTCATCAGGGTGGGCCACCACCACTAACACTCTTTTATTTCTTAAATATTCTAACATCTGCAACTATAGACTTATCGGCCGCCAGACCAGCACGTGAAAACTCAATTCGGAAATGTTCGGTCTCTATGAAGGCTTTTGGATATCCCTCACAATCGAGCATTCTAATGAAATCAAATACATTTTCTATACTATTCAGTGATGCCAGGTCACCATCTTCAGGTTTTCTTCTGTCGAACGAAGTAGGCTCTCCTTCCTGTGGTCTCGGCACAGGGTTCTCTGCAATGATCTGCTCAATTATTCGACCAATTACCTTGCCGCTCCTGATAAATATCTCCTGTGCAGTACCATGCAAACTCAGGTCGGCTTTGGTATAAATATCACCGGTATCTATTCCCTTACCGACTTTCAAGGCAGAAACCCTGGTCCCTTCATGTCCCCTGACAATTAGATTTTGAAGAGGGCTGCCTCCCCGGCCAAAAGGCAAGTCGGTCATGTGAAAAACAATGCATTCAAACTGCTCATAAATGGATGCCGGAATGATATATGACCAATGTGGAATAAATATCTTATCCGGCTCAAAGGTTTTCAGATCTTTAGCATTGAAAGCTTCACGGTCGCTTATACGCAACCAATTTTCGCCCGACCTGGCGCTTAGGCTCTCAAAAAGCTCATCATGCCACTTTTTCTCTGTAAGAAGTATATAATTCATCAAACCGAATCCCAGGTTAATGCTGTTCCTCTTGTCATGTCCTTTCTGGCTGTCTTGCCCAGCATCTTCTCATAATACTTGGGTTCCATACCATCTCCGGGACGGATAATTCGGATGTTCTTCTCAGTGAAGGCTTCACCTGCCTTGATATCTTTCACTACATAGACCGATCGCTTAAATCTCAGGCTTGCGCGTTCGTCTTGTAAAATTTCATATTTTACCTGGCCGAGAGACTGCCATGCTCTTTCTGATTCCACAACCAGTGTTTTTAGCTCATCAGGTTCAATTGAAAATGCTGAATCAACCCCGCCTTCTGCTCTGTTCAATGTAAAGTGTTTTTCAATGACACGTGCACCTAATGATACAGATGCAATTGCTGCACCAACCCCTCCCGTATGGTCAGATAGCCCTGTAAAGCAATTGAACATTTCTCTCATATGAGGAATAGTCATAAGGTTGGTATTCTCAGGGCTTGCTGGGTAAGTACTGGTACACTTGAGTAAGATCAATTGCTCACAGCCATTTGAGCGTAGCACCGCAACGGACTCTGCAATATCGCTGATTGTCGAAGCACCTGTTGACATAATCACAGGCTTACCAGTAGATGCTATCTTTTTGAGCAGGGGCCAATCTTTGTTTTCGAAAGAGGCCACTTTATATACCGGTACATCCAGCGATTCAAGAAAATCAACAGAGGTATGGTCAAAAGGAGTGCTGAAAGGGATCAACCCCTTTTCCTTGGCGCGCTCGAAGATCGGTGCATGCCATTTCCATGGAGTATATGCTATCTGATACAGCTCATGTAGTGTTGTGCCATGCCAGAGCGATTTCGGGTCGTCAATGTAAAACAATCCTTTGTCATGCGGAATGGTCATAGTGTCCGCAGTATAGGTCTGGATTTTAAGGCCATGAGCTCCGGCTTCAGCTGCAGCATCTACAATTTCGAGTGCTCTTTCCAATGACTGGTTGTGGTTTCCAGACATTTCAGCGATTATGAATGGTTTGTGATCATCACCTATGGTGAAATCCGCAACTTTGAAACTATTGATCATCCTTGTATATTTTTAATATGTATTTAATACCGTTTTTCACAAAAAAGGCAGGATATCGCTCATTGTCACAAATCCTCAACAGATTAAATTGTTCCTCAATGCTTTTGGTTGTATCCAGCTCAGAGTCTGCAGCTGTTCTGCGTTCATAAAATGTGGACTCCCCTACTTGTTCGGTACCTTCAGGCATTTCATCAAGAAATTTCAGAATGACATTTTGAGAGGCCACCCCTTGCATATGTTTGATCTCTGAAATCAACTCGGTGCCGTCTAGGTAAATATAATCTTTCATATAGATCACCCCAGAATCAACCGACGCTGCGGCTTCAAAGAGGGTAATCGGAATTTCTCTAAGTCCCTCCAGCACCTGCCATGAAACGGGAGACCAGCCTTTGCCTTTAGGCAAGTCACTTTCGTGCATCACCAGGTTGAACCGGTTCAGCTCTAATTTTTTAAAAATTCTTTCACAAGACAAAAGGCATAGTACATCTCCTTCTACCACTTCCTTATGCTTGTGTATCAGGTTTGCTGTATGGCCTTTTGCATTCAACTGCCTGGTAAGATTCCCTGCATAAGGAACTATCCAAGAGTTGATATTATCTACTAATATTTGGACTTTCATGACTGTAAAGCTGAAAATACTTCTAAATACCTTTCTGGTGACTTCAGGTCCATCACTGAGGATTGAGCAGCCCTCATTTTTGAACCTTCATCCACTATGGCCTTACCCAGGGCTTCCAAAAAGTGTTCTTTTGAAAAATCACGTGCATCATGAAAGACCTCATATTTCTTGAACCCTTCATAGATTCCCATTTGATTGTCGGTATAGTAACCTGAAATAATAGTACCTCCCACAGCTATCGACTCGAACAGAATACCACTGGCAGGCACCACATGAATTTTTGCTCTATCCATTTGCCTTCTCATGGCCATGGCATCCAAACCTGCCTTAAGCTCTATGTTGAGGTCCTGACGTTCCTGTATGACTGTATTTAACTTGTCTAAATAGATATAGGCCGGGCCTATAATTACTATTAGTTTCAGTTTGACTTCAGGCATTAATTCCAGTACCTGGCAGGTCAGGTTTTTAAAATCTGAGCCACCAAAACAGATCATCATCTGAGGAATCTCCGGTTCTTTAACGGCCTGCTTATTCAAAAATTCAGGTCTTAACAAAGCGTAATCAGGTCCCAGACAAAACCGAGTGCTTGTCGGTACATCGTACAAATTTCGGCTCACTCCGGGAGCATGATTAATAATAATGTCTGAATGAAAAGGAGCCTGATGCAAGTCGTCAATGCATACCAATTTTGAGCAAAGGCTTTTGACTGTATTCTGGTATTCCGGATCAAAATGGTATCCATCCAATACAATAATATCATTGGCATCTATTGCTGAAAAAAAGTCCGGCTCGCTTTCAATATTATGAACTTGAAAACCTGCTCCTACTACTCTGGACCTGATACTGGATGACGTTCCCTTTAAATAAAAAGTGATCTCAAATTGATCGCTTAGCATGTCTGCCAATGAAAGAGATCTGATCAAATGTCCCAGACCAATTTCCGGACTGGCGTCTAATCTAAATTTCAGACTGCTCATCATCCATGAGTTTCTTTTTCAACTCAGCTAGTTTCCAATCCACAAAATTATCTATGTCTTGTACTTCAATCTGGCTGAGTTGAATGGCTCCGGAATTCTTATTGAATAATTCGCCCTCATTTAATAATCCTACAGAATTGAACCAATAAAACTGGCCTGCATCGTGAAAGGCCTTTTGAAGGTCTTGAGAACGGCTGGACCGGTATTCCGGCCAATTCATGGCCACAGAGTCGTTCACTGAGAGATTCAAAGACCTCATTATGGGATATCCGAATTCCACTACAGGGAATACCGTTATGAATTTTCTTTCGACCAAAAGTTCATAACCTTCCTTCAGTCTGTCGGTATTCAACAAAGGAGCTGTCGGGTAAATACAGCAACCATAATCAAACTGTTGTCCCATTATTTGATAGGTTGCCAATACCTCCTGGATCACATCAAATGTAGTAGCATAGTCATCTGCATTTTCAGAACTTCTCAGAAAAGGTACTTTTGCTCCATAAGCTTGGGCAATGTCTGCAATTTCCTGATCATCAGTAGAAACCATGACCTCATCGAAAAGCCCTGATGCCAGCGCAGTTTCAATGGAATAGGCTATGATGGGTTTACCGGCAAAATCCCTGATATTTTTTCTGGGTATGCGCTTACTGCCTCCCCTGGCAGGAATAATACAGAGTTTACTCACCGTAGTAGCTCTTTATCTGGCCAATGACGAAGTCTTGTTCCTCATTGGTAAGTGTAGGATACATGGGCAGGCTAATGCAGCGACTGTAGTATTTTTCTGCATGGGGCATATCTCCTTTAGACCAGCCAAACTGCTGATAGTAAGGCATCAGGTGCGTAGGTATATAATGAATCTGCGGGAAGATTTTCTGCAACCTCAGGTGCTGGTAAAGCCCTCTGCGGTCGTCTACTTCTACCACATATAAGTGGTAGGCGTGCCCTTCTACTTTTCCCGATTGCCCCTTCATAAAGGAGGCACCTTCGAAGGCTTGTTCATACCTTTCAGCTATTTCTCTTCTACGAGCCAGGCCTTCTTGGGCCCTGCCGAGCTGGCTTTCCCCCAGTGCAGCTTGAATATCTGTTAACCTGTAGTTGTAGCCTAGGTGCTGCATTTCCATGTACCATCCAGGGTAATTGACATAATCAGCCCCTTCTATACCAAAAGCCGTATCGAGGTCATTGACATAAATATCTTCTTGCCTAACAATACCATGAGTACGCAAAGCGAGCAATTGGTTGTACAGCCCCTCATTGTTGGTGGTAATCATGCCACCCTCGCCTGCAGCAATGTGTTTCACAGGGTGGAAAGAGAAAATGGCAAGGTCAGCGAAATTGCCATTTCCACAATGCTGTGGCTCATCTTTGCTGCTGATAAAGTGCCCCCCCGGTGCATGGCATGAATCTTCGATCATCCAAAGACCAAACTCATCGGCCAGTGCCCTGAAGGCCTCCAGGTTTACCGACCTGCCAGCAAAATCTACTGGCACTATGCCTGAGTAAGTGCCCTTTGGAGCAGCCTCCAACAAGCTTCTCACGGCCACGATATCGAGCAAGTAGGTATCCGGATCTATATCGGCAAAAACCACTTCACCACCACAGTAACGAATGCAGTTGGCAGAGGCAGCAAAGGTAATGGGTGTAGTAATTACTTTATCACCCTCTTTTACTCCAAGTACCATGGCGCAAAGGTGCAGAGCAGCTGTTCCGTTAGAAACAGCCACGGCATAAGCCGACCCAACATAGCTGGCAAAGGCCTCTTCAAATGACTTGACTCTGGGCCCTTGTGTCAGAAAATCAGCTCCTAGTGTATCTACTACAGCACCTACATCGCCTGCCGTAATTTGCTGTTTGCCGTACGGTATCGGTTTCATAAAAGTTTAAACCTCGAAACTGGCATTTACGTGTTCTTTGATCAATTGACGCAGTGACTCTACAGTTTCCCAGTCGGTGTTATCACCTGAGTTATAGTTGAAGCCTGCTGGTACCTTTTTGTCCTGATTTTGGCTCAGGAACGCTTCCAGAGGCCTGGTAGGTACTGTGGGTACTATGATGTAATAGGCGCCCAAGTCGTAGGTATTGTATGAGTCAGAGGAGGTTATCATTTCTTCATGAATCTTTTCACCTGGCCTAATGCCTATCACTGGTTTTTCGCACTCAGGCCCAATGGCATCGGCCACATCTGTTATTCTGTAAGAAGGAATTTTCGGCACATACAGCTCTCCTCCCAGGGCATGCTTCAAAGCATACATTACCATATCTACACCACCCTGTAGGCTAATGTTGAAACGAGTCATATCAGGATCGGTAATGGGCAATACACCCTCTTTTTTCTTCTGAAGGAAAAACGGCATCACTGAACCGTTACTACCCATTACGTTTCCGTAGCGTACTACAGAAAACCGGATTGGGTTGACACCTTTCACATTGTTAGCAGCAATGAAAAGTTTATCTGAAGTAAGCTTGGTAGCACCATAAAGGTTGATTGGCGCACAAGCTTTATCAGTAGACAGAGCCACCACACGCTGCACCTTGGTTTCTATGGCAGCATTGATTACATTTTGTGCACCATCCACATTGGTTCTAATGCACTCTTCAGGATTGTATTCTGCAATGTGTACATGCTTCATAGCAGCCGCGTGAATCACAAAGTCTACCTGTTGAAATGCTCTTTTGAGACGATCGAGATCTCTTACATCACCTATAAAAAAACGAATCTGCGGATACTGTCGCGAGGGGTATTCCTGCGCCATTTGAAACTGCTTCTGCTCATCTCTTGAAAAGATGATCAGTTTTCGAACATCAGGATATTCCTTAAGAATGTGCTTAGTTATGGCCTTTCCTAAAGAGCCAGTACCACCTGTAATTAATATGGTTTTGCCGTTTAGCATTTAATTGTAATTAAAAATTGATTTTATAACGAGCCAACCACCTGCGAGAATCGCTCCAACAATACAAAAGATTATGATAGTCGTTACTCGCTTGGGCTTACTTCTAATTGTTGGTATTATAACAGGATCCAATTCCGTAAATACTGGAGTCTTTTCCTGTACCTTTATTTTTGCCTGTGACAACTGCTCTCTTAAAGAACTCAAGAGGTTGAATTCTAGATCGTAATTCGATTGAAGGTTTCTAAGGATAGTATTGGCTTGGTTACTCAAAACTCCCTGATTCCTGTCTTTGAACCTCGCCAGTGCTTTTTGTGCCTCTAAAAAGTTAGCCTCATTTTCTTCTACCTGTGATTGGATAAATTCCAATCGCTCCTTTTCTTTATTGGTCACATAGTTCACCACACTTTTAGTAAGGTAGTCTATGGTAAACTGATTAACCTCCGCTGCCAGCAAGGGGTTCTGCATGCGTGTATTGACGATTAACAGGTCTGTATTTTTGTCAACATAAGCCACAATTCGAGACCTTAACTCCTCAATAATCTCTAGCTGTTCATACGTGAGTTGTACAAACTCTCCTTTGACACCAGTTCCCGCAGGTTTCGGTTTCAGAAAGTTAATGGCCTTTTTTGGCAGCCCTCCAATCTTCCTCACTAAGGCGGTTTCCAGATGTCCCTTCATATATTGCTCCATACTCATGCTACAGTCACAAAAATCGAACTGAAAGCCCCTATTCATCAACTCAAGCATAAAAGGGATACTTCCTATAATTTCAGTATAAAGTTCAGGGCTGATGGAGCCTTCCTGTTCTCCCGGAATCTTGACACCTGCGATACTCGCCAGTCCACCAATAGAACTTGAGTTAAAAGAAGAGGACTCACTTTCAAGAATCATTCGAGCCGAAGTATCCCACTCTCCAGGGGTGGTAAATACAATAACCACACCGACTATAAATGCAACGCCACTGCCCTTGAGAATAAAACGCCATTGCTTTAGCAACATACTCATTAGCTCGTCTATTCTGATTTCCTTTGGGTTTGAGCTGTCAATCATGCACTTCTGTATAAAAGGTCAACAATTAAATAGGTCTTGATTTCTAAATACTTTAAACTCATCAATACGTGAAGGTACTAGTTATTTTGACTCAAACGATCAACAACCAACGCCAGAGTAGCTACTGAACCTACAGCAGCAATTATGGCCTGAAAATTTAAAGCTTGGCGCTCTGCTTTTCGACTCACAAAAATAGTTGAGCCAGGCTTAATCTCTGGATATTTTTTAAACCACAAGAATCTCCGAACACCCTTACTCTCACCATTCGGATATTGAACGTAGCTTCTACCTCTTTTTGCCGTTTGCAGAAACCCTCCTGATTGGAAGATATAGTCTTTAAAGGAATAGTCCGAATCATAACGCAAATTTAAGGGTGAAGTGACTTCTCCAGCTATACGGACAGTTTGTAATTCACCGGGTATCGAGATTATATCACCAGGACGAATTATCAAGTCGTATTTTGAACCAGGGCTTTCCAATATTTTTTTTAAGTCAATGGCAACTGGCTCTTGATCTGGGATTTCAATATTCTTTATTAATGAATCTCTCTCAGTAATATCCTCAATCCTCTCTTTTTTTATCTGGCTCCCTACTAGGTCGTCATCTGTATTTTGAGTCGTACGATTCCCGATTTTATCTAATCTTTCACTCAGTCTTACTTGGCTTATATTTTTCAACTCTGATTCGTCATTTAAAACTTTCTGTCTGAGTTGTTGAAGGTAATCTTGACTGATCTGATCATTAGACTTGGTGTCAGAAAACTCGGTTTTCCTTATTAAAATAGCACCTTCCGGATCGGCATATTGAGTGAGTCCTTCAGCTCGAGACAAGATATCTGATATTCTTTCGTCCTTTCTACTGATTGTATATAAACCAGGAGCTACTATTTCGCCTTCTACCGTTACCTGCTGTTGAACAGTATATCCTGGCGATTTTCGTATGTAAACTTGATCAAAAGGCTGTAAAACCATCTCTTCTTGTCCTTTTAATGAGAGTTTCTCATCAATTGAAAGGGTTATAATCTCGGCAGTAGTATTCGCGCTGCTGTTCTTGTTTCTTCTAGATATCTCAATTAAAGCCCCTGAAGCAGACTCTTTTAAGCCTTTAGCCAAAACAATCAAATCCTTAACATTCATCTGATTAAAATATGGCCAGACTCCCTCCTCTTGCACCTCTCCAGAAATTGAAACAAAATACTCTTCACGTAAATCGTATATAGACGTGATTCTTACAACATCTTCACGCAAAAGCGGTATATCAGGAATTTTACCATTCCTTAATGCACCTAAATCAAATGGTAAGGTGGATTGTGAAAAATCTTCACCAGTTCTATAGATTGTCGCCCTAGTCAGATAGGCATCACCTCTCAAGCCATCGGCTTTTTCTATAAGTTGCTTTACTGTAAGATCTTTAGTTAGTTGATATTCACCTTCTCTAAATACAGCCCCGTCTATAATAACTCGATTTGAAAAACGATCCAAAATCCCACTTACCTCTATTAAGTCTCCATCTTTTGGATAAAATGCTTCGAATTCTTCCGAATCTACATCAATAATTTCTCTCTCTCTTTCACCATTTCGTTTAACCGTTATTAGAGACTTGAAAGCAGTATTAGTAAAACCACCAGCAAACCCCAATAGATCCTTAAAGCCCTCGTTTGGCTTTAACTCAAATAAACCTGGCCTCCGAACTTCTCCTTCTAACTCAATTTGTGATTGTGTTGGTCTTACAATTATCACATCTCCATCCTTTAAAGTCATATCACCAGATCTTATCCCGTCAGTCAAAAAGGAGTAAATGTCTACTGAAGTAACAAGCTTATTATTTCTTACCAAACGAATGTCTCTAAAAGTACCTGTTTCAGTAGGCCCACCCGCAGCATGAAGCGCTGTATATACAGTGGCAAGTGATGGAAGCGCATAAAGACTTGGTCGACCCACCTCCCCAACTACGTTTACATTAATGGTACGAATATTTCCTAAACTTACTTGATAAAAAATATTCGGAGGTGCTCCATTTAATGATTTCAAACCACTATTGACTTCACTCAGCCGAGCAATTATTTTCTCTGATGCTTTGTCAATGGTAAGGCCATTAACATAAATCGGGCTCAAATTTTCAGGTCTCACGGTTCCCTCTGAAGACACTTCGAGTTCTAAATATTGTTGAGTGGCTCCCCACATATCAACAATTAATACATCTTGCGGTCCTAAAATATAATTTTCAGGTGTAGGCAAATTTAAATTTGGAGCAAATGTCAAACTCTTTGTCTGAAATAAGTCAAAACCAAAAATTCTCTTTTGATTCTCAGTTAAATCAGCCAATTCTTGTCCCGAAAGCGCCCCAAAGACATCCTCCTGAGTAACCAATTGAGTAGTTCTACCTAGATTACGATTATTGCTTGGAGTACTAGGATCTGTTGACAATCCTCCTCGTAGACGCTCAACTCTTCTTCTTAATTTCGAAATTTCGGATTCAGCAACTCCACGCTGTCTCGCCAACTCTTCTAATTGAGACTGGGTTAAACCTTTCTCTTCTGCTTGCCTAATGTAACCAAGAATTTGCTCATCACTCAAATCATCTACACGTACTGATTTCAAATCTATTCCACCTAAGCCTTGAGCTGACAAAGTTTCAGTTGATACCAACAAAAGTGTTGCTAGCAAAAGAATTCTTGATAAACTGTAGAGACTATTAAGTAGTTGGGATACTCTCATGTTAAATTTGAATACAAAGAGTTTTAATGAACTCGGCAAATATAGGAGTTTAAAGTATTTATTTGATAGCTCGTCAGCCGACCTTTTTTAAATGCCCCAAACTAATTTCAGCCTGCACTTCAATACCGAGACTTACTATTGTCAAATATGCCTTTGCTCCCTTTATTCGACGTACTAAACCATTTTGACCAGTTAAAGGGCCAGAGGAAATTTGGACCTTACTACCAGATTCAAAATCTCCGTAACTAACTTGAGCCAATGGATAATCATTGAGAAAAGATTGGATAGCAAGAATTTCTTGATCCCTTATGACTGCAGGTTTTCCAAGCCAAAATACACTTGAAACGACTCCTTGGTCAGACAATATTTCATTCCTTTTTTGCTCATTAACCTTAGCGAAGATATAAGAGGTGAAAATAGGCTCAGACACCTTTTTTTTCCTATCTGACCATTGCTTTACGACCGTCCGAGTGGGGCAGTATACTTCATACCCTTCTTGAACTAGACGATCAGTGGTCTTTTTCTCACTTCTAGGCTTCGTATAGAAAGCAGTCCAATACAATCGAGAGTTATTGTTCATTCCACAACAGGAGAGTTCGTTCGTTTTCGAGATCCAAAGATTTAGCTTCATCTTTAGAATAAATCAAATATTGTATCTTTTTTGGTATTAGTTCCTCTACTTTACTTATCAATTGTAAAAGATAATTTTTATCGGGGTTTCCTACCAAAATTAAACTTACAACATTTGAATTTTTACCCATAGCAAGATCCCCTGTGAGAAAAACTTGATTAATATCACCCAACTCTTCAATCACTTCACTAATGACATCTTGAAGACCAGTATATTTTAGTAAGATTTTTCTTATCTCTCCGAAAAGTGGGTACTCACCATTAGCCTTGAAGAATTTCTTATTTCCAACGTTTTCTGAAGAGAGCATTCCTGCCTCTTCAAAACGATTCAATTCTAAACGCACTGCATTCGTGCTTTCACCAAATTCATCGGCTAACCCCCTCAAATATGCTTTTGAGCCTGGATTTAGAAATAACCTCAACAAAAGCTTAATGCGAGTTTTTGAAGAAATGAGTGTTTCTAACATGATACAGCTTCGCCTGGTCAGTCACATTCACGTAACTTACAAACGAGTAACAAAATTACTCGTTATTTATTAACTACAAATTAATAATGAAAAAATCTGACTGCAAGAAAGAATGAATACCTTGACAACTATAATATTAAAGCTATCAACTAAAGTATTCCAGAACACCGCTAATTATGGTTTCTTGTTGCTCATTCCTCATCTCCGAATGAATAGGGAAAGAAATAACTCTAGAACATAAGTCCTCAGTAATAGGGAAATCACCTTTTTCATACCCAAAGTAAGAATAGGCCTTCTGCAAATGATTTGGTACTGGATAATAAATCATTGAAGGGATACCTCTATCGGCTAAGAAAGAGTGGAGATCGTCCCGGTCAATGCCATCGCCGAGCTTTACTGTATATTGATGAAAAACATGTGTAGAAAAATCAGACCTATGGGGTGTAATAATTAAGCTTGAGCTCCTAAATGCCTCATCATAATTACTAGCCACTTTTCTCCTAGACTCACTATAATCATCCAAGTATTTAAGTTTAACTTTGAGCACTGCGGCTTGTAAAGAATCAAGTCTAGAGTTTACTCCAATCGAATCATGGTGGTATCGTTTACTTTGACCATGATTTACAATCATTCTGATCTTGGATGCTAATTCATCCTCATTTGTAAAAATAGCACCACCATCACCATAGCAACCGAGATTTTTAGCAGGGAAAAAAGAAGTCGCTCCAGCATTTCCCATTGTTCCAGCTTTTGCCTTGCTACCATTACTATAGATATAATCTGCACCTATAGCTTGCGCTGTATCTTCAAACACTTTAAGATCATTCGCTTTAGCCAATTCAATCAACGGCTCCATATTAGCACATTGCCCATAAAGATGAACAGGAACTACAGCAACTGTCTTGTGAGTGATCTTTCCCGATAAGTCCTCAATATCAACATTGAAAGTATCAGGATAAACTTCAACAAATACCGGCTTCAAACCTAATAGGGCTATGACTTCGACAGTAGCAACATAAGTATATGATGGAACGATTACTTCCGACCCTGCAGGAAAGTCATAGGCCATCATAATCACTTGAAGCGCGTCAGTACCATTCGCACATGGTATAACATGTTTAACATCCAGGTAAGATTCAAGGTCAGATTGAAATTCATGAACTAATGGACCATTAATGAAAGCTGCCGAATCCAGAACCCTGTCAAATTCAGTTCGAATTTCATCCTTGATTTTCGCATATTGGTTGACCAAATCAACCATTTGAAGCTTACCTTTCATTTCTTCTTGATTCAGATATTGTGAAATTCCTTATACCAATTGACAAACTCCTTTACACCATCATTCAAAGGCGTATTAGGTTTATAGTCAAAATCGTTAGTGAGTTCTTTGGTGTCAGCATATGTTGAAACAACATCTCCTGGCTGCATCGGCATGAACTGCTTTTTTGCTTTTCTCCCAAGATTACTTTCAATGGTTTCGATAAAATCCATCAGTTTAATGGGAGAACTATTCCCAATATTATATACACGATAAGGCGCCTTAGAGCTATCAGGATTCGGCAACATTCCACTCCAGTTCTCATCACCGATTGGTGCTGTATTGTTAACTCTAATTATTCCTTCAACTATGTCATCGATGTAAGTAAAATCTCTCGACATAAGACCGTCATTAAACACCTTAATTGGTCTATTATTTAGAATGGCATCAGTAAATAGGTAATACGCCATGTCTGGGCGCCCCCAAGGACCATAAACAGTGAAAAACCTTAGTCCAGTGGTTGGAAGATTAAATAAATGGCTGTAAGTATGAGCCATCAGTTCATTGCTTTTTTTGCTAGCAGCATAAAGACTTATTGGATGATCAACATTATGCTGAACCTTAAAAGGCACTTTTTCATTCAAGCCATAAACAGAAGAACTACTAGCATAGCTCAAATGGGAAATATTGAAATGTCTACAGGCCTCTAGAATATTGAGAAACCCTACAATATTACTATCTATATAAGCCCTTGGGTTTTCAATGCTATATCTTACACCTGCCTGGGCGGCCAGATTAATAACATGAGTAAAATGTTGTTTATTAAACAATTGATTAAGCCCCTCATGATCTTCTAATTTCAGCTTAATAAAGGAATATTTTGGATGTTTCGAGCTGGTTACTAATGAGTTGTAAACTATATTTTCTTTTTGAATACCAGATTCTCTGAGTCTTCCATACTTCAAATTTGGGTCATAATAATCATTGATACTATCCAAACCTATCACCGTCTCACCTTTTGATATAAGGTTTTTAACTAGGTGGTAACCTATAAAACCCGCTGCTCCTGTTACAAGAATCTTTTTCATTTATAGTCTAGCGTCTACGATTTCTCTCGGTAAAAACGATTTTACATCAAAAATAACTCCATCATTTGATCTTATCTGCAGGTAATCAAGATTTTCAAATCCCTTGTGGCTTACAGCTAAAATTACTGAGTCGTAAGTGTTCAAGTCTACGGCCGAAATAAGATCAATACCCAATTCGTCCCTAACTTGATCAACACTAGCCCATGGGTCGTAAACGTCTACAACAACACCATAGGCTTTCAACTCATGAAATATATCGATTGACCTAGTATTTCGAATATCAGGGCAATTCTCTTTAAAAGTAATACCGAGCAAGAGACTCCTACTACCTTTAACTTTTTTTCCTTTTCTAATAAGTAATTTGACTACTTTACTTGCAATAAACTCTCCCATCGCATCATTCACTTTTCTACCAGAAGAGATGACTGCAGGATAATAGCCGAGTGATTCTGCTTTTTGTTTTAAGTAGTATGGATCGACGCTGATACAATGACCTCCAACTAGCCCCGGCCTATACTTGATAAAATTCCACTTGGTACCTGCCGCCTCAAGAACATCTGTTGTGTCAATATTCATTCTATCAAACATTAGAGCCAATTCATTCACAAAAGAAATGTTAATATCTCTTTGAGCATTCTCAATTGCTTTTGACGCTTCAGCGACTTTTATTGATGGAGCCAAGTGCGTACCGGCAGTAATTATACTTTTATACAAGTCATCGACTTTTTTAGCAATTGCCTTATTAGACCCTGAAGTTACTTTCTTAATAGAAGTTAAAGTATTTATCTTATCTCCTGGGTTTATTCTTTCAGGTGAATAGCCACAATAAAAATCTAAGTTGAAAACTAACCCCGAAGCCTTTTCTAGTTCAGGAACGCAATCCTCTTCGGTGCAACCGGGGTAAACAGTCGATTCATAAATGATGATATCATCTTTCTTAATGATCCCTCCTATCATCTTCGTCGCGCCGATGAGAGGCGAAAGGTCTGGCTTTTTATCCTTGTCTACTGGAGTAGGGACAGTTATTACAAAAATATTGCAATCTTTTAATTCTTCAAGGCTAGAAGTATTTTCAAGCCCAATTCCATTTTTAGTCGAGTTTAATACTGATTTCAACAAATGTTCTTCTACTTCCAAAGTCTGGTCAAAACCGTCATTCAGTTGATTAACTCTATGAGTATTTATGTCGAAACCCACAACCTTATACTTCTGTGAAAATGCTACTGCCAGAGGTAATCCCACATACCCAAGGCCAATGATTGCAATTTTTTCTTGATTCATTTGTTTCAGTTATTCAGCGCTAAAATATGGATTAAGTAAATTTTCCTTATTGTATATTAAGGAATTACCGTCGAGGTTAGACACTTTTCCACCCAACTCTTCTAGTATTGCATGTGCAGCAGCCGTATCCCATTCCATTGTTGGTGCAAACCTTGGATAAACATCGGCGTTTCCTTCAGCAATTACCATAAACTTTAAAGAACTACCCATACTTACAATTTCAGGTTGTTTTAAATTATTCAAAAATGCCTGAGTTTCTTCATTCAAATGGGACCTCGAAGCAACAACTTTAAGGTTAGGTTTAGTTAAGTCCAGTCGAACTTTTGGTTTCAAAACTCTTATGCCCTCTTTAGAGATCAAGCTAGCACCTATGGCTTTAGCACCGGCATAAAGTTTATCTAAAACAGGTGCATAAACAACTCCTAAGATAGGCTGCTGATTTCGAACTAGTGCTATATTCACAGTAAACTCACCGTTTCGTTTTATAAATTCCTTTGTTCCGTCAAGTGGGTCTACTATCCAGAGGAATTCCCATTTTTTCCTTTCATTATAAGAAATCTCTCTGCCTTCTTCACTCAAAACAGGAATACCCGTAGGTTCAAGAAATGACATAATAATCTCATGAGCTGCTTTATCAGCTTTTGTCAGCGGCGAGTTATCACCTTTAATCTCAACAACAAAATCATTTGAATTATAAATTTCTAGAATCTTGGATCCTGCTAAAAGACTTGCTTCTTTCGCAATTTCAAGCAAACTCGATAGTTTTTGTTTCAGCATAATCATATAATCATTCCAGCTGCTACAGTTTCATTAGTTGCATCATCTACCAAAATAATAGAGCCTGTAAATCTATTTTTTCTATAGGCATCCTTCATCAAAGGTTTGGTAGTTCTTACTGATACCCGCACAATATCGTTCATGGTAAGTTTTAAGTCATCTTCATTCCGGTGCAGGGAATTAATATCAAGTTTGTAGCGTATTTGCTTGATCATCGCTTTCACCTCATTATTGGCATGCATAAGGGTAAATTTAGCTCTAGGTAAAGGCGTTTGCTGATTAAACCAACATAACATGATATCTATTTCTTGAGTGACATCAGGCCTATTCATATCACGGACGATCATATCTCCTCTACCAACGTCTATGTCATCTTCCAATGTAATTGCTACAGACATCGGGGCAAAAGCTTGTTCTACTTCGCCTGTCATGGTATGAAGTGCTTTAATTTTTGAGGTAAACCCTGAGGGCAAAACAGCAACTTCATCTCCTTTCTTAAATACTCCACCGGCTACTCGGCCTGCATAGCCTCTAAAGTCATG
Source organism: Roseivirga sp. (assembly GCF_049099775.1). Taxonomy (GTDB): domain Bacteria; phylum Bacteroidota; class Bacteroidia; order Cytophagales; family Cyclobacteriaceae; genus Roseivirga. The sequence continues at coordinate 83,046 of NZ_JAGDZM010000007.1, read as the reverse complement.
GTACTTATCTTGTTTCGGTCGAATTACTGTCTGTACAGGAAAACGACAATCTATATGATTTTGATCACTTCCAATATGAATATTCTCCAGTGTGTACAAAAGGGTTGACCCTTCGTACCAATCCATTTTTTTAGACTTATTAACTACGTTATCACCTTTAAGGGCACTAATAGGTATAAACCTGATATCTTTTACATCCAATTTAGCAGCAAAAGACTCATATTCGGCCTTAATCTTTTCATAGGCCTCCTCACTGTAGTCCACAAGGTCCATTTTATTTATGCAAACTATTAAATGGGGGATTTGCAATAAAGAAGCAATAAAACTATGCCTACAAGTTTGTTCGACAACGCCATGGCGCGCGTCAATGAGAATTAAAGCTAGGTTTGCTGTGGAAGCTCCTGTTACCATGTTTCTTGTATACTGTATATGGCCAGGTGTGTCTGCAATAATGAATTTACGTTTCGGTGTAGCAAAGTAACGGTATGCTACATCAATAGTAATTCCTTGCTCTCTTTCATCTCTAAGACCATCTGTAAGCAATGCCAAGTCTGTATGGTCTAAACCTCTTTTCTTACTTGAATTCTCAACCTGATCGAGTTGATCTTCAAAGATAGACTTGCTATCAAAAAGCAATCTTCCTATTAGGGTACTTTTTCCGTCATCAACACTTCCTGCAGTTGTAAAACGAAGAAGTTCCATATTTAAATAAGTATTATCCATTAAAAGTATCCCTCTTTTTTACGGTCTTCCATTGATGTTTCAGAGCGTTTATCATCCGCTCGATTACCTCTTTCGGTTTGTCTAGCTGCAGCCACTTCAGCCACAATTTTTTCTAAGGTATCAGCCTCTGACTCATCTCCGCCAGTAATAGTAATATCTCCAAGTGTTCTGAATCTGATTTTCTTATTCACTATCTCTTCGCCCTCTCTTAGTTTAATAAACTCTGAGTTAGGTAACCAGGTGCCTCCTCTTTTGATTACATCGCGATAATGAGCAATATAAAGTGAAGGGATAGCGATATTTTCTGACAAAATATATTGCCATACATCCATTTCTGTCCAATTGCTGATAGGAAAGACCCGGAAATGTTCACCAAAGTTCTTTTTCCCATTAAAGATATTCCAAAGCTCCGGGCGTTGGTTTTTTGGATCCCATTGACCAAAATCATCACGATGTGAAAAAAACCGCTCCTTAGCTCTAGCTTTTTCTTCGTCCCTCCTAGCTCCACCCATCAGGGCATCAAATCCATTTTCTTCAATAGAATCTAGCAGCGTAGTAATCTGCAACCAATTTCTTGAAGCATCTTTACCTGTTTCTTCTCTAACCCTTCCGTCATCAATGGCCTGCTGTACTGAAGCAACGACTAGATCAACTTCTAGTTCCTTAACTAGATCATCTCGGAACTTAATAGTCTCAGGAAAATTATGTCCAGTATCGATGTGCACCAAAGGAAACGGCACTCTGGCTGGCCAAAAAGCTTTCCTCGCTAGATGAGTAACAACGATTGAATCTTTACCTCCGGAAAAAAGAATACCCGGCTTCTCAAACTGGGCAAACACTTCTCGAATCACATAAATTGCCTCTGATTCAAGTTCTTTTAGATGACTCAAATTATACTTCGACATTCGCTTTCACACTAATTTTCGGTTCAACATAATCCAAAAGATTTGATAAAAGAATTTGCGGTTCTATCTCCGCTGTTTTTAAAACCAAATTCGGATTTTTGGGCTTTTCAAATGGGGAATCAATTCCCGTGAAATTCTTGATCTTCCCTTCTCGTGCTTTTTTATAGAGGCCTTTGACGTCGCGCTCTTCACATACTTCTAAAGGACAATCTACAAACACCTCAACAAAATTCTGTTTTCCTACTAAGGAAGCAACTTGCTCTCTGTCTTGGGCAAAGGGCGAAACAAAAGCTGAAAGAACTATTACACCTGAGTCGAGAAATAATTTCGACACTTCACCTATTCTCCTAATATTTTCTATTCTGTCTTTTTCTGTAAAAGCCAAATCATTGCATAGCCCATGTCTTATATTATCACCGTCCAATAGGTAGGTCTTATATCCACTTGCGTGTAATTCAGCTTCCAGTAAATTAGCCATGGTCGACTTACCAGATCCGGATAGCCCTGTAAACCATACTAAAAGTGGTTTTTGCTTTAATAAAGATTGTCGCTTTGTTCTATTAATTTTAAAATTTTGTTGCACAACATTAGTTGTTGCTTTTACTGTCCTATCTTGTCGACTTTTTCTCTCTTGTCTTCTATCCAAACCGAAATTGACTTTATACCACATCCGCTCGTGCAGATAATATAGTATCATCTTGGTAACAACCTCCGCTGCACCAATTTTCAACCCAGTGGCAGGGTCTCCCGATATGACCCAAGCAAGAATAATCGTGTCAACAGTACCAACTACTCGCCATGTAATAGTCTTTGCTAAGTGCCTTACTCTACTATCAGACATAAATGAAATTAATTAAGAGCAAACGTAATATATTTACCATCCAAAATGAAGGAGTCATCAATAATCACGCTTATTAAAAAAGAATTCCTCTCGGAATGGAGGCAACGCTATGCTTTAAATGGTATTGTTCTTTATTTAGCCTCGACCATTTTTGTTTGTTATATGAGTTTTGGACTTAAGTCTGGAACGCTCAATGGTCCAACCTGGAATGCTTTATTCTGGATTATTCTCCTTTTTACTGCAACCAATGCTGTAGCAAAAAGCTTCATTCAAGAGGCTTCCGGAAGGTTACTATACTACTATTCATTAGCTAAGGCTGAATCCATAATAATCTCCAAAACTATCTACTATTCTCTGCTATTAATGATTATGGCAATGATAGGGCTATTCTTTTACAGCATAGTAATGGGTAACCCAATTCAAGATTGGCCAATGTATATTTTAATTTTGATTTTGGGTTCGGTTGGCCTTGCCTCTGCCTTGACAATGGTTTCTGGAATAGCATCTAAGGCTCCAAATAGCACCTCCCTGATGGCTATACTCAGTTTTCCGGCCATAATCCCCATGCTCTTAGTGATTATAAAGACTTCTAAAAGTGCAATGGATGGAATTGATAGAAGCGTCTATCAAGATCAAGTATTTGTTTTACTAGCTATAAATGCCATAATCATTGCTATAACTTATATGCTATTCCCTTATCTTTGGCGCAGCTAATTAACGCTAGGTTGGGTATAGCCTAACAGATTCCGTTGATTACTAAACAGACCATAAAAATCAGCTATGAAAAAAGTCTGGTGGAAAGCACTTGCAGTAGCCTTAGTCCTTTATACTATAATCAGTGGCCTTTTATTGGATGTACCACGATTATCCATCTTAAATGAGACAATTCGAAATTTACATTTCCATGTACCCATGTGGTTTGGTATGATCATTATGCTAACAGGGTCTCTTGTCTATTCCGTCAAATATTTAAGAACTGGTAAGATTGATTTTGACACAAAATCAGTTGAGCTGGCAAGAGCAGGAATACTCTTCTGTATTCTTGGCTTACTCACTGGTATGCTTTGGGCAAAATTCACGTGGTCTGAATGGTGGAGTGGCGACCCTAAACAAAATGCAGCGGCAATCTGCCTATTGATATACCTGGCCTATTTAGTACTAAGAAATTCGTTGCAAGACGAACAGCAACGCGCGAGAATAAGCAGTGTTTATAGCATTTTTGCTTATGCTGCTATGATTCCTCTTTTATTCATTCTTCCAAGAATGGCTGAAAGTTCGCTCCACCCCGGAAATGGTGGTAATCCAGCTTTAAACTTCTTTGATTCTGACGACAAATTGAAAATGGTTTTATACCCTGCTGTTATCGGTTGGACTTTAATGGGCGTTTGGTTAGCAGAACTAAGAGTAAGATATAAAAGAATTGAAAAGGCAACTGAAGAAGATTAAGATGAAAAAATTATTAATCATAACTCTGTTTTTAGCGTTTTGTGCACCCGTTTTTTCACAAGACATCAGTGATTTGAAGTCAGGTGAGAAATATGAAATAAAAGATGATGACTACACGAATAAAGATGTAGACATGGCAGATAAAATGCGTGAAAACGGCAAAATTTATGTCGTTGTAGGTGTCATAGCTATCATCTTTATTGGTATTACAACTTACGCCATAAGAATAGATCGAAAACTATCTAAAATTGAGCGGGAGGTTTTCAAGGAAAAGGTTAATTCTTAGGCGTTTGTGTCTTACTTTTGCCTGAGTAAACTAAAGGAGATAGATCATGAAAAAATCAAGTCTAATTGGTATCGTTGTAATTGCTGTAGCAATCGCCGTAATAGTTTCCACCTCTAGTAACGCAAGCTCATATGTTACTTTCGACGAAGCATACACTTTGTCAGAAAATGGCAAATCAAATTCAATCCATGTTGTTGGTGAGCTAAAGAAAAATAGTGCAGGTGAAGTTGTTGGTATAAACCCAAGTAATGATCGTTTAACAGTTGAATTCATTCTTGTGGATGACAACCAAAAAGAACAGTCTGTTTTTCTAAACAGCCCTATGCCATCTGATTTATTGAAGTCTGACAAAGTTGTGGTGATTGGTGCTTATAAAAACGACAGGTTTATGGCTGATAAAGTACTTTTAAAGTGCCCTTCCAAATACGAAGAGAACTCTTTGTAGCACAGAGCATCCTCACAGAGGTTGTCAAAATCATATTCGATCTGACTGAATTAAAAACAAAGAAATCTTGAATCCAGAACCTCAAACCTTACATCTCGGAATAGGAAACGTAGGACACCTCTTTGTAATTATCTCTTTCATTTCATCCATTCTTGCCTCTTTTGCTTACGGAAAAGCGGCTGTTAACAATGAATTGGGTAAGGACCCTTGGGTTAGTTTCGGTCGAAAAATATTTATTGTACATGGACTTACCGTCATCGGAACGGTCGTTACCCTGTTCCTAATCATATACTACCACTATTTTGAATACCATTACGCCTATAGTCATTCCTCCGTAAACCTTGCCGTTCACTATATGATCGCTTGTTTTTGGGAAGGACAAGAGGGTAGTTTCCTAATATGGACGCTCTGGAACGCATTACTTGGCTTCGTACTTATTGGAACCAATAAAAAATGGGAAGCCCCAGTGATGACCATTTTCTCTTTGGTTCAGGCATTCCTAACCTCAATGATATTGGGTGTCGTATTTGGCGATTTTAAACTAGGTAGCTCTCCTTTCATTCTTATGAGAGACGTAATGCAAGATACGGTCTACCTAATTAATCCAAATTTTGTAACTGAAGATGGCAAAGGGCTCAATCCTTTACTACAGAATTATTGGATGGTTATACACCCACCATTAACATTCCTTGGTTTTGCACTTACTTTAGTGCCTTTCTCATTTTGCTTGGCAGGTTTATGGCGGAGAGATTTCACAGACTGGATAAGACCAGCACTACCATGGACCATATTTGGTGGGGTAGTACTAGGTACGGCCATAATAATGGGTGCCTATTGGGCCTATGAAACACTAAACTTCGGGGGCTATTGGAATTGGGATCCCGTGGAAAATGCCGTCTATGTACCATGGCTGGTATTAATAGCCAGTATGCATACTATGATCGTCTATAAAAAGAGCGAAACCGCACTTAAGACATCCATAGTATTAGTGATATCAACTTTCCTAATGATTCTTTACGCCACTTTCTTAACACGAAGTGGAATATTAGGAAATACATCTGTGCATTCATTTACCGATCTTGGGTTATCAGGTCAGCTTTTAATCTACATGTTCTTTTTCATGATAGGCAGTATAGTTTTAGCGGCCATTCGTTGGAAAGAAATTCCTACATCGGAAAAAGAAGCATCTACATACTCTAGAGAATTTTGGATTTTTATTGGCGCATTGACTTTATGCCTAATGGCATTTCAAGTAATTGTTCCTACATCATTTCCGGTAATCAATAAAATTGTTGAGCTATTCGGAGGTATTTCTTCCTTAGCTCCTCCTGCCAATCAGATAGAATTTTATTCTAAATGGCAATTGTGGTTTGCTGTAGGAATAGCTGGGCTTTCAGGAACTGGCCAATTCTTCTACTGGAAGAAAATGGATAAGGATAAGCTGAAATCTGCGATGGTTTTTCCAATTCTAATATCCTTAATATTATCCGCAATTATTTTCACCCTTCAAAAAATATTCGACCCAACTTATATCCTCATCCTAGTGGCGAGTATGTACTCAGTGGTATCAAATAGCAAGATTCTATATGGCCTATTAAAGAGTAATAGCTATAAACTAACCGGAGGTTCCGTAGCCCATATAGGAATAGCAATGATGCTTATTGGAATTATGTTTTCCGAAGGCTATTCAAAAGTAATTTCTAAAAACACAACCATAATCGCGGATAACTTTACTGAAGAGGAAAACGTGAACAACGTGATCATCTTCTTAAACGATCCTAAGGTGATGGCCGGTTATAAAATCCTTTACAAGGGTGAAGGTGTAAGTTCGGAAAGTGTGCCGGGTTATATCAGAAAATCGTTGCTCCGCGAAACGAGAGACCCTCATTATAAAGTAGCTATAAAGCCGATCGTAGTGGATGGTGAGACATATGCTGAGGCTGAAGACACATTATATTTCCGTACGCCTGAGAATACATATCACGAAATTGAGTATACCTCAATGAGTACTGGAAAACAGTTTACCCTTTTCCCGAGAATCCAGAAAAATGAAACAATGGGTCGGCCGGTACAATCCCCTGCCATAAGAAAAGAATGGGACAGAGACCTTTACACTTTTGTGCAACTTCAAAACGACTTTGAAGAAGAGAATACAGAGTGGAGTGAAAAAGAGTTAATTAGTTTGGATTCTATCGGACAACGCTTTTTTATTAACGATTATGTTGCTCAATATCGAGGATGGGAGCGAATTCCTAAAGTTAATTTTGCCGATTTAGGCCCAAATGACATTGCCGTTCGCGCCAATATTGTCGTCTTTGCTGAAAATGATGTTCAACACCTGATCCAGCCTATTTTTGTCATTACCAATTATAACATGGTCAGGCCTTATGAACTCAACCAAGAGATTGCCGCTAGAATAAGGGTTGAAGGTATTTATCCTGAAAATGGTACCGTTGAAATAGCCGTTGAAACAACCCAAAAAGACTGGGTCATTATTCAAGCGATTGAAAAACCACAGATTAATATACTTTGGATTGGTACCATTATCATGATTATAGGCTTCATGATTGCCACAAGAAGGCGATATGTTGAGTTTATGAAAATGCGCGATAAAGGCCTCGCATAATATCAATAGATTGAATCGTATGTTTTTTATATTTTGAGTTGAATTCAATTCGACTCAGATGAACAATCGACGATCATTTATTCGCAAAACATTCTTAACAGCAGGCACGCTATCCCTGAGCTCTTTCTTCAAAAAGTCATTAGCAGAAGATATTGCTGATGCTTTCGGTGAATTGCATAAGCTAAATCCTATAGCGGCGGCACAAAATGAAGAATTATGGGCTAGAATTCAGCAAGCCTACACCACGTCATCTGCTATCATTAATTTAAACAATGGTGGCGTGAGCCCACAACCCAAAGTGGTACAAGATGCGGCCAATCGCTACTATACCTACGCGAACGAAGCGCCTTCCTACTACATGTGGCGTATTCTAGATCAGGGAAGAGAACCTTTAAGAGCAAAATTAGCCGCATTAGCTGGCGTAAATCCGGATGAGATAGCTATTAACCGAAATACTACTGAAGCCATTAACACAGTCATTTTCGGTTTAAACCTTAAAGCGGGCGATGAGGTAGTGCTAACAAAATACGACTACCCGAATATGATCAATGCTTGGAAACAAAGGGAAAGACGAGATGGGATTGTTTTGAAATGGTTAGATTTTGATATCCCAATGGAAAGCAATGAAGAGGTAATTCAAAAGTTCAGCGCAGCGATAAGTCCAAAAACCAAAGTCTTCCATATTACGCATATGATCAACTGGACAGGCCATATTATGCCCGCTAAAGAACTCTGCACTTTGGCAAAAGCAAATGGTATTTTATCGGTTGTAGATGGCGCTCATACTTTTGGGCATTTGGACTTTAAAATTTCAGACTTGAACTGTGATTTTTTCGGCACAAGTCTGCATAAATGGCTTTGTGCTCCTTTTGGTACCGGTATGCTATACATCAGCAAAGCAAGAATTAAAGATGTATGGCCTTTACTCGCTTCACCAGAAGACCAAGTTGATAATATTAGAAAGTTCGAAAACATTGGCACCAGGTCTTTCGCTATAGAACAAGCCATCGGTTCAGCTATAGACTTTCATAATGCAATCGGTGCCACAAGGAAAGAAGCGCGACTTAAATACCTCAAGTCTTTTTGGGTAAACCAAGTGAAAGATATTGATAGGGTGAAATTCTATACGAGCACCAAGCAAGAATTGAGTGGTGCCTTATTTAATTTTGGAATTGAAGGTATGGATGCTGGCCCTGTACATAACTCCTTATTTAGAACGCATAAAGTGCATACCAGTCCTATAAAATGGGAAAACGTGAACGGGCCAAGAATTACTCCACATGTTTATACAAAGAAGTATGACTTGGAAAGATTAGTGGAAGCCATTAATATAGTTTCCAAGCTGTAACTTCAGCACAATAAGTAGCATATCATGAGACATAAAATTGCCATTATTGGTACAGGTAATGTGGCTTGGCATTTTGCCAGAACATTAGAAAATGCAGGGCATATCATATCTCATGTCTATGATAGAAATATTGAAAAAGCAGAAAAATTTGCTTTAGACTATTTCAATGCTTCTGTAAGCGATTCTACAGATCTAAGTAAGGTAGATGCTTCCATTTTGATTATGGCCGTTCGAGACGATGCCATTGAAGAGGTTGCGCAGTCTCTGATGCTACCTCAAGAGAGTATACTAGTTCATACCTCAGGCACTATTCCCTTAAATGCGCTGGGCTATGCTCAAACTCAAAATATTGGAGTGCTTTATCCTGTTCAAACTTTAAGTAAAGGGCAACAGATAGACTTTAAGAAAGTGCCTGTTTGTGTTGAAGGCGAGTCCATCAGTACCGTTGAAATATTAGAAGACCTTGCCGGAAGTATCAGCCAAACGGTGAGCGTTCTAACAAGTCAGCAAAGAAAGGTAATTCATTTGGCTGCCGTTTTTGCTTGCAATTTCACAAATCATATGTTCAGTATATCTAAAAAAATACTTGAATCGAATGATATGAATTTTGGCCTTTTAGAGCCGTTAATTGTCGAGACGCTAAACAAATCTTTTGATATAGGGCCAGAAAACGCACAAACAGGACCTGCAAAACGAGGAGATTTAGAAACATTAGATCAGCAATTCGAAACGCTTTCATCTGATCCTGAAATTGCAGAAATCTATAAATTGATTTCTCAGAACATAATGGATACTCACCTTGAATAGTCCCGATTACAAATAATTCAGAACAATCGGGCTTACCGATAAAAAATAAGATCAAACAGCCGTAGATTTGCATCGTACACACTGACAATGCAAAAGGTTAACACTCAAAAAGGATCATTTATATTCAACTACCTGAAATTGGTACGTGGTCTAAATTTGTTCATGGTAGCGTTGACGCAATACTTGACTGCCATTTTCTTAGTAGGTGACCCCAATGGCTGGTATCAAGTTTTAACAAATAAAGGTTTCTTTCTGCTAGTGTCAAGTACTGTGATGATTACAGGAGCGGGTTATCTCATAAACGACTATTACGATGTGAAAATCGACTTAATAAATAAACCAGGTCGTGTCATAGTAGGTAAAGATTTAAAAAGAAGGTGGGTAATTGCTGGCCACACTTTTCTAAACCTCTCTTCAATTGCCATTGGCTTTTACCTTTCCACAACCATCGGTGTTATTAATTTCTTTGCGGCGTTCTTACTTTGGCTGTATTCAAATAGGCTGAAGAGACACCCTTTTATTGGAAATTTTGTGGTTGCTGTTCTTACCGGTACTACTCTCTTTCTAGTGAGCGAATATTTTGGTGAGAAACAGTATTTAATACTCTGTTATGCTGTTTTTGCGGGCTTCATTACGCTAATTCGAGAGATTATCAAAGATTTGGAAGATATGAAAGGCGATGAACGTTATGGCTGTAGAACCTTACCGATTGCTTTAGGTGTTCCGAAAACAAAAAATTTTATTTTGGGTACCGCCATTATATTTCTAGCCACTGTTTACATCATGATCAGTCACATTTCATTGGTTCTTCCAATTACACTGACGGTTACCTTAATTTTTTTAATCTTTGGTGTACATAAGGCCGACACAGTTAAAGCCTATAATCGATTGAGCAACTTGTGTAAAATCATTATGCTCTTAGGCGTTATCAGTATGATTTGGATATGACAAAAAAGAGAATTTCAATTTTCGCTTCAGGTGGAGGATCAAATGCAGAAAGATTTTTTGAATTCTTTCAAAATGATCAGGACATTGAGATTGTGTCACTTTTCACCAATAATAAATCTGCTGGAGTCATTGAAAGGGCGAAACGCTTCAATATCCCTTACCACATTTACAACCGTAATTACTGGCAAAACGGAGAGGTCATTATCGACTTATTAAAGTCTCAAAAAGTAGACTACATAGTACTTGCTGGCTTTATGCTCCTCATTCCCGACGAACTCGTAAGTGCCTATCCCGACAAAATATTCAACATTCATCCGGCACTTTTGCCGAAGTTTGGTGGTAAAGGGATGTATGGTATGAACGTACATAAAGCAGTAAAAGAAGCTAGAGAAGCTACATCAGGAATAACGATTCATTATGTGAATGAGCACTATGACGAGGGTCAAATTATCAGTCAAGTATCTTGTCCAATAGAGTTATCAGATACCGTCGAGGAAATTGCCAAAAAAGTATTAGCCCTCGAACATAAAAATTATCCAAAAGTGATTGCGGAAGTAGTTCGGAAATCCATATAATATCCCTAGTTTTGGGCTTTTATTATCACTCCCTCCAACATGTCGCAAATTAGAATCAAATCCGCTTTAGTATCAGTGTTTTACAAGGATAATTTAGCGCCTATTATCGACCTTTTAAAGGCCAATAATGTGACCATCTATTCAACCGGTGGTACCCAAAAATTTATCGAAGATCAAGGGGCAGAAGTTATCCCTGTAGAAGACCTTACAAGCTACCCTTCAATTTTTGGTGGAAGGGTAAAAACGCTACACCCAAAAATATTTGGTGGAATTCTTTACAGAAGAGATCATGAGGGCGATCAAGGACAAGCTTCAGAGTTTGAAATTCCAAGTATTGACCTTGTCATTGTTGATCTTTATCCTTTCGAAGAAACGGTGGCTTCAGGAGCTGCTGAACAAGACATTATCGAGAAAATCGATATTGGTGGCATCTCATTGATTCGAGCTGCTGCAAAAAATTACAAAGACGTTCTTATTGTTTCAACTAGAGAACAATATGCTTCGCTCGAAAACCTTTTAAAGGAAAAAGAAGGAAGTACAGACCTAACAGATAGAAGAAGGTTTGCTGCTGAAGCATTCGACATTTCTTCACACTATGATAGTGCTATATTCAACTACTTTAACCAAGAGGAAGGATTAGACAAATTCAAAGTAAGCGAGAGAACTGGAAAGCAACTTCGTTATGGAGAAAATCCTCACCAAGAAGGCCACTTTTATGGTCCACTAAATGAGCTTTTCGATCAGCTAAACGGTAAGGAGCTTTCTTACAACAATTTGGTTGATATAGATGCTGCAGTTTCTTTATTAGAAGAGTTTGATGATAGCGAAACAGCATTCGCGATCCTGAAACACACAAACGCTTGTGGAGTTGCCATTGGCAATTCTGTAAAAGATGCCTACTTAAAGGCATTTGCTGCCGATACGGTAAGTGCTTTTGGTGGAGTTTTAATTTGTAATCAAACAATTGACGCTGCAGCTGCCGAAGAATTACACAAGTTGTTTTTTGAAGTACTTATTGCTCCAAATTTCGACCAAGATGCCTTAGATATTTTAAAGGCAAAGAAGAATAGAGTACTCCTCGTCAAAAAACAGAATTTAAGTACACAGAAACAGTACAAAAACCTTTTGAATGGCGTTATAGTACAAGACAGAGATTTGGTAACAGATAAAATCGAAGATTTTAAACTCGTTACTAAGAAAGATGCCACTGAAGAGCAGAAACGTGCTTTAGTGTTCGCATCCAAAATCTGTAAGCATACAAAATCTAACACAATTATATTGGCAAAAGAGGGGCAACTTCTTGCCAGTGGTGTTGGGCAAACATCTAGAGTAGATGCCCTTAGACAAGCGATTGAAAAAGCAAAGTCGTTTGGGTTTGAACTTAAAGGTGCTGTAATGGCATCAGATGCATTTTTTCCGTTTCCTGATTGTGTAGAAATAGCCAGTGGTGAAGGAATCGCTGCTGTGATTCAACCAGGAGGATCAATCAAAGATGAATTATCGATTAACTTCTGTGATAACAATGATATGGCCATGGTATTTACAGGCACCCGTCATTTCAAACATTAATCACTAGAAAACAATAGTATTTCATTAACTTAGTTAACTAATTTAAACCGCAAGGAGACCACTTAAATGGGTTTTTTCGACTTCTTAACAAGTGACATTGCCATCGACCTAGGAACGGCAAACACATTAATTATTCACAAAGACAAAATTGTTGTTGACGAACCGTCAATCATTGCCATCGATAAAAATACCAACAAGGTATTGGCTATCGGTAAAGAGGCGATGAACATGCATGAGAAAACGCATGACAACATTAAAACAATCCGTCCGCTGAAAGATGGGGTAATTGCCGATTTCGAAGCTGCGGAAATGATGATCAAAGGGATGATCAAAATGATCGATCTCAAAAAACGTGGCTTTTTACCTTCTTCTCATAGAATGGTCATCTGTATTCCTTCTGGTATTACTGAAGTTGAAAAACGAGCGGTTCGAGATTCAGCAGAACATGCCAATGCAAAAGAAGTATACATGATCTACGAACCTATTGCAGCAGCTATAGGAACGGGAATTAAAATAGATGAGCCTGTTGGTTCTATGATCGTTGATATCGGGGGTGGTACTACAGAAATTGCAGTAATTGCGCTAAGTGGTATTGTGTGTGATCAGTCTATTCGTGTAGCCGGAGATACTTTCACCAAAGACATTCTCGATTATATGAGAAGACAGCACAACTTGCTTATTGGTGAGAGATCGGCAGAAAAAGTGAAAATCGCTATTGGTTCTGCACTTACTGAACTGGAAGATGCTCCTGAGGATTATGAAATCAGAGGTAGAGACTTAATGACGGGAATTCCTAAGGTTATTAAAATTTCATACTCTGAAATTGCCTTCGCTTTAGATAAATCAGTTTCTAAAATAGAAGAAGCTGTACTGAAAGCCCTAGAGATTTCTCCACCAGAATTATCTGCCGATATTTATGATCGCGGAATTTACCTCACAGGTGGTGGTGCAATGCTTAAAGGATTAGATAAGCGTTTGGCGCTAAAAACTAAGCTCCCAATTCACATTGCTGACGATCCGTTAAGGGCTGTAGTAAGGGGTACGGGAGAATCGCTGAAAAATATTGACTCTTACAGAGCCGTGCTAATGACTTAATAATGGATGGGTCAGCTTCTAGCATTTCTATTTAAATACCGAGCATTCTTCATCTTCTTATGCTTAGAGTTTCTATGCATAGTCCTTATTGTTTCTAATAATGACTATCAGCGTAGCGCCTACATCAGTTCATCTTCTGGCTTTGTTGGTGGAATTACTGAAACATCTGATAACATTGGAGATTTCTTCAGCCTAAAACGCGTAAATAAAGAGCTTGCCGAAGAAAACGCCAGACTAAAAGCAGAACTTTTAGGTTTAAGAACTGCCCCTATTGATTCGCTGGATCAAAAGTTAATCATCACTGATTCTACTGAACGCTCAAACTATCGACTGATATCAGCAGAAATTGTGAATAATAATATTAGAAACACGAGTAACTTCTTCATGATTAATAAAGGGTCCAATGACGGCATAATGCCTGAAATGGGTGTGATCAGTCCATTCGGTGTTGTTGGTAAAATTAGGACAGTTTCCAAAAAGTATTCTATAGGCATTTCACTTCTCAATACGCGAAACTCATTTTCTGCTAAGCATCAATCTTCAGATAGAATTGGAACCGTGCAATGGGACGGTGCCGACCCTAAGTTTGCACAGCTACTATATATAACGCCTGATGTGGAAGTGCAAAAGGGAGATACAATTGTAACTTCTGGCTTTAGCTCTATTTTCCCTAAAGACATGATTATCGGTAGGGTTGAGGGTAGTCAGAAAGACGCAAATAGTACTTACTTGAACATTAAAGTAGCACTTAGTGTCGATTTTGGTAGACTCTCTTATGTGCGAGTAATCGAGAATGTGGAGAAAATAGAACAGGACTCATTGATAAACGCAAATCCAGAAGATATTCAATGAACCGAAACACCATCATATTGATTGCAAGTTTTGCCGTACTGATCCCCTTACAGATTTTCGTATTCCAAAATTTCGTGTTTTTCAATTTAGGTTTCTGCTTCATCTACTTATTGTTCTTGCTCAGTTTACCATTAGAAACAAGCATTATTGCGGGCATGTGCATTGCCTTAGTTACCGGCTTGCTCATTGATATTTTTTATCAAACGCTGGGCATACATGCCGCTGCAGGTGTTTTCATGATGTTTCTTAAGCCCTACTGGTTAAAGTTAAATGTGCCAAGAAGTGGGTATGAAGCAGGACGATTGCCACTGATCCGCGAATATGGCCTAGGCTGGTTCATATTTTATGCCTTACCGCTAATACTTGTTTATACTTTGGCCGTTCTTTTTATTGAGGCTGGCAATTCTGCCTTGTTTTGGTTAATATTATCTAAGGCGCTGGTAACCACATTAGTTACACTGCTTTTCATAATTGTATCACAGTATATTTTCTACCCAAAATCGAAATACTAATTGTTAGAAAACAGGCGATATATCATCCAAGGATTCTTCATTGTAATGGGGATCGTCTTTTTGGTGAAGCTATTTGCGCTTCAAGTGGTAAATGACACCTATTCCAGTCAAGCAGAAAGCAATACGCGACAACGCATTGTAGAATATCCTTTTCGGGGCTTAATCTATGACAGGAACGAAAATTTGATCGTCTACAATGAGCCGATTTATGACCTTATGGTCATTCCAAAAGATATTGAAGTAACCGATACAACATCTTTTTGTAACCTGTTTGAGATTACTAAACAGGAGTTTGAAGAAAATGTACTAAATGCTAGAAAGTACTCTTATGTAAAGCCTTCTACATTTTTAAAGAAGATATCGCATGAGAGGTACGCGCAAATACAAGATCAACTCTATAAGTTTAGAGGGTTTTATGTCAACCCAAGAACAGTAAGAAGATATTCTAAGCCTATCCTGGCTAATGAATTGGGGTATATCGGTGAAGTGGATCAAGATTTTCTCGATGGGGATACCACCAATTCTTATAAACCCGGTGATTATATAGGGATAACAGGACTTGAAGAGGCTTATGAAGATGCTTTAAGAGGAAAAAGGGGAGTTAGTTATAAGTTGGTAAATGTTAGTGGTATCGTAAAAGGAGCCTATAAAGGGGGAACCAATGATACAGCGTCAATTCCAGGTAAAAATTTAATCAGTACAATTGATTTACCGCTCCAAGAATATGCTGAAAAACTGCTTGATGGCAAGCGCGGAAGTGTAGTTGCGATAGAACCATCTACTGGAGAAATTTTAGTCATGGCATCAGCTCCGACTTACGACCCTAATTTGCTTACAGGTAAAAAACTAGGAGATAATTTTAATAAAATTAGAGTAGATACAACAGCTCCGCTTTTCAACCGGCCTATTATGGCTCAATATCCTCCCGGATCAATCTTCAAAACCGTTCAAGCACTCATCGCACTTGATGAAGGCGTTACAACCACAGATGAAAAAATAAAAGTAAACCTTAATAATATTGGCGACCACGCCCCTCCTGGGGTCTATGATGTAGTCAAAGGAATTAGATACTCGTCAAATAACTATTTCTATGAGATCATGAAGCGTCTCATTCTAAGAGGAGAAGGATCAAATATCTTTACTGATACTCCATTAGGATTAGAAAAGTGGACGGCAGCAGTGAAAAAATTTGGCTTTGGTGACCAGTTAGGAATTGATATTCCTGGTGAGGTTCCGGGTGGCGTACCTGACGTAGAACTTTATGATAAAATGTATGGTAAAGGCCGTTATGCATACAGTGGTTTTGCGTCCGTTTCAATCGGTCAAGGTGAATTACTAGTAACACCTTTGCAAGTAGCCAACTTAGCAGCGATAATCGCTAACAGAGGGCATTACATTAAACCGCATTTAATAAAAGGTATCAAGGAGAACGACAAAACTGAATATTTCAACTTTGACAAGGTTTATACCGGCAACAATAACGAATACTATCCTGAAATTATAGAAGGTATGGCGCAGGCCGCTAAGCAAACTGCGCCAAGAGCCATAATCAATGATATTGAAATTATTGGTAAAACCGGCACAGCCGAAAATGGCAAGAAGGACGAAACACTAGATCACTCCGTTTTCATGGCGTTTGCCCCTAGAGAAAACCCACAAATTGCCATTGCAGTTTACGTAGAAAACTCTGGAATGGGTGGTAGGGCTGCTGGAATGACGGCGAGTCTTATCATAGAAAAGTATTTACGCGGATACATTAAGAAAAACTGGTGGAAGCGTGAAGAATATGTCTTAAAGGGTGATTTTATAGACTAGGAGGACCGTTGAGAAGAGAAGGCAGTTTTTTTTCGAACCTAGATTGGTTAACGGTATTCATATACTTCATTCTACTTACACTAGGCTGGTTCAATATTTATGCTTCAGTATATGACCCAGTACAGGACCTGAGCATTCTAGATATGAGCATTGATTCAGGTAAGCAATTACTTTGGATTGGCACCTCATTAATCCTCATCATTCTTGTTTTACTTCTCGACTTTAGGATATATGAATCGGTAGCACCACTCCTTTATGGGGTTTTCATACTACTACTGATTGCCGTTGTTATAGTCGGAAAAGAAACTAATGGGGCCAGAGCCTGGTTTCAGTTTGGCTCATTCCGCTTTCAACCCTCAGAACTAGCAAAGTTTGCCACAGCTTTACTCTTAGCCAGATATGTTTCTACCAATAGTGTGAAGCTTACAATCTTCAAAAGTCAGATTACTTCATTTACTATTATGTTGGCTCCTGTTGCGTTAATCATGCTTCAGCCCGATTTAGGTTCAGCTTTAATATTCTTCTCCTTTTTCATTCCTATTTTCAGAGAGGGCCTCCCCTCTATTTACTTGACATCAATCTTGTCACTAGTAGTCATCGGTACATTATCCATCGTACTCTCAACACAAGTAATTGCCATTATTCTTGGCTCTTTAGGGCTCATCTGGATTTTACTGACATCGAAATCCATAAAAAACATATTGCTAAGCATTCTAATTGTGGGTGTAGGAATTGGGTTTTCTGCCGGCTTCAGTCATGCCTTTGAAAATGCTTTACCAAAATATCAGCGCGATAGAATTCTTATACTTTTTTACCCAGATGCTTTGGATGATCAAGGCGCTGGCTATAATCTCAACCAATCAAAAATTGCGATTGGATCTGGAGGGTTTTCTGGAAAAGGATTCTTGGATGGTACGCAAACCAAATTTGACTTTGTACCTGCACAGAGTACCGACTTTATATTCAGCACCCTAGCCGAGGAACATGGTTGGCTTGGATGTGCCCTAATCATCGCGCTTTTTGTGGCTTTAATGATGCGGATAGTCTTTATTGCCGAACGGCAAAAGTCGCAGTTTGCAAGGGTTTATGGCTATAGCATAGCAGGAATAATATTTTTCCACTTTACCATTAACATTGCTATGACCATTGGATTATTCCCAGTAGTTGGTATTCCATTGCCGTTTTTTAGTTACGGAGGTTCCTCCTTATGGTCTTTTACGATTATGCTCTTCGTACTTTTGAAAATAGATATGCATAGAACGCAGGTACTAATGAGAGGCTAGGCAAATCGACGTTCAAGTACACTCATAAATGCTTCTACCTCTTCACTATCCATATCCCAATCCGTGTTGTACTGGTTCGCTTTGTTCAAAGCATCTTGTAAATCTGTCGCCTGATCTATACTAGCAAAAGCTTCCTTCATTTTTGCATTGTCACCACCGAAGAGATTGTTTTGAAACATAAACTTCTCATTGAGGGTCAATGAAGACTCAATAGACTTATTTACTTTTCTCTGGAGCTTTTCCGCTAGCGTCATACCCTTTGCTGGCTGATCAAACTGATCGTTAATCGTAATGGGCGTTTCTTCCACACTTTCAGTAGGCGCAACAGGCTCCACAATTGATATTTCAACAACTGGTTCTTCCACTAGAACCGGTTCTTCAACAACTTCTTCAATCGTTTCAAACAAATTTTCGATCCTTGAAGAAGCATTCAGTTTATCTAAAAAATCTTCTTCACTTACTTCTTCTAAATCGAATCCGTCAAGCGACTCATAAGTTTGAATGATACTCGACTTTGTATCAAATTCTCCAATACGATCAGTTAGACCCTTAAATAGCTCTCTGTTGGTTTTAATGTACTTGAATTGGAGCTTAAAATCCTGAGGCCTTTCAATTCTATTTAAAATACTCTCTAAATATAGTTTTGGGGCAAAGGAAATAAGAATTGCATCCTCGATCGCCTGAAAAAGCAGTGGTTCCAAGTGTTCCTTGTCAATACTGATGTGGTTAGACAGGACATTCATAAAACCTTTCAATGCATCTTTTACAAGCTCATGATTAAAATCGAAATACGGGCTTTCAAGTCGTTCAACCTCGTTTCTCCACTGATTGAATAACGAACGAATGATAAAAGAATTTACCTGTCGAGAGTTGGTTAAAGAAATCAAACGCTCACCATCCATTTTACTATGAGCTTGATAGGCATGCTCAATAATATCAGCAGCAATTAATTTGCTGATTTCTGTAACTGCATCGTCCTTTAACTTGTAGCGCATTGCTTATTTCTTTTGATTTGTAAATTACACGGGTTCGGCAAAACGCCGAGAAAAGGAAGTTCCTTTTGGTGATGAATAATCAACCCTTTTAAGAACTCACGTCAAATTAAGCATAATGCCCAAAATCCTAATTCGAAATCTGAACAATAAAACCATTTCTGCTAACGACGCTAAGAAAAGTATATTGGATATTATCCATTCAGAAAGTGTAGATTGGATGCACGCTTGTGGTGGAAAAGGTAAATGTACAACCTGCAAAATGGTTGTACATGCTGGAATTGATACTTTAGGTACAGATACTGAGCCTGAAGAAAGATTACGCGGTTTGGAAAGATTGGCCGAAAATGAAAGACTGGCCTGCCAGTGTAAATTATCTGGTGATATTGAAATTAGTGTGGCTGAAGGAAACAAATTTCCTCATATAGAATACTCTGCATAAATGTTTTTAGAACCTCAGAGCAAAATATCGGGTGAGCATACTTCTGGCAGTATAGAAGTGATATGCGGCTGTATGTTTTCTGGAAAAACTGAGGAACTTATTCGAAGATTACGTCGGGCGACGATTGCGCAACAAAAGGTCGAAATATTCAAACCAGCTGTAGATACGCGGTATGACGAAGAAGATGTAGTGTCTCATAATAAGACAGCTATTCGCTCTACACCGGTTCAGTTTGCCTCTGACATACTTCTTTTAACAGGAGAAAGCGATGTAATCGGTATTGACGAAGCTCAGTTTTTTGATGATCAAATCATTGATGTTTGTCGAAAATTGGCCAACAGTGGTAAACGTGTAATTGTAGCTGGGCTAGATATGGATGCCAATGGAAATCCTTTTGGCCCAATGCCGCAATTACTGGCTATTGCTGAATTCGTCACAAAACTTCACGCTATATGCACCATAAGTGGCTCGCTCGCTTCGTTTTCTTACAAGCTTACCACTTCTGAAAAAACCGTTGAACTTGGTGAAGCAGATATATACGAAGCCCGAAATAGAAAATATTTTTATGAAGGACAGCAAGAGAAGAAAGACAAAAAGAACCAGTAGCGTAGCGGTTCTTACCGTTCTCCTTCTTTGCATATCTACCGCTTTAGCCTTCGCTCAAAGTACCGTCCCAATATTAGGCTGGCGCACCCATTTTAGCTACAATAATATCACAAACGTAACCGATGGGGGTGATCGAGTTTTCGCTTCTACAGAAAACGCTATTTTCTATGTTGATTTAGAGGACAATAGCCTTAACCTTATTAATAAAAATACGGGTTTGTCAGACGTCGGAATCGGTGCAATCTTTTATGATCAAAGTCGAGAGCTACTTGTTATTGCTTATAAAAATGGACGTATTGAATTTTGGTCAGAAACAGCTGGTGTTACAACAATTAATACTGTTTTAGAGTCGGAAATTGTTGGAAGTAAACACCTTCGGAACATCGAATTATTCCAGAACAAACTTTACATTTCAGGAGATTTAGGCATTATTGTTTACGACCAAACTAGAAATGAAATAGTTGAAAATTATCGAAATCTAGGACCAAACGGAGAACCACTGATCATTTACGAAACAGCGTTTACTAATGACAGTATTTTTGCCGTATCGGAGAATGGTATTCTTTCAGCTAGTTTAAATGAAGATGTCAACAAACAAGATTTTAATAATTGGCGCAGAATTTTAGAAGGAATCTCGTTTCAACACATCACCCAATTTGGAGACGAACTAAAAGCAAGTGCCGATAGTGATTTATTCGATTATACTGCTGGTGAATGGTCTTTTGAGCGAAACTATAATTTGTCAATCAAGGAAGTGCATTCAATCACAGAAGAAATATTTTATGTATTAACGGAGCAAGATCTTTGGGTTAGTGGAGATATTTCGGGGTTTAGGTCGCTTTATTCAGCAGCAAGTAATCAAACTTTAAACAGCTTTTTGTTTACACAATTAGGGTCATGGATAGGCTCATCAGACGTAGGGCTTCTATATTTCAATGCCTTTAACGTAGCTCCTTCAAGCCTTTTGCCTGCGGGACCCTCTTCCGATTTACTGATCAAACCTCAAGAATTCGGAAACTCGGCCCATTGGATTTCTGCATCGGGAAGCATTAGTAGTTTCAACTTAGAAACTCAGGAATGGTCTTCAAGAATAACGAGAAACAGTGATGGAGATAGAATTGATAACCTTACTGATTTGGAGTTCGGGATTACAGAAACCCCTAATATCAGCTTACCCATTTTCTCTTCTTTTGGGGAAGGGCCTTTTTTTGGTGGAGACAATCTCAATGGATCAACGAACATCATCGAAGATTTCTCTAATTCCAGTCCAATTACCAGACTAAACGGTTCTTACAATAACACAGCGCTAGCCATGCAAGAAAACCTCTTGTGGCTAACTACTTCTGGAACATCAAATACTTTGTATTCCTGGAATTTAGCCACCGACCAATGGAATAGTTACGGTTTTAGTTTCGCACAGGCTCGCTTTCCTACTGATTTGTTTATTGGAAGTAACGGTTTTAAGTGGATGCCAATTTCCGAAACAAATGGCGGCGGCTTAGTAGTTTTTGATGAAACCACCTCTAGACAAAGATTTCTAAATACTAATGGTGGCCAAGGTGGTTTACCTGGTGCCGAGGTGACTTCACTTGCCATAGATGACGATCAGTTTATTTGGATTGGGACTAATCAAGGCCTTTGCTTTTTTCCAAACCAATCGGTTATTCTAGATAATATCTCGCTCACCGCAAATGTTCCAATTTTCGAAAACAGGTTATTGCTCAGAGATGAATTCATTACACAGGTATTAATAGATCCTGCGAACAGAAAATGGTTTGGCACTAGAAATAATGGCCTATGGCTATTTAGTGAAACTGGCGAAGAGCTAGTCTATCATTTTACTACTGAGAATAGCCCCTTGCCTTCGAATAATATTATATCTCTATTCGTCGATCGGCCATCGGGAGAACTATTTATAGGTACCGACAAAGGCTTAATATCCTTTAGAAGCGATGCTACCGAGGGATCAGCAATTCATGAGAATGTAAAGATTTACCCCAACCCAGTAAATCGATCCTTTCAAGGAGAAATTGTAATTAACGGCCTTGCGAATAATGCAATAGTGAAGATTACAGATGTTTCGGGAAAACTAGTTAGAGAGGCTCGCGCCAATGGTAGTACACTGCTTTGGAATACTCGAAATATCAATGGTGTTCGAGTAGCGTCTGGTGTATACTTAGTGTTTAGTTCTAGTTCTGATGGTGTTGAGACTTTTGTAGGGAAAATAGTCGTAATCTGATGCTGAATAATACCGAAGGCATTGTTTTTAGTGCGGTCAAATTCAAAGAGAGTTCGATCATTGTTAAGATTTTCACCTCGGCCTATGGAATGCAATCCTACATTGTTCATGGTGCTCGAAGTCAACGTTCCAAAGGTAAAATCGCACTCTATCAGCCACTTTCCTTACTCGATATGGTAGTATACTATAAGGAGGATAAAGACATTCATAAAATCTCTGAAAGTAAGTTTGCTCAAACCTATAGTGATATTCCATTCGATCCTGTGAAAAGAACAATTGGCATCTTCATCACTGAGATTTTTGGAAAGGTTTTAAGGGATGAAGGCGAAAACAAAGTCTTATTTGAGTTCTTGTTCAATTCACTTCAAATTTTCGATCGATTAAAAGAGAATGCCTCTAACTTTCATCTTCAACTATTATTAAAGGCTACACATCACCTGGGTTTTGGTCCAGCGAGTGCTAATGATTTCATTTTTCAGCTCAGCGAATCTGGCTTTCACTTGAGTATTTCACAGGAAGAAAAAAAAGCGATTGATGCTTTAATGAGCTCAAATTATGGTGACACAATTTCAATGAGTCTTCAGTTTAGAAGAGATGTTCTGGATCATATTATAAAATACTACCGTGTAAATACGGGTAACCTAAGGGAAATCAAGTCATTGAGCATTCTCAAAGTCATTTTTGAATAGGAAATTTCTCCATATAAATTATTAATTTCGATACAAATCCATTTTGCTATGAGCGCTAAACTCTACGATGAAATTCCTTCATTAGACCTTGCAGATTTTACTGGTGGAGACGCCGAGAAAAAAGCTGCCTTTGTTCAAACTTTAGGAGAGGCTTACAATACTATTGGTTTCGTGGCCATTAAAAACCATGGCCTAACGGATGAAATGACAACTAAGCTCTATAGTGTAATCAAAGAGTTTTTTACACTTTCAGATGTTACCAAACAGCAATATGAAATTCCTGAATTGGCAGGTCAAAGAGGTTATATAGGTAAAGGAAAGGAACATGCCAAAGGAAGAAAAACGGGTGATTTAAAGGAGTTTTATCATATCGGTCAATTGGTGACTGATGGTGACAAAATAGCTTCAGAATATCCTGATAATATTTGGCCGAAAGAGCTTCCTGAAATGGAAGCAATAGGAATACATGTTTACAAGACTTTAGAAGCTGCTGGCATAAAAATGCTTCAAGCCATTGCTCTATACTTAGGCCTAGATGAACACTATTTTGACAATAAGGCGCATAATGGCAATAGTATCCTAAGGCCAATTCACTACTTCCCAATAGAAACTCCTGATGAGGTACCGGCCGATGCCGTAAGAGCCGCCGAACATGGCGACATCAATTTGATTACGTTATTAATGGGTGCTAGTGCTGATGGATTGCAGGTACTGAGAAGGGATAACAAGTGGATTCCAATTACAGCTCTTCCTGATCAAATTATTGTGAATGTTGGGGATATGCTCTCCAGACACACAAATAATAAGCTAAAATCGACAATACACAGGGTTGTAAATCCACCTAAAGCGCAAATGAAAACTTCGAGGTTTTCAATACCATTCTTCATGCACCCACGGTCTGATATGGACCTGACTGTATTAGAAAATTGTATCGATCAGGATAGTCCAAAACTTTATGATGACATTACAGCAGGCGACTTTCTTCAGCAGCGCCTTGCTGAAATTGGCTTGAAAAAGAAGTAATACACACCATGGCGGTAAAGCGCATTCGATATTTCATTTTCATTAAAGATGTAATTTCATTGGCATTGACGGCCTTTGGCGGACCGCAAGCGCATATTGCCATGTTCATAAAAATAATGGTCGAAAAGCGCGGGTATATCACCGAAGAAGAACTGATTGAACTTAATGCGCTTTGCCAGATACTACCGGGACCAACTTCTACTCAAACTGTAACGGCTATTGGCTACCGGATTGGAGGCGCAAACTTGGCTTATTTAACCTTACTGGTTTGGATGATTCCTGCCGTAAGTATTATGACCACCGCGGCCATACTCATTAACTCATATCAGACAAAAAACCTAAGTCTAGAATTTACCAGGTTTATACAACCAATGGCTGTTGGTTTTATCAGTTATGGTGCTTTTACCATTGCCAAAAAGGTGATTAACACTAAAACGGCAATTATCTTAATGATTCTGTCAGCAGTAGTTACTTATTTCATTACTACGCCTGCTGCACTACCCATTGTACTGGTTATTGCAGGTTCCATCACCGCTTTCAAGTATAAAAAACAAGAAATCGCTGAAAAGGAAAAAGTAAAAATCAAATGGGGTAATTTTACGCTTTGGGCACTTGTACTTGTCGTAGCTGCTTTATTAGGTGCATTAACTCAAGATCGTTTCGTTTTACTCTTTGAAAATTTCTATCGTAACGGAAGTCTCATCTTTGGAGGTGGTCAAGTGCTAATTCCCTTTCTAAATACAGAGTTCGTCGAGTTTAAAGGTTATTTATCGTCTGAAGAGTTTCTTTCGGGCTTGGCCATGGTACAAACAGTTCCAGGGCCTGTCTTTTCTGTAAGTTCTTTTGTGGGTGCACTTTCTGTTCGTGATTTAGGGATAGGTGGGCAAATTCTGGCAGGTTTCATTTCAGCATGCGGTATTTTTCTGCCCGGTACATTTCTTATCTTCTTCGTTATCAGGTTTTGGGATAGCCTAAAGACATACAGAGTAGTAAGGGCCTCCTTAGAGGGAATCAATGCTGCCAGTTCTGGAATGGTTGCTGCAGCTGCATTTATTTTATTTGAACCTATTCAAGGTTCTGTTATGGACGTATCTGTTGTAATAGGTACATTCCTTTTACTTACTTTGACTAAAATACCTCCACCATTAATTATTCTGGCAGGGCTCTTGGCAGGATTTCTAATCTAGATATTTAATTGTGAGCTGTCCTAGTTCAACAAGCACTTCAGCATCACATCCAAAAATAAGCGGCAAGTTCATCGGTTCATGACCGGCGCTTAAGCCATATGCGATCGGGATATTTAAGTGACCGAAATAGGAATTAAGAATTTCATCAGTTTCAGTTTCAAAGTAGCCCTGAGGATCTGAAATATTACTAAAACTCCCAATAATCACACCCGAAAGGTTAGTGATCTTACCTGCTCGTTTTAGTTTATTGAGCATTCTATCAAGGCTATACTTAGCCTCTCCTACTTCTTCGATAAAGAGAATATTACCCTCTGTATCGATTTCATTGTTAGTACCAATGGATTCACAAATTAGGGTAAGATTACCCCCTGTTATTTTTCCAGAACAGGTACCAAAAGTCGTGGAACTAGACTCAGTCAATGGATAAACTGAATTTGAACCTTCAAATAAAATAGACTTTAGATACTGATCGGATGCGTAATCGTTCCCAATGGTCATTGCCACAGGACCATGGATTGAAGGCACGTCAAATTTTAACGCTTGCAGGAGAATGCTCGTCAAATCACTAAAACCAACGAGCCATTTAGGGCTTTTCTTAAAGCCGTCGAAATCTACCTGATCGATAATTCTTGTGGTACCATAGCCTCCTCTGGCAAAAATTATAGCCTTAATTTCAGGATTATCTAAGGCAGATTGAAGACTTTCGAGCCTATCATCATCGCTACCGGCGAAATATCCGCTTTGCTTATTGACGTTCTCGTCTACTATTACATCTAAGCCCCATTCCGTAAGCGTTTCAATACCGTCTGCTATTGATCGTTCAAGCCTTTTAGCCGTTGCCACAACAGCTATTTTGTCTCCAAGCTTTAAAAATTCAGGCCTTTGCATAGGTGCAAAATAAAAAACCCCTTCGTATGAAGGGGTTTCAAATCAATATTTTAATAAATACTATTTATCGTTTCCGGTATCCGCAGTTGCAGGAGCATCTCCTGGGCTAGGTTGTTTTGGCATTTCTACCCCTAGTTTAGCAAATACTTGTTCTGTAATATTTAAATCATCTTCTGCTGCTAAAACGATACCATCTCCTGAAGCAGATACTCTCATATTAAGAATCATAGCATAGCCTAATTCCTTTCTTACTTCGTCGATAGCAGTTTGTACTTTAGAATAAATAGGATTCATCAGCGTAGCCTCTTTTGCTTGTAACGCTTGTTGCGCTTGTGCTGTGTAATCTTGTAAATCCTTGTCTAACTTCTGAAGTTCGTTGTTCAATTCTTGCATTGCCGCTTGACTTGCATTTGGCTGCTGAGACATTCTTTGAGCTTCTTCGTATTTAGTCTGAAATGTTGTTCTTTTTGCTTGAACGTTAGATCCTAACTGACCTTCGTAAGTCTTTAACTCTGATCTGATACCTTCAATTTCCGGCATACTGTATACAATAAACTCCAAGTAAGTGAATCCAATTTTGAAGTCCTGCGCCTGTGTAGCTCCAAACACAAAAAGTGCTGCCACCATCACCAATAATCTACGCTTCATAATTCTATATTTTAATGTTTCAGTTTCTTAATTCTGTTCTATAATCCCTAATTCTTCTAGTACGAATTCAGTATAGTCGTGAACTGGGTTAGAATATGCTATTCCTATATCAGCCGATTTATCAAATAGATAATCTAGACCATACTTCTTACATACAACCTCCACCGTTTGGTTTACTTTAGTCCTTAGTGGAAGTAACAACTCGTCTACTTTTTTAAAGTAGAGTCCGTTATAGCCAAAGAGATCAGTACTTTTTTTCGCTGCTTCTTCTTGCTTTGCTTGAATCGCTTTCGTCCTATCTTTTTTCATTTCAGAGGTCAAAAGTACTTCAGTTGCTCTTAGCTCTGCTCGCATCCTTTCTGCCTCATCATACAAACTCCGTACCTCTTTGTCATATGCTACAGAAAGAGCTTCTAACTCCTTCACCTTTTCGGCATATTCTGGCATTTTATTGAGTACGTATTCTGAGTCATAATGGCCGAATTTCTGAGCCAAGACGCTTTTAGCAGGCGCAAATATAAAAATTAATGTTAGGATTACTAGAGTGGGAAATATTTTGTACATGTTACCTTATTTGTTGTCCAATTGTAAAATGCACCTGTGATCCAGCTTGAATCGCCGGAGAGAAAGAATCATCAGAATCGAATCCGTGAGCCCAGTCTACACCAAGTAATCCAAACGCCGGCAAGAATATTCTTGCGCCAAAACCAGCAGACCTAAATAGTTTACGCGGTGTATACTCTGAAAAATCTATCCAAGTATTACCTGCTTCCATAAAGGCTAGTAAATAAATTGTAGAGCCGGGTTTAAGTGTTACTGGGTATCTTAATTCAGCAACAAACTTATTGTAAACAACCCCTCCTCTAAATCCGGTATTAGCGTCTACAGGGTCAATTATGTTATCATCATAACCCCTTAACGCAATTATATCCTGTCCAATTATAAAATTGTTCGCTCCATTTAGTCCATTACCGCCTAAGAAGAACCTTTCAAAAGGACCTGAGTCTGTTTTATCTGAATATGTTCCAATGAATCCCATATGGGCTCTTGCATTGATTACGAACTTGCTATTTAAAGGAATAAATAGGGACAAGTCCATCATCCACTTATGGTACTCTACAAACTCATATCTATCAGCTTCGCTCAACTCAGGGTCAGCAAACTTATCAGGATTCAGTAAAGACCATGGTGGTGTGGCGTTTACAGAAAGTGTAAACTGAGAACCATAAGTTGGGAACTGAGGGTTGTCAATATTACTTCGTGAAATTGTTGTATTGAAAGTCAAACTATTGGACTGACCTGTAGAGAATCCAAGTGTGTTACCAAAATTGAATACATCGTAGAACTGGTAGGAAATAGTATTTTGTACTTGGAAGTAGTCATCTGGCCATCGAAGCCTTCTACCTAAACCAACTGTCACTCCAGTAGCCTTTAAGAACCCTAAAAGGTCATTCGTGATTGGTTGGATAGTTCTATTCGATGTTCTACTTAAACTTACGGTAAAGTTATTCGGCTTTCTACCGCCTAACCATGGCTCAGAAAAAACTAAACTAGTACTTCTAAATCTTCTACCGTTCGACTGTAGTTGTAAGGAAAGTTTCTGACCATCACCACTTGGGTACGGTCTCCATTTGCTCCAATCGCCAATATTTCTTACAGAAAAGTTATTTAAAGACAGCCCAACAGTACCTACAAAACCAAAAGGACCTCCAAATCCACCAGATAACTGAATCTGGTCCGATGATTTTTCCACAAGGTTGAAGATAATATCTACTGTACCATCATTTAGATTGGGGATAGGTTGTGGATCAATCTGTTCTGGATCAAAATAACCTAGTTGCCCAAGTTCCTGGATCGTTCTAATCAACTCTCTCCTACTGTACTTTTGACCAGGTAATGTTCTGATCTCTCGTAGAATTACATGATCACTTGTTCTATCATTACCATTTAATATGATTCGTTTAATAGTCGCCTGCTCACCTTCAGACATTCTCATTTCAATGTCTATAGAGTCATTTTCTGCTCTTACTTCTACAGCTTGAATTCTAAAAGTCAAATATCCATCATCGGAGTAAAGTGACATGATATCTCCGCCATTCGGACCGGCAAATTGTGTTCTTTCGTCTAGCTTCTGACGGTTGTAAACATCGCCTTTTCTAATATCGAGTTTCTCAGTAAGTACAGAATCGGTGTATTTGAAGTTTCCAATCCAATCAATATTTCTGATATAATATTTTCTTCCTTCTTCTACGGCTAGTTTTAGGTCTATGAAGTCTTCATTTACCTTCACTATCTCATCGCTCAATACTTCGGCATCGCGATATCCTTTTGAATTATAAAAAGCAACAAGGCTGTTCTTATCATCTTCAAAATCTGTGTTAATGAACTTGGATCCCTTTAAAAAGTTGAGTTTTACATTATCGTTTAAAAACCTCTTGAATTCAGACTGCGAAACAGTATAAGATGAATCAACATAGTTTCGAACTGAATTTGCATTGGTCCTAAATATTTCATCAAACAGTTTAGAAATTAACCAGAACCTAGGTTTTTCAGCGGTATTCTTCAGCGTTCTTTTGAGTCGCTTATCGGTAAAAGATTCATTTCCATCGAAGTAAATCTTATTAATCTTTACTTTGGATTTTTTATCAACATTGAAATTCAATCTTACTCTATCGGCAAATAATGAATCTTCAATTTGTTCTGTCTGAACTACCGTATTCAAGAACCCTTTTTCAATAAAGTATTTTCGAATAACTATTTCTGAGTTTTTGATCAAAGCTGGCGTGGCGACTTTACCACTTATGTTCAACTGATCTAACATTTCCGAAGATTGAGAGGAATTAACATTGTTAATTTTAGCCTCTTGAATTCTTGGTCGCTCCGAAACGCGAACTTCAATAAATGCACGATCACCTTCTGTTTTAGTTAACCAAAACTGTACATCGGCAATAATTCCCTGATTCCAAAGTTTCTTAATACCATCAGATATCTCTTGTCCTGGGATAGGAATTTTATCTCCTACTTTAATTCCCGTAAGGGCAAGCAGTGCGCTTTCTTGTAATCCAACAAGTCCAGTAATTGAAATATCAGCTACTTCAAAAACTTTAGGGTTAGAATAGTCAATCTGAACGCCTTCTCCGGCATTCACCTGATATCTATTTTGTGCAAAACCACTAATGCACAACATCAGAAACATGACAGCTACTAATAACTTTCTCATCCGCTTTATCAACTCTTTAACTGCTCGCTTGTCATTCCGAACCTTCTTTCTCTATTCTGATAAGATACTATGGCTTCGTATAAATGCTTTTTTCTGTAATCTGGCCACAAAGTATCTGTAATGTAAAACTCTGTATACGCCATTTGCCAAAGCAGGAAATTGCTAATACGTTGTTCTCCACTTGTTCTTATCAACAATTCAGGATCGGGTATCCCTGATGTATTTAAGTATTTATTAATTAATTCTTGATCAATATTTTCAGCATTTACTTTCCCGGCGGCCACCTCATTTGCTATAGCTTTTGTGGCTTGAGTAATATCCCATCGCCCGCTATAGCTTAGCGCCAGTACCAGCACCATTCTTTCATTTTTCGATGTCTTCTCCATAGCCTCGGCAAGTTCGCGTTGACATTTTTTTGGAAGACTTTCTGTATCCCCTATCGTTGCTAATCGAATGCCATTGTCCATTAAAGTCTTCATTTCTGAGACTAAAGTTGAAACTAGGAGTTCCATTAGGGCATTAACTTCTACTTTTGGTCTTGACCAATTTTCTGTAGAGAATGCATAGAGGGTTAAGAATTCTACGCCTAACTCGGCACAGCCTTCGGTAACATCTCTCACCGCCTTAATAGCGTTTTTATGCCCAAAAATCCTTGCAGCACCCTTTTTCTTTGCCCAACGACCATTTCCGTCCATAATAACGGCGATGTGTTTCGGCAGGGATTCTGTTATGATTTGTTCCTTCATTCTTCGGATTTCTCAAAAAGCAAGCGCGAAGGTACAAAAATGGAATTGGTTTTTAAATCTCCTAATAAACTCTTTCTCAGAGATTAATAGAATGGTTTAGGGCAGACAATTTTGAAGAAAGTATAACTCAGTGAGAAACCAGTGAAAAACATCACATCATCATCATTCGGATTACCTCCTCGGTAGTCCTTAATATTAGGTGTTTGTAAAGAAACATTATCCAAAAAATCTGAATTAGTCTTGATAGCTGAAGTGGATATACCCAATATCCAACGTCTATTTAACTTTACTTTTATTCCTATGCCAACTGGCACTTTAAATTGAACTCCTGAATTATAGTTATTACCAAGCTGATCATCTCCTTGAAGTCGATAAGCTCCTAGTCCGAAAAAGAGATAGGGTGTCCAATGCTGATCTAACTTTTCGTTTCTGTAATCCAAAAAGTTATACTCAAGAATCATATCTGTGTTGACAAACCGACTTGAGAATGATGCTCTTCTATTTGCTGAAAATACGTCAAATGCTTCATTATCCGCACCTTTTAAAGTGCCTCTCCCTACTGAAAATCGTAGGCTGACACCGTCATTAATGTGCTTTCTGAAGAATAACTGTCCTCCTAATGTATTATTGCTAAAATCGTATTGTCTTACAACATCTCCGATGTAATTATACCCTCCTAGCTCTACACCAATCTCCGTATTCTGAGCTTTCAAACCGGTTGAAAAACCCATGAATAACAGACTTATTAAGAAAACAAGTCTATCCAGTTTATCCGTATGATATGATTGCAAGCTAGAGAACAAAGAGAAATTGTTTTTTAAGGTCTCAGTTAAATATTGTTAACTCAATTTCGGGCGTCTAAACCCCAATTCAATTTTTGACGCAATGTATCGAAATACTTATTATTCTTAAAGCGAACGAGTTTTGCTTCAAATTCTTCTCTCCTAACGGAAATTTGTACACTATCGTCTATACTTTGTGAACGAGAATCTAAAGAGACCATAAATTGCTTCGATCTTCCTTCAATTTCAAAGGTAATAACACTCTGATCGGAAAGGATTATTGGTCGCACATTAAGGTTATGTGGACTGACTGGGGTAATAATAAAGTTTTTCTGTGCTGGATCAACTAATGGACCTCCACAACTAAGAGAGTACCCTGTGGAACCGGTTGGGGTAGCTACAATAAGACCGTCAGCCCAATAGGAATTAAGATAATCTCCATCCACATAAGTATGCACTACAATCATGGAGGAGGTCTCCTTTTTAACAATCGTCAGTTCATTCAAACCAAAATTATAGGGGTGAAATATGCCTTGATTTGAGTCGACATGAATTAGAGATCTTGATTCTACCGTAAAATCTCCTGATATGAGCCTTTCAAAAGTATCTTTTATTTCGTTTCTCGGGGTGTTCGCCAAGAAGCCCAACCTCCCGAGGTTTATGCCTACTATTGGTACTTCGGAACGATTTGTATATGTAATGGTATCGAGAATGGTTCCATCGCCACCCAAACTAATTATGAAGTCGAATCCAGAAAGATCATCGCCTATATGAAAAGTATCCAGTTTTCCGGTAAAGAGGCCTTTCTCTAACAAATCAGCCTTATAACTTTCTGATATTGAAGCTACGATTTGATGTTTTTCTAATAATTCAAAAACATCATTGATACACTTTTGTGCCTCAGGACCAGTGCTTTTACCATGAAGTGCGATTCTCATACAGTCATTATATGTTCAAGTAGCGCATTAGAAGATCAAACCGTTCTTGATCGTTTGATTTAATTTCTTCCTCCTGAAACCTACCTATTATACTGTATCCAAAGCGCTCTAGGGCAGCCGTAACAGGAGATACTTCTGATTTATTCAGTTTTAATGTCACCCTTAACTTTGCCGAGTCTTTTGGATCTGAATTAATGGTGCTACTCAATATTTTAACATCCTCTGCTTCAACCAGTCTGCTTATTTCAGCCAAAGAATAATCTCGCTGATTCATTAATAAAACTAGAATTGCGCCGGGTTCTTGTACTGCTGTAGACTCTGCAAAGGCATTGATTGTATCTTCCAAAGCAATTACGCCTTGAAACGCACCAGTACTAGAAAGAACTGCTACTTGCTGAGATTCATGTTCTGCAGCAATTTTAATTACATCATAAAAATGCTGATGTTCATTTACGATACATCCCTCTCCTTCTAAATAGTATTGGTTGACGGGCTTTTTGGAATCATTTTCTTCAAGGATTATCTCTTCTGTAATAAAACCAAGAAATCTACCTTTTTCAATGACTGGTAACTGATTCATACGCAGCTCTTCCATCCAAACAATGGCTTTGTGGCCATCATCCGTTGGTTTAAGAGGGGGAATCATATGATTTATTAAATCTGATGCTACCATTTAAAATGCTTTTGACATAGAACGACCGATTTAGCCATTTAGTTCTAACTAATATAGTATGGTTCTAAACAATATTATGAATTGTGACCCAGTTTTTGAGTATTTCAAGGCCATATTGTGTCAGATAGGCCTCCGGATGAAATTGTATGCCCCATGTTTTCAGCTCATGATTGCTCTCAAAAGACATTAATTCTCCGTGCGCTGTAAGAGCAGTCGGTTTTAACGTTTTAGGTAGATCTTTCACGACAAGCGAGTGATATCTAACAACATCTATTCTACTAGGTAAATTTCGATAAGTCTGAGATTCCGATGTGTCGATACTTGATATCTTACCATGCATCGGCTTGTGCGCTTTCACAATTTGTCCACCTAAATACTCTGCTATTGCTTGGTGGCCAAGGCAAATGCCCAGCATCGGAACCCTACCGATATATTGATCTATTAAGGTTAACAAATTACCAGCATCACTAGGTCGCTCCGGGCCTGGGGAAAGCACTATTCCACTAAATTTTAATGAATTGAATTCCGCTTGAGGGGTATCGTTCCTTAGCACCTTCACTTCTACTCCCAATTGATTGAAGTAATCAACCAAATTGTAGGTAAACGAATCGTAATTGTCAATTAATAGAATCAAACAGGTGAGATTAACTCTTTTATAGACTCGAGCATTTCTTCGGCAAAAGGTAGGACAACATCCAGTGCGGAAATAATATTAGGTCCTAGATCGGCCAAAAATGGATACAAAACCAATTCTTCATCTTGACCGGGTAGTTCTACTCCAAAATTCAAAGTAAGCCATAGGATAATACTTACGCCAATAGCCCATTTTACTATTCCCACTATTGCTCCGGCAAATTTATCTACTCCACCAAGCAAGGTCATATCCACCATCTTCTTCACCAATTTACCCAGCATATTCACTAGTAAAATGATTCCGATGAATATAACTATGAAGGAAATAAAAGGAAGCAAATGATCTACTCCCTCTAAATACCCTTCTAAATAAGTCATGCCCAATTCCATCAGCTTGAAACCACCAATAATGGCAAGAACAAAGGCCAAAATTCCAAATAACTCCAGTAAGAGCCCCTTTCGGTAACCCATAACTCCTCCAAAAATTAAAGGAACAAGCAAAATGACATCGAGCGTTTTCAAACTATCCGACTAAAATAGATTTTACAATGCCTGAAATTGTTTTACCATCAGCTTTTCCAGCCATAGCTTTACTTGCCATACCCATTACTTTACCCATGTCTTGTGGTCCAGAAGCCCCAACTTGCGCAATTATCTTCTCTAATTCAGCTCTAATTTCATCTTCTGATAATTGCTTTGGTAAATATTTCTCTATTACGGCAATTTCCGCCACTTCTGTTGTAGCCAAGTCTTCGCGCCCTTGGTCTTTATATATTTGAGCAGAGTCTTTTCTTTGCTTTACAGCCTTCATTAGCAGCTTAAGCTCAGCATCTTCTGATACATCACCTGAACCACCCTTTTCAGTTTCGGCCAAAAGAATCATTGATTTTATCGCCCTTAGGGCCTTCAACTCGTCTTTTTCACGTGCCAACATGGCTTTCTTTATATCTGCCTCAATCTGTAGTTTTAAGCTCATCTTTTAAATATTTTCGATTTTTTAAATCATTAACTTGCGCGCAAAGTTAGGTAATAAAGGGAAATTGAATGACTAGACTGAGTGTTAACATTAATAAAGTAGCTACACTGAGAAATGCCCGCGGGGGAAACAATCCAAGTGTAGTTCAATTAGCGAAAGATGCTGAGCGTTTTGGAGCACAAGGAATTACCATACATCCGAGACCTGATGAGAGGCATATAACCACTAAAGATGTTTATGACCTCAAAGATGTTGTCACTACAGAATTTAATATCGAAGGCTATCCTGATGAGCGTTTTATGAAAATTCTGGAAGATGTTCGCCCAGATCAAGCTACGCTAGTGCCAGATCCTCCGCACGTGCTTACTTCAAATGCTGGCTGGGATACAGTGGCCAATGAAGAAAAATTGGCAGACATTATTAGCAGAATTAAAGCCTTGGGTATTCGGACTTCCATATTTGTAAACCCTGAAGTCGCCATGATTATAGGTGCTTCAAAAGTAGGAACCGATCGAATAGAGCTTTATACCGAAATGTATGCGACTGACTATTTAAAAAATCCATCTGAAGCGGTGAGCAGTTATAAAGCCGCAGCAGAAAAAGCTATCGAATTAGGTATCGGAATTAATGCTGGTCATGACTTGGACTTAAAGAACTTGAAATATTTAACTAAAGAAATCCCAAACATAGATGAAGTGAGTATTGGTCATGCCCTTATTTGCGACGCACTATATTTTGGTCTTGAAAATACCATCCAACTTTACTTAAGAGAACTACAATAAATGTCTACACTGAATTACAAGGTTTTTGGCGAAGGAAAGCCACTAATAATATTGCACGGTCTTTTTGGGTCTTTAGATAACTGGGTAACCTTAGGGAAAAAGTTTGGTGAAGACTTCAAAGTTTTCCTAGTCGACCAAAGAAACCATGGTCAGTCATTTCATGACTCTTCATTTTCATACGAGGTCATGTCTGAAGATCTTTGCCAATTTATGGGCGAAATGAATATAAGTTCAGCCGACCTTATAGGGCACTCTATGGGTGGTAAAACAGTTATGGAATTTGCCAGAAAATACCCCGAAAAAGTTGACAAACTTGTTGTAGCGGATATAGGGCCTAAATCTTACCCCGTTCATCATACCACTATCATTAAAGCATTTTATTCAGTGCCGATTGATAGTTTGACATCGAGAAAAGAGGCGGATGAAATTCTAAGTAAACAGATTGAAGATTTCGGTATAAGACAATTTTTACTTAAAAACTTAGCAAGAACAACTGATGGTTTTAAATGGAAAATGAATTTAGACGTCATTGCCTCGCAAATTGAGGAAGTTGGAAAGGGGCTCAATCAAAATGCAACTTTTCAAAAAGAAACTCTTTTCATAAGAGGAGGAAATTCAGACTACATTCTCGACGCAGATTTTAATATGATTCATTCTATTTTTCCAAAAAGTAAAATAGCAACTGTTGACGGTGCCGGCCATTGGCTTCATGCTGAAAAACCTATGGACTTTTATGAACAAGTAAAAAGTTTCCTAGCATGAACGATTCTTTTGGAAAGATTTACCTTATCCCAAGTGTAATTTCGGATAACACACAAGAGCAAGTAATTCCGCTACATGTAAAAAATGCCATAAAGGGCTGTGACTCATTCCTAGTTGAAAATGTAAGAACAGCAAGAAGGTTTATTAGCTCTTTAAAGCTTGGTCTTACTATTGAAGAACTGGAGTTCGAAGTGTTAGATAAGAAAACATCTTTTGAAGACTGTGTCGATTTGATACAGCCTATTTTACAAGGCCAAAATATCGGAGTCCTATCAGAATCAGGTTGTCCTGGTATAGCAGACCCTGGTGCTCGGTTAGTACACATCGCTCATCAATTTGGAATTACTAGTGTACCCATTGTAGGTCCATCTTCCATACTACTTGCTCTTATGGCTAGTGGGTTTAATGGTCAATCATTCGCCTTTCATGGTTATTTACCAATCGACAAAAAACAAAGACAACAACGGATTAGAGAATTAGAGAGAGAATCGAAAGAGAAAAACCAGACTCAAATCTTTATGGACACTCCTTATCGGAATGAAGCGTTGCTTGCAGATGTCATCAAGGCAGCAAGACAAGACACTTTTTTATGCGTAGCAAGAGATATTACAGGTGAAAAGGAACTAATTCTTACCAAATCCATTAGTAAGTGGAAACCAAACATGATTACGTTGAAAAAGATGCCGACTATTTTTCTAATTCTTGCTAATTAGCATCTCATAAAATATGTTTTCATTATTCCATACTTACGTCTAATTTTGCAGCCTTATAAATAGTTAATATATGCCTTACTTATTTACATCAGAATCTGTTTCTGAAGGTCACCCAGACAAAGTAGCTGATCAAATTTCAGATGCTTTAATCGATAACTTTTTAGCCTTCGATGCAGATTCAAAAGTTGCTTGCGAAACACTGGTAACAACTGGACAAGTAGTACTTGCTGGCGAAGTAAAGTCAAACACTTATTTAGATGTTCAGCGAATCGCACGCGAAACAATCGAAAGAATAGGTTACAATAAGGCAGAGTATCAATTCGACAGTAAGTCTTGTGGTGTGCTTTCAGCAATTCACGAACAGTCTGACGATATCAATAGAGGTGTAGATAGAGCTTCGAAAGAAGAGCAAGGTGCTGGTGATCAAGGAATGATGTTCGGATATGCTTCTAAGGAAACCGAAAACTACATGCCGTTAGCATTAGACCTATCGCATAAAATACTAAAGACCCTTGCTGACCTTAGAAGAGAAAACAACGAGATTAAGTATTTAAGACCAGATGCAAAATCTCAAGTCACGATAGAATATTCCGATAATAATGTTCCTCAGAGAATTGAAGCTATTGTTGTTTCTACCCAACATGATGACTTTGGAACTGATGAAGTGATGCTTTCTAAAATTAGAGAAGACATCGTCAACATTCTAATACCTCGAGTTAAGTCAGAACTTCCTGTAAATATTCAAGCCCTTTTTAACGATCAAATTAAATTTCATATTAACCCAACCGGTAAATTCGTGATTGGTGGACCACATGGAGACACTGGTTTAACTGGCAGAAAAATTATCGTTGACACTTACGGTGGAAAAGGCGCTCACGGTGGCGGAGCATTTTCAGGTAAAGATCCTTCAAAAGTAGACCGTTCCGCAGCATATGCTACGAGACACATTGCTAAAAACCTTGTAGCAGCCGGTATAGCTGATGAGGTTTTGGTTCAGGTTTCTTATGCAATTGGCGTAGTAGAACCGATGGGTATTTTTATTGATACCTACGGCACTGCAAAAGTGGATATGACAGATGGCGAAATTGCCGAAAAAGTAACTGAGGTATTCGATATGCGTCCTTACGCTATTGAAACGCGCTTAAAATTAAGAAACCCAATGTATACCGAAACGGCCGCCTATGGTCATATGGGTAGAAAATCTGAAACTGTTAAGAAAACATTTATCAATGCTTCAGGTAAACCACAGGAATTCGATGTGGAACTCTTTACTTGGGAGAAATTAGATTATGTAGATAAAGTTAAAGCTGCATTTTAACCTATAACTGATAAAAAATTAAAGGCCTCGAGAATCTCGAGGCCTTTTTTATTTAGTGAGGTAATAATTTTTCTTTGTGTTTTTGAACTTGCCGTTTCAATGCTTCAGTACAATGATCTGTGGCAGCTTCAAAGGAAGCACTATTCTTGGTTGCAAAAAGCTGTTCTCCTGGTACGTTTAGTTTTATCTCAACGGTTTTATTCTCAATACCCTCATTATTGACCCTTAAAATTACTTCCGCATCAATTGTTCTATCGTAATAGGTGTCTAGTTTATCTAATTTCTTTTGCACAAAGTCAATTAGTTTAACATCAGCATCGAAATGAATGGATTGAACTTTTACTATCATATTTCAAAATTTAAAGGGTTAATACTAAGCTTTTGGATGTGCTTGATCAAAAACTGACTTCAGCTTTTCCAATGAATTATGTGTATAAACTTGTGTAGCGGCTAGGCTACTATGTCCTAATAAATCTTTCACCGCATTCAAATCGGCTCCTTTATTTAATAGGTGAGTTGCGAACGTATGTCGCAAAACATGGGGACTCTTTTTATCTAAAGACGAAACTTGAGATAAATATTTCTTTACCACGCGGTATATCAGTACTGGGTATGCCGAATCTCCACTATTATTAACGATTAAAAAAGAATTTTGATCGTGTGAAAACACATGATTTTTCTCATAAATATATTTTTCTGTCAAATTGAGAAGCGCATTCGAAATCGGAATAATACGTTCCTTGTTTCTCTTGCCTAGCACTTTAATTGTAGATTGATTTTTGTCGATATCAGAAACTTTCAAACCAAGTAATTCCGCCTGTCTAATTCCAGTACCGTAAAGCAATTCAAGAATCAATTGATCTCTTCTACCTTCAAACGAATCTTCAAAAACATCACTATTTAAATATGCCGATAATTCTTGCTCATCCGCAAAGTTTGGTAATTCTTTTTGAGTCTTAAGCGATCTAACTTTTGCAGTAGGGTTTTGGCTAATAACGTCTCTCTTCACTAAGAATTTGAAGTAAGACCGTAGACTCGCTAGCTTCCTATTTACCGATCGAGGGCTTAAAGCGTCATCCATTAAGGACAGCACCCAAGCTCTAATCATCAGTTGCGTAGCTGTAGTGATATCCGCTACGTGAAATTTATGAAGTATGTAAGATTGAAACTGCTCGAGATCAATTTGGTAGGACTTAACAGTATGTTGACTGTAGCGTTTCTCGAACGAAATATATTTAAGAAAAGAATCAACCATGTTAATACTGAGCGTTACACACAGTACTAACATAGTGATTTAAAGGCAAATTTAGAACGCCTTAGTAGTTTTCTTTAGCGTACATTTTCTGCTTGTAAGCAGCCTTGATTTTCATAGTTCTGTTTGCAACAGAAGGCTTCTCGTACGCGGTTCTTGACCTAAGCTCTTTTAAAACTCCAGTTTTCTCGAATTTCTTCTTGAAACGTTTGAGCGCTTTGTCAATTGATTCGTTTTCTTTTACATTAATGATGATCATAATATATTACACCTCCTCTCAATTCGGATCGCAAAGGTACAACCTTTTCTGACAATCAGTTACATATGGCAAAAGAAAAGACCTCCGATTGAAGAGGCCTTTATTAGTATTTCAAGAATTGAGGGAAACTTATTTCAAAATCTCTCGAGAAATCACAAGTTTCTGAATTTCTGATGTTCCCTCACCAATGGTACATAGCTTAGAATCGCGATAGTATTTTTCGACGGGATAGTCCTTTGTATAGCCATAACCACCAAAAATTTGCACCGCTTCAGTAGAGCACTCTACTGCACACTCCGAAGCATAGTATTTAGCCATGGCCGACTCTTTTGTCATAGGTTTTCCTTCATTTTTAAGTTGAGCAGCCTGATGTGTAAGCAACTTGGCTCCTTCAAGTTTTGTAGCCATATCGGCTAGCTTAAAAGATATCCCTTGAAAATTTGAAATCGGCTGATTAAACTGATGTCTCTCTTGAGAATATTGAACGGCTTCGTTAAAAGCTCCTTCTGCAATACCTAAACTCAAGGCCGCAATAGAGATTCTACCTCCGTCGAGGACTTTCATTGACTGAATAAAACCTGCTCCTACCTCTCCGAGTACATTTTCTTCGGGAATACGGCAGTCTTCAAATATCATTTCGGCAGTTTCAGAAGATCTCATACCAAGTTTATCTTCTTTTTTCCCAGCTTTAAAACCAGGGGTTCCGCGTTCAACAACAAAGGCTGTCATGCCATGGGAATCTCCTATTTCTCCAGTGCGAACTATAACTACTGCGATATCTCCTGATTTTCCGTGGGTGATCCAGTTTTTTGTGCCGTTAATTACCCACTCATTACCATCCTTTTTTGCTGTGGTCTTCATATTTCCAGCATCAGAGCCCGTATTTGGCTCAGTTAAGCCCCATGCACCAATCCATTCAGCTGTAGCAAGTTTTGGCAACCACCTCTTTTTTTGTTCCTTATTTCCAAATTGAAGGATATGCCCAGTACATAATGAGTTATGTGCGGCAACAGATAAACCAACACCCGGATCAAGCTTAGCTACTTCAGAAACAACAGTGATGTATTCATGGTAACCAAAACCTGAGCCTCCATACTCTTGTGGCACCAAAACACCCATTAATCCTAATTCACCAAATTTCTTAAAGATATGCACTGGGAATTCTTGATCGTCATCCCACTTATTTCTATAAGGAGTAATCTCTCGCTCACCAAAGTCTTTGATCATATCAGCGATCAGCAACTGGTTTTCATTCATCTCAAAGTCCATTTCTATTCTAGTTTGTGGAAAATTACTTAAAATACATTTCCAAACAAACGTTTGTTAGGAAGAATGGTTCATCTAAAAAGTCTGTTACTGATAGGCATTAATTCGCTAGTCATCGAAGTCTATTTGTGTAGAGAAATCTTAACTTTACTTTTGAGCAAAAGCAAATCATGAAAAGAATATTAATTACAGGAGGTGCAGGGTTTATCGGCAATCACGTTGTCAGGCTATTCGTTAATAAATTTCCAGAATATGAGATTTATAACCTTGACCAACTTACCTATGCAGGAAACCTAGAAAATCTTAAGGATATAGAAGGAAAGGAAAATTACACCTTTATTAAAGGAGATATTACCAATGCGCAGTTCATAGATGAGCTTTTTATAAAATATCAGTTTGAAGGGGTTATTCATTTAGCGGCAGAGTCTCATGTCGACAGATCGATTTCAGATCCTTTGGCTTTTGTCAATACAAATGTTATCGGGACGGTAAATCTTTTAAATGCTGCAAAAAGTTGCTGGGCAAATGATTATTCAAACAAGCTTTTCTATCATATCTCAACAGACGAGGTTTATGGATCTCTTGGAGAAGAAGGCTTATTTACTGAGGAAACATCATATGATCCTCAATCACCATATTCTGCATCTAAAGGCAGTTCCGATCACTTTGTGAGAGCCTATGCGAATACTTATAAGTTACCAATTGTAATTTCAAATTGCTCCAATAATTACGGACCAAATCAATTTCCAGAAAAACTGTTACCATTGTGCATCAATAACATTAAAAACAACAAGCCCTTACCTATATATGGCAAAGGTGAGAATATCAGAGATTGGCTATACGTAGTGGACCACGCACGTGCTATCAATACCATTTTTCATCAAGGTAGAGCTGGCGAAACTTATAATATTGGTGGAATTAACGAATGGAAAAACATAGATATCGTTAAACTTCTCTGTGATATTATGGATAAGAAATTAAATAGACCAGAAGGTAAATCTCGAGAGCTTATTACGTTTGTGAAAGACCGTGCCGGTCATGACATGAGGTATGCCATCGATGCTAGTAAAATTGAGAAAGAGTTAGGGTGGACACCTTCACTTCAATTTGAAGAAGGACTTGAAAAAACTGTAGATTGGTACCTCAGTAACACAAATTGGCTTGAAAATGTGACTTCAGGCGACTATCAAAATT
The DNA here is from genome assembly GCF_049099775.1 of Roseivirga sp. Classification (GTDB taxonomy): domain Bacteria; phylum Bacteroidota; class Bacteroidia; order Cytophagales; family Cyclobacteriaceae; genus Roseivirga. The sequence continues at coordinate 40,742 of NZ_JAGDZM010000007.1, read as the reverse complement.
ATTATTCTAATCAATATCAATCATGAAAGGTATTATTCTAGCTGGGGGTTCTGGCACTAGATTGCATCCACTTACGATCGCTATTAGCAAGCAGTTGATGCCTGTTTATGACAAACCCATGATCTATTACCCACTTTCCATTTTAATGCTAGCTGGTATTAAGGATATTCTGATTATTTCTACACCGCACGACTTACCACTTTTTGAAAAACTCCTTGGTGATGGAAGCCGAATAGGGTGTAAATTTAACTATGCCGTTCAACCAGAACCTGAAGGACTTGCACAGGCATTTATAATTGGAGAAGAATTTATCGGGAACGACAAAGTTGCTTTGGTTCTTGGAGACAATATCTTTTATGGCTCTGGACTCCCAAAATTATTACAGAGCAATACAGATCCAGAAGGTGGAGTAGTCTATGCCTACCGAGTTAACGACCCAGAGAGGTACGGTGTCGTGGAATTTGACGATAAAATGAATGCATTGTCAATTGAAGAAAAACCAGATAATCCAAAATCAAATTGGGCGATTCCTGGGCTATACTTTTATGATAATAGAGTTGTTGATATTGCTAAAAACCTTAAACCGAGTGAAAGGGGCGAACTTGAAATTACAGATATAAACAAGGCTTATTTAGAAATGGGCGCGTTGAAAGTAGGCATTATGGATAGAGGTACGGCATGGCTTGATACTGGAACCATTCAATCTCTTACACAAGCTGCACAGTTTGTTCAAATTTTAGAAGAAAGACAAGGCATTAAGATATCTTGCATAGAAGAAATTGCCTTTAGAATGGGATTCATTAACAAAGAACAACTCATGAAAATTGCAAAACCACTAGAAAAATCCGGTTACGGTAAATACTTAAGAAAACTACTCGAGTAAGTGCTATTCGTTATAAAGAACAGACATTAAAAGACTAGCTACATTACCTAAAGTCTCCTTACTGATATTTTCCATGTTATCGTTTTCAGTATGCCAAACTGGAGTAAAACCAACTTCAGTATCTGGTCTATAGTCTATAATATCAATCATAGGAATTCTAGCATCCTCATTAATATAAACGTGATCATCAGTTATTCTACCAAAACCGAGTTCTTTCTTGAACATAGCACCATAGCCTAATTTTTCAGCAATAGACCATACGTTCTGAAGAACGCGGCCTGCATTTTCTTGTGATACACTGTCATAATAAAATGTAGCATTAGGCGCACCAACCATATCTAATAAAATTCCATAGTAGGCCGAATAATTAGCTTTGTGCTTATTCTTGCTCCAATACTGCGAACCAAGACACCACCAAGTTCTTTTATCATTGGGTAAATCTCTACTAGCTTCGTCGTTGTGCTCACCCCAATCCTCCCCATCAAAAAGAATAATATCAATACCTACATCAGGAGCCTCATTAATACTTAACGCTCTGGCCACCTCCATCAATACACCGACGCCACTACCACCATCATTTGCACCATCAATTACCGCATACTTTTCGCTTGAACCTTGGTCAGAAAACGGCCTCGTATCCCAATGGGCAGATAACATTATTCTTTTTTTCTTCTCAGGATAAAAGGAAGCAATAATATTCGTCAATTCGACCTTCGTACCATCATACACATAGTCTGTGAATTCTTGCATTGTAACAGCCGCACCAAATGATTCAAATTTTGACTTTAACCACTGTGATGCTTCCTTATGCGCTTTTGAGTTAGGTACCCTCGGCCCAAAATCAACTTGTTTCTGAACAAAGGCAAATGCAGAATCAGGACTAATTGAAGGCGCAGTTTTCAGTGGTTCTTGAGCGGAGTTAGATGCAGATGAACCTACTTCTTTTCCACCACAGGCATAAAGAAATACAAATGCAAATAGAATTAGGATAGTCTTAATATGTTTCATAGAGCAAGATTCTACTTCGAAAGTAATAGGCTTTTACGAAAAAAATAGGTTTCTCGCTTCGTATTTGATAAGAAATAAAATTCACCTATTTTTGTGCTACTTATTTGGAGATACTACCAGAGGGGACCTTAAGTCCCCTCTTTCTTTGTAAAATATTATGGAAATAACGTCGCAGCTTAAAACAATTGCCGAATCCTTTCTTAAGGACGACAGTTATTTTATTGTCGATGTAATTTCAAAAGGAGTTTCTGGCAGAGCTAAACATTTGATCTTATTAGATGGTGATAATGGCGTCAATATTGATGATTGCGCATCATTGAGCAGACAAATTGCAGCAGAGGTTGAAGCAGAAGACTTAATAGAAGGTGCTTTTATTCTAGAGGTTTCTTCTCCCGGACTAGATCACCCTTTGGCTTCTAAAAGGCAGTTTGCAAAGAATGTAGGTAGAAAATTAAAAGTAAGGTTACAAGATGGAACAATGCTTCAGGGAAAACTGGAAAGTGTAGAAGACGAAGCATTGGAAATTTTAAAAGAAGTAAAAGAAAAGAAGAAGATAGTGACTGAAAAAACCTCTATCCTTTTCGATTCTATAGATAAAGCGAACGTTTTAGTGTCATTTAATTAAGAGAAATGGACAGTGGAGTATTAATCGAGTCATTCGCAGAATTTGCAAAAAGCAAAAACGTAGACCGACCAACGATGATTAGAATTCTGGAAGATGTTTTCAGAACGATGATCAGGAAGAAATATGAAGTGGATGATAACTTCGATATTGTTATCAATGCTGATAAAGGAGATTTAGAGATTTGGCGTTTCCGTGAAATCGTCGACGACAACTCCGAAGACATCTGGGATTACGATAAAATTTGTTTAACCGACGCGCGTAAAATAGAGCCTGATTTCGAAATAGGTGAAGAAGTTGCTGAGGAAATAAAATTGGTTGACTTTGGTCGAAGAGCAGTTATGACTGCCCGTCAAACGCTTATTCAGCGTATCAAAGACTTAGAAAAAGATATTCTTTATCAAAAGTATAAGGACCTAGTAGGCGAGATTATTTCTACAGAGGTTTATCAGATTTTGAGTAGAGAAGTGCTCCTAATGGATAATGAAGACAATGAGCTTTCTATTCCAAGAAACGAGCAAATTTCAAAAGATCGTTTCAGAAAAGGAGAATCTGTTCGCGCTATTGTCGACCGCGTTGATATGGTCAATGGTAGCCCGAAAATTATTCTTTCAAGAACTTCAGGAGAATTCCTAGAAAGACTATTTGAGAGTGAGGTACCAGAAGTTTACGATGGCCTTATCACAATCAAAAAAGTTGTAAGGGAACCCGGTGAAAGAGCCAAAGTTGCTGTTGAGTCTTATGACGACAGAATTGATCCAGTTGGAGCATGTGTCGGTATGAAAGGTTCTAGAATTCACAGTATTGTTCGTGAATTACAAAACGAGAACATTGATGTTATCAACTTTACTGATAACATGGAACTGTACATTGCTCGAGCATTAAGTCCTGCTAAAATATCTACGATGAAAATCTTAGATGAAGAAGGGCGAGTATCAGTTTATTTAAAACCAGATCAGGTTTCACTTGCAATCGGTAAAGGTGGACAAAACATCAAACTAGCCTCAAAACTAGTTGGACTCGAAATTGATGTCTTTAGAGAACTTTCTGAGTACGAAGAAGAAGATGTTGATCTTGATGAATTTGCTGATGAAATAGACAGCTGGATAATTGATGAACTTAAGCGTATCGGTTTAGATACTGCAAAAAGTGTTATCACTTTAGAACCAACTGATATTGTAAAAAGAACAGACCTTGAGGAAGAAACTGTCAAGGCACTATTCGAAATTCTTAACAAGGAGTTCGAAAAATAATAGATTTTAAAAAAACCTTAAAAAAAGGGATATTTGAGTATGTCTGAAGAAAAAATGATGAGGTTGAGCCAGGTGGCAAGAAAACTTAATGTTGGTAGAAATACCATCGTTGACTTTCTATCTGCTAAAGGTCACTCAGTCGACAGCAGTCCTAATGCCAAGATCAATGGTGAGCAATATTCATTGCTAGCCAAGGAATTTGCTGCGTCTGCCTCTGAAAAAGAGGAAGCTTCTCATCTGACTATTGGTACAAAGCACGTAGAAGACTTAGCCGCTAAGGAGCCTTCTACCCCTGCAGAACCAATTGTTGAAGTGGTTGCTACTCCAGAACCTGAAGTGCCAAAAGAGGCACCAAAGCCGGAGCCTACTCCAGCGCCAGAGCCAGAGCCAGTTCAAGAACCAGTGGCTGAAGAAAAGCCTACACCTGAACCAGTAAAAGAGGAACCTGTTGCTGAAAAGCCTACAGAAACTCCTGTATCTGAAGAAAAGGCAGTGGAAGCAGCTGCACCTGCTGAAGAAAAAGCGGAAGACGACAAACCTGGGTTAAAGATCCTAGGTAAAATTGATCTGAATAAGGATAAGAAAAAGCCTGCTCCAAAGGCAAAAGAGAAAGAAGCACCAAAAGCCGAAGTTCCAGCAAAAGAAAAAGCTCCTTCCGAAGAGAAAACTACTGAAGAAGGAACGGGTAAAGTAATAGAAGCTAAAGCTGACTCCTTAAGAGGACTTAAAGTTTTAGGTAAAATTAAACTACCGGATCCTCCTAAAAAGGGTAAACCAGAAGCTAAGAAGCCAGGAGAGGATTCAAAAAGACCTCGAAAAAGGATTCAAAGCAAGTTCGAAAGGGCTAATAAAGGAGCCGGTGGACAAGGCGGAAACGACCAAAGAAGAGGTGGTGGACAAAGAGGTGGAAACAACAAAAAGCGTGTACCTAAAGAAGAGCTCACGGATAAGCAAATCCAAGAGCAAATTAAGGAAACACTTGCTCGTTTAAGTGCTGGCAAAGGCGGCGGTAAAAGCCGATCAAAATATAGAAAAGAGAAGCGTTCAGCTGTAGCAGAAGCCGCAGAAGAAAAAATGCTTCAAGATCAGGAGGATAGCAAAGTACTTAAGGTTACTGAATTTGTATCAGCAAGTGATTTAGCAAGTTTAATGGATGTTTCTGTTAATGATGTTATATCAGCCTGCATGACGCTCGGTATGTTCGTATCTATCAACCAGAGATTAGATGCTGAAGCCATTACTATCATCGCTGATGAATTCGGGTTCGATGTAGATTTTACAACTACTGAAGAAGAAACAGACATTGCCGAAGAGAATGATAAAGAAGAGGATTTACTTTCTCGTGCACCAATCGTTACCATTATGGGACACGTTGATCACGGTAAAACTTCCTTACTAGATTATATCCGTGAAGCAAATGTAACAGCTGGTGAAGCAGGTGGAATTACTCAGCACATTGGTGCTTATGATGTAACCACTAAAGACGATAAAAGAATTGCATTCCTAGATACACCGGGTCACGAAGCCTTTACAGCAATGCGTGCACGTGGTGCAAAAATTACGGATGTTGTAATTATTGTGGTCGCTGCTGACGATAATGTGATGCCTCAAACTAAGGAAGCCATCAATCACGCTCAAGTAGCTGAAGTGCCTATCGTTATTGCAATCAATAAAATTGATAAGCCGAATGCCAACGCTGATAAGATCAAGGAAGAGCTTTCTCAAATGAATGTTCTTGTTGAAGATTGGGGTGGTAAATATCAGTGCCAAGAAGTATCAGCCAAAACAGGTCAAGGTATTGATGAACTCTTAGAAAAAGTATTGCTAGAAGCCGAATTACTTGAGCTGAAAGCAAACCCTAATAAAAATGCAGTTGGTACTGTAATAGAAGCATCGCTTGACAAGGGACGTGGATACCTTTCTACTGTTATGGTACAAGGTGGAACCATGAAAATTGGTGATGTTGTACTCGCAGGCTCACACTTTGGTAAAGTAAAAGCCATGTACGATCACAGAGGAAACAGACTAAAAGAAGTAGGACCGGCCACGCCTGTTCAAATGCTTGGTTTAGCTGGTGCCCCTCAGGCTGGCGATAAGTTCAACGTGATGGATACTGACCGTGAAGCTCGTGAAATTGCTAACAAACGTGAGCAGATTCTTCGTGAGCAGAGTGTTAGAACCAAGAAACACATTACACTTGATGAAATCGGTAGACGATTGGCAGTGGGCAACTTTAAGGAACTCAATGTTATTGTAAAAGGTGATGTGGATGGTTCTGTTGAAGCATTGAGTGATTCACTACTTAAACTTTCTACCGAAGAAGTTCAAGTTAACATCATCCATAAAGGTGTAGGTCAGATTTCAGAATCTGATGTACTGCTTGCAACAGCTTCTGATGCAATTATCATTGGTTTCCAAGTAAGGCCTTCTGGCGGCGCTAGAAAAATTGCTGAAACTGAGGAAATCGAAATCAGACTATACTCTATCATCTATGATGCTATCAACGAGCTGAAAGATGCAATGGAAGGTTTACTTGAGCCAACTGAGAAAGAGGTTATTACAGGTAATATCGAAGTCCGTGAAGTATTCAAAATTTCCAAAATCGGTACAGTCGCAGGATGTTATGTTACTGATGGTTTTGTGAAGCGCAACAACCAAATCAGATTGATTAGAGACGGTATTGTAGCTTACACGGGAGATATCGGCCAGTTGAAGCGATTCAAAGACGATGTTGGTGAAGTGAAATCAGGTTATGAATGTGGTCTTAGTATCAAGAGTTTCAATGATATTCAAATTGGCGATATAATCGAAGGGTTCGAAATACAAGAAGTGAAACGTAAACTATAAGCTTCTAAAATTTATAAATTTAAACCTCGACTGAAAAGTCGAGGTTTTTTTATGGACAATATTTTGCTGATTCTTATTACTCTAAATGTCGCCATCATATTGATGGGGTTAATCAGTCCATGGCGCGCACTCTGGTGGATGAGTAAACAAAACAGACTGTTGGTGCTTAAATATTATGGAAGTGCTTTAATAATACTCCTAATCATAAGACTCATATTAGCATATTAGGTGACTTTCCTTGTCTGAAAGACCTTGGCTCCCATCTGATCAGAGGTCGCAAATAGATAGTCTTCGCCCCCCTCTTTCAACCCTGTCTTCTTTCTAATTTGGGCCACAGACATGGGATAATTGCGAACTGTAATATTAGCCTTCATTGTAGGGATAATTTTTCTCAATGACTTCTTATTCAAAGAAATCTCATCTAGTACTTCAAATGATCTACCAGGAAAATCATCCACTAAAACATCAGCAGTATACAAATGTGAATTGGGGTGGAGCTTTCGAAGCTTTAACCTTTCTCCTATCACTTTGAAACCCCCTCCTTTCAGAATACTCGCATTAGGCTCATAGAGATACTTTCTCATGGCCCCAAATGTCGAAAGCAATTCCTCTTCCTCGCTAAACTGAAAATCAAATTGTTCGGTTTTTCCCTTGGTCAGATTGACACAATGAATAATTGGATCTCCTTCCGCTGAAGCATTCAATTCAAAAAGTAGTTCTTTCACCTCATTTCCAACAGCCACCACATGCACGGCCGCAACATGCTGTAACTCCCTAATCGCTCCCTTAATATCAAGTAGCGGAGAAGTTTTAATAATCACCCGTTTCGATTTGACCAATAGGTCCGGCAGCAGGTCAATCACGTTCGGCTCGCAATCATTCAGACTGACGACTTTCTGATCTCTATCCCCCCTTCTTGCGGGGTCAATATAAATCAAATCAAAAGCCCTATTCTCTTTTAAGAACCTTATAGAATCATCCGTATGGACATGCAAATTCTGGAAGCCCAAAGACTCAAAATTATGTTGGGCTATGGCAGATAACCCTTCATTGCGTTCCACATAATGGCATTCACTAAAAAGATTGGCAAATGCCGAAATATCTACACCAAAGCCTCCGGTTAAGTCTACCATTCGCTTTCCTTTTTCGGCAAGTCCTGCCTTGTAGGCTGCCGTTAACTCAGAAGAGCATTGTTCCATCGATAGCAGGGGTGGAAATATAATTCTTGATGTACTAAACCAAGTTGGCAATTTCTTCTTTGCCTTTTGCTTAGATTGAATTTGAGTTACAATCTCTTTCATTGGCCAGTTAGGATATTTATTGGCCTTGAGCATTAGTGTTGCAGGATCACTTAATAAATGATCATTTATAAATTGCTGAATTTCCGGTGTTGAAAGCGCTTGAATCAAGCCTCTTGCATTTGTTGTTGTAAGTATTCTACAATTTGTACCGCGTTTGTAGCCGCACCTTTTCTTAAGTTATCAGCCACTACCCACATATTTAAGGTGTTTGCTTGGCTTTCATCCCTTCTCAATCTGCCTACAAAAACTTCGTCCTTTTTATGCGCTGTAAGCGGCATAGGATATAAGTTTTCAGCGGGATTATCTTGAAGAATAATACCTTCTGTTCCTTCTAAAAGAGATCTTACTTCCTCCAAATCAAAGTCTTCCTTAAACTCTACATTCAAGGCTTCTGAATGTCCTCCCATCGTTGGAATACGAACTGTAGTTGCCGTTAGCGCAATTGTATCATCATCAAAGATTTTTTTCGTTTCATTAATCATCTTCATTTCCTCTTTAGTATATCCATTATCTTGGAATACATCAATATGAGGTAATGCATTCTGATCAATTTTATGAGGGTAGCACATTTCACCTTCAATGCCGTTTCTCTCGTTCATCATCTGATCAACAGCCGCTTTACCAGATCCCGTAACAGATTGATAAGTAGAAACAACGATTCGCTTAATACCATATCTCTTTCTCAGTGGCTCTAAAGCCACAACCATCTGAATAGTTGAGCAATTTGGGTTGGCAATTATCTTGTCATCAGCGCTTAAAGAATGAGCGTTAATTTCAGGAACAATTAGTTTATGATCAGGACTCATTCTCCATGCTGACGAATTGTCAACCACAGTCGTGCCCACTTCGGCAAACTTTGGTGCCCACTCTAAAGAAGTGCCTCCTCCCGCTGAAAAAACAGCAAAGTCCGGCGCTAAAGCTATGGCGTCTTGCATAGTCATAAGCGTATACTCCTTGCCCTTAAATGTCTTCTTTAACCCAGCAGACCTGGCAGACGCTACCAAATACAACTCATCAAATTGAACATTTCTTTCTTCCAAGACTTCTAAAATCTCACCTCCAACAAGCCCTGTGGCACCTACTACTGCAATTCTCATTTCTCTATTATTCAATACAATAACTCCACTGAGTTATCACTGCAAATATACATTTAAGTGTTTTTAACCGCTTTACCGATTCAAAAAGTTTCAGCAACTCGAATAAAAATTTTATATAACTTATTTAATTTTTCTCTATACTTATTTGATTTATTAATTCAAAGTGAGATATTCATAAATAACTATTTTATGTTTTATTTATTTTTTATTGACTATTTAACTTTCCTTGAAACGTCTCTACACACTTTTTCTAATCATCCTTTCTTCTATAATTACTACTCAACCTAATGCAAGAAATGACATTCAGAGCTTTGAAAGCACATTCAATACTGGCTCCAATGTTTATTTTGTAGAGAATTGGAAAGGCAATGAAGTATCTACTTCGAAACGAATTTATCAGGGTGATAATCCGAGATCAGGCGAAAAATCCCTTAATATTATTACAACCTCTAGCTTCGAGGCTGTCATACAGGTCTCTTTAAACTTAGACAGTATAGAATTTCCAAGTGCGTCATTCTATGCTTATTCTAGACAAAATGGTTCTTCAAGTTCTACCAGGTCAGCTATTTTAAAAGTATCACTATCTACTGACGGCGGTACCAGCTTTTATAACGAGCAACAAATTGGTGATGATGGAACTTTTCCGAATGACGATTCCACTGAATACAAAAAATACAGCTACGATATTTCAATTGAACCAAATCAAAAAGATGATGTGGTCATTAAATTAAGTGTAGAACGCGGAGATGGTCAGGGCTCCTCAGCGGAACTGGTCATTGACGACTTCCAAATCATATCAGAAATTCCTCAGCTAGATATATCAAGTTTCACTGCCATATCAGGCGATTCTTTATTAGTAAAATTTAACCAAGGCATTAGTCAAAATTCCGCTGAAGACAGCAATAATTACACTTTGGACAATGGCGCCATTATTAAGAGTGCCACGTTATTGGAAAAGACTGAAGTATTGCTCATTCTAGAGGAACCACTTCTAAACAACACCTACAATTTATCGGCAAGTAATTTAGAAAGTCTTCTAAGCGGAGAGATATCTACTTTCCTAGAGGATAGCATTCGATTCGAAACACCTACAAACTTCCGTCAAGTTGTTATCAATGAAATATTCGCCGACCCAAATGGTGATTATTCCCCGCCACAAAGTGGTTTACCTACTGAGAGCTCGGCGGAATTCATTGAGCTATATAATAACTCAAGGCAAGCTATTGATATTTCAGGGTTTGATTTATCAGGAGGCATCATACAGCAATTTGTGCTAAAACCTGAAAGCCATGTTATCATCACTTCAACGGCAAATTATGAGCTTTACAAAGAATTTGGAACTGTTGCAACTGTCACTTCATGGAACACCCTAAGCAATTCTGGTGAAAATATAACACTAAAAGATAACCTTGGAAATGTAGTAGATACTGTAAACTATGACTTAAGCTGGTACCGAAACCTTGACAAGTCTGCTGGCGGATGGACTTTAGAACAAATTAACCCAAACCTGCCTTGTAGTGGCTTTGACAATTGGGAAGCCTCAACTGATAGTCTTGGAGGTACTCCTGGAATCAGAAACTCAAACTTTAGCGACTTACCGGATACGATACAACCTAGGATAATAAAGATCGAAGTATTATCAAGCCAAAGATTAGTTGCCCATTTCAATGAATCAATGGATAAGAACTCATTGATAAATGCCGACTACAGATTAGAACATCAGAATGAAAGCATTCCTATAGAAAATACCACCGCGTCCTTCTGGCAAGTAGAAATGAATCTTACCGACCGAATGGTTTCAGGCCGTCAGTATACCCTATCAATTACCGGTGCTACTGACTGTTCTGGAAATGAAATAGAGGCTGGTGGATTTACTTTTCTCTTTGACGATCAAGGTCCGGTCATAAACCATATTGTATTAAGAGATTCGATATCAATAGAAGTTCAGTTCGATGAACCAATTGATCAAACAGCCAGCTTAGATGCACAAGATTTTCAGCTTGAAAGTCAGAGATTGGATGTGATTAATGTAGAATATTCAGATACAAATTCGAATCAAATCAATTTGTCCAGTGCATCAGGATTTAAATTGGACTCAACATATACTTTAATCTATACTAATGTTTCGGACACTCTTGAAAACAGGTCCATAAACAAGTTTTTTGACTTCATTTTCGAAGATCACCTCGACACAGTGGAGATAATTTCGAGCCAGTTGATAGACCTTGTATTCAAGCAAGACCTGAATCAAAATAGCACGGAGGAAATCCATAATTACGCGTTGGGATCTGATGCTCAAAATCCCCTCAAAGCAGTATTGGATCAAGAAAGTAGAAATCGAGTCCATCTGATTTTAGATCAGTCGCTTCCAGAAAACAAAAGCGTAGATCTTACTTTTAATTTGCTTTACGATAAAGACTCGAATCGAATTCAGGCCCTAAACCGGATAATCACATTCGATACCAAAGCTCCAAGTGTTGATTCCGTTAAAGTAATCAATGAAAAAAGCATCGAATTATTCATCAGTGAACGAATTGATGTTTCATCAGCTGAGAACACTAGTAATTACCTTTTAAACAGAACTACCTACCCTATTAAAGCCACGTTAGAGAACCAAGGAGCTTCAGTAATCCTTGACTTTTCTGAAGAATTCATACCCGAAACAGAATATCAGATTAACATAAGTGATATATCAGATTTATGGGGCAATAAGCGAACGAGCAGTCAAAACCGAGTCTTTGTGTTCGACCAGCAACCTCCTAGCCTTGTGTCACTCCAAGTTATTTCTCCTAAAAAATTGTCTTTAACATTGTCTGAGTCACTCGACTCAACAACCGCCTTCGATACTTCTAACTATCTGGTCAGTAATGGCATTGACCATCCAAAACATGCATCACTTTCAGTAAGAGATGATCGTATTATACACCTTGAATTCGAAAGCTTAGGAAACAATGAATTCAATATTTTAGAAATCAAAAATCTTCAAGACTTAAGGGGCAATATTATCAGAGATAGCATTATCAGTTCATTCACGACTTTGACACCAATGTTAAGCGGGATAACCGTACAAAGCGGATTTGAAATTCAGCTGCAATTCTCTAAAGAACTAACTGGATCAAGTGCATCTGACCTTAGCAACTATGTTATTGAAGGAGTGACTTCATTGGCTCGTGTCAATCAAGACAGCTTGGACGCATCAATCGTGAGACTTTTCTTTGATGCTCCGATCCAACTTGACCAATCATATCCAATTCGGCTCAAAAACCTTGTCGACAATTTTGGAAACAGTTTAGAGCTGCTCGACACTACCTTTTCTTATACTAGCCCTATTCAAGAGATAACAACCCTAAGCAAGAATTCCATTTACATCTCTTTTTCCACCGATCTCGATTTTTCCAGCGTCGAACCAATAGAGAATTTTGAGGTAAATAATGGATTAGGAAGCCCTTTATTAATAAAAGTAGACGACAATGACCCGAAAAGCATTTTATTATTTTTTGAAGAAGCATTTCAGCCAAATCTAGCCTATACAATTTCAATAAATGGATTGAAAGATAAATTTGAAGACAATATTTCAGGTGTATCGCTTAGGTTCGTTTATGATACCAAACCGCCAGAAATAGAGTCAATTCAATCAGTATACCTGAATGAGATAGAAGTTGCTTTCAACGAACCTCTTGATATTGTAAGCGCAATTGTTCTTAGCCATTTCTTATTGAACGAAAATCAAATAGCGAAAAATGTTAAAATTGATAATAGTCAGAAAACGGCACTAATTATTTTCAATGAAAACTTAGTAGATGGCAACAGTTACTCCCTAGATGTGCGTCGGGTTAAAGATTTACAAGGCAATGAAATCATAAGCACTGCTCAAGATTTTATTCACGAAGCACCTCGCCTTCCTGAGTTTAGAGATATCGTAATCAATGAAGTTTATTTCGAAACGGCATCCGAATCTTACCTGCCAGAATTTGAATTTATTGAGCTTTTCAATCGGTCTGATGGGCCGATTCTCCTAACAGATTTTGTAATAACTGATCGAAGTGATACTGCGTTTCTTCCAAGCATCAATCTGCTCAGTGAAGAGCATATCATCCTAACCAAGTCTTCAGCAGAAAACGCTTATCGAGACTATGGAAATACCATGGGTATTGAAGGCTTTCCCAGTCTATCAAATACTGGAGAAACCGTTTGGCTTCTAGATCGAAATATGACGATTGTGGATTCCTTGTCATTCAACAGATCGTCCTATAATGACACACTAAGAAATAATGGAGGATTCTCATTAGAGCTTATCAATCCATTTAAACACTGTTTTGACGATTCAAACTATGGCGCGTCTACTTCCGCAACTGGCGGTACGCCAGGCCGATCTAATGAATTATTGAACACCAGTCTGGATGATGAAAAGCCAAATGTTTCATCTTTCGAAGTCATTTCATCTAGCCAATTAAGACTTGGTTTTAGTGAAGCTATGGACGTAACGAGTTTAGAGCCTGCTAGCTTTTTTATTGATACTGAAAATTCAATCGCTCAACTAAATTTCATCGGTAGCTTTGGCAAAAGCATAGACATAATTCTTGACCAACCTTTTAGAAAAGGAGAATTGGTTTCTATGGAAATTTCCAATGTGTTTGATTGCTCCAGAAACAATCGCCTCGATACAACAATCTATTTTTCTAAAGGAATAGAACCTACAATGGGCGACTTGGTTATAACTGAAATAATGGCCAACCCAATACAAGAACAGGAGCTTCCTAATGCTGAATACCTTGAAGTTTTGAATAAAAGTGAAAAGATTATTTCAATGCACAATTTGGTTTTAGCGGACGGAAATAATTCAACTATACTTAACGATTTTGATCTAAAACCGAACGAGTATTTGCTACTAGTACCTTCATCGGCAAGTGATGAATTTAGTTTTGCAGATCATCTCTTGCCCGTTACCAATTGGCCTAGTTTGAATAATAGCGCTGACAAAGTAGCCCTTTATACTTTGGCTGGAACAGAATTGATAAGCATCTCTTACGACGACTCTTGGTATACAGATACAGAGAAGGCAAATGGTGGCATTTCGCTTGAAATGATTGATCCAAATTATCCCTGCCTTCTTGCAAATAATTGGAATGCTTCCGAAAGTTCTACAGGTGGAACACCAGGTGATCAAAATTCAATCAATGCCGAAAACCCCGATGTAATAGGGCCAAAAATCCTTAGTGCAATCGCATTAAACTCTTCCACTATTCTAATAGACTTCGACGAGAAACTCTCAATAGAATCGGTTGAAATAATCGATTTTGTGGCCGATCAAGGCCTTGCATTTCTCTCCTTCCTAATCGGTGAAAGTAAAAAGACTATCACACTCTTTACCGAAGAAGACCTTAAGGAGAATACGGTCTACAAGGTCAGCGTGGAAAATATAACTGATTGTTCTGGAAACTTAATTGACGCAAATGCCAGTAACGCTGACCTAATTGTTGCTGGAATCCCATCACCAAAAGATATTTTAGTCAACGAAATTCTATTCAACCCAAGATCAGGAGGCGTTAGGTTTGTCGAAATCTATAACCATTCCAACAAATACATCAACATGAAGGATTGGGTTCTTAAAGGGGGTACAAATCAGGTTGTACTTTCAGCATCCAATTTATTCATTCAACCTCAAGAATACTTTATAGTCACAAATGACGAAAACATCTTAGCAGCTCAATATCCAAATTCAGTGATGGACAACCTGGTAATAGTGCGTTCTCTTCCAAGTTTTCCCTCAGATAAAGGTGAAGTAGGCTTATTGGATAACCTGAATAACGAGATAGACTTGTTCGAATACGACGAAGGATTTCATTCTCCGTTTCTTAAGATTCTTGATGGTGTATCTCTAGAACGCCTAAAGTTTTCTAACGAGACAAATAATTCTAATAATTGGTTTTCAGCATTAGCTAACGTGAACTATGCAACGCCAGGTTATGAAAACTCACAGTTTACGCCAGATATCCTTACGCCGCGAAATATAAGTGTGGCACCAGCAAGTTTTGCCCCTAACACATCAGCGGCAGATAACTTCACTACTATTAACTACAATTTCGAATCCCCGGGTAATGTGATAGATATAAAGATCTTATCTGCCGATGGCCGTTTGATCAAACAAGTTACCAAGAACACCTTAGTTGGTCGTGAAGGTTTCTTCAGATGGGACGGATCAACCGACACTGGCGGTAAAGCACGCATAGGTTATTATATGGTATTATGCACAGTCATCGGAACGAATAATGAAGTGAAAAAGCTCATAGAAAAAGTCGCTATTGGCGGTAGATTGAACCCTTAAAATTTCTCGAATAAAATAAATTTTAGAAGGAATAGATTTATTCTATTAATGACTGATTTCTTGCCTACATATTTTATGCAATCGTTATACATTGATCAGTTTTCTATATATATTATATCACTGACCAGATTAATCTAAGAGACACTACAACTATAACAAATGAATTGCTTAATCAATGAAACAGCCGACCACTATTTAAGGAAAGGCAAAAAACTAGAAGTTATATCCAGATACATAAGGCTTAAGTATCGCATTAGCATCGAAAACGCCACATTGGCCAAACGGTTGCAACTAATGAATTTAAACTACTAACTATATAAGGATCCCTAGGGATCCTTTTTTATTGCTTTTAAGGTTCTGACCATTCATTCGAATTCAGAATTTCCTAAATATGGAAAGGGTATTTTCCATAAAACCTTTGGCAATTTATTATGTCCGAAAAACAAAGTTATGTTTTGGGAATTATCGATTCGCCCTTATTTTAGCGCAAATTTTTAAGTCAACCATAAATAAATAAGAATGAGCCAAGTGGAAAAGAATAGATATTCGGCAAACGAACTTAGTGAATTTGAAGCGCTTATTAAGGAGAAGATTGACAAAGCGAAAGTCGAGCTAAACGAATTGAAAAAGAGTTTAACAAAAAGTGGTGATTCTGGAGACGACATCAGCAACAACTCTACAAAGGTATTAGAAGATGGTGCTGACACTATGGAGAAAGAAAATTTAAATCAATTAGCGGCTAGACAACAGAAGTTCATCAACAACCTTGAGAACGCCCTTATTCGAATTAAGAACGGTACTTATGGCATTTGCATAGATACAGGAAATCTGATTTCGAAAGAAAGACTCATGGCTGTTCCTCATACAATGCACTCCATTGCTGCCAAGTTGTCTAAGCGTAAATAATGGACTTTTTAAGTCAACATATTGAAGCCTTAATATTCTGCGCTCAAAAGCCCATTAAACTCGATGACATCAAATCCTGCCTCTCAGAAATGTTTGAGGCAGAAGTACCTGAAAAGGACGTGAAAAAAGCGATTGAAAGCATTTTGACAAAATACGCAGCTGACACCTACCCTTTTCAAGTAACGAAAACAGGCGGTGGCTATCAGTTTTTGACTAAGCCCGCTTACCAAGCGAGTATTGGAATTCTATTAAAACAACAATCTAAAAAGAGACTCTCTACTTCGGCTTTAGAAACTTTATCCATCATAGCCTATAAACAACCCGTTACCAAATCAGAGATTGAACAAATACGTGGCGTAAACTGCGACTACTCCGTTCAAAAGCTCTTAGAAAAAGAACTAATTGAAATAAAAGGTAAATCAGAAGCTGTTGGTCGCCCTTTACTTTATGGTTCTTCCGACCGATTTATGGATTACTTTGGCATTAATGACCTGAAAGATTTACCTAGCCCGAGAGATTTCGCCGTACCTGAAGAGGTACAAAACGAAAATCCATCTTCAGATCCTGAATAATCAGCTACCTTTGCTAAAAATCCAGTAGTGATACTGCGTAACGATGCAAAGAAAAAACTTCAGACCAAAAAAGAATCGCATAAGAAAAAAGGCTTCAGAAAAGCCAGATTACCAGAGCGCGAAGCTTCAGACCACTTCAGAAAAGTCTGACGGTATTCGTTTGAATAAGTATATCGCCAACTCAGGCGTATGTTCAAGAAGAGAAGCCGATAAACTCATAGAAAGCGGTCAGATTACAGCCGATAATAAGCCTATAAAAGAACTTGGCTTCAAAGTGAAACCCGGCGTTGTTATCAGGTATAACAAGCGAGTTCTTAAACCAGAAAAATTAGTTTATCTGTTGTTAAACAAACCCAAAGGCTTTATCACAACGACTACAGATCCGGACGGAAGAAAGACGGTAATGGACCTTATCAAAAATGCCTGTGAAGAAAAAGTATTTCCTGTGGGTAGGTTAGACCGCGTAACTACTGGACTATTGCTTTTTACTAATGATGGAGAATTAGCCAAAAAACTTACACTCCCAACGCATAAGATTAAAAAAATCTATCAGGTAGAACTGAACAAACCGATATCAAAGAACGACTTTGAGAGTATTGCCAACGGGGTTAAACTCGATGACGGTATTGCTCATGTAGATGATTTAGCAATAGTTTCAGAAGATGGTAAAGTATTGGGCATTGAAATTCACTTAGGTAAAAACAGAATTGTCAGGAGAATTTTTGAACACCTTGGATATCAGGTCGAAAAACTAGATCGTGTGGCCTACGGTGAACTTACCAAAAAGGACTTACCACGCAGCAATTGGAGGTTTTTAACCGAAAAAGAAGCGCTGTGGTTGAAATAAAATAGTATGCATGCATACTATTTTATACTTGATACTTATATTAGCAATAGACATGCAAACGATTTCGGTATATAAAAACAAAAAAGGCCTCTCGAAAAGAGAGACCTTTGATGTGGTGCTAAGTGGGCTCGAACCACCGACTCACGGATTTTCAGTCCGATGCTCTACCAACTGAGCTATAGCACCCTGAAATGGTGCACAAAAGTATATAAAAAGTTAATGCGTGCAAAACATTTTTAATAAATTCAAAACAGAGTTCTAGATCAACCTGTACTAACTAACAATATGGAATATCTGCCACAAATTGCCTTCCTCCTAATTATCGCTGTAGCGACCTTTTTTCTCTATAAAAGGATCACCCAAATCCGTAAAAATATTTTTTTAGGGAAGTCGGTAGAAAGAAACGATAATAGTTCGGAACGATGGAAAACAATGCTCTTAATTGCTTTTGGTCAACAGAAAATGTTCAAGCGTGTGGTACCTGCACTTCTTCACTCACTTATTTACGTGGGTTTCTTAGTAATCAACCTTGAAGTTCTGGAGTTTGTCATCGATGGATTTGCAGGAACACACAGAATCTTTGCTCCATACCTTGGCGGATTCTATACCGTCCTCATCAATGTGTTTGAATTTTTAACCGTAGGGGTAATCTTTTCATGTATTGCTTTTCTTATTCGAAGAAATGTAATGAAAGTAAAGAGGTTCAGCGGCGAGGAAATGCGCAAATGGCCAACACTAGATGCTAATCTTATTCTAGTGATCGAAATCATTCTAATGTTCGCCATTCTAACGATGAATGCTACTGACATGCTAATTCAAGGTCAAGATGAGCACTATGCTGAAACTGGAAAATTCTTCTTCAGTGGATTGATTATGCCTCTCTTTGAAGGAATGAGCGTAAGTAGCCTTATTGCTCTAGAACGTTTTGCCTGGTGGTTTCATATCATAGGCATTCTGGGCTTTGCCATTTATGTAACCTATTCTAAGCACCTTCATATTGCGCTGGCATTCCCAAACACATGGTATTCCAATCTTAATGCTAAAGGAAAGATTGAGAACATGCCAGTTGTTACAAATGAAGTAAAAATGATGCTTGGTATGCCCACTGAAGGTGCAAATGAGCCCCCTACCGAGGTGGAAAGATTTGGAGCAAAGGATGTCAACGACCTTAACTGGGTAAACATCATGAATGCGTACTCCTGTACAGAATGTGGCCGTTGTACCTCACAGTGCCCAGCAAATATTACGGGTAAGAAGCTTTCTCCAAGAAAAATAATGATGGCCACTAGAGACAGAGCTGAGGAAGTTGGCGCTAGTATTGCCAAAGGCGGTAAGGGACTTGAAGATGGTAAATCACTATTCGGAGACTATATCACCAAAGAAGAAGTAAATGCATGTACAAGTTGTAATGCGTGTGTTGAGGCTTGCCCTATTAACATTGATCCATTATCAATCATTTTAGAAATGAGACGATATGCCTCAATGGAAGAATCAAGTGCACCTGCTTCTTGGAATGGCATGTTCCAAAATATTGAAACTAGTTTCTCTCCGTGGAAATTTGCCCCTACCGATCGTTATAAGTGGGCCGATGAATTAAAAGAAAACGACTAATAAAGAAATCAGCAGAATATGAGCGATAATATAAATCGAGTACAAACCATGGCCGAAATGGTGGCCAAAGGAGAATCTCCAGAAGTACTTTTCTGGGTTGGCTGTGCAGGTTCATTCGACGATAGGTACAAGAAGGTAACCATTGCCTTTATCAAAATTTTAAACAAGGTAGGGATTTCTTTTGCCGTACTAGGTGATGAAGAAACTTGTACTGGCGACCCTGCAAGAAGGGCTGGAAATGAGTTTCTCTTTCAAATGCAAGCAGTAGCCAATATTCAGGTACTAGATGGCTATGGGGTTAAAAAGATTGTAACGGCTTGCCCTCACTGCTTTAATACCATCAAAAATGAATACCCGGAACTGGGTGGCAACTACGAGGTTATTCACCACGCCACTTTTCTACAACAACTGATTAACGAAGGCAAAGTAGGCCTGAAAGGCGGTGGAGAGTTTAAAGGCAAAAAGATCACCTATCACGATTCTTGCTACCTGGGCAGAGCCAACAATATTTACGAAGCTCCTAGGGAAGTATTGCAAGCCTTAGACGCAGAACTGGTTGAAATGAAGCGCTGCCGTACAAAAGGCTTATGCTGTGGTGCTGGTGGTGCTCAAATGTTTAAAGATGCTGAACCGGGGAATAAAGAGATCAATACAGAAAGAACTGAGGAGGCGCTTGCAACAGGTGCCAATGTGATCGCAGCTGCTTGTCCATTCTGCATGACTATGATGCGTGATGGTGTAAAAACTAAAAATAAAGAGGAGAGTGTTGAAGTACTTGACTTGGCAGAGCTGATCGCCAAAAACGAAGGACTCTAAAAGAATACTTATGCATAAAAAAGGCCGCTTACTATTGCTAGTAAGCGGCCTTTTTTTGATCCCATTTAAGGCTAAAAGCTTTTAAATAAACCTATGCTAAATGAAGGAGATGCTAATACGCGTTTACCTGATGCCGCAAAGCCAATAGCGCCTGAAATTCCAAGATTATCTTTAACGAAATAATTCACCTCTGGTGTGATAGCTAAATACTCTATGTTATTAGAGAAAATACCATTTGCCGGAGTCTCTAAATCACTTCCGTTCTGCAGTGAGTTTACGCTTAGCACTTTTAAAGCGCCGCTTACTTTTGGCGAAATTCTATAGCCTACTTCGGCGCCAATTCTAAATTCATCACTAAAATTCTCGCTTCGATTATTAAAAGCCGCAAGCGTATTGATATAACCCTTGCCCCCGTCGAAACTTCTACTTGCTTCAAGGCCAAGCATCACGTTAAACTCGCCATCACCAGTTTGTAAAACTTGTGTTTCTCCCCCAGCTGAATTTCCCAAGGGAAGTCCAAAAGTGAGAGTAGCGCTTACAACAACTGGTTTATTAACAATGAGACCATATTTTACGGACAGATCAAAATCACCTATCGAATTAACCGCATCACCTTCGGCCAGTAAAGTACCACTTGTCGAAACCTGCTCATTTAAGGTTGCTCGAGAGAAAAACGGCATATACGCCGTTACCCCTAGGCGATCGGTAAGTCCATATTCACCATAAATACTGCTGATATAAATGCTTGCCGTGGAAATATCAATGATTTGCCCACTAGGAGAAAAATATTGATTCGACCTAATCACAAATTGACTTAATTTCAAATACCCTTTTCCCTTAGGAATTGGCCATCCTCCGCCAGCAAAAACTGCGTTACTACCCAATATTAAAATTGCGATGATTACTATCTGTAATTTTCTCATAGCCTTAATTATCAAACTCTCCTGTACCAAATCCTACCCCGAAAGGCTTACAATAGATCACTACATGGTTGTAGGTATCTAACTCTGCATTAAGCCTACTGATAATATACGTTTGGCTTCCTGAATTAGCACTGAGTCTACCAACTTCAACCCCTCCTGTAACGCGGGTGGCGCTATTACTCAAATAGACGAATAAACCCGGGCCATTCGATGATTGGAAATTACTTGAGAAAGTTAATTCTAGATTGTCTCCATTTTCTACCAATGTGAAATTTCCATTTACGGTATAATCTCTTAGCCCCATAAACGAACCCGTTCTTTCCAAAGCGCGAAAAGTGGTCATTGGCCCGGCACCAAGTGTAATTGTATCGCTCGTACTGCCTGAAGAAACAGTGATTGTTACATCACCATCAGATATTGCAGTAGCCAAACCATCGGCCGTAATGGATACAATTTGTTCATCACTAGAACTCCAATTGGCATCGCTATTGACGCGTTCTCCTAGTTCATCGAAGAAATCTGCTTCGAATTGAAAAGAGTCGCCAATCGCCAAAGTCAATATTCGACTGGTAATAGTGAGTTGCTCGTCTACAATTACCTCCTCCACTACATCGGTGCCTATACAACTAAAGACGGTGATACTCGCAAAGAGCATCCATCCAAAAGATTTTATTTTTTTCATGCTTGGTGATAAGGTAGTTGAAATGAAAATGAAGTCCCTTTATTTAGTTTACTGGTCAGGTTTATGGTAGCATCGTGAATCTCTAATATCTTCTGCACGATGGCTAAGCCAAGTCCTGTATTATTCTTATCTAAACTCAATCTTTTATCGCCGATATGGTATCTATCGAAAACAAACGGAATTTGCTCTTCAGGTATACCTACACCAGTATCAGAAACCTGAATTTCTACAGCGCTATCCATTTCGTTTGTTTTAATAGTAATAGTGCCTCCTTCCGGTGTAAACTTTAAAGCGTTATCAATTAAGTTTTGAAGAACACGCTCAATTAAAGCGATATCTGCATTTACCAGTTCAATGTTATTAGAAATGACACTTTGAATAAGGACTCCTTTCTTACGCGCAAGGATTAAATACTTTTGGACAACATCCTGTAAAAGTTCATTGATAAAAAATGGCTCTTTTTTAGGGTGAACTTGCTTCGACTCTAGTTTAGAAAGTTCAAATAGTTCCGCCACCATTTTCTTCAGCTTTTCCGTACTTGAAAGAATAATATTTAGGTATTTATCTCTCTCTTCAATGCTCAAATCGTCCTTCTTAATCATCAGCGTTTCGATATAACCATGAATAACCGCCAAGGGTGTTCTTAAATCGTGACTAACATTGCCCACAAGTTCTCTTCGCAAATTCTCCATAGACTTGAGGTTCTCAATATTCCCTACAATGGTATCCGCCATATCGTTAAAAGCCATACTAAGGGTATTGAACTCTTTACCTGATTTAGCACTGATGCGCGCATCTAAATCTCCTTCTTGAAACCTACGAACGGCATCTATAATACCCCTTAGGTTTCTTGTGATAAACCAAATGGCTATTAAACCGATAAATAAAGCGGCAAACAGCGTAATTAGCATAGAACTACCGCCTAAAGAAGTGATATACTCGTTCCATAAATTAGAAGCGACAGCGTAGTATTCCTCCCCTGCCAGCACCACATAAACATAGCCTTGTAATTGGTCATTATCGGTAATGGCCGCCGCACTGAAAATTTGTAATTCACCAGGCTTTCGAGGGTCATCGCCCTGAACAAATTCCTCGCCACTAGCGTCGATAAAAGCTTGAATTGGCTCTAGGTTAACTGTTTTAAGCTTTACCTTTTTGTATGGTGCCACATGACTCAATATATAACCTGTCTTATCTAACAGATAAACCTCAATACTTGGGTTTACGGCCATCATATGATGCATAATATCATCTAAGGCATTTGCCGTTACCTCTCCATTAATGATTGGTTTTACTTCTTGAATGATGCTTTGGGCTATTCCAGCATTGAGCTTTTGGTTGCGCTCTAAATAATACTGATCGCTGGCCGATATCGAGAGTGTAATATGTACAGCTCCAACCATTATCAATAGCACTAAAAATGTGGCCGAAAGCTTCCAAAAAAGACTTACACCACCGTTAACTGAGTTTTTCTTCGCCATTATTCTTGATTTAATTCATCGTTAAAGCGATACCCCACACCCCATGAAGTCAATATATATTTAGGGTTTGAAAGGTCGCGCTCAATTTTTGTTCTCAACCTATTGATATGAGAGTTCACCGTATGCTCATAGCCTGCGAATTCATAACCCCAAACCACATTCAATAGACTTTCTCTGCTATAACTTTTACCAGGATTATCGGCCATTAGAGCAAGTAGGTCAAATTCTTTTGGTGTAAGCTCCATACGCTCCCCGTCCAAAATGACCTTCCTTTTGTTTTTATCGACAATGAGTTCGCCATGGCGGATTATCTCAGAGTCATGCTTATTACCTTCACCTTCAGATGCTGTTCTTCGAAGTATCGCCTTAACTCTGGCGGTAAGCTCTCTTATGCTAAAAGGTTTAGTCAGGTAGTCGTCGGCTCCCATCTCAAGGCCCAAAATCTTATCGATTTCTTCAGAACGCGCCGTGAGCATTAGAATTGGCGTCTTAATCTTGGCAGATCTTATCTCTCTGCAAACTTCTAAACCATCTTTCCCCGGCATCATTATATCCAAAATGATAAAATCTAGTCGCTCAGTTAGTGCCAGTTCCAAACCGGTATCGCCACGATCAGAAACGAGTGTTTCAAAGCCCATATCCTTCAAATGAATTTCTATCAATCCACTGATGTCATGGTCATCTTCTACTATGAGTACTCTTTTATCCATATCAAATTGCAAGGTTAATATTAGTTACTCACGAAAAGATCACAGAAGTCTAATCAATCTAAAACTGTAGCGATAAGCTCGGAAGCGCGTTGATTAAACCAAATAATTTGAATCTTTGTCCATTCTAATTGTTTAGAAAAGACAAGCACACGACATTTGACGAGAATTTATCGAATATTTTTCCACAAAAAGTAGTTAATCGACTATGTTAAGCCCATTTGAAAACTTAAGCGCGAAAGCGCGAATCTGGATTTACCAAGCCGATCGAAGAATCGATCAGAAAGAGGAGCAAACAATACTTTCTGGAGCTGAAAAGTTTATCACAGAATGGGCGGCCCATGGTCAATCATTATTGGCCTCTGCAGCAGTGTTTCATGGTTACTTCTTGGTAATAGCAACGGATGAAAATTTCAATCTAGCCAGCGGTTGTTCCATTGACAGTTCTTTTCGTTTTGTACAACAGCTGGGTGGAGAACTTCAGATAGACTTTTTTCAAAGAACTAACATTGCATTTTCAGTAAATGGTGAAGTTAAGTTAATTCCAATGTCAAAAATTAAAGAAGAAGTTGCTCAAGGCAATATCACTAACGAGAGCTTTTTCTTTGATAATAACATAGGTGATAAATCAGAACTTGAAGATAAATGGCTCGTTAGAGCAGATAAAAGTTGGCTCAAAAGATACTTTCAAACATCTGCAAGCGTACTATAAGATAGCATTCAGCTTAATTCGCTAATTTACAAACAATGAAAAAGCTCGTTTCATTCGTCCTCATTGCTACTCTCATTATTGTGAGTAGTTGCGCCAGTCAAAAGCAGAATTTTTTGGGTGTTCAAGAAGCGCCTAAGAAAACAGCTCCTAGGCCTACCAATCCATCAGTAGGTCCTACTCAAAACGCCGCTGCGAAAGTTGTAACAGCCAAAAAAGAAGATGATAAAACACCTAAAGTCTTAAAGAGCTACGTAGAAGATCAGAATTACATTAAGGCCATAGAAGATTTTAAAGACGCCTTGAAGGATAATCCTGATGCCCCTGATTTAAATTATTATACAGCAGAATCTTATCGAAAACTAGGCAACCCTAAAGCTTCATTGCCCTATTATGCAAAAGCGCTAGAAGCTGGTTTCGAAAATGAAGAGTTACAAATAAACTATGCACTGGCTTTAAAAGCCGATGAGCAATATGACAATGCGAAAGCCATTCTGGCCGACTATGTTGATTTTGCTTCTGTTGAAATTTATAAAGAGCGGGCTCAACAAGAAATTCAAAATTTAGAAAAATTAGACAGCATTGGGCTTTATGTTCGCAACGTGGATTTAACCCCACTCGATGCTATTAATTCTGAACAGGCGGAATACAGCCCTTTCTTTTTTAATAACACGCTATTTTTCGCAAGCACAAGAGAATCCGAAACCTTCGATCGGTATGATATGCCTTTTAGCGATTTGTATCAAGTAGCCATAAGTGAACTTATTCCTGATGCTGCTACATTAGGCCCGATACCAGGAGCATTTAATCAACCCGAAATTAACGAAGGTTCAATTGCCTTCTCTCCTGATGGCAATACAGTGATTTTTGCCAAAGGAAATGCCAACGAAAAGAAAGGTAGACGTAGCGTAGACTTATTTATTTCGACCAAAAAGAATGGCAAATGGAGCACTCCGGTTGCTATGCCTATTAATAGTCCACAACATTGGGATACTTCTCCTACATTCAATCAAGCAGGCAATACAATTTATTTTGCTTCCGATAGACCTGGTGGTTTTGGTGGATCAGACATTTACAGAGCTACTTTAAATGACAGAGGCCGATGGGGCGGTGTTACTAATATGGGTGATGCCATTAATACCGCAGGCGATGAGGCTTTTCCTTATGTGGCACCGGATAACAAACTCTATTTTGCGTCTGATGGACATGCCGGGTTCGGAATGTTAGACCTATTTTCTGCAGAAAACAAAGGAGGAAACGTGACCATAAGAAATATGGGACCTTCATTTAATTCCGCTGCCGATGACTTTGGTTTGATCTACACAGATTTTCCTTTTGAAGGCTTCTATACCTCTAATAGAAGTGGCGGGAAAGGTGGAGATGATCTATATAGCTTTATCGATAATTCAAGTGACCTAAAGCAGATTACCTACTTACTGAAAGGAACTACTTACAGACGCAATGACGATAGTACTCAAACAATTTTAGGGAATGTAAGAGTAAAGCTTCTTGATGAAAACGATCAAGTAATTGACGATGTACTAAGTAGTAGAGGTGGTTCTTATAACTTTCCGATCGATCCGGAAAAAGACTATACACTCATTGGTGAAGCCGACGATTTCTTTACCGCAAGAAGAATCTTCTCAACAGTAGGCCAAGGTATACCTCAAGAAGAATTGATCGAACGATTTACTGAAAAGACTTTTACTGAAGATTTAACCCTCGATCCGATAATTTTGGATGCCACCATTGTGTTAGAAAACATCTATTATGATTTAGATAAGTTTGAAATACGTTCTGATGCGGCAATAGAACTTGACAAACTCGTAAGTATTCTTCAAGATAATCCGGCCATAGTTCAGGTAGAATTGAGTTCCCATACAGATTCACGCGGTTTTGACGACGCTAACATGTTATTGTCAGAAAATAGGGCTAAGGCCGCCGTAGACTACATTGTTTCTAAAGGAATAGCCAGAAGCAGAATGGTAGCTAAAGGATATGGTGAAACACGTTTGATCAATGGCTGTGACAACGATACCGAGTGCGATGATACTTTGCACCAGCAAAACCGCCGAACAGAGTTTAAGGTATTAGAATACGACAAAACCAAAATTGATCGTAATTAATAAGCCTTATTGTAAAGTAATTTATGGTTTGAAGCCTCCTATTAGGAGGCTTTCTTATTTTTGTGGTTTAAATCACTCGCCATGAACGATCGATACATGCAAAGAGGAGTTTCTGCCTCAAAAGAAGATGTACACAACGCTATCAAAAACCTTGATAAAGGCCTTTACCCTAAAGCCTTTTGCAAAGTAGTACCTGACTTCATGGGTGGAGATGATGACTATTGCAATATTATGCATGCCGATGGCGCCGGTACAAAGTCTTCTTTGGCCTATATGTATTGGAAGGAGACTGGAGATATTACCGTATGGAAAGGTATAGCGCAGGATGCCATCATCATGAATATTGATGATCTACTCTGTGTTGGCGCAATAGATAACATCTTACTTTCTTCTACAATTGGGCGAAATAAAAACCTTATTCCTGGCGAAGTCATCTCTGCCTTAATCAATGGCACCGAAGAAGTGCTTCAAATGCTCAGAGATAATGGCTTAAATATTATCAGTACTGGCGGCGAAACGGCAGATGTAGGTGATTTAGTTAGGTCTGTAATTGTTGATAGTACGGTTATAGCCCGAATGAAACGTAAAGACGTTATCACAAATGAAAAAATTAAACCAGGGCAAGTTATCATTGGATTAGCCTCTTTTGGCCAAGCCAATTATGAAAGTCAATACAACGGTGGTATGGGTTCCAATGGCCTTACATCTGCCCGACATGATGTTTTCCATAAATATCTAGCAGAAAAATTCCCCGAGAGCTTTGACCCAAGTGTGCCAAGCGACCTTGTTTACTCAGGAAGCAAGAAGCTTACTGATTCGGTAGATGGTTCTCCTCTTGACGCCGGGCAATTAGTTTTATCGCCCACTAGAACCTATGCCCCAGTAATGGTGGAGATTCTTAAGAAATTTAGAAATGAGCTAGGCGGAGTGATTCACTGTAGCGGAGGCGCACAAACAAAAATTCTCCACTTTATAGAGGGGCTTCATATTATCAAAGATAATCTCTTCGATGTTCCACCTTTATTCAAACTGGTCCAAGAAGAAAGTAATACAGATTGGAAGGAAATGTATAAAGTGTTCAACATGGGTCATCGTATGGAAATTTATGCAGATCAAAGTATCGCAGATGAAATTATCAGCATTTCAGAGTCCTTCGGTATACCTGCACAAGTGATAGGGCAAGTGCAAGCTTCTGAAAAGAAGAAACTTACGATAAAAAGTGACGCTGGAGAATTTATTTATTGACTTGTTTGATAACTCAGCTTACATACAAATAAAGAAACTTCATACTCATCATTTTGTCGTTCACAGCAAGTAATCGGCTATTTCCTTTGATAATCCATTAAATTTTTAATGTAAGCGGTAGGGGAAATGATAGTTTTCGGGTATAAGATGGTAAGATAACGCAACCAAAAACGTTATCTTTGATCGATCTAGACTGTCAAGTTTAGACGACCTGAACCCTGTGTTGGCAAAACTATTTACATATAATTCATCTCGGATGACCGGGTTGCTTGTTATACTTTTAATAACAAGCTTGACTTGTTTTGGACAAACACCAATTGCTTCAGCATCATTTTCTACAACAACTACAGGCCTAACAACCAGCTCATACACTGTCAGTTCCCCTTCCGACGCGAGTGGAGGAATATTGGCAAGCACATCCTATCTGGTTAGGTATGGAGAGGTACAGAATCAATTTATTACAGATTATACAGTAGGTGGCACTTTGTATGATAATTTTGTACTACCAGACACCCTCATCATTAGAAGAACAGATGCAGGTAGACAACTAATCATTTTTTACGAATATGATAGAACCGAAACTGGGCCTACTCCTGATGAAATATTTTTAGACCCTGAACAACAAGATAACGAAGAAGGGCTTTATTTAAGCGGATTAAGTAATGCAGGGTATGACAATATCTTGACAAACAATTCTACAAACTTTGCGAATGTAGAAAGAATAGACATTCTCTATTATACTGGAGTGGTTACCTCATCTCCAACAACAGCAGTTTTTCCAATTATTGAAAGAGGCGGTAACGACGACATTCGTGTAGCTGCCGTTCGTGGGCTTGATGCTAATGGTGATCCAAACGATTACTATCCAACGGTTGTACGTGTAAGTAATGATGGAACAACAGATTGGGGAAATTTAGGCCAATCGCATATCTCCT
Organism: Roseivirga sp.; assembly: GCF_049099775.1. Lineage (GTDB taxonomy): Bacteria > Bacteroidota > Bacteroidia > Cytophagales > Cyclobacteriaceae > Roseivirga. The sequence continues at coordinate 11,846 of NZ_JAGDZM010000007.1, read as the reverse complement.
TAGTAATGAGGAGACAAGATGCTACATCAAACCCAATTCCAGTTCAAGTCTTGGGCTCCCAAAATATTCATGGCAGTGCTATTGCGTTTGATGAATTTGGTATTGCTGCGGATGATATCGTCTATGGCTATTCAATTTTCGCTGACGATGTAACCGTAACCGGTTCGGACTTAGTAGATTTTACAAATTCTACAAACTACCCTACAGGCACCACAGGTTCAGGACTAGATCTTATTGCAGGAGTATCTACAGCCGTTGCCAGTGATAATAATCTGACCAAATCAGTTGGACCAGGAGGCTATAAAGCAGCATTAAATACTTGGTTAAAGGCAAATAACGATGAAAGTGTGACAACTAGCACAGATGGATCGACAGTAACCGATTGGCAAGACGAATGGCTTGGTGATCACGACGCGACTACTTTAACCACCGCCCCAACTTATAGAGATGGTTCTGCTTCAAACCTAGATGATATAAATTTTAACCCGACAGTTGATTTTCTAGATGCAGCTGAGCGCGGATTACAAATCGCTAACAATACAGACTTCAACACCGCCACATCATACACCACTAAAGGAATAAATATTGCAATTAGGACGGGCAATGATGTTACCGTTAAACAGCAGATATATGAGCAAGGTAGTAATGACAGAGGTATCAATGTTTATATAAGAAATGGTGACCTGTATGTTGGCGCTTGGAACATACCAAATACCGATGGCACAGGGGATAATTGGGGCTTTAGCTCTACTAGTACGAGTATTAGTACCGATACAGAATATATCGTAACCTTAGAGTTCAATGGTAATTCTGGAGGAACGGGTACAGTAGCGGCCTATTTAAACGGAGAAAATTTCGGGACAATCTCAAGCGTTGGCTTACTCTTCAATGATACAGACGGCATTGGCCTTGGCGATACAAATTCACAGTCTAGATATGATGATGGCACCACCGCCGCCGCTTCTTTTTATGGCAGTATTCCAGAATTTGTTTACTGCAACGAACCAGGCTCTTTCCCAACTACCCAGAGAAATAGAATTGAAAGTTATTTAGCCTTAAAGTATGGTATCACCCTAGACCAATCTTCCCCAATAAATTATGTTAATTCCGACGGTTCAACAATATTCAATACCACAACAGCGGCAGCAATTGGCGGCTATTTAGAATACAACAATGACATTGCCGGCATAGGTCGCGATGACAATTCTGAATTAGAACAACTATCATCACAAAGTGAAAACACCGGTAGTTTAGTTCAAATTGATAGAAATTCAGCCATCGGTTCAGACGATACTTGGCTCATTTGGGGAAATGATGGTGGCCTTAGCTCATCAAGTCGATTGGTAACCAAACCTGATGCTATCAATGAAAGAATAGAGCGCATTTGGCGAGTAGCGGAAGAAAACTCGGTTGGCGTTACCGATGTTTCCTTCGATTTAACCGGTTTGGGCTACACCACTGATACCAATGACTTTGCCTTAATGATTGCCAGCAATAGTTCTAATGGTGATTTTTCCAGTGCTACCCTTGTCACAGGTGGCACATTCAATGGTGACGTAATCACGTTCCCAGATGTAGAATTATCCGATGGTCAATACTTTACCTTAGGTACACAATTCTTCATTTGTACACCAGGAAATGTTCAAGACGGACTTTCACTTTGGCTCAAAGCTGATGCTGAAACCTTCAATACTGGAACTACGGCTGCCACTGACGGACAAACTGTAGAAACTTGGGGCGATCAAAGTCGAAATGATTTCGATGCTACTAATGACGGTGGCGTTACGAATCGTGCCCCAACCTGGGTAGAAACAGATCTTAATTTTAATCCTGGGCTAAATTGGGATGCCGGCACGAATGAAATCGGATTTACGCTAGGTAGCAATTTCATATTTGCTCCGGCTGCAAATGGGGGATCACATATTTTTTCATCGATAGAACCAGAAACAACATTTACCGGAGGGGACAGAAACAATAAGTGGATATACAACTTTGGTAATAATAATAATTCAGCTGTAGGCATAGCCGGATATGGTGATCGTGCCAATATCGTCGCTGATGGAAAGGTAAACTTTAACATATCACCCAATAACACTAGTTACTTGGCCGAAGGGGATTTCAATACCAATTCTGGAACTGGTGATACAAAGAATTATATTATAGATGGCACAATTGTTAGTACCAACACTGGAGTAGACATAGATATCGATGACTCTGGGATAACACAAAATAATACACACGCTTCTAACCAAGGCCCTGTTTCAATTGGTAGACAATCTGAAACGAACAACTTAGGGAATAATGGTGGACGACGGTTCTTCGGTGATATGCAAGAAGTGATCGTTTATAATGAGAATGTTTCAGACCTGGAGGCACAACAAATAAGAAGTTACCTAGCCATTAAATACGGCACCACACTTACTAATGACAATGATGCAGACGCCACGCCAAACGAAACCTTAGGAGGTGCAGTAGTGGAAGGTGACTATGTTGCCTCAGACGGAACGACCATTACGTTTGATTATTCCGACGATACGGGTTTTGTAACAAATGTGGCGGGTATTGGCCGAGACGACGACACATGTTTAGAGCAAAAACAGTCTTCAAGCGTTAATACTGGTTCAATTTTAACCATAGGTTTAGGTGAAATCGCTGCAAATAACGCTGCAAATAGTAATTCCTTCGACGATGACCTAGATTTCCTCACTTGGGGTTCGGATGGCGCCAGCACTGATTTTGGTAGCATAACCACCGCAGGTACACCAGGAACAGTAACCGAACGAATGCTCAGAATTTGGAGAGCACAAGACACAGGAGATGTAGGTCTTACTGACATCTCATTTGATTTAACAGGGCTTCCTGGCTATAGCACCGATGAAACTGATTATCAATTAATTATTGCCAGTGGAGGTGACAATACCTCATTAGAAAGTGGTAGTACAATCGTTGGTGGTACATTTAACGGCACTGTACTAACTTTTGAAAATATAGATTTGACAGATGGTCAATATTTTACGCTAGGCGTATCTAAAAGTCAGTGCAGTCCTGGGGGAGTACCAGATGCCAATCTTCAAATTTGGTTAAGAGCTGATCTTGGTATTTCTACAAGTGGTTCCGATGTCACCGGATGGTCAGACCAATCAGGAAAAGCCAACAATGCGTCTTCAACTAGCGAACCGGAATTAAATACAAATAACCACAATTTTAACCCATCAGTTGATTTTACTGCAATCAATTCGGACAACATGGAAATTGCCGATGCATCAAATTTAAGTCCTGATCAGCAAGCTGTCTTTCTAGTAGGCACAATTAATTCAGGTTCTGACGCATGGTCACCTTTCATTATTAAAACAGCAACTTTCGATTGGCCAGATGGATGGGGAATAGCAAGAAATAATTCAACCACGGAGATTTTATATCATAAGGATAACTACACCGATAACACGAGTGGTGCTGATTATGCGAGTAGAACGATTGTCTATAATACACCAAACATCCACACTGCTTATAAAGATGCTACAGACTATTATTACAGCCTTGACTTAGGTACGGAAGATACGGATACACCAAACTCAACGTATCAAAGTTCGGACAATATCATCTTTTTAGGCGCCACACCAGATGGTACCGGAACAACTAACAACACTACTGCTACTAACTTTTTAGAAGGATCAATCTCAGAAGTAGCGATGTTCAGTGATGACTTGACTGCCACTCAAAGGCAACAAGTAGCCACGTACTTGGCGGTAAAGTATGGAATTACACTCGAGGCCAATTATCTATGGTCTGACGGAACAACAGAACTATGGAATATTACTACCAATGCCACTTACAGCAATGATATTGCAGGTATTGGTAGAGACGATATTAGTTGTTTCAGCCAAAAACAATCATCAAGCGTTAATGATGGAAGTATTCTTACTATAGGGCTAGAAAGCGTTGAAAATACCAATGCAGAAAACCTCAATTCATTTAGTGATGATGGTGATTACCTTGTTTGGGGACATGATGGAGTCGCCACGGATCAGGCCACGGCTGCAGGAGACTTAACCGATCTACCAAGTACTGTTTCCGAAAGAATGAGAAGGGTTTGGAGGGTTGAAGACACAGGAACTGTTGGCGAAACTGAAATTCAGTTTGATTTGACTGGACTGGGCTACTCGACAAGCGATGCCTCTGATTATAGACTCATAATTGCTGATGCCGGAAGTGGTGGAACAATGGCTGGAGGCACACTGGTGGCCGGCGGCACATTCAATGGAGACGTACTTTCATTTACTGGAATCGACTTAACAGATGGACAGTATTTTACGCTAGGCACTGCACTTGAAACGTGTGGACCGGGCGGAGTAAATAGTTCCATAGGCCTTTGGCTTAGAGGAGACCTAGAAGTATTCTCCGATGCAGGCTCAACCCCTGCTGTTGACGGAGACAATGTTCAGCAATGGAATGACCAAAGCTCACCTTCCACTAATGCGTCAGAAGCTAATGGTGGTGGCGGTGCCACAGTACCTCCTGTTTTTAGAACTGAAGAAATCAATTTTAACCCAAGTCTATTCATCTCAGACCAGAACACTACCAATAACTCCTATATGGAAACTGCTGCAGCTTCTAACAATGTATCCGATGACATGACACTTATCGCTGTTTTTGAAACAGCCCAAAACCAAGGAACTGATAATGCAATAGACAATTCTCCTTCTTTAATAGGCGCTGAAGACGACGGAGGTTCTAACGATTATGGCTTAGGGATGCACGATGGTGAAGTTGTTTTTAACGCTGCGAATACGAATACTTTTACCGCAAGAAGCCCTACGGCTACTTATAATGACAGTGAACCATATATTGCCACTGGAACACGAATTCAAGCAGCTTCAGGAGCGGTTAATCTGTATATAAATTCACTAAACGTGGCATCAGGGACATCGGATGCCACCACTTTAGATGCTGCCGATACTTGGGCAATTGGCAATCAAAGCAGTTACCAGAACGGAGCTCAATTTCAAGGTAATATCGCAGAAGTTTTAGTTTTCTCCTCCGTACTTGATGGTGAAGAATTAGCAAGAGCAGAATCGTATTTAGCCATAAAATATGGCATAACGCGAACCGATGACAACGACGATGATATGACCACCAATGAAATAATATCTGGCAGTATTAGAGAAGGAGACTACGTAGCTGCAGATGGCGATATAATTTGGGATTATGCAGCCAGAAGCGCCACTTACTTTAACGATATAGCCGGCATCGGCCGTGACGATTTATCATGCCTTGATCAAGTTCGTTCAAAGAGCGAAAATGATGATGCTATTGTTGATATAGCCATTAGTAGTTGGGATAATAATGATTCTTGGTTTATTTGGGGTAATGACAATGCCGAGTTAGAAGCCACAAGAAATCGAGAAAGACCAGACGGCATCAATAGCCGATTGAACAGAGAATGGCAAGCCCAAGAAACAGGAACAGTAGGAACAGTTAGTGTGACTTTTGACTTGGACGACGTGACTGGAACGCCAACGGGAGACAATAACCTGAACCTTGTAAGGATGATGGTTTCTACCAACGACGACTTTAGTACTGGCGTCACGCTCATAGAACCAACTGCCATAGACGCGGTAAACAATACCGTAACTTTCGATTACGATTTTACTAGTGGGGAAGGCTTCTATTATACACTAGGATCAATAGAGAATGATGCTTTACCGATCCAACTAATTGAATTTAAGGCTGAAGCTAAAAGTTCCAACGTAGCCCTTTCTTGGTCTACTGCCTCTGAGGAAAATAACGCTTTTTACTCAATCGAAAGAAGTGCCGATGGTATTGAATACGAGGTTATAGCTCGGCTAGATGGCGCTGGAACAAGCGATGGCCTAAACGAGTATAGCTTTACAGATCAATCACCACTGAAAGGTTTATCCTATTATAGATTAAAGCAAACTGACGTTGGAGGAGCGTCAAGTTACTCTCCTGTGGAAAGTGTTTTTATAAGTGCTGAGGAATCTCTTAAGGTAGTAGTTATGCCAAACCCAGTTTCAGTTAGTCAAGAAGTAAAACTAAAAATTGATTTACCAGAAGGAACTAAAGAGGTAAACTTGTATGTATTCAATAGCCAAGGCTCTCGAGTATTAAATGCCTCATTGTCAATAGAAAACAACCTTCATTCTTTCAGTACAGACCACCTCAAATCAGGCATCTATTTCATTAAAATACAAGTAGACAAGCGCAAAGCACTTACTAAACGACTTATTATTAAATAAGCAGCTCTCATTTTAAAAGAAAAGATTGTAAATCACACTTTACAATTTTATAAATGTATCTCAAAAACAGTTTAATGTATTTGAATTACATTTTTAGTCATCTATACCTGTCTGGGTTATTTTTCCCAAAATGGGATTAATTAATTCGGAATTGACATGGTCAATTAATAAAAAACACCGATTATTGCTGCCTTTCTACATACTTTAACTTTGGCATGATCTTCAATAGTAGACGAATGCTCAGGTTAAAATCTGTTGAAATCATTGAGCTAAGAATTTAATTATAAATGTGATCCAAATTAAAGTAGGGAATTTCTCCCTCTGGGTTTACATATAGGAACGAAATAGCTTGAACCAAAACTGCTGACATTAATAAACTGCTGACGATATTACTAAGCTTAGGGCTCTTTGTTTGCTATGGCGTAACGCTAAAAGCGCAATCAGATATTACCACTATCAATACCACTACCGTTTCAGGTACTGCTACCTCAAATCTTAATGTAGAAATACCGAGTGATGCTGGAAACTCTTTAACCGATGATGCTGGTGAAGAAATAACGGTTAACTATGGCGTGGGGAACAACATCAAAGTAAGCTCTTATGTAGTCGGTGGTGTAACATATGATCGATTTCTAGCACCTGATACCCTAGTACTTAATAGAGCTTTATCCACTGATCGACTCGTAAACATTTGGCTAACGCTAAATAGCACATTAGTGGATAATACACCTCCTACCGATGACATTGCGAACCTAGATGCCGACGAAGTTGAAGATGCCGACGCAATTTATCTAAGCGGAAATCTAAACGCAGGATATGACAATATTCTGGTAAATATTGATGATGCCGCAGCTGGGAGTATTGAGGTAGAAACGGAACGCGTAGATGTCATCTGGTATTCGGGAATACAAACTTCAGATCCAACAACAGCCGTTTTTCCAGTCATAGAAAGAGGAGGAAATGATAATATTGCTATTGCAGCCATTACAAGCCTCAATTCAGATGGTACACCAGCATCCTATAGCACATTGATAGGTATTTCAGAAAATGACTGGCCAGGAAGTGGGTCATCTTTTAACAACTACCTTATCCTAAGAAGAGAAACTGCGGGTAGCACGCCATTACCGCTACTGAATATTGGTACTGATGTCGCACAACCAGCGCAAGTTATTCAAGGAGTTGCCGTATCCTTCACAGAACTCGGAATCTCAGCCAACCAATCAATTTTTGGTTATTCTATATTCCCCGCCGATGTGGTTAATGGTTATGTGTCGAATGGTGGAAATTCTGTTACCACTGGTACAGTTAGCGTAGCCGCAGGTATAGATTTAACAGACATCAGTACCTTTCCTAATGATACCAGATCTAATGATTCTGGACTTGATCTTGTGGCTGGGGTATCCGCTGCCGTGGCAAGTGACGATAACCTTATCGAAACCGTTGGACCTGGAGGTTATAAATCCAACAACGTATTAAGAACTTGGCTAAAAGCCAATGATGGGGCATTTGTATCTAATGGCGGAGCAGCTTCTACAGAAGGTGGTTCTGTAGGTTTCTGGGAAGATCAGTCTGTGGCAGATAACAACTTTACCACATTGACCACAGCACCTACTTTCAGAAGTTCCACAAGCGCAATTAATTTTAATCCGACCGTAGATTTTCTCAATGGAACCGAAACTGGACTGTTGACACCAAATAGTGATGACTATAATCAAAATGGACCTTACACAAAAAAATCTATTAATATAGCTTTTAGAACGTCTAGTGATATTTCTACCCGACAACAGTTATTTGAAGAAGGCGGTGGAACAAATGGATTGGGGATACATATTGATGGAGGAATACTGTATGGTTCAGTTTGGAACAGAGGTAATAGCGGTAGCACAGGAGCTCCGTGGAATACAGTCACACCTACCAGCTTTGTAAGTACTTCCAGTATTTCCACCGATACAGAGTACATTCTAACGCTTGAATTTGATGGAAATACTTCTTCAACAGGAACTATTACACTTTACTTAAACGGACAGAGCTTTGGTTCATTAAGTAGTGTAGGCTTATTATATAATCATACAGGTGCCATTGGTCTAGGTGATGTAAATGGTGCCTCTCGTTATCATAATAATACTACAGCGGCAGGTTCTTACCGCGGAGAAATTGCTGAGTTTATCTATTGTAATGACCCAGCAGCACTCACAACAGCAGGAAGAAATAGGATCGAAAGCTATTTAGCAATAAAATATGGGATTACACTAGATCAGTCTTCACCAATTAATTATGTGAATTCTGCCGGGGATATCATCTTTAATACCACCAGTAGCGCCGCCATAGGTGGTTATTTAGAGTACAACAATGATATTGCTGGTATAGGTCGAGATGACGACTCAGAATTAGATCAACCGGCCTCAAGAAGTGAAAATGTAGGCAGTGTGGTCACCATAGATCGTGGTGCTTCAATCAGCACGGATGACACTTGGTTAATTTGGGGTAATGACGGAGCAGCTTTGACTGAAACTACATCATTGACCAAGCCTGATACTATTGACTCAAGGCTTAATCGTGTCTGGCGAGTTGCTGAGGAAAACGAAGTATTAACTACCTCAGTTTCATTCGATATTACTGGCCTAAGCTTAAGTACAAATGAAGATGATTTTAGTTTATTAATAGCTTCTAACAGTTCTAATGCCGACTTCAGCAATGCAACTGTCCTGACTGGTGGAACACTGGTCGGAAACACATTAACATTCGATGGAGTAGACCTTGAGGATGGTCAATACTTTACATTGGGAACAAAATATTTTGAATGTGGCCCTGGTGGTATTGTAGAAAATCTGTCTTTATGGCTAAAGGCCAATGATGGGCCTGACGTAACTACAGATGGCACAAATATCAATACTTGGTCTGATAAGTCTGGTGATGGAAATGATGCAACAGCAGCGTCGGGTAATGAACCAAATTACAGTGAAAACTCTATCAACTTTAACCCAACTGTAAACTTTGATGAATCAAATACCGAGGAAATAACTGGTTCTGCGGGGTTTCATTCAGTGGCATATTACATGGTAGTAAATCCTGACAATAGCCTCACTGATGCTACTGACGAGGATGTGTTAATTGGATTTACATCTCCAGCTGGTGCTACTGATGTATTCGGAGCTTTGGCGTTAGGAAGTACTACAGGTGCATTTACGGGTGAAGTGATTACTCATGCCATTGGAGGAACAGGTACAAGGTGGAGAAGAGGAATATCTTCTTCAACAATATCTCAAGTCAATGCAGGAGAAACTTATTTATTCGGAATTCGCGATAATGCCGATGCTGCCACATCAACTGATATGTTCGTAAATGGCCTCGAGCAGGCTGATCTGAGCTCAGGAACATTCCTTACCTCCGTCAATGTAGATTATGAAATTGGCAGCTATACTTCTACCAACGCTTTTGCTACCGCCAATCACTATGACGGCCAAGTCGGGGAAGTAATTTCTTATTCTGTACGACCTGATGACACAGAACATCTTCAAATTCAAACCTACCTAGCCATTAAATATGGTATCACATTGGATCAAACCTCAGCTACGAACTATTTAGCAGCCGATGGTGGTACCATCTGGAACGCTACTGACAATAGTGGTTATGCAAATGACATTGCTGGTATCGGTAGAGATGACAATTCATGTCTAGAACAAAAACAGTCCAAGAGTGTAAACACCGGTTCTATCGTAGCCATGGGACTTGGTGAAATAGCTGCTAGTAACAATGCCAACAGCAATAGTTTTGCAACAGATGACTCATTCCTTGTCTGGGGTAATGACGGTGCCAGTGCTACTGAAGCTAGTTCGGTGGCCTACACCGAAGGAGTCGTTACAGAGCGTATGTTAACCGTCTGGAGAGCAGACGAAAATGCGGGAACCGTTGGCGCCACAGATATCTCTTTTGACTTAACCGGCCTAGGGTATACCGGTAGTCTTTCAGATTACAACTTGATTATATCAGACGCATCAGGCTTAACAAGCCCTACTATTGTACCAGCCTCCTCTTTTGCCGGTGATGTAGTAACGTTTAGTGACATTGACCTCACTGATGGCCAGTTCTTTACTTTGGGAACTGCCCGTACCACTTGTAGTCCAGGTGGTGTGGATACAGACTTGTACGTTTGGTTAAGAGCAGATGCAGGTACATCAACACTCCTTGATAATACAACCCTAGCGACATGGACAGATCAAGCTGGTAATGAAAATGCCATTGCTGATGGAACTCCGCCATTGTTCAAGAATAATACTACCGATAATATCAATTTCAATCCAACCATTGACTTTGATGGGACTGATGATCGATTGACTTTTGGAAACTTACCCAACATAAAATCTGGCGCCGCCAATGGAGGCGATTACACTTTAATAGCCCTTGGGTTAAGACAGGATGATCAGACAAACTATATCCTAGGTTCTCCTGGAGGAACCACTAATGAAGACCTTCATTTTGGGTATAGAAGCAACACTCAGGTTACACTTGCTCATTGGGGTAACGACATCAACCTCAATGTCAACGCATTCGATAATCCAACTGCACCTTATTTAGTCTCAGGAGAGTACGATGGTACTAGTAGAATTCTTGAAGAAATAAGAGCAGGCACTTTAACAAGAACTTCTGGGGCCAATACAACAGATTTAAGTGGTTCTAAGGATGTCTTTATTGGTGAAAGGTCAGGAACTTTGAATTACAATGGGGCGATCTCTGAAATTATCATTTTTGATAACGACATTACCGATTTACAGAAACAACAGGTATACACTTACTTGGCGATTAAATATGGTATCACATTGTCGAATGATGCCGATGGTGATGCTATAACGAATGAAGTCATCTCTGGAAGTGTGAGAGAAGGTGACTATGTAGCCTCTGATGGGGCCACCATAATCTGGACTTATGCTGATAACACTGCATACAGCAATGACATCGCAGGAATTGGCCGTGACGATGATGGATGCTTTGTTCAAAAACAGTCAACTGCTCAAGACACTGATGATATTCTTACAGTTGGTTTGGGTAATGTTGCTACCTCAAATGGAGATAACGCTAACGGATTCGATGACGATAAAGACTACTTCGTTTGGGGTAATGACAATGGTTCCACTGACAGAAATAACGGTGGCTTAGAAACAAGTGACGTACCGTCGACTATAGCTGAAAGAATGACTAGGGTATGGAAAGCGCAGGATACTGGAAACGTTGGTGAAACAGAACTTCAGTTTGACCTAACAGGCACAAATTTCTCCACTGCTGATGCATCATCTTACTCTTTACTTATTAGTGATGTTGATGGAGATATGACCAACGCTATGATTGTCACGGGAGGAACATTTAATGGCAGTGTTCTTTCGTTTGACGGTATAGATATAGCTGACGGTCAATTCTTTACTATCGGTACAGCATTTGTTACCTGCGGCCCTGGTGGTGTGAATTCTAACATTGCCCTTTGGTTGAGAGGTGATCTTGAAGCATTCTCCGATGCAGGATCAACTGCAGCTACTGATGGAGACAATGTGCTCCAATGGAATGACCAAAGCTCACCTGCCGACAATGGTAGCGAAT
>NZ_JAGDZM010000006.1:0-120581 GCF_049099775.1 Roseivirga sp. | reverse complement strand
TAAAGGTGAAGTAAAGACGGGTTTTGTATCATCTACATTGGTCACTGTAATAGTCACATTTTGATTAGCCGCATTGCTATTAGCATCAGTGGCAATCATATTAATCACATAAGCATTGTCAGTGTTTCCATCTGTTGGTATCTCAAAATCTGGTGAGGTCTTAAACGTCACTACTCCATTAGAAATATTGAATAAATCTTCATCATTACCTGTGCCTAAACTGTAAGTAACGGCGTTTGCGTCTGTAGCTGTAACTGTATAGGCCGTTCCAGTTCCATTTTCAGCATAATTAGCTGCTATGGCTGATGTGAAGACTGGTAGTATTTCATCTACATCAGTAACCGTGATCACTACGGTTTGAGTAGCCGTATTCAATCCATCTGTTGCGTTGACTTCTATTTCATAGGTGTTCTGACCGTCGCCATCTATAGCATTCTCAAAGTCTGGTGACGTTTTAAAGGTCACCACTCCTCCTGTCAGATCAAACAGTGATTCATCATTACCTGCGCCTAAACTGTACGTAACAGTATTTGCATCTGTAGCGGCTATCGTGTAAACTGAACCTGAACCATTTTCAGCATAATTTACTGTCAAGCCTGACGTAAAGACGGGTTTTGTATCATCTACATTGGTCACTGTAATAGTCACATTTTGATTAGCCGCATTGCTATTAGCATCAGTGGCAATCATATTAATCACATAAGCATTGTCAGTGTTTCCATCTGTTGGTATCTCAAAATCTGGTGAGGTCTTAAACGTCACTACTCCATTAGAAATATTGAATAAATCTTCATCATTACCTGTGCCTAAACTGTAAGTAACGGCGTTTGCGTCTGTAGCTGTAACCGTATAGGCCGTTCCAGTTCCATTTTCAGCATAATTAGCTGCTATGGCTGAGGTCAACACTGGGCTAGTAACATCTATTACGTTAATGTTAAATATTTGTGTAGCTGTACCACCATTTCCGTCGTTGGCTGTAAGTGTAACCGACTGAACGCCGGCAGGTTGGCCAGTAGCATCTCCTGTTAGTCTAAAGTCTGGTGAAATTTTTCTTATTCTATGCCCTTCTGCTTCAGCTATATAAATAGTGCCGTTTTCATCAAGTGCTAACGAGAGTGGATTATGAAAACTGGCTCCTGTTCCTATTCCATCTGCGCTACCTGCTGTACCTGTGCCTGCAAGTGTAGTAACCACTTGATTTGCATCGATTTTTCTTATTCTCTGACCATCATATTCTGTCAAATAAATAGTGTTTGATGCATCTATAACAATTCCTGCTGGCTGTGTAAAGCTGGCCATTGTACCTGTTCCATTTGCCGACCCTGCGCTACCTACAATACCAGCATAAGTTGTCACATTGGCATCCTTATCAATCTTCCTAATCACATGATTTGCTGCTTCTGTGACATATAGATTATCGTCTTTGTCAATCGCGATGCTTATTGGAAAATTAAAGCTAGCTGACAAACCTTGTGCGTTGACCGCCCCTGCTGTACCAGAGCCTGCAAAGGTGCTTACTTCGCCATTTGGTTGAATTTTTCTGATCGAATTATTTTTTGTGTCAGTAACATATAGATTGCCCTCTGAATCGACCGCAATTCCAAAAGGTTCGTTGAAACTGGCGAATGTACCATTGCCATTGATGGCTCCGGGACTACCTGACCCTGCAAATGTTGTCACCAAACCAGCAGTTGTTATTTTTCGAATATTATGTGCTTTTTGATCAGTAACAAAAAGGTCTCCATCAGAATTGATCACCATATTAAACGGTTCATTAAAACTAGCAGCCGTACCCTGACCATCATTAGATCCTTCCTGTCCTGAACCTGCAAATGTTGTTACATTTCCTGCTAGATCAATTTTTCTAATTCTACGGTTTCGAGAATCAGCAACAAAAAGATTGCCTAAGCCATCGATAACTATTCCACTTGGCCCTTCAAAACTTGCAAGTGTACCGATTCCATCTACGAAACCTTCATTACCGCTACCTGCAAATGTTGTTACCGTTCTGCCTACACTACTATCCAAAGTGATCCAAGATGGCTTATTCGTAGCTGTTACGGTTACAATATCACCGTCCACATCAGCAGTTGAATATGCATAGTTATACGTTTCATCGTCGTTTATTGTAATAACAGGTTGGGATGTGAATACTGGATTGACATCGCTTTCATTTGTTACAGTAATGGTAACATCCTGACTTATGGTGTTTGTACCATCGTTGGCTATCACATTGATTGTATAAATATTATCTGTATTACTATCTGCTGGTGTTTCAAAGTCTGGGGCAGTTTTGAAAGATATTGTAGGGCCAGAAATATCAAAAAGGGCCTCATCTTTACCTGTTCCTAGACTATAACTAATAGGATTAACATCTGTAGCAACTATTGTATAAACTGTTTCTTGCCCATTCTCTGCAAAACTCAAAGCTGTTGCTGAAGTGAATATGGGATTCGTTACATCTGCTACATCAATTTGGAATGCTTGAGTAACATTTTGTCCGATGCCATCGCTAGCGGTTAAAGTAACATCATAAATTCCAGTTGGTAATCCGTTAGCATCCCCTGTCAAGACAAATTCAGAGGATATTTTTCTGATATTATGACCAGTTTCTTCTGTGACATAAAGGTTACCCGATCTATCAATAGCTACCCCTCTAGGATTATTAAAACTTGCTGAAGTGCCTGTACCATTTACGGAGCTCTTAAGACCTGTTCCAGCCAAAGTCGTCACGTTTCCATCAGGATCAATTTTTCTAATAGTTGATCCGTTCGTTTCTACTACATAGACATTGTTTGCAGCGTCAACAGCCATACCTGACGGACTATTAAAACTGGCAGCTATACCTGACCCATCTATAGTAGTCGGACTACCTGAACCGGCAATGGTAGAAACGTACCCTGCACTGGTGATTTTTCTTATTTTGCTACTACTTGCATCTGAGACATAGAGATTACCCAACTCATCTACTGCTATACCCGTTGGGCCAGAAAAGCTGGCTTCTGTTCCTTGCCCATCAGCAGCTCCAAATGTACCTGACCCTACGAAAGTAGATACTATACCTTCTTGAGTGATTTTTCTAATTAAATTATTAGCAGGTTCTGCTACATATATATTGCCGAAAGCATCTATACCAAGCCCACGTGGATACCTTAAAGTAGCCGAAGTTCCTTGTCCATTTGTAGATCCGGCACTACCTGAACCAGCGAAAGTAGATACATCTCCTGTCGGAGTAATTTTTCTTATTGTATTAGCCGCTTGATCTGACACATAAACATTTCCGGCTGCATCTAAAACAAGGCCAAACAACTCCATAAAGCTTGCAGAGGTTCCAGGTCCATCATCAACCCCTGAGCTACCATTTCCAGCCAGAGTAGTTACATTTCCTGCGGCATCGATCTTTCTGACTCTTTTATTAAAGCTATCAGCAACGTAGACGTTGCCATTGCCATCTACGGCAATTCCTTGTGGCCCATTAAAGCCAGCAGATGTTCCTGATCCGTCCGCAAAAGTTCCAGATCCTGTTCCTGCAAAAGTTGTTACTTCACTTCCTACTACACCAACTAAAGAAAGCCATGAGGGTTTATTAGTAGCTGTTACCGTCACTTTATCTCCATCAGCGTCTGAAGTACTAATTGCATATGCATAAATAGCATTATCGTTTACGGTAATTACTGGCTGAGAGGTAAATACTGGATTGACGTCGCTTACATTTGTTACCGTTATCGTTACATTCTGATTGGATGTATTGTTGTTCTCATCTGTTGCAATCAGATTGATTACATAGGTATTGTTTGCATTATTCCCGCCAGGCTGCTCAAAATTTGGTGCGCTTTTGAATGTAATAGCGCCTTCCAAATTGTTGAATAAGTCTTCATCATTACCTGTTCCTAAGCTATAGGTAACGGCATTCACATCTGTTGCCAAGGCTGTATATATTGTACCTAATTCATTCTCTACAAAAGTCGCTGTTGTTGAAGAGGTAAATACAGGAGCGGTGTCATCCACATTGGTCACCGTTATCGTCACATCCTGATTAGATGTATTGTTGTTATCATCTGTTGCAATCAGATTGATCACATAGGTATTATTAGCATTGTTACCTCCTGGCTGCTCAAAATCAGGAGCCGTTTTGAAGGTGACTATACCTCCTTGGATGTTAAACAAATTTTCATCATTTCCTGTCCCTAAGTTGTAAGTAACCGCATTGGCGTCTGTTGCTGTCGCCGAATAAACAGTACCTGTGCCGTTTTCTGCAAATGAGGCTGTTGTGGTAGAAGTAAGTACTGGGGCAGTATCGTCTACATTCGTCACCGTGATGGTCACATTTTGATTCGATGTATTGTTAAATAAATCAGTGGCTATAACATTGATCACATAGGTATTATTAGCATTGTTGCCTCCTGGCTGCTCAAAATCAGGAGCCGTCTTGAAAGTGACTATGCCCCCTTGGATGTTAAACAAGCTTTCATCATTTCCTGTCCCTAAGTTGTAAGTAACCGCATTGACGTCTGTTGCTGTAGCCGAATAAACAGTACCTGTACCATTTTCTACAAATGAGGCTGTAGAGATAGAGGTAAGTACCGGAGCGGTGTCATCCACATTTGTGACATTGATGTTCACATTCTGACTTGATGCATTGTTACTCGCATCTGTCGCAACTAATGTAATCGCATAGATATTATCTACATTATTGTCACTTGGTTGCTCAAAGTCAGGCGTAACCTTAAAAGTGATTTCACCATCTTGGATATTGAATAAGCCATTATCCTTACCCGCACCTAAGCTGTAAGTAATTGCACCCACATCAGTAGCAACAGCCGTATGTACCGTACTTGTACCGTTTTCAGCAAATGCAATTGTAGAGTTAGACGTAAATACTGGAGCAGTATCATCAACGTTCGTCACAGTTATGATCACGTTTTGATTGACAGAATTAATCCCATCAGTCGCGATCACATTGATCACATATGCATTATCAGTATTGCCATCAGTTGGCACCTCAAAGTCAGGCGTAACCTTGAAAGTCACTACTCCCCCACTGATATTGAATAAGCCTTCGTCATTACCGGTACCTAGTGCATAGCTTACCTGATTCGCATCTGTTGCCGTTACTGTATAGGTTGTTCCTGTTCCATTTTCGGCAAAGTTGACCGCAGTTCCCGATGTGAAGACAGGGTCTGTCACATCATTTACCGTAATGGTGAAGCTCTGCTCGGCTGTCCCTCCATTATTGTCATCTGCTTTCAAAACCACATTGTGGGTGCCTGCCGTAGCAGGGGCTGTACCTTTTAAAGCTGCTATCTCCTTTTTTATTTGGCGTACATGGTCAGTCTCTGCAGCATAGAGATTTCCATTCGGATCTATTGCAAGTCCTTTGATGTCCGTAAAAGTGGCTGAGGTACCTATGCCATCTGCTCTGGAGCCTGTCCCTGAACCTGCAAAAACAGTGGCTGTTCCGTTATTATCGAATTGTTGAAGTTTAAATTCATCCGTTTCAAATGCGTAAAGGAGTCCGTCCTTTCCTATGGCGATTTTGCCTAGGCTTGAATCGAATTGGGCAAAAGCTAAAAAGTCGACATTTGTAGTTGGGGCAACGAGTGGTGCAGGTGCAGAAGGTGGAACACCCGGAATATTTACGATTGGGGCATATAAAGCATCGAATTTGACAATATCCGTTCCGTCTACCACCACAAAAAGATTATGGTCTTTGTCAATTGCTAAGGCACTTGGACTGTTGAATTCAAATAGGGCATCAATGACCAATGATTTATTGGCAGCTAAAGAGCCAGTACTCCCAGGAGTTGGTAAGGTTATAATTGCGTCATCTCCATCGGCATCTTTAAGCGTGCCACCTTCTAATGTTAAAGCAGAGGCAGACTGATAATCCAGATCTGTGCTATTATCTCCTTCTTGGACGGTATAGCTAAATGAAAGGGTATTGGTACTGCTGCCTATGCCATTGTAAGCAATAGACTGATCAGTACTCCCGGTTTCCAGCTTTAGTTTTGGAGTTCCGGTGACATTAACTGGCTCGGAAAAGGTAACTGTAATTTCTACTGTTTCACCGAATTTTTTTGTCCCATCAGCCGTAGAAGAAGAAACATTGGTTACTACTGGATATCCTATAGAGAAGTTTGTGGTAGAGGCCAAAGCACTTACTGAAGTTATCGATGGTAAAGTCAGAACGGCATCATTACTCGTTATAATAGCGCTTTTAATAATACCTCCGTTACCAAGGGTTAAGGAATTGGTGTCAACATAATTTAAGTCTTTGAACTTATCTCCTTGTTGAATAGTGTAATTAAAAATCAAAGTAGTAGATCCACTCCCACCACTATAATCAATAGTCCTGTCAGTGTCACCTGTTTCTAATGTCAACTGAGGAGTACCGGTTACATTAACGGCTTCTGAGAAAATCACTTTAATTTCAATCACATCGCCTACGGCTTTAGCACCGCCAGGTGTTACCGAGCTAACCGAGGATATCGTAGCTGTGCCTGGTACAGAAGGTGTTGAAGGTGCTGGAGGTCCTCCAGGTGTTGGTGGCCCTGCGGGCGCTGGTGCTTGTTTAATATGAATCACTGAAACCTCTCCAATACTAGCAGACCCATTGGTAAAGGCCTGAGACAGTTTTCCTACACCTGAATTTAGGTCTGTCCAGTAAAGGGTTCCCCTACTATCAATCACCATATCTGTGAGTGAAACGATGCCACTTCCTATAAAAGTAGTCACCACTCCAGCTTGAGTTATCTTATTTATTTTGGTTGCTTCTGCCGCATAAACATCACCATTACCTTTGGCGGCAAGTGCAACAACATTAGCAACATTGGTAGCCAAAGTTGTAACCACACCTGTTGGTGTAACTTTACGGATGGTGTTATTATCCGAATTGGCTACGTAAACATTACCATTAGTGTCCGAAGTTATAGCCGTAATATTGGTGAATGATGCTTCAATACCCGTACCATCAGCATTGGCAGTGCTACCTCCTCCAGCGAATGTTGAAACGGTATTTGCCTGAATACTACCCGCAGTAAAAGTAAGCCATGTTGGTAAAGTGGGTGCTGTAAACGTTAATTCATCTCCATCCCCATCAGTAGCTGTAAAAGCATAATCATATTCCGTCTCCGCATTTACAGAAGTAACGGCTTGAGAAGTAAAGATGGGGTTATTGTCGTTGACATTGGTGACAGTAATATTCACGGTCTGCGAAACGGTATTCGGCCCATCATTCGCCTTTACCTCAATCACATAAGTGTTATTGTTATCTCCATCGGTTGGCACCTCAAAATCTGGAGCGACTTTGAAAGTCACTACGCCCCCGCTGATATTGAATAAGTCCTCATCATTGCCAGTACCTAAACTATAAGTGACTGCATTGGCATCGGTGGCTACTGCGGTGAAGGCTGTACCTATGCCATTTTCGGCAAAGTTGACCGTGGTGATAGAGGTAAATACCGGAGCAGTATCATCAACATTCGTCACAGTTATGATCACGTTTTGATTGACAGAATTAATCCCATCAGTCGCGTTCACATTGATCACATATGCATTATCAGTATTGCCATCAGTTGGCACCTCAAAGTCAGGCGTAGCCTTGAAAGTCACTACTCCCCCACTGATATTGAATAAGCCTTCGTCATTACCGGTACCTAGTGCATAGCTTACCTGATTCGCATCTGTTGCCGTTACTGTATAGGCTGTTCCTGTTCCATTTTCGGCAAAGTTGACCGTGGTGATAGAGGTAAATACCGGAGCAGTATCATCAACATTCGTCACAGTTATGATCACATCTTGATTGACTGAATTAATACCATCAGTTGCAATCACATTGATCACATAGGCATTATCAGTATTACCATCGGCAGGGTTTTCAAAATCAGGAGCTGACTTGAACGTAACTGCCTCTCCAGTTAAATCGAATAATATTTCATCATTCCCATTACCTAAACTGTAAGTGACAGCATTGGCATCGGTTGCGGTTATGGTATAAGCCGTACCTGTACCATTTTCAGCAAAACTGACTGCTGTTCCTGAGGTAAGAGATGGGTTGGTGACATCCACGACATTGATATTAAATATCTGAGGTGTCATACCTCCTTTACCATCATTGGCAGTTAAAGTAACCGATTGATTACCAGATATTTGACCAGTAGCATCTCCAGAAAGTACATTCTGAGGTTGTGTCACTTTCCTGATCCTATGATTGCCCCCATCGGCAACATAAACATTTCCTGATGCATCCACGGCAACACCGTCAACAGATGCAAATTGCGCGGCAGTGCCATCTAAAAACCCACTACCTGAACCTGCCATGGTGGTTACTAAACCAACCGAAGTAATTTGACGGATGTTATTATTCCCATCAGCAACGTAAACATTGCCAGTACCATCAACTGCTACACCACGTGGAAAATTAAATTGAGCAGCAGTACCAGAACCATCAGCTGAGCCGCTAGACCCACCAGCTAAAGTAGTTACAACAGCATCAGGGGTTATTTTACGAATACTATGATTCACCGCATCGGCCACATAAAGGTTACCTGAACCATCGAGCGCAATTGCACCAGGGGCACTAAATTGAGCAGCGGTTCCTGTACCATCTGAATCTCCACTTGTAGTTCCTGCAAATGTAGTAACCACTCCTGCAGGAGTTATTTTTCTAATTCGATTGTTATACCTATCGGCCACGAATACATTCCCAGATGCATCCACCGCCACACCAGTTGGGTAGTTAAAATGAGCACTTGTACCGGAGCCATCAGCCGTGCCGTTAGTACCTCCTGCTAGGGTAGAAACCACACCAGCGGGAGTTATTTTTCTGATACTATTATTATTTCCATCTGCTACATAGATATTGCCGCTTAGATCAACTGCGAGACCGTTTGGATTTTGAAACTTTGCAGCCGCACCAGAACCATCTGTTGAACCACTTGAGCCACCCGCCAAGATAGAGACAACGCCCGCAGAAGTTATTTTTCGAATACTATTATTATTTCCATCTGCTACATAAATATTACCTGCTGCATCCAAAGCCAGTCCAGATGGGAAATTAAACTGCGCATTTGTACCTGTACCATCTGCCGAGCCTAAAGTGGATCCTGCAACGGTGCTAGTTATTGACTGAGCACTAACAGACAACCAACTTGGTTTGCTGGTGGCTGTAACCGTTACATTATCTCCTTCTGCGTCAGTTGTGGTATAAGCATAGGAATAAGTAGCATTATCATTTACAGTTATTACTGGCAGTGAAGTGAAGGTTGGAGCATCATTCACCGGAGTAATAGTAATAGTATTCGTAACATCGCTGCTTTTTACCGTACCATCATTTACCTCAATACGAATAACCACATCTCCTGCAGGTGGATTATTGCTTTCATTGATATAGACAATACCATTAAGAATAGATTGATAAATCGCTGCTGTAGCACTACCGGTAAAAGTCATTACTCCAGTATTTGCATCATATGCTGAAATCGTTACACCCGCGTTGGTAGCAATGGTATTTGTAGCTCCATTGACTCCGAAATACTGGTCGGTATTGGACCCGGTGTACCCGGTTGCCGTAACGGTCATTGACACAATATTGTCGTTATCGGCATCTGTAACGGTTGCGTAGTCGGCAATGCCAATACTGCCATTTTCATTGATAGCACCACTGGTTGCCCCGTCTAGATCTACTACAGGTGCTGTATTAGGAGGTATTACCTGTACCACAAAACTTTGCTCAGCTGTCCCGCCGTTGTCATCATCTGCTATGAGCGTTACGCTATGGCTACCTTGACGCATTGTAGAATTACCTGTAAGCTTTGTTGAAGCCAGCGAGATTTTTCTAATTCTATGGCCACTAAAGTCTCCGATGTAAAGATTGCCTTGGGCATCAAGCGCTGCACCCAGTGGGCTGTTAAATTGACTAGAAGTGCCGGTACCATCTACGCTTCCGAATGATCCACCTCCTGCCAAGGTGGTTACCAAGCCCCCACTTGTTACTTTCCTTATCAAATTATTGTTAAGATCAGCTACAAAAATATTACCATAGCTGTCAACTGACACTCCCCATGGCGCATTAAAACTAGCCGCTGACCCCATACCATCGAACGTACCGGCTGACCCATTTCCTGCAATGGTAGAGACTACACCCGACGGGGTGACTTTTCTTATCTGATGCCCTCCAGACTCTGCTATATAAAGATTACCAAGTTCATCTATGTCAATCCCTTTGGGGCTTAAAAAACCCGCCTCGCTACCAGTGCCATTGGCAGTACCACTTGAGTGCCCCCCAACAAATGTTGAAACAACACCTTCAGCAGTTAATCGTCTAATTACTTGATTCGAATCATCCGCTACGAATAAATTCCCAAAACCATCAATAGCAATACCTGCTGGTTGATTGAATTCAGCATTGGTTCCAGTGCCTTCTACAAATCCAGGATTTCCGTTGCCAGCAATTGTAGTTACAACTCCTAATGAATTAATCATTCTAATGCGGTGCCCTGAAAATTCAGCTACATAGATATTTCCAGCATTGTCTAAGGTTAAATCAATTGGAAAATTAAATTCTGCCGATGTTCCAGTACCATCGGCGGAACCAGCTAATCCAGACCCTGCAACAGTTGTAACCACACCGGCAGGTGTCATCTTTCTAATCAGGTTATTTTGTGAATCCGCTATGTAGAGGTTTCCATTAATGTCAATAACAACACCTGCCGAACCATTGAATAATGCAGATGTTCCTGTACCATCGGTTGTTCCAGCAGATCCTGATCCGCCTACGGTTGTTACAATATTGGGTGTGGATTGTAATGTCAACCAACTTGGCAAAGTAGGCGCAGTTATGATTAAGTACCCTCCATTTGCAGCTTCGGCCTTGACTTCATAATTGTAGGTTTCGCCTTCATCAAGTGATGTTACCGGTACGGAATTAAACGTCGGGTTAGTACTCACAACCGCATCTAGATCAATATTATCCATTTCTGTGAAATCCGTACCACTAGCAGTGATGACTACCTCATCAATACCTATAAAGTCTGAGGTGCCGTTAAGGGTAGTAGTATTTGAAAGCGTACTTAGTGCAGTACCTACATTGAATCCATTTTTTTTGGCTTGCACAATGATGGTCGTCTCATCGAAGGCCAAACCGATAAAGTCCATAGAAACAAATGTAAAATCACCTCCTGAAGTCAACTTTATAGACATGGTGGGGAATTCGTTCCTTACCAGTTCATTATTGATAATTGAGAAGTTTCCGCCGGTGGCTGTAATTGAATAAGAACCCTCTGTGTAAGTGGTTAACCCAGTTTGGTTCGCTCCAGAAAACGTCAAAGTTTCATCTTGCGCATTAACAATTATAAATGAGATCAAAAGTGCAAGTGTGAGGAGGGAACGTTGCATTAATCTTTTCAGTTTGAGAAAAGGTATAGCAACGACAGACGAACCTGAAGTGATGTTCATAGTACAGAGTTTTGGTTAGATTTTTGGCGGGCAAATCACACATACACGCAGAACGGATCGGCACACGCTCGCAAGAAGAACAAATTATAGACAAATACTACTACCCAGAATGGGTAGTTTTTTAAAAAATCATGTGAGGTATTTTTAAAAAGGCGTTTTTCGCTTCAATTTCGGCGATTTCCTGTTTCCACAAGTAAAAAGGCCATTACGATGACCATTTTATCGACTCTTTGTTAAGCCTGCCACCTTAAAAGCATTGATTCTAGTGTGCTACATTCAATAATCACAGGCTTGATCATTTACAAACATCTAACATTAACTTTGTTGCCGCTGAGTATCCTTTCTCTTGCGAAGCTGCCAAGTCTTTACACGCAGCACTCTTTTGATTTGCATTTAACAAAGCGATTGCCCTAAAATAAAGCACCTCCCCTGTTCGAGTTCCAATCTCATTGACCACATGATTATAATCTTCTATAGATTTAATAAAGTCCTTGGTCTGTGTATAAGCGAAGGCCCTAGAAAGGCGAGCACGCTCTTGATCTGGATCAGTATCTAAGATTTTTGAAAAGGCTTCGATAGACTCGGCAAAGGCTTGATTGTTGGATAAAATCAAACCTTTTGACATTAACGCTGCTTCCATTTGAGGATTAATTAACAATACGTTTTCAAAATTCTCTAATGCTTGATCTAACGCACCTACTTTCATTAAAGAATCGGCCTTGATCATCATTTGTGATAGCCTTTTCATCAAGACTGTTTGACTTCCTACTGAGTTATTATTTCCAGCCAATGTACTCTTTCTAAACATTGCAGGGCTTTCAGGGCTATAAACCATTGCACTGTCATAGTCTAGCAAAGCGCTGTCCAACATATTGGCTTCCTCATATAACAATCCTCGCTCGTAAAATGCATCTCCCTTTTTATCATTTCCACCTTTAATCACACGCTCAAAGTCAATTTTAGCATAATCTTTATCGCCACTGGCTTTTATCGCGAGGCCTCGGTAGTAATAGATCTTTGTATAATAAGGGTTTACTTCTACACCTCCATTATAGTATTCGATTGCTTTGTCAATGTTGCCCTTCCCCTGATATTCGTTACCCAATTCCATCCAAGGATAGGCTGCATTGGTGTGCTCAATGGCATTCTCCCAGAGACTTACTCTACTCTCCCAAATAGTAGACTGAACTCTACTTTTAACGCTAAAAATTAAAAGTGCTAACGAAGCAAGAATATAGGCTACATTTTTACCTTGTGAGGATGTTAACAATTGCGATAATACCAATGCAAAACACACATAGATACCAATTAGAGGCATATACATATAGCGTTCTGCTGCCATGGTAGGACCAAATGGGGTGAAATTTATTACCAGACCAATATTCACAGCAAAGAATAGTATTCCAAAAAGCCAAAATCGCTTGAATTCTGACGATGATTTACGATATACCAGCCAAAGAATGGCCATTACTAATAGTAAACCAAAAGGTGCCAGCCAATAAAGTGTTCCCAGTGTTTCTTCCTGTATTTTCATCGGATAACCGTAATATGTATAAAGGTTTCCCGGTGATACTGCTTTCCAGAAATAGAACATTAGTGAATAAGAGGACAATGCTACTTTTTCGAAAAAAGTATAGTAATCTGAAAAACCGCCGATAGAGTCAAGGACTTTTCTTGAATCTATACTGGCCAATCCAATGATGATTGATCCGATAAAAAGCGGCACTTTTTCAATCAACATTCTCCAAGTAAAAGTTCTTTTGTAGAAATAATCCAATAACAAGAGTATTAGCGGCAAGGTTACCGCAGTGGCTTTTGTCAGCAGAGCTAAAACAAAAAATAGCACACAAATTAGAAGATGTTTAAGCTTTCTAGAAGGCTGCTCTAAGTATTTTATATAGAAAAGGCAAGACATGAAAAAGAAAACGCAATACATCAGCGTACTTCTTGTAGAAATCCACCCAACAACCTCGGTTTGTAGCGGGTGAATTGCAAAAACAGCTGTAACAAATAAAACAAGAAAGGTATTGTCTTTAAATAGCCTTTTCAGCAAAAGAAAAACTAAAAAGACATTCAGTAAATGAAGCAAAACATTAGTCAAATGATGTACGAAAGCATTTTCGCCAAAAATGGCATACTCTATACCAAAACTTAATGAAGCTAAAGGTTGGTATGAAGCGACGTAATAAGTAGTAAAATAATTTTTGATGCTTTCCCAAGATAGATTAGTAACATCTGTATTATTCAGAATCTGTTGATCGTCGTCCCAACCAGCCAAATATTCACCATTGGTAACTGGGAAATAAACAACCAAAGCGATCACTAAAATCAGAACAAGAGACCCATATTTTTTAATCATCAGCTCAGGATATTTCAACTTTTATAATAAGACGCCTTAAGATCATTTTTAAGTCTTTGGAAGATTTAAAAACAGACAATAGTAGAAAAAGAAAAGCAATATCTATAGATAAACTTCGATCCAAAGATGTCATATCGAACAATTTGGTTTCGTATTCGATTTATAAATCGAAATTATAGAGAATGACAACTAATTCTACTACCCCTTCTGGGTAGTTTTTAATTTCACTAGGGAAGTCTATCCTTTGTTTGGCATAGGAATTTGAATCTACTGAGAGATCGAAAGAATCTTGAGTAACAAGAATCATGACAACCTTCTTGTTTTTGAGGTTTATGAAAAGAGTAAAGAATTACGAATTTGGCCTATTCTAAGAGTTGAGCAAATCAAGTCAGGCCACCTCAGCGCATTATCTCACTTAATAATCTTGGCATCGTTGATTATAAAGTACAAGTGTTCAATATTCTTTTGATTTAACTCTAGCTTACCTTCTATTTTAATGAAATCGTCAATATTTAAATCGTTTGGGATTTTTTCCATTCTTATTTCAGCCACAGTTTCCGGACCTGCTCCACCACAAAAGAAACAAGAACTTAAAGGCATTCCAGACAGAATGAAAGTACCCTCAGAATCGAAAGAAACATAAAACCCGGACAGTTTTATCATCTTTCCATTTAACGCTTTCAATTCAGAATTGAAAGTGGGCACATCAAAGTAAGAATCTATATCCTCAAAGTAGGTCGTAGTAAAAACAACCTTCTTAAATATCTCCCAGCCTTTTGGCTCATTGGTTGCCGAATTACCAAGCATCAAAAATGCTAGCATTACCAATCTGAACTTCATATAGCTTCTATTGAGAATCAAAGACCAAAATTAATGTGACCATGATTATTTAAACAACAATGTTGTGTAAGCGGTATTGGTGAAGATAAACGAGAATAGACTTTATCGGCTACAGCAAATACTAGAATTGCTTTAGGAAAGTCAGCTTAGCAATAAACTGTTGTTCCTCAAACGGGTTTTCTAAACCGCTTATTTGGGTATTATTGAAGACCAAATACATGAAAGATAGCGGCTGATATTCCCAACTCAACCTTACATTCCACCTACCTTGTTCATCGAAGGTATTGTATTGATAAAATGTGGATAGCTGAAGCCTAGGGTTAGCAGCAAAACGTGCCCCCAGCGTACTTAAATGAGTTTCAAGATCTTCATTCGATTCACCTAAACTGCGAAGTCTATTGTATTCATAGTCAAAAGTAAATGCTATATGTGGGTCGGGAGCGATCCGAACCCCAGAGTTGACTTTCTGCCTTCTCCCATTGTAAAATTCTCCCCACTCATATTCTCCACTTAAAGACCACTTCTTCGATTGATCTGTATTAAAACGAACCTCATGACGGGTATAATAATACTCGTCTGGATCGATCTGAATACCAAGAGGAGCAAAATTAAAGTTGATATTTTGCCATGTCGGAAATATGGAATAAGACAAGAAACTGCCGTCAGTGAAGAAAATCCATACAGGAAATAACCAAAGATTAGCTTGTTGAAAATTCCCAGGGTTACTAGCATCGTGGTAATAGTTTACAAATAAGCCTGGATCCCATCTTCTAATCCATGGTAATTTTTTAGGTCTCATTATCCAGTATCCACCTGGGTTGTGTCTAATGACATTAGTTTGCCGTACAAAGCCCATGGCAGGATTATAGTTCTGAGTAGTCATCTCTGTCACCCAACCCCAATAAGAATTATTGTCGGAACGCCCAGCAAAGATACGCCCAGCAAAACCAGCCTCATCCGATTCATGATCTATAGAGGTACTTGCCAAATAGTTGATAGACCAAATACTTGATGGTCTAATCAAACCATCCACTGTAATCGTACTATTGTTTTGCTGATTTAAATTAAGTCCACTCGAAGCCTCATCTAAACGGTGGGTGAACATGACACCTATATTATTCTCACGACCATAATTTTTCAGATAACGTGCTACTGCAAAATTTGCACCTGCCGAACTTTCCGTTTCTGCCTGATGCATATATAACCCGGCAATCGCTTTGTCCTCATCCCTCAATGTAAACCTAGCACCTGCATCAATTGGAGCCGTAGCAGCATTGAAATTTCCTTGAAGGCCGATACTCCGACTAAAAAACGGCCTGATTGATGTTTGCCTTCCACCAGCCCAAATACCAGAATTCTCTAAAAAAAATTGTCTTCTTTCCGGAAAGAAGATATTGAAACGTTCTAAGTTGTTTACTGCCCTATCTACATCGGCTTGAGCAAAATCTGTGTTAAATGTTAAATCCACTACGGTGTTTGGGTTTACTGCCCATTTTACATCTCCACCTAGTTTGAAATCATTTTCAGATTGTCCACTCTGACCTGAAGTTTGCTCTTCATATTGATAAAGAGAATATGGTTCCACTCTTATGTTGGCACTTGGTTCTGGTAATTCCAAACCCGTAAGCTTGGCTGCATATGTCATCCTAAATGGCGAAAAGGATTGAGGAATAGCCGGAAAAACTGTTTGTTCATATTCGCGCCTTGCTAAACGATTGAAGGTTATTCCCCACTCTACTTTCTCACCAGGAGAGGCCGCGTCGTACCTTAAAGACTTAAAGGGAATGGCAAACTCCACATAATAACCATCTTCTGTTTGACTAGTCCTTACAGTCCAAAGAGCATTCCAATCGTTATCGGTTACCTGATCGTTAAAGTTTTGTAAGTCTCTTTGATTACCATAAGGCGTTGTTTGGAACGATACGGCAAATTGTTTAAGGTTTTGAGGATCTAGTTGAATTCCAAAAGCGTCGTTCTCATTCCAACTAAAATCTCTCCTTAAATCTTGAACCCTAATACCCTGACGACCTAAAGAATCCTGACAAAATGCTCCGATGTATAGGTTTTTTTCATCGAAGAGTACACGCACAGTTGTTTGAAATTTCGGGTCTCCTCCTTGTCGAGGCTCCATTCGAAAAAAATCAGTCACTACTTCTGCTCTACGCCAATCTTCCTCATCTAACTTCCCGTCTATTTTAATAGCCGAAGTCGCTTTTAAGGCTCTAATTTCTAAAGGGTTGTCTGGTGGAGGAAAATTACCTTCATTCTCTTGTCCACATGCAGAAAAAACTAGGCCGACGCCTAATAGGAAACATAAAAAAATTCGTTGCATGACCTTAAACCATTAATGCTGACTGCTCCCCTTTTTTGTAAAAGACCCCTATTACACTCAAAATTAGCGTAAACAAAAAGAGAATAAATACTCCTGAAAATACACCCGACTTAATCGATGTACTATCAAATTCAAAAACAGGAAGTTGACCTAAATCAGCTTTTACAAGCATTTCATTCTTAAAAACAAATGGAAGAAAATGATCTCTCCATTCAATACTAAAAACCTTAGTTTGGTTTTGAAATTCTTTATAGTGGGTGGCTGATGTGCCTGCAAGCCGTGTTGAAGCATTTTGAAAAATTACAGCGGGGCTTAGCAAGCCCCAGATATTAACCCAATTTTGTTGTTGAATTAGTTGTTGGTCAAAAACACTTATCAGCGGTTCTAGTGTCTTTTCTGTCATCTCCTGACTTGCATAAAACCCTTGCCAATAGCCAAATGCATTTTCACCTTCATTCCTAATAAGTTCAGGATGATTTCTGAGGTATTCATCCAAAACTTTATCCTGTTCTTTACCAAGTTCTTTACCAAGTTCTTTTTTAGTACTTCAGATTTCGTTTAACAAAGCGACTCGTGAAGGAATAGGGTAGATTGTATTTGCCATTTGGTTGACTACCGTAGGAACTATTAGCACAAGTAAAATCCACAATGAGAGCAAAGAAACTGCATTTCTTGCTGACGAAAACCCAAAAACATTAACCAAGAATGTTAAAGCAAACCAAAACGCCATATAAGCGTACGTAAGTCCAAAGAACTGGAAGAGGTTCAGGTCGGGTTTTACCCCGATTGAAAGCATCGTCGCAATCAGTACAACTGTGATAACAACAACTAGCGTAAAGAACCGAACGACGAATCTTTGCAAAAGCCAAAGTTTTATATTGATTGGATTAGAAGCCAACAGCCTGAACCTCCCAGTTTCTAGCTCTTGAGATTTTAGATTGTATGTAAAAGCAATAATTAATAGTGGTATCAGATAGGTCAAGACAAAACTCAAATCGAAATTTCCAAATAAGAGTTGAACTGGATTATTTAATTCATTAAAACTCATGGTAGCCAAATCCTCTCTTGAAGAAATATTAACTTGGTGAGTATATAAGTCACTTTGACCTACTGCTAATTTGCTTAAGCTTCCTGCAGGCATAATTGCTAAGCTACCAGTGGCAATACCATAATTCATAGGAGATAATCTGAATGCATCTGGGTGTTCTTCTCCATTGCCTAATGCAATTGCTATTTTGCTAACCCGAGAGACTTTTTTCGCTTGGTTTTGAATAGCTTCTTGAAGATTGGCTTGTCGTTTCTCAAATTGTTTTAACCCATTCGAACCAGCATAAATGCTCAGCCCAGCGATGATTAAGGTTAAAGATAAAAACCAATAATTTCTACTTAAAAGCTTTATTTCATGACGTATGTTTTGACCAAGCATATTACAATCGGGTTGAGGAGAAAAACAAGAGTCCGAATGAAAGAACAAGCCATAACCCTAAAATGAGCAGGTTACTTTGACCAGCTACCATCACCTGCCTAAACTGAGGTGCTTGATATTCAAACGCTGGTACTTCAGATAGAAGAGATGCGTCAGCCTGATACCCCCACTCTCCTAGCCTAGAGTTTTCAGCAAAATTAGAATTGAGAATTCTTTGCATTTCTACTCTATGCTTTTCGGCTCTATCAGAGAAATTCCAGTGCGTGGCATAGTCAGTATTGGCCAGTGCCATAGACATGAAGCGTGTTGGTAAAAATGGGGAGAGTATGGCTAGTTTTCTATAGATTTTTGTCTGAGACTCATATATTTCCTTCAGCCGTTCATTGTGCTTGAAATACACCGCCGCTTCGTGTTCTTCCCCTTTCTGCATTCTAAGGGCATCAAAATTAAAAGGAAGGTCTTCCAGCTTTTCTACATTGTATTCTTTGAGCGTTTCAGCTTCTAGTTTTTTAGAAGCTTCATTCCATGGATCATGTCCATCAAGCCCCTTGCTTTTATCATCGGCAACTGAAGCTTCAAATTCAACGCGTGTAGGATATGGATATACTTCATTAGTATAACTACTTGCAATTTTTGGTACTGCAAGGCAACTGATTATCCAAATAGCCAAAAGAGAAACCATAGCCAGGCCGGAGCTCCTGGCTATGGTAGAAATGAATAGTGTCAGACTATTAATAATGGCAAAATACGATAGGTAAACCAACAACATTGCGATCAAGAAAGGCCATTCTATGTTGGCAATGAAGAGTGCTGAAATCATGAAAAGGATAGTGGTTAAAATTGCAATTGGTAAAAAATTTCCCAGCCACTTTCCAAGTACTAATTGCCAATTACTAACGCCCTGTGACTTGATAATTCTAAGCATACCACCTTCTTTTTCTCGCGTAACAGATCGATGACCCAGCACAATGATGAGCAATGGAATTACGAAAAGAAGAATAAAATCAGGTGTAAGATCACCAAACCTTGAAAGGCCCGTCTGGTCGGCGGCCGCAACCATATCTGCTTCGTTTCGTGAATGGGCTTCAAGAAAAATGGATACCCCAGTGTACTTTTCAACACCAGGATCGATAAGAGACAAAGGGAATTGCGGCTTAAAAGCAAATGTACCATAGTGAGCAGCATTGTGTGGATTAGTAGCCCCTTGTGCCAACCAAAGTGTTCTGGCATTTTCAGTTGCCTGTTCTCTCTCTAAGTTTTTAGCTTCCCAATTATTCTGGCTAATAAATATGGCCACCGTACAGAGTAAAACAACTACTCCAAGCATCCATTTAAACTGACCTGAACGAGATGTTTCTCGAATTTCTTTTTTAGCGATGTGAAGTATCATAATCAATTATCCATGTGATGGAGATATAATTTTTCAAGCTCACTGTGGTCAATATCCTGAGTTGACAACTGCTCCACTAATTTTCCCGATTTCATGATTCCGATATCGGTACCTGTTTCTTTTGCCCTGAAAAGATCATGCGTAGCCATGAGTGTTGCTACGCCCTGATCACTCAATTTTACCAGCAATTCCGAAAACTCGTTACTGGCTTTAGGATCTAGGCCAGAAGTAGGTTCGTCTAAAAGAAGTGCTTTTGCCCTTTTAGCCAAGGCGATAGCAATGCCTACCTTTTGGCGCATTCCTTTTGAGTATTTCTTAACCCTTTGGGCATGTGCTTCGGGCTGTAACCCAGCATCATTTAAAAAACCAATCAGTGATTCTTTGCCATATCGTTTTTTAGATAGTCCGATAAAGTATTCTAGGTTTTCCAACCCAGTAAGCTCTCCATATAAGTTCAGGTTTTCAGGTATATATGCGATTACCTCTTTCGTCTTTAGCGGGTCTTTTGTTACATCAATCATATCTATTATTGCTGTCCCCTCTGTTGGCTCAATAAAGTTCAAGAACAGATTGATGGTTGTTGATTTACCGGCTCCATTTGCGCCTAAGAGGCAATAAATGTCTCCAGCTTCTATGGTAAGGCTCAGGTTATCAAGAGCTAGTGTGTCCTGATACTTTTTAGTGAGATTAACTGCGTGTAACATAAGCATCTTATTTTTGCAACAATGATGCAAATAAGAATCATTCAGACATTAATGCAACAATGATGCATATAATAAATTGAATAGAGATAGGAATGGTGAAATGCTGATTTTATTGGTCTTAATTTTACTTCCAATAACTAGAGACCAACTGAAATGCATCAGTCTCACCGTTCGGCAAAATAGCTTGAGACTTGCTCTTTAGGTACTTTTGTAAAGTAAATTGTGCACGTTCATAAATTGAAGAATCCGATCGTGTAGGGATATATCCCTTGGGAATAGCATATGTAAAATAACCTTTAGTGCCTGCGGATACTGGTATATGAAAAAAGTCGCGCTCAACGAATTGACCAGACTCTTCAGATTGAATAGATGCTTTCACGAAAAAGTTGACTGCGTGATCAGGATACCCGAATAAGTAGCCATATGCACGATACCTGTCATTCCGGTCTTCAAATTCTAATGCAGTAAGGATAGTACTTGGATCAGAATTTGCCGTAAAGCCCCATTGTCCGAAAAACTCAGCTTTATCAGTCATTAACTTGGCTAACAAATCTCTTCGACAAACAAGAATTTGTAAGTTTCGCTTTCCCTGCCATGTTTTTTTGAAAGGGATAAGCATAAACTCTAATTCATCGGTAGAAAGTTCTTTTAAAATTCTATTCCAACTGTCTAATTCGGCCAAGGCCATCAAAACAGAATCTGCCCCTAAGTCGGCGATCTCTCTATCGCCATCTTTCATTTCTCCGGCTTTAGCAATAGGATATGACATGGAAAATCCAAGGCTGCTGATAGGCTTTAAGGTATCTAAGAGTGTATAAAGCGCCTCATGTTCTAAACCATAATTGATTAAATCATAGGCCATCTTTACTTCTTTAGAAGAAAGAACTGAAAGGTTCCATGGTTTAGTCTTGGTCTTATACCCCAGCTCATTTGTTGACGCACATGAAGCAAATAGCAGAGCAGTGAATATTACTAGCCTCTTCATCCTAGTAATCTGTCTGAATTGGCCACTGATCTACGAATTCTTTTCCTTCTTGCCAGTCCTTAATTTCCTCATCTGTACAAAGACATTGTTCTAATTCTGATTGGATCAAGGCTTGATCAAGTTGCTGACCAATAATTACTAACTCATTCCTTCTGTCACCATATAATTTACTCCAATCAGATTCGATTTGCTCCCTATTTTCAACAAAAGACTCGTATCTAGTTCGCTCCTCAAAAGACATAGAACACCACCAAACACCAGCTGAATCAGTTCTTAATGAACCGCCTGCCTGCCCCCACGTTAGTGCATGATCTGGCCTAGATGCTATCCAAAATAAACCTTTACTTCTGATAACATTTGGTGGCCATAAAAGCGAAACATATTGCCAGAACCGCTCTGGATGGAAAGGGCGTTTATCACTGAATACAAAGGAGCTAATCCCATATTCTTCCGTTTCCGGCGTATGTTCCGTTTCTAATTCTTTTATCCAATCTGCAGACTGTGAAGTCGTTTCATAGTCAAAACTTTTGGTTCCTAAAACCTTATCCAAAGGCACTTTCCCAAATTCTGATTCAATAACCTTAGCCCCTGGGTTTAGATTAGAGAGAATACCTTTTAAAAGCTTTAAGCCTGAAGCACTAACAAGGTCTGTTTTGTTCACCAAGATCACATTAGCAAATTCTACCTGATCCGTAAGTAAATCGACAATTGTACGGTTATCGCCTTGTTCGTCATTCATGTTACGACTGACCAGCGTATCTGCCGAGCCAAAATCCTTTAAAAAATTAAAAGCATCAATCACCGTTACCATGGTATCCAACTGACAAACATCTGACAGATTAACTTCCAACTCTTCACTTTCAAACCAGAAAGTCTGCGCTACAGGAAGTGGCTCCGAAATACCCGTACTTTCAATTAAGAGATACTCATACCTATTCTCAAGTGCTAATTTTGCTACTTCTTCAATCAAGTCTTCTCTTAGTGTACAGCAGATACAACCATTACTCATTTCAACCAGTCTTTCGTCGGTTCTGCTTAAGGTATTACCCTGTTTTACGAGTTCTGCATCAATATTTACCTCGCTCATGTCGTTAACAATTACCGCAACACGTAAGCCTTCTTTATTGTGTAGTACGTGATTGAGTAAAGTGGTTTTACCAGCCCCTAAAAAGCCAGAAAGAACAGTTACAGGTAGTTTAGTCATGATTTTCTAAGTATAGTTTGAATTTGATTGAGCGCCTTTAGCAACTCTTCTTGTACTTGATAAATTTCTTCGACACTTAGTGCTATGTTAGTATGGTCATGGTTATGGTCCTTATGTCCTTCCAGCTCAAGATCATATCCAGGTATAGCAAATAAATTTTCTTCTAGCCTTCCTATTACCTGAAGTAGGCTATCCTTTTTTTCAAGATCAGATGCCTTAAGTCCTTTCTCGAGTTTCACCATTAACTCAAGGACTTCCTGTTGTTTTAAAAAAGCTCTTTTTAAGAGTGCTTTTCTTTCACTACTTGACGAGCTGCATGACACTAAGGCAACGAAAACAAATAATATGACAAATGCCTTCTTGCACATTTCATCACTGGATTTCAGCGTTTATTAAAATAAAATTCATGAAGTCGATGTTGGAGTCGTTGAGTTTTAAGCTCCCTGTTACTTTTACAAATTGATCTGGCATTAATTTTTTAGGTAAAACATCCATTCTTATTTCCGCTACGGTTTCAGGGCCCGCACCTCCACAAAAAAAAGCACGAGCTATAAGGCAAGGCGGATAGCATAAACACAGAATCTAGCTCTAAAGGAATATAATATCCTGAAAGGGTAACCTTTGTGTTTTCTAAATCAATCAGCTCTTTATTAAAAGTGGGCACATCGAAATAGGCGTCAACTTCCTTAAAATACCTTGGCTTAAAAGTTACTTTACCGAAAATATCCCACCCTTCTGGCTGCTGGCTTAGAAAAAGAATGCACAGCCCAATCAAAAGGCTAGAAAAAGTGATCTTCATCGCGACGCTCTTAAGAATTTCTTATTTGTAAAATGTGCTAGTACAATGAATAGAGACCCACAAATCCGAAGGACTGGCTCCAGCCATGTTTCATGAAAGAGGCCGCCAATTAGTATTAAAACCAAACCTGCAGCTAGGAATAACGCCGGCTTAAGCTTCTTTTGACTCGTATAGCTCTGTAAAACAGAGACAGAACCTATAACTGCTGCTAATAAGAGTAAGGGTGATTCGAGTCTTTCTAATTGTTCTATTTGCATTCCTACAATTGCCGAAGAAAAAATCAAAACTGGCATTAAAGCACAATGGACTGAGCAAAGAAGAGAAACACCTATACCCCAATCATCTAGGGCTATAGAGCTTTTGTGCGATTTATTCATATACAATTTTAGAGACATATTTTAATATTTGCAACATTGTTGCAAATATTAAATAAAGATTAATGACAATTGTGACATTCACCTTCCATTAGTACAGAGATATGCTCTGCTTTATAGTTATCAAGAATATTCAAATAACTTTCTGGGTACTCTGGCAAGCAGATCACTTTATTACATGATTTACAATAGAGATGTGGGTGCGCACATTTAGCGGTGTGGTCAATCCCTTTAAAGAAAAAGTAAGTCACGCCTTTGTTATTTAACACTTTAGAAACTATTCCTAACTCAACAAACGAGTTTAGTGTTCTATAAATAGTCACTCGATCAGCCTCCTTTAAGTGCTCTTCTATTTCAGAAATAGAAAATGCTTTTTCTTGATTCGAAAGTAAATGCAAAGCTTCGACTCTTATAGTAGTAGCCCTACATTTGTACTTACCTAAAATCGTTTTGACTTCTTGTGTGTTCATGTACAAAAAAGGGCTACTCGCTACAAATGACGCTTTAACTTAAGTAACTAACCAAAACTACTTTATTGTTAAGCTGAACGTCACATTAAAATTGGTACAACCAAAGCACAATTTGGATCACCAATATCTTCTGCTGAATCTAATCGTCATTACTAATAATTGAAGAATTTATTCATTCGAACATATCCTCTTCATTACTTACATGCAACAATAGTGCATATGCAACAATGATGCAAATTTATATTATGTAAATGGTCAGAAACTTCAAGTTTTTGGTCAAAGGATATGTACAAAAGGAAGTAAAAAATACTAGTACTAGTGATTGAATTTTAAAGCGTTATAGTTGACACTTTTTGAACTCAGTCTTACCTTTGTTTAGAATTAGTCTAAATAAAATCAATCCATAATGAACGTGAGAATATCAATACCTATTTTCCTCATTTTGTGTTTATGCTTCCAAATAGATGCCATTGCACAACAGTCCAATGAACTCTTAGACCGCGAATTCTGGCGGTCGAAACCTTCCGTAGCAGATGTAAAAAAGAAAGTACAAGAGGGCCACTCTCCTACAGCGTTTACTTCCTCTATGTTTGATCCAACAACATATGCCATCTTAGAAGACAATGATCTTTCTGTGGTGAAATACTTATTGAGTCAGGGTAATGACGTGAATAAAATCACTCATGACAAACGAACTTATCTACATTGGGCAGCCTACAGAGGTCAAACAGAAATAATGGAGTACCTCATAACGGCTGGGATTAAAACTGAACTGGTGGATGATGGTGGGAACTCAGCTATGCTATTTGCGGCACGTGCAGGCCAGTCTAACAAACAAGTCTATGAATTACTTACTCAAAATGGCATTGATATAAAGCAAAGAAATGAGCGCAATGGCAGAAACATTCTATTAACATTTGCCGGTAGAATGCAGGACACCAAAATGCTCGACTATTTCATTGGCCTTGGCGTTGACATTAACGAAAAGGATAACAACGGCAATGGAATTTTCCACTATGCGGCTGTTACTCGAAACAAGGAGCTACTAGAGAAACTAGTGGCCGACTATAAAGTTGACTTTAAAGTCAATGCTAAAACTGGTGAAAACGCTTTCTATTTTGCCACAAATCGAAACTTCGATGAAAAAGAAACTTCTGCGATTGCTTTATTCGAGTATTTCGAAAGCCTCGGTTTAGATCCTGCAAAAACTACCGCTTCAGGGAGAAATGCACTTCACAACTTGGCCTATCGTAGCAATGACATTGCACTACTCGAATATTTCATTGATAAAGGAGCCGATGTTAACCAAGTAGATAGTGATGGCAACACGCCTTTAATTAATGCTTCAGCTAGAGGAAGTATCAAAAAAATCAAATTCATTGCTGACGCAACGGATGATTTAGACAGAAAGAATAATGACGGGTTTTCGAGTTTTATGCGTGCCATTAAGTACAACTCAATGGATGTGGTTGAATTTCTTTCCGAAGCTAGTGCAAAAGTAGAATTGAGCGCAAAAGGCGCCTATGACCTTGGCTATCATGTGGTAGACGGTACACGACAAGACTTTGAGCTTCTTGATCAGAAAATGAAATTCTTGATATCTAAAGGCTACGATCCTAAAACACCTCAATTCGACGGACAAAGCTTATTACATGTGGCGATAGCAAGACAAAATGTAGATTTTCTTAAAAGACTTATCGCATTAGGTATCGATATCAACGCCAAAGACGGTAACGGCCAGACTATCTTACACCACGCCGCCATGCAGGCTGAAACAAACGATCTGCTGAAGTTTCTAATTGCTTCTGGAGCGGATAAAAATATTCGTACTGAATTCGAAGAATCGGCTTATGATTTAGCCTTAGAAAATGAAATTCTCAGTACCGACAGTTCTAAAATTGAATTCTTAAAAACTCAGCAATAATGAAGAACAAGCTTGCACTATACCTGACGCTATTTTTAGCGGCAATCAGTTTCGGTTTTACCTCATTAAAAACTGATAAGGTCACCTATAAATGTTTAATACAACTAACGAATTATGGTGGAGAAGGCGCCTATGTTGTGCTTTCAGTATTGGACGATAAGGGTGAGTATATACAGACATTGTCGGTACATGGTGATGATGAAGACTGGTATGAAGACCTACCAGCTTGGTACGAGTTCTATCCGAATAACAAGGAAAAAATCGATGGTATGGCAGGCGCTTCTATCTTAAGTGGAGGGCGTAAAGTTGCTAGCCTTACCCTCGATGCATCATTGATAAATGCTGGTTATAAGCTTAGGTTTGAAACTGCAGTAGAAGACCAAGAATATTATGAAAAGGATTTAGAAATAGACCTCACTGAAAATGTAGCTGGCCAAAGGCTTAAGGGCAATGGCTACATTCGCTATGTTCAGTTAATTCAAAAATAGCACACCTCACATGTCATCTCCATTGTGGCGAGTAGCACACTTTTACCTCGCTGTAATAAGCTCGATATTTCTTTTCATAGCGTCTATAACAGGCGCTATTTTATCTTTTGAGCCTATATATCAAAAGGGGCATGATTTCTATGTTGAAAATGCAGATGACCTGTCGGTAAGGGACATAATTGAAAACATTTCCGAAAAACATGAGGAAATTCTTAACATTAAGCGTGATAAAAATGGCTTTATATCTATTCAAACAATAGATCAAGAGACTCCTTTTATTGTTGACCCTTATACCGGCAAAAAATTAGGTGACCTAATTGAAACACCCGAGATATTCGAATTCAGTAGAACATTACACCGGTCACTTTTCCTTGGTCAAACCGGCAGATTCCTTATTGGGATTACATCAGTAATTCTACTCTTTATTGCTATTAGTGGATTCTTCTTAATTCTGAAAAAGCAAGGTGGCCTAAAAAACTACTTCACTAAAGTCATTAAAAATGATTTTTACAAAGACTACCATACGCGTTTTAGCCGATGGCTGATCCTATCAATTCTGCTACTGAGCTTAACAGGCACTTATCTTTTTCTGGAGCGTTTTAATCTTGTTCTTGTTCCACAATTAAACCACAGTGTTGACATTTTAGAAGACTTTAAAGGCGTAAAACAGCCTATATCTTCATTCGAGATTTTTAATAAAGAAAGTGTAGGCAACTTACGGGAAATCAACTTTCCCTTCGCTGAATTTCCTGATGAATTCTTCGAGCTTAAATTGAAAAATAGCGAGTTGCTTATCGACCAGTTTACAGGGGAAGTAATGAGTGAAATTCGGTACCCAATCACTCAAATCATTTCTCAGGTCAGCTTCAATCTTCATACAGGCGAGGGCACTATTTTATGGGCCTTAATACTCTTTATTACATCGATAGGTATTCTGTTTTTTATTTATAGTGGTTTTGCTATTTACCTGAAAAGAGACAAAACAAAAATTACTAACCCGTTTAAAAAGGAAGAGTGCTCAATTATAATGTTGGTTGGGTCTGAGCAAGGCAGCACTATCAGGTTTGCTAATGCTTTACATAAGGGCTTGCTTAAAAAAGGCCTGAAGGTTTACCAAGGCACAATGGACGAATACAAGGTTTTTGAAAGTATGGAACATCTGTTGGTTTTAACTTCTACCTATGGACTTGGAGAAGCGCCAGCAAATGCTAACAAATTCATTAATAAACTAAGCGCGGTAAAACAGAATAAGCCATTCAAATACGCAGTTCTAGGCTTCGGAAGTAGTGCATATCCAGATTTTTGTCAATTTGCGATTGATTCTGACTTGGCACTCAAACAAACACCAAAGGCAAGCCAAGCTATACCACTACATACCGTTGATAATGAATTGATTAAGGCTTTTTTGGATTGGACAATATCGGTGGGCGCCCTGTTTGGTAAGCAGTTAGTAATTGATGAAAAGCTTTTAGTGAAAACTAAAAGCAAGCGTCATAAGCTGAAGGTATCGAATTTGATCAATTCACCTAACTCTTCTGACAAAACATTCTTACTTAAACTTAACGCTAGCAAACGAAATCTCAATAATTTAGAATCAGGCGATTTACTGTCAATCACTCCACCTAACGAAACTAAAGATCGGTTGTATTCAATGTCTATTGACAAAGGAAATTCATCCATTTGCCTTAGTATTCGGCAACACGATAAAGGGGCTTGCTCTACTTATTTAAGTCAGTTATTATCAGGAGAAAAAATTCCCGTATCATTCAAGAAAAATCCGTCATTCCACTTTCCTAAAGAGGCTCCTGGAGTAATCCTAATTGCTAACGGAACGGGTATTGCACCTTTCCTAGGTATGATTAACGAGAGTGCTTTAAACCAAGATACTTCCTTGTATTGGGGCGGTCAGAATAAAGCGTCTTACCAATTGTATGAAAGCGAACTGGATGAAGCTATTCAATCAGGAAAACTTAACAGATTAGTCACTGCATATTCAAGAGAAGGGAAAAAGCAATATGTCCAGGATGTGATATCTACGGATTTAGAATACATCGTGAATAAGCTGCATGCTGGTTTCAGCATAATGATTTGCGGTGGCTTAAAGATGCAACAGGAGGTTGAAGGTGTACTGAATAACTACCTTGAGGCTAAAGCTCACCCTTCATTGACCGAATTCAAATCTAATGGTCAAATCTTAACCGATTGTTATTGATAGTTAACTAATAATTGACAGGATCAAATCCATGCACTTGCGCACAAAAAAAAGGAACGCAATATGCGTTCCTCTTCAATTTAACGATTGATTGTATTCACTAATCTCGATATGCACTAATGATTTGTTTTACCTCTCGTCGAATTGTAGCACTGTTATAATCTTCCGAACCAGCAATCTTATCACCCAAGGCGAAAATCTCTTCATACAGCCTTTTCTCATCTACTTTGTTTTTGAACGTTAAAGTCTCTTTAGTCGCAAAAACTTGATTCCAAACTACTCTTACATCTGACCAGTAGCGTTTGTTATTCTGCCACCAATCTTGAGCATCTTTACATTCGCTATCATCCACTTTGGTATAGGTATTCCAGCCTTTCTCTTCGGCCAATAATTTATCACCCTTTTCAGTTCTGATGACTTTATCGTTGTCTTGTTCATGAATCCAGCCATCAGCCGTTAACTCTTGGCGATTTGTCCTCACCATCAAATTATAATCTGTTCTTTTAGAATATTCGCGTCTTGGAAGAGGCGAATCGGCGGTGTTTTCCCAGTAGTGCCTACCGTCTGTGTGTACCCAACTAGAGGACCCTTCGTACCTCAAGCTACCATCTACTTGGTACACCTTTTGAGTCCATTGTCCTTTCACCTCTTTCTTAGGCAGCTCTCTGTATTTCCAACTATTGTCTTTATCGTAGGTATAAAGTGCCGTGTTTTGGTAAAGCCAGTCCTGTCTCCAATGTTTCACAATTGTCTTTGGTGCTACTATTAATAAGTGTTGTAATGAAACCTTGTTATTATCTTCTTCTACTAGCTGAACCCACTCTAAGCCTTTCGACTTATAATTTTTGTGAAATTCATAACGCCTATCCGGAGCGAATGTTTCTGCAAAAGTGAACCTCACCTTATAGCACCCACACATCTCCTTAATCGCAGCTTTGTCCTGTTTCTTTTTATTCTGACCTAGAGCACTTATACTTATAAGGCAAAGGGCAATAACTAAAATCTGTTTCATGTCAATTAATGTTGAATTATTCATTCTGGTTTAATCCTTTAGGATATGCTTACTCTTCTAATAAATCGTATTGAAATTGCGGGTTACCTCTTTCTCCTGTTTGGGCGTCGACAAGACGAGTAAACCGAAGCTTGTAATAGTTTCCTTCAGTATCTTTAACTAGGTAGAAAACACCTTCTTTTACACCCGTTTCAATGGTAGAACCGGGCTGCGCTACATTTCTCCAACCGTTACCAATAGCGTCTAATTCAGTTGAAAAGTCAACATTTCCAATTTGACCATAGGCAAAGTTGTCGTAGGTAATCTCACCTGCTACATCGACTAAAGCCACTTCAACACCATTCCTATTACTTATTACATAATCTCTTATCGCATATGGAATTGAGGTAGCGGGGCCAACCGTTAAAAGGTCAGTAAAAATCGTAAAGACGAAATCCCAATCATTTCTATCCGGTATTGTAGTGATAATACCTGTCTCAAAGCTGACGGCAACGAAATCAATTCCATCGCTTTTAGAAACATTCAATTCTTGGAAAGAAGAGGCATTAATTTCGGCATACTGCAAAGTGTAGCCATTCCCATTTCTCAAGGTTCTTATTTTCATCCAGCCTCTTGGTGAACCATCAGGGTTTTTTCCTCTATTTACTATGTAAACCGGGTTATCATTTGCCACTGAAGAAACTTCATCAATGGCTGTCTTTGTTAGGTCACCACTTGGGTCATCAGACCAACTCGCCGCTTCACCAAGCCAAGCAGGTGGTGGGCCAAAAAGTGCTCCAAAGATGGCGTCAATGTTTAATTGTGCACCAAATCCTACCGTATCTGCTGATGTCACAGCGTTCAAGTCATTCTTTTGGATGGATCTGGCTAAAGTGCTCGTAGAATTATTGAGTAAAACACGAAATTCCGTCCCTGTATAAAAACTCAAGTCCCATGCATTTCTAGCCACAGATGTCTGGCTTTCTTTTGACAAGTCAATAAAGACTTGATTAGGTTGTGTTGGGCCACC
The DNA here is from genome assembly GCF_049099775.1 of Roseivirga sp. Taxonomy (GTDB): domain Bacteria; phylum Bacteroidota; class Bacteroidia; order Cytophagales; family Cyclobacteriaceae; genus Roseivirga. Next base: position 89,599 of record NZ_JAGDZM010000006.1, on the reverse strand, counting down.
GACCGCAGGGTCGATAATTGCACCTGTCGCTGGCGGGTCGATGTTGGGTCCACTATTGTTAGAACAGGCACTAAGACCTATGAACGCTACTAGCGTGAAGCAATAAATTATTCTCTTTTGTATCATTTTAATTTAGGATTATAGCTTAGTTTAAGGAAGTATGACCGCCCGTATGAAATAGGTACTGAAGGTCCACCAGAATGGGCTCCTCCACCCACTCCTGAATTATTTACATTGATTACATTAATAATATTTCGTGCACCGATAGTCAATTCCAAGGCATTACTGATCGGCTGTATAATAGTGGCATCCAACCAATGGAAATCGCTGATTTCCCCAATGCTAATGACCTGCTCGTTTTGATCGTTCGTTTCTGTGAAGTATGTCTGTAAGCGACCTGAATACTTATAAAACGCGTTAATAGAGGTGCGCTTTTTCAGGATTTTGTACGATAGATTAGTATTGAACTCTGGTGAATAAAAGAAGCGCGTCAACCCCTCATTTACATCAGACACTTGGTTAAATCTACCGATATATGACAGCCCTATGTTGGCAGAAATATGCCCCAGAACTACTTTTTGAGTTAAAGTGGTACCGATCGTTTTGAATCGATCGACATTCAGGTAAGTCGTACTCGTTGCATCACTTATATGCTGACCTAGTGATATCTGGTTGGTGATTACATTATAGAATACATTGAGATCTACATCAATTACTTTTGACGCTATTTGATACTTCCAAATCGTATTAATACTCAAGTGATTGGAAGTTTCAGGGGTTAAATCAGGATTGCCAAAAATTCGATGATTAACGTCTATAAACTCAAAATACAACTCTCTAACAGACGGTGCTCTAAACCCTCTGCCATACGAAAACCTAAATTGTAAGGCCTCGCTTTGCCGGAATTTTAATTGGAAAGATGGAATCAATTGACTTCCAAAGGCACTGTTGGTAGAATATCTTATACCTGGCCTGAAAATAATCTTTGAGAAGGGCTGTAATTCTGCCGAAGCGTATAAAGCGTACTCCTCTATGCCTTGACTTCCCCTAAGTATTCTACCACCCCCTACATTTTCCAAAGAAATTTGGTAACCGAGCTGAAGATTGAAATCGTTAGTTGGGTTCAAAAATCCGGTACCACCAAACTCCCAGACATTGTACGTGCTTATATCCTGATCCCCATCGCCAGAAGTTAGTTGCTCTTTGCCGCTTAGAATGTCCTTAGTGAATCGGTTTTTCTGCCGTTCAAAGTCTGAGAATGAAGCAAAGGCAGTGTATCTGTTAAGGAATGGCAAGCGTCCTTCCGCATGTATCTGATGTGAATACCTTTTTGAATCATACGTTTCATCTATGGCAAAAGGTCGATTTTCTCCAGTGGACAAAAAGTTGTTTTGAAAGGCACCAAAATCATCTATTAGTTCATCTAAAATGTCTAGTCGATAATAGACACTGTGATTGTCATTTTGATATTTGACAAGCGCGTTGCCAATCCATTGTTGTTTAGGGTTCCACTCATGTTGTCGAGAGCCAGCATTACCTTGAAAACCTAGAAAATCGTTGTGCTGAAAGCTAATTACCGAAGACAACCTCTTATTAAAGCGATGATTTAGGCTTACTGATTGTACATGACGTCCTGCATCTAATCCAACCTCGTTTCCAGCCGTTTCACTCTGAACCGCAATACTTATCTCCGTATCATATTCAAAATCTTTCTTACTGATCAGGTTAATGACACCAGCCAGGGCATTGGCGCCAAAATTTACAGCCATTGGTCCTTCTACTATCTCTATACGCTCAATGTTTTGTAGATTGATCTGGCTCAGATCGGCACCATTTCCATTACCAGAACGATTGACTAATGGAACACCATCGACTAGTACTTTAACATTTTGACTAGAAATACCTTGGAGGCTCAAGGACGAACTGCCAATGGCAAGGTCTTGACTGACTCGAATATTTAATTGATTGGCAAGTGCTTCTTGAAGGTTAAAAGCGCCCCGTTTTTTAATTTCTAAGGCATCAATTGTTTGAACTTTGAAAATAGAATTACTTGCAGATTGTGGATTAAACTGACCAGTCACCACCACGTCTGTTAATTTGTTGACTCGTGCTTTCAGCCAAACATCTAAATCAACTTTTGAATAAACTGTGTCGACTAAAGTCTCATAGCCTAAATGATATGTTTTAAAAACAAATGGTAATGGCACGGCTATTTTAGTTTGCCCTGCCCTATCAGTTACGCCTTGTTCATCGGCTCCATTGGCTAATGACACGACATTGATGACGACGCCTTCAATAGGCGATTTCGATTCAAAATCCAGCAACCTTATCGACTGACCTTGAATAAGGTTCAGGGATAAAATACAGGCTGTAATAAGGATTGTTTTTCGTGACATTTATTTAGAACGATTCTTAATAGGCGCAAATATAGGCGCTCAATCGCTCAGAATAAGTCACTAGTTCTAGTAGAAAACACTCACTACTAGTAGTAGGTGTAAGCGTTCATTAGTAAAACATTCACCTAATTGTAAATAATTAGGTGAATGGGTGATTATTTATTGATTTTCTTTCTTCATTAAAGACACTTGATACTCAAGCCTTTTAATCTCTCGCATTAATACATTTTTATCCATCTGATTCCACCCCCAAAGCTTAAAGAGCATCATAGCCATAAAGGAGATGAGTGTATAAAACATCCACTCTAACTTCTCATCGATAACTTCAGCATCGAGCATATGAATAAAAGTATAAACGGCGATAGCCAAAACGACAACATTCATAATCACCATCAATACATTCATCCACCAATTCTTGCCTTTAAAAAGGCTAAATAGTTGTTGTGGAATGTTCTGTTCACCCATTTTATCGAAGTACTCAGCTTCTTCCTTGCTTAATGCTTCGTGAATCATTTGATCTATTTCTTTATCTGATTTACTCATGGTTAATTTTTTTTAGTTTGTTCTTTAACTCTTTTCTGGCGTAAAACAATCGAGACTTTATAGTACCTTCTGCCAAATTCAAAAGGCTAGAAATCATCTTAATCGAGTGCTTTTCTAAATAAAAAAGGCGCAACATCTCTTGATGAAGTAATGGCAATTCTTTAATGCTCCTAAGCATTAAGTCAGTTTTGCTCACTTCCTCTTCCGTTTGTGTTACTAGGTGTTCTTTATCCTTTTGAGCGTCTTGCGTTGCAAATCGTAACTGCTGTTGTTTTTTAATAAAATCAGCAGAACGTCGCTGAACTATTCGATAAGCCCAAAATCTAAAAAGCGCCGGATCTTTTAACTTATGAATACTCTTGAAGATAGAAATCCAACTCTCTTGTGCTATCTCGTAAGCTTCCTCTTGATCTTTTAGAAAACTAGCCGACCACTTTAAAATTCGAGGACTCCAACGTTTCCAAAGCAAGCCAATCGCTTCTTTATCGCCCTCTTGGGAACGTATTACGAGTAACTCATCGAATATATGGTCTGAACTGCGTTCCATTGGTTTACACTATAGAGTCCACCAAATAATCTATAGGTTCAAAAATTTATGAATTATCTCAAGCTACGGAACTCTAGCGAAAAGCTAAAAGGGACAAATTCTCTGAGGCAAGAAAGAATTCATTCAAGCGGCTATGATATTTTTAGGATTTGGTTTTTCCCAAGATAAGGGGAGATGGTTTCTATTAGTTCTTGAAATCCGACGGGTTTTGCGAGGTATCCATTCATTCCAACAGCCAGACACTTCTCTTTTTCACCATCAGTTGCTGTAGCTGTTAGGGCGATTATTGGTATGTTAGATTTAGAGCTATTTCCTGCTCTAATTTGCCTAGTCGCTTCGTAGCCATCCATTAATGGCATCATCAAATCCATTAATATCAGGTCGAAATTAGCGCTCTCGAGCAAAGCTATAGCAGAACTTCCGTCTTCTGCACAAATCACTTTGAGTCCTCTTTTTTCAAGCATCTTAACTGCCACTTTTTGATTAATCAAATTATCTTCCACCAGCAGGATGTTACCTGTAAGGTTTGGATTATCTATGATTTTTTCTGTAGTAGACTTTTTATTTGCCTCTACCATGTCGAAAGAGCGAATTTTAACATGAAATTTAAAGATAGAACCTTTATCTATTTTGCTTTCTACCCATAACTCTCCACCCATTTTCTTAACAAACTCTCTACTAATACTTAATCCTAAACCGGTACCTCCATATTGACGATTTCTATTGGTATCGACTTGGCTAAAACTTTCAAATATTCTCTCTTGGTCTTCCTGAGCTATACCAATACCTGAATCTTCTACTGTAAACCATAATTCAAGATGGTCTTGATTTGCTGACTTAAGACATTCCACAAATACCGTTACACCTCCTTCGTGGGTAAATTTCACAGCATTGGACACTAAGTTGACTAGCACTTGCCTTATCAGCTTTACATCACCTGAAACGAATGCAGGTACATCATTTAACACCCATTGTTGGAGCTTTATACCCTTATTCTTTGCTTCTGGTGTAAAAGAGGATAACACTTCTTTGAGCAGATCTTGGACACTAAAAGGTTCGGAAACGAGCAAGAGGTTACCTGACTCAATTTTTGCTATATCGAGAATATCATTAACAATGAGTTTTAAGGACTTTGCGGAACTCGATATTGTATTCAAGAGGTCTTCTTGCTCTTCATCAAGTTTGCTATCAAGTACCAACTCTGTCAAGCCCATAATACCGTTTAGAGGAGTCCTAATCTCATGACTCATGTTGGCCAAAAACTTATCCTTAATCTCACTGGCGTCTCTAGCAGTATCTAAAGCTTCCGTAAGTCTTTTTTCCGTTTTCCTTCGTTGTTGAATTTCTTCTTTCAGCGTCGATGATCGCTCTTCAACAATGCGTTCCAGTTCCTGTTGTTTTGCCTCAGATCGCCTCTCACGCAACCAAAACAGAAAGTATACCCCGCCTAAAATGAGTAAAATGATTATCACCTTAAACCAGAGTAATTGATAGAAGTAAGGTGCTACATAAACATCAATTCGCTGTTCATTAGACCACTCTATAGAAAGGCGGCCTTTTGATTGAAAAACAAAGTTAAATGTCTTTCCTACAGGTATATTTTGATAAGATGCTTCTCCATAATCCTCTTTCTCGATCCAATCGGCATCATAACCTTCTAGTTTATAGCGATAAACGACATCATCAGGCCTCACGTAGTCTAAAGCATCAAATTTTAAAACGAAATCATTCTGATCTGGATTAAGTTCAATTCTTTTTGTGAGTGCAATATCTTTTTGGAGAGGGGAGTTGGGCTCGCCAATTTCCATGTTTTCACCTTTTATAGTAAGGCCTGTAAAAATTGGACGTTGATCTGTGCTAAATACTTCTAAGTCTTGCGGTCTAAAAATCGTCAAGCCATTTAAACCACCAAACAGTAAGCGGCCATCTTCTGTAACCGCACTTGATCTTGCTATAAATTGTTCTCCTTGCAAACCATCAGTGCTATCATAATTAAATGCGTCGCCTTTTTTTACTGAGTCTTTGTTTAAAACAAGTTTACTAATTCCGCTGTTAGTCGACAGCCAAATATCATTTCTCTCATCTTCTAGAATGGACCTGACATCGTTATTCGCAATCCCTATCGACTTCTTAGAATAATCGGCAATTACAGTAAGACTGTCTGAAAGCAAAAGTGCGCCATCCTGTTTGGTACCCAGCCAAATCCTTGATTGTGAATCCCTAAAGAGATCATTAATAATTATATTATCTGGTAAATCGTTGAAACCACTTAACGACACTTTGGTTAAAACAAGGTCATTTAACAGATATAAACCTTCGTCTGTTCCAACAAATATTTTATCCCCCAATTTCCGAATCACATTCACTTTTGGGTTATACTCTAACGGGGAACCTTCTACTTCAAAGGCCACTTCTCTTAGAACCTTGCTTACACTTGCGTATAGAAAAACGCCTTTTTTACTAGTTCCTAAAAGCAGATTGTCATCGTCATCTGCCATTACGCTTTCAATATTCAATCCACGAAGCTTATCGGGCATTATATACTCAAATGGTTGGCCAAGTCCTCTCCATTTTATTAAACCATCATCCGTTCCCATCCAAATGTATTCTGCGCTGCATTGAGCTATTGAGGAAACGTTCATAACGCTTTCACTGATTTTCTCTGGAAATGCAAAGTGTTGGAATCTATTTGTTTTAGGGTTGAATTGTGAGATTCCTTTTCTTGAGCCTATCCATGTTGACCCATCTTTGGCACTTAACAAAGACGAAACGCTATAGTCCATTAAGTCTCTATCCGTTCCTTCTTCTTGACTCTGTCCATAGTAAGCAAACAAATTGTCAGCTTCATGATAATAGCTTATCCCTGAACTCGGTGTAGTTATCCATACCGCTCCTTGGCTATCTTGGTAAATCCTCCTTAAAACTTTATCACTTAAAGAAAAGCCATTATTAAAATCATACTGATAAACTCTATGTTGACCAGAGGTTAATTCAATAACGCTAATGCCGTCATTCGTAGCAATCCATATTTCTGACTCATCAACTAGCGAAATGTCATTTACATAATTGTTAATTAACGGCTTACTATTTGAAGACTTTTGATAATGTGCTTCAAGCCCTTTTTCAGGGGTATACTTCCAGACTCCGTTACCATTTGTGCCTATCCATAATTCGTTATTTACGGATAGAATACTAGTCACGCTTTCGTTTTTGGCTATTTCTAACTGAACTAGTTTTTCACCTTCTACTTTGAATAATCCTGAAGATGCTGCCACTAATATTTCATTCCCATTATAGTGTAGTCTATTGAGGCTATTTCTAAAAATATTTCTTGCGGGTAGTTCTATCGATAGTTCTTCAGATAAAGACGAACTATTGAGTTTTACGATCTGATGATGACAAAGTACCCAAAGTGCACCATTGGCATCTTCAATAATATCTAAAACAGCCCTGCTGCCGGCATCTGTTGGGTCATTGGCGAAGGCGACCACCTGAAATTTATGAGCAGATCTGTCAAAAAGATTAAGCCCATCTTTGGTTCCAATCCAAAGTCTATTGCTACTATCTTCGAAAAGGGCTGTAATATGGTCATTAGAGATGCTTAAGCTATCTTCTCGATTATTGCGAAAAACTTCAAAGTCAGAATAACCAATCATTCGGTTTAACCCTTCTTCGGAGCCAAACCACATAAAGCCTAGATGATCTTGCAATGCCACAGTTGTCTTATCACTAGACAATCCATAGTCCGCATACATGCGATAAAATAGTTCACTGCCAGACTGTGCTTTTATAGATATCGTAAAGCAGCTCAATATTGCAATGAGCAGGAATTTGGGCATTTTGGTTCTTAGTAAGACGTTAAATTTAACCCTATTTTGATTAACTCAAAATTCCTACTTCGTACTCATACTAGGCTTAAACTTTCAGAGAAGATTAGAGGCCAGATACAAACCCATCATCCTTATATTTTGGATTTGGATATGTATAAAAACCCTGACCAGTCTTGACACCTAATTTCCCTTCATCGATATAGGTTTTGAGCAGTGCGGCAAAGCGCTGGCTTTTCTTATCTGGCTGACTACTTGTAATATGCCAGGCAGTATCTAGCCCAACCGTATCCAAAACCCCGAAAGGTCCCATATCCATTTTGAAGTTCCCCATCCAGCTACGATCAATATCTTCGATAGAACCAATGTCCATGGTTTTCAGTGTGCCTGCCGCCCCGATTAGCGCCATTAACATGTAATTGAAAATATAACCTGTATTCTCTTTTTTCACGTAAACAGGTGTTTGTTGAAGTGCCCTTCCCAACTCCATTAATAAGTCCACTATCCAAGATTCTGTTCCTTCATGTGGCATTACATCCACAACATTGGCATAGAATACATCGTGAAAATGAAAACAACAAAACCGTGTAGGCCTACCTGTACTTTCAGCTATTTGAGATGGTAAAAGATAGGATGTATTAGAAGTGAACAATGTTTTTTCAGGGCATAACGCTCCGAACTGTTTCCATACTTTTTGTTTCAATTCTAATTGTTCGGTGACAGATTCATTCAAAAAATCGGCATTGTCAGCGGCGGCTTCTGCATCAGTTGTAAAAGTAAGCCTGGCTTTAATTTGTTCGACTTGATCCTGCTCCAATTTCTCGTTTCGAACGAGCATTTTCAAAATACTATCTTGTGTCTTTATCGCCGCTTGAAAGGCATCTTCGTTAATATCGTAAATGGTGGTTTCAAACCCACTTATGGCTGATTGCAACCCTACTCTAAGCCCCAATGTGCCTGCGCCTAGAATTAGTACTTTTTTGATATCTGCTAACTGTAACTCCATAGTTATTTGGTTCTGTAATCAGATTAAATTTTATTGCTGTCTATTGCTTTACTAGCATTTTCCGCACAGGCCATTACGGCATAAATAAGATGAGCAAAACGCGGATCTTTAGTTAAGCCTTTTTTGTAACGGGCGTAAATTTGTTGAATAATTACACCAATTTTAAAGGCTCCAAAAACATAGTAAAATACTTTATTTGTCAAATTAAACCCCGTTTTAGAGGCATAACGATCTACAAATTCAGAACGATTTAAGTTACCTGGAAGCCATGTGAGGCTAAAGGGTTTTAAGGCATCAGAATCATCCGCCTGTGCCCAATAGGCAAGCGAAGTTCCTAAGTCCATCAAAGGATTTCCGACTGTGGACATTTCCCAGTCTAACACGGCGGTTATCTCATTGAGCTTTTCAGGGTTCAATACCAAATTGTCATACTTATAGTCGTTGTGAATAAAACTTACATATGCTTGATCCGGCATGTTGGCCTTCATCCATTCGGCCACTTCATCCATGGCTGGGATTTTATCGGTTTCTGAATGATAATATCGCTTGATCCAACCTTCTACCTGACGAGTTGTATAGCCTTCTGGCTTCCCAAAATCGCTTAGTCCCACGGCTTCTAAGTCCATAGTATGCAAAGCAGCTAAATTGTCTATGGCGGCTTCTGAAATTGATTTCATTAAATCTTCTGAGAGATTGATGCCTTTTGGCGGTCTACCCCTGAGAATAACTCCTTTTACACGTTCCATCATGTAGAATTCTGCTCCAAGAACGGATTCATCTTGACAGTATAGTATAGGCTCTGGTACGTTAGGGTAATTTGGTTTTAGCAGTGATAACACTTTGAATTCTCTACCCATATCATGTCCTCCTTTGATATTGGCTCCAAAGGGCGGTCTGCGCAGGACAAATTCTTTATTATTTGCTTTGATCAGATAGGTTAAGTTGGAAAAACCGCTGGGGAATTGTGAAACTTCAATTGCACCACCAAAACCCTCCAAATTAGTATTCAAGTAGCCTTTTAATTTGACTAAATCAAGTTCTTCTCCAGTTCTGATATCTTGTGCTTGATCTATCATAATCAAATACCATAACCTTTAAGGATACTTTTTGCCAAACTCGATTTATGAACCTCATCCGGTCCATCATAAATCCTCGCCCCCCGCTCATGTCGATACCAAAAAGACAATAGCGTGTCATCCGTAATGCCTAAAGCGCCATGCACCTGAACTGCTCGATCGAGCACTTTCATTAAGACATCAGCGACATAAAATTTGATGGTAGATATTTCCATCCTAGCAGCTTTACTACCCTCCAAATCCATCTTGTGAGCCGCATGCAAGACCATATATCTCGATGCATTGATTTCGGCTCTGCTTTCAGCAATCCAGTTTTGAATGGTTTGTTGGTGACCTAGTTTTTTACCGCCTCTGAGTTCGCGAGAAGCTGCACGATTACACATCATATCAAAAGCTCTTTCGCAGATGCCTATCCAGCGCATACAGTGATGAATCCTACCCGGACCCAAACGTTGCTGCGCCAGCATAAAACCTGTGCCTTCTTCTCCTATTAGATTGGACCTAGGTACTCTACAATTGGTAAACCGAACTTCTGAATGACTCATGTAGCCCCCACCTGCTTCACCCATGATGGAAATATTGCGAACATTTTCGAATCCTGGGTTATCAAGCGGTACTACAATCATACTTGCTCTTTCATAAGGATTTGCTTCAGGGTTGGTTACGGCCATTACAATTGTAAATGCGGCACCATCTGCTGCAGTAGTAAACCATTTATGGCCATTGATGACATATTCACTACCATCTAAAACTGCAGTAGTTCCCAAATTAACAGGGTTTGACCCTGCGAACTCTGGTTCCGTCATGGCAAAACAACTACGGATTTCTCCATTCATTAAGGGCACAAGAAACTGCTCTTTTAATCCGTTTGAGGCAAACTGATGCAATAATTCAATGTTACCGATATCGGGTGCTTGACAGTTTAGTACGTAGTGCCCTAAAGGTGTAGCGCCTAAAATTTCTGAAATTTGCCCAAATTCTGCCATGGAAAGACCTAAACCTCCTTCTTCTTCAGATAAATAAGGCGCCCACAGCCCTAGAGCCTTGGCCTTGGCTCGAATTTCGTCGAGCAAAGTTTTCGTTTCAGCCCAAGGCCCATTGACCATCTGAAGCTCTACTGGATAGAGTTCAGTTTCCATAAAAGCCTTCACCTTTGGGTAAAGCGATTTGAGTTTTTCGGTCGTAAATAATTCAATCATTAAAACTTAGTTTACCATTTTATAATCTCTCTGCCTTTTCTAGAACCGTTTGAATTAAAACGATACTCAACAGACTTGTCACTTTTACTTGAAGAATGATAGAAAATGTCTTTACTAATCTTTCGGCCATTGGAATCGTAAGACAGAACGAGATGCTTCTTCTTTCTATATTTATTGACTTCGTAGTTGATCAAAAAACCGATTGAATCATATACCTCGGTCTTTTCTTCGCGGTTTTCATCTAAGTATACTTTTCTCTCTCTTAAAATACCATTAGCTCTATATTTCGAAATTTCCAGGGGTTTCCCATCTTTGAATATCCCACTCTCACGAATAAACCCATTTTGATCAAAATAATCGTGTTTCCCATCCACTCTACCTTGACAATCGAAGTACACCCAATCTTGGAGATGCAAACCGCCTAAATTCGTCAGAGCCAAAAAAGGTATTTCCAGAGTGTCTTTCATAAAGGCAACAGTCCAATCCTGGAATACAAAAGTGTGGGCAAAGCGATTCAGGCCAGCCCTAGGAATATTTACTGAAACTAAATACCATGCGGTACTATCTGGTTGATATTCTATTTTAAAATTCTTTGACTCAATATCATCTTCAAAACCAGAGTCCAATGGCCAAACAGTGAGTTGAAATTCATAATTCTCCACACTTTGGCTACAACTATTGAAGAAAGCGAACTCCATAGTAGACTGACCTTGAAGAACGGAAGCTAGCCCTATTAAGAAAAACAATATGTACGCGGATCGATTGAGGTTCACATTTTTGGCAATCAATTTTTAAGAATTGAATTATGTTTAAATCGTAAACCCACCATCAGCAGTAATGGCGGCACCTGTGATAAATTTAGACGCATCTGAAGCTAAAAACAGGGATAGTCCGGCAATATCTTCTGGTTGGGCTAACATTGGTAATGCTTGCTTCATCATGACCATTTTCAATATTTTTTCATTCGATGTCAAGGCTTCGCTGAACTTGGTTTCTATAAGCCCAGGGCAAATTGCATTTGCACGAATGTTATCTGGACCCCACTCCCGGGCTAACACTTTTGTCAATTGAATCAGTGCTGCTTTACTCACTGAATACAAACCAAGTCCTTGTCCTGGAGTAATGCCTTCTATACTACTTATGTTGATAACTGAGCCACCACCTCTAGATTTCATCGAATCATACGCATACTTGGCTAAATTCAAAGGTCCTTTCACGTTTACGTCCATAATCTTATCGAAGGCATCATCACCTGCCTCTTGAACGGGACCGAAAACGGGGTTTGCCGCGGCATTGTTAACGATGATATCAACTCCACCAAATTCGGCAATCGTAGCATCTACTAGCGCTTTAATTTGAGTGTCATCGCCCATATGACATGCAATTCCAAGGGCTTTGAGTCCAGCAGAGTTAAATTCTTCTGCAACAGATGATACAGCATCTAGTTTTCTACTCGACACAACAACCTGTGCACCTTGCTGCGCCAAAGCCATCGCCATAAACTTGCCAATTCCCTTACTCGCTCCCGTTACAATGGCTACTTTACCATCCAACCTAAATTTTTCTGAAATCTCCATTCAATGTCAATTTTACTACTCCTTTGAAAGATAAATAATTAACTTGTTATGCATGACGACTATGTCAGATTTATATGCTCCGAGATTGGAGTAATGTAAAGGCCAATGGATATTTTAGGGAAACGAATTGTAATTTGTCCTTAAGTATTCAACTCTTTCACCACAATTGTCATCCTTAAAAAAACCTATGAAAGCAGTACAGTTTAAGCAAACCGGGATTCCGACCGAAGTTTTATCGGTTGTCGATCTTCCTATTCCTACTCCGGGCCCAGGAGAAATCCGAGTTAAAGTAGCCAAGGCGAACATCATTCCAGCCGATATCATGTTTATACAAGGCATGTATGGCATACAACCTGAATTACCTCAAATTGGTGGTTTTGAAGCCACAGGGGCAGTCGATGCTTGTGGAGATGGTGTAGAAATGCCGATAGGAACTGGTGTGATATTTACTGCTACTGGCACATGGTCAGAATACGTTTGTGTAGCTGCTAATAGCATCATCCCCAAACCACCAACCATGTCTGATGATGTGGCTTGCCAAGCTTTCGTTAACCCTTTAACGGCTTATGGAATGTTGATTGAGGCCGATTTAGAGGAAGGTGATTACCTACTAATCACGGCAGCGGCTTCTGCTTTCAGTAAGTTTGTGATTCAAATTGCAACTAGCCGAGGTATCAATGTGATTGGGACAGTGCGCAGGGATGAGCAAAAACAAGCCTTGTTAGATCTCGGTGCGACGGCTATCATCAATGAAAAATCAGAAAACATTTATAAAGCGGTAAAAACAGCTACCAATGGAGAAATGATAAAAGCTGCATTTGATGCAGTGGGCGGTGACCTTGGCGACAAAGTGATCAACGCATTACAAATGAATGGTAAAATGCTCGTTTATGGATTACTAAGCTTAAAACCAATCCCCTTAAATAGCGGTCTTCTCATTTTCAAAAACGTTACGATTAAAGGCTTTTGGCTTACCACTTGGTTTACTAGCCTTTCTGGTGACGAACGAAGAAGCATTGTACCAAAAATACTGGGCATGCTAACAAGTGAAACCTTAAAAGCGGATGTAGAAGCAACCTATAACTTAGATCAGATTGTAGACGCAATCAAACACATGGAAGCACCCGGAAGAACAGGGAAAATCCTTCTTGACATTAACTCATAATTGATACTACCTCATAAACTTTAACTAAAGCAATACCGATGAAAATCAGATTCATTACCCTCTTAATGGCATTGTCCATTGTTGCCTATGCACAGACCAACCCGCTCAGCAAAGGCACACCTAAACAGGTTGGCATGTCAGGCAGTATTTTGGCAAAAATAGATGATCATGTGAAGCGATATATGGATGACAACAAACTTCCAGGCGGATCTTTTCTCGTGGCCAAAGCAGGTAAGGTTGTTTATGATAAGAGTTTCGGTTTTCGAAGTTCAAAAAATGAGAAAGCTTATGGCGAAGGAGATATTTGGCGACTAGCTTCCATGACCAAAGCAGTTACATCTGTGTCCATAATGCAATTATTTGAACGCGGTCAAATTGATCTTGATGATCCTGTTCATAAATATATCCCGGCATTCAAGGATCAGGTAGTACTGGATGAATTCAATCCGGCTGATTCAAGTTTTACGACAGTACCAGTAGAAAAAGCTGTTACCATTCGAAACCTTCTAACCCATACATCAGGTATAGTATACGGCAGTTTCAATCCAGGAAAATTGATGGCCGTCTATGAGAAATTCGATATGAACGTTGGTTTTTCTCATGAAACTTGGTCGACAGAAGAATGGATTAATAGACTAGCTAAGGTGCCCTTAGCACATCAGCCCGGAGCAAACTTCTCTTATGGATTGAGCATGGATGTTCTCGGAAGAATCATCGAGGTCGTTTCTGGAACCACATTAGACAAATACTTTAAAACGAACATCTTCGATCCTCTAGGAATGCAAGACACTTACTTCTACCTACCTGAAGACAAGTTCGATCGGCTCGTTGGCGTATATGCTAATGTAGGAGGCAAATGGATGACCACAGAGGAAATGGGAATGACTGCTGGCACTGCCTATCCAAAACTAGGCCCTAGAAATGTATTCGCCGGAGGTGCGGGACTCTCATCGACAGCTATGGACTACGCTACTTTTATTAATACGCTCGTATTGGGTGGTGGAAATATCCTTGGAAAAGATGCACTTACAGAGATGAGCAGTGATCAAATGCCTGAAGTTATAACAGACTATAAACCTGCCATTGCTCAAAGAACAGGGAGCAGTTTCGGATTGGGCTTCACCGTTTACCTTGATTCTCCTACAAAGAGAAGCCCCAAAAGCCCTGGCACCTATGAATGGGGAGGTTACTTTAATACCAAGTTCTTTATCGACCCAGAAGAACAGTTGATCTTTGTAGGTATGACCCAGATCGCTGGCTTCAATAGTAATGCCTTCTGGGAAGACATGTATAAAATAATTTACGAGTCTATCGATGATTAAATTCGTATAAACGTTTAAACAACTTTAAAATTTAATCTAGTGCTAAAAACTCGCTTTCAAATTTTTTTAAATATTTTTTTACGCACTATAACATACTGTATATCAATATTTTATATCAATTTGAAGCCTATCCTGATTCCGACTTTTCAAAATACGACTTGCATTTTAGAAAACGTTTTCAATACATTTGTGGCACAGAAAAACGAAATGACAAAAAGTTATATACATATAGAATTTACAGCTCCTACTAGCCAACAGGACTGTCAAAATTCAATTGTATCCCGGTTCGGGGAGTGTTAGATTTCACATAAAGAAATTGACAACCCGAGCCATTTGGTTCGGGTTTTTTTGTGCCAAAAAATTGATAGAATGCTGCAAAAGATGAAGCAAATACAAATAGAGAATTTAAATCAACTCAATGAGGGTCGCTATGACTTTGAATTTGGGGGAGTACATATTTTTCAAAAGGTCGATAAGATGATGACTTGACAAAACTGATAATTTGGTTTTGAAAAGCCCGGCCTTCTGAAGGTCGGGCTTTTTTTATTCCTGTCAGGGTGGCCGAGTGACTAGGCACTGGTCTGCAAAACCAGTTAGGAGGGTTTGATCCCCTCCCCTGACTCAAAAATGCCGGGTGGTCTTCCCGAAACTTCGGGAGGGAAGACGCCAGAGTTTGGTTCTGGAGATTCAAGTTCGAGCCTTGGCCTGGTATCATTTGAATTGACCTATAGCTCAACGGGTTAGAGTGCCAGTCTTATAAGCTGGAGGTTCCGGGTTCAAGTCCTGGTAGGTCGACAAACCCTTCAAACGAAGGGTACGGCATCGTAGTTCAGGGGTAGAATATGTCACTGTCTATGACAAGGTCGAGGGTTCGAAGCCCTCCGGTGCCGCGCTAAAGGAGAGGCAGAACGGGTGTCTCCTGATTTAGAGAAGGGTTAAAGGCCCTAAACAATCTTTCGTTCGGGTTGTGATGTTTGTAAAAGCTCTAAAGTGAATAGCAGGTTATTCTGACACAAAGCTTGTTGATCTCAAGCCCAGCGAAAGGATAGCCTAAACGGAAGTATAGCTCAACGGTAGAGCTACTCCCTGTTAAGGAGAGGGTTGTTGGTTCGAATCCAGCTATTTCCGCAAATGAGGTTTGGTTAGTACAAAACCTAGTACACTGGTTTAGCCGGAAATATGGGTTCGAATCCCATACCCAGCCTCGAATTGTCTCAGTGGTGGAATAGGAATACACAGCAGTTTTAGAAACTGCCTCCACACGGAATGTAGGTTCGAATCCTACCTGAGGCACAGGGAAATAAGTTCAGGTAGAAGACCTGATGAGAGTTTCTGTATAACTCCATAGTACTGGATCAATAGACTCCGGTATGCTGCTTATAGTTGAATGATGTTCTCTACGCAACGCTTAGGACGGAGGTTCGAATCCTTCCCTCGACTTGGTTGAGGTAACTCAGTTGGTTAGAGTAAAGCACCTTTTTGAAAGAGGAATGGACTGTTAATCCATCAGAAGCGCTGGAACTTCTTTAAAAATCAGCAAACACCAGAATGTGGTGTTAACAAATCCCTTAGGCTCTCTTGTAGGGAAAAAGGAACATTTTGAAGAATCTAGGCTGATCAGGATATCGCTTGTTGCAGTGCTTGACTTCTAGTATAAAACTGAAAAGAGGATTGGTCAAAGACCAGTCGATTCCTATCACGCTTATTCAAGAACTCAATCATCAATTCAAGCTTAATGAAAGGTCCGATTCTGAAAGACGGATTGTTAGCACCACTCCTATTAAATGAAATTATTTGGCCGATAGTGATAAAGAATAATTAACCGAGGCATAGCCTCACAAATTTTAGAAAAATGAAAAGGATACGAATAAACCAAGGAAAAGTAGGGCTTGTTTTCAGAAATGGAGACTACCAGAATGTTCTTACAACTGGTATGCATTGGGTATCTCTTTTCGACTCTATAGTCGAATATGATATGTCAAGAGCCTTTAAGGCACCAAAAGCATTAGACATACTTTTGAAAGATGAGAGGCTCGTTGAGCTACTTCACATTGTCGACATATCAGACTCAGAAATAGTTTTAAAATATGAAAACGGCAACTTCAAAGAAGTTCTAGTTGCAGGAAGGTATGCTTTCTGGAAAGGTCTCGTCAATTACGCTTTCATCAGAGCAGATTTAAGGGAGATTGAAATTGATAAGTCAATTGACCTATCAGCTAGAAAACATGTCGAGCTGATTCCTTACATCAGAATTTACAGAGTAGAAAGTTATGAAAAAGCCATTTTAATGGCCAATGGAGGGTTTTACAAGCAATTAGATGCAGGAAACTACCACTTCTGGAATAATGAAATTGCTTTGAATATGCTTAAAGCCGACATGAGACAGAAACAAATAGAAGTTTCAGGTCAAGAGATTTTGACTAAGGACAAAGCGGCATTGAGAATCAATTTTTATGGACAATTCAAAGTAAAAGATATTGTTAAAGCTTTGGTTGAAAATAAGGATTACGAGAAGCAACTCTACGTGTTGATGCAAATCGCCTTGAGAGAGTTTGTCGGCAAGTTCACTTTAGATGAATTACTTGATGAGAAAGACTCTCTAGCAGACTACGTAAAGAAAGTGCTTAAAGTGAAAGCCAAAGATTTGGGGATTGAGATCAAGGACTGTGGTGTCAAGGACATCATTTTGCCTGGTGAAGTAAAAAACATCATGAACCAAGTGTTGGTAGCACAAAAACAAGCACAAGCCAATGTAGTAGCAAGAAGAGAAGAAACTGCCTCTACGAGAAACTTGCTTAATACTGCCAAGTTGATGGAAGACAACGAAATGTTGTTCAAGTTGAAGGAGATGGAATATGTTGAAAAAATCGCTGATAAAGTGAGCAACATTTCAATCTCAGGCGGTCATAAAGTAGTGGACCAGATGAAAGAAATATTCACTGGCTTTAAATAATGGCTTCCGGGCATGGTCCCGGGGCCTAAATTTCAAGGACATGAAAAATATAGATACACTTAGACCATCCCTTAGAAAACGCCAAAAGCGTAGGGATAAACGAATGCACGAAGAGTTGATTGAATGCTATCGTGTTGGCGGTAGGTGGCAAGGGAATAAACGCAAAGGTTACGATAAAGCAATTGCCAAAAACCCTGATAACTATCGTAAACATGAAGGCATAAAATTAAGAAGCGGCGGCACTAAACTTCAGACTGATAATCTGCAGCCACTCATTCGATTCTTGGCTAAAAATGAAGGGAAATTCTGGAATAAAGTTTACGGAATTCTCTGTCAAAAAATGAATAAAAATGGCGTTTTAGGGCAGCATGTATTCGATCATATTTCTGGCTTTGTTCACACCAAAGTATCCATTGAAAGTGGCAAAATTATTTCAATCGGGCCATGGGGCGGACAACGCGAATTAACTTCATACTGGCATTCAGTCTTTTATGTTCACCCAAAAAGTGGACAGTTATTAAAAGTGAAAAGTAAACGAATTATAACCTGAGGGCACGCTGCCCTCTGAATTTAAAAAAATGGACATCTACGAAGAATATATCGAGGGTCTGATTCAGTTGACAGAAGATGCTTTAATAGATGATAAATATGAAGAAGCGAGAAACTGGCTAGAGAGCGGTTTGTTTGAAGAACCTGGTTACCCCAGGCTACATGCAAAACTTGGAGATCTCTACCATTACAACCTCAAAAATTGTGAGAAAGCGGAACTTCACTATCAACTAGCTATCAAATTCAATCCTAACGAACAAGAATTCTATGAAGACCTGGTTCAACTCTACTATGCGGAGAACAAGTATCAAGGGATTAGAATTTGGATGAAAAAAGCGATTCCATATGAGAATATTAACAGAGTATTCATATATGGAAATCTTGGACAAGTCGCTGAAGCAGAGAACAATTACAATTTGGCCATTGCCTATTACAAGAAGGCTAGGTTAGCGTCATTAAACAACTTTGTTACCGCCGAACTGAAAGGTCATATTAAAAGAAATAAGTATAAACGTTTGAGACGCTTATTTGGAAATGCTGGACAAAACACTGCAAAACCACTGAGCGCTAACATAAATAATTGAGTTATGGCATCTAAAAAATTAATTGGGAAAGACCTTAAAAAGCTAGGATTCCCAGAAGGAAGAGCCATTGGTGAAGCCATGCGGGTAATGGAAACGGCCTATAAAGGCAA
Source organism: Roseivirga sp. (assembly GCF_049099775.1). Lineage (GTDB taxonomy): Bacteria > Bacteroidota > Bacteroidia > Cytophagales > Cyclobacteriaceae > Roseivirga. The sequence goes on along the minus strand of NZ_JAGDZM010000006.1, from coordinate 70,745 downwards.
ATCTATTCTTCATAAAAAGGCAATGCTGAAAAAAGTACTGGAAACTCCGGCCCTATATGCAAAACATGAAACTTTAGGGCCTATAGCTACGGCACTTTTAATTAGTGAAATTTCTAACAAGCCACTGGAAATGAGACAAAAACGAATTCCATATGCTGTTTATGGTAGTGAAGGAATTGAGCCTGGTGCAATTAACCAAATGGAAATTGCTATGAAGTTACCGGTGACTAAATCTGGTGCATTAATGCCTGATGCGCATCAAGGATATGGGTTGCCAATTGGCGGTGTATTGGCCACTGAAAACGCGGTAATTCCCTATGGAGTTGGCGTTGATATTGGATGTAGAATGTGTATGACACTCTACGATATTCCTCCAGCATACGTTCATCAGAACACGGAAGCACTAGAGCGCATGCTAATGGAAAATACTCGTTTCGGACAAAGCTCATTTAGGCGCCCTAAAGATCATGCAATATTAGAAAATAGCCTTTTTGGCGAAATCAATATTGTAAAGTCTTTGAAGGATCGAGCTTGGCAACAAATCGGATCTTCTGGTGGCGGAAACCATTTCGTAGAGTTCGGGATTGGAGAGATCTTATCTGATGACAACCAAATGGGTTTACCACGAGGCAAATACTTATCGGTACTCTCCCACTCAGGATCGAGAGGGCTAGGTGCAAATATCGCAAGACATTACACTAAGTTGGCCATGGACATGACCAAGTTACCGAGTGAAGCCAAGCATTTAGCTTGGTTAGATTTAGCCTCTGAGGCCGGCCAAGAGTACTGGTTGGCCATGAATTTGGCTGGTGATTATGCCTCTGCATGTCATCACCAGATTCACGAACGCTTGGCAAAAGCGCTCGGAGAAAGACCCCTTGCCATGGTTGAAAATCACCACAATTTTGCTTGGAAAGAGCAAGACGCTGAGGGAAATGAAATCATTGTGCATAGAAAAGGAGCAACACCTGCTGGCGAAGGCGTGTTGGGTATTATTCCTGGGTCTATGACTTCTCCAGGCTTTATTGTAAAAGGAAAAGGCGTAAACGAATCCATTAATTCAGCGGCACATGGTGCCGGTAGATTAATGTCTAGGACGAAAGCTAAACAGACGCTTTCTAAGCGAGATGTGAAACAGCATATTAAAAAGGCAGGCATCACATTAATTGGCTCTGGATTGGATGAGGCGCCACAAGTTTATAAGGATATCTATGAGGTAATGGATAGGCAAAAAGAGCTTGTAGAAGTAGTTGGCACATTCCAGCCTAAAGTGGTAAGAATGTGTGGCGCTAATGAAGCTAAAGGTAAATATCAGGAAGTAGATTAATCAATGGCGGCACTATAATGGTGTCGCCTATTTAAATTACTACAATGGGACTCAATTATACAGACGGGTGCGTCAACTTTCGAGATTTAGGGGAATATATCAGTTTGATATTGGGCGAGGACGCGTTTCCAGTTGGTAAAGTATATCGTGGTGGTAGCATTGATCATGTTAAGAATGTAGAAGAAATAGGAAGTCCTAAGTCAGTAATAAACTTGCGAAATGGACTTGATTATCAAGCATTCGATATTGACTATTACCACTTCCCAATGTCGAACAAAATTGAGAAGTATGACACAAGTCAAAAAGATGTAAGGCGATGGTTGAATGAGATCATACAGACCTTTGAATCAAACAAAATGAAATACCCGGTACTGATTCATTGCCTTTCAGGAAAGGACAGAACTGGAATTGTCATTGCAGCTTTACTATTAATTCTCGGTTATTCTAAAGAAGTAATTGTTGAAGAGTATCTTCTAAGTGAGGGTGAGGTAAAGGAATCACTGATTAGTCAGTCAATTGAAGGCATGATGCCAATTGAGGAATACTTCGATCGGGTCGACTTGGAATTGATCAGAAGACATCTGAAAAAGGTACTTCCAAAGGCACTTACCTAACTTCTTTCAACAACGGTCTGCGTAAGCTCACCAAAACTTGTCGCTAATAATCGATACTTTCACCACACAATCCTGAAGAGATGAGTTTAGAGCAAGAATTACTAGAAAGAAGCAGTATATGTGAGCTATGCGGAGCAGAAGATAATCTATCTTCTTTTGCTGTTACTCCGTCTAATGGTTCAATAGACCAAACCATACTGGCTTGCGCAACTTGCCAATCTCAGATTGAAAATCCTGACCAAATAGATCCTAACCATTGGCGGTGTTTAAATGATAGTATGTGGAGCACCGTTCCAGCAGTACAAGTTGTTTCATGGCGTATGCTCACAGCACTTTCTAACGAAGGGTGGCCAGCGGATCTATTGGATATGATGTATCTGGATGATGAAACTTTGCAATGGGCTAAATCCGATCAAGAGAAAACTGAGGAGGAGGCTGTAAAACACATCGATAGTAACGGAGTAGAACTCCAAGCCGGAGACTCAGTCGTATTAATAAAAGACCTCAATGTAAAGGGTGGTGGGTTTACCGCCAAGCGTGGCACTGCGGTGAGAAATATTGGCTTAGTTCATGACGATCCAGAGCATATTCAAGGGAAAGTAAATGGACAGACAATCTACATTCTGACAAAGTTTGTGAAAAAGTAAGTGAGCCATACGCTTCAAGCTACGAGGAAATAGTCTCGAGCTTATAACCCACACCATGAACGTTCGTGAGTTTAAGACTGTCATCATCTTTCAATTTCAGCCTAAGTTTAGAGACATAGGTATCTAAACTTCTCCCTACAATCACTCCTTTGTCTTCCCAAACCCTCTTTGTAAGCTCATCTCGTTTTACCACCTTATTCGCGTTAGCAACAAAAATCACAAGCAACTCACATTCCTTTTTCGATAAACTAATTTCCTTCTTGTTGATTATCAATTTGTTTTGCTCTGGGTAAAAACGAAAGTCACCTATCTGATCACTCTGCTGAATACCGCGAGTTTCTTCCTCCCGTTTGGGTGCGTAAAAAAGCGATATAACAAAAGCTAGGGTCACAAATACTAATAAATACAGCAATGTTTGCTGGCCCAAAAAGCTACTGTTTTGCTCCTTAAACCATACCTCAATGGAATAACAGTTTTCAGGAAGTATTCGGCCGGCACAGGGAATGATTGTTGTATGTTCACTTGAAGTCATCTTATAACTATATGCGACTTCTTGATTTATACATTGGATAACCTCCACTATGTAGTTTTCGGGGAGTTCGGACCTTAAAAATGCTTCTTTGATTATTAAGACAACATTACTAGGCTCAAATGAAAGGTGTGACTGAAATGAAAGTTCAAATTTACCTGCCTCTAATTTGACTATCGGTAAAATCAGAGATGTTGAATCTTGGTCGGATAGCAACAATCTATTACCAGCATCTCGTAATGCTATTTTGGCTAACTCTGAAAAACCCTCTTCTTCGCGCGTCGAATCTTGAAATAATAAAGCAACTAATAGCGCCAACACTATCACTCCGAATGAATAAACCTTCTTTTCTCGCATAAAGCTTGTAAATAACAGCCAACCTCATGACTTTTTACAATGATTGACACTTCTTTTACATTTTTTTGACATCTCAGGGCATAATGCGCCTCTAGATTTGAACCTAAACAAACAACTCTAAAGCGTCTTATGAAAAAACACATTTTTACATCTATTCTACTTGTCTACTCATTAAGCACTATCCATGCACAAGAGATAAGAAAAATAGACATTGAAAACAGTCAAGTTAATTGGTCAAGCTCGTACTCCTTTAGTTTTGGAGGCCATGAAGGATACGTTAAACTCAAGGCAGGCCTGTTGGTTATCACAGATAATAAATTCACGGGAGGATCATTCACAATAGATATGAATTCAATCGCCAATACAGATGGCGACTACAGTCAAGACCTTGTTGATCATTTAAAAAGTGATGATTTCTTTAATACTGCAGAACACCCAACAGCCCAATTGGTAATAACTAATGTAAAATACCACGACAGAAAAAACACGCCCCAAAGTGATAAGACTTTTATTAGAATTGATGCTAATCTTACAATAAAGGGGATTACTCATCCAATTCAATTTGAAGCGGGTATAAATGCTGAAGGTTCTCAGTTAGATTCAAAATTTAAAATCGACCGTACACTTTGGAATGTTAACTTCAAATCAAAAGGAATTGGTGCTCGGCTTAAGGACGGTATTATTTCAGACGCGATCGAATTCAACATCTTACTTCAACTAAACTGAAGATTATGCCTAGTAATACTAAAACGACCTTAATCATCATTGCTTTATGCCTATGCTCCATCTCAGCATTGAGTCAAGAAGAAACACGTCCAGACTTGATGGTTACCGATGGCTGGGGAAAAGAACTCTTTATTTTCCCGATTAGATTCGCTTCCAAAATTCCCTACACTGGTTTTGAAGAAGCTCGGTTTCCAAAAGGTTGGGGAATCGAGAGCAGCCCTGAGTTTTGGTCGTATGCCTTTGCATGGAAAATAGATGTGAAAGCACCACTTACTGAAACCGACTTGGAGGTCAACCTGCAGCGCTACTTCGATGGGCTTTTAGGCTTAGACTTCAAAGAAGATGGTCAAAAGACAAATGCCGTATTTGTTAGCTCAAATGCATCAAAACCTTGGGTAGGTTATAAAGGAAAAATCAAAACCTTAGATACAAGATTTACTAAAAAACCTATGATTTTAAATGTGCTTGTAGACCAGCACTACTGTAAAAAGGAAAAGCAGTATATCATTATATTTAAATTTTCTCCAAAGGAATTTGGAACTCCTGTTTGGCTGAAAATGAACGACATAAAATTGAGCCCAGAGGCCTGTAATCACTAGTCTTACTTACTCTTTTTAATACCTAACTCCTTTTCATACCATGCCATAATGGGTTGAAAGGGGCCGTATTTATGTTGTTCTGGAGAAAATCTATCTACCCAAGGTCCATAGGGTGTAGAAACAGGTTTGAGATTTTTATCAGGAAAGTCAGTTTCCGGGTTTGACTTTTGTGACCTTTCAAAACTATTGATATAGGCTGCCACATGATAAGCTTCTTCATCCGTAAGCACCGGATTATCCAAAGTAGCTTCAAGATAAGGCATATTGCCTTTAATGAATTGAGCCGCCGTAATGACACGATGCATTCCTGCTCCATGATTATAGCTGTCATTTCCCCAAAGTGGTGGATATAAATATTTGTCAGTTTCGGAAGGTCTTTGGCCCTGACCATCTTCCATATGGCAGGTTTGACAATGCTTCGTATAAATTTCTTTCCCTCGTACAGGATCCGCCGCTTCATTTGGCAGTTCTACCTTAGCAAAACCTTTAAATTCTTCCTCCCTGTCGTCAGGCACATCTTCACTTAACCATTCCATATAGGCGATAATGGCCTGCATTTCTAGACTTCCCTCAGGCAACACTTCCCCGTCCATACTTCGCTCCATACAGCCATTTACTCTCTCTATCAGGTTTCCCATTTTGTTTTCTCTTCCTCTGAACTGAGGGAAACGATTAGCGACTCCCACAAAAGATGCTGAACCGGTTTTTCTTCCTGCATCTAAATGACAGCTTTGACAACTCAGGTTGTTTCCCGCCAAGCGACTCTTGATTTCCGGAGCAAGTGGACCAATATGTTTACTAGTTTCGGTAATGACTTGGTATCCATATTTAACTAGGTTGTCTCTCGGGCTAGTCCCTAAATCAGTTTGAGCATTTCGAGGCCTCCAACTATCTGGTGAGTCTAGGTTTTGGGTGATCCATGAGGGATTTTTCCAGAGCATTACCAATAACACTAGTACCAGTATGGATATACCAAATACTGCGTATACCGTCTGTGCTACTAGTTTTATAAGCTTTGGAAAATCCATTTGCTAAAAAGTATAAGTCAGTAAAATATCAGAATGAAAGAAGTCTGCTTTATTTATCCGATAGGCCTCATTTCCTCCAATGTCATCATCGAGAAATCTATAGGCCAAATACCATTCTATGTTAACTCCTTTCAATCCCTTCCCTTTAGGGCTGTATTTGATCGAGGCATCCCAATGCACGTGCGATGGTACACCTAATTTATTACTCACAAACTCAGCCGGATTATTTAATCGGTTGGTACCGATACTAGAGTAAAGTCTCGTATCGCTTTTTTCGCTCGTCCAGGTACGTTCCCATTTCACCATTAACGAAGTAACATCACTTAGCCCCTCAACGCGTGTACGTCTTTGGAAAGTATAGAATGGTTCTTTGCCCCATTCTCTTGGCATAAGCATTCGGCCAGATGCACCTATTCTAGAGAAATTGAATTGAAACAGGTTATGCTCTTTGCGTTTTTCTAACCTCAAACCAAATGCCGAGGCGCGATGCCCTTCCGGTAGATAAGATAAGGCGGGGTTTTCATTTCCTCCTTCACCTACTTTAAACTGATAGATAAACATACCGCTTAGTGCAAAGTCGTTTTCAAGTTTAAAAACGGGTTCTATTAAAACGGTATTATGAATATTATCAGTATAATAGTTCCAAAAGTCAATCGTCATCTGATCATTTACATCAACCTTTGCATTGGCGATTCCCATAAAGTTTGAATTGACATTCCCCGGATAATCGGCTGGATTTCCGTTTTCATCTAAACCAACTGCAATTTGACCTACAGTCTCTCCTATACCGTCAAATTCTCCTGAAAACCGGGGTGAAATTTGGTTAATAACGCCTAACTGAAATTTCAATCCTGACCGAGCGCTGTAGTCATACCAAATACCTTGAACAGCATTCGGAAATGGCCAAGGCTCTGAATTAATTGTAGGCGTTTCTATTAAAAATCGTCCGAGCGTGATCTCGTGTTTGTCAAGATCAAAGCGTGCATAAAGTTGCGGAAGTGAAAAAGAGGAGCTGCCCGAAAGCAAATTGGGGTTCCAAAGATTTGCCTCATAAATAGGTCCTGCTCCTGTTAAGGCATCTCGTTTGGTAATATTATCTATCCCGAAATGTACTAAAGCATTTCCCTGTACCCCAAATGTTAGCCAATCTTTAACAGAATGTTTGTATCGCAAATAACCGTGCGTTACCGTTCCTGAGAAATTCTCTAAGTCTCCTTTATTGGCAGTACTCATGTGGCGTAGTTGGAGGCGACCACTCAACTGCTTTTGCTCTTGTGCCTCAGCGACTAACGTGCAAAGCAACGCCATCGAAAAAAATAGGATTCGTCTCAAGTTTAAATTTTCCTCCAATTAATGAGGTAATTTGTTCCTAAGCAAGCCGTAAACATAAGTTCCTAATAATCCTGAGGCTATTGCCACCAACATAACCAAGTAGCCATTACCCACTTGAACAAACAATGGACCTGGACAAGCACCTGTTAAAGCCCAACCTAAGCCGAAAATTGTACCTCCGATGAGGTATCGTGGATAAGAAAACTGCTTAGGTGCAATTTCTATAGGATCTCCTGACAAAGATTTCAGTTTTCGTGCTTTAATAATTCTAGTGATGATTATCCCTACAACTACTGCCGACCCTATAACACCATACATATGAAAAGCTTGAAACTTAAACATTTCAAAAATTCGAAACCATGAGATCAACTCTGCTTTTGTGAGCACTATGCCGAAAACGGTACCCAATACTAAGTATTTAATGTATTTCATAATGCTTGATTTAGAGGGCTAAAATTGAAGGAAGAATGAACCATGTCATGAGTAAGCCGCCGGCAAAAAAACCGATTACAGCCAACAGAGAAGCGGGTTGAAGATCGCTTAGGCCGCTAATGGCATGCCCCGAAGTACAGCCCCCGGCATAACGCGTACCGAATCCAACTAAGAATCCACCTAGCACAATCATAATAATGCCTTTAGCCGTGAGCAGTGATTCTAAATTAAAAATAGATTCAGGCATCATGCCTTCGCCCGGATTTTCTACACCCAGCGCTGACAATTCATTGATAGTATTTTCACTGATGGCGATCATTTCGCTATCCATCAAAAACTGGCTCGCGATAATGCCTCCAAGGATAGTTCCGACTACAAAGACAAGGTTCCAAGTCTGCTTTTTCCAATCAAAATCAAAAAATTCACAAGACTTACCGGCTCCCAAGACGGAACACAGGTTTCTAAAGTTGGCCGATAAGCCGAAACTATTGCCAAAATAGATTAGTCCGAACATTACCAAGGCAATAACCGGTCCTGCCACATACCATGGCCAAGGTTGACTTATAAATTCTATCATATTATAATTTTAGATTTGGTGTAGCCGATCGCCATAGAAGATTACTATCAACTATCGGTGTACTAAAAATGCTGTTCTTTGGTCTTTTTAATCTAGCGTGCTCGGGCACACAAAGTCTGTAACTGGAATCCCTTCCTTAACAATTGCAGCGAACCCACCTGCCACGTCGATTACTTTATTGTAACCGCGCGCTTTTAAGATAGAAGCAAAGATTACAGAGCGATAACCACCTGCGCAATGTACATGGTACTCTGTATCTTTATCAATCCGATGCATTTCATCGCTAATAAAATCTAAGGGAACACTTTTTGCCTTTTCGATATGCTCGGCTGAATATTCTCCTGGTTTTCTGACATCAAGAATATTGATGTTATCACCTGCCATGCGGTCCTTTAAAGTAGCCGCACTTACTGATTCTAAAGTATCAATTTCTTTACCTGCACTTCTCCAAGCATCAAAACCACCTTTGAGGAAACCTAGTGTATTGTCGTAGCCGACTCTACTAAGCCTTGTAATTATCTCTTCTTCTCTTCCTTCATCAGCCACAAGAATAATTGGCTGTTGTAGATCAGTGATCAGTGCACCTACCCACGGGGCAAAGCCGCCATCGATACCAATAAAAATTGCATTTGGAATAAAGCCGTTTACAAATTCTTTCTGATGCCTGGTATCAAGAACTAGTGCTCCTTCATGATTCGCCATGGCTTCAAATGTTTCAACGTCTAAGGCTATATTTCCTTTCGCCATAACATCATCTAAGCTATCAACCCCTGTTTTATTCAACATAGCGTTTTTCGCAAAGTATTGAGGTGGAGGTAGAATACCTTCTGTAACTTCCTTGATAAACTCTTCTTTAGACATATCCGCTCTAAGGGCATAGTTTACTTTCTTCTGATTGCCTAAAAGATCTGTTGTTTCCTTGCTCATGTTTTTACCACATGCGGAACCTGCACCATGGGCAGGATAAACAATCACTTCATCTGGCAAAGTCATAATCTTATTTCGCAAGCTTTCGAAAAGCATACCTGCTAAATCTTCTCTGCTCAAATCGGATTTTACAGCAAGGTCAGGGCGCCCAACATCCCCTATAAATAAGGTGTCGCCCGAAAAAATTGCATGTTCTTTACCTGCTTCATCAATCAGCAAGTAAGTAGAGCTTTCGGGGGTGTGCCCAGGTGTATGGAGTACTTTGATTTTGATATCACCTATTTCAAATATCTCATTATCAATGGCTTCATGAATATCATAGCTAGTTTTAGCACCTGGTCCGTAAACGATAGTCGCTCCAGTTTTATTCGCTAAATCCAAATGACCCGAAACGAAATCGGCATGAAAATGTGTTTCGAAGATATACTTTATGGTAGCTTCACTTTTTTCGGCACGTGCCAAATAAGTTTCTGTTTCTCTCAGTGGATCAATGATTGCCACTTCTCCTTTGCTTTCTATGTAATAAGCACCTTGCGCTAAACAGCCAGTATAAATTTGCTCGATCTTCATTACTCTTTTCTTTAATTTCTACGTCTTAAAGACATTACTTATTCGAAATACGTTCCAATTCAATTAGGAGTGTGTAACTGATGTTACATTACTCATTTGTTTGTATTGCCATCTGATCTCTAGATTTCTCGTATGATTCTGACAAACAATATTTTACAGCATCGTCGGTAGTTAAAAAGAAAGATTGATCTTCTTTATTCGTCACCAAGCCGTTAACATATAATGCATCCCGCACTGGGCCGATTACTTCTGCAAATAAAAGCCTTATCCCCTTTTCATTCAAGGTCTCTACTAAATCCCTTACGCCAACGATTCCGGTGGCATCTATATGGACGACTGAAGCCGCGTCTAAAATCACATACTTCAGTTTCCCTTCACCTTTTAAAGCGGCCTGAATCATTCGCTCTTTTATGGTTTGAATGTTCACAAAAACAAAGGGAACATCTACCCGAACAACGATCAGATTATCCCAAGTTTCAAGGTCTTTAAAACGTTTTAAGTTTCTGTATTCCGTAAAGCCTTTCACTCGTCCAAGAAATGCAATATGTGGGTTAGCGGCTTTAAATAGTAGTAACAGAATGGATAATATTATTCCAGAAACAATGCCTTGTACCATGCCGAATGTAAGCGTTACTATACCCGTGGCTAAAAGGAGTACCAATTCTAATTTATTGGTTTTCCAGAGCGTAAGGATATACTTTGTATCTATAAGACCAGAAACAGCTACCATAATGATAGAGGCAAGAATGGCATGTGGTAAATGATAAAACAAAGGTGTTAGAAAGAGCAAGGTCAAGGCCACTAAGCCTGCACTTATTATGGAAGCCAAAGGTGTTTGTGCACCAGATTGCTCATTTACGGCAGACCTTGAAAAACCACCGGTTACTGGGTAACTCTGAAACAAGGAACCGATAATATTTGATGCTCCAAGGGCTATTAATTCTTGATTTGGAATCACTTTATAATTCCTTCGCTTCGCTTCTATTGCCTTGGCCACAGAAAACGCCTCCATATAAGCCACCACTGCAATGGTGAGTGACAATGGCAACAGCTTTTGGATCATTTCAAGGGAAAGATCTGGTAAAATAAAGGCAGGTAACCCTTGTGGAATTTCCCGAACAACACTTACTCCTTTTTCATCTAAACCAAAGCCTATTACAATTAAAATACCGGCCACCACAGCTATCAATGCACCAGGTATTTTCTTATTCCAACGCTTGGCTAATTTGATAAAGACAATACCGGAAACGCCTAATAATAAAGTAACCCAATGTACTTCCCCTAGCTTCTCGAATGTACTCGCCAGCACCACATGAATTTCGTTTGCTCTTGCTACTTCCACGCCTAACAGGTATTTAAGCTGGCTTAAACCTATAATTAGCGCAGCGGCTGAAGTAAAACCACTAATTACTGGCTTTGAAAGTAGATTGGTGATAAAGCCCATTCTAATTACCCCAAGGGTAAACTGCGCAACTCCCATAAAAAATGCCAAGAGTATGGCAAAGGTTATATAGGCGTCCGTACCTTCTGTGGCCAATACAGAAATACCTGTGGCCACTAGTAGCGAATCCATTGCCACAGGTGCTACGGATAACTGACGAGATGTGCCGAAAATGGCATAGATAATCTGTGGCACCACAGAGGCATATAAGCCATAAACTGGTGGCAAACCAGCAATTAAAGCATAAGCCATTCCTTGAGGAATAAGCATTACGCCTACTGTAAGCCCTGCAAAAAGATCATTGCTGAGGTATTCCTTTTTGTAGTTAGGTAACCAAGAGAGTATCGGAAAAAATTGCTTCAATCGCCGTTCTGTTTGAATGATTGCTCAAATGTAAAGCAACGCAAATCATTTAAAAGTAACCAAAGTTACTAAACATCTAGTACAGCGATTTGGTAGGGTAAATCGACTGGTTATAAAAGCCCTTTATACTCTGGGTACTTCTCAAACATTTGCTGTGTGAAATTACACCTAGGCACTACTGATAGATCATTTTCGGTAGCAAAATCAACCATTTGTTTGAATAAGACTTTTCCTAGGCCCTGACCAGCCTGAGCAGGATCGACACTGGTATGTTGTATTATAATTCGGTCAGGAAAAGGTGTTGAGAACATAATATATGCGACTTTAGCCTCGCCTTCCCATAACTGGAATTCTCCACCCAGATCATCTGATTTCAAACGACTTTCCATTTAATTAATACGCTTTGGGGTTGAAGCTTCTATGTTCAAAGCAATAAGACCATTTTTCACCGGGTTCGGCCGATACAATTACGGAATGTCCATCGTGTGATTCGGCGTGTTTTCTAGCGTGTTGGTTTGGAGAAGAATCATAGCAAAGCGTTGTACCACAACTTTGACACTTTCTTAAATGCACCCATGTATCTCCAGTTTTAATGCACTCTTCACATTCGTATTTATCTGGAGGATTTACTTCCAAGGTTTTTAGGTGTTCGCAGATCCGTGGTTTTACGGCCATTGGTTAAAAGTCAGAGGCAAAGTTTAATAACAGAAGGTTAAAGCATCAGCGACATTTAGCATTTTTAATGCTTCCCTGAAATTATTCAGTTTATCGAAACCAGACATTGTTTAATTACTGACATGTTTTGGTTCCTTAATCGTTAGGTCAAAATAAGCATTAAATGTGGAAATGTTACTAGAAAACAGCTATCGATCAATTTCCATCTATCACAAGTGAGTATAATAATTGTTATATTCCAAGCTGTAAGAATTGCGTCAACCGAACCACATTATGAAACTAAACTCATCGCAGATTAAAGGCTTTAAACACACGCTCATAATTCGAAAAATCGTCCTACTAAGCTTAACCTTTTTCTTAATTAGCGGCTTGATAAGTTGCCAAAATTCAACGGCTAACCCTGCAGTTTCTAAGTCATATAACGATTTAGTGGCTTTATTCAAGGAATGGCGCGCTTTTGAAAACCCTCCTCTTTTAAACGGAGCACCTGATTATACCGCAGCTACTTTTGAAAAGCGCCATGGAGCATTTCAGGATTTGCAATCAAGACTAACCTCAATGGATACAACTGGCTGGTCGACTGCCGAACAGGTAGATTTCCATGTGGTTTGGGCAGAAATGAATGGTTATGATTTTAACCATAGAGTACTCAAGCCATGGGTTCGTGATCCTTCTTTCTATAAATCTCTATGGATGGCAAGAAGTGACGTACCTGCTCACGAGGGCCCTACTCACCATGGTACTACAGAGATTTGGACTTATGACTTTCCATTAACGAAAGAGGCGAAGGAAAAGCTTCTGAAAGAACTTCAGGTAATTCCTTCCCTAAATGAACAGGCAAAAGGAAACTTAACTGGTAATGCACGTGATTTATGGATTACTGGCATCAGAGACATTAAAGCACAGTCAGCTAACCTTACATCCATACGCGATTGGGATGGTATTGCCACCGATAGTGATTTAACTAGCGCCATTGATGAGGCTATAAATTCTACAAATGACTTTGTGAAATGGCTTGAAGAAGAAGGTGAATCTAAAACAGGTCCATCGGGCATTGGTAAAGAGAATTATACTTGGTACTTAAAAAATGTTCATTTAGTGCCCCTGACATGGGCTGATGAAGTAATGATTTTAAAAAGAGAATTGGCCAGAGCCTGGTCGGCTTTAAAATTAGAGGAACATCGCAATAGGGCACTACCAGAACTTAAAGACACTAATTCACCAGCTGCCTACGATGCTATGGCAGAAAGATCGGCTCAAAGCTTTCTCAACTTTTTGGAGAATGACGACATCGTCACTGTAAAGCCTTATTTCGAACCAGCACTTCGAGCACACCTTGGTTCTTATGTACCACGCGAGAAACGTAACTTCTTCCTGATTGGCATGCACTTCGATGCACGTCCGTTGTACTCTCATTTTTATCACTGGTTTGAGCTCGCTCGCATGGACAACGAACCACATAAAAGCGAGATCAGAAAGGGTCCTTTGCTCTATAATATTTTCGATTCCAGAAATGAAGGTACTGCCACAGCGGTTGAAGAAATGTTCATGGATTCGGGACTTTATGATGATGACCCACGCGTAAGAGAGATTGTTTACATCATGATCGCCCAACGTGCAGCAAGAGGCTTAGGATCTCTCTATGCTCATGCTAATGAAATGACCATGGAAGAAGCCGGAGGAATTCACTCTGAATACACACCAAGAGGATGGATGAAAACTGAAAAAGAACTACTCATTTTTGAACAACACTTGTATTTGCGTCAACCAGGTTATGGAACGAGTTACATTACAGGCAAATATCTATTGGAAGCAGCGATGGCCGACTATGCTAGAATTCAAGAAATGAATGGCGAGGGGTTTAAATTAAAAACGTTCTTCAATCAATTGAATAGCATTGGCAACATACCTATTGCACTCGGACATTGGGAAATGACGGGAGTAAACGAGCAAGTGAAATACATTACTGAGCAGAAGTAATGATTAAGTTCTTTAGAAAAATCAGGCAACAGCTTATGGCAGAAAGGAAGATCGGCAAGTATTTACTATATGCTATTGGTGAAATTGTTTTGGTGGTCATTGGGATTTTGATAGCGGTAGCCATCAACAATAATAACCAAATAAAAAAAACGAAAACGGAAGAACAACAATACCTAAAAGCCCTAAAGGAAGAATTTCAATTCAATAAAGAACGGCTAGCTACAATGATTTTAAGAGACTCTATGAATATTGAGGCCGCCAAAACACTTTTAGAATATACATCGCCAAAACCACCAATAATTTCTGAAACGGAGTTTCACGGCATGATTAACAAAGTAGTTTTGAATGAGACTCAGTTTAGTCCTAGTCCTGGCGTACTAGCCGAAATCACAAATGCGGGCAAACTCGGGAGCTTCAGTGACCCAGAATTAAAAAAAGCACTCGGTGCTTGGGAGGCTCAATTGGTTAGAGTAAAGTTTCAAGAACAAGAAGAGGTCCATCGGGCAAGAATGGCGCTAATAAATTTTCTAAACACAAATAGCAATGCTAGACGTGGTTTTTATGCCAACTTGGGTAAAAACCTTGGCATCGGCGACTCTAAGTTCAAAGGACAAAACCAAAGCATTTTACAATTGCAGCAATTCGAAAACTTTTTAGTCGATTTCCTCATTGTCTCTTACTTCCTCAACCGTACATACTATAAGCCCTTGGCTGAGCAGATTGAGCAACTTATTCAGATTATTAATGACAACATTACAGTGAATAACAACGACGCAATCCTGATGGAAAACTAGAATGAAAGCAATGACATATAAGACAGCAGGATTCTTAATACTCATTGTAGTCTGCTTCCAAAGCTGCGATTTTAGGAATTCAAATAACTCCTACGATTATGGTACAGAAAACGACTCTGCGAGGTATTACTTCCTAAAAGGTTGGGAAGAGATATTAGATAACGGCCGTTGGACTGAATCTGAAGCGGCCTTTAGAAAAGCTGTCGAATTTGATGCTGATTGGTTGCTCGGAAAAAGTATGGTAGGCCGTATTACAAGGGACTTATCCGAAAGGCAAAAATTATTATCGGAAATAGAAGCTTCTATTGACTTAGTGTCTCCAGATGAGCGATCGTTAATTGAAGTGAACTTATTAAGCATGCAAGCGGCAAACAACAGAGGAATGGGTATTCCAAACACTAAAGAGAGTACCCAAGCAAGAATGAAATTGGCTGAACAAAACTTCGGTGCTTTCGCACGCAAATACCCCGAAGATGATTACTTCAAGGCAGAATATATTGAGTTTTTACATGCTAACTACGGCGCTCAAACCGCCTTGGACTCCATGAAATCTTTGGCTTCAGCTCGACAGCTGAAACTCGGGTTTTATTTGAGCTATTCAGCTGATTTAGAATTAGAATTGGGCCATATGGACAGGGCTATGGCCTACGCTCTGATTTTAAACGAAACGCTTACTGATCCTTCTTTTCTGAGTCCGAAAATGGTTCAGGCCAACATTTACATATCTATGGACAGCTTACAAAAGGCCAGCGACCTGATAGACCAAGTTGTTGTAGCAGACTCAAATCATATTATTGCCTTAGGAATGCAGTCTAGATTGAAAGAAGCACTAGAAAACCGATGATAAAATTTTTCAGAAAAGTTAGATTAGAATATATGGTGAAATCCAAACTAGGAAAATATTTACTCTATGCTGTTGGTGAAATAGTGCTTGTCGTTATCGGTATTCTAATTGCCTTGCAAATCAGTAATTCGAATCAAAAGCGTATCGAGAGAGACGCCTTATCCGGGCACTTACAATCTATTGGAAAAAACATTGAAAGCGACTTAAAGAAAGCCGAAAACATAAATAAAAAGCGAAAAGAGCTCCTTTCAAAGTTTTCATATATCCGAAATAATATCGTTGCTAGAGTGAACAAAACCATTAATCGCGGTACTAACTTAAAGACTTCAGTTATTGAAAAGGTCGATGTTACATATACTGCAGAGGCTTTAAAGAGTTCTTGGGATACGGATTATCTGAACCCTAATTTGGGTGGCTTTGAATCGCTAAAGAGCTCAGGGTACCTCAGTAAATTACAGGGCAAAGATATTGAGTCGTTATTATCTCAGTACTACAACTTAGTATCCGAAATCGCCCTCACTGAATCAACCTATAATACTTTTATACAGAACGCTCGGATAGATTTTGGTAAAGAAAATTTTGATGGGTCCTATGAAATGTTTCAAGCCGACTACATTTCTTGGGACGGTGTGAACACAGAATTTCGACCTATTTTCTCTAAAATACTGGCTCATGCTAGTACTAACAATTCAATGACTTTACCCTACAACCTAATTATTGAGTATGACAACCTAATTTCTATTGGCAAAGAACTGACTCGACTGATAAGCCTAAATTCGCAAAACTATGACACTGAAAGCACTAAAGCTATCAGTAAGATCTTTGACAGATTTGGTAACGAAGGCTACCCTATTCTTATAGCTGATGGTTATATGACGCCTTATTACTCAGACCTAGAAGCATATTCACAACAGACCCCTAATGTGTTTACAAGCATAATGGAAAAACATTTTTCCATGGATTTCCCTGCAATGGACTGGGCGGTTCAATATATGTATGTCGGTAAAGGTTCAATAGAACAGCTTTCTACGAAAGACTTTTCTTCATATAAAAATATTCGAATTGAAATGAAAGGTAATCTAGGTGGAGAACAGATTTATTTTTCAATTAAAGACGAGACTAACCCAACTGATGGTAGCGAAGCTAAAGTCTTATTAGAAATGACGGACGATTGGAAATGGTATGAAATTCCACTTACAGAATTTGAAGGTACCAACTTGGAGAAACTCTTTATGCCGGCTGCCTTTATTTTTGAAAACGATGCTGCATCTGTCAGCGTTAGGAACGTCGAGTATGTTAAGTAAACTGGCTTTGTTGTTTTAAAAATTAAAGGTTTGCAGAAACACTAAAAGGATGAGTATTGGACAAACTACTTTTAGAAAGATTGGCCAAATCTTATAAAAGAATGTCTTTTCAATTTCGGGCTGCCCTTTCTTAAGCTCAGTCAGCAAAGCATTCTTCCGAATAACCCACCCTGCAAAAACAGCTATGGCCAAACCGAAAAATGGCTGAGCATATTCTGTCGCAATAGTCACAATCAGATCGAATAAAGCATCATAATTAAAAACAATCACCACAGCGATCAGCCAAAAAACACTTCCAGTATACCAAGTCGCTTTCTTTCTCCCAACTTCAGTACTATCTACCACATATGATACTATGGTTTCTAACATGGACATAGAAGATGTGAGGGCAGCGATGCTCATCAAGAGAAAAAATATAAATGCGACAAAGACGCCAATTGACCCCATAGAATCGAATAAGCTCGGCAGGACCTGAAAAATTAAGTTTGGACCAGAAATTAGTGCGCCACTTGCATCGAATATTTCTGTTCCAAGATTCGATGCAGCATACATAGCAGGAATAATCAAAAAGCCCGCAATGATGGCCACCCCTATGTCGCAAAGTGTGACCAACCATCCTAAGCGCGTCAGGTTAGCCTTATCGCTTGTGTAAGATCCATAGACTAGCATTCCGCCTACGCCAAGGGAAAGCGAGAAAAACGCCTGTCCCATAGCACTTGTCAATAATTTTGGATCGAATACTTTGCTGAAATCTGGTAAAAGATAGACCCTGGCACCTTCCATGGCCCCATCTAATGTAAGTACGTATACAACAAGAATGATAAAGAGGGCGAATAACAGTGGCATAAAGCGCTTAGCCCATTTTTCTATCCCGTTGCTAACTCCACCTGAAACTATAAGTAAGGTGAAAACAAAAAAGATAGTCATGAATACAAAATTGCTCAGGCTGCTCTGAGAGACGACCCAATCGGCCATACTTTCCAAACCGAGCATTCTGCCTATAGGCTCTACAAAATAAGCGATCATACTGCCCGCGATAATCGAGTAGAAACTGAGAATAACGCCTACAGTCACTAAACCCATTAAGCCGATTATGAAATATGGCTTACCTCCACCAAGTTTTTTATAAGCATCGGGCGGCGCCATTCTGGTATGCCTGCCAATGGTAAATTCTGCCATGAGCACCGGATAGCCTACTAAAAAGGCTAGCAACACATAAACGAGCACAAAGGCTGCACCTCCATTTTCAGCAGTTTGAGTAGGGAAACCCCAAATATTTCCAAGCCCAACGGCCGAACCAGCTGCGGCCATTACAAAGCCAAAAGAAGAACTGAATTCACCGCGAGAAGAGGAAGCCATGCGTTACTTTTTTTAAATGACACCACAACTTGTCTAAATAAATTCAAGGATTCAATAGAAAAGCCAATAATGACCTTTACATTTTATCTGGGAGAAATTTTTCAAAAAGCTTACAGAGCGCTCCTGATTAATTAATTTTAGTCTTGAGTCTTACAAAGCACTTAAATGTCTGCTCTTTTTTTATTCGCAAGTCTGGGAGTTATTAATGGGTTTATCCTAAGCATCTACCTATTTATTAAAGAAGAAAAACGGATAGCCGATATATACTTCGGAGGGCTCATTCTATCACTTTGTCTTAGAATCGGGAAGTCAGTCTTAGCTCATTTCAATGATGACTTAGATAAACTAATACTTCAAATTGGGCTTTCTGCCTGCGTTTTTATTGGCCCATTATTCTATCTCTACTCCAAAGCAATTCGACAAAATTCCGTAAAACACAAACGTTCGGACCTTCTGTTTTTAGGCCTATTAGGAGGTGCAACAATCATTTTAGGCATCGTATTTCCCTACAGAACCGAACCAGAATTTTGGAATGGTATTATGATCCAATCTATTTATTTAGTCTGGGCAATTTTCTTGGTTTTAGGTCTATATGAAAACAGGGCAGTTCTCACTAAACTCTTTCGAACACCCAAACAACTTTTAGAGGAAGAGCGATACATAATTGGCATAGCGGTATCGGTAATTTTCATTACGCTTACCTATCAAACGGCGCTTTTCTTAAGAGGCTTCACCTATATCTGGGGCTCCATTATCTTTTCAATCAGTTTCTATTACTTAGCGGGAAGAAAGCTCTTAGGCAAGAAAACGATCACTCCAAAAACTAATAGCCAAGCTCCTCTTGAAAATGGTGCTCAGCTTTTAGCCCAAGTTGAGCTATGGATGAATACTGAGAAACCCTACCTAGATTCAAAACTCAAACTTGATGAGCTGGCAAGTCAAGTAAACCTGTCTCGGCATATACTCTCTAGAGTTTTGAATGAAGAATATAAATTTGGCTTTTCCGATTTTATAAGAACCCATAGAGTAAATGAAGCCAAACGACTGATAGAAATAAGAGACGACCTGTCACTAGAAGGAATTGGTTTTGAAGCAGGCTTTAATTCAAAGTCGGCTTTTTTTGATGCCTTCAAAAAGGTAACGTCTCAAACACCTGCAGCCTATAAAAAGTCAATTCAGAGCAAATAGTTAGTCAAAGTACTCCAGATTTATCATCCAAGACCTCTCTACCGCTTAAAAACGGCACAATCGAGATTAGATCGACGTAATTCGAATGAACTCAAAAACTTCATTCATGAAACGTTATTTATTTTTTGCTTTTCTGATCATAACACTAAATCATCAGATGAATGCCCAAACCGAACAGGAGGCTGTACGGACTGTACTCGAAAACTTTATAGAAGGCACCAGCTATAATTACCCTGATAAAATTCTTAGAGCATTTTATCCCGGCACGCCAATGTTCTTGCATAACGACGCGGACACAGTGATGATTTACTCTGCCGAAAGATATGCCTCATTGTATACTAGACGCCCTCCCGGTACCAGAAATAGAAGGTACGGAACCATTCTGGCCATAGATATTGAAAAAGATATTGCTTCGGCTAAAATAGAAACTTTAATTCCCTCTTTCGATAAGCGATTTATCGACTTAGTGTTACTAAAAAAAATCGATGATGAATGGAAGATAATTTCGAAGGCAGCAACAGCCGAGCCTATTCCTAAGACGATCCAGCAAACCACTCCAAAGCCAGTCAAAAAAGTAGTGATTGATGGCTTGAATAAGCCTTGGAGCATGGCTTTTTTAAATGAAGATGATGCTTTGGTGGCTGAAAAAGACGGCAGTTTATTATTAGTAAATCTAAAAAGTAAATCGACAAAAGTCATTACTGGGCTCCCTGAAGATGTTGCTCGCGAAGTATTGATTGACACAGTTAAACATAGCAATGGCATCTTTCCAGCGGCTGTTCACGGAAAAAAAATGAGCTTCAATGCCGGTTGGTTTCAAGTATTACTAGATCCTGATTTCCAGAATAACCAATACATATACTTATCCTATGCGGCCGAAAATGATGAGCAAGCCAGTGCTCTAAAAATTATTAGAGGACAATTAAATGGCAGTATGCTTTCTAACGTTCAAATGCTGTTTCTAGCAGGGCCATATAGTCATGGTCTTTACCATTATGGCGGCGGCATGGCCTTCGGAAGTGACGGAAAACTGTATATATCGACTGGTGAAAGAAATTTCTATGAACACTTAAACCCTAAAATTCCTGTAGCACAAAATATTGAAGACCCTCGAGGCAAAATCATCAGAATAAATCCTGATGGTACTATCCCAAAAGACAATCCTGACTTTGGAAGAAAAGGCGTACCGGGCTTATACGCCACTGGAATTCGCGCAGCACAAGGCATCACTCTAAATTCCAATACCGGCCAACTTTGGTTTAGCGAACACGGCACCATGCAGGGCGATGAATTGAATACAATTGTACTAAAAGCAAATTACGGTTGGCCAAATAGAACAACTGGCGGATATAGAACAAAGGACTACAGGCCTTACGAGGTTTCTGGTACCGAGTATACTGATCCATCTTACTTTTGGCAACATACTATTGCGCCAACTGGCCTTACTTTTTACAATGGAAATGAGTTTCAACAATGGAAAGACAATCTAATTGTGCCGGGTTTAAGCAAAGGAAATCTTTGGCGAATGGTTGTAGAAAACGAAGAAATAATAAGTGCCGAAGAGTTATTTATTAATGATAGAGTAAGACTTAGAAAGGCTGTCACTTCTCCGCTAGGCATTTTATACTTACTTACAGATGAAGTCAATGGAAAAATTATTAGAGTTGACAATGCCAACAAATAACACTGTTTTACCATGACGATACGGGATTGATGATAAAGTCGCGCATTGTCATTGCGTATACAAAATCCTTCACTTTGGTTATGCTGGAAATATTAGCCATCTTCAAAATCGATGAAGGCGAAAAAGGCAGTCTTACTTTTCACATTAATGCTCGTTGGAGAAAGTATATTTCTCCTACCGTTTGTGGTGACTAGAGTATTTCGGCCGACCTTTTTAAAGGTGTTCGACATTACTAATCTTGAACTGGGTACTGCATTTTCATTGTATGGCATTGTCGCAATGTTATCCTATTTCGCAGGCGGACCAATCGCTGATCGATATTCACCAAAAAAGCTACTGATCACCTCGCTGATAGTAACATCGCTAGCCGGAATTGTAATGGCACTAATTCCATCACTGGCTACACTTACGCTCCTCTATGGTTTTTGGGGCTTAAGCACCATACTCCTATTTTGGGCTGGATACATAAAAGCTATTCGACAATTTGGCGGGGAGAACACCCAAGGAAAATCATATGGATTAGTGGATGGTGGCCGTGGATTAGTCGCTGCTGTAACTGCCTCGTCATCAGTGTTTCTATTGGCTGCATTTTTACCCAACGTAGTAGAACAAGCTACGAATGCCGAACTTTCAAAAGCGTTGAGCAGCATCATTTATGTATTTTCAGGCGTAGTATTGGCCAGTGCAATACTAGTGTGGTTTGTTTTTCCTAATGATAAAATTGAAAGTGCCAATGCTAACTTTCCTTCCTTAAAAGGCATTAAAGAAGTACTAAAAAGAAAATCTATATGGTACCAAGCCTTAATCCTTCTTTGTGGTTATGTAGGTTATAAGTGTACTGATGACTTCGGGCTGTATGCCAGTGATGTTTTTGGCTATAATGATGTAAAATCGGCACATATAGCCACTATTTCTTTTTGGACTCGCCCATTTGCTGCTGTGCTAGCGGGTATTTTAGGAGATAAATTTGGCCACTCTAAAATGACAATGCTAAGCTTCATCATTCTGATTGCAGGTAGCCTTGTTATTAGTTTTGGCATATTAAAACCAGGCATGGAAGTGATGATAGCCATTACTATTGCCAGCACTAGCCTTGGTATTTACGGTCTGCGGGGCCTCTATTTTGCCTTATTCCAAGAATCTAAAATCCCATTGACCATCACTGGAAGCGCCATCGGTTTTATATCCGTAATTGGGTATGCGCCCGATATTTTTATGGGGCCTTTAATGGGCGTTATTCTAGATAACAACCCAGGATCACTAGGCCATCAGTACCTATTCGGTGTGCTAGTAATTTTCGGTTTAATTGGATTAGCAGCAACAAAACTTTTTCAAAAAAGTACTCAATAAAAAGTTCTCAAATTGTCCACTTCAAGGATAGTGCTTCGTCAAACATAAAACCGACGACAAATGCACTATTTATTCATTCTGCCCTTTAAAATCTTATCGCTATTCCTTAAAGTTATCACTAAAGCGATTCGTGTATTTATCCCAAAAATGACTGAACCTAAGCATTCATAAAAGGGACTTATACCGCTGAGCATACTTTAAAAACAATTCAGCACTATCAACTGATCTTTCAGCCTGAAAACTGAAATGAATTCTAAATTCAACGTATAAATTTCCAACCACATAGCCCACCAAATGAAACTACTAATTTTTAAAACTGATATAGAAGACCTTTTCAAAGTGAAAAAAATACATGCCGTTTTTGCTTACACAACAAGTATCTTCGATTGGTCAGTGGACATTGAAGATATTGACAATGTATTGAGGATTGAAGCCGACGATCAATTTCGTGAATCAGATATTATTAAACTGGTGAATCGGTGCGGATTACACTGCGAAACTTTGCCAGATTAACTATCGGTAAAACCTATTTAAAATCATAAATAACATAGGCCATTCATTTTAGGGTTCATATTTGCTACCTTTTGGCAAAATTCGAAAAGTCCTTATGAATAAATTACTTGTCATTTGCCTGAGTGCATTATTCTCCTTGAGCCTTTCAGCAAACGACATCAACAAATACTTAATCAATACCCCACAAGAAATTAGTATAAACGCTGCCTGCAACTCAAAAATATTCGAGCAAGCGGGGCAGCTCAAAAACTTCGTTTCAGTATTAGAAAAAACAGAATTTCTAGGAGATATAGCTATCGCTCAACCCATTCCCATAGGGATTAACTTTCAGTTCAAGCTCGATTCAATCAATCTTCCAGAACAAGGATATTCATTAGAGATAAAAGATGATTCTGTATTAGTATCAGGCCATAGTTTTGCCGCCCTGTATTATGCTAAACAAACGCTACTCCAATTATTAGAATTCTCCATCAATGAGGAAAAACCTCTGCCTTGTTTGCGTATAAAAGACTGGCCCGATTTTGAAAAACGCGGCTATATGCTAGACATCAGTAGGGATAAGGTACCTACCATGAAAAGTCTTTATCTACTCATTGATCAATTAGCAGATTGGAAAATCAACGAACTTCAGCTTTATACAGAACACACATTTGCTTACAAAGACCATAAAACCGTTTGGGAAAACTCAAGTCCATTAACTTTTGAAGAAATACAACTTCTAGATGCATATTGTAAGACAATGTATATCGATTTAGTGCCAAATCAGAATTCTTTTGGCCATATGGAAAACTGGCTTAAACATGATGAATACCTGGATTTGGCGGAATGCCCAGATGATTGTCAGACGGTTTGGGGCAAAAGAAAACGGACTAGCCTTTCTCCTACTATTCCGGGTTCTTTTGAACTGATGAAATCCTTATATGAAGAGGTTTTGCCAAATTTTTCTAGTGAATTTTTCAACATCGGTGGAGATGAAACAGTAGAATTGTGTGAAGGGAAATCAAAGGCTGAATGCGAAAAAATGGGTAAAGGGCGAGTTTATTTAGACTATCTAAAAAAACTTAATACTGAGGCCAACGCACTTGGTTTTAAAACACAATTCTGGGGAGATATTATACTGAACCACCCTGAACTAATTAGTGAGTTACCCAGCGATATGACAGCCTTGGTTTGGGGCTATGCCGATGACCATCCATTTAATAAGGAATTACCTAAGTTTAAGTCTGCTGGGGTTGATTTTTATGTGTGTCCAGGCACATCTTCATGGCGTTCTTTAATTGGTAGAAACAAGAACGCTTTTGGCAATCTTAAAAATGCCGCAATTTCAGGTAAAGCAAACGGCGCAAAGGGGTATTTGAATACAAATTGGGGAGATTATGGACACTGGCAACCGCAATCTGCCATTTACCCAAGCATACTTATTGGTGCTAGCTATGCATGGCATTATGATGATAGTGCGATTGATCACTTAGAATTTCAACTAAACCACTATGTTTTTAAAGACAAAACAGGTAATACAGGCAAAGCTGTACTACAGCTGGGCAATGCCTATCTAGACACTAAAGTTCCTAAAGGAAATGCCAATGCATTTCATCTACTCCTTCGCCGTTATTTATGGACGATGCAGGGAAATTACCAAACAAAAGTGTTAACAGTAGAAAACTTAGAGGCTGCTCGTGAAACCATTCTTAAAGCCTTAGACGTACTCGCACTTGGAGAACCAACTTCTAAGGATGCCGCTTACATATTGCCTGAGTTGAGACAAGCGGCGGCATTAGCCATGCACGGTATTGATTTGGGTGTAGCGAGACTAGGTACAGATGACTTACAGACTAAGAGCATTTCTAGTGAAAAAAGAGCACAGTTGAAGTCCGACTTATTAGTGCTGATTCAAAAGCATAAGGAACTTTGGCTAATGCGCAACAGAATTGGTGGTTCGTCAGATTCAGCTTCTAAACTTGAAGATATTATCTCCTTTTACGAAAACTGAGTATAGATACCACCCTATAAATCAAGGGTGGTATTAACACAGATTAATCTTTTTGCTTTACAGTCCAATCGTAGTTGATTTTGCGTTTTAAATAAACAGCTAAAGGTTCTAAGCCTATCTCTTTCCTTCTTCTATCCACAGTTTCGGGATCTTTGATTGGGAATGGCTCTAAATCTCCTTTTTGATTGAATTGAAATTGCATTCCAAAGGTTTGAGGACGGTTTGTATTGACCAAAATTCTGTCATGAATTTTAGCATACTCCATACAGCTCCCTTGCCCTGCTAGGCACGCATTCTTAATTTGCTCAAGATATTTCATGCGGATTTCTTCACTTTCATGATGGTTAATTACTAACAGTGGTGCATCTGCTGCTAGCTCTCCTACATCATCATATAAGGGCCATCCATGTTCTTCCAATAGCTCCGTCATTTCCTTAAAGTTCTCTGCATTTAACCTCGCTTTGGTTTTAGTAAGGGTAAAAAACCAGTGCGGTGCGTAACGATTTTTTGCATATTCAACCTTGCCCTGATCCATGTGATAGTCCAAGGCTTGATCTTTCATTATCATTCGGATAAGCTTACGAGCATACGTAGGCTTTTTCAAAGTACCATTGACTTCTTGGAAACGTTGAAACTGAGCGTTTTCAACAGTTTCCCATCTAGGGTCATTTGAAAGGTTGTAGAAGTCACTGTCAGCCAACGGCATCAAACTCGTATTATTTTGTAAGGCAACATTTAAAAAGAAGAAGGAAGTGTCCACTAGATTAGTTAATGAAAGCGTTGACGCTAATTTGTACGCTACATCTGCATTGCTAGGGTTCTGATAAAATTCAGCGCCGTAAGCCATATAAGCAGCTTCCAAAGCACCTACTTTTCTGAGAGAATCGCCTTTCGATTGGCTCATAGCTAGCTGAGTAGTCATTATGAGCATTGTATAAATTAATATCTTTTTCATCGTTCGCATTTTATTGATTTCGAATTTTTGACCAAGTCTAAATGAAAAATAACTACGAAACTTTCTTTTGAGACCAATGACCTGAAATGGACAAAGCAAAACAGAATTCAACGCTCAAATGCCTATTTACCCATATTTAAAGGCACTTCGAAAGATATTCCTGTCAAACACCTCACATAATACGTTAGCCACCGCATTTTTAATTTCCAAGTCGTTTTATTCACTTAATTCGAAGCTATGGAGTTAATACTTTCAAAGAAACACAGCAAAAAGCGACAGTTAATACTCATTGTAGTTATTAGTTTCTGCTTTCAATTTTTACTAAGCTACGGATCAGTAAGTAGCCCATATTCTATGGTATTCATGGTAGGTTTAATCCCTATTACCATGGTGATATGTAATGTGTTTATCTTTAAACTTATCCCATCTTTTCTTCTTAAAAATAAGTTGGTGCCATTCATTACATGGTCAATAACTACATTACTGGGTTCTGCTATTTTAACCTTAAGTTTCCTGATAGCAACGGTTGCTTTTCTGCCAAATTTCACGGCAGATCAACTCCCGCCTTCCACTAAAAACTATCCTTTTTTATTAGCCACTATGTGGATTATAGTAGCCGGATCGAGTTTCTTGAGTTTATGGAAGCACCGTCAATTAACGCAAATAGAAAACCTGAGTCTTGAAAAACGTCTTGCTGAAAAAGAGGCCGCTATTAAGAGTCAAGAGCTTAGTTTATTAAAAAACCAATTGCATCCGCACTTTCTTTTTAACAGCCTAAATACTATTTATAGTTTGGCACTATCAAAGTCGAAAGAAACTCCTGAGACTGTTCTTAAACTATCTGATTTGTTGGATTACACTTTGTATCAAGTGAATCAACCAATGGTGGAGATTAAAAAAGAGCTAGACTATATTCGGGATTATATTGATTTGGAGAAAACTAGATTTGATGACAGTCTTCAAATTACTTTTGAAAAACATCTTGACCGTGACGACCTTAAAATGGCGCCAATGCTTTTAATGCCATTTATTGAAAATGCCTTCAAACACGGTAAAGTGTTGCATCAAGATCAAGTTATTGCTATAAAACTGGAGGTTTCAAACGATCAGCTCGAATTTAATATTAGGAATTCATACGATGGCAAAGCACTAAATAAAGGCATTGGGCTTCAAAACATTCAAGAGCGATTAAAAATGCTTTACCCTAACCGACATGCATTACGGATTGAGCAAAAGGAACATATCTTTGAGATAAATCTGCAAATTAAAGGTTTAAAGCCAGTCTTGAATGTCTAAAATTAGTTGTCTAATTATCGATGATGAATCTCGCGCACGCGAAGTCCTTGATATCTATATCAGTGATATACCCGAGTTGCAATTGATTGGACATTGTAAAAATGCTATCGAGGCCATAAACTTGATGGCTGAAGAGCGAGTAGATTTAATTTTCTTGGATATTGAAATGCCTGAAATCACGGGCTTAGCTTTGGCTAAAACCATTAAGGATAAAACCGGAATTATATTTACTACCGCGCACCGTGACTATGCTGTGGATGCTTTCGACTTAAAGGCTATCGATTATTTGCTAAAGCCTATTAGACCTGAACGTTTCAAAGAAGCCATAGAGAAGTTTAAACTTCAGCGGAATCAAAATCAAATACAGGACACTTCATCAAGAGCCGATGAATACATTTTAATTCGTGCTGATCGGAAAACGGTTAAGTTATCGGTGGGAGCAATTCTATATATTGAAAGCTTTAGCGATTACCTAAAAATTCATACTAACGAAGGATTGATTGTAACACGAGAAACGCTTTCGAATTTACAGGAAAGATTACCGCAAAATCAGTTTTTAAGAATTCATCGTTCCTACTTAATCCATGTAAAGGCAGTGACTTCTTTCACCAAAGAGACGGTTGAAATTGGCGGGGCTGAATTGTCAATTAGTAGATCTTATAAGGCTGCCGCCCAAAAGCGTTTAACTAATTGACAAATTCCTAGCTAGAGTATTTCTATCCTGTTTCTGTAAAGCTCAACTTTGTCTTCTCTTTCAAGCTTTTTCAATAGCCTAGAGATTACAACCCGCGAAGTGTTTAATTCTTGGGCAATTTGTTCATGCGTTTTCTCAATGACGAAAGAACCTTGACTCTGTTTTTTATCCAGTAGATACTTCATCAAGCGCTCATCCATATTCATGAACGCAATACTATCGATTGTATGCATTAATTCATCAAATCGATCTTGATAGGAATCGATCACAAACTTTCTGAATGATGAGTATTTCGCCATCCACCCGTCGATCATGGACATAGGCACCATCCAAAGTGTAGTCTCTGATTCTGAAATAGCCTTAAACTGGCTATTTAAATTATTCATGCAACAGCTTATAGACATGGCGCAGGCATCGCCACCTTCTAAGTAATAGAGAAAGACCTCGTTACCTTCCTCATCTTCTCTCATAATCCTGAGTGTTCCTGTAATCACCATTGGCATGGCATTGGCTGGCATACCAGGGTGAATTAATGGTTCTTCTGCTGATAAGGATTTCAATTTCCCAAAGCGCATGACTTCTTCAATCAACTCAGTTTCAAAACCAAGTTGACTAAGGTTGCCTTCGAGAGAATTTAACATTTTATTAGAGAAAATTGAGCTTAGTGAAACTATGCTTCCGCGTCACCATCTGCGCCAATAAGGTTTAGAATTTCCTTATCGATTGTCCATAGTCCAACGCCATCTTCACCGATTAGGTCGAACAACTCTACAGCTCTTCTCGCTAGTGTTTCTTCTTCTCTTTGCTCTTCTACGAACCAGTTTAAGAAGTTCATTGTAGTGAAATCCTTGATTTCGTAACAGTGGTTTACGATTTCATTGATAGAATTAGTCACCGCAATCTCATGGTCTAAGATAGTTTCGAAAACTTCTCTTAATGAATTATAGTGATGCTTAATGTCTTTTATTTCTGGCTGAATAGAATGCCCACCAGCTTCATTTACATAATGGAAAATTTTCAACATATGTGCACGTTCCTCATCAGAGTGCATGTACAGAAATTTAGCAGAGTTTTCATATCCTGTCATTTCACACCACGATGCCATTGAGAGGTAAGAGGCGGAAGAAGAGCCTTCCATCATTATCTGACGGTTTAATAGATCTTCAGTTGCTTGAGTTAATGAACGTTTAGCTGTTACTTGTTGTCTTTCCATTGTATTTCTTGTCTTTCGAGTTAGATCAAAGTTAACGAATATCGTAGGAATAGCACAAAATGCGTTGGCAGAAAAATCTAACGGACGCTATCTTGATTGAAATTTAAATATGGTAGACCGGCAGACCAAAAGAGTCCGACCCTCGCCTTTTCCATATTCGCTCTCATCTTCATTAACTTAATTTGAGCATCCAGTAGTTTGTCTTGTTGGAAGTTGATCTTAAACAAATCACTTTCGCCTAACTCAAGGTTTAATATTTCTAACTCAAATATTCTTTTATAAAAGTCCACCGATTCGTTCATGAGCTCCAACATGTCTTGGGTGTTATCCAATTCGAAATATGAGGCTTGAATGTCATTTACGATCTCTCTTTCTTGCAAATTAAGTTGATAACCTGTTTGCTTTATTTTGATCTGAGTTTGTCTTAGTTTAGAACGTTCCTTTCTTAAAAAAAGCGGGATTCCAAAGTTGACACCAAACTTATAGTTATTCCTCAGTTGAACCTCAACAAACTCACCTTGTGCGTTAATTGGTGAATTAATCAAATTATAATTCAGGTCGAGGGTTGGCTTTAAATTCTCTTTCGCGAGCCTTCTGTCGATGTCTAACTGCTCTAATTTCAAACTAGTTTTTACCAATTCAGGATGTCTTTCCAAAGCCATTGAAACCAAGCTATCTAAAGGGATATCTGTAATCAAAAGGTTATTGGTTAAATCTAATTGCGGCACCATATCATCTTGTAGTACAAGTGGCGATTCATCATCTGACCAGATATAGTTCGACAGAATTAGACCTGCTCTTTTGAAATCGATGAGCGCATTCCTTCTATCTACTTGTCTTTGCTGATAAGAAGTGGCCGCACGAACGGTATCGATAGCTGCTGCTTCACCAAACTCAAAATCTTGTCTTACCATATTGTATATGGTTTCCGAAATGGACAAACTTTCTTCTATCAATAAATAATTGTAAAAGGAGAAATACCACTCCCAGTAGTCTTTTGACGCCGAAAGGAGTACTTTATTAATCATTTTGAGTCTTTCGGCATCGGTGATTTTACTGTAGATCTCAGCTTGCTTAACCGTTGCTCTTCTCTGATCAATCAATAGACCTCTACCAATTGGCAAGCTCACTCCCGCAGTTACCTGTCTGAAATTATCTGGCGCAGGGATAGAGTTCTCAGGATTTACAAATTCTCCAAAATTACGATCGAATGTTACCTTCGGGTCTACTGGAAACCATGTCGGCACTTTAAGCGTGGTATTGAAGAAATCATAGTACTCTTTATCGTCAAAATTCTTGACATCCCAACTCGCTTCAATTTTAGGGTCAAATGCACCTTTTGCCAGTCTGATTCCTTGTTTTGCACTTTCAGGTAATAGATCTGCCTGTTTTACGATCGGGTGATTTCTCAAAACGAGGCCTATGAATGACTCCAAAGGCAAGATTCTGGCTGTATCTGCCGTGTTAACTTCGATTAATTCATCTAAGGATTTAACAGACAGTACCTGAGCATGCGAAACCGTAACCACACAAGTGAAAAGCGTTACAAGTGATAAAAAAATAGGAAGCTTCTTCATATCACTTTTTTTCATCAGTAATTGCTGCTTTGCCTTTAGTATCCTTCGGCGCTTCATACAAACTTGGAGGGAAGCCATTTAATTGACGCCAGATTTCGTACCACACAGCTACGTTATCCAACATTACCCAACCTTTTGTTCCTGATCCTATTCGTAATTGCTCTGGCCAAGGCTCTTCGTCAGGGTCTGGAGTTACTAAAATCCGATATTCCCCACCTGTGCTATTTACTCTGTCAATTACTCTTACTATACCTCCGAATGTACCAACGGAAACATTTGGCCAGCCAGAAAACTGGAGCGCAGGCCAGCCATCGAATTGAATTCGCACCTTTCTGTCTTCACCGATCAAAGGAACATCCATAGCCTTTACGTACATTTCAACTGCTAATTCAGGGTTTTCAGGCATAATTTGTGCTACTGATTCTCCTTCTTTAATAGTTTCCCCTATACCGGCTTTCATTGCTCGAACCAAATACCCGTCTTGCGGGGCAATTAATTGATATTGGTCATTTCGAATGGTAAGGTTGGCCAATTCATTTCGCAATTTCGCTCGGCTACCTTCTCCATCATATATCTCTGCCAGCGTGTTATTTCGGTCGGATTCAGCCTTGTTGATTTTATCCAAGAGTTCAGATTGAACCGCATCGATGTTAACCTTTGCGTTCTTTACTTCTTGCCGACTATCAGCCAACTTGTTTTCGGAACTATTGATTTTATTCCTAGCCTCCTCATACTTGGACTCCGACTCCTGAAATTTGGTCAAAGAAAGAATTCCAGCTTCCTTCCTTTGTTCGTTTCGTTGGAATATGCTTTTTTGATTCTCAAACTGAACTTTCTCAGTCACATAATCAACACTGTCAATTTTTAATTTTAACCCGGCTTGTTTGAGCTTATTCTCAGCCAATTCTTTCTTAAAAACTAAAAGCTCTCTAAGTGACGTGATCTGTGCTTCTAATGAAGTTACTTTGTCTTTCTTCGATTCAATACTTGAAGTTTTTGCCTCTAGCCTTTCTTTGGTTCTGTCTAATAACTCAGGATCAAAAAATTTGTCTTTGATCTCTGAAAGGGTAAGAATAGTATCTCCTTTTTTTACAAATTGCCCTTCTCGAACTTTCCAACTTTCGATTCGACCTGCAATAGCTGTTTCGACAGACTGTGGTCTCTGCGCTGGATTAAAAGCCGTAAGCTTACCATTTCCTCGAATGTTTTGCTGCCATGGAAAGAACAATAGCACAAAGAATAAAAAAGTAACCGTCAATAAAATTCTCGCCACTTTTCGACCAGCTCTTGGTGACCCTAAAGTCTTAAACAACACACTTTGCTGATGTTGTATCTCTTGATTTTTGTTATCCGATAGATTCAACATGACTTAAACTTTTATGATTTTGTTCAAATATCCTTCTGATAGAAGTTCTGCATAAGTTCCTTCCGCTTTTATAGTACCAGACTCCATAACGATTACTCGATCACAGGCTGACATGACCATTGGATCGTTAGATACTGCCACCAAAGTACACTCCGCAGCGGACGTTACTACATTGATTAAATGTTCTTTTTCTGATCGCTGAAAAGAAGCGAAAAAATCATTTAAAATGAGCAACCTCGGTCGCTTCACAAGACATCTTGCCAAAATAAGTTTATGGACGAAACTGCTTGAGAAACCTTTACCTCCACTGATCACTTGTGTGTTATAACCATCAGGCAGCATATTGATTTTATCTGCTAGTCCTACCTTTGTTATTGCCTCAACGGCATCTCGTGTAGACACATCTGGTTTCCCCACCACTATATTATCTAGTATTGTTCCTTCAAAAATATCGTCGGCAGAAACGTTCTTTGCTAGCTTGTCTCTTAGGTTGGTCAGATCAAGGTCTCTCAGGCTATATTCGTTTATAGTAATCGCCCCATCATAATTCTGATTTATTCCGGAAATGGTATTGGTCAAAGTCGTTTTACCCGATTCGTTTCCACCTGAAATACAGATCTTTTCCCCACAGGCAAATCCGGTGGTAACCCCATGGATAGCCGGCTGTTTGGCGTCAGGGTAAGTATAACTAAGTTCTTTGAGCCTGATAGAAAAACCTTTATTCAATTCTTTTTCATCCAGATCTATTCCACCTACTTTCTCAAGTGGTAGGTCTGTTACTTGGCTTATTTTATCTACAGCTGTCAGCATATCATATACCACATCCATGTATGTTATGATCTTCTCAACTGAACTCAGAATCAAAATTATAATCACTTCTGCGGCCACAAACTGACCTAGGGTTATCTCTCGGTTGATTACCAATGATGTACCTATTATGAGCAATCCACCAGTAATAACTGCTTTAAATAGTACGATATAGAAATATTGACTTACCAGTACTTTGAAATGTACCTTCCTATTAATCAGATAGTTATTTACGTTATACTCGGTCTTTTTAACGGGCAAACTGGTATTTCCCGAAATTTTAAAAGAATTAAGCGTTCGGGCGATCTCTTCTAACCAATAAACCACCTTGTACTTATACTTTGATTCATTAATAGATGATTGCAGCCCTTTAGGGCCGGTTAACCTAAAGATCAATAGCAAAGTCATGATGAGTACTAAGCCAAAGAATACAAAGAAAGGGTGATAGAAAGACAACAATACTAAACCAAACAGTATCTGGATTATACCCGAAACAAGATCGCCAAGTAATTTTGGCAACCCTTTTTGAATAGTAAGTACATCGAAAAAGCGATTGATTAATTCAGGTGCATGAAAATTGTTTAGTGATTCAATCTTCATTCTTGGAATCCTAAAAGTGAATTCTAAAGCGGCTTTAGTGAATATTCTTCTCTGTAAGTATTCCACCAATGTTATCTGCATAATCTGCAGACCTCCTGAGGCTAGGATTCCTAGAAGTACCAAACCAATCAAAAGATAGATTGAACTAAATACTACACCTCCAGATACTAATTCTACAGTAGCTTGAATGCCGAGTGGTAAGGTTAATGATACTATCCCTACAAATGCCGCATAAACAAAGATGTAGAAGATATCTCTTTTTTCTTCACTTAACAGTCGTATTAATCGCTTTACAGGACTCAAAGGCTTTGGAACTTCACCTTCTTCGTGCTCTGAAACCAAACTTTTATAACTAAAGGCTCCAAGAAGCATTACATCACCCTGAGCATCTTTAATCAGCTGGTCTTTCACCTCATCATAGGACAGCGATTCATTTAAATCTGTTCCTATTTGAATAACATTTATGCCTTTTTTACTTTTTGTAAGAATGATCGGGGCAAACCCGCTTTCAACATGCCTAAACGCTATTAAAGGAATATTGACCTCTTTTAAAAACTTAGCCAGATCTTCTCCCGCTAGAGACTGATCTAATAGAACAATTCGAATTTTATTGGCCGATTCAATCAAGTCTCTCTTAAATTCGAATGCCTCATCTATGGCATAGCGTTTTGAATTGACCTGCATGTCTTGAAGAAGAGCATCTTCAAGACTACTTTTCAATAAAACAGATACCTCCTTAATGGTATTAGCAATATGTTGGTTCGTCATTTTATTAAGCTTTATACCTTAATTGCTTTTTTTATGAGATCTAGCAAAAACTCATAGTTCTGTTGGTGAACCTTCCCTGCGCTAAACTTATGGTTGGTAAGCGTGGGTAAGTGCTCAGCAAAAAACACTTGATGATGCGCTGCCTGAAGCGCTGTAGAAACTAAAGAATGTGCGTATTTATAGTCTGGGTTTATCTCTAATATGATTTCTGCTATTCTAGTACAAAGCGACTTGAACCCTCTAAAAAGTCCTTCTTTATTATCACTATCCACCTGCTTAGTCAAATAAGTTTTATCAGACTCGTTGGTGATAATTCTTTGCAGTGCAGATTCGTCTACCGACGGAAAAGAGTTATCGTATGCCTTTTGTTCAGTCACCAAACGGAGCGCTATTGCCAAGCGATCTAAAGGCGCATTGACGTTATGCGTTTCGAAATCGATTCTGTATTCAAGCCAACTCCAGTACCATGCGATAAGGTAGACTAGCAGCTTATGTTTATTTTCAAAATACCTATAAATCGACGCTTCTGTAGAGTCAATCTCTTTAGATAACTTCTTGAACGTAAAAGCTTCAAGTCCTAACTCGTCGATCATCCGAATCGACTGATCGATAATCTTTCTTCCTAAATCCGTTTCCTGAGGATCTCTCAGAAAAAGATTAGCGTTCATTTCTAGCCTTAGCAATGCCATACCTTGATCTCTTGTTATAACTACTTTGACACTCAATAGTAATACTATTATTTGAGCTAGTAAGACAACGAAAAAGTCTAGAAAAGGTTTAGAATTACCTAAATAAAAAAAGAGACCGCTCCCCAGCGGTCTCTTCCCGTATTTTTTCAAATACCCCCAAATAACAAAAGTGGGGGACGACTAATCGTCCCCACTTCATTAAGAAATGGTTAAAACCATTTCTTAATGCCAAGTTACTGTTTGGAACTTTGCTAAATCTTAAAGGCCCAAGCAATTAAGTTTTAGCGCTGCCTCTAAACGGCTTTACCTATAGATCCATGCACAGCACAGAACAGGTTAAATGACGTTTTTGTAGTATTTCGTTTCGTCCTTTCGGGTGAAATGCCAATGTTCTTTATCTAATCATCCCAAGATAATTCGACATATTCCATATTGCCCTAAGACATTATGTCAACTACTGTCGCCAGTAGTCATTGACCGTGATTAGGCACTAACCGAAGTTTTTGCCTGATTTACATCGTATCTGATTACTCATAAACCCATGTAAACCCACTGTTATAAAGTGTTGCTCTTGCACCTTTCATAGAAAGATTTTCGAACGTCTCATGATTACTCCCTTTCAAAGTAGTGATCACAAACACCTTAGTCGTCATCCTGAAGAACGACTACCACCGTAAAAACTTTCACTTACGATTCGGTTTTTACTAACAGCTCACTCTGACTATTTCAGACCGACATTTGCATGCACGGCCCTTTCACAACATTTTTTCGGGCTTCCCCCGAAGAGAGACTGAAGCTAGGCTTCTGTTCTTTATCCCTCACTTGGTATATACAAGGTACTTTTAATAAATTTGTACACAAGTGATATAACTATCTAGTTTTCAACAAGTTTCCCACTGTTTTACCCACATACTTATCCACAGGGTTATAAACATGGTTATCCACATTAGTTGGTTCAAATCAATTCAAAAATCTATTTTTCGCTTGATAAAGTCTTTATCTTAAAGAAAAAAATCGTAGGAGAAACTCACGGCTAGAAAACACATTGCACCTACTATTGCGTAACTAAAAGACCTTTCTTCTAGTGATGCCATGACCGAAGACAATGTTTCAGCTAACTTCTGGACAATACTTGAAAGTAACATCCTATCTCACCGTGTTAAATTTCCAATCTTAGAGTTTTTGGCCATTAAGCATTCTGAAATGATTTGTCTTAATGCTCGCTCATATGGGAGGCTTTTAGTAAAATTGCATGCAATTTAGAATTAAGAGGAAATGTCTGAAAACGAGAACCGAGAGTCGCTCAACTTCATTGAGCAAATGATAGAAGAAGATCTAAAATCAGGTAAAAATTCTATGGTCCAAACGCGGTTTCCTCCTGAACCTAACGGATACCTGCACATTGGCCATGCAAAGTCTATTGTATTGAATTTCGGACTAGCCGAAAAATACAATGGCAAGTGCAATTTACGCTTCGATGATACCAACCCAGCCAAGGAAAGTACAGAGTACGTAAATGCCATAATTGAAGACATCAACTGGCTTGGGTATGAATTTGGTGAAGAACCAATGTTTACATCCAACTACTTCGATACGCTTTATGAATATGCCCTAAAGCTGATTAAAAACGGTAAGGCGTATATTGATGATCAGTCTGCAGAAGAAATAAGCGCTGGTAAAACCAACCCTTCTATACCAGGTATCCCAAGTCCACATAGAGATCGGTCGGTAGACGAGAACTTGGCTCTTTTTGAGGAAATGAGAAATGGATCTTGCGAAGAAGGTAGCCGTGTTTTAAGAGCAAAAATTGATATGGATTCGCCAAACATGCACATGCGCGATCCTATTATCTATAGAATCAAAAAAGTAGATCATCATCGTACAGGCGATAAATGGTGCATATACCCGAATTATGATTTTGCACATGGACAATCTGACTCCATTGAAAACGTGACGTACAGCTTGTGTACGCTTGAATTTAGAGATCACAAAGCGCTTTATGATTGGTTTATTCAAGAATTAGACATTTTTCCATCTGAACAAACAGAATTTGCTAGACTGAACCTTGGGTATACTATCGTTAGTAAACGTAAACTTTTACAACTGGTAGAGGAAGGTAAAGTAAACGGATGGGACGACCCCAGAATGCCTACAATTTCCGGTTTAAGAAGAAGAGGTTATACCCCTAATTCAATTAAGAATTTTGCCCATAAAATAGGCGTTGCAAGACGTGACGGCATTACCGACATTGCCCTTTTAGAACATAGCGTTCGTGAAGATTTGAACAAAACTGCGAACCGAGTTTTCGGTATTCTCGATCCTTTAAAAGTGGTAATTACCAACTGGCCTGAGGATAAGGTGGAAATGATGCCGGCTACTAACAACCCTGGCGATGATTCAGCTGGAAAACGCGAAATGCCTTTGACTCGAGAAATATATATCGAGCAAGGAGACTTCCTTGAGAATCCTCCTTCTCCTAAGAAATGGTACCGACTTGGGCCAGACCGAGAAGTGCGTTTAAAACATGGATACATTGTGAAGTGTGTAGACTATGTAAAGGATGCTGACGGCAACATCACCGAATTGCATTGTGAATATGATCCTGAAACACGCAGTGGCCATGACACAAGTGGCAAAAAAGTGAAAGGTACATTGGGTTGGGTTTCTGCTGATCATGCTGTGAAAGCGGAGATCAGACAGTATGATCGATTGTTCAAAACCGAAAACTTGAATACGATTGATGATGATTTCCTTAATCACCTTAATCCGGATTCTTTAACGGTTAATAATAACGTTCTGCTAGAACCTTCTTTAGCTTCTGCCAAAGTTGGAAATCAATTTCAGTTTGAAAGACAAGGGTATTTTATCGTCGACAAAGAATCTTCAGAAGGCCATTTAATATTCAATAGAACAGTAACTCTACGCGACAACTGGAAGAAATAATGGGCATTAGAAGAGGAGAACTAAAGGATTTGAATCCAAGTGATATTGCGTTACTTGGCATTCCTTTCGATGAGAACTCTTCTTATTCAAGAGGGCCAGCTAAAGCTCCAGAACTCATTATAGAGGCCATTGAATCGGATTCGGCTAACTTTTATACCGAGAATTTAACCGACCTGAATAAACACCCACGTGTGAAATGGTGTGGCAATGCTGCGCTTTCTGACTATTTCAGTATTGAAAAACCAATTCAAGAAATTCTTGATAAAAATGCTATTCCATTTTCTTTAGGTGGCGATCATTCTATGACTTACCCGATTATGAAGGCCATGGCTACCAAATACCCTAACCTTCAGATCATTCAATTTGATGCACATGGTGATTTGTATGATGAGCTTGACGGAAATGTACACTCACATGCATGCCCTTTTGCCAGAATTATGGAAAATGGTTTGGTCAAAAACCTTACGCAGATAGGCATTCGCACTATGACTGATCACCAAAAAGAGCAAGCAGATCGGTTTGGTGTTCAAGTGATTGAAATGAAAGATTGGTCGGCTGAAATAAATTTAATTTTCGACGACCCAGTTTATGTCACTTTTGACATGGACGTTCTTGACCCTGCTTTTGCGCCTGGCGTGTCTCATCATGAACCTGGTGGATTAAGCACAAGAGAAGCTTTGGGCATGATTCAGAAATTAAATGCCAACATTGTTGGATGCGATGTAGTGGAATACAATCCAACAAGGGATATAAATGGCATGACTGCCATGGTGAGCGCCAAAATAGTAAAGGAACTTCTAGCTAAGTTGGTTTAGGCTCCTTACCGCTAAAACTATTTCTTTTATTAACCTTACATCTTGCGGATGGCTTCTAAAAAAGTCTCAATCTCAGCTTCGGTATTGTAGTAGTGTACCGAAGCTCTTACTATTTCTTTCAATCCTCTGGCTGTCATATCGAGATAAGTATTTGGCACTCCATTCCAAGAAACGTTTATGCCTTTTGCCAAAAGATATTCTTTTACTTCGTTCGCAGATTTACCGGCAATGGTGAAAGAAACGATACCGCTTTTCACACTTCCAATATCATGCACCGCTGCACCGTCAATAGCAGATAACCCTTCACGGACAATATTAGCTAACGACTGTACACGTGACCAAATTTTATCAATATCTGCTTCCAAAATATATTCTACTGCCACTTTTAAACCCAATACCGCAGCACGATTTCCTTCCCAGTTTTCAAATTTCCGGGCATCGTTTCTGATCTCATAAGAATTCGGTCCAGTCCAGTTGGCGGCATGCAAATCAAGGGTCAGTGGCCGTAGCTTTGGCATAGTAGATTTTCGCACATATAAAAAACCTGTCCCCCTAGGTGCTCTAACATATTTTCGACCGGTAACTGACAAAAAATCACAGCCAATAGCCTCCACGTCGATTGGGTATTGCCCTACTGATTGGCAGGCATCTAATAAGTAGAATACTCCATGCTTTCTGCAAATTCGACCAATAGCTTCGGCAGGAGAAACAAACCCTCCATTTGTAGGCATATGGGTTATAGAGACGAGTTTAGTTTTGTTGGAAATTAGTGCTTCGAATGCTTTTAAGTCTGGATCACCATTTTCAAGGTTTGGAATCACTTTTACCTGCAAATCATTCCTATGATGGAGGTAGGCGATATAATTACTTGCATAATCGGACTGATTGGTAATTATTTCGTCACCATCCTTAAATTGAATGGCTTGAAAAGCAGCATTCCATGCCACCGTGGCATTTTCTACAATGGCTATTTCTTCCTTACTCGTATTGATCAGTTTTCCGATAGCTTCATAAGTATCTTCTAAGACACCAAAGTATTTCGTATGGGTCTCGTAACCTCCAAAGGTGGCCTCTTCTATAGTATAGTCAACTACAGCATCTCGTACTTGATTTACTGGCAACGCACTCCCAGCATTATTGAAATGAATCACTTTTTGTACGCCGTCAGTATCCTGTCTGAAACGTTCGATGTCTTTGGCACTAAACATGATTGAAAGATAGAAAACAATTCAAGATAATATGACCGTATTTCAAAGAACCCCTTTGTGGTTCACGATCGTATTATATATTTGAAATACTTAGTTGCTCCCTATGCAGAAAACGATTTTAAGCCTAATACTCCTACTCTTCACCCTAACCGCTTTTTCACAGATTGATCAAGCGGCGGTAGAAAAATTTGCGACGGATTTCGCAAATGAAGAAGCCCAGTTCACGAAAGAAGAAGTGATGGACGTCTTGAATCAAGCTGAATATAGATCTGATATCATTGAAAAAATTACTCGCCCAGCTGAAGGTACCATGACCTGGGAGCGTTACCGTAAGATTTTCATGAAACAAGGTAGAATAGATGCGGGTATCGATTTCTACAAAGAACACAAAGCTACGCTTGAAAAAGTAAGCGCTGATACGGGCGTTCCTGCCGAAATAATTTTAGGCATTATAGGTGTTGAAACTTACTTCGGACAAATAAAAGGTTCCTATAAAGTGATCGACGCTTTGTATACGCTAGGATTTGGATACCCGAAACGCGGAAAATTCTTTAAGTCTGAACTAGGTAAATTTTTAACCCTATCTAAATTAGAAAACCTGAAAGCTACTGAAGTTTTAGGCTCTTATGCCGGTGCCATGGGTTATTCTCAATTTATGCCGAGTAGCTATATCGCCTATGCAAAAAGTTTTGAAGAAAACGGAACTCGTGATTTGATGGATAGCCCTGAAGATGCGATTGCCAGCGTTGCCAACTACTTAAAAGTTCATCGTTGGAAAAAAGACGAACCGATAACATCTAGAGCCGAGCTTACGCGTGAAATTACGGGCTTAAGAAAACAGTCTACTCGTCCGAAGAACAAAGTATCTGATTATACGGCCATCGGATTTAAACCTGCCGAAAAATTACAAGCCGATCTTCCTGCTACGATGCTTATTTTCGACAAGGATGGCAATACAGAACATTGGTTTGGTCTGTACAACTTCTATGTAATTACTAGATACAACCACAGTCCGCTTTATGCTATGGCAGTCTATCAACTAGCTCAGGAGATAAAAAAAGGCATCTAAGAAAATTGGAAATCAAAAAAACACAGATGAGCGAAAAGAAAAAAAATAGCGCAAACCCAAGTTTAGTAATCGGTATCATGGGTTTTATCGCCGGAATTATATTGTTGTTTTTTAGTGACAGTTGGCAAATTGGTCTTTTTGGTAGTATTGCGAGTCTTGGGGTGGCCATAAAAGGCTATCAGGAGATGAAAGCGAGCAAAAAAGTTGATTAGCGGTAGATAATTCTGAATACTTGGCTCAACTTTTGATCATAGCTTGGCCAAACACAACACAATGAAACAACTAAAACACACCCTAGTTTTTATAGCACTCATCAGCTTTGCTTCATGCGATAATGAAGATACCAATGTCGACACCAGCTTCATTAGTGGCTTTTATCAAATAGCGTCTATAACATCGAATGAAGCCGTAGATCTTAATGGAGATACAGAGACTTCGACAGATTTAAAAACAGAGATTGACGACTATTTTAAGGATAACGACTATGCATACGATTTAGAGATTAGACCTAATACGACAAACGATACCGAATTTAAATTGATCTCGATTTACTTTCCTGAGCCTAACTTATCTTTTGATTTCCCTAGCCGCCCACAAGGCTATGTAGAGTTTGCCAAAAATAGTGTAGGGTACCAATATGAATTCGAGAATGATAAGTTTACGCTTATGCCTTCAGATAATGATTTTATTCAAGTGCTGAGTTTAGAATTGGCTAATGACAACAAAATTCAGTCGACCGTTTCTAAGTCTTATTATGATTTTGAAATTGAGGACTGGAAAACGTTAGAAATTGTGATCGTTTACAGGAAACTAGACTAGTTATCAAGCGCGTACCACGCCTCCACTTTTAGACTTGCTCTACGACCTTGGCCTTCTGGTGCATAATGCTTGGACAGGTACTCAAGAATTTTTTCTTCGTTTTCACCCAAATCCCAGAGGTTTTGTGTTTCCTGCATCCAACGGATCATATTCTTCCAACCTTCTTTGGAAGCTCTGTTTTGTGTAACCAATTTGGAAGAATGACATGCAGTGCAATTGGCCACCACTAGCATTTTATAATTGCCTTCTATGAAACCACTTTCATCGGTTCCTTGGGTAATCGTTTCCGTGTTTTTGCTAATGTTCTCTTCAAAGAATTGCGGGTCATAAATCAACAGGCCTGCGAATCCTAAAATCATCATAAAAACTACGATCAGCGCAGTTATCGTCAGCTTAAGGCTTTTGAATCTTTCTTTAAAATCATCTGGTGTCATACGGCTTTTACGGCTATTCGGTGGCAGGCGTTATTTAGGTATCCTTTTGGGTTCCAACCGGGTACTACCATCGGTTGAGATGTGCCTTGATTATCTGTTGCTCTTGCCCAAACTTCATAATATCCTTTCCTAGGAAGTTTTACTTTAGCTGTCCAGGGCTGCCATGCTAATCGATTAGCGGGTCTCTCTAATTGCGCCTTTTGCCAAGTGGCCCCAAAATCAATTGAAACCTGTAATTCCTTGACACTTAATTCTCCAGCCCATGCTTTTCCGCGTACTTCGAAAGTATCTCCTAGTGGAATTAGGGCACCTGACTTCGGGTAGGTCACTAGAGACTTTACGGGCATTGATTCTATAATGCACATCTTATCTTCTGGTACTTCTGTGCCTGGAGCAACGGTTTCACAAGGGACTCTATATGCCGTACCCGTCATCTTGGGTCCATCATGAACGATATTACGGATCGATAGCCTATCAATCCATTTTCCTGAGGCGGAAGCAGGAAACCCTCCTGCAATTAAGCGGAGTGGATATCCGTGAGCTAAAGGAATGTCTTTACCATTCATTTGAAAGGCCACTAACGTTTCGTCTTGCATGGCTTTGCCTATGGGTACGCCTCGTGAAATCACCACTTTCTTTGGGTCGCCACTCAAATGAGTGTCTTTTCCATAGTAGCCAACATATACCGCATCGGGTTTAAGGCCTACATCGGCCAAAAGGTCTTTTAATCGAACACCAGTCCATTTGGCGCAAGAAACCGCACCGATTGTCCATTGGTTGCCTTTGGCGGGTGGATTAAACTCGCTTCTTCCATTACCACCACACTCGAGTGTCAATTGATAGGTATAGGACTTGAAATTGTTTTTGAGATCGGCTAGCGAGTAGTTTTTTGTTGTTTTAGCTGATTCTCCCTCTATCGTGAGCTTCCAATTATCGGCATCTATATTTTCAGGAATTACACCATTATTACGAATAAACATTCGGTCTTCAGGCGTTATCAAATCGTCCAATAAATGGGCTTTGGCTTCAATATTCCAAGGCCTATCGTTCAGCGTAGTCATTTCTTTATGCTTACCGAATAGGCTTTGGGGATCGTTCTGTTCTAAAAAAACGGGAGCATACGTAGCTAGCATTTTCTCACCGAAGACTATTTCGGTTCCAAGTATTGAGGTTAATGAGGCTAAAGCTGATTTTTTTATGAATTCCCTTCTTTTAGTCATCCGCTATCTGAATATTGTTAATACTTGAATTAAATAACTATTCGTCTTTTCCCAATAGAAATAGCACACCAACGGTAAAACTATTTTAGTCATGGTTGACTGGCTATACATGTCTCTCAATATCGGAAATAATGTAAAGACTGATATTTATACTTTCCTAATGTGTCAAGTAGCGTACAAAAAAAAGATCCCGACAAAGAAATTGTCGGGACCTGGATAGAAAACACCTGTTTTAATTACCTCAAACCAATTAATCAGGTTGTCTTAAGTTTCTTGTTCTTTCTATAAAGTGAACCACCTCTTTATTCGAAATCACTTGTTTACCTTCTTCTTTCAGCTCGTCTAGCAGCAATTCGGCCATACGCTCATCAACTGATTCATTTTTCACCCTTGAACTACTTCTATAAATAATATTGAGATGATCTGTCAGCAGTTTGCGACATTCTGATTCTATATAGAATACAACACCGCTGATGGTAATCTTATGTTGGCCGTCCATGGTTCCGAGGTATAGAGAGGGTTGTGTAAACATCTTGCTTTTTTCTTTTAGACTTCAATTCTTAAAAATGGTTACTGAAGTTCCGCTTGCTTTATTATACAGATGCTCTTTATTCAAAAAATGTTGCATACTCTCCTAATTATTAACAGTCATTAAGAGAAATTAAC
The DNA here is from genome assembly GCF_049099775.1 of Roseivirga sp. Taxonomy (GTDB): domain Bacteria; phylum Bacteroidota; class Bacteroidia; order Cytophagales; family Cyclobacteriaceae; genus Roseivirga. The sequence continues at coordinate 26,456 of NZ_JAGDZM010000006.1, read as the reverse complement.
AGTTTTGACCACTTTTTAGCCTTTCCTCAAGTAGATATCACTTGTGACTGACTCTAACTTCAAGTAGCCTTCCCCTCCTTTATAGGTCGTTGCAATTTTCCGAGAGCTTATAGCAGGTAGCCCTTTGTCCATCTTACGATTGAATTGGAAGTCCGTGAAAATACTCCCTGTTGCAGTTTTAAGATCAATTTCTGTGCCTTGCTGCTCTGGCCAAGTAACATCAATATCTCCTGTCACCGTTTTTATATCTAATTCCTCGAATGCACCTTCCATCATTACATCGGCTAGTACCGTTTCGATATCTAATTCGGTTTTCTCAGGAACAAATACTTCTATTGAAATGATAGCACAGACTTTCCGGCCATTTCTACTTCCCCAATATGTGGCGTTTTCTCTTTCACAATCAGACACTTGTGCATTTCTGATCAGTTTTTCATCCACGTCAACCTTTAGTCTCAGTCGACTATTCTGCTCGTCCAAGACTACTTCCACTGCCTCGTTCAAATCACCCTCATTCACCTCGTAAGTCACCTTGACTTGAACTTGCTTTTTGTTCCAAGTAGACACATTGATGGTTGATGCCATATCTGCATCTATACTGATTCGTCTTCCTTCAAGAGCCACCGACTTCTCATAGATTTCTGTTTGAGAGAAGCACTGAGCTGATACGATCATTAATAGTAATGCTAAAAGTTGCCTCATGACTTAGTTCTTTCTTAAGAATACGTTACCAAACTCAGTCTCTACTTTTATGCTACTACCTCTGTTGCTTTCTGATATCTCTGCTCGCATTTCTTTGCCAATCATATCATCACCTTTGAATTTGAACTTCTTATTCAAATTTGAGAATACCCGCCCCCAAGACGTGGTGGCTGAAAGGTAACTCAAGTCGTCCTCTTTTATAGATACATCCGCCCCGCCAAATTTGGCCATTATTTCAAGTTCATCCGGTGAATTAATGACTTCGACCAATCCGAATTTTGCCTCAATTTCTAATGGGATATTTTTAGGGACGTAAACTTCAAGTTCGATCAGCACCTCTACGCCTCTTGTTCTAATACCTTTTTTATCCGATGTAATGGTTCTTCCATTTCTTGTGATGGTTATGTTATCGTCGTCATCCGAATCACGGTCTCTTCCAACCATGTGAACATTATCATAACGGTCTAGTCCTTTGAGTTCCGAAACAATAGAGAACTTGCTTCCCTTTGACCTCTCTTTTAACACAAAGTTCTCATTGTCCTTCCCATTATTAATGTCTAGATATGAGATGATCTGGACTTCATTTTTATCCCAGGTTTTGATTTTGATAATCTGTGGATATTCGAATTGAAGTGAAATTTTATTTGCTCCTTTTAATTGGTAAGACTGTGTCTTTTTTTCTTGCGCCTGACCTATGAGCACAATTAACATCAGTAGTGTTGTTAGAATTGACCTTTTCATGTTTTTTGAGTTTAAATGAAAACTGACACTCTTAAAAGTGTCAGTTCCTTAATTCAATTACTTCTTTCTTAAGTAAGCATTGCCATGCGATGCCTTTACTTCTAATTCAACTCCTCCTCCATTCAAAGTGCCTTCAACCGTAGAGCTGACCTTGCGCATGCCGTCGGTTTTAGGAAACTCCATATCCAAATCTGAGTAGGCTTCTCCGAAAGGTGTTTTAATAACAACATTGGCTTTGGTACTTGTAGGTAATGTTACATCTACTGTATTGTAAACAGATACTAGAGAGGTCGGACCTTTTTGACTTAGCTCAGTAAATATTGCTGTTACATTTCCGTGAAGTGTATTAACCAATGCGGGACCTGTAACATTTTCTAAATGCACAGCATTGAACCTTCCAGAAACTTCGATTTCTCCGGCAATACCATGAACTTCAATCTTACCACCTTCCCAGTTTCCTGTATGTTGAATTTGTACTTTAACATTCTTAGGCACCTTGATGGTATACTTACCTTTAACTCTTCTCGCTGCTTGAAAAATAGTCACACTATTGCCATCCTTTTGTACATTCAGTCCAATTCCGGTATTATCTTCTCCTCTTGCACTCAATGGTTTAAGACCGGCTGCTCTTTCAGGCTGAGAGTTACCATTGCTATTACTAATTTCTATACCATTTCCATCATAAGCCTCAACACTTACTCTGTTGACTTCTTTTATAATAATGGTTGTTGATGAAGCGTTACCGATTTCGACGCTGTAATCTTGTGCAACTAGGCTTCCTGTTGTCAGTAAGGCTAATACTGCTATTGCTATTTTTATATTTAACTTTTTCATTTTCGTTTTTTTATGCTTGTTGATATTTCGAGTTCTACTTCAGGGGGATCCTTCCCTATGTTTTTAAAATGGTTTTACTATTTATAATTCTTTTAGTCTGAAGATGCCCAAATGAGCCTCCTCTTTAACTTCATTTACTACATCATCATTCTCACTTAATTGCTGTAATACTTCAATCGAAGACTTTTCTTTTAGAGATACAAGGCCTTCGATGAGTGCAATTTGGACTGCAGGTTCCGACTCTTCCAGCAGAGCATTTCTTAAAGCGATCTTCACTTTATCATCGGCACTAAACTTCACCAGTGCTTGCGCTGCTTTAGACCTTACATGCATACTTTCATCATTTTTAAGGGTAGCAATCAGCACATCCACAGTTTCATCGTCTGCCTCTTCAAAAGCCATTGAACTACTTACTGCTTGGAGTCTACCACTTGCAGAACTGCTCTCGAGTTGGCTAAACATGATTGTTTTCATCTCGTCCAACTGCGCTTGCATTTGTTTCAGTCCATTGTCAGGCCTAATTTGGTTTCCAACCCAAACTCCGGTTAACACCAAGGCTACTGCTGCTGCCACTCTATAAACCCAGACAGACGACTTGGATGACTTCATTTCAATTACTGGTACTTCAACCTCTAACTTTGCAAAAAGCTCATCGTCACTCAATTCACTATTCACTCCCCCTATAAAGGTCACAGCTCTAAATTGATCCTGATAGGATTTTAAATGGTCGGGAATATCCTCTCCTTCAAAGAAAGTTTGGAGTTGCAGTTCTTCTTCAAGAGAAGTATCCCCGTTATAATATTGCTCAATGAGCTTTTCTATATCTTTATGTTCCTTCATAACTAGTTACTTTTAAATAAGCCGCTCTCGCTGCTTTTCTAGCTCTAGATAATCCTACTCTAATGTTATTCACTGCTAAACCGGTTTGCATAGAAATCTCTTCATAATCGAACCCCTCAACATCTCTGAGCATTATCAACAACCTTTGTTGTTCTGGTAGTCGCTCAAAAGCGCTCATCATTAACTGCATACTTTCACTAAGTTCTAAGCGTTTCTGAGGGCTTATAAAACCAGAATCGAGTTCCATTTCTTGAACATCTAATTGATTCTTATGCTTCTTAGATTTCAACCTGTCTAAGCATTGGTTCTTCACTATAGTCACCGCTATGGCATCTATGCTATTGTAACCGGCTAGCCTTTCTCGCTTTGCCCAAAGTTTAGCCATAGCATCCTGAAGTGTATCTTCAGCTTCCTCGGTAGATTTTAGCATACTTAAAGCAATCCTAAAAAGTCTATCCTTCAGCGGTAGAACCTTAGTTTTAAACTCTTGCAACTCCATTCAATGAGGTAGACGAGGGTGTGTAAAAGACATTACACTGATTTATAAAAAATATTCCGGCAGATTTCATTATTTATTTATCATACTGATATTCAGCACTTAAGGAATATAGAAAAGTTAGAATTAATTTCGTCAAGTCGAGATCATGTTTTTTGTCCTTTCTAAAATACTAGCCTTTTTCGTACTGCCTATAACTTGGGTGGTACTGCTTTTCATATATGCTCTTTGGACTAAAAAACCCAAATGGAAGAAAAGGTGCTTCTGGGCTGGGCTCATTCTATTGTTGTTCTTTTCCAACCGATACATAAGTAATAGGGCGATGATGATGTGGGAATATGACCCAATCCCTATGCATGAAGTCGGCAGCTACGATGTAGCGGTTGTTTTCTCAGGGGTTACAAAAGGTAGTAAAACACCTAGAGACAGAGTCTATTTTAATCATGGGGCAGATAGGATTACGCATACCTTGCAACTGTATAATGAAGGGAAAATAAAGCATATTGTTGTAAGTGGCGGACTTGGCTTTAAACAGGTTACCAATAGTTTTGCCGCCAATAGACTTGCGTCATTCCTAAAAATGGCAGGAGTTCCAGACTCAGTCATCACGGTAGAACCAAATGCTGTAAATACTTATGAAAACGCTGTGAAATCTGCTGAAATCCTCAAACGTGACTTTCCCAATCAAAAATACTTATTGGTCACTTCTAGTTTTCACATGAAAAGGGCTAAACTGTGTTTAGAAAAGCAGGACATTGAGTTTGATATATTCCCGGCGGGTTTTCATACGATGTATCCAACCACAAAAATTGACGATCTGTTCTTCCCAAAAGCAGAGGCAATAAAGAATTGGGAATTGATGATTAAAGAATGGGTAGGCTTAGCTACTTATAAATTGATGGGCTATATATAGCGTTTATTTAGCCTTGTTTAAAAAACCATCACATTTACATCTTCCAGAATCTTAATTAGCTCTGGAGCTTCTTTCATCTTTAGATAATAGAAAATGTTTTTACCTTCTCGTTTACTACCGAGAACGCCTTTCATTTTCATATTTGCCAAATGATGAGATGTAAGTGATTGCTCTAAACCTAAATAACCCGCAATGTCGTTAACGGATTTTTTTTCGTTAACGCTCAGCATATCGATGATAGCGACACGCATAGGGTGTGCTACAGTTTTGAGAACGAATGCAATCTTCTCAACTCTCTCATGATCAAGTTGCCTTTCCATTACGCTTAGGTTATATGTCAAATATATGAACATACTTTCATATTAAAAAGGGAGTTTATTTAAATGTGCGATATTCTTTATATAATCATTTGTTTTCATGTTTTATGACAATTAAACAGGCGAATTTTGTCGGAAATGAACCATGTCAGCGCATAAAAAAAGGGCACTTCCGTAGAAATGCCCTCCAGTTTTAGTTCAGGGGAATTACTCGAATACTATTTTTAATTCTACTCTTCTGTTGGCTGCTCTACCTTCTCTAGTTGCATTATCAGCTACTGGATTAGCAATTCCGTAGCCATCAGCACTAAGCCTATTAGCCGCTATGCTTTGTCCTTCTAAATAAGCTTTTACAGCATTTGCTCTTCGCTTAGATAATTCTAAGTTACTTTCAACTCTACCAGTGTTATCTGTATAACCGCTTAGCTCTAAGTTGAAAGAAGTATCTTCTTTCATCAATTCAGCTACTTGGTTTAAAGAAGCATAAGAACTTGTCTTTAAGACATCGCTACCACTATTGAATTGAATATTCTTTACCGCTAATTCTAACGCTTTCTTTACTTCTTCTTTTACTTCAGGGCAACCTTTGTTAGCAGCAATACCTGCAACTTGAGGACAAGTATCATCTTGATCTCTGATTCCATCACCATCTGCATCAGGACAACCGTTTAATGTACCAGCTACATTAGGACATCTATCATCGCTGTTCTTCACGCCGTCTCCGTCATTATCAGGACATCCGTTTAGCGTACCAGCAACATTAGGACATTCATCTTCTGAATCTTGAACTCCATCACCATCAGTGTCAGGACATCCACCAAATGCGGCAACACCAGCTACTGTCGGACATTTATCTTCACTATCTTTTATTCCGTCACCATCTGTATCAGGGCATCCGTTTAAAGTTCCCGCTTCTGTTGGGCACGCATCATCTTTATCAAGTACACCATCTCCATCAGAATCAGGCCAAGGGCAACCTTTGTTTTCAGCAGGACCAGCTTGATTCGGACAAGCATCTTCTTTATCATAAATACCATCTCCATCAGAATCCTTTTTTCTACCTAAAGAGAAAGAAACGCCTAAAGAATATTGCATATAGCTTGGGGCATCCTGAACACTATTATTGAAAGCAGCTTTTGTAGTAATGCTAGCTCCTTCTGTTACTTTGAATTCAACACCTGCTCCCATCGGAATAGTCGCGTGAGTTCCTTCTTCGAATTGCTCAAAGAAACCTTCAATGTTATTGAACCAGTTAAGGCCTAACCCGGCAAATACAAAAGGTGAAATTTTAGAATCTTCTTTAAAAATATATCCATTAGTCAACTTATAGATTAGTCTTAAATCGATATCAGTCAGAGAACTTTTAAAAATATTCTCGTATTGTAACTTACCATGAGAAAAACCAAATTCAGCATCGAAGCTTTTAGAAATGTATCTATCTACTCCTACTCTGAATCCAGCATTGTCTAATTGACCGAAGTCGTATAGCCCTTCCCAGAATCGGTAGCTAAATTTGTTATTTGTGAGCTCAATATTTACCCACCATGGATCGTCTTGAGTTTGTGCATAGGAAGACATTGAAAAAATTCCCAGCATTAAAATGATTAAGTAGTTACGCATGTCGTTATGTTTTTAATTTTTCTTACCTATGCCAAAAAACTTACCATAAATACCCATTTGACTCAAAATCAGAAAAACACCTATCTATTGAGCTTAAAAAGGGGTTCAGAATATTAATTACAGTATTGAACCGCCAAATAAATCCAATATTTGAAAAGAATTCCCAAATTGAGAAACTAAAAAATGATCAGAATCGGCCTTATTTCAGATACACACAGCTTCCTTGACGACCGTGTGAAGACCTTTTTTAAAGATTGCGATGAGATTTGGCATGCAGGCGATATTGGCGACCCATTTGTGCTAGATCAATTAGAATCATATAAGCCTGTACGGGCAGTTTACGGGAATATAGACGATCATACGATTAGGACTAGAGCACCGGAGATTCAATCATTTACAATTGAAGGGCTTAAAGTTTTTATGATTCATATAGGAGGTACACCGCCTAAATATGCCAAAACTATTTTACCGAAGTTGCAGAACGAAATGCCAAACCTTTTTGTATGCGGCCACAGTCATATTCTAAAAATAGTGCCCGATCATAACCTAAACAAGATGCTTTACATGAACCCTGGAGCAGCGGGTCATCATGGGTTTCACCGAATGCGTACGCTTTTAAGGTTCGGTATTGAAAACGGAAAAATTGTTGAGCTAGAAGTAATTGAGCTAGGTAAGCGGGGTAGAAACTAAAAAGAGGACTCTGATTGATCAGAGTCCTCTTAATTTTTTAAGCGAAGAATAATTATTCTGCAGCTTCAGTCGTCTCTTCAGCTTTTACTTCTTCCTTTGGTGCCTTAGCTTTTTTTGGCTTGGCTTCTTTTTTTACTTCAGCTTTCGGCTCTTCTACTTTATCAGCCTTTTTTTCAGCTTTAGCCTTTGGTGCTTCTGCTTTAGGAAAAGACGCTATAAGTGCATCTCTATCAATATTTTTGATAACAGGTACAGCAGTCAATTGCTTAATTGAATTATTTCTCTTCGCAGCAGTTTGCTTATTTCTTCGTGCTTTTCTCTTTAATCTTGTAACTCCCATGATGAAGGCTTTTCCTAAAATGAGCGGCAAAGATAAGAGTTACTTTGCTTTTATGGAACTTTCTTTTCATTAATTCTCAATAATTATTTTCTAAGTAGCATTATCCCCTACTGATTCACGTCTTGATTTAGTAGTTTTGACCAAAATAAAAGCAGATGGCGCAAAAACCTTCACTACCCAAAGGCACTAGAGATTTCGGTCCAGTGCAGATGTACAGAAGAGATTACATTCTGAATGCGATTAAACATGTATTCAAGAAGTATGGCTTTATGCCTTTGGAAACTCCTGCTATGGAAAACTTAAGTGTATTGACTGGTAAATATGGCGATGAAGGTGATCAGCTTTTATTCAGAATCTTGAATTCTGGAGATTTCTTGAGTAGTACTACTGAGGATGACTTAAAAAATGGATCAAAATCCATTTTACCAAAAATCACTAAAAAAGGTTTGAAGTATGACTTAACTGTGCCATTTGCGAGGTACGTAGTCATGAATAGAAATGACATCGCATTTCCGTTTAAACGTTATCAAATCCAACCTGTTTGGCGGGGAGATCGTCCACAAAAAGGTAGATATCAGGAGTTTTATCAGTGTGACGCTGATGTAGTAGGTACTGACTCATTAATTTGCGAAGCAGAACTTTTATCAATTGTTGAAGAGGTTTTTGAGCAATTAAACTTCTCTGATTATCAAGTCTCTCTTAGCAGTAGAAAAATATTAGAGGGAATTGCGGAAATATGTGGGGCTTCTGATCAATTCTCTGTTTTTTGTACCATTTTAGATAAACTGGACAAGATTGGTTTAGAGAGAGTAGTCGAAGAACTCGAAAAGGTAGGGCTCAACAATCAATCCACTGATAAACTAAAAGAGGTGCTTGCCCTCAATGGCAATAATGCTCAGCTAATAGAGAAATTAAGCTCTTATTTTAATGATTCAGCAGTTGGACTAGAAGGCATTTCTGAAGTAGAAGAAACGCTTGCTCATTTTAAAAACTTAGGAGCTAAGGGCAACAATATTAAAGTAGATTTTACACTAGCGCGTGGTCTATCCTACTATACAGGCATGATCTATGAAGTAAAACCAACTTCCATAAACATGGGAACGATCACTGCGGGTGGGCGGTACGACAATCTTACAGGCGTTTTTGGCATGTCCGGCGTTTCAGGAGTTGGTATTTCTTTCGGTATTGACAGAATTTATGATACGCTCGAAGAATTAGAATTGTTCCCAGACAACCAGGCGCAAGCGACCAAGGTACTCATCACAAATTTCGATAAAGCGTCTGAAAATAAGGCCGTCCAAATTTTAGGGCAGTTGCGAAAGTCAAATATCTCTAGCGAAATTTTTCCTGAATCGACTAAACTGAAAAAGCAGATGACTTATGCCGACAAAAAGAGCATCCCGTATGTAATTATGGTTGGATCTAGAGAAATTGAAACCGGAGTTTATACACTGCGTAACATGATTAATGGTGAACAAGATGCACTTGATTTAGACAGTTTGATCTCTAAACTAAAGGATTGATTCAAGTGTTGTTCGCTAGCCAAACCGCCAGAATTACTATTTTTGAATAAGTTTCGGCAAAAAGCACCGTTTATGACACGAAGTGTCATGTCTAATTTGAATCAAACATCTTCCCAAATACTTATTCTTAAGCTCAGCTTACTATTGAGTTTTATTTGCCTTTTAGGAAATAATAAGGCAAATGCACAGCAGGTGGGCGTAAATGGTGATTTTCAACTTGCTCATACAGCCGGATGTGCCCCTTTTACAGTCAGGCCAGAATTACTATTTGCTGTTACGACTGAACCCGTGCTGTATTATTACGAAAACACGTTGGACCCAAACGACTGCTCAGAAAATATAAACCAAAACCCGTCGGCCTGCGTGGATGTAGCAGCAACTGCCGACACACAATTCACTTTTAATACTCCGGGTGTCTATTACATAGTTCAAACAATTGGCACTATCCCCACGCCACGCGTCGATTATATAAAAGTGACTGTTTTCGAAGACAGAGCTCCTTTCGTAGGCATTTCTACTTGCAGCAACAATGAAGCTTTGTTTGTTTTTGACTTCTCTGGCGACTTTTTTGACTACTACGATATCGATTTTGGTGATGGAACCACCATGCAATATCAAAAAACAGGCAGCAACATCTTTACGCACACCTACCCTCAATCAGGAACATACCCTATAACCATCGAAGGACAACTTGTTACAGGAGACAATGCTTCTTGCGATTTAATCCGAAGAGAAGAGATTATAACTTTTGACAGAATTCCTGAACCAACCATAGATAGTCTAATCATAGAAAATGACATTGAGGCGAACATCTATTATCAACCGCTTAATGAACTCTTAGTCTATAACTTAGAGATTGACCGAGGAAACGGCTTTGAGTTTTTCCAACCACTCCCCACTCAGGCAAACCCTAATGGCTTTCTTATCCGAGATGTCTCTTTAGATTTTCGAAACGAGTCCTATCGTTTCAGAATTGAAGCCACTGATAATTGTGGCTCAGCATCCGTTTTTGCAGAACCAATATCAAGTATCGCGTTCAATTCTGATTTGAGTGCTTTTAACAATGGAATTGAAGTAGGACTAGTTTGGGAAATATCATCAATAGGGTTCAATGCACTAGATTATTTCATTGGCGGCATTTTCGATCAAACCTTCAATACGCCGACAAACTCAAATAACTTTACCGTCTCATTTAATAGCTGTGTCGACTTTGAAGAGCTATTTCTAGAGCACATTTTTAATGGCAAACTCTCAAGAAGTATCAGACTAATTCCTTTCGAAGGCGAAAACTTAGAGCTCCCACCGATTCCACCTCCCGATGCTGATCTCAGCGGTTTGGGGATAGTGTTAAATTTCCAATCACCTTTGTTTCCTGCTAATAGTTATCAGATTCTCAGAAGAAATCAAGCTGGTGTATTTGAACAAATTGGTACTTCTACCAATAATACATTCACAGATTCTGCTGTACCAACGGGCATTGCACAGGCATGCTATGCGATCCGATATGTTGATGCGTGTGGAAATATCTCTGAAACAAGCCCTGAAACTTGCATTACTGTTTCCGGTCTAATAAGGGTACCATCTGCTTTTAGCCCTAATGCTGATGGTGTAAACGATACTTTTAGTGTAGGAGAAGGCATTTTTGTCTCTTTTGACATGACTATTTATAATAGATGGGGCACAATAGTTTTTAGATCAAACAACCCAAATGCAGGCTGGCAGGGCACTTATGATGGCAAACCAGCGCCAATCGGAACATATACCTACAGAATCTCGTTTAAAAACGCCGATAACGTACCTATCTCAAAAACAGGAACTTTTATTTTAATTCGATAGATTTGGCAAAAATTTCAGGAGCATGTTTGACATGATGAAAATGATGGGCAAGGTCAAAGAGATGCAGGCCAAGATGAAAGAAGCCCAAGAAAGACTAGAGTTCATTCAAGATACTGGCGAAGCTGGTGGCGGAATGGTCAAGGCTACCGTAAATGGAAAAAAACAAGTCATTTCTGTAGATATTGATGAAAGTCTTTTGGTAAAAGAAGACAGAGAAATGGTGCAAGACCTTACCGTGGCAGCCATAAACAATGCCCTTGAAAAAGTAGATATTAAGGCCAAAGAAGAAATAAAAAATAGCACTGAAGGAATTCTCCCTAATATTCCAGGAATGGACTTTGGGAATATGTTCTAATGGAAAAACTTTCTGTTGTTCTACTCAATTTTAATGGTCAGCACCATTTAAAAAACTTCCTACCTTCTGTTACGCAATACAGCAAGCCCTATCAAGTAGTGGTTGTAGATAACGGTTCTACTGATGATTCTGTAGCATTTATAGAAAGTAGTTACCCTGATGTTCAACTCATTAAATTCAAAGAAAATCACGGTTTTAGCGGTGGCTACAATAAAGCCTTAGGCCTACTCGATTCAGAATATGTAGTGCTTTTAAATACTGACGTAGAAGTTACTCCTAATTGGATAAACCCAGTTTTAGAGCAATTGGAGAGCAGTGAAGATATTAAAGCCGCCCAACCTAAAATTCTAGATCAGAAAGCAAAAGAATATTTTGAATACGCAGGTGCATCTGGGGGTTATATCGACGACCTAGGCTACCCACTTTGCCGAGGGCGTATTTTTCAAACGATAGAGAAGGATAATGGCCAATATGATGAGGCAGGAGAAGTTTTCTGGGCCTCAGGGAGTTGCCTGTTCGTCGATCGCAAAACTTATCTTGATTTAGGAGGTCTCGATGTTGACTTCTTTGCGCATATGGAGGAAATAGACCTTTGCTGGCGCATTTGGAGGTCGCACTATAGAATCATGGTTGTTCCGAAAAGCACAGTTTATCACGTTGGTGGTGGAACGCTTGATAAGTCGAAACCCAAAAAGACTTACCTCAATTTTCGAAATGGTTTGAGCCTGCTCATAAAAAATGAAGATGGATTGAAGTTAATTTGGAAATTACCGTTACGGATTTTTTTAGATTGGGTGGCTCTGATTAAATTTTCAATAGAAAGTGGCCCTCAGCACGGATTAGCTATTTTGAAGGCTCATATTCATACGTTAATTCATTTCAGCAAAACCTTCAAGAAGCGAGAAGCCTTAAAAAACCACCCGAAAATCCCTAGGCTAAAAGGATGGATAATCATATCCTATTTTGTTTCAGGTCGAAAAAAATACAGTCAACTTAGAAAAGAGACTTAATTATACCACACTGGATTTCTTCTTCTACGAAGGTGTTTACGGAAATTAATCACCCACGCCAAAGACAAATAAATTATCACTGGAGATCCAAAAGTCAGGAACGACGCGTAAATAAAGAAAAGGCGGATACTAGAGGTGGAAAAATTGAGCTTCTCACCTAGCTTAGTACAGACGCCAAATGCCTGATTTTCAAAAAATTGCTGGATTCTCTCCATTTACGTTTAATTTATTGCGAATTTATAAACAAAATATCAATCGCAGAATCGGAATCTACTAAAAAATTCTTAAACTTGCAGCCTGTTTAAACAGACAAAAACAATCCAAATTCTTATGAAAACCCAAACTGCTAAAATTATTTTTCCTGTTCTACTCATCGGAATACTCTCATTTTCAGGGTGTGCTTTGAGTCAAATGAAAAAAGCAGCAAAAAATCAGGAACTGGTAGTTACGCCTAGTCCTCTTGAAGTTCACGCTGATACAGTGCGCTTTGACATGACAGCCAACCTTCCGCTTAAAATGCTGAAACCAAAGAAAGTTTATCAACTGAATTCTTTCTACAGATATGGTACTCAAGAAAGAGCTTTGAAGAAAATTGAATTCAAAGCAACTGATTATCCTAATTCTGATACTGAGCAACCAAAAGTGAGTGAGTCTTACGTCTTCCCTTACAGAAAAGGAATGGAAAGAGGTAATATTGAGATCCAAGGTCGCGCTATCAACCCTAAATCTGGAAACTATTTAGAAACTGACAGATTGGCGATTGCTGAAGGTCTAATTACTACATCAAAATTAGTACAACCTTCTTACTATGCATCTTACGCTAACCACGGTTACAATGACCAAGAAGAATTAATTCCTACTAACGTAGAGTTCTTTTTCGATCAAGGTAAGTCTGTTTTCAGAGCAACTGAGCAATCAAGTGACAGAGGAGCACAATTCGCAGCGTTTATAGCTGAGAAAAATATTACAAGAACTGTTACAATTGTAGGTTCTCACTCTCCTGAAGGAAAAGAAACTATTAACTCTGAATTAGCTCAAGAAAGAGCAGATGCTATTGAAGCATGGTACAGAGAGCAAATGGACAAATATGACTACCAAGGAATGGCTAGCAACATTAGGTTTATCATCAAGCCTGTTGTGCAAGACTGGAGTGGTTTAAAAGCAATGCTTGCAAGCTACGATGGCATTTCATCAAGTCAGAAATCAGAATGGAATAGCATCATCAATGGTTCTGGTTCTTTCGAACAAAAAGAAAAGGAGCTTCAAAAGCTTAGTACTTACAAGCAGGTTTTCAAGGAAGTTTATCCTATGTTAAGAACTGCTACCACTGAGGTTTTAACTGTTAAGCCTAAAAAATCTAAAGCTGAAATTGCTTCACTTGCATTAAGTTCTCCTAACAGTCTTACTGTTGATGAGTTAGCTTATGCCGCAGCAAACAATCCTTCTCTCGAAGAGAAAAAATCAATTTACGAAGCTGCAGCTAAGAAAGATGACACTTGGATTATCCACAACAACTTAGGAGCTGTTACTATGCAAATGGCAATGAGTGCTAGCGGAAGGTCTCAAAGAAATATGTTGACTACGGCAACTAACCACTTCAACATTTCTAATCAAAAGAATGCTAACGCTGAAGCACAAGCAAACTTAGGAATGGTACTAGCAATGCAAGGCAACCTTTGGGGAGCACATGCCGCACTTACTAAAGCCGCTGGAATGAACCCTGGTAATGATGTAAGACAAGGCGTGAACGGTGCTAAAGGATCAGTCGAAATTATGGTAGGTCGTTATGACTTAGCAATTGCTTCTTTAAACAGAGCTTCTTCTTCATCTGTTGATCAATTCAACAAAGGTCTAGTTCAGTTATTGAGAAAAGACTTTAGAAATGCGCAAACTACTTTAGAAAGCGTAATATCTAAAGACAGAGGTTATGTATTGGCGCACTATGCTGCTGCAATTGCCGCTGCAAGACAAGACAACGAGAACAAGCTTATTGAGCACTTAAGAAACGCTGTAAATGCTGACGCTTCATTGAAGACAAAAGCGGTTACTGACCTTGAGTTCAGAGCTTATTCTGGAACTGATGCTTTCATCAACTTGATGAAGTAATCTACGGTAAAAACACAATTTTGAAAAGCCCCTTCGATTGATCGAAGGGGCTTTTTTATTACCTCATTTAATGACCTATTCTGTCTTGCTAATTGACAGTTGAATGTTTATTTTTACGGCCCTTAACATAACAATTTCATGAGAGTCATACAGTTCAGAGAAGCACTTAGAGAAGCTATGTCAGAAGAGATGAGAAGAGATGATAAAATCTTTCTCATGGGTGAAGAAGTTGCAGAGTACAATGGTGCCTACAAGGTTAGTCAAGGCATGCTCGATGAGTTTGGCGCAGAACGCGTGATAGACACTCCTATTGCTGAACTTGGGTTTGCTGGCATAGGAGTTGGTGCAGCTATGAATGGCCTAAGACCACTGATAGAATTCATGACATTCAACTTCTCGCTTGTTGCCATTGACCAAGTGATCAACTCTGCGGCAAAGATGATGTCAATGTCAGGTGGGCAATTTCAAGTGCCAATTGTTTTTAGAGGCCCTACTGGTAATGCTGGTATGTTAAGTTCACAACATTCTCAGAACTTCGAGAATTGGTTTGCGAATACACCAGGGTTGAAAGTTGTTGTTCCTTCAAATCCATATGACGCGAAAGGACTATTGAAATCTTCTATTAGAGATAATGATCCGGTAATTTTTATGGAGTCAGAATTAATGTATTCTGACAAAGGAGAAGTGCCTGAGGGTGAATATTTACTTCCAATTGGCCAGGCACACATAGTGAAAGAAGGCTCTGACGTTACTTTACTTTCATTCGGTAAAATGATGAAGATTGTAGACGAGGCGGCAATTGAATTAGCTAAAAATGGAATCAATGCTGAAGTAATTGATTTACGATCAGTAAGACCAATCGACTACAAAACAATTATTGAATCTGTTAAGAAAACAAACAGACTTGTAATTGTAGAAGAGGCATGGCCTTTGGCTTCAATCTCAACAGATATTGCCTTTAATGTTCAGAAAGACGCATTTGATTATTTGGATGCTCCGGTAAAACGAGTAAATAGTTTGGATTTACCACTTCCATATGCACCAACACTAATTGATGCGATTTTACCAAATGTGAAAAGAACAATTGACGCTGTAGATGCAGTGATGTATAGATAAAAAATCTTATTCCAAAAAAAAGCCAGATCTTCCGTCTGGCTTTTTTTATGTTTAAATATGAATAGGTTAATCCTAATAGCAGGCGTGAGTAGGTCAGGAAAATCGAGTTTGGCCGAAAGACTTGCTAGCGAACTTCCAGCATCAATTGTCATACATCAGGATAACTATATTCTCCCGCTCGACAAATTACCCAAGATTAAAGACAGAATAGATTGGGAAAAACGCGAGACTATAGATTGGTTCAGGTTGAAAAATGACTTACACGGCCACAAGAAATCGTACCAATACATCCTTCTTGAGGGAATTTTTGCCTTATCCGATAAGGAAATACTCAAGCAATCGGCAATGAAAATCGCACTTTCAATTACGAAGAACGAGTTCATTAAAAGAAGAAAAATGGAGCAACGATGGGGTGACGAACCCGATTGGTTCTACGACCATGTATGGGAAAGTCACCTGATCAACCATAACCCACATGGAGCGATTTTAGATGAGACATTCTGTAATATTTCAGAATTACAATACTCAGAACTTAAAGAGAAAATCAGGCTCCTGTAGCCAGAAATTTGTTTCTCTAAAATCATTTCAATAGATTAACGAAAAATTTAGTTGATCTTGAAATCCAACCTACAATTCGGCCTATTATCGCTTTTAATTTTGATAAGCGCGTGTTCACGACCTGAACCTATTGAAGAAAAGGAAGAATTCGTTCCTCCACCACCAGTAGAGAAAGTCGCTGATTTTGATTCTGATATGCCAGCGTACAAGTTTGAACTTGCCTCTCTTTCATTAAACATCAACGTGGCAGATATCGACCACAGGGTCTTTAAGCACTTTGGCGAATTCTATACAGAAGACTTTAATATTTATAGGCTCGACAGAATCGATTATTTAGCGGAGGCTTACTTTATCAACGAAGTCAACCTTTATTTTATCGATAGTCTTTTAGTGAAAATTCAAGCTTATTTAAAAGAAGATCGTACCAATGAATTTATCAGGAAGTATGGCAGTGCAAAAATTTCAATTGACGATTATCACAATAAGAGCCTTTTAAAATCTGAGAAGGTCGTTACAAAGAAGGACGGTAAATATCAGATTAACGAAAAGCTTGATGCATACACTTTGAAGTGGATCAGAAAAGAGCTAGATATCTCATATGAGGTGAGCAAAAAAGCTGATACAGGTGCCATAATGGAATCCCAAGAAATAAGATCATTCGATGACAAACGTCAACGTTATAAACTCACCTTCCAGACTAAAGATTACGAAAATCAATTAGCATGGGTGAAATACGAATCGTTTCAGAATTCTAAAAAGAAGAAAAGGGCTAGAAGGTAATTTATTACCTTTTTCCAGCCATGTTAGCCAACCCTGACATGGCGCGCTTACCTCCCATTTTATTCATGGCTTTCATCATTTTACGCATATCAGCAAACTGCTTCATCAGATTATTCACCTGCTGAATAGAAGTACCAGATCCTGTTGCAATACGTTTTCTTCTACTGCCATTAAGGATATCTGGGTTGGCTCTTTCGTCCTTTGTCATGGATTTAATAATTGCCTCAATTGGCTTGAAGGAATCATCGTCAATATCAATGCCTTTTAAAGCTTTACCCATTCCGGGGATCATACCCATTAAGTCTTTCAGGTTACCCATCTTCTTGATTTGCTCAAGCTGAGATAAGAAATCATCAAAATCGAATTTATTCTGACGGATTTTCTTGTTTAGTTTCTTAGCCTCTTCTTCATCGAAAGACTGCTGGGCTTTCTCAACAAGTGAAACAACATCGCCCATACCGAGAATTCGGTTGGCCATACGATCAGGGTGGAAAACATCAATGGCTTCCATCTTTTCTCCTGTAGAGATGTATTTGATTGGCTTCTCTACAACTGTTCTGATGGAAAGGGCCGCACCACCTCGAGAATCACCATCTAACTTGGTGAGCACAACACCATCGAAGTTAAGGCGTTCATTGAAGGTTTTTGCAGTATTCACAGCATCTTGACCAGTCATTGAATCCACCACGAACAATGTCTCTGATGGATTTACTGCCGCTTTCAAGGCTTCAATTTCTTGCATCATTACCTCATCTACAGCTAAACGACCCGCTGTATCGACAATGACAATTTTCTTTCCGGTAGCCTTTGCGTGCTTTATCGCATTATTGGCAATCTCAATAGCATTCTTATTCTCAGGCTCAGCATAAACGTCAACCTCAATTTGCTCGCCTAATACTCTTAGCTGATCAATTGCAGCTGGTCGATAGATATCGCAGGCCGTAAGCATTACTTGGCGACCTTGAGATTTTAACATTCTGGCCAGTTTTCCAGAAAAGGTAGTTTTACCAGATCCTTGTAAACCAGAAATAAGGATAACCGCAGGGTCACCTTTTACATCCATGTCTACCTTAGAACCACCCATCATTTGGGTAAGCTCTTCACTTACAATTTTAGTAAGTAACTGACCAGGTGATACAGAGATTAAAACATCTCTGCCGAGTGCCTCTGCTTTAATACGGTCAGTTACATCTTTTGCAACCTTGAAGTTTACATCAGCATCAATTAAAGCCCTTCTGATCTCTTTGACCGTTGTTGCCACGTTGATCTCGGTAATCTTTCCTTGCCCTTTTAGGGTTTTAAAGGCTCTATCTAACTTTCCACTTAAACTTTCGAACATATCTGCCTGTAATTTGGGCTGTAAAATTAGCCAAAAAATCGGTCATTAAAAGTAGGAAAGCACTGATTTGACTAGCAAAACCTTTCTAATTACAAGCCTTATCTAGATATTGCCATCAATAACTCAAAGGATACAAAATGAGAAAGATCAATTTCAAGAAAGACGTACTTCCACACCTTGTTGCAATTACTATTTTCCTTGCCCTTACGTTGCTCTTTTTCAAGCCCGCTTTCTTCGATGGACAAAGTCTTTATCAAGGCGACATTGAACAATGGAAGGCCAGTGCTACTGAGATTTTAGATCACCGAGAGGCTACTGGCGAAGAAGGCCTTTGGACTAACTCTATTTTCGGCGGTATGCCAGCTTATATGATCAGTGTAAAATGGGGAAACCAACTGATAAAATTTGCACACGCCGTATACACTTTAGGCTTACCTCACCCGGCAAGAATTCTTTTTGCCACTATGCTAAGCTTCTATATAATGCTCCTTTGCTTTAAAGTAAGGCCGTATTTAGCCATTATCGGCGCTATCGCCTTTGGTTGCTCATCCTATCACCTTATAGGGTTTACGGCAGGTCACAACGCCCGTATTTCAGCAGTTTCATTTATGCCTTTAGTAATAGGTGCAATGCACCTGTGCTTTACTAAATACAAATGGCTGGGAGGTAGTTTGACTGCTCTTGCGCTAGCCATGCAACTTCGCGTGAATCATATTCAGATGACTTACTACCTCGTTTTTGTCATCGTTATTTATGGTATAATTCAACTTATTTATCATTTCCGAGAGGGAGAACTAAAACATTTCCTGCAAAGAGCTGCCCTACTTGTCGTAGCGGCTATACTGGCCATTGGTACTTACTTTGGGGAATTCTATGCTACTTACGAGTATGGAAAGTACTCTAATCGAGGTAAGTCAGAGCTAACACAACAAGTCGACCAAGAGAAAAACGAAGATGGACTTTCGAAGTCCTATGCATTCTTATACAGTAATGGCATTTGGGACCCAATTACTTTATTCATACCGAACGCTTTGGGGGGAAGCGTATCTCTTGATAGTGATTCTAACATAGCTGATGGTTTACGCGCTGCTGGAGCAAATGAAACCCAAATAAGACAGCAATTAGCATCTGTTAATGGCACACTTTATTGGGGTAAAGAAAGCCCTACCACCTACTATGCAGGTGCTGTTATGGTGTTTCTTTTTGTAATAGGTATCCTTTTCGTAGAACGAAAATATGTCATATGGTTAGTCGCAGTGGCTGTACTAGGGATCATTCTTAGCTATGGTCGAAATATGGAGAGTTTGAACTTTTTCTTTTTCGATTACTTACCGGGCTATAACAAATTCAGGTCCGTGACATTTACTATGGTCCTTCCAATTTTTGCGATTTCCCTTTTAGGAATGTTAGGGCTTGAAAAACTATTAGAAACTAAACTAGATCGAGCAATTAAAAAGAAATTCTTAATAGCGCTGGGGAGCACTGCAGGTCTAGCCCTTTTACTGACAGTTTTTGCCGGAATTTTTAGTTTCAGAGGTGTAAACGACAATCCACAATGGCCAGAATGGCTGAAAAGCGGTATAATACCAGATCGTAAGAGCGCATTTAGGGCAGATACATTTAGGACATTCATTTTTATAGCCCTGTTCGCTGGTGCTTATTATTTGTACGCTATTGAGAAGCTTTCCAAGAGTATCGCTTTTAGCCTCTTCATTCTAATCGCAGGCTTAGACGTTGTATTACTTGGCAACAGGTTCATTGATAGTAACAGGTTTCAAAACACTTCAGCACAGAGTGAGCAGCCGCTACCTGGAGATCAGTATATCACTCAAAACAAGTCTTTAGGCGATCGTGTGATCGATCTTGGGCCTGGTATTTTCTATGACGCCAGAGCTTCTCGTTTCAACCATTCTATCAACGGATATCATGGTGCGAGAATCAGAAGGTTCCAAGAGCTTTTAGATGCCGACTTACAGAATGAAAGGCTTCAAATGAGACAAGACTACCAGAGCGGAAACCTGAATTTCAGTAATTACGAAACTGTGAATATGCTCAACGGAAGATTTGTAATGGCTAACCCATCTAGCCCTCAAGGCATAAGCATAAATACCGAAGCTAATGGAGCCGCTTGGTTTGTAAAAAACATCGATTTAGTTAACTCACCTGATGACGAGCTTTCGCAAACACAACAAATCGACACGAAAAACACAGCGGTGATTGACCAATCTAAATTTAGCGGACTAGATGCTAATTATAGCCAAAATGGCATCATTGACTTAGTGGAATATCACCCAGGATACTGGAAGTATGAGTCTAACAATTCAGGCAAAGGCCTTGCGATATTTTCAGAAATTCATTACCCAGTCGGTTTTGAAGTGACTATAGACGGTGAGCCAGTTGAAATGCTCCGTGCGAATTATATATTAAGAGCACTCGAGATACCAGCAGGCCAGCATACGGTGGAGTTTAACTTTGCACCGAAGATTTATAAAACAGGTACTGTCGTAATGCAAATATTTTCAATCTTAGTACTGCTACTATTTTTTGCTTCTGTTTATACAACTCTCAACAACTTGTACTCTTTAAAATAGCACAGCTTTCAAAGATGAGAAAGAAAATTTGCATGCTTCTTCATGAGCCTTACCCCAACGATATTCGGGTAAGTAAAGAAGCCAAATCTCTTATAGAGTCTGGTTTTGAAATTCACTTGCTTTGCTTGGGAAGAAAGGGTGAACCAAAGGAAGATACGATAAATGGAATAAAAGTTCATCGAATTCATATTGCTCAGTCTTTTGCTTGGAGAGGTATTTGGGATATTATATTGGCAATTCGTTTCACCCAACCACTGTTTTATAAAAAGCTAAAAGAGCTACAAAAACGCGAAAATTATAAGGCATTTCATATTCATGATTTGCCTCTCGCTAAAACTGCTGTTGACGTAGCAAATAAGTTTCCAGGGGTCAAGACCGTATTGGATATGCACGAGAACTACCCTGAAGCGCTCAAAGTATGGTTCCAATGGAAAAGAAACCCAATTATTCGTTTAAAAAACAATATATTTTTTGGGTTTAATCGGTGGATGGCTTACGAAAAATGGGCATCTAAACATGTCGATCACTTAGTTGTCGTGGTTGACGAAATGAAAACGAGACTTTCTTCACTACATGATATTGATGAAAAGAAAATAGCCATAGTCACCAACACAGAATCTAAAGATTTCCTTGATCAAGAACATATAAAAGATATCTACGACAGAAAAGACAAAGATTTTATTTTGGCCTACACTGGAGGTGTTGGGCCGCATCGCGGAGTTGACGTGGCCGTAAAGGCTTTAAAGCATATTAAAAGTGAGCATGTGAGATTAGAGATTACTGGTACACTCTCAACAGATTCGCGAATTTGGCTGACTGGCCTAGCAGAAGCTGACGGTGTTAAGGATCGAGTGATCATCAACGGCTATCAACCATTTCATAAATTTTTCTCTTACATGGCTCATGCCGATGTCAATCTCATCCCACATAATCGAAATGGCCACACCGACAACACTATCCCACATAAGCTATTTCAAGGAATGATGGTCGAGAAACCAGTTTTGGTCAGTGATGCCCCCCCTTTAAAACGAATAGTGGAAGCGACAAAATCAGGGCTTATTTTTGAGGCGGGTAATGTTAGAGATTTTGCAAATAAAGTCCAGTCCTTGTATGAAGATAAAGAGGCTTACAACAGGTTCATTACTAATGGGAAAGAGGCTACATTAGGTGGTGATTGGAATTGGGAAACCACTGTAAAATCATTAATCAGTTTATATAAAAATCTGTAAATGAAAAGTATTGCAAAAACTGAGCGTGTGAGATTTCAAAACACACTCATATTTTTAGAGAAAAATTTACCCAAAACAGCCAAGATATTGGATTTAGGGACACCTAATGATTTGAGTGCTTTTCTTACACAAAATGGTTATAAGATTGATCACGCTCATGGTCAGGATTTTGATTTACACCCAGAGGTTATAGCTAAAGACGGTTATGACGCTGTAACAATATTTGAGGTATTAGAACACCTGGTTAACCCCATGGGGATTTTACAGGCCATAAAAGCACCGAGGCTTTTTGCCTCCGTACCTTTAGATTTATGGTTTGCCAAGGCATACAACAATAATAAGGATCCCTACGATCGTCATTTCCATGAGTTTGAAGACTGGCAATTTGATTGGTTATTAGAAAAATCAGGATGGGAAATTGTGAATACCGAGAAATGGAATACACCAGTCAGTAAAATTGGTATTAGGCCAATATTAAGACGTTTTACACCTCGTTACTACATGATAGAAGCTAAGAGGCCTTAAATGGGATTAGTTATTAAGCAAAGTATCCGCTCTTCAATTGTCGCTTATTTAGGCGTTGCAATTGGCTACATCAATGTACTTTGGCTTTACCCAACCTACCTTTCTACTGAACAGGTCGGCCTTTTTAGGTTAATTCAAAGTTCGGCCTATTTACTTGCTACGTTCGGCCAAGTTGGCTTAGCACAAAGTTTGATTAAGTTCTTCCCTGAGTTTAAAAAGAATAAGAGCTTTTTATCAGCTATAGTACTAGGAGGCTCCATTGGTTTCCTCCTTCTTTCCGTTCTTTCGCTTGTTTTTCGAGCGCCTATTGTCGACTACTTTTCAAAAGAATCAGAACTGTTTATAGACTACTTTCAAGTCACTGTTCTAATAACTTTCTTAATCATCAATTTTCAGCTATTAGAGGCTTTCTCAAGAAGCCATTTGAAAATTGTCGCGCCCACTGTCCTAAGAGATGTCGGCTTAAGAATTCTTTCGACTTCCATTCTGTTACTTTATGGATTCGAAGTGATAGACTTCCCGGTACTTATTTACTCATTAATTGGAGTATATGGCGTCGTTCTAATCTTCTTAGCTATCCAAGTAAAGCTTTCGCTGAAAGCCTCTTTTTCATTCGATTTTAGCTTTTTGAAAAACGGCGTTTGGAAACGGATCATGAATTTCGGGTTATACTCCGTTGTTGGCGCAGGTGGGACTCAGATAATCCTACAGATTGACAGCATTATGGTTAGTGGTTCTTTGGGGCTCGAAGCAACAGGAATTTATACCATCGCCTTTTTCATTGGGGTGGTAATAGAAATGCCCAAGCGCGCAATTGCACAACTAAGCTCTTCACTTCTCTCTCAATCATTTAATAAAGGGGACATGGTTGCGGTAAAAAAGCTTTACCAGCAAACTTCAATCAACCAAATGATTATAGGCACACTGCTGCTTATTGGCATTTGGTCAAATTTAGATAGTATCTATTCATTTGTGCCCAATGGCGATGAATATATCAATGGATTTAATGTGGTACTATTTATCGCTTTAGGAAAGTTGAGTGATATGATTTTCGGCACCAATGGTGAGATCATTGTGATGTCTAAATATTATAGGTTTAATGTTATTTCTGTTTCTATACTCGCGATTCTCACGATCGTTTTAAACACATTATTAATACCTAAATATGGCATAGATGGCGCTGCAGTAGCCTCCTTTATCGCTATGTTCAGCTTTAACCTTATCAAATTTTATTATGTATGGGTGAAATTTAGAATCCAGCCATTTACAACCTCGACAATTAAGTTTCTTGGTATCGCTGGGGTGGTCCTATTGGCCAATTACCTTCTTCCAGAACTAGATAAGGTGCTATTAGACATCGTTATACGTTCTAGCCTTATTACGGTTTTAATAATAGGTTTAAGTTATTGGATAAAAGTTTCTATAGAAGTGAATGACTTGATTGACAAAGTTTTTCAAAAAACGATTAGACCGAAATAGGCTCTTCTATTAACACTTAACCGATATCCGCCCACCCCAGAAACACTTAAAAAGCTTGCTTAAGCAAGCTTTTCTCACAATATTGTCAGTATTATTTTTCAAATAAAAAACATAATCATTCATGAGATTGAATATTAACAATAAATCCTTTAATAAAAGAGCTCTTATTACCTTGGCTATCAGTCTTATGTCTGCTTTTGCTCTTATCGGACAAGAGGGTTTAGTTGCAAATTATGACTTCAATAATGACTTGTCAGACTTATCTTCTAATTCCGAAGATGCAATACTACAAGGAGGAGCCTTTGGACAAGATCGTTTCTCTAATAACTCAAATGCTTTGACTTTCAGTAGTCACTTAGAGTTAGTCAAACTACCCGCGACTATTATCGATGGACTATCGGATGTGTCCATCTCAGTTTGGTTTAAGACGGATCACGGTGGAGTCATTATTTCTGGAGCTAATTCAACGCGACCAAATGAATATGTAATCCAAGTCCTAGATGATGGTAGAATCTCATCAAACATAAGAAACACTCATAACATACCAGGAATACCCATTTTCGGCACAGCTAATGTCAAAGACAATCAATGGCACCATTTATATCTTTTTAGGAATGGCACCAATGGAGACTCATTTATCTTTGTGGACGGTGTAATAGATGGTCAAGGCAATATGCCATCTGGCTCACTCAGCATAGAAGAAAATGGGCTCTATTTAGGAAATGATCAGGATTGCTTATCAGGTTGTTGGGATATTAATAACCAATGGATAGGTTCGATAGATGATTTGAGGATTTATGATCGAGAACTTACTTCCGAAGAACTAACTCTTCTATCCGATTTTATACCTCCAATCTTTACCTCTGGCTTTACTGAAAACTATTCAGAAAACGGAGTAGGCGCAGCTTATACCGCAATGGCTACGGATGCCAATACCATTACTTACAGTCTCGGTAGTAGTAACGATGAAGCACTGTTTGATATCGGTACTAGCTCAGGGGCAGTAACTTTTAAAATTGCGCCTAACTTTGAGGTGCCTACCAATGCTAATGCCGACAATATTTATATCCTAGAAGTTATTGCCAGTGATGGACTTAACACGGCCAATCAATTAATAAGGTTAACTGTCGTCAACATTAATGAGGTTCCTATCTTTAAATCTTCACCAGCCCTAACCCTGAATAATATCGATGATTATGAATATATTATTGAGGTCGATGATCAAGAAGATGATGAGTTGTCTGTAGAGTGGCTCACTACACCATTACCGTGGTTAAAATTAACGGAAAGTGGACAATATGATGTCTCCACTTTTGCTGGTTCCGGCGTAAGTGGTAGTTCTAATGGCAATGGTCTAGAGGCCAGCTTTAATAACATAGGCAGAATTGTAATTGATCAAGAAGAAAACATATACGTCTTGGACGTTTGGAATAACCGTATTCGTAAAGTGGATAAGGAAGGTAATGTATCTAACTTTGCAGGGACTGGCAATAATGGCTACAAGGACGGGCCAGCCTCTGAAGCTGAATTCAATGGTCTATCAGGAATAGCAATTGACCATGATGGAAACCTCTTTGTTTCAGATTTCTATAATAACGTTATAAGAAAAATAACTAAAAATGGCGTAGTGTCTACTTTTGCTGGTGATGGGCAGGGAGGTTTTATGGATGGTACTGGCTTATCTTCCCGCTTTAATGGTCCATCTGGACTGGATTTTGACGGTGACGGCAACCTATATTTAGCAGATTTAAGGAATAATCGAATAAGGAAAATAGATAAAAACGGGGTAGTAAACACTCTAGCCGGAGGGTTTAGTAGTCAGCATCTTGATGGACAAGGAACAGACGCTCGTTTTGAAAACCCAAAAGACCTGACAATAGATCCTAATGGTAACATTTTTGTCATATCAAATCTACGAATTAGAAAGATTGCCCCTGACGGTATAGTCACTACATTTGCTGGTAACGGAAGTCCAGGGGATGTTAACGGAGTCGGAACAAATGCTCAATTTATTAGGCTTAATGGAATTACCTCAGACAACTCAGGAAACCTTTTCGTAACTGATGAGTCAAATAAAATCAAAAGAATTGGTAAAGATGCTCAGGTAAGTACTCTGATGGGTTCTGGTTTGCAAGCCGAGAGAGATGGTACTGGTAATAATGCAAGCTTTTCAAGACCCTATGATATTTCATTCTCAACCGACAGAACCATTTTTATCACTGATTTCAGTTCAAACGTAATAAGAAAGGCAAAGTTGTTACCCCAAAGGTTAACGGGCAATCCAGCTGGCCAGGCAGGTTTATTTAGCATTACTTTGAAAGTAAGCGATGAAAATAGTATTTCTTCTGAGCAAAGTTTTAATCTGGAGGTAAAAGATATAACAAAACCAGTGTTCACTTCTCCTACTATTATGACCTTTCGTGAAAATGAAGTTAGTATTTCCTATACTAGTGTAGCCACCGATAATAATACCATCACCTATAGCCTTGGAAGTAGCAACGATGAAGCATTATTCG
>NZ_JAGDZM010000005.1:1349-198533 GCF_049099775.1 Roseivirga sp. | reverse complement strand
TCTCGTAAATCAGGCCTAGTTCATAAATGTCTACAGGTATTTCTGGGTCGTAAACCGTTTTTATTGCGGCAACCACTTCATCTCTCAAGTTCTCTTTAATTCCTTCAGCCATAAGACTTTAAACTTTTAATTACTCTGACTTTCCCTTTTAGCAGAATAGGCCAGACCATATATTTTCATTTGTTTCATCATAGCACCTAGACCATTCGAGCGCTGCGTGCCAATGAAACGATTTAAGCCAATTTTCTCAATAAAAAACAAATCAGCATCAACTACTTCTTGTGGTGTTCTATTAGACAAAATTCTAACCAGAATACTTACTAGGCCTTTGGTAATTGCGGTATTACTATCCGCTGCAAAGGCAATTTTGTCACCGTCTATTTTTGCATCCAACCACACTTTCGATTGACAACCTTTGACAATGTTGTCTTCAGTTTTTAATGTCTCTGGCATTGTCGGCAATTGATTACCAAGTTCCATGATGTATTCGATAGTCATTTCTAAATTTCCATCGAGCATAGAAAATTCTTCGGCTATCTCATCTTGTATGTCATTGACTGACTGACTCATGGCTATTTGAATTTACTAATAATGACTTTTAGTGCTTCAACAAAAGCATCAATTTCCTCTTTGGTATTGTAAACCGAAAATGAGGCCCTTGCAGTTCCTTCTATACAGTAATGATCCATTAGAGGTTGAGTACAGTGGTGCCCAGTTCTAACAGCAATTCCTTTTGCATCGAGCCACATACCTAAATCGAAGTGATGAATTCCTTCTACCTCGAATGAAATAACGCTTACTTTTTCTTTGGCCGTTCCTACAATGCGAACACCTTCAATTTGATTGAGTTTTTCAGTGCCATAAGTAAGTAATTCATGTTCGTAGGCCGCAATATTTTCTTTTCCGAGCTCATCAATAAACTCTATGGCTTTTTTTAAGGCAATTACGTTTGCAATATCAGGTGTGCCTGCTTCAAACTTGTAAGGAATATCGTTATAGGTAGTCTTTCCAAAGGATACATCCTTAATCATTTCTCCACCGCCCTGATAAGGTGGCATTTTCTCTAAAATAGATCGTTTGCCATATAAAACTCCCAAACCAGTTGGTCCGTACATCTTATGAGCAGAGAAGGCAAAGAAATCGACATCTAAGTCACGTACATCAACATTTAAATGTGAAGTTGATTGTGCACCATCCACCAGAACTTTGGCTCCAACTTTATGTGCAGCTTGGGTTAAAATCTTTACTGGGTTTACCGTGCCCAATGTATTAGAAGCGTGGTTGAATGCTACGAGTTTTGTTTTGTCAGACATCAGTTTTAAAGCCTGCTCTATTACAATATCACCATTTGCGTCAATCGGCATTACTTGTAGCGTAGCACCTCTTTCTTCGCAAATCATTTGCCAAGGAACAATATTGGAATGATGCTCCATGGTTGATATTAAAACTTCATCACCCGAATTCAGGAACTTTCTACCCCATGAACTGGCCACTAGATTGATGCTTTCTGAAGTCCCTTTTGTGAAAATAATTTCCTCAGCCTCGTTTGCACCGATAAACTGCTGTACAGCTTTACGGGTTTCTTCAAATGCCGAAGTTGCACGTTCAGCTAGTGTGTGAACACCACGATGAATATTGGCATTATCATGCTCGTAATAATAAGAGAGCGCATCAATTACCCTTTTCGGTTTTTGATTAGTTGCCGCATTATCAAAATAGATCAGTGGCTTACCGTTGACTTCTTGATGAAGTACAGGAAACTCTGATCTAATTTTTTGAATGTCTAATGTTTGATGCTTTACTATGCTTGACAAGGTTACACCTCCAGTCTTTTTGAAATTATATCTTCAACATATCGTTGAAGTGCTTCAATCTCTAAGTTTTCAATAACATCACTAGCAAAAGCATTAAGTAAAATAGCCCTTGCGTGTTCTTTTCTGATGCCTCGTGCTTGTAAATAGAACAAAGCATCTTTATCAAGTTGACCTGTTGTACAACCATGGGAACACTTTACATCATCAGCCCAAATTTCAAGCTGTGGCTTAGTGTTAACTGTCGCATCGTTGGTCAAAAGTATATTCTTATTCGACTGGAAAGCGTTTGTTTTTTGTGCTTCCTGTCTTACAAATATTTTACCGTTAAAAACACCTTTTGATTTATCGTTTAAGATGCCTTTATAGAGCTCGTTAGAATAAGAATTAGGCTCAATGTGATCTACAACGGTATGGTTATCTACATGGGTTTTTCCATTCAGTAGGTAGAGACCATTCATATATGCTTCACATCCCTCTCCATTCAATTTGATTTCAAGGTTGTTACGAACCATGGCACCATCAAGGGCTATTGTGTTCGCCGTAAAAGTGCTGTCTCTTTCTTGAGCAACAGCAACGTTAGACATGTGATAAGCGCCCTTCGTATCGTTCTCAATCTTGAAATACTTGGCATTTGCATTTTTGTCAACGAAGATTTCATTTACCACATTGGTGAATGATTTCTCATCACCTATAGTATCAAATTTTTCTATGATGGTGACTTGCGCTGACTTGCCAACAACTACAACATTTCTAACATTGTATATGGATTGGTTTTGGCTACTGTCGCCTAGAAAATGTAGTGCTATAGGTTTGTCGATTACAGCATTGTCTTCTACTTGAATAAAGAATCCATTTTGACTAAATGCCGTGTTTAACGCTATAAAAGCATCTTTTTCAGCATCTGCTTGCTTGCCAAAGTAACCTGAAAGCGTTTCGGTGTTGTCTTTAGTAGCGGTTTCGAAAGTACTTACTGTTAAACCTTTCTCATCAATTTTATCAGATAAATCTGCAATAAACTGACCATTTATAAACACACAATTGTAGGCATCGAGGTTTTCAATTTTAACACTCGAAATTGAATCTGCACTTACAGAATTAGCTTTATCAGGTGTATTAAAATTGATGTTTTTCTCTATAGCCTTAGTGAAGTTCGTAAACTTATACTCTTCGTCTTTAGGTGCTGGAAATCCATTCCCTTTTAAAATTTCAAATGCGTTTCTTCTAACACTATGGATAGAAGATTTACTTTGACCATTTAACCCCTTTTCGAAGTCGTTGAATTGCTCAAGTAGCGCATCAATAATTGACTGGCCTGCTAATTTATCCATGTCTTAAACAGTTGCGTCAGCTTCTTCTTTAATCCAGTCGTATCCTTTCGCCTCAAGTTCAAGTGCTAAGCTCTTATCACCGGACTTCACGATTCGACCGTTATATAATACGTGCACATGATCTGGCACTATGTAATCCAATAATCTTTGGTAATGCGTCACTACAATCGTGGCATTGTCTTGAGATTTTAATGCATTGACACCATTGGCAACAATTTTCAAAGCGTCAATGTCAAGACCAGAATCAGTTTCATCCAGAATGGCCAATTTTGGTTCTAGCATTGCCATTTGAAAGATTTCATTTCTCTTCTTCTCTCCACCTGAGAATCCTTCATTCAAAGACCTGCTTAAAAGAGACTGATCAATTTCAACCAATTTCATTTTCTCTTTCATCAATTTCAAGAAAGAAACAGCGTCTAAAGCTTTTTCGCCATGATGCTCGCGTACCTGATTAATCGCTGTTTTCATGAAGTTGGTAGTCGATACGCCAGGAATTTCTACAGGATATTGAAATGCTAAGAAAACACCTTCTCTGGCCCTCTCATCAGCATCCATATCTAATAGGTCATTACCCAAGAAATCTACATTGCCACCAGTAACTTCGTAATCCTCTCTGCCAGCTAAAACAGATGCGAGTGTACTTTTACCAGAACCATTTGGTCCCATGATAGCGTGAACCTCTCCAGGTTTAACTTCAAGGTTAATACCTCTCAGTATTTCCTTTTCTTCAATTCTTGCTTGTAAATTTTTTATGCTTAGCATCGCGATTGTAATTTCTAATTTTTTGATTTTGACTTTCTGATTAGTGAAGAGTGGGGAGCCAATCTCACTAGTGCTAGGAAGATATTAACCTACAGATCCTTCAAGAGTTAAGGCTAACAATTTTTGAGCCTCTACGGCGAACTCCATTGGCAACTGGTTTAATACTTCTTTTGCATATCCATTGACGATCAGCGCAACAGCTGATTCTTCATCTATACCTCTTTGCTGGCAATAGAAGATCTGATCTTCGCCAATTTTGGAAGTCGTAGCTTCATGTTCTACATGAGCCGTTTGGTTTTCAATATCTATATAAGGGAAAGTATGTGCACCACATTTATTACCCATTAATAAGGAGTCGCATTGAGAGAAGTTACGGGCATTTTCAGCGCGTTTCATAACTTTTACTTGTCCTCGGTAACTGTTTTGTGAAAAGCCAGCCGATATGCCTTTGGAAACGATTCTAGACTTGGTGTTTTTACCAATGTGAATCATTTTAGTTCCTGTATCTGCTTGCTGATGATTATTAGTGACAGCTACAGAATAAAACTCGCCTTGAGAATTATCTCCTTTCAATATACATGAAGGGTATTTCCAAGTAACAGCTGATCCTGTTTCAACTTGTGTCCAAGAGATTTTAGAATTGTCTCCTTCGCAAATACCTCTTTTGGTTACAAAGTTGTAAATACCGCCTTTACCATCTTTATCACCAGGGTACCAGTTCTGAACCGTTGAATATTTTACTTCTGCATCTTTTGCAGTTTTAATTTCTACCACTGCCGCATGCAATTGATTTTCATCACGCTGAGGTGCTGTACAACCCTCTAAGTAGCTTACATAAGATCCTTCGTCCGCTACAATCAGCGTTCTTTCGAATTGACCTGTATTGGCAGCATTTATTCTGAAATAAGTAGAAAGCTCCATCGGACACCTTACTCCTTTAGGGATGTAAGCGAAGGAACCATCGGAAAAAACTGCTGAATTAAGTGCCGCAAAGTAGTTGTCTGTCACAGGCACTACAGTACCCATGTGTTTTTTTACCAGTTCTGGGTGTTCTTTCACCGCTTCAGAGAACGAGCAAAAAATGATTCCCAGTTTACCGAGTGTATCTTTAAAAGTAGTGGCTACCGATACCGAATCGATAACAGCATCTACTGCTACTCCTGTAAGTCTTTTTTGTTCTGTAAGTGAAATTCCTAACTTCTCGAATGTTGCTAGTAATTCTGGATCTACTTCATCTAATGATTTGGGAGATGCGCCTTTTTTAGGGGCAGAATAATAGATCAAATCTTGGTAGTCGACCTTTGGGTATTTGACGTTAGGCCATTCTGGCTCCTCCATCTTTAACCAAGCTCTATAGGCATCTAAACGCCAATTAAGCAACCATTCTGGCTCTTCTTTTTTTGCCGAAATAAATCGAACAATCTCTTCGCTCAAACCTTTCGGAGCTTCATCAGCCTCAAGGTCTACAGTCCAGCCAAATTCATACTCTTTATTTGTGAATTCCTCTAAAATCTGGTCGTCGGTACTCATTAATTCTTATTTAGAATGATTTCAAATACAAAGGTACAACCTAAAACCTTAACTAAAGGTTTCAGCTTTCTTTTTTATTATGAAAGGCGTTTAAAAGGCGCTAGTATTTGGTGAGTGATTTCACTCCTGAAGGCTTATGCTTCGGTTCATTGTTTCCTCTAAAATCACAAAAGTTTCAGTGCGTTCTATGCCATCTACTTTTTGGATTTTATCATGTAAAATATCCTTCAGGTGATCTGTGCTCTTGGCATAGATTCTAACGAACATGCTATAATTACCAGTGGTGTAATGAATGGAAGTTATTTCTGCAATTTTAGCCAGTTGAGCGGCTACCTTATCGTATAGCGAACTTTTAGAAAGGAAGATGCCAAGAAATGAGCCTACAGTATAACCGAGTGCAGTGAGGTTTAGATCAAGCGAAGCCCCTTTAACCACACCCATTTTTTCAAGCTTATTCATTCTTACATGAACTGTTCCGCTAGAGACGAAAGCCTTTTTGGCTACTTCTGTATAAGGCTTTTTCGCGTTATGCTGTAAAAGAGAGAGGATTTTTAAATCAACGTTGTCAATTTCGTAATTATCGGGCATATCTTAAGATATAAAATATTGAATTCATAACAAAAATACCTAATAATTAATTAATCACTAATTATTAGCTTATATACTTAACGATATTTTAAAGAATGCGTTAGTTCTATTACATTTGAAACAGTTTCAAACGAGAAACAATTGAATAAGAACATAATGTAGGGTGATGAAACAGGCAGCCATGCCCTCCTTTCCCGGGGGTGGAGAAATAGAAATAAATCTAAACTACCGTTATGACTAATCTCTCTTTGAAGGTTCGACTCCTTCTCCTACAGCAAGCGCAATCATTTTTTTCGAGAACTTCACATGTTGGAGTTCTCGTTTTTTTTGAGCGCTCCTATAAAGCCCTAGGTTTGAAAATATCGAACAAGAGGATGTCCTCTTCTTCAGATGTCTTTCGAATTAATAAACCGTTAGGGGTGACTATTATTGAATTCATATCATAGACTGCTGACTTTTCGAAAGTCTTTTCACCGATGTAATTGAATTCATCATCGTATATCATTATTGAGAAGTCGAGGCCTTCGTATTTGGCACCGTTTTGTACATTTCTGAATTCATTAATTGAGTAAGGTAGTTTAGCTATTCTGTAGATGAGTTGGTTATAAGGGTCGGATATAATAGAATGATATTTAGATGTTGTGAAATTGTATTCATGAAATTCATTTGAGGCATAGATTTCTGCATTAACCTTCTTACCGAAACCTTTTAGTATGCCTACTTTTGGGTTTTTTAATTCGATGTAATTGATGTTTAAGTCTTGATCAACGGTCATTATTCTATGGTCAAGTGGGTAGCTGATTAGTAAAGTTCCATCTTGAGTAACTGTATTTGACGCTCGAAAAGAGTTGGCGTCTCCGAGTAAGGAAACATTGTGCTCACCATAAAGCTTAAACTCTTTTGGGATTCTTTTAGTCTTTTTGGTCTTGTCTAAAGGCAGTACTAACAAAGGTGAAGGGCCGTTGGGATACCATGAAATACGGCTAGTGAATAAAATTTTGTTTTCACGAATGACTAGTGAGCAAAGCGTAGTAAATTCAGCCACAGGGTACTCAGGTCCAAGTGACTCGATAGGTGCCTTCCAATAATTACGAATTTCGGCTTTTGAGTTGATTAAAAAGATTTTTTCTTGAACAATAGAGTAGATGAAAATCGAGTCTGGGCTAATAATTTTAAAGTTCTTTGGCGATCCGTCCATATCAATTAAAGCATCAGGTCCGTAGGTGTTTAATTTAATGGTTTGGGTCAAAGCCTTCTGATCAAGGGAAAGAATTTTTATGGAGTTATCAGGTTGGTTATAGTGGGCCAAAAAGTTTTCCTCTAGATATCGGAAGTATTGAAACTGAGGGCTTCTTTGGACACTCATTTTGTCTAAAGGCAATTCAATTGTTTTGGTAAAAGCCAACGACAGTCGACCAGGTTCTTCAATTTTATTTTCAGGCTGATTTTGGCAGGATAAGACTAAAAGAAATAGTAGAAGTAAAGAATTGCGCATGGTGTGTTTTTTAGTTGAATATCGGTTTAATCATTTACACTTTTTACCGTTAGGATGGATTTTTGAATTTCTAATCAATTCGAGGGGTAGTTAGACTGAAATAGCATAGCAGATCTCCTGATTATCTCTAGGTTCTTTTATATTTGGTGTTAGCCAAATTTAACTTCATGAGTACTACCCCTTGGATCGAAAACTACCCGAAAGGTATTCCATCAGAAATCGAGGCAGGACAGCCTGAAAATTTACTAGAACTTTTCAATCAAGCCTTTAAAAGCTTTGGCAGCCGAGAGGCTTTTGAGAATATGGGGAAGGTCTTGACCTACCAGGAAATAAATCTTCAATCGGAGTTTTTTGCCGCTTATTTGCAAAATGAGGTAGGTGTAGAAAAAGGGGATAGAATTGCGATTCAGATGCCCAACTGCTTACAATACCCAATTGCCTTAATAGGTGCCCTCAAAGCAGGTTGTGTTGTGGTAAATACCAACCCACTGTACACGCCTCGTGAAATGGAACATCAGTTCAATGATGCCGGGGTAAAGGCCATCGTAATCATTGCCAATTTTGCGCATAGCCTAGAGGAGGTATTACCGAAAACTAAAATTGAGCATGTTATTATTACAGAACTTGGTGACTTACTTGGTGGTATGAAGGGTAAGTTGGTGAATTTCGTGGTGAAACGTGTGAAGAAAATGGTGCCATCTTATTCGCTTCCTACTGCTAAGAAATTTAATGCCGTGTTAAAGGCCGGTGCTCGCATGAAGTATACTAAGCCTAGTGTGAGTTCTTCAGACACAGCCTTTTTACAATATACGGGTGGAACAACGGGCGTTTCTAAAGGTGCAACGCTTTCTCACGGGAATGTGGTTTCCCATACCATGATAATTACCAACTGGTTTACCCCTTTATTAAAAGAAGGTCAGACAGAACTGATGATTACGGCTATCCCGTTATATCACATTTTTGCATTGAATGTGAACGGTACTTTCATGATGCATATTGGGGCTAAGAATGTGCTAATCACCAACCCGAGAGATATGCCTGGGTTTATCAAGGAATTGAAAAAGCACAAGTTTACACTCTTTACAGGTGTTAATACGCTATTCAATGGCTTACTAAACCAACCGAATTTCAATGAAGTAGATTGGAGTCATTTAAAAGGGTCGATTGGTGGTGGAATGGCCGTTCAAGATTTTGTGGCTAAGAAATGGGAAGAGCAAACAAATTCTCCTTTGGTTGAAGGGTACGGACTTTCAGAAACTGCACCTGTAGCGAGTTGTAATCCGTTGGACGGTACGCATCGCATGGGTACAATTGGCTTACCATTGCCATCTACTGCGTTGTCGATATGCAATGACGAGGGCGAGCACTTGGCGCAAGGCGAAGTAGGGGAGATCTGTATCAAAGGCCCCCAAGTAATGAGCGGATATTGGAACAAAGACAATGAAGGTGTCTTCTTTGAAGGCGGATGGTTCAGAACCGGAGATATTGGTGTGATGGAGCCTGATGGCTTCTTCAAAATTGTCGATCGGAAAAAGGATATGATCAACGTGTCAGGGTTCAATGTATTCCCTAATGAGGTTGAGAATGTAATTGCCGATCATGCAAAAGTTCTAGAAGTAGCTGTTATTGGTATTCCAGATAAGCGATCTACGGAGTGCGTAAAAGCCTTTGTAGTAAAAAGTGACGAATCTTTAACTGAAGACATGCTTAAGGCTTTTTGCGAAGAGGAACTAACGGGTTATAAAAAACCGAAGCACATTGAGTTTGTATCTGAATTGCCAAAATCAAATGTTGGTAAAATCTTGAGAAGAAAGTTGAAGGAAATGGAAGAAGAAAGAGCAAGCTCCGAGTAGAGGCTTGCTTTATATATAGACCGACCTTTAATGTTTAAGTGCTGCTTGAGGCTCAGAATATTTACTTATTGTGGCCTTATAAGATTTTATTTAAAACGCAGATGCTATTCTCTGGTCGTTTAGCCTGAATACTGTTCTCAATTGCATTCTAGTTTTTACGGTTTTTCCTCCCTGCTGACCAGGTGTCCAATTAGGACCTTCCATTAAAACTCTTAGTGCCTCATCGCCACAACCGGCACCAACGCTTCGGACTAGCTCGAAATCTGTTAGCTCTCCAGTTTCTTGCACGATAAACGACACGTAAACATTGCCTTCTATGCCCATTCTTTTAGCCTCTTCCGGGTATTTAAGATTCTCCTTTAAATACTTATGATAGGCTTTCATTCCTCCGGGAAACTCAGGGCTTTGCTCCACAACCATGAAAACCTGGTCACTGTCAGAATTATCGTCGGAAACTACCCCTGCCACCTGAATATCAGTGCCATCGGGTTTTACATAAAGGTCCTCATCGGCACAAGCTGCAACGAGAGCAATTACTAGTAGTAAGCTTAGTTTTTTCATTGTATGTTGTTTTTTAACTAATTTATTAAATGTAAAACTAATATATTAGTTAATTATCGAATAAAAAAGGGTGTTGATAGAAAACACCCTGATATTCAGTGAAATATATTCTATGTTTTGCATGTCTTTACGCCAAAAATGGCATAGATAGGGCAGAAACTTATTAGACTTGTCACTGTAAATATACCTGCCGCAACAAGGGCAACTGTTCCCCAAAGACTCGTAACAGTGCCGGTAGCATACAAGGCTACCAATGCCGCTACAATGATGACTCTTACTACGCGATCTGTAGTTCCCATATTCTTTTTCATAGCAATTATTTTATGTTCTCGATTAAAATTGAAATTCCGAAAATGATGACTGCGCAAACCAGACATACTAGCAATAGCTTGATTACTTTGCTTTTCATAAGTCAAATTTCTGCGATAAAGCGGGAGAAAACAGTGACTTAAGTCACATTAGAGAAATTTTTTCCTTTCGGTTTAAAATGAAGCCTTCATTATCGAGCTTTTTCAGAACCCTAGAGATTACTTCTCGCGCTGTGCCTAAATCATTGGCAATTTGTTGATGGGTGACATGGACAGTGTTGCTATCGCTTAGTCTTGCCTTTTCTTTGAGGTAGTTCAAAAGTCTTGTGTCCAAGTTGTCGAAAAAGACCGCATTTATGGTGGACAGCAGATCTGTGTAGCGCTGGTTAGCTAGTTGATGGAAAAGTTGATTGAATTCAGGCGATGTGCTTATCAAACTTTCTAGGGCCGTACTTGGGATTAACAAGGCTGAAGTTGGTTCTTCTACGATGGCATAAACGGTACTTGGGTTTTGATGAAGTGCATGTATGAAGGACATCATGCAGCTTTCGCCCGGTTTAATGTAATAGAGTAAAAGGTCTTTGTATTCTCCTCGCGTTACCACTTTTACAAGGCCGGAAAGTAAAATGGGAACGGACTTTACATATTGTTCCTCTTTCAAGACTTCAAAGCCAATGGGTAAGTCTACTAATTGCCCAACTTTTGCTAGTTCTTCAGCCAGCAGAGTAAGGTTTTTAGGAAGCTGATTTTGCAATCTCTCGATGTTGATTTCCACGGATCAGTCTATGAATAGTTCCATCAATTCGTACTGTAAACCGTTGTAGTTTAAAGGATCCATATTCCCAGTTATGGCTAAGACAGTTTGAGATGGTTGATGTATTAGGAAGAATGTAATTCCTCCAACTGATCCACCGCTGTGTCCATAAAATGTTTTTCCGCTTGGTCGTTTGAATGTTCTCCAACCGATGCCATAATTCGTAGCTTTGCCATCGGTTGTTGTCTGAGATTTTTGCCATTCCTCAATAGTCGATGCCTTTAAATAACCCGCTTCCATATGCGCCTGACCGAATTTACAAAGGTCTTCAGTAGTGCCCACAAAACCACCTCCAGCCCATTTGTAGCTATTGTCTACATACGGTGCTTCAACAACTTCACCATTTTGATACTGATAGAACTTAGTGCGGTTTTCAATTTTTCTATCAGCATGATCGGGCACCGTATTCGTCATACTAAGCGGCTCGAAAACTTCTGTTTGCACGACTGTTAGAAAACTTTTGGCCGTAAGGAAGCCGCCCTGTGGGGCTGCTGCGTTTTCCATGGCTGAAGAAATCAGATTCCAGCCATATGACGAGTAGGCATATTTAGTACCTGGTTTATTGATAAGCCGATCGTTTATAAAAATGACCAAACCATCTGAAACCGTCTCATACTTAACGTTGCTGTAGAATTCATTGCCCCTATAATGTCTAATTCCGGCAATATGTCCGGCTAACAAGCGAAGTGTTATCTGATGCTCTTTGTCTGGCCAAATCGGTACGTATCGTTCAATTGGAGCGTCTAAGTCAATTTTTCCATCATCGTATAACCGAGCCAATGCAGCGGCTGTGAGCGTCTTTGAAACACTACCTATCCTAAATTTTGTTTTTGAAGGCGACACTGGGATTTGATTTTCTAAGTCTGCAAAACCATAGCCTTTTGAATAGACTAATTCACCTTTCTGACTGATAGATATACTTAGCCCAGGAACTTTACTTTGATCAACAAAAGCTTGAAGTTTTTGGTTGGCTATCTCAGATTTCGATTGACCAAATAGTGCTAATGGTACACTTATGAGGATAATCAGGATAATTCTCTTCATGGTATTCCGTATTAATGACAGTTTCAATTTACAATCATTTTGCCATTATTGCTGCAATGATACTGGTAAGTTGGAATTTTAAGCAACGTCAAAAATCATCTCTACGACCTTTCTCTTAAGCTTAGTTTAGAGAACTCATTCCATTGAATGCTACAGGTACTTTATCATAGTCATACACTTTATTTAGTGTAGTGGTAAAGTTGTTATCTCCCATACTCATATCCACATCTGTCATGGTCATTTGACAAGGGTGTTCATAACCTGCGGCATGTGTAATTTCTAAAATTTCTTTCCGAAGGGTCTTTACATAGTTTGCAAACCGTTCTGACTTTAAGGTGGGATCAATCCCGTTTTGCAACCATCTCTTTTGCGTTGCTATGCCTGCTGGGCAGGTGTTGGTATGGCATACTTGGGCTTGAATACAACCAATGGACATCATGGCCTCGCGAGCTACGTTTATCACATCGGCACCCATGGCAAAGGCCATTAAAGCGCTCGAAGGGAACCCTAGTTTTCCAGAGGCAACAAATACTACACGATCGCAAAGTCCCTTTCTTTCAAATATTTTATACACCGCTGCAAAGCCATAGTTAAAGGGTAGCGCTACATGATTGGCAAAAGCGGGTGGGGCAGCTCCTGTTCCTCCTTCACCACCGTCGATCGTGATAAAGTCTGGACCCGTTTTACGTTCTATCATTAAATCCGTTAGCTCTTCCCACATTTCTAATTTTCCAACGGCTGATTTAAAACCGACAGGCAAACCAGTTTCATGGGCAATAGACTCAATAAAATCGAGCATTTCTGGAATGTTGGAAAAGGCCGTGTGACTGGAAGGGGAGAGCACATCCTCACCCATTTTTACGTGCCTAATTTCTGCGATTTCTTTGGTGATTTTAGAAGCAGGCAATACGCCACCTTTACCTGGTTTTGCGCCTTGCGACAGTTTGACCTCTATGGCTCGAATCCGATCATGTTGCTTAGTAAGGTTTACCATCTTTTCCATAGAAAAATTACCCTCTTCATCTCTAACGCCAAAATAGCCGGTGCCAAAATGAAAGACAATGTCTGAGCCATGCTGGTGATGTTTGGAAAGGGATCCTTCCCCGGTATTATGATAACAGTTGGCCTTGGCGGCTCCTTTATTTAAAGATTCTATGGCTTTAGCGGATAAGGACCCGTAACTCATGGCAGAAACATTGACAATCGATTGGGGTCGGAAAGGTCTCTTGCGACCATTGTAGGCACCCATTACTTTAGCACATGGCAAAAGGCTTTTGTCTTTTAAATTGAGGTGGTTTTTAGGTAACTTAAAAGGAATCATGGTTGGGTTAATGAAGATAAAACCCGGTGCGCTTTGATCTTGATCAGTACCAAAGCCTTGGTAGTTGTTTTCTTTCTTCGATGATGCGTAAATCCACGACCTTTGACTTCTGTTAAAAGGAAGCTCTTCTCTGTTATTAGCTACTATATATTGCCGAAGTTCTGGGCCAATCTTCTCCAACATAAACCTTAAATGACCGACTATTGGAAAGTTATGGCTTATGGCATGTTTGCGCTGAATGATATCGCGCAATGCTATAATCACTAAAATGGCGAGTACCCAAGCCCACCAAGGTATAGTTGCAAGAAATTCCATGAGACTAATTAGTTATCGGTTTGATGAACTACACTTAAAAAAAGATTAAGACAATATAGAGCATTCAAACACTAATACCTTCGAGAATAGTCAATGGTTGCGTTAAAACTGATCCGTTAAATTGGAATTAGTTTTTGTAGGTGTTTATAGACCTTTTGATTTCTCTTAAGTCCATTATTTGAATGCCAAGGATAGAAACAATACAGTAAGCCGTGAAATAGTAGAACCCTT
This sequence comes from Roseivirga sp., assembly GCF_049099775.1. Classification (GTDB taxonomy): domain Bacteria; phylum Bacteroidota; class Bacteroidia; order Cytophagales; family Cyclobacteriaceae; genus Roseivirga. Next base: position 184,569 of record NZ_JAGDZM010000005.1, on the reverse strand, counting down.
CAAAAATTTCGGCTGAAATACTCTCTTCTGAGGAGGTAGCCAAATAAGCTAATAAAACGCCTACAACAAAAACATCGGCCATTGACCATTTGCCAATAGCAGCGATAAATTTATAAGTGTGAGTTCTATATCTCCATTTTTTTGCAGCCAATACTACTAAGAGGAGCAAGGCTTTTAGGATAGGGATTACTACAGAGAAAAGTAAAATAAGCGTAGCCACTAAATTGTTCTTGTTCTCAAACAATGCCCTGATTACCTCTACAACACTTTGTGTTCTTTCAAACAATTCAAAATCGCCAATCAGTGGAATTTTGGCAGCCACCCGAATGCTCAACATTGGTTCGGTAAGCCCGGGGTACAGACAAATGAGTGATCCAATAATCAGAATAAAGGCAATGATGTTTCTTGGGTTCATAAATAAGGATTCAATACGTTCATGACGCGAGAAGCGACTAAAATGTAACGTGAAAATAAAAAAAGACCACACAAGGCGGCCTTTTTAAGTAGATTTTATCTGTTAGTGCCAAACGAACACCAATCTTGTAGATCACTTCCAATAGGAGAGCCATCAGGTGGCGAAAGTGCATTTTGAATCTTTAAATCTCCCGGATTCTCGAAAAACCTCACGATCATATTCGAAATGTAAAACTTATGAGCTTCTTCTGCCCCGTTGGTTGTCATATCTGGAGACATCGCTGCGGCTACTCTCCTCAGAGCCTCGCTCACATCAAAGTTCTTAAGGCCTGAAATATTGGCTACCATCATACGTAAACCATGAGCTGCTTCTGCTCGAGCTTGAGCGCTAGCACTATTGCTATTATAGAGGTTCATCAGCCCATGCATGAGTTGTTTTTCGACAGATCTTTTCAGTTCTGCATGGTATCCGTTTTTGGTTTCTATATCATTGATTTCTTGCAAGAGCTTGTTAATGACATCAATTAGGCCTAACTGTTCGGAGTCGATTGCTTTTTGTTGAACCAAGCGTGTTGCACGTTGAGGGTTGAAGATAAAACTCATCACAGCACTAGCAATTGTTTCACCTGGCGCTACGGGATCGAAATTGACACCAGTTCTTGCTTTGAAAGTTTCTCTCGATCTACGATTTCCCGGAGGGCGTGGAGGTATCATGGCAATAACATGCTCAGGAAAGGCCAAATTTTCTGGTTTCAATACATTGATTAATGCATTTAGCGCCCCTTCTTGTTCTTCTAAAGGCACTACTTTTTGCTCTGGCTGAGCATCTCCTCTCAATTTGTAATTATAATAAGTACCACCAAGAACTTTTACAGCACCTTCCAATTGGTAGCGGTGAATCATATACATAGGTACAAGTACTTCTTCCAGTTTTGCCATAGGGGTGCCCATCGGAATATTCTTTTCGGAAATATTCTCAAGCACTTTTGTTCTCACTTCCATCAGATGATTCAGTTCATCGACAGGGCTTCCTCCATTGTCCCACAAATGGGCTTCTGGATGACTACTGCCAATCGGTCTGGAATCTGAGTCTGTAATAAAATAAAGTTGCTTCTCGATCTGGTCATTGATCAATGCATCAAGAGCTTCCTCTTCGTTAACCTTTTCAGGAAAATCTTGATATCCCCAAGTCACGGCTGCTTTATCCCAATCACCGATTCCAACATCGTAGGCATTGTCCAGTGAGATTTCACCATTCTTTAATTCTATTAGCGGATGGGGGTAGTCCATTACCGATGCTCTATCATTTACACTAGAAGCATAATTGTGCATTAAACCTATTGTATGGCCTACCTCATGTGCTGAAAGCTGTCTCAATCTAGCCAGTGCCATTTTCAATAAGGCCGGATCAGGAGTTGTTCCATTTTCATATGGCGTTAATAAACCTTGAGCTATCAGGAAATCTTGTCTTACCCTTAGTGAACCTAAACTAACATGCCCTTTAATGATTTCTCCAGTTCTAGGATCGGTAACAGAAGATCCATAAGACCAACCACGAGTTGATCGATGAACCCATTGGATTACATTGTAGCGCACATCTAGTGGGTCAGCGCCTTCTGGCATTTCTTCTACAATAAAGGCATTGCGATAACCAGCAGCCTCAAATGCTTGGTTCCACCATCTTGCGCCTTCTATTAGAGCTGATTTGATTGGTTCAGGAGCACCTCTATCTACATAATATCTGATCGGTTCAACAGGATCGCTAATTTTTGCATTTGGCTTCTTTTTCTCAAGTCTATGCCTTCTGCTGAATTGCTTTACGATGTTCTCCTGGATCGGCGTAGCATAATCCATAAAACTAATGGTGCCATATCCTGAGCGAGGATCAGCCTTACGGGTTTCATAATTAGCATCTGGGAGTTCGATGAATGAGTGATGCATACGAACAGTAACGGCACTTGAAGTAGGCGTTACACTTCGTATAAAACCACCAGATGCATTTCCTGTAAATGTAATTGTAGCCTCAAATTCTGAGTTTTGAGGAAAATTCTTAAGCATAGGAGGGTATATGGCCGACCTATTACTATCCATTCGGTAACTTCCTTGTCCCCTGAGTCTACCGGCAACGCCATGAGCGTCGCTTAACAGCATGGAAGTAATATCAATTAAAATTTTGCCATTGCTTTCAGCACCAACCTTAAAACCATGTAATACAGATTCGGCAAAAGCTTCTTTAACAGCCCTTCTTTCATCTGCATTATCAGAGACTGCACGATAGCTATAATTAGGTTGAACGAGCATTATTTTTGGCCCTACTCGTCTGAATTCCACTATTCTAGTACTGCCAAGTTGGCCTCTGTCCAGCCCAATGTCATTGGAGCCTATACCCGCAGACAGTGAGTTTACATAAAGAAATTCTTTGTTGAGTTCGTCAATCTCCAACCAGACTTTACCTGATTTTTCATCCCAATAATAGTCGAAGTAGCCCTCTTTTTTGACCATGCCTTTGGTCATACTGGAAATAGTTTTCTGAGCGAAAACAGTTGAGGCCATAAGACACAGTAGTGTCAGGGTAAGCGTTTTTCTGAGCATATCTCTATTTAATTATCATTTATCTGATGCCATCAATATAAGAACTCTTTGCAAAGAGGGCCATAGAATTATATTTGTAAGGTCACTTAATCAAAATTTAGACTTATGTTTTTAAGAAAATCCTCAATGCTGCTTGGCCTTATGTGTCTAGTGTCGGTAGCTTTTGGTCAGAAGAAGCCACTAACACATGATGTTTATGATGGCTGGAAAAGCCTTACATCGACTAGCTTGAGTAGCGATGGTGTATGGGCAGGTTACAGAATCAATCCACAGGTGGGCGATGCTGTGCTAGAACTCACTAATTTAAATACCAATGATAAAATAATTGTCGATCGTGTTTCACGATACAGCTTTTCTGCTGATGGTAAGTTTGTGGCAGCCGTAGTAAAGCCTGCTTATGACGATGTTCGAGCACTTAAGTTAAAAAAGACTGCAGCATCTAAGATGCCTAAAGATTCTCTTTATGTGATCAACTTGAGCTCTGGAGAGATGAATAAAATTGCAAGAGTAAAAAACTTTCAATTGCCAACTGAATCTGAAGAATGGATTGCCTTTTTACATGAGAAACCTTTAAAAGCGAAGAAAGCGCCTAAGAAGAAAGTGGAGGAAGCGCCAAAAGAAGAACCTGTAGTAGAAGGGAAGAAGAAAAAGAGAAGAAAAAAGAAAAAGAATAAAGAAGAGGAGTCAGAGCCTGAAAAGAAAGAACCTGAAGCGCCAAAGGAACCCAAAGATCCTCGCGCAAAGTCTAAAGGCACGGAGTTAGTACTTCACAACATGAAGACGGGAGAACAAAAGAGGTTCTCTGGTGTAATGGAGTATAGGCTTACAGAAGAAGGGAATAACCTCTTTTACGAATATGATAAAGTGGATTCTTTAAACCCTTCAGGTGTTTATGCTTACAACACGGCTAACGGAAATGTGGTTACACTAAGCGAAGGCATGACTGAATACAAGAAAATGTCTGCGGATAAGTCGGGTGAGCAAATCGCATTTTTTGCAAGTGCTAATACTAAAGATGATGATGACAAGTATTTCAGCTTGATGCATTGGAAGGAAGGCAATAGTAGCGCTTCTATTGTGGCTGATACTACAACTTCTGGAGTTCCAGAAAACTGGATGGTCAGTGATAATAGTAGAATCATTTTCTCTGAGTCTGGAAAGCGCGTTTATTTCGGTACAGCGCCACGACCATTTGAGTATGCATATGAAGCCGATACTACCTTATTAAAAGAAGATCGTCCTCAAGTGGACGTTTGGTCCTATAATGATCCCTATATCCAGCCGATGCAGAAACTTCAGGCGGGTAGAGAAAAGAACCGTACGTATGATGCCGTGATCAATACTGAAACAGGGAAAATGGTTCAGCTAGCAGGACCCGACCTCGAATCTATAACAATTGATTATAGAAACGATCGCGATTTTGTTTTGGCTATGAACGATCAGCCATACAGAACTCAACTTACATGGGATACTCAAATGCCGAGAGACTTTTACAAGATCAGCACTACCACAGGAGAGGCTGAGCTAATCATAAAAGGCGCTAAAGGTTTTCCTTCCCTTTCTCCTGGTGGAAACTATCTTACTTGGCATAATATCGAAGATGGACACTGGTATATGATGACTTTGTCTTCTGGCGAAATCAGGAATTTAACAGCTGGAATGGCAGTATCTTTCGCCAATGAGTTACATGATTCTCCTTCTTTAGCAGGGAGTTATGGTGGCCCAGGATGGTCTGACGATGATGAGTCATTTTTCCTTTACGATCGATATGATATTTGGAAGTTTACACCAAAAGGAAGTCCCGTTAATGTAACTAATGGCTATGGTAGAGACAACAAGATTACAATGCGCTACCAAAGATTAGATCGTGAGCAGCGAACAATCCCTACTAATGAAAAATCTGTTGTTTCGGCCTTCAATGAATGGACAAAGGCTTCTGGATTTATGACTGTGGATATGGGAGCATCTGCCAATCCAGAATTAGTAGTAATGGAAGATATGAGCATTTATGGGCTGACTAAAGCTAAAAATGCTGACCGCGTTTTAGTAAGAAAGTCTACCTATGAAGAGTATGGTGAACTTTATGCTGCAATTGATGTAAGCATGGCAGGTTTAAAGAAACTGACCAATGTTGGTGCTCAAGAAGAACCTTATACTTGGGGTACTGCAGAGCTAGTCGAGTTTGATAATACCTATGACGGTGAAACGATGCAGGCTATTCTTTATAAACCTGAGAATTTCGATCCGAATAAGAAATACCCAATGCTTGTGTATTTCTATGAAAGAAGATCTAATTCACTTCACAGTCACCCAAGCCCAGCGCCGAGTGCTAGTACGATTAATATACCTTACTATGTGAGTAATGATTATTTAGTCTTGGTTCCAGACATCAAGTATGAAGTAGGTTACCCAGGTCGAAGTGCCATGAACCACGTAGTGCCAGCCACAAAGGCTGTAATGGCTAAGGGATTTGTTGATGAAGACAATATGGCTATTCAAGGACAGAGTTGGGGAGGTTACCAAGTAGCTTACATGGTAACAAGAACAAATATGTATAAAGCAGCAGGTGCTGGCGCACCAGTTGTAAACATGACATCTGCGTATGGTGGTGTAAGATGGGCGAGCGGTATGAGTCGAATGTTCCAATATGAAAAAACACAAACAAGACTAGGTGCTACACTTTGGGATAGACAAGATTTATACATTGAAAACTCTCCATTATTCAAAGTGCCTGATATTGAAACGCCATTATTCATCATGCATAATGATGCCGATGGTGCTGTGCCTTGGTACCAAGGAATAGAATTCTATATGTCTTTAAGAAGGCTGCAGAAGCCTGCATGGATGGTGTCTTATAATAACGAAGCGCATAACTTAAGGCAGCGTAAAAACCGAAAAGATTTGTCTGTTAGAATGACACAGTTCTTTGATCATTACCTGAAAGGTGCACCAATGCCAGAATGGATGGCTTATGGGTTGCCTGCCACTTTGAAAGGAAGAACATTACGTTATGACCTTGTTGACGAAACAAAAGAAAAGGTAGATGAGGGTAGTAGCCTTAAACTTGAAAAAGGAAAAGGACAGAATAAGTAGCCTTATTTAAAACGATTAGAACGCCAGATTTAGAAATAAGTCTGGCGTTTTTGATTTAAGCGGACAGGGATAAAAAGACAGTTCAAGCATGTCGCCAAAAAGACCTTTTTAGTAGTAAGGATTACCTGGTTTGAATCTATTCTAAAGGGTAAGCGTTGCAGTGAGCAAACCCAGACTCATGAGAAGCTTTACCGCCTATTTTTTCAGTATTTCACTATTCTTTTTGACTCAAATTTCTTTCGGTCAATCTTCCGACCAGAAGGCACAGAACGTTGTCGATAAGGCCATAGAAGTGCATGGAGGAGATCTTTTCAAACAAGTCAAAGTTAGTTTTGGCTTTCGTGGCAAAAGTCACACAGTCGATCAGGACGAAAAAGGCTACATCTATGACAGAACTTTTGAAGAAGATGGTGATAGGATTAGGGATGTATTAGATAATGGTGTTTTCAAGCGTTTTGTTAATGGCGTAGATTCTGAGAAATCTGAACGCCAGTTGAGTCGTGCATTCGAAGATGTAAATGCCGTTTCTTACTTCGCTTTACTCCCTTATAAATTGAACGACCAAGCAGTTCTGAAAGCTTATATCGGGGAGGTTGAAATTAAAGGAGTTCTGTACCATAAAATCAAAGTCACATTTGCAGGTGAAGGCTCAGGAGACAGTCCTGACAATGTGTTTTACTATTGGTTTAATGTGGAAACAGGCTTTATGGATTACCTAGCTTACGACAAGGGAGGCAATAGATTCCGAGCAGCCTATAATCAAAGGGTGATAAATGGAATTCGATTCGCTGATTATATTAATTATTCTGGTGGAACATCTGCTTCGACAAGTATAGACGCATACGACAAACTCTATGATGCTGATAAGCTGAAGGAGCTTTCTCGAATTGTCCTAGATGACGTAGTTGTCGAGAAAAAGCACTAGTCTTCGTCGAAAAACCACATGTCGCACCTGTCTTGATTCCAATTCCTTAAGTCTTTTTCAAATTCATCTAAGAAAGAGTCAATGGCCGCTGTGCCAGTTACTTTATGCTGATTTTCTTTCAGTATAGGCATGGGTTTATTGGATGCTATCAATAGATGCGGAACTGTCATCCGTTCAAGTCTTTCTTTCCATCTTTCCGCATTAGCGTCTTTTGGCGGGTGGCTTATTAATATCATCCTTCAGGCTTTAATTCTTCCAAAAGTTCAGGGTGTTGTTTTACTAAGTCTTTCATCTGTTCTATGGTAAACTTAGGCGTAATGTGTTGTGGGCAGTTCCAATCAAATCCCTTGATATGCATTACGATAATACGATCTACTTTTGCTTTATAATTTGGATCGGAGACAATCTCTAATAGGTCCGGGTTTTTTTCTGGGTCAAGTATCTCCGTTTCGGCCCATATCTTCAATCGTGTTCTAGTAGAATAGTCTAACAGGATTAGTGCTGCTTTTTTAGTCGCATTAAGATTGCCTGTGCTTATATATTGCATATTTCCACTGAAGTCGGCATAGGCGAGGGCTTGGTTGTCTATTACCTTTAAAAAGCCAGTTGGTCCACCTCTAAATTGGACATAAGGCCAGCCATTTTCTCCTACAGTCGAAAGGTAAAAGCCATGCTGCTTATTGATGAAAGAAGTCTCTCTATGCGAAAGTTTAAACTGCTCTTTTTCTTCCATTCGTGCATAAGAAACCCTTGAACCTCGGATCTCCTGTTCTGCTTTAACGCTTTCTGTAAATGCGTATTTTGTAAAGTTTTGTGACATTGCCTCATTTTGTTTATCGACGTGTAAAAACAATGAAGCATTGAGAATGATTCAATTAGTCTATCCTTAGATCATGTTTAGAAAGAAGACCGCGCAGGTCGGTAGAGGATACTCTCATTTTACTAATTTGATTTATCTCAGGATCAATGTCATAGCCAAAAGCATTTCTTAAATCTGCTTTAGTAAGTACTGCGTTCTCAAAAGTAGCACCGGACAAGTCACAGTCATTAAATTTTGCTTCCGTTAGATCCGTTTCAACAAAGTCTACTTCTTTGACACTGCAATTATTAAAAACGGTCTGCTTTAAAATTAATTGATAGAAGGAAGAAAGGTCTAATTGACAAGAATTGAAGCCCATAGCCAAAAGAAATGTATTGCATTGGTCGAAATGAATTCCCAAGAGTTTACAATTATTGAATGATACTTCTTTCAGGCTGGTATGTAGAAGTTTAGCAGAAGACATGTCACAGTTAGCAAATTCACATTCCGTGAAACTATAATTTGAAAGTTCGACACCGGCAAAGTTGCAATTCCTGAAAACACAGTATTCGTAATCAGCTTTTTTTAGTTGCTCGGCCTTAAAATTGATTCCTTTAAATTCCTGTTCCTCAATAATTTCATTCATAATAAAATGGAAATAATTATTTGCTTATTCTAAAGTACCCAAAGAAGGGGACGTATTCACAATACGAGGCTAGATTTTATAAAGTTTCTAATGACTTGTCAGCTTGATTTATCCGTGGCTAAACGGCATATTTTTTTATGGTTAATCGTTGATTATTGGATTCGAAAAAAAGTCTGAAAAAAAGGTAACCCTTAGGCTATTAAGCCGTTAAAGAAAGTGTTGATAGTAATACTATTACTCATATAAGTAAGACAATTAAACAGAGGCATATATTCATAGTGTTAGTTTGGTAGAATAGAAGATTAATTTGCTTGAAACATCTTCAAAATTGCTTCAAAATAGAATTGTTAGTTTTTAGTTAAGTAGATAGAAAAAGAGAGCCTCGGCTCTCTTTTTTATTGTAATGAATAATAGGTATTTCCATTTATTGACTAAGTCTATGCATTATAGAAAAGCAAAATATTGCTTTTCTTAGTTCATCTCATCTCTTTTATTACCTTCGCGGCACATTGAATTATTAACCAGATTTAAACGAAAAAATCGTTAAAGAAAAATGAGTTACGTAGGTAAAAAATTCCCTAATCTTTCAGTAAACGCCATGAACGAAATGGGCGATACTATTCAGGTCAACGTATTAGAGGAGGCTGTTCAAAACAAGAAAAAAGTGTTGCTATTTTGGTACCCAAAAGACTTCACTTTTGTATGCCCAACTGAGCTTCATGCTTTCCAGGAAGCGCTTCCAGAGTTTGAGAAAAGAAACACAATTGTTATCGGTGCATCTTGTGATACGGCTGAAGTACACTTTGCTTGGTTGAACACTTCTAAAGATGACGGTGGAATCGAAGGTGTTACTTATAACCTACTTGCAGATACGAACAGAAACTTATCTAGAGTACTTGATATTCTTGATATTACTGAGGTTACGTATGATGAAGAAACTGGCCTAGACATGGTAGTTGGCGATAGTGTAACCTACAGAGCTACTTACCTAATCGACGAAACAGGAACAGTATTCCACGAAGGAATCAATCATATGCCAATCGGACGTAATGTGAATGAGTATATCAGACTTATTGATGCTATGAGTCATTTACAAGAGCACGGTGAGGTTTGTCCTGCAAACTGGGAAGAGGGTAAAGAGGCAATGAATGCCAACAGAGAAGCTACTGCTGCTTATTTGAGCAACAACTAAAAATAAAATTATGGTAACTGAGTTGAGTCAAGACAATTTACAAGAGATCATCGATAGTAATGATAAAGTAGTGGTTCAGTATTCGGCCTCTTGGTGTGGCAATTGTCGTATTATGAAGCCTAAGTTTAAAAAGCTCTCAAATGAAACAGAGCAGGCTACTTTTGTTTTAGTAGATGCGGAGAAATACCCAGACTCAAGAAAGTTGGCCGATGTTAGCAATTTGCCAACATTTGCTGCATTCGAGAAAGGACAATTCGTGAAGCAGGTACAGACTAACAAGTTTGAATCTTTAAAAAGTCTAGTCGATGAGGTTGCCGCTAATTAAACACCTGACTGACTTTGTTGAACAAAACGATCAGGACTACCTTTTGGAGACGCTCGAGACTTTAGAGAATTTAACAGAATCTGAAGCCCTGAAAGACGAGGAATTGGATGTGTTGGGAGAAATGATTTCGAATATGTATGGGGCTTTAGAAGTCCATTCCATGATGAAAGAAGGAACTCCAAAGAAAGAAGCACTCAACAGTTTTATGAAGCGCGTGATGGGCTCTGTCGATAAAGGATAGTACAAGCTGATTTAAATTAAAAAGCCCTTCTCGATATTCGAGAAGGGCTTTTTTGTTGCTTTAACGCGTTAGTCTTAAAGGTTGCCGCCTTTTTTTTCTTTTGCCTTTACCTCTATGATTTCAGGGAGAATCTTTTTTACTTCTTTTTCATCATTCAATTGAATATAGTGAGGATAATTAAAAGTTAGCCACTCACCTTCAGGCTTCACTGATTTGACCGTTGAGATGTCTAATTGATAGTCATACTTTCCAAAGTTTCGAGCGTTTTTACCCAATTTGGATTTAAGGTAGTGGTGCAAGTCTTCTAGCCTGTACTTTTTCAAGTCTTCATTTTCGATTTGTTTTCCATCTAGCCAAATTCGATACTTTTTAGTGTCTAAGAATTCATTCAATAGGCTTTGATCAATTTTCATTTTTACCGGCGCTGGTCGAAAGTATTCTGGATTAGATCCCTTTTTGAAAAAGACTTTTCTTTCCTCTTTCGTAAGTTCGGTAAAGTTTTTGGCGATAATTTTTCCATTCGCACCTTTATACCTAACTAATTTGACTAGGAAAGGGGGAGCGGGAAGACGCTGTTCATCTTTTTCGTCTTGAATTGGTAAAGTGGCTAGGGCCATTTTATTGGCGCTTGCCTTAATGTTCACCCAAGAGCCGTTGGTATTATTACCATTTTCAAATCCTATGTTCGTTGTTAGATTCACTTGAAAGGAGTAGTCTTTAGATACTTTTGCCCTACCTAAAAGTCTACTTTTAGTGAAATGGTGAAAGTCTTTTGGCGTGAAATTCTTGAGTTCAGCGTTTTTGATTTTTTTATTATCGAGCCATACCCCATAGACCTTTTCGTCTAAGAATTCGTTGAGTTCTGACTGGCTGATGGACTTTTTAGGGGTAGGCTCCATAAAATATTTGCCGCCTGATCCCGCCTTCCAAAACTGCTTTTTTTCTTCATCAGTGAGTTTATTGTAGACCTTTTCTATGGTTTCACCGATGTCATTTTTGAAGCTGACTTTAGCCTTGGTGGGTACAAGTTGTATGCTTTCAAAGTGACCAATAGTGTCTTTTACGTCAAGATTGATCAGTAATGGCTTCAGTATTTTCTTATACTTGATGTCTTTTTCTTGTTCTACTTCCACGTTGGTTTTCAAGTCTACCTTAATTTCAGCTTTATCCGAGTTATCAACTTTATCCTTTTGTACTTTTTTACCGTCTTGTACAATTTCTAAAGTTGGAGTTTCTACAATTTTTGCAACGGTATCAGTGACACCTAGCGCCATGAATGAGCCGAATATGATAAGCCCGGCTGCAACCGGTTTTATCAAAGACAGCATCTTGTTTGTGTTTTTAGTCATCATATTTAATCGTTTTTTAGTAAAACCATAATTTAAATTACTCGCGAAAGCAGGTGCGTTTAACATTTGCTTCTCGGTGTATTCCAATAGAATTTTCTGGTAATCATATGCCGATGTTTTTTGATTGATCACATAGGCATCAGCAAGGAATTCGTGGTTCAGTTTGATGGCTTTCTTGATAAAATAAACCATAGGGTTGAACCAAAAGGCACATTGTAACAGCTCTATAAGAATGATATCTATGCTATGTCTGTCTTTGATATGAAACTTCTCATGTTCAATTATTTCAAGTGGTAAGTTTCCTTGCTCAAACCGCTCTTTATTCGTGAACATGCAATTCAAGAAACTAAAAGAAGTAGACACATCTGATCTGAGTGCGATCTTGATCCCATGAGCAGGTTTAATATATGAGCCTCTTTTTAACCATAAGATTGCGACTATATTTCTAGAGAATCTCAGCAGAAATAGACCCGCTATAAGCAGATAGCCTGCCCAAAGTAGGTCATTTGATGAAATATCGAATCGAGCTGATGTCTCTTCATTAAGTGGTGTGATTGCTTGATATGGTAAGCTCGAAGCTTCTGCTATTTGGCTACTATAATCAGTGGTTTCAATAAATTCATCCCTGGGCACTTCAACGTAATGGGTGCGTACGGTGGTAACTGGTATTATCAGTGATAAAAAGAGAATGGCCAATAGGTAAAATCGATTGAACTTGAAGAGCCTGTCTTTTTGTAGCCCTAGGTGATAAAAAAGCAATAGAATTCCACTGCAGATTATGAATTTGATTAGATAGACAATCATTGCTTGCGGTTTTTAATTTGAGCATCTACTATCTTGCGTAACTCCTCCAGTTCTTCATCAGTTAAGTTTTCCTTAGATGTAAAGAAGGATGCGAACTGTGAAACTGAATCGTTGAAGAAGCTTTTCATTACGCCATCGAATTGCTTGGACGAGTAATCTTCTTTTTTGATAATAGGATAGTATTCACGAACACTACCGTACTTATTAAAACCAATGGCTCCTTTGTCTTGAAGTCTTTTAAGTAATGTGGCAATGGTTGTAGAAGCAGGCTTAGGATCCGGATAGGCTTCTACTAAGTCTTTCATAAATGCTTTTCCGAGTTGCCAAAGGTGCTGCATTACTTGTTCTTCTGATTTAGGTAAGTTCATTCTACTTTTGTCAATTATATTCTACAAATGTAGAATTAATATTTAAAACTACAACATTAGTTAATTAAAATCTTTGTTCAATATTCAGAAAATGCTGTTTAATGCTGTTGTTGACTGACTTTTTAGGACTAAAGGCACTTTCTAAAACGCATAAAAAAAGCCCAGTGACCAACTGGGCTTTTAAGAATATGCTTTCTCAGGCACTTAGTTGCCATTCGATTTTCTAGCAGTTCCAATTACAATATGATCGGTTGCTTCTGGGGCAGTTTGATAAACTACTCCTGGGAAATTGTGCGAACCTTGGCTGAAAGTACTTGCGCTAAGCTTCTTGATTTCTATTTCTTTTTTCAGTTGACTAATAGTTTTACTTCCTCTTGAGAATTCTTCAATCTGACTTTTTGAAACCTGAAGTCTTACTGCCTTTGGGAGTTTAGTCTTTCTGAATGAAGAACCGAAGTTGATATTGAAAATCACTACTTCGTCACTTTTTACACTTCTTAGTGTTCTACCGTAGGTAATCAAGCTTTCTTTTACCATGTCGATAAGCTTATCGAAACTTTCTTCTGCGAGTTTGTCGCTATCAGCTCTTTCCTTAGAAGCTTTAGTGCGTAGTGTTGATGTGTTTTCGCCAGCAACTGCATAACCGATCAAGTTGCCATAGCTTCCACGTATGTTTAGATCATACATCAAACCAAAACCTTCGAAGTAAGTCCAACCTGTTTTGCCACTTCGTCTGAAAGCACCTTCAAAATTTGATTGAAACAAGTCATCAAGAATTCCTGCCATTATTTTGGCGTCTTGCATTTCATTGTTCACTCGGTTTACAATGTCGAAGTCTACTTTTCTAGTTGCAGCTTCTAAAGATGACTTCCCACTCAAGTAGCTATTGATGGTTGAATAGTCTATTGAGCTAACCATTCTTTTTTGATCTAACCTACTTCCTCCTCTATAGACGATGTTCATACCATTGTGAATAGTGGTACTAGCACTTTGGTTCTTATCATCTTTCTTCAATGCATCATAATTCACATTTAGCATTACTTTTTCACCTGCTTTTAAATCACTGAGTATGCTACCATAGTTCACAAGAAAGTCACCTGATAGGGATTTTAACCTTGCTTCAGTTTCCTCATTGTTAGCATCATTGAGTTTACCGTCTACTACCACCGCTTCATTATTTGGACTTTTAGCTGCGGCTAGCTGTTCTACTAAAATAGTTTCAGTTGGACTGTTTCGGGAAGCGATGTTGAAAATGACGCCTTTACCAGGTACATACATACCTTTGGCACCTCTTGTAGAAGAATAAAAACTCCCCTTATTACCATTAAAGAGGCCATTAAGAACGTTTTGTAATATTATAATGTCACGTTCCATTTTTGGCAATTTGGAAAGATCTTGCTCTTCTCTTCCAAAAAAGTCTAGTGAGCCTGTCACGGTTTGGGCATCTTGTGCACTTACACTTATACTAAGTAGTAAGGCTATAGAGGCTAAAATCCACTTATTCATTGTTGTTTTTTTCATAATTCAGATACTTAATATTATTCCTTTTCAATTGTTATTTTTTCGTTGAACTGGTCAGCACTGAGCTTACCATTTTTTAAATCTTTTAAATCTTCCATTGCCCATTTCGCGATCAGTTTATAGGATCTTTTTTCTGACCCTTTAGCCGGTGGGAGTACTTTACCATTCTGGACTAATTCGTCATCTTTCACCTCAAAAATCACTCTGAACTGCTCATTGTCTGATAAGTGAGGCAAGTAACTGTTGAAGTCTTCTAGAAACTTTTCGAGTGCGGTTAAAAGCCTTTCCTGTTGAAGGTTAATTATGTCTTGGGAATAGAAAGTTTCCATCACCTTTGCATCTCCACTTCTGAAAACTCCACCTTGAGTATTCATGAGAATACTTGCATTTGGCGCGGATATCTTAAAAGTGATGCCTTCTCCTTCTTTGTGAGATACCTCCGTCTTCTTTATCTTGTTCATTAAAGGATCGCCGTCCCATTTTTTCAAAAAGTTATCTAACGTAACCTTTGAGATTTCCATGTCTCGTTTTACAGCGTCAAATGTCTGACCTGACACGTATCCACTGATTAGGAGGCAGATGGTAATTAATATATATTTTGAGTTTTTGACCATTCTATTTGTTGTTTGAATTATTCGCAATCACAGTGTTGACCTTTTCTTCCAATTCTGAGAGTGCACCTTCTAGCTGATATTGTTTTCCGATAGTTGCATCTTCTAAGTCAATAAAAGCAGCTTGGATACCTCTTAAATCTTCGATGCGCTGCGATTCTATATTGTTTGAAAAGTTGACAACTATTTCTCTTAGAATGTCTCGATAATCGCCACTGAGCTTGTCATTTAATCCAACCATTTGATTCAAAAGAGTCTCTTTTTCGGACTCGAAGATTTCTCTAATCAGTCCTTCACTGTCATTATTTGCTCGAAGGGTCTCAAATTTTATGTTGAGACTATCTTTATTTGCTTGTAAGCCTGTTTCTACAAATTCTGAAATAGAAATGTTGTTATCATTGATCATACTAGCTACCTGTTCTTCGCTCAAACCTTTTTGAACTTCTCCATAGCCGATGTAAAAGCCTTCACTATCATAATTAATTTTAAAACCAGATAGCCAGCCGAAAGTCATAATTAGTAGGAGTGTAGCAGCAATGGCAGCGTATTTTCTCCAATAGAGCCATTCTTCGTTGCGCGCAGGAGACATAAATGCGAGCTGACCTGGAATTTCTTCATCGTCAAGTTCATTTAAAAGTACCCTTGTGTCACTTAATCCAGCTAACCTGTTTTTCTCTTCGGGGTTGGATGCTAGGTAAGCTTCCACCTGAAAAGATTGGTCTTGATCGAGCTCACCGTATAGGTAAGCGATCAATGTTTCGTCGGTAGGTTTATATTTCATATTGCACCGTTTCTCTATTAACATTCCACTGATCTAGTAGCTTTTTAAGGCTACCCAATGCGTAGTAAAGCCTCGACTTTACTGTGTTTTCCGAAATCTCCATGATTTCAGCAATTTCTCTGATTTTAAGGCCTTCGTATTCTTTCATTATTACCACCATACGCTGTTCTTCTGGTAGAGTAGCAAGGGCCTTTTTTAGAACAGTTTTTAGCTCTTTGCTTCCGTAAACTTGTTCTGGATTTTCATGAGTACTCCGGCTCACCGTATTTTCAATGTCCTTGTTATCGTGTTGACCTTGAACTTTCATGAATGGAAATACCCAACGCTTTTGCTGTTTCCTTACTTCTTCATGACAATAGTTTGCGGCTATTCGATAAAGCCAAGACTTGAACAGAGCATCTTCTTTTAACTTCCTCAGATTCTTATTCATAGAAATGAAGGTTTTCTGAGTTACTTCCATGGCCAAGTCATAGTCATTGAAGTATTTATAGCTGAAGTTGTAAATCCTTTTCTGCCATTGTTTTACCAATTGGTTCATAGCCAGCACATCTCCGGACTTGGCTGCATTTACTAAGAAATTGGTATGTGGCATCAAGTTGACTTCCTTCATTAGTTTTCCGTTCCGGGTTTATGATGTTAGGGGACTGAAAAAAGTTTGAAGAAAGGTAAGAAAAGAAAAATGATCTTAGTTTTTGAGTTTATTAACGATGCGTCTTGCCTCTTCAATAACATCTTGAGGGAAGCCATTGACTTGAAGAATTTTTATGGCGTTGGTCTTTTGAAGGCCACCAGTTTTGATTTTATAATCAAAAACGATTTCCCCATTTTCAATTTGTTCTGAAAAGTGATAGGTATCGAACTCATCTTTCAAGAGATCTGAAAGCTCAAGATCATGGGAGGCCACAAACACCATATTGCCTTGTTGTGCCAGACGGCTTAAAACGGCTTTTCCAGAAGCAATTCTTTCTAATGTATTAGTTCCTTTAAAAAGCTCGTCAAGTAAGAATAGATTTGGGGTTGATTGCTCACTGGCTTCTATAAGCTTTTTAATGGCGGTAACTTCTTGGAAATAGTAGCTGGTATCGGTCATTAAATCATCTGCAATCCTAATGGCTGATGATACGTGCATTTTAGGCATAGTAAACTCTTCCGCAAAACAGATGTTCAGGGATTGGCCAATAATGGCGTTTATGCCTAGTGTGCGTATAAATGTAGATTTACCCGACATGTTTGAACCTGTCAGTAAGATGGACTTATTATTGGAGTTTAGCGAATTGTCTATGGGTTGAGGTATTAGGGGGTGATATCCCTTAACCATATTCAACGAGCTTGTTTCATCTGTCAATTGAAGTTGGCAGTTAGCGTCAACAGAATTTCTTATGCTCTCGATATTGATGCAGAGATCTAACTCCCCTACATATTTAAATAGCTCATGAATATGTTCTTTTTGACTTTCTAGTTTTTTAAGAATTCTAAAGAGAAGCAAAGGTTCTATCACAAATAATGCCTTCATTAATTCCAACAGGTAGTCAGCCAGTTCTCCAACATCAGATTTAGGTGCTGGATTGAACTTGAAAATAGATATCAGTGATTTTATTTTTTCAATTTCCGCAATTGCCCTACTGATCTTTGGATCATTTTCGCCAATGAAATCCGAGGTGTTTTTTACCACATTTACAAGTGTGATTAGTTCTGGTAGGGACACTGCATATTGATACAGATTCTTTTTATTCCAATAGTGGATAATGAAGTTCCCCATCAGAAGAAATACCAGCACAATCCAAAGAAATGGAAAGAAGAATGCGCTAATAAAGGTAGTAGCACTAATTATTCCCGATAACTTGATCAGCCAGAACCAATTTGGTTTTTGAATTTGATCTTCAAGAAAGAGGGATGTGATGTAATGTGTTTCGTAATCTGATAATTTCGAAAGCGCAACGATACATTGCTCTTTTGTTTCAAGATTGCCTTTCAGTTGTTGAATTCGTTTTTCTCTTCTTATGGTTTGACTGTTGTCCTTCGGGATAATTTGAAATGTACTATAAAGGTATTGCTGTCCTATTTTAGAGATGCTCCTATCTAGAAACATAAAAACTTCATCAAAGTCTAGGTCATTGTAAGTGGCATCAGAGATTCGAAAATCTCCCTCGGTATTTTTAGTAGCTGAAGCATATTTTTTAATGATGTCGAAGTTAAAAACCTCCTTTTTTAGCTGGGCATAATGCTCCAGAAGTTCTGCCTTTCTTTTCTTCGCCCGATTAAACATCATGCTACTTTGCGTACTAGATAACTGATCTTTGGATTAGATCTACAGGAGGAATAATGATCGGTTGTTATGTAGCTTGAACGTTTTGAACCCATGACGAGTCTGCTTACTATCGTCGATTTTGGGATAGAACTTTACGACTAGCCATGTCATATTTTCGTCCTGCCCTTAGTAAATGGAAGCGTTCTTGGCCTGCCTTATTCTTAACATATTGGTTTTGTTTTTGGTCCCAATGTGTACCATCGTAAATCAATGCATAACTTTGTCCTATTACTTCGAATTGATTTCCATTTACCAATATAGCCGTGTTTTCGTCAAGCGAAATACCAAGTAGTTTTGGGTAGACGTCTAGCACTTCAAACATATCGAACTGCCTGTTTCGAGCTAGGGTGTGCTGATCAATCGCTATGTTTTTAACAAAGCCAAATCCTTCTTCATGATCGCCAACCATAATTGTATTAGTCTTACTATCTCCACGGGCAAGATAGGATCCTTGTATTGTTGCTCCAGCTGAACTACCACCAATAACACCACCTCTTGCTAATAGGGCAAAGAGGTTCTTTTGAACACGGGTATTGAGATATGAATCCGCAAAACGCCATTGTCTTCCACCGGGCAACCATACGCCAGTGGCATTATTCAAAATATCTGCAAACTCTTTAGTATCGGCCTCTTTCGGGTCAATTGTGTGCAGAATGGATACTTTTTTTGCGCCTCTGGCTTTCCAAGACGATATGAGTCGGTCTTCGATATTCTTCGATATTTCCATTCCGCTGGCTGTAGGTATTACCACAATATGAGCGTCGTTGCCCCCAGCAAGTTCAATAAACTTAGCAAAAACTGCCGGATCCCTGAGGGCACCACCTGCAATTATTAAGTGACCTTTTTCAGGTCCTGTAGTGGTTTGTGCAGACAGACTAATGCTAATGATTAGTGCAATTGATAATAAAAGTGATTTCATTTTTTGATGAGTTTGGCAACATCTTCGATCATTAGTTCTACCCATTCGGTATACATGATACCGGAAGGATGTAATTGATCATTTGCGACTAATTCTGGACGTTTTTTTGCTTTTCGTGAGATTGGGGTAATGTTAAAATACTTCACTTTATAACGTTTGCTGATTTTCTTACCTATACGATTATAAATGTCGATTTCCTTTCGAATAATGTCTTCCTTTTCTTGGCCGAAGGGGGTTTTACCGTAATCTGGAATAGAAACTACAAAAACATGATCTTTATTTCCGCCTGCTAAATCGATAGCTGTTTTTAATAGTTTCTCGAAATCAGATTCATAGTCAGCTAATGGCCTATCTTGATATTGATTATTTACACCAATAAGAAGGGAAACCATATCGTATGAGGAGGCGAGGTTGAAATCATCAATGATAGCTTTCTTTAAATCATCCGTTCGCCAGCCTGTTTTGGCTATTATTTTTGGGGACTTTACGTTTAGCCCCATTTCAGTCAATTTCTTGGCTAATTGTACTGGCCATCTATCATTTTCCGACACGCTTTCTCCAATAGTGTAAGAATCGCCAAGCGCTAAAAATGTCTTTGAGTTGTCGTTTTGGGCCATAGTTCTAAATGGAATTATACTTAGTGCTAATCCAATGAAAAGCGTTTTTAAGTATTGCATAGCTCGTTATAAGTTGCTTTAATTTAATCAGTTAACTCTCTTAAATCAACTGGAACAACTCTCGATACACCTTGTTCTATCATTGTAATGCCATAGATGATATCGGTTGCTGCCATTGTACGTTTGTTATGTGTAACGATAATGAACTGCGATTCGGTTGAAAACTTTTGTATGATGTTGTTAAACTTATCAATATTTGCATCATCCAGCGGTGCATCTACTTCATCGAAAATACAGAATGGTGCCGGTTTAAGCAGATATATGGCAAAGAGGAGCGAGGTAGCCGTTAATGTTTTTTCTCCACCAGAAAGTTGATTAATGGTAAGTGGCCGCTTTCCTTTTGGCTTGGCCATAATCTCAATGGGAGACTCTAAAGGTCTATCAGGATCAACAAGTTTAAGATCACAATCATCTTCTTCAGTAAAAAGAGATCTGAAAACATTGATGAAGTTAGTTTTAATGTTGTCGAAGGCTTCTAGGAACGTTTCTTTGGCAACAGCGTCAATTTCCTCAATTGTATCGAGCAGAGATGTTTTGGCGGAAGTTAAATCATCTCGTTGTTCGGAAATAAAGGTATGGCGTTGCTTTATCTCGTCATAAGCTTCCATAGCCATAGGGTTAACTGGCCCCATTCTCTCTATTTTCTCCCTAAGTCTTAAAACCTGTGTTTCTAATTCTTCTACCGTTTTGTCAGACGATTCTGTTTCTTCAGTTTTTAATAGCTCATCCAAATCGACATTAAATTCGACCGAAAGTCTTTCTTTGACTGAACTGAGTTCAAGCTTAGTTTCATTGAGCTTGTTTTGAAGCTCCATCATCAAGGTGTCAGAATGCTCACGCTTTCTCTGTAGTTCTCTCAGTGTTTTGTCTGATACATCTATTTCACCTCGCTGAGCATAATATTCCTTTTCGGCCTCATTTACCCCTTTTTCAATCGTCTCCTTTTCATCATACATTCCAATGAGTTCATCCTCATTAGATTCTGAATTGGTGATAAGCTTTTTGATTTCGCCTTCATTTGCTTCAAGTTCAGCTTGATTCTTTTCTATCCTTGCTTTACTGCCCTCGAAAGCAGTTTGTTTGTAGCTTATTTCTTGCGTAACAGCATTTACTCTACTTTGCTTCTGATGAAAGAGTATATTCCTTTCATTGAATGATTGCGATTTTACCGAAAGCTGTTCGTTTTCAAGTTTTGCTTTCGCTTCTAGCTCACCGATTGTGGCTTCTATCTTGGCGAAAGCTACCTGTTCTTCTCCGACTTCAGGAACGAGTTGATCTAAAGAGTTGCTAAGCTTTTCAATATTCGCTAGAATATCCTCTTTTCTATTGGCTCTGCTGGTAAGCATTTGTGCCAACTGTTCTTTTTTTGTTTTTAGTGATATATATTCTTCGTTGACTTTTCCAAAATCTGATTGAAGCTGCTCTATTTCAGATTTGAAAGTATCTGATTTTAGCCTTGCTAATTCTTGCTGCCTTTGGTCAAGCCGATCTTTTATATCAACAGACTTTGTTTCGAGCGATTTAATATCTTTCTCGAGCTTTTCTAAGTTTTTAGCTCGGCCAATTCGTTTTCCTTCAAACAAGCCAACTGATCCACCTGAAACACTAAACTTGCGCTTAGTATACTTGCCAGTTTCTGTAATGAAAACGGCTTCGTTATCCATTGGGATCTCGCCAGGACCACCGTTAATGATAAATACATTTTCCAGAATGTGGCCGATGAGTTTTCTATACTTCGGCTCAAATTCAACGATTTCAGTAGCCGGAGTTGCATTCTCAAATAGCTTCGGTTCAAGTGGTTCGTATTTTTCTAAGGCATCTAAAACGAAGAAATTAGCCTTCCCTTTTGAGGCGTCACTAAGAATGTTAACTGCCTCAAAAGCCTGTCGCTCTGTATCGACAATGTAGTAGTTCATGTAATTTTCGAGATAGTTCTCGATTGTTACACGGTACTTTTCATCACAAGTGATAATATCAGAAAGTAGAGGAGCTGTTTTATTCCAATTGGCTTTCTTTTTAAGGAATTTGATCGCCTCAGGAAAGCCTTCTAAATTTTCAACTAAAGATTTTGTAAGATTGAATTCATTCCTTCTCGAATCGAGTTTTCTGCTCACAGTAGTTAGTTCATCTCGAATGATATCTATCGTTTCTGTCGTTTTCTGAACCGCATTGGTGTGTTTTTCCTCTTGGGCTTTTCTTGTTTCTAAGGCCTTCTTTTTTTCTTGAAGCTCTTTTTCAACGGAAGCAAGCTTTTCATCAAACTGTGCTAGCGTTTCAGATTGCTCAGAGGTGTCAGATTCCGTTTTGGAAAACTCACTCTTAAGTGTTTCCAGCTGAATCTGTTTAATCTCTATTTCTTTTTTGAGTGTATAAAGGCGTTCTCTTTTTTCTGTAAAACTTTGCCTGTTTCCTTCAAAAGCTTCTTGCGCTTCTTGGGCTAAGGCTTTTTGTTCGTTATAAATCTTTTCAAGAGAATTTACCTCTTTTGTAATCGTAGCTAATTCTTTATCGGCCTGTTCTAATTCGTTTCTTAGGCTGTCTAGACTAAAAGAAGCACGCTCATTGCTCTTTTTATCAGATTCAAGTTGTTGTCGTAAGTTGTCACTTTTGTCTTCTAAGAAAGTGAGCCGTTCATTCTTGATTTTTCTATCACTTTCGAACTGTCGTATTTTATTCACATGTTCGTTAAGGGACTTTTGTCGCGATGCGAGTAGCTTTTCTTTTGTAATCAGATCAGTCTTACCTTTTTCAATGTTCGCTTCTTGGTTTGCGATCATTTGACTGATTTCTATTTTTAGATCGGCCTCTTTTTTAATATTACCTTCAATACTTTTGAATTTGGCGGATTTTTCGGAAACGGCGCTACGAGAAAGTGCAATGCTTTCAACTTTATATTCTTCTTTAAGCTTGTAATAGCGTTCCGCTTGTCTGGCCTGTTTTTCTAAAGATTTAAGGTTCTTTTCGATTTCAAATAGCAAATCTTCAACACGATCTAAATCATCGTCGGTATCCTTGAGCTTTTTTAAGGTTTCCTTTTTTCTGGTTTTGAATTTTGAAATACCTGCAGCTTCTTCAAAAAGCGATCTTCTCGAATTGTCTTTATCGTTTAAAAGATCATCTACCATTCTCAATTCAATAATGGCATAGCTATTAGAGGCTATTCCAGTATCCATAAAGAGGTTATTGATGTCTTTAAGTCTACAGCTTACTCCATTGAGTAAATATTCACTTTCTCCTGATCGGTAATAGCGTCTAGTAATAGTGACTTCTGTGTATTCTGTTGGGAGTAGGTTTTTCGTGTTGTTGAATGTTAGCGAAACTTCAGCCAATTGTGTGGGCTTCCTTTTCTTAGTGCCATTGAAAATGATGTTTTCCATTTTCTCAGACCGTAGCATTCTTGTTTTTTGCTCACCAAGCACCCATCTTATCGCATCTACCACGTTGGATTTGCCACATCCGTTAGGGCCAACAATACCCGTAATTCCCTCATCAAAATTGATAACGACTTTGTCACCGAAGCTTTTAAATCCTTTTATCTCAAGTTTGGTAAGCTGCATTAATGAGGTCTGCTAAAAAATGGGTGTAGCTAGCAAAATTAGAATTAATTCTTAGATTTGCTAATGTCATGGAGTTCGATTTCACTACCATTCTATATGTTGTTTTCGGGATTATTTATTTTGTTTTCACCAACATGAATAAGAACAAAAAGAAAGCCCGTCAGCAATCAGCTGAACCAAGGGATTTCGATGGGCCAGAGACTGTAGGACCACCACCAATAAAACGAAATCCTACGTTCGAAGAATTGCTTGAAGAGTTCACAGGGAATAAGCCGAAAGAAGAGCCAAAGCCAATTCCAGTCCCAGTTCCGAAACTTAAAGAAGTTATTCAGTCTAAATCATATCCTGATCGTCTTCCAAAGGTCATAGAAGTAGAACCTAAATCAAATGAGCATGAGCTTGATAGTTTTACTGTTGCTGAAGAGTATGAGGTGGTAGAGGAAGAACGAGAGGATTACGCTGCTATGTTTTCTGATCTTGATGGTGCTAAGAGAGCATTTATTGCCTCAGAAATTTTCCAAAGAAAGTATTAAGATCTTTTGAATTCAATTGGAAGCTTTACTCTCGCTTCGGTTGGTTGGCCGTCGATCATGGCCGGTTTCCACTTTCCAGTTCTAGCAAGGGCATTTAAAACTTCTTTTTCACAGTCGTAACCTACTTTGCTATCAAATTTTAAGTCTTCAATAGTACCCTTAGTATTTACTGTAAAAGAAACTAAGACTTCGCCTTCTATGTTGGCCGCAATTGCTTTCTGAGGATAAAGGATACTTTCTTCTAAAGACGCAATGCCTTCTAATGGAAGAGGGGACTCGTCCTCGCCAGAAATTAAGTGATTTTCGATGGTAACGTTTTTGATCTTTACGTTACTAGGGATTTTAGCTTCAAAAGAAAAAATAAAGAACAAAATAGCAATAAGAGGAAGTGGCAATAAAAGCTTGAAGAAATTTACTTTCTTCTTACTAGTTAACATATTCACTCTTTTCACTGTCTGATTTTTTCCGAAGTAACTTCCGTACTCAAGACCCATTTTTCTAAAAACTGTCTTAACCAAAAGTTGGGTATAAAGTGCACTACCAGTTTTAGCAGCAACCTTTCGATCTGCTAAATATTCATGACACTCTTCTAATAATATTTTGAATAGGTATAAGAATGGATTAAACCAAAAAATAATCTTTAGTACCTCAATAAACATTATATCATAAGAGTGTTTCTCTCGAA
This sequence comes from Roseivirga sp., assembly GCF_049099775.1. Classification (GTDB taxonomy): domain Bacteria; phylum Bacteroidota; class Bacteroidia; order Cytophagales; family Cyclobacteriaceae; genus Roseivirga. Next base: position 160,229 of record NZ_JAGDZM010000005.1, on the reverse strand, counting down.
TGTGAACCTTCTCATGGGCAAGAATTTGAGTTTTTTCACGCTCTGTAAGGTCTAATGTGTTATCCCAAAAAAGGTAATTGAAAAAGGAGAAAGTCGGCATAGATCCGTCGGTATTGACATGGAAATATGAACCTTTGATTTTGTATCGGGTATTATGCCTTTTGAACCAAACAATCTCTTTGAATGACCTGATTCTGAGTAATAATTTGAAAATTCCTAAGGCTACGCCGATGATATATAGGGCTAGAATTATCTCCCACCAAAGTAAGAAAGGTCTTTCCGATTGAGCAGTTATGGTATAGGAATAAGCCTTATTGGCTTCAATTATAGGTTCACTACCTACTTCATTGCCAACTTGGTGTATTGAATTTAATACTGATGGGGTAGTAGCTGGGTTGTAATCTATTTCTATTAAAGGAAAAGCGACAGCAAAAAGTACCGCAGCCAGTAAATAGAATCTATTGTACCTGAAGCTTTTCTCTTTTCTAAGTAAAAAGTAATAAGCCAGGTACAGAATAGCCAGACAAGTCGCAGATTCTAATGCATAGATCAACGACTCGTTTAACCTTTCTAATAATTCTATGGTTGGATGCTTTCCCATATGTCTGTTAGACTACTTGTCTTCGTCTTTAAGATCATCTCCTACATGCTCCATAAGCGATTGAAAGTCCGTCATATCCATATCGTTCTCCTTAGCGAAAAATGAGACAAGTTTCTGGAATGATCCTCCGAAATACCCTCCAATGAAATTCTTCAGGTAAAAATTGCTGTAAGATGTTTTATCTACTATAGGGAAGTACTCGTGAGTTTTTCCATATGCTTTATATCCGACGAAACCCTTTTTCTCTAAAATTCGGATGATAGTAGAAACGGTATTGTAAGCAGGTTTTGGTTCTGGAATTTTAGCTAATACATCTTTAACAAACCCTTTTTCGATTTGCCACAAGATTTGCATTACCTGTTCTTCCGCTTTAGTCAATTCCTTCATATTCCTAATTTTAATTCTTATCAATCAATGATACAACTATCTGGCTAGTTTTCAAACTAACCTGTTAGTTTATTTTGAATTTTACCCTAATATTGAGTCAGTGCAAACGAGATGATATTAGCACCCATGCGCAAAGCATTTTGTCTAACTTCTTCCGGATCGTTATGGATTCTTTTGTCTTCCCAACCATTGCCCAAATCGGACTCATAAGAGTAATAACACAATAGTCTACCTTCATAAATCAGGCCAAAACCTTGTGGTGGTTTGTTATCATGCTCATGAATTTTGGGAAGCCCTTTTTCGAACTTGAATTTTTGGTTGTAAATGGGATGATCTATTGGTAATTCTACAAATTCAAGCTCAGGAAACACCTTTTTCATTTCAAGCCTGATATAAGCATCAAGTCCATAATTGTCATCTATATGGAGAAAACCTCCTGAGACTAGATAGTTTCTTAGATTTTCAGCTTCGGAACTACTGAAAACAACATTCCCATGCCCTGTCATATAAATGAAAGAATAATCAAAGAGTTCGGGACTACCGACTTCTACCACTGCGTCTTCTTCATCGAAAGATGTTCTTAAGTACTGATTGCAGAACTTAGCAAGGTTCGGTAAGGCTGTTTTGTTGGCATACCAATCGCCGCCTCCGTTATATCTTAACTTGGCCATCTTGAGCTTCTCGCTCTGTCCAACAACGGTTAGCGAAGTAAAAAGCAAAAGGAATATAACTAGACTCTTATACCTCATGATTTAAAATGAAATTCAACATATGAATTGGAACGACAGTTAACCTTTTCAAGTTTATAATTTTATCAATGTTAATAAAGTATATTTTTACCAAGTGACCTCAGAATCTTTTCAATTGTTTACCGATCGTTTAAGCGATAGGCTTCGCGAACCACTTCCTGGTCGCTATGCTCAAGAACTGATGGCGCCTAGGCCCATTAGCGAAAGTCGTTTTAAAGAAAATCCTGCACAACCAGCTCGGCCGGGAGGGGTTATGGTGCTGCTTTATCCAAAAGATGGAGATATTTATCTACCACTGATGAAAAGACCGGTGTATGAAGGTGCTCATAGCGGTCAAGTTAGTTTTCCTGGTGGCAAGGTAGAAAAGCAGGATAAAAACTTAGTAGATACGGCTCTGCGCGAAACACACGAAGAGATAGGGGTATTACCTCATGATATTCAAGTGATAGGACAGCTTTCTGAGTTGTTTATCATCGCTAGTAATTTTAAGGTTTTTCCTACCGTAGGTATTCTAAAAAATGAACCTGATTTTATACCTGACGAAAGAGAGGTGGATAGAGTGCTACTTCCAAATTTGAGTCATCTGAAAGATTCAAACAACCGTGGTATGAAAACCATGAAATTTCCTCCTTACACAATTAACTCACCTTATTTCGATGTGGAAGGGGAAATTGTTTGGGGTGCCACAGCAATGATTCTTTCTGAATTGATTCATATTGTTGAAGATCTTGGAAGCTGAAATACTAAACTCACTTCTTTGTTTGAGGAACAGCGGTCAGTTTCTGAAAGAGTTCTTCAGGGTCGAATGGTTTATGTACAAAATCAACATAGCCTGATTCCTTGTACTCAATTTCAAAATCGAGTGGATTATGAGCACTCATGGCAATAATAGGAGTTTGCTTGTTCTTAGAAGTTTTGGAGATTTTAATCGCCGTATCAAAACCGTTCATGGGCCTCATTTCTAAATCTGTAAGAATCAAATCGAATGCATTCTCTTCACAAATCTTGAGCGCATCTATGCCATTATCTACTTCCGTGAATTCACCATTCCATATTTGAAGCAGCCTTTTCAAAACCAAACGATTCATATGATTGTCGTCAATCACTAAAATGTTTAAGCCCTTGAGGTCTTTATCTCGATCTTTTTGCTGGAGATCAATCATTTGAAACTCTGGACCTAGGCCAAAGTCAATATCAAATTCAAAACAGGAACCTTCAGTTTCTTTACTATTCAGCTCAATGGTACTCCCCATCATTTTCAACAAATTCTTCACAATGGATAACCCTAGTCCTGTGCCACCATATTCTCTGGTTACTTCATTACTAGCTTGTTCAAAATCTTCAAAAATAGATTTAAGCTTATCTTCAGGAATACCAATCCCTGTATCGGAAATGGAGAAAGATACAGTTGAAATATCATCTTTAATGCCGGCGAGGGAGGCTTTAATATGAACATAGCCTTCCCCAGTGAACTTAATAGCATTAGAGATCAGGTTAGTAAGAATCTGAGTAAGTCTGGTTGGATCACCAAGCAATCGGTCTGGCAAATGCTCTCCAATTTCAATTCGAAGTTCGATGCCTTTATTGTTAGCCTTATACTTAAATAATTCACCGAGATTTCTTAAGAGATCGATTAAGGAGAATTCAATATGTTCTAGCCTTAATTTACCCGCCTCCATTTTGTTATGATCAAGAATATCATTGACTAAAGAATGCAGGCCTTCCGCTGAAAACTTGAGCGCATCAATGTATTCATTCATTTCATCGTCTTTATTATCCATTTCCATGATATGGGAAAGACTGATGATAGCATTTAAAGGCGTACGTATTTCATGGCTCATTACAGAAAGGAAATCGGATTTTTCCTTGGTGGCTTTTTCTGCTACTCTATGAGCTTTTTCAAGTGCTACGTTTTGTTTCTTTATCTGCTGAGTTCTATCCGCCACTATTTCTTCTAACTCCTGATTGGCGTTAAGTTGGAATTCCTCATTCTTCGTCATCTGAAGAATTAATGAACGTTGGGTAATGTTATGATCTTCAAATTGACGCTTGAGTTTGTGACTTACGCCAAGGCTAAAGATTGCTATTTCAAATAGCATTCCTATTTGAACTATAATTGGTAGGTCATGCGATGGCGCTGAAAGTTGCTTCGCCAGAAAGAACAGCAATGAGGCAACAAAAAACAGAGTTCCATAGGCATAGTATTTGGCAATAATATTCTTGCTTAGGCCTGCCTGAACCATAAACGCCACGGCTAACAAGATAAAGAGCAATAAGGTAACTCTGGTTCCTAATAGACTATGATAAAAGTCTCTAGTTATCACCAAAAAGATAGACCCAATTACAAAAAGTATAACTGCTAAAGGGGAGAGTTTTCTGAAAAGAAGATCCCATTTTGGAAGTTCTGTTTTGGTGCTTAAAAAGTGTCGAGTAAAAGTTATATATGCAGCAGCGCTTAACAATGGAAGAAGCCATAAAACAGGAATGGGGTCTACAAAACTAGGTAGGAAATAAAATTCAATGAGACCATGCAGATGAGAAAAGTAAATGAGGTTGACAAATGTGTAAAGCCCGAAGTATAAAAAGACACGTTCTTTTGTAAACCCATAAATAAAAAGGGCCACAATTGAGAATATCAGTAAAACACCAGAAAAAACACCTTGAAAGAGGTTATCGTTTTCAAATTTTACATTCCACTCTTTAATTGGGACAAGCTGTAAACTTATATTGATCGGCGAATTATCGGTTGACTCAATTTTTACGAACAGGTGAACCGTTTTTTCTTTTGGTATTGTTACTTTGACCCTTGTTTGATGACCTCTTTTAATATCTCTAGATGCAATATTGAAATGATAGCCAGTCTTTTTAATGTCCGTTAACTCATTATCAACTATCGTATAATAAGTCTCCTTTGAATTAATACCACCTTTAATTACATACTCAAGGTCTGTATTAAATTGACTTTTTAGCTGAATATAAGCCCAATATGAAGCGTTGCGATCAAAACGCCGAATCTTATTTAATTCAATATAGTCGTCAGTAGAAAGGTCTTTGATTTTATCAATATCTAACGAATTTGAAGCATCCTTGAAGACAAGAATTTTACCTTGCTCTATTTCAGTCTGCTTTGCATCCGATAAATACTGAATGTTCTTGTAAAAACTCTGCTGCCCAAAAATAGGGAAGGTTCCGAGTGAGAGTATTAGAAAAAAGAGTAGTCTATTCCGGTGCATTATGGCACTTTTCAGAGTGAAATTTCAGCATTTTTAGCCTTTTAGCAAATCATAAATGAAAATTGCTTTTAAAAAGCTGGAGGACACAGCTGAAAATTGAGATTTAAAGATCATCTAAATAGTTACACTTGCGCAAAATTTATTGCATCGCTAGACCAAGGCGTACTATTCATAATAGCTTCAATTACTTTGGCAGGATCGCTAAAAACTGTCCAAATGGGTCTGTGTTTTTCGCTTAGAAAGCCTTCAGAAATCGCTCTATCGAGCATTTTTAGCAAGTCGTCGTAGTAACCATCCAAATTTAGGATAAGGATTGGTTTAGTGAAAATTCCTAAACGTTTTAGTGTGATGGCCTCCATAAGCTCTTCGAAAGTACCACAACCACCCGGGAGGGTAATTAAAGCATCTACACCAACCATAAACTGCTTTTTTCTTTCGTGCATATCGGCAGTAAATATGAACTCATTAACGTCTTTATGGTGGAACTCAACCTCTTTCATGAAATGAGGCATTATGCCAATGATTCTTCCTTTTTCTTCTAGAACGGTATCGGCCAATGTGCCCATTAACCCCCTGGCACCGCCCCCATAAACCACAGTAGTGTTATTCTTGACTAACGCTCTGGCGATAGTTTGAGTGGCCTCGAAGTACTTTTCATCAATTTTATCACTCGATGCACAGTAAATGCATACTTTTTTGATTCTCTGCATGGTAGGAAACATTCAGTTGAGTAGTTATGAAGCTAGTTAAAAATGTTTGAAAAATTGCTTTTGCCACTAAAATGAATCTCTCTATTCCTAAGGTTGATTTTTTTATATCTTGATGGCGATAAACTCCTTAACCATGAAAAATAATCGCATTACTATTTTACTACTCTTTGTGCTTTTTGTCTTCCCATTTGAAGCATTGTCGCAAGGAACCATGCTCCTGAGGCAACCAACCGTTTCAAATAGCCAAATAGCCTTTGTCTATGCCAATGATTTATGGATAGTTGATAAAGAAGGAGGAAGTGCTAGAAGGCTAACGTCTAACAATGGTGCTGAAACAAGTCCGCATTTCTCAAAAGACGGTACTATGATTGCTTTTTCAGGCCAGTATGATGGTAACACAGATGTTTTTGTGGTACCTGCAGCCGGTGGAGAACCTAAGAGACTAACATGGCATCCTTCTGCCGATAATGTAACAGGCTGGACACCAAAAGGTGAGGTCTTATTTAGTTCAGGACGCAAAAGTCATCCGACAAAAGAATCGAAGTTTTATAGTGTGTCAACAGATGGAGGCCACCCAACAGAATTAGTTATACCAAGAGCAGTAGATGGTCAGTTATCGGCTGATGGTAGACATATGGCCTATCAACAAATTTCATTCTGGGACCCAGAGTGGAGGAATCATAGAGGAGGTCAGGCTAAGCCAATTTGGATTGTTGATATGAAAAACCATAACCTGATAGAAACGCCTCAAACTGATGGAGAAAGACAAACAAGTCCGGTATGGTTAGGAGATAAGGTTTACTATCTATCTGAAAGAGACTATGCGAACAATGTTTGGAGTTTCGATCCCAAAACAAAAACGGAAAAGCAAGAGACGTTTCATGCCGATTTTGATGTAAAGAATATAGATGCAGGTGGCGGAAGTATAGTGTACGAACAAGGAGGTCATCTGCACCTGTTAAATCCAAATTCGGGTAATACAAAGCAATTGAACATTACGGTAGCTGGGGATATGAACTGGGGAAGACCTCGATGGGTGAACGCATCAGCGAGACAACTTCAAAATGCCCAGATATCGCCAACAGGAAAGAGAGCTATTTTCGAATTTAGAGGCGATGTTTTTACGGTACCAAAAAAAGAAGGGAATTGGAGAAATCTGACAAACTCAAGCAGCAGTGCAGAAAGAAGCCCTCTTTGGTCTCCAAAAGGAGATAAAGTAGCTTGGTTTTCTGATCAATCAGGAGAATATGAATTGATGATTACTGATCAAATCGCGTCAGAGGCACCGAAGGCCATATCTCTGCCTAGTAAGAATTTCTATTTCAGGCCACAATGGTCGCCAGATGGTAATTTTATAGCCTATACCGATACTGATTATGTCCTCTGGTATGTAAATGTCAATTCCGGAGAAGTTAAAAAGGTAGAATCAGACTTATTCGCTCACCCGAATCGTTCATTAAATCCAGAATGGTCGCCAGATAGCAAATGGATTGCATACGTGCGACAACAAGAAAATCAGTTTAAATCCGTCAAAGTACATCATATAGAAACTGGAGAAACACATCAGTTAACTGATCATATGGCCGATGCTATCTCTCCTGTATGGGACGAAAGTGGCGAGTATTTGTATTTCTTGGCCAGTACTGATTATGGAATGGCGAGTGGTTGGCTCGATATGAGCTCTTTCAATATGCCCGTGACTCGAGTCCCCTATTTGATTGTATTAAGCGAGAATGGAAAATCACCATTTTTACCAAAAAGCGATGAGGAAGAGACAAAAGACAAGGAGAATAAAAAAACTGACCAAGTAGTTGTCAATATTGATGTCGATGGAATCCAAAATAGAATCATACCTATTAGAGTTCCCGCAAGAAATTACACACAAATGATGCCCGCTCAAAAAGGCCAGTTTTTCTACACCGAAGCCGTACCAAATGTTGGCACTAAACTTTGGAGATATAGCATTAGCGAATCTAAAGCCATTCCGTTTTTGCCAAGTATAAGCTCAGGTATAGTATCGGCTGACCGTAAAAACCTTTTATACAATAGCGGAGGAAATTGGGGGATTATTTCAACTTCAGGAGGCCCTAAAAAGGCTGGCGACGGTAGGTTAAATGTTAGCGGAATAAGAGTAAAAGTTGATCCAAAAAAAGAAGCCAAACAAATTCTGAAAGAAGGCTGGCGATATATGCGTGACTTCCTCTACGTAGACAATACCCACGGTGCGCCATGGGATGACGTATGGGAATGGTATTCACCATGGGTAGACCATGTAAGACATCGTTCCGACTTAAACTATATCGTAGATATTATCAGTGGAGAAATAGCGGTAGGGCATTCTTATGTTTCAGGTGGAGATTACCCAAGGCTCACCAGTGATAGAGTAGGCCTTTTAGGAGCCGATATCGCTAAAACTAAAAATGGGTTTAGAATAGCTAAAGTTTATACTGCTGAAAGCTGGAACCCTAACTTAACCGCTCCACTAGCTGTACCAGGAATAAACGTTAAAACAGGAGACTACATTCTAGAAATTGACGGAGAGACCGTCTCAACTGATCGAAATTTCTATAGTTATTTCGAAGGAACAGCCAACAGGCAAGTGAGGCTTTTGGTAAACGACAAGCCAAAAATGGATGGTGCCAGAAGTATTGTAGTAAGAGCAATTGGAAGTGAAAATGGACTTAGACAGCGCGAATGGATCGAAAGTAACCGGAGATTAGTCGATAAGCTCTCTGATGGCAAGTTGGCCTATGTCTATGTGCCGAATACTGGAAACGGAGGCTACACCTCTTTTAATCGATATTACTTTACACAACAACACAAGAAAGGTGCTGTAATAGATGAACGAAACAATGGTGGAGGATCCGCGGCCGATCATATGGTTGATGTAATGTCACGAGAATTACATGGGTATTTCAATAGTAGAATAGAAGGTAATACTCCTTTCCCATCTCCGGGTGCAGGAATTTGGGGGCCTAAAGTGATGATAATAAATGAAAGAGCAGGTTCTGGAGGAGATCTTTTGCCATTTATGTTCAAACAGATGAAAATCGGGCCATTAATTGGTACTAAGACTTGGGGTGGACTTGTTGGTACTTGGGATACACCTCCATTTATCGATAATGGTAGAATGGTAGCCCCAAGAGGTGGTTTCTATAATATTGACGGTGAATGGGATGTTGAGGGACTAGGCGTAGCGCCAGATATTGAAGTCGAACAATTGCCGAAATTGGTTGTCTCGGGTAAAGATCCACAGTTAGAAGCTGCTATCAAAGAGGCTTTAAGGTTATTAGAATCACAGGAAGTAGTACTGAAGCCAGAACCTAAAGCACCGATTCGATGGAAAAGACCTGTGAAAAAAGGCAACTAAGTTTGCAATGAATTCGCGTAAGTGCTTACGTATTTATAAATAAAAGCCTATTTTAATGCTGATAGAGTGACTTTTTTAAAAAACTACCCCGATAGGGTAGGTTGTACCCCATATATTTTTTGGATTTTTGTATTGAAATAAAACTGTTGTAAAAGCAGTCTCAAAGATCATAGCAGGGGAGTCATTAGTCAGTAGTGTCAGTCAGAAAAACACTTCCCTCAATAAGGCCTCCAAGAAGTGGAGGCCTTTTATTTAATACGCTTAGTATATATGTTTAAACATATACTTTGTGTCCCCATTCTAAGTGGCTATATTGTGTTTTAACCAAAACCTGATTCTACTTAGTAGTGAATAATCCATTATTCGCGTTCGAGCTCAATATCAACCAATTTGTCAAAGGAACGCTTATTCTAGTGTTTACCCTTTTGGCCAATTTTTCTGCCTCGGCTTTTCAAGGTCAGCAAGGCGTAGAAATCAAAGAGATTGGTTCCCCCTTTATCAAAAACTATTTACATACGGATTATGGTGCGCATGAGCAGAGTTATAGAATTGCCCAAAATCAAAACGGCCTGCTTTACTTCACCAATGTTACCGGTGTCATAGAATTTGATGGAAAGCAATGGGCAGTAGATGGAAATCTCTCAGACGATTCGTTTAGAGGTATATCTATCGCCGAAAATGGAAGAATATATACGGCTAGTAAAAGCTTGCTAGGATACCTTGAAGCTGATTCAATTGGTCTTTTACAATTCCATTCTCTAAACGAACTTCTACCGGTTGACGAACAAAGGTCAACTGACATTTGGGATGTCCAAATCGTAGATGATAAAGTAATTTATAGATCAACATTCGAACTGCTCATTTATAACACAACCACTGAAACCTTCAATTCAATTAAAGGTGAAGAACGTTATGGGCAATCTGATGTTATTGATGGTCAATATTACGTTCATGGTTCTGTGTCAGGCCTGATGGTTTTTAAGGGAGATCGATTAGAAATTCTACCTAATTCGGCAGAACTCAAGAAATATACTTTTCGAAAAATTCTTAAGTTTTCCGATAATGAACTGCTTTTAGTTTCGCAGAACAATGGGCTTTTAAAGTACGATTTTAACTCCGTATCAGCTTGGAATACAGAAGTAACGAATTTTTTAAAAGATAAAAAAGCGTTTTCAGGAGAGCGAATAGGACATAACTATTTTGCCTTTGGTACCATAACAGGTGGCGTAGTTATCATAGATAAAAGTGGTAAACTCATTCAAAAGTTCGATGAAAGTACTGGCCTACCGAGTAATGCCCTTGTTCAAGATGTTTTTCATGATAAAGATGGAAACCTTTGGATCGCTCAGCACGGTTCAATATCTCATCTTATAATCAACACCCCTTTTACAGTTATTGACGGTAGGCAAGGCGTAGAAGGCTATGTGCTCTATACTCAGAAATGGCGCGGTAAAACTTACGTTTCTACAGCCACTGGTTTGGTAGAAAAAAGCGATAATAGTCCTTGGCAGAGCCTAAAAGATGGTTATAAACCGTTTACTCCGGTTTGGGACTCAAACGAGCGTGTATGGATGACGTTAAAACATAAGGATGATTTTTTTGCAGCAGGAAACTCAGGTCTTGTACAGATAATGGATACAGGTGTAAAGCCCCTTTATCGAGGCGAACGCCTTTGGGCCGCTGTTGCCCTTAAGAATTCAAACTACATGGTGTTAGGCAGTATTGCTGGTAACCTATTTACATTTCAGAAGAAGAATGGGGAATGGCAGTTTAACGGAAAAATTAAGGGCTTTAATAAGCAAATGGATTTCTTGGAACAAACTGAAGGTGGAGACATTTGGATGACCGATTCGGGCACTGGTGTTTTTAAAATTCACTTAAATGAAAGGAAAGACAGTGTTTTATCAGTCAAGACATATGGAATAGAGGAAGGCTTACCTCAGCAAGAAAAAAATAGAGTCTTTAGACATAGAAGAGGTCTATATTTCGCGACCGCCAACGGCATATATACTTATAATAGATCTTTAGATAGATTTGAAAGTACTGGTCAATTCAATCCTTTGCTAAAAGATCAGTACGTATTCCGATTTATAGAAATGGCGAATGGGGATATATTTACCTCACTTAATCCTGGAGGTAAAGCCATTCTAAAAAAAGGAACGGAAGGTTATTCAATTCAATATTCTCCTTTCGAAAAAATTTCCAGCCATAATTCAGAATATGTAACAGGGTTGGGCGGTAATGATGTTTGGATAGCTGGATCAGGCATTAGACATTTTGATTGGGATTTTAATCAAGCAAAAGCAAAAGACTTTAAAGCATTAATTAGAACCGTAAAAGTTACTACTAAAGGGGATTCCTTGATTTATGCTGGTTTGGAAAATCAACCTACTGTCAATCTAGGTTCTAGAGAAAACGCCCTTCACTTTGAGTATACTTCAAATTATTATGAAGAGATAGAAAAACTAGACTTTGAAAGCTATTTAGAAGGAACCGAAGATACTTGGGCACCATGGACCAGCAAGGCAGATAGGAACTATACCAATCTGCCGTCTGGTGATTACACGTTTCATGTTAGGGCAAGAAATCTTTATGGCCAATTAAGTGAAGAAGCCAAGTTCACCTTCACTATAGCTACACCATGGTACCTTACCTATTGGGCCTTAGCTTTTTACCTTATATTCTTAGTGCTAATTATTTGGTTTATTGTAAGACTGAATATCAAGCGCTTAGAAAATGAGAAAGTTAAACTTGAGCAGATTGTAAATGAACGGACCGAAGAGATTAGGAATCAAAAAGACCAAGCCGAACAAGATAAAGAGCTCATTCAAAAACAAGCCGATCGTCTTAAGGAATTAGATAAAGTAAAGTCTAGGTTCTTTGCCAATATTTCGCATGAATTAAGAACGCCTCTTACCCTTATCAATGCCCCGCTAGAATCGTTAGTGAATAGTGGTAAAATCGACAATGAGGAAGTAAAAGAAACCCTAATTGTTGCCAAGAAAAACGGTATTAACCTTTTATCTCTAGTAGAAGAGATATTGGATTTGGCGAAGCTGGATGCCGGTAAATTATCTTTGGTTGAAAACCCAGTTCGCCTTCATGAGTTTATGGGCGACATGCTCAAAGAGTATAGTGCTACGGCCAAAGCGAGGAATATAGCTTTCGAATTTGATTTTGAACCTTCAGATGACCTTACACTCGTATTAGATGAGAAAAAATCGGGGAAAATCATTCGAAACCTCCTATCGAATGCATTAAAATTCACGCAGACTAAAATAATTGTAAAGGTTAAGGAAAATCACGGTGCTGATGGAATTGAAGTGCTGGTGGAAGATGATGGGGTCGGAATAGATATTAGTGATCTACCGCATATTTTTGATCGCTATTATCAGTCAGAGTTACCAGGGAAGAAAGCAGAAGGTGGCACTGGTATTGGTCTAGCTTTAGCAAAAGAGCTGGCAGAACTACAAAAAGGGGAACTGATAGTAGAGAGTAAATTAGAGCAAGGGTCAAAATTCACCTTCCGTTTCCCTAAGAAAGAAGCTAAGCCTGAGCACATAAAGCCGCTGATAAGCACAGATAATGAAGGCTTAGATATTGCTCTTAATGATGTGCTTTCAAAATACGCTGAGGTTTTTTCTGTTGACAAACCAGTCTTGCTGATCACTGAAGATCATCCAGATATGAGAAACTTCGTTGCCCAAACACTTAAACCATATTTTGAGATATTGACTGCGGAAAATGGAAAAGTGGCGTTACATCAGTTGAAAACTAATGAAGTAGATATAGTGATTTCTGACGTGATGATGCCTGAAATGGACGGATTTGAGTTACTGGCTGCTATAAAAGCTGATAAAACATTACATCATGTATCAGTGGTGATGTTAACGGCAAGGGCGGAAATGGAAGACAGACTCCATGCCCTTACACTTGGCATCGATGATTATTTGACTAAGCCTTTTAGTTCGGCCGTATTCTTAGCAAGAATAAAGAACATACTAGAAAACAGAATTAAAGTAATAAGAGCTTTTAAAGAGCTCAATAAAGTGGTTGACGATAACGCCGTTGATTTCGTGAATGACATGTCAGAAGAATATGGCTTGTCGAACCGTGAATTAGAGGTAATGCAATTAATTGCTAAGCGCTATACCAATGCTGAAATTGCAGAAAAACTCTATGTATCAAATAATACAGTGAAATTCCATTTGAAAAATCTATATAACAAGATTGGCGTGAAAAACAGAGCTGAAGTGCTCGGCTTTTTAGAGGTCAACTAACTCAATTATCAAGCAGCCTTTCCAATTCAAACTATATATACCCAAAATTAGGTATTGATGGTCGGGATAATTTACATGAACTTTGTTTTCCTTAGTTACTAAGGCGTTAATAGGTTTAGTCTATTATTGAAAAAGAAGAAATCTGGAGAGGTGATTTGCGAAAAATCTTTCTTCGGTGTTTAGGTGAATGTGGACCTTCTGTTTGGCAGAGGGTCTACTTTTTTATAGTCCATTTGGTCACTTACGTTTTGAATCCATAGTCCATCCTTTTTGGTATCTTGTTAATTGAATGGACCAAATGATTACCTTGTTAGCGGCTTTTATCGCTTTGCTATGGTCAAGGAAAGCGAAAAAGAGTACAACACTTTGGGCAACGGTGTTATTAGCTATCAGCAGTGCTGTGGACTATTTACCGTTTCTAAAAGAATATGATGTTGGCTATTACCTTTTTGCGTTTTTTTCGGTTTTCGCTGGAATAGAAAGTCAAAATAGCTTAAGACTCAATAAAGCACATAGGCTATTATTTGCCGCAACGCCATTAGTCATTGCCTTCTTCTTGCTCATTCAGTTAATAGCACTACCATACTACATTCCAAAATATCCATTTGCCATTATTTACATTTTGGCCCTTTTATATTTCTGGTTTTCTTCTAGACGAAAGATATTTAGCCGTTTTGGAATACTTGTAGTCTGGCTGGCCTTAGCAATGAAATGGCTATTGCCAGTTCTGCGTTGACTTGAAGTTTATTTTTTAAGAATCCTTTTCACTAACGGCCCGAGTGTTAAGCCTTGGCCAATAATAGAGAACACTACTATTACATAAGTTACGGTTAGGAAAAGCTCGCGTTCCATCTCTGGCTGAAGCGAAAGTGCAAGTGCAATAGAAATCCCACCTCTTATTCCGCCCCATGTCATGATTAAATTTGTTTTTGGGATAAACTCCAACTTCTTCTTGAACAAATAGATAGGTCCTGCTAAGGCAATGTATCTGGCCAAAAGACTAATAGGAATAGCCAAAAGGCCAAGTAGAATAAATTCCCCACTATTGTCTACGATCAGCAGTTCAAGGCCAATTAGAACGAAAAGAATGGCGTTCAGAAGAACATCAATAAGCTCCCAAAACTTATTCACATAATTGTGCGTGGTTTCCGACCAAGCAATCTCAGGAGACTTGTTTCCGATGAAAATTCCAGCAACGACAACGGCCAAAGGACCTGAGAAGTGGAAATAGCTTGCCACACCATAGATGCCCATTACTAAAGCAAGTGTAATCATTACTTCAGTCTCATAATGATCGATCGATTTCATGAGTTTAAAACCAACCCACCCTAATAAAAAGCCCAGTGCAATGCCACCGAAAACTTCTTCAAAAAAGAGTAAGCCAACTTCTTGTGCTTCTACTGAAGCAATTCCTTTCTGAGCAATCGATAGGATCACTAGAAATATGACAACGCCTACACCATCGTTAAATAGCGACTCGCCAACGATTTTAATCTCCAGTTTTTTAGGCGCATTAGCATCCTTCAATATGCCGAGAACCGCTATAGGGTCGGTAGGAGAGATCAACGCTCCAAAAAGCAGGCAATAGATGAATTCTATTTCATGACCGACAAGTTGAGCAGTATAATAAAACATACCACCTACTAAGAATGTGGAGATTAGAACTCCAATTGTAGAGAACATTAAAATAGGAGCCTTATGTTTAGCCAGTCCATCGAGTTTGGTATGTAAAGCCCCTGCAAAGAGCAAGAAACTGAGCATTACCTCGAGTAAGGCAGTCTTGAAATCTATGGATTCTATGAGCAGTTTAGCTTCATCGAGAATTCGATGTTCAAATTGCCCAAAACCGATAATGATCAACGTAAAACAGATCGCAATGATCATTAATCCAATGGTAAATGGAAGCTTTAAAAACTTAGTATTTACAAAGGCAAAAAGTGCCGATAGCACTATTAAAATGGTAATGATAGTAAAGATGTCCATAGACTAACTGTCAATTTCTACAGATCAAAAATAATCTGATTCTGTAATTTAATGTCGATTTAAGTACTTATTTATTTGGTCTTAGAATTGTAATCTAAACGTAGACCCTGCACCACTTTCGGATTTAACAGTGAGGTCTCCTTTATGCTTTTTCATTATTTGTTTCGAAAGGCTTAAGCCAATGCCCGATCCTTGTTCTTTTGTAGAATAAAAAGGCACGAAAATTTCCTCCTGTTTGTCAATGTCTATTCCAGTACCATTGTCTATAACTTCAATCATTTGACTTGTACCATCTTCACGAGCTCTAATTTCTATTACCCCATTTTCAGTAGTTTCTAATGCATGCCTTGCATTAGTTATCAAATTGATCAGGACTTGTTCGATGAGTTTTCGATCCATATTGATTATTAAAAACTCTGGGCAAGAAATAGTAATTGCGACAGCAGATTTTTCTGCTTCCGACTTTAAAAGCATAGCAATTTCTTCAAGCACGCCTTTCACTTTTACTTCTTCTAATTCAAGCGCTTTGATTCTTGTAAGTCTTCTATAGTCGTCTACAAAATGTAAAAGTCCTTCGCTTCGCTTTTGGATCGTTTTCATAGAGAACCTAAGGTCCTCTAAAGTTTCCTCCGTAATCTCTGAAAGTGGTAGCGGTACGCCTTCTTTCTCGGTTAGCATAAGCATGGTTTCCGTCAGTGAGGTCACTGGCGTAACTGAGTTCATTATTTCATGTGTAAGCACTCTGATTAACTTATGCCAAGCCTCAATCTCCTTTTGCTCAATCTCGCTCTTGATATCCTGAAAAGTAACGATGGTATAGCGGTAACCCAGTATTTTTAATCTATTAACCTGAGCCGAAACTTGGAGCCTTTCATCTTTTATACTCAACTCAATTAATTGTTTTTCGCCGTCGTCCATATGCTCAATTTCCTGTGCAAAATGGGGTAGTAGTTGTTCGAATTGCTTCCAATAGTTTGGCGTCGAAATTTTTAGCATTTCCTGAGCACCTTCGTTCATTAACTCAACTGAATACTCTTCTTTTATAGCTATTACCCCAACTTTTATGTTGTCGACTATTACTTTAAGGAATCTAAATTGAGCTTCTTTTTCTACGCTTACTTTCTTAAAAGCTTCTATTATTTCCACGAACGCTTCTTGAAGTTCTTTGAATGATTTTCCTCTTTTTCCACCCTTAAAGGAGATAGAAAAATCAGAATAGCGAATGGCTAGCAGTAGCTTGGCAAGTTCCCTATTGGTATGAGTAACAAAACGAATAAGTTCTGAAACCTGAAGAATGATGACCCCTAAAAGAATTATCTGGTTGAAGAAAAGCTCTGTTCTGGCAAAAATGAATGCCAATGCAGTTAAACTGAGCATCAGAAGTATAATTCTGATGATGACAAGTAAGGCGAACCGCTTAGATACCATAATAACTATTCCTTAAAGTCCGTATTTCTGAAGTCTTCTATATAATGCGAGCCTATCTAGCCCTAGCGCTTTGGCTGCTCTGGTAACATTTCCATTGTTTTGATCTAAAGCTTTTAGAATAAGCCTTTTCTCCATTTCTGTAAGGTTTAAAGTCTCTTCGGTATTTGCCTCGTTACTATTAGATGTTTGGAGTAAGAAGTCATTCGAAGTCAGCTTATTATCATCGGAAAGAATAATTGCTCTTTCAATAGCATGTTGTAACTCTCTGATATTACCCGGCCAATTATATCTTTTTAGCTTGTTGAGGGTTGCAGTATCTATACGCATATTGGGCTTCTTGTATTTTTTTCCATACATAGCCATAAAGTGCTTCACCAAAAGCTCCATATCTTCTTTGCGCTCAACTAATGAAGGCATTCGGAGTTCCACCGTATTAATTCTATAGAGAAGATCTTGTCGGAAGGTACCCTCTTTTACCATTTCATAAAGTGGCATGTTGGTAGCACATACAAGCCGAATGTCTATAGAAACTTCTTTGTTGGAACCTACACGGCTAACTTTCCTTTGCTGAAGTACCGACAGTAGTTTTGCTTGTAAAGGCAAAGAAAGGTTTCCAATTTCATCTAGGAAGAGCGTTCCGCCAGAAGCAACTTCAAACCTTCCTGGCTTATCCTCTTTAGCATCAGTAAACGCCCCTTTTTTATGACCAAAAAGCTCACTTTCGAAAAGGGTTTCGCTTATCGCACCTAGGTCAACATTTATGAACACTTCGCTAGCACGATTTGACTGCCGGTGTAAGGCCCTTGCGGCCAGTTCTTTTCCGGTTCCGTTTTCTCCTAAAACCAGAACATTAGCATCTGTTGGGCCAACTTTTTTCAAAAGCGAGAATACCCTTTCCATGGGTTCAGATTCCCCTAAGAAGTTTTCAAATTTCTGATCAATATCGCTTGAAATAGTCTTTTGTGTAGTTTTGAGCTTATCTACTTCAAGTTTGGATTGCCTTAGTTTTAAGGCAGAGGTAATCGTACCGAAGAGTTTTTCATTCTTCCAGGGTTTTGTTATAAAGTCTGTAGCACCGGCTTTAATGGCCTTAACAGCCAGGTCAAACTCTCCATATGCCGTGATTAGAATAACGATGGCGTTAGGGTCGATATTTAAGATGACATTCAACCATTTTAGACCGTCAGATCCATCATTTTCTCCTTTTCTAAAGTTCATGTCTAACAGCACCAAGTCAAACGACTCTCTGTTAAAATGAAGTGGTATATTTTCAGGATCATTTTCAATCTGAACTAGCGTAAATTGCTGTTTTAAATACATGCGTGCAGTATTTAAAATATCAACATCATCGTCGACAACAAGGATTTTAGCTTCGGTTTTCGCCATAAATAAACTGTATCAAAAACAAACACTTAAATGTATTGAAAACAAACGAATATTTTACTTGACTACGTCTAAAAATTGTATAATACACTGATAATCAATTAGATAAATTTCTGGCATCAGATTGGTTATAGTTCTCCCAAATATTAACAAATGCTTAGGAATTACATCGTCACAGCAATAAGAAATCTAAAAAGGAATAAGTCGTTTGTGCTTATTAATATTCTAGGGTTGATTCTCGGAATTTCTTCTACGATTATCATCTACCGTATCGTTTCTTATGAAAAGAGTTTCGACACTTACCACCCCAATGCCGAAAGTATGTATCGGGTGAATATTCTATATGAAAACAATGGGGAAGAAGCACGCTCAATTTCTGTGATGCATCCGCTGCGAAAGGCATTAAAAAATGATTTCCCAGATTGGAAGGTAGCAGGTGTTCACTGGTGGGGTGTTGGCGTAGTTGCTACAGAGAATGATCAGGGCGTAGAGGTTAAGATAAGAGAAAACAATCCTATCGCTTTTGTAGGGCCGGATTTCTTAGAAATGTTCGACTATAACATTATAGCGGGTAAAACTTCCGGTTTATTAGTCAACCCAAATACAGTGGCCATTTCAGTGACTTCCGCGGAGAAACTTTTCGATCTAGACGGCAATGGTTATCAATCTGTTATCGGCAAAACTATCAAATTTGAGAACCAATTGACCTTACAAATTGAGGCGGTATATCAAGATCCACCAAAAAACACAGACTTTGGAATGGACTATATGATGTTCTATGAAGGAGCGAAAATCTACCCTTATGCTAATAACTTAACCAGCTGGCAAACCATTAATGGAGACGCTCGCCTATGGGTAGAGCTTCCAAAAGGTCATGATATTGAGGCTGCCAATGCGCAATTAGAGCAGGCATCTCAAAAGTATTTAGAAGAGTTACAGAGTTTTGCCGTCAATGGTTATATGGAATTGCAGCCGCTAGTAGGTATGCATTTAAGTGGTGATTATGGGTCGGGGGGCGTAATTGATGAAAGCATCATTGCAAGCCTTCAAATATTAGGTTTAATACTGATTATAACGGCGGCTATCAATTTTGTGAATTTGGCAACAGCTCAGTCAGTAAAGCGAGCTAAAGAGATTGGTATTCGTAAAGTGCTTGGCAGTAAAAAATCGTACTTGATATTTCAGTTTTTATCCGAAGTATTTGTCATTACAATCATTGCATTGGTCATTTCCTTAGGTATTAGCGAAGCTGTTCTGATGAAATTAGACCCAATTTTGGGTTATAATTTAGGGTTGAATCTTTTTTCTGAACCTAAAATCTTCTTGTTCCTTTTCTTATTAACAATAACGGTCACACTGCTTTCTGGATTCTATCCATCGATCGTGCTGTCGAATTATAATCCTCTAGTCACTATCAAATCGAACAATAGTTCCCTTAATAGTAGAGGAACAGCAATGTCTTTGAGGAGAGTTTTGGTAGTGATTCAATTCTTAATTTCTCAAACACTTGTGATTGCTACTTTGGTACTAGTTTATCAGATGAATTATATGATAAAACAGCCATTAGGATATGATACGGAATCCATTGTGACGTTTTCTATCCCAGAGCGGTCTGAGGAAAAATTGAACCTCTTGAGGGGAAGAATACAAGAGATAGCCGGAGTCGGCGAGGTAAGCTTTTATGTGGGTTCACCTGGAGTGGCAAGAATTAATAACATAGATCAGATTAAGAACCCTAATGGAAATGGTACTGAAACGGTAAGGGCAAACCGTAAGAACACGGATGAGCACTACGGAGAATTGTTTGGCTTAGAACTACTCGCCGGTGTGTTTTTCACAGAAACATCACCAGCTGAATCTTCAGTAATTAATAGGAAACTGGCTGAAAGCTTAGGCTTTGATTCTCCATCGACAGCAATTGGTCAGCGTTATGAAACAGCTTATAATGAAAGCTTTATTATAACAGGTGTTGTCGAGGATTTCCATAACAATTCGTTTAGAGGAACAATTGACCCTGTCTTCATGATGAAGGGTATGTCTCAGTATTTTGAAGGAGGAGTGAAACTAAATCTAGATCAAGGTTTTGATAATGCGCTTAGTAAAATTGAAGCCGTTTGGGCCGATATCTTTACGGAGGATGTCTTCACTTATAGCTTTGTAGATGAAAGAATTGTAAGCCAGTATGCTGGCGAGGAAAGATTTAATACTTTATTAAAAATATTCGCTGGTATAGCAGTATTTATAGGCTGTCTGGGTTTATACGGCCTTGTATCGTTTATGGCCAACCAGAAGACCAAGGAAATAGGGATTAGAAAAGTTCTTGGGGCATCTATATTTAAAATTCTGAGTATGTTTTCTCGAGAAGTGATTCTACTCGTTTTAGTCGCATTCGTTTTAGCAGTTCCAATAGGTTATTATGTAATGGATGGATGGCTTAATGGCTATGAATACAGAATAGATTTTGGGCCAAAGATATTCTTAATAGCTATTAGTTCTACTTTGATAATAGCGGCCCTTACTGTAGGTTTTAGAGCACTCAAAACTGCTCAAGCCAACCCAATAAATTCACTTAGAGACGAATAAATCGGCAGGATATGATAAGAAATTACTTTATCACAGCAATAAGAAACTTGATTAGAAATAAGAGTTTCACTTTTATAAATGTCTTTGGTTTAGCCCTTGGCATAAGTGCGGCCTTAGTACTTTTTAAGATTGTCTTGTTCGAGAAAGGATTTGATTCCTTCTATACCAATTCAGACCGTATATACAGGTTTGTTAAAAAGGTGGAAAACCCCAACCTAGTTGAGTTAGAAGCAGGAATTCAGAACCCATTTGCCAAAGCATTTAAAACAGATTATCCTGATTTGGGTACACCTGTTCGAGCTTTCTATATAGGTGAGAATCAGATAAGTATTAAGAATAGAAATAATAATAATTGGACGCATTATGAGCAAAGTGAGGGCATCGGTTTTGCTGATCCTGATTTCTTTAAAGTATTTGATTACGATTGGCTAATTGGTGATAGTGAGACTGCTTTGACCAAGCCAAAATCTGTAGTGATTACCGCCTCCTTAGCCGAAAAGTTTTTTGGAATTACCGATGGAGGTTATGATCGAATTATTGGCGAGGAAATAAAATTGAATGTAGAACTTTCAACCTTTGTAACAGGTGTTATCGCTGATCCTCCAAAGAATACGTCTGTTCCTTTCGAGATATTCATCGAATATGAGTCGATTGAAGAGATTTTTGATTTCTATCAGCCAGAATCTTGGACATCTACATCTTCCAACGCGCAAGTTTACTTCTTGGCCAATGAAAATGTGGGTAAACAAGAGATCAATAATGTATTGCCAGGTTTTGGAAAGAAGTATATTCCAGATTCTGAAAACAGAACAACTTTTAGTGCTCAAGCACTAAAGGATATTCATTTTCAGCCAGAATACAATACGTTCGGTAGCACCGCAGAGGCTCCGGAAACGAATATGTTCAGAATAGCCATAGCACTTTTCTTGGTGCTAACAGCGTGCATAAACTTTGTCAACCTGTCGACAGGCTTGGCCATAAAACGCTCTAAAGAAGTAGGTATTCGTAAAGTGCTTGGAGGTCATAAAGGCCAACTGATTTTTCAGTTTTTAGGGGAAACATTTCTGATTACACTTACTTCCACCATTCTATCAATGGGCATTGCCGAACTGGTCATGACAAACTTTGCGTCTGTTATAGGAAATGAGCTCTCATTGGATCTTTTCGCTGATCAGCAATTGTTGCTTATAGTTTCCGCAATTATAGTGGGAGTTACTGTTTTAGCAGGGCTTTATCCGTCTTTAGTGCTTTCTAGGTTAAAACCTGTTGCGGTTTTAAGAGGCAAAGGCCAATCATCGTTGATCGGAAGCATTAACACCAAGCGAGGCTTAGTCGTATTTCAATTCTTTATATCTCAAGTTCTTGTGATTTGCACACTTGTTGTGATTTCGCAAATGCGCTATTTCTCAACGCAAGATTTGGGTTTTAAGCAGTCTTCAATTTTAACTTTTCCGTTGCCTTCTAGTGAAGAGGCTAAGCTGGCGCCTATGAGAAATGAGTTAATGAAGTTCCCAGGTGTAGAAGTGGTTAGCTATAATTTTGCAAGTCCACTGCATGACTCTAATGCAGGCTCAAACTTCAATTATGCGCCTTTAGGGCTAAGCGATAACTACGATGTAGCCTTTAAAATAATTGACGATAACTACTTAGATGTATATGAAATAGAGCTTTTAGCAGGCCGAGACATTAATAAGTATGATACCCTTTCAGAGGCTCTTGTTTCTACTGATATTTTAACGCTTATGGAATTGGAAAATCCTCAAGATGCCATTGGCTTAACTATTGAAACAGGTTTTGGAGGAGATAAAAAGATTGTTGGTGTTTTTAAAGGCTTCCACAACAAGAGCCTTAGAGAGAAAAAAGATCCACTGATTATGGTACGTTTTCCAGGCTATTTTTATGAAGGTGCCGTAAAATATAACGTTTCAGATGAACAATTTACAGCAATGCTTAAAGCAGTGGAAACAGCCTGGACTGCTCAATTTCCTGATGTGCTTTTTGACTACACGTTAGTGACTGACGATATTATGACTAATTATCAGAGAGAGGCTGATACGATGATCATCTTTCAAGTTTTTTCAGGGATAGCCATCATGATCGGTTGCTTGGGCTTATATGGCTTAGTTTCCTTTATGGCAGATCAAAAGAAGAAGGAAATTGGAATTAGGAAAGTTCTTGGAGCCACCGTTTCGCAGATTCTAAATATATTCTCTAAAGAGCTGATAATCTTAATCATTGTCGCTTTTCTGATTGCTGCACCAGTTGGCTATTACTTTATGTCTGATTGGCTTACAACTTTTGAATATCGAGTAGATATTAATTTCTGGACATTCTTTATCTCTATTGGCTTTACGCTGGTGATCGGTATGATAACGACCGGGGTTAGGTCAGTTAAAGCAGCTCAGTCTAACCCTGTAGATTCACTCAGAAGCGAATAATATGCTCAAGAACCATTTAATATCAATTTTAAGAAATCTTAAGAGGAGTAAAGGGTATACCGCTATTAATATTAGCGGTTTGGCCATTGGCTTTGCAGCAGCCATTCTGATCGGTATTTATGTAAGCCAAGAATTCTCTTACGATCAACATATTAAAGATCATGAACGTGTTTATCGTTTGAGCAATAGAAATTTTGCTTTTGCCTCCATAGCGCACATGGATATGTTGCAAGAAAACGTAGCCGGGGTAGAAGCAACGGTTAATATTATGCCGCATAGCAGCGGCACTATTAAATACAAACAAGGCGAAAGTATAATCGAACCTTCTGTATTCTATAGCACGCAAGAGTATTTAGGCGTTTTTGAAATTCCTTTTGTCTATGGTAATCCTGAGACTGCTTTTGATAAACCAAGTTCAATCTTGATTACAAAATCGATGTCTGAGAAGATGTTTGGTGAAGAAAACCCACTGGGAGAAAGTATTTCTTTATCGACGTTGGTGTCAAAAGATGTTTATGAGGTGACAGGTGTAGTTGAAGATTTGCCCTCAAATACACATTTAAGGTTTGAGGTACTTGCCCGTTATCCTGTTAGCTATGAAAAGGTGTTAAAGGAACAAGGCTTTAACGGTACAGTAGGCTATACCTATTTCAAACTTGAGAATCCAATCGATAATATTCAAAATCTCTCCGATAGAGTATTTGCAAAGCCGCAATATGATATGACAGATAAAGCTCAAGATTTTGAGTCTTATTTGGCCTCTTATCAGCTTCAGTTACCAATGATTATGAATATTGCAGACGTTCATTTAAAGTCCAATATTCAATTTGAAGCCTCTCCTCCCGGCAATGGCCAATACCTATTTGTGTTTATCGGGATAGCAATTTTTATCATTATTCTGGCCGGAATCAACTATGTAAATCTGTCTACAGCTCAAGCATCCAAAAGAGCGAAAGAGGTAGGGGTACGGAAGGTTCTGGGCTCTCAGAAAAAGGATTTAATCGTCCGTTTTATCTTAGAATCATTTTTACTCACATTTGGCGCTGCACTTTTAGCAATGGGGCTCGCCGAGGTTGCATTGCAAGTAATGGGTGGTTTTGGTTTTGAAAATTTCAATGTAAATGTTTTAGATTATCCTTATCTGTTGTCTATCGTACTGCTAACGGCAGTTATGACAGGTGTTTTAGCAGGGGTTTATCCAGCATTTATACTTACCTCCTTCAAGCCTTCGGTGGTCTTAAAAGGCAATCATAAGGTAGGAAGTAGCAGTAAGGTTTTTAGAAATGGTTTGGTTGTATTTCAGTTTGTTGTTTCGTTGTCTTTAGCCACGTTTTCGGTTTTCGTTTATCAACAATTGAACTATGGGTTGACCAAGGATTTGGGCTTCGACAAAGAAGGAGTAATTGTGGTCGATAACAGCAAAGGGCAGTTAAGTGAAAATGTAGACCCTTTCAAAAACGAACTATTACAACTGCCTGAAATCACTAATATTTCCTCTAGTGCATTTAGCATGATTGGCAATTTAGTTCTTACGGGTTTGACTGAGGTAGGTGGAAATGGCGACTATTACCGGGCACAATACAAATATGCTGATTCAGATTTTGTGCCAACTATGGGCTTAAACGTAGTAGAAGGTAGAAACTTTAACGATGAAATTGATGGATATGAAGCCATTTTGATCAATGAGTCTTTTGCAAAGGTACTTGGTGAAGAATTCTATGAAAAACAATTTACAACTGGCTATGGCGACGATAAATACAAAATAGTCGGCGTTGTTGAAGACTTTCATTATGCTGATTTTAGCATTCCAATTGCTCCAACGTTGTTTTTTAAAGGAGACGAACACAGACAGTTTAATATTAAGATTCGCCTTGATGAGATTGATGAAACCATCGATGAAATCGATGCGCTTTATGCAGGCTTTACGGATGAGCCTTTCGACTATTACTTTTTTGATCAAAAGTTTGACCAGCTCTTTCGTGCTGAAAAGCGCATGAGCAGAATCATAACAATTTTCACAGGTTTAAGCCTCTTTGTAGCCTTTCTAGGCTTAGTCGGACTGATAAGTTATAAGATAGATCAGCGCACAAAGGAAATTGGAATTAGAAAAGTGCTCGGTGCCTCAATCAGTCAAATTTTATCAATGTTAAGCAAGGAAATGGTCTGGTTGATTGGGTTGTCTTTCATCATATCAATACCATTAGCGTACTATGGGGTTCAAACTTGGATGAACGATTTTGCTTACCATGTTTCTCTTTCGGCAAAGCCTTTCATTGCGATCGGTTTGCTTACCATAATGTTTGTGGTTTTAGTGGTTCTCGTCAGGTCAATAAAAACAGCAATGTTAAACCCAACTCAGGTACTCAGGAACGAATAAACTCAAAGTCATGCTCAAAAATTATATTCTAGTAGCTTATAGGTCTTTAATACGAGATAAGTTTTTCTCTCTTCTTAACCTTTTCGGATTAACGATAGGAATTACGGCATTTCTGTTGATTGGTTTGTATGTGAAGTATGAATTAAGTTTTGACAAATTCCACTCTAAAAGGGATCGAATTTATGCCTATAAAACCCTCTATTATACCCCTGAGGGTACTTCGGGTAGTGATAAATTCTCCTTGCCGGCAGGTAGTATTCTAAAAGAAAACGTACCTGAAATTGAAGAAATAGTTCAGTTAACAGGAGGCTATAAGGCTTTGATAAATGTAGGTAACGAGACTTTCTACGATGAGAATTGGTACTACTCGAATAACAGTTTGTTTAAAACTTTTGATTTTGAGGTAATTACAGGCGCCCCAAATTTAGAAGCTGCTAGTTCTGTTGTGATTACTGAATCAATGGCTCTAAAGCTTTTTGGTGATAAAAACCCTATCGGTGAATTGATTCAATTGAATAAAACGGAACAGTATTATGTGTCTGCAATAGCGGCTGACCCACCTAAGAATTCTTATATCCAGTTTTCAATGATTTTCTCAAATATTAATTTGTTGAACGACTTGAATCAGTTTGAAAACGAAGATCAGAGCAAATGGGGTACAACTGCGAATACTTATTTTTTAAAGGCCGAAGGAGCATCTGAGGAGCAGATGATTGATAAAATGAGATCTGTTGGTCGTGAGTTTTTTGGTAGTCGATTTTTCAAGGATGAGGATGGTACTCCAAACTTCGAGCCTAGCATTATACCCTACGAAGACATATACCTGAAATCAAAGTTTACCAGCGGTATAAGCCCGACAGGTGATATTCGATATGTCTATTTATTTTCATCCATAGCTGTTTTAATCTTACTGATTGCGTGTGTCAATTATATCAACTTGGCAACGGCTAAATCTTTGAAAAGGGCCAAAGAAACTGGTCTCAGAAAAGTTATTGGTGCCGATAAGAACCAATTGCTAGGACTGTACTTAACTGAATCGATAGTATTAACAACCATTTCTGTCTTTATAGCTTTCGCATTGGCGGAGCGCATCCTTCCTGCATATAATGATTTGATCGACAGAAGTATTGAGTTGAGTTATGGTAGTATTGAGTTCTTATTTACCATTATAGTCATTAACCTATCCATAGGCGTATTAGCAGGTTTATACCCTTCCATTAAACTTAGCCGATTTAAACCAGTTGATGCTATAAGAGGTGCAAGAACAGCTGGGGGTAAGAAGTCTGTAAGAAGAGGACTCGTATTCTTTCAGTTTTTAATTGCTCAAATGCTTATTGTGGTGACCATTGTGATTCAAAGTCAACTTAGTTATCTGCAAAATAAGGACTTGGGTTATAATCGAGAACAAGCGCTTTACATCAATACTTATGAAGAATTTGGTAGTGATGGCGAAGTTTTTAAAACTGCTGTAGATCAAATTCCGACGGTTGAATCTTCCTCTTATTCAAGCGGAGTTTTTACAAGGGCTGCCATTACCTTTTTCCAACTAAAAGAAGTGGAAGGGAATGAAGACGATAAGTCTGAAGAATATATTATTTCAGACCTTTTCGAGGCGGATGAAGACTTTATTGATATGATGGAGATTGAAATGGTTTTGGGACGAAAACTCGATAAATCTGTATCAGCAGATGTGGATGGTGCCATTATTATTAATGAAGCGGCGGTTAAAAAATTTGGATGGGAAGAAAATCCATTGGGTAAAAAACTGAAAACCTGGGGGCGACAAGATCGAATCGTTGTAGGCGTGATGAAAGACTTCCATAACGAATCTTTAAAGGCTGAAATAACCCCAACTTTCGTAGTCTTGAACAATAAATCTACTCAGTATTTAAATATCAGAATCTTGCCTGATGACATGTCAGAAACGATTGCAAAAGTAGAAAGTATTTGGAGTGAACTAGTGCCAGATAGACCATTAGAATATACGTTTTATGACGATAAATTTGACCAACATTACCAATCTGAACGGCGTTTAGGAAAGGTATTCTTCATCTTTGCATCATTAGCCATTGGTATATCACTTTTAGGTCTAATAGGGTTAACAGCGTTTACAGCAGAACAACGTTTAAAAGAGATAGGAATTCGAAAAGTATTGGGAGCATCGGTCAAGCAATTGATTCTATTGCTTTCTAAAGAGTTTGTTATCTTGAGTTTAGTCGCCTTCTTCGTAGCGGTGCCTATTTCATATTATATAATGGATGGTTGGCTAACAGAATTTAAGTATAGAATTGACATTACACTTACGGTTTATGCCATTGCCATTGTCGCTTCAATTGGAGTATCATGGTTAGTAGTTTGTTTCCAATCGATTAAAGTGGCTAGAAATAACCCAACGAACATTCTCAGAATGGAGTAAAATATTGTATCAAAAACAAACACTAAAGTGTTATGAAAACAAACGTTTCTAAGTCTATAAGAAACGTTTTTTTATTGTATATAATTGATATACAGGTTTTTATATATTTGGCATTCTAATTGGATAGAGTTTTTCTAATAACTCAAAACAAAACGGCATGTTTAAGAACTACTTCAAAATACTCTGGCGCAATTTTATTCGAAATAGAGCTTTTACCATTATTAATATTTCGGGCCTTACTTTAGGCATCACTTGTAGCCTAATTATGTTCCTTATTGTAAAAGAGGAGCTTAGTTTTAACAGATATCACAAGAATTTAGATACACTCTATAGGCTGGGGCATATTGATTATGTGGATGGCAATGACTACCCTTCAGGAGGGGCACCTCTTCCATTAGTTGAAGAAGTAAGAGATCAGATTGTTGGTCTGGCCAATGCTACTTTAATTTCACACGAAGGGTATGGCCTTATATCTATCACAGAGAAAAATGGCGAAATAAAGTATTACGAGGAAGCTCCAGATGTGGTCTATGTGGAGCCGAACTTCTTTGAAATGTTTGATTGGGAAATTTTAGAAGGAGCCGTAGAAGAGGCCTTTAAAAACCCTAACAATGTAGCACTGAGTAAAGAATTAGCAGAAAAGTATTTTCCGAACGAGTCTGCAATTGGTAAAACGATTAGGATTAATAAAGACAAAGATCTTTTGGTGACTGCTGTTCTAGAGAATGCGCCAAAGAATTCTGACTTTCCATTTGGTTTGTTCATGTCAATGGAAACCAAAAAGGCCGATAGAGAATTCACACAATGGGGAAGCATAAGTAGTAATGATGTTGTTTTTCTTCAATTAGACCCGGCCACAACTGCTGAAGATGTGGAAGCCCAGTTTCCTGCATTAGTGGAAAAGAACTGGAATAACATGACGCGTGATGATAGAAAGTTTGTTTTGTCAGATTTTGCTAACTATCACTTCGACGATAGGTTTAACACTTTTGGTGGTAGTTCTTCCAAACAGCTTTTGTGGACTTATTCGGCAATAGGA
The DNA here is from genome assembly GCF_049099775.1 of Roseivirga sp. Taxonomy (GTDB): domain Bacteria; phylum Bacteroidota; class Bacteroidia; order Cytophagales; family Cyclobacteriaceae; genus Roseivirga. Next base: position 131,252 of record NZ_JAGDZM010000005.1, on the reverse strand, counting down.
ATCTTCCTTATTGTTACGGCATGCTTCAATTTTATCAATATGTCTACTGCCATGGCTGTGAAAAGGGCCAAGGAAGTAGGTATGCGAAAAGTTTTAGGGAGTAGTAGAAAGCAATTAGTATTGAGGTTTTTAGGTGAGACATTTATGATAACCTTTATCTCACTGTTGTTATCCATCGGTCTTACTGAAAGGTTATTGCCATTGGTTGTAAACGACTTCTTTAACCTAGAAATAGAACTCGCGCTTTTATCCGATGGTTTGTTAGCGAGCTATTTATTGGGTGTATTGGTTTTGGTTTCATTATTAGCTGGACTATACCCTGCATTTGTACTCTCCAGTGCCAAGCCGATAACCGCTTTGAAAGGAGCTTTAGATTCTAAAGGTGGCAATATGTTTATGAGAAGGTTCTTGGTAGTATTTCAGTTCTTTTTATGTCAAGTTTTAATCTTCGGAACCATCGTGGCAGTTCGTCAAATGAATTATTTCAGCTCGGTGGATATGGGCTATGAAAAGGAGCATATTATCTTCTTTAATATGGCCGAGAATGAACTTGAAAAGCAGAAACTCTGGAGATCGAGAGTAGGAGAAATTCCAGGGGTAAAGTCAGTATCTGTTGCTTCTCATCCACCATTTTCAGGCTCTATTATGGGCACCAATAGTTATTATAACACAAGCGATACCAGTAGGACAGAAATAAACATTCAATTCAAAAGAGTAGATAATAGCTATGCGGATACATATGGTTTGAGACTTGTGGCCGGAGATTGGGTAGTGCAAAGTGATACTATGAGTCAATTCGTGGTCAACGAGACTTTTCTTACTAAAGCAGGAATAACAAATCCTCAAGATGCTATCGGAGAGATAGCGACCGTTTGGGGGCGGAAGTTCCCAATTGTTGGTGTAGTATCAGACTTTCATTCAACAACCTTATCAGATGCCATAGAGCCAATGATGATGTTTGCTGATGCAAGACAAAATAGAACAGTTGGACTTAAAATAAACGGGGCTAGAACTAAGGAAATCATTACAGAACTGGAAGATATCTGGTACGACATGCACGAGGAATATGAGTTCGACTATGACTTTATAGACGCCCAAATCAAGGAATTCTACGAAACAGAAGAGAAAATGTCTCAATCACTCACCGTATTTGCAGGTATTTCAATTTTTATAGGCTGCCTAGGGCTTTACGGATTGGTGGCTTTTATGGCAAACCAAAAGTCGAAGGAAATTGGTATCAGAAAAGTTTTAGGTGCTTCTGTTTCTAGCCTTGTTTCGAATTTCTCGTTGGAGTTTTTAAAACTTGTATTTATTGCTTTCCTTTTTGCGGGACCCTTTGCCTATTTATTAATGGATTTTTGGCTCCAAGAGTACAAATATAGCATCAGCATTGGTCCTCTGATCTTTATTTCAAGCATTGTTTTATCAGTTATTATCGCTGTATTGACTACTGGTTTTAGATCGTTAAGAGCAGCTACAGCAAACCCAGTGAATTCACTCAGAAACGATAATTGAATTAAAGGGACAAGCTTAAACTGATTAAAATGAACTTCAGGTTATTTAAAATCATGTATCAGTCTTTTCGCAGGAGTCCGCTGCTATCAAGCCTGAATGTATTGGGCTTAAGTATTGGTCTGGGGAGCTTTTTAGTCATAACACTCTTCTTGTTTCAAGAGAATAGTTATGAAAAAGATGTGGTAGATCATGAAAGGATCTACAGGGTAGAAGAGGAGTTTATGAATATGGGGAGAGTAGCTTCTAGTTCTCCCAATTTACCCCATCGGCTTGCGAATTTTCCGCAAATAGAGTTACAAACAAGGATTGGCGGACTTGGTTCTGAAACCAAAGTAATTATCGATGGTCAAACATTTAAGGTCAATAAGGCACTTACCGCAGATAGTTCGTTTTTCAAGCTTTTCGGTCACGAGTTTATAGTAAGGGCAAGTGAAACGCTGCTGTCAGCCCCTCGTGAAATAGTCCTTTCCGAAAAGTCTGCCATGAAGTTCTTTGGTAAAACTGACGTGCTTGGCGAAATGATAGGTTTCCTTGATTTTCCACCGCATAAAGTCGTAGGAGTCATAAAAGAGGGTACCCTTAAATCGCATTTAGACTTTGATTTTGTCATAACGGGTCAAAAAACAGTCTATGAGCCGAATAGATGGTGGGGGTTGTCGGGCTACTCTTATGTGAAATTGACAAAAGGAACTTCGGTGGAAGTATTTACGAAAGAATTGGATAAGCTTACGAAGAACGATGTATTCCCAGTTTTAAGTGCGGCATTTCAAGTGCCTTTCGAAGAATGGATACAGAGTGAGGATAAGTTGAAGTTCTATGCCAAGCCGGTTCGTGATATTTACCTGAACTCGAATTTAGATTTCGAGATCAGTGAGAATGGAGACAAACAAACGCGCATGACGTTGGGTATAATCGCAGTTTTCATTCTGCTGGTAGCATCAATCAACTTTATGAACTTAACCACTGCAAATTCTTCTAAACGGACAAAAGAAATAGGAGTGCGCAAAGTTTTAGGTGCTACAAAATTAAAATTAGTAAGGTACTTTTTAAGTGAGGCTCTCTTAATCACGTTTATTGCTACGCTATTAGGCGCAGGCATGTCGGAGCTCTTCATTAGGATGATTAACCTTTCACTTGGTGATGTTATCAGTATTTCTTTAGTCAATTATCCCGTGCTGTTGACTTACTTGATGCTTTTCGTTTTTGTTCTAGGGGTTCTGTCAGGTATTTATCCAGCTTTCTTTTTAGCATCGGCACAAATGATTCCTTTACTGAAAGGGATGAAAATCAATAGAGTACTTAATTTAGATGCGGCAAAAATTTTGCGTAATGGATTGGTGGTTGTTCAATTCGCCATTTCGTCAACACTCATTATCGCGAGCATTATCATTTATAGTCAACTAAAACATTTACAAAATGTGAAGTTGGGTTTTGCAGAAGATCAAGTCGTAGTAATTAAGCAGACTTTTCCATTAAGGGAGTCTAAACAGGCAATGAGAAATGAGCTACTTAGACTACCAAGTATTTCACAGGCCAGTTTCACACACAAGTTACCGGGCGATGGTTCCGATGCCACAACATCTACCAAAATAGACGATAAAACATCTATCACTTTAACTCACTTTTATACTGATGAATACTTAGGTGAAACCCTGGGTTTAGATTTGACCGCAGGGTCTTGGTTCGAACCAGAAAAGAATCAATATGATTCAGTCATTGTCATTAACAATGCTGCGGCAAAAGCATTGGGGTATGAAAATCCAGTTGGAGAGATTTTTGGCGACTATTGGACTGTATTAGGCGTTGTCGATGATTTTTATTTCGATGGTCTTCGTGAAGAAATAGGTCCAGCTATGTTCATTTTTTCTAAAGAAAGACAAACTAATTTAGCGGTGAGATTCAAACCGGAATCTTTCTCTATTGATGATGTAGAAGAGGTTTGGTCTCAGTTTACGAATATACCTTTTGAGTACTATTACTTAGATCAGAACTTTGAGGGTCAACTGATTAAGGAAGAACAAAACGCCAATGCCATACTGATATTTACCGGTCTGGCTATTCTTATTTCTTGCTTGGGCTTATTTGGCTTAGCTGCATTTACTGCTGACCAGCGATTACATGAATTTGGTATACGTAAAGTTTTAGGTGCAAATGTTAGAGACATTATAAGGCTGTTTAGTTTCGATTTTGTTAAACTGATTGTGCTAGCATTTTTCATCTCCATTCCACTAGCCTTTTACGGTATTGATCTGTGGTTGCAAAGTTTTGCTAATCGCATAACGATCAGTACCTGGCCGTTTGCCTTGGCAGGCGTGCTTTCTGTGGCGATTGCACTAGCTACTATACTATTTCAGTCTATTAAAACGGGGAGACTCAATCCAACAGAAACGTTGAGAAGCGAATAAATACATAGCTTATGTTTAAAAATCATTTCCGACAGACCCTTAGACGACTCAAAAGAGAAAAGCTTTATACCATAGTTAACATCTTTGGTCTTACCGTTGGTTTAACTGCATTTCTTTTAATATCACTCTATGTGAGAGATGAATTAAGCTATGATTCATTTCATACAGATGGCGACCAGATTTACCTTCTGACAGACTATGATGATGTTCGAGGTTCGGAAAGTACTCAAGCACCAGTCGATTTTGTAGAATATGTTAAAAGAGGAGTGCCAGAGGTCGAATCGTTCACAAGAATGAAAGATCCAAGTTGGAAGTCTACAGATCTTATTCAGTCTGACGGCTCTGATTTTTATTCTGAAAGAATATTCCATGTGGATGAGAATTTCTTCGATTTTTTTGATTTTGAAGTAATCGATGGAAATAGGAGTACTGTATTATCTAAAATCGGTAATGTCGTATTAACGGAAAGCTTCGCTATGAAGCTTTTTAATCACTTAGATATTATAGGGGAAGAATTAATTCTTAATAAGAAAGCGAAGTACTACATCTCTGGTATCTGTAAAGATGCTCCAGGGAATAGTTCTCTTCAGTTTGATTTAATAGCTCGTGCTCCAGAAGATGTTTTTAAGGACAAGTTCTCGGAAAAGCATTATTTGGACGGCGCAACGAGTTTTGTGAAGCTTTCAAAGCAGGCAAAAGTTAAGGCTGTATTGACCCCTATTAATAATGAAATAAGAAGGATACCAGCATATTTTAAGGTAAGAGAGAACACTAAATATCAGCTTCACGGCTTAGAAGATATTCACACGAAGGCAGGTTTGTCGTCCAATGAGTTTGAGACAGCCGATTTTCAATCCGTACTCGTATTTTCCACAATTGCTCTAATCATCCTTTTCTTAGCGATTATTAACTATGTGAACTTGGTAACGGCGCAATCGATGAATAGGGTAAAGGAGATTGGCTTACGGAAAGTTATCGGTGCCGGTAGAGTTCATTTGTTGAAGTATCAGCTGCTTGAATCAATCTTAATCTCAATGATCTCTTTGGGGCTTTCATTTGGCATTACTGAACGACTGATGCCTTTGTTTAATAGCTATTTGAAGAAAGATATTGCTTTGAATTATTTCAGTCTGGATTTCTTGTTCTGGGTGATTATTATAGGTGTTATTTTAGGTTTGGTAGCTGGCGTTTACCCTGCATTTTATATTACACGCGTACGTCCATTATCGCTGATGAATAAGTCTGCCGAAGCTGGTAACGGTAAAGGTTATTTAAGGAAAGGATTAGTTCTTTTCCAGTTTATAGTATCAGGAGTCATAATTTTGATTTTGTTAATCATGTCTCAACAGATGAGTTTCCTTGATCAACAAAATATGGGTTTTGAAAAGGACAACCTCATAACAATTCCACTTTATGCTGGTGATAAAAGCGATTTTGGCAAATTGAAGTCTGAGGTTTTGCGACTACCCGGTGTACAATCAGCAAGTATCAATACTTGGCGTTTTGGCGGCATGACGTCTTCAGGTTATACCGATAGGGCTCCTGTAAAAGGAGAAGAATTCATTGAGTCTTGGTCTGATATTGTTCAAGCAGATGAAGATTTTATCAAAACTATGTCTTTGAAGTTAGTCGCGACGTCGGCAAAATTCAAAAATGGAAGGCTTTCTGATCATCAGGTGATTATTTCTGAGTCTGTTGCAGAGAAATTTGGTTGGGGAGATGATGCTTTGGAAAAGAATGTGTTTAAATATGGTAGGGAAAGTAAGGAAGTAGTGGCTATTGCAGCTGATTTTCACAGTTACTCTTTTAAGGATCAGATTAAACCAATGGTAATTGAAAAAGAGGATATGAATAGGTCAAGTCGACTCATTATAAAAATTGATAGAATAGAGGAGAAGCGCATCTTGGCAGCGCTAGACGAGGTTTATACAGCCTTAACTGATCGACCTTTAGCTTATTACTACCTGAATGACCAAGTCGAAGACTATTATGCGTCTGAAGTCAATCAATACAGACTTTTTCAAATCTTTTCAGCTTTAGCTGTTTCCATTTCTTTCCTAGGACTTATGGCTATCACGATTTACATGGCGGCGCAGCGTCGTAAAGAGGTCAGTATTAGAAAGGTACTTGGAGCTTCTGTTCGAAACCTCATTCTTATGCTAAATAAAGAGTTCACTATTTTAGTGGTTATCTCATTTTTAATAGCAACGCCAATCACTTATTATGTTATGCAAGGCTGGCTCGCATCGTTTAGCTATCGTACAGCGTTGAGTCCACTATTGTTTATCGGAGCTTTCGTGTTATTCTTATCTGTGAGTTGGATGATCACCTTTGGGCAATTCTTGACTGTAACGAGAGAAAACCCTGCTAAAGTTTTACGAGAAGAATAGGAGGGAATTCCCCCCGTTTACTTCTTTCACTATTTCTTTTTGTAAATACCATCAAAACTTGGGGTCCATGTTTTGCCCTCGTCTCTAGAGTTTTCAAAGAGTTGTTTTACGGTACCATTCTCTTTCAAGGTAAACGTTAGCCTAGAAAGGCTAATGTTGCCATTGGGTCCCATGAATTTGCTTTCAAATTGGAGCAATCCTTCTTCTCTTTTAGTTTCTAGATAATTGTAGACATCTCCACCACTGCCTACCCAATGTTGATGCCACTTTTTATCGATCGGATCATAGAAGTTGATGCTCTGACCAGCATAGTTTCCAACTGTTTTATAGTTTTCGTGAATTGCACAACCTCCTTGCGCCATGGTGATGGAGTTTTCTCCTACTTTTCTATTCCCCACAAACACATCCCATTCACCTAGCCAAAAATCAAAATGCCTATAATTCGGCTGACTTAAACACGGGTAAGCATTAAGCGATACCTTTTCTAGTATGGCTTTGAAATCAGGGTATTTAAGATATGGCTCAAAGACAGGGTCAGATTTTAAGAGCGCATAAGCAGCAAGGCCATTTTCAGCCGCTTCTGAAAGTGTTGTTAAAAGTGCTTTGCTGTCATTTAACTTCGCATATGACCTACTGATTCCAATAAAAATATTTGGAGCGGCAAAGTTTCTGTCCTTCGCCTCTCGAAAGTACTTAATCGCATTTTTATACTTCGATAGATGGTATTGACTAATGGCTAAATTGTACCAATCTGATGAATCAGTAGCATCAGTTTTTAAATGTGCTAAATAGTCTTTTGAGGCAGCCTGCCAAGATTGCTCCTGGAAGTTTTTCTGGGCTGACTGTTTTAAATCCTGTGCAATAGAAAGGGGTGAGAGAAGTGCTATCAGCACTAGCGTTAAAATTTGTTTCATAGTTGTTCTGAGTTTGCTATGAAACTATTGATTAGAAGATTGATGCAGGAAAAATCCGATAGAATTTGTCTTACTAGAAGGGACTAGGTACAATTCAGGACTTAACTATCTTTTAGTTTTTAATAGGTTCATTTAAATGAATCAGTCGGTTCGACTAAAAACTTGTGGTGATTTCGAAGGGCTCATCATAAATAGAGGCATATTTTATTAGCACATCTACGCCATAGATCTTTCGATTTTCAGGGTCGCCCTTGAGTTGAAGGTAAACTATCTCCTTATCTGTTTTGAAGGGTGAGTTTATGCCTAGGTTAATTGAGTTTACACGCTGACCTCGAATGCCAACAGCATCTAATAGCTCATCCCAATGACTATAAACTTGTCCTTTATAAGTCAAAGATACAGACTTGATAACTGCAGGTCCGATTCCTTCATTCTGTAGTTTAAGTGCCCAACTATCTTCAGTTGCCCAGCCTGAAAAGAAATTTAAATAAGGCCTTACAATTAATTTATTATGCCTTTGAGCAATTTCGACTTGCCAAGCAGAAACGACTACTGCGCAAACGGCAATAATAACTACTGAAACTTGAGTAATTTTCTCTCCTTTTGACATTGACATATTCGAAGATAAATGTATTCGGGATATAAAAAAAGCCCTGATGCAGGCATCAGGGCTTTTAACTTCTTCAAATAATAATTTTACTTTTCTTCTTCGGCGCTTGGTCCTTTTTTGAAAAGTTTTTCAAATGCTTTTCCAATTTCTTCTCCAGCGATCTTCAAATGATGCTTAGCTTCATCAATTTTAGGCTCGTTTTTAGTTTTGAAATCGGTCATCTTTTCTTCAAGCTTCTCTCTTTGCTTTTTTAAAGATTCGATAGTGTCTTCCATTTCTTCACGAACATCTTCGCTCGCATTTTTGGCTTGACCCACAAGCTCGTCGATTTTTTCCTTTAGGTCCTTGAGAATTCTATCAGTATCCATTAGTTCTTTCTCACTTTTATGGTAGTACCTACATTGATCCAACATCCAACTCTAATCGCTTCTCCTTCTTCTTGGTTGGCGGTGAAAACATCAGAGACTGTAGGGAACTGTTTTTTTGCTTCAGCCATTCCTTCTGTGTTTCCGGCTTTTTGATATAAATCATAAGCTGCCATGAATATGGACCTATCAGCAATCATGCTCTCCTTTTTAGAACAATCATCGAAACTATTCATATACATGTTGGCCACATACGTATAAGCTTCACTTGCTTTTTCAGGGTCAATGTTAGCAGCGTCTAATGCCGCTTTTCTTGCTTCATTTTTCTTGCCTTGGGCTAATTTAAGTTGCGCAATGTTCATTAATAGATCGGCTTTCTTTTGATTATCTGTAGATAGCTCCATTGCTTCAGTGTAATACTTTTCAGCGTTTTCATAATCTTTGTTACCAAAGGCCCGCTGAGCAAGTACTTTTGCAATTCCTTCTGTCGGCTCTGCATTTTGAATAATCTTAGCTGAAACTTCAATATAAGGACTGTCACCACAACCTCTTTCTAATAAAAGGCCAAATACCTTTTTAGCTAGGGTTAAGTCATCACCCTGATCTAGTCCTGGGGCGAGGTTTTCATTAATGAAGTCGCAGTTCAAGTCATCGCCCATCACTTGAGTTAATAGACCATTAACCACTGACTTGTATCGTTCTAGTTTTGCAGCATCTTCTCCCGCCGCAGCTTTCATATCGATAACATTCATTACTTGAGTATAGATCTCAATTACTTCATCATTTGAAATGTCATTTCCATAAGCTTTATACCTTCTGGCCATGTCCATATAGGAAACCACATTATTGTTAATCACTTTAGCTGGATCTTCATAGGCAGCTTTATAAGCGTCCATTCCGTTTTTAATTCTTGTTTTATCAGACTTCCAGTATTTATAATAGCGGTATGCTTTATTGTTTTTTTCTCGTGTAGTTAAACCATATATCTCTTTCTTTTTATTGAAAGAGAGCATCATAGAGTCCAAAAACATATTTTTCTGAGTATCATCACTGGCAGTTTTGGCCAATTCTTCATACGCTTTATATGAATTGATGTAAAGTCCGTCGTAAAGATCTGGGACATTTTTCATTAACCAGTTCAAAGAGTTAGCGGCATCTCTATATCTGTCTATAGAAATAGCATCAACGGAAAGGGCAAACCTTCTAGAGGCTTCAGAAGCCAACTCTGGGTTTTCAGGTAATTTTAATGATTGACCCGTTGCCTGAAAAGAGAGGGTTAGTAGTGCTCCTAAAAATATGGTTGTTACATTTTTCATTTTTCTGTTTTTAAACCTTGTTTGACCAATTTCAAATTGTTGACCAAAAAAATATCGGATGCAAAGGTACTGTTTATTCAGTAATTCATTCTTTGCCAACTTATTATCAAATTGTTGCGATCTCAAGGTGAAACGACTTAGAGATGCATGTTGTTTCAGAACCTTTTAGAAATGCTCATGCATCGTCGTTAATCAGTTGTTTGACCTTGTTTTTACTTTCGTCTTCAAATTTATCCAACAGCCTATTTCGATAACATCGTTTTCATAATGTCCGCCTGAAAAAGCATTACTAGTTGATGGGAATTGAAGACTTATTTCTTTCATCATGCTCTGGTTATTCGCTTTCTTGAACATATCATAAGCTGCAAAATATACAGCTCTATTCAGTACATCATCATCCGATTCTGAACATTCGTTATAGCTATTTGCATACAAGTTACCTACGAAAGTGTAAACGGCTGGCCCCTTACCCTCGTCAAGTTTTGCGGCAGAAAGTGCAAATTTTCTTGCCGCTGGCTTGTTCATATTTAAGTCATACAGTTGTGCGATGCTTAATTGAATACTAGCTTTTTTGCTATTATCCGATTCTAAATCCATGGCTTTTTCGTAAAGGTTAATGGCTTCTTCATAATTTTTCGCGGCAGCTTCAGATTGAGCCAATATTTTAAATATACCTGCTGTTGGCTCATTTCTAGAAAGTATATCTAGTGCTTTCTCAAATTGAGCAGTTCTTCCGCATTTGGCATCAAAAGACAAGCCCATCACTCGTTTTGACACTTTTACACTATCTGCTCTATTAAGCCCATTCGAAATTTTTTCAATAATCCCACAGTTCATGTTTTCGGATGTCATCCTCACGAGAATATCATCTACCTGTCCCATGTATTTATCGTATTTCGCTTTAGCATCACCCATTACTTTTTTACGAGCTATTACATTTGAAATGCCATCATACACATGTAGAATTTCTTCCTCCGATAAAGTCTTTATTTGCTTGCTATAACGTTGAGCCATATACATGTAAGTGACCAAGTTATTGTTGATAACGGATTGCGGGTCATCAAAAACTTCCTTATACATTTTAAACGCATCGGCATATTTGCTTTTGTCTTCTCTGAAGTATTTGAAATACCTAAACGCAAGTTTATTCTTATCTAAAGCGTTTAAACCGAAGTGCACTCTTTTATTCTTATATGCTATCAACAATGAGTCTAGCAAGGTCTGCTTCTGCGCAGCTTCACTTTTTAAAGCTTGTTTTTCGAATGCCTCAATCGCGAAAGTATATGTATTCTTATTAAAAGATGGAGCATTTTTGAGTAACCAATGTAGTGGAGGTATCGCCTGATCGAAGTAATCATACTCCATAGCATCACTGGCTCTAACGAATTCTCGTTCTATATCTTTTTGAGTGATCTCTTGTGCTGAAATATGCGTAAGCGATATTGCAAGACACAAAAGCACTGTTACGGTAACTTTCATATCGTTCTGTTTAAGGTTCGAATTAAGTTAGCCAAAAAATGTGCCAAGATGAAACTAGATTGTTAGTTTAATCTTCAGAAAGAGATGTGAACTTGAACATTTTCCCATCAAATAAACCTAAATCACTGAGCTTTAAATTTGGTATAACAAGCAATCCCATGAAGGAGAGGGTCATAAACGGGGAGTTCAGTGTACTACCCATTGTCTTGGTCATTTTATCAATTGCTGTGTAGTTTTCTGCGATTTTATAACCATCATCATTCGACATTATACCTGCTACAGGTAAAGGAAGTATAGCTTCATCAGAATTTGACACAGCACTAACTCCTCCTTTTTCTTTTATAATAAGGTTTATCGCTTTGCAAATACTCTTATCATTTACTCCAACAGCAATGATGTTATGAGAATCATGTCCCACAGAAGAAGCAATAGCGCCTTCTTTGAGTTTAAAGTTCTTAATGAAGGCTAGAGCTGGGGCTGCATTCTTATACCTGTTAACGACAACCATTTTCAATACATCTTTGCTTGTGTCTGACTGTAGATAGCCATGTTCATCTGTAGCAGCCTGTTCTATGATACAATTAGTGATCAACTGCCCATCCAATGCCTCTATCACTTTTATGTTTGAAGCGTTGACTTTTACTTTAATCGTATCAACGTTAATAGGGTCACAATTGAATTGATTTACAACTTCGCTCTGTTGAACCTCAATCATCGACTGATTAGTTTTAGCTACTTGTATACCGTTAATATATGTCGCTTGTACTTTAAACCTTTCTAGGTCATCCACTATGATAAAATCTGCATAGTCACCTTCTTGAAGTGCACCAACATCGAGATTATAATGATCGATGGGTGTAATACAAGCCGCTTGAAGTACATCGAATAGCTCATATCCTCTTTTAAGCGTTCGCCTAACGAGTTCGTCAATATGTCCTTCCACTAGGTTATCTGGATGTTTGTCATCTGAGCAAAACATGAGCATTTCAGGAGCTTCGGAGAAAAGCTCTACCAAAGCCTCGAAATTTTTAGCTGCTGAACCTTCTCGAATCGCGATTTTCATTCCATGCTTCAGTTTATCACGTGCTTCGTCAGCAGTAAAACATTCATGATCGGTAGAAATTCCTGCTTTTACATAAGCCTCAGCTTGTTCTCCTCTCAGTCCAGGTGCATGTCCATCGATAGGTTTATTGAGCGCTTTGGCAATGTTTAATTTTTCATAGACCGTTTGGTCATTAAAAAGTACACCTGGCCAATTCATCATTTCGGCGAGATACTTTATCTCGGGTTTCTTTAATAAGTACTCTACTTCTTTAGGCGTAATTTCTGCACCTGCGGTTTCAAATGTAGTGGCTGGCACACATGATGGTGCACCGAAGGCAAATTTGAAGTTTACTTTTTTGCCATCAGCAATCATATACTCAACACCTTTTACGCCCAATACATTACCGATTTCATGTGGGTCGGAAACTGTAGCAACAGTTCCGTGAACTACGGCCAAGCGGGCAAATTCAGATGGGACAAGCATCGAGCTTTCTATATGAATATGTGCATCTATAAATCCTGGGAGAATATATTGATCTTCTACCTTTTCAGTTGGTATGATCTGCGTTATCCTATCATGTTCAAAGTGTACTTCCCCTTTGAAAATCCTTCTATTTCTAACATCAACAATGTTTCCCGATATCATATTCATATTCGCAATTTGAAAGATTCTAAACACTTGACAAAAGACTTACATCAAGATATCTTTAGTAGTAAAGAATTTTTGTCGCTGCCTAGCTCCTGTATTCCTCATGGTGTACCTTTGTTCAAAATTTGATAATGAAAAAAATCAATATCGCCATAGATGGACTTTCAGGCTGTGGAAAAAGTAGTACCGCTAAGGCAGTTGCCAAAATACTACACTATAAGTTCATTGATACCGGAGCGATGTATCGCGCTGTTACTCTTTACTTTTTACAAGAACAGGTTAATCTAACTTCAGATAAAGAGGTGACGAACGCATTAGATGAAATTTCAATTGATTTTACGTTCAACAAAGAATCTCAGAAAAACGAAACCATTTTGAATAAACAAAATGTTGAAAATGAGATTCGTAAAATGTACGTATCGGAAAAGGTAAGTGCCGTTTCAGCTATAAAAGCAGTGCGTGTTGCCATGGTGGCACAGCAGCAAGAAATGGGTAAAGACAAAGGTGTAGTAATGGATGGGCGAGATATTGGTTCTGTTGTTTTTCCTGATGCTGAGTTGAAAGTATTCATGACGGCCTCTACGGAAGTAAGGGCAAAAAGGCGGCAAGAAGAATTAGCAGCAAAAGGTGAGCAAGTATCCTTGGATGAAATTATAGAAAACCTAGAATCGAGGGATCATCAAGACTCAACACGAAAAGAAAGTCCTTTATTAAAAGTCGCCGATGCGATAGAAATTGATACATCGAATCTGAGATTTGATGACCAAGTTCAAAAAGTGTTAGATTTGGCTGATCATCGGATAACTGAGGCAAAAATTCTATAAGAATGGAAGTGAAGATTGACGAAAATTCTGGGTATTGTTTTGGAGTGGAATTCGCTATTCAAATGGCAGAAGATGAAATGGTTGATAGCCAACTTTACTGTCTAGGCGATATTGTTCATAATAGCATGGAGGTAAAACGTCTCAATAAAAAAGGCCTCCAAATCATTGATAGAGAAGAATTAAAAAACCTTAAAGACGCCAAGGTATTGATTAGGGCTCATGGTGAACCACCTGAGACATATCAAATGGCACTTGAGAATAATATAGAATTAATTGACGCTTCTTGTCCTGTAGTATTAAAGCTTCAGAATAGGGTGAAGCTAGCCCACGATAAGATGAATCGGGTGGATGGCCAGATTGTTATTTATGGAAAACCAGGGCATGCTGAAGTAATTGGGCTCACTGGCCAGACAAACAATAAGGCTATAGTAGTAATGGAAGATGAGGACCTTGATATGATTGACTTTAGCAAGCCAGTTACACTGTTCTCACAGACTACTAAAAGCACTAAAGGATTTTATAGAATTCGAGATATGATGGAAGCAAGGGCTAAGGCAACCAATAGTTCAATAGAAGAACTTGACTTTACTGCCAATGATAGCATTTGTCGCCAGGTCTCTAATAGAGAGCCGCAATTACAAGTTTTTTCCCAATCAGTTGATGTTATTATTTTTGTCAGCGGAAAGAAAAGCTCTAATGGCAAGGCCCTTTATGGAGTATGTAAGCAGCAAAATGACAGAAGTTATTTTGTCGAGAACAAGGATGAAGTGAATTTGGATTGGTTTTCTGCAGACGATAAAGTTGGAATTTGCGGCGCTACTTCTACACCAATGTGGTTAATGAAAGAGGTCGCAGAACACATAGAAAATTCCTTTTCAGAAACCGTGTCGGTGCATTAATTTAAAACACCATTCATTCTCAAAACAATTTGGTTTAAATTTGCTTCTATAAAGGAAAGAATTAACCTTTTATTTGAGTGCAAAAGTATTATTTTTGCCTCGATTTTGATCAACCTTAGTGATTCGCAACTAAAAGAGTATGTCTAAAACTGTAAAGCTTAAAAAAGGCTTTGACATTAACCTTGCCGGAAAGGCAGAACAGACAATCGCCAATACCTCCCCTTCGGAAACGTTTGCTTTAAAACCGACCAATTTTATCGGTATGAAAAGACCTAAGCTATTTGTAGCTGTAGGTGACAACGTGAAGGCTGGTACACCTGTGCTTTATGACAAAATGCAGGAAGACGTTATGATCTGTTCACCAGTAAGTGGTGAGATTGTTGAAGTAAAAAGAGGAGCCAAGAGAAAATTGTTAGAGATTAAAATCTTGGCTGACAAAGAAATTGAATACGAAACATTCAAAACCTACAATATTTCAGATTTGCAAAGTCTTTCAAGAGAAGACGCGCAGTCTCAAATGTTGAAAGGTGGAGTTTGGCCGAATATTATTCAAAGACCATTTGGGGTAACTGCCAATGAGGCAGATACACCAAATTCAATTTTCATTTCTGCTTTCGATTCTCATCCATTAGCTGCCGACACAGCATTCACACTGAAAGGTGATGAAGAAGCTTTCAAAGCCGGTATTGCAATCCTTAAGAAATTCACTTCAGGAAAGGTTCATTTGAATCACGATGCAGATGGTGAAATTTCTACAGTATTTGCCAATATAGAAGGCGTAGAGAATAATAAATTTAGTGGACCACACCCGGCAGGAAATGTTGGCGTTCAGATTCATAACATCGACCCAATTGGAAAAGGTGGATTAGTTTGGACGGTTTCACCTTACGGCGTAGCGCAAATCGGTAAACTATTCCTGAAAGGGGTATATGATGCCTCTCGTTTAGTTGCAATTGCTGGTTCGGAAATCGAAAAACCAGCCTACCACAAAACTTACACAGGAGCTGCAATTAACAAGTTTGTTGATGGAAACCTAAAAAGTGACCACGTAAGATTCATTTCTGGTAATGTTTTGACTGGTGAGAAAATTGAAAAAGACAGCTACTTAGGGTTCTACGATAACTTGCTATCGGTAATTCCTGAAGGGGATCATTCAGATTTCTTAGGTTGGATTATGCCTAGGAAAGAGGTACTCAGTTTCCATAGAGCATGGGGATTATTCTCTTTCTTAAATGGAAAGAATAAAGAATACGTGCTCGATACTAATACCAATGGAGAGCCAAGAGCATTCGTGCAGACTGGAACTTTCGAGAAGGTAGTACCGATGGATATTTATCCAACTTATCTAATCAAGGCAATTATGGCCGAAGATTTTGATAACATGGAGGCCTTAGGGATTTACGAAGTAATTGAAGAAGATCTAGCGCTTTGTGAATATGTTGATGTATCCAAACACGACATTCAAGAAATTGTAAGAGAAGGACTGGAATTAGTTCAAAACGGTTAATTAGGATGAAGTTTCTACATAAAATATTAGAAAAACAGAGACCTATGTTTGAAAAAGGAGGGAAGCTTGAAAAGCTATACTACCTTTTTGAAGCAGGTGAAACGTTTATGTTCTCTCCAGCAAGCACAGCGGCTAAAAAGGGAGTTCAGATCAGAGATGCTATCGACTTGAAGCGAATGATGATGACAGTTGTCATTGCCATGGTGCCATGTTTAGTTTGGGGTATTTTCAATGTTGGATACCAACATAATATTGCCACAGGCCAAGCGACAACATTCTTTAGCATAGATAACTTATTATTTGGAGCAAGATGGGTACTACCTATAGTTCTTGTTTCGTATGCAGCTGGTGGATTGCTTGAAGCTTTATTTGCAGTAGTACGTAAGCACCCAATAAACGAGGGCTTCCTTGTTACTGGGATGTTGATTCCACTGATTGTACCACCTACCATTCCATTATGGCAAGTAGCGTTAGCTACTATTTTTGGTGTAGTAGTTGGTAAAGAAATTTTCGGTGGTACCGGGATGAATGTTTTGAACGTAGCCATGACGGCAAGAGCGTTCTTATACTTCGCCTATCCTTTACAGATCTCTGGCGAGGTTTGGACACAAATGGCAGGCGATACGGCAGTGAATGGTTTTTCTGGAGCAACTGCTCTTGCAGTAGCTAATAATGTATCAATAGCTGGTACTCAAACAGTGGTTGAAGGTTTAAATCAAGCCAACGCCATGTTATCAGCCCCTTTCTCCAGTGGAAGCTTCTTTAGCTTCGATAATATGTTGATAGGCGGAATACCTGGTTCTATTGGAGAAACTTCAACGCTAATGGCGCTAATTGGTGGATTAATTCTAATCGCCACCGGAGTAGGTAGCTGGAAGATAATTGTAAGCGTTTTTGCTGGTGCTTTTGCAATGGGTACAATATTTAACCTTGCTGGTGCCAATGAGTTTATGGCCTTGCCCGCACATTATCATTTGGTATTGGGTGGTTTAGCCTTTGGTGCTGTCTTTATGGCAACAGATCCTGTATCTGCTGCACAAACAGAGACAGGTAAATGGATTTATGGAGCCCTTATCGGGATGTTGACTGTACTTATTAGAGTTTTGAATCCGGCATATCCGGAAGGTATAATGCTCGCAGTACTTTTCATGAACGTATTCGCTCCTTTAATTGACTTTTATGTAGTTCAAGCAAACAAGAAAAGGAGGATGGCTCGTGCAACAGTCTAACAAATACATCATAATATTCTCTTTGGTACTGACAGCAGTACTAGGGGGCATGCTTTCAGGCGTATCGCAGGTTTTAGGACCTGCTCAGAAGAAAGCTCAAGATTTAGATACAAAAAAGCAGATTCTAGGTGCTATACCTTCAGAAAAAGAAGCATTAGCTGACATGGAACCTGAAGAGATTCTAGCAAGATATCAGGAAGTAATTAGCAGTTCAGTTGCTGACTTTCAGGGTAACTTGGTTGATAAAAATGAGAAAGGTGCTGATATGGTGGCCGAAGAAGTGAACATTGAAAAAAACTACAAGAAATCTGTAGAAGATAGAATGTTCCCTGTTTTTAAATACAGTTACAATGGTGAAGAGGCCTATATCTTGCCTGTTTACGGTGCTGGACTTTGGGATGCGATTTGGGGCTTTGTAGCTGTAAATCCTGACCTAAAAAGTGTAAGAGGAATAAGCTTTGACCATAAAGGAGAAACTCCTGGGCTTGGCGCTAGAATTACTAGCGATGAAATCCAAGCAAGATATCAAGGTAAAAGTCTATATGATGATAATGGTAATTATGTAGCCATTACCATGGTAAAAGGTGAAAAAACTCCAGAAGATAGATTAGGACCTAATAAGGTTGATGGTTTAGCTGGAGCAACACTTACAGCAAATGGAGTAAATGATATGCTATTGAACTATATCGGCTACTACCAGAAGTATTTTGACAAGCACGTTAGAGGCGGTGCTATGACCCTTAATAACCAATAGAGATATGAGTACTGAAACTGCAGAAGCACCGGTAGCTAAAGAGTCAGAAGCTTTACTATCGAAAAGAAGGAAAAAGTTTATAACCGATCCTTTGAATGATGATAACCCAATTACTGTACAAGTATTAGGGATATGTTCAGCACTTGCTGTGACTACGCAAATGAAGCCAACCATGGTAATGGCTTTATCGGTGATCTTTGTAATGATCTTTTCTAACCTGATCATTTCATTGCTAAGAAACGCCATTCCAGGTAGGGTAAGAATTATTGTTCAGTTAGCAATTGTTGCTACACTTGTAACATTGGTAAATGAAGTTTTAAAGGCATATGCTTTCGATATCTATAAGCAGTTATCTGTATTTATCGGACTGATTATTACTAACTGTATTGTAATGGGTAGACTTGAAGCATTTGCTTTAGGTAATAAGCCTTATGATTCAGTATTAGATGGTTTGGGTTCGGGACTAGGATATTCTTGGATTATCCTTGCCGTAGCATTCTTTAGAGAGCTATGGGGCTCGGGAAAAGTATTTGGTTACGACGTTATGGGCGCTATCGGTTTCGAAAGCTTCGCGGCTAACGGATTAATGGTGTCGCCAGTAGGTGCCTTCATTGTACTTGGATTCATTATCTGGGTGCAGCGGTCTAAAACAGGATATGTAGAACATTAAGGAGAGAAATCATGGATTTATTGAATTTAGGAATCAAATCAATTTTTATAGAGAACATGGTGTTTTCCTACTTCCTAGGAATGTGTTCTTTTCTTGCGGTATCTAAGAAAGTTTCAACTGCTTTTGGATTAGGATTAGCTGTAGTTTTCGTTTTAGGCATGACTGTGCCAATGAATTGGTTATTGAACGAGTTTGTATTAAACGAAGGAGCACTCTCTTGGCTAGGGGCTGACTTTGCAGAAATAGACTTATCATTCTTAAGGTTTATCATGTTTATTGCAATTATTGCGGCAATGGTTCAGCTTGTAGAAATGACTATCGAGAAATTCTCGCCATCACTATATGGATCGCTTGGTATCTTTTTGCCATTGATCGCTGTAAACTGTGCAATCCTTGGTTCGTCACTATTTATGGCACAACGAGATTATACTATCGGTGAGGCAACAGTATTTGGCTTTGGTTCAGGTACTGGTTTCTTCTTAGCGATTATTGCACTTGCGGCCATTAGAGAAAAATTAAGATATTCTAACGTGCCCGATGGTCTTAAAGGTCTTGGTATTACAATGTTTATAACCGGTTTAATGGGGATAGCATTTATGAGTTTTATGGGTATATCTATCTAACAAATACCAAAAGATTTTAAGCCCTGTTTCATCTGATGAGACAGGGCTTTTTTTATGCCCTGTGCAGTACGTATTACAGCTCGATGAATCCATGCAAGAGTTTAGACAAATGTCTTCAGTGGTATAAAGAAACTAAAGGTTAAATGATGGATAGAAGAGTTAAGTATCTGACAATTCCATTTTCGTGGTAAGGGTAAAGTTGTTATTACAACTTCATTGAAAATTATAGGGGCGTAAAAAAGCCGCAATAGAAATCTCTGTTGCGGCTTTTACTTTCTTATATTGGTTATGCCTTAACCAGCTCTCATAGCCTCTACAGGATCAAGTCTTGCTGCTTTAGCGGAAGGGATAATTCCAGATACTAACCCGATGGTACTTGATACTACGACACCTAGAATTACATTCTTGGAGGATAACGCTACATCTAATGGGATTGGAATAAACGTTAACAGGTAAACTATCAAAATCCCGGCTATACCTCCGAATAGACATAAGAAGATCGATTCGAATAGGAATTGGAATAATATGAAGTAATTTTTCGCGCCGAGCGACTTTTGAATACCTATAAGCTTTGTTCTTTCTTGCACCGAAACAAACATGATATTCATAATTCCGAATCCACCCACAAGAATAGCAAATCCACCAATTACCCATCCAGCAATGCCAAGAACATCGAAGATGCCGCCTAGCGCATCGGCTATTGCTTCTGGTCTGTTAAGGGCAAAGTTTGTCTCGTCTTTAGGTCGCAGGCCTCGAGCCTTCCGAATCATGCCTTCCATTTCATTCTGAAGTTCCACAAGTCCAATATCATCCTCAAAGCCTTTTACGGCAACGGAAGGGTTTATGCCAAATACTCTTCCGATATAGTAAAGCTTGGTGAACATTTTGTATGGAATAAAAACACGATCATCGCTACTTGGTGTTCCGATAAAGCTTTCGCCTTCCCGTTCCATTACACCAATAACACGCACTTTGAAGCCTTTTACTTTTATGTCCTGCCCAATGGCATCGCCACCGGGAAATAACTGCTTCGCTACTTCGTCTCCAATTACTGCGACTGTTCTACCGCCTTCTATTTCTTGTTGTGTAAAGTATCGTCCTCGATCAACGGCTACTTCATAAACATCTTTGTATTGGTAAGTAATTCCCCATAGGTCGGTGCCACTTAAGCTACTGCTTCCTTTCTTGATTGTTGTAGAAGATCGGCCAACAATAGTGACGGCAGCCGCACTCTTTAAATTGGCATTTAGAAATTCGTATTCCCCATAGTTATTGTTTGGTCTTCTAAAATACTTCCACCATGGGTAGTTAGGATCAGGGCCGGTTCCGAATGGGAATTTATCGACCGTCACGACATTTGAACCTAAGAAATCAAGGCTGTCTTTAACATTCTTCTCTAATGAATCGACCAAGGTGAATACCAGAGTGATCAGCATAATACCTATTGTTACTCCTAGGAGGGAGAGAGTTGTTCTTAAAAGGTTGGTAGTCAGTACCTGAATGGCAAATCTTACACTTTCACCTATTAATTTTAGAAATATTCCTAATCGCATAAGGGGAGCTCTTTATAGCAATGATATATATACAACGTAAAGGATGAAAAAATGTAAACACCTTCAAACGGAAAATGGTTGAAAAAACTTTTTAAGACATTAAAAGGGCGTTTATCCAGTTGAATGGGGACTCGTATTATTCAGCGACTTAAATAGCCATGAAGAATAAGATTTCCAAAGGATAACCTGTGAACCTCAAGCAATTATTCTTATCTTTGCGAGCTATTTTAAGCCAAAGGTTTAACACAGAATCCATATATGAAATTATCAGCATTCAAGCTTGAGCTTCCAGAAGACAGAATTGCCAAATATCCAGTAGAAAACAGGGATGAGTCCAAACTCATGGTTTTGCACAAGGATACAGGTGAAATCGAACATAAGATTTTCAAAGATATTGTAGACTATTTCGACGAAGGTGATGTAATGGTCAACAATGACACAAAGGTATTTCCTGCAAGACTTTATGGTCAGAAGGAAAAAACTGGTGCTCAAATCGAAGTATTCTTGTTAAGAGAATTAAATGCTGAAATGCACCTATGGGATGTATTGGTTGATCCGGCTAGAAAAATTAGAGTTGGTAATAAACTTTACTTCGGTGAAGGTGAATTAGTAGCTGAGGTTATTGATAACACTACTTCTAGAGGTAGAACAATCAGGTTCCTGTATGATGGAAGCGATGAGGAATTCTACAAGACTATTGATACGCTAGGAGAGACACCTTTACCAAGAACTATTCCTAGAGAAACTGAGCCAGAAGATAGAGAACGTTTCCAAACGATTTATGCTAAAAACGTAGGCGCAGTTGCTGCACCTGTTGCAGGATTGCACTTCACGCAACAAGTATTGAAGCGTCTTGAAATCAAAGGTGTAGATGTTTCTCCTATCACACTTCATATTGGTTTAGGTACCTTCAGACCAGTTGATGTTGAGGATTTGACAAAGCATAAAATGGATTCTGAGAACTACATTATCGAAGAACCAACGGCTGAGATTGTAAACAGAGCTTTAGATAATAAAAAGAGAGTTTGTTCTATAGGAACAACTTCTATGCGTGCCTTAGAGTCTTCAGTTTCAGCAAGCGATAGATTGAAAGCAAATGCGGCATGGACAGATAAGTTCATCTTCCCTCCATACGAATTCAAAATCTGTAATGCACTTTTAACGAACTTCCATTTGCCAGAATCAACACTGCTTATGCAAGCTGCTGCTTTTGGTGGTTATGATTTCATGATGGAAGCATACCAAGTGGCTATTAAAGAGAATTATAGATTCTATAGCTATGGTGATGCAATGCTGATCATCTAAAGATTAGATATTTAAAATAAAAAAGCCTCTCCGAGATATTCGGAGAGGCTTTTTTATGTGTAATGAATAGTCTATTTCTGTTCAGGAGAAACCATTTCATTAATAAGAACTGGTTTTCCAAAGCCTAGTTTCTCTAGTCTTCTCATTTGTGTTTTTGCATCGCCTACAACTAGCCAGAACATTTTATCCGGGTCGAGGTATTTGTCTGAGAGTGCCTGAATTTTCTCAACCGTCATGTTTTGAACGATAGCCTCACGATCCTTTACATAATCATCTTCCCAGCCAAATCTGCTAATGTTTTGAAGCATATTTAACTTAGAGCCGGCGGTTTCAAAAGCCCTTGCATTACTCTTAATCAAAAAGCTTTTTGTAGTTGCTAAATCTTGCTCAGAGTAGTTCTTTCCATAATCCGAAAGGATGTCTTTCACCAATTGTGCCGATTCATAGGTGACATTGGTTCTTACACCACTTGAAATGTTGAATGAACCCGCATCCTTACTACCAGAAAAACCAGAACGAATACCATATGTATAGCCTTTGCCTTCTCTTAACTGTTGGGTAAGCTGCGATGCAAAACCGCCACCACCTAGAATGTAATTCATCACAGTTGCGGGATAATAATCATTGTCAGTGGCAGCCATTGCTGGATAGCCAATCTGCAAAACTGATTGTTTTGCGTCTGGCACATCATAAAAGAATACCTGCGATTTATCTGGCGCTGATGGGGTATTATAAACAGGAATGTTCACTGCTTTCGTAGCCCAACCGCTTTCGATCGGCTTCAAAGAGCTCAAAACATCTGTTTGACTAATATCTCCGACAACGTGCATAGTCGCTATAGATGGAGAGATAAAGCGCTCATAGTACCCTTTTAAATCATCAATTGTAATGGAATTGACAGATGATTCTGAACCAAGAATGTTCTTAGACCTAATGTTGTCTTTTCCATAGATAAGAATGTTGTAAGCATTGTTGGCCACGGCATTCGGATTGGCTTCTTGTTGTTTGATACTACTAACAATACTCTGTTTCTTTAGGTTGAACTCTTTCTCATCCCACCTAGGCTCTAATAAAATCTCCTTGACCAACGCCATTGTTTTTTCATAGTTCCTTCTAAGTGTATTTCCAGTAACTGATATGCTTTCAGTACCAGCAAATACATTGATAGAAGCACCAAGTTGAGCGATAGCTTCTTCAAGTTCTTTAGGCGTTCTGTTTTTGGTGCCTTGAGTCATCAAATTAGCTGTAAGATTTGCTACACCCACTTTATTGAGATCATCAAGTAGAAGACCTCCTTTTATGGTTAAGTTAAATTGTACCAAAGGAACCTCATCGTTTTCAATACCAAGCACCTTCATGCCATTGTCTAAGTCGGCTTTCCATACTTGTGGAATGGCCACATTAGGCGAGTCACCATAAGGTGGCTCTTGTGTTCTATCAAAACTGGATGGTGTACGGTTATATTCAGCCTGAATTGAGGCATCAAATCGCTCTTCTGCACCTTGTACTATTTTCTCTTCAACCACATTAGCTTTCACAGAACCGCTCAATGCTTGGGCCGCTCTACCTCTTGGTACAAAGCTCGTAGCAATGAAGTTTTTGTCTTTAATGTATTTGTTATAAACGCGCGTAACATCATCAGCTGTTACGTTCAAAATGTTTTCTACATCTTCTTTTACAAAACCAGGGTTTTTTGCAAAGATGTTGTATTGTGCTAGTTGAAAGCCTTTTCCTAGCACACTGCTTAGGCCATTGTAGAATGCAGTTTCTTGACCTGCTTTAATTCTATCTAAATCTTTTTGAGGAATACCCTCCGTTTCAAACTTTGTAAATGCCGATCCTACAGCATCAGCCACATCATCTAAGTTTTTATCTGGAAATGCTCTCACTGACAATTGAAATTGTCCAGCTAGCTCAGAGGCACGATTACCCATTCTTACGCCAGAGGTGAGTTGCTCGTTTTCAACCAACACTTGATAGAATGGCGCCTGCTTTCCTCTGGCCAAATACTGACTTAATACATTTAAAGCATATGAATCTGGATGGTATAACTCGACCGTTGGCCAAACCATGGTCAGTTCGGGGAGTCTGGCAAAATTATCTTCATGATAAAGCTTGATGTTTTCATTCACTACGCCAGCACGTTTCGGTAAGTCCGAAATCTCTTGACCTTTAGGTATTTCATCAAAGTATTTAATAACCCACTCTTTGGCTTGCGCCGTTTCGAAATCACCTGCAATAACTAATGTGGTGTTATTAGGTACATACCACCTTCTGAAGAACTGTTTTACATCGTTTAGGGTGGCTGCTTGAAGATCATCCAAAGATCCAATCACTTGCCAGTTGTATGGGTGGTCTTCTGGGTAAAGCGCTTTGTCAATTACATATGAAGTGTGTCCATAAGGACGGTTATCATTACTTTGACGTTTCTCATTCTTTACTACTTGCTTTTCTTTAGCTAATACAGGGTCGGTGACTGTGTTAATGAACCAGCCTAGTTTGTCGGCTTCAGCCCAAATCATTTTCTCCAAGGCGTCTTTTGGTACCGTTTGGAAATAATTGGTTCTATCTCTGCTTGTAGATCCGTTGGCACCAGAACCACCAATTCTTGCACTCATTTTATCGAGACCACCTTTGCCCAAGTTTTCAGACTCTAAGAAGAGTAGGTGTTCAAAAAGGTGAGCAAAACCAGTTCTACCTTCAATTTCTCTGGCCGAACCTACATGGGCCGTAAGTGCTACCGCAACTACTGGGTCTGATTTATCTACATGAAGAATTACTTCCAGACCATTGTCGAGGGTGAACTTCTCGTAATCAACTTTAAACTCAGGTTGATCAGTTGGAGCAGTTGTTTGGCAAGACCATAACAAAGCGCAGCCAATAAAGGCGACGAATAGACTTAATTTAATTTTTTGCATTTGTAGGTTGTTTAAGAAACATTCGAGTATAGACAATTAATCCGTCGAGCACAATGACAGAATAATTCAGATTAAAAAATACTATGTGGTAATAGATTTATCTTAAGGCAATTGTATTGATGCCCATGCTTTGAATATCAGTGCCATTGGCAACAACATTTAGGCCTACCCAGCCCGTTCTAGTGGCAGAAGTAAATGGCAAGTAAGCCACACCATTCCATACGCTTTGACTACTGGTAGTTAATTGACCATTTAAGAAATGACCAAGGAATAATTCAGTTGCCGTAGTGAAACCAGTGAGGCTGTTATTAATCTCCGTTCCCGCTGGGAAGAGCACCAAACTTTCAAGAGAAACATCAGAACCGATAAGTTCGAATTGATCTTGGCTAGCAGTAATAGCATAACCAGTAGAACGAACGCTCAAAACAACATTGTCAGTCCAAGTAACTACTTGAAAACGGATATCAGTTGAGTTATTGGCATCAACATCTAAATTCGCTTCAAAAAACGTAGAATCACCACTTTGCGTAGTCATTTCAAAATCGATACTTGTAATATCAGTATTGTAACTAACGGTAGACTGAGTCGTATTTCCCATAATAATGAATGGGGCAGTTCCATCTCCGCCACCACCATCTCCATCGTCTGAAGAACAACTGAAAGCGAATAAAACTAGTAGGGAAAGTAGAACAGATTTTTTCATGGTGTTGTATGAATTATAATTGTGCAAGTTAATACAAAAACCTTTTATCGATAAGTATAACGCGGTTTATATCCTAAGGTAC
Source organism: Roseivirga sp. (assembly GCF_049099775.1). Taxonomy (GTDB): domain Bacteria; phylum Bacteroidota; class Bacteroidia; order Cytophagales; family Cyclobacteriaceae; genus Roseivirga. The sequence continues at coordinate 105,498 of NZ_JAGDZM010000005.1, read as the reverse complement.
ATGTCAGATTTAAAACAATTTAAGGAGGTAATACACTTAGCCAAATGGCACTACTCAAAAATACCCGTTGGGAAACCATCTATGCTATCTACATTTTTTTGTTTCCAATAATCGGATAACTCGTCATCGGATTTTTTGTTAGCCCAATCGGTTAATATTTGCCTGTCTTCTTGATATTCCATTAGTGGTACTGCAAAACCACAAGAGGTTTGGACAGATTCTATATCGATAACAAAAATATTTCTGGCGCCGGCGGTATCACCAAAATTATTAAAGTAATCATTCCATGCCGAGTCTTGCTTATGGATGGTGCATGCCTTTCCGTATACCCTAAGAATTAAAGGTTTACCATCAAAAGCACAAAACATAAGCGTAATTCTATTGACCAATTTTAAATGTGCGGCAGTTTCATTGCCACTGCCTGTCAAATTGAGCCAACTGATTTGGTTAGGATTAATGATGTTTAATGAATCCATTCCTTTTGGAGAAACATTAACACGCCCATCTTGCGCAGCGGTACCTGTAAAGAATATTTTTTGTGCTTTTATAAACTCAATATGCTGAGCTTCAAGTTGATCGAAGAACTTCGCCATAATAGATTTTTATGCTATGCTGAAATTTAGGGATAATTATAAACTCAAAGCACCCTAGACTTCATATTCTTCAGTTGAAAAAAGTGTAGAAAGCATTTTGACGCCTCTTACCTTTATTTACTTTTGTTCACCAATTTTTTGAAAGATCAGTATGTCAAATCACGCTCAGGTAGTTGCATCCGAACTCAATATTAAGTCAAAGCAAGTCATTGATACCATAAAGTTGCTCGATGAAGGCGGAACAGTGCCGTTTATTTCTAGGTATAGAAAAGAAATGACTGGTAGTCTCGACGAAGTTGCTATTGCTAATATTAGAGATCGAGTGCTTCAACTTAGAGAGCTAGACAAGCGGAAAGAAGCCATTTTGAAATCGCTGAAAGATCAGGAGAAATTAACTCCTCAACTAGAACGGGAAGTACAGCATGCGGAGAGTATGTCTAAGTTAGAAGACATATACTTGCCTTATAAACCCAAGAGAAAAACTCGAGCCACAATGGCTAGAGAAAAGGGGTTAGAGCCTTTGGCCAAGCTGATATTCAAGCAAGAGCTTAAAAATGTAGATGAGGAGGCAAGAAAGTATATCAATGCTGAAAAAGAGGTAGAAGATATTGAGAGTGCCTTGAAAGGTGCACGCGATATTATTGCTGAGCAAATCAATGAAAATGCTGAGACAAGAGAACGAATGAGGAAGTTGTTTCAGCGAACGGCCACTATAAAGAGCCGAGTTTTCTCAGGAAAAGAGGAGCAAGCGGAAAAGTTCAAAGACTATTTTGAATGGGAAGAAAAACTGAATCAGGCGCCATCGCATAGAGTATTGGCTATGAGAAGAGGGGAGGCTGAAATGCTATTAATGTTGGATTTACTCCCAGCTGAGGAAGATGCTATTGCCCTTTTAGATAAACAGTATTTGAAAGGAAATGGGCCGGCCTCGGCACAAGTGAAAGAGACAATTCGTGATTGTTATAAACGACTTTTAAGCCCTTCAATGGAAACAGAATTACGTATGCTTTCTAAAAAGAAAGCTGACGAAGAAGCTATTGACGTTTTCGCTAAAAACTTAAAGGAACTTCTAATGGCAGCGCCATTGGGAGGAAAACGTGTTTTGGCGATAGACCCTGGTTTTAGAACAGGTTGTAAAGTGGTTTGTCTTGATAAACAAGGGAAACTGCTTCACTTTGAGGCAATTTTCCCTAATGAACCTCAAAAGCAAACTACAAAAGCTGGTGCTGTAGTATCACACCTGGTAGAAAAGTATAAGTTGGAAGCTATTGCCATTGGAAATGGTACCGCCAGTAGAGAAACAGAGGCTTTTGTGCAACAGATTGGATTGCCCAAAGAAGTACTTGTCGTTATGGTAAACGAAAGTGGCGCTTCTATCTATTCTGCCTCAGAAATTGCTCGAAATGAGTTTCCAAATGAGGATGTAACAGTAAGAGGATCAGTTTCAATAGGAAGACGACTGATGGATCCTCTGGCTGAGCTTGTTAAGCTTGATCCTAAGTCAATAGGCGTAGGGCAGTACCAACATGATGTAGATCAGTCAGCATTGAAAAAATCTTTGGATGACGTGGTCATGAGTTGTGTAAATGCAGTAGGTGTAGAAGTCAATACCGCTTCAGAGCAACTGCTCACTTATGTATCAGGTTTAGGGCCACAGTTGGCCAAGAATATTGTAGACTATAGAAATGAAAATGGTCCATTTAAGAATAGATCGGCCATTAAGAATGTTGCTAGGCTAGGAGATAAGGCTTACGAGCAAGCGGCAGGTTTCTTGAGAATTCGGAATGCCTCAAATCCATTAGATAGTAGTTCAGTACACCCAGAGTCTTACGCCTTGGTAAAGCAGATGGCCAAAGATTTGAATTGCGAAGTGAAAGATTTAGTGGAAAAAGAAGCATTGAGAAAGCAAATAAATGCTCAGCGCTATGTAACAGATAAAGTGGGGCTCCCGACGTTGAATGATATAATTGCTGAATTAGCAAAACCAGGTCGCGATCCACGTGAAAAATTCGAAGCCTTTAGTTTTGCCGATGATGTCCATCATGTAGAAGACCTTAGGCAAGGCATGAAACTACCCGGTATTGTGACTAATGTTACTAATTTCGGCGCATTTGTCGATATCGGTGTTCATCAAGATGGTCTCGTTCATATTAGCGAAATGTCCGATACTTATGTAAGTAACCCCGCAGATATTCTCTCAGTTCAACAGCAGGTGGAAGTAACTGTTATGAATGTTGATGTGGCCCGAAAACGCATTTCTCTTTCAATGAAAACAGGGCAAAAGCCAAAACCTAAAAGGGCTCAGAAGCAAAAGAAGGAAAAAAGGCCGGAAACCGACATGGCCTCTAAACTTGCCGCTCTAAAAGGAAAGTTCGGAAACTAGGCTAGTTCATTTTTGTTATTTCTTCATTATGCAATGACTTAGATATCTGTCAATGGCTTATTTAGTTATTCAACTATATAATTAGTTTTTTATTTAATGAAGTCTGATTAGATTGTGGTTTAAAGCCAAATCTTATGACACCAAGCCTCAAGCACGCGTATAAGTCCCTTAAAAGATATAAAGCCCCAACCCTGATTAATTCCTTTGGGTTTACCATCGGTTTAACTGGAGCTATTCTTCTTTTGGCCATTTTAATGCACGATTTGAATTTTGATAAGTATCATCAAAATGACAATGTGTATCGAATGTCTGTTGGCCTAGATCTGCCTAGCGGTGCTCGGCATTTTGCATCTACCTCTGTCATAAGCGCTGAGAACTTAACAGAGGCCATACCTGAAATTACAGGAGTAATTCGAATGAGAACTATGCCAGCCACACTCATTAATGATGAGGATATTCTTACGAATGAACCAATCACTTATGTCGATTCTACATTTTACAATGGCTTTAGAGTAGATTTATTACAAGGTGTTTTACCCGATTCTCGTGATCAAATATTGATTAGTAGTGCTACAAGAGACAGGGTTTTTGGAGATAGAGATCCGATCGGTAAGCTTTTAAATGTTCAAGCTGAAACGGGTCTTCAACCACTATTGGTGGCTGGTGTTTATCAGAGCTATCCCACAAATGTGTCTTTTAGACCTTCATACCTTGCAAGTTTTGATTTAATAGAAGCAAGGCACAATAGGAATCACGGTGCGATAATGCCTTACCTCAATACTTTTGTTGTTACCAGCGGGAATGTTCAAACCACTGTTTTAAACGAAAAGATCAGTAAATACTATGAATCTAATTTGCCAGATGGACTCTTTGACGTGCTAAAGCATGAAGTGGAGGAATACGGTCAAATGCACTTTAGGAGAGGGTTGGAGTTTGATTTAGGGCAGAAACATGATCGCAGTACTTTATGGATCTTAGGAATTCTTTCAACTTTCATTCTCTTATCCACCGTCATCAATTATTTCAATATTCAGATGGCATTGGCGGTACAGCGAACAAAAGAATTGTCTATTCGCAAAGCATTAGGGCAGTCTTTTCTGAATAAGCTCTATCAAACTATGTCTGAGTCAGCTTTGCTATTACTGCCGTCCTTTATCATTGCTGGCATTTCTATTCATCTGCTATTAATCGAAATTGAAGCCTATACTGGTCAGACTTTAACTACAGGTTGGTTGGCTTCAGAAAGCTTACCCTTTCTTTTGCTAGCGCTTTTTGTTGTTTTTTGGATGGTTTCCCTTTCCATATCTATGATATTATTAAAGACTTCCAGCAATAATCTAGTCGCAAGAAAATCGGTTACCTCAAAAGCCTTTATTAGTAAAGGCCTTATCGGCCTTCAGTTTGCATTGGCAGGCTTTTTTATACTAAGTGCCATGGTTATCTCCAAACAGCTAAAGTTCATAGACGCCATAGATATGGGCTACGAGCCAGCAGGTTTGCTCAACGTTTCGCTTAATGTACCTACTTATGAAGAGGCTCAGAGGGTAAAGACTGTTTTTCAAGGTGTAGCAGGTATTCAGTCAGCGACAGTTTCCCAATCGTCTATTTTTGGCGAAAAAGGAAAAGCACAATTCTCTATTGAACAAGACACAGGAGCAGTGAGTATGCTTGTAAACTATAACTATATAGATAAAGATTTCTTGGCAACTAATCAGTTGAGGTTGGTTGCAGGTTCGAATATTACTGAGGGTAGGAACCAAGTCTTAATTAATGAAAAAGCGGTGAAGACTTTCGGGTATTCGAGTGCGGAAGAGATTCTAAATAAGAAAATTGATTTTACCCAAAGAGGTTCTACCATTGAGTATACTGTTGGCGGGGTGATATCGAACTACCATTATGCTACTATGCGACAGATGATCGAACCAATAGTCTTGCTAAAAAATGAAGGGCCGGGTTATTATAACCTCTCCTTGAAAACTGAAGGCAGAAATGTACAAGCTATGCTTCCGGCTTTAGAAGCCACATGGGATAAATTGTATCCAGGTTATCAGTTCAATTATCGCGCATTAACAGAAGTAATGGAAAACGACTATGCTGAAGATGCCCAGAAAGGAAGATTCTATCAGTGGGCTACTTATTTACTCGTTGTTATAGCAGCGCTCGGTATTTTTGGCCTTACCTATCATTACGCTGATCAAAAGCGTAAAGAAATCGGTATTAGAAAGGCCATCGGTGCTAGGTTGCTCAATATTCTATTACAGATTGGCAACCCGATTCTTTGGATATCAGGGATAGCTGCCGCAATTGCCATTCCAGTAGCATATAATTTGTCTAGCGAATGGTTAAACGCATATCAGTATAGAATTGAGATCGGAGCTTCTCTCATTATAACCACAATAGTTATCATGTTTGTACTTTCTGCTATAGCGATTTTGTACCCAGGGCTCAGAGCAAGTAAAATAAACCCTGTAGATGCACTGAGAGAAGAATGATCTAATTTATCTTGTGATTATAACCTCTGATATAGCCGATAATAAACTCTTTCGGGTATGTATTATCCTTAGGGTTATGGCTAGGCACAGGAACTTCATAAATATTGAGCATAAACTGCATAGGATAGTCAGGTGACTGATGAACTCTTCTTACTTTCTTGCCATTAATGAAAAATTCAACAAACTCAGGCGTCCAATTTACTGCATAGGTTTGAAAGTCTTTCACATCTAGATCAAACTCATCTTCATAGAATTCATCTTCGATTTGAGAGTCGCCAAATGGATGAAGTCCGTAGCCAACCTTAGCACCCTTTTTAGGTTGTTTTGCACCAATTATTTCAACGATGCAAATTTCAGCAGAACGATTAGGTTGATCTTCTATACCGATCATCCAAAGTGCAAAAACATTGTCAATACCCACTTTTGGAATTTTGCACCTTATTTCAAAATAGCCATACTGAGGTGTATAAGTAGTTTGTAAAGGTTGCTCTTCCCGTACTATAAGGTTTTTAGCAAACCGATGTTGGCCAAGTTTGCTTCCAAGAGGCCCAGAGTAAACCCCAGTTTGAAGGTTCGACACTTTTACATTACCATTAAACTCTTGGCTCCATGGTTTTTGATCGTCCGTTATTTTTAAGACCAATTGCCCCGCTCTAAAACAGAAGTTCGGGCGAGTAGCTTCTTGAGAACTCCATTGTGGTAAATAGAAAGGCAACCATTTTTCCGTGTTAAGCTCACCACTTTGAAAATCGTCCTCAAATTCGAGCGAAAGTTTATCGTAATTCATGTCGAATGAGCCAGAGAACTTAGTTTTCAGGCGGATAAAGACTCAAGCGTTCCGTCCGATGAAAAGTGATATTGAAAACGGCAATTGGCGGAAATATCGTAGCCTCGAAAACTACTTCCTTTGTAGAATAATTTAACTCCACCACTTTACCATAATTTCCATTGTTAATCACGGCGCCAGGAGAGAAGAAAACATGGTTTGTCATAAAATCATAATCTATGTCAGAAACAATTCTCGAGTAAGTAGACTGCCCTCTTTCTTTACCATATTGCCAGATTTGCTGAATGGTCATATTAGTCTGATCGACTTGATAATGAACGGCTCTACTGTAAGATCCAGTACCCGAAAAATTTCTATTATCACCATTGTCAAAAAGCATGATGTCATTACTTGACAATACTTGAGGTGCATGTTGATACCAATTCCATTCAAATGATGGATCATTCTCAGAACCATCTAGGATCGATTGATTAGTGATAGCCTGCCCCGCGCTGTTCAATGGTGTCAGTAACTTGGTGTTTAAATCAACACCATTTCCTGAGGTACCCCAGTCTTTATGAGGCCCCATGATCCACACAACCTCGTTTTGATCATTTACCTTAACTAGTCCCTGCGTTCTTCCAGACACAATGATCGTATTATCCGAACCGTCATATTCCACCGCATTAATGTGAAACCAATCGACTTGATCTTGTGTCATCGCAAAACGCGTTTGCTCTAAAGATTGCCTAAAATCCCATTCATTTACAATCTGTTTTGTCTGCCTGTCTATCTCAATAATGTGATCTTCAACAGTGCTGAGGCCGTTTTTATTCACCGTTACTATAAAGTTGCCATTGGGTTTTTCCAACACTTGATGATGGAAAGAATAACCGGGTAAATCCCAAGTATTTATCGTTTCACCCAGCATATTCACTTCATAAATTCTTCCCGAACTCCGATCGCCAAAGTACCAGTTTCCATTAGCCAGCCGCTCGATACCATTATCATAAAAGAGGTTATTTAAAGCATTACTCGTTTCAAATGTCAGATACCATCGGATATCACCAAATTCGTCGAAAATGAAAGGCCGTTGTGGGCTTTGGTTACCATTATGTCCAAAATAACTCACTAGCGTCATCCCTTCCTTTTTGGCTGCTTTATTGGTGTTAATCACAATATTGGCAGGTAAGTCTGCAATTAATGGAGCCGTTTCTAAATTGATGGCACTTGTACCCAAATCATTGCCCGATTCATCGTGCAGTGTTAATTCGACGGTGTTATTGTAACCTCCATAAAGGCCCAGTATGGTTAGGTTATGACCAGTTCTAAAACCTGGGAATTCTTTTACGACATCAGAATTCGGGCCATTTTTTCCTACCACCCGAATTGTGGCTCGTGTTGGAATAGCGGTCGACATAATGAGGCTAGAGGCTAAGGGAGAAAACCCAGATGGGTTTTGAATAATCGTTTGGGAAAGAATCTGTGCTTGTGTAAAGGTGCTACCAGTTTGTAAGCCAGGTTCCTCAGTGTCGTCACTTTTACAAGCCTGAAAAAGAAAAACAATGGAAGTTAAAAGTAAGATTCTGTGTGTAAGCTGTTTCATAGAATGGTAATTGACAGGAGAAGATCACTCAAAACAGACTTTAAATCAACTGATTAGTGAAAAAACCTTTCCTTTTCGTTCAAATGGTTATGCTCAACTAAAAAAGTTTATATCAAGCACGTCTAGATTTACTCTGAGAAGATGATTTTGTTGATTAGTTTACGACTGAATACAATTCTTCATCGACTATGACCTTACGCCCAATAATCAATAAAATAGCTTTCCTTTTCGTTGTGATTTCATTTGTATCCTGCACAGTGAATACGACAAGCAACTCTAGTATCGACACGGAAGCATATTGGGGAGATAATCCATGGCCAGAAATCAGAAAATCAAGGATTAATAAATTGCTTCCCAGTGCCATGAAAGCCGCTAATGTAGACTGTTGGTTGGTGGTATGCAGAGAGAATAATAATGATCCAATTGCACCACATGTAGGTGGCGAAAATGCTGGCGGAACTGCTGCCTTCCTGTTTTACATGGATAGTGAAGGTTTTCATTCAAAGGTTTACTCGCCATCGGGCGAATCTACTGCTTTGGATGATTTAGATATCCACGATGAAGTAGTGAGTGTGAGAGGAGCTTCTACAGTAGGAATGGCCATTGACTTTATTAAAGAGCGTGGATTTGACCAAATAGCGATCAATTCCTCCTCGTCGAATTCAATGGCGGATGGCTTATCATATACACAGCGACAGTCTATCGAATCACGGTTGGGTAACGATGTAGACAAGTTGGTATCGTCTACAGAATTGATCTACCAGTGGTTGTCTATCAAATTACCCGAAGAAGTAGAAATACTGAGAAAAGCTGCGCAACTAACCGCTGATTGGCAGGTAGAAGCCTACGAACAAGTGGTGCCGGGTAAATCTACAGATGCCGACATTGCTAAGTTTCTTAAACAAAAAATGGCTAGTTACGGGGTTACCGATGGTTGGGCACCAGATCAGAATCCTAATGTAAATTCTGGACCTGACAGAGGCCACTCGCACGCCACGGATAAAGTCATTATGCCAGGCGATGTTATCCAGATAGACTTCGGAATTAAATTATACGACCGCTGGGTAAGCGATATTCAGCGATTTGCCTATGTCTTAGAAGAAGGTGAAACTGTTGCTCCCGACGATATTCAGTTTTATTGGGAAAGTAGCAAAGCAGGGAGTAGAGCAGCACTAGCCGCAATGAAACCAGGCGTAAATGGAGCGAGCGTGGATCGTGCACAACGATTATTGATGCAAGCGGCGAAGTCTGAACCTGTGCCTTGGAGCACAGGGCACCCCGTAGGCTATGTGGCACATGATGTCGGTCCAAGCTTAGGCGGAGGGATGTCAAAAAGAATTCGTCCATCTTCCGCGAAACTCCTGAAAGAAGGAATGACTTTCGCTTTCGATGGCTTTCATGCTTGGAAAAGAGCCGATGGAACAGAAAAAACCATTTCCGTGGAGGAAATGGCTGTGGTTACTGCGAATGGTGCGGAATATTTGATTGCCCCCCAAGAGGAACTGATCTTAATAGGCAACAAATAATCAGCTCTTTATCGATTTAGGAAGTCTATGGCCTTTTCCATCGCAAGGTCTTTACCTAGAATATAGTCATCATAGGTCTTTTTGACTACAATATCAGGTTTTACACCGTGACCATAAAAGTCAGCGTTCGAAACAGATGAGTAATATCTTACAACTGGTATATAATAGGTGACTTTTGAATTGGGCAATGTTATTTGATATTGCAAGGCACTATTGTTGCCATAATAACCCCCACCTACTTCTCGGCCTATAAAAGTACCTCGCTTATTAAAGTGTAAAACAGCCGCGACATCGGCAGAAGTCGAAAAAGTATTGCCATCTGTGAGAATAACGAGTTCTCCTTCGAACGAATGCTTTCTAGGTTTTTGCTTGCCCAATGGTTTATGGTAATTGAAAGTAAAGTATCCAGGCTTCTTTTTATCCTTTTTAAAAAGTACCCCAATCGTATTGAACCACTTCGTATTCGAGTAGTCTTTATATTTAAACTTACTCGTTACAGTTTCCATTCGGTCGAAGTATTTGAAGTCTTCGTTTAGTAAATACTGACACAGAATAGCTCCAAAAACATCTGAACCACCACCATTTCCGCGTAGGTCTAAAATCAATTTTTCGACATTGTTCTCTTTCAACGACTTGAAAGTTTCTTTGAGTAACTTTTTGTATTTGATTTTATTGGATTTAAGCCAACCTCGAGCAAAAGTATTGATGTCTAAATAGCCAGTATCCTCTATCATTTTAAAGCTGGCCAATGGTGTGTTTGATCCACCGGTTTTCTTCGGGTACCGTTCTTTTTGTAAGGCCTTATGCTCTGCTTCTGTTAAGCCTTTTACCGTGATTCTTTCTACTTGCTGAGTATTGGGGGCTATAAACTCAATCTCAAAGGTATTTGTAGGTGTATTAAAAGTCTGATAGAATCTGCTGAAGTTCCAAGCCACAAAACTTCTACGTTTCGTCAAATTAAAGCCATCTGAAGGGGCATATTTTAAAAGTCCATCATAGACTTCTTGCAAAGGTTCACCATTGATTTGTGTAATCGTTGATCCGGCTGGGATCGATCGGTTTGGTGTTAAATCGTGAATAACGGTAAAGGCAGAATCCTCAAAATAGATATTGACGGGCAGGGTATAAGGGTTTGACTTAAATGTATTGCGCCAAAAGGCAGGTGTTTCCATCCAAGAATGACCACAGTTGATCGCTGCATAGAACTCTTGAAGTAAGGCATAAAATTCTTTTTTAGATAAGCTTGGGCTTATACTCGATTCTATCTTGCTAAACCTCTCGGCTACTTCTGTTGAATCGCTATACCAATATAACCCTGGGTGAATATCTTGAATTGAGTTCTTAAAAACACTAAAGTCTTCTTGCATGGCTTGAACATCAAAATCTGATTGCGCAAAACCACCAGCGTTGAACATAAATACGGAAAGTGTAAGTAAGAGGAGCTTAAATTTTGAGTACTGTTGTTTCATGAGGTATTTGATTTAACCTCGTGTTTACCAATCCAGTGCCAGATCTTAAAAATTGCTGATAGTCAGTTTGTTAGAAGTAGTTTTAGTTTTCACTGACCCTCATTATTTCCATATTGAAACAAATAGCTGTTTCGATGTGAAACAGGTTAAAAATGAAATGTGTTCTAGGATTTACTTTTTTGTCGGTTTTGGAGGTAAGGTCTTCGCATAGGCATGCGTCATTTCCATATAGATTTTGAGCGTCTCCTCCTCTTCGAATAATTCTTGAGGTAAGGGTACATATTCTCGCATAACGGCACCATAAGACTTTAAGTCTCCAACTTTGTATTTTTCTCGAAAGGCTTCATATTCTGCTTTGCCAAGTCTAATTCCTAAAATTCCTTCCTTGCCCATGTAGGTATACATGTTTCCATTCATGGAGGTATACCACATATTTTTTCCTTTTAATTCCATTTCTGGTACTAAGGAAACAGCATATTGGAATTGCTTTAAGTTTTCTTCAGGCGGGGGAGTTGCAGCCATGAAATTAGTATTTAGGAATACTTGAACAAAAAGAGACGTTGGCTAACCTGCCACACCGTCTCCATCGATATCTTTGCCGAGGTGTTGCTCTAAAGCTTTAAGCGTCTTGACTAAAAGTTCTTGTGTGTCTCTCAACTCTCTTTCCAAATACGCTACTCGATCCTCTAATGTACTGGCTCTATCTTTTTGTTCTTCAATTTGACTCTGTTGGATAAGGTCCCAAAATAATCCCATGGTATTCTTCCTTTTAGTGGCGTTGAAACTAAGTTAATAAAGTTTCAATCCTTTCACCATTTTCATGCAATAGTTAAATGAGATCAAGAGGTTGAGTATTGATTTTGGTTAAAGACTGTAACTGCTTTTTCCTACCTCTTTAACCTAATTGTGATTAACGAATCGATTCGATTTACTTCTGAAAGTGTATTCTCATGGCTACTAGAATTGCCATTAGACATTTCACCTAATATCACAATTCTATTCATAAATACTGGGTCTCTAAGGACTTCATAGTCTATCATTTCACCATTGACCATATCAAATGCCCTTTCAATAAAGGGCCATATTTTTTCTAATTGATAGTCATAGCTGAATTCCGAGGCTTTTTCTAGCGAATTAAGGTTGTCTTTTAGACTCACCATACTGCTAGTAAGTTCGCTTAAATCATTTTCTGAATTATTGATATATCTATTCAGGTACTCAGTTGGGAAGTTATAAATGCCCATTTGGAGTATGTTTAAGAAATAGTCCTCCGTTTTTTTGTCAACCTCAGGGCTTCTTGGTTGGTTTAGCACATTCAAAAGCTTCCCTATGTTCAATGATTTATCACTATAGAGCCCCTCGTCCTCTAAAAGAAAGGTTTTGTTGTAGGTATTTTCCTCTTTAACCATTTTCAATAAGCCCAGTTCTTTTATACCTGCTTTCCGAAGGTCATTCCAGTTATTAAGACTCAAAGCGATTAGAATGCCCAACACAACAAGAATAATCTCACCTAGGGCATACTTAAGGTATTTTGTTCTTTTCATTTCATTTAGGCCGGTTAAGTGTGGGCGTCTAAGTTTTCTGAGGAAATTTAGCATTACTAATTAAGTTGGGCAGTCCAAGATTCCTGCCATTCGCCTTGCTCTTTTAGAAATTCTATCACGACGTTTCTCTTCGTTTTTACGTCATCCTTAATACGACTTAATATATCTTGAAATGGTGTCGAATCGAAGATTTGATCATAAACGGGATCAGTTTGCAAGTCAATGAATGCGTTGGCGTATGCGCGCCGACCAAAATATAATTCATCAATAAGCGCAACAGCTTCGCCAACTTCTCCTTTCATAGCTGCGAGATTGAGTTGGCTAAATAATCTGCTGACTGAAACTTTATTTTCCTCGACTATGAGTTCGGAAAACACTTTACGCCTGGTCTCACGGCGACGATCCGCAATGGAGTCATGATAAGTCATATGCTGTCCAACTTTTTCAATGTAGTCAGAGGCTCTTTTATCTTTTTGAGCAATGAGGATATAAGTATAAATATTGATAGTAGCCGATAAATCATCATGACTTTGTGCATCTTGAATTTGATCAGGACTTAACTTTAGATCATACACTTCAGGGAAAAACTCATCAATTAATTCAATGACGCGGTCATAATCACCTTTTTGATAATGTGCCGCAATGCCCAAATTAGCCATAGGTCTTGCCGCGACTTCACCAAAGCGTTGTAGGATCGTTTCAGTAAAAATTAGAATGTCATCGTATTTTTTTTGATAAAACTTTGAGGAAATCATTTCAGTCATAGCCGTAAAATTCTCGGGGTACAGCGTTATAAATTGGCTAAGATATTTTTCGGAAACGGGCGGTAAATCAAGTGCTTGAGATAATTCTACAAGCTTATCGAGTAAACCCACGTCTTTTGGGAATCTTTTATTGGCCTCGTGTGCCAACAGAAAAGCTCGCTCGGTTCTTCCATAAGGAGAGTTTCTCATAAAACCGATCATTTGAGTATAAAGCGGTGCAAAATTTGGATGCTCTACTAAGGCCTCTTCAACTATTTCTATGGCTTTTTCAGTTTCTCCTCGGTTGGCATAAAGGCCAGCAACATTATGCGTAATGGCTTTATTCAGTGGATCTAATTCCCAAGCAATTAGTAAAACAGAGTCTGCTTCTAGGATTCTGTTCTGATCGCGCAATGAAATTTGAAGGTCATTAAAAGCTAAAGCATGATTAGGGACTAATTCGACTACCCTTTCTAAGTCTTCTATTACCTCTTTAAATCGACTTGGCCCTAGAGAGAAGTTTTTCCTGACAAACCATGCCCGGGCTCTATAGGCGTCTGGATCATTGGAGCTATGCTTTAGTGCTTCATTTACATGATACTCCATTTTCTCTAAAGTCTGATCATATGGAAAATTTCCATACTGATTCAGTAAATCATAGGAGAGGACTAAACTCGCATGGGCTTTGGCAAACTCTGGATCTAGGGAGATCGCTTGATTTAAGAGTTCGATTTCTAATTGGAGTGTATCTGCTGCATTCGAACGTATTTGATTTGCCCTGAGGTAAAGTTCGTAGGCCGCTGCATTTTTTGTGGGTTTATCCTCAAGTGCTAGCACTTCTTGTGGGAGCAATTCAACTCTTAATTCTTTGATGGCGGACTTGGCTATTTCGGATTGGATGTCAAAAATATCACTCGATTCTCTATCGTATGCCTGAGACCATATACTGGTTTCATCTTCAATTTTGACCAATTCTGTGCTAATTCTAAGCTGATCGCCACTTTTTCGAACTGACCCTGTCAAAATGTGATCAACATTCAGTTTATCCGCAATTTCTTTAAGCGAAAGGTCTTTGTCTTTAAAACTAAAGGAAGAAGTTCTGGCGATCACTCTAAGGCCTTCTACATGGGCTAATTCGTTTAGTAACTCTTCGGCAAGGCCATCGGCAAAAAAGGCGTTTTCGGGATCAGTACTTTGGTTTACAAAAGGCAGTACTGCCACGGATGGTTTTTCCTCTATAAAGAAGTTTCCAACAAAGAAGATGCGTTCCACCAATAGGAAAACAATCAATACCGTAAGCGAGGAAATAATAACTCGATTAAGCTTCTTTCCGGTTGTCGAAGTAATTGAAGTTTCAGTATCAACAATATCTGTTTTCTGAAGCCCTTCATTCGTCCATTCGTAAACCCAAGCAATAATTAATGCCACCGGAAAACCGATTAAGACAGTAAGGATAATTACGGTGTCCAACCAGTCGGGTAGAGAGAGTGGTTTTTCTATTGAAACGGCGATTTGAATTAACAACCAGCCAGTTACTGCATAGGCCGTGGCTACTTTAAAAACATTACGTCTTTTGAGTTCTGATGTGAGCTTAGATAGGTTCACGCGGTAGTCTTGGTAGAATAAGGTTAATTAGACTATAATTAACTACTTATTGCTTGTAAAACAAAGTTTTACAAGTCCCCATATGATCTTTACGCTTTGATTATATGATATCGTAGTGAAGAACGATTTGATCGAATGAAAGCATCATTTTTTGCGCTTCTTCGGGAACCATTGCTTTATTAATATCTTTTCCAGCAAAAGCTTCTATAGATTGATGGTCTTTCCAAACAGTAATTACAAGGCATTCTAGCCCTTGGTCTGTGTTCCTTTTCTGTACTTCCGATTTGATAAATCCTGGAAGTTCCTGTGCCTTGTTCAGTACTTTATTTTGGAGAAAGTCTATGTAACGATCATACTCGTTCTCCTTCAAAATACATTTCCATTGACGTGAAACCATGTTTTAATTGTCGTTTATCGATGGTAAGATAATCTTATTCACGATAGTGAAAGGTAATTTGTCGTTTGGTGAATTATAAGCGCCTCCTGTAAATATGGCGACTGTTTTTTGCTTTGGAAAAGTAAGAATATACTGTCCGCCATTACCCGTTGCGCAGATTGTGGGTACTTTTTCGTCATTCTTGGAAAAAGGTAGTTGCCACCAAAGGTAGCTATAGTCTAAACCTGTGATTTTGGTTTTAGGAGATGCTATTTCTTTAATCCACTCTTTGGGAATGAGTTGTTCGCCTTGCCAGTTTCCTTTATTGAGCATAAGCTGACCTAGTTTGGCCATATCGCGTGAGGTCATGTAGAGCCTTTCTCCTGCAGAGATTACTGGTTTCTTATTGGTGTGACCCCAACTCAAATTTTCAATACCCATAGTATCAAAAAGGTGTTTTTGGGCAAATTCAGAAAGGGCCAAGCCTGAAGATCGTTCAATGATTTCAGCAATCAATATCGTACCACCTGTACAATAGGTCGATGCTTCGCCCGGTTCGTTCGCCATAGGTAAGTTGGCCATAAACTGAATCCAGTCCTTCTTTTTATAGAGTTTGTCTTCTTGACCTTTCGACTTGGGGTTCCAATCGTTGCATTCCATTCCCGAACTCATGGTTAAGAAGTTTCGAATCGTTATTTGATCTTTTCGAGCGTCAGGATTTTTTGCTTTGCCGAATTCCTCTAAATACTTGGCCACTGGATCGTCAACACTTTTAACAAAGCCTTTTTCTATTGCGATACCCATAAGAAGAGCTGTAATACTCTTGGTAACCGACCTTAAGTCATGTTGTTTATTCACCGAATTATCTCCGAAGTACTTTTCAAAGAGCAACTCATTGTCTTTAACCAAAAGTATGCTGTGTAGCTCATGCTTTTCTTTATTCAAAGCATTGATGAATTGTTCGAAAAGTGAAGCGTTGACGTTTCGTTCTTCAAGGCTATTTACTATCCAGCCATCATCAAGCATATTGGGTTTTTCATAGGTGTAACTAGCCTGTGCTAGGCCAATTGTCCCATAACAAGTAAAGAGTAATAAGAAGAATAACTGTCTCATGGTCATAAAAAAGCATCATTGACATTACTTAGTCAATGATGCCTTCATAATAAGTGTTAATTCAATTACTTTTTTATGCCTGGAACACCTTTTGGTGCATAATCTTGCCACCAAAGCTTTGGCATCTTTTTCTGCTTAGGATGAATTTCATCCAACGTATTCCCTTCATAAAGCCTACCATTAAACATGACATGGCTTATGTCCTTAGAGTTTTTAATGTTGTCTAAAGGGTTACTATTCAGTATTACAAGATCACCCAATTTGCCGACTTCAATAGAACCAAGGTCGTTTTCCAAACCAATGGCTTCCGCACCTATGATGGTAGCCACTCGAAGCGCATCGTACTCATCCATACCACCAGACTGTACTGCCCAAAGTTCCCAATGGTAGCCAAGTCCTTGTAACTGACCATGACTTCCAACACCGGCACGACCGCCAGCTTCCACTAAATCTTTCGCAAAAGTCGATTGTTCTACATGAACATATTCATCTTCCATAAACCAACCTGCATTACGTCTACGTGTTCTAGAATCAAGATTCCAGTGCGGCATAAAGTGCGTTAGTTTGGCATCGCCATGTGGGTTTTCCGTAGCATAGAAGTAGTTTTCTGTCCACGGCCCGCCATAGGCCACCAATAGCGTAGGTGTATAGACCGTTCTTGAAAATGCTACTAACTCAATGGCATCTTTGTATAAAGGGAAAATCGGGAAGGAGTGTTCATGCCCCGGATAACCATCAATAACTTGCGTTAAGTTATTCTTGAAATCTAAGCCACCTTCAGTAGTAGGCATTATGCTTTGTTCAAAAGCCGCCTGTATGATCCATTGTCTTTGTTGACGGTTTCCTGCGCCATACATTTTTACTGTTTTGGTGTTGTAATAAGAACTGTAGCGTTTCATTACCTTTCTGGCATGGTCTAAACTACTAATGTTCTCTCCGCTGAAAATTCCAGGGCCAGTTGAATAAATCCTCGGGCCAATAAGCTTTCCAGCGTCTACTAAATCGCCATAAGTCAATACGTCAGTAGTAGCCGTTTGTGGGTCTCTAGTCGTAGTTACACCAAAGGCCAAGTTTGTCAAATAAGACCAGAACTGACCTCTGTGTAGGTTGACTGGGTGACGGAAATGAGAATGAATATCCACATAACCGGGAACAATAGTTTTACCCGTTACATCGATTACTTTCACGCGTCTGCCAACAGAAATATTCTTGCCGATCTCTTTAATTCTATTGTTTTCGATCAGAATATCAGTACCCTCAAGTACCTCATTGTTGTTCATGGTTAAAACCCGAGCATTCTTTAATAGAACTGAGCCTTTAGGAATATCTCTATCTGCCTTAATCTCTATTCTGCGCTCAACAGGAGTGTAGTTCTTAGGTTCATCTTTTTTGTCTTTATCAGCCTTTTCTTCTTTCTTCTCATCCTCCTTATCAGCGTCTTTTTTTGCTTTGGCTGCGGCGGCTTTTTCTTCGTCAAAGGTTTTGGCGGCACCCAAATCATACATAACATGAGCATTGCCAATTCCCCAGTGTACCATATTATTGTCCCATCCCCAAGCCGGAAATTGTCCACCAACTTCATCGGTCAGTTGTCTGGATGGAAATGCAGCGTTTTTGGCGTTTGCCACTGAAATGGTAGGCGCCGTATTGCTTACCTGAGGCACGGTCACTACATAAATATTCGTGCCGATTGCAGCTAGAGCTTGATCACCCTCTCTGGCCATTTCTATCCAAGAAGCACGAGGCGCATTTGACGAACCTGCTGATGCTTTCCCTCTTATTTGAACATGCTCTTTTTCATCTGTTCCATCCCAGCGTATGGAAAGTAAACCGCGGAAGCTCGACAGGTAAATTCGATCTGAATTTTTAACAAAGTGCGGATTAGAGCGCCCGTTTGTATAGCTGATAAAATTGTTACCAGAACCTTCAGAAGAAATCCACACTAAATCGCTCGTACCTCTAAACGCTGTTCTTTGTAAAGCATTTCTGAAGTCTTCAGATTGACCTTTAATTAATACAATTCTAGAACCATCGTTATTCCAAACTGGGCTTTGGAACACGCCGTCTTCTTGGTTTAGCTGTGTTAAGTTATTGCCGTTTGGTCTAACCTTATAGACTTTTCCACCCGCCGATTGCCAAGTAACAAAAGCAATCCATTCACCATCGGGCGACCAAACTGGCTCTGCTTGAGTTTCGTCCAAATCGACAAGTTTTTGAGGCGTTCCGTTTGGTAAATCAACGATGTATACTTCGTTTAAGGCCGTGAAAGCCATTTTTTTGCCATCAGGCGAAGGCGCTAAATCTCTGATTTGCGTAATGGTGAATTGTGCATCATCAGAAATTGGGTAATCAAAGTCTAACTCTGGGCCTAAGTCAATACTGCTTTTTACACGAAATGGAATCTCTGTCGCTTTTTTAGAGGCAACATTGATCCTGTGAAATTTACCACCATAAGAAATTACAATGTGCTTATCGTCCGGTGTCCAAGAAAAACCTGGCAATACATCTCTAGACGCTCTCGATTCCTGATCATCATGCTGAATAGGGTAGGCCAACCAACTTTCGTCACCCGTAATAAGGTCTCTTAGGATTAAACCGGTATGCGTATCATGTCTTGTTGCATAAACTAACCATTTGCCATCATGACTTGGGGTAGGACGAAATGCCGAACCATATCTTGAAGTTTGGGTAATCATTTCGCCGGTTACTCTATCATATTTTGCAATTTGATACTGCGGCATGGGTGCATTGTATGTCGAAGATCCCGTTCTTCTAGAGAACCAGATATAGCGATCATCATTGCTGAACGCACCTTCTAACATTCTCAGTGATCGTGGCTCTCTCACCATGGCTGTTCCAGATCCACCATCTACATGGTAAAGCCAAATTTTGTGAGACCCGCCTCCGCCTTGCTTCGAAGCAATCATATACTTTCCATCGGGCGTCCATTCTGGACCTTGATAACGGTTGCTGTTTCCTTTAGTGATTTGCTTTTTCTCTTTTGAGTCTAAGTCTACTGTCCAGACATTTTCTCCTCCGGATTCATCTGAAATAAAAATGACTTTTTTACCATCTGGGCTGTAGCGCGGTTGTGCATCGAACTGCATGCCTTCGGTAATTCGCGTGGCATCACCACCTTTCATAGGAATGGTATATAGGTCACCTAGAAAGTCAAAAACGATAGAATTGCCATCGGGACTTACGTCCAAAGCAATCCATGAACCCTCTTTAAGGTCGAAATCGAAAGTTCTTCCAGGTTCGAGGGGTAGATTTTTGTTCTTCTTTTTATCTGAGTCTTTTTTGCCTGAGGTGTCTTGGGCATAAGCTGATGTACATAGCAGTACCATCAGGCAGCCCAATAATAATTTTTTCATAGTTTTTGGTTAGTCAAACGAATGGTTATGAATGTAAATGGATATCATCAGTTGGCAAACTACTTTGGGATGAGAGGTTTGGTCTTATTTGCGCTTTTGAAATTATAATGACCTTTGAGACGCTGCGGAAGGTATGAACGGAAAGGGATTTTACATCTGAATGCGAATCGGTTCATCCCAATAATGGACTAATAGTCCCAGTATTGTAGTATTTACGCTTCCATCTCGCTTAAGATTCTTTAGATTTGTAGAACTGAGCGAATCCTGATACTAGAATTACTCTTTGGTACGTAATTAGTATGACGTTCACCGCAAAACATCATCTATTATGTTAAGAAAAACGACTTCGTTAATCCTATTCACTTTTGTACTGCTTTTCAGCTACAGCTGTGCCACAAATCCGGTAACGGGTAAGAAAGAGTTTATGCTCCTTTCAGAAGAAAAAGAGATTGCCATGGGTAAAGAATCCGACCCAGGGATTGTTTCCTTTTTTGGCTTGTATGAGGACGAGAAACTTCAGCAGTTTATTGAAACAAAAGGGAAAGAAATGGCCGCTATATCGCATCGCCCTAATTTGCCTTATGAGTTCAAAATTGTAGACTCTCCAGTGCTCAACGCATTTGCTGTGCCTGGTGGCTATGTTTATTTCACCAGAGGAATTATGGCGCATTTTAACAATGAAGCGGAATTTGCTGGTGTTTTAGGACACGAGATTGGTCATGTTACGGCAAGACATTCTGCACAGCAGTACAGCAACCAACAATTAGCGGGCGTGGGCTTAATGGCGGGTACATTACTTTCTGAATCAATAGGTAAGTATGCTGAAACTGCACAACAAGGTGTTGGTTTACTGTTTTTGAAGTTTGGTCGTGATGATGAGCGTCAGTCTGACGAACTTGGGGCGGAATACTCTTCTAGAATCGGATACGATGCGCAAGAAATGGCCGGTTTTTTCGAAACCTTGAAAAGGCAGAGAGACCTAAGCGGAGGTCAACAAATACCGACTTTTATGTCTTCTCACCCTGATCCGGCTGAACGTAATGAGTCGGTAAAGAAATATGCTTCGGAGTGGAGAACTAAACTCAATCTGACCGATCCTAAAGTAAATCGTAATGAGTATTTAAGATTGATTGATGGTCTTGTTTTCGGCGAAGATCCAAGACAAGGCTTTGTTGAGAATAGTAATTTCTATCACCCAACGCTAAAATTCACATTTTCTATTCCTTCAGGCTGGGGATCACAAAATTCTCCACAACAATTTCAGATGGCCGAACCAAATGGCAAGGCGAACATGGCTTTATCCTTAGGGCAGGGTAGTAGCGCTTCTGAAGCAGCCACAAACTTTGTTGCTCAGTATAAACTGGAATTAATAGAATCTCAAAATTTAAAAGTCAACGGTTTGAATGCTGTTTCCATTATCGCCGATCAATCTGATGAAGCTGGTAACAAGGCCATTCGTACCGCTACCTATTTTATAGAGTATAATAATAGTGTTTATACCATAATGGGTATTTCTTCTTTTGCTGAGCATGGTTTGCATGCGGCTTCTTTCAGCAAGACCATGGAGAGTTTCAAGGTGTTAACGGATTCGGATAAATTGAACCGTCAGCCGCAAAGAGTAAAAATAGTTGAAGTAGCATCTTCCACTTCACTTCAAAATGCTTTACAAGGATTTGGCGCTTCTACAGAACAAATGGCAGAATTATCGCTCTTGAACGGCATGCAATTGACGGATCAAGTAGCGAAAGGCACGTTGATTAAAGTATTGAGGTAGTAGCTCAATTATTATCTCCAAAAAGGCCAAATTGATCCATTTTCGATCGGTTTGGCCTTTTCTTTTTGCCTGAGTTCACTGAATTTCTTTTCAATTCCAGAAAGTAGCAAAGAAACTATCTAAGACTTAGTCATGCGTTTTGGCAGAGTCTGAAACCAGGGCATTGATCTCTTTCAACTCTTTTTCAGTAAGGTCGCGCCATTTGCCCACAGGTACATCCAGCCCTACATTCATAATGCGCGTTCTTTTAAGTTTGGAAACACGATAGCCAAGGTACTCGCACATTCTTCTAATCTGCCTGTTTAGCCCTTGGGTTAAGACAATCCTGAACCTGAATTTACTGAGTACTTCTACTTCACATTTTCGAGTTACGGTACCAAGAATCGGAATTCCGTTACTCATTTTAGCAGCAAAATCAGGGCGCAGCGGCTTGTTAACCGTCACCATGTATTCCTTCTCATGATGATTTCTGGCGCGGAGTATCTTATTGACAATGTCACCATCATCGGTTAGGAAAATGAGTCCTTCGCTGGGCTTATCCAGTCGCCCAATAGGAAAAATACGACTCGGATAGTTGATATAGTCTATGATATTATCCTTTTCCACCCCAGTGTCCGTAGTGCAGACAATGCCAACCGGTTTGTTAAAAGCGATGTAGACATTCTTTTTCGCTTTCGGTTCTGAAATCAGCTTACCATTAACACGCACCTCATCGCCTTCGGTAATTTTGGTACCCATTTCTGGAACCTTGCCGTTTATGGTCACTTTACCTTGATCTATTAGCTTATCTGCTGCTCTTCGGGAGCAAAAGCCAACCTCGCTGAGGTATTTATTGATTCGTGTGGATTTGGGTTCTGACATACCGATTTGAAATCCAAAAATAAGGGAATAATGCCAAACCTTTCTATGCAAGTCCGAATCCCTTCGCTCCCGAATAGTTTAATTTTTCTTAGATTCGACATTCAACTGAATAGGTATGGATCAACTCGCAACAATAGTTTTAGCTGCTTCGCTCTTCATCATCATGTTAGGCATGGGGCTTTCGTTAGTCACCGATGATTTTAGAAGAGTTTTAATATACCCGAAAGCTGTTATTGTAGGGCTATTTAGTCAAATAATTCTCCTGCCACTGATCGGTTTTGCAGTGGCTTCATTATTCAACCTAAGACCAGAAATAGCTGTGGGGATTATGATTTTGGCCGCTTGCCCAGGTGGAGCTACTTCTAACCTGATTTCGCATATGTCGAAGGCAAATACCGCTTTATCAGTTACTTTGACGGCTTTTAGCAGCTTTATTACCATACTAACCATTCCGTTTATTGTCAATTTTGCACTGAGCGAGTTTATGAATAAAGGCGAAGTCATACGACTCGATGTTGTTCAAACGATAATTCAGGTCATGGTGATCACTATCATTCCGGTGATTATCGGCATGACGATAAGAAAATATAAGACGGCTTTTGCCTTAAAAATGGAAAAGCCAGTACGAACTGCCTCAGGTGTAGTCATTCTATTAGTTATTGTAGGGCTTTGCGTTAAAGAGAGCCAGAATATTATCCCTTATATCAAGGAAGCTGGCGTAGCGGCGATTGTGTTGAATGTCGGTTCAATGCTTGTTGGTTTTTATTTAGCTAAAATGTTCAAGCTCAATGATAAATCAGCTTTATCCATTTCCATAGAATCTGGAATTCAGAATGGAACTTTGGGTGTTTCTATAGCCGTAGTGCTCTTAAATAATACGGAATTGGCCATTGCGCCGGCGGTTTACGGTCTACTGATGTTCTTCACAGGTGGCTTTGTGATATACTGGGCTAATAAGCGTTTCGCGAAATTTGTAGAAAGATAAGCTCCGATTACTCAGCGCTTATCTCTCTTAATGCTTGCCTTATTTATTCTTGATCTTTTCTCCGCGAACAGGAGAGTAGTCCTTTTTCAATTCCCCATTGACCATAATCTCTGCAAAGAAGGTTCTTCCGCCCACGGCTTGGCTAATCTCTTCCACATGCTGAAGGTGGAAATGCAAGTGCGGCTCCGAAGAATTACCCGAATTTCCAGTTAAGCCCAGTAAGTCGCCCTGAGCTACTTTTTGCCCTTGTTTTACCACAATAGAATGCTGCTTAAAGTGTGCGAAGAAAAGGTATTCATCATTTGCAGTTTTTATAATGACTGTGTTTCCCGGAACATAAGCGGGATTCATAGTTCCAGGTTGGTTGTCTTTTATGCCATCTACCACCAAGACAATTTCCCCCGCAGCTGGCGCGATAATGTCTTTTCCGAAAACGTAATAATCCTCATTGGAGAGCCCATTGGTTTTATAAGAATTGCCCTTTTCATCGGTCATCACCAAGTCAAAAGCACCGCGCTGAGATTCCACCGCTACATGATAGTTCTGTGCTTCTGTAGTGCCACCCCAAAACACCGTCCATTCTTCTTTAAAAGGAAGCATCATAGGGGTAATATTGCGTTCAATGATAGGCGTGGTATTCTCTTTAAAAGGCAAAATACGCATACCGCTAATCTTTTTTTGACCGTCTACTACTAGATTAAAGCCACGGATTCCCTGTGTAAAGGTCATTTTGTAAAGTGCAACACCACCGTTTTCATATTTGATGAACTCGCTTTTGGTAATGGCACCCAACTCTGACTTTAAATTGGTTAAGAACGGACTTAATGTAGCCATTGGAACGGCATTCTGCATTTGACTAGAAAACATATCAAATATTACTTGAGCTTGGTTAGCGTTAAAGGCCTTAATGAACGCCGCGGATGCTGTTTTTAAGTCGCCAGATTCTTCTTGTGCCTGAACCTTCGGTGCGGTGATGATTAATAATAGGAGTAGGATTATTATGTTTTTCATGTTTTGGTTGTTTAAGTTTTTTGAGTCGTTTATGCTTTGGTTTCGAGTTGTGTTTCTATTCGATTGATTTCTTCAATAATGGGGGTTAAGGTCTTCTTGACGGCCCTTTTATTCAACCATACCACAAAAGCACTAAATAAGGTGACGCTAATAGACATGCTGAGTTTGCCTTTCATGGTAAAGGGCATGAAGTCGAAAAAACCGGGGTCCCAATCGTATACTGCAGGGTCGCCAATGCCATAAATAAAGATCAAGTTGGCAAGGAGCGGAGGAAGCACATACCAATAAAGGACAGAGTTTAAAAAGGCAGCCTCTTGTTCCATGTTCTTTCGCTGTCGGTGAAGCTGTTCTTTATAGGGCAGTGTTAAATCGACTGGAGCCTTTGTTTTTCTGTTATGTCTGAACTTAAAAATGATGTAGACAAACCAAGCAACGGAAAGCACCGCACCAATCTTTGTAACTAAAAACGGAATGGCAAAGGCAAAGTAACTGAACATGGCTATTCCGAAAATAGAAGCTGCAATCTCCCTTCGATCTCTGTTTTTAATCACCTGATCGAGTCGTTTGGCCCGTTTGTTCAGATCGCTCAATAATCGACTGATATCGAATGTGATGCGTTCCATTTGAGACGAATTCCTCCAGATGTTTTTTAGCTCTTGTTCTACCATTTTAATCTAGTTTTGGGGCTATACATTCAAAAAGTAACTTCCGGATGCGTTTCATTTTTACTGCAATGTGGTTTTCGGTAAGTCCTGTAATCTCGGCCATGGCCTTATAGGGTAAATCCTCTAAATACAAGACTAATAAGGACTGATCGCTTTCTTTTAGCATTTCAATACAAGTCCTCAGTGCTTCATATTTCAATTGCTCTTGCGCATTGTCATGATCATCGGCCGGTAAGAAGAGGATGGAATCGAGCCTTACATTTTTGGCATGGTTGCGTTCAAGTTTTAGTCGAGAACGTTGCCCAACGTTTAGGGCAATTCTGTAAACCCAAGTATCAATTCCCGCATTTCCTTTGAAACTGGGCAGTGACTTCCAAATCTGAAAAACCACTTCCTGAAACAAGTCTTGCGGTTCTATCGGATCAAGGGCATAGATTCTACAGATTCTGTAAATCTTTTCCTTGTTTGACTCTAGTATGTCTTCAAATTTCTGTTGCAATTGATTTTGACTTACAATCCAGCTTTACTTTCTACTTCTATTAGTGACAAGACTGTCTGAAATATGACAAGAAATCTGGTGTTTTTTCAAAGAAGATATTTAATGTACTGATAATCAATTGAATAAGAGTCGATAAAAAGATGGCAGCTCATGTAATTCTGGGCTTTACCCAGCCGAAATATCCCTAACTTTCCAATATGTCAGCAAAGTATATAGCAGCTGTAGTTCAAGCCGCTCCAATTTTATTCGATTTAGAAGCTACCCTTGACAAAACTGCCGATTTGGTAAGTCAGGCCAAGGCAAAAGGTGCCCAATTGATCCTTTTTCCAGAAGCTTTTATTTCTGCTTACCCAAGAGGCTTAAGCTTTGGTACGGTGGTGGGCAGTCGAGATCCGGCGGGAAGGCTGTTGTGGCAGCGCTATTGGGAATCGTCCATAGCGGAAGGTGATGCGGCTTGTTTGAGGTTGGGCCAAATGGCGAAGGATGCCGGTGCGTTTTTAGTGATCGGCGTGAACGAAAAGGACACAGTTTCTGGAACACTTTATTGCAGTATGTTCTATTTTGGTCCGAATGGAGACTTTTTGGGCAAACACAGAAAGATAAAACCCACGGCACAAGAAAGAGTGATTTGGGGAGAAGATAATGGTTCCACTTTATCGAGTTTCGACACTTCGATCGGTAAGATGGGTGGACTTATTTGTTGGGAAAACTATATGCCGATGGCACGTATGGCCATGTATCAGCAAGGCATACAGGTGTATTTGGCACCAACCGCGGATAATCGAGACGGTTGGCAACAGACCATGCAGCATATTGCCCTAGAAGGCCGATGCTTCGTTTTAGGGTGCAACCAATATGTGACCAAATCGATGTATCCAACCGACTTACCCGGTTTTCAAGCGTTAGAAAATCAGCCCGAGGTAATGGCCACAGGAGGGTCTATTATTGTCGATCCTTTAGGGAAGGTTCTGGCCGAACCGCTGTGGGGAGAAGAAGGCATATTGACCGCTGAAATAGACCTAGACCAAGTCATACAAAGTAAACTTGATTTTGACCCGATTGGTCACTACAATCGTTCAGATATATTTGATTTTAAAGTAAACAATCAACCACCGATTAAGGTAATTGATCAGTAGCCATGATTTCTATTTCTTGATTAACCGATAACTTGCATGCTATGAAAAACAGACGTTTAATTACCTTCTTGGGATTGATTTTGTGCCTTGGCCTTCATACGGTTTCCGCCCAGAGTGATTACTTTTTTCCTGCGAATGCGCGCTTCGACCCGAAAATTCCAACGCCTGAGCAGTTTCTAGGCTACCCGATCGGTACGCTACACACGCGACATGATGCAATTGTAGGCTATATGCGAGAATTGGCCAGATTATCGGACAGGGCCAAGCTAGATACGATCGGCGAAACGTATGAGCACAGACAATTAGTTGTGCTAAAGGTTACTTCCCCCGAAAACCTAGCCAATCTAGACGAAATTCAGGCGGCACACGTGAGGGCCATCACCCCACCGATTCAAGAGGAAGATTTAAGCGACCAAAAATCAATTGTGCTTTTGGGCTACAATGTTCATGGAAATGAGCCTTCGAGTAGTGAGGCGGCTTTATTAACGGCTTATTACTATGTAGCTGGCCGACATGCAGAAGTAACGAATGGCTTAAAGGATGCGGTTTTACTGATCGATCCGGCTTTTAATCCTGACGGAAGGGATAGACATAGTACTTGGGCGAATAGCTTTAAGGGCGACCCTATGGTGTCTGACCCAATAGACGCGGAACATAATGAAATGTGGCCACGTGGACGAACGAATCACTATTGGTATGACTTGAACAGGGATTGGTTGCCGCTGGCTCATGTGGAGTCGCAGGCGAGAATTGACTTTTATCACCAATGGTATCCGCATATTGTGACCGATTTTCATGAAATGGGTACGAATTCGACCTATTTCTTTGAACCGACGAAGCCTTTCGGGTCTGAAAACCCAGTGGTGCCGCGCGATAACTACGACGGACTGAATAACCTCTTTGCGGGTTATTTCCATGAGTCGTTGGACGAGATTGGCTCACTCTATTTTACCAAAGAACAATACGATAACAGTTACCCTGGCTATGGTTCTACCTATCCGGACATCCATGGAGCGCTAGGGCTAGTTTTTGAGCAAGCGAGTTCACGAGGCCACTTGCAAGACTCTAGAATGGGAAAAGTCGCTTTTGCCTTTACCATTAAAAACCATTTAACCACGAGTTTAGCCACCGTAAGAGGGGCTGTGGGAGAAAGAGAAACCTTGGTAAACCATCAGCGAAAGTTCTTTAGAACGGCTGTAGAAGAAGGCAAGAAAGCCAGCGGTGGTTGGGTTTTTGGTGACCAAACGGACGATGGCAGAAATGCTGAGTTTATCGATTTACTGACAAGGCATAAAATAAAGACGGTTCAGCTGAATGAAGACATTACGTTAAAAGGAAAGGCTTTTAAAGCCGGAAGCGCATTTTATGTGCCGAATGAGCAAAGTCAATACCGTATGGTGAGAACGATGTTTGAAAAGGTGACGAATTTTTACGATAGCATCTTCTACGATGCTTCTTCTTGGACCACGGCACTGACCTACAATATGCCGCATGAACGATATACGGGCAAGGCCGATCTTGACGGTAAAGTTGTTGACCGCAATTTTGACGGGAGCACTTACATCGGCGTAGAGAAAACGAGTTATGCTTACTTGATTGAATGGGATGAATACTATGCACCAAAAGCACTTCACTACTTGTTAGAAAAAGGGCTTTACGTGAACACAGCTTTCAGAAAGTTTGGTTTAAAGACCAATGAGGGGGAGAAGGAGTTTGGCTATGGTACTTTAATGATTCCAGTGGCGCGACAGGAAGTAAATGCCGATTTGGTACATGCTTTTATTGAAGAGGCCACAGAACTTGCAGGTATTAGGGCTTATAGCGTTAAATCTGGTTATAGTACTACGGGAATAGATTTAGGTAGCGGCAACTTCAGAACGATTCGACAACCGAAAGCGCTGATGCTGATCGGTGGTAATGTGAGTAGTGCCGAAGCGGGTGAGGTTTGGCATTTACTGGATGATAAAGTGGGCATGCCGATCACTAAGGTAATGACCAGCAGCGTGGGCAGAGTGGATTGGAGTAAGTACAATACGTTGGTATTGCCTTCTGGCAACTATAGTTCGCTGGGTAAGAACACTATTGATAGAATTAAGCAATGGGTAAGAGAGGGTGGCACTGTGATTACCCTAAGAAGTGCGACCAGCTGGGCGGTGAGTTCAAAGTTTGTGAATGAGAAATTCGCCGAGCGTCCGAAAAGAGATGTGCCTGCGCGTATGGACTATGTGACTTCTCGCGAATTCAATGGTTCTAACGCTATTGGCGGCTCCATGTATATGACGGATGTGGATATTACAAATCCTCTTGCTTTTGGCTATACGCAGCGTGATTTGCCAGTCTATAGAAACCATTCCATCTTTTTGGCACCGAGTAGCAGTCCTTTTAGAACAGTGGTGCAGTACAAAGAGAATCCGTTGTTGGGTGGCTATGTAAACAAGACCAACCTTGAAAAACTGGGTGGAACGGCCTCGTTGATAGTTTCAGGCCTTGGCCGTGGCAGTGTGATTATGTTTGCGGATAACCCGAATTTTAGAGGGATGTGGTATGGCACCAATAAACTTTTCTTTAATGCACTGTTTTTAGGGAATATGGCGAGGTGACGTTCTTTGTGTGGTGCGTATCCCAAAGGGTATGCACTATACACCTTGTTGTGAAAAGTTATTTTTTTCCTCATCAATAACATAAGTTTTGGATAGTACATCATGCCAAGCTCTAGCGTCAATGCCAAGTGCCAGGGATGCAAATTCGAAAGGGATTAGTCTACTACCAAACCGAATCACCGCCTCCTTTAAAGAAATTCTATTACCATCTTTATTAACTACTCTGGTTTTAAAAACGAACTTGCCAACTGTCTTACCAAGGAAATATTCCATTAGGATATGGTACCCTCCAAATACAATGGCGACTCTCAAAGCTCTTATTGCGGTCTGATACGTCATAAGTTCTTCTAATCTAAATGTGATTTCCATTAGTAAACCAATTACAACGAGATCAACAATGAATCCATAAAGTCTTTTTCGCTTTCTTGTTTCCTTCATATAATAAAAAGCTATTTTCTGATTGTTATAAGAATCGAATTTTTCGCAACGTTTTGTTTGTGAGCGGTAACGTCCCGGAGGGAGCTATTGCTTATAGGTTTAGTTGTGAGCATTTTATTCTAAATATCCATTTATAAACCTTTTTAAAGCATGACTACTTGTATAAAGGCTATAGTTTCTCCTATCAGCCGTTCCTAGTTTATGGTTGGTGTTACCTCCAAAATCACTTACACTTTTTATTGACAAGAAGTTAGGGGCATAGTCTTTATATACCTGTGTGGCTGAATAATATATTCCATATGTTTCCATATCTAGGCCCTTAACTCCAACATATGAGTCATTAATTTCTTTCATAATTGAAGAGCTTCTTAGTAAGGAGCTTCCTGTAACCAAAAGCCCGATATGCGCTTTTAATGATGATGTAATTTGTCCTTTATCTGCGTAATTTTCCTTTATTTCCTGAATTGCTTTTGATTTACAGAAAAGTTCAAGTTGGTTTTTCATGTGCCCATTAATTGAGCATAGATTGTGCATGAATTTTTTACCCTTGATTTCGTCCTTTCCCTCTATTTCAACAACGCTATGATAATTAAGCGACTTTTCTGCTATTATGATATCTCCGACTTTAGAAAGGTTTTTGTTGCCTGCACAAATACCACTCATGAAAATATAGCGAGGTCGGAAATTGCTTATGACCTTTGTGGTCAATGAAGATGCGGCTTCAATACCCATGCTGTACGGAAAAGGGACTAAGACTTTAAGCACTTTCTTTTTGGATTGGATGGTGCCCTGATAATAGATAGTAGAGTCATTCTTGTTGAATGTTACTGGCTTAACGGAATCTAAAATTGACTTGACAGATTCAAATTCATCAACGGATGCAGTAATTATTACAGCGTCAAAAAGGCCGTGATGCTCTTCAAATTCAAATAAACTTTGATTAGTTCCAAGAATCTCAACCGCTTCTTTTTTGAACTCTTTACATGAATCAATTATGTTGTTTATATAAGACATCGTTTATTATGAGAGAAGATGTTTTTTCATGGCTTTGAAAAAGTTCTCATAAACCTTTTCATCATCAGTATCAGGGATGGTTAATTGGACATTAATATTCAAAGTAACATTTTGTCCAAGTTCATTCGTGAATTTTTGTGTGATTGAAGTGGAATCTGAAGTCGATTTAGCCTCAACTTCTTTTTGGGTATCTTCTTTATTTAATGATTCCAGTTTTGGTGATAGAGGAACAATTCTTACTGGAGAAAGTAATCCATCATTCTCCTCGATGAGGTCCGAAAATTCCATCATTTCGATCAATGAACCAGTACCAGTTTTATTCCGACCTTTAAGTTCCTTTCCTAAGGAGTATGCAATGTGGGACTGAAAATCATCCACAGATCTAGGTTTAATTTCGAGAGCAGTTATCATAGATTCGATAAACTCATTTTCTGATAAAAGCTTTTTAATTTGGGTTTTGGCTTCATCTTCCATGAAATTGGCAAGAGCAAGTCCTAATTTTTTACCATCAGGTGTTGCCTCTTTTTTATTGCCACCACTTATAGCACCAATTGAGTCAAGAAAACCATTATTGGAACTTATTAAAGTTTTATTAATTCCAGTAAGTTTATTTAAATCGTCCAACGATGCAGCGTTCTTACTCTTTGCGAAGGCAATTAGGAGTTTTGTAAGTTCTGAAAAGGATGAAACTGGTAGTTTAAATTCTGAATCTGCCATATTTAATTGTTTTAGTTTTTATTGCTCACAATATTATATATAAGTCATAGAAGTGACTGATACATTACCAATGTTTAGTTGTTTATGACTTATAGCCAACCAAATTAGGCGGCAATACGCATTATTACTTTGTCCGCAAGATATAGCTTGAAATGAGAGGAGCTATCTGTGTTTATCTTTTATGAAGGAAAGAAATTATCGGGATAGTTACAAGTAGATAGGGTGGGGAAATGGTTTAGCTAGAAGGTTCTTGGGTTGGTTGTAGTTATCGATACCCCGAATTTCAGAGGCATGTGGTATGGCACCAATAAGCTTTTCCTTAACGCGCTGTTTTTAGGGAATATGGCGAAGTAACGCCCAGGTATGGCACTGTGGCCTCCGAGTTTTATTAATTGCGATGAAGTTAGCTTATCGGCCGGTGCATTTAAAGTATCAGACTGGCACTGCGCCATGCAGATCAAAAACTCCCACGAGCAGAAAAAAATAGAAAGCATTTCGATTTCTTGGCGGCAGATAAGCGGGATGTTTTGCAAGCTCTTGGCAGATAGCTAAGCTAGGCAGTGCGACCATATCGTTTGTTGTGAGGCGTGTTTATTCGTCAGCAGAGTTGTACCGATAGATATCAACGTCCGTTGTTGTTCCGGTTCGATGCAGAAAGTTGATCACTTCAGAGCTGTGTCCCAAGTACGGAGTTGACTGTTCTTCGTTAACGTCGATATAAATGACGATTGCAAGAACTGTGTCTAGGTTAATGCGTTGCTTTAGATTATTGATGAGTTCGATCTTCTCTGAAAGTTGAGATACCACTTCGTTCACTAGTTTGTCCATATCAAGCAGTTCGTCTGATGTTGACTTAAGTTGCCAACAAGAATATTTCTGTTGTTGGATGTATTTGCCTGGTTCACCAGTTCTCCACGCGTCAGTTGGTTCGATCCCAAGTTCAGTTGTTACTAATTTAGGATCATAGTCGTCCCCTTGAAATGCGAAATATACGTAAGAGTTGGATTGGTTCATATGCGATTTGGCTTATGCCTCATAACCTTCCGTGTATGGCGCGTATCCCGAAGGGCATTCCGTATAGGTGTTGTTGTGTGCCGTTTTAATTTTTACACTGTACTGTGAGTGTTTCAATAATCTTATCAGTCGAATGCATTTCAGCGTAATGTTCTATTGAGCCTATTTCAAATTTCAGAGCACAGTCTTTTTCTGTCCAAGCGATTATTCGATGTTCTTTTTGATAATTCAACAAATGGGTTTTGTCAAATAAACTCATTTTGTGTTTGTTCTTTTTTAAATTCTTGTATTTAACAATATCATGAGAATGTTCAATTCCCATATTAGTTAGTTTATCGGTAATTGAATCAATAAATTGCCTCGGATTCTTTATAATGAGGCAATGAGTACCAAATTTTCTCATCCTCACATCAATCCTATGAACTGGCTTTCTTTTTAGCAATAAAGTCGAAATGGCATAAGTAGAAAATATATTCCCAATATGACCTTCGTAATTTTTTCTTAATTGAAGATTAGCATTATTTAGTACTATTGGATTGTTAGGTATTTTGAGAGTTAGTTTTCCACTTAAGTTTTCCACTTCATAAGCTCCTTCATAAATATCTCCTATTCCGTCTTTTTCATACTTTTTGAACCATTGTATCGTGTTCATGTAAATTTCCCCTTTTTTCAAGAGATTATCTATATGTTCTTTTTGTCCGAACTTCAGAAAAAATACTACATCAATGTTCATTCAAATATTACCTAATGCTATATATCGGTCATAATTATGATTGATACATTTCCTATAATTGTTTATATGTCATTAGCCCACCAAATTGGGCGGCTATAGGCACTATTACTTTGTCAGCAAGATATAGCTTGAAATGAGAGGAGCTATGTGTTTATCTTCTATGAAGGAAAGAAATTATCGGGATAATTACAAGTTGGAGGTAATTAACTGAACGGATACTCTTTGTGCCAAATAGCCGGCATGATTAACAATTGTCCTATCATCCATAGTACAAGAAAAATCAAATAACTTTCTTAATTGTTCACTTATGCATGACAATTTTAATTCCACACCCTAGCATTCAGCTATAGTTTGAGAAGTCTAATTTAGTTGAGGTATTTTACCTTATTCTTGAGCTTTTTTAGCTTGGATTCCATAGGTCTATTCGTGTTAATTTTTCTTTTAGGAAGAAAAATCGAAGTTGAGCGTCTGTTATTTTTCCTCTTGCGGAAATAGGAACTCCACACGTTCTATAAGCTTTAGTATCTTGATAAAACTTAATTTCAGCAGTTGTTTGACAACTCTCTGGGAAGTTTGCTTGAATACTTTCTATTGTTGTTTCGTTAGTCAAAATTAGGCTTCCAATTTTAACCTCTTTAATTCTTCCATCCAATTTGATCACACTCAACAAACAGTTTTTAGAGTTAGTGAAATACTCAAAGTAAGTTCCGCCAATATAGACAAGCGAATCTGCTGTTGACATATCCATTAATTCTGGAATTGGTCGAATACTATCAATTTTAACTCTTTTTGATCTTAATTCGCTTAATGTCAAGGAATGACCAATTGTACCATTGAGTAGAATGTCTCCAACTTCAACAGTTTGAGCATTAAGTAAAGAGGTCAATCCAAATAGAGCTATGAAAAGTAGCTGTTTCATGTTTAAGTAATTAATTACGAAGTTCTTTATAGGGATAGTTACAAGTTGGTGGGGTGGGGGAATGGTTTGGCTAGAAGATACTAGGGTTAGTTTTGGTTATGCGTTGTTGTAATAAGAATTTGATTGAGGTCATTCTGCATTCAGCGTTACTCATTTTCTTGATTCCAATTCAGCTTTTATTTTTTTCATATTTCCAAAATTCACAGGAATTATGGCACTCAAAGCTATTGGCACAACAATTAAAGCGTTGAAAATTCCATTATCATCTTTTTTTGATAGTCCATAAATACAAACAATGAAGAGCACACTTAAAACTCCAATTATTGCTCCATTTATAATTTTTAATCCTCTTAATTCTCCCTCAAGTTTTTCCGTAGATTTTTCGTCCAATTCCGCAACTGATTCTATTTTCTGTTTTGAATTAAAAAGTACAATGTCCCAACTCATCTGTAGTTATTTTATGAATTCAATTTTTTCATTAACTGTTTAATTCGATTTGCTTGTTCAGTTGTTAAATTAGTTTCTGTCTCAGATATGACGTAAGTCAAATGTTCAAATGCACAACCAAATTCGTTTTGTTCTAAAAAATCTGAAATAATTTCTTCACAGTCCATAATTCCAGCGCTATCTATTTCTGTAGATTCGATTCGAATTTTCCATTGGTCATTCAATATGTTTTCAGATAAATCTCTAATCTCATTTTTTAAAGTATTTCCGAAAATTGATTTAAGTTTCATATGGTCTGTCAAATGGTGTACAACGTTCGAAGGTATGAACTGTGAATCATGGAGGGATATCAAAATGTTTAGTTTGCCTCTAATACAGTGTTAGCGGTTGTTTTTTTATTCTTTTATTTCTGTTTTCCATTTTATTTGTCCGTCAATCTCTGAGCAAATTCCAATTCCGCCCAAACCGTAGTCATATCCTAAATTAAACTCAATCTGTCGTTGGTCAATAAAGTCGGACAATTCGGAGGATACTTGTACCATTTTCGTAAAAAGTAACTTTATCTCGTTTAGTTCATTTAATGCACTTCGTTTTGTGATATTTTTGAGTTCATTTTTAATAGTCCAACCTGTTATTGAAAATGAATTTTTGTCTTTGGCACTAAAAGTCAAATCGCCAACTTTAAACGAGTTGCTGTCTTGAAGTATTACAAATGCACTTCTAATTCTATGTTTTAATTCTTCTTCGTTCATTCTAATCAAGAGTCACACTTCCAATAATTATATAGTCAAAATCATCGAAATCTTTTGTTACTAAAGCTCCTCCGACTGTTACAGAGTAATATTGCAAAAGTGGTTTAAAAGTCTCCTTCTCATATCTCGGTCTTAGCTCCATTAAGTTACTAGTCAGTTTTTTTCCTTTAATAGGTTTTGTTAACTCTATTAAAAGCTTGTCGCCACCACGATCAAACAGAATTGTTCCAAAAAGATTTTCCTCCCAATCCCAAGGCTCACTAACTATAATTCGAACCGTTTGACCTTTTAAGCTCATTTTCTGATTGGTGTCGTTTTAATAACCGCTAACGTTCCGTGTATGGTGTCGTAGCATCCCGAAGGGTGCTATTGCTTATAGGTTTTGTTGTGCCTCTTTTTTTATTTCTTTTGATATGGCTAAACCCGTGGAGTCGCTCGGTGTACTCGTTGACTTATCTCGTCCGTGGGTCAGGAGAAAATTTGATCTGAAACTCTTTGGGTGACTTGGCGCCCATTAAATGCTGAACAAAATAATCCCATCGCCTCCTCATAATGTAGTAACTATCAGCACCGTAACCATGTCTCGCATTGGGCAGCAGCAAGAAATCAAAATCTTTATTGGCCTTAATCAAGGCATCTGCAACCAAATAAGAGTTATAGGGAGGAACGTTATCATCCATTCCACCATGTATAATCAATAACTTTCCTTTTAAGTCTTTGGCAAACACCTGATTCGCCTGTTTTTCATAGTTCGATACACCGTTGGCGTCTTCAGTTTCTAAGCCAATATATCTTTCTCCCCAGTCGTCTTCGTAATTTCTATTGTCGTGGTTGCCCGATTCTGAAATGCCAACTTTGAATACATCAGGGTATTTAAACATGGCTGCGGCTGTTGCAAACCCACCCCCTGAGTGGCCCCAAATTCCGATGTTATCCAAATCAAGGAATTTGTGTTGTACTTGCAATTGCTTTAAACCCGAAATCTGATCCGATAATGTGTTTTCTCCCATGTTACCATAGCAGGCATCGTGAAAAGATTTAGACCTATTAGGGTTGCAACTACCCTCAAGTTGAACGACAACAAATCCAAGTTCGGCAAGTGCCTGGTTATCACCGCGCGATGCCCTAAAGCTCCATGAGCCAACACTACCACCTTGTGGTCCGGGGTAGATGTAAACAATGACGGGTAACTTTGCGTCTGGCTTCATTTCACTAGGGGTGTACATAAGGCCATGCAAATCCCATTGCCCATTGGCTGATTTCACTGTAAAAGGGCTAGGGGCTTTCCATCCGGTGGCTTGTAGTCTAGAAACATCCGTTTTCTCTAAGGTGCTGATCAGTTTCCCTTTAATATTTCGGACATTATGTACTGGCGGTACATTAGGTTGTGAATAGGAATCAGTGAAATACTCACCATTAGGTGAAAGGTTAACCGAGTGATGACCTTCTTCAGGCGTTAACATTTTTAGCCCTTTGCCATTAAATTTTACGCTGTAGAGGTAGCTAAAATAGGGATTGCCTTTTCCTTCATGGTGACCACCAACAAAATAGATCAAACGGTTTTTCTGATCAATTTTTATAATATTTCTCACTACGTAGTCACCCGTGGTGATTCGATTTTTGACAATTCCTGTTGTCGCATCGTATAAATAAAGGTGCCCCCAATCGGTTCTTTCAGAATACCAGATGATTTCGTTCGTCTTTGAAAAGTATCTCCAGTTTATTCCTCCCTGTCCAGATTCATATTGGGTGTCTACTACTTCCTCGAAGATGTCTTTGACCTCACCGGTTTGGGTATTGGCGGTTCTGATGTTTTCTCGTTTGTGATCGCGACTTGTAGATACAAAAACGAGCTGTTGACTATCTTCACTCCATGCGATATCATCAAATCCGCCTTCACATGAAATGTCATCGCATAATGTTCCGCGCCTCGCATCAGGACTCATGCGTAGTTTGGTGATGCTAGGACTTTCACTCACGTTAATAATCACTCGGTGGATACGAATAATGTCTTCGTCACCTGGGATAGGGTATTTCCATTGCTTCAGTTCAGGAGCACCTACTTTTGTCTTCACCAAATACATATCGCTGACATGTCGTTGATCTTGCTGAAATGTTGCGATCTTTTTAGAGTCGGGCGACCAACTGAGAATAGGGCGATCACTTTGTTTCCATCCTGCATTATCAGTAGCGTAACCAAAGTCTTTGATGCCATCTGTCGTTAAAGCCCACTCTTTGCCAGTAGCCACATCTTTTATCCACAAGTTCCAATCACGAATAAAGGCAGCATGATTACCATCAGGAGATAAGACCTGATTGCGCGATGGTCTCGTTTGGTTTGACTTAATATCTCCTTTATCCAGCAGCTCTTGCATCGTACCTGCAACGATTTGCTTTTTATTACTAGGATCAAACAGTTTAAACTCCATCTGATTTTCCGTTAATGATCTATACCAAAGTCTTCCGTCTGGAAGCCATTGAGGCCTGATGTCATTATCAATCAGTTTACTCGTATTTCCGGAAAGCATGGCCGCTGCACGCTTATAATCTGAATCTGTAAGTGTTTTTACAGTTTGTGCTTGCGTATTAGTGCTGATAAAAAGAACTAATAATAAGCATAGTGGAGTAAGTCTGTTTTTCATGATCAATAATTTTCTTGCTTTGATGTAATGCCTAATCAAAAGATATCCTAGAAATAGCGGATTGCCGAAGTTAATAAAATGTCTGCTTTTACGGCGTATGTTTTTAATGCGCCGTCTTTGTTGCTGTTGCACATCTAAGAATTTATTCTTCTAGGTACCTTCTAGGTTTTACAAACACAATGAAAAGATCGGCTTCAATAGGAGGTGAGGGTGGCTATATGCACCTTTTGTTCTTCAGAAAACACAGCACATGAAATAGGGTAGACGGCGTGTTTATCTTTAAGGAATAAAAGATATTGAAGAGATAGTTACAAGTTGGTGGGTTGGTAGCTCAATGGCTTCGGTACCACTTTCCTATAGCTATTGAGCTATAATTTTGAATTAAACCTTTTAGTTAAAGTGAGGTCTAATGGTAATTAGTTAGAAATATAACGCTGTTCAAAACATATTTTTATGAAAAAAGACAAACAAAAAGCAAAAAGAAAAGAGTTTTGTTATGCAATTAAAATGCGTTTATTCATTGTTTTGGCTTTTATTTTATTTCATGGTTGTAGTTCTAATGAAGAAGAGGCGACAAATACTGCAATAACTGAATCGCAAGATCCAGAAGTGAATTTACCATTGATCCAAACTCCAGCACCATTGATTCACCTTGCAGACAATCTGGATGAACAAGATCAACTAGGTTGGTGTATAGATACACGAGGCAATGGATTCAATGAAAACCTTCACACACATTCTTGTAAAGCAAGCGGGGGAGATGTCCAATTTATTTATAATGAAGAAACTCTTCAGATTTGCTCAGTTGAGTTTACTGGTTATTGTGTGGAAATGTCAGGAGGACCTATTGTAGGCATGAGCTTAAGTCTCGTTGAAAGTAATACGGATTCACCAGATCAGAGATTTGTTTATAACGAAAGTAGTGGAGAGTTTAATCCCGAGGAGGATACTAGTCTTTGCATGGCAGCAGGGAATACTAGTGCCGCTGCTGGTATCTATATGTCTCGTTCTCTTACACTGGAAATTTCATCTGAAACTGAAGAAAATTTAAAAAAATGGGTCATCGTTTCTAATTAGGAAGGCCTATGAATTAAGCTAACAAATGCAGCCTAATTACTTGAGGCGGCCGTAATACGTCAGGTCTACAATTTCGCCAGCCGTGGTCATGTAGTCCATTCTAATGGTGCCTTCTAGTTCAAAGCCACATCGTTCAGCGACTATTTGTGCGGCTGTATTGGAGTGGTGCATTCTTAGGCGTATTTTCTTGAAGTCAAACGTCTCGAAGCAATAGTCCACAAAGAGATTCATGGCTTTGGTGGTCACCCCTTTACCAGCAAAGTTTTCGTCGGTATAGCAACCAATTTCGATTTCCGGAATGGACCAATCCGCATTTTTGAGGTAAAAAAAAGCGATAAACTCATTGGTTGAATTGTCTATGACCAGGTAAGTAAAGTACTCTCTCTTTATTCTTTTTTCGTCAATGTCCTTTAGGAATTGTTCGGTAGCGGCTAAGTCCTTGGTTTTGGAGACCGTTCCGATCAAAAAATCTTCGAGCCTTTTCTATTGCTCTCTACTAAATCGAAGTATTGATTTAGGTCGCTTATGGCTAAAGGTCTAATGGTGTATTTATCAAATTGGATCATGTCGACAGCTCGGTAAAGAGGTTCTTTTCCGCAAGGCTATTAACGTTCCATAGCAGTCAAAATTATTACTAGAATATCTTAATTGGAGAGTTATTAAACATCAAATTGCCTTAGGTGATGGTCGAAGTGTTTCCATTGTACAATAGCCCATTCATCAGGCGATAGCTTGCCAAAGAATTGGTGTGGTTGTCTTGTACATTTTTCAGGACCATTGTCATGAAACTTTTGGACCAGCGCGATGGCCTTGGTTCTTTCCTTTTCGAAATCTTCTTGCCCATCCATAATAAAGTTTTTGCCTGTAGGCGAATTCTTTGAAAACCGCTTTTTACTGACATATCTTGATTTAAAAAAACTGCCGATTATTCTTCCACTCAGCATTCTTTTTGGAAAGCTCAAATCCAATGGTATTTCTAGAAATGCATTTAAATGGGCTAACATCTGCGCTACATCCATTTTTCCCCATTGTCGCTGCGCATTAGGTGTGAGTTTTTCGAGCCTTTCTAAAATTCCATCGACATCAGGTTTATGGTAGAGGTTATTCATGAGCTTCCTAGACTAAGTATTTTCACTCAGTGATAATGAAATAAACGGCAGTTTTGTTGTACAACTTGACTTGGAACAAAGCTCAATTTGCTACGGCTTTAGGTTTACTAATTAATTCTATTGAGGTAATGCCTGTCCAGCCGAAGACGATGCCAAAGACAAGTCGGTGGGCAATGGGCATTGACCAAAGTTCTAACACAAAACCAATCATTGAGAGCATCAAAATTGTCGCGGTAATATTCGCCCTGAGTCTGATGTGTCGTTTGAGCTGTTTATTGTAGCCCAGTCTCGATAAACCAAACATCCAACAGGCCAAGCCGAGACATATGGCTACTATATGCGCTTTAGAAACGGGTGTTCTGGACAATTCCATGTCCATGGGTATGGCCGTTAGGGCAAAACCGATTCCAAAGAGTGAAAGGAGAATGGAGAGGAGCTTATCTTTTAGCATTTTGCCATAGGCTAAACCAAAGGCAAATAGGAGCAGACCGACAAGGACAAAACCGGTAATGTTAAACCAAAAGGCATTG
This sequence comes from Roseivirga sp., assembly GCF_049099775.1. Classification (GTDB taxonomy): domain Bacteria; phylum Bacteroidota; class Bacteroidia; order Cytophagales; family Cyclobacteriaceae; genus Roseivirga. Next base: position 64,985 of record NZ_JAGDZM010000005.1, on the reverse strand, counting down.
GGTTCTCCCTTGGCGCCGAGTTTACTGATGAAATCGTTGATGAAACTAAAATTGGTATTTGTGAGCCCAAACAAAAGCAAGGCAGTCATTAAAAAGATGACCGATGAGAGTCCTAGAATACCAATTTTCTTTTCAGATAAGGTCATTTTAATGAAATGGTGCTAGTTCAAAGTTTTGCTTATCAAAGTAGTCCATTCGGTAGGAAACAGCCTCTTTTATGAACGTTCTCAGCGTTTCCGTGAGTGTTTCTGGTCTATACTTATAGGCGATATAGAGCAAGAAAGTTTCGGCGATGTCTTCTCTATCGGGGTTGTCTCTAGCGTATTCTGAAATGAAAGTGCCATCTGCCGTTTGCGCATATTGCCAATCTGGATCGTCTTTTATGTAAGCGTCAAGGGAAGTGTGGGAGCCTTCATGAACCAATGTTTCTAGGAGAATGCCTCTTGGTTCATAAACGGTTGCTGTAGTGCCGGTATGAATAAGGAAATTGTTGTTTCCACCACCAAAAAGTTCTTCTCCTTTATGAATCCACATGGTTTCAGCATCCCTTTTTAAGACTTTCGGTAAGCGACCGACTTCTCTGCCGTATTTTTCGGCTTCTTGTAAGGCTTCGGTGGCTGTAAATTCTGGATTTACTTGAATCTCGATGGTAAATCCATCGGAATAAGTGGCGTTGAAGAGTCTGGCTTCTTCTTGATTAAAGCTTGCTGTTCTTCGGTCGTACATGGTGCGCGTTCCAATTCCGTTCGCTGTTACGGTCATAAGTGTAGAAGCATCTTCTTGAGTCATGATGGTAGAGCTCAGGAAAATCGTTCCTTCTTGCGACGGGGCAGGAGGTGTGATTGATTTGTCTAATGGAATTTCAGAAACCCGCACCTGTGCAGCTTCTCCATTCGTGTCTTCTACACGTGCACTGATGGAGATGTCACCATCATTTAAATTGACTAGGTTGGTTTGAGGGCTTACCCATGTGCCATTGTTGACCGTTGTGGTCTGACTAAATCTATTTTCTCCATCAGAAAAAAACAGGCGCACGGTTTGACCATTGGCGGCGTCCGTAGTACCATATACTTTTAGCACTTTCGATTCTGCCGATACAATTAAATCATCTAATGCGATCGGTGTTGTAATGTTGATTTGAAGATCATTCTGATCTAATAAAACTTCGCTCTCGGCTGTTTCAGCACGATTCCCCGCTTTGTCGCTTACGTTGGCCGAGATGGTAATTGGTCCATCACTGAGCGATTGTATATCGATACCAAGTGTTGACCATTGACCATTCATTACACTGGCACTGGCTGTAAGGTTATTGAGGTTGTCAGAAAGACTAAGGCTCACGGTTTGATCATTTTCAGCATTGGAAGTGCCAGAAATCACAAAAGCGTTTGCTTCAGCATCATCTACTATGCCATCACCTGCCAGTATATTGGCAATGGTTAGCTCAGGGGGTGTTGTGTCTGCTGGGCCAGAAGTATCGTCGGAACTACCACATGAAAGGAGAGTGCAAGTAGTAAAAGAGAGTATAAGGAATGATTTTTTCAATGGGCTTGGTTTTAGGTAAGGCCTATCAATTAGCTCGTATTGAATCAAATATACTCTGAAAAATTCTAAGGATTGAGTTGACCTTAAGAATCTGTTTATACTGATCCGGCCGAAGCAAAACAACTCAACAATCGGCCGGATAATCAGTATAGGTCAAAATTTAATCGTCGCGCAGGGTAGTGGCTGGGTTAGCACTGGTTGCTCTCCATGCTTGCCAGCCGATGGTCATTACGCCAATGCCTACCATTGAGAGCATCGTCATCAAGAATATGTCTATCCCGAAAGATGTTCGGTAGGCAAACTGATTAAGCCATACGTTATTCGCCAAGTAAGCCAACGTAAAGCCAATTACAAACGAGATGGTCAGCATAATACTAAGGCTTCTGGATAACAGAAACACCAAACTTCTAATGCTGGCACCCAATACTTTTCGAATGCTTACTTCTTTCATTCTGATCTGAATGGCATAGGTGGAAATGCCTAACAGTCCCATGCCTGCAATGCTTATGCTCAAAATAGCAATCAATCCAACGATGTAGAGGATGTCATAAAAGAAGGCGTTGAACTCGTCTATGTCACTTTGGAATGCATTCATATCTATTTCGTGATTTGGATCAAACTCATCCCACACCGCCTCGATGGCAGTCAGCTCTTCAACCATATCGAAACCAGAAATTTTAACCTGTGCAATCGAGAAGTTATTAGGGTTGTAAGTCAACATCATGGGTTGAATGTCCATGTATAGCACCATAAAGTTGTAGTCTTTCACTACGCCCATAATGGTCGTTGAAACAGAATCTTCTTCACCTATAAATTGTTGACCAATGGCGTCTATTGGGTTTTCAAAGCCAAATTTTGCCACAGCTGTTTCATTGATGATCGCTGAGCTTTCATTAATTGACTCTTTTCCTTTAATGAACTCTGAACCTGCTATTAATTCCAATTTTAAGTTACTGATATAGTCCTCGTCTACATTAAAGTAATTGATGTTGAAGAACTCTTCTTCGCCATTTCGTTTTACTTCTCGAATAGCGTGCATGCCCGTGTTAGGGATGTTATTGGTGCCAGATACACGCTCTACGAATGGTAGTTTCTCTAGTTCAATTTCTAGCTTCGAAAAACTCTGACCTTGCATGCGAATGTTGAAAATATTCTCCTTTGCATACCCATAGTCAGTATCAACCATAAATTTGATTTGCTTGTATACAAGCATAGATGAAACGATCAACAGAATAGAGATAACAAACTGTATTACGATCAATGCTTTACGCATGCTTAATCGTGATAGTTTACTATTCGTAAGCGTCTTCTTCATGGCCTGGATTGGCTTAAATGAGGAAAGGTATAGTGCTGGGAAGATGCCTGTGATCAGCCCTAAAATCACGCTGAAACCGAAGAATTGTAAATAGGCTTTTAGGTCAATTTTTAATTCCCATTCGAGAAGAGAACTGACCTGTAGTCCTTCAAATGCTGGTATTAAGAGTTGTAAAAGTCCAATGGCCACTATTAAGGAGAGGACAGATACTAGAATAGATTCTACAATAAACTGAATGGTTAACTGTGACTTACGAGCACCCATCACTTTTCTAACACCAACTTCTTTGGTACGGGTTAAGGCCCGAGCAGCGGAAAGGTTGGCGTAATTAAACGTAGCACACACAATGATCAGCACAGCCAGTATACCCAAGCCGATGATGAAGAAACTAGGCATGCCTGCACCAATTTGATTTCCGTAGAGTGGGCCTGGAGTAATTTCAGTCATCTTCTGAATACTGAATTCTCGTCGTTCATCAGAATCGACTTCGTAGTGCGTTTCGGTAGCTTCTGCTAAATAACCTTCAAGACTTTCTAGTGTATAGCCCTCTCGCAGATTAAAGTAAGTCCAAGATACGCTTCCGTTTTCCCAGTTCCCAATAGATGTACCTAGGATGTCTTGCTTTTCAAGGTTCTGTAGACTAGACATCGATACGAGTGATTCGAATTCGATGTGCGTCTTTCCAGGAAACTCTTTGAGGACTCCCGTAACTTGATAGATTCCCCTGTTTCCTACTTCTAAGGATTGACCCATTGGGTCCTGGTCCTTAAAGAGCTTTTCGGCAATGTCTTTTCTAAGCACTATAGAATTTGGCTCTGAAAGAGCTGTTACTGGATTCCCTCGCTCTAATTCAAAACTAAAAAGTTTAAAAAATGAAGGTTCGGTAAAGTAGCCTTGTAGTTCAATGGCTTTACCTTCTTGAACAACATCGCCGATGAAGCCTCTTCGGAATTTAACCATGTGTTCGAAGCCTGCGAACTTCTCTTGCATTTCCACGCCTAATGGCATAGGCACAGTGGCCATAGGTATGTTTATATCATCAGAAACGGTGTGCGTAAAACGATAAGTATCATCAGCGTTAGCTTGCCAGTCATCATAGCTGAGTTGATCGTTCATCATCAGAATAATAACCAGACAAACCGCCATTGATACGGAGAGTCCTAATACATTAATGGCTGTAAATGACCTGTTTTTCAATAGGTTTCTAAAACCTACTTTGAAGTAATTACTGAGTATTGACATGTTGTTGAAATATTTAGATTGACCTGATTTTTTGAGTGTATGTCGGTTCATGAACCTTAGTACATCGAACCAAAATTTTCTATTGGCTTTCTTTTGACCGAATTGCTCCACGTTATCGTCGAAACGCTCATACAGGTCGCCAAGGATGGAGTCTTGTAGACTTGGGTGACAATACCATGCGAAGAATTTTTCAGCTGATTTTGGTGGGTCGATATAGTTGTTGGGTTTATTCACTAACCAACTTCTAGAATGAATTTTGGAATCATGTTCCAGATATGATTTCTGGCTTCACGTGTTTCTTTTAAAGCAGTTTTACCTTGTGCGGTAATAATGAAAACGCGCTTTCTTCGACCTCTGCGGTTTCCTTCGGCATCGCCAATTTTGGATGATACAAATCCTTTTTCTTCCAGCCGATAGAGTGCAGTATGTACACTACTCATCGTGACAGAACGATTTAGTTCCTTCTCTATGGCTTTAGTAACGGATAGTCCATACGCTTCTTCGTGCTGTGCAGCAACAAGCATTAAGACTATTTCTTCAAATTCTCCGAGTTTACTATTCATTTTATTTTACCCTTTTGTAAAACAATTAAAGCATGAAAAAGGCAAAATTCCTAGTGCCTTCGGTAATTATTACCCAATTGTAAAACAATTACTATTAGGTAGATGGAGAAAGCTCTTGAAATGTTACACTTTCAGGAAAAATAATTTCGAAAAGGGAGAAGAAGGAGGGGGTAAACCTCTTGTTAACCTACATTTTAAGCCCTCTTTTCAGGTCTTTCAATGCTTCGCCTTTCAATAACCATGCACCGGCAAATAAGGCGAGCATAACTACTTCTATCCAGAAAACAAATCTAGTTCCGGCCTTTTCTGGAAAGCCAAAGAGGATTGTACCAGCAATGGCCAAGGTGACTAAAATGCCATAGCCGCAGAAATAATAGGCTAGGTTTCGCAACTTTTTACCGGGTTTTGAAAGATCTCCTTTCGTGAATTGTCGAATGGCCATAAGCGCCATGCAAATGAAAAAGAGAACGGCGCCTCCAAAGTGAATTGACCCTATGGGTAAAAAACCAAAAAGGATGTCGCTTTCTAAAACCATAATTGGGGTGGACTTAAGACCAGGAACCCATGTCTCGTATGGCGTTGGAAAAATGGCTACTAAGGCTATGGCCACGCCACCTATCCAAGTGACTGCATTATCGAATGGGTCATAACCTCTATAAGAAGCTAGAAACACACCAATGAGCATTAAGAGACTGGTAAATACAATGCCTGATACGGAATAGTAGTAGTGGCTTATGGACGGTAAGTTCTGCGCGGAGATAAGAGGTAATAGAATTGGGAGCAAAGCACCAAAGGTTCCAATCCATTTCCGTATGCGATAATAACTCAGGTTGGTGTTTGTACCGATGTTTGGGTTGGTTGAAGACATGATCGATCTTTTTTCTAATTTCAAGGAAATCGATGAAAGCCACAATACCAACTTTTGGGTACAGGACTAAGGCGTGTTGTCTTCTAGTTTTTTATACCTTTTTAGTAAAAAGTGTTCCACACTACCCGCCTTCAAAAAGTACATAAGACCAAGAATCACCTTAAGTAAGGAGAGATTAATAAAATCTATCCGCTATGAATAATATCCCGAGAGCATGCACCAAGAAATAGTTGCAGAATGATCAATTCAGCGCTAAAACTGCTCTTGATTTTATCTCTTAGAACAAAAAAAAGCCTTGATGATACGTCATCAAGGCTTTTAAATTTTGTTAGCTATAGTTTATGCGCCGATAGCTTCGTCCAATTTTCCAGTTAGTACGTTTTTCGGTACAGCACCGATTACGCTATCTACTACTTCGCCATTTTTGAAATAAAGTAGGGCAGGAATAGATCTGATTCCGTATTTGACAGAAATGTCCTGGTTTGCATCAACATCAACTTTTCCAACAACGGCGTTCTCGCCATATTCACCTGCTATTTCTTCTACAACTGGTCCTACCATTCTACAAGGGCCACACCATGCTGCCCAAAAATCTACTAAAACCGGTTTGTCAGACTTCAATACTAATTCGTCGAAGTTGCTCTCATTAAACTCTAATGCGTTTGCCATTTCTTTTCTATTTATACTTAATTCCTTATTTCTGTTTCAAAGACAACAAAACTAAATAAAAAGTTCCGAAGATAAATCGTTGTCCAGTGATATAACTATCAAGCGGTAATGAGGTTTGCAGAATCTGAGAATTCTTTTAAACCATTAATTAATTCATTGCTCGGGCTAATCTTAATTCTTCTTGCAAAAAGCTCCACTTTTAAGTTTTCACCTCTGTCAACCAATTCGATTTTTAAATCTGTTTCTCCTGGATGTGCTTCTGTTAATTTCATAATGGTATCGATCATTTCCTGATCAACCATACGGGCATCGATCTTTACTCTAACCCCTTTGCCTCTTTTTTCGCGTAGCTCACTTAAAAGCGCAATACTATGGGTTTGCAGTTCCCAATCTTCCGGAGTTGGGTTAATGCTAGGATTTTCTTTGATCTCCTTCTTTTTACGCCAGTTAATTTCAACTCTACCGGTTATGTGTAAAAATTCGCCAGGACGCAGGTATTGTGCATGGTTAATGTACTTTTCCCCCAGTAGGAATAGCTCTACAGATCCGTTGTAATCTTCAACATTCACTACGCCGTAGGGCTTGCCGTTCTTGGTTTGCCCTATTCTTACCCCATTCACAATTCCACCAATGGAAATATCTTGGTTCGGGAATTTATTAATGTCATTAATCGGTTTGCAAAAGCTTTCTAGCTCAATTTCAAACTGGTCTAGCGGATGGCCTGAAATGTAAAATCCGACTATTTCTTTTTCCCTTTTCAGTTTTTCCATCTGGCTGAAGGGCTCTATATCTGGCACTCGAGGCAGGGGAGTGGCCACGGCACTATCTCCGCCAAACATCGACACTTGGGCAGCGTCCTTTTCTGCTTGCTTAGAATTAGCATAACGAATGACCTTCTCAATTAAAGTCTGTTCTCCTTCAGGAGACCATAAATACTGCTTTCTGTGGTAATGTTCGAAGCAGTCGAAGCCGCCAGCCTGTGCTAGCGATTCAAAGTTTCGCTTATTCACCGTTCGAAGGTTAATTCGTTCGGCGAATTCAAAAACGTTAGGGTATGGGCCGTTTTCCTTTCGTTCTCTGATAATTTCTTCAATGGCCGCTTCGCCAGCTCCTTTTACAGCACCCATTCCAAAACGGATTTCTCCTTTTTGGTTTACCGTAAACTTGTAGTTGGATTCGTTAACATCTGGCCCTAAAACAGGCACACCCATCCGTTGGCATTCCTCCATAAAGAAGGTCACCTGCTTGATGTCATTCATGTTATTACTTAGCACTGAAGCCATGTATTCAGCTGGGTAATGTGCTTTTAAGTATGCCGTTTGAAAGGCAATGTAGGCATAGCAGGTGGAGTGTGATTTGTTAAACGCATAGGAGGCAAAAGCTTCCCAGTCTCTCCAAATCTTCTCCAATTTATCTTCCGCATGTCCTTTGGCTTTAGCTTGTTCAACGAACTTCGGCTTCATTTTATCGAGCACTTGCCGTTGTTTTTTACCCATGGCCTTTCTCAGAACATCCGCTTCACCTTTCGTAAAGTCGGCCAGTTTTTGAGATAGCAACATAACTTGCTCTTGGTAAACCGTAATGCCATAAGTTTCGGCCAGATACTCTTCCATATCGGCCAAATCGTAGGTGATTGGCTCGTCACCATGTTTTCTACGAATAAAGGAAGGAATATATTCCAAAGGGCCTGGTCGATAGAGCGCATTCATGGCAATTAAGTCCGCAAACTCTGTCGGCTTAAGCTCCTTCATGTATTTCTGCATACCGGCAGATTCATATTGGAAGATACCGACAGTTTCTCCGCGCTGAAATAGCTCATATGTCTTGGTGTCGTCTAAAGGAAAGTCATCAGGCACAAGGTCCACATCGTGCTTTTCCTTAACATTCTTTACCGCATCCTTAATTAGGGTGAGCGTTTTTAAACCCAAGAAATCCATTTTGAGAAGACCAGCGTCTTCCACCACGGCATTGTCAAACTGGGTGCACCACATGTCCGAATCCTTGGCAGTAGCCACAGGAGCGAATTTGGTAATGTCGTCTGGAGTAATAATAACACCACAGGCATGAATTCCGACGTTTCTTACCGAGCCTTCAAGCACTCTGGCCTGGTTAATTACTTTAGATTCAGGGCTAGATCCGTTGGCAATGTTTTTTAATTCATTGGCCAAAGGAATCTGCTCCGATCTAATTTTTGCCTTGAGTTCCTGATCGCTTAGCGAGAAGAGCTTGGCTAGTTTAATGTCCGGTACGAGCTTGGCTATTCTATCCGCATCTGGTAATGGCAACTCCATTACGCGAGAGGTGTCTCTTATGGATGACTTGGCAGCCATAGTACCATAAGTAATAATTTGAGCTACCTGATTTTTACCGTATTTTTCTATGACATAGTCGATGACTTTCTGCCGCCCTTCATCATCAAAGTCAATATCAATATCTGGTAGTGATACCCTATCTGGATTTAAGAAACGCTCAAAAAGTAGGTCGTACTTGATGGGGTCAACGTTGGTAATATTGATGCAATAGGCAACTACGGAGCCAGCTGCGGAACCCCTTCCTGGACCTACTGAAACGCCCATTTCGGTGGCCTTATTGGTGAAATCTTGTACAATTAAGAAATAGCCGGGGTAGCCAGTGTTTTCAATCGTGGCTAGCTCAAAGTCGAGTCGTTCAGTAATTTCATTAGTTAATTCACCATACCTTCTTTTGGCACCTTCATATGTCAAATGCTTTAAGAAAGCGTTTTCACCTCGTTTACCGCCATCAACCTCATCTTCAGCGTGAACAAACTCATCGGGTATTTCGTATTTCGGCAATAAAACATCCCTGGCCAGTTCATAAGACTCAACCTTTTCTACAATTTCGTTGGTGTTGGCAATGGCTTCTGGAATGTCAGAGAAGAGTTTCTTCATCTCTGCCTGCGACTTCATATAAAACTCGTCGTTCGGGAAACCATAACGAAATTCCCTGCCGCGTTTACCGATGTATTTCTTAGGCTTATTGACAGACTCAGCGTCTTTTACACATAACAAAACATCATGCGCTTCGGATTGCTCTTTTCTAGTGTAGTAAGTATTATTTGAAGCGATGTATTTGACGTTGTGTTTCTCACAGAGTTGAAGAAGCAATTGATTAACATGATCTTCTTCTGGTAAACCATGACGGTTAATTTCGGCGTAGAAGTCATCGCCAAAGTGTTCTTTCCACCAAAGAAAAGCTTCTTCAGCTTGCGTTTCCCCAACATTCAAAATTTTGTAGGCTACCTCACCCCAAAGACCTCCTGATGTAATGATGAGGTCGTCTTTGAATTCGAGCAGGTCGTTTCTATCGATTCTAGGGACATAGTAAAACCCTTCTGTAAAGGCGATGGATGATAGTTTGACAAGATTGTGATAGCCTTTTTTGTTTTTGGCTAGAATCACGGTTTGAAAACCGTTGTCTTGTACTTTTTTATTGTGCCGATCGCCGCATATGTTGAATTCACAACCGACAATGGGTTTTATTTCTGCGGCTAAAGCGGCTCTTACAAATTGAAAAGCGCCCATCATATTGCCGTGATCTGTAAGGGCCACGGCAGGCATTTCTAGTTCTTTTGCTGCATTTACAATACCTGGAATGTCGGAAATGGCCTGCAGAATGGAGAACTGCGAATGAACATGGAGGTGAGTAAATGGGACGTCTTCTAGAGATGCCAAAGCATCGCTGTCAACTTTCGCAGTTCCACCAGTTGTTTTTTGATCTTCAGTTTGGGCGAAATTGGCGGCATCAAGTTCTGGTGCCTGGTAATTTACATCAGCTAATTTGACGCCATCAGCAGGTGGGATTACGCTTTCTTTGAGTAGACCAAAGAAACATTTAGCCGTAGCATCTACGTCATAAGCAGCATCGTGTGCATCGGCAAAAGGTACACCGAAAAGTTTTGTATGAAGTTCAGTAAGCGTAGGCCATTTAAACTGGCCGCCTCTACCGCCAGGAATGGCACAGAAATTAGTAGAAACAAGTTTGGTGTCGAGTGGCTCTAAAGGTTCAAGTTCATTGGTTAGTTCAGCTCTTAAATATTCAGAACCAACAATGTTGTAATCAAACTCAATATTATGACCAATCCCTTTGGTGGCCTTGTCTATGTCTTCTTTAAAAATGCCTAGGACTTCTTTTATATCCAGTCCTTCAGCTTGAGCTCTTTCGGTGGAAATGCCATGTATTTGAACAGCATTGTATGGTATGGTAAAGCCTTCGGGCTTAACGATTAGGTTCTTGGCTGAAATAAGATCTCCATTTGTATCATGGAGTTGCCATGCAATTTGAACTAGCCTTGGCCAATTCTCAAAGTCGGTGAGGGGTGCATTATAATTTTGCGGTAAACCAGTGGTTTCCGTGTCAAATATAAGATACATAAATACTTAGCTCGAAATGTTGATAGATTGCCTAAAAGCAATCATCTAAAATACGGAAAAGGCTCCGCTCAGAGAAGCGGATGAGCACTATTTAATCTATGAATTTTCAGTGCCCTTAAATTCTCGTTTGCCTCGAGTGTTTTTGTTAAATATTACCCGCCAATGGATTGAAAATCTTCTTATACATCGCTATTCTTTCATTCATCCCAAAAGGAAGTATTTGCTTACGCTTTATGCTTATCTTCAAGACAACCTTTAAAAGCACAAATGAAAAAATCTATACTAACACTTACCTGTTTTTTTGCACTTATAGCAACGCAGGTGTTCGCCCAGATTCCACATCCAAAAGAAACTTTCGGTTTCGAAGTAGGGGCAGATTACAAGCTGGCTGACTATGATCAGATGCTGGAATACTATGATAAAATAGCCGCATCAACCGACCGTGTTCAAATGATTGAGATCGGAAAATCGGTGATGGGTCGACCTATCAAATTGCTTTTCATTTCTAGCGAGGAAAATATGAAGCAGTTGGAAAGGTGGAGAGAGATTAGCGAAAAGTTATCGAGAGCTGAGATTTCCGAAGAAGAGGCTAGACGTTTGTCAAAGGAAGGTAAAGCAATAGTTTGGATAGATGGTGGAATGCATGCCACGGAACGTGCTCACGCGCAAATGACCTCTGAGCTCATGTGGAAAATTGCTTCTGAAGAGTCTGACGAAATGAGGGCTATTCGTGAGAATGTGATCACTTTAATGGTGCCAGTTATTAACCCAGATGGAGTAGATATAGTAGTTGATTGGTATCGTAAGAATGTTGGGACTCCGTTTGAAACTACTGGCCCTCCGATCTTATACCAGAAGTATGTTGGCCATGATAATAACCGCGATTGGTTCATGAATAACATGCCTGAAACTAAGGCAGTAACTACTATTCTACACAATACTTGGTATCCTCAAATAGTACATAATCATCACCAGACTTCACCACGTTGGGCGATGATCTTTTTACCACCTTTTAGAAGCCCAGTGAACCCAAGAATACATCCGGGAATTACTACCGGTGTGAATTTGGTAGGTACGGCAATGGCCAATCGTTTTGCCATGAAAAAAATGCCAGGAGTTATTTCTGGTACATCATTTAGTATGTTTTGGAATGGTGGTATGCGTACGGCGCCTTATTATCATAATCAGATTGGAATACTTACAGAAGTAGCACAGCCAAGCCCAAAACCTACTTTTTATGATCCGGAAAAGAAGCCGAAGAATGTAGGCGGGAAGCCATCTAATGGGACAGAGATTTTCTATCCTTACCCGTTTGAAGGTGGTGAGGTTAAGTTTAGAGATGCTGTGGACTATATGATTACAGCCTCTATGGGCATATTGGATTTAGCTTCCGATAAACGCGATGAATTCCTTTATAATATTTATAGCATGGGCAAAGATGCTATTGAAGATGAACATGGAGCTTTTGCCTACGTTATTCCTACTGATCAGTGGAATCCGAGTGAGGCCATTAACTTGACCAATGTATTGCTTCAAGGTGGTTTAAAAGCACACCGAGCCACGGCTGCATTTACTGCGAATGGTAAGTCTTATGACGCAGGCGCTATTATCTTTTATGGAGCACAGTCTTACAGACCTTTCTTAGCTGACTTATTGGAAACTCAGGTCTATCCAGATCAGTTTTTATATCCTGGAGGGCCACCACAACCACCTTATGATCTTGCTGGTTGGACATTGCCAATGCAAATGGGCGTGACAGTGGATAAGATCGAATCCAGTTTTAACGCGCAGGCCGATGAAGTAACTGACAAACTTACTTTCGATAAGGGTTCAGTAACAGGAAACGGTCGATATGGCTTTGTATTCTCAAATAAGGATAATCAAAGTGCCACGGCTGTCAATAGGTTGCAAAAGCAAGGTTATGCTGTGAGTCAAATGACTTCTGATCAGGGTGATTTGCATGCAGGATCATTTATGGTAAGAAACAAAAGAGGTCTGCAAAATAGAATTCAAGAATTGGCTGATCAACTAGGGCTAGATTTTGTTGGTATTCAGAAGAAGCCAACGGCTACGCTGAAAGCACTTAAGAAAATAAAACTAGGTATCTATAAGTCATGGCAGGCTAATATGGACGAAGGTTGGAGTAGATGGATGCTTGAGCAATTCGAGTTCGATCTAGATACGCTGCACAATGTTGATATTCAGTCGGGCGATTTATCTCAGTATACGGCTATAATAATGCCTTCTCAGAGTCCAAATGGAATTTTAAATGGTAACAGAAAAGGTAGAATGCCTGAAAAATTTGTTGGTGGAATTGGAACCAATGGAGTAGAAGCGCTAGATACTTATGCAAAAGCAGGTGGCACTTTAATATTCTACGATAATGCTAGTGATTTTGCTATTCAACAATTCAAGCTCCCTGTTAAGAATGTAACCGCTGGTTTAAGGCCAAATGACTTCTTTATTCCGGGATCGCTTATAAGAACTGACGTTGATGCTGACCATCGTTTAGGTTTCGGTATGATGGAACAAGTGGCAGCTTCTTTCAATAGGAGTAGAGGCTTTAAAATGAATGATGGCGCTACAGGCGTTACGGAAATAGCTAAATACGCTTCCGATGACTTGCTAATGAGTGGATGGGCGCTCGGTGAGGAAAATCACCTGGCGAATACTTCGGCTATGATGCACGTGGCACATGGTGAAGGAAACTTGGTTCTTTTCGCTTTCAGACCTCAGTTTAGAGGGCAGCCGAGAGGAACTTATAAATTGATATTTAATTCGATCTATCTAGGGGCGGAGAGATAGATTTGAAGGAGGAGGCTAAAAATCTTCCTCAAAAACTAATTCATTATTGTTGGAAAGCCGGAGGAAGTCTATTTCTCCGGCACCTTCAAACCTCACCTTAAAGCCTACAATAGGCCCGATCCCGTTTACATTATCTTTTGTTAAGATTAGCTCATCATTCAAGAAGTATTCTGCTCGCCGATTGGCTACGCTCAGTTTTAATACCTGCCAATCAGAACCTTTAATACCGAACATGGAGTGGTCGTTTTCTTTCCCTGAAAAAGTTTTTCCACCAGTAATCAAGCTTAGGTTACTTGTGCAGCCAGGAATAGAAAGCGGTGTCAGGAAAACAGATTCTGTGCCATGAACTAATAATTGAACATTTTTGCAAATGCCATTGCTCTTATTGTAAGTATTTCTAAATCTGATTTCATAAGTAAAAGCCTTGCTCGAAACCATTTCTAACTCATCGAAATAATGATAGGTCAGTACCCTTGCTTTGTCCCTTTCTTCGGCATGTAAAGCCTCGTTTTCTGATGGCTTAAGGCCTAAGTGATCCTCATTTACTAATTCACCATAGTATAAATATCGAGGTTGTACATCCTCACTTTGAATGGTGGCCATCCATCCTTCAGTACCAACTTTCAATCCTTTTTCTTTCAATATCATACCATTAGCAATCAGCTTGGCCTGAAAATACCCTGGGTAATAGTAAATGCCTGTAGCTTCTGTTCCTTCTGGCTGAATGTCAAAAGTTAGGTCAGCATTCCACGACTGTTGAATACTGGTACTGTCAAAATCATTATCTCCAAAACTATAATTAAAGACTACAGAATTTGGAAGGCCTATTGTAACCGGATTGACATCAAACTGAATACCATCATAATCAATTTTCTCGTTGCCTAGTGATGCTCTTGAGATGGCTAAAACGAAAATTGTTATTACAACGACAAGCGATAATATGGTCAATTGTTTATTGCGTGGACGTTTAGAAGTTTCTGTAGCTTTTATGTTTGCGCTACTTGGTTTTTTCTTATTCTTAAGTTCACTCCAATTCTCAAATCCAATGAAATTGGCAAGTGCGTTAAGGGTTGAAATACTTGGGTCACTATTGTAGTTTACTTTCCCCCAAACCCGTTTAAGCGTTGTTACACTTAGTTTAATGCCTGTTTCGTCAAATATTTTATCACTGAGTAATTCGAAATCTTGGTTCAACCATAGATCGCTTGAAGCCCAATTGAGCTTTTGCTCAATTCGCATTAAACAGTATTTCAGCAATTCGTGATTCATCTTCCTCAAAGTTAAGTACTCTTTTCTTGTGAATTGGGTTGCACAACTTTGAACAGACTTGAATAGCCTTATCCTCAACTTTCGAAATTATTCATCGTGACTTGTGAGATAAAAAACAATCAAAATGAAACAACAACGAATCACAATTAGCCTGGCAATACTCATCTGTACAACATTTTTAAAGGCACAAGAATTACCACTTACGCCTGAATACTGGGAAGTAAACAGCAGAGGTCATGTTTTCGAAAATTTCAAAGGACAGCAAAGCCTTTATTTATTTAATGGAGTTGCCAAATTGAAAGAGGATGTGTTTTTTAAAACTGGTGTTATTGAATATGATATATATGTTACTGAAAGGCGGGGCTTTCCTGGTATTCAATTCCGAATTGAAGATGAGTCGAATTATGAAGAGTTCTACATTAGACCACACCAATCTGGTAACCTTGATGCGAATCAATATACTCCGGTCTTTAACGGCTTAAGTGGGTGGCAGCTCTATTATGGTGCTGGAAATGCAGCTCCAATATCCTACAAGATGAATGCATGGAATCATATAAAGTTAGTTTTAGCTGAAACTGATGCGGAGGTATATATCAATGATATGGATACGCCATTACTTTATATACCTGAACTTAAAAGAGCACCGCAGGCTGGCACGATTAGGTTGTCTGGCGGAGGTCCTTCGCCATTCCATTTTGCCAATGTAAAGCTTAAAGCTAGCCCAAACCCTGCTTTTAAAAGTAAGCGCAAGGACTTACAGTCTATAGATGAAAATGTTATCAGCACTTGGCAGGTGTCCAATAGCTTTTCGGAGCGAGAATTAGAATCCATATATGACTTAAATCAGAAGAAGTTTAAGAGCCTAACATGGACAGCTTTGAAGTCGGAGAGGAGTGGTAAAGCAAACCTAGCGAGGGTAGCTCAAAATGAAGGGAATAATAACACGGTATTTGCGAAAATCACTATCGTTTCTGATAAGGTGCAAGTAAAGGCGCTGCGATATGGGTTTAGCGATCGGGCAAGAGTTTTCTTTAATGGAAAGCTAATGGCCAGCGGAAATGATGGATTTAGAACGAGAGACTATAGGTTTCTAGGCACTATGGGCTATTTCGATGCCGTATACCTGCCGCTTAAAAAAGGTAAGAATGAATTATGGATCGCTGTATCCGAAAACTTTGGAGGATGGGGCTTAATGGCCGCTTTTGAAAATAAATTAGGAGTTAAAGTAGATTAGATTCCTGATTCACAAAAACGGGAGACATTATGTCTCCCGTTTTCAATTATATCAAGTGTGTTTATTGTCAATTATGCGATAAGCAGCAGTAGTACTTTTGCTGCTAGCAATGAAACTGCCAGTGTTAAAAGACTGATTTTTCTTTCAGTCGCATTATCTTTTCTAAGCCAAGACTTAAACTGTTCGCGTTTACTAGTCGAAGGTTCTTGAATCGCTAGTTCTATGTTTGAATTCTGAAATCTACGGACAGCTCCACTTTGTAGAAATGGTCTGCCTTTTCTCGTGTTTAGAAGGGACTGATTGGCGTTGTGTGTTCCGAATGCTCCTGTTGAATTAACTCCTATCATAACTTTAAATTTTAGTTTGCGATTACTATCTCTTTATACGCGAAATGATATAATAAGTTTCAAAGTTGAAAGTATTTATAATTAAAATAATAGTAATACTATCAATTTTGATTCAAAGTGCTGATAAACAGTTAATTGATATTTACTATGGTAAACAGTAGAACTGATTTTCAACTCAAAATCCAGTGATTATTTGATGTTTAGTTTTAGTGAAAGGCTGATCAAAGCATTACTTTGATTAATGACGTTACTATTCCGTGGTTGGCATTAAAGAAAGCAGGTAAGAATTCAAATGCATCCGTTTTGGAATGACTCTTAATGATTTGGTGAGTAGTATTCGAAATGATTCGAGTTAGCTTAATATAAGGAGTAATGTGCAGCTCACTAAAACCGTTAACGCCACAATAAGAGTCGTTTGTTTGAAGTCTGATTTACGATAAGTCAAAATGGACTCTTTAACCTCTCTCTTCTGCTCACTAGTCAGTTTTTGAACTTTGATTATCGGACGACGTGGTCCTCTAATCATTTGGTTTTGAGTTGTTTCAAATGCATAACTTCTTTGAGATGCACCACCTCCAAATGACATCATTAAACTCGATACTCTTAGGCTTCCTTTTCTCATACATTTAATGTTTTGTTCTATTAATATACGAAATTATAACTAAGGTAATAGTTGAGGAGGCGAAATATTCTCGAATATTGGAAGTAGGGGCGCTTAGTGCGTTTCGAGCATTGGCTCAGCCTCCTCTACCGCAACCGTTCCATTGTCATTAATTTCAGTGAGTGTGAGTGTTTTTAGCTCATTGATAAGGAGTGGATCGTATTTAGCCGCAACTCTAACATAATTTTCGGTAAAACCATGCATTAAGCCATTCTCAATATCATCTTCAAAAAGAACTGTGTGAGTGGTGCCAAGTTGAGAAGCGTAGAAACTGCGTCTTTTCTTCTCAGACAAAATGCGCAGCATCTTAGACCTCTGCTGTCTAACTTTCAGCGGTACTGCGTTATCCATAGTTGCCGCAGTCGTATTCGCTCTTTCTGAATAAGTAAATACATGCAGATAGGAAATGTCAAGTTCGTTCAGGAAGTTATAAGTTTCTAAGAAGTCAGCTTCTGTTTCGCCAGGAAAGCCTACAATCACATCAACCCCTATACAGCAATTGGGCATCAATTGCTTGATCTTGTTAACTCTATCTTCGTATAACTCGCGCAAATACCTTCTGCGCATTGCACGAAGAATCTTATTGTTTCCTGATTGGAGTGGTATATGGAAATGTGGCACAAACCTTTCCGATTTGCTCACATACTCAATCACCTCATTGGTCAGAAGGTTGGGCTCGATAGAAGAAATTCTGATGCGGTCAATTCCTTCGACTTGATCAATGGCCCTTACCAAATCGATGAATCTTTCCTCGCGTTTTCCATTGACGATACCAAAGTCACCGATATTAACGCCGGTCAATACCACTTCTTTCACATCCGTTTTAGCAATATCTTCAGCCGATTTTAAAATGTTCTCTATCGTATCACTTCGACTTTTACCTCTTGCCAATGGAATGGTACAAAATGCGCAATGGTAATTACAACCATCTTGAACCTTTAAAAAGGTTCTTGTCCTATCATTAATAGAGTAGGCGTTATTGAAGGATTTAGCTTCCTTAATTTCGGAAGCGAGTACTCTGGCTTCCGCAGGTTTAACAAAGCCATCTAATAATTCTAATAACCTAAATTTCTCTGCAGCACCTAAAACGGCATCAACACCCGGAATAGTGGAGATTTCTTTAGGTTTTAATTGTGCGTAACACCCAATAATAGCGACATAGCCATTAGGGTTTACTTTTTGCGCCTCTTTTACAATCTTTTTACATTTCTTATCAGCGTTTTCAGTAACACTGCAAGTATTTATAATGAAAATGTCTGGTTCTTCAGAGAACCCAACTTTCTGATAGCCTTTCTCTTCAAAACCACGAGCGATCGTAGAAGTTTCGGAGAAGTTCAGCTTACAGCCAAGCGTATAGAATGCTACTTTTTTCATTTTTATCAATCGTGCGGCAAAGGTAGTTGTTTTTTGATCTATTTCTAGACCATTTTAATGCTGAAGAGGTTTGATATAATTTTTTGAGAAAAAAATCAAAAAGGGTCTTTTTTGACCCTAATTTTATTTGATTTTCGTTTTTATATCGTTTTTGGTAATTAATTATGCGATATTTTGATTATGAAAACGTAAAAGTGTTAGTTTTGCCATTGAAATTAAATCGAAAAACTAATAAGTTATGTCCAATCAACGCCAGCGCGCACTAGATGTAGTTCAAAACAGAACTACAGATAGGGTAATTGCTCCATCAGATAAGATTTCTGATTTCTTTGCCGCCGATGTTTTTGATACGAACAAGATGCGTTCTGCTCTTGCTCCTGAAACATTCAGCAAGGTTCAAAATGCCATTAACAAAGGGAAAAAAATTGACGTAGAAACGGCTAATCAAATCGCTTCTGCAGTCAAAACTTGGGCCCTTTCAAAAGGTATCACTCATTATACGCACTGGTTCCAACCACTTACTGGTTCTACTGCTGAAAAACATGACTCTTTTTTCAATGCACAGAAAGGTGTTGAAATTTTGAAAGGTTCTGCGCTCATCCAGCAAGAGCCAGATGCATCATCATTCCCGAATGGTGGTATTAGATCAACTTTCGAGGCAAGAGGCTATACAGCTTGGGATCCTAGTTCTCCAATTTTTATCTGGGGTCGTACACTTTGTATTCCAACAGTATTTGTTTCTTATACCGGTGAAGCCCTAGATTATAAGACACCTTTATTGAAAGCATCTGATGCGATTAATAAAACAGCTACTAAGGTTTGTCAATTATTCGACAGAAATGTGAATGGCATGAGTATTTCTCTCGGTTGCGAGCAAGAGTACTTTGTTATCGACAGAGCATTGTATAATGCTCGTCCTGATTTGGTAATGGCTGGAAGAACAGTGTTTGGCCACCACCCTGCAAGAGGGCAACAGTTAGACGATCACTACTTTGGTTCAATTCCAAGTAGAGTTTATAACTATATGAAAGATTTTGAGATAGAATGTCTAAAATTAGGTATTCCTGTCTCTACGCGTCACAACGAGGTTGCACCTTCGCAATTTGAAGTAGCGCCTTTGTTTGAAGACATCAACATTGCGACTGACCATAACTCCTTAATGATGGATGTAATGGATCGTGTTGCTGAACGTCATTCTTTAAAAGTTTTGTTCCACGAAAAACCTTTTGCTGGACTTAATGGTAGCGGAAAGCATAATAACTGGTCGCTTATTACTTCAACAGGAGTAAACGTATTTCAGCCAAGTTCGAGTGCTAAGGAAAACCTTCAGTTCTTGACTTTCTTGGTTAATACAATCAAAGCTATTCATGATAACTCAGGTCTTTTAAGAGCGAGTATTGCCTCTGCTGGTAACGATCATAGATTGGGTGCCAATGAAGCTCCTCCTGCAATTATGTCTGTTTTCTTAGGCTCTCAGTTAACGGCAGTTTTAGATGCCTTAGAAAATAACGGTGACCTTCAGGTTGATAAAGGTGATAATATGTATATGAAGTTGGGAATTGATAAAATTCCTGAAATCATACTTGATAACACTGATAGAAACAGAACTTCTCCATTCGCATTTACTGGAAATAAGTTCGAATTCAGAGCTGTTGGATCAGATCAGAATGTGGCTGAGCCTATGACAGTATTGAATTTAATTGTTGCAAAGCAATTGAAAGAATTCTACGATATGGTTAGTCAGCGTATTGATAAAGGCGAAGACAAAAAGATTGCCATTGTCAATGAGCTAAGAGGATATATCAAAGCTTCAAAAGCTATTCGTTTTGAAGGCGATGGTTACTCTCAAGATTGGGAAGATGAAGCTGAAAAGAGAGGTTTGCCAAATGTGAAGCAATCGGCTCGTGCCTTAGATGCTTATGTAACTGATAGTGCCAAATCGCTTTTCCAAGATTTTAACGTAATGAGTGCACTTGAGCTGGAAGCTAGAAATGAAATTCAGCATGAGAACTACATTATGAAGTTACAGATTGAAGCTAGACTTATTAGCGAGTTAGGAATGACTCAAGTTGTGCCAGCTGCCCTTAGGTACCAGACTAAATTGATGGCTAATGGAACAGGTTTAGCTGAATTTGGTCTTGATAACAGCCATGTGAAAACGATTCTTGAAAAAGTAAACGGTCACATTAATACCATCCAAACTCAAATTGTAGATATGAACAAGGAGAGAGGGCAGGTTAATAAGATTGAGGATACGCGTGAAAGAGCCATTGCTTATAGCGAAAGAATTAAAGGAAAATACTTCGATGCTATTAGAGTAGCAGTTGATAAACTAGAGTTACTGCTAGATGACGAAGATTGGCCTTTGCTGAAATATAGAGAGATGCTCTTCTTAAGATAATCTTTAAGAAAGATGATAGAATTGAAACCACGCTAGCTTTAGCGTGGTTTTTTTATTTAGTTGTATTCTTTATTCTGAGATATTATGGGGAAATGGCGTAAAAGGGTAAGGATTGGTTGTCTTTCAACATTCATTCTGTTCATCATCCTAACTCAAGTAGTGAGTGGGTGTGTGAGTTTTTCGATGTCTGATAAAAAGGTAGAAAAGTACTATGCCGATGCTGAATTTGTGCCTGAGAGTAAATTCTATTCTGTTGAAGATTATGAAATGCACTATAAATATCTTGATCTTCAAAAGGAGGCGAGTTTAGTCTTTATACACGGTACCCCCGGTTCATGGGATGCATTTGCTTCTTACTTTAAGGACAGTACGCTATACAATAAAGCAAACCTTGCATCACCTGATAGGCCTGGTTTTGGAAAATCGAGTTTTGGGAAACCCATCCGATCTTTAGAAGAACAAGCAAATTTATTAAAGCCAATGATTGAAGCTATTCCTGCTCCCAGGATATTAATCGGTCATTCTCTTGGTGGACCAATGGTGGCCAGAATGGCAATGGATTACCCAGAATTAGTAGATGGCATCATTATGCTGGCACCAGCCCTAGATCCAGCGCTTGAGCCAGATGAAGATTGGTTTCGAGTTCCAATGCGTTGGCCGGTAATTGGAGCCATTGCGCCAAGGATTTTTAGGATATCCAATGAAGAGCTCATTTTCTTGGATGAAGAATTAGAGTTAATGCTACCGCTTTGGGAGCGTATCAAAATTCCAAGCATTGTCATTCAAGGAGGGAAAGATAACCTTGTTCACCCAGGGAATGCCGCTTTTGCAGATAGCATGTTGGTGAATGCAAAAAAGGATATTGTGTTTCTAGAAGAACAGAATCACTTTTTGCCTTGGAATGAATATGGTTTAATTAAAAAGAAGATTTTTGAATTGTTGGATGAATTGAAAAGGGAGAACTAGTTTAGTCCATTGCTTCAATACGCTTAATGAGTGCATCTGCTTCAGCAGTTTTTAAATCACTTGCTTTCCGATCGCTGTGAGAAAGCTTGTAAGCCTCATCTACCAGTTTTTTGTATTGATCTTGAAGTTTTTCCTTTTCTGATTTTCTGCTAAACCAACCCATGTTTTTATGTTTTGCCTTTTAACATGCGTTATAATGAGATTGTTTAATTATCCTCTATAACTTCTCCATTAAGGTAAGTTTCTTCATTTAGCAACCTTCCGTTTCGTGCAAAGACTTTCCATTTCCCTTCTCGAATCCCTTCTGTGAGTTGCCCTTCAGTCAACTTCCTTTCACGCTCATCATAAAAAACCCAAAGCCCATTTGGAAACCCGTTTTTATAAGGGCCTTCAGAGAATTTCTTACCATTGGCATAGTAGTTTATGACTTTACCGTTTCCTTCAGTAAGTGTGCCTGTTTCTAATGTATCTCCGCTACTGTCTGTAAAAGGAGAGATGCTCATTAGCTTGCCATTAGCCCAAGTTTCTTCTTTCATTGGTTTTGAATCTTTATGGAAGTAGCCCCAAAGCCCGTCTTTTTCTCCAGCTTTATAACTGCCTATTGATTCAAGTTTTCCACTCGTATAATAGATGAACCATTGTCCATTCTGAAGGTCCTGAAGGTAGTCCCCTTCGCTCAAGAGTTGGCCAGACTCATTGAAGAACTTCCAGTTTCCAGTTCTTTTGTCAGTTTTGTAAACACCAAATTCAGCGATCATCCCGTTATCATGAAAGTATTTCCAGGCGCCAGACTTTGAGCCAAGGTCATAATTTCCTTCAGCTTTTTTTGCTCCATTTCTGTAGTATTCAATGGATGCACTGTCTAGAAGACCAAGCCGATAAAAAGCTCTTGCACTAAGTTGCTTGTTGTCATACCAGCTTTCTGCGCGTCCCACCGGTTTATCGTCTACATAAGAAATTACATCGGCCTCTCGTCTGTTCAGGTGGTAACTTTTCCAAGTGCCAGTTTTTTGACCCTTTTTGTCGTAATACTCATAGGCCGCTACAATTGACCCAAAATGGTAATATGTCCATTTCTCTATTCGCTTGCCTTCATTGAAATTTCCTTTTTCAATAGTTTCTCCATCTTCATTATACTTCTCCCATTCTCCATGGAGTAGTCCAGCTTTATAATTTGTTTGGATAATTTTATAACCGTATTCGTCAAATACAGAGTAGGGGCCTTCTAGCAGCCCCGATTTGTATTCGGAGGCAATTTCTATTTCGCCCGACTTGTGGTAAGAGAGCCATTTGCCTATTTTTTGACCATTTTCGAATGAACCCTTGTCTAGAATTTTTTCATCTTCTGTGTAAGACTTCCAATCTCCATGTAGTTTGTCTTCTTTGAAAGAAGTAAACACGGCTACCTTGCCATCAGGGTAAAAGAGACGATATGCACCAAGAAGGTTGTCAGATTCGAAAATCATTCGGGCCCTTTCCAGCTTGTCAATATAGATAATCCAGGTCCCTGTTTTTTGATTGTTCAGGTATTGCCCAGTTTGAAAGTAAACGCTATCCTTAGTATATGAAGCCCAAACTCCGGTTTTTTTACCATCGATTGACTGTCCTTGTGAAGTTAATTCCGATTCGTTTAAAGGATAAATAAGTTCGAATGACTGAATCTGTGCACCTAAGAAATTAAAGGATAGTAGGGAGAGAAGCGTACAGAGCAATAGCTTGTGTTTGTTCATATGCAATAGACTGCCTGGTTGAGACATCATCTTGAAAACAAATATTGAGCCAATTAGTTCGACAAAAATAATTCTTTAAAACAGTCAATTCCTAAACGTTCAAAATCGGAAATATGATTCATTTTGAACGACTTGAATATTTTAAAGCTTTCGGATTCACGAATTTTATTTAAAATAAGAGGAGTGTTTTGATCAGTAAATGGTAGGGTGTTTTGAGGTGTTATTTCTGTTTGCCATACTTCCTCATTTAGCGTAACGGAGAAACCTTTATTCAATAGAGTCTTTAGCTTTTCGCGATAATTAAGTTTTGGTTCCCCGCTCAGAATTACCGCGAAGGAAAATATATTTCCGTACCAAATAGTAGCTCTAAAGGTGAAAATGTTATCCTTTGAAAGGTTCGCGGGGTAGTCACTTACTTGAAAAGGGAAGCCATTATGATTGTTCCCCTTAGTTATTTTAGTGGGTAACTTGCTCACCTTCGAAGGGAAAGCTATTCCCTTATTATCGATTAGACCAGCAATAGAAGATTGAAATCTATTCAGTAGTTGCGCAACTTCTTGATCGACCTCATTTTTGATTAAAAAATTCTTTTTAGATGTGAGAAAGTCTAGCTGCTCATTTGTAAACATCTGCTACCAACGAATTAATGCTGACGCCCACGTAAACCCACTACCAAATGCTGCAAGACATATTAAATCACCTTCATTTATTTTACCTTTTTCCCATGCTTCGCTCATAGCAATAGGGATAGAGGCAGCAGTGGTGTTTCCATAATGCATAATGTTATTGTACACTTTGTCATCAGGGAGTTTAAACTGTTTCTGCACAAAATTACTAATCCTTAAATTGGCTTGATGAGGAACCAATAAATCTATGTCATCAGGTTGATAACCATTTTGTTTCAGGGCTTCAGTAATAACTTCACTAAACCTTACAACCGCATGTTTGAATACCGCACTTCCATTCATAGTAAGGTTGAATGTTTTGCCGTCTAGCAATTCTTTCGAAAGCCTTGTTTCTCTACTAGAGCCTGGGTCTTTCACATAAAGTTCTTCAGCATAATCACCATCAGCATGTAAATGGGTAGATAGAACACCCTCGCTCTCAGTTGCCTGTAAAATTGCGGCACCTGCGCCGTCTGCAAATATGACAGAACTCGATCGGCCTTCGTCAGACTTATCTAAAGCCGAGGACTGTATTTCGGCCCCTACTACTAAAACCGTTTTATACATGCCAGTTTTGATAAACTGGTCGGCAATAGAGAGGGCGTATATGAAGCCTGAACAAGCGTTTCGGATATCTAATGCACCAATTCCTTGAATCCCTAGCTCTCTTTGAAGCAATACTCCAGAGCCTGGGAAGAAATAATCAGGTGTAATGGTCGCAAATACGATGAAGTCGATATCTTTTGCCGCTAACCCTGCTCTGTTAAGAGCTATTTTAGTGGCTCTAGTCCCCATATTTGAAACTGTGTCTTTTCCGGGAACAAACCACCTTCTTTCTTCAATACCGGTTCTTTCAACGATCCAGTCGTTGGTGGTATTCATGATCTTTTCAAGGTCGTTATTGGTGACGACTTTTTCGGGCACGTAATGTCCCAAGCCTATTATCTTCGAGTTTTTCACAGTGATTTCTTTAAAGCCGACTTGCCATTTGTAGCACGTTAATTCTAGGCATCTTGCGTCAACTTATGTTTCCATTTCGAGCAGGAAGTTAAATAAAATTATATCAATTGAATAGTAAAGTTATTTGGCCATCTTGAGGGGGATACTTGATTGTTATACCAATTATATATTCATATGACTTCCATTTAAGGTTGTTCAAATAAAAATGAAATCTTTCACAACCTGTTTCATCTGTTTCCGTAACAGTGGTGATAGGGTTTTTTCAATAGATGAAGAATTATAGTCTTTTCTGTTTACTGTTAGTGGGCCTGGTAAGTTTAGAAAGCTGTGGAGACTCAGCTGAGACACTAACTGTAGATGACGTAATCCAAAAAGCTGTCCTTCGCCATGGAGGAGAGAATTATGAGAATATGGAAGTTGAATTCGATTTCCGTAATCGACATTTCAGGGCAAAAATCAGCAGTGGTCAGTATGTTTATGAACGTACCTTCAAGAGTAAAGAAGGCATTGTCAAGGATGTTTGGTCCAATGACAAGTTCAAAAGAATGATCGATCAGGAAGAGATTAAATTGAATCAGGAAAACATGCGGAGCTATAGAACTGCGACTAACTCTGTGATCTATTTTGCGTTGCTACCTTTTAATTTAGATGACCCTGTTGTCAATCGCCAACTTATGCGATCTGTCGAAATAAAGGGTAAGTCTTATTATAAAGTTGAAATGACTTACGGAGAGAATGGAGGAGGAGAGGATTTTGAAGACGTTTATGTCTATTGGATCCATAAAGATGACTTTACTATAGACTACTTGGCCTACAGTTTTAACATTAATGGCGGTGGCGTTCGATTCAGAGAAGCCTACAACCCTAGAGAAATTGATGGAATTAGATTTCAGGATTATAAGAATTACACGATCAAAAAGGATTTCCCAGCCCAAGAGCTGGATTACGCTTTCGAAACAGAGCAACTCGAATTACTATCACACATAGAATTAGAGAATATCAAGGTCGATTTGACCAAATAACTAATTAAATAAAGTCAGGTTACCAAACTGGTTAGCCGGAGGTACTTTTTTCCAAAGTTCATCACTATTAAAGTTAGGATCTGCCAATTTCGGGTGCACCGGGTGGTGAAAAATGTGTTCCTCATCAAATGGTCTGATGAGTGAAAGAATACTTTCTGCATTCAATGAATCATTTAACCATTCTACTGTAAAGTCTTCATTTAATATGGCAGGCATTCTTTCCGATACCTTCATTACTTCGTGTGAAGCGGGGGTAGTAACCATCATGAAAGTATGAATGGTTTCATCATTTTCTGTTTCGAAAGTATGCCATAAACCAGCAATACCGAAAGGCTTATTGTCCTTTAAGTGAAAACGATAAGGTACCTGTTCTTTTTTTGCTATTTCTTTCCAATCGTAAAAGCTATCGGCTAAAATGATACAGCGCTGCAGCTGAAGCGACTTTTTCAAGCTTGGTTTTGAGGGGATATCTTCAATTGGCGCATACAACAACTTGCTTGCCACTCCTTTTTTCTTAGTAAATGAGGGGTTGATGCCCCAGTAGAAAAACGAAAGCCCTTCTGGATTTTCGCTGGTAATTACCGGTAAGAGGTCGCTCGGTTGTGCATTGAAAGTCGGCTGATAAAGGTCAGTGTTTTGTACAGCAAACTGTTCGCTTATTACTTGTGCCTTGGCTGCTATTGAGATGTTAATCGGCATGTATTGGTTTTGAAGAATCTGCTTCAAGATATGAAAAAATATTCATCAACAGGAAATCCGAGTAAGCTCATAAGTGTTGTTCAATCGTTTGCAAAAAGCTGAGAAAAAAAGGAGTAGAGATAGCCGAATATATATTTGAATATAGACTGATTAACAGCTATTTTTGGTGCTCAAATTTTACAGAGGTTTATGGCTGAAATTGTAAAAATGCCCAAAATGAGTGACACTATGGAAGAAGGGGTGATCGCGGTTTGGCATAAAAAAGTTGGAGATAAAGTAGAGTCTGGCGAGTTAATGGCTGAAATAGAGACTGATAAAGCCACTATGGACTATGAGTCTTATCATGATGGCACGGTACTTTACTTAGGTGCAGAAGAAGGTGATGCGGTTCAAGTAGATGGTGTTTTGGCCATTGTTGGTGAAGATGGTGAAGACTATCAGGCATTATTGGATGGTGAATCGTCAAGCGAAGAAGCTGCTCCAGCCACTGAAGCTGCAAGTCCTGCTCCAGCAGCAGCGGTTTCTAGTGAAAAGATTGACACGAGTAGTATCAATGCTACTATCGTGAGAATGCCTAAAATGAGTGACACCATGGAAGAAGGTGTGATTGCTACTTGGCATAAGAAAGTTGGAGATACTGTGGAATCTGGTGAATTGGTTGCCGATGTCGAGACTGACAAAGCTACCATGGAATATGAGTCATACGATGACGGTACTGTATTATACCTTGGGGCATCTGAAGGTGAAGCTGTAAAGGTTGATGGAATACTTGCCATTGTCGGAGAGCCAGGAGCTGATTTTGAAACACTGATTAAGGCGGATGTACAAAATGACGCTGATACTGCTGAAGTAACAGCACCAGAAGCACCTGCTGAAGCCGCACCGGTTGCTGAAAAACCTATCGCCGCAGCCCCTGTCGCGAATGAAGCGCCTGTGACACATCCTTCAGGAAGAGTAAAAGCCTCTCCTTTAGCGAAAAGATTAGCATCTGAAAAAGGAATTGATATAGCGCTTGTTCAGGGAACTGGAGAAGCTGGTCGTATTATCAAAAGAGACGTTGAGTCTTATGTGCCAGCAGCACAGCCTGCCATTGCAAGCAAAACAACAGGGGCTGTTGAAGCCGCTGCTCCGGCAATTCAGTTACCGACTATAGTTGGAGAAGAAAGCTTCGAAGATGTGAAGCTAAGTCAGATGCGTAAAGTTATCGCTAGACGACTTGGGGAAAGTAAGTTTGCTGCACCTCATTTTTACCTAACCATGGAAATCAACATGGATAAGGCCATTGAAGCAAGAAAGAGCATGAATGAAATATCTCCAGTGAAGATATCATTCAACGATATGGTAATAAAAGCCGTAGCAGTTGCCCTTAGAAAACATCCAGGTGTTAATTCATCGTGGTTAGATGACAGAATTAGAATCAATCATCATGTGCATATCGGCGTTGCAGTAGCTGTAGATGAAGGACTCTTAGTACCAGTTGTTAAGTTTGCTGATAATAAACCGCTATCTCATATTTCTGCAGAAGTTAAAGGCCTTGGTGCAAAAGCACGAGACAAGAAATTACAACCAGATGAAATGGAAGGAAATACTTTCACCATTTCGAATCTAGGTATGTTCGGAATAGAAGAGTTTACAGCAATTATTAACCCACCAGATGCATGTATTATGGCTGTAGGTGGTATTAAACAAACTGCTATTGTTAAAGATGGTGAATTGGCTATCGGCAATATTATGAAAGTGACCATGTCATGTGATCACAGAGTGGTAGATGGTGCTGTTGGTTCAGCCTTCTTAAAAGACTTCAAATCGCTACTTGAAGACCCTGTAAGACTGCTGGTTTAAAAAACATTGTTTTGTAAGTCCCGTAGTCATACGGGACTTACTTTTTTTAAGACATATCGAAATGATCAAAATAAAATCGACAACCGTTTTAGCGGTTAGACATAATGGTTCAGTATCAATAGGGGCGGACGGACAAGCTACAATGGGCAATACTGTAGCTAAAAGTAACGTAAAGAAAATTCGTAAGCTTCAAGATGGTAAGATTGTAACCGGGTTTGCAGGTTCTACTGCTGATGCTTTTACACTTTTAGAAAGATTTGATGAAAAGTTGAATGCGTATGGTGGCAATATGAAAAGAGCGGCCATCGAATTAGCCAAAGATTGGCGAATGGATAGGTATTTAAGGAAGCTTGAGTCAATGTTAATTGTTGCTGATAAAGACGATATATTGATATTATCGGGTACTGGAGACGTTTTGGAACCCGATAATGGAATTGCTGCAATAGGATCAGGAAGTATGTACGCACAAGCTGCCGCCCAGGCCCTAGTAAAGCATGCAGACCATCTTGAAAGCCAAAAAATTGTCGAAGACAGCTTAAATATTGCTGCTGACATCTGTATTTACACCAATCACAATTTGATTGTCGAGAGAATTTCTTAATTTTGTGTTAAGATCGACGGAAAAACCTGAATGTGAATAGCACGTTTAAGTTTTATAAGTCGCTTAGATGTGGTGCTTATATTCCATTACATCGAAGGCTGAACCATGAATGTATTGAGAAATTTTGCCATAGCGCTAGTGGCCTTAATTGGCTTTTCCTGCGCAGAATCTCCTTTGTCAAGTTCTTATCAAGAATTGACAGAAGGTAGGTTACTGCTCGGAGCAACCGTGCACCTAGGAAATGGTGAATTCGTTGAAAACGCAGCGCTTGGAGTAAAAGATGGTTTTGTAACCCTTTTAGCCGATGATGCTTTGTCTAAGATTGATCTCAATAAATTTCAGGTAGATAAACTCGGTCCAGCGTATCATATTTATCCGTTCAAAAAAGCAGTGCAAGGCAATTCAGGTATCGTACTAGCCCGGGCAAATGCAGAACCGATTAATATTGCCATTAGAGATCAAGAAGTCGAAAAGTGTATCACTATAGGTTGTGAAGCACAATTATTGATTTGCTATGGTAGCATTAAAGACATAAACAAATTTAGAGTTGATTATGTAGTGATGGGATCTGACAAAGTGAAAATACTTCGTCAAAGCGACTATTCGGGAACGATCATGTCAGGTGCCAATTAAAGATTATTAGTTTCGACACTTAAGGCCATCAGGATTAATTCTGGTGGCTTTTTTATTTAGTGACTTTCGGCAATTGCCTCCTGAATTGCTTTTGCTCCAATCCTGATTTCTTCATCAGATATATTAATGGGTGGGGCAATTCTGAAACTTTCAGGGCAGGAAAGGAACCAAAAGGTAATCACACCCTTTTCGATGCATTTCATAACAATCTTTTGAACCATATCAGCTGACTCGAATTCAATTGCAAACATGAGCCCCTTTCTCCTGATTTCCTTGATAATAGGGTTCGCTATTAGCGATTCCAAAAGTGCCCCTTTAGATTCCACATGTTCTACTAGACCTTCACTTTCAATTACATAGATATTGGCTAAAGCTGCTGCACAATTAACCGGATGACCTCCAAAGGTTGTGATATGGCCAAGCATCGGGTCGTATGTAAGCAAGTCCATGGACGCTTTGCTACTAATGAACGCGCCAATTGGCATTCCCCCACCAAAAGCCTTCGCTATTGTAAGAATATCGGGAACTACTTTATAGTGTTCAAATGCAAAGAGTTTACCCGTTCTCCCAAAACCAGTTTGAATCTCATCAAATATTAATTGTGTACCAGTTTCATTACAACGGTCCCGAAGCGCCTTTAGATAATTCTCGTCAGGAATTCTAACACCGGCATCGCCTTGAATAGGCTCTATGATAACTGCCGCAGTATTTGATGAGATTAGACTTAGGTCTTCAACATTGTTAAAGTTGATAAACTTTATGCCTGGGAGGAGGGGCCGAAAGGCATTTTTCTTCACCTCATTACCTGAAACGCTTAGCGCACCATGCGTGCTTCCATGATAAGACTTGTTGAACGCGATTATCTCCGTTCGGCCAGTAATCCTTTTAGCAAGCTTTAATGCGCCTTCATTGGCTTCGGCGCCACTATTTACAAAATAGCTTGAGTCTAAGCCATCGGGTAGTAGGTCGTTTAATCTTTGGGCCAATTGATTCTGTGGCCCTTGAATAAACTCACCGTATGCCATTACATGCATGTATTTTTCTGCCTGATCTTTTACTGCCTTAACAATTTCAGGATGGGAATGGCCTATGTTGGATACCGCAATACCAGAGATGAGGTCTAAATAAGCTTTTCCTGCTGTATCGAATAGGTATGATCCTTTTGCATGTTCTATTTCCAAGGCCAATGGATGAGGTGATGTTTGGGCTAGATGGTTTAAGAAAATACTTTTAGCGTCCATATGCGAAATTAATCAAGATATGCTAATCGATCTGTTATGTTCTATTAGTTTTGAGAAATGTTAGACCAGCACCCTTTTTCGAAATCCGAAAAGTACCTTCTGTTTGGTAGCTTGTTGGTGCTATTGTTCTCTTTCTTTTATCAATTGGGGATTTACCCCTTGTATCTAGAAGAGCCAAGAAGAGGAATTATTTCTCTAGAAATGATTTTTCAGAATAACTACTGGGTTCCGACGCAAACGGGCGACTTATATTTTAGAAAGCCTCCAGTTTATAATTGGCTATTAATCGGCAGTTATAAGCTTTTTGGTGAATACTCAGAGTTCGCTACACGCTTTTTCTCTGTATTGAGTCATATTCTATTGTCGCTAATCACATTTAGTTTCGTAAAGCGCTATTTAGGCCAATATAAAGCGGCGTTGATTGCTATTAGTCTACTCGTTTCGGCCGATATACTCGTTTACTTTAGTACCATCGGAGAAATTGATCTCTTTTATGCACTTATCACCACTACTTCATTATTTGCGGTTTACTTTTTTGGAGAGCAAAAACGGTATTGGACATTGTTTGTGGTCGTTTATGTATTGACTGCTGTAGGATTCCTCACAAAAGGGCTTACATCTTTGCCTTTTACAGCCATTACACTTTTGGTCTATTTTATTCATAAAAAGCAATTCAAAGAACTTTTAAAACCACCTCATATAGCTGGTATTTTTGTTTTTTCGGGACTTGTTGGCGGTTATTTTTTTATTTATAGTCAGTATCAAGATGTTTCAGGTTGGTGGTCAACCTTACTGTCGGAATCTGCTGACAAAGCCACTAAAGGAGGTTTTGTTAAGTTTCTAAATCATTTGGTTGCTTTCCCACTTGAAACTATCAAGAATATTATGCCAGCAGGTCTGTTGTTGCCCTTGTTATTCAGTAAAGGCCTTGTTTCCAAATTGAGATCGAACCCATTGGTATGGTATAGCGTTTTAGTGTTTGCTTTTAACTTTTTAGTTTATTGGTTTTCAATAGAGGCCAAGTCAAGGTACATCTACCCGCTTTTTCCATTCCTGATTATCCCTCTCATTTATTTAGCGACCAAAAGTAAAGAATTGCTGTGGCCTAAGGTTTCCAGAGTCACAATAATCATATTCTTGGTTTTGCTAACGCTAATTGTTCCATTTGGCTACTTCATAGACGGTTTAGGAAGTGTAGATAACCTTTATGCTTACATGACTATTCTTTTGGTCATGGCCGCAATACTTTGGTATATGTATTTAGTGAAGAAAGTAAGGCCCTTTCTGATTGTAATATGCCTTATGGTAGCTATAAAATTTACTTTTTCAAGTATAGTACCACAAACTAGACAGAAGGAAACTGGGGCTGCCGAAGACAAGACTTTGGGTTTAGAAATTGCTGAGATTACAAAAGGGAAGCCACTGCATCGTCTAGGCGATGTTCGCATGTCGCTTACAATCGTTTTTTATATAGAAAGAGAGCGTAAAGAACCACTTTATAAAGCGCCTGTCTTAGAAAGTGGTTATTATATATGCTATACCGATGATTTGCCTAAAAATAGGCCTTATACAGTTCTGCGTGAGTTTGCCTATTGGGAAGAACCTATCTTCTTTATATCCTTGGATTAAGCCAACATTTTAATACTGTTTTTATCGAAGAGAAACTCTACTAATTCCTTCATTTGAACTGGATAATAAGGTTTCTGTAAAAAAAGAGTATCAGTATTTATCCTTGATTTAAATTCGGTTTTCGAAAGCCCACTTTGGAAGATAATATCAGCCTTATATTTTATTGTTTGTAACTTTCTATAGATATCAATTCCTGAAATGTCTGGCAACAACACGTCTAAAATGATTAAACTATAATCATGAACGGATATCTTCTCAATGGCAGATTTTCCAGTAAAGACAGTATCTGCTAAAAACCCCCACTTAGTACACCAAGAGGAAAGAATTTTTGCATTAATGCTGCTGTCATCAACGATTAAAATACTCGGGTTATTTATTGTTTTAGCTTCCATAGTGTATTTGTGTTTAATCAAATATGGAAGATTGAAGGCTTTGGTTTTTCCTATTAAGTTGAGTGGACTAGAATTACAGTCGTATAAACAAAAAGCCCCGACAAGTCGAGGCTTTGAACTTCTATTTACTAGTATTTTTATTTTCGAGCAATTACCCTTTTTACGGCTTTTACAATATTATCAGCATCAATTCCGTATTTGGTCATTAGTTCAGCAGGTTTTCCGCTTTCACCAAATGAATCATTAACGGCAACCATTTCTAATGGTGCAGGATGATTAAGTGCCAGTGTTTGCGCGACGCTATCGCCGAGTCCACCATTCATTTGGTGTTCTTCAGCAGTTACGACACAACCCGTTTTTGAAACAGAGGCTAATATAGCCTTGGTGTCTAACGGTTTGATTGTGTGAATATTGATTACTTCAACACTTATGCCCTCAGCTGCTAGTACAGCTTCAGCTTCAATGGCCTCCCAAACCAAATGACCGGTAGCGAAAATGGTAACATCGGAACCTTCAATTAAATGAAGCGCTTTACCAATTTCGAATTTTTGATCAGCAGGTGTGAAGATAGGTACTGCAGGTCTTCCAAACCTTAAATAAACAGGGCCATGATGATCAGCAATAGCAATAGTAGCTGCTTTTGTCTGGTTATAATCGCATGGATTAATCACAGTCATATTTGGCAGCATTTTCATCATGCCGACATCTTCTAGAATTTGGTGGGTAGCACCATCTTCACCAAGTGTTAAGCCTGCATGTGATGCACAAATCTTTACGTTTTTATCGGAGTAAGCGATAGACTGGCGAATTTGATCATAAACCCTTCCTGTAGAAAAGTTGGCGAAAGTTCCAGTGAATGGAATTTTGCCCCCAATCGTCATGCCAGCAGCAAGCCCCATCATATTTGCTTCTGCAATACCCACCTGAAAAAATCTTTCAGGGTTCTCTTTAATAAACTCTTGCATTTTCAAGGAGCCTACTAAATCAGCACAAAGTGCCACTACATCAGGGTTTGTTCTGCCCAATTCTGCTAAACCAGCACCAAAACCAGAACGCGTATCCTTTTTATCTGTATAAGTAAATTTCGTCATCGTGTCTAGTTTAGTAATCTCCTAATGTTTCTTCTAATTGACCCAAGGCGTCTGCCAGTTGCTCATCGTTTGGCGCTATACCGTGCCATTTGTGGGTGCCTACCATAAAATCGATACCAAAGCCCATTTCGGTGGTCATTAGGTTCAAAATAGGTTTGCCTTTACCAGTGAGCTTCTTAGCCTCATCTAAGCTCTTAATAAGCGATGGCATATCATTTCCTTGACTTTCGATTACCGTCCAACCAAATGCTTCCCATTTTGCCTTAAGGTCACCAAGCGACATGACTTCATCAGTAGGGCCATCGATTTGCTGTCCGTTGTAATCAACTGTTGCAATGATATTATCAATTTTATGGTGTGCGGCATACATCGCAGCTTCCCAAACCTGACCTTCTTCAAGTTCGCCATCACCCATCAGTGCATAGACCAATTTGTCTTCACCATTGAGTTTCTTTGCTTGAGCAGTTCCACAGGCGACAGAAAGGCCTTGTCCCAAAGAACCTGAAGCAATTCGTATTCCAGGTAAACCTTCTTCCGTAGCCGGGTGACCTTGAACTCTTGAATTAATTTGTCTGAAAGTGGCTAATTCAGAAGTTTCGAAATAACCTGATCTTGCCAAAACACTATACCAAACAGGCGAGATGTGGCCATTTGAAAGGAAGAATAAATCTTCATTCAAGCCATCCGGGTCGAAACCCTCTTTTCTGTCCATTGCATAGAAATATAGTGCTACTAAAAAATCTGTGCATCCTAATGATCCGCCTGGATGCCCTGAACTAGCACCATGGACCATACGAACGATGTCTCTTCTTACTTGAGAAGCGATACGTTCTAGTTCTGCTGTTGTTGGTTTACTCACTATTGTCTTGGTTAAATTAAGGTTCTGGTTTTTAAGCCATTATCTGAGCAGTATGCTCTTTTGTTTTCACTTTAGCGATGATTTCAGAGATGACTCCTTTTTCATCTATCACAAAGGTAGTTCTTGCCGTGCCCATATACTGCCTGCCGTACATAGATTTTTCCACCCAAGTACCAAATTGTTCATGAATGCTCTTGTCTTCGTCAGCAATTAGCGGAAATGGGAGCTCATATTTCTTAATGAAGTTTTGGTGTTTTTTAGGAGAATCTGAACTGATACCGACGATTGCGTAACCAGCTTTCAACAAAGCATCGTAGTTGTCGCGGAGGTTGCAAGCCTGTGTTGTACAACCGGGTGTATTGTCTTTTGGGTAGAAATAAAGGACTAGTTTTTTACCACTGAAATCGGAAAGTTTAATAGGGTTGCTGTCTTGATCAATTCCTTCGAAATTTGGCGCTTGATCGCCTACACTTAAAGCCATTTTTATTCAATTTTTTGTTTGAAAATAGATTCGTTGCCAGCATTGTCTGACACTCTTAATTCAAACTCACCAATTAGCGGTTTGTTTTTATCTAATCGCTCTGACCAGATTAAACTTCTTTTTGGTTCGTATTTCATTAAAATCCATTTTCCATTGATTTTGGCTTCAAAACTATTGATTCCTGACAGACTATCTTTTATCGTGAAGCTTATTATTCCGTTTTTTAAACTTCTTCTTTTTATCTCGGGCGCTTCTTCGTCTTTTATCAGGGTATAAGTGCCGAAACTTCCGAATGAAAATTCAAATCGATTGTCTTTATACTTACCGCCCACAAAACTCGGTCTTCGCGGGTTAGAGATGTTATAAACGTGATATTTTTCTAAATCTTCATATTCACCCAAAGGTTGGAATTCCGCATTAATAGCTCCTTTTAAAGGGTATATATCCTCATCTACTTCGAAAATCTCAGTATCGTCTTTATCCAAAAAGTGGCGAGCTCGAATGTATACAGTATCAAAAAGAGAAGTCTTTGAAAAGGAGAGCGAATAGGTGTCGCTTAAGAAGGCATGTGCATTAGCCGCCGGTATTCTATCAGCAAAATGAAGAGGGGTAGAGATGTTCTTGAAGCTAACACTTTGGGGTAAGAATTTTCTCAAATCGACTAGATAGACATTAGTTTCCTCACTAAAATAGGTGGGTTCCATTGGCAATGAGCCCATTTGGTTATATAAGGTGATATTATTGAGCAGTGAGTCGCGCTCTGTAAAAACCATTAGCGTGTTATCTTGAATATAAGTGTCTCTTTTTGTAGAGATTTTACTTGCTATTTTTTCAATTTTAGTTTTTCCTCTCAGGGTCATCTGAATCGTGCTTTCATTGCCATAAGCATCTTTAAGCTCACCTTTAATAGCGATTATTTCTCCCGGGCTAACTTTTATTATGCCATCATTTACGGCTTGATTGTAAAATTTGAGTGAGTTGCCGTCATCTACATAAAGCTTGTTGAACCTTCTTCTGGACTCCTTCTGGGCCTGATAATTAGTGTGTATTTTAATGTTTTTCTGCTGTGAAAAATTGATTGAATCAATGTCTTGATCAAAATATAACTCGTTGTTTACGTATAAATTAATCAGTGGAACCCCATTCTTATTTGGCGCACCATTCAGTTGATCGAAAGTATAAAGCTCTAGGCCTATTTCGCCAGATATGTCAATGGTGTCGTTAACAATAAAGTTGTTTCCACTTCTCTTTAAGTCGTACTCAAATCTTCCAAATTGACCATCTATTCGGGTATCAATGTTCATGGCCTTAATTGCTACTTTTTGAACAGCAGGAGCAATATTATCGGTGATTTCCGAGAAGCCAATTCTCAAAGGGTCTAAAACCTCTTGATTTGCACCCCTAATTTCAAAATGTAAATGTGGTCCGGTAGATGAGCCCGAATTTCCAGAAAATCCAAGTATTTCTCCTTGATTTAGTTTTAAAGCACCTCTTTTTGGAAAGAGGTTAACAGCAAAGGATTTGCGTTTGTATTGTTCTTTTAAGGCATAAGCAGCTATAGCAGGATTGAAGTTTTGCAAGTGCGCATAAACAGTGGTAGTGCCATTGGGGTGTTGTACATAAACACAGTTTCCATAGCCGCCTGTCCCGATTCTAATTCTGCTGACATAGCCAGCTGCTGAAGTGTAAACTTTGAGACCTTCTTTCCCCGATGTTTTTATATCTAGGCCTGCATGAAAATGACTAGATCTTAATTCACCCATGGTGCCACTCAAGAAGTTTACTTGGTCGGGTTTTATAGGGAAATCGAAATAATCCTTATCAATGCCATGGTATTGAGCAAACACACTATTGCTAAGAATGAAAAATAAGAAAATGAGTAGTTTATCTGATTTCAACTTCAAGTAGTTTTTCTTCTTCAATATAAGCTTCTAGCTTATCTCCAACAACTATAGGGCCAACACCCGCAGGGGTACCACTAAAAATGATATCTCCTGTTTTTAACGTGAAAAATTGCGATACATATGCAATGATCTGATCGAAATTGTAAAGCATAAGACTAGTATTGCCAATTTGTACCGGTTCACCATTCTTATTCAATGAGAAATTTAGGCTTTTCAAGTCGAAGTTTTCTTTTGGCTGAAAACTAGAAATAGGTGCGGAGCCATTAAAGCCTTTTGCCACTTCCCAAGGCAGTCCTTTTTCCTTGCACCTGCTCTGTAAATCTCTTGCCGTAAAGTCAATCCCTATTCCTACTTCCTGATAGTATTTATGGGCATATTGCTCCTCAATATATTTTCCTTCTTTGCAGATTTTGATCAATACCTCAACTTCATAATGAATGTCTTTAGAAAAGTCGGGATAGTAAAAAGGGTCGTTATTACGCAATAAAGCCGTGTCAGGCTTCATAAATATCACGGGTTCAGAAGGCTTTTCGTTTTGTAGCTCTTCAATATGCGCAGTGTAATTTCGGCCTATGGCGATGATCTTCATGTGGCTGGTATTTCAAGATATATGACTTGGAAAAATCAAAAGTAACATCACATTTGACTTTGCTTTATGAGATCAAATGTACAGTCTTAAATATAGTACAAACTAGGTGGAATTTACTTGTTAGGCATGCTGAATTAAATCAACATTAAATACCCTCAACAAAATCGGCAAACACCTTTTTGTGTAGGTCTAGGTCCATATCAGGTGAAAGCGCTACTCGCGCTATATAATCTTTGTCTCCTTCTTTGGTAGTTCCTTGAGTAGATGTTGCAGGTATGGTCCAGTAGCATCCTTTTAATTGCCCATAGCTCACACAATACTTGCTTTCATCAGGAATCTCAGTGATCATCATGTCAATGAGTTTCAAATTGAGTGCTCTTTTATAGGCTTCCTTTTCCTCATCGGTATTACCTTTTGTAGGTAGATCTAACGAAAACACCGAAGGGGTAAAACCTTGTTTCGCCAAGGCTTCAGATACGAAATTGATCTTTGCATCAGGTAAGGTTTCCTCGATGAAGCTTACAAATTCACGAGTATTTTGATAAGCATCCTGAACTCTTTGATTCATGGAAGGTAATTGCTTCGCCAAAATTTCCATTTGCAGGTCCGTGGCTTCATTATCACAGATGCTTAAGTGTAAATCAATCTTACCCATTAGGGACGCTGCTTTTTGATTGGCAACGGCAAAACCTGCTGTGCATTTGCCACCACTTGGGAATTTAGATCCACTAACATAGGCGATTGTCCTTACTGATTGGAGCATATCTTGTTCTCCTAAAAAGTGAACATTGGGGCAGAAGGTCTGATCGAGAATAAATACCGGATCGATGGCTTTTTCACCCGTTGGCGTTTTACGCACCGTGCTGAGCGCTTGCTCTAATTTGATCAAGTCAGGTACCTCAACTCTCGGATTGGTCGGTATTTCAGCAATAATGTAAGGAACGGCATCTTCCCTTGCGATTTGGTCTAAAACGACATTAACGCTTTGAACCATATCATTCCCACCATCCACCGGTAAATCCACTACTTCTACATTGTCAATGCAGGCGGCCACGCGTCTGGCTTGATCGTTCGTGCCGCCATAGCAATTAGGTGGTACGACTATTTTAATCACTTTTCCTTTATGATGTTCCAGTGCATGATGCACGAGTCCCATGACTATGGCGTATTGAATGGAAAGCCCACTTGAAGCGATTAAAGCACCAGTATTCGTGCCAGTAATCTGTGCAATGGTGTCAAGAACTTGAGCCTTGTTTGCTCTGGTATCTCTTTCAGTAACCCTAACTGGTTCATTAGCGAGCTGCTTAAGAGCAACTAGTGCATTCGCAGGCGTCATGGCAATGGTTTCTCTTCTCCTTACATGCTGAATTTCCGAAATGTATTCTTGGTTCGCTTTGCCATTTACTAATATGATACTACCTAAGTTGACTGACGTGCTAACGAAAAAATCAACGTGTTTAGGTAGCGCGAAGTCTCCTAATTCAAGTTCGGAAGTAACGAATATGGTACTACCGTCAAATTCAGATATGTCATTAATGTCTTTAACTGCTGCTAAGTCAAACTGGTAACCGTAAACGTTCTTTACTATTTCAAGGTCAAATGAGGCAGGGAGTTGATCTGTGTAAGCAATTTGAGTGTTCTTTTTGGCCAATAAGTTCTTTCGCAATACCGCTAAAATAGGAGTGGTATTGGAAGAAAAACCTATTACACTTTCAGCTTCGAGTCCATTGAGCTTCGCAATGGCCCATTCTAGTACTGAAGATAGGGGGTGTCCCAATCGAATATAGTCGTAAGCTGTGCTCAGTTCGTTGAGAGCCAACTTGCTGGCATTGTTGGTTTCAAACAAAGTCTCTAATTGCTCTAAAAACTCAGTCTTAGCTAGCTTTTCATTATAAATATCTAGCCGATGAGTGGTAAGGTTGAGCCAGTCAGCTGGCATGTTTCCTAATACCTCTTTTATATAATTGAGTACTTTTTTGTTCGCCATTTTAAAAGCCTTCTTATAGGTCAATAATCGATTGTTCTTCGTTGCAAATATGAACAGTAATTTGATTCAAAAAATTCGATTCTTATGAATTGTTTTAAGAATATTTAAGTGGCA
This sequence comes from Roseivirga sp., assembly GCF_049099775.1. Taxonomy (GTDB): domain Bacteria; phylum Bacteroidota; class Bacteroidia; order Cytophagales; family Cyclobacteriaceae; genus Roseivirga. The sequence continues at coordinate 24,899 of NZ_JAGDZM010000005.1, read as the reverse complement.
AACATGGATGTAGTTATTCTCAGACTATGGGTTTGAAACAAAAAAAGCACAGCATGCCTGCTGTGCTCTAACTAAATGATTCGTGAATGCTTTTACTTCGACTGAAATTCGTTGAAAATGTTAAACGTGGCAGGCGTTACATATTTAAAGGTTCCTGACGTATTGGTCAATACTACTATTACCATTTTCAACTTTGGTACGATCATCAATTGAGTCGTTGAACCTGTTTGGCCACCACTATGACCAATTATAGCGCCTTCATTTGGTTTAGGGTTGTAAAGGAACCAACCAAAGCCATATCCATTTGCTTCTTTTTCTAAACTGTGATGTTCCCGCATCAAATCCATAGTGCTTTCTTGAACGAATGTGTTGTTAATTACGGCATTGCCAAACTTTAACATGTCATCAAGCGTGGTGTATACGCCACCACCTGGCAGACGATTGCTTAAGTTGTTTTCTTTAGCCGATTTAGTTTTACCCTTTCTGTTTTGATGATATAAACTCGATTGATTAGGCTTCTTTTGACCATACTTCTCAATTCCAGTATTTGTCATACCCGCTTTCTGCCAGATATTCTGATTCATATAGTCCTCGAAGCTCATTCCAGACGCTCTTTCGATAATTACACCAAGGATAGTGTAGCCGTATGTGGTATAGCTATAGCGAGTACCTGGTTCGAAAAGTAATGGCCTGTTTTTGAAAAGAGATAGGGCATCGTATAGAGATGCGTATTCCTTAGTTGTTTCTGCCTCGCGACCATCTTTATAGCCACTCACACCTGAAGTATGTGATAGCAAGTGTCGTGTTGTGATTTGTGTTTTCTCATGTTTTGGGTAATCCGAAATATAAGTTTGAATGGGTAGGTCAAGGTCTATTTTGTTTTGCTCTACAAGCTGCATCACTGCTATGGCAGTCATCGATTTTGCGATTGAAGCCAAACGTGTAATTGTGGTATTGGTGAACTCGACTTCAGCTGACTTATCAGCGTACCCGTAAGAGGATTGCCATGTGGTTTCTCCATCTAAAGAGTAACCGGCAGTAGCGCCAATAATGTCGTGCTCTTCGACAAGTGATTTTAGAATAGCTTCTACCTTATTTGTGTTTTGCGCTGTGCAATTGAAGGAGATAAAAAGTACGATTAAGATGACGATATTTTTCATTTTGTTGTCTTTAAGTGTTTCGACAAACATGATGGTTTATGAATCGCCAACCATGCTTTTTAGGCCTTCTGGGATGAAGTATCAGGTTTTAGGGGCGAATGATCCATGGTTAGGATGTTTTGTTTGTAGGTTTTTGATACCGGAAGTTCAATCGCTGTTAAAGTAATGGTGCTCGCATTTTTCCATTCTTTGAAATGAAGCGGGTTTATCACATGCGATCTGTGAACTTTTACCAGTTCTGGTTTCTGCGCATGAATATTTTTAAGTGTAGTCCTTAATAGTTTTCTGTTGACACCATTTTTAGTCTGATAAGTAACCTCTACATAGTTATCAGCACTAGAAATGCAGATTAAATCCTGCTCTTTTATCTGTAATACATCGAGCTTGTTTTCTCCCGTTAAAACCACTTTATCAATCGCAGGATTGCTTACATTTTTATTGAGATACCAACGTGAAAAAATAATTATTGGCAGAAGAATGAAAAAGATAGGGGAGTAGATTTCTAGCGTGAAATTAAAAAATGAGTATTCCCCGTTGATGATCCCTGATTGATAATAGCCATAACTGCCGATCCAAGCCAAAAGATTGAAGAGCAGGATTAAACATGTTTCGTGAAAAATATTCCAATAGCCCAAGCGTCTGAAAAGCCAATTCTGTAAGGGGATAACGATTAGGTAGCTAAAGAATGATATTAACCCGTAAGGAGGAAGAATTTCGGCGCGGATGGCTATTGGTAACTCGGCAATGTCGAAAGGGGCTATAAGGACTAAAAAGATAACTAACCAAACACCTACAATGGTGCCGACAATTAAATGGTGCTTAAAGGATGAGTTGAGTTTTAATGGAGTCACGCGTAAAGATCAAAATCGAATTCGACGAGCGATCAATATAATAAGGAAAATGAATTATTGCCTGTTTACAGCATTTATGAAATCCTTTATTTCTTGTTTATCTAACTGCCCGCTGAAGGTATGTAGGTCTTTTATATATGTCATGCCAAGATAATCGGCAGATGCTCGGAAAGGTAGCCAAAATGAATCTCCTAGGTTATTCCCATTAGAAGTACTTATAGCCGCCATTCGTTTTCCTCGGAGTTTTCTCCCAAGAGGCTTTTCTATGGTCAATAAGTCTGAAATCCGATCGAAAAAGACTTTCATAATGCCGCTCATGGCGTACCAATAAACCGGTGTAGCAAAAATCAAGGTGTCATATTTATCGATCAGATTTTTAATCAGGGGTAAAAAGTCGTCTCCTTTATTCTCATGAAGATAATCGTAGTAGCTAAATTCATAATCGTTAAGATCAACGATATCCCATCCTGCTAAATTTTGGAGCTGTTTTACTAGCGCGGAAGTTTCTCCGTCATTTCTAGAACTGCCAACAATTATTACACTACTCATGCACTATGATCCGTTTTTCTAACTTTAGAAGGTTTACTACCCCATTTTAAAGCCGCTAAGCTTTATTTTGGTTAGCTTCTTTTTAGTGTCTAGGGAGAAGTCACCTCTCATCATCCAATCGTAGTAGCCTGGTTCTTTTGCAAAAACATCGGCAACCGGTTTTCCCTTATGCTTACCAAAATTGAATACCTCTTGATTCTTGTCATTATAAACGATTCTACCGGCAAGGTCTACCATTCTAGAGGCAACTAACTGATGAATAGCACTCATGTCGTTTTCTATCTTACCAACTGCTCTGCCAGAAGCATCAGTTACATCCATCCCGTTATAACGTTCAATTTGGGCTTTAAAAACCTCGAATGTAGCATCGTTATCCGCTTCTGCACCATGAGCACCTACTAGTTCTTTTCCGCAATAGAATTTATACGCCGCAGAAAGGGTACGCTGCTCCATTAAGAAGAAAATCTTTTGCGCATCGATCAGTTTTCGATTGCTTACCTCAAAGTCAACATCTACTCTTAAGAACTCTTCCACTAAAAGTGGTACATCGAACCGCACAATATTATAGCCACCTAAATCGCAGCCTTCTAGGAACTTGGCTAAATTCTTCGCGAGTTCTTTAAAAGTGGGCTTGTCTTTTACATCTTCGTCCCGTATGCCATGAATCATGGCAGATTCTTCAGGAATGGGGATGGTTGGGTTTACCAACTGCACCTTTTTCTCGGTTTCGCCATTCGGCATAACTTTCAGCATAGCCAATTCCACAATCCTATCTTGAGAAATATTAATGCCAGTAGTTTCGAGGTCGAAAAAGACCAATGGATTTTTAAGGTTCAGTTGCATGTTGTTTTATTAATTGAGTATCGAGGTTTTAATCATTTCTAAATCCAGTCCGCCATAGTTTCCTGAACTCATTAAAAGTAAGTTTTTAGCTTCCCATTTCTGAGATAAAAGATGGTTTTCAAGCGCTTGTGCTTCGGTAAATAACTTAAGATCCGATCTTTGAAACGCCTCTTTTAATTCATCTTCACTAATCATTTCCAGTCCTTTAGTAGCTACCGTTTTTGGGTTGATAAAGACTAGCGCTTCGTCAGGGGAGTTGAAGGTATCTTTATATTGACTAATAAACGCCTTATTTAAACTGCTGAAAGTGTGAAGTTCTATACATGCGACCAGAGATCTGTTGTCAAACTGATCTTTCACCGCCTTAGAAGTAGCTTTCAGTTTAGAAGGAGCGTGGGCAAAATCTTTGAACATGATGCTGTTCTCGTTTTCACCTATTTTCTCCATCCTTTTCGAAGCACCAGCAAAAGATTTGATATGGTGATAGAACTCTTCATCGGTCACACCTATATTATTCAAGATGTTTTTAGCTACCTGAAGGTTTTGCATATTATGTTGACCGAATACTTGCACAGCTGTTTCACCATTTTTGTGCAATAAGAACGTTTCTTGATTTCTTATTTCAGACTTATGCGGACCATAGGGGATTAAATTAGAAGGACTTCCCATGTCCTTTACTAAATCGCAAAGCGCATCATCACTTTCCGCATAAAACACTTTTCCTTTAGTTGGCGTGATAGCAATGAACTGGCGAAATTGATCGATGTAATTGTCCAAAGTTGGGTATACATTATAATGGTCCCATGCTATGCCAGATATAAGGGCCAAGTCATGCTTATAGTGTAAGAATTTCGGCGTAAGGTCGAGAGGGGATGTAGTATATTCATCACCTTCTATAATAATGTATGGAGCGTCCGTAAGCTGAACCATTTGATCAAACCCTTCAAGCTGAGCACCCACCAAGTAATCAAAGTCTTTACCCATAGACTTCAATACATGCATAATCATGGAGGTAATAGTAGTTTTACCATGACTACCAGCTACCACTACACGCTTTTTGTCTTTAGAGGCTTCGAAAATAAATTCAGGAAAAGACAACACTTTAAGTCCAAGCGATTGCGCTTTTACGAGCTCAGGATTATCAGCCTTGGCATGCATACCCAGAATAATCAAGTCCAAGTTTGGTTGGATCTTGTCTTCATGCCAACCTTCTATTTCAGGCAGTAAACCGTGGTTTTTAAGGTTTGTCTTGGAAGGGTCGAAAAAAGCATCATCAGATCCAGTCACTTCATTGCCTAAATTTTTAAGACAGATAGCTAAATTATGCATAACCGCTCCGCCTATAGCGATAAAGTGAATGCGTTGATTTGTGATCATGAAGAAAGCGCTAAAGTGAAATCAAAAATAAGATAAAAGAAGTGCTTGCCCAACTTCGTTTGATGATAGTAATGCACTTATACTTGGCAGAAAAGCCATTGTGTACAAGAGGTTGATAAGTTGAGAATAACTAAACTAATTAATCGTTGTCCAGATGAAGTTTTGGCTCTAAGTTTGAATAATGGAAAAAGATAAATCGGCGGTTTCAAGGGCAGGTTATAAACCTAGGGCAGGGCTAACTGAGGCAACTCAGTTGGGTAAATTACCTCCTCAGGCTGTTGATCTTGAAGAAGCGGTTCTTGGTGCATTAATGTTGGAGAAAGATGCGTTGACTAATGTCATCGATATTCTTCGACCTGATTCTTTTTATAAAGAAGCACACAAGGAGATTTATCAAGCCATATACGAGTTGTTCCAGGAGTCGGAACCAATTGATATTCTGACGGTTACTAGTCATTTAAGGAAGTCAGGTAAGATTGAAATAGTTGGAGGTCCATACTATATCACGCAGCTGACTAACCGAGTAAGTTCTGCAGCGAATATTGAATATCATGCTAGAATAGTCGTAGAGCAATCTATTAAAAGAGAGCTTATTCGAATCTCTTCAGAAATTCAGAAAGATGCTTTTGAAGATACGACAGACGTATTTCAATTACTCGATAAAATGGAGCAATCCTTATTCGAGGTTTCCGAGAAAAATGTCAAGAAAGAGTATGATAGCATGCGGAATATTATGGCCACCGCATTAGAAGAAATTCAAGCCAGAAAAGATCATCAAGACGGACTAACCGGTGTGCCATCAGGCTTTACCGCTTTAGATCGTGTTACCTCAGGTTGGCAAAAGTCTGATTTAATCATTATCGCCGCTAGACCTGCGATGGGTAAAACTGCCTTTGTAGTTTCTGCATTAAGGAACGCTGCTGTAGATCACGGTCAGGCCTGTGCTATTTTCTCACTTGAGATGTCATCAGTACAGCTAGTGAATAGATTGATTTCTGGAGAAGCAGAGTTGGAAGGAGAGAAGATCAAGAAAGGAACGCTAGCAGAACACGAATGGGCACAACTTGTCCATAAAACAGCAAATTTAACCAAAGCCCCCATATTTATAGATGATACCGCTGCACTTTCAATCCTCGAATTGAGGGCTAAGTGTAGAAGGTTGAAACAACAGCATGATATCCAGTTAATTGTAATTGATTACTTGCAACTGATGTCAGGCGACTCCTCAAAGAGTGGAGGTGGAGGCGGTAACCGTGAACAGGAAATCGCTTCTATCTCTCGTTCTTTGAAGAACTTAGCTAAGGAGCTCAGCGTGCCAGTAATAGCACTGTCGCAGCTGAGTAGAGCCGTTGAGACCCGAGGCGGAGATAAGCGTCCCCAGCTTTCCGACCTCAGGGAATCAGGGTCAATTGAGCAAGATGCCGATATGGTTATGTTTCTCTATCGACCGGAATATTATGGTATTACGCAAGATGAGAATGGCATGCCAACCACGGGTATGGGTGAAGTTATTATATCTAAGCACAGAAACGGTTCATTAGAAAATGTACAGCTGAAGTTTATCGGTAAGTACACCAAGTTTGCCGATTTAGATATGCATGCTGGTGGCGGTACTTATGGTTCCTCTTTTCCTGTAGATGGTACTTCAAGCTTTGAATCTGGAGCTGACGGTGGTGGTGCCATGACATTCCAAAGCAAGGCCAATGGGGGAGATACTCCGAATTTGCCAACAGGAGGCGAAGAAGCACCTTTCTAAAATATTTTCATGAAGGCCTTACTTATCACCGATCAGCAAGAACCTCTATTAATATCTGAAATTGATAAACCGAAATTAGGACCTAATCAGGTCTTAGTTCGTTTAAAAGCCGTAGCATTAAATCGACGCGATCAATGGATTAGACAAGGTATGTATCCAAATATTCAATTTGGGAGCGTACTGGGCTCAGATGGCGCTGGTATTGTTGAAAGGGTTGGTTCAGAAGTAAGCGACAGCCTTATCGATCATGAAGTGATCATTAACCCAAACGTGAATTGGGGTAAAAATGAAATGGCCCAGTCCTCCGACTATTCTGTACTAGGAATGCCAGAAAACGGGACCTTCGCGGAGTATATTGTAGTTCATGAAAATCGCTTGGCCGATAAACCGGAACACTTATCTTGGAATGAAGCAGCAGCTTTACCCTTAGGTGGGTTAACAGCATTTCGAGCCATTTTTCATCACGGCCATTTAAAACCAGGAGATAACGTTTTGATTTCCGGTGTAGGGGGAGGCGTAGCACAGTTTGCCTTTCTTTTTTCGCTAGCTATTGGCGCGAATGTTTATGTTACTTCAGGGGCTGACGAAAAGGTTGCAAAATGTATTGCATCAGGTGCCAAAGGAGGTTTCAATTACAAAGAAGAATCATGGTTCAAAGCCGCACAAAAAGCTTCTGGCGGTTTCGACGTGGTAATTGATAGTGCTGGTGGAAACCAAATCAATGATTTTATCAAAATTATGAAACCAGCTGGTCGAATCGTTTTTTATGGAGCCACTAATGGCACACCACAAAAGCTAGATATGTTCCGAATGTTTTGGAACCAAATTACACTCCAAGGTTCTACCATGGGCAATGACCATGAGTTTGAAGAGATGGTGGCATTTGTAAAAAGACATGAAGTTCATCCCGTGATCGATTCAGTCAGACCTTTTCACGATATTATCTCCGCTTTCGATGATATGAAAGCCGGTAAGCAGTTTGGGAAATTGGTGGTCACCTTTTGACCCACCCAAACACCCTCATTGCCATTCACATCCACTAAGCTTTTACATTAGAACACTTGAAGTTTAATTGGGGGTAATTTTTAAACTCAAAAAACATTAATCAAAACTATATGAGATTCAATCGGAACAAGTTTGGACTGGTTGCTGCATTAATGCTCTTAACCCAGTTAATCTGGGCACAAGACTATAATAATGCAAGTCAATTAGCCCAACGACTTCGTGGATTGGCAAATTCCTCAAATGCCGCCACATTAAAGTCAATTACTAAAACATTAGGGGGGAAAGACGTCTGGATGCTCACCTTGGGCACGGGAGACATGGAAAATAAACCGGCCATGGCCGTAGTCGGTGGTGTCGAAGGACAACACTTGCTAGGCGTAGAAATGGCGGTTCGTTTTGCCGAAGATGTTGTAAAAAACAACCTGAGCGCATTAGAAAATACTACTTACTATGTATTTCCTAATATGAGCCCTGATGCCACTGAGCAATATTTTGCAAACCTAAAGTATGGTAGAAGTGGTAATGCGAAAAAGACGGATGACGATCGTGATGGCCGTGTGAATGAAGATCCATTTGAAGATTTAAACGGTGATGGAATGATTACCATGATGAGAGTGGAGGATGCTACAGGTGATTGGATTATGCACCCGGCTGATGACCGCGTGATGATCAAGGCAGATAAGTCTAAAGGAGAAAAAGGTAAGTATCATGTTTTCACTGAAGGTGCTGATAATGATAAAGACGGTGCTTTTAATGAAGATGGAGAAGGCGGAATCAACTTTAACAAGAGTTTGACATTCGCTTATGATTATTTCACTCCTGGAGCAGGTGAGCATCCTGTTTCTGAATTAGAGAATAGAGCATTGCTTGATATCCTTTATACTAAATGGAATGTATATGCAATCATGACATTTGGACCTGGCAATAATCTGTCAAGTGCATGGAGATATAATAGAGGAGGAGCCAGTAAAAGAGTTGTTACAAGTGTTTTAAGAGCAGATGAAACTGTGAACAAGCTAGTATCAGGAAAATATAATAAGACGGTGGGCACAAAAGACGCACCGCCATCTGTAGAGCCAGGAGGAAGCTTTAATCAATGGGCTTACTTCCACTTTGGAAGGTTAAGCTTTAGCACACCAGGATGGTGGGCCCCAATGGTTAAAGGTGATTCAACTATGAAAAAGAATGCTGATAAGAACAGGGAGGTTAACTATCTAAGATGGGCGGCCCAAGAGGGACTATCAAACTACTTTGCTGACTGGACTGCCATGGAGCACCCAGACTTTCCAGGAATGAAAGTTGAGGTTGGAGGTATTGCACCATTTAACATGTTAAACCCACCAATTTCTATGATCGATGATTTGGCTGGCAAGCACAATCAATTCATTATGGAAGTAGCCAAAATGCAGGCAAAAGTTGACTTGATTAACCTAAGAACTGAATCTGCAGGAAAAGGCATGACGCGTGTTACAGTAGACCTTTACAATGGAGGAACACTACCTACTCACTCACAAATGGGGACTAGGTCTCGTTGGTTAAGACGAGTGAAAATGGAATTGAAATTAGGCAATGGACAAGAGATTGTTTCAGGTCGTAAAATCACACTTATTCCATCTATCAATGGTGACGATGCCGTGTCATTTACCTGGTTAATTAAAGGTAAAGGTTCGGTTTCAATAGAAGTAGGAGCACCACACATTGGATTCACTTCAACAAACGTAAATCTTAAATAAGCCGACATGAAAAACTATATAAACAAACTCGTTTTATCGATTTGCTTACTTGGGTTTACCGCTGCAGCTTATGCCCAAAGTGCCGATGAAATATTTAGAGCCGTAGGCTCACCACATAACCCGAAAGTACAAATTAGCTTTAATCGCTACTATACTGCCGAAGGACATGCGGCATTGACCAAGAAGATAGCCGATGCACATCCTAACCTTGTAAGAAGAGTGTCTATTGGAAAGTCTTATGAAGGACGTGACATGTGGATGCTTCAGGTTACAAATTTCGAAAAAGGCGAACCGCATAGAAAACCTGGTTTCTATATTGACGGTAACATTCACTCTAATGAGATTCAAGGAGCTGAAATTTCAATCTATACCGCTTGGTATTTAACCGAAAACTATGGTGATGTAGATTATGTGACTAAAATGCTCGATACACGTATCTTCTATATTGTGCCAACCATTAACCCTGATGCTCGGAACAACTATATGAAAGAGCCAAATACAGGAAGCTCGCCACGTTCTGGAATGATTCCTTTGGACGATGACAGAGATGGCCTGTTCGATGAAGATGCACCAGATGATCTTGATGGAAATGGATCTATTACTCAGATGAGAAGAAAGAGTAATACAGGTAATTTCATTTTAGACCCGAAAGATCCTCGTAAAATGATCGTGATTGGGGTTGACGATAATGTTGCTCCCAACATTCAGCGTTACGAAATGCTTGGTCAAGAAGGTATCGACAATGATGGTGATGGTAGAATAAATGAGGATAGAGTAGGGTACTACGATCCAAACAGAGATTGGGCTTGGAAATGGCAGCCTGATTATATCCAAGGCGGTGCTTATAAATATCCTTTCAGTATTCCTGAAAACAGAAATGTTGCCGATTTTGTATTAGCGCACCCAAATATCGCTGGTGGACAGAGTTACCATAACTCAGGAGGAATGATTCTTCGTGGACCTGGGGCTCAGGAAGATCTTTCAACCTATAATAGAGCAGACCTTAGAATCTATGATGCCATTGGTAGAAAAGGAGAGAAGATCATGCCGGGCTACAGATATCTGGTGGTTTACAAAGACTTATACTCAGTATTCGGAGGAGAGTTAGATTGGATGTACGGTAGCAGAGGTATTTACACGTTTACAAATGAGATTTTTACTCGTTTCGCTTATTATAAGAATAACGAAGGTGGACAGAATCTCAATTATGATATCGATACTGAGCTATTAATGGGCGATGCCTTTGAACCTTGGAAACCTTATAATCACCCTACTTATGGCGAGATTGAAATTGGTGGATTCAAGAAAAACTTTGGCAGAGCAACTCCTGGATTTATGTTAGAAGAAGAGCTTCATAGAAATATGGCCTTTACCCTTTACCATGCCTACCATATGCCGAACTTGAGCATAGAGGAAGTTAAAGAGAAAGATTTGGGAGGTGGACTAAGAGAAATCACTGCAACGATCAAGAATGATCGCTTGATGCCAACTCACGCTTCTCAGGACTTAAAGTATAAGATTGAGCGACCTGATTATATCAGTATTTCAGGGGTTAAAGTTCAAGTAGGAATGAGGGTGCTGAATGAAGATCTTGGTTTTACTACTGAGCAAAAGCAGAATCCTGAAAAACTCGAAGTCGCCAATATTCCTGGTAACAGTACCGTAAAAGTACGTTGGATTGTAAGTGGTAAAGGTAAATTCACCATTACTGTTGACAGTGCTAAAGGAGGTTTGGTTAGTAAATAAGCTTTATTTTTCAGAGAAAAATGAAAGCCGAGCAGAGATGCTTGGCTTTTTTTATGACAAGCCTTATTCTGAAATAAGTTGACACAATTGTGACTTATTTCAGGACGGGATAGTGTATAGATATCAGTATAACCATTTTCATCAACCATAAATCCAAAATGATGATTGCCTAATTAGTTGAGTCGCTTGTTCTGATATAAGTTAAAAGTGTAGTGACAAGGTAATCCCATGAGCCATCATGGCTAACTTATTTTGATTCAGTTCTAGTCATTGTATTAGCAGGGTCACAATGATCCTTATTTCTTCACCTTAATTTCAAGGCAACCTTTGTTCTATACTATCCCAATAGTTATATGCTGTTGTTTTTACCCCAATTAAATGATATATCCAAACATCATTGTAAATTAGCAGCACTTGCATGCCGTAACAACACTCCATTGACCCTTCGGTTCCAGACCAAATGTCAAGAATTTGAACCAAAAATTCTCAAACAGCATATGAGATTTAGAATAATATTTATCTGTTTTTACCTACTCCTTCTCGTACAGCTTTCTTATTCCTTTCAATTGGATTACTTCTACCCAGAAAGAAAGACAGAGGTATTGCAAAAGGGTGATTCAATTCTACAACTCAAGGAAAGGCAGCGTTCAAAATCCCTTAATATAAAGGGCCATGGAGAAATGTCAATTGATAGACTGCTGGCGGAATATTATCTTCATAAGGCTGGTAATTCCATTGATAGTTCTTTGCCTGATTCGGCAATTGCATTTGCTGAAAAGGCCGTTCGGCTCTCTGAAGTTCTAAGAGATGATGAATTGAAACTTGTGGCTCTTGTAACAGCCAGTAAGGTTGAACTTGGTTTAGCTAACTATGATCGAGCCATTGAATATATGGAGAGAACCAAAAACCTCAAAGCTCCCCGTCATCAGCAAGTATATAGACTTTGGACGCTCAGAGTTATTGAGCGGCAGGCAGTCAATGTTAAAAATGAATATAGATTCGATTTACTAAAATATCTAGACATATTCCGACTTGTCCAGGATATGGAAACGGATGCTGAGCGATTATGGGCTGTTTACGCGGCTAAATCTGTAGCCACAAAGTACAATTCATTAGAGAAATATGACTCTGCCAAATTATGGTTTAATAAAGCTTTTTTAGCAGCTGAAGGTCTGCCAGCTAAAGAGTTGGGTGCACAAAAATCTCTAGGTTTAGCATTTTCTGGATTTCTTTTAGCTACTGCAGATTATGATGATGCACTAAGAATACTTACCAACCTGGATGAGCTGTACAGGAGTACGAATGATAACCTTTTAAATATTTATTTCAAAAGATGGTATCAATTGCAAAGATCTGCACCAGACGAGTTCTTAAGAAAGAATAGTCATTTAATGAAATATTCGGTTGATCAAACCATTAGCTATTTTAGAATTGATTCGAGTAATATGAGGTTAAATGATAGACTTAGAGGATACTCATTAATCATAGAGCAAGAAACTTCAAGGGAGAATTGGGAACTTGTAGCCAAATTGTATGAGGAATTAAGGGTTTTCGAAAGTCAAACTCAAGTTGAAGAATTACAGAAGAGCTTTAATAAACGTAATGAGCTGTTACAAACTTCAGCTCAGGCACAAGAAGAATTGCGTTTGACAGAACTTCAAAAGTCAAAAGCTAATCAACGGTTTTATGCGGCTGGAATTCTGCTTGTTGTAGGCATTAGCTTTGTAGTTTATCGAAACGGACTTCTGCGTAAGAAACAAAATGCGGTCTTAAATGAGAAAAACCTATTGATTGAGCGTCAGAAAGGTGATCTGGAACAGTTAAATGAATTGAAAAGTAAATTCTTTACAAATATCTCTCATGAATTAAGAACCCCATTAACCCTAGCCATGGGGAATATTAAGAATGTCTCGAATGGAAAGTACGGGGCATTAAACGACCGTCAGTCAAAATCTTTAGCCATTGCCGGAGCTAATTCCAAAAGAATCTTGGGACTGGTAAATGATATGTTGGATCTCTCCAAGATAGAAAGTGGTAAAGAGCAACTGTTGGTTAAATCGGTTGATTTGGAGAATGAAGTGCATGCCGTCTTAAATCTTTTCGATGTACAAATAGAAGAGAAGGCATTAAAGGTGGAAGTCAAAGCTTTAGAGCATGCCCAACCCATTTATGTAGATAGCTTGAAGCTAGAGACTATACTGTTTAATCTTATATCCAATGCAGTAAAACATTGTTTTACAAAATCAACGTTGCACATAGAGATTCAAGAAGAAGCACAACATCAGAAGCTTTCTATTTGCAATGCTGGAAATGGCATTCCTGAACATGAATTACCCTTTGTGTTCGATCGTTTTTATCAAGCTGGGTCAGTCAACAGTGGAGAAGGCTCTGGTGTTGGACTCTCCTTGACTAAGGAATTGGTTGACTTGCATAAGGCCGAGATATCGGTTGCAAGTGTATTGCAAGACTCTACTTGCTTCACAGTTAGTTTCCTTAAAGGAAAAGATCATTTTATAGCAGATCAAGTCATTCCCGAGTCTGAGTCTGAAACCGAAATGATATCAGTAAGAGAAGGGGCAACAATTCTATTGGTGGAAGACAATGCCGATATGCGTCATTATCTCTATGAAATGCTTTCTGACCGATTTAAAGTCTCTTTGGCTGAGAATGGACAAGACGCCTTAAACAAAATTGAGCAGGTGGATCCCGATTTAATCATAACAGATTATATGATGCCACAAATGAATGGGGCTCAGTTCTATAAAGCCTTGAGGCAAATACAAGGTTTTGTGGATACGCCCGTGGTCTTCTTAACCGCCAGAGCCATTGAGCGGGACCGAGAGGCCTTATTAAAAGAAGGAGTAGCCGACTATATACTCAAGCCTTTTAACGATCTAGATCTAATGGCGCGGATAGGGCAGTTGCTGTCCTTAAAGCAAGAGAGAGCTAAACATAGCTTGCCATCGAAACCTACCTCAGGGGAGATTGAAAATAAGTTGATGAACTTATTACGTTCTACCGTTTATGCGTCTTTACAAGACGCTGAACTTAAGCCGACCACCTTGGCAGAAGCCCTATCGGTTAGTGAAAGGACTTTATATAGAAAAGTAAAAGCAGCTACCGGGTTTTCTCCTCAGGCCTATATCAAAGAGGTACGTTTACAAGAGGCCAGGAGGCTTATTGAAAATAAAGAATATCAATCCATATCCGATGTGGCCTATGCGGTAGGCTTCGACCATCTGAGTCATTTCTCGAATAGTTATAAAGAGCGTTTTGGAATGTCAGCCTCTCAGGGGAAAGAACGTTCAGTTTAGTAGGGATTATTCCATTTTTTCTACTTGAAAATTAGCACTAAAATCATGCTACAAAGCTTTTTAAGCTGTCTTTGAGGTCTTTGGCACTCAGCTTAAAGCAATTGGCAGGCATATATAAATGAGTCTGTCTAGGCATTTCTTTCTTTGGGTGATCAATAACATTAAGTCACATTTTAACAACCTCAATTGTTATGCACCTACAACCAAAATATGTCTTTCCTCTAAACTTCAGTACTAACGTTTATGGCATTAATAAATACATTAGGTTTTCAATTTCTTGTACCCTGCTCTTTCTGTTGAGTGTCTCAAGCTTAAGCGCTAAAAAAGGAGCCAATAGAGAAAACGAGCTATCATTTTCTGACCCCATATTTACTTCACCAAGCTTGGTAGCCTTTGCCGAGAACGGTACAGGCACAGTACTGGATGTGAATGCCAATGATGGTGAGGGTGCTTTTCTCAATACAAACGATTATGATGGAATGGCTCTAAGTGCCCAAAAAGTCACTAACGTTACCAGTACAACGAGTAATGGTTCAATTGCAAAAGGCTTTTTAGTAAGTATTCAAGTCACTTTTGACCAAACGGTAGAGGTAACGGGCACCCCTCAATTAGAGCTGGAGACGGGTAATACAGATCGCAAAGCGGATTATTCCAGTGGTAGTAGCACTAATACCTTAACCTTCACTTATAGGGTTCAGGAAGGAGATGAAAGTGCTGATTTGGATTATAAGGCTACTACTTCGTTGACCTTAAACGGAGGAACCATTGGAGATACGAATTTTTTTCAAATAGCTGATTTAACTTTGCCAAGTCCAGGCGCTTCCGGTTCTCTGGGAGCAAATAAAGCTTTGGTGATAGATGGCATATCGCCTACCATCACCAACATTAGCTCGACAGCAGCTAATGGAACCTATGGTATTGGGGATGTGATTCCGATAGTAGTAACATTCAGTGAAGAGATGAGCAGCGGTGCGCAAGATGATAATATAACGTTAGAGACCGGCACATTAGATATAGAGATTTTTTTACCTACAATATCTGGAAATCAATTAACATTTGATTATACGGTTGAATCAGGTCATTCGAGTTCAGACCTCAACGTCAATTCTTATTTTGTATCTAATGGGAAGGATTTAGCTGGAAACCTCATTGATCCCTCACTACCTAGCGGCAAGAATCTGGCCAATAACAAAAACATTGTGATTGATACCTCTCCTAAGATCACTAACGTTACCAGTTCAACGAGTAATGGTTCAATTGCAAGAGGCTTATCAGTAAGTATTCAAGTCACTTTTGACCAAACGGTAGAGGTAACGGGCACCCCTCAATTAGAGCTGGAGACGGGCAATACAGATCGCAAGGCGGATTATTCTAGTGGTAGTGGCACTAATACCTTGACCTTCACTTATAGGGTTAAGGGAGGAGATGAAAGCTCTGATTTGGATTATAAGTCCACTGGTTCCCTGACTTTGAATGGCGGGACGATTCAAAATATTGGAAGTGTAGATACCGATTTGACATTGCCGATTCCGGGAGCTTCAGGTTCCTTGTCAGCCAACAAGGATTTGGTGATTGATGGTGTAGAGCCAACCATCACCAACATTAGCTCGACAGCAGCTAATGGAACCTATGGTATTGGGGATGTGATTCCGATAGTAGTAACATTCAGTGAAGAGATGAGCAGCGGTGCGCAAAGTGATCATATAACGTTAGAGACCGGCACATTAGATATAAATATTTTCTCACCTACAATATCTGGGAATCAATTAACATTTGATTATACGGTTGAATCAGCTCATTCGAGTTCAGACCTCAACGTCAAATCTTATTTTGGATTTAATGGGAAGGATTTAGCTGGAAACCTCATTGATCCCTCACTACCTAGCGTCAAGAATCTGGCCAATAACAAAAACATTGTGATTGATACCTCTCCTAAGATCGCTAACGTTACCAGTTCAACGAGTAATGGTTCAATTGCAGAAGGCTTATCAGTAAGTATTCAAGTCACTTTTGACCAAACGGTAGAGGTAACGGGCACCCCTCAATTAGAGCTGGAGACGGGTAATACAGATCGCAAGGCGGATTATTCTAGTGGTAGTGGCACTAATACCTGGACCTTCACTTATAGGGTTAAGGGAGGAGATGAAAGCTCTGATTTGGACTATAAGTCCACCGGTTCCCTGACTTTGAATGGCGGGACGATTCAAAATAGTGGAAGTGTAGATACCGATTTGACATTGCCGATTCCGGGAGCTTCAGGTTCCTTGTCAGCCAACAAGGATTTGGTGATTGATGGTATAGAACCTACTATCACCAACATTAGCTCGA
Organism: Roseivirga sp.; assembly: GCF_049099775.1. Taxonomy (GTDB): domain Bacteria; phylum Bacteroidota; class Bacteroidia; order Cytophagales; family Cyclobacteriaceae; genus Roseivirga. The sequence goes on along the minus strand of NZ_JAGDZM010000005.1, from coordinate 8,237 downwards.
CAGCAGCTAATGGAACCTATGGTATTGGGGATGTGATTCCGATAGTAGTAACATTCAGTGAAGAGATGAGCAGCGGTGCGCAAGATGATAATATAACGTTAGAGACCGGCACATTAGATATAGAGATTTTTTTACCTACAATATCTGGAAATCAATTAATATTTGATTATACGGTTGAATCAGGTCATTCGAGTTCAGACCTCAGCGTCAATTCTTATTTTGTATCTAATGGGAAGGATTTAGCTGGAAACCTCATTGATCCCTCACTACCTAGCGTCAAGAATCTGGCCAATAACAAAAATATTGTGATTGATGCAGAAGTCCCTACCATTACAAGTGGAACTTCAGAGACTTTTGAAGAAAATGGAATTGGAACGATCTACACAATAACTGCCACGGATGATACTGATTTAAGCTTTAGCGTGAGTTCAGGTAATGATGAGGGCTTGTTTGATATAAATGCCAGCACGGGTGCTGTTACTTTTAAAACCGCACCAGATTTTGAAAACCCAACAGACAATGGAGCCAATAACACCTATGTAATTAATGTTATTGCTACAGATGCCGCTGGCAATTCCGCCAATCAAGATGTTACCATTACAGTAACTGACAAGGCAGATGAAACCGCACCCTTTATCAATTCAGATATCCGTATTGGCCTTAACGCTAACGCTAATCAGGTAGATATTCCCTTTAACGAAGGTGTGTTTGGAGGGAGTGGTGCTGGCCCTGTCGAACCCGATGACTTTACGCTAGCACTTACCAATAATACCACGGTAGATACTCCCGTGATCACCTCTATCACAAATACCAATGATGGCACTCTGGTGGGTGGAGAGACCACCCTACGTGTACACTTTGGCTACAACGGCACAGCAGAAGGAGATGAAAGCCTTACTTTTACTCCGGTGGCCGATGCCATTTTTGATGCAGCAGGTAATGCGGCTCCAACTGAGCAGAATAACAATATACTTCAATTGCATGATGAAACCGCTCCTACGGTTACCATTACCTCAGGCACTTCTGGTGCGCTATATACATCAAACTATTACTTCGATCTTGTATTTAGCGAAGGGGTTACTGGCCTTAAAGTAACTGATTTTACTGCCAATTTTTCTGTTTCTCAAACTGAGATTACCCTCTCTACGGAGAATATAGTAACAGATCTTTCTGGGATTACATCCTTAAGGTTAAACACCTCATTTTTGATCGGAGATTCTGAAAGTAATACTATTATGCTAAATCTTCTCGAAAATAGTATGGTCGATAGGGCAGGTAATCCAGTGCCAGCCACATCTTTTACTTCCACAGAAATTGTTGATAAGACCATTCCGGGCTTGCTCATATTAGGTATAGATGCCAACAATGCTCAAATCACAGGGCAATTTACCGAAGTCGTTTACGGCAATAATACAGCGAGTGACCCTGTAGAACCCAGCGACTTAACGCTTTCTGTATCCGGAGGCACGGCTTCAGGTGCCTCCATCACCTCCATTACCAATGCAATAGGAGGAGCCTTGGTAGGAGGAGAACAAGATATTTTAATCAACATAGCTTTTGTCGGTACACCCAATGGCAGTGAAACCATTACGGTAGAGGCTACTGACAACGAATCTATTTTCGATTTACCGGGTAACTTCATGCCTACCCCTCAAGGGGGCGGCAATACGGTAAGGCTCAGCGATATCTATGGTCCGGTATTTTCCTCGGGAACCAGTGCTTCATATGTTGAGAACGGAACCGAAGTGGTTTATACCGCCACGGCAACAGATTTAGATGAATTCACTTTCAAACTGGGGAGTAATAAAGATGAGGCTTTATTTACCATAGGTAAAAGCACAGGAGAACTCACATTTGTATCTAGTCCCGACTTTGAAAACCCCCAAGATGGAGACGGCAACAACGAGTACGAAGTAGAGATTACAGCCTCAGACAGAAGCAATATAACCACACATACCGTCACGGTTACCGTGAGTGATGTGGATGATGCGCCACCAACGGTGACCTCTTTTACCTCGGACGATAGCGAACTAATCCCTGGAGAAACAGCGGTTCTTACCCTTGTTTTTGATGAAGCCATTAGCGGCTTGGCTGCTGAAGACTTTACGGTGCCTAACGGTGCCATTTCAGAGCCTACCTCAAGCGATGGTGGAAGCACCTATACAGCTACCTATACTCCAAATGCAGAAATTGAGGACGCCACCAATGAAATTGTACTGGATCTTACAGGCATTGCTGATCAAGCAGGAAATGCAGGTGTAGGAACTTCGAAAACCGCCAATTTCACGCTGGATTCCAGAACTCCGTCTTTGAACTTTGCTACTACAAGTAGTAGTGGTGCAGAAACCGTCACGAGTGTTGATTTGGAAGTAGGTTTGGCGCTAGTAAGTGGAGTAGACATAACAGTAGACTATGTAGTAACCGGTACAGCTATTGGCTCAGGTACGGACTATACCCTGGCCAATGGTACAATGACATTCTTGGCTGGTACTACTTCAAAAAATATCACAATTGCTGGCATCATAAATGATGCCATTGCGGAGACCGATGAGACAGTGATTGTTACCCTATCGAACCCTACTAATGCTGACTTGATTACAAATTCGGCAGTGCATACTTACACAATTACAGATGATGATGCCGCAACGCTGTCAATTGGGGATGTAACACAAACGGAAGGCAACAGTGGCACTTCGATCATCAATATTCCGGTGACCCTGACTGGACAAGTACAGGATGGTTTTACAGTAGAAGCCGATGCGCTTTTATCAGGAGATGCTGCTGAAATCGATGCCAATGATGTAATGGTTTCCGTTGACCCAATTATTTCTTCAACTACACTTATTTTTGTTGGAAACAATGGTGAGACACAAAACCTACAAGTCACTCTCAAAGGGGACGAAGTGGTGGAAAATGATGAGACCTTTGCGGCATTGATTGGCGATGTACAGGCCGATGGTAAGAATGTAACTATTGTGGATGGAGATGCAACTATTACCATAACCAATGACGATGCCGCAACGCTGAGCATTGATGATATTTCAATCAATGAAGGTGATAATGGACAAACGAATGAAGCCACCTTTACCGTTAGTCTCAACGGAGCAGTAGAGAACACTTTCTCAGTAGATGCTAACCTAGTAGGAGGCACAATTCAAGATAGCGATTACATCAGTGCTGGCATTGAAACGCTAGGTTTCACAGGTACTTTAGGAGAAACAAAGTCATATAGCCTCACAATAACTGGTGATGACCTTGTGGAGCTTGACGAAACATTCTCAGTTTTCCTAAGTAATTTATCTGCTTCGGGACTCAACGTGACCATTACCGATGATACAGGAGCTGGCGTCATTTTAAATGACGATGCCGCACCTGTAGTCACTTCAACGGTCACAGCTACCGTTGAAGAAAACACCATCGTCACAGGATATACGGCTGCAGCTACAGATGCTGATGCCGGAACCCTTAGTTTTAATTTAGGATCTGGTAACGATGGGGCTTTATTCTCTATCAATTCCAGCTCAGGAGTCCTGAGTTTCCTACAAGCACCTGATTTTGAAAACCCACAGGATGGAGATGGCAATAATCAATACTTGCTTACTATCAAGGTAAGCGATGGTGCTAATGAGGCAACTAAGGACATTACGGTTAACGTAACCAATCTAAACGAAACTCCAGTGTTTACTTCAGCCAATTCTGTGCGTTTAGCTGAAAATGAATTGAGTGTTTTTTACACAGCTACAGCAACAGATGAGGAGTCTGAATCAGTCACTTTTAGTCTGGAAAATCTGGGTTTAGATGATGTGAAGGCGTTATTAAATTTAAATGAAAGCACGGGTGAACTCAGCTTTGTATCAGCTCCTGACTTTGAGACGATGGTTGGAAACACAGAAGAGGGCGACAGTTATGAGGTTACTTTTATCGCAACAGATGCATCAGGGAACCAAACTTCTCAGGAACTTACCATTACAATACTTGATGTGAATGAAGCACCTGTTTTTTTATCAAACCCCGCAACAACCGTTAATGATAACCAGACCTACGAATATTTTGGATATTTGTCCGATCCGGATGATTTTATTCCTTTCAATACATCAAATAGAGCATCTGCAAATGTGCCATCCTGGTTAACGTTTGAATCATTCCTCCCGTCAACTACAGATATTGAATTGTACGATACTGACGAAGAGAGTTATTTAAATGAGGAAGAAGCTGAGTTCTTACTAGGGGCAAACCATATGGTGCGTGATAGTGAAGGTAATGTAATCCTAGCGATTGAAAATGGCCCAAGCAAATATGCCTTATTTAAGATTACACCAGAAGGTGCACTTTCAGTATTGGAGCTTAATACTTCAATGGAAAATGATGAGCAGGAAGCAGAAGGCGAATATGAATTAGAAGAAATCGTGGCTATGGATATTGATGCTAGCGACAACATTTATCTTGTTCAGAAGGCAGAAGATGCTCTATTAATAAAAGTGTCTCCGGAGTTTAATGTTACCGAGATAGCTACTGATATTGAAATTGACCAAGTGCTTTTTGATGTGCTAGATATTGAGATTAGTGAAACAGGAGAGGAGTTATTAATTATCAATGATAACGGGTCGTTATTCAATCTAAACCTTACCACAAATGAAGTTGAAGAAATAAGTGAACCAAGTGACATAGTTGATAATGCCTTTATAGCCAAAAATAGTGCAGGTGAAGTGTATGTCTATTTACGGAGCGAGGATGATGCTGATGATGTAAGACTCATCCAATATCAACCAGGCCTTGAAGGCTATACCACAACAACTATAATGAACTTAAGCGACAATTCTGAGGAAGAAGAAGGTGATGGCGACAATGAAAGTATTATTGACCAAGACGATATTCTTGCAAATGTGACAGATATGTTAATCGATTCAAATGATCAGTTGTGGGTTGCTTCTGGTGATTTGCTTTGGATGCTGAATGCTGTTTCAAATACTTTTGAATACTATGCCTCTAACGAAACCCTTGAAACATTTCTTGAAGAGCGAGAAACCGAAGATTTAGTCAAAATTCGTGAACTTAAATTGATAGCGGAGTCTAATGGCTTAATCAACTATACTTATGTTGGAGGTTTGGGCTTATTAGCGCCAGGGTCAAACGTTTTCTTAGAAACGGAAGAACCATTAACTGTTTCAGAAGCTACTCGCACTATTAGTTTTACTGCAAGAGGAAGAAAGACTTCATTAGATCTTTCAATATTCAGCGATGTGAACAGTTTTGCGACTAATGAAGAAGACTACACTCTTTTTGTTGAAGAATCATCTTTGTTCATATTGAGAGGTGGGGAAGGTTTTATTTTTGAGCATGAGCTTGAAAACAAAAATGATCCAGAAGAAACGATACGTCCTGACAGAGAAGATATCTGGAAGATTCTAGGCGTCAATGCTGATGGAAGTTTTATTCTTACTATGAATAACTCGTTAGTCATTCAAGTATCTACTGAAGACATAGATAATTATTTAACTGATATTGAGAATAACGATCGTGTTTACCTGCCATTTACTTTTCTTTTAGATGATTTTCCTGTCCAAATCTCAAGTGCCGTAATTTCTAGTAATAATGAATTCTTCTTTTCTTCATCTGCAGGGCTAATTAAGGTTGATACTGTAACGGGAGAATTAATCACGGTAATTGGTGAGGATGATGAGTTTTTTGAGGTGTTAGGAGAACCATATTTTGACGATTTGGTATTCGACAAAACAGGTGCTCTTTATATCGCTGATTCTGAAAATGGAATAATCTTCAAACTAGATTTGGAGGGTAATTTGAGTCAATATGTAGCGCTAGATGGAGTAAACTACCTAGCAGTTTCTGATAAATACCTCTATGCCGCTAATGAAGGTGGATTGTATCTGGTTAAATCAGAAGGTGAGCTAATTGCCTTGTCTGGAGATGGATTGAATACAGAAGAAGAAAACACTTTTCAAGGAATTCGAGGAATCAACTTTAGTGCTTCAGAAGGTTTAATATATATTATTGATAGTGGAGAATTGAGACAAATAGTCTTTGAGAAAGCGGCATTCAAATTAAGCGGAAATGCTCAAGGTAATGTAGGAACTCATAGTATATCCATATTGCTAGAAAATGAAGATATCATTTCAGGGGATCAAGTTAGTGCCACACAGGAATTTGATATAACTGTATTGGATGTAACGGCACCGGTTATCATTTCACTGAATGAAGCCAGTTTTGCCGAAAACGGTACAGATGCCTTACTCAAGGTAACGGCCGAAGACACCAATCCAAATGCAGTATTGACTTACGAGCTATCTGGCACAGATGCAGCATTATTCAGTATTAATCAGTCAGACCATGACCTTACTTTTAAAGAGTCCCCGGACTTTGAAACCCCTGCAGATGAGGGAACTGACAATGTCTATAACTTTACCATCACGGTAAAAGATGATGCGGATAATGAGGTAAGCCAAGATTTTACATTAACCGTTAACGACTTGAATGATGAGTCACCAGTGATTACCAATGCAGCTACGGTAAGCATAGATGAAAACACAACATCGGTTGTTACCTTAACAGCTACCGATTCAGATGCGAATAGCACTTTGGCCTTCAGTATTATAGGAGGGGCAGACCAGAGCTTATTTGAATTAGATGGTGCTGCATTAAGCCTAGTTTCAGCAGAAGATTTTGATAATCCAAGTCAAGAAGACCAGACTTATGAAGTAGTAGTAGAAGTGACTGATGGAGCCAATACAACCTCACAAACTATTGCCGTACGCATCAATGACTTGAATGATGAATCACCAGTGATTACCAATGCCACCAACATTAGTATAAGTGAGAACACCACCTCAGTAGTAACGCTTACTGCCAGTGATTCAGATGCGAATAGCACTT